>NZ_SLZF01000001.1 GCF_004341515.1 Allobosea sp. BK604
AAATCAGGGCCGCGTGACGGGCGAAGACGCTCGCCGGCAAATCGCCGCCCGTGATCGCCTCGCTCGCAGGCCGACTTTTTCAACGGTATCGGTCGTTAGCGGTCGTTCGCAGGAGGCTCGTCTGGAGCCATAAACTCACCGAATGCTGGCAGATCAAAGGGGATGGGCCGGTAGCCCGCCCGTCCCCTAGGAATGACCTCGATCGCTTGCGCTGGGTCGGCCGGCCGGTTGTTCACCGGCCCCGCGCTATCAGGCGATTGCGAGGAGTGGCCGGATGATCGGCATGTCCGTCACCATCGAGAGGGATGCTTTCGCAGCCCTGAAGCCGGCAATCGAAGTCGTGGCCCGAAGCGTAGCGATCAAGCCGGGCAACTGAAGCAGGCCGAGGCCGATTGAAATCGCCCCGATGCGTGAGCGACGCGTGCCTGGGCAGATCAGCCGACCCGCGCAGTCAGCACTATTCGCAACAAGCTTTCGTCGAGCGATTTCAGTATACGGCGAGTTCTCGTGTCATATAATGGTGTGCTCGTAATGGTGTGCTCGGCTCTCTTGGCGGAGCCTGCCCCCGGCCGCATTGCGTTTCCGGGCGACTAGAGCATTTTCGAGCGAAGTGGATACCGGTTCGCGTAAAGAAAATGCGTCAGAACAAAAGGTTAGAGTATTTTCGCGATTCCGGGAACCGCGAAAATTCTCTGGACGGAGCGACGACCACAGAAATGCCTTTGCGAAATTTGGGGGTTAGGATGAATAAAAGCTCGCTTTTACTCTCGTTCTCTCTGTTTTTAGGCTTTTTCGCAGCGCAAGGCGCAGCAGCTCAGACACCGCCAGCGATCTCCGAGGACGAGGCCCGGTCAATCGCCGCCGACGCGTATATCTACTTCTACCCGCTCGTGACGATGGACATCACGCGGCGACAGGCGACCAATATCGAGCCGGGAAAAGCCCTCGGGCGCGGCCCGATGAACACCTTCGTGAACGTGCCGGCATTTCCTCCGGCCAATTTCAGGGACGTGGTCCGCCCGAACTTCGACACTCTGTATTCGGTCGCATGGCTGGACATGACGAAGGAGCCGGTCGTTGTCTCGGTTCCCGACACCGGCGGACGCTACTACCTGCTGCCGATGCTCGATATGTGGACGGATGTCTTTGCCTCGCCGGGATGGCGCACGACCGGCACGCAGGCGCGCAGTTTCCTGGTTGCTCCGCAAGGCTGGACCGGCGCGGTGCCCGATGGGCTGGAGCGCATCACCGCCCCGACACCTTTTGTCTGGATCATCGGCCGCACGAAGACGGATGGCCCGCCCGATTATGACGCCGTTCACAAGATCCAGGCCGGCTACAAGCTCGCAATGCTCTCGGACTGGGGCAAGACGCCGAAGCCGGTCGAGGTGAAGATCGATCCGAGCGTCGACATGAAGACCGCGCCGAAGGTCCAGGTCGATACCATGCCCCCGGCGAAATACTTCGCCTATGCAGCCGAGCTCCTCAAGCAGAATCCGTCACATCTCACCGATGAGCCGATCATCGCGCAGATGAAGCGCCTCGGCATCGAGCGCGGCAAGGATTTTGACTTCGACAAGGCCCCGCCGGTAGTCAAAAAGGCTCTAGAAGCCGCGCCCGACACTGCACGCAGGCTGATGGAGTGGAAGGTCGAGACACTCGCGCGCGTCGCCAACCATTGGTCGATGAACACCGACACCATGGGAGTCTACGGCAATTACTATCTCAAGCGCGCGATCGTGGCTCAGCTCGGTCTCGGAGCGAATTTGCCGGAGGACGCAATCTATCCGCTCAATCTCGGCGACGAGGCGGGCCGCCCTCTCGATGGCACCAACCGATACACGCTGCAGTTCGAGAAGGGCGCGGCGCCGCCTGTGAATGCATTCTGGTCGGTCACGCTCTACGATTCCGATGGCTTCCAGGTCGCCAACACATTGAACCGCTTCGCCGTCAGCAGCTGGATGCCGTTCAACTACAACCCTGACGGCTCCCTCACCCTCTATATCCAAAGCGAAAGCCCCGGCCAGGACAAGGAAGCGAACTGGCTGCCGGCGCCACAGGGAGCCTTCAACCTGACGATGCGCCTCTATGGACCCAAGTCGGAAGCGCTGGCGGGAAAATGGAACCCGCCTCCCGTCAGGCGAGGCCAGGGACTTCCCAGCGTGGCCGGCCAATAGCGCGATCCTACAGCAGTGCTCACCGAGCAAGTGAGCACTGTCCCTGCCGGTGCGTTCCCAGCGCCGGTCAGAGTTCCCTTACGAACACCACCTGCCCGTCCAGGTGCCGCCCCATGTCGCGCCAGCCATGCTCGCGATAGAAGCGCTCGGCCCGCGTGCCGGCGCCCGTCGTCAGCCAGGCCTGGCGGTGCCCGTTCTCGACGAGCCGCGCCAGCGCCGCATCGAGCAACGCCCGGCCGTGCCCGCGTCCCTCATGCGCAGGGTCGATGAACAGCGCCCAGACAAGGGCGGACTGATGGTTGGCGCAGGTGAAGCCTGCGATCTCGCCATCGGCCTCGCTGACCAGGAAGACCGCCTGCTCCATATACCAGGCGACCTCGGCATCGCTGACCTTGGACCGGTCGCGAAGGATGTTCTCGGTCACGCCATGCCGGATGGCGTGGATGCGCGGCAGGTCGGCGGGCGTCGCCGCCCGCAGGCTTATTCCGCCGCTTCCAGCCGGTAGCTCGCCGGGTCGTAGTTCAGGATCGGAGACAGCCACCGTTCGACCTCGTGAATCGCCATGCCCTTGCGCGCGGCATAATCCTCGGCCTGATCGCGCTCGACCTTGGCGACGCCGAAATAGTAGGCGTCCGGGTGCGAGAAGTAGAGTCCCGAGACCGAGGAACCCGGCCACATCGCAAAGCTCTCGGTCAGCTTGACGCCGACGCGGCGCTCGGCCTGGAGCAGCTCGAACAGCGTCGCCTTCTCCGTGTGGTCGGGCTGAGCGGGATAGCCCGGCGCCGGGCGGATGCCCTGGTATTCCTCGCGGATCAGGTCCTCGTTCGAGAAATTCTCGTCCGCCGCATAGCCCCAGAACTCGGTGCGCACGCGCTGGTGCATGCGCTCGGCAAAAGCTTCGGCGATGCGATCGGCCAGCGCCTTGACCATGATCGAGCGGTAATCATCGTTATCGCGGGCGAAGCGCTCGGAGATGCGCTCCTCCTCCGCACCAGCCGTCACGACGAAGGCGCCGACATAATCGGCCGCCCCGCCCTCGGGCGCGACGAAGTCGGACAGGCACATATTGGGCTTGCCGTCGCGCTTCGACAGCTGCTGGCGCAGCCCGTGCAGCGTCGTCAGCGCCTCCTGCCGGCTCTCGCCGGTATAGAGGCGGATATCGTCGCCGACCGCATTGGCCGGCCAGAAGCCGATCACCGCCTTGGGATTGAACCAGCGCTCCTCGACCACGCGCTTCAGCATGGCCTGGGCATCGTCCCAGAGCGCACGCGCCGCCTCGCCCTGCTTCTCGTCTTCGAGAATGGCCGGGAAACGGCCTTTCAGCTCCCAGGTCTGGAAGAACGGCGTCCAGTCGATCAACGGCACCAGCTCGGCAATGTCGTAGGTACCGAAGACACGCGTGCCGAGGAAACTCGGCTTCGGCGGCTTGTAGCCCGCCCAGTCCGGCTTGAAGGCGTTGGCGCGCGCCTTGGCCAGAGGCAGGCGCTGTTTGTCCGCCTCCGAGCGGCGATGCGCATCGGCGACCTTGGCGTATTCGGTCTTGATGCCCTCGACATAGCCCGGCTTCTGGTCCTGCGAAAGCAGGCTGGAAACGACGCCGACCGCGCGCGAGGCGTCGGTGACATAGACAGTCTGGCCGCGATCATAGGCCGGATGGATCTTCACCGCGGTATGGACGCGGCTCGTCGTCGCCCCGCCGATCAGCAGCGGGATATCGAAGCCCTCGCGCTCCATCTCGGAGGCGACGGTCACCATCTCGTCGAGCGAGGGTGTGATCAGGCCGGAGAGACCGATGATGTCGACCTTCTCCTTGCGCGCAGTGTCCAGGATCTTTTGCGTCGGCACCATCACGCCGAGATCGATGACCTCGTAATTATTGCACTGGAGCACGACGCCGACGATGTTCTTGCCGATATCGTGGACATCGCCCTTCACCGTCGCCATCAGCACCTTGCCGGCGGCAGAGCGCTCGGCGCCACCATTCAGGCGCTTCTCCTCCTCCATGTAAGGCATCAGATAGGCGACGGCCTGCTTCATCACGCGAGCCGATTTCACCACCTGCGGCAGGAACATCTTGCCGGCGCCGAACAGGTCGCCGACCACGTTCATGCCGGCCATCAGCGGCCCCTCGATGACATGGAGCGGCTTGTCGGCCTGGAGCCGCGCCTCTTCAGTATCGCGGTCGATGAACTCGGTGATGCCGTTGACCAGCGCGTGCTCGAGCCGCTTGTGCACATCAGCCTCTCGCCAGGCGAGATCCTTGCCCGAGACCGCCTGCGAGCCGTCGCCCTTGAAGCGCGGCGCGGCCTCGAGCAGGCGCTCGGTCGAATCCTTGCGCCGGTTGAGGACCACATCCTCACAAAGCTCGCGCAATTCCGGATCGAGATCGTCATAACTGCCGAGCTGGCCGGCATTGACGATGCCCATATCCATGCCGACCTTGATGCAATGGTACAGGAAGACCGAATGCATCGCCTCGCGGACCTTCTCGTTGCCGCGGAACGAGAAGGACAGGTTCGAGACACCGCCCGAGATATGTGCGCCCGGTAGCGTCTCGCGGATCGTCTTCGTCGCCTCAATGAAGTCGTTGCCGTAATTATCGTGCTCCTCGATCCCGGTCGCGACAGCGAAGATGTTCGGATCGAAGATGATATCTTCCGGCGGAAAGCCCGCGACCTCGGTCAGCAGCTTGTAGGCCCGCGTGCAGATCTCGATCTTGCGCTCGTAGGTATCGGCCTGGCCCTTCTCGTCGAAGGCCATGACGACGACGGCCGCGCCATAGTTCCGGCAGATGCGAGCATGCTCGAGGAACGCCTCCTCGCCTTCCTTCATCGAGATCGAGTTGACGATCGGCTTGCCCTGGATCGTCTTCAGTCCGGCCTCGATGACATGGAATTTCGACGAGTCGACCATGATCGGCACGCGCGAGATGTCCGGCTCCGAGGCGATCAGGTTGAGAAACTCGGTCATCGCCTTCTCGGAATCGAGCAGGCCCTCGTCCATGTTGACGTCGATCACCTGCGCGCCGTTGGCGACCTGGTCGCGCGCCACATCGAGCGCCGCGGCATAATCGCCATTGGTGATCAGCTTCCGGAATTTGGCCGAGCCGGTGACGTTGGTGCGCTCGCCGACATTCACGAAGGGAATCGTCTCGTCGAGCGTGAACGGCTCCAGCCCGGCAAGCCTGAGATAGGGCTTGGGCGAGGGAATGGCCCGCGGCGCCTTGCCGGCGACGGCCTGCGCGATCGCCTCGATATGACCCGGCGTCGTGCCGCAGCAGCCACCGACAATGTTGACGAGGCCGGCATCGGCGAACTCGGCCAGCATGCCGGCGGTCGCCTCCGGTCGCTCGTCATAGAGGCCGAACTCGTTCGGCAGGCCGGCATTCGGATAAGCGCAGATCAGCGTCTCGGCGACGCGCGACAGGTCCTTGATATGCGCCCGCATCTCGCGCGCGCCGAGCGCGCAATTGAGGCCGACGGTCAGCGGGCGGGCATGGCGCACCGCGTTCCAGAAGGCTTCGGTCGTCTGGCCCGAGAGGGTTCGGCCGGAGAGATCGGTGATCGTGCCGGAGATCATCACCGGCAGGCGGATGCCCCGCTCGCGATAGACCTCCTCGATCGCCACGATCGCCGCCTTGGCATTGAGCGTGTCGAAGATGGTCTCGATCAGCATCAGCTCGGCGCCGCCATCGATCAGCCCGCGCACCTGCTCGGCATAGGATTCGCGCACCTGGTCGAAGCTCACGGCGCGGAAGCCGGGATTGTTGACGTCGGGCGAAATAGAGAGCGTGCGGTTGGTCGGGCCGATCGCGCCGGCGACGAAGCGGCGCCGGCCATCGGCCTTCTGCGCGAGCATCGCCGCCTCGCGCGCCAGCCTCGCCGATTCGACATTGAGCTCGTAGACCAGCTCTTCCATGCCGTAATCGGCCTGGGCGATCGCGGTCGAGGAGAAGGTATTGGTCTCGACGATATCGGCGCCCGCCCTGAAATAGGCGAGATGGATGTCGCGGATCGCCTCCGGCTGGGTCAGCACCAGAAGGTCGTTATTGCCCTTGAGGTCATGGTTCCAGCCCTTGAAGCGCTCGGCCCGGAACTCGGCCTCGGAGAGCTTCAGGTTCTGGATCTGCGTCCCCATCGCGCCATCGAGCACGAGGATGCGTTCGGAGGCGGCCTGGCGCAAAGCGCGCTCGATCTCGGCGCCGTCGACGGGTGTGGGCTTGTAGTCTGACATCACGGACGCTTTCGTCATGACACTCGTTTCGTATCGTCTCTTCCGTCGTTGCGAGCAGCGGAGCGACGAAGCAATCCAGGGGGAGTGCGCGAGGCCCCTGGATTGCTTCGCCGCGCTCGCAATGACGCTCCTTACTCCGCAGCCGCCTGCTGCTGCACGCTCTTGTCCGGCTTCAGGCCGACGAGATGGCAGATCGCATAGACCAGATCGGCCTTGTTCATCGTGTAGAAATGCAGGTCGGAAACGCCGCGGTCGATCAGGTCGAGCACCTGCTCTGCGCAGACCGCCGCAGCCACCAGCCGGCGCGTCGCTGCGTCGTCTTCCAGCCCCTCGAACCGGTCGGCCAGCCATTGCGGCACGCTCGCGCCGGTCTTGGTCGCGAAATTCGCGGTCTGCTTGAAGTTCTGCACCGGCACGATCCCGGGCAGGATCGGGATGTCGATGCCGCGGGCGCGGACCTTGTCGAGATAGCGGAAATAGACGTCGTTATCGAAGAAGAACTGGGTGATGGCGCGCGTCGCGCCGGCATCGACCTTCTTCTTCAGCGCGTCGATATCGGCATCGAGCGAAGCGGCTTCAGGATGCTTCTCGGGATAGGCCGAGACCGTAACCTCGAAATCGCCGATCTTGCGGATGCCGGCCACCAGATCGCAGGTCTGGTGATAGCCCTGCGGATGCGGTTCATAGGCCGTGCCGAGCCCGCCAGCCGGATCGCCGCGCAGCGCAACGATATGGCGCACGCCCGCCGTCCAGTAGGAGCGAATGACCTCGTCGACCTCGCCGCAGGTGGCGGATACGCAGGTCAGGTGCGCGGCCGGCTTGAGGCCGGTCTCATCGACCATGCGCTTGACCGTGTTGTGGGTGCGCTCGCGCGTCGAGCCACCGGCGCCATAGGTCACCGAGACGAAGGAGGGCTTCAGCGGCTCTAGTCGGCGCACGCTTTCCCAGAGCGCAACCTCCATCTCCGGGGTCTTCGGCGGAAAGAACTCGAAGGAGACGCGGGGACGGCGCGAGCCATGCCGGCTGGGGCGGAAAGCGTTCATCAGGCCACCTCGAACTGGGTTTGGCGCAACGGGAAATCACCTTGCTGGCGGCGGTCGCGGCCGCGCCAGAGCATTACTGAGAGTTGTCCGGGCGCACCGTCCGCCGCCGTCACTTCCTCGGCGAGATCGCAGACGAGCCCGGCCTCGGCGAACCAGCCTGCGATCTGGGCACGCGAGAAGCCGAGGCGGCGATGCGCGTGCTCGCTGCGCAGGAACTCCATCTCATGCGGCGCGAAATCGACCACGATCAGCCGGCCTCCGGGCGCGAGCATGGCCGCAGCCTCCCGCAGGGCCCGGCCCGGGTCTTCGAGGAAATGCAGGACCTGATGGATCACCACGACATCGAACGAGCCGCGCGCGAAGGGCAGTGCATGGATATCGCCCTGGCGCAGTTCGACGCGCGACAGCCCCGCCTTCTCCAGATTGGCCCGCGCCACCGCCAGCATGGCATGGCTGGCATCGACACCGACCGCCCGGCCGAACTTGGGCGCGATCCGTTCCAGCATCCGGCCGGTGCCGGTGCCGAGATCGAGCATCGCGCCGGGCGAGCCCTCGCCGACCGCGGCCTCGACAGCGGCCTCGACCGCATCATCCGGGACATGCAGCGAGCGCAGCCTGTCCCAGTCGCGGGCCACGCTGGCGAAATAGGATTGCGCCGCGTCCGCACGCGCCGCCCGGACCGCGGCGAGCCGCTCCCGATCGGCCACCAGCACCGGATCGGAGCGATCGAGCCAAGCCGCCAGCGAGGCGGCGAAGGCACCGCCCGCGCCGGCCTCGTCGAGCCGAAAGAAGGCCCAGGCGCCCTCGCGATAGCGCCGGACCAGCCCGGCTTCGGCCAGAAGCTTGAGATGGCGCGAGATGCGTGGTTGCGACTGGCCGAGAATGTCGGTGAGATCGGAGACCGAAAGCTCGCCCTCGGCCAGCAGGGCCACGATCCGCAGCCGCGTCTCCTCGCCGGCGGCGCGCAGGCCCGCGAGCAGGGATGCCGAGGAGAGCATGGTGGGCTGACGCAAGCGCTTGATCTCCGCGATCGTTCGAAAAAAGATATAAAGATATCTTTATATCGAACATCGCGATCGCGCAAGCCCTCAACAAGCGTGCGCTCGAACTCGGAGACGATGCGCCAGCACTAAAGTCAGGCTACCGATCGATCGATGACCTCATGCCGCAAGATGACTTCGCGCGGAGCGTCTGGGTCCATCATCGTCAGGAGCGCCTCGCCATAGGCTGGATACGGAATCCGGATCGATGACAGCCACGGCGCGATCCAGGGATTGAGGGGATTGTCGTCGAAACCGAGCAGGTGCGGCGTGCCGCCCGCCTCGAGGCCCGCCTCGACCAGCCGGCGATGCGCGCCAAAAGCGATCATGTCGCTGGCGCAGGCGAAACCGGCCGGCAGCGTGCCCGCCTCAAGCAACGCCCCTGCGGCCCGATAGCCGATCTCCAGATGTTCCGCTCCGGCGGTGGTCAGGAAACGTTCGGGCGGGAGCGGCGCACCTGCCGCGACGAAGGATTCGGCGATGCCGCCAATGCGTTCGACCGTCGCAGAGGAGTCGAGATGACCGTGGATCACCGCGATGTCGCGCACGCCGCGCCTGAGGAAGAAGCTGGCCGCATCCCGGCCGGCCTGGCGGTTGTCGATGCCGATGAAGGGTTGGCCGTCGTCGCCGGGGCAGCGTCGGTTCACGAAGATCAAGGGCTCGCCGGCCTCCCGCATCATGTCGAGCTGAGGGCTCTTCACAACGCCGAGCAGCACCGTCGCCCGCACGAGATGCGCGCGCATCTCCAGCAGATATTCATCCTGCAACTCGGCCCGGTCATGGCTGTCGCACAGTGCCAGCACGAGGCCGCGCGTGCGGAGCGCAACCTCGACGGAGGCAGCGATCGCAGTCATCGCCGGGTTACCGAGATTGGCTGCGATCACGGCCACCAGCCGGCTCTGGCGCTGGCGTAGCGACCGTCCGGCACTGCTCGGCCTGTAGCCAAGATCGGCGATCGCCGCCCTGACCCGCGCAACCGTCTCTGGCGAGGCCATGTTGGCGACGCCGTTGACGACACGCGAGACCGTCGCGATCGAGACTTGGGCGCGCTCCGCCACCGCGCGGATCGAGACGCCGCGCTCTGGCACAGCGGCCCCGCTTCGGATCGATTGTCGCGCTTTGCCAGCCACTTGCGTCCCTCCGCCCAGGCCCATCTCCAGGCCCCTTGATGTCTTGATCGAGTTCGCCTTATGATAAGTCAACGAAAACGTTTACGTAACATAATCAACAATGGACCCCGGGGAGGATCGACCATGCGACTGGCCAAGGTTCTGAGCGGAGCTTTCTGCGCCGCCATGCTGCTCTGCGCACCGCTGAAGGCGCAGGAGCTGACGGTCTGGCACGATCTCGGCGATAACGGGATCAAGTGGTTCCAGGCCGCCGGCGCGGAATTCGCCAAGAGCAGGCCCGGGGTCACCGTGCGCTCGCTCTCCTACCCCACGGACCAGTGGTTCGGCCGGGTGATCGGCGCGCTCAACACCGACACCGCGCCGGACCTGATCTTCAACAATTACGAGCGCGTCATCCGTGTCGAGAGCCAGACCGGCAAGGTCATGGACATGACGCCGGTACTCGCCGGCATCACCGACAAGGGCTTCCTGGCCGAGGACGATCTCAAGGTCGCGACCTACAAGGGCAAGATGATCATCCTGCCGGTCCAGCGCGTGCAGATGGCTCTCGGCGTGCGCAAGAGCTGGCTCGACAAGACCGGCGAGAAATTCCCCGAGACCTGGGAGGATGCGAAGCGCATCGCCGTGAAATTCCGCGACGCCGATCCGGACGGCAATGGCAAGGCCGACACCTTCGGCTTCGCGCTGCAGGCCGCCAAGCCGCGCGACCTGATCCATATGCTCGATCTGTTCACCTTCGGCACGGGCGTGCGCCACACGTTGATCGACCCTGCGGGCCAAATCACCATCGACGAGCCGAAACATGCCCAGGTGCTCGAGGAATTCCTAAAGACCTACTCGTCTTACAAATTCGTCGCACCCGACACGATCAACCATTCGTTCAACGAGATGTACCAGGTCATCGAGGGCGGCCGGGCCGGGATGTTCCGCGTCGGCGACTGGAACGTGAAGAAATGGGACGGCGCCAATGTCCTGAACGGCGATTTCATCTCCGGGCCCTGGCCTCGCTTCGCCGAAGGCGAGACGAATGCGGTGGTGATCGGCGGCATGCGCGGCGTCGCCGTGCCGGAGAACGCGCCCAACAAGGCGCTTGCCGTCGAATTCGCCAAGTTCCTGCTCGACAAGCAGGCGCAGCAGGCCTCGCTGGAGGCGGTCGGGGCAGGCGTGCGCAAGGATCTCGACATTTCGACGCTCTCCGACCGCCAGCAATTCTTCGCCAAGGCCCAGGGCCAGCTTGTCGCCTACGACTTCCCGGAATCGATCCACCCCTTCTACCCGGAGCTCGAGGCGGCCTTCCACCGCAAGCTGCTCGCTGGCCTCGCCAATCCGCCGGCCGACTGGAAACCCTTCATCGCCGAGACCGCCAAGGAGATGCGGGATCTCGCAGCGAAGCTGTCGAAAGGCTGAGCCCCCCTGCGTGCCGCCGGCATCCTGGCCGTGATCCCGGGTAGCCTCGGGATCCGGCGCGCCTTCGGCGATCACGCCACCTCGGGCGAGCCAGTCCGCTGCCATGTCACGCACTATTTTCGGAACCAGGCATGACCAGCCTCACTCTCCCCATCGCGCATGAGCGAACCGGCCTTGCCGGTCGCCTCGACGAGGCGTGGGGGCATCGCGTCTTCTATCTGTTCGTGGCGCCGTTCGCTGCGCTGACCATCCTGTTCGGGATCTGGCCGATCCTGCTTTCGATCCAGGTCTCGTTCACGGCCTCGGCCAGCGCGCTCAAGCCCAACCCGAGCTATGTCGGCCTCGCCAACTATGCCGCCGTACTGGCCGATCCCGTTTTTCTTGCCTCGCTGGCGCGCACGCTGGTCTATACGGCGCTTTCCGTTGTCGCGAACCTCGCCTTCGCACTGGGCTTCGCGACGCTGCTCGACTCGACCCTGCTCAAGCGCGGCAATCTGTTTTTCCGCCTGGCCATCTTCCTGCCGGTGGTGACGCCCGATGTCGCCGGCTATGTCGTCTGGCGCTGGCTCTACGACCGCTCCTTCGGGGCCATCAATGCCGGGCTCGATCTCCTTGGCCTGCCGGCTTTCGGCGGCCTGTCGAGCCCCAATACGGCGATGCTGGCCGTGCTCATCGCCGAGCTCTGGCACCATGCCGGCTTCTACGTGATCATCTTCCTCGCCAACCTCTCGATCCGCGACAAGGCCCTGGAGGAGGCGGCCCATATCGACGGCGCGACCACCTGGCAGCGCTGGCGTTACGTCGTCCTGCCGCAGTTGCGCCCGGCGCTGATGATCAACACGGTCTATGCGCTGATCCAGTTCCTCAAGACCTTCACGGTCGTGGTGGTCATGACCAAGGGCGGCCCAAGCGACCAGACCAACTTCGTCAGCTATTACGCCTACCAGCTCTTCGACCAGGGCCGCTATGGCGAGGCGACCGCGATGGCGACGATCCTCTTTTCCATCGTCATCCTGATCTCGCTGACGGCCTTTCGCATCGGCGACAGGAGAGTCGGATGAAGGACACCGACGCTCCTTCGGGCTGGCATTCGCCGCTCGCCTATGCCGGCGCTTATGCGCTCGCCGGCGGAGTCAGCCTGCTCTTCCTCTATCCCTACTGGTGGATGCTGGTCTCGGCTTTCCGCTCGACCCGCGAGATGCTCTCGGCGCCGTTGCGCCTGTTGCCCGAGCGCTTCGATCTCTCGATTCTATCCGAGATCGGACGCATCGGCGGGGTCGAGCTCTGGCGCTACGGCTTGAACTCGGTCGCGATAACCTGCGCTTCGACAATTCTCGGCGTCACGGTCACCGCGCTCGGCGCCTATGCCCTGGTGCGCAAGCCCCGGCTGCCGGGCTTCAGCATCCTGCGCTACGGTTTCCTGATCACCGTCATGTATCCCTATATGCTGCTGGTGATCCCGGTCTATCTGGTCATGTTCAAGCTTGGCCTGCTCGGCTCCTATTCGGGCATCATCCTGTTCCTGGCGCTGGGGCCGATCCAGTTCTTCCTGTTCGAGCAGTTCTTCCGGGCGATCCCGCCCGAGGTGATCGAGGCCGCGATCATCGACGGGGCAAGCGAAGCCCAGGTGCTGTTCAAGGTGGTGATGCCGATGGCGGCGCCGGTCGTGGCGACGGTGGCGATCATCTCCTTCCTGCTCAACTGGGCGCAGTGGTTCCCGATTCTGGTGATCTCGCGCACGCCGGACACCTACACGCTGCCGGTGGCGCTGCTGGCGATGAACGGCGAGCTCGGCGCGAATTTTCAAGGGATCATGGCGCTGTCCGTGATCACCACATTGCCGGTGGCGATCCTGTTTCTGATCGCCCAGAAGCGCGTGATGGCAGGCATGGCGGCAGGAGCGGTGAAGGGATGATGCAGGCGGCGACACAGGCTAAACGCACGGACATGGCGGTCGATGACGCGCGCGAGGCCTTGGCCCAACGTGTCGAAGCTGCACGAGTCCGGACACTGGACTGGCTCGCGACCATGCAGGCCGTTGGCGAGCCGCGGGGCGTCATGCGCATCAGCGCGCAGCATGACCCGGGCAAATGGCCCGGCATGCTCCTGCCGGGCAGCTACAACGGCATCAACCTCCTGTCGCTGATCGGTGGCCTCGACGACTGGTCAGCGGACGAGCGCGCGACGCTGGTCGCGTGGTTCGAGCGCTGGCGCCTGTCCGACGGCCGCTTCCGCATCGCCGGCATGACCGATGATGCCGTCTTCAAGAAGCCCGATCGGACCGAGACGTGGCGCTATATCGATTTCCACGTCACGAACTATTCCCTGGGGGCGATCGAGGCGCTCGACCCGGCGCGCAAGCCGCTGCTCGCCTTCGCCGAGCCTTTCCTCGATGTGAAGGAACTCGGCGCCTGGCTCAGCCTGCGGGACCTGCGCGACCCCTGGCAGGAGGGCAACAACATCGTCAATCTCGGCAGCTTCCTGCTGTTGATGGCGCGGGACGGGAACGCTGCGGTCAAGGCACAGGTCGACGCCGCGCTTGAAACGCTCTTCGCCTGGCATGATCGGCTCCAGGAGCCCTCGACCGGTTTCTGGGGCGTCGGCCAATTGTCCGATCCCTTGAAGCTGCTCCATGCCTTCGCCGGGTCGATGCACAACTTCCATCTCTGGTACGAGACCGGCAGGCCACTGCCCTTCCACGAGCGCGCGCTCGACTATTGCCTGACATTGCCGCCCGCCATCGACAGCGCCTGCATCGATGTCGACGCCGTCGATGTTCTCGTCAACGGCCACGCCATGCTCGGCTATCGCCGCGCCGCGATCGAGCAATGGTGCCTGGAACTGCTCGAAGCGCTGCTGTCCTTCCAGAACCCGGATGGCGGCTTCGCCGATACGCGCGACGGCGTGCGCCGGCAGGATGGCTGGGTCAGGGGCTATGAGGAACCGCAGGGCTTGTCCAACACCTTCGCGACCTGGTTCCGCTGGATCGCGGTCGCCATGATCGCCGATTTGCTCTGGCCGGGCCGCTGGCCCTGGGCGTTCCGGCGCATGGTCGGCATCGGCTACCGGAAGGAGACGCAGGGCTAATGGGCAAGGCAGCGATCGACCCCTTCGCCCATCTGCATGATGAGGGCTATGCCGACGGCTTCGCGGCCGGCTACGTGACCGCTGCGACGCTCGTGCAGGGCGGTGGCCGCCCGGTCGAAAGCCTCGCCGGCCCATGGCGGATGACGCTCGACCTGTTCGACGAGGGTTTGCGCCAGAAATGGTATGCCGAGGACGACACTCCGCCGTCGCAATGGCCGACGCCGCGCGACTACGAGATCGAGGCCGGCGAGCTCGTTCAGGTCCCCTCCTGCTGGAATCTGCTCAAGCCCGAGTGGACCTATTTCGAGGGGGCGGCCTGGTATACGCGCGACCTCGATTGGAGGTCTGGCGCTTCCGGCGAGCGCGCGTTCCTGCAGATCGCCGGTGCAAATTATAGTCTGCTGGTATTCGTCAACGGACGCTTCGTCGGTGGTCATCGCGGCGGATCGACCCCCTGTTCGCTGGAGCTCACGCAGGCGCTCGAGCCCGGGTCGAACCGGCTGCAGATCATGGTCGAGAATCGCCGGCGCGCCGACCGCGTCCCGATGCATCATTTCGACTGGTTCAACTATGGCGGGCTCTATCGCGAGGTCGAGCTTTTGCGCCTGCCTGCGACCTTCATCAGGCAGGCCGCAATCGCCCTTGTGCCGGGCAGCGGCTTCCGCGCCATCGCCATGACGGTCAAGCTGTCGGACCCCGTTGACGGTAGCGCGGTGATCACCATTCCGGAGCTGGGCGTCGAGGCATCCGTCGCCATTACGGCTGGCGAGGGACGCCTGACGCTGGAGGCTGCCCCGCAGCTCTGGTCGCCGGCTTCACCGAAGCTCTATGAGGTCGAAATCCGCCATGGCGCCGATCTCTGGCGAGACCGGGTCGGCTTCCGCGAGATCAGGACCGAGGGCACCACGATCCTGCTCAATGGCGAGCCGATCTTCCTTGCCGGTGCCTGCGTCCACGAGGACGATGTCACGCTTGGCAAGACCAGCAACGAAGCCGACATCCGCCGCCGCATCCGGCACGCCCGCGAACTCGGGGCAAATTTCCTGCGACTTGCGCATTATCCTCATCACGAGCTGGTCGCACTCATCGCCGATGAGGAAGGCCTCCTGCTCTGGGCCGAGATACCGGTCTACTGGGCGATCGACTTCGGCAATGCCGAGACCTATGCCGATGCCGAAAACCAGCTTCTGGAGCTGGTCGCCCGTGACATCAATCGCGCCAGCATCGTCATGTGGGGAGTCGGAAATGAGAATGCCGATACCGACGAGCGCTACCGTTTCATGGCGGGGCTTGCGACGCGGGCGCGGCTAGCCGACCCGACCCGCCTCGTCGCGGCAGCCTGCCTGATCAACCGCGAGCGCTTCGCGATCGAGGATCGGCTGGCGGATCATCTCGACGTCATCGGGATCAACGAGTACTTCGGATGGTATGAGCCGGACGTCGCCAATCTCGAGCGGCTCGTCGCGAATTCCGACCCTGGCAAGCCCGTTGTCATCAGCGAGACCGGGGCAGACGCGCTGTTTGGCCATCGCGGCGCAGGACGCGTTCTCTTCAGCGAAGACTGGCAGGCCGAATTCTACCGGCTCCAGATGGCCGTCATCGCCAGGACGCCGTGGATCAGGGGCATGGCCGCCTGGCTCCTCTATGATTTCCGTTCGGAAAGGCGCCAGACGGGCTTTCAGCGGGGATTCAACCGCAAGGGCCTGATTGCGGAGGACAAGACGACAAAAAAGGCGGCATTCGCTGTATTGGCCGAGCTCTACAGAAATCAGGGCTGAAGTTCCCGACAGGCCTATCCCGGCGCGGCAGCCTCCCCATCCGATGCGCGAGCGCTCCGATATCCTTCATTTGCATCAGGACGCCGCCCGCGTGGCGCAGTAGCCTCCCCTGTGTCGAAACAGGAGGCCAAACTCGTGCGCAAACTGATGCTCCCCGTTTTGGCGACAATCCTGCTCGCGGCATCCAGCGGCCGATTGGCAGCCCAGGGCGCCGACAACCCGACATGCAAGCTATTCACGCAGAACGAGGCCGCTGCCTATGTCGGCGCATCCGTCGGCAATGCAGAGAGCGGCCTCCTGCCAGGCTCGTCCGCATGCTCCTGGTCCGGTGAAGGCGCGGACAACAAGATGAGCATAAGCGTGTTTCCAGCGGGCAATGCCCTGCAACTCAAGAATTGGGGCTTCGAAAGCTGGGAGGGGTTCCGGTCCCTGCCCAATATCGGCGCGAAAGCCTATGTCGCCCGGACACCGGTCATGGAGATCATGGGCAAGAAAATGGGTGGCGAATGGCAATCCGGAGCCATCGTCGGCAACGACTATGTCGCTGTCGGCCTCAAGGGTCCGAAGGCGAATGCTGATGCGGCAGTGGCGTTGCTCAAGGAGGCAATCAAGCGTCGGCAGTAATAGCTGGGATCCGAACGCCCCGTCCTCCACAGCTTCACTGCGGCCTGAGCTCGGCCGAGAAACTGCAGCATCCTCATCCCCTCATCGCGTTCTCCAGCGCGCTGAAAATGCGCGGATCGCCCGACTGCGCGACATTGAAGCGTAGGAAGCGGCCGGCCGATTGCGACAGGCTGAAGGCATTGCCCGGAGCGAGGACGATGTTCTCCGCCAGCACGCGCTGCGCAATCTCGGCCGCATCCAGCCCTTCCGGCAAACGGCACCAGAGCAGCATGCCGGCGCGCGGCTCGATCCAGGGCTCGATGCCGATCGCCTTCAGCTTTGCAGCGACCTCCCCCATCGCACGGCCGAGCCGGACACGCAGCCCGTCCATATGCTTGCGATAGGTCCCGTCCTTGAGCGCGCCGAGCACGAATTCGGCCGATAGGCGGCTGGCGCCGAAGGAGGTGGCGATCTTGAGGTCGATCAGCCCCTCGATCCAGTCGGGCCGAGCCGCGATGAAGCCGCAACGCACCGAGGCCGAGAGCGTCTTCGAGAAGCTGCCGATATGGATCACCCGCTGCAGCCCGTCGAAAGCCGCAAGCCGCGGCGCTGGCTCCTGCTCGAAATCGGCGAAGATATCGTCCTCGACGATCGTCAGGCCCGCTTGCTCCGCGAGCTTGAGCAGGCGGTGCGCGGTGACAGGCGAAAGGGTCGCGCCGGTCGGATTATGCAGCGCCGAATTCGTGATGTAGAGCCGCGGCCGGCGCTCGATCAGCACCTGCTCGAACTGGGCGATGTCAGGCCCGGACGGCGTATAGGGCACGCTGACGATCTTCGCCCGATGCGCCCGCAGCAGCGCATGGAAGTTGAAATAGCAGGGATCATCGACCAGCACGGTATCGCCCGGCTCGATCAGGAATCGGCAAAGCAGGTCGATCGCCTGCGTGCCGGATTCGGTGAGCATGATCTGCTCGGGCGCGGCGTCGATGCCATGCTCGGCCATGCGCCGCGACAAGAGCTGCCGCAGCGTCGGCAGGCCGAGCGGCGTGCCGTAATCGGCGAGCGTGGCGGGTTCGGTACGGGCGAGCGCCCGCAAGCTCCGGCGCAAGCTCTCCTGCGGAAGCCAGGCGGCCGGCAGCCAGCCGCAACCCGGCTTCAGCACATCCTCCCGGCCATCGAGCGATTGCCGCGAGATCCAGAGCGGATCGACCGCGCGGTCGAGCCGCGGGCTGGTCTCCGCCAGCGACAAGGGCGGCAAGCGGCCCGCGACATAGAAGCCCGAGCCGCGCCTCGGCCGGATCGCCCCCTCCGCAGCCAGCCGGTCATAGGCCTCGACCACCGTCGATTTGGAGACACCCATGGTCTCGGCAAAGCCGCGGATCGAGGGCAGCTTGGCGCCCGGCACCAGCGTCCGCCCGGCTATGCGCTGCCGGACGGCCTGCATGACCTGGCCGACAAGCGTGTCGTCATCCTGCAGCCGCGCGAGCTGATCCGTCATCTGTATCGCCCTCCCGAGCAGTACAGTTTGCCCCAACTGTCCGAAAGCGTCTCTAGATAAGTTGCGCGCTCCGATCAATGCAATCCGCAATCGGAGTGCACCACATGGACAAGACGCTGAGCGGCTGGCTGAACGGCTTTCTCGGGATGCTGATCTTCAGCGGCTCGCTGCCGGCGACACGCGTGGCCGTGGTCGATTTCGACCCGATCTTCCTGACCGTGGCCCGCGCTGCGATCGCCGGTCTGCTCGCCCTCGCCCTGCTGCTCACCTTCAGGCAGAGCCGCCCCGCGCGCGCCGACCTGAGGCCGCTGGCGATCGTGGCGATCAGCGTGGTCGTCGGCTTCCCGCTGCTGACTGCCCTCGCGCTGAAACATGTCAGCGCAGCCCATTCGATCGTCTTCATCGGCCTGCTGCCGCTCGCCACTGCGACCTTCGGCGTCATGCGCGCCGGCGAACGCCCGCGCCCGGCCTTCTGGCTGTTCTCCTGCATCGGCAGCGCACTCGTCGCCGGCTTCGCCATGGCGCAAGGCTTCACCGCCTCGCCGCTCGGCGACCTGCTGATGCTCGCTGCCGTCATCATTTGCGGCCTCGGCTATGCCGAAGGAGCGGCGCTCTCGCGCAGGCTCGGCGGCTGGCAGGTGATCTGCTGGGCGCTGGTCCTGTCCTTGCCGGTCATGGTCGGGCTGAGCCTGCTGACCCTGCCGCCATCGCTCGCGCAAATCGGTGGCACGGCCTGGCTCGGCCTCGCCTATGTCTCGCTGTTCAGCATGCTGATCGGCTTCGTCTTCTGGTATCGCGGCCTGGCCCAGGGCGGCATCGCCTCGGTCGGGCAATTGCAATTGCTGCAGCCCTTCTTCGGCCTGCTGCTGGCGGCGACCTTGCTGCATGAAGTGGTGAGCTGGCCGATGCTCGCCGTCGCGGCCGGCGTCGCGCTTTGCGTGGCCGGCGCCCGGCGCTTCGCGCGTTAGGGCATTTTCGAGCGAGGTGGCTACCGGTTCGCGCGAAGAGAATGCGCTAAAGCAGAAACGCGGAAATGTCTTGGCTGGCCCGCTTTGCAGAACAGTCGATGTCAGGACAGTAAAGCGGAGCGGCGGAGGCCGCGAAGCGGGGTGGTGCAGATCGCCCGGTAGACCGGACCGATGAGCAGCAACCGCTCCGCGGCCGCCATGACAAGTATAGGACCAGCCGGCAGGACTGGAGCCGAGAAACACCCGCGACCACGCCGCAGGCAAAGCTGTCTGTCATCGTCGCAATCGTAGTGCGATCGTCACAAAATCAGCCAGGCCCAAGGCGTTCAGAGCAGTTTCAGCGAACCAGCCGCTGTTTTGCCGCGTTCGGTCTTCAGCTCGAACGAGACCTTCTGCCCTTCGGTCAAGGTCATCATGCCTGCTTCCTTGACGGCAGTGATGTGCACAAAGACATCCTTGCCGCCATCCGCAGGTTGAATGAACCCAAAGCCTTTCTCAGTATTGAACCACTTCACGGTTCCGGTCGCCATCGCCGCATCCTCTATAGCCCCGCGTCGTTCGAGACCTCCGCATGCAAAGCATGCGAACGTCCCGCCATGGAAGGATTGACCGAAAATCCTTCCATGTCGAGAGCAAAGGGCAGGCATGCACTCAGTGATATTGATTAGCGCTCTATCAATGTGATTTTCGTCACTGATTCGGCCAATGAAGACCCACCGAGATAGATGTCGATCTGTCCCGGTTCGATAATGTAGCGGCCGGCATCGTCGTGCATGCCAAGCTGGTTTGCCGGCACATCGAACCTCACGGTCGCCGTTTCCCCTGCTTTGAGCAATAGTTTTTTGAAGCCCTTGAGCTCCCTGACCGGACGGGAGCGGCTCGCCACCGGCTGGTGGATATAAAGCTGTACCACCTCTTGGCCATCGCGCGGCCCGGCATTGCTGACGTCGACGGAGACCTTCGCCGTGCCGTTCAGCGGCACGGCTTCGCGCTCGACACGCGGATTGGCGTAGGTGAAGCGGCTATAGGACAGGCCGAAGCCGAACGGGTAGAGCGGCTCGTTGCGCTCGTCCATGTAGATCGACTCATAGCGCTCGCCGACTCTCGTCTGCGGCCGGCCGGTCGGCAGGTGATTGTAATAGACCGGGATCTGGCCGACCGAGCGCGGAAAGCTCATCGGCACCCTGCCCGATGGATTTGCCTGCCCGCTCAGCATCTCGGCGATCGCCGCGCGGCCTTCCGTGCCGCCGTGGAAGGTCTGCACGATCGCCGCGACATGGCTGTCGGCCCAGGTCAGCACCAGCGGGCGGCCGGTGGCCAAGACGAGCACGACCGGCTTGCCGGTCGCGACCAGCGCCTCGAGCAGTTCCTGCTGCACGCCCGGCAGGCCGAGATTGACCCGCGAGGACGCCTCGCCGAGGAACTCGCAATCCTCGCCGAGCATGGCGATGATGAGGTCGCTCGCCGCCGCGGCGCGGATCGCGGCATCCTTGTCGGCGAATTCGGTGCCGCAGTTCCTGGTGAAGGCCGGCTCGTAGGTCACGTCGACATCGGCTGGCAGCCGTTCCTTCAGGGCCTCCGGCAGCGACTGGCCGATGCGCCGGCCGAGCCCGGCCGGATCGGTCCAGACCCGTTCGGCCTCCGGCACCCCCATGGCGCCGATCACCGCAACGGACTTCACCGTAGGCTTGATCGGCAAGGTTTCATTGGCGTTCTTGAGCAGGATGATGCCCTCGCGTGCAGCGCGGCGTGCCACCTGCCTCGCCTCCTCGGTCTGCATCAGCTTAGGCGCGGCAGCGACATCGACATCCGGTCGCTCGAACAGGCCGAGATGGAACTTGACCCTGAGCACGCGGCGCACGGCTTCGTCGACCGCCTCCAGCGGCACGCGTCCGGCCTTCACCTCGTCGGCGAGGTGCTTGTCATAGGCATCCCCCATCATGTCCATGTCGATGCCGGCGAGCAGAGCCTTGCGCGCAGCTTCCGCATCGTCCCCTGCGATGCCGTGCTGCTTGAGCTCCGAGATCGAGCCGAAATCCGAGACAGTGAGACCCTTGAACCTCCACCTGCCGCGCAGCAGCCCGGTCAGAAGATTGCGGTCGGCCGTGGTCGGCATGCCGTTCAGCGCATTGAACGCGGCCATCGTCGTCATCGCCCCCGCATCGAACGCGGCCTTGAACGGCGGCAGGTAGATGTCGAAGAGCTGGCTGGTCGGGATCCACACTGAATTGTAGTCGCGTCCGGCCTCGCTCGCGCCATAGCCGGCGAGATGCTTCACCGTCGTCGCGACGCCGCCGCGCTGATAGCCAAGCGTGCGGGCGGCGGCTACGACCGAGCCGAGATAAGGATCCTCGCCCGCCCCTTCGAGAGCACGGCCCCAGCGCGGATCGCGCGAGATGTCGACCATCGGCGCAAAGGTCCAGTTGATGCCGGCCGCGCGCGCCTCGCGCCCGGTCCAATAGGCCGCTTCCTCGATCAGCTCCGGATTCCAGCTCGAGGCCTGGCCGAGCGGCAGCGGAAAATACGTCGAGAAGCCATGGACGGCGTCGAGCCCGATGATCAGCGGGATCTTCAGCCGCGACTCCCGCGCCGCCTTCTGGACCTCGGCGATCTCCTGCGGCACGACGAAATTCATCACCGCGCCCATCCGGCCCTCGCGAATGCGGGCGGCATTGAAGCCTTCGCCGCGGCCGGACAGGTGAAGCTGGCCGACCTTCTCCTCCAGCGTCATCCGTTTCAGCAGCGCCTCGACCCGGCGCTCGATGGCGGCGGCCTCCCGGCCGGTCTTCCAGGTGACGGGTTCCGGAGCGGCGGGCACTTGCCCGAGGGACGGCAGGGAGAGGACGCAGAACAGCAGCGCAGCGGCAAGCCGCAAACCCATGGAAAGATCCCTTGAAGTGGCAATGCGGGCGGATCGGCCCTACTGGAACGGCCGGAGCAGCCCAACGGTTGCATCGGCGCGGCACGAGGAGGTCTCCGATGCAAGCGAATTGGGTTCAGCTCGCGCCTGTTTCCCGGGGGAGAACCTAAACCCGGGGCGCTGGAGCACTGTGACGCGAACGACTGTTGCCTCGCCGAAAATTCCGTGCGACCGAGCGCTCCTCGACCGTCCTGCGGAGCTGCCAGAGCAATGTCCCAGCCCTTGACCATCGAAGACCTGCGCGTCCTCGCTCAGCGCCGTGTCCCCCGCATGTTCTACGATTACGCCGATTCCGGCGCCTGGACCGAGGGTACCTACCGCGCCAACGAGAGCGATTTCGCCAGGATCAAGCTGCGCCAGCGCGTCGCGGTCGACATGACCAACCGCTCGCTCGCCTCGACCATGATCGGCCAGCCGGTCTCGATGCCGGTCGCGCTCGCCCCGACGGGCCTCACCGGCATGCAGCACGCCGATGGCGAGATCCTCGCTGCCCGCGCCGCCGCCAAGGCCGGCGTGCCCTTCACGCTCTCGACCATGAGCATCTGCTCGCTCGAGGACGTCGCCAACCACACCGGCTCGCCCTTCTGGTTCCAGCTTTACGTGATGAAGGATCGCGACTTCATCACGCGCCTGATCCAGCGCGCCAAGGCCGCCCATTGCTCGGCGCTGGTGCTGACGCTCGACCTGCAGATCCTCGGCCAGCGTCACAAGGATATCCGCAACGGCCTCTCCGCCCCGCCGAAGCCGACGCTCGTCAACATCCTCAACCTGATGACCAAGCCGCGCTGGTGCCTCGGCATGCTCGACACGCCACGCCGGAGTTTCGGCAACATCGTCGGCCACGCCAAGGGCGTCGGCGACCTCTCCTCGCTCTCCTCCTGGACCTCCGAGCAGTTCGACCCGCAGCTGAATTGGGACGACGTCAAGTGGATCAAGGACCTCTGGGGCGGCAAGCTGATCCTCAAGGGCATCCTCGATCCAGAGGACGCCGAGCTCGCCGTGAAGAGCGGCGCCGACGCTCTGATCGTCTCCAACCATGGCGGCCGCCAGCTCGATGGCGCCCTCTCCTCGATCGCGGCCCTGCCCTCGATCCTGGACGCCGTTGGCGGGCGCATGGAAGTGCTGATGGATGGCGGCATCCGCTCCGGCCAGGACGTGCTGAAGGCGATTGCGCTCGGCGCCAAGGGCGTCTTCATCGGCCGCGCCTTCCTCTACGGACTCGGCGCGATGGGCGAGGAAGGCGTCACCCGCACGCTCGACATCATCCGCAAGGAGCTCGACATCACCATGGCGCTCTGCGGCAAGCGCGATATCCTGGATGTCGACAAGAGCATCCTGGTGCCCGGAACCTACTGAGCCAGCACGGATTTGAGGGGCGCGCCGGCAAGCGATCGCGCCCCCTTGACTCTCCGCCATCTCCACCTAAATAAATGAGCAACTACTCACTCATTTAGAGCAACCATGGCCCGCCCCCTCAGCGAAGCAAAGCGCGAAGCGATCCTGGCCTCCGCCATCAAGCTGGTGGCGGCGCAAGGCATCAGTGCGCCGACAGCCGGGATCGCTCGGGATGCCGGCCTCGCCGAGGGCACGCTGTTCACCTATTTCGCCAGCAAGGATGAGCTGCTCAACCAGCTCTATCTCGAGCTGAAGGCCGATCTCGCCGCGACCACACTGAAGGGCTACCCGGTTGCGGCCGGTACTCGTGAGCGCTTCGAGCATGTCTGGAACAGCTTCGTCGACTGGGGCATCGACCACTCTGCCGAGCGCAAGGCCCTGCGCCAGCTCGCCGTCTCCGATCGGATCAGCGAGGCGAGCCGCCGCCAAGGTTCGGCCGCCTTCAGCGAGATCAGCGCCATGCTCGAGCGCAGTCGGCGGGATGGCGTGCTGAAAGACCATCCGCAGGCCTTCGTCGGCGCCATCCTGGAAGCGCTGACCGACGCCACCATCGAGCTCATCGCGCGCGATCCAGGACAGCGCGAGCACTACAAGAAGGCCGGCTTCGACGTGCTCTGGCACGGCCTCGCCACATAAATCCGACAAGCGGAGAAGACGCAGGGAACGACCCTCGAATGGCAATTAAATGAGCAAGCACTCACTCAAGATTCGCTGACACAATCCACTGAAAGGCAAGATCATGATCAAGACCTGGCTCATCACCGGCAGCGCCCGCGGCCTCGGCCGCTCTATCACCGAGGCGGCGCTGGCCGCCGGCAACAACGTCGTCGCCACGGCACGCGATCCCGGCCGTCTTGCCGATCTGCAGGCGCGCTATCCGGATACGCTTCTCCCCTTCGCGCTCGACGTCACCGACGCCGAGGCGGCCAAGGCGGCGGCCAGCGTCGCCATCGACACGTTCGGGCGTATCGATGTGCTCGTGAACAATGCCGGCTTCGGCCATACCGCGCCATTCGAGCAGACGACGGCGGAAGATTTCCGCGCCCAGGTCGACACGAATTTCTACGGTGTCGTGAACTTGATCCGTGCCGTGCTGCCCGGCATGCGCCACCGGCACTCGGGCCACATCATCAACATCTCCTCGGTTGGCGGTCGCAACAGCACGCCGGGCCTCAGCGCTTATCAGGCGGCGAAATGGGCTGTCGGGGGCTTCACCGAGGTGCTGGCCAAGGAGACGGCCTCGTTCGGCGTCAAGCTGATCTCGGTCGAGCCCGGCGGCATGCGCACCGACTGGGGCGAGATCGCCCGTGGCAACGCGCCTGCCCTGCTGCCTGACTACGAGCCGAGCGTCGGCGCGGTCCTCGCCCTGCTGAAGAACTATGTCGGCCACGAGATCGGCGATCCCGCCAAGATCGCGCGGATCATTCTCGACCTCGCCGAGCGTGAGACGCTGCCGGCCCATCTCCTCCTCGGCAGCGACGCGCTCTACACCTTCGCCCGGGCGGACGGGGTAAGGCAGAAGGAGGCGGCGGAATGGGCCAGCGTCAGCGCCTCCTCCGATTTCGACGGGACCGATCTGGTCGCGCTGCAGAAGCTGTTGAGCGGCAGGGCCGAGTAGCGGATTCGCGCGGGCCGGCCTCAGGCCAAACTGCGCCAATTCTGCACGAATGACCTGAGATTCGTCCAACGGGCGCCCTGGGGCGCGGCCCTACTCGGCCGCGCCCCCTTAGCCCGCCCGTTGGATGCCGCCATGAAGATCGTTCTCGTCAACGTCCCCCATCCCGCAATCGGATCGCGCATCCCGGACGACCATCTGCCACCGCTCGGTCTGCTGGCCATAGGCGGCCCGCTCATCGATGCCGGTCATGATGTCACGCTCATCGACGGCGAATTCGATACGCCCGGAAGCGAGGCGCTCGCCCTGCGGATCTGCGGACATGTGCCTGATATCGTGATGTTCGGGCATTCCGGCTCGACATCCGGCCATCCGATCATTTGCGCAGCCGCTGCGGCCGTGGCTCGGCTCGATCCGGCGATCCGGATCGTCTATGGCGGCGTCTATCCCAGCTACCATTGGCGCGACGTGCTGGCTCGCGAACCGCATGTTGCCGCCATCGTCCGCGGCGAGGGAGAAGTGACGGCGCCTGCGCTGGTTGCCGCGCTGGAACGCGACGAGCCATTGGAGCGCGTGCGCGGCATCGCCTTCAGGAAAGAAGGGCGCCCCTTCGCAACGCCGCCCGCCGAGATGATCGCAGATCTCGACGCCTGCCGCATCGGCTGGGAGCTGATCGACCATCGCCGCTACAGCTACTGGGGCGGAAGGCGCGCCGTGCTGCTGCAGTTCTCGCGTGGCTGCCCG
The DNA here is from genome assembly GCF_004341515.1 of Allobosea sp. BK604. Classification (GTDB taxonomy): domain Bacteria; phylum Pseudomonadota; class Alphaproteobacteria; order Rhizobiales; family Beijerinckiaceae; genus Allobosea. The sequence goes on from NZ_SLZF01000001.1 coordinate 25,639, forward strand.
CACCCTTGCACCTATTGCGGCCAGCGCGGCTTCTGGACGCGCTGGCGCCATCGCGATCCCGTCGTGTTCGCCCGCGAGATCGCCAGGCTCCATCGCGAGCACGGCGTCGAATTCATCAACCTCGCCGACGAGAACCCGACCTCCTCGCGCAAGGCCTGGAAAGCCTTTCTCGAAGCGCTCATCGCCGAGAACGTCCCGGTTCAGATCGCGGGCTCGACGCGGGCCGACGATATCGTGCGCGACGCCGACATCCTGCATCTCTACAAGCGCGCCGGCATCGTTCGCTGGCTGCTCGGCATGGAGAATACCGACGAGGCGACGCTGAACGCCATCCGCAAGGGCGGCAGCACGACGACCGACCGGCAGGCGATCAACCTGCTGCGGCGGCACGGCATCATCTCGATGGCGACCTGGGTCGTCGGCTTTGGCGAGGAGACCCATACCGATCTCTGGCGCGGCCTGCGCCAGATCCTGACCTACGACCCTGACCAGATTCAGTTGCTCTACGCCACCCCGCATCGCTGGACGCCGTATTTCCGCGACGTCGCGAAACGGCGGATCATCCAGACCGACCGGACGAAATGGGACTACAAGCACCAGGTGCTGGAAACGCGGCTCTCACCGGCCGTGCTGCTGGCCTGGGTCAAGGCGATCGAGGTCCTGGTTCAGACCCGCCCCAAGGCGCTGGCGCGCATCCTGCTGCACCCCGATCCGCAGATCCGCGAAGCCATGCGCTGGTACACAAAAATGGGCCGGCGCGTCTGGTTCCACGAAATCGTCGACTTCGTTCGTCAGGCGGCGCGAACCCGCAACGGCCCGAGCCTCGAAGCCTTCTGGGGCGCACCGCAGGATGCGGAGGAGAACGCGCTCGCCCTCCCGCCGCGTCGGCCGCGCGCCCCTGCCTCGCTCAGCGCGAGAACTTCTTATACTGGATCCGCTTCGGGATAGTGCTGTCGATGCCGAGGCGGCGCTTCTTGTCTTCCTCGTAATCGGCGAAATTGCCCTCGAACCATTCGACATGGCTGTCGCCCTCGAAGGCGAGGATATGGGTCGCGATGCGGTCGAGGAACCAGCGATCGTGGCTGATGATCACGGCGCAGCCGGCATAATCCTCCAGCGCCTCTTCCAGCGCCCGCAAGGTGTCGACGTCGAGATCGTTGGTCGGCTCGTCGAGCAGCAGGACATTGGCGCCGCTCTTCAGCATCTTGGCGAGGTGGACACGGTTGCGCTCGCCGCCCGAGAGCATGCCGACCTTCTTCTGCTGGTCGCCGCCCTTGAAGTTGAAGGCCGAGCAATAGGCGCGGGAGTTGATCTCCTTCTTGCCGAGATAGATCACGTCGTTGCCGCCGGAGATCTCCTCCCAGACGTTCTTCTTGTCGTCGAGCGAATCGCGGCTCTGGTCGACATAGCCGAGCTGGACGCTCTCGCCGATCGTGATCGAACCGGAATCCGGCTTCTCCTGTCCGGTGATCATGCGGAACAGCGTGGTCTTGCCGGCGCCGTTCGGCCCGATAATGCCGACGATGCCACCCGGCGGCAGCTTGAACGAGAGCCCGTCGATCAGGAGCTTGTCCTGGAAACCCTTCGACAGGTTCTCGAAATCGACGACGTTGTTGCCGAGCCGCTCGGCGATCGGGATGACGATCTGCGCGGTATCCGGCCCCTTGTTCGAGGCCTTCTGCACCAGTTCGTCATAGCGCTGGATGCGGGCCTTGCTCTTGGCCTGGCGCGCCTTCGGCGAGGCCGAGATCCACTCCTGCTCGCGCTCTAGCATCTTCTGGCGCGAGGCGTCCTCGCGGCCTTCCTGGGCCAGGCGCTTCTGCTTCTGCACCGACCAGGCCGAGTAGTTGCCCTCGTAGGGGATGCCCTGGCCGCGATCGAGCTCGAGGATCCAGCTGGTGACGTTGTCGAGGAAGTAGCGATCGTGGGTGACGATCAGGATCGCGCCCGGATAGGTCCGCAGATGGCCTTCGAGCCAGGCCGTGGTCTCGGCGTCGAGATGGTTGGTCGGCTCGTCGAGCAGGAGCAGCTCGGGCTGCTCCAGAAGCAGCTTGCAGAGCGCGACACGGCGGCGCTCGCCACCCGAGAGCTTGCCGACCTCCCAGTCATCAGGCGGGCAGCGCAGCGCGTCCATCGCCTGATCGACCTTGGAATCGAGATCCCACAGGCCCTTGGCCTCGATCTCGTCCTGGAGCTTGGTCATCTCGTCCGCGGTCTCGTCCGAGTAGTTCATGGCGAGCTCGTTATAGCGGTCGAGGATCGCCTTTTGCGGGCCGACGCCGAGCATGACGTTGTCGCGCACGCTCAGGCTCTCGTCGAGCTTCGGCTCTTGCGGCAGGTAGCCGACGCGCGCGCCTTCAGCGACCCAGGCCTCGCCGGTCCATTCCTTGTCGAACCCGGCCATGATCTTCAGCAGGGTCGACTTACCGGCGCCGTTGACGCCGAGCACGCCGATCTTGGCATCCGGGTAGAACGACAGGTGGATGTTGTTGAGCACCTGCTTGCCGCCCGGATAGGTCTTCGACAGGCCGCGCATATGGTAGATGAACTGACGGGACATGGGCGTGCGGGCTCCGCTTGCGGATAGGGCCTGAGGCTTTCGGGAAATCTGGCGCGTATGTAACGAGGCGCGCCGCGCATCGCAACCGCTCCGGACGCAGGCATGGCAAACGGCGCCATCGAGAACAGGCGGGCAAGGCAATGCCGGCGGCGAACAATCCGGGTCCGATCGAGCTGCGCCTGCGCGACAGTGCCCAGCTCTTCAACACGCTCGACCCCTTCCCCTTCCGCGAGCGCGATCTTTCCGCAGAGGCCGAGCGCTTCATCGTCGAATGGGCGCAGGAGCTGCCGAAGGACAAGCCGATCGGCATCGTGATCCACCTTCCCGCACTTGGTGGCGACCAGAAACTCGCGGCCGATCTCGCGACCGCTATCGGCAAGTGGTTCGAGGCCCGCGCCCGCGCCGAGTCGCATGCATTGCGCGAGCTCTTCCGCGACGGGCGCCGGGCGCTGCTGATCGGCTTCGTCGTGCTGGCGCTCTGCCTGCTCCTGAGCTGGAGCTTCGGCCATTATCTCGAGAGCCCCTTTACCCGCGTCGTGCAGGAGAGCTTCGTCATCATCGGCTGGGTCGTGATCTGGCGGCCGGCCGAGATGTTTCTCTATGATTGGCTGCCGATCGTCCGCCGCAGGACGCTCTTCGATCGCCTCGCCCGCGCAACCATCGCGGTCGAGACCGACGCGCCGCCCTCCGGCTAAGCGCCGGCGCCTTCACGAAACCGCCAGACGGCTTTCAACGGCCCGGCTTTTGCCTAAGCTCTCGCTATCCGGAGCGGCGCGGGAGCCATCGATGACCCTGTCGAAAATCTTGCTGCGAGCCATCCTTCTCCTGGCCGGCTTCGGCGCGATGCTCGCCTCTCCTGCCCGTGCCCAATCGGACGAGCCGGGCTGCCGGCCGGAAATGGCGAGCTTGCGCCTGCCGATCCAGCGCGCCGCGCTCGCCAAGGACGAGGTCCGGCTCACCTTCGTCGGCCATGCCACCTTCATCATCGAGACGCCGGGCGGCATCCGCGCCGCGACCGACTATAACGACTATGTCCGCCCGCCCGGCACGCCCGATATCGCCACGATGAACAAGGCGCATTCGACCCATTATTCGACGCATCCCGATCCCGCCATCAAGCAGCTGCTGCGCGGTTGGGACCCGTCCGGCGCCGGCCCGGCCAAGCACGACATCACCCTCGGCGACATGCGCGTGCGCAATGTCCCGACCAATATCCGCTCCTATTCAGGCTCGACCGATTTCGACGGCAACTCGATGTTCGTCTTCGAGATCGGCGATCTCTGCATCGCCCATCTCGGCCATCTGCATCACCCGCTGGAGCCCGGCCATCTGCGCGCGCTCGGCCGGGTCGATATCGTGCTCTTCCCGGTCGACGGCAGCTACACGCTCGATCAGGAGGGCATGCTGGAGGTGCTGAAGTCACTCCAGGCCAAGCTGATGATCCCGATGCATTTCTTCGGCGGCGGCACGCTCAACCGCTTCCTGGGCCGCTCGCAGGACCTCTGGCCGGTCGAGCGGCGCGACACGGCCGAGCTTGTCGTCTCGAAGGCGACGCTGCCGGCCAAGCCGACCATCATCGTCCTGCCGGGGCATTGACGCCGGCCGAAACACCGGCCGAGACGGTCTCACGCCCACTCGCCACGGCGCGCTCGCTTGCGGCGCGCCTGGGTGCGATGCGGAAGGCGCGCGGTCGCTCGAACAGGAAGGCGAGCGGCGTTCCCGCCAGCAGCTTGTGCACCGCCAGCGGCACTATCACACAAACCACCGTCAGCAGCAGCGACACTTCGCCGGCATCGAAGGACAGGCCCGACTTGATCAGCAGCACCCGCGTCAACGCCATCGGGATGAAGAAGGCGAGATAGATCGGCAGCGAGTTGCGGCCGCAATAGTCCAGCCAGCCCACGCGCCCGGCCAGGAAGACGGACAGGGTGATGATGCCGAGCGCGCCCGCATGGCCCAGGATGAGGGCGGCGCCCGGTGTCTCGTAGATCGCCGCATAGCCGCCGAGACTGGTCAGGAAGGCGGTCACTGCGACCCAGGCCAGCCAGAACAGCAGCGCTGCGCCACGATTGCTTCGGACCCAGTCGGCCATCGCAAAAATCTTCGATGCGAACAGGGCCCCGCTCAGGAAGAAGACGTAGTACTCGGCGAAGCGATCGACGAGCAGCCAGCCCGTCTCCACTGGAACGAGCGCCAGCGCGGCCGCGGCCAGCCAGGTCGCGAGCGGATGGTACCGGATAAGCTTGGTAACGGCGAAGAAGACGGCCAGCAGATAGATGAACCACAGGATGCCGAAGGGCTGGACGAGGCCGAGCGCATAGGCGCCCAGGAGCGTTCCGATATCGCCGTCGCCCCAGGTCGGGAATTTCAGCACGCAATTGATCGCGAGCCACAGCAGGTAGAAATAGACGAAGGGCGCGATCTTGCGGTCGAGGAATTCAGGCCAGTCGCGCTCGACCAGCCGCGAGACGAACAGGCCCGAGAGCAGGAAGAAGCCCGGCATCCGGAAGAGCTTGGCCCAATCGATGAACGGATCGATCCAGTTCGTCCGCTCCAGCGACACCTCGAAACCGGCGACGACATGCATCAGCACGACGAGGATCATGCAGAATCCCTTGGCGGTATCGACCCAATCCAGGCGAACCGGGACCGAATTGCGCACCGGTCCGGCAAATTCCGACATGTGAAGGCACTCCCGTCAGACGGGCCACCTTGCCATGCCGCGCTTTAGCACGAGGTTAGACCAATCGCGGAAAAATGTGGGAGATCGGGCAAGCTTTCGTAAAGGATAGGCCCCACCCCTTGGCTGTCTTGCCCAAGGGTATGATCTGCATTCGACAAGTTTAACTGCTTGCTCAGGCTGATCCGAAGCTGTGCTTGGCTGCGACCTCACCTTGCGGCAGGTTGGCTGCTCCCTGGGAGAGATCAGCATGATCCGGCTTGCCGCGACTATCGTCATCGCCGCCGCGCTTCTGCCGGCCAGCGCCGAAGCTGCGAAAATGCGCTTCGGCGGCAGCCGTTCGTCCCACGCAGCCCCGGCTACGCCGGCGCGAAGCGGCAACTCTTTGGTCGTCGTACCGCGGATGGGAGGCTCATCCAAACCGGCCGATGCGAAGGCGAGCGCGCCGACACATGTGCCGTTCCCGCCGTCGAGCGCTGAACCCACCCTGCTCAAGGTCACGACGGCCGACGCCGCGAAACCCTGGTGCCGCAGCGAGGTCGTGGTCGGCGGCTTCTGCGTGATCAACTAGGGCAAAGAGAGCGCTTCCGCGACGCCACCTACGTATTGACGCCGCCATCGATGGCGAAGCCCGCGCCAGTGACGAAGCGCCCTTCCTCGCTGGCAAGATAGGCGACCATTCCGGCAATATCCTCCGGCTTGCCATAGCGCGGGATCGCCATCCTGGCACGCTGGGCATCGGCCCGCTCTCCGGCGGCCGGGTTCATGTCGGTATCGGTCGAGCCGGGATGGACGACATTGACCGTGATGCCGCGCGGCCCGAGATCGCGTGCCAGCCCCTTGGTGAAGCCGATCAGCGCCGCCTTGCTCATCGCATAGAGCGTCACGCCTTCCTCGACCACGCGGTCGGCAAGGCAAGAGCCGATCGAGACGATCCGGCCACCTTCCCCAAGATGCGCTGCAGCCGCCTGCGAAGCGAGCACGACGGCGCGGACATTCACGGCCAGGGTCGCATCGATATCGGCAAGGCTCCACTCGGCGACCGGGCCTCCGCGGAAGATGCCGGCATTGTTGACGAGGATGTCGAGCCCACCGAGCGCGGCCGCGGCCTTGTCGACGGCGGCCTTGATCGCAGCCGGATCGGCGCTGTCGGCCGCGATCGCGACCCCTTTGCGCCCGAGCGCCTCGATGGCACGCACGACCTCGCCGGCCTTCTCGGCCGAGCGCTCATAGGTCAGCGCCACATCGGCGCCCTCCTGGGCCAGACGCAATGCGATGGCGGCACCGATGCCGCGGCTGCCGCCGGTGACCAGTGCCTTCTTGCCGGTGAGACGAGACATGCTGGAAGCCTTTTCTGTAGTGATCAATACACAAATAGCTAAATCGCTTGCCGCCACCCGTCAAGAACATTATCTGGTGATCGATACAGAAAGGTTTTGACCATGTCCGAGCGCGGCCGGCCGCGTGCCTTCGATCGTGCCGAAGCCTTGCAAAAGGCGATGCTGGTCTTCTGGGACAAAGGCTATCAGGCGGCCTCGCTGACCGATCTCACCGAAGCGATGGGCATCGGCTCGCCCAGCCTCTACGCCGCCTTCGGCAGCAAGGAGGGGCTTTATCGTGAAGCCGTCGATCTTTACGAGGCCAGCGAGAGCGACGAGATCGCCGGGCCACTGAGCCTGGCCGCCACGGCACGAGAAGCGATCGAGGGCTACCTGATGGCGAGCGCCGCCGTCTTCACGCGCCCCGGCCGGCCACCGGGCTGCATGGTCGTGCTCTCGGCGGTGAATGCGGTCGGCGTCGGCGACGAGACCAGCGCGAAGCTGCGCGAGATGCGAGCGCAAAGCGTGACGGCCATCGCGGCGCGATTGCGCTCGGCAGCCGCCGCCGGCGAGCTTGACGCCGGCCTCGATGCCGAAGCGATCGCGAGCTATTATGTCACGGTCCAGCAGGGCATGTCGATCCAGGCCCGCGACGGCGCCACGCGGCCACAGCTGGAGGCGATCGCCCGAGGAGCGATGGCGGCCTGGGAGGGACTGACGCGGGCGGCGGCTTAGGAATGCTTCCGGGTTGCAGCAGCCCTATTATGACCGGCGGCTCGTTACAGTCTTGGTCTAGCTGAAGGTCGACCTGGAGGACCTCAAGACCATCGGAAAGTTGGACCAGAGCAGCTCATCATCGCCTATGATGTCGAGTACCTGCGGAATGGGAGAAGGACGATGATCCATTTCGAGCTGCGGCAAGATAAGGGCATCGGCATCCTTTCGCCCGAAGGGCCGCTGGAAGCATCCGACTTTCAGAAGCTCACCCAGGAGATCGATCCCTATATCGCAGCGAACGGCCACCTGACCGGATTGATGATCCTGGCGAAGGAATTCCCCGGCTGGGAGAGCTTCGGCGCGCTCGTCTCACATCTGCGGTTCGTGAGAGATCACCATCGCCAGATCGACCGCATCGCTGCCGTAACCGACAGCGAATTCCTCAAGATCATGCCGCACATCGCCAGGCATTTCGTGGCAGCAGAGATCCGTCAGTTTCCGTCCAGCGACAGGGCACAGGCCCTGGCGTGGCTGGAAGCCAGGGACCGCTAGTGCATCGGCCCGAAAAGTGGATTGCGGTTTTCGGAAAAGCCCATGCGAAACAGGAAGCTAGAGCATCGGACCGAAAAGTGGAATCCATTTTTCGGGCCAATCCGATGCCAGATCAAAGGGATAGATCGCCACTTTGCGTCCGAAAGGACGCGCGGCGATCTAGACCGTCCTCACCCGGTTTTCCGCGCCGCCCGCCCCTCGATCGGATAGGACGGGTCGTTATAGCCTGGCGTCGAGGGATGGCCCGTCGGCACGAGCTCATCGACCAGCGCCTCGTCCTCGGCCGTGAAATCGGCGTCGAGCGCGGCCAGATAGGCCTGCCATTGCTCGAAGGTGCGCGGCCCGGCGATCGCCGATGTCACCAGCCTGTTGTTGAGCACCCAGCCCACCGCGAACTGCACCGGGGTCAGGCCTCGCTTGGCGGCATGGTCACGGATCGTGCGGGCGATGATCAGCGATTCCTCGCGCCATTCCGTCTGCATGATGCGCTTGTCGGCGCGGCCTGCCCGCGTGCCTTCCGGCGGGGTCTGACCCGGCTCGTATTTCGCCGTCAGCACGCCACGCGCCAACGGCGAATAGGAGGCGACCCCAAGCCCGTAGAAGCCACAGGCCGGGAGGTGCTCGACCTCGGGCATGCGGTTCATCGCGTTGTAATAGGGCTGGCTGACCACCGGCCTGTCGATGCCGAGTTCGTCGCAGAGCCGGCAGATCTCGGCGACGCGCCAGGACCGGTAGTTCGAGACGCCGAAATGCCGGATCTTGCCCTGGCGCACGAGATCGCCCACCGCCCGCACCGTCTCCGCCAGCGGCACTGTGTGGTCCTCCTTGTGGAGGTAGTAGATGTCGATGAATTCGGTGCCGAGCCGGCGCAGGCTGTCGTCGCAGGCCTGCATGATCCATTTGCGCGACAGGCCGGCCTGGTTCGGGCTCGGCCCCATCACGTTGGCGACCTTGGTCGCTAGCACCCAGTCATGCCTTTGGGCGGCAATGGCGCGGCCGGTCACCTCCTCGGAACGGCCATCGTTATAGACATCGGCCGTGTCGATGAAGTTGATGCCCGCATCGCGCGCCGCATCGATGATCCGGCGCGACTCGGGCTCATCGGTCGCGCCGCCGAACATCATCGTGCCCAGGCACAGTGGCGAGACCTTGAGACCGGAGCGGCCAAGCTGGCGATAGTTCATAGGAGTTGTTCCCGAGAGTTCTGGGCGCAACCTGCCCCAGGCGAGGCTGCCGCGCCAGCGCGCCCGGCGCAGGTTCGCTCCGCGGCCGGCCCAAGCCCCCCCGAGCAAGGAAATCCTTAAGCTTTCATGGGAAGCTGCCGCATTGTCGCCATGGCCGTTACCCGATGAATCTCGCCGCGCTCGTCCAGAGCCAGACCTTCGCCACGCTGCTATCCGCGCTCGCCAGCGAGAGCGGGATCGCGGTCGGCAAGACGCTGGAAGCGCGGCTGCTCACGCTCGACGATGAGGGCAACGCGACGGCGCTGGTCAACGGCGTCAAGATTGCCCTCGTCCTGTCCGGGCCAGAGGCGAAGCAGGCGCCGCTCCAGCCGGGCACGACGCTGACCCTGCGGATCGACGCGCCGGACGAAGCCGGCGGCGCCCTACGCGCCACCTTGATCGAAACCCGTCCACCCGCAGCCGGGGTAGCGACGCCACCGCAGCAGGCGCCCGTCGACGGCGCGTTGCCGGGCCGTGGCGCGGCGCCAGCCCCGACGCCAACGCCCATGCCTGCTGGCGGCACCCCGTCATCAGCACCGGCCGGCAGCCCTGTGGTCCAGCCTCCAGTTGGACAGGCTCCCGCCTCGCCCCAGCTTGCGCCCGCCGCCATCATCCTCGCTGGCCGCCCGGCGCCGATCGCGCAGCCTCCACAGGCCGAGAGCATGGGGCCGGCCGTCATCGTCGCGCCGCGTCCCGTTCAAGGGCCCCAGCCAGCGGCAGCGGGCACGGCCGCGCAAACATCTCCCGCTGCGCCGGCCGCCCCGGCGACCTCGCCACGTGCCCTGGCCGGACCGCTGCTCGGCCAGGCCCTCGGCCGACAGGATTCGCTCGCGCCGCTCTTCGCGAATCTGCGTCAGCTCGCCAATGGCTCGGTCTCGCTGGTGCTGCCAAAACCTCTGCTGCAGGTGGCCGAACAGATCCTCGCGCAGGCCGTGCCGGCCGAGCGCCGGTCGATTACGCAGCAGGTGCTGCAAGCCGCCGTCGCCCGCTCCGGCCTCTTCCTCGAAGCGCACGAGGCCTCAACGGCGCCAATGCGCCAGGCCGATGGCGGCGGCAATCCACCTGCGGCGAGCATTGGCCCGCAGCTCGATCTCAAGGCCGGCCTGCGCGCCCTCAAGGACATGCTTCAGCCGCTGGTCGAGCCAGAGTTGGCGCGGGCCGCTCCCAGGGACTTGGCGCGCGCGACATTGGCGCGTGCCCTTGTCGGCGAGGCCTATGGCGCCAACCAGGAGCAGCAGGCGCCCCGCCCTGCGCCGCCGCGCCGCGACGGCACGCTCGCGCCGCAGCCGATCGCCGAGCCCAGCCTTGCCGCCGGGGAAAAGCCGGTCGTCATCGCCCAGACCCTGCTGGAGCAGACCGAGGCAGCGCTCGACCGGGTCAAGCTCGCGCAGTTCGCCTCACTGCCGCCGGAAGGTCCGCGCGCCGAGGCGCAGCAGAATGCCCGCTGGCTTACCGAAATCCCCCTCGCCTTCCAGGCCGGGACCGCGATCATGCCGCTGCAGATCGAGCGCGACCCGCCTCAACGCAGTCCGAACGGCGCCGAGGGACCAGTCTGGCGAATGCGCTTCGCCTTCGATGTTGAGCCAATGGGCCCGCTTCAGGGCGTCGTCACATTGCAGGGCCGCGCCGTCGGCGTCTCGCTCTGGGCCGAGCGCGAGGAAACGAGCCAGGCACTAAGAGGCGCGGTGCCCGATCTTCAGGCCGCCCTGGCCATTGCCCAGTTCGAGGACGGCACGGTCGATATCCATACCGGCCAGCCGCAGGCACGGCCAGCCGGCGCCGGACAATTCCTGGACCGCCTGTCATGACGACGCCCCTGCCGCAGCAGATCGCCGTCGCGCTCGAATATGACGGCCAGAACGCGCCGCGCGTCACTGCCAAGGGCCGCGGCGAACTCGCCCAGCGCATCATCGAGACGGCGCGCGAGCATGATGTCGAGGTCCAGGAGAATGCGATCCTGGCCCAGGCGCTCTCGGCGGTCGAGCTCGACGACCAGATTCCAGAGGAACTCTATCGCGCCGCGGCGCAAGTCATCGCCTTCGTGCTGTCGCTGCGCGGCGAGTTACGGCCACGCAAGCGGAGCGGCGAGCCATCTTGAGCGCCGATATCGTCGTCAGACGGGCGCGCCTCGCCAATTATGTCGGGCTCAGCCAGGCCTTCGCGGAGCTGAGCCGGCACGCCGTCGAGCCCAATCCACATATGTCACCAGCGGCTCTATCCGCCACGACCCTGCTCGTTCCCGAGGAGGAAATCGTCATCCTCTGTGCCTGGCGCAGCGAGGCGCTGGGATCGGAGAGTCTCGCCGGCGTCTGGGCCTTCCGGCGCCAGCGCGATTGGCGCAGCGGCTTCGCCACCGTGCTCACGGCGCCCCTGATCCCGCTCTACGAGGTCTCGTCGCAGCCGGTGCTCGACCGCGACCATGCCGAGGATATCGCGCTCGCCATGCTGCGCCATCTCCTGGCCTCCAGCGATCTGCCGAAGATACTCGCGCTGCCCCTGCTGCCGCTGGAGGGTCCGTGCCACGCCGCGCTCATCGAGGCGATGCGTATCACAGGCAGCCGCCTCACCAGCTACGAGACCTGGCAGCGCCCCGTCATGGTCGCCCAGCCCGGGGACGATGCCGAGCGCTATCTCCGCCGCGCACTGGGCTCCAGCTACAAGAAGCGCATGCAGCAATTCCGGACGATCGGCAAAAGCGGCTCGGTCTCGTTCGGGCGCCGGCGCGGCAATGCCGCCCGCGAGGCCTTCGAGACCTTCCTCTCGCTCGAGGCCGCCGGCTGGAAGGGCGAGGCAGGCAGCGCCATCGCCTGCCTGCCGGAGGTCTCGGCCTATTTCCACCGGCTGGTCGACCTCCTGATCGCGCAGGATGCAGTGCTGATCGATGCGCTCCTGCTCGACGGCAAGCCGATCGCCATGGGCCTTCTCGTCGAGAGCGGCGGCGCGCGCTTTTTCCTGAAGATCGCCTATGACGAAACACAGGCACGCATGTCGCCCGGACGGGCGCTGACCATCGCCATGCTGCAGGCCGATTTCCGCGATGGGCCGCCCGCTTTCTTCGATAGCGGCGCCGGCGACGGCGTCGATGCCGGAACCTATGTCTGGGGCGAGCGCCGGCAGATGGCGAACACGATCCTGACAATCGGCGGCGCGATCCCGAGCCGCGCCCATCTCGCCGCGAATGCCCGGATGTGGCTGCGAAGGCTGCGCAGCCGGGCGCTCAAGCCAGGCCGAGCCGGGCCAGGATCCAGCGGCCCAGCTCGGGCTTGAAATGCAGATTGTCGATCCAGAAGCGCGAGGAGCCATGCGCCGGGTCGAAATCCTCGAACGGATGGGCATCGACGAGATCGTGCAGCGTCAGGCCCTTCGCGGCCGCAAGCGCTGCGACCTCAGCGCGCCAGCGCGCAAGCTCCTCCGCGCGTCCGCCTTGCGCGATCAGGTGGCGCTGGGCCGCACACATCGGCGAGAGATAGAGCGACAGCTCCAGGCCCGATAGCTGCGTCAGGGCCGTATCGAGATCGCGCAGCCGCTCCGGCCGATACGCCATCGCGGCGATATCCTGGGCCGTCGCGACACGTTGCGTCAGCGCCGCATCGAAATCGGGCGTGATCTTGAAGCCGTCGCCGCGCCACTCGCCGGGCTCGGTGCGGGCCTGCCCTCGGCGGGCAAGACGCTCGATCGCATCCGGGTTCAGCACAGCGCCGGCGAACGCCTCGAGACGGCCGGAGCGCGTCGCCAGTGCCGGCCGCAGTGGCGGAGGCGGCGGCATCCGCGTGAACATGAAATAGTCGAGCCCGAGCACGACGCGCCGAACGCTGCCGACATCGACGATCAGCGCCGCCATGGTCGGCAGCTCGGCCGCCATCAACGAGGAGATGCCGGCATTATAGGCCGGTTGCGGCGCCTGCCTTGAAAGGTCGTGCGGATCGAGGCCGCGATAGACCACGGACGAGCCGATGAGCACGGTCCCTGGCCTGATCCGGGCCAGTTGCAGCGGCTTGACCAGGCGCATCTCGACATCGAGCAGGCGGCTCGCGCCCATCCCGTCACGCGTCCAGGGCGGCGCCTCGCGAAACACCCAGAGCGGGTCACGCCAGAGCGTCAGGCCGCTCATGAGCGCGAGGATGACGGCGATCGTGATGCCGAAAGCAGCTGCGAAGCCTGCGCCGGTTGGGCGCGCCGTCTTCATGGGCTGTCCGGCAGTCGCGATCATCGCCTGCGCGGTAGCAGATCGACGCGCGCGGCGCGAGCCGGGTCGCGCGGCCGCCCTGCATTGACCGGAGCGGCCGCCTGTCCGATACCCGCTGCAAGGCAACCGGCGATGGACCATGACCAGCGAGATCAAGATCGGCATCGTCACCGTCTCGGACCGGGCCTCGGCCGGCATCTATGCCGATGAAGGCGGCCCCGCCATCCAGGAGTATTTCACGAGGGCGCTGACCTCGTCCTGGACCCCCGTGGCGCGCGTCATCCCGGACGAGCGCAAGCTCATCGCGCAGACGCTTGCCGCGCTCGCCGATAACGAGGGCTGCTGCCTGATCGTCACCACCGGCGGCACCGGCCCGGCACCGCGCGACGTCACGCCTGAAGCGACCGAGGATGTCGTCGAGAAGCCGATGCCGGGCTTCGGCGAGCTGATGCGCCAGGTCAGCCTCGCCAAGGTGCCGACCGCGATCCTCTCGCGGCAGACCGCCGGCATTCGCGGCAAAGCGCTGATCGTCAATCTGCCCGGGCGGCCGCGCGCCATCGCCGAATGCCTCGACGCGGTGATGCCGGCGATCCCCTATTGCATCGACCTGATCGAGGGGCCCTATCTGGAGACGGACCCGGCCGTGATCGTCGCCTTCCGGCCGGGTCAGAAGCCGAAGGCCTGACAGGCGCCAGAGCATTTTCGAGCGAAGTGGATACCGATTCGCGTGAAGAAAATGCGTTAGAACAAAGGGATAGAGAATTATCGCGCTTCGGAGAGGCGCGGAAATTCTCTAAGTGCTCAGGCCGCGTGGAGCTGTTGGCCGATCGCGCGTACGAGTTGCTGGCTGACGGGATCGGTTCCTGCCGCAAAGCCGCCGACGAGATCGCCGTCACGGCCGATCAGGTATTTATGGAAGTTCCAGGTCGGAACCTCTGCCGGCCGCCGAGCCGCCGCCCAGCGATAGAACGGATGGGCATCTGGCCCGCGCACGGTCGATTTCGCCGCGAACGGATAGGTCGCACCATGGACCTGCCGCGCCGACTCCGCGATCGCCATGCCCTCCAGCGGCTCCTGCCCACCGAAATCATTGCTCGGCACGGCGAGCAGCATCAGGCCACGGCCCGAATAGCGCTGCCAGAGCTGCTCCAGCGAAGCGAACTGTCCGGCATAGCCGCAATTGGTGGCGGTATTGACGATCAGGATCGGCTTGCCGCGATAGGCTTCGAGCGCGATGCGCCCGCCTTCCAGCCGGTCGAAGGCGAAATGATAGGCGTCGGGCGCGTCCGGCCCCGGGACCGATACGGCGAGCGCCGGGCTGACAGCCAGCCCGCCGATCAAGCTCAGCACGTCACGACGAAGCAGCGACATGGCCTGCTCTCCAGAATCCGACCGTTCCCCTTGTGCGGCGCATACTGCCCCAAATGAAAGCGCCCCGCAGCCGTGTGGCCGGGGGCGCCGGATCACAATGGTGAGATCGCTCGACCGGCGGTCCCGGCCCTTATCCTGAACAGCGATCGCGCCGCTCCTCAGGACAGGGGCCGAGGATGCCGGACAATCTCAGCAGGCCAGGACCTTCTTCACCCGCACTTCCAGGTCGCGCAGCTCGTAGGGCTTCACGACGTAATGGTCGGCGCCGTTGGTCGTGGCCTCGTCCATCTTGTCGACCGAGCGCTCCGAGGTCGCCATGATGATCTTGATCTGGTTCAGCTCGGGCACTGAGCGGATGGCGCGCAGCAGGTCGATGCCGCTCATGCCGTCCATGTTCCAGTCGAGCAGCAGCAGGTCGTAGCGCTTCTGCTGCATCTTCATCAGCGCCTCGCGGGCATTCTCGGCCTCGTCGATATCCTGGAACTCGATCTGCTTCAGGAAGTAGGTCGCAAGCCCGCGCATGCTCTTCTGGTCGTCGACCACGAGGATCCGGTAGTCGCTTCTGGCCTTCATCTCGCTCTCCTCAGGCGCTGCGCTGATGCGGGCGCTCGCCGATCAGATGGCCGACGGCGGCGCCGATCTGGTCGAGCGGCACGACTCGCTCGGCGGCGCCGATCTCGAATGCTGCTTTCGGCATCCCGTTTACCACACAGGTTTCCCCACTTTGGATTAACGTAGCGGCACCGTTTTTCCGCATGGCTAACAATCCGTCAGCACCATCGCGCCCCATGCCGGTGAGCAGCACGCCGACCGAATGGGCGCCGACGCTGCGGGCCACCGAATGGAACATCACATCGACCGAGGGCGAATGTCCGCTGACCAGCGGGCCCTCCTTGAGCACGCAGGTGAACTCGCCGCGCCGCTCCTCGATCTCGAGATGGCGCGGCCCGCCGGGAGCGACCACCGCCATTCCCGGTTTTAGGCGCTCGCCATCGCTCGCCTCGCGCACGTCGAGCCCCGTCGCCGCAGTCAGGCGCGCAGCGAATTTCGCGGTATAGCCCGGCGGCATATGTTGCACGACGACGATCGGGATGCGCAGCTGGGCAAGATCGCGCATCACCACCTGCACGGCCGGCACACCGCCGGTCGAGGCGCCGATCGCGATCAACGAGACGCGGCCCGCGGCGCGGGCAGGCTCGCGCATCGGCGCAACCCGCTCCGGCGCCGTCTCGCGCACCACCGCCTCGCGCGCCATGGCGAAGATGCGGCGGCTGGCCGAGGCGCGCTGCAGCGCCGCGACCAGATGCTTCATGAAACCTTCGAGCGTATGGGTCTGGCCGTCGGGCTTCTCGATGAAATCGACGGCGCCGAGTTCGAGCGCCTGCAGGGTGTTGTCGGCGCCCGGCCCGCCAAAGGCCGAGACGATCAGTACCGGCAGCGGATCCTGCTTCATCAGCCGCGCCAACAGCTTCAGCCCGTGCCGGCCCGGCAACTCGAGATCGAGCGTCACGACATCGGGCCTGAGCTCCTGGATCGCATCCCAGCCCTCCTCCGCGCTGCCGGCGACACCGATCACCTTGAAGCCGGGCGCAGAGTCGACGATCTGCGTCATCAGCTTCTGCATCAGCACGGAATCGTCGACGACGAGGACTTTCACCGGGCCGGAGGAGGAGGTCGGCATGCTCATCACCAGATCTCCACTTCGCCAGCCACGGGCTGGGTCTTGAGCCGGTTGAGATAGGCGACTTCCTGCTCGTGCTCGCTGCTGCGCGCGCTCGGCTGGACATGCTGCACCCAGGCCCGGCCGGTGGCGGGCTGGTAATGGATGCGCCGCGAGCGCGTGCCGCCGACATCCTTGGAGACGATCGGGATGCCCTCGCGATTGAGGAAGTCGAGCACGAAGGCGATGTTGCCGTCGCCGATCGCGAGCATGGTCGCGCCCGAGAGCACACGTGCCCCGCCGAAGACCTTGGCTTCGAGATGGCCGCGCTTGGCACCGCGCTTCATCAGCCCGTTGATCAGCACTTCCATGGCGGTATCGCCATAGCGCTCGCCGGCCGAAGCGTCGTTGCCGCCATTGTTCTTGGGTAGCAGGAAATGGTTGAGGCCGCCGACGCCAACCTGCGGATCACGCATGCAGACGGAGATGCAGGAGCCGAGCACCGTCGCGACGATCTCGTCCTTGGCCGCGGTGATCTCATGCTCGCCGGGCGCGACGGTGATGATCGTCGCTTCGAAGCGCGGGTCGAAATAGCGCCGAGAGGACCGGACCGTGCTCATGGGGTTCTCTCGTAGATCGTGCGTCCGATGAGCCTGAGCTGCGGATGCGGTTGGGGAAGCGATTCGGAATGGCCGAGATAGAGGAAGCCGCCCGGCGCAAGCAGCGTCACGAAGCGGTCGAGGATCGCCGCCTTGGTCTGCGTATCGAAATAGATGAAGACGTTGCGGCAGAAGATCACGTCGAACGGGCCGCGCATCGGCCAGGTCTCGATCAGGTTCAGCCGCTTGAAGGCGATCAGCCGGCGGAGCTCGTCGCTGATGCGGCCCTCGCCACGGCCGGCCCCGCCATCGAGCTTGAGCAGCGGCTTGATATCGCTGGGCAGGCGCTCGAACAGCTCCAGCGGGTAGATGCCGGCCTCGGCGCGATCGAGGATATCGGTGTCGATATCGGTCGCCAGGATGCGGAAATCGAGATCATGGCGCGAGCCGAGCACGTCACGCGACACCGCCGCGATGCTGTAGGGCTCCTCGCCCGACGAGCAGGCCGAGGACCAGATCCGGATGCGCCCGCGCCGACCGCCGCGCTCCTGAACCAGCTTCGGCAGCACGTCCCGGCGCAGATGGTCGAAATGGTGCCGTTCGCGGAAGAAGGCGGTGTGATTGGTCGTGACGGCGTTGATCAGCTCGGGGATCTCGCTGGTGGCCGCCGGCGTCTTCAGGAAGGCGCAGTATTCCGCGACCGAGCCGAGGCCGAGCGCCTTGACGCGACGTGACAGACGCCCGCGCGTCATCGCCTCCTTGTGCTCGCGGATGACGATGCCCGCATGCTCGTAGACGAGCTTCGCGATGAAGCCCATGTCGTCGCGGGAAAGGGTCGTCTCGTGAATGATCTGGGGAGCGAGCATCAACGCAACTCTACAGCCATGGTCTAGAACTCGGCCCAGTCATCGGCCCGGCCGGCCCCGGCGGCGCGACGCCGCGGTGCGCCGCGGGCCTGTTGCGGCGCGGGCTCGGTCCGGCGCGGCTCGAAGCGGCGCGGCTGCGCCTGCTCGGCCAGCGCCGCGGCGGCGAGCCGCTGCAGGCGGGCGGGCTCGCCCGGCATCCGGTGGCGGGCAGGAATGGCCTCGGCGGTCTCGGTGCGGAAGAAGGCGACGAGCTCCCGCAGCGTCGCGATCTCGCCCATCAATTCGGTAGCCGAGGAGGCGCTCTGCTCGGCCAGTGCTGAATTCTGCTGGGTCATCTCGTCCATATGGGCGACGGTCTGGCTCATCTCCTCGATGCCATGGGCCTGTTCGGCGCTGGCGGAGGAAATATCGGCCACAGTGGCCGAGACCTTGCCGGCGGCGGCGACGATCCGCTCCAGCGCCGCGCCGGTCGAGCGCACGAACTTGACGCCCTCGCCGACCTGCTCGTTCGAGGAGACGATCAACCCCTTGATGTCCTTGGCCGCCTGGCTTGAGCGCTGCGCCAGCGCCCTCACCTCCGACGCGACCACCGCGAAGCCCTTGCCAGCCTCGCCCGCGCGCGCCGCCTCGACCGCGGCATTAAGCGCCAGCAGGTTGGTCTGGAAGGCGATGTCGTCGATCACCGAGACGATCTCGGAGATGCGTCCCGACGAGTTCTCAATACGCTCGATCGCGCCAACGGCCTGCGAGACCACGGACTTGCCGTCATTGGCGACGCTCATCGCCTCGCCGGCGAGCGAGGTCGCCTCGCGCGAGCGGCTCGCGCTCTGCTTGACCGAAGCCGCCAGTTGCTCGGTCGTGGCGGCGGTCTCCTCGAGGCTCGTCGCGGTTTCCTCGGTTCGCTTGGCGAGGTCGCCTGCTCCGGCCGTGATCTCACCCGCGGTGCGCGAGACATTGCCCGCGGTTGCCTGGATGGTCGAGACCGTCTCGCCGAGATGGGCGAGCGTGCCGTTGAGGCTCTGCTTCAGCTCGCCGAAGCGACCGCGATAATCACCGGCCATGCGCTGGGTCAGATCGCCCTCGGCAAGGCTGCCCAGCACCTCGGCGAATTCGCCGACTGCGCCGTCGACCAGCGCATTGATCTGGTTCATGCCCTCGGCGATGCGGGCGAGCGCCTCGGGCTTGCCGGCGAGCGGGATGCGGCGCGAGAAATCGCCCTCGACCGCGGCCGAGAGGACATCGGCGACCTCATTTGCGGCGGCGAGCTCGTCGGTCAGCTCCAGCCATTCGACGGAGGTGCCGAGCCGCTCGCCATTGGCGTGCAGGACCGGGCTCAGCGTCAGCGAGACCGTGCGGCGGCCGAGCGCGAAGCGCGTGTTGCGCGCAGCGTCGACCTGCCCGAAGAACGGCTCGCGATAGACCACGTCCATCACCCGGCCCAGCATGTCCTTGGCCGAGCAGCCCGGGAAAGCGGCGCGGAAATCCTCCTGCGCCTCGGTGAAGAATTTCAGCAGGGAGTTGTTGACGTAGACGACCCGGTTCTGCCCGTCGCAGACCATGACATTGGTGCGGCAGCCATCGAGCGCCGCGCGGATACGGGCGGCCTCGACGCCGGCTTCGTGGATGCTGGTCATGGCCCGCGCCAGCTCGCCGATCTCGTCGCGCCGGGTCAGGCCGGGAATGGCGACGATCTCGCCCTGCGCCAATTGGCCGACGGCATCGCGCATCGCCTCGATCGGCCGGTAAATCGTGCGGGCGGCGAGCCAGCCGACAATGCCGATCCCGGCCAACGCGGCGGCACTGATCGTCAGCATCTGCGGTCCGGCGGCGCTGACGGCGCCCTGGATATCGGCAGCGCTCAGTCCGAGCTGGGCAAGATCGTTCAGCCGGCTCCAGGCGACATGATACGCCGCGGCGCCCACCGCGCCGCCGGCGACGAATGCCGCGCCGAGGAACATCAGCGGCAGCTTGACCGAGAGTCGCGAGAGGAAACCGAGCGCGCTGCCCATGCTGGAGACGTTTCTTTCTCGCGCCCGGTTCTGGGCGCGACGAGTTCGGTATACGCGGTTCCCTACGCCGGTCAGGCCGCGCGCGTCTGCCGCGCGGCCGGCGCCTCGGCGCCGCCGTCACGGATCACGGCCGCGAGGTCGAGCAAGGCGACGATCTCGGTGTCGAGCAGGACGAGGCCTTCGATCAGGCCATGCTCGTCGCGCTCCAGGTCCGGCGCAGGACGAACGGCGCTGACCGGCACGTCGACGATGTCGGAGACCGAGTCGACCAGCAGGCCGGCCGTCTTGTCCTCGACATCGACGACGACGATGACATGGGTCGCGGTCGCGTCGGTGACACCGAGTCCGATCGAGGTGCGCAGGTCGTAGACCGCGAGGATGACGCCGCGCAGGTTGAGCACGCCGCGCACATGCGGGGCCGCATGCGGCAGCGGCGTCGTCGCCTGCCAGCCCTTGATCTCGCGGACCATGCCGACATCGATTCCGAAGGTCCGGTCGCCGACGCGGAAGGTGACGATGCGGCGCGCCGCCGATTCAGGCTGCGCCGACGAGAAGTGCTTTTCGCCGAGAGGGAGGGTCATGTTCATCCAGCCATTTTCAGTTCGGTGACGGGTTGGCGGCCGCCGGATGCCGCCAGTCGCAGCATCGAATCGACGTCGAGGATGAGAGCGACGAGACCGTCGCCGAGAATGGTCGCGGCGGAGGCGCCGTTGACCGTGCCGTAATTCGCCTCGAGGCTCTTCACGACCACCTGCTGCTGGCCGACGATCTCGTCGACCGCGATGCCGACATTCCCGCCGCGCTCGGTCTCGGCGATGATGATGATGTTCTCGTCGGGCTTGCCGGACGAGCCCATGACCGCGCCGAGCCGGTAGAGCGGCGTGACTTCGCCGCGCCAGCGCAGGACTTCCTGGCCGAAGGTCAGGTGCTCGATCGGCGTGTTGGAGAGATGCTGCGTCTCGATCACGCTCGCGATCGGGATAACGTAGCGATCCTCGCCGCAGCGGATCACCATGCCTTCGAGCACGGCCAGCGTCAGCGGCAGGGCGAGCGTGAACTTGCAGCCGCGGCCCGGCTCGGAATCGACGCTGATGCGCCCGCCGAGCGATTCCACGTTGCGGCGCACCACGTCCATGCCGACGCCGCGGCCGGAAATGTCGCTGACCGCCTCGGCCGTCGACAGGCCTGCGGCGAAGATGAGCTGGTCGACCTCCTCGGGCGCAAGCTTTTCGTCGGCCCCGACGAGACCGCGCGAACGCGCCTTGGAGAGCAGCTTGTCGCGGTTGATGCCACGCCCGTCATCCGTCACCGAGATGACGATACGGCCGGCGCGATGCTCCGCGATCAGCTTGATCGTGCCTTCCGGTCCCTTGCCGGCGGCAATGCGCTCGTCCGGGGTTTCCAGGCCATGATCCATCGAGTTGCGGATCATGTGGGTCAGCGGATCGGCGAGCTCCTCGATGATCGTCTTGTCGACCTCGGTATTCTCGCCCTCCAGCACCAGCCGGACTTCCTTGCCGAGCGTCTGTGCCAGCTCGCGCACCAGGCGCGGCATACGCTGGAACACCGCCTTCACCGGCTGCGCGCGCACGGCCATGACATGGTCCTGCAGCTCGCGCGTCTGGCGCGACAGGGTCAGGATGCCTTCGGCCGTCTTGGCGTAGACGTCATAGGGCAGCGAGCGCACGCATTCGACCAGCATGGACTGGGTGATCACGATCTCGCCGACGAGGTTCATCAGCTTGTCGATACGGTCGAGATCGACGCGCACGCTGACGGCTTGGCGCTGGCGCGCGGCGGCGGCGTCATTGGCCGGCGGGCGGATGGCCGGGCGCGGCGCGGCGGCCGGCTGGGCCGCGGCCACGACCTGCGTCGCCACCGCCGGCGCGGGGGCGATATCGGGCTGTTCGGCCGGCTCCGGAGCCGGGCCGAGCTTGGCCAGGATGGCGGAGAGGTCGGCGGCGACGTTCTGCGGCACCTCGGAGGCCACGGCAGGCGCGGCGAGCTCGGGCTCGACATCGTCATTGGCCGGCATCGCCGCGATCTCGATCTCGAACTCCTCGGCGGCGAGGGTGAAATCGAACTTGCCGTGGATCTCCTCGACCGACATCTCGGTGTGCAGCACCACCGTGAAGCGCATCCAGCAATCGCTGACGTCGAGCGTCTCCAGCGACGGCACGCGGCTCATGTCGCAGGTGACGGAGACGACATCCTCAGCCGGCAGCGCGGCGAGCGCGACGCGCGGCTCGATCACCCGGCGGAACAGGTCGCTGTCGGGATGGATATGCAGGCGGACCTCGCGGCCGGGGCGCGTCGGCGGCGCAGCCGCGGCGGCCGGCTCGTCATCCCAGCCCGTATCGGCCGCGGCACTGGCCGCGCCGGTCTTGGCTTCGACCATCGCGAGCAGGTTGCCGAGGGCGGCGATACCGAGAGGGGCATCATCGGCCTTGGCCGACTCGGACTTGGCGGGAGCGGCGGCCTTGGCAGGCGCAGGGGCAGACTTGGCGGGGGCGGTCGGCGCGGGAGCTGCAGCGACAGGCGCGGGAGCGGCTTTCGCAGCACCACCGGCTTGGCCGACCTCCGCAAGCGCCTCGAGCAGATCGGGGCGCGGCCGCGCCGGCTCGTCGTTGCGGGCGGCGGAGACCAGATCGGCGACTGCGTCCGAGCAGCGCAGGAACAGGCTGAAGGGCGCGTCCTCGATGGCGACGCGGCCCGAGCGCAAATGATCGAGCGAAGCCTCGAAGACATGCGCGAAAGAGACGAGCTCGGTGCAGCCGAAGGCCCCGGCTCCACCCTTGATCGAATGGATCGCACGGAAGGCGGCGTTAACATCTTCCGGATCGACAGAGCCCTCGTCGAGCGCCTGCAGCTTTTGCTCCAGCGCGCCGAGGAGTTCCTCGCATTCCTGGAAGAAGGTCTGTTTGAGTTCCGCCAATGGATCCACGGCCTGGCCTCAGTTCTGGTAACGAGCGACGAGGCCGAGCAGGGTGTTGGGCTCGAATGGCTTGACCATCCAGGCGCTGGCGCCGGCGCGCCTGCCTTCGGCCTTGATCTCGGCGCCGTTTTCGGTGGTCAGCACGATGATCGGCGTGTTCTGGCCGGCCGGGCGGGCGCGGCAGGCGCGGGTGAACTCGATTCCGTCCATCAGCGGCATATTGAGGTCGGTGATCACCAGGTCGGGCTGGAACTTGTCGAACTGGACCAGGCCTTCCTCGCCGTTCTCGGCCGACGCGACCTCATGCCCGGCATTCCGCAAAGTCAGGCACAGAAGACTGAGCAGCGTCTTGGTATCGTCGATCGCCAGAATTCGCATCGAAATCACTCCACAACGAGGGCGCTTTGGGCGGGATCGAACCCGATCGCCTGCAAGGATTTGCGGCATTCCTCGGAAGCCGCTCGCAGCGTCACGGTAAGCCCCTTAGCTTTCGCGCTGCTTGCGGCGGAGTGCAGCAGCTGGATCCAGAGGCTGGGTAGAGGTCCGGCTTCGGCGCATTCGACGGCGATGCTCTCCTTCTGCTCCAGCGCAACAAGCAATTGGTTGCGGAACGTGGCTGCCTCGGAGCGGCCAAGGAAAGGCGGAAGAGAGACTGTGATGAGCACGGCAGCGCGACCTATGATTGGCGTGCCGAGGATCGCGTCAAATTGGTAAAGATTTCGCTAATTTGGCTCCGTAGCGTCAACCTTTTAGGCAAGCATGCGGCAGGAAAATGATGCCCGGGGCACCGGCGTGGCCAAACGGCCGGCATGCCGGCCCGAACCGATGGGGAAACCACGCGCAAGACCGCCGCTCAGAACATCGCGTTGCTGATCGCGCGCGGCACCAGCGTGATGCTGCCGTTCAATTCCTTGTACTTCCGCGGGATGTTGATGATGCCCGAAAGATGCGCCCAGAGATTATTGGGTGAGATCGGCTTGGTGATGATTTCATGCGCGCCGAGCTTGGCCGCCTGGATGACGGAGCGACGATCGGGACGCTCCATCATGATCAGCACCGGCGCCTTGGCGAAGGGCGACGTCTTGAAGGAGCGGATCGAGGCCAGGCATTTGACGCTGCCGGAATCCGGCAGATCCCAATCGAGGATCACGATGTTCGGCTGCTTCTGGATGAAGGTGGTCGCCGCCGACGACAGGTCGGACGCCTCGAAGATGCGATGGAGCTGCGCCTGATAGAGCATCGTCCGGATGATGCGCCGGTAATGCGGGCTGGGATCGATCAGCAGCACCGAGAGATTGGGGAATGACGGCGCGATATGCATGACGCGGGCTCGGATACTCTACACAACATGACAGCGCCGGCGCCGGCTGATCCGGCCGCGGCGAAATATGGTTCCCTCGGGCTCAGGCCGTCAGGCCGAAGCGGAACGCCCCCCAGTGGCGGCCCTTGACCCGGATCGGAGCCGACAGGTCCTCCATCACCAGGAACTGGCCGCCGCCCATGTCGCGGCGATAGGTCTGTAGCAGGAACGGCTTCTGGTTGCGCGCCGCCGCAAGCCCGGTACGATCATTGAAGATGCGCCGGTTGCGGCAATTGGCGTTGTTCCAGACCGGGTCTGGCCCCTGTGCCTGCGAATATTTGCGGTTATGCGTCGGCAGGAAGCCATTGCGGTCCACGGCGGCGCAGAACACGATGCGCTTGTCCGAGCCGAGCAACTTTTCCTGGATCGGCGGCAGCAGTCGGTCGGTGAGCGCGACGAAGCGCGTCATATGCTGCACCGGATCGGTGCCAGGAATCGGCCGATAAGCCTCGTCGAACAGATCGGCGCCTTGCAGCTCGCCGCGCGCCAGCGCGCCCTCGAACAGCTCGCCGATCGTCTGCGCGGTCGCCATCGCCGTCGCGATCAGCTCGGACTGCGCCGTGCGCACGCCGGAGGCCGCGATCGAGCCGAGGATCGCCTCGCTGATCGAGACCAGTGAATCCGCCCGGTGCGAGGCCTGCTCGAGATCTCCGCTCGACTGATCGACACCCGCGACCAGCACCCTCAGATCCTGCCCAGCCTTGGCGAAGGCGATCGCGTTCTCGCGCGTCGGGTTCGAGATCGCATCGATATCGCCGATCAGCTCGACGACGGAGCGGCCGAAACTGTCGAGCTCGCCGATCTGCTGCGAGATCCCTCGGCTTTCCTCGCTCGCGCGGCGGGCCGCTCCGGCATTCTCCGCGCTTCGCCGCGCCAGCTGGTCGACCGCCTCGACCAGCGCGTCGAGCTGCCTCGTGCTGGCCGACGTTGCCTCGCGCGTCTGCTCGGCGAGCTGCTTCACCGCCGCGGCGATAACGGCAAAGCCCCGTCCCGCCGCACCGCTGCGCGCCGCCTCGACGCCGGCGTTGATTGAGAGCAACTGGATCTCGCGGGTGATCGCCTGGATCGCATCGCTGGATTCCCGCGCCCGATGCGCATTCGCGACAGCGTCCGCCAGCGCGGCCGAAATCGCTTCGGCGCCATGGGTGAGCGTCTCGATATCGCCTTGCGCCGCATTGAGCCCTTGCCGGACCGCGCCGGTGACGCGCTCCAGGCCGCTCCTCACCACCGAAGCGGTCTTCTGTGCCTCTTCGGCCGATTGCTGGATGGCGCGATTGGCCTGCGACACCTGCTCGACCGCCACCACGACCCGGTGCAGCCCTTCGGCCTGGCCGTCGAGCTGCTGGGTGACATCGCCGATTCGGCCGGAGATATCGGTGATCTCGATTCCGAGCTTGCCGAAGCGCTCGGCGATCTCGCGGATGGCGCGCTCCGCCGCGCCGCCATGCGACAGGTCCTCGTTGGCCGGCTCCGGCATCCTGAGTGCCTGTGCGTGCATGACGACGGGTTTCCCTTCGGAAGAGGCCTCCGTCACCTTACGGAAACGCGGTAAATCAGCGGTTAATCGGCCTTTCCACCGGTTTACGCCTTGGTTCGGCGCGGGATCATGATCGTGCTCGAGGCCGCGATCACCAGCACGAGGCCGATCCAATCCGTCGCCGTCGGCCGCTCGCCGAGCAGCAGCACCGAGCCGAGCACGCCGACCGCGGGAACCATCAATGTCCCGAGACTGGCGACCCCGGCCGGCAACCGCGCGATCACCACGAACCAGAGGAAATAGGCCAGCGCCTGCGCGCCGACGATATGGAAGCCCAGCGCGGCCAACACATGCGGCGACAGCCGTTTCGGGACCGGGAGCCCTTCGAAGACCAGCATGCCGATGCCGGCCGTCACCCCCCCGATCAGCAATTGCCAGGCCGCCACCGTCACGGCCGGCGCAAACACCGGCCAGCGCTTGGTGACGATCGTCCCCAGCGCCCAGCTCACGCTGGCGACGAGCGCAAACGCAAGACCCAGCGAGAACGCGCCGCCGACGATCAGCGGCAATCCGAGGCAGGCAAGGCCGGCCACACCGAGCGCCAGCCCGATGACGCGGCGGCGGTCGAACGCCTCGCCGAGCACGAGGCGCGCCAGCAGTGTCGCCCAGATCGGCATGGTGAAGGTCAGGATCGCGGCGCGCGAGGTCGGCGCCGCCAGTTGCGCGAAGGCGAGCAGAACATTGAACGCGGCGATCGAGAGAAATCCGGCAACGAACAGCCGTGCCCATTCCTTGCGCGGAACGAAAAGCGGCACGCCCCGCGCACAGGCAACCGCGACCAGCACCAGACCTGCGAAGGTCATGCCACCCGCCCGCAAGGTCCAGGGCGCGATCTCGGTCAGCGCGATCCGCACCGCCGGCCAGTTGAGGCCCCAGAGCAGCCCGAGCAACGGAACGAGCATGAGTGAGCGAGTAGGCATCTGCGGGCTCACAGTTGAAGGGCCGTTCTCGCTCAAGGCCCGAACCGTCCGCTGCCCGGCACGGCGGCGAGAAGCTGGCGTGTATACTCGTGCTGCGGGCTGGCGAAGAGCGCCTTCGTCGGGCCGCTCTCGACGATCCTGCCGCGCTGCATAACGGCAATGCGGTCACAGGTCTGTGCCGCGACCCGCAGGTCATGCGTCACGAACAGGATGGCGAGGCCGAGCCGCTGCTGGATGTCCTTGATCAAGCTCAGGATCTGAGCCTGCACAGACACGTCGAGCGCCGAGACCGCCTCGTCCGCCACCAGCACATCCGGTTCGAGCGCGAGCGCCCGCGCGATGCCGATGCGCTGGCGCTGACCGCCGGAGAATTCATGCGGATAGCGCTCGATCGCATTGGCCGACAGGCCGACCAGCTCCAGCAACTCCTGCGCTCGCATCAAGGCCTGCTTGCGCGGCGTGCCATGCGCCACCGGCCCGTCCGAAATGATCCGCCCGATCGTCTGGCGCGGGTTGAGCGAGGCGAACGGGTCCTGAAAGACCATCTGGATGCGCTTGCGCTGCTGCCGCAGCGCCGTGGATCCGAGATCGCTGAGCGTGAGATCGCCGAGCATGATCCTGCCGCCATCGGGCTCGATCAGCCTGAGGCAGCAGCGCCCGACCGTCGACTTGCCCGAGCCGGATTCGCCGACGAGCCCGAGCGTCTCGCCCTTGGCCAGCGTGAAGCTGACATCATCGGCCGCCTTCACCTCACGCGCGGCCCGGAAGAAGGAGCGCTTGCGATAGGTCTTGCCGAGCTTCTCGACACTGAGGATCGGCGTCGTATCGGCCAACGCCGGGCGCTCCGGCGGCGTCAGCGACGGCACGGCCGCAAGCAGCCGCTTCGTATATTCACGCGCCGGCCGCGACAGCACCTCGTCGCTCGTCCCCTCCTCGACCAGCCTGCCATGCTGGAGCACGGCGATACGGTCGGCGATCTCGGCGACGACACCGAAATCATGGGTGATGAACAGAACCGCCGTGCCGTGCTTGTGGCGAAGATTGTCGAGCAGCTTGAGGATCTGCGCCTGGGTGGTGACGTCGAGCGCGGTCGTCGGCTCGTCGGCGATCAGCAGCCTGGGTTCGAGCGCCAGCGCCATCGCGATTATGACGCGCTGGCGCTGCCCGCCGGAGAGCTCATGCGGATAGGCCTTGGCCAGCCGCTCCGGATCGGGCAGGCCGACCTCGGTCAGCAGCGCGATGGCGCGGGCATGGCGCTCCGCCTTGCCGTGCAGCCGATGGGCCTCGAAGGTTTCGACGATCTGGTCCGCGACCCGCATCACCGGGTTGAGCGAGGTCATCGGCTCCTGGAAGATCATGCCGATCTCGCGGCCGCGCACGTCCTGCATCGCCTCCTCGTCGAGCGCGAGCAGGTCGCGCCGGCCGAGACGGATCGCGCCCGCGACCGGGTTAACCGCCTTCGGCAGGAGCCCCATCACGGCATGCGCGATCATCGACTTGCCGGAACCGGATTCTCCGACGACGCAGAGCGTCTCGCCCGGCGCGATCGCGAGCGAGACATCCTCGACCGCATAGGGACGGTCGGCCATGGCCGGCAGGGCGAGCCGCAACCCCTCGATGGCGAGGACAGGATCCGCCATCACTCCCTCCCCCGCGCCAGGCGCGGGTTGAGCGCGTCGTTCAGCCCCTCGCCGGCAAGGTTGAGCGCGAGCACGGTGAGGAAGATCGCGATCCCCGGAAAGAAGCTGATCCACCAGGCGTCGATCAGCCGGGTGCGGCCGGCGCCGACCATGTAGCCCCAGCTCATCAGGTTCGGGTCGCCCAAGCCGAGGAAGGAGAGCGAGGATTCAAGCAGGATGGCCGAGCCGATCATCAGCGAGCCCATCACGATGATCGGCGCGATCGTGTTCGGCAGCACCTGGCTGAGGATGATGCGCGGCGTCGACTGGCCGATGGTGACGGCGGCCTGGACATATTCGCGCGTCTTCAATGAGAGCACCTCGCCGCGCACCAGCCGCGCGACCGGCGGCCATGAGACGACGCCGATGGCGAGCACGATCGAGCCGAGCTGCGGCTGCAGGATCGCGACCAGCACGATCGCCAGCGCGAAGCTCGGAATGGTCTGGAAGAACTCGGTGAAGCGCATCAGCGCATCGTCGACAAACCCGCCCGCATAGCCGGCGATTGCGCCGAGCGGCACGCCGATCAGGAGCGCGACCAGAGTCGACACGATGCCGATCATCAGCGAGACCCGCGCCCCGTGGACAAGGCCGGCGGCGATATTGCGCCCGAGCGTGTCGGTGCCGAGCGGGAAGCGTTCCATGACGAAGGGCGCCAGGAACGGCCGTGCCACGGGGCGCCAGGGCGATTGCGGATAGAGAATGGGCGCGAGCAGCGCGAAGACCAGGACGACCAGCAGGATGAGAAGCCCGATGACCGCGCCGCGATTGCGGGCGAAGCGCTTGAGAAAGCTCATGACGTCGCCTCGATGCGCGGGTCGGCCAGCCGATAGACGAGATCAGTCAGGATGTTGAAGCCGACGACCATGGCCGAGGAGATGAAGAAGACGCCGAGCAGCACCGAATAATCGCGCTGCACCAGCGCATCGAACATCAGCCGGCCAATGCCAGGCCAGGCGAAGACGGTCTCCGTCAGCACCGCGCCGCCGACGAGCTGGCCCGCCTGCAGACCGGCCAGCGTCACCACCGGCAGGATCGCGTTGCGCGCCACATGCCGCCGCGAGACGATCGACGGCGAAAGCCCCTTGGCGCGCGCCGTCTTGACGAAATCGGCCCCGGCGACCTCGAGCATCGAGGCCCGCATCATCCTGGCATAGAGCGCCGTGAAGAACAGGCCGAGCGTCAGAGCCGGCAAGACGAGATGCTGGCCGATATCGAGTGCCCGCGACAGCCCGGTGTAGTTCGCACCGATGGTCTCGAAGCCGACATTCGGCACAAGGCCGAGCTTCAGCGAGAAGACGATCTGGCTCATCAGCGCGATCCAGAACAGCGGCGTCGCGTAGAAGACGAGCGCCAGCGTGGTGATGGCGCTGTCCTGCCAGCGCCCTGCCCGCCTCGCCGCCATCGCGCCCATCAGCGTGCCCAACCCGAGCGAGACGAGAAAAGCCGCGCCGGTCAGCAGCAAGGTCGCCGGCAGCCGGTCGAGGATGAGGTCGAGCACCGGCTGCTGCTGGCGATAGCTGAAGCCGAGATCGAAGGTGAGATAGCCCTTCAGGTAGATCCAGAGCTGGTGCAGCAGCGGCTGGTCGAGCCCGAAGCGCTCGCGCAATTGCTCCAGCAGCTTGGCATCGGCCGCCCCCGCCTCGCCGGCCAGAACCTGCGCCGGATCGCCCGGCGCAGCCCGGATCAGGAAGAAGTTCAGGATGGCGATGGCGAAGAGGACGACGATCCCCTTCGCCAGCCTTCCGGCGAGGAATTGGGCAAGGTTCATTCAAGGCATCCGGAACGCCGCCTTTCCTTCTCCCCCTGCGGGAGAAGGTAGCAGCGCGCAGCGCTGACGGATGAGGGGTCGCGCGATGTTTGCAGTGTCGGCGCATGACGGGCCCGGCGTTCGGTAGGCGCAGCGCGACCCATCATCCGGCGCTGCGCGCTACCTTCTCCCGCAGGGGGAGAAGGCAAGCAGCCGGCCACGTCACTCCTTCCAGGCATCCCTGAACCCGTCATTCACGCCGATGCCGGTCGTCACCAGATTCTTGATGTTGCAGCGCGAGATCGTCGGGAAATCCATCTCGAGCAGCCAGAGCACAGGCAGCTCGTCGGCGAGGATCTTCTGGATCCTGGTATAGAGTTCCTGGCGTTCCTTGTCGGTCGGCGCGACGGCCGCGTCGGCGAAGAGCTTGTCGACCTCGGGATTCGCGTAGCCGCCGACATTGGCGAAGGGATTGCCCTTGGCGATGTTGGTCGAGACATAGGAGCGCGCCACGCCGGTCGCCGGGTCGCCGAGCTGGTAGAGGAAGTTGAAGTTCAGGTCGAAATCCCAGTTGCTCGCCTTCTGGGTCCAGCCGGGCACATCGGTGTTCTCGATCTGAACCTTGACGCCGACATCCTCGAAATTCTGCTTGATCGCCTCGCTCCAGCGGCTCCAGGTCTCGCCATAGGGCAGGTTGAGCAGCTTGATCGTCTCGCCCTTGTAGCCGGAGGCCTTGATCAGTTCCTTCGCCTTGGCCGGGTCATAGCTGTATTTCGGCACATCGGCCGAATAGAACTTGGTCTTGGACGAGATCGGCCCGGTCGGCAGCTTGCCGAGCCCACCCCAGACCACATCCTTTCCGAACTCGCGGTCGATCGCGTACATCAGCCCCTGGCGGAACTGCTTGTTGCCGAGAATGCCGTTGCGCACATTCGGGGTCAGCCAGGCGTGGGGTGCGAACATCTCCCAGCCCTTGGTGGTCACGCAGGTATTCGGCAGCTTCGCCAGCCGCGCGACATCGTAGACATCGACCGAACCGCCGGTCAGCACATCGACCTTGCCGGTCTCATAGGCAACGGCGCGAGCCGCCGCATCGGGAATGATCTGCCAGTAGATCTCGTCGAGATAGGGCCGGTCCTTCAGCCAGTAATTCTCGTTGCGGACGAGATGGATGTAGGAGCCCTTCTTCCATTCCCTCAGCTTGAACGGCCCGGTACCGATCGGCGTGTTGTTGGCCGGGTTGGCGCGGTAATCGGTGCCGTCATAGATGTGCTTCGGGATCATCGGCGCCGAAGCGACTTCCTGTGACAGGATCATCGGCCCGAAGGGCTGCTTCAGCGCGATCCTGACGGTGAGGTCGTCGAGCTTCTCGATCTTGTCGACCTGGCTGGTGACGATCGGGCGCCAGCGCGGATGCACCTCGCGCAGGAACTTGTCGAGCGTGAAGACGACATCGTCGGCCGTGAACGGCTTGCCATCATGCCAGGTCACGCCCTCCTGCAGCTTGAACGTATAGGTCTTGGCGTCGGGCGAGATCTCCCAGCTCTTGGCGAGCGAGGGCTGCGGATTGAGCTTCTCGTCATAGCGCAGCAGCGATTCATAGATATTGCCGGCGACCATGTTGGTCGGGCCGTTCTGGTTGAGCCCCTGCATCAGCATCGGCGGCTCGGGCTGGACCACGACATGCACGGTGCCGCCCTTTTTCGGAGTCTGCGCATGGGCCGCGCCGAGCGCCAGCACGGAAGCGGCGAGCACCAGGCCAAACCTCGATCCCATCATCTGCTTCTCCCCTGCTCGCTGAATGCGCCACCTGTCCGGCTGGCTGCGGCTTGAGGCAATGCCACCCGATCAGCAGCCGATTAGCAAGCTCCGCGCCAAGAGGATCCGGGATGGGAAAAGCAGCACGGGAAACCGAGTCCGGCTCGGCGTCAGGCAACGGATGCCGGAGTACGTCACGCTCAACGAGCTGACCAACAAGCGCTCGTGACCCTTCGGGTTGTATCAGGTGGATTCGAGCAGTTCGGCCACGGGCAACCGATAATGAGGACAAACGCCATGCTGCTCCGCCGCGCCGATCCTGAACACATTGACCAATCGTCGCCCGGCCGGCGGGGGAAAGAGCTTCGTGAGTGCGCTGCGGCTTTCGGGCCAATCGACCAGCACCGAGACCGGGCAG
Source organism: Allobosea sp. BK604 (assembly GCF_004341515.1). Taxonomy (GTDB): domain Bacteria; phylum Pseudomonadota; class Alphaproteobacteria; order Rhizobiales; family Beijerinckiaceae; genus Allobosea. The sequence continues at coordinate 57,738 of NZ_SLZF01000001.1, forward strand.
GCACTCAAGCCGGACCGGGTCATGCCGAGCCAGGCGCGATAGAAGGCCCGCCCGGTCAGGACCGGGTCCTCGCCCGCCGGGCGATGGAACAGGGCGATCGCGCCGGAGCGCGTCTTGGCTCCATCGCTCGTCAGCGGCTCGGCCAACCCGATCAGATGCAAGGTCGTGAACAGCGGCCCGAGAACGAGCCCGGCAGCGAGCGCTTCCAGGCGCCCCAGCGCCATTGCCTCGGCGTTCAAGCCGTCCCTGGCATGGGCGGCATGGCCCGACGAGAGCCGCATCCAGGCGAGGAGCTCCTTGCGATGAGCGGCATCGCACAGGAAGTGGAACCCCGCCCGATCGGCCAGGCCCGCAATCGTCTCGATCTGGCCGGGCTCGGTGATCACGGTGAGGTCGCTCTCGGTCCGGGCCAGGTCGGCCAATGCCTGGTCGGTGCCGGCGTTGCCCGGCATAAAACGGGCGCGCCAGCTCGCACGCTGCGTGACGAGGTCGGAGAGCTGGTCGGGCACCCCGCCTGGCGCAATGTCGAGCGCCGCAACCGGGATGAGGCCGCCATCGACCGGGATTGCCCCGGGATGGAGTTCGACCTGGACGATACGCAGGCCCCGTCTGCTCAGGGCGAGCGCCATGCCTTCGATCGCGGCTCCGTGCGACAGGCGGACATCATGGCCGGTCGGATCGGCAACCGGCAGCCTTCGGGTGGGATCCGCCAGGACCAGAATGCGATCGCCGGCTCGGCGCCAGCGGGTCGGCTGGATATTATGGACGCTGGGCGCGAGGCGGGCCTCGGCGACGAGGCTTTCGAGCAGGGCCTGGTCAAGCATCGCTCAGCCTCGCAGCGGCTTCGAGAAGAGGTGCAGGCGATGCAACGGCCTGGCGCCCGCCTTCTCGGCCTGGCGCAGGCTCGGCCCGTTCACATCGGCGATCCATGTGCCGCCGAGCGTCGTATAGCCGGCGTCCTTCAGCGCGGTCGCGACCTTGTAGAGCATCGCGCCGTTGATGCCGCGATTATGCGCAGCGCGGCTGACCGACTGGTAGACGATGACGGCCCGACGGTTCGTCCAGCGATGCCAGAGGAAGCGCAGCGGAAAGGCGGGACCCATCCGCCCACCGACAGCGTTGACCAGCGGGTTGAGATCGGGAATCGCGATGATCGCCCCGACAGGCTCGCCCCTGTAATGCACGACGGTCGAGATCCGCTTGTCGATGACCCACATCATGTCACCGGCCTGGAAGCGGTATTCTTCGGCGCTTGGCGGCACGAACATAGGATTGCCGTCGAAGCCGTCATTGAGGATCAGCCGCGATTCCTCCAGGCGCCGGGCGAAATGGCGCCGGTCGATCGGCATCCAGGCATAGTCGGTATCGGCCAGGATCGCCTGCTGCTTCGGGCCGAGCAGGAGCCTGGGCTCGACGCTGGCGAGATCGATCTCGAAGGTCGTCATCGGGAAGGTGGGAGCATAGCCGTTCGCCGCCAGTAGCCGGGCGATATGCGGCGGGCTCCAGACCATGTCGGTAAAGGGCTGGCCGGAATATCCGTCGGTGACCACGCCGATCTGCTGCATGGCGGTGAGATTGAAATTGCCGGCGATCTCGACCATGCCGCGCTCGCGCGCCCAGTCCTCGGCGGCGGCGAGAAGGCTGGCGGCGATTTCGGCATCATCGGCGCAGTCGAAATAGCCGAACTGGGCCCGGCTCGTGCCATGGCGGGCGTTCGAGGCATCGTGGATCGCCGCGACGATGCGGCCGAGCGGCCGGCCGTCGCGCAGCGCAGTAAAGAGCTCGAAACGGCCGTGCCCGTCCTTGACGAGCGGGTTGCGCGCGCGATCGAGCATGCGGTCGAAATCCGACCACATCGGCGGCACATAGGGCGAGCCGAGTGGATAGACGGTGCCGGTGACGGCGAACGCCTTGCGCCGGTCGTTCCTGACGATCTCGATCATGCCGCCTCCGTGGGGGCGTTGGCCAACAGCCGACGCGCGAGCGACAACGCCGTCTCGGTCGCGGGATCGGCGGAGACGACGGGCACCGTCAGCACCAGCAGGTCGAGCGGATCACGCACGACGACGAGGAGGTGGCTGGCCGAATAGGTCGCGAGCAGTGCTGCGATCCGCTCGGTGCCGCCATCGTCCGCGGCGCGTTGCCAGGGCTGATCGGCGGCGCGCAGCACCGAGACCTCGCGCAGCGCTTCCTTCAGGATTGGCGGATCGAACTCGGCGAGCGCGGGCTCGCGCAGGCGGACCGCGCTCTCGAACAGGGGATGGCTGGTCAGGCGCGCGATCAGCTCCTCGCGCGTGCCGGCGCGGGACTGGGCGATCGAGGCGAGCACGCCGGGCGAACGTGCCTCGAAGGCACCGTTGAGCGCATCGGCCATCAGCCCGATCGTCAGCACCCCGGCCAGCATCACCGCGCACATGCGGATGCCATGCACGAGATCGATATCGGGATCGAGATAGGCCGCGGCCCAGCCCAGTGCGAGCGCGGCGCTGGCACGCAATGCCATCAGGGCGAAGCCCTGCCGGCGCGTCTGCGCGCCACCGCCGGTCACGAGCACGATCGAGATCAGGAACAGCGCGCCGAGCCCGCCGAGCCTGACCGGCATGGCGGTGGCGATGCCGCGGAAATCACTGAGCAGGAAGGGCAGCACCAGGAAGGCGCAAAGCGCCAGCCGGCCGATCATGCCGTTCTCCGCCGCCGTCAGCGATGCGCAATCGCGGGAAAAAAGCAGTACGCCACAGGCTGCGAAGCTGGCCAGCTGGAAGCCGGCCAGCATGACGTCGTAGGCGCCGCCGTGATCGCCGAAGCCAGCGAGGCTCGCCAGTGCGAGCAGCGTGGCGCCACCGAGCACCGCGATCTTGAGCCAGCGCGGCGCATGCCGGCGCAGCACGCCCTCGGCGACGACGAGTGCGCCGAGTGGCAGGCCGGCGGCGCAGGCCAGTGCCAACCGCTCCAGCAGCAGGCTGCCCGTCCACCAGCCAAGGCCGCGCAGCAGGAACAGCGCCGTGACGAGCCCCAGGGCGAACAGGAAACGTGCCGTCAGGGGTCCGTGCGGATCGCGCCGACGCAAGGTGAGCATGGCGATGCCGAGGCCGAGCGCGCCGCAGAGGTCGACGATCGAATCGGCGACGAGGGCCGGATTCATGGCGCGGCCATCATCCGGCGCAGGGCGCGGCGCACGAGCGGGCGCAGCAGCGCAGCCACAGGCTCCGGCCAGGGCTTCTCGATCGCCGGCCGATGCGGATTGAGGAACCAGCCACGACAATCCGTGCCGGTACGCTTGCCGAGCGCAAGCGCGATCGCCTCATAGGCCATCAGCGTGCCGGTGGTGATCACCATCGGCGCGAAGGACATGCGGCTACGCCGACCGACGGCGACCTCGGCAGCGAGCGCGAGATCGACATGGTGGCGCGAGCGCGAATGCAGCATGACATGCTCGACCTCGCAGAGCATCGCGGCGCGGCGCTCCTCGTCGCCGATCGCGGTCCAGTCCTTGCCGAGCGTCGGGAAGCCGAGCCGCTCCTCGGGCCGCGGATCCTCCGGCCGCACCACGATCACCGAGGGCAGCGGCGACATATAGGCGTCGATCACGGTCGCCCGGGCGGTCTTGGCGGTGCGGTAGAGATGCAGGCCGGCGGCGATGTCGTCCATGCCGTTGACGATGACGGGGCAGCGCGCCGCGATCTGCGGCAGGCGCTCGCTCCACTCGGCGCCCAGCACCTCGATCTCGATATCCGGATTGATGGCGCGCGCGGCTGCTGCCGCAGCGACCGCCTTCGGCTCTCCGATGGTCGCAGCCGTGGCGAAGACCTGGCGGTTGAGATTGGAGACCTCGAATTCGTCGATATCGGCGATGATGAAATGGCCGATTCCGGCCCGCACCAGAGCCATGAAGGCAGCGCCGCCCATGCCTCCGACCCCGCAGACGAAGATGCGTGTCTCGCGCAGCCTCGCCTGCTCCTGCGCCGTGACGAAGCCGATATTGCGGGTGGTGAAGAGCTCGTAGGAGAAAGCCGCCATCAGGGTTTCGCCTTCGCATCGCGCGGCCGCAGGCTGCCCAACCGGCGCCCGTCGTCGAGCCAGTGGGCCAGCGGCAGCAGGAGGCGCCGCAGCAGCAGGAAGACCGAGGCTCCGGCAATGCCGGGCAGCGAGGCACGCGGCACCTGGCCGAGCAGGTAGCGCCGCGCCGCCGGCAGATCCATGCGGCCGATCTGGAGCAGGTCGTCCCCGCGCTCGTAGTCGAGCTCGCGCCGGCAATATTCGTTGTAGCGGGGCTCGCGGTGCTGGGTCGCGGCGTCGAAGCTCTTCTTCAGGTCGTCGGAGCCGCCGGTATAGGCGTCGGTGATGACCGAGCGTGCCTCGTCGAAGCCGGCCTCCGGTCCGACGCCGAAGACATGACGGTGGTCGCGCATGATCTGCCGGGCGAGCGTCAGATGGGCGAAACTCTGGCGGCTGCCGGGATCGGGTGAAGGATAGACGTCGGAAAAGGTCTGGCAGACCATGCCGACGACGCCCGGCACCTGAGTGACATTCGAGATCCAGCGCGGTCGCAGGCCGCCGCGGACGAAGAGCACCAGCACGGTCAGGCCGTAGAGCACCCAGGACAGGCCCTGGCCACGTACCTCCGGATCGACCATGACGAGGCCGAGATGGGTGACGCTCTGCGGCTCGCCATTCAGGGGAATGCGCATCTGCACCAATGCGTTGAAGGCGACCGGCTTGCCCGTCTCCCTCTCGGTGATCAGCGTCACGATCGACTGGGCCAGTCGCTCGCGCTCACCGGAGAAGACGCCATAGGTGAGATCGCCCTGCGCCAGCGTCCGGCTCGCGACGGCGCGGAGCTGATCGACCAGAGCGGCGAGCGCCGCATCGTCGAGCACCGCGCCCGGCCGCTCGACGATGCGCGTCACCAGCCCGCGATGGGTGGCCAGAGTCAGGTCGAGCGTCGGCGCCGTCAGGGCCTTGAGCCAGAAGCCCAGCATGCCATCACGCCGCCGCGGCAGCCTGGCGCTCGCGCACCAGGCGGTTGACGCCGGCGAAATCGAGCTTGCCCGAGCCGAGCACCGGCACCGCCGGCACGACCAGGACGTCGGCGGGGATCATCAGGTCGGCAGCGCCCTTGCCTTTGGCGAAGGCCTGAAACTCGGCGCGCGTCGCATCGCGCTGCTGCGTCACCAGGACGAGGCGCTCGCCCTTGCGCGCATCCGGAACGCTCGCCACGGCGGACAGCGCGTTCGGCCAGCACTCCGCCGCCAGCGCCTCGATCGCCGCCAGCGAGACCATCTCGCCGGCGATTTTCGCGAAGCGCTTGGCCCGGCCCTTGATGGTGACAAAGCCGTCCCGGTCGATCGTGACGATGTCGCCGGTATCGTGCCAGCCCTCCGGCGGCGGCTCGAGCACGCCCGGATTCTCCGCCTTCAGGTAGCCCAGCATGATATTGGGACCGCGGACATGCAGCCGCCCGCCTTCGTCGACGCCCGGCACCGGCTCCAGCCGCGCCTCCATGCCCGGCATGATCCGGCCGACCGTGCCGAAACGGTTGAACATCGGCGTGTTCAGCGCCAGCACGGGGGCCGTCTCGGTCACGCCATAGCCTTCCAGGATGCGCAGGCCGAACTTCTCCATATAGGTCCGGCGTGTCGCCTCCTTGACGGGCTCGGCGCCGGCCAGGATGTAGCGCAGCGAGCGCAGGTCATAGGGATGGGCGGCGCGGGCATAGCCGGCGAGGAAGGTGTCGGTGCCGAACAGGATCGTGGCGTTGGAGCCGTAGACCAGTTCCGGCACCAGCCGGTAATGCAGCGGCGAGGGATAGAGATAGACCGGCACGCCGGAGACCAGCGGCAGGACGAGCCCGACCGTCAAGCCGAAGGAGTGGAACACCGGCAGCACGTTGAAGACCTTGTCGCGCCGGCCGAAATCGATCCTGGCCGCCGCCTGGGCGGCGTTGGCGAGCATGTTCGAATGCGACAGCACCACGCCTTTCGGCACGCCCTCGGAGCCGGAGGTGAACAGGATCGCGGCCCGGTCGGAGCCCTTGGCCGGAGCGATCGGTTTGTCGTGGCTGAACAGCGCCGCGAGCTTGTCGCGGGCCGAGACGCCGGCGCGCACATCCTCGAGATAGACGATCGCGACCTCCGCCCGCAGCGCCTCGACGAGCGGGCCGAGCCGGCCCTTCTCGACGAAGGCGAGCGAGGTCACGATCGTGCCGATCCGGGCAGCCTTGCAGGCGGCGGCGATATTGGTCGCCCCCGCGGTGAAGTTGATCATCGCCGGCACGCGGGCGGCCGAGATCAGGCCGAGCACCGTCACGGCGGCGCCGTTGGCATTGGGCAGCATCACGCCGATCGCCTCGCCCTGGCCGACGAGCCCGGCGAGCTTCTGGCCGAGGATGCGGGCGCCCATCAGCAGGCGCCGATAGGTCAATGTCCCCGTCAGCGGATCCTCGACCGCGACCCTGCCCTTGCCGTGGACGGCTGCGGCCTCGACCACGGCCTCGAACACGGTGCGGTCGATATCGGTGGTGCGGAAGATCAGGTCGGACATGACCTGGTAGAGCGCCGTGCCCGCGGCCTGCCGCCGCGCCCGCCCCTTCAGCTCCTCGGGAAGCGTCAGGGCGACAGGCTCCAGCACGGTGACGCGCACCTTGGGGAACCAGCGCCGGCGCACCTGCTCGCGGTTCAGCCGCGAGAAGATCGTCGCCTCCAGTCCTTCCAGGCGCACGGGCACGACCTTGGCGCCGGATTTCTCGGCGATCATCGCCGCGCCGTCATAGACCTTCATCAGGCTCCCCGTGACCGTCAGGCGACCTTCCGGGAAGATGATCAGGCTCTCGCCGGACTTGACGGCGTTGATCAGCGAGCGGGTCGCCAGCGGGCGTGTCGGGTCGAGCGGCATGGCGCGCGTCAGGCGCAGGAAGGGCTTCACCCACCAGCGTTGCGCGATGCCGTGGTCGATGGCGAAGACCGGGTCCTTGTCGAGCATCGAGAGCGCGACCGCCGCGTCGAGGAAGCTGACATGGTTGAGCGCGATGATCGCGTTGGGGCCGGCCTTGGCGATGTTCTCCTGCCCGATCACCTCCAGACGGTAGAAGGCGCGCAGCAGGATCGACAGGAAATCGGTCAGCGGGTTGCTCGGCATCACCTTGAAAATCCAGACGGAAGCGGCGAGCGCACCGACACCGATCAGCAGGAAGAGCTGCGACAGGCTCAGGCCAGCCGCCTGGAGCAGCGCGACGACGACGGCGCCGGCGACCATGAAGGCGGCGGAGAGCACGTTGACGGCGGCGATGATGCGGGCGCGCTTCTCGGCCGGCGCCCAGACCTGCGTCGCAGCGAAGGACGGCACGATGAAGATGCCGCCGGCGATGGCGAGGCCGGCGAGGTCGATGCCGACGCGCCAGGCCGGGCCATGCGAGAAGAAGTCGCGCATCTCCAGCGCCGGCTGATGCGGGATGAGCCCGGCGATGGCCCAGCCGAGATCGAGCGCGAACAGGCCGATCACGAAACAGGCGACCGGGACCGGCAGCAGCACGATGCGCCCGCTCGACAGGAAGGAGCCGATGCCCGAGCCGACCGCGATCGAAATCGCGAAAATGCTGAGATAGACGCTGACCACGAGCTCGGTGCCGCCCATGCCGTTCTTCACCAGCGAGGGCAGTAGCGACATTACGACCGCGCCGATCAGCCAGAACAGGCTGACCATCACGCCGGTGCGCCAGAGCCGTGCATCCGACCAGAGATCCTTCAGCAGGCCGGCGGTCGAGCGGATGATATTGGGATCGATGCGCAGATCCGGCGCGGCCGGGGCCGTCTTCGGGATGAACAGCGTCGCGCCCCAGCACAGCAGGGCGAAGACCATGACGAGCCCGCCGAGCGAGGCGGGGTCGCCGCCGTCGCGGGCCGTCATGCCGCCGGCGATGGTGCCGAGCAGGATGGCGATGAAGGTCGCGCCCTCGATCAGGGCGTTGGCGGCCGGCAGTTCCTCGCGCTTCAGGTGGTCGGGCAAGATGCCGTATTTGATCGGCCCGAACAGCGCCGCGATGATGCCGAACAGCCCGAGCGCGACGAAGAGCACGGGCACGGAATGCAGGAAGAAGCCGAGCACCGCGACACCGGCAGCGCCGACCTCGGCGAGCTTGAGATGACGGGCGACGACGGCCTTGTCGAAGCGATCCGCCATTTGCCCACCGATGCCGGAGAGCAGGAAGAACGGTGCGATGAACAGCGCCCCCGCGAGCGTGACAAGCGCCTCGCCATGCGAGCCGGCGAGCTTGTAGAGGATGATGAAGACGAGTGCGTTCTTCAGGAAGTTGTCGTTGAACGCAGAGAAGAACTGCGCCCAGAACAAGGGCGCAAAGCGCCGCTTCAGAACCAGCGTATCGATCATGGCCAACTCACGGTGAGACGAGGAAATCTGCATCGCCCTTGGCAAGCAATCGCTTAACGTGCGGGGCGATGCGGTTTCTCGGTTAAGGCGCCGTTGCCGAAGCCGAACGGCTTTCGCGCCTATCAGGCGCCCGGCTTGCCGACATCCATGAGCAGGCGCTCGGTGCGCGCGTCCTCGATGCGGTTCACCAGCCGCGCAGACTCGTGCATGTCGCGCACCGTCTTGGTCATGGTGATGCAAGACTGGACGAGCATGATTGCGGCCATCGCGAGATAGCCCTTCGCCCACAGGTCGAGGGGCATGAACAGGATGCCGGCGGCGGTCATGGCGGCCGCGCCGAAGAAGGACGCGTAGGTGAAGCTCACCCAGGCGCTGCTGTGAGGTTGGCTGTTCTGGCTCATGGCGATCTCCGATCGAACGAAATTGGACGTGGCTGGGGCGGATCAGGCGGCAGCGGCGCGCAGGCGCTCGAGCACGCTGTCGGCTGAGGGCTTGAGGCGGCTGCCATAACCTCTCGCGGCGAGCGTCTCAGCCACGGTTTCCGTGGCTGCGCCGTCAAGTTCGTCGAGAGCGTGGTCAGCGGCTTCCGCCTCCGCCTGCCGCTCGCGCAGACGCCGCAGTGTCGTCTCGGCTTCGGCGAGCGTCGCCTCATACGGACGGGCCTCTTCGACGCGGCCACGCCGGAGGTCGCGGACCGCTTCGGACGCGCGAGCCAGGCGCCGGCCGCGATCGAGTTCGGCGAGGCGGACCTGCGCCTGGGTGACATGGCGGCGCAGCCGCAGGATCTCCGCGCCGAACAGCGACTGGGCTGCCTGGGCGGCGTCGCGATCCGCTTCGAGCGCGGCGATTGCCTCCGCTCCCTCGCGTGCCGACGGCTCGTCGGCCGCCGCGAGCGCAGCGACGACGCGCTGCTCCAGATCCGTGATCTGGGCGTTGGTCGCCACGAGACGCGACGCCTCCTGGCGGTCCTGGGCGATCGCCACCGCGAGCCCCTTCTTGGCGCGCTCGAAAGCTGCGCTGGCATCGCGGAGCTGCTGGTCGAGGATGAGCAGCGCATTGCGATCTGCGAGATCCTCCTCGGCCTTTGCGATGCCTCCGCGGAAAAGTGTGATGACGGTCTTGAACATTGCCACTCCCTTGGTATGAACGATGTTCACGAAATCTGTGTACATCATGCGTGAACGTCGTTCAAGCAGAATTATGAACGTTGTTCAAAGGAGGTTTCATGGCGCCCGTCACAGACCGCAGGGAGAGGCAGCGCGAAGCGCTCCTGGAGGCCGCCGAGCGGACCATTGCCGCGAAGGGGCTCGACGGTCTCAAGGCACGCGAGCTGGCTCGCGAGATCGGCTGCGCGGTCGGAGCGATCTACAATCTGGTCGCCGATTTGGACGAGCTGATCCTGCGCGTCGGCTCGCGGACACTCGCCCGTCTCGATCGCGCATTGCAGGAGGCGGAGGCGCGCCCCTTGCCGGGCAGCTCCGATCCGGCGGTCGAGCAGCTCGTCGCGGTGGCCTTGGCTTATTGCCGCTTCGCGCGCGCCAATCTGCCGCTCTGGCGAACGCTCTTCGAGCACCGCATGGCCGAGGGGAGCACCGTGCCGGAATGGGCCTTGAGCGAGCAGATGACATTGTTCCGGCACATCGCCCTGCCGCTTGCGAGCCTGATGCCGCAGGCAGGTAGCGCTGACGTTGCGCTGTTCACCCGCACGATGTTTTCAGCGGTTCACGGCGTCCTGGCGCTGGGTCTCGACGAGAAACTCGTGGCTGTCCCGGTCGCCGAGCTGGAGCGGCAAATCGAGACGCTTGTACGCCTGATCTGCACGGGGCTGCTCGCGGGCGAGGCAACCCGTGCAAGACGCTGACCCGCCACGCGATCGCCAGCCGATCGTCCAAGCTTTCATCGCTCGGGCCAATGATCGTCGTTCGCTCCGCTGAGAATTGCGAGCCGGCCTCGGTCGGGCCACGGCAATTCCCCAAAATGGTGCTCTCCGGGGGACTCGAACCCAACCAGCCTCCAGATCCGTAATCTGGCGCTCTATCCAATTGAGCTAGGAAAGCGTATTCGCGAAACTGACCATAGTCATAATTTGGTGCCGCGAAGTCGGATCGAACGACTACCTCTCATTTTTCAAACGAGCGCTCAGACCAACTAAGCTATCGCGGCGTTGATCGATACATAGGCGTCGAAGAACGGCGCGTCAATACAGAATACAGGTATTTTGTGTTTATTTTCAAAGACTTATGATTGGACTATAGACATGCGCCATCGTTTGCCGCGCGGTGCGCAGCAGGGAACGAGGGGTCGCAATCCGTTTTGAAATCGGGGCCTAAATCGCCGTCGGCTTCGTCGTCGCATCGGTGTTCTCCAGGAATGAAGGCACAAAAAAGCCTCGGGGCCCGCTCCGGCTAAGGAGGGGCCCCGAGGCTCGTCGGATCTCAGATGATCACGCGCGCGCCGTCAGCCGCCTCCCCAAGGGAACCGGTTCTGTCCGCGCGCAAATCGCAGCGAGATGGCCACGTCGTGATCTCCTATCCGTCCCAAGCCATATCTCAGGCGCTCGCATCGTACAATCAGTCCGTGCCGGCCTGACCCGAGCAAGGCATTGCCTTCTCGGCGAGACCGGAGATCGAAACGGCCAGACGCGATCACCCTCTCGGCGGCGCATTCGAACGAGTTGTGGAGGTGGTGGGTCGGGCCGGAGTACAACAATCCGGCGTTTTCAAGCGGTTGGGCCTGAGTGAGAAAGAAAATTCGCTCACGTGTTTTCGGGCGTTTCGGAGGGGAACTTTCCCACCTTTCACAACTTGGCGCTCCCTAGGACTGAAAACAGAGGTCGTTGAGATGCGCTTTGGCCCGAGCGATAGCCGTATGCTGGTGATCGCAGCGATTGCAGCGCTGATCGGTCTCGCAGCTTGGCTTGGGCTCGTCTAGCTGCGCAATCTACAGCAGGCCCGCCCGCGCCGGATGCTGGGGCTAGCTGCTGGCGCTCAGGTCGAGCGCGTCGGCTGCCTGATCGAACTTCGCCCCGCGCGCAACGACGGATAGCGAGCCGTCCGGTAACGGCCGCTGCAGTTCCTTCACTTGGTCCCAAGGTTCCGTCATCCAGCGGGCGCATTCCTCCGGTGTGGTCAAGATCACCGGCATGGCCTTGGGGTGATACTTCTTCACCTCCGTATTCGGTTCTGTGGTCAGGAAGGCGAACAGGTCGATCGTCTCCTCGCCGTCCTTGATCTTGCGGACCGAGGTCCATTGCGGCGCCCAGATCCCAGCGAACATCGCGGTCGGCCGCTTCTCGTCAAAGGCGAACCAGACATCCTGCCGCGCCGATTGGTCGAACTCGCTGAAGCTGGTGAACGGCACGAGGCAGCGGCTCTCGAGCCCGAGCCAGCGCTTCCAGTGCGAGCTGTTAGTGTTGCGCACGTTCGTCGTGCCGCGGTCAGGCTCCATGCGCAGGAGATGGTCGAAATCCACCTCCTTGCTCTTGGCGCGCAGCTTGTCTGCACGAACGGTCGCCGCGTCGAGCAGCGCCTTCCTTGAGGACGGCATGCCCCACCGCACCATGGCTAGCTCGGGCTGGTCGGCGCCGGCGACGTTGCGGACGATAGGCGCCGGCCGGTCAGGATTGATGTTTGGCTGCGGCGCCAGGTTCAATTCCCAGCCCCGAAACTTCGGGAACAGCCGCCGCATCGCGTCGACCGATCTAGTGTGGCTATAAAGGTTGCACATGCTGAGGAGCTTCCCTTCACCCGGCGACAGCTTCTATCCGCGCGCGCTTAACAGGCCAAGGATGATTCTGGCCCGCGCCTATCCCGCCTTTCGACGCGGCGGCATGCGCACGCTGTTATCGGCCACGATCCGGAGGCCGCCAACCTTCGGCGGCAGGTTCGGTGGCGGCCCGCCTTCCATGTCGATCGCGTAGGCGCCGCACTTCCCGGTCACGCTGTACTTCTGAGGCTTCCTGTTTTCGCCCTCCGGGCTGAAGGCGCATGGCGTCCGCCATATGCTGATGATCTCGCCGATCGTGGTGAGATCTCCGAACTTGCGCGCTAGAAACGCGAGGCGCGCGTCCCGGCTCTTGTCGCAGTAGTGACAGCGCAACCGCACCAGCACCCATGGCCAGTCCAGCAGCGTCGTCTCCAGGTTGGGGAAATTGCGTTTTCCCGCCATGGCCTGACAGCATGTCGACTCGCATCGGAAATGAGAACGAAATAAGAACATCGTGGGTGGCGTACGAGTCAAGGAGGCGATCATGCCGAGCGGAAAAGCGGCGCCCATGACCAGACCGGAAGCGCTCCGCCTGCGCCGGACCTATCCCGATAGCGATGAGTTCTGGCACGTCATCGACCAGGAGGGCGAGAATATCGGTGTGATCGCCGACCATCGCGGTCACACAGGACCGGACCGACCCGGCTGGTTCTGGGGCATCAGCGTCTTTGGCCTGCCGCAGCCCGGCAGGTTTCGCGGCCATGAGCGCACTCGCGAAGAGGCGATGGCCAGGATCCGGGAAGAGTGGCCTAGCTACCGCAGGCAATATTCCGAAGAGCACTACGAGCGCCGGCGATCGGAACATCGCGGTCGCGAGGTGCAGTGGCGCGGAACCCGTTGAGTCGTCGGCGGTTCACTCCAATCAGCGGAGGAAGAAACCATGCCTAACAGCGATGGGAATGCATCGTTCCGTGGAGGCGAGCCGTGGGCAATCTCGTCGTCTCCGAGCAGGCGCGAAGATTTTGGCAGAGGTGCCGTCATCACTCTTGATTGAGTCCGACTACGGATCATAGGTTGCAGCCAGGCCAGCTCCCATCCTGCGCAAGGTCAGCACGAATGATTGATCCAAGTTCTAAACTGCGAATAAGCAGCATATCAATCGCAAATGTTGGGAGGTTTGAAAATTTTGACTTAAGCTTCAACGATAAAGTAAATATAATTTGCGGAACTAATGGCATTGGAAAAACAACGATACTCCAATTGATTTCTGCATCCTTTGCTAGAGGATCGCAATCATCTTATATCGCGCGCCGCGCTCTCTCCGAATCCTCTGGAAGCTGGCAGATATCGGTATACGATAATGACGCATTGCGGAGCACTAGCATACAAGCAGAGAACCCCCCGCCTATTCCAGCCCATTTTTTGTCAAATCTGCATGGACTCGCTAATCGAATACTTTTCTTTCCGTCTCGACGCGATATTCCGTACTCTACAGCTCAAGCGGTAACCCGGGATCCTCCTACAGAGGATCATCGCTTTTTATCCCAGTCACTAGAAGGAATTGCATCAGACGATATCAAGCGCTGGCTAATCAACCGAAATATGTTCCGTTCGATAGTAGAAGCGCTACCTCCCTACAAGATCAGAAATCTTGACGTCGCGAGTTCATTCTTTTCAGTCGTCGATCCGTCGGTGAAATTCTCAAATATCGACGCATCAACGTTTGATCTTCTCGTTAATACCAAAGACGGGAAGATACCGTTCGAGTTTCTTTCATCGGGATTCCGTAGCTCACTCGCTCTCCTGATCGGCATCATCAACGAAATTGAAGTCAGAGGCTTTCAAGATACGGCCGATAAATTCTCTGGCGTTATATTGATCGACGAGGTTGACCTCCACCTTCACCCAAGCTGGCAGACCAAAATAATTCAGATACTTCGGTCATCGTTTCCGAACGCTCAGTTCATCGTGACAACGCATAGTCCACACGTCGTTCAGAATGCCGGGCCAGGAGAAGTCATAGCTTTGCGCCTTGACGGCGAAGGAAATACGCTGAGAGCGACACTCACGGAATCTTCACAAGCATATAAGGGCTGGACTATCGAAGAAATCCTTACTGACGTGATGGGATTAGATGACGCCGTCTCAGATTCATACAAGCGCGCAGTCGCCGATTTTTATACTGCGCTCGACGCTGAGGATGGTGAAAGAGTTCACGAAACTCTTGGATTGCTTCAGTCCATGCTCCACCCCAGTAACGAGATGCATAAACTCTTCAAAATGCAGGCCTCTCCGTTCTTGGTCGAGAAAAATGATTAAGCTCGATCGCGCTGCCGACCCGCTTGATCCCGATGAAGTAAAGCAACTCACGGAGCATTTTATACGCACAGGCGAATCTGTGTGGAACATGGAAAATTTAAAGCAGTCTTTAAATGCCATGTCGCATGGAAAGTGCTGCTATTGCGAAACCAATACGAACGAAGAATCGAAATACATGGAAGTTGAGCACTTTCGTTGCAAGAAAAACCATCGGAATGACGTGCTAAAATGGAGCAATCTACTTCCATCATGCAAACGATGCAATGGAAGAAAGCACGAGCATGACGTTACGACGGAAGGTGAGATAATTGATCCTTCGGTGGATGACCCTCGCGATCACATTTTCATATCCAACTATAGGATGCGTCCTCGCACCGAAAAAGGAAAAATGACCATCGATGTAGTCGATCTTAACGACTATTTGCGAGCAGTCACCAAGAGATTCAAAATCGGAGAGATATTCTATAAAATGTTAGACGATCTCACAGAGATGATAAATACGGCTCAATTTCCATTACACGCCACAAGACGCAACCGCATACTAAACAAAATGGAATCGATCCTTGGGGAATGCCAACGATATAATGCTTATAGCGCGACATCCGCGACAATCGTCCTTACTTCTACCGAGTTTCAGTCCTCGAAATTATGGCTTCAACAAGCTGGACTATGGAGCGCAAAGTTACAATCACTGGAAGATGAAGCGGACAAAATCATGCTGGCTATCGCATGAGATCGCAGATAATTCGTTGTCTGCTAATCCATTCCGTGCGCGGCCCGCACGTCAGAAATTGTCCAATGCCTCGGCTGACGCTCGGCGAACATGTCGAGGATCCGCTTCACCTCAGCCTCCAGCTCGTCGACGAGCTCGCCGACCGGCGCCGCCGGCGGGCGATCATCGGTCAGCTTTCCGCATAGCTTCGCGTCGAGCAGGATGCCGGCGCAGGCGATGACCGAGGCGAGATGCGGCACGCCGGTCTTGGGATCGGCATCCTCGCCATTCCACCACTTGGCCAGATGTCGGCGCAGCGCGCCGCGATAAACTGATGCCCGCACGCCAGCGACGCGCCAGTTGAAGGCGCCGTATTTGGCCGCTCCTTCTGCGAAGGAGAGCGCCGCATAGGCCTCGATCGTATCCGGCACCAAGTGCATCGGCAGACGCGACGTCGCCAGCGCATCCTTCGGGTTGGTTGGTTTCTCGCTCACGCGGCGCCTCCATCGAGAATGGCGATCCGGTTGCGGCCGAACTCGCCATAGTCCTTGTGATAGGTAATGGCCTGCATCGAGCGGCCTGAGAGGAAACCCGCGCCCCAATGCCAGGCATCGGGAGGGATCGGCGCCTGATGCGTCTCGACGGTGACGCCGCCGCCCTCCCCTCCAAGCAGCCGCTTATGATGCAGGTGGAAGGTGTGCCCGTAGCGGAAGAGCGTCTCGCCCCAGATCGACGGCCAGCGCTGCGCCATCAGCTCCGGCATCTGATGCGGTCGCGTCTCATGGCCATGCGTGCCGGCGAGCATGACCTTGCCGAAGCGGTGCAGGAAGAACAGCGACGGGTCGACATCGACGGTCACCCGCGGCTCGTTGCGGAACCACGCCAACAGGAAATAGGCGACAGCGACCGAGGCGTGCTCGTCGTGATTGCCCTTGAGGATGCGAATGGTGACGAGCTCGTGCCGTGCCAGCATCGCATCGGCCATGGCGACGAGCAGCCGCGCGGCCACCATCACCACCTTGGGGTAGCGCCCGTCGACATCGAGCTGATGGCCGGAGCGCGCCGTACGATTCGACTGGTTGTCGGAATGGATCAGGTCACCGCCGCCCAGCAGGATGGCGTGGCGCGAGCGCGGCGCCTGCTCCACCAGGTCGGCGGCGGCGGCGCCGAGCACGCGCTCGGCGATCCTCAGGTCCCAATTGACCGAGGTCTCCCGGCCCCAGGCGAACATGCCGATATGCCAGTCGGCGAGCGGATAGAGCGTCAGCAGATCCTCGATCGTCTCGACCGGCGCCGGGATCGGCCGAGCGGAGGGGCGCCAACCCTTGAACGCTCGCTTCAGCCCCTCGGCAACGGCGAGCGGATCCGGCGGCGCCTCGCGGGTCTTCACCCATTGCTGCTTGACGTTGCCATCAGGATCGGTGAGCGCCGAGACGCCCTTGACGACATGCCCAGCCGGAACTTCGAACGTATCGCCGGGGGCCGGCTTCTGCTCGATCCAACGCCGCTCGACATTGCCCGCGGCGTCGGTCTCCTCGGTCGTCTTGCTGACATGATAGCCCGGCAGCACCGGCGCATAGCCGAGTTCGCCGCTCTGGGCCTCCTTCTTCCGCAGGCGGATGACCTTCTGAACGCTTACCTCGCGCAGCTTCAAATCGCGCGCGATTTCTCTGCCGGTCTGATGCAGCTTGAAGGCGCGCCGCAGGATCTCCTCGCGCGTACCGTCGGGCCAAGGGATGCCATGTTCTGCCATGCTCAACCCGTCCTGCGGCTGTTGCTGCGAGATTCGATGATGCGGTCGAGCCGGTCGGCGAGGCGGTCGATCGCGCCGACGACGCGCTCCTCGAGCTTCGACATCATCTCAACCGTGACGAAGCGCGTCGCCGCCGCTTCCTTGAAGGTCGAGAGCTCGCGGCCGAGCGCCTCGCAGCGCTCGTCCAATCGGGCGATGCGCTTGTCGTGCTGCGCGGCCTGGAAGCGCACCACGCCCCAGCTGGCGGCGACGGCACAGATCGCCGTCACGACCGAGATCACGACCGGCAGTGAGATTTCCTGCCCGAACATCATGGCGCCTCTCGATCGACAGCAGCGACCGCGGACGCGCGCCGCTGCTCGCAGATCCGCAGGCCAGCGCGATCGCGCGACCAGAGGCTCGTCACCTCCTGCGCCTTCAGGGCGCGGTCGGGCAGCGAGACCGGATCGGCGCAGCGCTGGCGCGCCTCGGCCGGGATGGCGGGGCGGATGAACTCGGTCCGCACGATCGGCTTATCGGGCGTCGAGCAGGCGGACACGGTTACGGTCGAGACCGCAAGCATCAGCATTCGGCAAACTCGCATTGCGGCGCTCCAGGTCGGCAAGGCTGTCGGTGAGGCGGGTGATTTCGCTGCGGGCGCGGCTCTCGGCCTCCGCCGCGCGCTGGACCTGGTCGGCGCGCTCGCGCTCGGCCGCGGCATTGCTGGCCGAGATCTCGGCGCGCCAGTGCGCGTCGCGCTCGGCGGTGGCCGCTGCCGCGGCGCGGCTCTCCATCCGGTCGATCGCCGCCATGCCGGCCCAGAAGGCGAGCCCGGCGGCGATCAGCCCGGCGATGACGAGACCGGCGCGGAGCAAGGTCTTGTCGAGGCCGAACATCACAGCCCCTCCAGGCACATGGCGCGTTCCTGCTGGCGCCGGCGCGTGAGTCCCGGGAAGACGACGCCGGCCGCCTTGTTCCATTTCAGGAAGGCGTCGCAGCTCGCCCGCGGCTGGCCGGCGTTCTGCAGCCGCGCCACCGACGATTTGCAATAGGCGCCGGTACCGATGTTGTAGGCGAGGCTGAGATGCGCGACGTAGCGCTTCGGCGGCATGTCCTTCGCCGACGGCACGCAGCGCTCGACGCCGTCGGCGAATTCGTCGGCCCGCTTGACCAGCATCTGCTTGCACTGGTCGAGCGTGAATTTCATGCCCGGGCGGACCGGCGAGCCATCCTCGAGGCGGGTCTCGCCATAGCAGACGGTCCAAGGATAGCCCTTGCTCGCAGGGTCGGCATAGGCGGCGAGCCTGATCCCCTCGAAACCGCCGACGACGGACGCGGCCAGCGCCGCGACCGCGGCGCTTTTCCTCATGCGGCTCATGCCTCACCTCCGGAGACGGATTGCTGAGCCACGAGGCGCGAGACGAAGGCGCCGGCGGTGGCGAGGAAGGAGAGCGCGGCGAAAGCGCCCTTGGGGATGTCGAGCACGCCGTTGAGCAGCGGCAGCGCGACCTCGGCGCCGCTCAGGACGCCGGCGACGAGCAGCAGGCGGATGCTCCAGGCATGGCGGAGCACGGCCTTCCAATTCCAGATGAGGCGCATCAGCACCTGCCGTCGCGCTTGCAGATGAGGACCTTGAACAGGTCGCCCGCGCCGTCGTCGTGACGCAGGGGCGCGCAGGCCGTCAGCCAGGCGAGCGCGAGCGCCGCCAGGACCAGGCGTTTCATGGTGGTCTCCGAGGTTGGGAACATCAGAAGGTCGGGCGCGGCACGAACAGGCAGACGCCCTGCGAGGTCGAGATCACGCTGCCGGCCGCCGCGCCGCCGCGCCGGCAGACATGGAAGCGCCCGTCGCGGCTCGGCCGCGTGTCGCGCTCGGCGACGAAGATCCCGTCATGGGTGAGATAGCCGCCGGGCACGATGCGCGGATCGGGCTCGCGGGCATCGGCATCAACGCCCATCGGCCAGCAGTCGCGGTCCGAGCAGCAATCATACGGATACCAGCTATGCGCCGCCGCGCCCGAGACGAGCGACAGCAGCGCCAGCGCGACGAGCGCGGCGATATTCATGATGTACTCCGGGTATGGAAAAAGCCGCCTCGCAGCGGCTGAAGATTGTGAACAAAAAGACCTTCGCCTACGTTTCCTACATCCCCCAGAAAAAGGAGGCGCAGTTGACGGGAACGGTGGCACGGCTTTTTTTGGGCGGCTTTACAGCTCTATGCTTAGGCGCGTGCTCTCCGGATAATCCAAAGAGCCCCGATCAGTACGTCCGCATCGTCGACGCGGACCTTTCGAGCTTCGGTGCCTGCGTGTTCCAACAGATGAACCGGGTCTGGCCGCTTGAAGTCCACACCGAACGGCGCAGCGACGGCGTCGTTATGGTCGTGTATGAGACGCTAGGCCCGTTTGCCGGCCTCACCATTCGCCCGATGGAAGTCACCGCTAAAAAGATCAGCGCGACGAAGACCGAGGTCCGGACACGTGTTCTGGCGAGCGAGCAGCGGGCGTGGACTCTAACAGAGCGTTGTGTCGAGCCCCGTGTAAATCAGACCGCCGGAGCGATCGGATATCTGGTTCGGGGCGGCAGGCGCGACGCCGTCAGTTGAAGGCGGCGTCGACCTCGGCGGCAGTCTTGATCTCGCCAGATTCGATTTGGGTCTTCACCTTAGCGAATGTGCCGAAGCCCCGATTGACGTGGGACTCTACGGCATCGCTAATCCCAATCATAGCCGCGGCGTCGATCGGGTAAGTGCCGCCATCGGCCCCGTGCCAAATGGTCGACCACTCCGGGTCGGCCTCCGCGGCGACGCGTGCACCCATGATCATTATCTTGCTGCGATCGTCCGTCTCAACCGGTACGCCCGAGACGGTGATTCCACCGACCTCTATCCGCCAGCGCTTGTCAGCCGCATAGGCGAGCAGGTCGACGGGGAGAGGAGCTGGAGGGGGGTGGAAAGTCCCCACATCGTCCATCGTCCAGTTCTCGGCGATGCCCTCGACGCCTGAAACGTCAACGAGCCGCTGGGGCGGGGGCCATGCCCCAGGGCTGTCTTGAAAGAGTTCGCAAACGCGGCCGCTCTCATCAATCATCGCGAACATGGTCAGTCCTCACCAGGAGATTGTAACGAGGCCGCCGGCGCCGGTGCCGGGCGCGGCAGTGTTGCTCGTACCGCCGCCACCGCCAGAGCCGAAGATTGCCCCCTGTGCTGAAGGGTAACCGCCGCCTCCCGCTAAGGGCGACGCGCCGCCAAAGCCGCCGTAATAGATCGAGCCAATCACTTGGCCGGCTTGGCCTGCGCCGCCAGCGGGCTGAAATGACCCGCCGGACGTCGTTCCGCCGGTGCCGAAGGCCCCGACCGTTGTGGCAGATGCCGCGCCACCACCACCACCACCGCCGCCCGCCGACAGGAATACGCCCGTGACCGGTCCAGCGACGGCCGAAACGAACGACCCGGTGCCGTTCCCGCCCGCAAGTCCCACACCGCCCGCCGCCCCTCCCGTTCCAGCCTGGATGGTAAGGGTTGCACCCGGCAGGACCGGGAACCAGTTCTCGGCATAGCCGCCGCCGCCACCGCCGCCACCCGACGCGTTGAAGACTGACCCGCCACCGCCGCCGCCAGCGCCCCATGCTCGAATGAACATCCGAGTGACACCGGTCGGAACGACAAGCGAGCCTGAGAAACCCGCCTGGCCGCCAGCACCCGCGAAGGCTTGTGTGACGAAGAACGTCTCCAGCTGCGTGACGAGCTGAAAGACCGTGCCGTTAAAGGTGACCTGGAAGATCTGCCCGACGACAATATCGCCCGCCGTGAGCGGTGCCCCGTTGCGCCTCTGGATAGCAACCGGGGCGCCGCCATTGACCGCGAACGTCACAGGTCCTGTGTTGGTGAACGCGGCAACAACCCGAAATGGGATACCAACGTACTGAGCTGCAGTCTGAAATGCCGGAGCCGGCGTAATGGTGATGGCATTCGCCGTACCGCCTGCACTGTAGTAGCCCGTGCTCAGCAACGGGTTCGTGATGAGCTGGAAGGCCGCGCCGGTATAAACGACGTGGAAGACCTGGCTGATCAGAATATCGCCGTAGCCGACTTCACCGTTTGCCCAGCCGCGGACCGGGACCGGACCCAGACCATCGACGTTCAGGGTGACATTCCCCGTCGGCGTGGCGCTCGCGAATATCCGGAGCGGCACGCCAACCAAGCTGGCGAGGCTCGGGAACGCCGGGTTGTAGCTGGCGGTGATCGCGTTCGCGGTGCCGCCGGCGATGATATAGGCGCCGCTGAGTTTCCGCACCGAGCGGAGCAGCAATTGATCATCGAGGTTGCTGTCCGGCGTGCCGGCCCCGCGCACGACGCCGCGCAGCTGCGCGATCAGAGCGTTGAGCAGGGCCGCCCGCCACTCGGTGCCATCCCGATCTGACGGAGAACTGCAATCCTTCGACCAGTCGTCCTGATCGCCTGGAGCATTGTCCGGCGTGAACGACGGACGCGTCAGCACGCTCCGCAGCGCGCCGAACGCGCCGGGACCCCAAAGATTGACCATGCGATAAGCCTCAGTTGATGGTTTCGAAGATCAGATCGGCATGCGCCGGGGCGATGCGGCGGATCAGGCAGCGCAGCCCTTCGATATCGGGCGGGCAGTCGAACCCGTCCGAGAGCAGCATCAGGCCCATCAGCGGCTCGACATCGAGCGGCGCCGAATAGGCCGGCGATGCGGCGAGATCGATGGTGATGCGCCAGGTCACCCCCTGCTCGGCGCCCATGATCATGGTGCCCATCAGGCCCATGCCCATGCAGCAATCCTCGACCAGCGTCGTGAAATCCTGGGCGATGCCAATCGACCAGCCGCGCCGCTGCGCCGCCGCCTCCGCATAATCGGGGATGCTGTCGCCGACGGCGTTGACCTTCTCGCAGATGTCGGCGAACGGGTCGCAACCGTCCGGTACGCCATATTCGAGCGCCCAGAGATCGAGTGTCTCGACCGCGCTCGAGCAGAAGAACTCGTCGATCAGCGCGCAGAAACGTCGCTCGACGGGGCCGAAGGCGGCGCCGAGCGCGGCGAAGGTATTGCCCATGCCGGAGCCGTCGAGCCCGTCATGGCCGCCATTACGCCAGGCATCGCCGCGCGGCCTGAGAGCCGCGAGCCCGCGTGCGACCTCCTCGTCGCTGCGGCAGAGATCGGCAGTCGCCATCATCTATCCTTGGAAGCTGAGAGTGCCGAGCACGGCCGTCTGCCCGCTGGTCAAGACGGGATCGCTCGCCGGCGTCACCAGGACATGGCGCTGCTCGCCGGAGGCATTGGCCGCCGCCTGCCAGAGCCAGGAGCGCGAGAAGCTGGCCGGCGTCGCCAGGAACGGCATGGAGGGATGCGGTTCGGCATTGCCGGCGACGCGCGAGTTGATGAAGAAGGTGTTGGCCACCTCTGCCGCCACCGCCTGGCGAACTTCCGGTGTCGATGGCGACAGGTCGCTATAGGCGACATCGACCGGCACGGCCTCGGCGATCCTGACCACCGGCTGCCCCGCGCCCGGGCCCGCCACGAGCAGCGCGCTGAGCACCTGCGCCCGGTCGCTCTCGAGCGGAATGCCATTCGGCCGGGTCAGGTCGAAGAAGGGATAGACCACCACCGTGCCGCGGCCATGGCCGAGCGGCTCGATGAAGGCCCGCGTCACACCGGGGATGGCGAGCGTATATCGCAGCCAGTCGGCCGGCGCGCCGGCATGCTCGGGGAAGGCCTTGGCGAAGAGCAAGCGCGCCTTGTAGGCCCCGTGGCTCTCGCGATCGGCGCCGCCGCCAAGCCCATCGGCGGAGACTGCGAAGACCGCCGTGCCGGTGAGGCCGGAGACGGGCGCCAGCACGACCGCGGCATCCGAGCTGCCATCGGCGCCAGCGAGCACGGCGGTGACCTGGACGGTCGCCGTTCCGGCGCCGGCCAGCACGATGCCGGCGTCGACCGTGAACTGCACACCGTCCGAGCGAGCAAGCACAGAGCCGGTGGCAAGCGAGATCGCGCCGGCCGCGGTGACCGTCACCGGACCGCGCGCCTGGGCCGGCTCCTTGCGCGGTACCGGCGGCTTCATCTCGGCGCCGTGGCGGTCGAGCTGGTCGGCATCGCAGGTCAGAACGAAACGCTGATCGGCAGCCCAGGCGGCGAAGCGTGTGAGTTCGTCGAAGCCGCCGCCCAGCACCATGGCCATGGGCTTGAGGTTGTTGCGAGCAAGCGCCGCATCGGCGCCGGGCAGGTTGGCGTTGAAGGCCCTCTGCGCGTCGGTGACATGCTGGTCGAGCGTCTTGGTTTGCCAGGGCATCAGCGTATCTCTTGCCAGAGGCGGGCGAAGCGGCGGTCATAGGCGAGCGCGCCGGAGCGGTCTGAGATCTTCACGTCGAGCCAGATGCCGCGCCGCGGATCATCGATCAGCCCAGAGGTGATGGTGACCTCCGCCGCGACCCTGTCCCGAAGCATCCAGGCCAGGGCCTCGATCGCGTAGATCCGCGCAAGCTCGGCATTCTGCTCGGTCGCGACCTCGTTGCGGAGGGTCCACAGCAGCGAGCCGATCTCCTCCGCCGCCTCACCCTCGGCGGCGACCTTGTCGCCCCACCAGCCGCGCCGGTCAGCGATATCAGGGCGCCAGCCCTCCGGTGCACGCCTGTCGGTGAAGAGCGAGATGATCACGGCCGAGGCGAGCTGCTCGCTGGCATCGAGCCCGCCCGGGTTGACCGGATCGCCGGCGGGCGCCACGCGCCAGTCGCCGAGCTGCTCGGCCTCGTCCCAGAAGGTCGACCAGAACAACGCCGGCGTTGCCGCCTGCCGCGCAGAGATCGTGACGGGATAAGTCATAGGATCGCGAAGACCTTGTTGGAAAAGCCTGCCTCGGTGGCGACGCGCTGGCCGCCGGGCCCGCCGAGATCGATGCGGGTATCGGAGACGATCACGACCATGCCGCCGCGTTTCAGCGTGATGGTTCCGGAGGTCGATTCGACCAGGACATTGCCGGCGCTGGCGGTGACGGTGACGCCGCCCTGCGCGGCGGTCAGCCTCACACCCTCGCCGCCCTTGGCGAAGATCAGGTTGCCCGCGGCATCGTACAGGACGGCAGTCCCGGCCGGGATCGAGCGCGGCCGGGACGGCGTCTCGAAGCCGATCGCCGAGAGTCGGTCGGACGAGCCGTGGCGCATGAAGATGCCGACGGCATCGGCCGGCGGATGAGACGAGAAGCCATGCGGCTGCGGCCGCAACACCTTCGTGAAGCTCTCGCCGCGATAGCCGGCGAAGTCGACGAACTGGCCGTCGCCGCTATCGTCGACCTTGCTCAGCTTGCCGCGCGAGAGCTCGGACGCCGCCCAGAATTCGCTAGGCATCGTCGCCCCCGATCTTGCCGAGATCGAGCACGGAGGATTTCGCGCCCTTCGGCTGCTTGCCGCCGAAGGCGCGCGGATCGACCAGGCCCAGCGTCGCGCGCGTATAGCCTTTCTCGCCGTCGCCCTGCTGATCGAGCTTGATGGTCTTGATCAGCATGTCCTGGATCACGTCGAGCGAGGGGAGTTCGGCGAAGATCAGCCAGCCGGGCTGCCAGAGCGTTCCGCCCTCGTCGCGCCAGCCGGTCACGGTGACCTCGCAGGTCGTGCCCTCACCCGCAGCGCGGTCGCGATGCCATTGCGCCCGCTTGCGCGCGTCCTTCTTGCGGATCTGCTCGGGCGGCACGATCACCTTGAGCCGCTGGCGTCCGGCCTGGGTATCGCCAGCTTCGTCCTCGACCTGCAGATCGTCGGGCGCGTACCCGTCCGGAGCCTGGGCCCGGACCTTGACCTTGCCGAAGCGCTTGCTGTCATCGTGCACGGCCGAAGCGTCGCGCACATTGCGGCCCTCGGTCAGGCTGCCGGCATGGCGCTTCGAGCCCGCCTTGCGCAGGGCGAGATTACCCTCAGGCGTATCGCCGATGGCGAAGCCCTCGGCCCGCGACCAGCGTTCGGCCGCGGTGAAGATGGTCTCGCCCGGCCGCAGCCGAAATAGCTCGCGGGGGGGATGGTCGAGTTCGCTCTCGACCTTGACATTCTGCTTGCCCGCGAGCGCGCCTAGGACCTCCGGGGCCTTCTTGTCGCGGAACTCGCCGCTCTCGTGATCGGCGGCGCTATCGACCACATCGCCGGTCTTCGACCGGCCGGAAATCGCCAGTTCGGCTTCGGCTTCGCCAAGACGGGGCGAGCGCTTCTCGACATGGCCGGTCAGCACCAGGTTGCCGCCGGCGGTCACTCCCCAAGCAACGCCGTCGCTCGCCGCCGTGCGAATGGTGCAAGGCGGCGAATTGCGCAGCGCAACCAGCAGCTGAGCCTGGCTCATGCCGGGCTGCTTGACCTTGGCCTCGAAGCTGCGCGCCGCCTCGTCCATGGCCATGGTGATCCCGATCGTCACCGGGCTGAGCTCCAGCCCGGCGGCGCTGATCGTCACGATTTCGAAGGGCATACCGTCCTGCTCGAACTAAGTCAGTGAGTTGGCTGATTTGGAACTGGCCATCTCGCCGAACCGCATCATCACCGCGAAGCGCGTTCGCGGGCCCGCCACCACCCGCCGCGCTTGACGCCCGTGATCCCGGACGGCAGTGTCCCGCCATATCGGGAAAGCGCTGATGCGTGATTGGATATTTGCCGGGGGTATTCTGGTGGTTGGCGCCGCCACGTGGGGGCATGACGTCGAAAAGCCGTCCGTGATCCACTTGGTTACGCAAGCCGACAGGTTTCGGGGGCAGACTATTACGATTGACGACATCGCGTTTTTCAACGCTCGAAGCGAGGGCGTTTGGATGCGCGATGCCAAGTCCCCGTCACTGAAAATCTATCTCGATCGGAATATCTTTGACAAGCTTCAGTACCTTTCGCTTATGCGGAATTGCTATAGCGATGAGGCTGAAAATAAACTTGGCTGCACGGGATCGATTACTTTGTCCGTCCAGCAAGACCGTGCGATCTATGAACTAACGACCCTTCACGACGCGACTGTCCGCTTTGACTGATTAGAGCTCTACCGCTGTGCGGAACGCAGGTTGGTTCACGATGCTAATGTCTCGAACCGCTCCGGCATGCTGGCCGGGTTGAAGGCCCCTGCCCGCTTCGCCAGCTCGGTGGCGCGGTGCGGATCGGCATAGAGCCGATGCGCCCACCACAGCGAAGGCATCCGGGCAGGCACAGATACGGTGATGAGCGGCGCGAGGTCGGCCTCGCGCCTGGTCACCAGCTCGGCCAGTACGCCCTTCATGGCGGCAAGTTCACGGGCCAGATCGAGCCCGCCGCGGCCGACGCGGGCGAGCGCATCGTCGAAGACAGCCGTTGAGACCGTGGGAGCCTCGACAGCCTCGCTGCGGTCGACATAGGTCCGGCGCGCCATCGCCTCCCCGAGCGTCAACGCCCGGCTCGCGGCCGTCAGCGCCACGGCCTGCGCCGCATTCTCGGCAATGACGAGCGCGGTACCTTGCGAAACCTGGGGCGACGGCGGATCGGCCGGGCGGCCGAAGCCGACGATCGACTGCGCCAGGTTCGCCGGATCGGCGGCATCGCCAAGGGCAATCGCGGCGCCGGCCAGCGCCATGCCGAATTCGTCCGGCGCAGTGGCGAAACCGGCCAGCGCGGCAAGCGCCTGGTCGAAGGCGGGCCCGGTCTGCGCCAGCCTCTCCGGCGAGAGCCGCGCCTCCTGGCGCAGCGCGACCAGATCGCCGAGCGAGCCGGCCGCCGCCGTCACCGCCTGCTCGACCACGGTCGAGGGTTGGCCGGCCAGCCGGAATGAGGCAGAGCAAAACAGGCCGAAGGCGGCGGCGGCGAGGCTCGCCAGGGCATAGACCTGGTTTTCCAGCGCGTTGGCTGAGAGCGAGATTCCGGCATTGTCCGGCTCCGCCACAGCCTCGAGCGAAACGGTAGCGAGGCCGAGTTTTTTCTTGTCGAAATGCCCGCGCGCCTTGATCAGCCGGACGAAGGCCGAGCCCCAGGCCGGCAGCACCAGGATGCCGCGATGTTTGTTCTCGGCCATGTCGAGCAGCGCGGAAGCGCCCGCATAGCAATCGAGCCCGGTGAAATAGGCCTCGACCTCGAACTTGCGCGCCTGCGGCCCGAAGCCTTCATTGACATGTCGACCGTTCGGGATGCCGGCGGTGGAGACGCGCTGCCCGGCCTCGGGATCGTCTGTTTCGACATAGAATCCGAGCCCGTTGAACGAGGCATTCTGCAGCCGGCTCGCCCAGTCGGTCATCAGTTCGGTCCCTGCTTTCCGGTGTCGAAGCCGCCGGCGCCGCCGCCGATCGACAGGGTCGGGGCGCGCAATGTGTTAAGGCGCTGCTGCATCCGCGTGACCGTAGCAGCGAGATCAGACTCCATCTGCGAAAGACCTGCGGAAAAGCCGCTCGCCATGGTGGCGCCCGCCGACTGACCGGCGCCGCCGATCCCTTCCACGCTCGATCGCACTTCGTCGGCCTTCGTCTTGGCCTCGCCGAGCGCCGAGGCGATCTCGGCGGAGCTCGATGGCTTGGCTGAGAGCTCGGCTGGTCGGATCGGTGGCTCGACCTGCGAGATCGGAACGCCGCCATAGGCGACCGATGGCGCCGCGCCTCCGCCGCCGAGCGTCGGGACGAAGCTCGTCGCGCCTGGGCCGACATAAGCGAAGCCCGGACCCTGGTTCGGCTGCGACATCCGGGGCTTTGTGACGCGCGCGCCCTGCCCCTGCGCCTCGGCCAGCTTCAGGTTCAGCTCGTCGACCTCGCCGACAAGGCGATTGATATCGCCAAGCCGGGTTCGGGCCTGAGCGATCTGGCCGTCGATCTCGTCCGTCCTGAGCTTGGTCTTCGCCTCGATCGTCTTGCGGACGCCGGCGGGCAGAACCTTGCCGGCCAGCTGCGCTTCGCCATCGCGAACGGCCTTGGCGCGCTCGCCTTGCAATCCTGAAATCCGGCCGCCGAGAGATTCCCGCTCTGCATCGATCCGCTGCCGCAGCAGGAATTCCTTGCGAGCATCGACCAGCTTGCGCGTCTCGTCGGAATAGGCACCCGGCTTCGCGCCATCGAGCTCCTGATTGGCGATCAGGTTGGCGCTGGCGTATTTCAAGCCCTCCGAGGCGATATTGACCGCCTTGTTCTCGCCGGCCTCGATCCGCTTCAGCCCTTCGTCCAGCGGCAGGACGATATGCTTGGCGAGGAACCCGCCGAGCTGCACCGCCCGGTTTTCCAGTGCGCCGAACATCCGGTCGATCTGGGCGCGGGCGTCCTTCGTGACCTTGGTGAGATCGCGCGCGACCGAGCCTGTAGCCGTCTCGCCGATTGTGTTGGACAGCTTCTGCCATTCGCCGCGATAGGTCAGCAGAGCTCGCACGCCGCGGGCGAACTCGGCATCGGAGAATAGCTGCGGCAGTTTGGACAGATCGCCCTTCAGGGCCTGGTTGGCGAGCTCTTCGAAAACCTCGATGAGGTTGCGGCCTTCCTTGCGGCCCTTGGCCATGCCGGCGGCGAGGTCGACCCCGAACTTGCTGAAGCGCTTCGTCGTCTCCTCGCTCTCCATCTTCTGGAAGATGTTGGACATCGAGGCGACAGCCTCCTCGGCCGAGCCCGTGCCCTTGCGCATCACCTGCAGCATGGCGACGAGATCGGTGAGGCCGCGCTGACCGGTGAAGCCGACCGCTGACGATGCCGGGGCCAGGCTCGGCAGGTAGCGAGCCATGTCCTTCAGCTCGAACTGACCGGCCTTGCCGCCCTCGGCCATGACATCGAAAGCCGCCTGCATATCCTTGCCGGCGATCTTGAAATTGCTCGACACGGCATCGGCGGACTTGGCGATGTCCTCGACCTCGGCACCCGCCGCGGCCGCTGTGCGCGCAACTGAGGGGAGGAATTCGAGGCTTTCCTTGAGCGTGCGGCCCTGCGCGACCAGGACATCGAGGCCGCCGGTCACCTTTCCGGACGATTGGGCGGTCTCGTAGGCGATGCCCTCGATCTGCCCGCGCACGCCGGAGAGCTCATCGGCGCTGGCATTGGCGGTGATGCCCACGCGGCTGATCTGCCGGTCGACATCGGCGAACTGCTTGTACGACGCAGCCAGCGCGGCCGGGCCGCCGAGCGTCACCAGCTGATTGCGGCCGATCGCAGCGAGGCGGGATTGTGCGCCGATCGCCAGCGTCGAGGCCCGCGCCGCAACGGCCTGCGCCTTGACCGCGGTTGCGCCGAAGGCCGCGGTCGCCTTGCTCTGCATCTGGCGGAAGCGCGACAGTTCCGCCGCGGCGGAGGCGAGACCAGGCCGCAGCTTGTTCTGCGCGGTGATGATCGCTTCGGCGCGGACAGCGGTGACCATGGTCCTACCTGTAGAGATCGGCCCAGCGCTTCAGGCGCGGCAGGCTCATTGCTTCGACGTCGCGAGGGCCGAATCGGTCTGCGAGGGCGCGGATGCGGGCTTCAACCGCTTCCGCGCGTTCAGAAAAAAATCGAGGATGACATCCGCGATCAGCATGCCGAGCGCAGGGTCGCGCTCGCGGCCGATGACATCGAGATCATGCCCCTCGATCAGCCGCTGGCCCCAGCCCCACAGGGCCGCGCGGTCGGTGTAGGGCGTCCCGAGGCCGTCGGCGTTGTAGACATAGGCCTTGGGATCGTCGTGCATCAGCACCTCGCCCGCCGTCGGCGGACGGAAGGTAACGAAACCCTTCGGCTCCACGCCGTGCGGGATCGGCGCGGCGAAATAGACCCGCACCGAGCCGTCAGCCAGATCCTCGCGACGCGGCACCGGCTGCTCCGGGTTCACCGGCGCGTCTCCAGATAGCCCTCGGCGACGCCGGTGATGCCGGACAGCTCGCCGGTCAGGCCGTCGATCTGCGGATCGCCGATCAGCGAGGCGCGCGAATAGGTCCGGTCGACCCGCTCGGTATCGTGCAGGAAGGTGAAATCGACCTTGTCGAACGCGTAAAGCGCCGCGAAGTCGATCGCGTTGCCGGAGCTGTCCTTGCTCTTCAGCGACATCGCGAAGCGGTAGCCCTGAGGCGTGAAAGTACGATCCGTCGACAGGTCGTGGTTCACGACCGCCTCGGAGCTCATGTTGAAAGGATTGTGCGTGACGGAGCCGCGAATCGAGAGGTTCTGGCCCGTGGGCAGGCGGAACTTGATCAGGCCGCCGAAATCGGACATGGCGCGGGCTCCTGGCAGGGATGAAGAGAAGGCGCCCGCCACCTCAGCGGCGGCGGGCTAGGACGCGGCGAGCGTGGTCTCAGGCCGCGGCGGGATACTGGCCGTAGAAGGAAGCGTTGGCCGCGATGATGTCGAGCGGATCGACCCCGTCGAGATCCATGCCGATATTGCAGCGAGCCGGGTTGGAGGTATCCGGCCCGACCCGCAGGCGGCGAGCGAACTCGGCATTGTTGACGAGCAGGCCGCGATTGACGAGGTCGCGGTGGAGCGCGATGCAATCCACCTTGATGTCGTCATCCGTGGCAATCGAGGGCAGGTTCGCCGGGTTGGCCTGGGCATAGCCCTTATTGGCGTTGCGATAGGACAGGCCGGCTCGCATGTATCGCAGCGAGTGCATCGCGATGGCGATGGTCTGGATGCTGCGGAAGACGCTGTCGGGCTGGCCGGCCGCGTTCGTGCGCTGCATCGTCACGCATTTGTCGATGGCGACCTGGCCGGCGCCGTTGACCTTCCAGGTCGACATGCTGGAGCCCAGAAGCGTGTTGCGCACGGCATAGTTCGGCCAGAGCGAGCGATCGCGCGGCGGGCGGATGCCTTCGAGCACCAGGTCCGACATGTTGCGGGCGGCATTGCCGTTGGTGTCATCCGCGAGCCAGGGCAGCTGCCGCGCGACATAGGCCGCGAGCATCTCCCAGGACGGCGTCGGGGCAGCAACCCGGGCGAGCGCCGTGATGTGGCGATCATTGCGGGCGAGGCCATAGGTCGTGTTGGCGCCGGTATTGCCGGTATTGACCGTGAAATAATGGCCGTAGAGCTGGATATTCCAGGCCCAGCGACCGGAGACATCCGAGAGCGCGGCCTGCGCGGCGTCGAGATTGGTGGTCTCGCCGAAGGGCGAGATGATCCAGTCGAAGGGCTCGTCGCCGAGCGCGGCAAGGGCCGCGGAGACCGAGGCGGTGCCAGTGGCCGGAACCGTAGCCGCGACCGCGATCTTGCCGGCGAAGATGTTGCCCGGCAGGTTCGGGTCCGTGGTCAGCTCGATCTCGTTCATGGTCGTGCCCGCGTGGCGCGCGGTGACCGTGACGACATTGGTGGCGACCGTGGCGGTGACCGGCAGATAGGCCTTCGTCAGCGGGTCGACATAGGCGTTGATCGCGGCCGCGAGATTGGTCGCCGTGGTGTTGACCGCCTCGCTCGGGCCGACCGCGAGGGCGATCTTGCGACCGGAGATCTCGAAGACACCATCGCCGCCGGCGGCGGCCATCGCGCTCAGGGTCAGGGTCCAGGCTCCCGGCGTGCCGGTGACCGGAACGGCCGCAACCCAGAGCTCCTGCACCGGCGCATTCTGGCGCGCCAGGCGAAAGGTCTCGTAGAGCTGCGAGCCGGGGCCGGCGAGCAGCGCGGCCTCCTCGATCGTCGAGCACAGCGTCAGCGCGTTGTCGGCGAGCGAGCCAGCGCTCGACTTGTGGCCGAGCACGAGGCCCCGCGACTTCGACTGGTACTGCCCGGCCGAATTGAGCTCGAAGAAGATGCCCGGCGCGATGAGGCCGCTGCCCGGGATGAAATTGAACAGCTGCGCCATAGGGCGGCTCTCCTCGTCAGGTGATGAAGGGGAAGATCAGGCTTTCGGCTTGCCGGGCTTTTCCGACTCGGAGGGCGTCTCCGGCTCGGAGGGGACCTCGATCAGCGTCTTGTCCGCAACCAGTCCGGACCAGAATGGATCGACGACCGACACGGTGAAGAGCTCGGACGGGATCAGGCGGCCGGGGACGCCGGGCCACGGAACGCGCGCCGCGGGGTCCGCCAGCTTGACGGTCTTGATCAGGGACATGGCTGCCTCGGTCAGGTTTGCGGGATGACGACGCTGCCGGCGAGATCGCCGACGGGCGGGGTCACGCCGG
Source organism: Allobosea sp. BK604 (assembly GCF_004341515.1). Lineage (GTDB taxonomy): Bacteria > Pseudomonadota > Alphaproteobacteria > Rhizobiales > Beijerinckiaceae > Allobosea. The sequence continues at coordinate 89,634 of NZ_SLZF01000001.1, forward strand.
GGTTCACCGGCGGCGGCGCGGCATCACCGGCGCCGCGCTTCAGGTTGGCGGCGAGGCGCAGCTCTGCCAGCGCGGTGAAGGCCGCGGCCGAGCCGAGCGCGGCCGCGACGACATTGCAGGCGGCGCGGCCATAGCTGCCCTCCGGCAGGGCCAGCGCAACGCTGCGCAGCGGCTCGGGCAGACGGTCGAGACCGGTCTGCCCTGCGAGCGGCCTGCGCTCGGCATTGATCAGATGGCAATCGAACTCGACACGCCGTGCCGATAGGCGCGTGTCGAGATCGGCATCGCGCCAAGGGCGGCTCTCGACCCGGCTGACATGGCTCAGGACCAGGCAGAGCGGCCGCGACATCCGCGCATCCTGAAGCACCTGGCGGATCTGCTCCTCGACCATGTCGAGGGTGGCCTCGGCCAGCGCGTCGAGCGCGACGGCCGGGACGATATAGGCATTTTGGTCATCCTGCCGGTAAACGCCCGGCACCATGATCTCGAATGCCAGCGTCACCTGATCGGAGCCGTCGACCAGGCTGTCGGCCGCGGTGCCGTAGGGCTCGCGCTTGGCCTCATCTGCGTAGACGGCGACGACGGGCAGGCGGCGCTGGGCAACGCCCTCGGCGAAGCTCTCGGGCGTCATCTGGCTGTCCAGGAAACGACCTTCGGCCGCCGTCGGCCATTGCGCATTGGGATCCGATTGCAAGGCTGATGGCGCCAAGGTCTCGATCGCGGCGAGGCGGAGCGCGAGGCGCGATAGGCTCATGCCTTAGATCCTGGTGAGGGCGAGATGAAGGCCGGAAAGCCCGTCGGGCATCGGCTCGGCGATGCGGTAGCGCACGCCGGGCTCGGCCGCATACTCGAGCTCGTCGCCCTTGGTCGGCAGCCAGTCGAGATCGGCGATCGTCACCGTGGCGACATGGCGCATGCCGCTCACGGCGAGCTTGAAGGCGCCGGGCGGGGTCGGCATGCCGTTGCCGCCGATCTGGCCGCGCTCGGTCCATTTCGACTGGATGACCGAGATATCGGCCTGGGTCGGGCGGCTATCGTCGGGAACGAGGGCGGCGTTGATCCCGGCCGATCCCTGCTTCATCGGGTGGAGCGTCGCGAGGTCGCCGAAAGCGGTCTGTGCCACGTCGAGCATCAGCGCGTCGAGCTCATCGAAGGCGGACATCAATAGCCCCTGAGGACGGCGGCGAGCGCACTGGCCAGGGCGGGACCGAGCCGGGCGGCGGCCTGGCTCTCCCAGGTCGTGCGGGGCGCGTCCTGCGTCATCGCCTCGGGAATGCCGGGCCCACGCGGCCGGTCGAGCGCCCATTTGCCGTGACCGGTGCGGCGCCAGACGGCATGCGAGATGGCGCCGCGCTTGCGGCGCGGGAACTTGGCCGAGAGATAGAAGGAACGGTCGATGCGCTGGCGCGCACCGAGCCAGTTAATCGAGGCGCCTGCCGGCGCCTCTTTGGGCTGATAATAGATCGCCGGCAGGCCGCGGCCGAAACCGGCCAGCGAATAGACCAGGTTCGCCGCTGTCGCCGCGCGGCGCGAGGTGCGCCGCTTCATCACATTGCCGACGGGAGCCTTGGCATAGGGGTGGTTGCGCAGGCCGAGCGTGGTCTTGACCACGCGCAGATAGGCATTCTCGGTCGGAACGCCGGCCCGGTTGAGCGCCCGCGCAATGCCGACCGGAGCGCGCGCACCGGCCTGCAGCAGCATCCGCTCGATATCCTGTGAGCGGATCTCTGTTCTGATATCGAGGGACATTGTGCCGGCTCAGCCTTTTCGCGAGAGTACAGCTGCGGCGGCCTGAGCGACCTTCCCTCCCAAGGTCCGCGCATCCCGCGGCAGCGTGGCGGAGGCGGAAGCCGTGAGGCGGCCCGCCTCCTGCCACGCACCGCGCGAGGCGGCCGAGACGGCCTGCCCGAGCAGCAAGCGCCGCTCGGCACAGGCGGAGCAGGCCATGTCAGGCGACGCCGTTCAGCCGCACCAAGACGGTTGCGTCTGTGGCGCCCGAGGCCGCAAGCGCAGCCTGAACACCGATCTTGGTATTGCTGGCCGAGGTCGTGGTGACGTTCTTGTTGGTGTCGTCCCAATAGAGGATCGCGCCGGGCGCCGGCGTGATGGTCGCCGCCTTGGGGAGCCTGAAGACATCCCCGGGCTTGCAGTTGAGAACCGTGGTTTCGCCCTGGGCGGCAGAGCGGGCGACGACGCCAAAGAGCGTGCCGAGCAGGAAGCCCGCACCGCCGACGACGCCGCCGGACGGGGCGACGAAGTCGATCGCGTCGCCGGGCTGGACGTAGTTCTTCATGTTGTGTCTCCGAGTTTGAGAGGCAGGCCTTTGGAAATCCCGCCGGAGGCCTCCGACGGGATCGGTCAAAGCCCTGGCCAATCCGGCCTGTCAGGCTGAGATCAGTTGCCGGGATTGCGGTAGCCGGCGCGCCAGTTGATGCCGCCGAAGCCGAAATCGTGCTCGACGGACATCTGCGTGCCCTGCGAACCGAAGGGCACTTCGACGCGCACGCGGGGCGCCTCGTAGCCATTGAGCAAGCCCCAGCGGAAGTTCGCCCGCACCGAGGTCTCGGTGTAGAGCTCCCAAGAATTGCCGGTGATCATCTGCGAGACGACAGGCCGCAGGCTGCGCATCGATTCCGGCACGACATTCGCGTTGGTGCTGGGAGTGATCGTCGCGAGGAACTGCTCCGCCTCGGTCTCTTTCGCAGGACCGATGAGCAGGATGCGCGGCGCGTTGTAGAGCAGTTCGTTTCCGTCGATGCTCTTGTAGCCTCGCATCGCCACGCGGGCGGCGCCGACAGTCGCGACACTGATCGCGCCGCCGGAGCCGGCCAAGTTGCCGCGGCCGGCGGCGAACATCGCGCCAGCCGGAGCCTCGATCAGGTTCGGGCCGGCGCCAGAGTTCAGCGCCTTGACGGCATAGGCCGTCTTTTCCTCGAAGAGCGCGACCGATTGGCCGTAGTTCGCGATGACCCGGGCGAGGCCATTGAGGTTGTCGTTCACCAACAGCTGGCGCGAGAATGCCAGGCCGACGGCATATGGCACGATCGCGACCTGCTCCTTGTTCTCGCCGATGGTGCCGAACTTGATGTTGCCGGCCTCGGCGATCGGCTGCAGCAGTGGGAAATCTCCAACAGTGACCGCGGTGTGCGGGCGGAAATCGTTGAAGTCCTCGCGAACCGAAATCTCACGATAGGTCGGCACCGCCAGAACGTAGCTGGCCGTGAGGTTCCGGTTGACCGAGTTCTCGAGCAGGAGCGGGAAGTCGCTGGTCGTGTGCATGGCACGACGCAGGACCTCCTCGCGGGCGCCGAAGGTCGGAGCCACGCGACGCTCACCGAGACGCTCAGCGGCCATCTCGACCAGCGAAAAGCCGCGATACTGCACGGCCGCCTCAGACCACTCGCCCTGCATGGACGCTGGGTTGATGCCGCGGGTAAGCGCCTCCTCCATGCCGAGACGGCGGGTTTCTGTCTCGTCGCGCTCGATGCGGATATGGCTGGTCGGCGTCTGACGGGCCACGAGGGCGTCAAAGGCATGGGCGCGGAACGCTTCGACCGTCAGGGCAGTATTCGCGACGGCCGCACGAACCGCCACACCGTCCATGCCAGCGCGCTCGCCGATCTCCATAATCTGGGTCGCGCGCTCGGTCGCGCCGCGCTGAAGATCGGCCGCGCTCGGCTGCACCGGAGCCGCGGGAGCGGCACGGGTCTCGATTGGAGCAGCGGCGGCCGGCTGAGCCGCGGCAGGCGTGGTGATCGGCGTGGGAGCCGGCGCATCCGCCGGTGCATTGCGACGCATGTCGTCAGTCTCCAAGGTTTCAGGGGTGGAAGTCTGGGCCGCACGGAACAGCGCGGCGGGATCAGCGGGCACGGCGACGAGGGAGACCTCGAGGAGCTCCCAGCGGTCGGCCCGCCAGATTTCGGAATCGTTCTCGACCTGGGTGAGAGTCCAGGTCGTTACGCGGTAGCCGACCGAAAGGCCGGGAGCGTCGGGCGACTGCGCCCTCGCCTCGGCCGCGCGCCCCGCCTCGGTATCCGCGAAGCGGATCTCGACCATCAGGCTGCCGCCTTCGATCCAGGCGCGGGTGACCGTGCCGAGGATCCTGTCGATCGAGCCCTGGTCGTGACTGTCGAGCAGCTTGACCTGCCCGGGCGCTACCCTGGCGAGGTCGATCGCCTCCGGCGAGATCGACAGTTCCTCGAAGATGCCCCAGCGCCGCACACGGGCGCCGCTTGAGGCAACCGCCCGAATGGTGCGCGCCTCAGCGTTGTAGCTCGCCGGGGCGAAGCGCACAGCAATGTCGCCGCCAGCGCGGCGATCAAGCGCCGAGCCGGGGACAAAGCCCTCCGGCGTAACGCCGGGGGCAACGGAGCGGATCTTCATTCGGTTGACTCTCTGGCGGGCGACGTTTGCGAGGCGTCCGTAATCTGCGCCCCTGTCTGCGTGCGCTGGCGGGCGTCGATGTCGAAGATGAGTGGCTGGGACCCGTCGATCTCAGCGAAGAAGAGCCGGAACTCTTCCACAACTGTGCGCCAGTCCTTGCCCCAGGCGCCGAGGAAGTCCTGCGGAGACATGCGGCCAGCTCGCACCGCGAGGATATCGGCCTCGAGATCCTTTTTCGGATCGACCGGCTCGAAGGCCGGCATGATGACCTGGCAGGGGTAGCCGCCAGACCGATCGCGCAAACGGCCAGCAAGGATGGCCCTGTCGATGAAGCGTGAGATCACGCGGTCGATGACCTGCGGCGCCAGCATGTGCCACTGGGCGTCTGCGACGAACTTGCGCTGATCGGTCAAGCCGGCCTTGAGGCTCGAATAATTGGCGTTCGACAGGTCGCCGGTGAGCTGGTGATAGGTTAAGCCTGCGCCGACTGCGATACCCATTAGGGTCACGCGCGAAATCGGCTCGAAGGCGGTGTTCGACGCGGGCGCGAAGGCCTGCAGCTCCTCGCCCTGGCGCAGATACTGCACCATGCCCGGGCGGATCTGCTCCAGACGGGTCGGAGCGTCGGGCCCTTTGCCCGCGATCGCCGCCCCCATGCTAGTCGCACCGTCGTTCGACTTGATGAAGGCGCCGATCGAGGCCTCGAGCCTGGCCTTGACGACAAGCGCGTCCATCACGTCCGAGAAGTCACGCGCGGCCATCAACACCGGCGCGAAGAGCGGTACACCGCGCACCTGGCCGGGCCGGATGCGGCGATAGAGGTGACAAACCTGCTCGCGCGGCACCAGGACAGACGGCTGAAGTGCGTTGCCGAGGCGCTGCGGCTCGCCCGGCGCAACCCGGTGCAACCAGTAGCCTAAGCGCTCGTCGAAGGCGCCGAGCTCGACGCCGAGCCGCGCGTGCGCCGCGCCCGAAAGCAGAGAACCAGTGTCCCGACCTTCATCGATCAGATCACCCTCGCCCGCATGCAGAGCGAGCGGCACTGGTCGCTGATTGTCACCTAGCGGGCGATCGAGCATGCGCAGCAGCGCGTCGCCGCCTTCGTAGGAGGAGCGCACCAGCAACGAGAGCAGGCCGGTGAACCCGGTCTCACCCTCGATGTCGCACACCTTCACCCATTCATCCCAGAGCGCCTGCGCCTGCCTGACCGCCGGCCCCTTGCCGGTGAAGCGAACGGTCAGATCCGCCGACACGACATGGGTGGCGTGGATGTCGAGTGCGCGCGCGCCGATGAAGGTGTTGCGCACCAGTTCCCGCGAGCGTTCCCGCAGCACAGGCAGGGCACGCGAGATCGTGGCGTTGGCCGAGCCCTCACCGCGACGGAAAGAGGCTGTGCGGCGGCCGTTCTGAGCTGCGTCATAGCCGCGCGCGGCATCGAGCAACTGTCGCGCCTGCCAGCGCCGGAGCGCCGTCTCGGGCGAAATCCAGCCGATTGCGCTGTCGAGAAGGTTCATCGGCTCAATCGCGGCTGAATTGCGTGATCGCGGTGCGCTGCGGCGCGAGCGGGCCCGCGACCTCGTCTTCCATGTCGGCCAGGATCTCTTTCATCTCGGCCAGCGAGCGGTAATCGACCACGCGCTTCGTCTCACCCGAGCCGTATTCGACCCGCCGCGCGCCGGTCTTGATCGCCCGTTTCAGGGCGTCGATATCGGCTTGCGTCCAGGCCATGGCTCACCAATTCGTGCCGCGCCCGCCAAGCCAGTCGTCGACGGGCGCGGAGAGTGGTGGCGCTTCGGGTTCAGGTTGAGGCTCCGGCTCGGGCCGGGGCGTGAAAAGCGTCTGCTCGATTGCCGCCGGCGGCACGCCGCGGTGGCGGGCGAGCGCCGCCCATTCGTCGTCGGTCATGATCGACAGGCCGAGATGCTCGGCCATGGCGATGTTGTAGACCCGGCAGTCGAGGAAGTGGTTCTCCCGGAGGTCGACCCAGCGCTTGCCGGCAGGCAGGCCGCGCACCTTGATATCCTCGAGGTGCGAGGCGCAGAGCTGCTGGAAATACTGCTCGTCGACCCAGCCGCCGAAATGGCAATAGCCGTGGGGCACTTCCGCGACCGTTTCGCCGAGCCGTTGCTTGGCGAGGTCGAGATAGAGGCTCGTCTTCAGCGGCCAGGTTCCTACCGCCCAGAGCTTGGCGCCCTGGCGGATCTTCTGGCCGTTGAGGTCGATATCCTGAGGCCGTGGCTGGCCCAGCGGAGGCTTGCCCCAACCCTTGTCGCCCTTGATCGCGAGGATCAGGTCGCGGCCGGTGTCCGGATGAACCTGCTGGCTCAGCCGCACCCAGGAATAGACGACGTTGGCGCGATAGCCGGAATCGACCGCGAGGCAGTCGATCCGCCGCTCGCCGCCGAAGGCGTCCGGGAAGCGCCGGTCGAGCGTCTCGCGCCGCAGCTGCTCGAATACGGCGCCCTGCGGGCTCTCGGTATCGCCCGAGATATGCATCGCGTCGATCAGGTAAGAGCGGCGATCCTTGGTCCAGGCGACGATCTCGAGCCAAATGCCGCGCATCTGAACGTCGGCCGCCGCGGTGATCAGCAGCGCGTCCGACGGGATGTGCCCGCGCCTCAGATGCGCCTCGCGGCGATCGAGCAGGCGCTTGTAGTCGGGAACGTCGGCCCTGACCTTGTAGGGCAGGCCAAGCGTCAGCTTGGTGAAGTCGTCAAGGCCTCCCGGTTTCTTGCGTGCGTCGATGAAATCGCGCGCAATCGCCTCGTAGCCCATCATCAGCGAGATGAAGGCGTCGATCTGAAAACCGGGATGCCGGCCGGGCCCGGGAGCGAGCGCCCGCCAATGGGCGCCCATCTCGGGCTGGAGCTGAATGCGACGCTCGGCGTCGCTGATCTCGTAATCGCAGTTCTCACAGGCGTAGCGCGAGCGCTCCGGCTGCTGGAAATCGATGCGAAGACGTTCGAAATGGTGCCGGAAGAACTCGCCGCAGCCCGGGCAGGCCATAAACCAGTGGCGCTGGTCCGAAGCCTTGAAGCTGCGGTTGATCCGGCATTGTCCCGGCATCTCGCCGGTTTCGTCGCCGAGATCAGCCTCTGGCGTCGAGATTTCGAGGATTTTCCAGTCGCCGGTGCCGCGAAACGCGGTAAAGCGGCCGAAAAACAGGCTTTCGGGGTCACCGCCGCCCGGGATGAGCGACCATTTCGAGACCTCGTCCTTGATCCCCTTCTTCGTGGTCACGGACGAGAGATCCGTGACCGAGTTGGCGTTGGCGAGATAGAGCCGCCCGCCCTTGGCGAAGACCTTCTCGAAGGTGGTCGAGCTCGCGCCGGAGCGTGAGACCTGGTCGACGATGAGCTTGCGGTCGGTGCGACGCTGCCAGGCGTCGATCATCGGCTGCAGCTTGCCGCTGTTCATGCGGCGGACAGCGTCGAGCGCCGGCGCCGCGAAGATCATGTTCGAAGGCTCGCGATCCGAGCAGTAGAGCACCCAGGCGAGCGCCGCGATCGAGGCGCCGGACTGCTGGCTCTTCTGCACCGTCACGAGGTTGCAGGGATTGTCCTCCGACAGGCAGTCGAGGATCTCGACCATGTAGGGCGCGCCGCGAGCCGACCAGAGCTGGCCGCTCGCGGGGCCGTCGATCAGGACGACATTCTGCGAAACCCACTCGGAGACCCGCATCGGCTTCGGCGGGCGAATGCCGACCGCTATCCGCGACGCAAGGAGGCGGAGGGCGCCGGGGTGCGCGAAGCGTACCTCGGTTTCCGCCATCGCCTCGCTTCCGTCTGCTTCAGGCCTCCTCGTCGCTTTCGAACGCGAACCCTTCGTCCTTGGCCGGCGCGGTGCGCGCCAGGCCGGCAAAGCTCTCAGCGATCGCCGTGCGGGTTTCGCCCGTGAGCCGCTTGAGAAGGATGCGCAGCTCATGGAGGCCGCCGCGCTGGAAGGCAGCGGCAATCTGGTCGGCATGCTGGAGCATGTCGACGATGCGGCCGAGCTCCTCGACCAGCCGGTCGGTCGCGTCGTTGATCCGGTCCATGCGGACCAGGTCGCCGGCATCCTCCGCCATGCGGAGCCGGATCATCTCGGTTTCGTGGATGATCTTGATGCGGCGGGCGCCGTCGATCGTGGCGTCGGAACCGCCAGCCGGTTCAGGCTCCGGCGATGCCGGACGCTCGACCGCGGCATGGACCTTGCCGCTATCGCCGAAGCGGCGCCGCAGGTCGTCGAAATGGACGATGTTGACGGCGGAGACCCTGCCCCGCCCGTCGCGGGAGACATCGAGGTTATGCTGCTCGATCAGCCGCGCGACCTGCTTCGAGATCGCTTGCCGGGTGATGCCTTCGCGTTCGGCGATGCGGCTCACTGTCCACATCACTTCGCTGGCAACCGCCGTCATCGGCCTAGCAACCCTGTCAACCCGATTGAAAAACCAGCTTCACTGGAAAAATCCCGCGCCGCTTCCACGTCGCAGGGAGGGGCGGGGGAGGAAGGACCCGCGCCCTGGCGGGCCGGCTCGGCCGGTCGAGGGTCACATGGTCGGCCTCCCGAACGCGAAAGCCCCGGCGCGGTGGCGTCGGGGCTTTCTTGAACCTGATTTGGTGTGAGAGATACTACGTCAATAGGCTTGGCGCTGTCAAAACGGCATTACGCTTGTGATTTCAGTGAGTTGCGGGCCATTGAATTATGGCTCCGGAAGCCCCTCTCACACCACATCGGCGAGCACTCGCGCGTTCCAGGGCTCTGCCGACGCAGCCGGCCCGGTCGGCTCGTGCTTCGCCAGAACAGACGCCAGCTCCGCCGCCAGCACAGCCAGCGCCGCACGCCAGCAGGCATAGAACGCCCTCGCCTGCCGCTCCTCGGCCAACTCGACCTTGGTAGCCCGGCCTCTCCGCTTCTCGCGCCCGGTCTGCCAGTCAGGGCGTGAGCCCGCGCTCGCATGCTCGATGACGACAGCAGCCAGATATGGCTCGGTCAGCCGCGCCCACACGTCCGCGGCCTCGCCGCTCGTATCCGGCCGCACCAGCCAGAGCCCCGTCGCCGCATCCTCGATCCGCCAGCCATTCGCAGCGATCTCGTCTCGCCGCCACACGGACGGCTCGGCCGTATCCGCCCCCTCGATCAGCCATTGCGAGAGCGCGAGCACATGATCATGGACGATCAGCATGTCGTCCGGCGTCGCAGAGGCCATGGTCTGCAAGCCCGCGAGCCGCGCGCCGATGCCGCTGGTGTCGACCCGCGTGCCGAGCTCCAGGATCGACATCAGCGAGGCATAGCTCGACGGTCCCTGCATCGGCGCGTAGAGCCCGAGCACGTTCCCCGGTGTCACCCGGTGAACCCGATATTGCGCATAAGCCCGATGCAGCAGCGCCTCGATATCGATCTGCTCTTTCACCGCCATGGTCCGGCCTTTCCGTGATTGCGAGGGTTGCGAGGGTCTTGCGAGCATTGAAACCAACCCTCGCGAGCCAAAATCCATAACCAATTCAATTATTTATCTACTCATCTGCGAGGGTTGCGAGGGTTTAGGACGTGTATGGGCATTGTGAGGATTATGGTTCGGGGCTTCCCCGAAACCCCACATGTCTATGTGAGGCGCGACAACCCGCGCGACCCTCGCATGCCCTCATCTATCCCATTGAGTACGCTTCCAATTTCGCCCTGCGAGGGTTTCCGCAAACCCTCGCGCGACCCTCGCAACCCTCGACGCGCCACGCGCATGGCAAGCGAGGTCACATCGACATCGATCAGCAAAAACACATGGCAAGTGCGAGCATTGCGCGTCACCTGTCGTCTCCATAACGGGGGTTGCGGGGCTCGGGCCGCTCGGGCACGTCGCGCAGCGTGATGCCCTCGAAGGTGCGGATTCGGCCGTCGTGCTTGACGAAGCCCTTCTTCACCATGGTCTGGCTGAAGGCCTTCTCGCTCCAGGGCTTCATCGCGTTGGCGAGGCACCAGCTTTCATAAGCCTCATAGAGCATGCGGCTCGGCAGCTGCTTCGGCTCGTCGGGCGGCGTGACGGGCGGCTGTCGCACCACGCAGGCGTCGATGAAGCCCTGCACCTGGTCCATGTCGGCGCGGTAGGCCTTGGTCGCCTCCTTCACCTCCGGCGGCTCGATCAGCCCGTGATTGAGGTAGGACAGCGTGCCCTCGATCAGCCAGTTGAGGATGCCGGAGCGCTCGGCCGCGAATTCGGCCAGGATCACCTCCATCTCGCGGCGCTGATCCTCCGGGATCGTCTCGGCCCAGATCACCAGGGAGAGCCGGCGCCAGATGCCGAGGTCGACGCCGTCGATCCTCGGCTTGTCGTTGCCCGACATGGTCGCCTTGAACACCGGCCTGAGCTCGAAGAAATTGCCGTAGTTGTGGCGGGCCATCATCGGCTCGCCGCCGGTCAGCTGCTTCACCAGCGCCTCGCGCAGCATTTCGCCGCGCGGCAGTTCCGAGACGCGCACCAGCCGCTTGCCGGGCAGCTGGGCGATATCTGGCGTCGCCTGCCCCGCCCCGCGCGATTGCGTGCCCGTCACCGATTCGGAGTTGAGCGTGCCGGCATAGGAGCCGCAGGCGCGCCAGATCGCTTCGATGAAGGTCGATTTGCCGTTGGCACCCTCGCCATAGTGGAAGGCGAGCTTCTGCGCTCCGATGATACCCAGCAGCGAATAGCCATAGAACACCTGCAGGAATCGCTGGATCGCCTTGTTCGGCTGGCACAGGTCGAGAAAGGCCTGCCAGCGCGGGCAGGCCGCGCCGGGCTCGAAGATCGCAGGCATCAGCTTGGCCAGTCGGTCCGTCCGATCGTGCAGCTTCAGCCGCACAGACCAGATCAGCCGCACCACGTCCGGATCCGGGCATTCGGGGTCGGGCGTCTGCTCGAAGACGAGCGTGCCGTTCTCGAGGTTCACCAGATAGGGGTCGGCATCCATCGCATCGACCGCCACGGTAAGGTGGGGCGAGGCCTGGGTGAGCATCTGCGCGATGCGCGCGCCATTGCCGCAGGAGACCGAGAAATCACGCCTCTTGCCCCTTCGCCTCGACCAGGCGGCGATGGCGCGCTTGCCTTCCTCGATCGCGAGCTTCTGCCCGTCGCTGCGCTCATCCTCGGCCACGCGCCGCGCTTCTCGGCCGGCATCGATCGCCTCTTGCTGCTCCGGCGTCGGATGCATCACCAGGCTTTCGGCGGCGATCCAGCGAGCGGCACGCTGGGCCAGCCGCTGCGCCGCCTCGGCCGCGCCGATCGGGTCCCAGAACCGTCCGTTCCAGACATGCCAGCCGACATCGCGCACGAAAATCAGCTCGTCGCCGCGCCAATGGATCAGCCGGCGCCCGTTATCCGTGTCGTTCGGCAGCAGCGCCATGGCGAATTCCAGCCGGTCGACATGGTCGCGGCCGCGATCCGGCTGGTCCTCGCGCGCGTCGCGACCGGGGCCATCCTCTCGATTGCGGGGTTGCGGGGCGTCTGCCTGTGCCAGGGCACCCTCGACAATGGCGAGGATCGTATCGTCAGGGTCATCGCTCATGGCATTGCCTTCGCCAAATCACCGAAATCCTGGCCGTCAGGTGCCATCGCGATGCCTATTTGCAGCCCCGGCCTCGCATAGCGGCGCTTGCCGCGCTCCAGCGTCTGCGCGGTCAGGACGGGTTCTGAATCACCATCGCCGAGCAGCAGCAGCACAGACACCGCCGGCGGGATCAGTATTGCTGGCCCATCGGCAGGCTCCGGCCCGGGCACCCGCTGCGGCCGGCCTTTCGGCGTTGTCAGGCTGGGATGCGCCAGCGTTCCCGCATGCGGCCCGCCCAGATTGCCGAGATCGCCGGCCGCCCAGAAAATGTCGAGCGGATCGAGCCGCCCTGCCCGGTAAAGCGCCCTCGCCACGGCGAGCGTGGTCTCGATACCCTCGCCCATGAACATCCGCACCGGCCGCCCATCTTCGTGTGCCAGACGCAGCTGCGTAGCCGAGGGCTCACGCAGGCGGATATGCGCGCCTTGCTTGGATCCGCGCATCTTCTTCGCGGGTAGAATCTCTCCGGTCTCAGGGTCATGCAGCTCGGCCTTGCCGCTCCAGTCGGCCCGCAAATGGGTAATGTGTAGCCCGCAGGGCTGACCGTCATTGTCGAGCAGCTGCGCCAGCATGGCCGGCGTGCGCGCCAGCAGCACCGGCGCCATTCGCCCGCGCTCGTCCTCCTCGCGGCCATGGAAATAGCCCACGGCCGGCGCTTCGCGCACCAGCGCCGAGCTCGGAAGCATCAGGCCGCGCCCGTTGAGATAACGGAGCAGACTACCTTCCCTCGCCGAGTGCCCGGCGCCCCATATCTGCAGACACGCGGCGCGCTCGCGCTCGCGATAGGCGTTCGCCTCGGCCTTTTCCTTGGCTTCGCGTGCCAACCGCTTCGCCTCAAGGGCACGCGCCTCCTCGGCCGAGAGCGCGCGCGGACCGCCGAGCCGCTCGATCGCGCCAGCGAAATCCAGCCCGATCGCCTGCCGCACCAGCCTGATCGCGTCGCCACCATCACAGCAGACCGCGCAGACCCAGGCCTCGCCCTTCACCTCGAAGCGCGTCGCCCGCGCGCCGCCGCCGCAGATCGGACAGGAGCCGACGATTTTCCCGCCGGCACGGCGCAATCGCGCGCCGAGTTCCTGAGCCAGGCCGCCGAGATCGACCCGCGCCTTTAGGTCGGCGATTTGGGCCTCGCTCAGACGGTTCACGCCGCCACCCCAAATTCATACACACGAATACACATTCTCGCTTGACCTTGCGAAATGTAGTGTGTATAAATACACACATCAAACGGAGCGGGACGATGGGTCGGAGCAAGCACAGCAACCAGAGGCGCGATATCGAAGCGAGGCTTCGCGCCGAGGGCTGGGTCATCGTCCGCAAGGGCCCCGGCGATCACGTCCAGTACAAGCGGCCTGACCGGCCGGGGCGGGTCACAATCGATCAGGGCACCCGCGAGATACCGACCGGCACATTGAAATCGATCTTCACGCAGGCGGGCTGGGACTGGTAGTCCCAGCCCGGAAAGGAACGAACCATGCGACACGTCGTCGGACTGATCCACCAGGAGGGCGAGAGCTTCGGCATCTCCTTCCCCGATTTCCCGGGCTGCATCTCGACCGCGGACACCTTCAACGACATCATCCTGCGCGGCGAGCAGGCCCTGCGCTTCCACATCGAGGGCATGATCGAGGATGGCGAGGCGATGCCGCTGCTGAGCACACCCGGCGACATCGTCCGCGCTCTCGGCGGCAAGCTCGAGGGCGGAACGCTCGTCACGCTCCGAATCGAGGTCCCGGAAAAGGCCGTGCGGATCAACGTGACCATCGACGAGGCGCTGCTGGACGCTATCGACCGCAGCGCCGCGGCCGAGGGCTCGACGCGGTCCGGCTACCTGGCAAAGGCTGCGCTCGCGCGCATCATGGGTCGGTGAAGCCGTCATAACGTAGCGCTTGCCAGGGCCGCCGCCAGCCGCTCCGCCAGCCAGCGCATTTTCTTGGTCGCCATGGAGTTGCCATAGGTCTTGTATTGCGGCCCGTCCGGGCATTGCTCAGCCGGCTTGCCGCGCCAGGCGATGCGGGAATGGTGGTCGGGAAAGCCCTGCAGGCGCGCGCATTCAGCGGGTGTAAGGCGACGCACGGCCCAATTCTGCAGCACATAATCGCCGCCCTGATTACCTCCGACAGGACCGCCAGCCATCAGCGGCTGGGCTATATCCACCTCGCGGGCCTTGTAGTCCCTGCCGCTGTTCTGCGGCATGATGCTGAAGGCGACCAGATGGGCCGTGCGATCTGTCCCGGTCGTAAGCGCATCAACCTTGTCGCCAGTTTCCCAAGCTCCATGATTTCCACTGACGCGATAGGCCAGGGCCGGTGGATGAGCGGACGCCGCAAGTGGATGGCCGGGATCGCCAGGTTGCGGGTTGGAGCAGTTCGCTGCACTGGTGATCTGCGTCGTGTCGAAGGCCACGAGATGCGAATGACCATGATTGGCGTCCTGTCCGGACGCCCCCTGCAATCTCCCGAAATTGGCATCCAGGACCGCGGCGATTTCGGCAACATAAGTGTCGTTGTCGAGGTCGTTGCGCCAGCCTCCCCCGCACTTCGCACCGAGCGGCTGCGCAACCTCCGCAATGAAGGTCTCGCTCTCGAAATCCATACGCCCCATCGGCCCGCCATGGGCGTTGACAGCGGTCGCGACTTCTATTGGCCCGGCGCAGTTGTTACCCCCGAATGCATTGCCCCCCCCTGGCGGGCGGCCACGGCTTCCAGCGCCGCCTTGAGTTGCGCCGGCAGCTCTTTCCCCCTTTTCTCGGCGCGGCGGAGAATTCCCCTGCAGGCTTTGGGGCTCAAATAGTACCGATGCGGGATCGGCCCCTCCTCCAAGATCGACGACAAGGAGCACACGCTCGCGTCGTTGGGCCAGGCCGAAATATTGAGCGTCGAGAACCCGCCAAGCCGCCCGTGCCCGTGGCCCGGAAACCATGCCTGCGTCCGGCCACCGGCCGATTCCTCGCGGGAGATCGAGGGGAGCATCTGCTCCGACAAGCGCTCCCAGGAAACAGCCGAAGGCATTGTCGGGCGTGGAGAGGACGCCGGGGACATTCTCCCAGACGGCGTTCCGAAGTCCATGTCGAACAAGTTCATGGGCGAGCACCGCGAAAGCGAGGGTGAGATTGCCGCGGGCATCGGCCAGCGAGAGCCGCTTGCCCGCGAAGCTGAAGGCCTGGCAGGGTGTGCCGCCGACCAGAAGATCGATGCGCCCGAGCGAGGCGCGCAGGTCCGCGTCATCGAGGAGGCGCGTGAAGTCGCCGATATTCGGCGGCGCATTCTTGGGGAGCGGCTCGCCCGGCATGTTCGAGCCGAAGCGCTCCGCCAGCACTGCCGAGGCGAAGCGATCGATCTCGGAGAACGCCGCGGCCGCGAAGCCAAGCCCCTCGGTCGCTACTGTGAAGGCCTCGATGCCAGAACAGACAGAGAGATAGCGGATCAAGTCGCGCTACTCCGCCGCGTCGAGCGCGGCGGCGCTCTGCTCGGTTGCCAGCTGGTCAAAAAGTCCGCCGGCCGCGCTCCTCCCGCCCTTGCCCCGCGCCTTGATGCTTGCCGCTTTCCGCGTCACCGGGCCGGCGAGCGCCAGCTCCATGCGCCGGGCGATATCGGCTTGAAACTGCGCTTCACGCTCGATCAGTAGAGCGCGGAATCCCTCGCGAAATGCGGCCTCCCCTGTCGTGCCGGTGCCCGCAAACGGGTCGAGCACCGTTCCCCCGGGGGGCGTCACCATCCGGCAGAGCCACTGCATCAGGTCGATGGGTTTGACCGTCGGATGTTTCGAGCCGAGCCGGTCGTCGGCATCCGCCTTGGCGCTGTAGAAGAACCGCGCAGCCGATCCGGAATCGGCGCGAGGCTCGGCACCGTGGTGTGTTCCTGCAAAGTCACCGAAGGCATTGACGGTGCGCTTAGCCCTCTCGGCGCCCGTCACGCTGCGTAGTTGGCCGGCAGCATCTGGAAAGGCCGCCAAGACCTCAACGCCGCCATCGTGGAGAACATTGGCTGGCCAGCGGCCGGTCCGCTCTGGCGTCACCATGCCGGTGCGCTCAAAGGTTCCTAGTCTCGCCTGTCCAGCGCGCTGCTCCGGCAGAACCTCATTGCCAACCCGACACCTGTCGATATTCAGCGCCCCGGTCCCGTGCTCGAGCACCGTCTCGACTACGGTGCCAGCTAGCGGCTTGCGCGCCAGGACAATTGGCTCCCAGGCGGGCTTTAACGCCGTGCCCCAGCCTTCCCACAGTGCGGCAAGGTCAGTCGCAGGCGCCGTTTCGGTCGGCACAAACACCCTGCCGTTGGTTTTCTCCCATCCCGGCTTGTGCTGGTCTGCGCCGGGAATCATGCGCTTTACGGCACGCCCCTCCGAAATCACCGCGCGGGAAGCACCCGCCTGCTTGTCTATCCCCTTCGAGACATCATGGCTCTTCGGGAAGCCGGAGCCATAGATCCAGGCCAGCATGCCGCCCGGTCCGGCCTGGTCCATGATGTAGAGAAAGGTCTGCTGCTGCCACAGATCGAGCGACAGGAAGAAGACCTCGACAATCGGGTCGAGATCGAACAGGTAAAGCAGGCTATCGCGGATTTCGAAGCCGGCCTCCTCGATGGCGAGCCACATCCGGTGATGCGCCCGCGTCCCTCCAAAGCCGACGACATGCCCGCCCGGCTTCAGCACGCGCCGCACCTCGGCCCAGAACTCGATATCGAAGGCGGTTTCGCCCGTGTCCCAGCGCTGGCCCATGAAGCCGGCCGAGGCGCGCGAATAGACGTCGCCGTCGCGTGTCGGAGCCGAACCCAGCTTCCCGAAACGCTTGCCGATCGAAACCAACGCATAGGGCGGATCGGTCACGACGGAATCGATCGAGGCATCGGCGAGCCCGCGCAGTACCACGCGGCAATCGCCGGGATGCAGCACGACGCGCCCATCGAGGAAGGCCAGCGCTTTGCTCATGGCCGCGCCCCACCGGCCGGCAGCCCGGGCAACCCGGCGCAAATCGGGTGACGCAGCAGCTGCGCCGCCATAGCCAACGCCTCGGCGCGCCGCTTCGCAGCCGCGAGCGCATAGGGCACGGTCCGCGCCAGCTCCGGCTCGAACCGCGTGGTCTCCAGGATGGCGATGCCGGCCGCTTCCTGCTGGGCCGCGCCTTCGATCTCGGCGACGATCTCGCGCAGGTTCATCATCGGGCGTTCTCCCGGAAAAGCGCCAGCTCGGCCGCGCTCCACAGCGCCGCCGGCGCGTTGCGGCAGGCGACGATTTCGCGCGCGATCTCGATCCGGATTTTCAGGACGATGGCGATCACCAGCGCCGGGAAACCGAGCTTGGCCATGCCGCGCGCGGCCGAGCGCTTGCGCTTGCCGGCATGCTCGATCTGGAAACGCCGTGGCCTCATGCCGCCCTCGCGGCCGGCGCTTCGCCATAGAGATGCTCGCCGCAGCGGAAGAGGTCCGCCAGCGCCAGCAGATCCTCACGGACATGGACCGGCAGGCTCTTCACCGCGCACGCCCGGTCCATCAGCGAAACCGCATGCTGGGCCATGCCGGCACCGCGATAGCGATGCGCAAGGTTGACGATCGCGGCCAGGTTGAGGCGCGTCGCCGGCGACAATGGCTCAGCCGGCGCGCGCTCGATGAAGGGCGCTTGCGGCGGCGCATCGGACGATAGAAAGCCCTTGGGCGTCTCCCGCACCAGGTTGGAGCCGATCAGCCGGTCGAGCGCCCGGCCGATGAATTTGTCACGGTCCGGGAAGCTGCGGCGCAGCTGCAGGCGCGTCACCGGATAGGCGCCGCCCTCGCGGATCCGCGCCAGCACCAGCTGGGAGAGCGAGCCCGGCTTGAATTGACCTGGCCCCATCTCAGGCCCCCGCCAACGGCGCGAGCCGGCGCAGCAGCGCGGACATCTGGTCCATATGGGCCATGCCGCTCTTGATCAGCTCTTTCACCTCGCCGGGCGTGAGCTTCTGGTCTTCGAGCGCGTCGGCGGCGGTGGATTGAAAGCGGGCATGGCTGCCGGTGATCCGCACGATGTCGGTCATCAGATCGACTTGCGCGTCGCCGCCCTCGGCCAAGGCCTCGAGCCGGTGCCCGGTCAGGGTCGCGAGCATGCGGGTCATGATCGGCTTGCCGCTCGCGGCCTCGAGGATGCCGACGACATGCAGGGGCATCAGCGCCGGATCGTTCTCGCTGCCCCATTTCGAGATCTGGCCCTGGCTGAAGCCGGTGATCGATTCCACGCGCTGGGGCCCGGTCTGCCCAGGCGCCGCACAGGCCAACACCAGTGCGCGGGCACCGGTCTTGAAGAGAGTCATCAGCCCATCGGGCAAAGCGGTATCGCTCACGAAAAAAGCTCCATTGCTTTTTCGTTGGGAAAAACGCGGTTCGGGGGGACAGTCGGCCCGTCAGATCACGGCGGAGGGACCCCATGGATCACGAGATATCGAGGCGCCAGGCGCGCGTTCGACAGGCCCGCGAAGGCCTGCGCAGTGCGATCCGGCGACTGGCGAAGGCAGAGCGGGCGCGTCATGCCTCAGCTCCGGCAAGGAAAGGCTCGGAGCAGGCCGAGGCCGACTCCGAGCAAGGGCCCGCTTTGGGAGGGGCGGCAACCGGCATGGGATGGGAGACCGGCGGCCTGGCGGGAGGGGAAACGGAGGGACGCACGACACCAGCCGGCCAGGCTGCGCCCTCGGCCCAATTGGCGTCGAACCACGAAACTGCCCGGTCGTAGCTGCGAAGCGTGATGGTCTTGTCGGAGCGAAGCCGATCCTGGAATGCGGGATTATTGATCGCTCGCCGCCAAACCGTAGTGACGCCGAGGCCTTGGGAGGCGGAGTATGCCTCTACCAGAGCGAGGAGGTGCGTTTTGAGTTCGGCTTCCATACCCTCCGAGATAGTTGGAAACATCCAACCTCGTCAAGGGGATTTTTCCAAGTCGAATCCAACGGTAGTCATGTGGGATATTTCCAACATGACCACACTGAAATCACTAGTCGAGGCGAAGCTCGCCATCAGTCGCAAGAATCCGTTCGAAGCCGCTCGCGACGGCGGCCTCGAAAGGTCGTTTGTGAACGACATTCTCATCGGGAAGAAGCGAAGCGTCTCGGGCGCCAACGTCGGGAAGCTGGCCATCGCCATCGGAGCCACGTCGACAGAAATTTTGTCGGCCATGGGGCGCCTCGAGGCCGAGCCGGCCGCACCCATAGCGCCCTATGTCGCGGAACCCAACGCGGTCATGGAGGGCCCAGCAATGGCACCCTGGTCTGCGCCAGTTAGAGACGTAGAGGAACTCGGCGTCGGCATAGCGAGCATCGACGACGACGAGAGCGCTTTCGAGCTGAACGGCAACGTCGTTGATCGCGTCGTCCGGCCTCCCGGTCTACTCAACCGGCCGGGCGTATTCGCCCTACGTGTCGCCAACTTGTCGATGTGGCCGAAATTCCGCGATGGCGAGCGGGTCTATGTAGATTCCAAAAAGCCAGCGATTGAGGATTTCATCGTGGTCGAGCTGAAGCCGACAGAAGAAGACAAGGCGGGCAAGGCCTATGTGAAAATGCTCGTTGGCCGGGACGCAAAGAAAATCGTGGTCGAACAATTTAACCCGCGCGGCCGCCTTGAGTTCGGCCACCACGAGATTGCTCGCATCTTGAGAGTCATCCCCATGGAGGAGCTTTGGGGCTGACTATTCAATAGGAACAGAACTACTTGCGCATAATCTGACCAGAGACCGCGGACCCTTTTGGCCCGTAGAGCCCATAAATAACGTCACAACCAGCTTTGGCCCCAGCGTCTGAAAGCGCTTCTTCGCTTTTGTCGACCTCGGCGTTTAAGAATGTGCGGAATGGCTCTTTATCAACGTTAACCTTAGCCTTCGCCGCGGCCGCACTAATGGCAGTGACGCTCACGCGATAATCCGAACACCACTTGTTAGCAACAAACAGCACCGCAAGGTGCTGCATTACATTCTTCTGTTCTTGCGACTGGGCTACAGCACCTGTCGCGGCTGCCATTCCAATAGCAATACACAAAGCGTATTTCAGCATGCCCCGCCCCCCAGAATGCCCTCAGCCTTTGGCCAGCCCCACGTTACCCATCGCCCGCGCGCACGCAAGAGTACGCCTACACGCACGCGATAGAGTAGACCCGGGACGCGTCCATGGCCTGCCCGGCCCGGCGGAAGTAGGGAATGATTGTTAGACGGCGCCGCTCCGCACAGGCAGAGCACACCAGGCGCCCCTCCAGATCGTCGATACTGCGATATCCCCGCTCGACGAGCTGACCAACCTTGTCGCCCTCCATCCGACGAGTGCGCCCGCAGGGCTCACACAGCACTTCCAGCGCCGTCAGTTGGGACAACGGCGGTGTTGGAACTCGATGATCTGACCAGGCCATACTCACGCCCGACGCTCCAGGTTTGTTCTCGTTAAGTTCTCATTTACATCCCAGCCACGACCAAGAGTCCAGTCGGATCTCACCGAATTGGATGTTTCCAACTTTCCTATTGACAGTTGGTTTTATCCAACTTATCCATTCTCCATCCAACCGATGGAGGCCGCCTTGAAGCAGCACCCCGCCGACGCCGCCGGCCATGGCCGCGGCTATCTCGAAAGTCGCATCGCCACGCAGGACGGCTATATTTGGCCGTTCGAACGCGCACGCATGGTATCCGCCGGCGCGATCGGCGAGCGCATGGTCGAGGACATCCGCGCCCTCGTCTTCGACGGCGGCGAGGATGCCGTCGTCTCCCTCGCCGATCTGCTCTCCAAGGGCTGGACCAGCGAGCAGATCCGCGCCCATGGCCAGCCCGCCTTCTGCCGCTTCAATGAGGAGCGCGAGAAGGACGAGGCCTCGGGCGTCTATGCCTTCGGCCGCGACACGCTGGGCCGGCAATTCGTCGAGGCCGCCTCACTCGGCATCTTCTGCTTCGGCCTGCTGACCTGGGCCGGCATCGGCGGCGGGTCGCTCTGATGACGACGCTCCGTCAAGGCCTCTCACTCGCGGGCGAGGCGTTCACGGTCCTGGCCGGGCTCTGCCTCGCGGCCGTGATCCTGCTCGCCGGCCTCACCTTCCTCGCCCTGCTCGTCGGCGTCGCCGACCATCACCTGCAGCCGACAGTCCTGGCCGGCTTCCTGATCGTGCTTGTCGGACTGGGCTATTGGCTGGTCGGCCGGAGGGTACGCGCGTGACTTGGCTCCCCACTGAGAGCGGACGGATCTTCGAGCTCCTGGCCCCCGACTGGCGCCAGGTCGATTTCGACATCGACATCCCGAACGCGCTTGCGCGCATCCCGCGCTTCACCGGCCATATCGGCAGCGGGCCGTACTCGGTCGGGCAGCACAGCGTTGTCGGAGCTGACGCGGTCTTTCGCGACACCGGCGACCGCAAGGCCGCCGGCTGCTTCCTGCTGCACGATGCGCACGAATACGTGCTGAACGACAAGGCGACCCCGATCGCCGAGGCCGAGGCGGCCCTGGCCGAGCAGGATTGCGCCGGCGCCGGACGCATCGTCCGCGAGGTCAATCGCAGGCTGAAGCAGAGTGTCGACGTGGCGATCTACCAGGCTGCCGGCCTCGGCACGAGCGGCTGCCCGGCCGCGTTCCGAGACATCGTCCGCGCTTACGACCTGCGGATGCTCGCGACCGAGCGGAACCATTTCCTCGGCCGCGGCACCCGGCTCTGGCACCCCTCGATCGAGCAGGCCGAGCCGCTGCGCCTGTCCGGCAAGCTCAAGGTCTGGCCTTGGCCCGACACGGCGGATGAATTCCGCGAGCGCCTGCGCCGGTACCTTCCGGAGCGCTTCGGTGCCTCTCCCTCTTCCCCGAAACCCGCGCCGCGCCCAGCCGCGCGCCAGCCGGTGGAGGCCTGACGATGGATGTCACCCCAAAGAAGGGCGAGGCGCTCGACCGGACGCAGGTCTGGCTCGCGGCATGGGTCGCCGTGGCCACCTCAAACAGCTGCTTGAGCGCGATGGTTGCCACCGACTGGGCTGATCACTGCCTGAAAGCTTTCGACGAGCGCTTCTCCGCTGCCACTTCCCCCCAAGCCGCGCCACGCCGCGCTCTCTAGGAGGCCTGACCACCCATGAAACGCATCCGCGATGCGCAGACCATCATCGGCTCACTGGAGGATGGCGAGGCAATCGCCGCCGTCTCGAAGGAGCTGACCGAGACGCTCGCCGATCTCAAGGCGCAGTGCGGCGGTCGGCCCAAGGCGAAGGCAAAGGGCACGGTCACCTTAACGCTCGCGATCGAGGTCGAGGGCGGGTCCGCCACCATCACCGCCGACGTGCAGTCCAAGCGGCCCAAGCCCGTGCGCGGCTCGTCCTTCTTCTGGGTGCTCGATGACGGATCGCTGAGCACCGAACACCCGCAGCAGACGAACATGTTCGACGGCCCGCGCGGCGTCGTCGGCACCAACGCCTGATCGCGCCCCTCTCAACCACCAGCACAGGAGCCCGCAGTGGCCACCGCCAAAACCTCAGAACCCGTCACAGCGACCCTCGAAACATTCTTCGAGGGGGCTATTCCCAATTCCGAGCGCGGCATCGCGGCGATTGTCGACCTGACGAAGAAGAGCCTCTTCTCCCTACCGACGATCGTCGAATTGCCGGATCTCGGCGCCGGTGTTCCAAGAGCCATCCCGGCAATCGTCGACGCCCGCAACGGAACTCTCACGCCCGCCCGGGACCTGGTCGAGGCCTTCCGAACCAAACCGGCCAGCAAGCGCGGGACGGCGACGGCGCTCACGCTCGAATCGTTCGTTGATCTACTCAACCGGCACAAGACCGAGCACTCGGCCGTGTTCGCGGACACGAGTTGGAAAAAGCCCGGCTTTACCGCCGTCATCGACTACCACGACAAGGTGAGCGGCGGCGCGGCCGACAATCTGAAGCATCGCATCCGCTATGACTTCCCGCTTTCGGAGGAGTGGAAGGCCTGGGTTGAGCAGAATGGCGAGCCGATGGAACAGGGCGCCTTCGCCTCATTCCTCGAGGATCGTATCGCCGACCTGACTGCGCCGAACGATCACGAGCGCATCAATCTGGAGCGCGACTTCGACACCAAGATCGCGACGCCAGCGCAGCTGATCCAGCTGTCGCGCGGCCTGCAGGTCAATGTCGACAGCGCGGTCAAGAATGTCGTGAACCTGACGACGGGCGAGGCTCAGATCGCTTTCGAGGAACGCCACAGCGACAGCAATGGCCAGCCGCTCAAGGTGCCCGGCCTGTTCATGCTCAACATCGCGCCCTTCTTTATGGGCGAGAAGATCACCATCCCGGTGCGCCTCCGGTACCGCCCGGCCGGCGGCAAGATCCGGTGGTTCTACCAGATGTATCGGCCCGACCTGCACGTCACCGAGCGCGTGCGCGACGATCTGTCCACCGTCGCCGATCGCACGGGCACGCCGACCTTCGAAGGCTCCCCGGAGGCCTGACCAGCTCCCAGCACTGGCGGGGCTTCGGCCCCGCCCCTTTTCCCTTGAAGCGGAACGCATCCCGTGAAGATCACCGTCCAGCGCGACACGCTCGCCCCGGCCCTCGCCGCGCTCAGCCGCGTGGTCGAGCGCCGCAACACCATCCCGATCCTGTCGAACATCCTGCTGCGCGCCGAGGGCGATCGGCTGACCCTGCGCGCCACCGATCTCGACATCCAGGCCGAAACCAGCCTCGCCTGCGAGGTTGCGGAGCCGGGCTGCACCACACTGCCGGCACACACCCTGTCCGACATCGTCCGCAAGCTCCCGGCCTCGGCCTCGATCACGCTGGACGGCGCCGACGACAAGGGGCTCACCCTGCGCTCCGGCCGCTCGCGTTTCACCGTCCAGACCCTGCCAGAATCTGATTTCCCCGACATCACCATCGGCGAGTTCACCCACCGCTTCTCCCTGCCGGCGAAGGATCTCGCCGCAACGCTCGACCAGGTCGATTTCGCGATCTCGACCGAGGAGACGCGCTATTACCTCAACGGCATCCACATGCACGCCCATGAGAGCGGGGGAGAGGCGAAGCTGCGCGCCGTCGCCACCGATGGCCACCGCCTCTCCCGCATGGAAATGCCCCTGCCCGAGGGCGCGGCCGGCATGCCCGCCATCATCATCCCGCGCAAGACGGTGGCCGAGCTCGCGCGCATGACCAAGGACCAGGATGGCGAGATCACGCTCGAGCTGTCGCAAACCAAGATCCGCGCCACGCTCGGCGCGGCGACGCTGACCTCGAAGCTGATCGACGGCACCTTCCCGGATTACCAGCGCGTCATTCCGAGCGGCAACGACAAGATCGCGATGCTCGATGCCGCAGCCTTCAAGGCCGCGATCGACCGTGTCGCCACCATCTCCAGCGAGCGCGGCCGCGCCGTGAAGCTCGCCCTCGGCGAGGCCGGTCTGACCCTCTCGGTCACCAATCCCGACGCCGGCGCCGCCACCGAGGAGCTGGAGCCCGACTACGACGGCCCGCCGATCGAGATCGGCTTCAACGCCCGCTACCTGCTCGACATCGTCGGCGTGCTCGCCGGCGACACCGTCCAGATGAAGCTCGCCGAGCCGGGCGCCCCCGCCATCTTCCAGCGGCGCGAAGGCGACAGCCTCCTCGTCGTGCTTATGCCGATGAGGGTTTGATGATGGCTGACGGCACCGCAATCGAATGGACTGACGCGACCGTCAACTTCTGGTGGGGCTGCACCAAGGTCGGCCCCGGCTGTGACCACTGCTATGCCGAGACGCTGTCAGACCGGTTCTCAACCGGCCATTGGGGGACGGGCGCGCCGCGAAAGAAGATCAAGGGCGCAGCGAGGCTGCTCAATAGGCTCGACAACGACTATGCGTGGTGGGCCGCAGACGCGCAGATAGGCCAGCTTCATCCCAACTCGCGCCGCCGCGTCTTTGTCCAGTCCATGTCGGACCTCTTTGATCTCGAGGTGCCGCTCGACTGGTTTGGCGAGGCTTGGGAAAAGATCGTCCAATGCGACCGGATCGACATCCAGATCGTTACGAAGCGCATCAGCGCAGTCGAGAAGCGGCTGGGAGCGATTGCCAGCACGATTTGGCCGGGGCACGCGGGCCTGATCGTCACCGTCGTGAACCAGGCCGAGTTCGATCGCGACGTGCCGCGACTTCGCGCCCTCAAGGCAAAGCTCGGCATCCCCTGGGTCGGCCTTTCCTGCGAACCTCTGCTCGGGCCGATTGTCGGCGATTTCTCCGAAATCGACTGGATCATCGTCGGTGGCGAAAGCGGTCCGCGGCCGATGCATCCCGACTGGGCCCGCTTGATCCGCGATCAATGCGCGGCCTCCGGCACCGCTTTTTTCTTCAAGCAATGGGGCAGTTGGTATCCGCAGATCGACCGCGATCGCGACGATCCCGACTGGCGCCAGGACTACAGTCGTCGCTTTGCCGACAACGACAGGACGCGCTGGCTCAACCTGGAGGGCGGGCGCGGCTTTCACGGCGAGCGCTTCCACGTCATGGGCCGCATCGGCAAGAAGGCTGCGGGTCGGCTGCTCGATGGAATCGAGCATTCCGCCTTCCCCGTGGGAGGCCGCTGCTGATGGCCAACTTGCTCATCCTCGGCGGCAGCCTGTCCTTCGTGATCGCCTGCGCCATCGGCGTCGCCGGCAGGCAGGACAATGACCCCTTCAGCCGACGCCTCGCGATCGTGCTGGGCATCGGCAGCGCTGCCACCATCTTCGCCGCCATCCTATGACCGTCGTCGACTATAGCCGAAGGGCTCGACGCGCCGAGGTGCTTCCCGCCTCTCTGCCTCCCCGTGGGCTCGATCGACTGCAGGCCGCAGCCTATATCTGTGTGTCGGCGACCAAGTTCGACCAGATGGTCGAGGACGGCCGCATGCCGAAACCGAAACAGATTGATGCCCGGGTCGTATGGGACGTGCGGAAGCTCGATCTTGCCTTCGATGCCCTGCCCGAACAGGATGCCGCGGAAAGCGAGGGCGCCGACGCCGAGCGCTGGAAGAAGGTCGCGGTCTAAATCGCGGTGAGCAGGGTGCAGATCGATCTGCCTTACGTCTATGAGGACCTGGACCGCCACGGCAACGTCCGCATCTATTTCTGGCGCGGCAAGGGCCATAGCAAGGTCCGTATTCGTGAGCAGCCGGGGACCAAAGCCTTCCGGGATGCCTATGACGCTGCGGCCGCGCTAGACACCCTGAAGCGGGAGCCGACACCGGAACAAGCTGCCGGGATTGCCTCGAACTCGACCGTCACCTTGCCCAAGCCTGGGACTTACCGCTGGCTCTGCGCCCGCTACATGGCTGAATGCGCCGACTATTTGCGCAACGACCTTCAGACCAGAAAGACGCGCAAGCAGATCCTCGAGGCGACCTATGACGAGCCGATCGCGCCGGACTCGTCCGACACCTTCGCCAACATGCCGCTCGAATATCTGAGCCTGAAGGCGCTCTATGTGCTGCGCGATCGCAAGCTCGATCTGCCCGGTGCCGGCAACAACCGCGTCAAGGCACTACGCCAAGTCTTCAAATGGGCGGTGGCCCCCAACGTCCAGATCGTCAAGGTCAACCTCGCGCGCGATATCAAGCTCTTCGAGACCGAGGGCGACGGCTTCCACACCTGGACGATCGAGGAGGTCCGCGCCTTTGCGAAGCGTCACCCGCTCGGCACCAAAGCCCACCTCGCGCTCGGGCTTCTCCTCTTCACCGGCGTGCGCCGCTCCGATGTCGTGCTGCTCGGCCGGCAGATGATCCGCGACGGCTGGCTGCATTTCACCGAGAAGAAGCACGGCCGACGCAAGCCGAAGGCACGGCAGCTTCCGGTGCTGCCGGCGCTTCGCCACATCGTCGACCACTCCCCTGCCGGAAACTTGACCTTCCTGGTCACCGAGTACGATCGACCGTTCACCGGGAACGGCTTCGGCAACAAGATGCGGGACTGGTGCGATCAGGCAGGCCTGCCGCAATGCTCGGCTCACGGCCTACGCAAGGCAGGCGCGACAATCGCCGCTGACAATGGCGCGACCGAGCATCAGCTGATGGCGATCTTTGGTTGGGAGAGCCCTAAGCAGGCCGCCCTCTACACGCGCAAGGCAAACCGGCGGAAGCTCGCCGGCGCCGGCATGGCCTTCATCGATCTCGGCGATCTCGACGGAATCGAGGACGTTGACGATCCCAATTCAGAGGACGAAGCCTGAACAGATCTTTCCCACTTTCAGGCCGGGTTGAAGCCCGTGGGAAAAAACAGGCGAAAAAACACAATAAAATCAGTGACAGAATAGAGAGGTGGTGGGTCGGGCCGGACTCGAACCGGCACCGGCGCTGTTATGAGCAGCGAGCTCTAACCATTGAGCTACCGACCCGCATCTCGCGTAACATCGCCGCCAGCCGGCAGGCAAGGCCCGATCTTAAAAGCGTAAGGCCCGCTGCGGTACCGCAGCGGGCCTTTTGCATGCTTCGATACTGGTGGCGGGGGTCAGGCGGCGCGCGCCATGTCCTTGCCATGCTCGGCGACATGTCCCTCGCGGAACTTGAAGCGGCCGATATGCTCGGTCAGCGCGCGGGTCTGCTCGTCGGTGAGCGCCAGAGCCGCGTTGGTCTCCTCGACCAGCGCCGCGTTCTGATGCGCCATCGTGCCGATGCCGTCGATCTCGTTGTTGATGGTCGAGACGTCGCTGGCCTGGCTGCGGGCGGTTTGCGAGATGCCGTTCATCAGGCCGGTGAGGTCGTTGACCGATGCGACGATGCTCTCGAACATCGACGAGGTCTCCTCGACCAGCCCGACGCCGACCGCGACGTCGCCATGGGCGGCCTCGACGAGGCGCTTGACGTCGTTGGAGGCATCGGCCGAGCGCTTGGCGAGGCTGCGCACCTCGGCCGCGACCACGGCGAAGCCACGGCCGCTATCGCCGGCGCGCGCCGCCTCGACCGCCGCATTGAGCGCGAGCAGGTTGGTCTGGAAGGCGATCTCGTCGATCATCGCGATGACCTCGGAGATCTTGTTCGAGGAGGCGCGGATGCGGTGCATCGCGTCGAGCGCCGAGGAGACGACCTTCTCACCCTGCTGGGCGCGCTGCTCGGCGCTCTCGGCCATGCCCATCGCCTGGGCGGCCTCGGAGGCGGTCTTCTTCACCGTGCCGGCGAAGGCACCGAGCTGGTTGGTCGCCATCGAGACGGCATTGCTTTCCTCGGTGGTGCGCTCGGCGAGGTCGGTGACACCGTCGAGGATCTCGCTCGTTGCGCTGCGTACGGCCGCGACCGTGTCGGAGAGGCGCGCCAGGGTGCTCTCGAATTCCTCGGCGAGGCCGTTGGTGCCGTCCTTGAGCTCGGCGAAGGCGCCCTGGTAGAGGCCGGCGACGCGGGTCGAGAGATGGCCGGCAGAGAGTTCCGCCAGGACCTCGCAGGTCTCGCCGAGGCCGCCCTGCACCGTCTCCAGGAGCGAATTCACGGATTCGGCCAGCGCGTTGAGCTCCGGATCGGCGAAGGTCGCGGCGACGCGGCGGCTGAAATCGCCGGCCGCGGCAGCCGCCACGACCTCGCCGAAGGCATCGCCGAGTTCCTTCATCATCTCGCGGCGGCGCTGCAGCGCCAGCGCGTCATCCTCGATCTTCTGTTCTTCGGCCTTGCGCAGGGCCACCGCATTGTCGCGGAAGAGCAGTACGCTCTTCGAGATGTCGGAGATCTCGTCATTGCCCTTGGTGTCGACGACGGTCTCGAGCTGGCCATCGGCGATGGCGCGGGTCGCGGACCAGAGCCGGTTGAGGCGTCCGACGATCGCCGGGCGGACATAGATCAGCGAGAGCGCGAGCGCGACCAGCACCGAGCCGAGGCCGAGCCCGCCCAGCCAGATCTTGCTCTGCTCGATCATGGCGCTGGTCGAGGCCTTGGCTTCGAGAGCCTCGCCGCGTGCGCCCTTGACCAGGCCCTCGACCTCCTTGCGCACCACCTCGGCCGCCAGGTTGAGCTCCTTCAGCCCGACGATGACGGATTCGCGCGTGATGATGTCGCGGTCGCGCACGCTCATCAGGCCGCTGCTGCCTTCGCCCGTGGCCAGGATGGAGTTGACCGACTTTTTGCGCCCCTCGTTCGGCGCGAGCTTCTCGGCGTCGGCGATGCTTTTGCGCACGCGCTGCGCCATGGCCTGGAAGCGGTTGCCCGCCATGCCGAGCCGCGAGCTGTCGTCGATCTGGGCGATCTCGCGGAGCAATCCGATCGTCTCGTTGATATCGGCCTGGAGGCCGCGTGCGAGATCGAACGAGACGAAATCCTTCTCGATGACGGTCTCGAGCGCGCTGTCGAGTTCGTTGCCGGTCAGGCCCTTGATGCCTTCCATGCCGATCAGGAGGTCGGACTTGGCCGCATCGGCCTCGGTCGACACCGAGCGTTCGAACTCCTCGCGGGCGCTGTCGAGCTGCGCCAGGGCGGAGGCCGCCTCGGAGGCATTGCGCAAGCGCTCGCCGGTCAGGTCGTTGATGCCGTTGATCTGGCGGGAGAGCTCGTCGATTGCCTTCTGCGCCTTGTCCTTGTTGACATTGCCCTGGGCGATGCGGCGCAGCAGGTCGAACTGGCGGGACTCGACCGCGTCGAGCTCGTTGGTCAGGTTGGCGCGCTCGCGCACGGTGCGGACCTCGCCGAACCGGCCGGCAAGCGCGGTCGACTGCGTCGCCGCCTGGGACAATTCGAGAGCCAGCTCGACCACCGGCATCTTGCGCTCGACCATATCCGCGACCGTCTGGTTGACGCGATCATAGGAGAACCAGGCCACGAGCGACGCCACGATCGTCAGCGCGGTCAGAAAGCCGAGCGCGGCATAGATGCGCGTGGCGATACCGATGCGCAGCGGCGTACGCTGGCGCTCGGGCTTCTTGGCCTTGTTCATCATCGGTCTCCGGTATGCATCGCCGCGCGCAAATGGTTCAGGCCGGCAGGGCCACGAATGTCGGACGACCCGGCGATGAGAGGCTCATCGCCGCAGCCGCATAGCTTGCGGAGGCTAGGTGGTGGAGAGCCCGACCAAGCGGGATCAGATCGGCAGCGATGCCGACAGCCGGGATGTCCCGATAAACGGGCATGAAATAGGTCCCCCAGACCTCTGAACCAGCTTCGAGGGCTTCAAGCCTCTTGACCTATAGGAATGGGGGATCGCGCTTAAAAAACGCTTAAGTGGGCGCACTATTCTGAATCGCCGACCTGAGCCGGCAATTCAGTAATCGTTAAGATTTGACGCAAGAGCCATGGATTGCCGAAGCGGAATACCAGTCGGGCGTCAGTGGGTCAGCGTCGGCGTCTTGGTCTTGGTCGCGATCGCATCGGCCAGTTTGGTGACGAGCTGCGTGTTGCCCTGGGTGAGCGTGCCGCCCTGGAAGAAGTTCGGCCATTTTGAAACCGGCTTCCAGTTGGTCGTCTGCGCGTTTCCGAAGAAGACCAGCATCTGATTGCCGTGGTCCATCGCGGGTGCGGCAATCCATTTATCCGACAGCCCCACTTCCGGCGGCGTCCCCACCCATTTGCGCGGCATGATATTGGCCGGCGGATAATCGGGATTGAGCAGCGAGCGCGAGTAGGACGGCGGCTGTGCATCGGCATCCGTCCAGACCACGATGACGTTGAACGAGGCGGTGATCGTCTTGCCGGCGCTGCTGCCGCCGACGACCGTCTCGCCCGTCTTGGTCCAGGTCGAGTTCATGCCTTCGTTGACGCATTCGAGGCCGGATTCCGGCAGGTCGCCGCCACCGCTCGCCTTCTCTGGAGAGACGAAGGTGGAAAAGCCGGTCGATTGATCGGGCAGGCGGTAGAAATTGCTGACCTTCATCACCGGCCGGTCGCCGACATCGCGCATGTCCGCGTTCTTTCCGGTGGGAATCGAGTTGCCGCCGTAGTCGCGGTAGAAAACGACCTTGACGCGCATCGAGTCGAACTTCTCGATTTTGCGCTTCTCAAGCTCGCCGTTCAGGCTGCTCTCGAAGGTGAGCGCGGTATTCTTGACGGCATTGATGGTATTCTGCATCGAACCTGTCGCGTCGATACAGAAGACCAGATCGAGATGGCGGACCTGCGGCTTGGCGATCAGCGCCGTGGCATTCGCCGAGACCGTCGTCTGAGCGCCGAGCATGCTGCCGAACATTGTCGGGATCGTCGCCGTCGCGGCACCCGTCACCGAGACGCTGCCGCTGGTAACCGCAAAATTCGACGTGGTGACCGTCCCCGGAAAACCGGTCGGCAGGGCGGAGCGGAAATAGCGGCCAGCGGTTGCAACGCGGGTATTGTCCGCATCGTTCAGCTTCGCGGCCGCCAATACGGCGGAATCGACCGCATTCTGCAGGTCGATCTTCGCGTTCTGGGCTCGCGACGTCTCCACGAGGACGCCGGTCAAGGTCAGCAGCGGCACGAGTGCGGCCGCGAACATCATGAGGACGCCGCCGCGTTCGTCTGAACGCAGGCGCGACGGCAGCGTGAGCAGCTTGCGAAAATAGTGGCGAGCCGGGTGGTACATGACCAAGGTCCTGTCGGGGTTGACACCACGACAGAACCACCACCCGCTGTCTCAATGGTTAACGCGGCCAGGCAAGCTGAAGGGGAGGTGAAGATTCCATTAGCGTAATCGCCGAGTCGCCGCAGATCTAACTGCTCGGCAATGGCGGCACCGGCCGTGGCTTTCCTTCCTCGTCGATTGCCACGAAGGTAAAGCTCGCATCCGTGACTTTCTCATTCAACGTCGTCCGGAAGCGCCTGGCCCAGGCCTCGACCTGGATCTTCATCGATGTCCGGCCGACCGACACCACCTCGGTATAGACGCTGAGCACGTCGCCGACCTTGACCGGCCGGATGAAGTTCATGGCCTCGACCGCGACGGTCACCACCCGGCCCTGCGCCCGGTCGACACCGGCAATGCCGCCGGCCTGGTCCATCCGCGACATCACCCAGCCGCCGAAGATATCGCCATTGGAATTGGTGTCGGCGGGCATGGCGATGGTGCGTACGGTCAGGCTGCCGCGTGGTTCCTCCTCAGGCTGCAGGCCGGACTCAGTCATCGTCGGTCTTTCCTTCTTCGACATGGAACGAGTGGAGCACGCGGTGCAGCACCGGCGCCAGCACGAAGCCTGTGGCGATCACCACGAAGAGCCCTGAGAACAGCGCATAAGTACCGGCGAAGAGCTTGCCTGCCTGCGTCTTGAGCTCGCCGACCGGCCCCATCCCCGAGAGGATCATCGCCGCATTGACGAAGGCGTCGGTCGCACCCATGCCCTCGGTCGTGGCGTAACCGATCATGCCGATGCACATGCCGATAATCGTCAGCCCGATCCAGAGCAGGATCGCCCGGCCCATCCGAAGCGCGAAACGCCGCGCCGGGATGACACGCTGCCCACGATGCTCGAACCGTGTCAGCCCCCTCACCTCACCCGCTCCATCCTCAGCCCTGCCCGCCCAGTTCCTTGCGCACCAATGCCGCGCCGGCCGCGAGCGCTGCGAGCTTGCCATAGGCGACCTCGCCCGACATCGGCGCCATCCCGCAATTGGTACAGGGATAGAGCTTTTCCGGCGGAACGAAGGCGAGCACCGCGCGGATCGTCGCCGCGACCTCCTCGGGCGTCTCGACGGCGTTGCTCGCGACATCGATCGCGCCCGCCAGCACATCCTTGCCGTCGAGCAGCCTGATCAGGTCGAGCGGCACATGCGAGTTGCGGCATTCGAGCGAGACCTGCTTGATCGAGCTCCTGGCGATGGCCGGGAAGGTTTCCTCGTATTGCCGCCATTCCGAGCCGAGCGTCGCCTTCCAGTCGATATTGGCCTTGATGCCATAGCCGTAGCAGATATGGACCGCCGTCGTGGCGGTCAGATCCTGCGCGGCGCGCTCCAGGCAGGCGATGCCCCAGTCCGAGACCTCCTTCATGTAGACATTGAAGGCCGGCTCGTCGAACTGGATGACGTCGACGCCGATCGCCTGCAGCTCGCGCGCCTCCTCGTTCAAAGCGATGGCGAAGGCCATGGCGAGATCCTCCCGCCGTCCGTAATGCTCGTCGGCGATCGTATCGACGATCGTCATCGGCCCCGGCAGCGTGAACTTCAGCTTGCGCCTGGTATGCGCGCGGGCGGCAAGCGCTTCCATGCGATGGACCGGCCCCTTGCGCCGGATCGGCCCCGTCACGGTCGGCAC
Organism: Allobosea sp. BK604; assembly: GCF_004341515.1. Taxonomy (GTDB): domain Bacteria; phylum Pseudomonadota; class Alphaproteobacteria; order Rhizobiales; family Beijerinckiaceae; genus Allobosea. Next base: position 122,655 of record NZ_SLZF01000001.1, read on the forward strand.
CTCGACCTCATAGCGGTTGTTGCGGATGCCCATCACCGTCTTCTTGGCGAAGTCGATCCCGTCGAGATTGGCCAGGAAGCCATGGACGAAATGGACCCGCGCCTGCTCGCCATCCCCGACGATGTCGAGGCCGGCATCCTCCTGCAGCTTCACCGCGAGGATGGTGGCGTCGCGCTTTCCGGCTTCGAGCGCCTCGCCCTGGAGCTTCCAAGGCGCCCAGAGACGCTCCGGCTCGGCGAGCCAGGTCGGCTTCGGCAGGCTGCCGGCGAGAGTGGTCTGGAGCATGGCGTTCACCCTTGAGGCTTGCAGCCGAGATTGGACACGCCGCAGATTGCGTCAAGCTGGGATATCGGAGAGCGCCATGACCAAAATCGCAATGACCAAACCCGCAATGATCTGCATCTCGCTACGCTATGCCGACGCGCCGCGCATGTATGACTGGCTGATCGAGGCGTTCGGCTTCGAGAAGCACGCGGCCTATTATTCCGACGACGGCAAGACCCTGCTCCATGGCGAACTGCGCATGGGCGAGAGCTTCGTCATGCTCGGCTCCGCCGAGAACAATGAATTCGGCAAGCTGGTCTCGCGCCCGGCCGAGCTCGGCGGCACCACCGCCTCGCCCTATATCGCGACGGATGACATCGACGCCCGCTGCGAGCGGGCTCGCGCCGCCGGAGCGGAAATCTGCATGGAGCCGCGCGACCAGCCCTATGGCAGCCGCGACTTCATCTGCAAGGACCCCGAGGGCCATGTCTGGTGCTTCGGCACCTATCGGCCAGGTGACGCGCCAGCCTGATTCCATCGGATCACCTCCCCCGGAACACCATCCGCGCGATCCTCGCCCTGACCTCACCGCGACGTGACGTCGGCCGAGTGACATACTGGCGCCATATCAAATCAAGAGTAATATGCGGCTGTGAGCATATAGAAGGGTCAGATTTTTCTTTTCGGCTAAAGGATATCGGCATGAAACTCGACATCAATTTTCCGCCCGACTTCCGCCCACGCTACGGGTACTCACAAGAAATCTCCAAGCACATCCACTCGATATTTTCACACCATGAGAAGGGGATGCGCGAAATCATTACGAAAATTGGAACATATCGCGAGCTTTTCTCTGCGATCCCCATCGGGGCCGATGCCAAGAGCCAGGAGCCGCGCTGGATCAACGGCTGGTTTCCGAGCCTCGACAGCATGGTGCTCTACCACCTCCTGGCGCGGCGCAATCCGGCGACCTATGTCGAGATCGGCTCGGGCAACTCGACCAAATTCGCGCGCCGCGCGATCGAGGACCACAAGCTCAAAACCCGGATCATCTCGATCGATCCGGAGCCGCGCACCGAGGTCGACGCAATCGCCGACGAGGTGATCCGCTCGGGCGTCGAGTTCGTCGACGTCTCTCTGTTCTCGAAGCTCGACGCCGACAGCGTGGTCTTCTTCGACGGCAGTCATCGCTCGTTCCAGAATTCCGACGTCACCGTCTTCTTCATCGACATCCTGCCGGAGCTGAAGCCGGGGATCGATGTCGGCATCCATGACGTGCTCTGGCCATGGGACTATCCGCCAGCCTGGGTCGAGCGCTACTACAACGAACAATACATGCTCGGAACCTATATGCTCGCCTTCGGTGTTTCCTTTCCGCTGATCTTCTCCTGCGCGCATGCAGGGCGGAAGTTCCAGCCCGAGCTCGCCGAGGCCTTGCCCGAAAATGTGCTCGCCGCCGTGAAGGAAAAATCCGGCTATGTCAGCGGCAGCAGCGTCTGGTTCAAGAAGCCGGCAATCGACTACGGCCTGAGCTAAGGCATTTTCGAGCGAAGCGAGTACCGACTCGCGTCAAGAAAATCCAATAAAACAAAAGCTTAGAGCATTTTCGCGGTTCGAGGAAACGCGGAAATGCTCTGGCATCCGCCGTCCGGACGGACGTCACACCCGCACCAGCTCCTCCAGTCGGTCGAGGAACGGCCGCTGGCTTTCGAGGATCTTCTTGCGCGCAACCGGCAGGGAGAACCAGTCGGCACGATCGACCTCGGGAAACTGAGCGATACGGCCACTCCGCGGCGGCCATTCGAGCGTAAAACTGTTGCTTTCGATCGCCGCGGCATCGAGGTCACCTTCGATCGCGAAGGCGAGCACCCGCTTGCCCGCGCGCTGTACCACCTCTCCCAGCGGCGCGAAATCGCCCACGGGCCGCGTGCCCAATTCCTCCTGAAACTCGCGGATGGCGGCTGCGAGCGGGTCCTCGCCATCGCCGATCTCGCCTTTGGGAATCGACCAGGCGCCGCCGTCCTTGTTCTTCCAGAACGGTCCGCCCGGATGAACCAGCAGGATCGATGGCCCCTCGGCGCTGCGGCGATACAGCAAAAGCCCCGCGCTGGTGGCAGCCATCCCGGACATCCTCGCTGAAGCCCTCCGGCCCAGCGAGGGCAATGAGAGGCCAAGCATCCGGTGGAATGTCAGCCGCGCTGGCCGACCTGTCCAGCCATGCGGGTCCACCCGGAGAGGCCTGCGGCGGACGAGAGCCGCCGAGGAGGGTCCATCCGCAGGAGTCACTCTGAAATTTCAGATTTCAAATCTGAAACTCGATGCTATATCAGCGAGCGCTCGCCGATGGCCAAGGCGGCAGCACGCGGACGCCGGAAGAGCTCGGCTCGTGCCGGGCGTCGCCACAACAAAAGCTGGAGGGAACAACCGTGGACACGTCTCGTCGTCACCTGCTCACCGGCGGCCTTGCCGCCATCGCCGGCTCCTCGCTGGCCGGATCGGCCTTCGCCCAGGCCTTCCCGTTCAAGCCGAACCAGCGCTATCCCGACCCTGCGGTCGAAATCCTCGATCCCGGCTTCGCCAAGTACCGGATCTATTCGAGCACCGTGGAGCAGCTCGCGAGCGGGATGCGCTGGGCGGAAGGCCCGGTCTATTTCCCCGAGGGCCGCTATGTCCTCGTCAGCGACATTCCGAACAACCGGATCATGAAATACGACGAACAGAAGAACAGCTTCACCGTCTTCCGCGAGAACGCCAACTTCGCCAATGGCAACGCCCGCGACCGCCAGGGCCGGCTGATCACCTGCGAGCACTCGGTGACGCGCCGGGTCACCCGCACCGAGAAGAACGGCAAGATCACGGTTCTCGCCGACAGCTATGACGGCAAGCGCCTGAACGCGCCCAACGATGTCGTGGTCAAATCCGACGACACGATCTGGTTCACCGATCCGCTCTTCGGCATCAGCGGCGAATGGGAGGGCTCGCGCGCCAAGCCCGAGCAGGCGACCACCAACGTCTACCGCATCGGCACGGACGGCAAGGTCACCGCCGTCGTCACCGACCTGCTCAATCCGAACGGCCTCGCCTTCTCACCCGACGAGAAGAAGCTCTACGTGGTCGAATGGCGCGGCACGCCGAACCGCAGCATCTGGAGCTTCGATATCGACGCCGACGGCAAGGCCTCGAACAAGGTGAAGGTCGTCAGCGCTGACGATTTCGGCGCGCTCGACGGCTTCCGGGTCGATCGCGACGGCAATCTCTGGTGCGGCTATGGCAGCAACGGCGCGCTCGAGGCAGAGCCGGCGGAGGACGGAAGGCGCAAGGTCTTCAACCTGCGCGGCAAGTCGGAGGATCTCGACGGCGTCATGGTGTTCAGTCCGGCCGGCAAGCCTCTTGCGTTCATCCGCCTGCCGGAGCGCTGCGCCAATCTCTGCTTCGGCGGTCCGAAGGGCAATCGGCTGTACATGGCGAGCTCGCACTCGCTCTACGCGCTCTATGTCGAGGCGCACGGCGCGGTTTGATCCGCCCCGTCATTACGAGCACCCGGGTCTTGCCTTCGGCAAGCCCGAGTACAGGCTCCGCGAAGCAATCCAGGGGTGGCAGCGCTCTGTGTCGCCCTGGATTGCCCCGTCGCTCCTCGCAATGACGATTGGCGTTCCGCTCAGGCGGGCTGGGGCTTCTGCCGCACCCGCAGCATCAGCCAGCACACCACCGCGAGATTGACGAGGTTCCAGGCGAGCCCGTTGAGGAAGGCCATGCGGTAGGAGGCGAAATAGTCGAAGATCACGCCCGAGATATAGCCACCGAAGGCCATGCCCATGATGGTCGCGGACATCACCAGGCCGATGCGCACGCCAGCCTCCTTCGGCGGCAGGTACTCGCGGATGATGATGGCATACATCGGCACGATGCCGCCTTGGAACAGGCCGAAGATTCCCGTGACGATGAAGAGTGAGATCAGCCCGTCGAACCAGAGATAGAGAAAGAGCGCGAGTCCCTGCATCACCGAGCCGATCACCAGCGTCGCCGCTCCGCCGATCCGGTCGGCGACGAAGCCCGAGCCGATGCGGCTGACGACGCCGAGCCCGAGCATCAGCGAGAGCATCTCGGCGCCGCGCGCCACGCCATAGCCGAGATCGCCGCAATAGGCGACGATATGGACCTGAGGCATCGCCATCGCGACGCAGCAGCAGAAGCCGGCAACCGCGAGCAAGGCCTGGAGCTGGTTGGGCGAGAGCCCGAGATCGCCGCGCGCCCCGGCGCTGGACGCCTCGGCTGCCGCCAGCGTCGCGGCGGCCGGCCTGCGCCGGAAGAAGAAGGCGAGCGGCAGCATGACCACAAGCACCGCGATGCCGATGCCGATATGGGTCGCCCGCCAGCCATGGGCTTGGACGCCCCAGATGATGACCTGCGGCCAGAACATCCCGGCGAAATAGCTGCCGGAGGCCCCGAAGACGACCGCGAGCCCGCGATGCTTGCGGAACCAGTGCGACAGATCGGCGATCAGCGGCGCAAAGCCGGCTCCGGCACCGATCCCGATCAGCAGCCCATGCACGATCGCGAATTGCCAGAGGCTGCCGGAAAGCGCGGCCAGGAAATAGCCCAAGCCCATAAGCACGGCGCCAAGCATGATCGGTATCAGAATGCCGTAGCGATCGGCGACGCGGCCCATCGCGATATTGCCGAAGCCGAAACCGAGCATCGCGCAGGTATAGGGCAGCGAGGCCCCGGAGCGCAGCGTGCCGAACTCGGCCTGGACTGAGGGCAGCACGACCACGACCGACCACGTGCCGACGCAAGCGACGGTGCCAACCACCAAAGCCAGCGCCAGCCGCAACCAGGCATAGGCGGAATCGGGTGCGTAGCGCTGATCTTCCGGCGGCATGTTTCCTCGGTGCCGCCTCGAGGGAACGGCTTTTTTTCGCTGCCTGATGATTAGGCAGCCTCGAATGGCGCGACAAGCGCGTCGGCAGCAGTGCGGCACGGCGTCGATAGGGCAACGCGGTCCCGATCCTGTCAGCAATCCCTGCCATGCTTGGGCTTGACCCGGACATGTCCTGCCGGGAGGCTCCCAAAGCTTCGTCGCGCAGGAGACGGCGCGCAATCGGGCATCGAGACCATGGCAACGATCTGCATCTACGGCGCCGGCTCGGTCGGCTGCTATATCGGTGGCCGCCTGTTGGCATCGGGGAGCGAGGTCTGCTTCGTCGGTCGCCCACGAATCGGCGACGAATTGCGCGAGCATGGCCTCACGCTCTCGCATTACCAGGGCGGCCACTGGCAGGTGCCGCCGGAGGCGATCGCGTTCTCGACCGAGGCCGTCGCTGCGACCGAGGCCGATCTCGTGCTGGTGACCGTGAAATCCGCCGATACCGCCGCAGCCGCCGCCCGGCTCGCAGGCCTGCTCCGCCCCGGCGCCGTCGTGGTCAGCTTCCAGAACGGCCTGAGCAATGCAGCGATCCTGCGCGCCGTGCTCCCGCACCAGATCGTGCTCGAAGGCATCGTGCCGTTCAATGTCGTGGCGCGTGGGCCCGGCGCCTTTCACCAGGCCTCGGACGGCCGGCTCGAGGTCAAGGCCGCCTTCGAGCTGAAGCCCTTCCTCGCCGCTTTCGACGAGGCCGGCCTGCCGCTGACCCGTCAGCTCGAGATCGTGCCGGTGCAATGGGCGAAGCTACTGTTCAACCTCAACAACGCCATCAACGCGCTGGCGAACCTGCCTCTGAAGGAAGAGCTGTCCCAGCGCGCCTATAGGCGCTGCCTCGCGCTCGCCCAGGCCGAAGCCCTCGCGCTGCTGCGGCGGGCCGGCATTCGCCCGGCTCGGCTGACGCCGCTTCCGGCGAGCATGATCCCGGTCGCTCTGCACCTGCCCGACGCGCTGTTTTCCAGGCTGGGCAGAAAGCTTCTCGCCATCGATCCGCTGGCCCGCTCCTCGATGTCGGACGATCTCGCCGCGCGCCGGAAGACCGAGGTGGACTGGATCAATGGTGAAGTGCTTCGCCTGGCCGAGACGCTTGGCCGCAAGGCACCGGTCAACGCCTGTCTGTGCGGGCTGGTCCATGCGGCCGAGCAGGCCGCCGAGCGCCCGCGCTGGTCCGGCGCCGCCTTGCTGACGGAGCTACGGAAGGCGGCGACGCCGTCGTGACCGATGGAAGCTGTTAGCCGCCGGTCAGATGCGCATAGGCCGAGGCGTCGAGCGGCCGGCCGAGCAGATAGCCCTGCGCCAGATCGCAGCCTTCGCAAATCAGGAAGTCGAGCTGCTCCGGCGTCTCGACGCCCTCAGCCACCACCTCGATGCCGAGCGCATGGCCAAGCTGGATGACCGCGCGCGTGATCGCCGCCGATTCCAAGGTGACGCCGAGCGTCGCGACGAAGCTGCGGTCGATCTTCAGCGTCGTCAGCGGGAAGCGGTGGAGATAGGACAGCGACGAATAGCCGGTGCCGAAATCATCGAGCGCGATGCGCACGCCGAGCGCTCGCAGCCGCGACAGGGTCGTCATGGCGCGCACGGCGTCGGTCACCATCACGCCCTCGGTGATCTCGAGCTCAAGCCGCTCGGCCTCGAGCCCGGTCTCGCCCAGGATCGTCTCGACCAGCGCGGGCAGTTCGTCCGACTGGAATTCGAGCGGCGAGAGATTGACCGAGATCCTGAGCGGCTTCGCCCAGCTCGCCGCCTCGCGGCAGGCGCTGCGCAGGACATGGGCGCCGAGCGCGGCGATTAGCCCGCCCTCCTCGGCCGCCGGAATGAAGGTCGCGGGCGAGACCACGCCACGCACGGGATCGCGCCAGCGCGCCAGCGCCTCGAAGCCGATCACTGTCCCGTCCGGCCGGAATTGCGGCTGGTAGTGCAGCAGGATTGCGCCGCTCTCGATCGCCTCGCGCAGATTCCTGCGGAAAGCCAGGCGCTCGCAATCGGCCGCATGCTCCGCCATATCGGGCATGCGGGCTTCGTCGCGCCCACTCAGCTCGAACAGGAGGTTGAAGCCGCCGACGAGCCGGCCGAAGCGGTCGAAGAGCGGCGTCGGATTCTGCAGGAAGCGGATGCGGCTGCCATCCGGCCGTTCGGCTTGGAGCTCGACATTCCGAATCGCGCGGCCCTCGCGCAGGGCCTGCGCCATCGGGCCGTCGGCATGGGCCATCAGCTCGCCGGCCTGGTTGAAGAGTCGCTCCGTCACGCACCAGAGATCGAGGCCGAGCCTCGGCTCGCGCCCGGCGAAAGCGGCGGCAGCGGGATTGAAATAGCTGATCCGGCCATCCGCGTCGGTCAGATAGACCGCGGCAGGAAGCTGATCGAACAGGCCGGCAAGCCAGACCTTGTCGATCGGCTCTCCGCCCCCTGACGGCGCAGAGAGCAGGGCCTGAAGTTCAAAACCGGTTTCGGCAAACGGCGCGAAACCGGGTGCGAGAGTGATAGCCCCGGACGAAAAGCGCTGGTCGGCGCCTTCTGGTCCGGCAACAGCCTGGAACATTCGGAATTCGCTCGCACTGCGTAAATTCGACACGCAATGAGAGCGCAGAGATGCCAACAAAGCCTTAAGCGACCTGACCCTTCGTCATCAACTTTCGAATGAAAGGCCGGCCGCGCTCATTTGAACAGGCGTTCGCCCTGCTCGTCGACGAGTTGCTGGCCCTTCACCAGCGTGAAATCGGCGGCGTCGTCGAGGCCCGGAAAACGGTCGGCGCGGACGAAGCGATGGCTCTTCGTCTCGCCGTCGATCTCCTTCTCGATCACGCCGCAGAGCTGGTACTGCCCGCCCTCAAGATAGGGCGTCGCATGAATCGCGAAGCCCTTGTGATCGATGCTTTTCGCCGGGCCGGCCGGCTTGTCACTCTCGGCCTTGCGCCCGCCGAACAGGGATTTCAGAAACGACATGAGAACCTCCTCCAATTCGGCCCTCTATACGGCACGAAACGCGGAAGGGGGAGCCAGCCCGGCTTGAAAGCCGATCGCGCGGTTCCCACGTCTTAAGGGTTCAGGGCGACCAACCGACCCTCGAGCTGCGCTCGCTTCCGACGGCCGCCCCGAACAGGGAGCCGGCCATGAAACCGTCCAAGATCGTCGCGCTCATTCTGCTCGTGCCGGCCGGCTTGATTCTGGCCGCCGCAGCCCACAGCCAGACGCCACACGAGCAGCCCTGCACGGATCGGCCCGAGGCGGTCGAGCAGCTTCGCACCATGTTCGGTGAACGCATCATCGGCTATGGACTCACCGCGAGCGGCCTCGTCATCGAGATCTTTGCCGCCAGTTCCGGCTCCTGGACGCTCTTCGCCACCACACCGCAGGGCAAGAGCTGCCTCATCGCCTCCGGTCAATCGTGGGAGCCGCGGCCGCAGCCGGACATTTTCGCGGGGCGATGACCGGGTTCCGGGCCCAGCTCAACTCAGATGCAGCACGACTTCGCGCCGGTGCGGGTTGTCGCGATGCTCGAACAGATAGATGCCCTGCCAGGTGCCAAGCATCAATCGGCCTTCCATCACCGGAATTGACAGCGAGACCGGCATCAGCGCCGCCTTGATATGGGCGGGCATGTCGTCCGGCCCCTCCATGCGATGGACGAGATAGGCCATCGCCGGATCATCGGCCGGCGGCGCCAGACGCTTGAAGAAGGCCTGGAGATCGCGCCGCACATCCGGATCGGCATTCTCCTGGATCAGCAGCGAGCAGGAGGTATGGCGCACGAAGAGGGTGAGCACCCCGCTCGCCGAAGAAGCCTCGCGCAGGGAAGAGGCCTCGCGCAGGAAGGCGAGGACATGGTCCGTGAATTCGTAGAGGCCCTGGCCACGCGTCTCGATGCTGATGAGCGACTGCTTCGGCATCAACGCTCCGTCAGCGCAAGCTTCGCCCCCAGCGCCACGAAGGCTGCGGCGAAAGCCCGCCGCATCCAGGCCATCACCGCCGGACGGCTGATCACCTTGTCACGCATCCCCGCGGCGAAGAGTCCATAGAGCGCGAAGACGACGAAGGTCATCGCCATGAAGACGCCGGAGAGCTCCAGCATGCGCAGGAGCGGGCTCGCCTCGTCCGCGGCGATGAACTGCGGCAGGAAGGCGACGAAGAAGATCGAGAGCTTGGGATTGAGCAGGTTGATCAGGATGCCGTCGACGAGCACGCGCAACGCCGAGCGCGGATCGGCCCTGGTCTCGACCTTGAGCGCGCCCTGCTCGCGCAAGGTCTGCCAGGCCATGAAGAGCAGATAGGCGACGCCGGCATATTTCACGATCTCATAGGCGAGCGCGCTCGCATGCAGCAGCGCGGCAAGCCCCATCATCGCCGCGAGAAGATGCGGCACGATGCCAAGCGTGCAGGCGAAGGCGGCAACCACGCTGGCGCGCGAACCTCGGGTGAGGCCGGCGGCGATCGTGTAGATCGCGCCCGTGCCGGGCGAGGCGACGATGATGAGCGAGGTGAGAAGGAATTCGGGGGACATGGGCACCGTCCGGCTGAGCGTTCGATGCGAGCCATCAGACGCGTCTGCGCCATTCTTGTCTAGAGCATTTTGGAGCGGAGTGGGCACCGGTTCGCGTGAAGAAAATGCGTCAAAACAAGGGGATAGAGAGTTTCCGCGATTCAGGGAAGCGCGGAAATGCTCTCGTACCGCGGTTAGCCGACCGGGAGGCCGAGAACGAAGCGGTAGGGCGCAAAGAGAACGTCGAAATAGGGAATGTTGCGCCCGCCCATGCTCGCAGCCGCGTCGCCCCAATGCGACAGCCCATGGGCACAGCCGAGCCAGAGGATGCTGCAATGGAGCCAGCCCTCGTAATAGCGACTGGGCCCGATCGCGAAGCCCAGCTGCCGCAGCGCAGCGCCCGCGACGACAACGGGAAGGCCGGCATTCGCGATGATCGCCAGCACTGCATAGAAGGCGATGGGGAATATGACGAGGCCGGAGACGAAGCTCACGAGCGGGACCGCCAGGAGCAGCGCGCTGCCGATGACAAAGTAGAGCCGCGCTTTCGCCATGTCTCGTCCGCCAGAACCAAGCGGCCGTCAGGATAGAGCGATCGGCGTGAAACCCGCGTTAAACCTGCGCAGCGACTGACGGTAGGCGGCAGAATTCAGGGCGCTTGCAGCTCACAGCCCCTCAAGCGTGCCACCGATGATGGCCCCGACCGTCTCGCCGACCACGGAGAGCACGACGCCGGTACCCTCGATCGTCGCGCCGACCGCGCCGATGACGATTTCGGCGATGCCTGAGCCGACGATGTCGACGCCGGCATCCGCAACACCCGAGACGATCTCGCCGACAGTCGTATCGCCCACCGCCTGCTTTTGCTGTTCGTCCTGGGCAACGGCCGTTGCAGCCTCGGCTTGTGTGGGATCGAGATTGGCAGTCATCGCAGTCTCCGTTGCGGGTTCGATCCTCACCTCGATCCAAGCAGAAAAAAGGCGGGCCTCGCGGCCCGCCTTCATGTCCTCAATTGTCGAGGAAGCTCCTGAGCTTCCGCGACCGGCTCGGGTGCTTCAGCTTCCTGAGCGCCTTCGCCTCGATCTGCCGGATGCGTTCGCGGGTGACCGAGAACTGCTGGCCGACCTCTTCGAGCGTGTGGTCGGTGTTCATGCCGATGCCGAAGCGCATCCGCAGTACTCTTTCTTCGCGCGGGGTCAACGATGCGAGCACTCGCGTCGTTGTTTCGCGAAGATTGCTCTGGATCGCCGCGTCGATCGGCAGGATCGCGTTCTTGTCCTCGATGAAGTCGCCGAGATGCGAATCCTCCTCGTCGCCGATCGGCGTCTCCAGGGAGATCGGCTCCTTGGCGATCTTCAGCACCTTGCGCACCTTCTCGAGCGGCATGGCGAGCTTCTCGGCCAGTTCCTCCGGCGTCGGCTCGCGGCCGATCTCGTGCAGCATCTGGCGCGAGGTCCGCACGATCTTGTTGATCGTCTCGATCATATGGACCGGGATGCGGATCGTGCGGGCCTGGTCGGCGATCGAGCGGGTGATCGCCTGGCGAATCCACCAGGTGGCGTAGGTCGAGAACTTGTAGCCGCGGCGATACTCGAACTTATCGACCGCCTTCATCAGGCCGATATTGCCTTCCTGGATCAGGTCGAGGAACTGCAGGCCGCGGTTGGTGTACTTCTTGGCGATCGAGATCACGAGGCGCAGATTGGCCTCGATCATCTCCTTCTTCGCCTGCCTGGCCTCGCGCTCGCCCTTCTGGACCATCAGCACGATCTTGCGGAATTCCTGGATTTCCAGGCCGGTTTCGGAGGCAAGCGTATGCACCTCCTCACGCAGGTCCTTGATCCGGTCCTTCTCCGCCGCGACGAATTCCTTCCAGCCGCGCGAGCCGAGCTTGGAGACGCGCAGCAGCCATTTCGGATCGAGCTCGCCACCGACATGCTGCTTCAGGAAGTCGTCGCGCGCGACGCCATAGGTCTCGGCGAGGCGCAGCAGGCGCGTCTCGTGCGAAATCAGGCGCTTGTTGATATCGTAGAGCTGCTCGACCAGCGCCTCGATGCGATTGTTGTTGAGCGAGAGCGACTTCACCGAAACGATGATGTCGTCCTTCAGCTTCTTGTACTTGCGGTCCTGCGAGGGCGAGAGCTTGGTGTTCTCCAGCCGGTTGGCAATGTCCTGGTCCTGCAGGCGGCGCAGCTTCTTGTAGTTGTCGGCAATCGAGTCGAAAGTCTCGAGCACGCGCGGCTTGAGCTCGGCTTCCATGGCCGAGAGCGACACGTTGTTCTCCATGTCGTCGTCGTCCATGCCGTCCGGCGGGGCCTCGCCCTCCGGCGCAGCCTCTTCGGCAGCCTCGCCTTCCTCGCCGCCCTCGCCCGGCAGCTGCACCGGGTTCTTGCCGTCGGGGCCGGCATAAGTCGCCTCGAGGTCGATGATGTCGCGCAGCAGCACCTTGCCGTCGACGAGCTCATCGCGCCAGATGATGATGGCCTGGAAGGTCAGCGGGCTCTCGCAGAGCCCGGCGATCATCGCCTCGCGGCCGGCCTCGATGCGCTTGGCGATCGCGATCTCGCCCTCGCGCGAGAGCAGCTCGACCGAACCCATCTCGCGCAGGTACATGCGCACCGGATCGTCGGTGCGCTCGGTCGGCTCCAGGTTGCGCTTGACCTCGACCGGCAGCGCCGAGCGCGCGGTCTCGACGAGGTCGCCCTCGCCTTCGTCGTCGTCGGCAGCGCCATCCTTGCCGCGCTGGGCGCGTTCCTCGCCGGCGGCTTCCGGATCTTCGTTGTCGACGACGTTGATGCCCTGCTCGCTGAGCTGACCGAGCACGTCCTCGATCTGCTCGGAGGAGAATTCCTCCGAGGGCAGGACCTCGTTCAGTTCGTCATAGGTCACATACCCGCGCTTCTTGGCGAGCTTGATCATCCGCCTTACGGCCTGATCGGTGAGGTCGAGCAGCGGTCCGTCAGAAGTCGGGGGGGCTTCCGGTGCGACCTGATCGGCCTTGTCCCGCTCGCTCACTTTAGTCGCCATCAATCAGCGCTCCGCACACTTCGTGGCCGGGGCTGCAAAGCCCATGCCGACGCATAAAAGGGCGATGCGGCCGCTGGTCCGGCACGCTCACCCAGCCAAATCATCTCGTTCAGATGGACCCGATCACCCTTGATGAATCGTGAACCACCCGCGGCACGTTGCGCGACAGGGACGGCAACGCTGAAGCATGTGCCCTTCAATCTCCGGACATCGCCTCGGTCCCCTCGATTGTCTCGAGGCGGGCCTTGACGTCCTTGATCCAGGCGAAATTGGCTTCCGTCGCTTCGTCAGCCAATGCGCGCTCGGCTGCCTTCAGCTCGCTATGTAGCGTTCGCGCCCGATGATGCAAGACGATAGCTTGACGAATCGAGTCAAAAACTGATTCCGGATCAGCCGCTTCGGCCAGCTTGAGGCGCTCCGCCGGGCCGGTGACGGCCAGCAGCGCCCTTTGCGATTCCTGCACCCGCGGCTGCTGCAGCCGGCCCGCGAGCGCCCCGCGGTCGAGATCGCCATCGAGTGCGACATCCAGCAGCACCTGCCGGAAGCGCTCTGCGGCCGGCCCGTCGAGCGCGAGCTCCGCGATCTCGTCGGCACAGCGCAGCACGAGCTCGGGATGGCTCGCCAGCGCCAGCAGGATGAAGGCCTCGCGCACATCCTCGCCGCGGTTGCGCGTGATGAGCTTCGACTGGGTCAGCTGGCTCGAGGCCTTGAGCGGGCCGATCGCCCAGGGCGCCGGCTGCTGCCAGCCGCCACGGCCATTGCCGCGCCCGCCATTGGCCTGTCCGCGCCCGCGCTGAAAGCCGCCGCCCTGCCCGCGTTCGCCACGCGCCGGCGCCGCACTGGCGAAGAGCAGCGCCAGCCGCTCGTCCATTTCGAGGCGATAATGGCGGCGCGTCGCCTCATCCTTGATCTGCCCGAGCGGCTCCTTGAGGCGTCGTTCGAAAGCCGCACGACGTTCCGGCGTATCGAGTGGCCCGGCCTCGACTTCGCGCGTCCAGAGCATGTCGACCAGCGGCTTCGCCGCCCCCAGCACCTCGATGATTGCCGGCTTGCCGCCCGAGCGCGCCAGATCGTCGGGGTCCTGCCCGTCCGGCAGCAGCGCGAAGGAAAGCGACTTGCCGGGCTCCAGCAGCGGCAGCGCCAGATCGATCGCCCGGCTGGCCGCCTTGCGCCCGGCCTTGTCGCCGTCGAGGCAGATGATCGGCTCGTCAGCCATGCGCCAGAGCAGGCCGAGCTGGTCCTCGGTCAGCGCCGTGCCGAGCGGCGCCACCGTCTGCGGGAAGCCGGCCATGGTCATGGCGATGACGTCGACATAGCCCTCGACGACGACGATCTGCCCGGTGTCATGGGCGCCCTTGCGGGCATTGTGATGGTTGAACAGCAGGCCGCCCTTGTGGAAGAGCGGTGTCTCCGGCGAATTCAGGTACTTGGCCGAGACCTCCGAGCTCATCGCCCGGCCGCCGAAGGCGATGACCCGGCCGCGCCCGTCATGGATCGGGAACATGATGCGGTCGCGGAAGCGATCATAGGGCACGGCGATCTCGTCGCCATGCACCAGGAGCCCCGCCTCCATCATCAACTCGGCGCTGACGCCCTTGCCGGCGAGATGATCGCGCAGCGCAAAGCGATCGGCCGGGCCATAGCCCAGCCGGAAATGCCGCCGCGGCTCGCCATCGAGCCCGCGCCCCTGGAGATAGCGCCGCGCGCCGGCTCCTCGCTCTCCCGCGAGCTCGGCCTCGAAGAATTTCGCCGCGAGCTCGACGACCTCGTGCAGGCCCTTGCGGCGTTCCTCCTGGACTTGCGCCTCATGACTGACCTTGGGCAGCGCGACGCCGGCATCGGCCGCGAGCTTCTCGACCGCCTCCGGGAAGGAGAGCCCCTCGGTCTCCATCACGAACTTGAAGATGTCGCCGTTCTTGCCGGAAGAGAAATCGAAGAACGAGCCTTTCTGGTCGTTGACGAAGAAGGACGGCGTCTTCTCGGCGTTGAAGGGCGAAAGCCCCTTCCATTCCCGCCCCGCCTTGGCGAGGCGCACACGTTTGCCCACGACCGCCGAGACCGGCAGCCGCGCCTTGATCTCCTCAAGGATGGAGGGCGGGAATTTCATTGTGCTCTATGTGGGCTCAGACGAACGCGAAGCCAATCACCGATCCGGAATGCCCCCCGCTTATTGGCGCAATCCACAGACATGACATGGAACGCGATCCGAAAAGCGGCAGCAGCAGTGCTGGCAAGTTGCTCCTGGCCGAGAGCACACCGCTTTCCAGCAGCGCAGCGGATCCCTTTCAGCAGCGCAGCGGGTCTTCGGCAAGCGCCTTCGCGGCGCCCTCGGCGGAGATCGCGAAAGTCGAGCCCGCGGCACGCAGTTCGATCCGCTTGGCCTTGCGCAGCGCCGCCACGACCGACCTCATCTGCGGCAGGCCGAAGCCGCGCTCCGGCTTCCAAGTGAATTCGATCTGTTCGCCATCAGGCTTCGCCGCGACCGGGATCGGCATCGCCTTGCCGTCGGCCACGACCTCGATGGTGGCGGGCGCAACTCCCTTGAGCTGATCGTTCGGCAAGGCTGCCATCAGGTAGGGGCCGCCCTGGATCGCCGGATTGGCGCGCGCTGCCGCGGCTTCGCCGCAGTAGAAGGTCAGGCGCGCGCCGCTCGCTCCCGACACGCCGGCATAGGCCGTGCCCATCTGGTAGCCCGTGCTCCAGCCCGAAGGCTGGGCGGCGGCGCCTCCCGTCATCAGCGAAAGCACCGCGGCAAAGGCGATCGTCGATTTCGGCATTGGGATCCTCCTTTGCCGAAAGCTGCGCCCTCGATATGGCGAAACCGTGCGGGAGACCTAGCCGCCCAGCGCCGCCTTCACCAGCCCGCTCGCCTTGGAGAAGTCCATCTGGCCGGCATAGTTGGCGCGCAGGATCGCGATCACCTTGCCCATGTCCTTCATGGACGCGGCGCCGCTCTCGGTCACCGCCGCTGCGATCGCCGCCTTCACCTCGTCCTCGGACATCTGCTTGGGCAGGTAGGAGCTGATCACGTCGACCTCGGCGCGCTCCCCGGCAGCGAGCTCGGGGCGGCCATTGGCGTCGTAGATCGCGATCGATTCCTGGCGCTGCTTGATCATCTTCTGCAGCAGCGCGAGGATCTCGTCGGCCGAGGCCTCGCCCGTGCCGGCGCCGCGCGCCTCGATGTCCTTGTCCTTCAGCGCAGCCTGGATCAGGCGGATAGCGCCGACCTTGCCCTTCTCGCCGGCCTTCATCGCCTCTTTCAGATCGCCCATGAAGCGCTCGCGCAGGCTCGTCATCTCACTCATTCCCTTTTTCAATAACAACCCGGCGCGGGCCTGGATTGACGGCTTGGACCCGCGCCATTAAGGCTCGCGCTCCAGACCGGCGGAGCGCGAAGCCGCTGCCCCGCCCCCGCATTGCCGCCCGACGCGGCCTGGACGAGACATAGACATGACCGCTTCCGAAGGAAACCCCGGCCAGGACGGCTGGACAGAGCCGCGCGCCACCGCCCTCCTCGTCCTTGCCGACGGCACGGTGCTGGAAGGCTTCGGCCTCGGCGCCACCGCCGAAGCACCAGGCGAAGTCTGCTTCAACACGGCGATGACCGGCTATCAGGAAATCCTGACCGACCCGTCCTATGCCGGGCAGATCATCACCTTCACCTTCCCGCATATCGGCAATGTCGGCGTCAACGACGAGGATATCGAGACCGTCAATGCCGCCGCCTCCTCGGGCGTGCGCGGCGTCGTGCTCCACGCCGACATTACCGAACCCTCGAACTGGCGCGCCAGCCGGCATTTCGACGCCTGGCTGAAGGCCCGCAACATCGTCGGCATCTGCGGCGTCGACACCCGCGCACTCACCGCGCTGATCCGCGACAAGGGCATGCCGAACGCGGTCCTCGCCCATAATCCGGACGGCGTCTTCGACATTCCGCGGCTGAAGCAGCAGGCGGCGGCGCTGCCGGACATGGCCGGCCTCGACCTCGTGCCGCTCGTCACCGCTGCCCAGCGCTACGACTGGAGCGAGACGCCCTGGCAATGGCCGGCCGGCTATGGCCAGCGCGAGAGCGTCGCCCATAAGGTCGTCGCCATCGACTATGGCGTGAAGCGCAACATCCTGCGCCTGCTCGCCAAGGCCGGCTGCGAGGTCACGGTCGTTCCCTCGACCGCGACGGCCGAGGACATTCTGGCGCTCAAGCCCGACGGCGTTTTCCTCTCGAACGGCCCCGGCGATCCGGCCGCGACCGGCGAATATGCCGTGCCGGTGATCAAGGAACTGCTCGACCGCAAGATCCCGACCTTCGGCATCTGCCTCGGCCATCAAATGCTCGCCCTCGCCATTGGCGGCCAGACCATGAAGATGAAGCAGGGTCATCACGGCGCGAACCATCCCGTGCAGGACAAGACCACCGGCAAGGTCGAGATCGTCTCGATGAACCATGGCTTCGCCGTCGATCCCGCGACGCTGCCGGAGAACGCGACCGAGACCCATGTCTCGCTTTTCGACGGCTCGAATTGCGGTATCGCGCTCAACGACCGCCCGGCCTTCAGCGTCCAGCATCACCCGGAAGCCTCGCCCGGCCCGCAGGACAGCCACTATCTCTTCACCCGCTTCATCGAGATGATGGAGGCGGAGAAGGCCAAGGCCGCCGCGTAAGGGAGCGAAGGCGATGATCCATCAGTTGCGCATCTACGAGATATTCGAGCGCAACAAGGCGGCTTTCCACGCCCGCTTCCGCGATCACGCGATGCGCATCATGGCACGCCACGGCTTCAAGATCGTGGCGATGTGGGAGACCAAGAGCGCCGGGCGCACCGAGTTCGCCTATATCCTGGTCTGGCCGGATGCCGACACCAAGACGGCGCGCTGGGCGAGCTTCATGGCCGATCCGGAATGGATCGAGGTCAAGCGCGTCACCGCGATCGAGAGCGGCGACCTCGTCGGCGCCATCGAGGACCGGCTGATGACGCTTACCGAATACTCGCCGATCCCCTGAGTTGACAGGCGCCGCGCCGCGCGCTCTATGCGGCGCATGACCATGTCCTGCCTTCTCGCCCGGAACTATTACGCCCCGTCCTCATAAGGCGGTGGCATTTCCATGTCTCAACCGCCGCGCTGGCGGTTGAATTCAGGCAGTCACCCGGCATCGCGGCCCCCCTCAAGGAAAGCGCGATGCCTGTCTCCAAGAAACCAGTCACCTCGAAACCATTCACCTCCGTCGGCCTCATGGGCTTTGGCGCCTTCGGCCGCCTCATGGCGCGGCACCTGCAGCCGCATCTGCGCCTTGCCGTGTTCGACCCCGCCCAGGAGATTCCCGCGAGCGCCGAGGGCAAGGGCCTGGCCCGCGCCGATCTCGCCGGCATCGGCGCCTGCGACATCGTCATCCTCGCCATGCCCGTCGCGGAGATGCCTGCGGCCATCGCGGCGCTGCGCCCGCATCTCAAGGCCGGCGCCATCGTGCTCGATGTCGGCTCGGTCAAGATCGGTCCGGCCCTCGCGATGCAGGCCGACTTGCCAGCTCATGTCGAGATCATCGGGACGCATCCGCTCTTCGGGCCGCAGAGCGGACGCCACGGCATCAGGGGCCTTAAGATCGCACTCTGTCCGATCCGCGGCAGCAGCGCCTGGCGCATCGGCGCCTTCCTGCGCAAGGCGCTCGGCCTGACGGTGATCATGACCACGCCCGAGGCACATGACCGCGAGGCGGCCATGGTCCAGGGGCTGACCCATCTCATCGCCAAAATCCTGGTCGGCATGGAACCGCTTCCACGCCGCATGACCACGGCGAGCTTCGATCTGCTGATGCAGGCAACCGAGATGGTGCGCTACGATGCGCCGGGCGTCTTCCTCGCGATCGAGCGCGCCAATCCACACGCCAAGGCCGTGCGCGACCAGTTCTTCGCCCTTGCCGAGGAGATGCGGGTGTTGCTGGAGAACGGGCACAAGCCGAACGTCTCTCCACGCCATCCCGAGCAAGCGGCTTGAGCTGGGGCCCCAGGAGCCAGCGTAGAGGCCCGGGATGCTCGCTCTTTTGGCGAGCACCCACGCCTTGAACCCAGCCTTGCGAAGACGTGGATGGCCGGGCAAGCCCGACCATGACGATCAACGGCATACCCGCGAAAGGCTGTCAGGCTGCCGCCTTAGCCTCGGTCTTCAAGAACGCCGCCAGCCGCGCCTGCGATAGCCCCGCTTCGGCAGCGATCCGCGTCGCCAGCGCGACGGCCGCCGGGCGCGGCTGGCCGAGCGGCCGGTCGAGCCAATAGGAAACCGGGTTGAGCGCCGTCCGCTTGTCGACCATGGCCAGCCGTCCGGCATCGACCTGCCCCTGCGCAAGAGGCGGGCGGGCCAGCGCGACCCCGAGCCCGGCGGCGGCGGCGTCCAGCACAAGGTTGTAGTCTTCGATGCGCCGGTCCTGCGGGCGCGGCCGGTAATCGAGCCCCTGCGCCAGGAACCAGGCGCGCCAACCGGCGGCATCCGAATCGTGGATCAGCGGCTGTTCGAGCAATCGCTCCGGGCCGCCTTCCCCGATCGTCTTCGCAACCTCCGGCGAGGCGATCGGAAAGCACCATTCCTCGAAGAGCTGGACCGAGACGCGCCCCGGCGCGCCGCCGCGGCCGCATCGTATCGCGAGGTCGATGCCCTCGGCCTCCAGATCGACGCGGCGATGGTCGATCTGCAGCACGACGCGCAACTGAGGATCGCCCGCCTCGAGCCGCTTCAGCCTCGGCATCAGCCACAGGCTGCACACCGACGGGATCGCGCTGAAGCGCACCACCGCCGCCCCGCGCGGCTCGCTCCAGCGATCGGAGGTGTCGGCGATGATCGCGAAAGCCTCCTGCGTGCGCTGCATCAGCCGCTGGCCCTCGGGCGTCAGCGCGACACCCCGTGCCTGGCGGGTGAAGAGCCGCGTGCCGAGCCAATGTTCCAGCTTGGCGATCTGCCGGCTGATCGCGCCATGGGTGAGGTTCAGCGCCTCTGCCGCAGCCGAGAAGCTGCCGGCGCGCGCGGCCGCCTCGAAGGCGCGTAACGTATCGAGCGGCGGCAGGGGCGAGCTGTGATCCATATTCACAGATCATCCCTCAATTACTCGTTTGTCAATCAGCTCGATGAGGCGTCTATCGGAGGCAGCTTCTCCGTCCCATCCGAGGACCACGCCATGAGCACCGCCTGCCCTGCCCTCCCGGCCCAGTCCCGCTCCGTCTTCGACGCCGCGCTGATCTTCACGATCAGCTTCACCGTGATCGCCTGGGCCTCGTCCTTCCCGGCGATCCGCGCCGGCCTCGCCAGCTTCTCCCCACTTGAGATGGCGGCCTTGCGCTTCGCCATTGCCGGCATCCCGTCCGCGCTCTTCCTCGTCATCACCCGCGCCCCGCTGCCGGCCACCAGCGATATCTGGCGCTTCCTCGTCGGCGGCGTCGTCTTCATCGCGGCGTATGCCGTGCTGCTGAACCTCGGCCAGACCGTGGTACCGGCCGGCGCGGCAAGCTTCATCATCAACACCAATCCGATCATGACCGCGGCCTTGGCGATGCTGATCCTTGGCGAGCGCTTCAGCCTCACCGCCTGGCTCGGCACCGCGGTCTCCTTCAGCGGCATCGGCCTGATCGCGCTGGGCAACGGGCTCGATCTGAATATCGGCGTCAGCATCCTGCTCATCCTCGGCGCCGCCTTCTGCAACGCCATCACCACAGTGGTGCAGAAGCCGCTCTTCGCCCGGCATAAGCCGCTCACGGTCGCCGCCTGGAACATGGCGATCGGCGGGCTCGTGCTCTCGCCGCTCCTGCCCGGCGCCATCGCTCAGGCGCAGACGGCCTCCACGGAAGCCCTGTTCTCCGTCGTCTACCTCGCGATCGTCTCGAGCCTTGCCGCCTACGGCACCTGGGCGATCACCCTCTCGAAGCTGCCCGCCGCTCGCGCTTCCAATTTCCAGTATTGCGTGCCGCCGATCGCGACCCTGATCGGCTTCCTCTGGCTCGGCGAGATCCCGAGCCCGATCGGCATCATCGGCGGCCTGATGGCGCTCGGCGGCGTCGTCATCGTCAACCTGAAGCGCTGAACCGAACTTCCCGCGGCCGTGCCGCTCTGCGATGATGCGGCATGGCCGTGCTCATCGCCTTTCTCCGAGCCGTCAATGTCGGCGGCGCCAGCAGCATCAAGATGGAGGCCCTGCGCGGATTATGCCCCGCGCTGGGCCTTCGCCACGCGACGACGCTCCTGCAAAGCGGCAACCTCGTCGCGGCCCATGACGATGGCGAGGCCGACGAACTGGCACAGCGGCTCGAGGCCGCAATCGCGCAGGATCATCCCTACAAGCCCCGGGTGATCGGACGCAGTGCCGCGGAGTTGCGTCGCATGGTCGAGAACAATCCCCTCGCACCAGGCGACACCCGCAAGCCCAACCATCTGCTGGTCATGCCGCTGGAGCGCGAACCGGACGGAGGTGCTCTGGCGCGACTGCGCGAGCGCCATGGCGGCCCGGAGGAGATCGCCCTCGTCGGCAGCGATCTCTACCTGCACTATGTCGACGGTATCGGCCGGTCGAAACTGACCAATGCCCTGATCGAGCGGCAGCTCGGAGTCCAGGGCACGGCGCGGAACTGGAACACGATCAGCAAGCTCGTGGAGCTCGCCGAAGAGGTCGAGGCGCGTGGCTGAGATCCTGATCCGTCCGCTCACCGCTGATGATGCCAAGACCTTCCGCAACCTGCGCCTCACGGCCCTGGAGACATCGCCTGAAGCCTTCGGCGCCAGCCACGCCGAGGAGGCGGCGCAGTCGCTTTCCTTCTTCGCCGCCAGGCTCGCACCCGAGCCACCCGGCCAGGTCTTCGGCGCTTTCCTCGGCAACGTCCTGGTCGGCATGGCCGGCTTCCGCACGCTGAATTCGTCCAAATCCCGGCACAAGGGCTATCTCTGGGGTGTCTATGTCGCCGAGACTGCGCGCGGGCACGGTTTTGGCGAAAAGCTGGTGACGGCCGTCATCGAGCACGCGCGCCGCCATGTCCTGATCCTGCAGGCCAATGTCGTCACCACCAACCGCGGCGCCTATGTGCTCTACGAGAAGCTCGGCTTCGTTCCCTACGGTATTGAATCCCGAGCGCTCCGGATAGGCGACGTCTTCTACGACGAAGCGCTGCTGGCGCTCGATTTCGGCTAGAGCAGTTTCAAGCGAAGTGGACACCGGTTCGCGTGAAGAAAACGCCCTAAGACAAATAGATAGGGCATTTCCGCGCAACGCGGAAATGCCCCAGAGACCGCAGCATAGCCCACGCATAACGGAAAATACTATTCCGGCTAATATTTATTTGGCCGATAGCTTATGAACGGCAGGTCATCTTGGCCCATTTACGTCATCTCGATGTATTGGCAGCGCGCTAATTTTCTTCGATTAAGAGCCGCGCCTCCGAAATGTCGGGGCTGCGCCTGGACCACCCCGGATGAAACTGCTCTCGTCGCTGCCATACAAGTTCATCCCCCTCGACGGCACGCTCAATCCTGCAGCTCCCGAGCTGAGCTTCATCGTGAAGGGGACCTTTTCCCTTCATAACTGGCGGCTGCCGACCGATCTCCCGGCCGACGAGCAGGAGGATTTCGCCGGCGATGACCGCTACATGGACGAGATCGGCCGCAGCCTGCGCTACGCCAACGACCTCGTCATGTTCAAACCGTTCGGCGAGGTGCTGCTGACGGCGGATTGCCATGCTCCGGACGGTCGCCCGGCAACGGTCGTCGAGGCGGGCCTGACGATCGGGCCGATCAACAAGCGCCTTCGGGTCGTCGGCGACCGGGTCTGGTTCCGCAATGCGCAGGCTCAGCTAGCGATCGAGGGGCCGGCGCCCTTCACGGCGATGCCCTTGCGCTGGGAGCGGGCCTTCGGCGGCCTGAATCTGCCGGAGAATCCGATGGGCCGCGGCATCGAGCCCTGGATCGCCGAGGACGGCCGAAAGTTCTTCTTCCTCGCCAATGTCGAAGCGCTCGACCGGCCGGCCCGCAGCTATGAGCAGCGCCTTCCGCCGGTCTGCTTCGCGCCGATCTCGCCACAATGGCAGCCGCGCCTTGGCCGCGAGGGCACGCGCGATCAGCATTGGGCGACCTTCGTCGCCCCGTTGCCGCCGCGCGATTATGATCCGCGTACCGCGCAGGCCGCCCCCGAGGACCAGTGGCTCAAATCCGGCTACTGGCAGGGAGACGAGCGCATCGACCTCACCAACATGCACCCGGACCACGCCCACTATGTCACGGCCCTGCCGGGCAAGCGCCTGCGCCTGTTCATCGAGGCCCTGGCCGAGGACGGCAAGCAGTTGCGGTTCGGCGAGGTGCCGCTCGATCTCGATACCGTCCATATCGACATGACCACCGAGCGCATGCACCTGCTCTGGCGCCGGCGCTTCCGCCCGCGCAGCAAGCAAGGTGCGGAGATCCAGACAGTCTATCTCGCCGAGGAATTGCTGAGCGAGCCGCCTGCCGCGGTCGAGGCCCATTATCGCGACTTCACCGCGCTGAAGACCCCGGCGCAGGAGCCGAAACTGGCACAGGCCCAGCGTGACGAGCAGGCCGCTCTGGCCGAGGCGCGCAAGATGCTGGTCGACGCCAAGCTAGACCCCGGCATCATCGCCCGCTTCGACGCCGCGCCCGACTCCCAGGCCAAGTTCACGATGATGATCGACCTGATCAAGAGCAAGACGGCCGAGCTCGAAACCATGACGGCGGCTCTCAAGCCGCACTAGAGCATTTTCTGGGCGAAGTGGACACCGGTTCGCGTGAAGAAAATGCGTCAAAACAAATAGATAGAAAATTTTCGCGATTCGGAGAAACGCGGAAATGCTCTAACCGAGCGCCGATCGAAGGAGTCAGCGACGTGCCCAACCCGACCAGCGACCTCCTCCTCGAAGCGCCGGAAGTCCTCGACTACGATAATCCCGGTGTCACCGCGGATACGCGCATGCGCGTCGGCTATCCTCGGCTGACCGCGCAAGGCGCGACCGTCAGCGACGCCAAGATCGCCCGCCGCGTCGTCTCCGAACTCCCCGCCGCTCATCTGCCGGCCTATGACGAGCAGGACAACGCGGTCCGGCCGAACGACGATGATCCGCTCGTCAACGTCAAGCGGGCGCTCTCCTTCAAGCCTGCGACCGGGGTCAACTTCACCACCGGCGCGACCTTCAACACCTATCTGAAGAATAATTTTGAGACGCGCGTGGCCGATGGCGCCGTGCAGTTCCACGCCGTCGACCAGGATTTCGTGCCCGATCCGGACGATGCTCCGGACTTGGTCAAGCCGGCCCTGAGCTATCTCCATATCGGCAAGGCCGATCAGCCGCTGACGGACATTGGCGGCGTAGAGCTCCCGCGGCGCTACAACCAGCTGACGGATCAGAAGCAGAAGACCGGCATCGGCCTGTTCAGCGATGGCGGGCTTAACGCCTGGACGCGCCAGCCCATCAACCTGCGCAGCAGCGAGGCGATCAACCTCACCACCCAGGGCTATTGCCTCTCGACCTATGGCGAGAGCGTCATCAGCACCTACGAGATCCAGAACAAGGCCGATATCGAGCGGATCAATTCCGGCGAGATCACCGACCAGGGCGTCGACCGCAAGATCATTAACCTCAACGCGCTGCGCTCGACCGAGCTCGGCTGGTATCGCCAGATCTTCGACCGCGGCCGCGCCCTGAATTTCTCGACCGCGAACAAGGGCGATTTCAGCATCAGCTCGTCCTATTCGCTCGGCATCGGCGCGAAGTTCGAGCATTCGGTCGCCGCCAGCCTCGGCACCTCCTTCTCCGGCAAGGTCGAGCTCAACCGCGGCTTCGGCATCGACATCGGCACCGGCGGCGCGATGTTCAAGCATCCGTCCGGATCCTGGACCTTCGAATCGGATGCCGAGCTCTGCGGCAGCAGCAGCGTCAAATTGACGATTGCCGGCGTCGATACCTTGCCGATCAAGGCCAATCTCGAGATCTATTCGGCCGTGCTGACGGTCGCTGTCGTCGCGCAGACAGCCGCCTTCACCGGCTTCAACGCCTATCTCGCCGAGCGCGCCGACCGGACGCTGACCGCCGCGGATGCCGAGAACAAGGGCGATGACACCCATAACCTGGTCTCCGCGCTCGACGACGGCATGCAAGTCTACGAGGCCGCGCTGGCGCTGAGCGCGATCACCTGCGCCGCCGGCATCGTCATGGGCGCCGCGCAGGCGATCTGGACTGCCTTGCGCACACCCGACCCGCTCGCCCCCAATATCGAACTGTCGCGCACCTCCATTGCCCTGCGCTGCGGCGCGAACGGCATCGAGATCAGTCCGACCGGCATCAAGATCGTCAGCATGACGGGTTCGGTCGAGATTGGCGGCATGGCGGTCAATCTCGGCGCGCCCAGCATCAACCACACGCCGGTGCCTCCGGTCCCGGTTGCGCCCATGCTGCCCTGATAGCAACGGCAGAAAATGGCCTTCGGGCCATGCCGCAAAGTAAGCCGGTTAAATATTTAAAAATTAACCGCAAGTCACAGGCAAGATTGCGATGCCATGCTGAAGTGGCGAGCCCTTAACGTTTGCAGGAGCAGAAAAGCACTCGCAACAACAAGGCAAGCCCGGATAACCTTTCATGAAGCTGTTCTCGTCGCTGCCCTACAAGTTCATCCCGCTCGACGGCACGCTCGACCCTGCTGTTCCCGAGCTGAGCTTTATCGTTAAGGGAACCTTCTCGCTTCAGAACTGGCGGTTGCCGACGACTGTACCTGCCGATGAGCAGGCGAACTTCACCGGCGACGAGCGCCACATGGACAAGATCGGCCGGAGCCTGCGCTACGCCAATGATCTCGTCATGTACAAGCCGTTCGGCGAGGTGCTCCTCACCGGTTCCTGCTACGCACCCGATGTCCATCCTGCGACCATGGTCGAGGCCGGCCTCGAGATCGGCCCGGTCAGCAAGCGCCTCAAGATTCATGGTGACCGCGTCTGGCTCCGCTATGCCGAGGGCCAGATGGTGATCGAGGGCCCGCTGCCCTTCACCCAGATGCCGCTGCGCTGGGAACGCGCCTTCGGTGGCCTCAACGTTGCCGAGAATCCGATGGGCCGCGGCAGCGAGCCCTGGACGGCGGAAGATGGCCGCAAGCTCTTCTTTCTCCCCAATATCGAAATGCCGAACGCCCCGGTGCAGGCCGCAGGACAGCCGCAGCATCCGGCCTGCTTCGCGCCGATCTCGCCGCAATGGCAGCCGCGTTTTGGCCGCGAGGGCACGCGCGATCAGCATTGGGCGACCTTCGTCGCGCCGCTCCCGCCGCGCGACTACGACCCCCGCACGGCGCAGGCGGCTTCGGACGACCAGTGGATCAAGGGCTATTGGCGCGGCGACGAGCGTATCGAGCTCACGAACCTCCACCCGCGCCATGCCAGCTTCGTCACCGGCCTGCCGGGCAAGCGCCTGCGCCTCTTCATCGAAGGTGAGTTCGGCGACAGCGACAAGCCCCGCTTCGGCGAGGTCCCGCTCGATCTCGACACGGTCCATATCGACATGGACACTGAGAAGCTGCACCTGATCTGGCGGCAGCGCTTCCGGCCGCGCCACGCCAGGGCGCCGGAACTGCGCGCCGCGTATCTCGCCGAGGAGTTGCTGAGCGAGGAGCCCGCTCCGCTCGAGAAGCACTATCGCGACTACCAGGCACTGAAGGGCCCCGAGCAGGAGAGCGAGGCGGCATTGCTGCTGCGCGACGAGCAAGCCGCCCTTGCCGAGGCACGCAAGACGCTCGTCGACGCCAAGGTCGATCCAAAAATCCTGGCCGGCTTCGATGCCGCGCCGGACACGCCGGCGAAGTTCAATTTCATGCTCGAGCTGATGAAGTCGAAGACCGCCGAGCTCGAGGCCATGACGGCCGCCTTCAAGGCAGCCTGAGCTGCAGCGCCGGACAACGAACAAAAAGGGGACCGTGTCGTGCAGGACAGCGCAGCCGTAGCAGAAGCCGAGACCGAAACCGCCGCCGATGACGGCCACGACGTCCTCGAACGGAAAGGCAAGGAGAGCGATTTCCTGCTCCAGGCCTCCGATGTCACGGATTACGAGCATGCGGGCCTGACCGCCGACACGCGCATGCGCATCGGCTATCCCCGGATGCACGCTCACGGCACGACCGAAAGCGACCCGGCGGTAGCCAAGCGCATCATCGTCGGCGCGACGCGTGGTTATGTGAAGGCACGTCCCGGCTTCGACAACCAGGATCTGGCGCAGGAGCCCACCAAGGGCACTCAGCCCGAGAAGAAGGAAGATAAGGAAGAGGCCGCACGACTCGCCGACGTCAAGCGCGCGCTGGCGTTCAAGCCCGGCACGGGCGTGAGCTTCATCAGCGATGCGCGCTTCGACGTCTACCTGAAGAACAATCTCGAATCGCGCATCGCCGACGGCGCCGCGATCTTCCAGGCCGTCGATTTCGGCGAGGACGGCAAGAGCGCTCCCAAGCTCTCCTATCTACGCGTCGGCAAGCCGGAAAAGCGCCTCAAGGACAATGGCACGGACCTGACGCGGGAGCAGGACCTGCTGATGGACCAGAAATACGAGCCCGGCATCGGCATGTTCACCGACGCCGAGGTCAATCTCTGGTCCAAGGGCGATTTCAACATCCATACCGGCAAGACCTATAGCCTCATCGCCGACGAGAAAGCCGAGGAGATCGTCGGCGAGAACTATTCGGCGACCTATGAGTATTCCGACGAGAAGGATGCCGAGCGGGTCAAGAAGGGCGAGATCAAGCCGCAGCAGGCCAATCGCGAGATCATCAGCGTCTCGATGAAGCGCAAGGGAACGGCCGGCTGGTACGAGCAGGAATACAAGCGCGCCCAGAGCCTCGATTTCTCCGTGGCGAACAAGGGCGAGGTCGGCCTGAACGCGAGCTACGGCGTCAGCATCGGCGCCAAGATGGAGCACTCGCTGGCGCTCAGCCTCGGCAGCTCGATCTCCGGCAAGATGGAGATGAGCAAGGGCTTCGAGGTCGAGGTCGGCGAGCATGGCGCGGTCTTCAAGGGCTCTGCCGGCGCCTGGACGCAGGACGAGAACCACAAGATCTCCGCCAGCAACTCGATCAAGCTCGGCATCAACGAGATCGACACCGCGCCGATGAAGATCGCGATCGGCACCTTCAAGGTGGCGTTCTACGCGTCGGTCGCCGCGCAGACCGGCGGCTTTGCCGCCTATGCCTCAGCGCTCAGGATCATGTCCGGCATGGAGCTCGAGGCCGGCAGCGCCGACCAGGAAGCAAGCAAGGCCGACGACGCCAACGGCCTGAAGACCGCGCTCGACAAAGGCATGGAGCTCTATGAGGCGGCGGTGCTGCTCAGCGCCATCTCGGGCGCCTGCGGCTGCGCCATGGCCGCGGCACAGGCTCTCTGGATGCGCGGGCGTGTTGCGGACCCGACTGCGCCTAGCATCAAGCTGACGCGCAGCGGAATCCAGCTCAGCTACGGCGCCTCGAGCATCACCATCGATGGCCAGGGCGTGAATATCGACGGCCCGCTGGTCACGACCACCGCCAATCAGATCACCAACAACGCACCGGCGATCAACAACAACGCCGCGGGCGGCGGCATGCTGATCGGCGGCTTGTTCGACTAGAGCATTTTCGAGCGAAGTGGATACCGGTTCGCGTGAAGAAAATGCGTTAAAACAGAAGGTTAGAGAATTTTCGCGCTTCAGGGAATCGCGGAAATGCTCTGACCTGTTCCCTTCCGGAGCCGACCCTATGCCTCAGTTCCTCACCACCGCGACCTTGCTCGAGTGTTCGATGGGCGCGATGCCGACGCCGTTCATCGCCGATGAGCTGCCGGCCGCCCCCAAGGAGGTCGGGCTGACCAGCGCGACCGTCGTCCAGATCGTGCCCGGCAAGAACATCACGCCGTTCGGCATGTGCAAGAGCCCCGCCAACCCCACTGTGGCCTCGGCGACGGCGGCGGCGCAGGGCGTTCTCACCCCGATGCCCTGCACGCCGACGATCCCGGCTCCCTGGGCGCCGCCTTCGGTCTGCACCAAGCATATGGGCATTCCGATGGCGACGGCTCAAAGCGTCTGCGCCTGCGCCTTCGGCGGCGTGGTCAAGGTCTCGCAGGCGATGCCGGCACCGGGAAACACGCTCTGACGCGCCCTCAGAACCCGCGCGCCTCCAGTTCCTTCTCCGCATCCGTGATGTAGTCGCGGATCACCGGCACGGCGCTCTTATGCGGTCCGAGCAGGAGCTGGAACACCATGTCGCCGCCGATATCGAACGAGATCGAGCAGGCGCCGAGATAGAATTCCCACATCCGGGCGAAGCGCTCGCCCATCATCGCCACGACCTCCTCGCGCTTGGCCATGAAGCGCGAGCGCCAGGCTTCCAGCGTCCAGTGGTAGTGCCGGCGCCAGAATTCGCAGTCGGAATGCCAGAGCCCGGTCTGCTCGACCGCTGCGAAAACCTCCGACAGCGCCGGCGCATACCCGCCCGGGAAGATGTACTTGTCGAAGAACGGCCCGGTGAAGCCGGGTGGACCGACGCGCCCGATGCAATGGACGAGCGCGATGCCGTCAGGCGTCAGCAGGTCGCGGATACGCTCGAAATATTCGAGGTAATGCGCGACGCCGACATGCTCCATCATGCCGACCGAGACGACCCGGTCGAACGTGCCCTCGAGCTCGCGATAGTCCTTGTTGATGAAGGTCACCGCATCGCCGACGCCGGCAGCCTCGGCCCGCTTCTGCGCCGCCGCCATCTGGTCGGGCGAGACGTTGAGGCCGGTCACCTTGGCGCCGCAGGCTTTCGCCAGGTAGATCGCGAGCTCGCCCCAGCCCGAGCCGATATCGAGCACGCGCATGCCGGGCTCGATCTTCAGCTTGGCGGCGATATGGCGCAGCTTCGCCTTCTGCGCGTTTTCCAGTCCTACGTCCGGAGCATGCCAGTACGCGCAGGAATAGGTCATCGTCTCGTCGAGCCAGAGCCGGTAGAACTCGGTCGGGATGTCGTAATGGTGCTTGACCTTCTTGCCGGCGACACCGATCGGGTTGTGCATGCGCCAGCGCCGGATGCGGAAGCGCACATCGCGGATCGCCTTTTGCAGCGGGTGCTTGCGCATCTCCTTGCGCTGCATCCAGAACAGGCTGAGCAGGTCGTGGATGGTCGAGCCATCCTCGAAATTGACGCGCCCGTCCATATAGCCTTCGGCCAAAGCCAGCTCGGGATTGAGGAAGATCTCGCGCTCGATCTTGTCGTCGCTGAAGCGCACCGTGACCTCGGGCGCGATCTTGTCCTGGCCGGCGAAATGGATCGGTCCCGCGCCCGGCCCGAAGGCATGGCGCTTGTTGTCGGGCGTGATCACCGTCAGGCGGCCCTGCCTGACGAAGCGCTTCAGAAGTTTAGGCAACAACAGCATTGGCGTCCCCAGAGTCGCGCCAGAGCTTAGAGAGCTTTGCACGTTCCACCAACCCGGCCTCTGCAGGCGAGCCCGTGGCTCAAGCCTCGCTCCATCCAGCCGCCTTAGCGTCATGCAGATCGTCGCGTGAGGAAGGCAAGCGCATGGAGAACCGGGGGGCGAAGCGATGGCGTGCGCATCTGCGTATGGTGAAGCTTTTCGACGCGTCCCAACGCTTTCTCGTCGAATGCCGGGTGCTCGACCTGTCGCTGACGGGCGCCCGCCTGAAGCCGGAGACGGACCGGCCGCTGCCGCTCGAACTGACCTATTGCGACGGCGACGAGCGCAATTTCGCCGCCGCGAGCCTGGTCTGGATCAGGAAGGGAGAGATCGGCATCCGCTTCACTGATTGAGATCGGCACCGCCCGAAGCTTGTTGCGAGCGGGCGCTCGTCGTAGTCCTGGCCTCCAGGGCGGCACGGCGCCGCCCTCTCACGGGCGAGCAACGGCGAGACATGTCCTGGCGCGATTTCTGGAACGGCGAGCACGCGATTTACGTCTCCCCCCGCCATAAGCTCCTGCACTACCGGCAGGTCGCGGCCGACGTGATCCGTCATATCCCCTCGCCCGATGCCGTCGTGCTCGACCATGGCTGCGGCGAGGCGCTCTCGGCCGATCGTGTCGCCGCCCAATGCGGCAAGCTCTATCTCTGCGAGGCCGCGCCGAGCGTCCGCGAGAAGCTCGCGGCGAATTTCAGCCATATCCGCAAGATCGCCGTCGTTTCGCCCGAGGAGGTCGCGGCGCTCGAGGACGCGTCGCTCGACCTCGTCGTCGCCAATTCGCTGATCCAGTATCTGAGCCGCACCGAGCTGTCGGACCTGCTCGCGCTCTGGCGCGAGAAGCTGAAGCCCGGCGGCAGGCTCGTCATCGCCGATGTCATCCCGCCCGATGTCAGCCCGCTCACCGATGCCTCGCAGCTCCTCGCCTTCGCCTGGCGCGGCGGCTTCCTGACCGCGGCGCTGGCGGGGCTCGTGCGCACCGCGCTCTCCGATTACCGCAAGCTGCGCGCCGAGCTCGGCCTCGCGACCTATACGGAGGGCGAGATCACCCTGCTGATCGGCGGTGCCGGTTACCTCGCGGTCGAGCGCCAGCCGAATTTCGGCCACAACCCTCACCGGATGACCTTCGCCGCTCGCAGGCCGCCGGAGACGCCTGATCTCGACGGCCGCGACGGAATCGTGCCTGGCTGATCAATGCGCAGCGCGATCGGCGAACGAGAAGAACTTGTGGCCGAGGAATGAGAACACCATCACGATCAGCGTGGTGACGACCTGCATCGGCAAATAGGGCAGCCCAAGCCGGCCGACGAAGACGTGCATCAGGATGCCGGTCAGGATGAAGCCGCCGAAGGCGATCAGCGCGAAGCGCCAGGTCGCCTGGGCGTGGCTATGCGTCGCGTCAAAGGTCAGCCAACGGTTCAGCGTGTAGGAAACGACGGCGCCGAGCGCGAAGCCGGCCAGCGTCGCCGGCACCGGATCGACCTTGGCCAGCTCCACCAGCCCGATCAGCA
Organism: Allobosea sp. BK604; assembly: GCF_004341515.1. GTDB lineage: Bacteria > Pseudomonadota > Alphaproteobacteria > Rhizobiales > Beijerinckiaceae > Allobosea. The sequence goes on from NZ_SLZF01000001.1 coordinate 154,281, forward strand.
GCGAATAATGCGCCACCGCGGTGACGCCTCCGGCGAAGACATAGGCGATGATCTGGCGCGAATGGCGCGGGAGGCGGGAGAGCGGCATGCGCGGTCTATAGCCCGGATGCCGGCAGATTTCCTACACGCTTCGCCGCTCGCCGCCTAAGCTGTTGCGATCGCGGCCGGGAGTGGAAAGCACCTGCAATGACCGAAATCGACCTGCTTGTCCGCGCCGAGTTCCTCTATCCGGTCAGCCCCGGCATGCCGGTGATCCCGGACGGCGAGGTCGCGATATCCCGTGGACGCATCCTCCATGCCGGCCCGCGCCAGCCCGAGGGAAGCTGGTTCCCTACCCGCACGCTCTCGGGAGAGGCGAAGGCGGTCCTGCCGGGCTTCGTCAACTGCCACTCGCATGCCGCCTCGCTGATCTTCCGCAGCCAGACCGACGACCATGCCGCCAAGGCGGCGCTGCTCGAGGTCGCCTTCCGGATGGAGAAGGATATCGAGGAGGAGGAGTGGGCCCTGCTGGCCGAGGCCGGCTGCGCCGACATGCTCCAGGCCGGCATCACCACGATCAACGATATCTGGTACGCGCCGCACCGGCTCGCCGAAACGGTCGAGGCCTGCGGCCTCCGGGCCCAGATCGCCCACAAGGTCTTCGATGTCCGCCTGCACGATCTCTGGCGCGGCGACTACACGCACCATGCAGGTATCGGCGAGGAACGCCTGCGCGACGGCGTCGCCTTCGCCGAACGCTGGCATGGCGCCGCGGGCGGGCGGATCACGGCGCGCATCGGCACCCATGCGACCGATACCTGCGCACCCGAGCTGTTGCGCGCGGCCCGCGCCGAGGCGAGCCGTCTCGGAATCGGCATGCATATCCATGCCGCGCAGAGTGCGGCGGAAGTCGAGCAGGTCCGGGCGGCGCATGGCTGCGGGCCGGTCGAGCTTTTGCGCGATACCGGCATGCTCGCTCCCGATGTCGTCCTCGCCCATCTCGTCTTCGCGGAGAAAGGCGATCTCGACGCCGCGCAGGAGAGCGGCGCGACCTATGCCCATTGCCCGACGATCTATCCGCGGCGTGGTCGCTATCCGCCGCTCGAGGACATCATGGAGCGCGGGATTCCGACCGGCTTCGCCACCGACTGGATGCTGAACGACCCGTTCGAGGGCATGCGCAACGCACTCAATGCCATGCGCCTGCGCCTGGGCAGCCCGACCGCCCTCTCCTGCGCTCAGGCATTGGAGCTGCACACGATCGGCGCAGCCCGTGTCATGGGGCTGCAGGAGGAGATCGGCTCGCTCGAAACGGGCAAGAAGGCCGACCTGATCGTCGTCGATCTCGATCGCCCGCATCTCCAGCCCTATTACGGCGACTACGCGGCGCTGGTCTATTACGCCAGGGCGAGCGACGTGGTGACGAGCATCGTCGCTGGCGACATCGTCCTGGAGGATGGCCGCCCGACCATGCTGGATCGCGACCGGACGCTGGCTCACCTCAAGCAGCGCGTCCCGGGCTGGCGCGCCCGCCTCGCCGCTCTCGGCAGCCGCGCCGTATTCGGGCCCGGCTGTCCCTGCTGCGGCTGATCAGGCCGGCAGCCGGACGCGCGGGACCGAGGGATCGCTCCGCGCCGTCTCGATCACGCTGTCGAGCAGGCCGGGAAAGCGCCGGTCGAACTCCTCGCGGCGAATGCTGATGAAGCGCGCAGTGCCCTCGGAGCGCATGCGCGTGATCCCGGCCTCGCGCAGCTTGGCGAAGTGATAGGAGAGCAGCGAGGGCGAGGCGAGCTCCGCGAAACTGCCGCAGCGCGCCTTGTCGACCTCGTCGAAATCCGCCAGCGAGACCAGGATTCCCAGCCTGATCGGATCGCCGAGCGCCGAGAACACATCGGCCGGCAGGACATCGTCGAGCTCGGGGTGGAAAGGTTGCTTCATTCCCAACGAGATAGGGAAATCCATCACTCCTGACAAGATTCAACGATCATTGAAATTAACTTGACCACAAAGTGGGCACCGCCTTAAATTCAATGTTCATTGAAATTTTGAAGGACTGTCCGATGGACACCCGTCTCCTTTGGCTCGCCGGCGGCGCATTCGCGATCGGTACCGGCAGCCTGGTCATCACCGGCATCCTGCCGAATCTCGCAGCTGCCTTCGGCGTCTCGGTCGACACGGCCGGGCTGCTGATCTCGATCTTCGCGCTCGCCTATGCGATCGGCTCGCCGATCCTCTCGACCTTGCTCGGTGATGTCGACCGGCGCACGCTGCTCGCCGGAGCGCTCACCGTCTTCACCCTCGCCAACCTGCTCGCCGCCTTCACCAGCGACTTCACCTGGCTGATGGTCGCCCGCATCGTCATGGCCCTCGCCTCCGGCGTCTTCATGCCGGCCGCAAATGCGGTCGCCGTCGCGCTGGTCGCGCCGGAACGCCGCGCCCGCGCCATCGCGCTCGTCACCGGCGGCATGACCGTCTCGCTGATTCTCGGCGTGCCGCTTGGCACGGCGGTCGCGGCCTATGGCTGGCACTTCGCCTTCCTGGTCGTCGCCCTCGTCGGCGCGCTCGCCCTGCTCGGCCTGATCTTCCAGCTGCCTTCAGGCCTGCCGCGCGCCACCAACTCGCTTGGCGAGCGGCTGCAGGTCGCCAGGCGCGGCGACGTGCTGCTCGCGCTCGGCACCACCGCGCTTTGGACCACCGGCGCCTTCACGCTCTACACCTATATCGCGCCCTTCCTCGCCGCCCATGCCGGCATCACCGGCCATTGGCTCAGCGCCGCGCTTGTCGTCACCGGCATCGGCTCGGCCATTGGCAACCAATCGGGCGGCATCGCCGCCGACCGCTTCGGCCCCGAGCGCTCGCTGACCTTCGTGCTGATTCTGCTCGCCAGTGCGCTCGCCGCCGCCTCGACCGTGGCCGCGACGCTGCCGCCACAGACTGCGGTCTTCATCCTGCCGCTGATCATCATGGTCTGGAGCGGCGCCGGCTGGGCCGGCCATCCCGCGCAGATGTCGCGCCTCGCGGCGATGGCGCCGGATGCTGCCGTGGTCGCGCTCTCGCTCAACGCCTCGGCGCTCTATTTCGGCATCGCCGCTGGCTCGGCGCTCGGCCAGCAGACCCTGCGTCTCGGCGCCTCCTGGCAGCTCGGCTTCGTCGGAGCGCTCTGCGAGATCGGCGCGCTCGCGCTGCTTTTCGTCTCGATCCGCCGCCGCCGGCCGGCGCGACGCGAGCCGGAGATCGACGAGATCTCGATCGCCCCGCCTGTGCGCTGAACGATCCGGCGGGACGTTTTTGCTTTCCCCCGCCGCAACTGCACTCTATAGCGAGCGCCTAGCATTCATTCAGGCGCTCGCTTGGCCCCCGCTCGACCGATCGGAGGGGGCGGCGCGCGCCCGCGAACCGACCGGTCAGACATGCCCAAGCGCACAGACATCAAATCGATCCTGATCATCGGCGCGGGCCCGATCATCATCGGCCAGGCTTGCGAGTTCGACTATTCCGGCACCCAGGCCTGCAAGACGCTGAAGGCCGAGGGCTACCGCATCGTCCTGGTCAATTCGAACCCGGCGACGATCATGACCGATCCGGAGCTGGCCGATGCGACCTATGTAGAGCCGATCACGCCGGAGATCGTCGCCAAGATCATCGAGAAGGAGCGGCCGGACGCGCTGCTGCCGACCATGGGCGGCCAGACCGCCCTGAACTGCGCCCTCTCGCTGCAGAAGATGGGCGTGCTCGAGAAATTCAATGTCGAGATGATCGGCGCCACCGCCGACGCGATCGACAAGGCCGAGGACCGCGAGCGCTTCCGCGAGGCGATGACCAAGATCGGTCTCTCCACCCCGCGCTCGCATCACGTCAAGACGCTTGGCCACGCGCTCGACGTGCTCGACGATATCGGCCTGCCCGCCATCATCCGGCCCTCCTTCACCATGGGCGGCACGGGCGGCGGCATCGCCTATAACAAGAGCGAGTATATCGACATCGTCGAGCGCGGCATGGACGCCTCGCCGACCAGCGAGGTGCTGATCGAGGAGAGCGTGCTCGGCTGGAAGGAGTACGAGATGGAGGTTGTCCGCGATAAGAAGGACAACTGCATCATCGTCTGCTCGATCGAGAACATCGACCCGATGGGCGTCCATACCGGCGATTCGATCACCATCGCCCCGGCGCTGACGCTGACCGACAAGGAATACCAGATCATGCGCGACGCCTCGCTGGCGGTGCTGCGCGAGATCGGCGTCGAGACCGGCGGCAGCAACGTTCAGTTCGCGGTCGATCCCGCCACGGGGCGCATGATCGTCATCGAGATGAACCCGCGCGTCTCGCGCTCTTCGGCCCTTGCTTCGAAGGCGACCGGCTTCCCGATCGCCAAGGTCGCGGCGCGGCTCGCGGTCGGCTACACGCTCGACGAGATCGAGAACGACATCACCGGCGGCGCGACCCCGGCCTCCTTCGAGCCGACGATCGACTATATCGTCACCAAGATCCCGCGCTTCGCCTTCGAGAAATTCCCCGGCGCCGAGCCGACGCTGACCACCGCAATGAAGTCGGTCGGCGAGGCCATGGCGATCGGCCGCACCTTCCAGGAATCGCTGCAGAAGGCGCTGCGTTCGCTCGAGACCGGCCTCGACGGACTCGACGAGATCGAGATCGAAGGCGTCGGCCATGGCGACGACAAGAACGCGATCAAGGCCGCGCTCTCGACGCCGACGCCCGACCGCATCCTCCAGGTCGCGCAGGCCATGCGCGCCGGCTTCACCGACGAGCAGATCCACGAGAGCTGCAAGATCGACCCCTGGTTCCTCGCCCAGATGCGCGGCATCGTCGAGACCGAGGAAAAGATCCGCAAGCACGGTCTGCCGACCACGCCGGGCGCCTTCCGCCAGATCAAGGCGATGGGCTTCTCGGACAAGCGCCTCGCCGCGCTCGCCAACCTGAGCGAGGGCGAGGTCAGGAGCCGCCGCCGCGGCCTCGACGTGCGTCCCGTGTTCAAGCGCATCGACACCTGCGCCGCCGAGTTCGCCTCGCCGACGGCTTACATGTACTCGACCTACGCCATGCCCTTCGCCGGCACGATGGCTGACGAGGCCCAGCCCTCGGACCGCAAGAAGGTCGTCATCCTCGGCGGCGGTCCCAACCGCATCGGCCAGGGTATCGAGTTCGACTATTGCTGCTGCCATGCCTGCTACGCGCTGCGCGATGCCGGCTATGAGACCATCATGGTCAACTGCAACCCGGAGACGGTGTCGACCGACTACGACACCTCGGACCGGCTCTATTTCGAGCCGCTGACCGCCGAGGACGTGCTCGAGATCCTCGAGACCGAGAAGCAGAACGGCACGCTGCACGGCGTCATCGTCCAGTTCGGCGGCCAGACCCCGCTCAAGCTCGCCAACGCGCTCGAAGAGGCCGGCATCCCGATCCTCGGCACCTCGCCCGACGCGATCGACCTCGCCGAGGACCGTGACCGCTTCAAGCGTCTGCTCGACAAGCTGCATCTGAAGCAGCCGAAGAACGGCATCGCCTATTCGGTCGAACAGGCCCGCATGATCGCGGCCGAGCTCGGCCTGCCCTTCGTGGTGCGCCCGTCCTATGTGCTCGGCGGTCGCGCCATGGCGATCATCCGCGACGAGGAGCAGTTCGAGGATTACCTGCTCGGCACCCTGCCGAGCCTGATCCCCTCCGAGGTCAAGGCCAAGTACCCGAACGACAAGACCGGCCAGATCAACACGGTGCTCGGCAAGAACCCGCTGCTGTTCGACCGCTATCTCTCGGATGCGATCGAGGTCGATGTCGACTGCCTCGCCGACGGCAAGGAGGCCTTCATCGCCGGCATCATGGAGCATATCGAGGAGGCCGGCATCCACTCCGGCGACTCGGCCTGTTCGCTGCCGCCGCGCTCGCTTTCGCTCGCGACCATTGCCGAGCTGGAGCGCCAGACCAAGGCGATGGCCCTGGCGCTCGATGTCGGCGGCCTGATGAACGTGCAATACGCCATCCAGAACGGCGTCATCTACGTGCTCGAAGTCAATCCGCGCGCCTCGCGCACCGTGCCCTTCGTCGCCAAGGTCATCGGCGAGCCGATCGCCAAGATCGCAGCGCGCATCATGGCCGGTGAGAGCCTCGCCAGCTTCGGCCTGAAGCCGGCCTCGCTCGGGCATGTCGGCGTGAAGGAAGCGGTCTTCCCCTTCGCGCGCTTCCCCGGCGTCGACGTGCTGCTCGGCCCGGAAATGCGCTCGACCGGCGAGGTCATCGGCCTCGACCGCTCCTTCGACATCGCTTTCGCCAAGAGCCAGCTCGGCGCCGGCTCGAAGGTTCCGGTCAAGGGCACCGTCTTCGTCTCGGTCCGCGACGAGGACAAGCCGCGCATCGTGGAGAGCGTCCGCATCCTCGCCGATCTCGGCTTCCGCATTCTCGCCACCGGCGGCACGCTCAGGCTGCTGCAGGACGAGGGCATTCCGGCCGCCAAGATCAACAAGGTGCTGGAAGGCCGCCCGCACGTGGTCGACGCCATCAAGAACGGCGAGATCCAGCTCGTCTTCAACACGACCGATGGGCCGCAGGCCTTGGCGGACTCTCGCTCGCTCCGGCGCAGCGCCCTCTTGCACAAGGTTCCCTATTATACCACCTTGGCCGGAGCGATCGCGGCAGCGGAGGGCATCAAGGCCTACCGCAGCGGCGATCTCGAAGTACGATCGCTGCAATCCTACTTCGTGCGCGCGGCCTGAAAGCTGCGCCGCGAGGCAGTTCTATAAACGATCGAGATGGGGCACGGGCCGCCGAGGAGGCAGCCCGTGGCTCGGCTTTTCGCAATTTGGGACGGGACGATGGACAAGGTTCCTATGACGGCGAGCGGCTTCGCCGCTCTAGAGGCGGAGTTGAAGCATCGCCAGCAGGTCGAGCGCCAACGCATCATCACGGCGATCTCGGAAGCGCGCGCGCTGGGCGATCTCTCTGAGAACGCCGAATATCACGCCGCCAAGGAAGCCCAGTCGCTGAACGAGGGCCGCATCATGGAGCTCGAATCGCTGATCGGCCGTGCCGACATCATCGACGTCTCGAAGCTCGGCGGCGACACGATCAAGTTCGGCGCCACTGTCCAGCTCATCGACGACGACACCGAGGAAGAGAAGCGCTACCAGATCGTCGGCGAGCCGGAAGCCGACGTGCGCTCGGGCAAGGTCTCGATCGGCTCTCCGATCGCGCGCGCGCTGATCGGCAAGAAGGTCGGCGATTCCGTGCAGGTCAACACGCCCGGCGGCGGCAAGTCCTACGAGGTTGTGAGCGTCAGCTTCCGTTGACCTCGACCGCATTTTCAAGCGAAGTGGATTCCGGTCCGCGCGAAGAGAATGCACCGAAGCCATTGAGCCGGTCTGCGGGCTGGTTTGGGTCGGAAAGCGCTAAGCGCGCGGACATGGATTTGCCCGCGCGACACCCTATGTCTGGATGATCGCATCCGGAGGCTATGCCATGACCACCCGTCGCGCTTTCCTCGCCGCTTCGCTCGCAGCTCCCGCCCTGGCACTCTCCTCCTACGCCGTGCTGGCACAGCCGGTGGCGATCGGCGGCATCCGCGTCGACACCTCCCGCCTGGTGCGGGATTGGGGCGCGCATGCAGCCTGGGTCAAGGTTGCGCTCGAGCGCCAGTTGGGGGCGGCCTTCGCTCCCACCCTGCAACCCGGCGCGCCGCTTCTCTACGTGACCGTCCGCGCCATCAGCCTCAGCAGCTATGCTGCAGTGGGCGGCGGCGCAGGTGGCGGCAGCGCCGGCAATTCCGACTCGCTCGACTGCCAGACCCTGCTGCTCGGCAGGGGCGACCGCGTGCTCGCGACCTATCCGATCCTCACGACGCTCGATGCTGGCGATGCCGGAGCCTGGTATCTGCCCGATATCGATCAACGTCGCCTCGACCGGCTCGTTCGCGCCACCGCGTCCTGGATCAAACGCTACGTCGTCCCGGGCTAGGTCTGTCCTCCGATACGAGGACGGACCCTGGCCCTCCTGCACGGATGCCCGCCATGCTCGATCGCCGCGCATTGATGCTCTCCGGCCTGGCAAGCGCCTCGGCAGCACTTGCCGGCTGCCAGACCACGCCGCCACTGGGAGCCGGCGTTCCGGTCGGAGCCATTCGCGTCGACGTCTCCCGCCTCGTCGAGCTGGGCTGGGGCGCGAACGCCGCCGGCATCAAGGTCGCGATGGAGCGTGAGCTCGCCACCCTTTTCGGCCCGGCGCTCCGGCGCGGAGCAGGCCCGACGCTCGTCGTCGAAATCCGCGGCATCTGGCTTGCCAGCTACGCGGGCACCGGCGGCGGCGGCAGGTTCGGCGGCGGCGGCGCGAGCAATGACAGCCTCGACAGCATCGCGACGCTGGTCGAGCCGGGCGGGCGCGTGCTCGCGACCTATCCGATCCTTTCGACGATCTCGTCCAGCTCCGGCGGCGCATGGTATCTGCCGGATATCGACCAGCGGCGGATCGCGGCGCTCGTCGCGAACAACGCGCTCTGGATCAAGCGCTACGTCGTCGGTTAATGCATTTTCGAGCGACGTGGACGCCGGTTCTCGTGAAGAAAATGCGTCAAAACAAAGGGATAGAGCATGTCCGCGCTTCGACGAAGCGCGGACATGCTCTAAGCAGTTCGACCCCGAAGGATACGCCGCCATGCTGGACCGTCGCGCCCTGATTGCCTCCGCCCTGGCGGCCGCAACGATTGCTCTGGCGGGCTGCCAGACGACCACGCCGATTGCCGCCGGCATGCCGATCGCCGCCGTGCGCGTCGACGCCTCACGCCTCGCTGAGCTCGGCGTCGGCCCCTATGCCGGCAGGATCAGGGCGATCGTCCAGGCCGAGCTCGACCGGGCGCTCGCGCCGAACGGGCAGCGCGGCGGCGCAGTCGTGACGGTGGCCCTGCGCTCGCTCTTCCTCTCCGCCTATGTCGGCAGCGCCATCGACGATGGCGAAGGCAGCGATCATCTCGAGAGCCTGACCACCGTCACCGGCGCCGATGGCCGCGTGCTCGCCACCTATCCGATCAATTCCTCGAACGGCTCGGGCGATGCCGGCGCCTGGTACGCCCCCGGCCTGACCGACAAGCGCATCGACCTGCTGGCCCACAACCACGCGCTCTGGATCATCCGCGCGGTCCGGGGCTGAGCCCGCGACACAGGATCAGCCGCCGAACGGCACGATCGGCTCGTCCTTGACCCGGTCGAGCGCCAGCGCCGTGCGAACGTTGCGGACGTTCGGCAGCGCCGTCAGGTCGCCGACGAAATCCTGAAAGGCCTTCAGGTCGGGCGCGACGCATTTCAGCACGAAATCGATATCGCCGGAGAGCTTCCAGCACTCGCGCACCGCCTCCCAGGCGCGAATGCGGCTCTGGAAAGCTTCCAGATCGGCCTCGGCCTGGCTCGCCAGATGGACGAAGGCAAAGCAGACGACGTCGAGCCCGAGCTTGCGCTCGTCGAGCTGCGCGCGATAGCCCGTGATCAGCCCGGCCTCCTCCAGCGCACGCACCCGCCGCAGGCATGGCGGCGGCGAGATACCGACCCGGCTCGCTAGCTCGACATTGGTCATCCGCCCGTCGGCCTGCAGCTCGCGCAGGATGCGGATATCGATTTCGTCGAGCTTTGAACGCACAAAATCCCCCAGGGAAACGAAGTTGCGCTGGTGTAGACGCAGCGCTGAGGCGATACAAGGCATCCTCCACGCCAGTTCCGGAGACATTTTATTGCCGCTCGCCCCCCTGCCCTCGATCTGGGTCCTCACCGACGGCAAGGCCGGCGACGAGATGCAATGCCTCGGCGTTGCCGAGCGGCTCGGCGTCGCGCCGGAGATCAGGCATGTCGCGCCCGGTAAGCCCTGGGTCTGGCTGATGCCGCGCGGGCCGATCGACCCGCGCGAAGGCCCCGACCGACAGAACAGCCCGATCCGCCCGCCCTTTCCCGATATCGTCATCGCCTCCGGCCGGCGCGCGGTCGCCTATTTGCGCGCGGTCAAGAAGGCCTCGAACGGGCGCAGCTTCACCGTCTTCCTCAAGGATCCGCGCACCGGCGCGGCAACCGCTGACCTGATCTGGGTCCCGGAGCATGACCGCCTGCGCGGCGAGAACGTGCTGGTCACCGTGACCTCGCCGCACAAGCTCGCGCCCGAGCAGCTCGCGGCCGCCCGGACGAACCCGCCCCCCGCCATCGCCGCCCTGCCCGGCCCGCGCGCAGCCGTTCTGGTTGGCGGCAACAGCCGCCACCATAGCTTCAAACCGCACGACATCGCCCGCTTCGCCGAGGCGCTGGACGCGCTCGCAGGGTCGGGCGTCGCGCTGATGGGCTCGCGCTCGCGCCGCACCTCGCCCGAGCTGGACAAGGCGGTCGCGGCCGTATTCGCCAGGCATCGCGGCTGGTGGTGGGACGGCACCGGCGCCAACCCCTATATCCCGCTGCTCGCCAATGCCGACGCCATCGTCGCCACCGCCGATTCCACCAACATGATCGGCGAGGCGGCCGCGACCGGCGCACCGATCCTCGTCTTCGAGCCGCATGGCGGCCACGGCAAGCTCGCGACCTTCCTCGAAGCACTGAAACGACAGGGCGCTGTGCATCATTTCGAGGGACGGCTTGAAGGCGCGCGCTATCAACCCATAGACTCGACCGGGATTATTGCCGAGAGAGTGCGCCAGGGCTGGCTCGAGCACCGCGCCGAGCTCGGCATCGCCTGATCTTGAGCGGTCTCGGGCTTGCACAGCGCGAGCGAGACCGTATCTGACGGAACGAAGACGCGGCAGCGCGCCGCGCGTTTTAGGAAGTTGACCATGGCCCATACCCATGCCCGCGTCATGATCATCGGCTCAGGCCCGGCCGGCTACACCGCCGCGATCTATGCCGCGCGCGCGCTGATGGAGCCGTTGCTGATCTCGGGCTTCCAATCCGGCGGCCAGCTGATGATCACCACGGATGTCGAGAACTATCCCGGCTTCGCCGACGTGATCCAGGGCCCCTGGCTGATGGAGCAAATGCGCGCCCAGGCCGAGCACATGGGCACCAGGATGGTCTCCGACCATATCGCCAAGGTCGATCTCTCGCAGCGCCCCTTTCGTCTCTGGGGCGATGGCGGCGAGACCTATTCCTGTGACGCGCTGATCATCGCCACCGGCGCCCAGGCCAAGTGGCTCGGCCTGCCTTCCGAGCAGGCCTTCCAGGGTTTCGGCGTCTCGGCCTGCGCCACCTGCGACGGATTCTTCTTCCGCAACAAGGAGGTCGTGGTCGTCGGCGGCGGCAACACCGCGGTCGAGGAGGCGCTCTATCTTGCCAACCTCGCCTCCAAGGTCACATTGGTCCATCGCCGCGATACGCTGCGCGCGGAGAAGGTGATGCAGGACCGGCTGTTCAAGCACCCCAAGGTCGAGGTGATCTGGGACAGCGAGATCGCCGAGATCTGCGGCGGCACGCAGCCGCCCTCCGTCACGCATCTGCGCCTGCGCAACCTCAAGACCGGCGCCGAGAGCGAAGTGAAGACCGACGGCGTCTTCATCGCCATCGGCCACAAGCCGGCGACCGAGCTCTTCACCGGCCAGCTCGCCATGCGCGAATCGGGCTATCTGGAGGTCACTCCGGGCACGACTCAGACCAATGTTCCCGGTGTCTTCGCAGCCGGTGACGTCACCGACGAGCACTATCGCCAGGCGGTGACCGCGGCCGGTCTTGGCTGCATGGCCGCGCTCGATGCCGAAAGGTGGCTCGCGGCCAATGTTTCGGAGCAGCGCCAGGCCGCCGAATAGGCCGCTGAAGGGATTCATCACGCTTGTTGATGAATTTTTTCACGATATTCGGTGTGAAAAATAGGCAGACCCGCAACGCAACCATTGACGGAAAAGAATTTTACCCCCCATCATGCAATAAACGCATAACGGGGGAACCGCGGTGGATTGGGACCGCATCAGGATTTTTTATACCGTCGCAGAGTCAGGCAGTTTCACCAAGGCAGGTGATGTTCTGGGCTTGAGCCAGTCCGCTGTCAGCCGCCAGATCGGCGCGCTGGAGCGGGAATTGCGGGCGCCGCTGTTCCATCGCCACACTCGCGGGCTGATCCTCACCGAACAGGGCGAGCTGCTCTGGCGCGCCGCGCGCGAGATGACGCAGCGCCTGGAGCGGACCCGCTCGCAGCTGTCGGAAACGCGCGAGCATCCGTCGGGCGAGCTCAAGGTAACCGCGACGCGCGGCCTGGGCGGCCATTGGCTGACGCCGCGGCTGGCCGAGTTCCTCGATCTCTATCCCGACATCAAGGTCGATCTCATCCTCACCGACGAGGAGCTCGACCTGTCGATGCGCGAGGCCGATATCGCCATTCGCCTGCGCCAGCCGCAGCAGCCGGACCTGATCCAGCGCAAGCTCTTCACGGTGCATTTCCACGTCTATGGCTCGCCCGCCTATATCAAGCGCTTCGGCGAGCCCAAGACCTATGACGATCTCGACAATCACCGCCTGCTGACCTTCGGCGGCACCTCGCCATCCTACCTGACGGCGGTGCACTGGCTCGGCACGCTCGGCCGCGAGCAGCGCAACCCGCGCCCGATCCATCTCACGGTCAACAACATCACGGCGATGAAGCGCGCGGTCGATTCGGGCGCCGGCATCGCGGTGCTGCCCGATTACCTGATCGAGACCGGCTCGCCGCTCGTGCAGCTGATGCGCGAGACCGAGATGCCGCAGCTCGAGAGCTACCTCGTCTATCCCGAGGAGATGAAGTCGGTGGCCCGCGTGCAGGTCTTCCGCGACTTCCTGATCCAGAAGGCGCAGCGCTGGACCTACTGAGTCCAGCGGCGCCTCGCCGAGACGAAATCCATCACGGCCTGATGACAACCGCCTCCCGATTTTGAACACCTGCGTTCGAAATCGGGAGACGGTCTTTATTTTTTAGTCGGCCACCTTTCCAAGCCACCCGCCCGCGCTGCGCCGAACGCATATTTCTCAATCATTTAAGCAGATATTTCAGGCAGTTGACGTTAGGTCATGCAAACAGCGCATGACGGACCCAAGAAATGCTGCATTGCAAAAAGGCAGCTGCTGCCCGATATAGCAATCACGGTTGTTCGGAACGGGCTCCGCAATCTCCTCCCGGCGTTGAGTTCGTTCCAGCCGTTCCCCTCTGAGATGTTTGGCGTTCGCGCCGGATGTTTCAAACTTCAAGGCCGGCTCCTTCGGGACGCCGGCCTTTTTTCTTGCCTGCTCAAACACGCTTCAGCGCTAACACCGGGCTTTGGCAGGCCATGTCTCGAGCCATGCCCCCGCGGCAGGATCGCAAGCCGTCCCTGCTCGCGACTGGGCGAACATTATCGCGGGCTATCGTGTCAGGATGCGCTTCAGCGCGGCCTTGCCGCGAGCGGCAGGTCGTCGAACAGGCCAGGCGCTGCGCTGGTGCGCGCCTTCTCGATCGTGAGCATGCGCAGCTTGGTCTCGACGCCGGCGCCGCCCGAGAAGCCGCCGGTCTTGCCATTGGCCGCCAGCACGCGATGGCAGGGCACGATGATCGGAATCGGGTTCTGGCCCAGCGCCACTCCGACCGCACGCGCCGCGCCAGGCTCGCCGATCCGCGCCGCGACCTCGCCATAGGTCAGCGTCTCGCCATGCGGGATCGCGAGCGCAACATCATAGACCTTGCGGTTGAACTCAGGCGTGCCGGACATGTCGATCGGCAGGGTGGAGAGATCGCGCCGCTCGCCTGAGAGTAGCGCCCTGATCGCGACGATCGCCTGCTCGACGAAGGGCGGCGGCAGCGCTTCGACCGCATCGGCACAGCGTTGCGCCAGGCGCTTGCGCGCCCTTGCCTCGTCCTGCTCCGGCAATTGCGCGCCGATGATGCGCTCGCCGTCCCAGACGAGTGCGCACTCGCCGATCGCGGTGTCGAACAGGCAATATCCCGGGCTCATCGCATCTTCTCTAAACCGGCGAGGCCGGAGACCGTTTGCGAGTTCGCTGAGGCGGGGCGGCCGGCGTTGCTGCCAAGATCCGGAGCGGTACGGAAATCTCCTCCGCGAGCACCGGAAGCACAGACAGCCACATCAGGGGGCCGCCCCAGTCGAATTCTCAAGTGGTCTCTCACATGTAGAGCTTCTCGCCCTCCAGCCCCTTATAGAGCCCCGCGACCTGCTCGGCATAGCCGTTGAACAGCAGGGTCGGGCGGCGATCGCGCGAGCCGAGCAGTTGCTCGCTCGCCTGGCTCCAGCGCGGATGCGCCACCTCCGGGTTCACATTGGCCCAGAAGCCGTATTCGCTCGCCTGCAGCCCTTCCCAGAAGGTCTTGGGACGCTCGGCGACGAAGCTGATCTTGCTGATCGATTTCACCGATTTGAAGCCGTATTTCCACGGCGTGATCAGCCTGAGCGGAGCGCCATGCTGGTTCGGGATCGGCTTGCCGTAGATGCCGGTCACCATCAGCGCCAGGTCGTTGGTCGCCTCGGCCATGGTCAGGCCCTCGGTATAGGGCCAGGGATACCAGCGCTGCGACTGACCCGGCGCGACGCGCGGGTTCATGAAGGTCTCGAACTTGACGTATTTCGCCCCGCTCTGCGGCTTGGCCAGCTCGACCAGCGATTTCAGCGTGAAGCCGGTCCAGGGCACGGCCATCGACCAGGCCTCGACGCAGCGGAAGCGATAGAGCCTCTCTTCCAGCGTCACCTTGCGGATCAGGTCGTCAAAGCCGATCTCGAAGGGCTTCTCGACCATGCCGTCGATCGAGATCGTCCAGGGCCGCGGCTGCAGGCGCTTGGCCGCGCCGACCACATCCTTCGACGTGCCGAACTCGTAGAAATTATTGTAGTTGGCCGCCAGCTCCGCCTCGGTCACCGGCCGGTCGAGCGTATAGGCCGGGTTCTGCTTGGCCGGGTAGAGATCGAGCGTCGGATCGCCCTCTGCAGCGGCGATCTGCGGCAGCGCTGCGCCGGCGACCAGGCCTGTCGCAGCCCCGAGGAAGGAGCGGCGGTTGAAGAAGACGGATTCAGGCGTGGCCTGGCTCTCGGGCATTTCCCAGCCCAGGCGGCGTTTGATCAGCATTTGACGGACATGCTCCGTTTCGGTGAAGGCAGTTTAGTGCATCAGCCGCTGGCACGCCAATTCACGAGGGGGAGAGGCGGTCACCTTCTCCCCTCGGGGGAGAAGGTGGCAGCGCGAAGCGCTGACGGATGAGGGAAGGACCTGGGCCATAAACGAGAAAAGAGCCGCTGACGCGACCCTTTCCTCAACAGCCGCCTCGGCGACACCGTCTCTCCAGGAGGGTAGAGGCAACCTCAGCCGCGCGCTTCCAGCGCCTTGATGATCGCGTCGCCCATCTCGGTGGTCGAGACGGCGTTGGCGCCGGGCGCGGCAATGTCCTTGGTGCGGGTGCCGGATCCCAGCACGTCGGCAATCGCGCCTTCCAGGCGGTCGGCCGCTTCGCCGGCGCCGAAGGAATAGCGCAGCGCCATCGCGAAGGAGCCGATCATCGCGATCGGGTTGGCGAGGCCCTTGCCGGCGATGTCCGGAGCCGAGCCATGGACGGGCTCGTACAGCGCCTTGCGCTTGCCTGTGGCGGGGTCTTCCGCACCGAGCGAAGCCGAGGGCAGCATGCCGAGCGAGCCGGTCAGCATCGCCGCGACGTCTGACAGAATGTCGCCGAACAGGTTGTCGCAGACGATGACATCGTACTGCTTCGGCCAGCGCACCAGCTGCATCGCGCAATTATCGGCGAGCACATGCTCGAGCTCGACATCCTTGTAGTCCTTGGCATGCAGCGCCGTGACCGTCTGCTTCCAGAGCACGCCGGTCTTCATGACGTTGTGCTTCTCGGCCGAAGAGACCTTGTTGCGGCGCGTGCGCGCCAGCTCGAAGGCGACGCGGGCGATGCGCTCGATTTCCGGCGTGGTGTAGAGCTGCGTGTCGATGCCGCGCTTGGAGCCGTCCTCCAGCGTGACGATTTCCTTCGGCTCGCCGAAATAGACGCCGCCGGTGAGCTCGCGCACGATCAGGATGTCGAGCCCCTCGACCATCTCGGGCTTCAGCGACGAAGCCGAGGCCAGGGCCGGATAGCAGATTGCCGGACGCAGGTTGGCGAACAGGCCGAGATCCTTGCGCAGCCTGAGCAGGCCGGCCTCCGGGCGGTGCTGATAGGGCACATCCGCCCATTTCGGCCCGCCGACCGCGCCGAACAGCACGGCATCGGCCTCCTGGGCCAGCTTCATGTCGCCTTCCGAGATCGCCTGCTTGTGGGCGTCATAGGCGGCGCCGCCGACAAGGCCGCGCTCGAGCGAGAAGGAGGCAAGGCCCTGCTTCTCGAACCAGCCGACGATCTTCTCGACCTGGCCGGTCACCTCGGGGCCGATGCCGTCACCCGGCAGGAGCAGGAGCTTATGGGTCGCCATGGGTCGCCTCGCACGCGTTTTGTGATTGTGATCGGCCAGACAGGCCGTGCGGGGTGATTACGAGGCGGCGCGCCCGAGCGCAAGCAAAGCCGGCTTCGCCTGCGGAAGAAGGAGCTTGCCCGCAAGGCATCCCCGGTGCCCGGACATGACGATGCCCGGCCGGGAGGGAGACCGGGCACCGCCATCCGCGCCGGCAGGGGAAAAGGCCGGCGGCTTGGACCTGTTCGCGACCTATACTGTCCTTTGCGCCATCTGCTTCGCAATATGGTCGGCCTGGCGCAGCGCCAGCGCGACGATGGTCAGTGTCGGATTCTCGGCCCCGCCGGTGGTGAACTGGCTGCCATCGGAGACGAACAGGTTCTTGATGTCGTGGCTCTGGCCGAACTTGTTCACGACACCGTCACGCGGCTTCTCGGACATCCGGTTGGTGCCGAGATTATGCGTCGAGGGATAGGGCGTGGTCGGGAAGGTCCGCGTCGCGCCGACCGCCCCATAGATCGCCGCGCCCTGCGCATAGGCGTGGTTGCGCATGGCTATGTCGTTGGGATGGTCGTCGAAATGGACATTGGCGACCGGCATGCCGCCCTTGTCCTTCTTGTCTGAGAGGGTGATGCGGTTGCTCTCCTGCGGCATGTCCTCGCCGACGATCCACATCCCGGCCATGTTTTCATAGGAGTCGAGCGCGGTGGTGAACTCCCGCCCCCAGGAGCCGGGATCGAGGAAGGCTGCCATGAACGGCAGGCCGATCGACAGGGTCTCCAGCTCGTAGCCACCGACGAAGCCACGCTTGGGATCGTGATGCGCCTCGTCCTGGACGATGCCGGCCATGGTCGTGCCGCGCCACATCCTCACCGGCTTGTCGAAGACGCCGTAGACCGAGCCGGTCATGTGTCGCATGTAGTTCCTGCCGACCTGGCCGGAGGAGTTGGCGAGCCCGTCCTTGAACATGTTCGAGGACGAGTTCAGCAGGAGCCGCGGGCTTTCGATCGAGTTGCCGGCGACGGCGACGATCCGCGCCTTCTGGCGCTGCTGCACGCCCTTGCCGTCGCGATAGACCACGCCGGTGACCTTGCCCGAAGCATCATGCTCGATCCTCTGGACGAAGGATTCCGGCCGGACCTCGAGATTGCCGGTCGCCTCCCCCTTCGGGATCTCGGCATAGAGCGTCGACCATTTCGCACCGGATTTGCAGCCCTGGAAGCAGAAGCCGATCTGCTGGCAGGCGCCGCGACCGTCCCGGGGCTCGGAATTGATCGCCATCCGCCCGGTATGGACCTGATTGTAGCCGATCGCCCTGGCACCCTTCTCCAGCACCTTGAAATTGTTGTTGCCGGGCAGGCCGGGAATGCCGTTGGTGCGGGTCACGCCCATGCGATCCTCGGCCTTGGCGTACCAGGGCTCCATCTCGGCCAGATCGATCGGCCAGTCCTGCAGGTTCGCGCCCTTGAGCGCGCCATAGGTGCTGCGCGCCTTGAATTCGTGCGGCTGGAAGCGCAGCGAGGCGCCGGCCCAGTGCACGGTCGAGCCGCCCACCGCCTTGACGATCCAGGCCGGCAGGTTGGCGAAATCGCGCGCGACCCGCCAGGAGCCCGAGGTCGTACGCATGTCTGTCCAGGCGAGCTGGGCGAAGGACGCCCATTCGTCGTTGAGGAAATCCTCGATCTCGTGGCGCTTGCCCGCCTCGAGGCAGACCACCTTGATGCCCTTGAGCGCGAGCTCGGTGGCGAGCGTGCCGCCGCCCGCTCCGGAGCCCACGATCACGACGACGGAATCGTCGTTCTGATTGAATGTCGCAGCCATGGCTGTTCCCTCCGTCGTTCTTGTTTTTCAGAGCCAGGCGATGTCGCCGAAGCCGCGGGCGATGTAGCCGCCCTTCGAGGCGCTCTCGCCCTCGTAGCCGAATAGCGCCCAGACATCCTTTTGGTTGTAGAGCGAGACGACGAGGCCGGAGCGCACGCCCTGGAAGAACTTGCCCTTCTGGATGGGGCGCAGCAGGTTGACGCGCTGGCTCTCCCAGCCGACCAGCGCATAGGGCGCCTTGTGCTGCTTCATTGCAGCGGCATCGAGCTCGGCGACGCTGCGCTCGATATCGCCCTTCACGGCCGCGTCTTTTGCCGCCTTCTCGTCATAGGGTTTCATCGCGATCGCGTAGAAGCGATCGGCCAGCCGGTCATGCGGATAGATGTCCCGCGCCAGCTTGATCAGGGTCAGCATGGTCTGCGGCTTGAGCGTCTTCACCTCCAGCCCCCAGGCCTCGCCGGCATGGATCAGCGCGCCGCCTGAGATCGCGATCGCGGCGGCCCCCGTCCCGGCAATGAAACGGCGACGGTCCATCGCCGCCGTCGATGCGGCTTCATGCAATGTTGCCATGGTCTCCTCCCGTTCTTCCGGCGCGTTTCCCCGCTGCGCCGGCCAAGCCTGCGCTAGAGCGCGATGCCGAAATGTGGGATCCGGTTTTCGGACGACATCGTGCTCCAGCTCCTGGTTGAGAGACGGATTCAGATTTCAGGTCGCCCGACCTGAGATCATCCGGCTCTGGCGCATCGGCTCGAAAAGCGGATTGCGCTTTTCGAGAAAATCCGATGCAAAACAAAGAGCTAGATCATCAGACCGGGATATCCGGTCCGATGATCTAGCGGTAGCGGCCGTGCTTCTGGAGGACCTCGATCTTGTAGCCGTCGGGATCCTGGATGAAGAAGAACTTGGCGAGGAGCGCGCCCTCGCGATGGAACTCCTTGATTGGATTGGGAGAGAGCCCGGCCGCGCTCAGGCGCGCGTGTTCGGCTTCGAGATCCTCCACCGCGAAGGCGACGTGGCCATAGCCGTCGCCGGGCGCGTAAGGCTCCTTGCGGTCGTGATTGATCGTCAGCTCGATCTCGAAATCGGCCGCCGGATTGCGCAGATAGACCAGCGTGAAGCCCTCGAAGGCGAAGCGATCGGCGGTCTTCAGGCCGAACGCCGTCTCGTAGAAGGCGAGCGAGCGCCCCTCATCGAGCACGCGGATCATCATATGGATGGCTTTGGCCACGCGCGGGCTCCTATTTCGGCTCGGCAAGGGATTTGAGATAGGCGATGACCAGCCTGCGCCGCTCGGCATCGCGCTGCCGGTAGGCCATGATCGTGCCCGGCCGCACGGCAGCGGCATCCTCGATCCAGCGGTCGAGCATGGCTTCGTCCCAGACGAAGCCGGAGCTCTTCAGCGCTTCGGAGAACTTGAAGTCGTCGCGGGCCGCGGCCGGCTTGCCGATGATGTCGTAGAGATTGGGCCCCTGCCGGTTGGCCCCGCCCTTCTCGGCGGTGTGGCAGACGCCGCAGCTCGAGAGGAACTGCGCCTTCGCCTTGGTCGGGTCGAGTTCCTGCGCCGCAACGGGCAGCGCTCCGCCGAAAATGAGGACGGCGTTGATGGCGGTTGCAACTGCCAGACCGCTCGGCCTGGTGCTCGCACGGCGCCAGCGCGGCGTGCGCTCGTCCATATGGGAAGGCAATGCTCGCGACCTCGTCTGTTCAGGTCGATCGAGCTTAGGAGCGGCTTCTCCGGAGCGGGTAGTATAGGACTACTACAATTCAAAACAGATCGGGATCATTCCCCGAACCGCCCTATTCCGCTGCCGTGTGGAAGGCCTGCACGGCCTCGCGCCGCAGCCTGTCATTGTCGTCCTCCTGCCCGCGCACCTCGGCAAGGTAAGTCAGGCAGGCACAGCGCAGGAGCGAGGTGAAGTTCATCTCCTCCTCCTGGAATTCCAGCACCTCGTCATGCAGCTTGCTCAGGAAGCGCCCGAGCGTGACGCCCTGCAGCATCGCGATTTCTTCGAGGATGTCCCAGAAGGCCGCTTCGAGCCGTATCGAGGTCGCATGCCCGCCGAGCCGGATCGAGCGCGTCTGATAGGCGTAGCGATCCGCGGTCTGGGCCGAGAAGATCCGGCACATGGTCCACCTCCCTGACGGCTTGTTGTGTCGCCTTGTCGGAGAGGATGGCCCCGCTTCGGGGCGCTGTAAACCATCTCGCGAGCCACGGCCCCGCGCCTGGCGCATCGGCCCGAAAAGTGGGTTGCGGTTTTCGGAAAAGCCGATGCGAAAACAGGAAGCTGGATCATCGGACCGGATACGAAATCCGGTCCGATGATCGCGGAACCTGTTTGAGAATTTACTGGCGCGGGCCGGCTGGCGTGGCCGTCGAGAACCGGAGCGGAGCGGGCATCGAGCCGCGAGCACCGGAACCTCAAACAGCCGCGTCAGACGGCGACGCCAGTAGACATAGCAGGCAGCCTCAGGCCTTCTTCTCCATGTTCCAGAAGAACTGCACCGGCGAGAGCACCATGCCGGTCAGGCTCTTGCGATAGGCCATCGGCTGCTGCACCAGCCCGCCGGGCGCATAGGGCACGGTCTCGAAGGCGCGGGTCTCGATCGCCGCCGCGAGCTCCTTCTGCTTGGCCGCGTCGGGCGTGGCGATCCACTGGTCGCGCAGGCCTTCCAGCGTCGGGTCGTCCGGCCAGCCGAACCAGGCGGCCGAGCCATTGGCGCGCAGCAACGGATGCAGCGCCGGATTGAGCACGTCGGCGCCGGACCAGAGCGTGTGGAACAGCGACCAGCCGCCCTGATCGGGCAGGCCGCGATTGGAGCGCCGCCCGATGAAGCTCGCCCAGTCGGTCGCGACGAGATCGACGGTCATGCCAAGCTTCTTGAGCAGTTCCTGCGTCACCAGGCACTGGTTGTAGGCGATCGGCTGGTCGGCCGGTGCCAGCAGCAGCACCTTCTCGCCCTTGTAGCCGGCCTCCTGCAGCATCGCCTTGGCCTTCTCGACATTGTTGCCGAGCGCGGCCTGGCCGCCCGCCCCGGTCGACATCGGCGAGCCCGGCGTGAAGAAGGTCTTGCACTCCTGATAGTAGTCCTTGTTGCCGACGACCGCCTCCATGTAGTCGGCCTGGTTGATCGCCATCATCACCGCCCGGCGGATGCCGGGATTGTTGAAGGGCGGCTGCTGGTGGTTGAAGCGCATCAGCAGGATGAGCCCGAGCGGCACGTTCTCGATGGCGATGTCGGGATTGCCTTTGAGCATCGGCAGCAGGTCGACCGGCGGCTGCTCATACCAGTCGACCTCGCCCTGCATCAGCGCGCCTGACGCGGCCGCGACCTCGGTCAGCGCCAGCCATTCGATCCGGTCGATCTTGGCGACCTTGCCACCGGCGGCCCAGGACGGGGCCTCCTCACGCGGCTTGTAGGCGGCGAAGCGCTCGTAGATCGCGTTCTGGCCGGGGACCCATTGCTTGTCCATGAAGCGCCAGGGGCCGGAGCCGATCGCCTCGGTGATGTTCTTGGTCGGCTCGGTCATCGCCACGCGTTCGGGCATGATGAAGGGCACGTTCGACGAGAGCTTGCCGAGCGCGTCCGGCAGCATCGGGAAGGGCTTCTTCAGCCGCACAGCGAAGGTGCGCTGGTCGACCACATCATAGCCTTCGACGAAGGTAGCGAAGGTCTGGCCGAAGGCGTCGCGGGCCGACCAGCGCTTGATCGAGGCGATGCAGTCCTGCGCCCTCACCGGCTGACCATCATGGAAGCTCAGCCCGTCACGCAGGTGGAAGGTCCAGCGCAGACCATCCGGCGCAGTCTCCCAGTTCTGCACCATTTGCGGCTGGATGCGGAACTGGCTGTCGGTCGCGAACAGCGTATCATATATCAGATAGCCGTGATTGCGGATGACATAGCTCGTCGCCACGATCGGATCGAGCGAGGGCAGCGGTGTCGAGGGGATGAAGCGCAGCGTGCTGCTGCGCGCTTGAGCACGTACCGAAAATCCGCCGAAACTGCTTGCAGCAACTGCCGCAGTTCCGGCCAATAGTTCACGGCGATTGAGTTTCATCCCGCATCTCCCCTGCATTGGACAAGCCCGCGCCGTGCGCGGCTGCTATGGTTCTAGCAAGAGATATACCAGCATCGTTGCGATGGAGGCGCAATGCCGGGAGGGCTCAGACTTTCAGCCGTGCCGTGACCTCGATTTCGACCTTCATCTCCGGCCTGAGCAGCCCGGCGATGACATAGATGCCCGCAGCCGGCCTGATCTCGCCGAAGACCTCGCCACAGACCGTCAGCACGGGCTCGCAATAGGCTCGGTCGGTGACGAAATACTGCGCCCGCACCGCCTGCGCGAGGGACGAGCCGGCCTCGGCCAGCACATTGCCGATGGTGCGGAAGATGTTGCGTGCCTGCTCGGCCGGGTCCTCGGGCATGGTCATGGTGGCGTAGTCGTAGCCCGTGGTGCCGGAGACGAAGACGAGATCGCCGTCGATCACGGCGCGCGAATAGCCGAAGCTGCGCTCGAACGGCGAACCGGTGGAGATCAGGCGGCGGGTCATGTCGGGCCTTGCGCTGGTGGCGTCGGCGGCAATCAGGCCCGAGAACCGCGCGCCACGCAATTTCGCTTTGGTGATGCGACCGATCAGCGGCCTTTGAGCGCCCTGAGCACCTTCGCGCCCGGCCGGCCGGTCTGCTGCATGCCGATCTGGGCCTCGACCTGCTTGATCGCGTTGCGCGTCAACGAACCGACGGCACCGTCGGGCTCGCCGACATCATAGCCGCGCGCGATCAGGAGGCGCTGCAATTCGCGGCGCTGCTCGCGCGAGAGCGGCGGGTCATCGGTCGGCCAATCCGCCTGCACGCCGGGCCGGCCGCGGATGCGGTCGGAGAGCAGCGAGATCGCCAGCGCATAGGAATCGGCGCCGTTATAGCTGTAGGCGGCATCATAGTTCTTGAAGACGAGAAAGGCGGGGCCGTTGCGTCCGGCAGGCATCAGCAGCCCGGCATTGCCCGTGCCCGAGAGCGGCGAGCCGTCATATTTGACGATGCCGCGCGCCGCCCAGGACGAGACCGGGTGCTTCGGATTCCGCCCGGCCGGACCAGAATAGCCATTCGGCACGCGCACCTCGTAGCCCCAGGTCGCGCCGGTGACCCAGCCGGCCTTGTCCATGAAATTCGCGGTCGAATGCAGCGCATCGGCGACCGAGTCGACCAGGTCGCGCCGCCCGTCGCCGTCGCCATCGACGGCGAGCCGCAAATAGGTCGAGGGGATGAACTGGGTATGGCCGAAGGCGCCGGCCCAGGAACCGAAGAGCCGGTCGGCCTTAAGGTCGCCACGCTGGATGATCTGCAGGGTCGCGATCAACTCGCCCTTGAAGAAGGCGTTGCGGCGCGGTGCCAGGCAGGCGCCGGTCGAAAGCGCCTGCACCAGCGGCATCTTGCCCCGTGCCTTGCCGAAATCGCTCTCGACGCCCCAGACCGCGACGATCGTATGCCGGTCGACACCGAAGCGCTGCTCGGCCGCGGCCAGCACCGAGCCATATTGGCGCAGCATGTTGCGCCCTTCAGCGACCTTTTCGTCGTCGACCAGCGTGCCGAGATAGTCCCAGATCGGCGTCTTGAACTCCGGCTGGTTGTTCATCGCCTCGATCACCTTCATGTCGGGCGTGACGCCCGCCATAGCACGATCGAACGTGGCCCCGGAGACGCCCTTGGCCGCTGCCGCCGAGCGCAGCCCGGCGACACAGTCGTCGAAATCCGCATGAGCGGTCGTAGCTGCGAGAAGGAGCGGAAGTGCCAGTCTGAGCGCGCGCATGAACCCCACCGAATCTAAGGATTGCCGCGAATCTAGGGCGCAGGGGTTAAGAGAGGTTAACCATGTGGTTGCGTGCGACGTGGAAAGGGCGGCCAGGGCCAGCGCGGACGATCATCATTCTGTCGAAGAAGCCGCGCCAAGGCCGAGCCCGCCCTATCGGTGACAAGAATGCACAGTTACGGTTCAAGCTCATTCAATTGGCCGCATCATGCAAATCAGCTCCACCACCTATCTCCTGCCCATCGTCATGTTGTTCGCTTCGAACATCTTCATGACCTTCGCCTGGTACGGGCATCTCAGCTACAAGGGCACGGCGATCCTGCTCGCGATCTTCGCGAGCTGGATGATCGCATTGCCGGAATACATGCTGGCTGTCCCGGCCAACCGCATCGGCTCGGCCGTCTATTCGGCCGCCGAGCTGAAGACGATGCAGGAGATCATCACCTTGATCGTCTTCGCCGGTTTCTCGGTGCTCTGGCTTAAACAGCCGCTCGGCTGGAACCACGCTATCGGCTTCGCGCTGATCGCGGCCGGCGCCTTCTTCATCTTCCAGGCGAAGGCCTGAGATCGATGGCGCCGATCCCCTCCTCCGAGCATCCCGCCGTCGAGACCTATCTCGCCGAGGGCTATCACCGCGTCGTCGGCATGTCCTCCCGCTTCGCCGCGGCGGTCTGCACAAGGTTGCTGCGGCTGCAGACGGCGGAGGGCGTCACTGGACCGGTCGCCGAGATCGGCACGTTCGAGGGCCGCTTCTTCATCGCGCTCGCGCACGCGCTGGAGCCCGGCGAGGTCGCGCTCGCCATCGACGTATTCGAATGGCCCGACACGGGCGTGAAAGAACGCTTCGAGGCCAATTTGCTGACCCACGGCATCGCGCCGGAACGCCGTGTCACGATCAAAGCCGATGCCGGCACGATGGCTCCGGCCGAGCTGCTGGGCCATGCCGGCGGCCGAAAGTTGCGGCTCGTCCATATCGACGGCGACCATTCGCGCACCGCGCTGACCAAGGACCTCGAACTCGCCACCGCCTGCCTCTCGGATGGCGGGCTGATCGTCCTCGACGATATGCTCCACCCGGGCTACCCGACCTTGGCGGTTGCTGTGCAAAACTACCTCGAACGGCATCCTGAGATTGTGCCGCTGTGCATCATCGACCGCGAGACGATTGTCGCAGCAGCCAAGTTCGTGCTTTGCCATCGCTCCTGGTTCGAGCGCTACCAGACCCGGCTGCTCGATATTTTCAAGGAGCAAATCTGGCCGCTCGGCGCCGATTTCGAGCCGCACTGGTGCCCGGTGCTCTCGCTCGACACGCGGCTGGCGGACATCACCTAGCCACCGCTTCCCAGCCTAAGGAGACCAAGTCTTGATCAGAACGGCATTGCTTGCCGGCTGCCTTCTGGCGGCCGCGAGCCCGGCGCTCGCCGGCCCGACCTGCAGCCCGAGCGACGACAGCGTACGCATCCTCGCCTCGGCCTCGCCGAACAACCTGCACCGCGACTATCGCGGCGCCAACCAGATTGGCACCGGCTGGTCGCTGCAGGTCGAGCGCACCACGCATGACGCCTCGGGCACCGAATACTATATCGGCGACCTCTATTCACCGACCGGCGAACTCGCCAAGCGCAAGGTTTTCGCGCTCGAGCGCGAGTGGGATTGCGGGCCCTGAGCGCCTTCTCAGGTCATTGCGAACCTAAAGCCGGATCCGATCAGGTTGAATCAACCTGATCGGTGAATCCGCCTCTAACTATTGATAGAGAACGTGTGATCCGGTGGGCCCCAGTGCCCGACGGCCCCTGGGCTGCTTCGAAGGCTACGCCTCCTCGCACTGATGATGGGGATTGCCTACCGCGCCGGCTTCACCCGCAGGACCTTCCCCTTCTCGTCATCGCTCAGCAGGTAGAGGAAACCGTCCGGTCCCTGCCGGACATCGCGGATGCGCTCGCCGAGACCGGCCAGCAAGCGCTCCTCGCCGGTCACCGCCTCGCCCTTGGTCGAGAGCCGAACCAGCATCTGCCCGGCGAGCGCGCCGACGAAGAGCGAGTTCTTCCAGGCCGGCCAGACATCGCCCGTATAGAAGGCCGCGCCCGAAGGCGCGATCGACGGATCCCAGTAGAATAGCGGCTGCTCCATGCCGGGCTTCGAGGTTCCCTCTCCGATCTTCGCGCCGGAATAGTCGATGCCGTAGGTGATGACCGGCCAGCCATAGTTCCGCCCGGCCTTGGGCGTGTTGATCTCGTCGCCGCCACGCGCTGC
Organism: Allobosea sp. BK604; assembly: GCF_004341515.1. Taxonomy (GTDB): domain Bacteria; phylum Pseudomonadota; class Alphaproteobacteria; order Rhizobiales; family Beijerinckiaceae; genus Allobosea. Next base: position 180,500 of record NZ_SLZF01000001.1, read on the forward strand.
ATGTTCGGCGGTCCAGAGCTGGCCTGTCTCGGGATGGAGAGCAGCGCCCTGGACGTTCCGATGGCCGATCGACCAGATCTCCGGCGCCCAGCCTTCCTTCTTCGGATTGCCCGGAGCCGGCCCGCCATCAGGGCTAATGCGCAGCAGCTTGCCGATATGGTTGGCCGGATTCTGCGCCTGGTCGCGCTGGCTGTAGCGATCGCCGACCGTGACGAAGAGCGCGCCTGTGCGGTCGAAGACCAGCCGCGAGCCGAAATGCATGTTGCTGTTGATCGCCGGGCTCTGCCGGAAGATCACGTTGAGCCCCTCCAGCGCCGTGCCGTTGGCGCTGAGCCTGGCCTTGGCCACGCTGGTGCCGTTGCCGCCGGCGCGCGGCTCGGCGAAGGACAGGTAGAGCGTCCGGTTCTGCGCGAAATTCGGATCGAGCACGACATCGAGCAACCCGCCCTGCCCGCGCGCGACCACATTGGGCACGCCGGTGATCGGCCGCGAGATCTCGCCGGAGGCCGAGACCAGCCGCAGCCGCCCCGGCCGTTCGGTCACCAGCATGCGCCGGTCGGGCAGGAAGGCCAAGCCCCAGGGGTGCTCGAGCCCGCTCGCGACCGTCTCGACGACGAGGTCGCCCGCGCTCGAGGGAAAACGCTGCTGGGCGACAGCCGGCAGCATGAAGGCCGAAATTGCGAGCGCGAGGCTGACGCGAATGGCAAGGGCGGTGCGGTGCATCGAGGTCTCCCTGTCGTTCCGGTGAACGTCAGTGGACGAAAACGCGCCCGCTCACCACTCCGTTGCTTCCAGCTCACGCCGAAGTGAAACGATCGGCTGCGCCTCGTCGAGTTCGACATCCGCGCCGGTCACCACCTGCCCTTGCGCCACATCGCGCACGAGCGTCACGCCATGCGCCAGGCCGATCGGCAGGCCGCCCACCGCCTTGCTGGCCTGTGCCGGCATCAAGCGGCCATAGACCGTGTAGCCGCCCTCGCCGTCGAGCGTCTCGCCTGCCTTGAGGTCGCGCTTGGCGGTCGCGACCGCGTCGCCCCGCCAGTAGCGTGTCGCGCCGGTCGGCTCGCCGCGAAGCGCCGCATTCAGCACCGAGATCGAAAGTTCGAGCCCGATCAGGTGGAAGGGCTTGTACATCGAGGCATATTGCCCGGTTGAATCGGTCGGCAGCCCATATTGCCTGAAGCAGGCGGCGGCATAGTCGTTCGGTGCCTTGAGCACGACATAGACGCCCCAACGCAGGTCGCGGAAGACCGGCCTGCCATCGCGCTCCAGCGAGGACACGACCTCGACCATCCCATCCCGCTCGAGATGCCCGCCGACCGCCTTCGGCCTGAGCACATGGGCGAGATCGTCGACACCGCAGGGCGGGAAGCCGAGGCCGGCCTCCGGCACGTCGAGCCCGCAGGCATTGGCGATCGCCGCCATCTCGATCGCGGATTTGGTGCCGTCGAGGAAGGAGTTGAACATCTGCGGGTTCATCCCTGCCGCCCGCGCCGCCTCGGGCGTAAGCCCGTAATGGGTCCAGACATCGTCAGGCGTGACGCGATGATAGGCCGGCACATACTTGGTGCCCTTGCCCGCGGCCGCAACAGTGAAGCCCGTGGCGCGAGCCCAGTCGACCATCTCGGCGACGAGCGCGGGCTGATCGCCATAGGCCATCGAATAGACCACGCCGGCAGCGCGCGCCTTGGCGGCGAGCACGGGGCCGACGAGCACGTCGGCCTCGACATTGACCATGACGACATGCTTGCCGGCTGTGATCGCGGCGAGCGCGTGGTGCGCCCCCGCGGCCGGATGGCCGGTCGCCTCGATCACCACCTCGACACCGTCGAGCGAGGCGGCCTCGACGCCATCGGCGATGAAGCGCGTCGCGGCGATCCGCGCCTCGTCCCAGCCGACCTGGCGGCAGGCATGCTTCGCCCGCTCCGGGTCGAGATCGGCGATGACTGCCACCTCGAGCCCTTTGATATGCGGCACTTGCGACAGGAACATCGAGCCGAACTTGCCGGCTCCGATCAGGGCGACACGCACGGGCCGCCCGGCCTCAACCCGGGCAGCGAGATGAGGCATCAGGTTCATGGCGGGGACTCCAGGCTTCAACCAGTCAGTCGGGACACACCGTCATCCCGGCTGGAGCGAAGTGGAGCGCGGGGGATCCATCGCAGCGCGGAGTTCCCGATGATGGATCGACGCAGCTCCGGCGCTTGTCCAGTGTGACGGTGGAACGCCTTAGAAAACAAGAAGCTAGATCATCGGACCGGATACGACATCCGGTCCGATGATCGAGGTCACTCCGCCTTCACGCCGGCATCTGCGATGATCTGCTTCCAGGTTGCGATTTCCTGGAGGTGATAGGGCTTGAAGGCCGCCGGATCGCGCACCTTCAGCGTGAAGCCGAGATTGAGGATCGACTTGGTGATCTCCGGCTTGGCGAGCGAGGCGATGATCGCCTTCGAGAGCTGGTCGAGGATCGGCTGCGGCGTCGCGACCGGGGCGAAGAAGGCCGCCCAGGAATCCGCGTCGGCATTGGTGACGCCCTGCTCGCGCAGGGTCGGGATCTGCTTGGCGTAGGGGTTGCGCTCCGGGCTCGCGATCGCCAGCGCTCGCAGCGAGCCGGCATTGATCTGCTCGAGCACGCTCGGCAGCGTCGAGTTGGCGATGTCGATGCGCCCGCCGATGATCTCCTGCACCAGCGGCGCCGCGCCGCGGAAGGGCACATGCGTCATCTTGATGCCGGTGCGCTGCATGAACAGCTCCATGGCGAGATGCGAGCCGGAGCCGATGCCCGTCGAGCCGTAGTTCAGCTTCTCCGGATCGGCCTTGGCCAGCGCGATCAGCTCCGAGATGTTCTTCGCCGGCAAATCATTGCGCACCACAAAGGCATGCTCGAAGGCGCCGACGCCGGCGAGCGGCGCGAAATCCTTGACCGCGTCATAGCCCGGCTCCTTCAACAGGAACATGTTGTTGCCATGCGTCTGGTTGTTGCCGAACACGATCGTGTAGCCATCGGCGGCGCCATGGGCGACGGCGCGCGTGCCGACCGCACCCGAAGCGCCGGCGCGGTTCTCGACCAGCACGTTCTGGCCGATCGAGGTCGAAAGGTCCTGCGCCACGAAACGGGCGATCGCGTCGGTCGGGCCGCCGGCCGGATAGGGCACGACCAGGCTGATCGGCTTTGTCGGAAAGCTCTGCGCCCGCGCGATGGCCGGAGCGAAGACGGCGCCGGCGACGAGGCCGAGCGTGGAACGGCGGGTGATCGACATGAAATTCCTCCCAGCGGCCCGATTTGGGGAACGGACTTGGCGGGACCATTACGAGCAAAGGCGTCATGCGTCCAGCGCCGGCTATGGCCATCAATGTCGCGCTAGCCTTGAATTAGCGACAAAGCAGGGAGGTGTGCCGTCATGAGCATCCGCATCGAGCGTAGCGGCAAGATCGCGACCGTGATCCATAGCCGCCCCGAAGCGCGCAACGCCATGGATCCGGAGAGTGCGATTGCGCTGACCGAGGCGTTCCAGCAGCTCGACGCCGATCCCGAGACCCATGCGATCGTCTTCTGGGGCGAAGGCGGCGCCTTCTGCGCCGGCTGGGACCTGAAATACGCACAGGCCTTCACCGATCCCCAGCGCTTCCGCGAGGAGATCGTCGAGGGCCTCGGCTTTCCCGCGGACGGCGGCCCGCTCCCGCGCGGGCCGATGGGCCCCTCGCGGCTGGAGATGTCGAAACCGCTCATCGCCGCCGTCGAGGGGCCGGCCGTCGCCGGCGGCATGGAGCTCGCGCTTTGGTGCGATATCCGTGTCATGGCGGAGGACGCTTATTTCGGCGTCTACTGCCGGCGCTGGGGCATCCCTTTGATCGATGGCGGCACGGTGCGCCTGCCCCGCCTCGTCGGCCAGGGCCGCGCGCTCGAGATCATCATGACCGGCCGCAAGGTGCCGGCCGAGGAAGCCCTGCGCATTGGCCTGTGCGAGACGCTCGTACCGAAGGGCGAGGCGCGCGCTGCCGCCGAGGCGATGGCACAGGAGATCGCCCGTTTCCCGCAGGGCGCGATGCTCGCCGACCGCCGCAGCGCCATTGCCGGTCATCGGCTCCCGGTTCGCGATGCACTGGCGCGAGAATGGGCCGGCGGTGTCCAGACGATCGCGACCGAGGGCGCGGCGGGCGCCGGCCGCTTTGCCTCGGGCAAGGGCCGCGGCGGCGATTTCGGCGACATTTAGAGCATTTCCGAATGCTCTAGCCTGAAAAACCAGCCCGCTTCAGCCGCTGGATCGCCAGGTCCAGCGCCTGCAGGAAGGCCGAACGATCCTTCTGCGAAAACGGCTTCGGGCCGCCGGTCACCGCGCCGGCTGCCCGCAGGTCCTCCATCATGTCGCGCGTCGCCAGCGCCATGCCGATCGAGGCCTCGGTGAAGGGCTTGCCTGTCGGCCCGATGACGTCGGCACCGGCCTTGATGCAGCGATCGGCCAGCGGGATATCGGCGGTGATCACGATCGAGCCGCGCCCCACCCGCTCGGCGATCCAGTCATCGGCCGCATCGAACCCGTCGGAGACGATGATGCGCTCGATCCAGCTCTCGCGCGGCACGTTGAGAAAGCTGTTGGAGACGACGAAGACCTTGAGCCGGTGCCGCTCGGCCACCCGGTAGATCTCGGGCTTCACCGGGCAGGCATCGGCGTCGACATAGATCGCGATCGTCTTGCGCTCGTCCTTGGGCTCTTCGCTCATGCGCCGGCCATCGCAGGGATGCGGGCTGCGCGCAAGCAGCCTTTATGCCGGCCTTATGCGCCGCGCCATCTTCCGCATGGCGAGCTTACCGGGGCCAGACCTACATCTCCGGCATCGATGGAGGTCGATATGACGATTGATGTCACCCACGCCTATCCCAGCCACCAGCGCCGCGCCCGCGCCGTCTATCGCAGCGTTGCGAACAAGCGGCCGCAGGTCGGAATCCTGGCGGCGGAACTGGCCGTGCTGGCGCTGATGATGCTGATTGCGGCCGGCCTGGTCGCCCTGCGCACCTGGCTGATGATGCCGAACTGAGTGTCGCCATCATGGGCCAAGCCATGCCTCTCCAGTCGCAATCCGATAACACCAGCCACCTGTTCCTTGTCGGCCAGTCGAAGAGCGGCTTCTGGGTCGCGCGCGATCTCGAAGGCCAGTCGGAGGGCATCTTCCGCGACAAGAAGGATGCAGTCCGCTTCGCCCTGTTCGAGGGCGGCCACCCCAATGCTGTGATGCTCTCGCCCAACGCGGTCGAGCCCAGCTTTGGTCAGGGAGTACGCTGAATTCTCGCACGTGTAGACCATATGCAGACGGTTTCGGCCGGGCGCGAGCCCGGCCGATTGCGTGCTGGCGAGGAGCGCAGGCTGGACCGCGCGCTTTTTGCCGTTTTCGTCGAGGCTGCCGGGGCGCTGGTCGATCAGCTCGTCGCTGTTGGCATCGAGGACCCCGCCGATATCGCGCGCCGCCTCAACCGCCGCGGTTTCCCCTGCTGGGGCCGTGCGCGCTGGAGCGCCGGCCTCGTCACGATGGTCCAGCGCCGCCGCGCCTGGCTGGCTGAACGTGGCTAAGGCTTCGTCGAGCCGGAGCCGCGCATCGCTCGCTCCACATCTTCACGGATATTGTTCATCGAGAACGGCCGCGACGGCTTCGCCGCCTTGACCGCCTGCACATCCAGCCAGGCCGGGCGGCGCGGGCAGAGCGAGCTCATCTCATGCACCGACTCCGCCGGAAGCGGCGGACGCCGCACCCATTCGGAATCGGAGGAGCGGTGGCTCCAGGCAGCCTCGACATAGTCGATCTTTTCCTGGACCGCGCCGGTACTCATGTCGTCCGGATACTTCAGCGCCGGATCGGCGAGCAGGATCGTCACCTCGGCGATGGCGTAGAGCCCGCTCGGCAGATTGGTCCGTCCGCTGTCCCAGTTCCAGCTGCGCCGACTGCTGGTGAACAGGGCCGGCCCGGAAAAGCCGATCTCGCGCTCGTCGAGCGCATAGGTGAAGCGCTCCGCCCGGCGCGTTTTCGGCGCCCCGTCCGGCACCATGCGGAAGCCCGGCGAGCTGAGATCGACGCGCATCGGCTGCTCGGGCGCCTCGGTCGCCTGCGCAAGCAGCACCGCCTTGTTGGCGCGCATCAGCGCATGCATCGCCATGATCCGGCCGATCATGTCCGGGCCGGCGACCTGCTGGATCGCGTCGATCCGCTCCTTCAGCGAGCGGCGCAGGCAGGAGGCGGGATCGTCGACCTTGCCGCAGCCCTCCCCGCCGCGACCGCCGTCCTTCTGCACCCGCGTAATGAGAGCCCGGAATGCCGCCTGATCATAGGAGCCGAGTGCGCAGGTCTCGACCTGCTCAGGCCGGTTGCTGGCGGAGGTGACATGACGATACCAGAGTGCGCGACCGGCGCCATAGGCGAAGCACAGCGCGAGAAAGACGCTCGGGATCAGGCCCCAGCGGTGTTTCCAGACCCAGCTCTCCTCGGCCACGAACGGATCTCCCGCGCCAAGAGCGGCCCGACGACACCATAAATTCGCTTCGCTTCTGCGAATGATCAAGCACTCTGTCTTGCGATGCCGGCTTTCGAGTCCTAAACCACGCGCGCGCCTGCTTGGCGCATCCCATCCGCTCCCCTGGAGATCAAGTCATGGCCTTTCTTGCCGACGCCCTGAAGCGCGTGAAGCCGTCTGCGACCATCACCATCACGCAGAAGGCGCGCGACCTGAAAGCGCAGGGCAAGGATGTGATCTCGCTCTCCGTCGGCGAGCCCGATTTCGACACGCCGGACAATATCAAGGAGGCGGCGATAGCCGCCATCAAGCGCGGCGAGACCAAGTACACGCCCGTCGCCGGCATCCCGCAGCTGCGTGAGGCAATCACCCGCAAGCTCAAGCGCGAGAACGGGCTCGAGTACAAGGCGAGCCAGACCATCGTCGGCACCGGCGGCAAGCACGTCATCTACAACGCCCTGCTCGCCACGCTGAACCCGGGCGACGAAGTCATCTGCGTTGCGCCCTACTGGGTCAGCTATCCCGAGATCGTCGCGCTCTGCGGCGGCACCGCGACCTTCGCGCATACCTCGATCGAGAACGAGTTCAAGCTGCAGCCGGCCGAGCTCGAGCGCGCGATCACGCCGAAGACCAAGTGGGTCATCCTGAACTCGCCCTCCAACCCCTCGGGCGCGGCCTATACCCATGCCGAGCTCAAGGCGCTGACCGACGTGCTGATGCGCCACCCGCATGTCTGGGTGCTGACCGACGACATGTACGAGCATCTCGTCTATGGCGACTTCAAGTTCGTCACCCCGGCGCAGATCGAGCCCGGCCTCTACGAGCGCACGCTGACCATGAACGGCGTCTCGAAGTCCTATGCGATGACGGGCTGGCGCATCGGCTACGCCGCCGGCCCGCAGCACCTGATCAACGCCATGGACATGGTGCAGGGCCAGCAGACCTCCGGCACCTCGGCGATCTCGCAATGGGCCGCGGTCGAGGCGCTCGACGGCACGCAGGAGCACCTGCCGGTGTTCAGGAAGGCGTTCGAGCGCCGGCGCGACCTCGTGGTCTCCATGCTGAACCAGACCCGCGGCCTGAAGTGCCCGACGCCGGAAGGCGCCTTCTACGTCTATCCCGACTGCTCGGCACTGGTCGGCAAGACCATGCCGAACGGCAAGAAGATCGAGACCGACGAGGATCTGGTAATGGGCCTGCTGGAGACCGAGGCGGTAGCCGCCGTGCACGGCTCCTCCTTCGGCCTCGGCCCGAACTTCCGCATCTCCTACGCCACCTCGGACGAGAAGCTGGAAGAGGCTTGCCGCCGCATCCAGCGCTTCTGCGCCGAGCTGCGCTGACAATGCCGAGGACGGCGCGCCATGCGGCGTAGGACCGTCCTCGCCGGCATGATCGCACTTGCGACTGGCCCTGTTCGGGGCCAGTCGCCAATCTCCTCGCTGCCCCCGCGCGAAGCGCATGACGGCGCAAAAGCGGGCCGGATCGTCCTGATCGACATCCGCAGCTCCGATGAATGGGCAGATACCGGCGTGCCGCGAGGCGCAGTCAGGCTCGATGCCGATGGTTCCGGCTTCGAGGTCCGTCTCGCCGGCATCCGCCTCGACAACCCCGGCAAACGCATCGTCCTTATCGACCGCAGCGGCGGCCAGGCCAACGCCATCCAGCAGAAGCTCGCCGGCCGCGGCTGGCGCGATCTCGCCATTGTAAGAGGTGGGATGCTCGGCAGTGGCGGGTGGTTGGCGGAGAAGCTGCCGGTGGAATGAAGCCTCTCACCTCGGGCGAGGAGGATTCAGCAGATCCGACCTTCGCTCCCGCGTGATCTTCTCCGCCTGCTCACGCCGCCACCGGGCGATGCGGGCATGGTCGCCCGAGAGCAGCGCCTCGGGCATGCCCCTGCCCTCCCATTCGCGCGGACGGGTATAGTGTGGATATTCGAGCAGTCCGTTCTCGAAGCTCTCGTCGGTGCCGGAGGCTTCCTTGCCCATCACCCCGGGGATGAGCCGCACACAGGCGTCTAGCAACAGGAGCGCCGCCATTTCTCCGCCGGAGAGCACATAGTCGCCAACGGAGACCTCGGTGAGCTCCCGCCCCTCGATCACACGCTCGTCGACGCCCTCGAAGCGTCCGCAGACGATGACGACACCCTCACCCGCCACCAGCTCGCGGACATAGGTCTGGTCGAGCCGGCGCCCGCGCGGCGACATCAGAAGGCGCGGCCGTGTATCCTCGGCCGGCACGGCGGCATCGATCGCTGCTGCCAGGACGTCGCAGCGCAGCACCATGCCGGCGCCACCGCCAGCCGGGCTGTCATCGACCGTGCGATGCCGGCCGATGCCGTGTTCGCGGATTTGGTGCGTCTGCAGCGACCACAGACCAGTGCGCAGCCCCTCGCCGGCCAGCGAAACGCCGAGCGGACCGGGAAACATCTCCGGATAGAGCGTCAGGATATCGGCGCGGAAAGCCATTATTCAGCGAAGCGCAGCGCCGGCGATCTGTCCATCGCCCTGAAATCGGCGACGCGGGCGATGACATTGTCGAAGCTCGCGAAACCCTCTTCGCCCAACATGGTCAGCACGGCGACGGCGCGCATTCCGGCGCGGCGCGCGGCCTCGACGCCGTTCGGTGCATCCTCGAACACGATGCAATCGGCCGGATGCACGCCCATCCGCTCGGCGGCGGCGAGGAACATATCGGGATGCGGCTTGCCGCGAAAACCCTGGCTCGGCGAGACGATCGTCTTGAACATCTCGCGGATGCCGAGCGTGTCGAGGATCAACGCGATATTCGGCAGCGGAGCCGCGGTCGCGACCGCCATCGGCACGCCATGCGTCGCAGCCCGTGCGATCAGAGGCAGCAGGCCCGGCGTCGGCGCGACATGCGGCTCGTATTGCGCGCGGTAGGCCGCCTCCTTCTCCTCGCCGAGGCGTAGCAACTCGGCCTCGTCGGCGGCGGGAAAATGCGGGCGGATGATCTCGGCCACCGCCATGCCGGCGGTGCGGGCGGAGAAGGTGGCGCGCTCGAACGGCAGTTCGTAGGAGCGGAACCAGCTTTCCCAGGCGTCGTCATGGAAGCGCATATTGTCGACGATGGTGCCGTCCATGTCGAAGATCAGTGCCTTGGCCGGCGTCTCACTTGTCATCGTCGACCTCGAACAGCCCGACCGGCGGGGCGACCTCGATACGCCGGGCAGCGATGTCGATGCGCGGCGCGAAAGCCTTGGTGAAGGGCATCAGCACGGAGCGCCCATCAGTGAGTTCGATGTCGAGCAGATCGCCGGCACCGTAATTGGCGACGGCGCGGACCTCGCCGAGCACCCCGCCCTCGGCATCGGTGACGGCGCAGCCGATCAGATCCGCCTGGAGGAACTCGTCCTCATCCTCGGCTTCGGGCAGGCGACTGCGCTCGACATGCAGCTTCACGCCATTGAGCGCCTCGGCCTCCTCGCGGCTGGTCACGCCCTTGATGCGGGCGACGACGACTTCCTTGGCCGGCCGGACATCCTCGATCTCGAAGCTGCGGCCGCGCTCGTCGAGCAGCGGCCCATACTCGCCGATCGCCAGCGGATCACCGGTGAAGGTCTTGATCCGGACCTCGCCGCGCACGCCATGCGGCGCGCCGACGATGCCGAGCAGGACGAGGTCGTCGCTCATCAGCCGTCCTTCCGGCACAGGCCGTCAGGCCCCAGGGGCACGACCAGGCTCCAGCCCGTCATGCCCGCCCTTGCGGCGAGCATCCAACTCTCGAACACCGCATTGCAGCGGCCAAGACGTGGATGGCCGGGACAGGCCCGACCATGACGGCAAAGTTGACGCAGCTTACTCAGCCGCGGCTTCGGCCGGGGCGCCGGCCTTCTCGGCCTTCTTGGCGGCGCGCTCCTTGGCCTTCTCGCCAGGTTCGGCCTTCTTCGGGTTGTTGCGGGCCGGACGCTTGGTGACGCCGGCGGCATCGAGGAAGCGTAGGACGCGGTCGGTCGGCTGGGCGCCCTTGGCGATCCAGGCCGCGGCCTTCTCGAGATCGAGCACGACGCGCTCCGGCGAATCCTTCGCCTTCATCGGGTCATAGGCGCCGATCTTCTCGATGAAGCGGCCATCGCGCGGCGAGCGGGCGTCGGCGACGACGATGCGGTAATAGGGGCGCTTCTTGGCGCCGCCGCGGGTCAGGCGGATCTTCAGGGACATTTCTCTTCTTCCTTGCTCTTGTCAGTTGCTGCTTTGCCAGGCTGCGCAAGCAGCAGCCGGCATCTCACCGTCATGCCCGCCCTTGTGGCGAGCATCCACGTCTTCACCCGGCCGCCGCGTCACGAAGACGTGGCTGGTCGGGACAAGCCCGACCATGACGGGAACCGTCTTGGCCGAACGATGTCTCACTTCTTCTTCCCCCCGAACGGGTTGCCGCCGAGTCCCGGAAGGCCGCTGCCGCCCAGACCGGGCAGCTTCGGCATCATGCCGGCGGGAGGGGTGACGCCCTTGGGCAGGCCGGGGAAGCCGCCCGGCGGCAGCGAGGGCATGCCGCCGCCGGCGCCGAGCTGCTTCTGCAGCGCTTCGAGCTGCGCCGGGTCCATCTTCGAGGGATCGGGCATCCCGCCGCCGAGACCGAACATCTGGCCGAGCTTGCCGAGCATGCCGCCCTTCTGGCGCGCCATCTGCTTCATCATGTCCGCCATCTGGCGGTGCATCTTGAGCAGCTTGTTGATCGCCTCCGGCGAGGTGCCGGAACCGGCGGCGATGCGCTTCTTGCGGCTGTTCTTGAGCAGGTCCGGGTTCTTGCGCTCGGTCGCCGTCATCGAGTTGATGATCGCGATCTGCCGCTTGATGACGCTGTCGTCCATCTTCGCGTTGGCGAGTTGGTTCTTCATTTGCGCCATGCCGGGCAGCATGCCCATGACGCCGCCAAGACCGCCCATCTTCTCCATTTGCTCGAGCTGGGTGCGCAGGTCCGAGAGATCGAAATTGCCCTTGGCCAGGCGCTGGGCCAGAGCCTGCGCCTTGTCGGCATCGACGGTCGCAGCCGCCTTCTCGACGAGCGAGACGATATCGCCCATGCCGAGGATGCGGTTGGCGACGCGCGAAGGGTGGAAATCCTCGAGCGCGTCGGTCTTCTCGCCGGTACCGACGAGCTTGATCGGCTTGCCGGTGACGGCACGCATCGAGAGCGCGGCGCCGCCGCGGCCGTCGCCGTCCATGCGGGTCAGCACGATGCCGGTGAGGCCGACACGCTGGTCGAAGGCGCGCGCCGTGTTGACTGCGTCCTGGCCGGTCAGCGCATCGGCGACGAGCAGCACTTCATGGGGGGTGGTGGCCGCCTTGACCTCGGCGACCTCCGCCATCAGCGCCTCGTCGAGCGTGACGCGACCGGCGGTGTCGAGCATGACGACGTCGTAGCCGCCGAGCCGTCCCGCATCCATGGCACGGCGCGCGATCTGCACGGCCGACTGGCCAGCGACGATCGGCAAGGTCGCGACCTCGACCTGCTGGCCGAGCACGGCGAGCTGCTCCATCGCGGCCGGACGCCGCGTATCGAGCGACGCCATCAGGACCTTCTTCTTGTTCCGGTCGCCGAGCCGCTTGGCGATCTTCGCTGTAGAGGTGGTCTTGCCCGAGCCCTGGAGGCCGACCATCAGGATCGCGACCGGCGGCACGGCGTCGAAGGTGATGCCCTCGCCCTCGCCGCCGAGCGTGTCGATCAGGACGTCGTTGACGATCTTGATGACCTGCTGGCCGGGCGTGACCGATTTCAGCACCTCGGCGCCGACGGCCCGCTCTCTGACTTTTTCCGTAAAGCTGCGAACGACCTCGAGCGCGACGTCGGCCTCGAGCAGCGCGCGGCGGACCTCGCGCAGCGCGGCGTTCACATCCTCTTCCGTCAGCGAGCCCCTGCGGGTCAGGCCCGAGAGGATGCCGGAGAGTCTATCGCTCAGCGTGCCGAACATGCGGCTTTCGTCCGTTTCATCTGTTGCTCGCCGGACAAAACGGACGCTATCCCCAAACGGTTTCGCGCCCGAGGGCGCAGACGCGCTGTCGGGCGTTGACCTCCGGGCTCATCGAGGCGCTGCTGCGCGGCCCGGTCGGCGGATGTGGTCTCGTCGATGTCGGCGAAACGAATGCGCGGGTTAAAGCGTCAGATTGTGGCGAAAGTCAAGGCTCGCCGACATAGCGACGGGTTCAAGCACCCTTAAACACCAAGATTCAGCCGCCCCGCCTTACCCAGCCCGAGCAGCAGGCCCGCCACATGCATGGCCTGGCCGATCAAGCCTTGCGACAGTCCGGCCAGGACCGCATCGACCGGCATCGTCTCGATCGTAAGCCCGTCCTCGCCCGGATCGAGGGAGGGCGCAGCCTCGCGCCGCAAGCCCGTCGCCAGCATGACATGCAACCGATTCGATTGGATCGCGGGATTGGGAAAGAGCGAGGTGACATGCAGCATCTCCGCCGCGACGAATCCAGTTTCCTCCAGCAGCTCGCGGCGCGCCGTCGCCACCATGTCGGGGTCGGATGCATCGGCGGCACCTCCCGGCAGTTCCAGCACCATGGACTTCACGCCGTGGCGGTACTGCCTGACGAGCACGAGCTCATCGGCATCGGTCAGCGCCACGACATGCACCCAGTCGGGATACCCGAAGACATAGTATGGCTCGATCACCGTCCCGGAGGCGGTGACGCAGCGATCGGCCCTGAGGTCGATCCAGCGGTCCTTCAGCAAGGTCTGCGAGGAGACCACCCGCCATTCCGCACCCATCATTCGCTCCGTTCTCGGTCAGCCGCTCCTTCCGCTGATACCGGTCTTTTGCCTCTTTACAAGCTTTCGCGCCTGGGGATTGCTCCGCACTTATCACAGGAGCCGACGCCATGACCTTCGAAACCTGGGCGACCTTCGCCGCCGCCACCGCCGTCCTGCTCGTCATTCCCGGCCCGACCATCCTGCTGGTGATCTCCTATGCGCTCGGCCAGGGCTGGCGCACGGCATTGCCGGTGGCGATCGGCGTCGCACTCGGCGATTTCACGGCGATGACGCTCGCCATGCTCGGCGTCGGCGCGCTGCTCTCGGCCTCGGCTACGCTCTTCACCGTGCTGAAATGGATCGGCGCCGCCTATCTGATCTGGCTCGGCATCAAGCTCTTCCGCGCCGGCGGCAGCCTCGATGCGCAGCCGCGCACCGACCGGGCCTCGGCCGTGAAGATGCTCGGCCATGCCTGGCTGGTGACCGCGCTGAACCCGAAGAGCATCACCTTCTTCGTGACCTTCCTGCCGCAGTTCCTCGACGCCAGGGCCGATTTCTGGACGCAGATGCTGATCTTCGAGGCGACCTTCGTCACCCTCGCCTTCGCCAATGCGTTCGGCTACGCGCTGATCGCCTCGCGCGCCCGCTCGGTCGTGCGCAACGAGCGCGCCATCGGCCTGTTCAACAAGGCCGGCGGCACGCTGCTCATCGGAGCCGGGATCGCGACCGTGGCGGTGCGCTCGGGCAGCAACTGAGGCTCACCGCTTGTCCGGCAAGGATGCCACCACGCTCGATTTCTATGCGGCGGAGGCCGAGGCTTATGCCGCGCGCGGCCAGGCGGCGAGCCAGGACCGGCTTGCTTCCTTCCTGGCCGCACTCCCGCCTGGCGGACGCGTCCTCGAGCTCGGCTGCGGCGCCGGGCAGGACAGCCAGGCCATGCTGGCGCGCGGCTTCGATGTGACGCCGAGCGATGGTTCCCCGGAGCTGGCGAAGCAAGCCGAACGTCGCCTTGGACGCCCAGTGCGCGTGTTGCTGTTCGAGGATCTCGTCGAAAGCGGCGCCTATGACGGCATCTGGGCCAATGCCTGCTTGCTGCACGTGCCCCGCGCGGCCTTGCCAGACGTCATCGCCCGGATCCATGCCGCCTTGAGGCCCGGCGGCGCCTTCTACGCCAGCTTCAAGGCAGGCGCGCGGGAGGGACGCGACCGCTTCGACCGCTACTATAATTATCCGTCCGCCGACTGGCTGAAGCAGGCCTACGGGCCGGAGCGCTGGACCCGGCTCGACATCTCCGAGGAGATGGGCGGCGGCTATGACGGGGAGCCGACCCGCTGGCTCCACGCGCTCGCGTTCAAGACCGCGTGAGAGCGATTGGCGGCGCGGCCGATCCGACGCAGGATCGGTGTGCTTGATCTTCAGCCGATCCGCCCCACCTCTCTCGCACCATGAACCGCCGCAAGCTGCTCTCCCTCCTCGGCATCACCGCGCTGATCGGCTCGACCGGCGCGGCCTGGGCCTCTTTCGCCCGCTCGCGCAACCCCTATTACCAGGGGCCGATCAGCGACCATTTCAACGGGCTGATCTTCAGCGACGGCCGCCCGGTGACCAAGGGACTGCTCGATGTCTGGCGCTGGCAGACCTCGAAGCGCAACCGCGAGCTGTTTCCGCCGCATTACCCGGCTCCGCCGCAGGACAAGCCGCCGGCGCGCGTCGAGGGCCTGCGCATCGTCCATCTCGGCCACGCCTCGTTCCTTTACCAGATGGCCGGGCTCAACGTGCTGATCGACCCCGTCTTCGCCGAGCGCGCCAGCCCGTTCAGCTTCATCGGCCCCAGGCGGGTGAACGCGCCCGGCGTCGCCTTCGACGATCTGCCGAAGATCGACATCGTGCTGGTCACGCATAACCACTACGACCATCTCGACCTCGCCACGCTCGAGGCGCTGCACCAGCGCGACCAGCCGCGGATGATCATGCCGCTCGGCAACGACACGATCCTGCGCGCCCGCAATCCGGCGATCCGGGCCGAAGCCTATGACTGGAGCGACAAGGTCGCGCTGTCGAACGAGATCGCGGTCACCCTGGCGCCGACCTATCATTGGTCGGCACGCGGCGCGCTCGACCGGCGCATGGCGCTCTGGTGCTCCTTTGTCATCGAGACGCCCCAGGCAAAGGTCTTCCATATCGGCGATACCGGCTATCATGACGGCTCGCTCTATGAGCGGCTCGGCGTCGAATATGGCCCGTTCCGCCTCGCGGTGCTGCCGATCGGCGCCTATGAGCCGCGCTGGTTCATGGGCGACAACCACATGAATCCGGAAGAGGCGGTGAAGGTGATGCTCTCGCTGCGGGCCGAGCAGGCGCTCGGCCACCATTGGGGCACGTTCCAGCTCACCGACGAGGGCATCGAGCGCCCGCCCGAGGCGCTCAAGCTCGCGCTGGCGCAGGCCGGGCTGCCGGAGGAGCGCTTCAGGCCGATGCAGCCGGGGTTGAGCTGGGAGGCTTAGCGCCTTGGGACTTCGCGATCGTCATGCTCGGCCTTGTGCCGAGCATCCACGTCTCGAACACCGCGCTTCACACAGGAAGACGCGGATGGTCGGGACAAGCCCGACCATGACGGAAAGGGCAGCGCCTATTTCGGCTGCACGTAGACATTGATCTCGAGGTTGGGGTCGAGCGGATCGTTGAGCTCGCTGACATATTCTTCGAGGAAGGCGTCCTTCACCACGATGCTCTTGGCTTCGAGATAGGCCGTGATCGTCTCGTAGGTCGAGTCGATATCGTCATAGGGCGCCGTGTGGACGAAGCGCAGGGCCTGGCCGGCGGGCGTCGTCCCGGCCTTGACGCCGTTGCCGAGCGCCGCAGCGGCATCCGGGGCACGCTCGACCGGCAGCATCGCATCGAAGCGGAAGCCGTTATCATCCGTCTCGGTGAACAGCGTCAGCGGCCGTCCGGAGACGCGCAGGCCCGCCTTGGCCGCTTCGTCGCGCAGCGTCTTGAAGGTCTCCGACAGGCGCTGGAAGCCCTGATCCCAGCTCGACTGGCCCGACATCGTGAGCGCCGGCTTGGCAACGAGCGTGACCTCGTCGACATCGCTCGGATCGCCCGGCTTGCCGGCGAGGGTCGCATTCGGATTGGGCGCGCCGGTCTGCTGTTGCGGCGGCGTGGCCGGCGCCTGGGCAGGCGGTGCCGGCAGGCTCGGCGGTGGCTGCACCGGCTGGGGTTCGGGCGGCGCCGTGGGCGCGGGCTGGGCCGGCTGCGGCACCAGCGGGCCTGGGGGAGCCGGTGGCGGCTGCACGGGTTGAGGCTCGGGCGGCGCCGTGGGTGCCGGCTGGACCGGGGTCGGCTGAGCCTGGGCCGGCGCCGATTGAACCTGCGCCGGCGTCGCGCCGGGGGGTGGCGCCAGCGGCGCTGCCTCGACAGCGGTCGGTGGTGCGACACGCGTCTGGGCCAGCGCCATCGCGCTCGCCCCGCAGAGGATCGCCAGAGCTGCAACAGCAAGCTTGGAACGCCGCATCACCATGGCTCCGACAGAAATTGATTCGCACCCGAGAGCCGGATGATACCAGACCGAGCCGCGTTGCGGTTCGGTCTGGTATCTGAATCCGTCTCTCAACAATCATTAGCAGCATGACGTTGTCCGAAAACCGCTATGCACTTTTCGGAATCATGCTGCGGCGCAACATAGAATGTCCGCTCGCGCGCAGGAACGGCTTCAAGGGTGGCTTTTTCGCGTCGGCACGCTCATATAGCCGCTCTTTGTTGGACATGTGACCGAATGAACGCATTGGCGCATCGCCGGTTCCTGAAGATGAACGGGCTCGGCAACCAGATCACCGTGCTCGACCTGCGCGGAACTGCGCTCAAGGTGAGTGAATCGGACGCCCGCGCCATCGCCTCGGAGCCGCGTGCCCGGTTCGACCAATTGATGGTGCTGCACGATGCGCGCACGCCGGGCACGGACGCCTTCGTGCGCATCTATAATGTCGATGGCTCCGAGGCCGGCGCTTGCGGCAACGGCACGCGTTGCGTCGCCTGGGCCATGATCGCCGATGCGCAAAGCGGCGCGCCCGGCCGCAGCGAGCTGCTGCTCGAGACCAAGGCCGGGCTGCTGCCGGCGACGCGCAGGTCCGAGCTCGTCTTCACCGTCGATATGGGCGAGCCGAGGCTCGCCTGGGACGAGATCCCGCTTGCCGACCCGTTCCACGACACCAGCCGCTTCGAGCTGCAGATCGGACCGATCGACGAGCCGATCCTGCACACGCCCTGCGCCGTCAACATGGGCAATCCGCACGCGGTCTTCTTTGTCGACGACCCCTATGCCTACAATCTCGAGCAGATCGGCCCGCTGCTGGAGAATCATCCGATCTTCCCCGACCGCGCCAATATCGAGCTCGCCGCGGTGAAGGCTCCCGATCACATCGTGCTGCGCGTCTGGGAACGCGGCGCCGGCATCACGCAGGCCTGCGGTTCCGGCGCCTGCGCGGCGCTGGTCGCGGCCGTCCGGCGCGAGCTCTCGGCCCGCAAGGCGACCGTCAGCCTGCCCGGCGGCGACCTCGTCATCGAATGGCGCGAGAGCGACGGCCATGTCCTGATGACCGGTCCGGTCGAGTTCGAATGGGAAGGCGCGCTGGCGCCTTCGCTGTTCGAGAGCGCGGCCTGACAGCATCGGAGCATGTCGAGCGAAGTGGACACCGGTTCGCGTGAAGACAATGCGGCAAAATAAGAAGCCGGAGCATGTCGGCGATTCGCAGAAGCGCGGACATGCTTTGGAGGTTGTCACCTTCGGCTGCCGCCTCAACATCGTCGAGAGCGAGGCGATCAAGGCACAGGCGCAAGCTGCGGGCCTCTCCAACCTTGCCATCGTCAATACCTGCGCCGTCACCTCCGAGGCGACGCGCCAGGCCCGCCAGGCCATCCGCCGCCTGAAGCGCGAGCAGCCCGAGCGTGCCGTCGTGGTCACCGGCTGCGCCGCGCAGATCGAGCCTGCGGCCTTCGCCGCGATGCCGGAGACGGCGCGCGTCATCGGCAATGGCGAGAAGATGCGCGCCGAAACCTGGGCTGCCCTGGCCCGCTCCAACAGCCTTCATGCGCCCGCCGCACCGGAGGACAAGCTCGCTGTCGACGACATCATGCGCCAGTCGGGCCTGCGCACGCTGGTTCCCGCGGGTTTCACCGCCCATACGCGCGGCTTCGTCCAAGTGCAGAATGGCTGCGACCATCGCTGCACCTTCTGCGTCATCCCCTTCGGCCGCGGCAATTCACGCTCGCTCGCCGTCGCGGATGTCGTCGCGCAATGCCGCCGGCTTGTCGAAGCCGGCACGCGCGAGGTCGTTCTGACCGGCGTCGACCTGACGAGTTATGGCCACGATCTGGCGGACGCTCCGCCGCTCGGCCGGCTGGTCCGCGCCATCCTGCGCGAGCTGCCCGAGCTGCCGCGCCTGCGCCTCTCCTCGATCGATGCAGTCGAGGTCGATGACGAGCTCCGCGACCTCATTGCGACCGAGAGGCGGCTGATGCCGCATCTGCATCTCTCGCTGCAGGCCGGCGACGACCTCATCCTGAAGCGCATGAAGCGCCGCCATAGCCGCGACGACGCCATCCGCTTCTGCGCCGAGATCCGCGCGCTTCGCCCTGACATGGTCTACGGCGCCGACCTTATCGCCGGTTTCCCGACCGAGGAGGAGGCGATGTTCTCGCGCTCGCTCGCGCTGATCGAGGAATGCGGCCTGAGCTTCGTCCACGTCTTCCCCTATTCTGCCCGACCAGGTACCCCGGCGGCGCGGATGCCGCAGCTTGCCGGCGAGATCGTCAGCGAACGCGCCGCCCGCCTGCGCGGGGCCGCCAGCGCCGCCCACGCCCGGCATTTGCAGGCCCGCATAGGGCGGCAGCTGACCGTGCTGACCGAGCGCGGCAATACCGGCCGCGCCGAAGATTTCACCTTGCTGCGCTTCAGCCGCGACGTCGCGCCAGGCGCAATCCTGCCCGTGACGGCACAGGCCGGCGACGAAAAGGCCTTGCTGGCGGCGTAGGGCGCTGGCCTATCGCGCCGTGCCTTTCACCTGTTGCGCCTGGTTGTTGCAATAGCCCCGCGGATTCCACGGCATGTCGAGCGGCTGAACATTGCCGTGCTCGTCATAGGCACGCGCGATGATCGTCACGGGACCGGGTACGGCCGGCTCGAACCGTATGGCGAACCGCCGCCAGGCAAAGGCCCCCTCGCTCGGCCCCAGCACGACCTCACGCCAGTTGGCGCCACCGTCGCAGGACACCTGAACGCCAGCGACGGGGATCGCGCCGCTCCAGGCGAAGCCGCGAATCTCGATCTCGCTGCCGGCCGCGACCTCGAAACCTGCAACCGGCGCGGTGATCAGCGCTTTCACCGGCATGTCGGTGATCACCTCGAACTGGCCGGGATCGAGCGGCTCGCCCGGCTTGAACGGCCGGCGCGGCAGCCTGTAGTCGGTGCCGCGCATCTTCTCGCCATCGTGCTCGACGGACCGGATCTCGATGCGCTCCAGCCATTTCTGCCAGGCCGAGCCGGGATAGCCCGGTGCGACGACGCGCAACGGCCCGCCATGCAGGCGCGGCAGAGGCTCGCCATTCATCGCGAAGGCGACCAGCACCTCCTCGCCCAGCGCCTTGCCGATCGGCAGCCCGCGCGAGAGCGCCGGCTTCGTCTCGTCCTTGATGGCCCGGTCCGGAGAATGATGCGCTGTGTAGACCGCGCCCGGTTTCACGCCCGCATGCGCCAGCAGATCCGTGAGCCGCACGCCGGTCCAGCGGGCGCAGCCGACAGCGCCGAGACGCCAGGGCAGGCCGTCGGTCGGCGGCGAGAATTGCGAACGGCCATTGCCTGCGCATTCGAGCACGGCCGTCTCGGTCACGGTCTCGAAGCTCGTCCGGAGCGCATCGAGCGTCCAGACGCAGGACCGCTCGACCTCGCCGTCGAGCGTCAGCGTCCAGGCCTCGGGGTTCGCGATCTCCGGCAGAGCACCGTTGTTGCGGATGAAGAAGGCGTCGACCGGCGTGATGTCCTGGTCGAGCAGGCCGATCTCGGGCTCCGCATTCAGCGCCTCCTCGTCATGGACGTAGAGGCCGGGCTTGAGGCGGCGCAGCAATGGCAGTTCGATG
Organism: Allobosea sp. BK604; assembly: GCF_004341515.1. GTDB lineage: Bacteria > Pseudomonadota > Alphaproteobacteria > Rhizobiales > Beijerinckiaceae > Allobosea. Next base: position 200,853 of record NZ_SLZF01000001.1, read on the forward strand.
AGGCGGCGGGGCAAACGGCAACCATGCTTCCGGGATCGGGCGCAGAAGCTAGCCGCAGCCGTGCGGCCAGGGCAACCTGGCCGCCCGCGCGATCGCTGTCAGCGCTTCGCCGCCACCTCCTCGCGCAGTGCCCGGCGCAGCACCTTGCCGACATTGGTCTTGGGCAGGCTCTCACGGAAGACGATGTGCTTGGGCACCTTGTAGCCGGTGAGCTTGTCCTTGCAGAAGGCGCGCAGCTCCTCGGCCGTCATCGTCTGGTCGCGCTTGACCACGAAGGCCGTCACCGCCTCGCCGGAATGCTCGTCCGGCAGGCCGATCACCGCCGCCTCCTGCACGCCGGGATGCATGACCAGCACGTCCTCCACCTCGTTCGGATAGACGTTGAAGCCGGAGACCAGGACCATGTCCTTCATGCGGTCGACGATCTTGATCTGCCCATCCGGCAGCATCACGCCGACATCGCCCGAGCGGAAGAAGCCGTCCGGCGTCATCACCTTGGCAGTCTCGTCCGGCCGTTTCCAATAGCCCGCCATGACCTGCGGGCCGCGGATGCAGACCTCGCCGGCCTCGCCCAGCGGCAAGTCGTTGCCCTCGGTGTCGCGGATGGCGAAATCGGTCGAAGGCAGCGGGAAGCCGATCGTACCGGTGAACTCGGCGATATCGGGCCGGTTGGCCGACGCGACGGGCGAGGTCTCGGAGAGGCCATAGCCCTCGACGATCGGCCGGCCGGTGACCTCCTTCCAGCGCTTGGCGACGGCGGCCTGTGTCGCCATGCCGCCGGAGACGGCGAAACGCAGCTCCGAGAAATCGACCGAGCCGATCTCGGGATGGTTGGCGAGCGCATTGTAGAGCGTGTTGACGCCGGAGAAGAGCGTGATCCGGCTGGTCTTCAGGAGCTTGATGAAGCCGGAAATGTCGCGCGGATTGGCGATCAGGAGCCCTTTGGCGCCGATGCGCAGCATGAACATGCAGCAGCAGGTGAGCGCGAAGATATGGTAGAGCGGCAGGGCGGTGACCATGACGTGCTGATAGTCGCTGCGCCCGAGCGGCGGCTCCAGCCCCCAGCCGAGCCAGAGCGCGCATTGCTCGACATTGGCGGCGACGTTGTGATGCGTCAGTGTCGCGCCCTTGGCGATCCCGGTCGTGCCTCCGGTATATTGCAGGAAGGCGATATCTTCCGGCAGCACCGTGACCGGCGCCATCGGCGCGGCCTGCGCAAGGATGCTCTTCAGAGAAATCGAGCCGGGCAGGTGAAAGGGCTTGACGACCTTCTTCACCTTGCGGGCGACGAAATTGACGATCGTGCCCTTGAAGCCCATCAGGTCGCCGGCCGTGGCGACGACGATCGCATCGAGCTTGAGCTGGGGCAGCGCCTCCTCGACGACATGGGCGAAATTCTCGATCACGACCAGCGCCCGGGCACCGGCATCGTTGACCTGATGCGAGAGCTCGCGGGCGGTATAGAGCGGATTGACGTTGACGACAGTGAAGCCGCCGATCAGCGCGCCGAAGATCGTCGCCGGATAGGCCAGGATATTCGGCATCATCAGGGCAATGCGATCGCCCTTCTTGAAGCCGCGGCCCTGCAGCCAGGCAGCGAAGGCCTGGGCCGCGCGCCCGGTCTCGGCGAAGCTGATCGACTTGCCGAAGCTCTCGAACGCAGGGCGTTCGGCATAGCTCTGGCAGGCATGGCGGATCAGATCGGCCAGCGTGCCGACCTTGGTCTCGTCGATCACGGGGGGCACCGCCGGCGGATAGTGCGCCAGCCAAGGGCGCGCATCGCTCATCGCCTGCACGGCGGTCGTCGCGTTCATCATTCCCTCCCTTAGCCCGGCATTTCACCCTTGTCTGCGGGCGTTCCTGCCACTTTGTGCTCACACAGTGCGAGACGAAGACGGCGGGCGCAAGCGCCCGCCGCTCCGGCATTCAGAAAGTTTAGATATAAACCGTCCCGCTGGCAACCGATGCGCAGATCGCCACGCCTCCTAACCGAGGCGAAGCGGCGATCGATCTCCCTGCCCCGGCATCGGATCCTGCTCTAACGAGCCTGTGCGAGAGCATGCGCGGCGACCACCGCATCGGCCGATTTGCCGGCAAGCTCGGCAAGATGGTCGAAACGGGCGCTGAACGAGCCGACGCCCGAGGTCGCCGAGCGCAGCTCGACGATCAGGCCGGCCATTTCGGCCTCCGGAACCAGCGCGTTGATCTGGTCCCAACCGCGCCATCCCGGCCGTGCGTCATAGCCCAGGATCTGGCCGCGCCTGGCCGAGACGATGGCTGAGGCCTTCGACATCGCGTCGGAGGGAATCACCACTTCGACCGCCAGGATCGGCTCCAGCAGCACCGGCTTGGCCTGTGGAATCGCCTCCGACATCGCGATTCGCGCGGCCTGCTTGAAGGCCATGTCGGAGGAATCGACCGTATGGTAGGAGCCGTCGGTCAACGTGACCTCGAGATCGACCAGCGGGAAGCCGAGCGGCCCGCTCTGGCAGAAGTCGCGGACGCCGGCCTCGACCGAGGAGATATATTGCTTCGGCACCACGCCTCCCGTGATCTTGTCGATGAAGCGGATGCCCGCGCCGCGCTCCTGCGGCGCGACCTCCAGCACGACATCGCCATATTGGCCGTGGCCGCCGCTCTGCTTGCGATGCCGGCCGCGCGCGCTCGCCTTGCCGCGGATCGTCTCACGATAGCCGACCTCCGGCGGATGGCTCTCGACCGCGACGCCGTAGCGGCCCGAGAGCCGCTCCATCGTCACCCGCAGATGCATCTCCCCCTGGCCTGAGAGGCGCATCTCGCCGAACTCCGGCAGGTGCGTCACCATCAGCGCCGGGTCCTCCTCGGCGATGCGGGCGAGCGCCGTCGTCAGCCGGACATCGTCCTTGCGGTCCTTCACGCCGATACCGAGCGCATGAACCGGCTCGGGCGGGGCGACGGAGCTGACGATGCCGGGCCGGGTCTTGCCGACCGCCAGTGCATCGCCGGTGCGCACACCCTCCAGCCGCGCGAAGGCGGCGACCTCGCCCTCACCCGCCGAAGGCCTGCGGATCTGCTCGGCCCCCTTCAGTTCGATAACGCCGCCGATGCGGGTCTCGACCCCGGCCGAGGAGGTCACGATATCGCCTTCCGCGATCTGCCCGCGCAGCACGCGGGCGAGCGAGACCTTGCCGCCCTGGCTCGAATGCCAGGTCTTCATCACCAGCGCCAGCGGCGAGCCGCCTTCGACCACGCCGACGCGCCCGCGCGTCTCGGCCAGGCTCGGCGCCTCGTGGCGCAGCGCCTTGAGCAGGCGCGTCACGCCATTGCCGCGCTCGGCAGCGCCGATCAGGACCGGCACGACATGACGCTGCTTCAGCTCGCGCGCCAGATCGTCGAAGACGAGGTCGCGCGGCGGCTCGATATCCCCGAGCAGATCCTCCATCAGCGTATCGTCGTAATCGGCGAGCTTCTCCAGCATCGAGAAGCGCGCTTCCTTCTCGCGGCCGACTTCCTCGCTGCCGAGCGGCACGATCTCGCTCGGCGCATGCTCGCGGTAGATGAAGGCTCGCTCGAGCGCGAGGTCAATGAAGCCGACAGCGATGCCCTTCTGCCAGATCGGGATCTGGCGCAGCAGCAGGGGCGTGCGCGAGGCACGCTGCAGGATGCCGAGCGTCTCGCGTACCCGGCGGGTCGCGGTGTCGATCTTGTTGAGGAAGAGGAAGCGCGGGATGTCGGCTTCTTCCAGCTCGCGCAGCACGAGTTCGAGCGCCGGCGCCTTGCGATCATCGGCCTCGCAGACCACGACCGCGGCATCCACGGCGGGCAGGACATGCCGCATCTCGTGCAGGAACTCGACGGAGCCGGGGCAGTCGATGAAGCTGAAGCGCTCGCCGAGGAACTCGACCGTCGCCACGTTCGGCTCGGTGCTCATCTGATGGGCGCGGGCCTCGGCATTGGCATCGCCGACACTGTTGCCGGTCTTGACCGAGCCGGCACGCGAGAGCGCGCCGCAGCGCTCCAGGATGCTTTCGAGCAGGCTCGTCTTGCCGCTCTGGAAGGGACCGACGATCGCGATGCACCGCGGCCCCCTCACTCTGTCTGCGTTGGTGGAACCTCCATTGCCTGACTTTGCAGCCATGTCGTCCTCCCTGGGTTATGGCCATGGCGGACGGGAATGGCAGGCGCGTCCGGCACGGCGGAGACCCGGCGGAAGCAAGAATGGAAGCGCCCACGCCGGGAAGGCGGCGGTCGCTCGGGCCCGACTTGGGTCGGGCGGCCGTCGAAGAGGGATAGCCAGCGCAGGTTCGCGCCGTTGGCGGCGCGGTGCAAGCGGAATGTTGGCAGGCCCGTCGCGCGCCGGCGTCGGCTCAGAGATTGCGGCGCTGGCCGCGCAGCGTCGGCAGACCGATGCCGACCGCATCGAAGCCGCCATCGACCGCGAGTACCTGGCCGGTGATGTAGCTCGCCTTTTCGCTGCACAGGAAGAAGATCGCCTCCGCGAGCTCCTCCTCCAGCCCATAGCGGGCGAGCGGGATCGCGTCGTGATAATCGGCGCGAATCTCCTTGCTGTGCACCGCCTTGGCCATGGCGGTATCGACCGGGCCGGGCGCGACCGCATTGACCCTTATGCCGAGCGCGGCGAGCTCGGCCGCCTGCTGCTTGGTGAGATGGGCGAGCCCGGCCTTGCTGGTGCCGTAGGCGACGCGCAGCGTCGAGGCGCGCAGCGTCGAGGCGCGCAGGCCCGAGATCGAGGTGATGTTGACGACGGCGCCGCCGCCGCCATCGGCCATCAGCGGTGCACCGGCCTGCGTGCACAGGAACGGGCCGGTGAGATTGACCGCGAGCACGCGCTGCCATTCGTCATAGCTGGTCTCCAGCAGCGGCTTGAACACGGCCGTTCCGGCATTGTTGACGAGCGCGTCGAGCCGGCCGAAGCGCTCGGCCGCCGTATCGAAGGCGGCGACGACGGCGGCAGGATCCGCGACGTCGCAGGTCAGCGACAGCGTGACATGCGGCGCGTCGAGCTCCGCCATCGCCTGCGCCAGCGTCACCGCATCGATATCGAGCAGCGCGACCCGCCAGTTATCGGCAAGGAACCGCTTGGCCGTCGCCAGCCCGATGCCGCGCGCGGCGCCGGTGACGAGAGCAACTTTCGGGATGTCCTGAGCCATGGCCATGTCCAATGACGCGATCGTCGCCCAGCTATGCACCCTGCTCCAGCGCGATGGAAGCCATGGCCGCGCTAGGGTCTGTACTCATATTGGAGGGTGTCGTGATCGGGCCAAAATGGCCGAATGCAAGGAGGAGCCCGCCGCCCCATGCCCCAGGCATCGGGCAAGGGACCGACGCGGCAGTCGGCCATTTTCGCCCGACCCCGAAGGGGCGCGGGCATTTTGCCCGGCTGGTGCGTCGCGACACCCTCCAATATGAGGACAGACCCTAAGCTACGACGGCCGGGGGCTCGCGTCTCAAGCCATCGGCCGCGATTCGATCCCGTCCCGCGAGCTTGGCGGCGTAGAGCGCCCGGTCGGCGCGCGTGTAGATGTCGGTCGCCGTCTCGCCTGCCATCCATTCGGCGACACCGGCCGAAAACGTGTATTTGAACGAGGGCTGCTCGGGCATCGGCACGGCCATCCGCACGATGGCCAGCATCCGGTCGAGGATCAGCAACGCCTCGTCGACCTGCGTATCAGGCAGCACGAGGGCGAATTCCTCGCCGCCGATCCGGCCGAAGCAATCGGTCCGGCGAACATCCTCCTGGATCCGCAGGGCGAAGTCGCGCAGGACCAGATCGCCCGTGGCATGGCCGAAGCGGTCATTGATCTGCTTGAAATTGTCGATGTCGAGAATGGCGACGCAGCCGACGATGCCGTGCTGGATGCTGGTTCGCGTCATCTCGTCGACGCGGCCCATCACATAGCGACGGTTGGCGATACCGGTCAGCTCATCGGTGTAGGAGGCCTTGATCGCGAAATCGCGGTCCTGCCGGACGGCACGCTCCTCCGCCCTGATCTCGGTGATGTCGCTGGCAATGCAGAGCATCCAGCCATTCGGCTGTACGGTCTCTGTCATCCAGAGCCAGCGACCATCGACGAGGTCAGTCTCGAAGGCGCGAAAGGGCTGCTTGCCGCGGCGCGACTTGGCCGAGACCAGCCAGGAGTCGAAATTGGGCTCGCGGATGATCGTGCCCCTCCCCGCCGCACGGTTGCGGCGCATCAGCTCCGACCAGAACGGCTGTTCTCCCGGCTCGATGAAGAAGGCGCAGCGGAAGGCCCCGTTGGCGTAGCGCAGGCGATCGAACGCATCATATGCGGCGACCAGCACCGGCGTGTTCTCATAGAGCTTGCTGAGATTTGCGCTGATCCCGTCCATCGGCAGACGGTGTTCCTGCAGGTGCGGATCTGAACGCGGGCGGCTTTCCTGGCGCCAGTCTGCGCCTGGAACATTTCACTACGCTTTCCGATTTAGAGCGCATGCTGCGCATTTTTGTGGCACCAGTCAGAATATCCGGCATGTCCTTCCCTGAATGCGTTTCGCTGCCGGTGCGGCTCGACAAACAGCCCGTCCTCCTGTATGGGCACGCCCTCAACTGAAAACAGCGAGCCGAAAGCCCGCGCGTCCAGCGCGAACACGGCCATGGAGAGACCCATGAACATCATCGAGCAGCTCGACAAAGAGCAGATCGCCAAGCTCAGCGAAGGCAAGGACATCCCGCACTTCCAGCCCGGCGACACCGTGCAGGTCAACGTCAAGGTCAAGGAAGGCGAGCGCAGCCGCGTCCAGGCCTATGAGGGCGTCGTGATCGCGCGCAATGGCGGCGGCCTGAACGAGGCCTTCACCGTCCGCAAGATTTCCTATGGCGAGGGCGTCGAGCGCGTCTTCCCGCTCTATTCGCCGAACATCGATTCCATCAAGGTTGTCCGCAAGGGCAAGGTCCGGCGCGCCAAGCTGTATTACCTGCGCGATCGCCGCGGCAAGTCGGCCCGTATCGCCGAGCGCACCGATGCCAAGCCGGCCAAGGGCGCTGGCAAGTAAGCTTCGCCCGCATTGCGAAGCGAGTTTCGAGCGCGGCCCTTCGGGGCCGCGCTTTTGTTTTGCCGAAAGCTCAGTCCTGCGGGCCGACCGTCAGGTCGCGCCGGGCGGTGAGGATGCTGATCGAATAGCCGGCGACGACATCGATCAGCGACATCACGGTGATGACCAGGAAGGTCCCGGTGCCGAAGGCCGGAAGCAACAGGAAGGCGAGACCGCAGCCGACGAAGACCAGGAGCGACAGGCCGTGATTGAGGATCGAACTCGAGCGCGCACTGGCGGCGTTCATGATCTCGAAGAACAGGACCAGGATCGCGACAGCGAGCAGGGTCTCGCCCGTCGTCGGCGCGAAGCTGGCGCCTGACGGCAGCCCGATCGAGAACAGCACCCGCTCGAGTGGAATGCCCATGACGGCGACGACGACGCCATAGGCGAGAACTGCGAAGGCCATGAAGGGGAAAAAGCGCATCATCTCTACCACCGATCCTGTTGCCCGCCGCCTATAGCAGGCGCCGCCGGCCGTCGCACCTTGACTGCCGATGACCGCGCCAGCCGAACGCGTCAGGTGAACGCGCGAGCTCCGCGTTCGACGCCGAGCCGACCGGCATTGGCTTCGTTGCCGGCGCAGTTTGGAACTGATAGAAGCATCGGCATGACATCGGGCCTGCACATCGTAGGGATCGGCAGCCGCGCCGTCAGGCGCGTGGCGAAGCTGCGCCGTCGCATCCCGACTACGCAGGAATTCGCGGCGCTGCACGACCATGCCCGCCTGCCCTGGCGCTTTTTCGGCCGGTTCACGACCTCGGCCGTTGCAGGCCTTAGCCGCGCCTGAGACCGGCCGTCTCGGCCGGCGACAGGCCGCTTGCGCAAGCGCCGCCGGCTCAGGCCGGCACCAGAATTCCAAGACTGAAGAATTCCAGGACCGAGGCTTATCGACATGACGTCGTCCACCGCCCCCCGCACGCTCTACGACAAGATCTTCGACGACCACGTCGTCGACCGGCAGGAAGACGGCACCTGCCTGCTCTATATCGACCGCCACCTCGTCCACGAGGTCACGAGCCCGCAGGCTTTCGAGGGCCTGCGCATGACCGGCCGCAAGGTTCGTTCTCCCGAGAAGACGCTCGCCGTCGTCGACCACAACATCCCGACCACCGACCGCAGCAAGGGCATCGCCGAAGAGGAGAGCCGCATCCAGGTCGAGGCGCTCGCCAAGAACGCCAAGGATTTCGGCGTCGAGTATTTCAACGAGCTCGACGTCCGCCAGGGCATCGTCCACATCGTCGGCCCCGAGCAGGGCTTCACCTTGCCCGGCACCACGATCGTCTGCGGCGACAGCCACACCTCGACGCACGGCGCCTTCGGCGCGTTGGCCCATGGCATCGGCACCTCCGAGGTCGAGCATGTGCTCGCCACCCAGACGCTGATCCAGAAGAAGGCCAAGAACATGCTCGTCCAGGTGGACGGCACCCCGGCCAAGGGCGTCACCGCCAAGGACATCACGCTGGCGATCATCGGCGAGATCGGCACTGCCGGCGGCACCGGCTCGGTCATCGAATATGCTGGTGAGGCCATTCGAGGCCTCTCGATGGAAGGCCGCATGACGGTCTGCAACATGTCGATCGAGGGCGGTGCCCGCGCCGGCATGGTCGCGCCGGACGAGAAGTCCTATGCCTATCTCATGGGCCGGCCGAAGGCGCCCAAGGGCGCGGCCTGGGAAGAGGCCGTGCGCTATTGGGAGACGCTGCGCACCGACGAGGGCGCGCATTTCGACCGCGTGGTCAAGCTCGACGCCGCCAACCTGCCGCCGATCGTCTCCTGGGGCACCAGCCCCGAGGACGTGATCTCGGTGATGGGCGCGGTGCCCGATCCCGAGCTGATCGAGGACGAGGTCAAGCGCGCCTCGAAGAAGCGCGCTCTCGACTATATGGGCCTGACCGCCGGCACCAGGATGACCGAGATCCCGCTCGACGTGATCTGGATCGGCTCCTGCACCAATGGCCGCATCGAGGATCTGCGCGCCGTCGCCAAGATCGTCGAGGGCAAGAAGATCGCCGGCTCGCTCGACTACGCCATGATCGTGCCCGGCTCCGGCCTGGTGAAGCAGCAGGCGGAGGAAGAGGGTCTCGACAAGATCTTCCTGGCCGCCGGCTTCGAGTGGCGCGAGCCCGGCTGCTCGATGTGCCTCGGCATGAACCCCGACCAGCTCAAGCCCGGCCAGCGCGCCGCCTCGACCTCGAACCGCAATTTCGAGGGCCGCCAAGGCTATCGCGGCCGCACCCACCTGGTCTCGCCGACCATGGCGGCAGCCGCGGCGCTCGTCGGTCACTTCGTCGATGTGAGGCAGCTGGGCTAGGAGCCCGTTCGCGGAGGTAAGGCATGACAACCGACCCCCGCGAAGCCGCCCGCGCCGCCGAGGCCAAGGCAACGCTTGAGCGCGTCAAGCGCGACCAGGAAGGCGTGTTCGGCTCCTCGATGGGCCGTGCCGCTGACCATTTCTCCGGTCGCGACGCGCCAGAGGGCGACAAGATCGAGCTTTGGGGCCGGCGCATCGGCCGTGCCCTTTCGCTGATCGGCGTCGTCGTGCTGGCCTTCTGGCTCGGGCATCAGCTCAAGATCTGGTGAGATGAAGACCGTGCCGTCGATCTCAGCCTCCGCCAGCGCCTCGGCCCATGCCGAGGCCTCGTCCTCGCTTGACTGGAGCGGGCTCAAGGCCCCCTCCATCGCCGAGTTCGAGGTGCTGGCCCAATCCGCCTTCGACAACCTGCCGGACGAGTTCCGCGCGCTTTGCGCCGATCTCATCATCAACGTCACCGAGTTCCCCGAGGATGACGTGGTCAAGGAGCTGGAGGCGGAGAGCGCGTTCGACATCCTCGGCCTGTTCAGCGGCGTCGGCCTGCCCCAGCAGGGCTACGCGCCACAGACCGGCCAGATGCCGAACACGATCCATCTCTACCGCCGCCCGATCCTCGACTACTGGGCGGAGAACGACGAAACCCTCAGTGCCATCGTCACCCATGTGCTCGTGCACGAGATCGGCCACCATTTCGGCTTCTCGGACGAGGACATGGAAGCGATCGAGCAGGCGGCGGAGCGATAGACGATGATCGATGACCTGATCCGCCATTGGCCCGACCTGGTGCTGGTCTACTCGGCCTTCTTCCTGGCCGTGGCCAGCCCCGGCCCGAGCAATCTCGCGGTCATGGCGACCTCGATGGAGCATGGCAGGCGCGCCGGGCTCACGCTCGCGCTCGGCGTCACCACCGGCTCCCTGACCTGGGGCATTCTCGCCGCCATCGGCGTCTCCGCGCTGATCGTGGCCCATCCCGGCGCGCTCTACGCGATCAAGATCGTCGGCGGCCTCTACCTGCTGTTCCTGGCCGGGCGCTCGGCGCGCTCGGCCATGCGAGAGGATATGCCGCCGCCGAAAGCCGCCGTTCCCGGGCATCTCGCCTATCTGCGCGGCTATCTCATGCACCTCACCAACCCCAAGGCGATCCTGAGCTGGACGGCGATTATCGCGCTCGGCCTGCGCCCCGAGACACCCGCGGTGGTCGTCTACGCCATCGTCTTCGGTTGTATGATGATCTCCCTGGTGCTCAACCAGGGCTATGCATACCTGTTCTCGACCGCTTCCATGGTCGCGGGCTACCGCAGGATCCGGCGCCGGGCGGAAGCCTGCCTCGCCGCCTTCTTCGGCTTTGCCAGCTTCAAACTCCTGACGGCGCAGCTATGAGGCCCGCCGTCCATCACGCCTCCTGACCGAAACACCCGTTGGAGCCTTGCCATGCAGCCCTTCACCACGCTGACCTCCACCCCCGCCCCGTTGAAGGTGGTGAATGTCGACACCGACATGATCATCCCCAAGCAGTACCTCAAGACGATCAAGCGCACCGGGCTCGGCACCGCCCTCTTCGCCGAGGCGCGCTACAAGGAGGACGGCTCGGAGAACCCCGATTTCGTGCTGAACCAGCCGGCCTACCGCAAGTCGGAGATCCTGGTTGCCGGCGATAATTTCGGCTGCGGCTCCTCGCGCGAGCATGCACCCTGGGCCCTGCTCGATTTCGGTATCCGCTGCGTGATTTCGACCTCTTTCGCCGACATCTTTTACAATAACTGCTTCAAGAACGGCATCCTGCCGATCGTCGTGAAGCCCGAGGACCTGGAGAAGCTCTTCGACGATGCCGATCGCGGTTCGAACGCGACCCTGACCGTCGATCTCGAGAAGCAGGAGATCAAGGGCCCGGACGGCGGCACGCTGAAATTCGACATCGATCCGTTCCGCAAGCATTGCCTGCTCAACGGGCTCGACGATATCGGCCTGACCATGGAGAAGGCCCCGGCGATCGACGCCTTCGAGAAGAAGATCGCCGGCCGCGCCTGGGCCTGAACACCAGAGCATTTTCGAGCGAAGTGGATACCGGTTCGCGTAAAGAAAATGCGTCAAGGCAAAGAGATAGAGCACTTGCGCGGTTCGGAGAAACGCGGAAGTGCTCCAAGCACGAAGAGCCGCCGTCCCGCGGGTGAGACGGCGGCTCCCTCGTCATCGGTCGGTTGGCGGGCTTACATCGCCGGCAGCGCGGCGGCGTCACGCGCCGGTGACTTGAGCCCGTTCACCTTCCCGATCATCGTCGCCTTGCCGGAGGCGAGGTCGACCTTGTGCAACGCGCCATCGGCCAGGAGCCAGCCGGTATTCGAGCCGTCGCTGCCGGTCTCGATATCGAAGGCGACCGCCTTTGGCGTGACACCGAGCTTGCCGATCGCGCCGAGCACGCCGTCATTCGGCGGCGCCTGCTTCAGGAGCCCGCCGATCTTGCCGTCGATATCGTAGAGCGCGGTCTCCTTCGTGCCCTTGACCGAGTTCGAATAGGCACCGGCGACGACCATCGGCACCTCGCCCTTGTGCATGTCGGTCTCGGCGAATTTGAGCTTGCCGTCGACCATGGTCTTGCCGTCGTCGACATTGACGCGCAGGTTCGTGCCATCCGCGCCGATGACGCGCAGCCGGTCGGCGGCCGGGTTGAAATCGACCGTCGCCATCGTGCCTGCGGCGAGCACGGTATCCATCTTCGACTTGATCGTGGCTTTGCCGCTGGCAAGATCGACCGTGTAGATCGTGCCATCGCCGCCGAGTGCATAGAGCAGGCCGTCGGCGGGGCGAACATCGATGCCGGCGATCTTGCCGCCGATGCCGGTGACCTCGATCGACTTGCCGGCCTTCTGCGTCGCGGTGTCGACCATGGTAAGCGTATGGTCGCCGCTGAGCACGGCGAGCGTGCCGGCTGGGGCCGCAAGCGTGGCGGCAAAGGACGCGCCGAGAATGGTGGAGGCGACGAGCGCGAGGCGCGTGATGCCAATGGTCTGCATGAGGTTATCCTCCGATTGGATCGCAATTCTCTTGGGTCGATCGACGCCAATGCCTGGCGTGCTGCCCACTGGGGATAAGGTCGGCGCGCTGGTGCGGATGCGCTTGAAGAAATAAAAGATCGGGCTGCATCCGCGGCCCGCCCAGCCGCGTAGACTCGCACTGGCGCATGCGATGGCGCCGATCAGGGGGACAGGATGGCGACGAGCGCCACGCTGCCGCGACAAGCGACGGAGATCGACGCCGCGCTGCGCCAATGCGCATCGGGCGATAAAATTGCGTTGAAGCGCATCTACGAGGCCGAGTCGGCGCGTATGCTCGGTGTGGCCCAGCGCCTGCTCAAGCGGCGGGCGCTGGCGGAGGAGGCCGTGCAGGACGCCTTCGTGTTGATCTGGCGCCATGCCGCCCGCTTCGACCCCGAGCGCGGTAGCGGCCTGACCTGGATCTACGCCATCCTGCGCAACCGCGCGCTCTCGATCCTGCGCGACGAGAAGCGGACCGAGACGAGCGACACCCCTGTCGCCGAGGAGACGGCGAGCGAAGAGGATGATCCCGAGACGGTGATGTCGAAACTGTCCGACGCCAAGGCCCTGCGCGCCTGCCTGGAGCAGCTGCCGGAGCAGCGCCGCAGCCTTGTGCTGCTCGCCTTCGTCCAAGGCCTGACCCATGGCGAGCTGGCCGAACGGGTCAAGCTGCCGCTCGGGACGGTGAAGTCCTGGATTCGCCGCTCGTTGCTCGCGCTCAAGGAGTGCCTCGGATGAGCCCCTCCCCCGACCTGCCGCTCGGCCCCGAAGAGCGCGACATGCTGGCGGGCGAATATGTGCTCGGCCTGATCGAAGGTGCCGACCTCGCCGCGTTCGAACGCCGACTCGAAGTCGATGCCGAGCTTGCCGGCGCCGTCGCGCGCTGGCGCAGTCATTTCGCCGCGATCGATGCGACCGCTCCCGCCATCCCGCCCTCGTCCGAACTCTGGCGGCGGATCGAGGCGGAACTGGCAGCGGTCACGCCGCTGGCTGCACGGCCGGCAGCCGCGACGGCCACCCCTGTCCGGCCGGGCGCCGCGACCGGCTCGCGCCTCTCCGACTGGTGGAACAGCCTCCTCGTCTGGCGTGGCGCGGCCTTGGCCGGCGCGGTCGCGACAATCCTGCTCGCGGTCGGCCTCCTCGGCGCACTCGATCGCGCCCGGCGCCAGCCCGTCATGGTCGCGGTGCTCCTGACCGAGACCAATATCGCTGCCGCCGTCGTGAACACCTTCGGCGACGGCCGCGTCGAATTGCTGCCGCTGCAGGCGATCGCGGTGCCGGAAGGCAAGGCGCTGGAAATCTGGACGCTGTGGGACCGGGCAGTCGGGCCACGCTCGGTCGGCTTGATCGAGCGCGCCCGCTCGACGCCGCTGCGGCTCGATCAGCTGCCGCTCGGCGCGAACCAGCTCTTCGAGATCACGCTGGAACCGGCAACCGGCTCACCGACCGGCCGCCCGACCGGCCCGATCATCGCCAAGGGCACGACCGCGCAGGCATTGTGAGGAGACAAGCGACAGGTGGCCCGCCACCCCGCGGCGACGACAGCTCGGCGCTATTCGAGCACAACGATCTCGCCGTCCTCCTTCGTGAAGCTGAACGGCTTTCGATCCAGCAGGTCGAAGACCAGTTCCGACGGCCGGCACAGCTTGACGCCCTTCGGCGTGACTACGAGCGGGCGGTTCACCAGGATCGGCTGCTCGACCATGGCGTCGAGAATACGGTCCTCGCTGATGCCCTGGTCGAGCAGTCCCAGCTCGGCGGCTGACGTTTCCTTTTCGCGTAGCAATTGTCGGAAGGACAGGCCTGCCTCACCGGCCAGCTTGCGAAGCTGGTCATGCGTCCAGCCGACCTCGAGATACGCGACGATCTTCGGCGTATAGCCGGCGGCGCGAACCATCTCGACCGTGTTGCGTGACGTGCCGCAGGCTGGATTGTGGAAGATCACGACGGGGAAATCGATGTCGGTCATGAGGTCTGCTCTTCCTTGAGAAGCCAGCCGAACGTGAGCATCGCGACGAATGCGCCGGCCAACTGGGCGAAGATGAAATCGGGAACGCTCGCCGGTGCGATGCCCGCGAAGGTATCACTAAGGCTGCGGGCGATCGTCACCGCCGGATTGGCGAAGGAGGTCGACGCAGTGAACCAGTAGGCAGCGACGATGTAGAGGCCGATCGATATCGGTGCGAAGTCGAGCCGGAAGCGCAAGCTGCCCAGAATGGTCGCAACCAGGCCGAAGGTCGCAACCGCTTCGGAGAAGACCTGCGCCGGCCCGGTGCGCAGCTTGGTCGAGATCTGCAAGAGCGGCTCGCCGAACATCGCATGGGCGCACCAGACACCGAGGATGGCGCCGAGCAGCTGGGCGAGCGCATAGGCCAGTGCCGAGCGCCAGGGCATGTCTCGCCTGAGCGTGGCTACCAAAGTCACGGCCGGATTGAAATGCGCGCCGGAGATCGGTGCGAACAGCGTGATCAGCACGACGAGTGCCGCCCCGGTCGCCAAGGTGTTGCCGAGCAAGGCCAGGGCAACGTTGCCGCCGGCGAGACGCTCGCCCATGATCCCGGAGCCCACGACGGCAGCCAGAAGAAATGCAGTCCCCAAGGCCTCTGCGAAGAGGCGACGCGGCAAGTCGAAGGTGGCCATGCTCAAGCGTTCGCGTTCGGCAGGCAGGCCCCGTCGCAAGCGGCGGCCCTCGCGACGATGCCCCCCAATGGCGCGCAGATCTCCGGGGAGCCGTTGCAGCAATCTTCCATCAGGAAGCCGAGCAGCCCGGTCATGGCGGTGAAGTCGGCCGAATAGATGATCGACCGGCCTTCGCGGCGTGAGGTGATCAGCCCGGCATGCGAGAGGACGTTGAGATTGGCCGACAGGGTGTTGGGCAGGCTGTCCAGCCTCCTTGCAATCTCTCCCGCGGCGACACCGACTGGACCAGCCTTGACCAGCAGGCGGAAAATCGTCAGGCGCCCCTCATGACCAAGAGCGGACAGGCTCGCAGCGGCGGCTTTCGATTCCATAATTCCAGTATGGTCGAAATATTCGGATAATCAACGGCGATTTTTAAGACGCTCGCATGGCCGAGCGTCTTGCCTTGAGGCCATCGTTCATGGCGCGGATCGAGCACGGCAGACTGAAGACCGAGGCACCGCACCATCTGCCGGCGTCCCTACATCACCACCGTGATCGTTTCCGCCGCGCGGGTCAGCCCGGTATAGAGCCAGCGCGCCCGGTGCTCGCGGAAGGCGAAGGCCTCGTCGAACAGCACGATATCGTCCCATTGCGAGCCCTGCGATTTGTGGACAGTCAGCGCATATCCGAAGGTGAACTCGTCAGTGTGCTTGCGCAGCTCCCACGGCACCTCCTCCTCGGTGCCGTCGAAGAAATTCGGCAGTACGGAGACCTTCACGGCCTTGCCGCCGGCATCGTCCTCAGGCGTCACCCGCATGGTGACGAGTCCCTTCTTCGAGGTCTTCAGCTCCTGCACGATCCAGGAGCCGCCATTGAGCAGGCCCTTCGTCTTGTCGTTGCGCAGGCAGACCAGTTTCTCGCCGGCGACCGGCACGGTCTCGGTCCGGCCCATCAGCTGGCGGATGCGGGCATTGTAGAGCCGCCGCGTCTTGTTCATGCCGACCAGCACCTGGTCGGCGCCGAGCACGATCTCCGAATTGATCGCATCGCGCCGGATCACCCGGCTCTCGCCGTATTCGCCGACCTCGAGCCGCCCGCCCTCGCGCACGATCATCGACATCCGCACGATGGGGTTGTCGGCGGCCTGACGATGCACCTCGGTCAGCATGATGTCGGGCTCGGCCTCCGTGAAGAAGCCGCCGCCCTTGACCGGCGGCAGTTGCGCCGGATCGCCCAGCACCAGCACCGGCGTGCCAAAAGAGAGCAAGTCCTTGCCGAGTTCCTCGTCCACCATCGAGCACTCGTCGATGATGATGAGCGAGGCTTTCGCCGCGTTGCTCTCGCGGTTGATCACGAAGGTCGGGCTCTCCTCCTCGACGCCGCGCGAGCGATAGATCAGCGAATGGATGGTCTGGGCGCCGTGGCAGCCCTTGTTGCGCAGCACCAGCGCCGCCTTGCCGGTATAGGCCGCGAAGACGACATCACCGTCGACGCCCTCCGCGATATGACGCGCGAGTGTCGTCTTGCCCGTGCCGGCATAGCCGAACAGGCGAAAGACCTGGGGACGGCCGGCCTGGAGCCAGCGCGCGACGGCGCTCAGCGCGGCATCCTGCTGCGGTGACCAGTTGCTCATGGGCACGATGTGGGGCGGGCGATCATGCCCGCCAATGGGCGCGAGTCGGGTGCGCCGCGCAAGGCCTGATCAGGCGGCGCGCAGCCGCGTGACGAATTCCTCCGCCTCTTCCTGCAGTGCCGCGATGCGCTCGTCGAGATCGCGCGCGCCCATGGCGCCCATATCGGCCTGGGCGACGGTCTGGACATTGGCCTTGGCGATCTCGTCCATGGCGCTCGCGGCCGTGCCGGTGACATGCGAGATGCGCCCGACGGTATCGCCGAGCGATCCCAGGAGTTCGGAATGCGAGCCGACCATGGTCGAGATCTCGGTGCTGGTCTGCTCGACCGCGCCGACGCTGGCGACGATCGCCGAGACCGCCTGGGCGGCATGGGACAAAGCCTCGTTGACATTGCTGATGCGCCTGACGATCTGCGCCGTCGCATCGGCCGTCTGCCCGGCAAGCGCCTTGACCTCGCTGGCGACGACGGCAAAGCCCCGGCCATGCACGCCGGCCCGCGCCGCCTCGATCGTCGCGTTCAGCGCCAGCAGGTTGGTCTGCCGTGCGATCGCCTCGATGATCTCGACCACATCGCGGATCTGGCTCGCGTTCTCAGTTAGCCGGCGCACGAGGCCGGAGGTGCCGGCCGCTTCCTGCGAGGCGGCGGTCGCCGTTTCCGAGACCCGCCGGACCTCGGTATTGATCTGCTGGATCACGTATTCGAGCCGCAGCGCAGCATCGGTGATGCGTTGCGCCTCGTTGCCCGCGCCGACGACGGCGGAAGCCGCGGTCGCCGTGCTTTGCGAAACCTGCTGGGCGCGGATGGCGGAATCCTGCAGCGCGGCGCGCAGGATCTCGCTGACCTCGGCAATGTCGCGCAGCAGCACGCCGAGACGCCCCTCGAACTCATCGGCGATCCGCCCGAGCTCTTGCGTGCGCTGTCCCTGGTGCTGCTGCGCCAGATCGGCCTCGGCCTCGCGCGTGACCAGCGTGGCGCGGACCTCGCTGAGCGTGCGCACCGTGCGAGCCAACTGGCCGATCTCATCCTTGCGGCGGACATGCGGCACGTCGATGACCACGCTCGAGGATGTCGCAGCGCCGATCGCAGCCATCAGCTCGCGTAGTGGGCGCGTCAGATAGGTGCGGAGCAGGACGATTGCCAGCAAGGCCCCGGCCAGCGGCAGGCTGACGGCAGTGACGATGACCTGCCAGCGAACCGAGCGTTCCAATTCGCTGGCGCGAGCGGCGCTGCGCTGGGCGCGCTGGTCGAGCTCATCGGTCAGTTTCGCCGTGGTCAGGAGGATCTGGCGGACATTCTCGCGTGCCGGCTCGGACCCGGCCTCGAGCAATGCCGCCTTGGGCGAGACGTTGCGCCCCATCGAGACGATATCACGCTGGAAATCGATGAAGGTCGTGATGATCCGATCGAGGGTCGGGTTGGCCTCGCGGAAATCATCCGGCAGCGAGGCGATGAAACTCACCCTTGCCGAGTCGACCAGTTCGACCGCGCCGTCGAGCGCGTCGAGCGCCACCTCGACAGCCCGCGGCGTCGCCGCATCGTCGAAACGGCTGAGCAGCGACGCCTGTGCGACGCGGTTCGAGAGAAGCGTCGCGCGATTGGCAAGGGCCAGGCTCGCGAAGGCCTCCTTGTCGATCTCGTGAACGGCGTCGAGCCCCTTGACCGCGCTGTAGAGACCGGCCCCGGCAGCGATACCCAACAGCGCGAACAACATCGTGATCTTCGCTGTCAGGCCCAGATTCCGCATCGGTCTCACCGTCAATTCCAAACGCGCCGCTCCTTTCGCAGATGCGAACGAACGTGGGGTTAACGGACGGTGAGAAATCGATCGAAATCAACAATTTAGCCGGGTACAAATCCGGTAGAGATCGGTATTGTCCAGCGATTTTGTCGAGTTACGCCATCAGGCTGTCGAGCCCGCGCCGCAGGCCGCTTTTTTCGGAGACTTTTCGCGCCGCGAGCAGGGTCCCGCCGACATAGGGAGCGGCAGAGGTGCCGGCATCATGGCGGATGACGAGGCGCTCGTCGGGCAGACCGAACACCGCCTCGCAGGAGAGGACGAAGCCCGGCAAGCGCAGCGAATGCACCTGGACCGGGTGGGGCGCGCCGATCGCCGCGCCACGGGTCTCGCGTGCTCCTCCGAGCTCCGAGACCGGCTTGGAGGTCGCCGCCATGCGCTCGGCACCAAGCGTCTCGGCGAGCTCGCGGCCCGTGCCCGAGGGCGTATCGGGCTTGGAGGCGGACGCGTAATCGATGATCTCGACATCGGGCACGTTTTTGACCGCCTCGCGGGCGAAGCGGCGCAGCAGGGTCGCGGTGATCGAGAAATTGCCGGCCGCGAGCACGCCGACACCGGCCATCTGCGCTGCGGCATCGATCTCGGCATAGTCCTCGCCCGTCATCCCGGATGCGCCGACCACGACATGCCGGCCTCCAGCGACCGCACTCAGCACGTTGCCCTTCACACTGTCGGGCTTGGTGTAGTCGATCAGGACGTCAGACGGCACGAACAGCGCCTCCGCCACCGAGGCGAAGACCGGCAGGCCATTCGCGGGCAGCCCGGCGGCCTCGCCGAGATCGCGCCCCGCCGCCTTGCGCGAGATGCCGGCGACAAGTTCGAGATCGGGCGCGGCCGCGATGGCGGCGACGAGCGCCTTGCCGACCCAGCCGGTGCAGCCTGCGAGCGTGATGCGGATCATCGGTCTCTCCTCGTATGATTTGGTCGAGGACTAGAGCATTTTCGAGCGAAGTGGACACCGGTTCGCGTGAGGAAAATGCGTCAAAACAAATAGATAGAGAATTTTCGCGTTTCGGAGAGACGCGGAAATGCTCTGGACAGAGCCCGAAGCGCGTCCATGCGCGGCGATGCACGGCCGTCAGAGCGCAAGCCGCATCAATGGCCTGCCCGGCTTCTGCCGCGCGACCTCGCTGAAGCCGGCTCGCAGGAAGATTCGCTCCGGGCCGACATAGAGCCCCTCGCTGCTGCGCTTGAGCTCGTGATCCATCGCAGCAGCCTCGAGCAGCCGCGCGCCGCTGGCGCGGGCGAAATCGATCGCACCGTCGAGTAGCGCGGCGGTCACCCGCTGGCCGCGCCATTGCTTGCGTACGAAGAAGCAGGAAGCCGCCCAGTTGCGCGGATCTTCGGCCGGCGCGTCCGGCAGCGGCGTCGAGGCGCGGCGCGGGTTGTTCCATTCGGAAACGTCCCGCCGTGGGCCGACCTGCAGCCAGCCGACGCAGGTCTCGCCGTCATAGGCAATCACGCCCGGCGGCGGCCCCTTGCGGACGCGCTCCTCGAACAGAAGCCGCGCGCCCTCGCCGAGCAGCGGCATGCGCTGCTTCTGCGGCATGCGGAAATGGTTGCACCAGCAGCCATAGCAGGCGCCCTTCGGCCCGAAGAGGTCCTCCAGGTCCGGCCAGCGCTCGGGCGTCAGCGGGACAACATCAAAACCGGCCTTGCCCATCCAACGCTCCTTCCCGTCGCCCATATGCCGGCTCGACAGGGCGACGATATCGGCAGAGTACTATGCGCCACAGCCGGAGACCGCTCCCATGTCGCTCGAACTCTTCGCCGCCTATTTCGCCGCCTGCGCCGTGATCATCATCGTGCCGGGCCCGACCGTGACTCTGATCATCGCCAACAGCCTGAAGCACGGTAGCCGCGCCGGGCTCCTCAACGTGGCAGGAACCCAGGCCGGCCTTGCCATCATGATCGCGATCGTCGGCATCGGCCTCAGCTCCGTCATCGCGGCGCTCGGTCACTGGTTCGACTGGCTGCGCCTCGCCGGAGCCGCCTATCTGATCTGGCTCGGCTGGAAGATGTTCCGCTCGGCCGGCAATGCCGAGGACGGCGCGGCCCCGGCGCGCGCGCCGCGCGGCGGTTTCTTCCTTCAGGGCGTGCTGGTCGCGCTCAGCAATCCCAAGACCTTGCTC
Organism: Allobosea sp. BK604; assembly: GCF_004341515.1. Lineage (GTDB taxonomy): Bacteria > Pseudomonadota > Alphaproteobacteria > Rhizobiales > Beijerinckiaceae > Allobosea. The sequence goes on from NZ_SLZF01000001.1 coordinate 221,436, forward strand.
TTCTTCGGTGCCTTCTTCCCGCAATTCCTCGACCCGGCCCGCGACCACGCCACGCAGATCGCGATCATGGGCCTGACCGCGATGCTCTTCGCCGCCCTGAGCGACAGCGCCTATGCGCTTCTCTCCGGCCGCGCCGGGCGCTTCCTGTCGCAGAACCGCGTGCGGCTGCTGTCGCGATTCAGCGGCGGGTGCCTGATCGGCGGCGGGGTCTGGCTCGCCTCCTCGCGCGCGAGCTGATCACCAGGGAATCGGCGCCCCGTCCCAGTTGCGGAAGCTGCCGCTCTCGGCCGCGCCGGACGTGTCGATCGTCCTGATCAACCCTTCCGCGCTCTGGCTCGGAGGGATATCGGCGCCCGAACCGCCCATATCGGTCTGCACCCAGCCGGGATGGAACAGATAGATGCTGACGCCGCGATCCCGGACGGCGCTGCCGAACAGGACCATGGTCATGTTCACCGCCGTCTTCGAGGAACGGTAGGCGATCGAACCGGAGGGGTTGTTGCCGATCGAGCCCATGCGGCTGGAGATCGTCGCGATCTTGCGGGTCTTCGAGGCCTCGACATTGGGCAGGAAGGCCTGCGCCACCCGCAGCGGCGCGTAGACATTGACCTCGAACACCTCGCGCCAGGCATCGAAATCCATGTCGAGGGCCGATTGCCGGTCGCGCGGCCCATAGACGCCGGCATTGTTGACGAGGACGTCGATCTCGCGATTCCCGAGCGCAGCCTTGGCCGCGGCGACGCTCTCGTCCGAGGTCACGTCGAGCGCAAGCGGCGTGATCGATCCCGGATGCTTTTCTGCCAATGCCTTCAGCGCGCCGCTGCTCGGATCGCGCGCCGCGGCGACGACATGGTCGCCGCGCACGACAAGGGCGCTGGTGAGCGCAAGGCCGATGCCGCGATTGGCGCCGGTGATCATCCAGGTCTTGGGCATGGCGAAGTCCTTCGAAGGCGGGGCTTGCAGGTCGGCCAGCTTGCACCGGCGATGCGACACTAGTGCACTTACTACGGTCTTGCGCCGGCACCATGGCCTGCATGCTGCATGCGGCGTTGCACGGCCATGCGAATATGGTCTGTTGCCGTCCTTCGAGGGGAACCGCCAACGAGCGGGAAAGGATCAATCATGCATCGTCGTCACGTCTTGCGTCTCGCCGCGATCTCGGCGCTGGCGCTCGCCGCGCCCGCCAGCGCGCAGACCCTGCCTCAGGGTCCCATCCGCATGCTGGTCGGCTTCGCCGCCGGCGGCTCCACCGACGTGATGGCGCGAATTATCGGCGAGAAGCTGTCGCAGCGCCTCGGCCGGAGCGTGATCATCGAGAACAATGCCGGCGCTTCCGGGCGCCTCGCCGCCGAGCAGGTGAAGAAGGCGGCGCCGGACGGCTCGACCGTCCTCGTCGGCAATATCGGCATGGTCGTGCTCGCGCCGGTGACGTTCAAGACCCTGAGCTATGATCCGCTCGCCGATTTCGAGCCCGTGGTCAGGGCCGCCGACTTCCAACTGGCCGTCGCCGCCACCAAGGAAACCGGCAGCAGCGATGTCGCGGGTTTCGTGCAATGGCTGAAGCAGAACCCGGACAAGGCCAATATCGCCGTGCCCCTTCAGGCGAGCCTCTCGCATCTGACCGGCCTGCGCTTCGTCCAGGCCTCGGGCGCCAAGGCCGAGATGGTGGTGTTCCGCGGCATGGCGCTCGCCATGCAGGACCTGCTCGCCGGGCGCCTCTCCGGCGCTGTCGCCACCGTCGCCGATTTCAGCGAGCAGCATCGTGCCGGGACGATGAAGGTGCTGGCCGTCTCCGGCGCGAAACGTGCCCCGGCGCTGCCGGACGTGCCGACCTTCACCGAGGCCGGCATCAAGGGTTTCGAGAGCAATGGCTGGAACGGCTTCCTGCTGCCGAAGGGCACGCCGCAGCCGATCGTCGAGCTCTACAACCGCGAGATCGCGGCGATCGTGGCCTCGCCGGAGATCACGCAGCGCTACGAGCAGCTCGGCTTCATCGCGCCCGAGCCTAACACACCGGCCGATTTTGCCGGCGCGATCAAGTCGGGCATGGACGCCTGGAGGCCCCTGGTCGAGGCCGCAGGGCTTCAGCAGTAGCTTGCGACCGAGCGGGGCGGCTGGATCATCGGCCCGAATAGCGGATTGCGGCCTTCGGAAATGCCGATGCGAAAACAAGACGCTGGATCATCGGACCGATGCGATATCCGGTCCGATGGTCCAGCCTGCCCCGCTCACTCCGGCTTGCCGTAGCCGCCCGCGGTCGGCGTCAGCACCGTGACCGCCTCGCCAACCTCCAGGAAGGTCTGGTCGCTCGGCTTCAGCTCTTCGATCTCGCCGGAAAGTCGGCGCACCGTCGTCTTGCCGACGAGGCCGGGCTCGCCGCCACCCGCGCCGAACGGCCGGACCTTGCGATGCGAGGCGAGGATCGCGCAGTCCATCGCCTTGAGGAAGCGGATGGTGCGGCTGGTGCCATCGCCGGCATTCCACTTGCCCTTGCCACCCGAACCGGCTCGGATGTGGAAATCCTCGAGCGCGACCGGGAAGCGCGTCTCCAGGATCTCGGGATCGGTCAGGCGCGAATTGGTCATGTGGACATGCACGCCCGAGGTGCCGTTGAAGCCCGGTCCGGCCGGCGAGCCCGAGCAGATCGTCTCGTAATACTGATACTGGTCGTTGCCGAAGGTCAGGTTGTTCATCGTGCCCTGCGAGCAGGACATCGCCTGCAGCGCGCCGAACAGCGTATTGGTCACAGCCTGTGAGACCTCGACATTCCCTGCCACGACGGCGGCCGGATAACGCGGCGCCAGCATCGAGCCCTCCGGCACGATAACCTTGATCGGCCTGAGGCAACCCGCATTCATCGGGATCGCATCGTCGACCATGACGCGGAAGACATAGAGCACGGCCGCACGGGTAACGGGCGCCGGTGCGTTGAAATTGTCCTCGCGCTGCGGCGAGGTGCCGGTGAAATCGACGGTTGCCTCGCGCTTCTCGCGGTCGACCGTGATCTTCACCTTGATCGCGCAGCCCTGATCCATCGGATAGGTGAATTCGCAATCGTGCAGCTTGGCCAGCAGCCGCGCGACGCTTTCCGCCGCGTTGTCCTGGACATGGCCCATATAGGCCTGCACGACATCGAGGCCGAAGGAGCGGATCATCTTCCGCAGTTCCGCCACGCCCTTCTCGTTGGCGGCGATCTGCGCCTTGAGGTCGTTGACGTTCTGCACGACGTTGCGCACCGGATAGCGCGCCCCGGTCAGCAGCGCGAGCAGTTCCTCCTCGCAGAAGCGGCCCTGATCGACGATCTTGAAATTGTCGATATAGACGCCCTCTTCTTCGATGACCGTCGCCAGCGGCGACATCGAGCCCGGCGCCGTGCCGCCGACATCGGCATGGTGGCCACGGCTCGCCACCCAGAACAGGATCTCCTTCTCCGCCTCGTCGAAGACCGGCGTGCAGATCGTGATGTCCGGCAGATGCGTGCCGCCATTATAGGGTGCATTCAGGCAGTAGACGTCGCCCGGGCGGATGACCGGGTTGTTGGCGATCACCGTCTCGACCGAGCGATCCATCGAGCCCAGATGCACCGGCATATGCGGCGCATTGGCGACGAGCGCGCCGGTCTGGTCGAAGACGGCGCAGGAGAAGTCGAGCCGCTCCTTGATGTTCACCGAATAGGCGGTGTTCTGCAGCGTCACGCCCATTTGCTCGGCGATCGACATGAACAGGTTGTTGAAGATCTCGAGCATGACCGGATCGGCCCTGGTGCCGATCGCAGCGTTCTGCACCAGCGCCTTGGTGCGGACGAGGACGAGATGGTCCTTGCCGGTGAGCTTGGCGGTCCAGCCCTCCTCGACCACGACGGTCTGGTTGGCCTCGATGATGATGGCCGGGCCGGCAATGCCCTGGCCTGACGACATCGCCTCGCGGCGGACGATCGCCGCCTCGTGCCATTCGCCCTTGGCGAAGAAGCGGGTGCGCTCGGCGATCCCGGGCGCGCCGGCGAGCTCCGCCTCGCTCTCCTCCTCGAACTTGGCGCCGCCGCCGACGGCCTCGACCTCGACAGCTTCGACGACCAGCGCCTTGGTCTCGTCCATGAAGCCGAAGCGCGCCTTGTGGGCGACCTGGAAGGCTTCGACCATCTCGGCCCGGTTGCCGAACGGGATGGCGATGGCGGTATCGGTGCCGGCATAGCGGATATGGGCGCGCACATGGATGGCGATGTCGCCTTCCGGCACGCCCTGCCCGGCGACCTCGGCCCTGGTCTCGGCACCCAGCCTGTCGCCGACCGCCGCGATCGCGGCCTTTGCCTCGCCGTCGAGCGGCACGTCGAGCGCTGCGGTGCGCGTCGCGCGGATTTCGGCGAGGCCCATGCCATAGGCCGAGAGCAGGCCGGAGAACGGGTGCAGCAGCACCGTCTTGATGCCGAGCGCATCGGCCACGAGGCAGGCATGCTGGCCGCCGGCGCCGCCGAAGGAGTTCAGCGCATAGCGGGTAATGTCGTAGCCACGCTGCACCGAGATCTTCTTGATCGCCTCGGCCATGTTGGCGACCGCGATCTGGATGAAGCCGTCGGCGACCTCCTCGGGCGAGCGCCCGTCCCCGACCTCGGCAGCCAATGCCGCGAACTTCGCCTTGACCGTCTCGACATCGAGCGGCTGGTCCTGGCCCGCGCCGAAGATAGCCGGGAAGTAGGACGGGATCAGCTTGCCGACCATGACATTGGCGTCGGTCACCGCCAACGGCCCGCCGCGGCGATAGGCGGCAGGACCAGGATTGGCACCGGCCGAATCCGGGCCGACGCGGAATCGCGCGCCGTCGAAATGCAGGATCGAGCCGCCGCCGGCCGCGACCGTATGGATCAGCATCATCGGCGCGCGCATGCGTACGCCGGCGACCTCGGTCTCGAAGGCCCGCTCATACTCACCGTCGAAATGGGCGACGTCGGTCGACGTGCCGCCCATGTCGAAGCCGATCACCTTGTCGAATCCGGCCGAGCGGCCGGTCTCGGCGAGGCCGACGACGCCGCCGGCCGGGCCGGAGAGGATCGCGTCCTTGCCCTGGAACAGCTCGGCCGCGGTGAGCCCGCCCGACGACATCATGAACATCAGCCGCGCGCCGGTGCGGGCAATGTCGAGCTCCTCCGAGACCTGCGCGACATAGCGGCCGAGGATCGGCGAGAGATAGGCGTCGACCACGGTCGTGTCGCCACGCCCGACCAGCTTGATCAGCGGCGAGACCTCATGGCTGACCGAGACTTGCGGAAAGCCGATCTCGCGGGCGATCCTGGCCGCGACCTGCTCATGCGCCGGATAGCGATAGGCGTGCATGAAGGCGATGGCGACGGCGCGAAAACCGTCATCGTACTCGGCCTGCAGCGCGGCACGGATCGCCGACTCGTCGGGCGCCTGCTCGATCGTGCCGTCGGCAAGCGTGCGCTCCTCCACCTCGACCACGGCCGTGTAGAGCTGCTCCGGCTTGATGATCTCCTTGGCAAAAATGTTCGGCCGCGCCTGGTAGCCGATGCGCAGCGCGTCCCGGAAACCCTTGGTCGTGACCAGCAGCGTGCGGTCGCCCTTGCGCTCCAGCAGCGCGTTGGTCGCGACCGTCGTGCCCATGCGCACCTCGCCGACCAGCCCGGCTGGGATCGGCTCGCCGGCCTTCAGGCCGAGATGATCACGGATGCCCTGCACCGCGGCGTCGCGATAGGCGCCCGGATTCTCCGAGAGCAGCTTCCTGGCGTGAAGTTTGCCTGTCAGGTCGCGGCCGATCACGTCGGTGAAGGTGCCGCCGCGGTCGATCCAGAAATCCCAACGGCTCGCCATGTCACTCTCCTCAGCGTGATGCATCAATTGAGCTGATAATTCATCGATAAATCGTCGATGAAAAGTTGACAAGGTAATTTCGCCGTCTACGATTGGTTTCGAGATCGGGACATGGCTGAGGGGCCGGGCCGATCGTGGGAGGATATGATGGCAGGGTCAATCGCAACCGCGCGAAGCGTCGGCATGCGCTCATTTCCTGTATCCCATCGTCGCACCGGCACTGCCGCAACCTCACGGAGCGCGGCATGATCCGCACCATCCTCGACAAGCTCTATCTCTTCGCCGGATATGCCGCCGGCTTCTTCCTCGTCGTCATCTTCATCCTGATGATGGGGCTTTCGATCGGCCGCGAGATCGGCATCAACATTCCCGCCGGCGATGATTTCGCCTCCTGGAGCATGGCGGCGATGGCCTTTCTCGGCCTCGCCCATACCTTCAAATCCGGCGACATGATCCGGGTCGGCCTGTTGATCGACCGTTTCAAGGGCCGCACCCGCTGGTGCTTCGAGGTGTTCTCGCTGGTGCTGGGCTTGGGCTTCGTCGGCTTCTTCGCCTGGCACGCCGCGGTGATGACCTGGCAGAGCTGGCAGTTCAACGACGTCGCCGGCGGTGTCGTGCCGATACCACTCTGGATCCCGCAGCTCGGCTATTCCGGCGGCTTGATCATCCTGTTCATCGCCTTCCTCGACGAATTCGTCCATGTCGTGATCCGCCGCCAGGAACCGCGCTACGAGAAGCCGCCTGCCCAATCCGACGAGGAAATCGTCGAGCGCGCCATGGCGAGCGGAGTCTGATCCATGGCGATGATCGAAATCTCGGCGCTGCTGCTCGGCCTGCTCGCCATCTTCCTCGCTGGCGGCGTCTGGATCGCCATTTCGCTGATGGCCTGCGGCTGGGTCGCGATGCAGTTCGTCGCCGGCGGCATTCCGGCCGGCTCGGTGCTCGCCACCACGATCTGGGGCAACAGCGCCTCCTGGACGCTGGCCGCACTGCCGCTCTTCATCTGGATGGGCGAGATCCTCTACCGCACCAGGCTCTCCGAGGAGATGTTCCGCGGCCTCGCGCCCTGGCTGAACTGGCTTCCGGGTCGCCTCATGCATGTCAACGTGCTCGCCTGCGGCATCTTCGGCTCGGTCTCCGGCTCCTCGGCGGCAACCTGCGCCACCGTCGCCAAGATCGCCCTGCCCGAGCTCAAGAAGCGTGGCTACGACGAGACGGTCAGCCTCGGCTCGCTCGCCGGCGCCGGCACGCTCGGCATCCTGATCCCGCCCTCGATCACCATGGTGGTCTATGCGGTGGCGGCCAATGTCTCGATCATCCAGGTCTTCCTCGCCGGCTTCCTGCCCGGCCTGCTCGTGATGGCGCTCTATTCGGGCTACATCATCGTCTGGCACCTGCTGAACCCGGACAAGGCCCCGCCGCGCGAGCCCAAGATGCCGCTGCGCGAGAAGCTCAAGGAGTCGGCCAACCTGATTCCCTGCATGCTGCTGATCGCGCTCGTCTTCCTCTCGCTGCTGCTCGGCTGGGCGACGGCGACGGAATGCGCCGCCTGGGGCGTGCTCGGCTCCTTCGGCATCGCCTGGTGGTCGGGCACGCTGACGCGCGAGGCCTTCTGGGCGAGCGTGATGGGCACGACGCGCATCACCTGCATGATCATGCTGATCCTGGCCGGCGCCTCCTTCATGTCGACCTCGATGGCCTATACCGGCATCCCGGCCGCGCTCGCCGCCTGGGTCGACAGCCTGCATCTCTCGCCCTACGCGCTGATCGCGGCGCTGACCGTGATGTATATCGTCCTCGGCACCGCGCTCGACGGCATCTCGATGATCGTGCTGACCACCTCGATCGTCATTCCGATGATCAAGGCCGCCGGCTTCGACCTGGTCTGGTTCGGCATCTTCCTGGTGCTGATCGTCGAGATGGCCGAGGTCTCGCCGCCGGTCGGCTTCAACCTTTTCGTGCTTCAGACCATGTCGGGCAAGGATTCGAACACGGTGGCGCTCGCCGCCCTGCCCTTCTTTTTTCTACTGGTCGCGGCCGTGGCGATCATTACGATCTTCCCGCAGATCGTGATGATCCTGCCGCAACTGGCGTTTCCGGGATGATGCAGCGTCAACGACAACAGGGGAATGGAGAGAACCAAATGAAGCGTATCGATTTCATCAAGGGCCTGCTTCTGGCGGGCGTTGCGGCCGGCTCGCTCGCGCTCGGCACGACCGCGGCTTCGGCCCAGGCCAAGTGGAACCTGCCCAACGCCTATCCGTCCGACAATCCGCACACCGAGAATCTCGTCGCCTTCGCCAAGGATGTCGAGGCCGCGACCGGCGGCAAGCTCACGATCACGGTCCATGCCAATGCCGCGCTGTTCAAGGCGCCGGAGATCAAGCGCGCCGTCCAGACCGGCCAGGCCCAGATGGGCGAGGTGCTGATGTCGATCCACGAGAATGAGGATCCGATCTTCGGCATCGACGTCGTGCCCTTCCTCGCCACATCCTTCGCCGACTCGATGAAGCTCTACAAGGCCTCGAAGGCGGCGGTGGAGAAGAAGCTCGACAGCCAGGGCATCAAGCTGCTGTTCATGGTTCCCTGGGCGCCGCAGGGCGTCTACGCCAAGAAGGACCTCAATACGATCGACGACATGAAGGGCCTGAAATGGCGCTCCTACAATGTCGGCACGGCCCGCCTCGGTGAGCTGCTCGGCATGCAGTCGGTCACAATCCAGGCGGCGGAGTTGCCGCAGGCGCTGGCGACCGGCGTCGTCAACTCCTTCATGTCCTCGGGCGGCACCGGCTATGATTCGAAGGTCTGGGAATCGCTGACGCATTTCTACGACGTCCAGGCCTGGATTCCGAAGGACGCGACATTCGTCAACAAGGCTGCCTTCGAAGGCCTCGACAAGGCGACGCAGGAGGCCGTGCTCAAGGCCGCCGCCACCGCCGAAGCCCGCGGCTGGAAGGCCTGGGAGGACAAGACCAACTGGTATCTCGACCAGCTCAAGGCGAAGGGCATGAAGATCCAGCCCCCGAGCACCGAGCTCGCCGCCGGCTTCAAGAAGGCCGGCGATACCCTGACCACCGACTGGCTGAAGAAGGCCGGCGCCGACGGCCAGGCCGTGGTCGACGCCTACAAGAAGATGTGAGTCCGTGGCCGCGCCGTCGCCTCGCGGCGGCGCGGCTGCTCGCTGCGAGCAAGGCCCCATGACCCTCGGCGTGCTGATGCTCGATACCGGCTTCCGGCGTTTTCCCGGCGATATCGGAGCGCCGGAAAGCTTTTCAGGCCCGGTGATCTTCGAACGCGTGCCGCAGGCGACGGCCGGGCGCATCGTCGGCATTGCCGATGACGGCTTCCTCGCCCCCTTCGTCGCTGCCGGCCATCGACTGATCGAGCGCGGCGCCACCGCGCTCACCACGTCCTGCGGCTTCCTGATCGCCTATCAGGAAGCACTGGCGGCGAAGCTGCCGGTCCCCGTCGCGACGAGCGCACTGCTGCTCATCCCGACTCTCGGGCAGATGCTGCCCGCCGGCAAACGGGTGGGCGTGCTGACCTTCTCGGCCGCGAGCCTGTCGCCCGCACACCTGACAGCAGCAGGCGCCGCAACCGACACGCCCGTAATCGGCCTGCCCGAAGGTGGCGCCTTCCAACGCGCCATCTTCGAGCAGCCGGGCGAGGACGGCTTTGCCCTGCGCGAGGCCGAGGCTGTCGCCACCGCGAAGGCGCTCGTCGCGGCGCATGCCGAAATCGGCGCGATTGTCCTCGAATGCACCAATCTCTCGCCGCATCGCGATGCGATCGCGGCGGCGGCCGGTTGCCCGGCTTATGACCTCTGGCCGCTGGTCGGCCTGATCACGCAAGGAAGGACGCGCGATGCCCGGGCCTGATCCCAGCCCCGACGCCAAGCTCACGGAGACGCTGCTCGGGCCGATCGTCTCCTCCGGCCATCTCGCCTCGGGCGCGATGCCGGCGCTGTCGGAATTCGAATTCGCGCTCACCATGAACGTGCACGCCTTCCATCGCTGGATGCTGCGCTGCATGGCGGCAGCCGGCGTGCCGGACCTGACCCCGATGGACGTGCTCGTGCTGCACAATGTCAATCATCGCGGCAAGGCCAAGCGGCTGGCCGATATCTGCCTCGTCCTCAATATCGAGGACACGCATATCGTGAACTACTCTCTGAAGAAGCTGGAGCGGCTGAAGCTGATCAAGAGCGGCCGCAAGGGCAAGGAGAAGACCGTCGCGGTGACGCAAGGAGGAGAGGATGCGTGCCGGCGCTATGCGCAGGTGCGCGAGCAGCTCCTGGTCAAGTCAGTGCTGGCGACCAGCATCGATCCGCAGCGCCTCTCGGAGATCGCAGCCGCGATCCGCTCGCTCTCGGGCCAGTACGACCAGGCGGCAAGGGCGGCGGCGAGCTTGTAGCACGACACCATCCTTTGCGAGCATCGGGGCCTTGCCTTCGGCAAGCCCAGGGCTCGACCTACATCCCCTGGACTGCTTCGTCGCTACGCTCCTCGCAATGACGGCTTTGCCGTCCAGTGTCACGGCAGATTCAGCTGCCAGGACACGCCGAAGCGGTCGCTCACCCAGGTGAAGCGGCGGCTGAAGCCGTAATTGTCGAGCGGCATCAGCACCGAGCCGCCCTCGCGCAGGGCCGCGCTCAGCCGCTCCAGCTCCTCGTTCGATTCGCAGGTCACGAACAGCGACATCGACGGGGTGAAGGTGAAGGCGTGCTTCACGAAGCTGTCGCTCGCCATGACGCTCTGCCCGCCGATCGTCGCGGTCATCGTTATCACCGAGCCCTCGGGACCGGGCCCCTCGGCACCATGGCGATTGATGCTGATGATCTCGCTATTGGGGATGAGCGAGACGTAGAGACTGAGTGCCTCCTCCGCCTTGCCCTCGAACATCAGGAAGGTCTGAACGCTCGCGACCATCACTCAGCCCTGCCCTTCGGTGTTGGCCATGCGTGCCGTGTATTCGGCCTCCAGCGCATCGATGCGGGACCAGAATCCACGTGGCGGATTGCCTTCGAGCTGGTCCTCCAGCAGGCCGAGATGCACATGCCATCCACCGGCGACATTGCTCATATCCGTGGCGGCGAGCTTGCGATGCGTCAGCACAAGCAGGGTCTTGCCATCCTTCGGGCTGAGCTCGAACGTGACCTCCGAGGACGGGTTGTCGCCGCCATGCCAGGTGAAGGCGAGCACATGCGGCGGCTCGTAGCGCGTGATCGCGCCTTTTGACAGGAAGCCGTTCTCGTTCATGTCGCGATATTTTTCGGGTGGCTCCTCCGGTGTGATCTGCGAATGCTTGAACAGCAGATTGGTCTCGCCGCCGAGACGCAGGTCGAAGACGCCGGAGGCGAGCCAGGTGCCGCGCTTCTCCGAGTCGGTCAGATAGGTCCAGACCCGCTCGACCGGTGCCGGCAGCAGCCGCTCGAACCGGATCGCGCCACTTTCCAGCACGACGCCATACTCATTCATGCCTACTCTCCCTGTTCGTCCGCTTTCGTCAGTTCCTGCTCGAGCACGTCGAGTCGGGAGCCCCAATAGCCGCGCACCTTGCGGACCCAGGCGTCGAAGGCCTCCAACCCGTCGGGGTCGAGCCGATAGATGCGACGTTGGCCGCTGACCTCGACCCGGACCAGCCCGGCCTCCTTCAGCACCTTGAGGTGCTGCGAGATAGCCGGCGCACTGACGCTGAAACGCGCCGTAATCTCGCCAGCCGCCAACGCGCCTTCCCCCAGCATCTCGATGATGCGGCGGCGGGTCGGGTCGGCCAGGGCGACGAAACGGTCCATGTAGAAAATTAGCCCCTCACTTAATTAAGTCAATCATTAAATAATCACTCGCGCGCGGCGCATGCCGCTCGTTTGCGCAGCGGGGTTGCATCCTACGCCGCGGCACGTCAGACGGGCACTCTGCCTTCCCAGTTTCACACCTGATTTCGATCGGTCATGCCCGCACGCCACGCCACGCTCCTCGGCATCGCCATGATGCTGCTCGGCATCCTGCTGTTCTCGATCAACGACGTGATGGGGAAATGGCTGGTCGCGACCTATACGGTCGGCCAGGTCCTGGTCTTGCGCAGCATCGCGGCCCTTGCCGTGATCGCGCCCTTCGTGGTGCGGCAGGGCATCGGTCGCACCTTGCGGCCGGAGCGGCCGGGGCTGCAGGTCATGCGCGTCGCGCTCGGCTCCTGCGAGGTCGCGCTGTTCTACTGGGCGGTGTCCTACCTGCCGCTGGCCGATACGATGACGCTCTGGCTGGCCGCCCCGGTCTGGGCCGTGGTGCTGGCCGCGCTCCTGCTCGGCGAGAAGGTCGATGCCGGGCGCTGGCTCGCGGTCGTCGTCGGCTTCATCGGTGTTGCGGTCGCGCTCAACCCCTCCGGCCAGAGCCTCTCCCTGCCGGCGATCATCGCGCTCGTCGGCAGCGTCTCCTTCGCCATCATGATGATCACCGGCCGCCAATTGCGCGGCACGCCCGACGTGACTTTGGTCGCCTGGCAAACGCTGGGAGCCTTCATCATGGGGCTGATCCTGCTGCCTTTTGGCTGGGTGACGCCGAGCCTGACCGACACCGCGCTGCTCGGCCTGCTCGGCATCGTCGCCATGGTCGCGCATCTCTGCGTGACACGCTCGCTCAAGCTGGCCGAGGCCTCGGTCGTCGTGCCCTATCAGTACACCCTGATCGTCTGGGCCCTCGTCTTTGGCTGGTTCATCTTCGGCGACTGGCCGACGCCGGCCATGCTGATCGGCGCCGGGCTGATCGTCGCCGCCGGGCTTGCGCTCCTGCTGCTGGAGCGGCGGAGCGCCAAGCTGAGCGACGTGCTGCTGCAGCCGGAAGAGATCTGATTTTCGGTCTGAGAGACCACCAATCCGTCCTTGCGAGCGCAGCGAAGCAATCCAGGGGCGGCAGCGCTCTACGCCCCCTGGATTGCGTCGTCGCTCCGCTCCTCGCAATGACGTCCTAAGCGCATCGGCCCGAAAAGTGGATCGCGGCTTTCGGAAAAGCCGATGCGAAAACAAGAAGCTGGATCATCGCACCGGATACGATATCCGGTCCGATGGTCTAGCCTGCGACGAACGGCACCTTCATCCGGTCGGTCGACTGCACGATATGATGGCGCATCGCCACCGCCGCCGTCACGCCGTCGCGGCGGCCAAGCGCGCGGATGATCGCCCCATGCTCCTGGAAGGCCTCGTTCAACCGCTCGGGCTCTGCCACCGGGGGGCGCTGCGTCTCGGTGATCACAGGCCGGTAGAGCGCCAGGATATCGCGCACCGCCCGGTTGCCGGCGATCTCCGCAATGGTCAGGTGCAGCTCGAAATCGCGCTCCATCGCCTCGCGATAGCGCTCCTCGACGATGGCGCGGTGCATCTGCGTATTGAGCTCGTCGAGCCGGGCAAGATCGTCATGCGAGGCGTTGCGCGCGGCAAGCTGCACCGTCAGCCCCTCCAGCGAGAAGCGCAGTTGATAGATCTCCACCTGCGAGAAGCGCTGCGCGAATTTCCATTCGCTGAAATCGGCCTCGGGCTGCGAGAAGGCCTCGGTGATGAAGGTGCCGCGCGCCGGCTCGACCCGGATGACGCCCATGCCCTCCAGCTGCAGCACGGCCTCGCGGATGGTCGGCCGGCTGGCGCCGAGCCGCTGCGCCAGCTCACGCTGCGGCGGCACCTGGTCGCCGGGCTTCATGCCCTCCTCGACCAGCAGCCGACGGATCTGCTGGACCAGCTGATCCGCCATCGGACGCCTGTCCTTCTCGATCCGCATCCATCGACCTCCGGCCCCGCGCCCTACGCAGTTGACCGCTCCCGGCCCGCATGTCAATTCGTGGCCTTACCGGTAAGGCCAGATACGGATGCGTGCGTGGATGGTCCGCGGGCGCGCGCCAGGACATGGCCACCTGCACGAGGACGCACCATGGCCCTGATCAATTACCTCACCACGATCAAGTTCGGCTTCGGCGAGATCGCCGGCATCGAGGCCGATCTCGCGACCTATGGCATCAAGAAGCCCCTGATCGTCGCCGACAAGGGCGTCGTCGCTATCGGCCTCGTCGCCGGCGTGCAGAAGCAGGCTGCGACGCTCGCCTCCGCCCCGATCTTCGACGCCACTCCGACCAACCCGACCGAGGCCGCCGTGCTCGAGGCGCTCGCCCTCTACAAGCAGAATGGCTGCGACGGGCTCGTCGCCATCGGCGGCGGCTCGCCGATCGACCTCGCCAAGGGCGTCGCCCTGCTCGCCAGCCATGACGGCCCGCTCGAGACCTATGCCGCGATCCTCGGCGGCATCCCGAAGGTCACCGCCTCCGTCGCGCCGGTCATCGCCGTGCCGACCACCTCCGGCACCGGCAGCGAGGTCGGCCGCGCCGCGCTGATCACGCTGAACGATGGCCGCAAGCTCGGCTTCATCTCGCCCTACCTGATCCCGAAGCTCGCGATCTGCGATCCCGAGCTGACGCTCGGCCTGCCCGGCTGGCTCACCGCCGCGACCGGCATGGACGCGATCACCCATTGCATCGAGACCTATCTCAGCCCGCGCGACAACCCGCCGGCCGAGGCCATCGCGCTCGACGGCCTGAAGCGCGCCGTCGCCCATATCGAGCGCGCCACCAAGGACGGCTCGGACCGCGAGGCCCGCAAGGAGATGATGATGGCCGCCTTGCAGGGCGGCCTGACCTTCCAGAAGGGGCTGGGCGCCGTGCACGCGCTCTCCCACCCGCTCGGCGGTCTCAAGGAGGTCTCGCTGCATCACGGCACGCTGAACGCCGTGCTCCTGCCGGCCGTGCTGCGCTTCAACGAGCCGGAGTCGCAGGCGAAATATGCCGAGATCCGCAAGGCGCTCGGCCTCGCCGCCGATGCCGATCTCGCGGTCTGGATCGCCGGCCTCACCGCCCGCCTCGGCATGCCCAAGAACCTGACCGAGATGGGCGTGCCGCGGGGTGTCGTCGCCGCGATTTCGGAAGCGGCGGTGAAAGACCATTCCACGGCTTCCAACCCGCGCGCGGCCAATGCCGCCGACTACGCCGCGATGCTCGAAGCCTCGTTCTGAGAGCAGGGCGGAGCCGAGGCGCCGCCCCTTCCCGTCATGGTCGGGCTTGTCCCGACCATCGACGCCCTGGCCTGACAGCAGCAGGGTTCGACGTCGCAAGGCGTGGATGCTCGGCACCGGGCCGAGCATGACAGCGGGCGAGAAAGCCACACGCCCACACTAGTTTTACCGCATCGATGCAATCGCCTTGACCCTTCCGGCGCCGCCAGCCATCGTGCGATTCTGAGATTCACGCCTGCACGAGGCCTGTCCCATGCGCCGCGCCCTGCTGCGAACCGTTTTGATCTCGGTTGCCTGCCTCGCCGGGGCAGTGACCGCCAGTGCCGCCGATACGCGTTATGGCAAAAGTTACGGCCAAAGTTACGGCCATGAGCGTGTCCCCGGCTTTACGCCCGGCTATACCAGCACCCGCCAGGTCCCGATCGAGGATCGCGCCGAGAACCGCATCATCCCGATGGACGGTAACCTACCTGCCTGTGAGGATCCGGCCGTGCTCGGTGAGATCACGAGCTGGTTCAACTCGCGCGAGCAGAAATTCTGGGGTCCGCTCCAGGCGGTGGCCTACGATCATATTCGCCCGATCGGCTTCCGGCCTTGGGGCGCCGATTTCATCCCTCGCCGCTTCTGCACCGGCCACATCGCCCTGAACGACGGCAGTTGGCATCGCGTCGATTATTCCGTGCGCCAGAATCTCGGCCTGTTCGGCATGACCTGGAACGTCAACTGGTGCGTCGCCGGGCTCGATCGCGAGCGCTCCTACGCGCCCAATTGCCAGATGGCCCGCCCCGGCCCCGAGCGGTAACACTCGGCAGTGAACCTGCTGCGCGCCTGGCTCTCGCTGCTGGCGCTGCTCGGCCTGATGGCCTCGGGCGCGCAAGCGCAGGGGCAATATGGCCGCGGCGGCACGCCTGGCGAATTCGACTTCTACGTGCTCGCGCTGTCCTGGTCGCCCGGCTTCTGCGAGCTGGAGGGTGACCGCGAACGCTCGCGCGAGCAATGCGAGAGCGGTGCCAATCTCGGCTTCGTCGTGCACGGACTCTGGCCGCAATATGAGCGCGGCTATCCGAGCGATTGCGGCCCGGCCGGCCGCACGCCCTCGCGCATCGCGCTTGAGCAGACAAAGGGCCTGTTCCCCTCAGAAGGCCTCGCCCGCTACGAATGGCGCAAGCACGGCACCTGCTCCGGCTCGAGCCCCGGCGACTACTTCGCCGATGTCCGCCGCGCCCGCGACAAGATCGTCATTCCGCCCGCGCTCCAGCAGAGCGAGCGCGACCAGACCTGGGCGGCACTCGACCTCGAGCGCGCCTTCGCCGCAGCCAATCCAGGCCTGCGCCCTGACATGATGTCGATCGCCTGCAAGCGTGGCGTGCTGCAGGAGGTCCGTATCTGCATGAGCAAGGACCTGCGCAATTTCCAGACCTGCCAGCAGGTCGACCGCTCCGGCTGCCGCACGCGGGATATCACTGTGAAGGCGGTGCGCTGACAGGCGGCGCTTCTGCGGCGAAAGCATTTTCGAGCGAAGTGGACACCGGTTCGCGTGAAGAAAATGCGTGAACACAAATAGATAGGGAATTTTCGCGGTTCGGAGAAACGCGAAAATGCTCTAAGACCGCGGCATGAACTACCAGCACAGCTTCCACGCCGGGAACTTCGCCGACATCCTCAAGCATGTCGTGCTGATGCGCATCCTGACCCATCTCGGAGTCAAGGACGCGCCCTATCGCATCGTCGACACGCATGCCGGCGCCGGGCGTTATGATCTCGGCTCCGAGGAAGCCTTGCGCACCCATGAATGGAAGGACGGCGTGGCGCGCCTCGATCGCTCGCCGCTCGCTCCCGCCGTCGAGGAGTTGCTGAAGCCGTGGCGCGAGGCCGTCGCCGTCGCGCGCGAGCGCCAAGGTCCGGAAACCTATCCCGGCTCGCCCTGGCTCTGCCGTCATGCGATGCGGGCGGAGGACAGGCTGATCGCCGCCGAGCTGCATCCGCCGACCTACAAGAAGCTCGCTGCCGCGCTCGGTCGCGATTCGCGCTGCAAGGCGCTGGCGATCGATGGCTGGAACGCGCTGCGCGGCAATGTCCCGCCCAAGGAGCGGCGCGGCCTCATCCTGATCGACCCGCCCTTCGAGGAGAAGGACGAGTTCGAAACGCTCACCGCCGAGTTCATCGCCGCCCATCGCAAATGGCCGACCGGCATCTACGCGCTCTGGTATCCGATAAAGGATAGGCGCGCCGCCAGCGACCTGATCGGCGCGATCGAGGATGCCGGCATCGGCCGCCTGCTGCGCCTGGAGATCGATGTCGACCGGCCCGAAGCCGCGGGCGGCCTCTCCGCCACAGGAATGCTGGTGGTCAATCCGCCCTGGAAACTGGCCGAGGAAGCGCAGATCCTGCTGCCGGCCCTGACCGAACGTCTCGCGCAAGGGCCGAAGCCGCGCTACCGTTGCGAGCCGATCCGCCCGGACGGCTGATCTCCCGAGCCATTTTGGATTTTCGACGATGCTGGTTTTGCGCTCCGCCCCCGCCTCCCCGTTCGGCCGCAAGGTCAAGATCGCCGCCTATGAGCTCGGCCTGATCGACAAGATCGAGATCACCGCAGCCGACACCACCGATCCGAACGAGGTGCTGCGCAGCCAGAACCCGCTCGGCAAGATCCCGACGCTGGTTCTCGAAGACGGCACCACGCTGTTCGATTCACGCGTCATCGTCGAATATCTCGACGATCTCGCCGGCGGCGGAAAGCTCTTCCCGCGCGGCGCAGAGCGCTTCAAGCAGCTGCGCCTGCAGGCGCTCGGCGACGGCATCGCGGATGCCACGCTGCTCCAGGTCTACGAAATCCGCTTCCGCCCCGAAGAAGGCCGGAACGCCGCCTGGGTCGCGAACCAGGCCAGCAAGGTCAGCCGCGCCCTCGCCGAGCTCGAAAAGGCGCCGCCCGCTTTCGAGCGCCCGCGCATCGGCGAGATCGCGCTGGCAAGCGCTCTCGGCTATCTCGACCTGCGCCAGGAGGGCAAATGGCGCTCCGGCCATCCCAATCTCGTCGCCTGGCTCGACGATTTCGCCGCCAAGGTTCCGTCCTTCGAGACGACCCGCGTCAAGAGCTGACGGCGATCCCACGCAGGCAACAAAAAACCCGGTGGCCGAAGCCACCGGGCTCTCATCACCCGAAGGTGACAGGCGTAGACTAGAACTTGTAGTTCAGGCCGGCGCGAACGACCGAGAACTTGGTCTTGACGTCGCCCGTGAAGGTGCCGAACGGAACCGTGATGGTCTCCTTGTCGAGCTCCGTGTAGAGATACTCGACCTTGGCCGTCAGGTTGTTGGTGAAGGCGTATTCGAGGCCAGCACCGACCGTCCAACCCCACTGGGTGTTGTCGTCGCTGAACGTGCCGAGCGGGGTCGCGATCTTGTTCTTGACGTTGCCGTAAGCGAAACCGCCGGTGACGTACGGCAGGAACCGGTCGAAGGCATAGCCGACGCGGGCACGGACCGTGCCGAACCAGTTCAGCTCGTTCGAGGCGCGCGAACCGGTCAGGAAGTCGAAGGAGCTCGCCTTCAGGTCAGCGCCCTGGAAGTCGGCTTCGGCGCCGATGACCCACTGGCCGATCTGGTAGTTGTAGCCGATCTGGCCACCACCCATGAACCCATCCGGATCATCGAAGTTGTTCAGAACGCCGAAGTTGGTCGAGTCGACCTGGCCGAAGGCGTAGCCAGCGTTGGCACCGACGTAGAAACCGGTCCAGGTGAAAACCGGCGGATAGTAGGGAGCCGCAACCGGGCCCTTACGCGACGGCAGGTCGGCAGCAGAAGCCGCGCCGGCGGCGAGAAGGCCGAGGGCTGCGACGCCCGAAAGCAGGTAGTTCTTCATCATATACTCCTCAGTAGACGTCGCTGGCACCGCATGGCGCGGCGTTCGATTTCGATGGGCCACTTATAGGGCCCGATGGCCCTGATGTCTGTTGCCGTCGAAGCACATCTCCATCACAGACCGCGGCGAAAATGTGGCACGAATTTGGATGACTTCTACCAATTCATCAACTCGCGTTAACTATTGTTAAACCACACCCGCGCCGCAACGGAATACTAGTAAATCATTTACCAAATCCTTCACGCGCCGAGAAAAACGCGCGGCCCCGCTCAAGGTTCCCGCGCGACTAAACGAAATTGTGGCGGGTCTCCTCTAGCCATCGCGACGATGGTCGCCGCCTGTTCGCTGGCCCCTGCCTAGAAACCGGTCTCGTTGCGATCAGGCGACGCCGCTCTCGGCAAGCGTCGAACAAATCGAGGCAGCCTCGCGCCGCTCTAACCCTCGCCATGGCGGGTGAAGGACCGGCCGCGCTTGGCAGTTGCTGCCACAATCGGGCATGGTGGCCTCGCCAAAACGATCCGCCATTCTGGATCGCTGCCTGAATCGCAAACTCCTGATATCCATGCATTCAATCCCGAATCGGGCGTTCAGACCCGAAGCTCGGGCAAACCGAGACGGGTCGCGTGCCGCCGCTTTCGATCTTCATCATCACCCGCGACGAGGCTGACCGCATCGGCCGCACGATCAGCGCCGTGCAGAGCCTGAGCGACGACATCATCGTCGTCGATTCCGGCTCGACCGACGGCACGCAGGCCGTGGCGGAGGGCCTCGGCGCGCGCGTCATCTTCAATACCTGGCCGGGCTATGGCCAGCAGAAGCGCTTCGCCGAAGAGCAGTGCCGCTATAACTGGATGCTCAATATCGATGCCGACGAGGTCGTGCCGCCCGATCTGGCGGCCGAGATCGCCGCGCTCTTCGCTCACGGCGAGCCGGCAGCCGATGCCTACAAGCTGCGCATCGCCGAGCTCTTCCCGGGCGAGCGCGCGCCGCATCGCTTCGCCTATGCGCTGGCGCCGGTCCGGCTCTATCGCCGCGACAAGGGCCGCTACTCGCCCTCCCCGGTTCATGACCGCGTCGATCTCCTGCCCGGCGCCAGGGTCGCCAAGCTCAAGGGCACGATCCATCATTATTCGGTGCGCTCGCTCGGCGAGCAGATGGCCAAGCTCAATGCCTATAGCGACGCCCAGGCCGACGACCTCGACCAGCGCGGCGAGACGATCTCGGTCCTGAGGATGGTCGGCGAGTTTCCCGCCAATTTCATCAAGGCCTATATCGGCCGCCGCCATGCCCTGCGCGGCCTCTACGGCTTCATGACCGCGATGAATTTCGCTTTCTACCGGTATTTGCGCGCCGCCAAGCACTGGGAGCGGCGCCTGCAGCGCCACAGGAACGGCAGGAACGGCGATGTCTGAGATCGCGCTCGTCACCGGCGGCGCTCGCCGGATTGGCCGCGCCATCGTCGAGCGCCTCGCGGCGGAAGGCTATGCCGTGGTCATCCATTGCCAGAACTCGCTGGCGGAGGCCCAGGCGCTGGCCGCGGAGCTGCGGGCGAAGGGCGGCAAGGCGGCGGTCGTGACCGGCGACCTCGCCGATCCCTCGGCCGTGGACGGGATCATCCCCGCGGCGGAAGCCGCGCTCGGCCCGGTCACGCTCCTGGTCAACAGCGCCTCGAGCTTCCTGGTCGACGATATCCGAAACCTCGACGTCCCGACCTGGAACCGGCAATTCTCGATCAATCTGCGCGCGCCTTCTGTCCTGGCGGGAGCGCTGGCGAACCGCCTCCCTGCCGATCGCGACGGCTGCATCGTCAACATCGTCGACCAGCGCGTCTGGAAGCTGACGCCGCAATATTACTCCTACACCCTCACCAAATCGGCCCTGCTGACCGCCACTGTGACCATGGCGCAGGCGCTCGCGCCGCGCGTCCGGGTCAATGCCGTCGGGCCCGGACCGACCTTGCCAAACCAGTACGAGGGCGAGGAACTGATGGCGGCGGAGGCGGCAGGATCGCTGCTGCAGCGCCGGGTCGAGGCCGGCGAGATCGCCGAGGCGGTACTTTACCTCGCGCGGGCGAAATGGGTGACGGGTCAGATGATCGCGGTCGATTCGGGGCAGCATCTCGCCTGGCGCACGCCCGACATCGTCGGCTGAAGCAAGGCGCCCCATGCGGGCAGGAGCCGGATCATCGGGCCGGATACGGTATCCGGTCCGATGGTCCAGGCGGCTCACGCCGTCTTGTTCTTCATCGCGCCGATGATCGCGGTCAGGATCGCGCCGCCCGCGCCACCGCTGATCAGGTGGGTGATGATACCGCCGACGCTGAGATTGCCGGCGGCCGCCGCGGCGGTCACCGCAGGCAGCACGAGCGGAACCAGCTGTCCGAGGACGCCGCCACCGACCAGACCCGCAATGGTGTTGCCAAGGGTTCCCAGATCGAAACTCGGCGAGGCCTTGCCCGCCGCATTCCCGCCGATCGCACCGGCGATGAGATTGATCAGTATCTGTTCCATGATACCCCCATCAGGCCGAATGGCCGCCGGGAGCATGCGCCACTATGACGCAGCGTGCAATCGATGAGCCGGCGCGACCAGGCCGTGTGGCCGGCTCAGCTCAGAACGATCGCCGAGATCAGCCGGCCATAGTCCGGCTCGTTGCGGTGGGTGGTGCGGCGATAGCTGTAGAAGCGCGCCTCGTCGCTATAGGTGCATAGGCCGAGATCGACAAAGCGCCCGATTCCAGCCTCCTGCGCCCTGAGCGCGATGAAGGCGGGCAGGTCGAACATCGCGTGGGCCGGCCGCTCGGAGGGGTGGAAGAAGCGCGAATAGGTCGCGTTCTCGGCCTTGAAGCGCTCCAGGAATTCCGGCCCGACCTCATAGGCCTTCGGCCCGATCGTCGGCCCGAGCACGGCCAGGATGCGCTCGCGCCTGGCGCCCAGTTTCTCCATCGCGGTGACCGTCGCCCCGACGATACCGGTGAAGGCCCCCTTCCAGCCGGAATGGGCGGCGCCGATCACCCGCGCCTCGCTGTCGGCGAAAAGGATCGGCCCGCAATCGGCAGTCGAGATTGCGAGCGCGACGTCATGAGCGACCGTCACCATCGCATCGGCCTTTGGCCGCTCGCCCGGCCAGGGACCGGTCACCACCTCCGCATCGGAGGAATGGACCTGGTAGACGCTGACGAGGCGCGACGGCTCGATCTCGAGATGCGCGGCCATCCGCGCCCGGTTGGTCGTGACTGCCGCCGGATCGTCGGCCGAGCCGACGCCACCGTTCAGCGAGGCGTAGATCCCGGTCGAGACTCCGCCTTGGCGGGTGAAGAAGGCGTGCCGGATGCCGGGCTCATGGGCGAGGTCGGGAGAGGAGATGAACATCGCTGATTCCGGTTCGGCTGGCTCAGGCCTGTTGCTGTGGCAGGCGATGAAGGTCAAATCCGGGCAGAGCCGGCAGGCCGGGATGGGATAGCGCCAGAACCTTGAACAATTCGCCCATGCCGATCGCTCCGGGCTCGATGAGCCGGTCGAAGGCGGCCGATATCGCCGCGGCCTGCTCCGGCCTCGCCTTGGCCGAGAGCGCCTGTGCGCGCTGGGCGAGGCCGATGGCAGCGAGGAAATCGCGCTGCGTGACCGGGCCATGTGCAGCGGCGCCGGCCCCCAGCCCTGCCTTTGCCATCCGCTCGAAATCGACATGCACGGTCAGGTCGGCCTCGCCCGGCTCGGCCAGCGGGTCGGCCTGGCGCTGCCGCTTCACCGCCTGCAGCGTGTCGCCGAAACCGGTGCGCGAGGAACCGTAGTCGATGAACAGGGCCGCGCCTCCCGCCCGCGCGAGATGGCGCGAAACCGCCGCGACCAGATCCAATGCTGCGAGCGGCTGCTCCAGCACGGTTCCCTCCGGCGCCGCGATGGTAATCGAGGTCTCCGCTTCCGGCGCGAGGCCAAAGGCGAGTTCGCCGCCGCCATCGAGCCCGACCAGACGCTCCTGCCAACCGGCCTGGCTGCGTATGAACTGGTCGAGCGGCAGCGCGTCGAGGAACTCGTTGGCGATGACGATGGCCGGGCCATCCAGCGCATCCGCGATCCTGTCATGCCAGAGCGGCTCAGCCAGGCCGGCCAGCATGCGCGCCTGCGCCTGCCGCAGCACCGGGCTCATCTCGACCAGGTGCACCGTGAGCGCAGCGCGAAAGCCGGGCACGGCCTTCGCGGCCCGCAGCGCGTCGGCCATCAGCGTGCCGCGTCCGGGCCCCAGTTCGACCAGGCGGATCGGATCCGGCTCACCCATTGCCCGCCAGATCGTCGCGGCCCAGAGCCCGATCAACTCGCCGAACATCTGGCTGATCTCGGGCGCCGTGGTGAAATCGCCCTGCGCGCCGAACGGGTCGCGCATCATGTAATAGCCGTGGCGGGGATGGCCGAGGCAGAGCGCCATGTAGCGGGAGATGCTGAGCGGCCCCTCCTCGCGGATCAGGTCGATCAGCTCCGCCTTCAGCGCGTTCACGCGCTCGCCCGCCTGGCGCGCAGGACCAGCACCAACCCGGCGAAGAACAGCGGCAGCGACAGCAGCATGCCCATGGTGATGCCGCCGTTCAGGGCGCTGATATCGGAGCCGAACAGGAAGCCGAGTTGCACGTCGGGCTCGCGGAAGAATTCGCAGACGATCCGCGCCAGCGCATAGCCCATGCCGAATACGCCGGCGACGAAGCCCGGCCGTTTGAAGCCGCCGGCGCGCACGATCAGCGCCATCAGGATGAAGAGCAGGATGCCCTCGGCGAAGGCCTCGTAAAGCTGGCTGGGATGGCGCGGCACCGGGCCGGCATTGGGGAAGATCATCGCATAGGGGAAATCCGGCGCCGGCCGGCCCCAGAGTTCGGCATTGATGAAATTGGCGATGCGCCCGAGGAAAAGCCCGATCGGCACCACGGTCGCGGCGAGGTCGAACACGCTGAGCGCCGGATAGCCGCGCCTGCGCGCGAAGAGATAGAGCCCCGTGGCCGCGCCGACGAGGCCGCCATGGAAGGACATGCCGCCCTGCCAGACCGCGATGATGTCCTGCGGCCGGGCGAGATAGCGCTGCAGATCGTAGAACAACACGAAGCCGAGCCGCCCGCCCAGCACGACGCCGAGCGCGACGAAGAGCAGCATGTCGTCGAGCTCGTCGGGCTGCGGCCGCTTCAGGCCGCCCCAGAGCGATTCGGCCGAGACCAGCCGGCGCGCATACCACCAGCCGCCGAGCAGCCCGACGACATAGGCGAGCCCGTACCATTTCACCGAGAGCGGCCCGAGCGAGAACGCGACCGGGTCGATCACCGGGAAGGGAATGGCGAAGACGGGCATGGACAACTCGCGCGACGAGGCTCGGGCGCAAGGTGATGGCCACCGCGCCGCGATGCGGTCAAGCAAAAAGGCTATGCGGCCGCCGTCCCGCTCAAGCCTTGACGATCAGCTTGCCGAAATTCCGGCCTTCCAGCAGGCCGATGAAAGCTTGCGGCGCCTGCTCCAGCCCTTCGACGATATCCTCCTTGTACTTGAGCACTCCTTCCGCGATCCAGCGAGCCATCTCGGCCTGGAAGGCCGGGCGCTGCGCGGCGAACTCGGTCTGGATGAAGCCCCGCAATGTCAGGCTCTTCGTGAGGATCTGGCGCATGACCACAGGCAGGCGGTCCGGCCCCTCGAACTCGCCGCTACTGTTATACTGGGCGACGAGCCCGCAGACCGGAATGCGGGCGAAGCCGTTCAGCAGCGGGAAGACGGCATCCCAGACCTTGCCGCCGACATTCTCGAAATAGACGTCGATCCCATCGGGACAGGCGGCAGCCAATTCCGCGGCGAGATCAGGCGAGCGATGGTCCACGACCGCGTCGAACCCGAACGTCTCCCGGACGAAGGCGCATTTCTCCGCTCCGCCGGCGATGCCGACTGCACGCGCGCCTTTCAGCCGCGCGATCTGCCCGACAGCCGAGCCGACCGGCCCGCTCGCCGCCGCCACGACGACCGTCTCGCCCGGCTTGGGCTGGCCGATGGTGAGCAGGCCCGAATAGGCGGTGAAGCCAGGCATGCCGAGCACGCCAAGCGCCGTCGTGACTGGAGCCGCGGCAGGATCGAGCTTGCGCAGCCTGGAGCCATCGGCCACGGCATGGCTCTGCCAGCCCGAATGCGAGAGCACGATATCGCCCGGCTTGAAATCAGCCAGGCGGCTTTCGAGAACCTCGGCAACGGTGCCGCCCTCCATGACCTGCCCGATCTCGACCGGTGCGGCATAGGATTTCACGGCGCTCATGCGCCCGCGCATATAGGGATCGAGCGAGAGATAAAGGATGCGCAGCAGGACTTGCCCGTCCGATACGCTCGGCAACGCGGCATGCTCGATCCGGAAGTTTTCCGGGCCAGGCCGGCCGGTCGGCCGGGAAGCCAGGACGATTCGCAGATTATCCGGTGCAGACATGATCTCGAGTCCTCGACGGGAGCGGCCCTTGGAACGATCCTTCGCATTGGGACGCGCGGCAGGCCCGGCGGCAATGCCCAAATCCGGCCGCTCGGACGACGCCGATCACGTTCCTGACATGACGAAGCCCTTCCGACACCATACATGCAGGCCATGAATCGCGAACGCCCAGACGATCTGCCGGAAGACGAATTCGAGGAGGAGGATACGTCCCCCGCCCTGCTGCCCGCCGCCGAGATCAACGAGGCCTCGCCCTCGGAGCTGAAGCACGGCATCGAGGTGATCCAGCAATTCGCCAGGCACCTGCCGAACAAGCCGGGTGTCTACCGGATGTTCGATCGTGCCGGCGAGGTGCTCTATGTCGGCAAGGCCAAGAGCCTGAAGAACCGCGTCACGGCCTATGCCCGCGGCATGGCGCATACGAATGCGGTCGCGCGGATGATCTCCGAGACCGCCAACATGGAATTCGTCACCACGGGGACGGAGACCGAGGCGCTGCTGCTCGAGTCGAACCTGATCAAGCAGCTCCGGCCGCGCTACAACGTACTGCTGCGCGACGACAAGAGCTTCCCCTATATCCTGCTGACCGGCGACCACCCGGCCCCGCAGATCGCCAAGCATCGCGGCTCGCGCCAACGCAAGGGCGACTATTTCGGCCCCTTCGCTTCGGTCTGGGCGGTGAAGCGCACCATCGACGCGCTGCAGAAGGCCTTTCTGATCCGCTCCTGCTCGGACAGCTATTACGAGAACCGCACGCGGCCCTGCCTGCTCTTCCAGATCAAGCGCTGCGCCGGCCCCTGCACCGGCGAGATTTCGCATGGCGACTACCAGGCGCTGGTCGGACAGGCGCGCGACTTCCTCTCCGGCCGCTCTTCGGCAGTGAAGCAACTGCTCTCGGCCCGCATGCAGGATGCGGCGGAGGAGCTCGAATTCGAGAAAGCGGCGCGCTATCGCGACCGGCTCGCGGCGCTCTCGGCGGTGCAGGCCGGCCAGGACATCAACACCCAGAGCGTCGAGGAAGCCGACGTCTTCGCCATCGACGAGCAGGGCGGGCATTTCTGTGTCGAGATCTTCTTTTTCCGCAACCACCAGAACTGGGGCAACCGCGCCCTCTTCCCGCGCGCCGACAAGAGCCTGACGCCGGAGGAGGTGCTCGCTTCGGTCGTTGCCCAGTTCTACGACGACAAGCCGCCGCCGCGCCTCGTGCTGCTCTCGCACGAGGTCGAGGAGATCGGCCTGATCGGCGAGGCGCTCTCGGCCCGCGCCGGCCGCAAGGTCGAGGTCGTGGCGCCGAAGCGCGGCGAACGGCGCGATCTCGCAGCCCATGCCCAGAAGAACGCCAAGGAGGCGCTCTCGCTCAAGCTCGCGGAGAATGCCGGGCAGCAGCACCTGCTCGGCGCGCTGGGCGAGGCCTTCGGACTGACCAGGCCGCCGCGCCGCGTCGAGGTCTACGATAACTCGCACATCATGGGCACGAACGCGGTCGGCGGCATGGTCGTCGCCGGGCGGGACGGTTTCATGAAGAGCCATTACCGCACCTTCAATATCTCGGCCGACACCATCGCCGGCGACGATTTCGGCATGATGCGCGAGGTGCTGAAGCGGCGCTTTACGCGCCTGGCGAAGGAAAATGGCCAGCAGGCGCCGGCGCCAGACGAAGCGCCGGAAGCCCCTGTGACCGGCCTCGAGGAGGCAGGCACCGGCTTTGTCGGGGGTT
Organism: Allobosea sp. BK604; assembly: GCF_004341515.1. Classification (GTDB taxonomy): domain Bacteria; phylum Pseudomonadota; class Alphaproteobacteria; order Rhizobiales; family Beijerinckiaceae; genus Allobosea. Next base: position 248,318 of record NZ_SLZF01000001.1, read on the forward strand.
CGAGTCGCTCTCCCGCTGCCATCCCTGACGAGGCTCAGGCCGACATGCTGCCCTCGGCTGCGCCTGAGCCGGCCGAAGACGACACCGCCTTCCCCTCGCGACCCGATCTCGTCATCGTCGACGGCGGCAAGGGCCAGTTCGAGGCGGCGCGCACGATCATGGCCGAATGCGGCGTCACCGATATCGCGCTCGTCGCCATCGCCAAGGGCGAGGATCGCAACGCCATGCGCGAGACCTTCTTCATGGCGGGCAAGGAGCCCTTCAAGCTGCCGCCGCGCGATCCCGCCCTGTTCTTCATCCAGCGCCTGCGCGATGAGGCGCATCGCTTCGCCATCGGCACGCATCGCGCCCGCCGCAAGCGCGACCTCACCAAGAACCCGCTCGACGAGATTCCCGGCATCGGCCCCTCCCGCAAACGGGCGCTGCTGCTCCATTTCGGCACCGTGAAGGCGATCCAGCGCGCCAAGCTCGACGACCTCATGCGCACGCCGGGCGTCAACGCAGCCACCGCCAAGGCCGTGCATGACTTTTTTCACGATGCCTGAGGCGTCTGGCCGCCTCGCGGGATTGCGTGTTGACGCTGTCACAACCCTGCTGTTTTGGTGGAGGCCGTGACGATATTTCCGGACGCAATCAAGCGGCGCGGCCCGTGGTCGCTGCCCAACCTGCTGACCTACGGTCGGATCGTGGCGATCCCGGCTCTGGTGGCGCTGCTGTTCTGGCCGCGCGACGACTGGATGCGCTGGTGCGCGCTGGCGATCTATGTCGGCGCCGCCGTCACTGATTATCTCGACGGCTGGATCGCTCGCGCCTGGAGCCAGCAATCGGCGATCGGCCGCATGCTCGACCCGATCGCCGACAAGCTGCTCGTCTGCGCGCTGCTGCTGATGCTGGTCGCCGACGGCACGATCCATAGCTGGTCGCTCTGGGCCGCTATCGTCATCCTCTGCCGCGAAATCCTCGTCTCGGGCCTGCGCGAATTCCTGGCCGAGCTCAAGGTCAGCGTTCCCGTCAGCAACGTGGCGAAATGGAAGACGACGGCGCAACTGCTCGCGCTCGGCTTCCTCGTCGCCGGCCCCGCGGGCGACAAGGTTCTGCCCTATAATACCCAGATCGGCATTGTCATGCTGTGGCTGGCCGCGCTTCTCACCATGTATACGGGGTGGGATTACTTCAACGCGGGCATCCGACACCTCGTTGAGGAGGACGAGCGCGCACCATGACCATGACCGAAACGCTGACCGAGACCCGAACCCGGACCCTGAAGCTCGTCTATTTCGCCTGGGTGCGCGAGCGCATCGGGCTCGCCGAGGAGAAGGTCGAGCTGCCCGCCGAGACGCGGACGATCGCCGATCTCGTACGCTGGCTGAAGACGCGCGGCGAGGGCTACGAGGCCGCCTTCGACAATGAGGCCATCGTGCGCGCGGCGATCGACCACAGCCACGTCAAGCCGGATGCGGTGATTGCCGACGCAAGCGAGATCGCTTTCTTCCCGCCGATGACGGGCGGCTGATGCCTGAAGCGGGGGCTGAGATGATCCCGGTCATCCGCATTCAAGCCGAGGATTTCGACCTCAACGCCGAGGTGGCGGCCCTGACCGGCGGCCGTGCCGATATCGGCGCGATCGTCACCTTCGCCGGACTCTGCCGCGACGAAGGCGGCAGGCTGACGGCGCTCGAGCTCGAGCATTATCCCGGCATGGCCGAGGCCGAGATCGGCCGCGTCGCGGCCGAGGCCGCCAACCGCTGGCCCTTGAGCGGGCTCGTCGCCATCCATCGCCATGGCATGATCAAGCCCGGCGAGCAGATCGTGCTGGTCGTCGCCGCCTCCGCCCATCGCCGCGCTGCTTTCGAGGCAGCCGAATTCATGATGGATTACCTGAAGACCCGCGCCCCGTTCTGGAAGCGCGAGCACCTCGTCGACGGCAGCACGGGCAGCTGGGTCGAGGCCAAGGGCGAAGACGACAAGGCAGCCGAACGCTGGAGCTGACGATATGTGCGGGGGATGGGGCCGAGGGAAGCTCGCCGTGCAGGCGGGCGCGCTGCTGCTGACTGTGACCGGCGCCGCGCAGGCGCAGACGCAGCGGCCCGGGGAGAGCAAGACCTTCCGCGAGTGGCTCGCCGGCTGCGACAATATCAAGAGCTGCACCGCCATTTCGTTGCCCGATGAAAGCACCACGGATATCGGCTTCCTCAAGCTCGAGCGCCCCGCCGGTCCCGACGGCGCCGTGTCGATGTCGCTCACCCTCACCGGCAGCAAGCTCAAGGCGCCGCTGATGATCGCGCTCGCGCTCGACGACGCGCCCTATGGCAGCCCCTCGGCTGCCAAGGTCGCGGATCCCGAGACCGCGCGCCTCGTCTTCTCGCCGGCCGACGCGGATGCGCTGCTGAACGCCATGCGCAAGGCGACCAAGCTCTCCGCCACCATGGCCGGCACGACCTATACGATCTCGCTCGCCGGCTCGGTCGCCGCCCTGCTCTGGATCGACGAGAAGCAGGGGCGGCTCAACACGGTGTCTGCTCTGATCCGCAAGGGCCCGGCGGCGGCGAGCACCGTGCCGAAGGCACCGGCACTGCCGGTGATCAGCGCCAGGGCGAGCGGGCCGCAATTCGACGAGGCAAAGGCGAAATCGCTGGGTGCCGCGCTGCGCAAGCGGCTCGAAATCATCGATCCCAAGGCCTGCACCACTGATGACGGTTCCTTCCGCGACGCCGACCAGGCCTGGCCGCTCGCCGGCGGCTACACGCTGATCGGAATCCCCTGCGGCAGCGGCGCCTACAACGTCTCGACCGGCTACTGGATGATCAGGGGCGATGCGATGACGAGCGCCGACAGGGTCAACTTCGGGCGCGACAACGACAACACGCTGATCAATTCAGGCTATGCGCCGAACGCTGGCGAGATGGTCTATTTCGCCAAGGCCCGCGGCGTCGGCGATTGCGGCCAAACCGGCAGCTTTGCCTGGACCGGCGAGGCGTTCGTCATGAGCGCACTGCAAACGATGGACGCATGCCGCCAGCTGCCCTCCGAGGAGTGGCTGACGCTCTTTCGCAGCGAGGTGAAGGTGGTGAAGTGAGCGGCGGACGCCGCTCACTTGTCTTTTAGAGCATTTTCGAGCGAAGTGGATACCGGTTCGCGTGAAGAAAATGCGTCAAAACAAGTAGATAGAGAATTTTCGCGATTCGAAGAAACGCGGAAATGCTCTAGCGCATCGGCCCGAAACGTGGCTTGCGGTTTTCGGAAGAGCCGATGCGAAAACAAGCAGCTGGATCATCGGACCGGATACGATATCCGGTCCGATCTAGCTGGCGCTCAGGCCGCCTTGGCGGAGGGGCGCACGGCGGCGGAGTAATCCTCCATGATCACCTTGCCCATATTGCCGGTGATGAACTTGTAGGGGCCGATCTCGGAGACCAGCGTCACCTCGGCGGCCGAGCCGGTGATGAAGCATTCCGAGAAGCCCTCGAGCTCGTCCGGACGGATGCGGCGCTCGATCACCTCGAAGCCGCGCTGCTTGCACAGCTCGATCACCGACTGGCGGGTGATGCCGTTCAGGAAGCGATCGGCCTGCGGCGTATGGATCACGCCATCCTTGATGAAGAAGATATTGGCGCCGGTGCATTCGGCGACATTGCCTTCCCAGTCGAGCATCATCGCGTCGGCATAGCCGGCGCGCTCGGCCTTATGCTTCGAGAGCGTGCAGATCATGTAGAGGCCCGCCGCCTTGGCATGAACCGGCGCGCAGGCCGGGTCCGGCCGGCGGTATTCGGCGATGTCGAGCCGCACGCCCTTCAGCTTCTGGGCCATGTCGTACATGCTCGGCCATTCCCACACCGCGATCGCGGTATGGATCGAGTTATTGAGGCCGGACACCGCCATCATCTCCGAGCCGCGCCAGGCGACGGGGCGGATATAGGCGTCCTTCAGCCCGTTCTCGCGCAGGCAGAGATATTTGGCCTCGTCGATCTCGGCGACCGAATAGGGGATGTCGAAATCCATCAGCTCGGCCGATTTGTGGAACCGCTTCGAATGCTCGGTGCACTTGTAGATGACGCCGTCATAGGAGCGCTCGCCCTCGAAGACACAGGAGCCGTAGTGCAGCCCATGGGTGAGTACGTGCACCTTGGCGTCCTTCCACGGCACGAGCTTGCCGTCGAACCAGATCACGCCGTCGCGCTGGTCGAAAGGAATGACAGACATGGGCAACTCCTCTTGAACGTTCTTTTGCCCGGGACTCCGCCACAGCCTCTCGCCGGGCGCAAGCGCGGAACGAATGCTGCGCGACAACAGGCAAATGCGACATATTCAGTCGCGCGGCATGCTTGACCGGTAATCTTCCGTCTGAGATATGTCAACATGGCTGACATAAAAAGGGAGCGCGCCATGACCGATGCGCAAGTCGGAGCGACCGAAGCGCCCCGGCCCGCCCGCGCTGCGGACGTGCCTTACGAGCTGATCGAGCTCCTGTTCTTCGCCTATCGCGATTTCGTCAGCGACCCGGACCGCATCCTCGCCGATTATAATTTCGGCCGGGCCCATCATCGCGTCCTGCATTTCGTGCAGCGCCGCCCCGGCCTGACCATCGCCGAATTGCTCGACATCCTGCAGATCACCAAGCAGAGCCTCAACCGCGTGCTGAAGGAGCTGGTCGAGACCGGCTTCGTCGAATCCCGCATGGGCACGCAGGACAAGCGGCAGCGCAATCTCTACGCCACGACCTCGGGCCGCGAGCTCGCCATCAGGCTGGCGCAGCTGCAGGCGAAGCGCGTCAATGCCGCCCTCGCCATTGTCGGACCCGAGGCGGGCGACATCGTCGCGCGCTATCTCGCCGGGCTGATCGACCCGTCCGAGCGCAAGAAAGTACTGAACGCGCTCGCCCAGCCGGATTGAAGCCGAACCTCGTCCGGCGCGAAGGCGTCGCGTCCGTAGGGCACGGTTTCAAAAGGTTAGACAATGTTATCCGGCCCGCGACGACGAGCAGCCCCCGAGCCTGACCGGTCTGTGCTATCTATGGAGCGAAAAGCGCGGCCCGGATCGAGCCGCCGACGCAAAAAGGAGCCCAGATGGCCGCAAGCAGCGCGCTCAAGCCAGTGCCCGACGAGGCACCGCATATCCTGGTGATCGACGACGACCGCCGGTTGCGCGATTTGCTGGCGCGCTTCCTCGGCGATCACGGCTACCGCGTCACCACTGCCGCCAATGCGGCCGAGGCCGATTCCCGGCTGACGCATCTCGTCTTCGACGCGATCGTGCTCGACATCATGATGCCGGGCGAGAACGGCTTCGATTTCGCGCGTCGCTTCCGCGGCGAGTCCAATATCCCGATCCTGATGCTGACGGCCCGGGCCGACAGCGCCGACCGCATCAACGGATTGGAAATCGGCGTCGACGACTACCTGCCCAAGCCGTTCGAGCCGCGTGAACTGATCCTGCGCCTCGGCAACATCATGAAGCGGACAGTGGTCGTCGATACCGCCCAATCCGGCACACGCCCGGATTTCGTCCGCTTCGGCCCCTTCATCTACGGGCTGGCGCGCGGCGAGCTCAGGCAGGGCGAAGAGACCATTCGCCTGACCGAGCGCGAGCGCGAGATCCTGACCACGCTGGCCGAGCATGCCGGCGAGCATGTCCCGCGCGAGCAGCTCGCGGCGCAAGGCTCCGCCGCCAACGACCGCACCATCGATGTCCAGATCAACCGGCTGCGCCGCAAGATCGAGCGCGATCCGGCCGATCCGCTCTATCTCCAGACCGTCCGCGGCATCGGCTACCGGCTGGTGACGGACCGCGGGTAACGACCGATGTCGAGCGAAACCCATCACGCGCGCCTCGCCCAGGCCGCCGGTCTCGGCCTTGGCCGAGTCCGCGCCGCCATCGAGCGCGGATGGGCGGGGCTGGCGCTTAGCCTGAGGCCGTTGCTCAAATTCGGCGAGCGGCCCTTTCGCCTCATCGGCCGCTACATGCCGAAGGGGCTCTATCCCCGCGCGCTGGTCATCGTCATCGCGCCGGTGGTGCTGCTGCAATCGGTCGTCGCCTATGTCTTCATGGAGCGGCACTGGCAGACGGTGACGCAGCGCCTGTCCTCGGCGGTGGCTTCGGAAATCTCGGCGCTGATCGATGTCTACGAGAGCTATCCGCAGGATGCCGATGCCTCCGTGCTCGCCCGCATCGCCCAGAATCGGCTCGGCATGGATGTCGACATCATCCCCGATACGGACCTGCCGCCGCCGGGCCCGCGGCCATTCTTCTCGTTGCTCGATTCAGCGCTCTCGGCCGAGCTCAGTCAGCAGGTCGCAAGGCCCTTCTGGCTCGACACGGTCGGCCGCTCCAGCCTGATCGAGATCAGGATCAAGCTCGGCCCCAACGTCATGCGCGTACTGACGCGGCGCAGCCAGGCCTATGCCTCGAACAGCCATATTTTCCTGATCTGGATGATCGGCACCTCGCTGATCCTGCTGACCATCGCCGTGCTCTTCCTGCGCAACCAGATCAGGCCGATCCTGCGCCTCGCCGACGCGGCCGAGGCCTTCGGCAAGGGCCGCGAGCCGGAATTCCGCCCGCGCGGCGCCCGCGAGGTCCGCCGTGCCGGCAATGCCTTCATCGAGATGAAGCGCCGCATCGAGCGCGCCATGGGCGAGCGCACCACGATGCTGAACGGCGTCAGCCACGACCTGCGCACCATCCTCACCCGGTTCAAGCTCTCACTCGCGCTGCTGGAGCGATCCCCCGACCTCGACGCCCTCGAAAAGGATGTCGACGAGATGAGCCGCATGCTCGAGGATTATCTCGCCTTCGCCCGCGGCGATGCCGGCGAGGCCGCGGTCGAGACCGATATCCGCGCCCTGCTCGAAGACCTGAAATCCGACGCCGAGCGCCAGGGCCACCAGACCCATCTCAAGGTCGTCGGCGATCCGCTGGTGGTAATCAGGCCCGATGCCTTCCGCCGCCTGCTCACCAATCTCGTTTCCAACGCCTCGCGCTTCGGCGACAGCATCGCGATCAGCGCCACCCACGATGCGCGCTACCTCATCGTGATGGTCGATGATGACGGGCCGGGCATCCCCCCCGACCAGCGCGAGGACGTCTTCCGCCCGTTCTTCCGCCTCGACGAGGCCCGCAATGTCGATAGCGGCGGCACGGGCCTCGGGCTCGCCATCGCCCGCGACATCGCCCGCGCGCATGGCGGCGACATCATTCTGGGCGACTCCCCACTCGGCGGCTTGCGTGCGACGGTGCGGCTGCCCGTCTAGAACATTGTCGAGCGAAGTGGGCACCGGTTCGCGTGAAGACAATGCGATAAAGCACGAGCCTGGAGAATTTTTCGCGCTTCGAAGAAACGCGGACATGCTTCAGGTCGCAGCATTGTCAGATTGTGGCCTGCAGCTTGGACGAATCAGGCCCGCGAGCCGCGCTTCCATGGCAAGACGCTCTTGTCCCGCCTCCCTTTCCGGTCCATGCAACCGCAACGCGATGACCATGGGTGAGCGACGTGACGAGTTCGAGCCTTGCCATCAAGATCGTGCTGGCCCTGATCGGCTGTTTCCTCGGCGCCTATGTCGGGCAGGAGCTTCTCGGAGGCGCCGCACTCGGCTGGGCGGTGACGGGCGCGATCGTCGCCACCTTCTGCTATCCGCTGTTCCAGACGCTCTTGGCGTGGCGGCAGAGCCGCCAGTGACCGCCAGAGCCTGACGCCACCTAATTCTCGGCGACTGCCCGCAGCGGCGCCGTGATCAGCGTGATCGGCAACTTGACGATCGCCTCGAGCGAATTTCCGGCGATCTCCCCTGCGCTGGCGCCGGTTCGATGCGTCCTGATGCCTCGCTCCAAGGCGGCTTCGAGCTGCGGAGCAACAGCCGCCAGCTGCGCGAACTTGCCGTGATTGCTGGAATCCAGCGCTTTCACATCGGTCATGTCGATCACGGTCGCGCCCAGCTCCGCCAGCTCGGCTGTATTGGCATCCGCACCGAGCCGCGATTGCCCGCCCGCGAGGAAATTCGAGATGCCGAGCGCCTTATCGTCCTTTGATACGATGATGTAGAACGGCTTGGCCGGCTTGCCGAAACGCCGCATCTGCGACTTGAAGACGTCGATATCGATATCGGGAGCGGCGAGAAAGAGGTTCCCCAGCTTGGAGGAGTTCGCCAGGCCCCCCGTCATCTTGATCTGGCGCAGCGCCTCGACCGTGACCCAGTTTCCCATGGAATGCGCGAGAATGTTCACCTGCTCGGCATTGCTGGCAAAGATCAGGCGAATCGTCCGCTCCAGGTCGTCGCGGGCGGCCGTTGCGCTGTTGTTATCGTAGACATACTGCGTGAGCTGTCCGCGGGACGCCCAGGTGAACAACACCGGCACGCCCTGCCCTTTGGAATCATGGATCAACTGCGCGAAGCGGTACACCGATTCCGCGAACATCGTGTTGTAGCCGTGGACGAAGAGAAAGATCCGGCGCTGCCCCTTCGGCCGCAATGCGAGCTGGGCGTTGAGCGCTGCGATGAAAGCCTTTTCACCATCGAGATAGGCGGCCTTGCGCACGGCAAAGGTCTTTGCCGGATCCCCTGGCGGCTCGGAGGCCCATTCGATCTCACCGTCCTGATGATTGGGCGGAACCGAGACGGCAATCTCGGCGAAGTCGATCCGCTGTGCCCGTTCGCCATTGAACAGCGTGCCGGGCCGCTCATCCCGCTGGCGGGTGGTCGCTACGAGGATCGTATGAGAACTGGTCGCCGGGCCTTGGTTGGTGACCGGCAGGAGAAATCCACTTTCCGGCCGCGTACCGCACGCGCCTACCAGGATTGTCAGGAAAATTGCACCGAATAGGCGCGCATAGCTGGCGAAGTATCGGCTCTTAGAGCCACTTGCCGGCGTGAACGAACTCTTGGAAAATCGCATCACGCCAGTGTCCAAACTCACGCTATCCCCATGAACGCTCGCCGTAATACAGGTCGCGCCCGCCGATAATTGTCCCGAAGGACAATAGACATCTTGCGCGCACACTATCGACAACCGTGAAAAGGGACAACTGCAAGCAATCCGATGTCCCACGGGCAATCTCCAACCCAGGCTTTCAGAGCCGGTGCTCGCCGGGTTGCCGCAACCATCCTCACGAAGGGGGCCGCGCTCGTCCGACTGTCGACAATAGTTCGCGAAACCAGTCTAAGCAGAGCACGCCCGTTCGGCTGAGCCGGGTGCCGACACCGCTTCGGGCGATAGGGGGATATCTCGATGCTCAAGACAATCCGATACTTGCTGGTCGCCGCAGCGCTCACCTTGCCGGTTGCAGCAATGGCCGAAGAGGTCGTCGAGCTCGGTGGCGGACTGTTCGGCGGCGGGCGCGCTCTGCTCAACAAGCCGGCCGGCAAGGCCCGCGCCGGTCTCGTGCTGCTCACCGGCGGCGATGGCTATGTCGGGATCAGCGCCGATGGCGACGTCGCCCGTCACGGCAACTGGATCGTGCGCACGCGCGGCGCCTATGCCCGCAGCGGCATCGCCAGCATCCTTGTCGACGGCGATGCCGATCCGGCCAAGGCGATCGAGATCATGCGCGGCATCGCCCCGCGCGTCATCATCGTCGCAATGAGCCGCGGCTCGCTCAAGGTGCCCGGCCTGCTCGCCTCGCGTCCGGATGGCGTCGTCTTTGCCTCCTCGATGCTGAGCGACGTCCAGTCGAGCCTCGGCGATCCCTCCCGCCTGCCGCCGACGCTGATCGTACATCACCGCGAGGACGGCTGCCGGGTCACGACCCCGGAGGCGGCGGTCGCCTTCCAGAGCTGGGCCGGCAGCCGCGCCAGGACGGTCTGGATCGATGGCGGCTCGTCCACCGGCAACCCCTGCCAGGCGCAGGCGCATCACGGCTTCATCGGCCGCGAGGGCGCGGTGGTCTCGGCGATCACCGGCTTCGCCGGCTCGCTGCGCTGAGGCGTCCGGCACGATCCCGTCAGGCGGCCGCGCCAGTCGAACTGTCAAGGGGCCTCTCCGGCCGGATCACCACGAGCTGCTGCAGCCGCTCCGCCGCATGGTCGAGGAATGCCCGGACCTTTGGCGCCAGATGCTGGCCGCTCGGCACGACGAGTTGCACCGGCAGCGGCGGCGGCTCGAACTCCCTCAGGAGCCGGACCAGCGTGCCGGCTTCGAGATCGGCGGCCGCCTGATAGGAGAGCGGCCGCGCCAGCCCGCGCCCGCTCCGGGCCGCTTCCAGGATCGCTTCGATCTCGTTGACGATGAAGCGCGGTGCGATCGCGACGCGCGCGCCGCGCCCGGGACCGCCGAAGCGCCAGACCATCCCCTGCCCCGCACCGACCGCTGCGACCGTATCGTGAGCGGCGATGTCCGTCGGACGCTTCGGCACGCCGCGCCGCTCCAGATAGGACGGCGCCGCGACGAGCAGGCGCTGGACTTCGCCGACCTTGCGCACGACCAGCCGCGAATCCGGCAACGGCCCGATCCGCACCGCGGCGTGGAGATCCTCCTCGATCATGTCGAGGTTCCGATCGGCGAGCACGAGCTCGATCTGGACCTCCGGGTGAAGGTCGAGGAATTCGGCCACGATCGGCGCGACATGCCGGCGGCCAAAGGCGAGCGGCGCCGTGAGCCGCAGCAGGCCGCGCACCGGGATCGCCGAGGCACCGCTGAGCACCGCGTCGTACTCCGCCAGCATGCGCCGCGCCGATGCCGCGAGCTCCCGGCCGGCATCGGTGGGTGTGATCTGGCGCGTGCTGCGCGCGATCAACCTGGCGCCGACGCGCGCCTCCAGCGCAGCGAGGGCACGGGTGACCGCCGGGCGCGAGCGCCGCAACTGCCGGCCGGCGCCGGCGAGGCTGCCGGTATCGAGGATCGCGACGAAGATCGCCAGCTCGTCGAGACGGTCCACGCTTCGTTCCTCAAAATGGAATTCTGATTTCCAGAGATAGCCGATTTCGCATCCTGGCTGAAACAATCAAAGTCCGATGCAAGATCACGCAGGAGGCCCGCATGTCCCAACCCGAGATCACCTTGCACGGCACGCCGCTCTCTGGTCACGCCCACCGCGTCGAGCTCGTGCTGCTCGCGCTCGGCCTGCCCTATCGTATCGAGGCCGCGCCCGCAGATGTCAGGCGCAGCGAGGCTTTCCGGGCGCTCAATCCGCTCGGCCAGATCCCGGTGCTGCAGGATGGCGATCTCACGCTCGCCGACAGCAATGCGATCATGGTCTATCTGGTGAAGCGCTATGCGCCGGACAGCGACTGGCTACCGAATGACCCGGTCACGGCCGCGCAGGTCCAGCGCTGGTTCTCGATCGCCGCCGGCGAGGTGATGCACGGGCCCAGCATCGCGCGGCTCATCGCCCAATTTGGCCTGAAGGACGATGCGGCCCGCGCCGAGCGGATCTCCGAGCGCGTGCTCAGTTTCATGGATGGCCATCTCGCCGGCCGCAGCTATCTCGCCGCGGACCACCCGACACTGGCCGATCTCGCCTGCTATTCCTACGTGGCGCATGCGCCGGAAGGCGGTATCCCGCTCGAGCCCTACCCGGCCGTCCGGGCCTGGCTCGCACGGGTCGAGGCCCTGCCCTTCTTCAAGCCGATGCCGCGCTCTCCCATCCCTGTCCGGGCGGCCTGAGCCATGGAAGCGCAGCCCTTCCACCCCGGCGAGCTCGAAGCCCAGGCCCGTGCCGGCGTCGCCTCGCGCGGCGCCGGCATCCGCGAGTTCATGCCGGCGCAGCATCGCGATTTCTTCGCGCTCCTGCCCTATCTTTTCGTGGCGGGGCGCGATGCCCAGGGCTGGCCGATCGCGACCGTGCTGGCGGGAGAGGCGGGCTTCGTGCAGAGCCCGACCGCAACCGAGCTCAGCATCGCCGCCCTGCCCTCGCCGCAGGATCCCGCCAGTGATCCGCTTCAGCCTGGCGCGCCGATCGGCCTGCTCGGCCTGGATTTCCAGACGCGTCGGCGCAACCGCGCCAACGGCACCATCGCCGCGCGCGATGATGGCGGCCTGGACGTCACCGTGTCGCAGAGCTTCGGCAATTGCGCGAAATATATCCAGGTGCGCGATCTGGTCCGCGTGGCCGCGGCTCCCGCCCCGATCGAGCCCCTGGCTCAGCTCGACGCCGCGGCGCGACGGCTCATCGTCAGTTCCGATACGCTGTTTGTCGCCAGCGCCTCCGGCTCGGGCCTCGATATCTCGCATCGCGGCGGCCGCCCGGGCTTCGTGCGGATCGACGCCGACGTGCTGACCGTGCCGGATTTCATCGGCAACAACTATTTCAACACGCTCGGCAACCTGCTGCTGGAGCCGCGCGCGGCACTGCTCTTCGTCGATTTCGCCAGGGGTGACATCCTTCAGCTCCAGGGCGAGACCGAGATCGTCTGGGACGGGCCGGAACTGAGCCTGCTGGAAGGGTCCGAGAGGCTCTGGCGCTTCCGCGTCACGCGCGGCTGGCGGCAGGCCGGCGCTCTGCCGCTACGCTGGTCCGCTGCCGATCCGGCGCCGACGACCTTGGCGACCGGCGCCTGGCAGACCCGGGCGGCAGCCTGATCAGTACATCCTGCCGCCGTCCGGCACCTTCAGGCTCGGGCCGATCAGCACGACCTCGCCGTCGGCATCGGGCACGCCGAGCGTCAGCACCTCGGACATGAACTTCCCGATCTGGCGCGGCGGGAAATTGACGACCGCGAGGACCTGCCGGCCCGGCAGGTCCTCTGGCTTATAGTGCTTCGTGATCTGGGCGGAGGATTTCTTGCGGCCGATCGTGCCGCCGAAATCGATCACCAGCTTGATCGCCGGCTTGCGCGCCTCAGGATAAGGCTCGGCCTCGACGATGGTGCCGACGCGGATGTCGACCTTGAGGAAATCGTCGAAGCCGATCTGCGCGGCCAGTTCAGGCGATGAGCTCAAAATTCCTCCCAGGCGGCGTCATGCGCGCTCCGCTCGAGCTTGCGGGCCGTCGCCGCTCCGCTCGCCGGAGGCGCCGCCCTGCGTGCCCTATTAGCAGCGCGGGGCGCCGGCGCAACCGCGCTCGCCATCTTGCGGGCCATCGCCTGCAGTCCGGCGACCTCCCCGCCGACCCGGAAGCGGGCGACCAGCCCGGCGAGGCGATCGGCCTCCTGCGAGAGCGCATGGGCCGCAGCGGTCGACTGCTCGGCCATGGCGGCGTTCTGCTGCGTGGCCTGATCCATCTCGTTGACGGCGCTGTTGACCTCCTGGAGGCCGGCCGATTGCTCCTGCGCGGCGCTGGCGATCTCGGCGACCAGCGTGGTGACGCGGGTGATCTCGCCGGCCATGCGCTGCAGCGCCCCGCCGGTCTGGCCAACCAGCGCGACACCCTTCTCGACCTCGACATTCGAGGCGGTGATCAGAGCCTTGATCTCCTTGGCGGCCTCGGCGGAGCGCTGCGCCAGCGCCCGCACCTCGGAGGCGACGACCGCAAAGCCCTTGCCGGCATCGCCGGCACGGGCCGCTTCGACGCTGGCATTGAGCGCCAGCAGGTTGGTCTGGAAGGCGATCTCGTCGATGACACCGACGATCTGCGAGATCTCGTCGGCCGATTTCTCGATGCCGCCCATGGCGGTGACGGCATCGCGCACGATCTGGGTCGACTGCTCGGCCTCGGACTTGACCTGAACGGTCGCCTGGCTCGCCAGGCGGGCGCTCTCGGCGGTCTGGCGGACGGTCGCGGTCAGCTCGTCGAGCGCGGTCGCCGTCTCCTCGACCGAGGAGGCCTGCTGCTCGGTGCGCGAGGCGAGATCGTCGGCTGCCTGGCTGATCTCGCCCGAGCCCGCCTTCATGCTCTCGGTATTGGTCGCGATCTGGCCCATCGTCTCCTGGAGCTTGGCGATGGCGTCGTTGAAATCGTCCTTGAGCTTGACATAGTCGGCCGTGAAGGCCGCTTCGATGCGATAGGTCAGGTCGCCATCGGCCAGGCGCTCGAGCCCGGTGCCGAGTGCCTCGACCACGACGGCCTGCTTGCGGGCGGTATCGGCGCGCTCGGCCTCGTTGCGGTGGCGCTCGCTGTCGGCGGCGTCACGCTCGGCACTGGCCTGCTCTTCGACGCGCTGCTTGTCGGCCTCCATCTCGGCCTTGGCCAGCGCCGCATCGCGGAAGACGATGAGCGAACGAGCCATGCTGCCGATCTCGTCGCTACGCTCGGCATGGGCGATCGAGGTGTCGAGTGCGCCGGCGGCGAGCCCTTCCATGCTCTTCGTGGTATCCTTCAGCATGCCGTTGGCGCGGCGGCTGAGCAGGACGACCAGGCCGAGCATCAGGAGGCCGAGCGGCACCAGCACATAGGCGAGGCTGCTTACCATCCGAAAGAAGGCACGGTCGACATCGTCGACATGGACGCCCGTGCCGATGACCCACTGCCATTGCGGGATGGCGATGATGTAGGAGATCTTCAGCGACGGCTCCTTGTCGCCCATCTTGAGCCAGCCATAGTCGAGGAAGCCCTGGCCCTTCGCCTTGCCGAGCTCGACCATGTCCCTGACGAAGAACTTGCCGTCGGCGTCCTTGAGCGGCTTCATGTCCGTCGTCTCGATCTTCTTGTTGGCATGCGAGACGCTGATGCCGTTGAAGTCGACGATGAAATAGTAATTGCCGTTGTCGAAGCGGGCATTGGCGACGGCGTCGATCGCCATCTTCCGGGCGTCGGCCTCTTTCAGCTCGCCCTTTTGAGCCCGCGCCAGGTAGCCGTTGATCGTCGAAGCGGCGGCTTCGACCGCGTTCTTCATCTCGTTGCGCTTGAGCATGATCATCTCGTCGCGCGCGCCGACCAGCGTATAGGCCACGCCGCCGACCGCGATGACGACGGCCAGCCCGGCGATCAAGGCGAAGGACTGGCTGATCGAGAGAGTGGTGATACGCCTGAAGAAAGCCATGGTCCGCCCCTGGAGAATATGCGGCTGCAGATTCTCCAGGAAATGGCTAAGACCCGCTTAACAATGCCCCGTTTCCGTCACATTTCCTGCCGTTTGGGCAGGTGCCATGCAACCCAAGGGTAAGGAGCCGGCTCCGCCGGTTCGTCGGCGCGCATCATGGCACGCAGGCGGGAACAGGCCGCCTGCGCGCCCTCCCGCTCAGATAGCCGGCGCGTAATCCTCACCGTTCCGATCCGCATCGCCGCGCTCCCGCCGGCGCACGCGCGGACGCGCGCCGCAAAGCGCCCGGGCGAGCCCGCGCAGCGGCGCGGTGAGCCGGTGGACGTCTTCGGCCCGCGACAGCACCCAGCTCGCCGTCTTCAGCTCGCGGTCGAGCCGCGCCATCGTGCGTGAAAGCTCGGGCTCGTCATCCTCGAGCCAGGTCTCGGCGACGCGCGCCATCAGCAGCACCGCGCCCTGCACCCGGACCGGGCCGAGCGCGTCTTCGGTGGCGATTCCGGCCGAGGCCAGCATGTAGCGCCAGGAATTGACCGAGGCGCGATTGAGCGCGGCGAGCGTCAGCGGATCGCGGCGAACCGCACGCACCACCCGGCGCAAGCCAGCCTTGTAGGGCGTCAGCGCATCGAGGCGGCGCATCACCAGGTCGAACATGCGCTCGCGCGCCGGCTCGGCTGCGAGATCGTCGGAAGCGCCGGCAAGCACCGCCTCGTCGACGATCCTGGTCAGGCCACCGAGAATGGCGAGCTTGGACGGAAAGAGGTTGCGCAGCGCCGCCAGCGAGACGCCGGCCTCGGTCGCGATATCGCCAAGCTCGATCTCGTCCCAGCTACGCTCGGCGGCGAGCTTGAACAGGGCGGCGACGACGAGCCTGCGCGGATCGGCCGGCGCCGCGCTGACGGAGGGTTCGGAAGCTGTTGGGGAAGCGGGTTTGCGCGCCATCTGACTTCTCCTTCGCCGGCGCGCTTTCCGTTCGACGGAGATCGGTCGAACGATCAGAAGTCGCGCCAGACATTAAGCTGGAGCCTGTTCCGATCGCAAAAGGGGGGACCGATTTGCGGAACATGCTCTGGCGATGAAGGGAAGCTAGGCCCGGATCGCGACCTATGAAAGGCCGCTCAGCCGGAAAGTTCCTCGGCGCGGCGCTTTGCGGCCGCGACAGCGCGACGCATCAGCAGCGCCATACCGTTATCGGCCATCAGATGCTCCAGCGCGGCGGCGGTCGTGCCACCGGGCGAGGTGACGTTCTGGCGCAAGGTCGCCGGCGGCAGCGACGACTGGTGCAGCATCTCGCCGGCACCGATGATCGTCGCCCGCGCCAGGCGCTCGGCCGTCTCGGCCGGCAGGCCGGCCGCGACACCGGCCGCCGCCAGGCATTCGACCAGATGGAAGACATAGGCCGGCCCCGAGCCCGAGACGGCCGTGACGCAATCGACGAGCGACTCGTCCGGCAGCCATTCGACGATGCCGACGCTACCCAGGAGCGTGTCGGCCATCGCCTTCTGCGCGCCGCTGACGCCCTTGCCTGCGGCGGCGCCGGTGGCACCGCGCTGGACCGAGGCCGGCAGGTTCGGCATGGCGCGGATGATCGCCGCGGCGTTGGGCAGGCGCGCCGCGAGGTCGCCGAGCGTCTTGCCGGCGAGCACGGAGATCACCAGCGTCTGGGGATGGATGAAGCCCTGCACGGCGGGCGCCGCGGTGTCGAGCATCTGCGGCTTGGTGGCCAGCACCAGCACCTCGGCCGGCGCGAGCGTCTTCGGATCGGGATTGAGGGCCATGCCCTTCTCGGCCGCCAGCGCCACCATCTCGTCCGACGGCTTGGGATCGACCAGGCTGATCCCGGCCGGGTCCATGCCGATGCGCAGCCAGCCTTCCAGCATGGCTCCGCCCATCTTGCCCGCCCCGATCAGGACGAGCGTTTTCGGCAGGGTGCTGGTCATGGCGGCCTCTCGCACTGGAATTGCGTCAGTCTCGGGCGGCGCAAAGCACCGGCCCGAGAAGCTCAGGACGAAAACCGCCAAGAGATGCCCGGGTCAAGCCCGGGCATGAGGAAAACCGCCTCAGGCCTCGCCAACTGTCTCCAGCATCGCGCCTTCGAGCCCTTCGCGCGCGGTCTTGCCGGCCCAGACCACGAACTGGAAGGCCTGGAAATAGCGCTCGCAGGATTCGATCGCCGATTTGATCAGCGCCGCAGCCTGTTCGTCGGTCGGTTCTGCGCCGCCCGAGAGCAGCAGCGCGTGGCGATACATCACCACGTTCTCGCTGCTCCACAGGTCGAAATGGCCGAGCCAGAGCTGCTCGTTGACGAGGCTGACCAGTTGCAGCACCTCGGCGCGGCGGCGCTCCGGTACCTTCAGGTCGAAGGCGCAGGCGATATGGATCGCCTCCACCTCCGAAAGCCAGGTGATCGCGACATGATATTCGGCCCAGCCGCCGCTCACGGCGACGGAGAGCTCGTCGTCGCTGTCGCGGTCGAAGGTCCAGTTGTTGAGGGCCGCTAGGCGTTCAATCAGGTCGAGAGGGTTGGAAGGCCGATCAAGCTCGGCGTCCAGATCAAGGTCCATCATGCCCAAGGTCCAACTGCCGGCCACCCGCGGGATGCGGAACCGGCTCGTTCGAGAACGGGAACACGGCGACGGAAAAAGGACGCAACCCGACTGCGAGGACTGAGATCACGCTGCCGAAAGCCGCCTTCTGGCCGCCTCCAGGGCATCATGCCCACTCGAATACATGTCCTCGCCTCACCGGTATCGGCCCTGGCAGGCCCACCGGCGAATCACCTCTTTCATCGACGATAGCGCAGGCGCTGTGACGCTCCCAACACGGCCGCAGGCTCTTCGGATTCGGGGTGGCTGCTCAATCCCTGCTCGCGGCTGTCCACAGCCGGAAGGTCAACCGCCGTTCAGAGCCCAAACCCCTCGTCCCGAGGACGTGGCGAAAGGCAAAAACCTCAGCTTTTGGCCTGCGCCGCCTCGAGAGCGGCCAGCCGCGCCGCGAGCTTGTCGTTCTCTTCGCGCGCCAGCAGCGCCATCTCGCGCACCGCCTCGAACTCCTCGCGCGAGACGACGTCGAGCTCGCGCAGCAGCCGCTCGATCTGCGTGCGCGCCACGGTCTCGACCTCGCGCCGCACGCCCTGGGCCGCACCGGCGGCGTCCGTCACGAGGCGGGCGAGATCGTCGAGAATACGGTTCGAGGTCGTGACCATTGCTATCTCCGGTGCCGGGACTTGGGGTCTGCCTAGCATGATCGACATGGGAGACGAAGCGCCCAGCGAAAAGGAGCTGTTCACCCAGGCGTCTCGCCCCCCGGCCGTTCCGCCTCTCCCGCAAAACAGGGCTTGGCCCACCGGCACGCCACGCTTACTGATCCGGTGACGCCTCGCTACGGATTCGTGACATGGCCCTGCATTTCTCACCCGCCGAGTTTGCTCGCCGCCGCGCTTCGCTGCTGGCCACGATGCAACAGGAGCGGCTCGATGCGCTTTTCCTGTTCCAGCAGGAATCGATGTTCTGGCTCACCGGCTACGACACGTTCGGCTTCTGCTTCTTCCAGTGCCTGGTGGTGAAGGCCGATGGCAGCATGGCGCTGCTGACCCGCTCCGCCGATTTGCGCCAGGCCCAGCACACCTCGAACCTGAGCTGCATCCGCGTCTGGAAGGACGGCAAGGACGCCGATCCCGCCAATGACCTGCTGGCTCTCGCCCGCGACCTGCGCCTCGCCGGCAAGCGCATCGGCGTCGAGTTCGAATCCTACGGGCTCGTCGCCTCGAACGGCCGCAAGCTCGAGGCCGCCTTCGAAGGCTTCAGCGAATTCGTCGATGCCTCGACGATCGTCACCCGCCTGCGCGCCGTGAAATCGTCGGAGGAGATCGCCTATGTCCGCCAGGCGGCAAGCTTGTCCGACGCGGCCGACCGCGCCGCGCTCGACCTGATCCGCGCCGGCGCCGACGAAGGCGACATTCTCGCCGCCCAGCACAATGCGATCTTCTCCGGCGGGGGCGACTATCCGGCCAATGAGTTCATCATCGGCTCGGGTCAGGACGCCCTGCTCTGCCGCTACAAGGCCGGCCGCCGCAAGCTCTCGGAGCGGGACCAGATCACGCTCGAATTCGCCGGCACCTATCGGCATTACCACGCCGCGATCATGCGCACCGTCGTGGTCGGCGAGCCCCGGCCGCTGCATCTGACCTATCATGCCGCCGCCAAGGCCGCCCTGCTCGCCTGCGAGTCGGAGCTGAAGCCCGGCCGCAGCGCCGGCGACGTCTTCGCCGCCCATGCAAAGGTCTTCGACGAGCACGGCCTGTCGAATCACCGGCTCAATGCTTGCGGCTACTCGCTCGGCGCCAAATTCACCCCGAGCTGGATGGACTGGCCGATGTTCTACGAGGACAATGACTGGCCGCTCGTGCCGGGCATGGTGATGTTCGCCCATATGATTCTGATGGATTCGGAGAGCGAGACGGCGATGTGCCTCGGCCGAACTTATCTAGTCGGCGAAAGCTCTTGTGAACCGATCAATCTTCCCGATCTGGACCTCGCCACCCGTTGAGCCTAAAAGGGGCTCGCAAGGAATTCTTAAGAAATCCAACCCGTCGCAAAAAGCGGGAGGCGTCATGTTCGGTCGTTTGAAGGGTCTCATGCTGGGGCCGGTCGTCGCGCTTGCGCTCGCGGGCTGCCAGGAAACCACCGCCACCGCGGAACGTCCGCGAGTCGACGCCCCCGGCGTCCCCGTCTCGGTCCAGAGCATTTCCGGCGCGCCGGACCAGGTCACCACCCGCTTCGCCAGCCTGCTCGGCGAGGCTGCGGCCGAGCGCAAGATGGAGATCGTCGCCAGCAACGCGCCGGCCCGTTTCCGCGTCCGCGGCTATCTCACCGCCCAGCCCACCGAGGATGGCCAGACCTCCCTCGCCTTCGTCTGGGATGTTTACGACGAGGCCAAGAAGCGCGCCCAGCGCGTCCAGGGCGAGAGCCTCGGCAAGCGCGGTGGCGGCGAGGATCCCTGGGCCGGCATCGACCAGACCATCGTCGCCAAGGCGGCCTCCGATTCGATGGACGCGATCGCCACCTTCCTCGTCAGCGTCCCCGCTGCGGAGAAGCCGGCTGTGGCCGATCCCAAAGACAAGGCCAAGACGAAGACCGCCTCGGCGGCGAGCGGCAAGCGCTCCTGAGGGTCCGGCTGGGCTCTGCCGGCGGCCTGACCTGACCGCTCGGCGCTCACAGCAAGGGCGGTATTTCGGATTCGCACTGCGTTTTTGCAGTGCAACAGTCGACTCATTGTCATCACGCTGTTAAGAGCCCGTCAAATCGAGCCGCCGCCGCGGCCCGAACCTGCCAGACTCTACGGTGCGCCCCGGCATGCCCTCTTCGATCAAAGTCGTCGCCGGCAATTCCAACCGGCCGCTCGCCGAAGCGATCTGTGCCTCACTCGACATCCCGCTCGCCAAGGCGTCCGTCCGGCGCTTCGCCGACATGGAGGTCTTCGTCGAGATCCAGGAGAATGTCCGCGGCCAGGACGTTTTCATCATCCAGTCGACCTCGTTCCCGACGAACGACCATCTGATGGAGCTCCTGATCATCACCGATGCCCTGCGCCGCTCCTCGGCCAAGCGCATCACGGCGGTGATCCCCTATTTCGGCTATGCCCGCCAGGACCGGCGCGCCTCTGGCCGCACGCCGATCTCGGCCAAGCTCGTCTCCAACCTGATCACCCATGCCGGCGTCGACCGCGTGCTGACGCTCGATCTCCATGCCGGGCAGATCCAGGGCTTCTTCGATATCCCGACCGACAACCTGTTCGGCGCGCCGCTGATGGCGCGGGATATCCGTGAGCGGCTCGACTACAGGAACGCCATGGTGGTCTCGCCTGACGTCGGCGGCGTGGTCCGGGCCCGCGCGCTCGCCAAGCGCATCGATGCGCCTCTCGCCATCGTCGACAAGCGCCGCGACCGGCCGGGCGAGTCGGAAGTCATGAACATCATCGGCAATGTCGAGGGCCGCTGCTGCATCCTGCTCGACGATATCGTCGATTCCGGCGGCACGCTCTGCAATGCCGCCGAAGCGCTGCTCGATCAGGGCGCCAAGGAGGTCTACGCCTATATCACCCATGGCGTGCTCTCCGGCGGCGCGGTGGCGCGCATCGCCAATTCCAAGCTCAAGGAACTGGTGATCACCGACTCGATCATGCCGACCGAGGCCGTGAAGGTGGCGCGCAACATCCGCGTCATCTCCATCGCGAACCTGATGGGCGAGGCGATCGAGCGCACCGCGAGCGAGACCAGCGTCTCCAGCCTGTTCGACTAGCGCATCGGCCCGAAAAGTGAATTGCGGTTTTCGGAAAAGCCGATGCACAAACAAGGAGCTGGGTCATCGGATCGGATGCGGTATCCGGTCCGATGACCTAAGTGCGGCCATGGCAGTCCGCTCATCCGCCATCGCGAGCGTAGCAACGCAATCCAGGGGCCTCACGCACTCCTCCTGGATCGCCTCGCTACGCTCGCAATGACCTGAGGCTTGGCGCGATGAGCGCCTCCCGCACTCTCGTCCTGTTCTCCGGTGGGCAGGATTCGACCGTCGCGCTCGCCTGGGCTCTCGCCCGCTTCGATTCCGTCGAGACGGTCGGCTTCGACTATGGCCAGCGTCATGCCGTCGAGCTGGAATGCCGCGTGTCGATCCGCACGACGCTGCTACAGCGCGGCGGCCGCAATGCCGAGCGGCTCGGCCCCGATCATCTGATCGACCTCAAGGCGCTCGGCGCGATTTCCGAGACCGCGCTGACCCGCGAGAGCGAGATCGCCTTCTCCGAGAGCGGCCTGCCGACCACCTTCGTGCCCGGCCGCAACCTGATTTTCCTCTCCTTCGCGGCCGCCCTCGCCTATCGCCGTGACTGCAAGCACATCGTGCTCGGTGTCTGCGAGACCGATTATTCCGGCTATCCCGACTGTCGCGACGACACGGTCAAGGCGATGCAGGTCGCGCTCAATCTCGGCCTCGATCGGCGACTCGTGCTGCACACCCCGTTGATGTGGCGCGACAAGGCCCAGACCTTCGCGCTCGCCAGGGCGCTCGGCGGCCAGGACTTCCTCGATCTCGTCATCGAAGAAAGCCACAGCTGCTATCTCGGCGACCGGCAGACGCGTCATCCCTGGGGCTATGGCTGCGGCACCTGCCCCGCTTGCGATTTGCGCGCGAAGGGTTATGCCGCCTATCTCGTTTCACCCGAAGACAGCGGACCGAGCTATGAATCGTGATCGGCAGCGCCATATCGAAGGCGTCATTGCGCTTGTCCTGTTTGCACTCACCATTCCGCTCGCCAATTGGCTGATCGGCCATGTCGGCACGGTCTGCGTGCCGGACGGGCCCTGCCTCGTGCCTGTCGCCCCCGGATTGAGCGCGCCGAGCGGCGTGCTGATGATCGGGCTTGCGCTCGTGCTGCGCGACATCGTCCAGCGCCGCCTCGGCCCGATCGCCGGGCTCGGCGCCATCGCCGTCGGCGCGCTGATCTCGGGCCTGCTGGCGCCCGCGGCGATCGTCATCGCCTCGATGGCCGCCTTCCTGCTCTCGGAACTCACCGATTTCGCGGTCTATACCCCGCTGCAGAAGCGCAATTTCGTTGCGGCCGTGGCCGCCTCGAGCCTGATCGGCCTCGTCGTCGACAGCATCGTCTTCCTCTGGCTCGCCTTCGGCAGCCTCGACTTCCTGGCCGGCCAGATTGTCGGCAAGGCCTGGATGGTGCTTCTGGCGCTGCCGCTGATGCATCTGCTGCGGCGGCGCGACGAGCGGCTCGGACTTTTGGCGGCCTGAGGCGCGGCATTCGCTTGCCCCATCGCCCATTTTCGCCTATGAGCCTGCGCGCGCCCGACTGACACCCTTGGAGGCACGGGCGCGAACCGCCGGCCGCGTGAGCGGCCGTCTTTTTTAAGAGCAAGGACAGATATCATGACCGCCGCGAAGCAAATCCAGGCTTCGGCGCGCGCCCAGGTCGGCAAGGGGGCCGCCCGGGCAGTTCGTCGTCAAGGCCTGACACCCGCCGTGATCTACGGCGCGGGCGCCGCTCCCGAAGCGATTGCGCTCAATGCCAACCAGACCCGCCTGCTGATCTATGCCGGCCACTTCCTGACCACGGTCTTCGAGATCGATGTCGAGGGCAAGAAGACCCGCGTCATTCCGCGCGACTATCAGCTCGACCCGGTCAAGGACACCCCGCTCCACGTCGACTTCCTCCGCGTCGCCGCAGGCCAGACGATCAAGGTCCAGGTGCCCGTGCACATCGTCGGCCAGGAAGCCTCGCCCGGCCTGAAGAGCGGCGGCACGATGCAGCTCGTCGAGCACACCGTCGAAATCGAAGTCGCTCCGGAGAACATCCCCGAGTCGCTCGATGTCTCGGTTGCCGGTCTCCAGGTTGGCGACACGCTGCATATCGACGCCATCAAGCTGCCGGCTGGCGCTTCGCTGACCTCGCGCGAGAATCTCACGCTGGTCACGATCATCCCGCCGACCGTCATCGAGGACGCCCCGGCCGCGGCCGATGAGGCTCCGGCGGCCGACGCCAAGAAGGCCTGATTTCCTAAGGCCTGATGGACGAAACGGGACGGCCGGGTATAACCCGGCCGTTCTTGCTTTTGGGCCAGCGCGCCCGCCGGAGCCTCCCATGCTGATCTTCGCCGGCCTCGGCAATCCGGGCGCGCGCTACGCCCATAACCGCCACAATATCGGCTTCATGGCGCTCGACACCATCGCCCGCGCCCACCGCGCCTCGCCCTGGCGCTCCCGCTTCCAGGCCGAAGCCTGCGAAGCCACGATCGGTACCGAGAAGGTCATCCTGCTCAAGCCGCAGACCTATATGAACGAGTCAGGCCGCGCTGTCGGAGAGGCGATGCGCTTCTTCAAGCTCACGCCCGCTGATGTCGTCGCCTTCCATGACGAGCTCGACCTCGCGCCGGCCAAGCTGCGCATCAAGCTCGGCGGCGGCAATGCCGGGCATAACGGCCTGCGCTCGCTCACGGCGATGATCGGTAATGAGTACCGCCGCGTCCGGATGGGCATCGGCCATCCCGGCGACAAGGCGTTGGTCCATGGCTATGTGCTGAACGATTTCGGCAAGGCCGAACAGCCCTGGGTCGAGGATCTCTGCACGGCCTGCGCCGACAACGCCGCCCTGCTCGCCTCCGGCGACGATGCCGGCTTCCAGAACAAGGTGCACCTGTTCATGGACGCGCGCGGCCATGGCGCCGTAAAGCGGCTGGGCGAGAAGGCCGACTAGAGCATTTCCGCGTTTCTTCGAATCGCGAAAATTCTCTATCTACTTGTTTTGACGCATTTTCTTCACGCGAACCGGTATCCACTTCGCTCGAAAATGCTCTAGATCGAGACGAGACTTGCTGGCTTACTTCGCGACCAGCGTGGTCGCGCCGAAGCTCGCCATGAACAGCACGAGGCTGTTGAGCACCGCGATGCCGAAGCCGATCGCTTTCTGGCGCGGCGTCGGCTTCGTCTGCGGATCGGTGATATTGATCCAGTAGATCAGCATGCCCACGACGATGCTGATGCCGAAGCCGATCCACAACGAGACGGCGGGAATCTGCGTCACCCCCGGCACGAGCGCCTTGAGCGTGCCCCAGATCACGCTGATCGCCCCGGTCGCTCCCGCAAAGGAGGTCAGCGACTGTTCGGTGATGAAGGCGCCGACGACGGGCGGCTCGGTCGGGCCTGGCGGCTGCCCACCGGGAGCGCCGTCGGCGGTGGTCACGCTCTCGAGGCCGCCACGGGTATCGGGTCGGTCGAGCTGACGATTGAACAGCGCTGATAGGCTCATGCTCGATCCCCCTTGTTTCGTCAGGCAGGCGAAACGCCCGGATGCGTCAGCACATCATCCATCTCGTCGGCAAAGACGCGATGACCTCCGTATTTGTCGTCATAATCAGTTGGGCCGCCTCCCCTTTTCGCATGACGACGAAGCGGGAAAGGCAGCACGCCAACTGCCAGCCATGCTGGCAGTTGCTCATCTGGTTCAACGGAGCGGGGTCCGATCGATCACAGCGGCAGTTGCGCGCCCGGCTTGGCGATCGTGATGCGGCTCGCCGTCAGCTTGCCATCTGCCTGCTTGTTCGCGGTCATCGCGACCTGCGTGCCGGGTTTGAGCTCGGACGCTTCGGCCGGAGCGGCCATGATGATGTTGGCGTCCTGCATGATCGTCACCTTCTGCTCGCCGCCCGGATAAGTCAGCACGAGGTTGGCGCCATCGACGCGGGTGACGGTCTCGGAGACCGTGGCGTTGGTCATGGTGCTGTCCGGCAGCACGCTCCAGGCGCGATGTCCCTCGCCGGTGCCGCGCATCGCCTCCGGGAAGATGAAGACCTGGACCGCGAGCAGCGTGCCGTCCGGCTGCGGCCTGGCGCCGACGCCGATGAAGCTGCCCTTCTTGATGTCGGCGGCAGTGGCCTTGACCACGGCGCCGACCGAATAGTTCGGCGCGAGGTTGATCGCGACCGTCTCGTCATTCCCGTTCTTCACCATGAGGGTCGAGCCGTCGAGCTTCTCGACCTCGCCGCGGACGCGCGTCCCGGGCGCCTGCGCCTGGGATATGCCGCTCGCCAGCATGAGACCGGCAGCGAACAGGCTCGAAACAAGGATGCGCATGGGAAACCTCCGTCAGGCCAGCGATAGGGCGGCGCGACGAAGTCGTGCGCCTCCGCTTCACGGGCCGCCATGCACGTTCGCGTGAGCCCGCCAGACCCGCCGCCATCTTGTCTTTTGCCGCCCGGCACCCAATAAGGCGCGGGAGCAATTCACAGCGATCATCTCGCGCCCGCCCCTGTGAGGCGGCAACGCAATGGACCAGTCATCATGGGCTTCAAATGCGGTATCGTTGGCCTGCCGAATGTCGGCAAGTCGACCCTGTTCAACGCGCTGACGCAGACCGCGGCGGCGCAGGCCGCCAACTATCCGTTCTGCACCATCGAGCCGAATGTGGGCGACGTCGCCGTGCCCGATGACCGGCTGGAGAAGCTGGCCGGCATCGCCGGCTCGAAGGAGATCATCCCGACCCGGCTGACCTTCGTCGACATTGCCGGTCTGGTACGCGGCGCCTCCAAGGGCGAAGGCCTCGGCAACCAGTTCCTCGCCAATATCCGCGAATGCGACGCCATCGCCCATGTCGTGCGCTGCTTCGAGGATGGCGACATCACCCATGTCGAGGGCAAGGTCGCGCCGATCAACGATATCGAGATCATCGAGACCGAGTTGATGCTGGCCGATCTCGAAAGCCTCGAGAAGCGCGTCATCCCGCTGGAGAAGAAGGCCAAGTCCGGCGACAAGGAGGCCAAGGAGTTGGCCGACCTGATGACCCGCTGCCTCGTACTGCTGCGCGAGGGCAAGCCCGCCCGCCTCGTCCAGGTCGCCGCCGAGGAGCGCAAGGCCTTCGAGATGCTCGGCCTGCTCTCCTCCAAGCCCGTGCTCTATGTCTGCAATGTCGAGGAAGCCAGCGCCGACAAGGGCAACAGCTTCTCCGAGCAGGTCAAGACCCGCGCCGCCGAGGAGAACGCGGTCGCGGTCGTCGTCTCCGCCAAGATCGAGAGCGAGATCGCCGTGCTACCGCCGGACGAGCAGAAGGACTATCTCGAAGCCGTCGGCCTTGAGGAGCCCGGCCTCAACCGCGTCATCCGCGCCGGCTACAAGCTGCTCAACCTCGTGACCTATTTCACCGTCGGCCCGAAGGAGGCCCGCGCCTGGACGATCGAGAAGGGCACCAAAGGCCCGCAGGCGGCCGGTGTGATCCATACCGATTTCGAGAAGGGCTATATCCGCGCCGAGACCATCGCCTATGACGACTATGTCGCAAACAAGGGCGAGGCCGGGGCGCGCGAGGCCGGCAAGTTCCGGCTCGAGGGCAAGGAATACATCGTCGCCGATGGCGACGTGCTGCACTTCCGCTTTGCCAACTGACGCATTTGCAAGCCTGCCGCCAGACGCTAGGCATGCTGCCAATACGTGACATCAATCACGGTAGGGGCGGCCCGCGCGCCGCACGGTCGCCATCCGCCCCACCCCGGAGTATCGGCGAGCCATGCGCTATTTCGAGGACTTCCCCCTTGGCGAGGTCAAGACGACCCGCGAGATCGCCCTCTCGCAGGATGACATCATTGCCTATGCCTCGCGCTATGACGCCCAGGATTTCCATATCGATCCGGAAGCGGCCAAGGCGACCTTTGTCGGCACGCTGATCGCCTCCGGCTGGCATAGCTGCTCGATCCAGATGAGGCTGATCGCAGAGGATTTCCTGCTCGACGCCGCCGCCATGGGCGCGCCCGGCATCGAGGAGGTGAAATGGCTACGTCCGGTCAAGCCTGGCGATACACTGCGCACCCGCCGCACCGTGATCGAGACCAAGGAATCGCGCTCCCGTTCCGAGATGGGCCTTGTCCGCTTCCGCTTCGAGCTCCTGAACCAGGACGACCAGCCGGTGCTCGAGCAGGTCAACTGGATCATGTTCGTGCGCCGGGGCTTCCCCTTCGCTCTGCCGCAGGGCGACTGGCTCGCCCATCCGCCGCACTATCAGCGGCCCGTGCCGGAAACCCCGCTCGAAATGCCCGCCGAGGCACCGGAGGCGGCGCGCTTCTTCGAGGATCTCGAGGTCGGACGCCGCTTCGAGCTCGGCAGCTTCGTCTTCACGCCGGCGGAGATCACCGCCTTCGCCCGCTCCTTCGATCCGCAGCCCTTCCACATGGACGATGCGGCAGCGCGCGGCAGCTCCTTCGGGCAGCTCGCAGCCTCTGGCTGGCAGACCGCCTCGGTCTGGATGGCAACGATGGTGTCGCATCGCAAGCGCCAGATCGCGGTGACGCCCGGACGGGCGCCACGGCTCGGTCCCTCACCTGGATTCAAGAATCTGCGCTGGAGCAAGCCGGTCTTCGCCGGCGACCGCATCACCTACAGCTCGACGGTCTCGGCGACGCGCGCCAGCGCCTCGCGCCCGCAATGGGGCCTGTTCTTCCACCGCAACGCCGGTGTGAACCAGCATGGCGAGGAGGTCTTCAGCTTCGAGGGCTGCGTCTTCATCGAGCGCAAGGCAGGCTGATCAGCCGACCTTGCCGTAGCCCGCGAACTTGGCCGAGACCCGCTCCATCTCGGCCGCATCGAGAATGACCGGCTCGAGGCCGGACGCAAGCAGGTCGAGATACTGGCCGGCGAGGTTCTCGACCTCGGCGACGATCGTATGCGCGCCGGCAAGGCTTCCGCCGAGGGCAATGACGCCGTGATTGGCGAGCAGCACCGCCTTGCGGCCCTCCAGCGCTTTCACCGCGTTCTCGGCCAGCTCCGGCGTGCCGAAGGTCGCATATTCGGCGCACCGCACATCAGCGCCGCCGCAGAGCGCGATCATGTAGTGAAAGGCCGGGATGCCGCGCCGGGCGCAGGAGAACGCCGTGGCGCGCGGCGAATGGGTATGCACGATCGCCTGCGCATCGGGCCGCGCCTTGTAGATCTCGACATGGAACGGCCATTCCGAGGAAGGCTTGCGGCTGCCGCTGACCACGGTGCCGTCGAGCTTGAGCCGGATCAGGTCCTCGGGCTTGGTCTGCGCATAGGGCAGCCCCGACGGCGTGATCAGCATGCCGTCCTCGAACCGGGTCGAGACATTGCCGGATTTCGACGGGCAGAACCCGGCCTTGTCGATCGCCTGCGCAACCGCGACGATCTCCTCGCGCAGCCTCAATTCGCTCATTCCGTCGCTCCGCGCGCCAGGTCCGGAAACAGGTTGGCGAGACCCTCGGCGCTCGCCGGCGCCACGCCGCGCTCGGTGATCAGCCCGGTGACGAGCCGAGCCGGCGTGACATCGAAAGCCGGATTTGCGGCACCACTGCCAGGCGCGACGACGCGGAATGCGCCGACCTCGCCATTCTCGCCAAGACCCGCCAGATGCGTGACCTCGCGCGCCGAGCGCTCCTCGATCGGGATATCGCTGAGCCCGTCGCGCAAGCGCCAGTCGATCGTCGGCGACGGCAGCGCCACATAGAAGGGCACGCCATTGTCATGCGCCGCCAGCGCCTTGAGATAGGTGCCGATCTTGTTGGCGACATCGCCGGTCGCGGTCGTCCGGTCGGTGCCGACGATCACCATGTCGACCTCGCCGCGCTGCATCAGGTGCCCGCCGGCATTGTCGGAAATCACGGTATGCGGCACGCCATGGGCGCCGAGCTCATAGGCGGTCAGCGCAGCGCCC
This sequence comes from Allobosea sp. BK604, assembly GCF_004341515.1. Classification (GTDB taxonomy): domain Bacteria; phylum Pseudomonadota; class Alphaproteobacteria; order Rhizobiales; family Beijerinckiaceae; genus Allobosea. The sequence continues at coordinate 277,375 of NZ_SLZF01000001.1, forward strand.
TGGTTGCGCGGGCGGGTCTCGTCGACCCAGACATGGATGGGGATGCCGGCATCATGCGCCAGGTAGATCGGCGCCAGCGCCGTGCCCCAGTCGACGGTGGCGAGCCAGCCGGCATTGCAATGGGTCAGCAGGTTGATGCGCTCTCCCGCCGTCTTCTTCGCCGCGATCTCGCGGATGACGCCGAGCCCGTGCTCCCCGATCGAGCGGCAAAGCGCGACATCCTCGTCGCAGATCGCGGCAGCCTCCTCATAGGCGGCCGCCATGCGCTGGTCGGGAGCGAGCGGCGCCAGATGCGCGTTCATCCGGGCCAAGGCCCAATGCAGGTTGACCGCCGTCGGCCGGGTCGCCCCAAGCAGGGCAAGCGCCGCCTCGAGCGCCTCGTCCGTCGCCTCGACCCGCATCGCCAGCGCCACGCCATAAGCGGCCGTCGCGCCGATCAGCGGCGCGCCACGGACCACCATCGAGCGGATGGCCTCGGCTGCCTGTTCGGCGCTGCCGAGCGTCACGGTCTCGAAGCGGAAGGGCAGCTTGGTCTGGTCGATGACGCCGACGCGCCAGCCATCCTGTGCCACCCAGATCGTGCGATAAGCCTGCCCGTTGATCTTCATCCGGCTTCAGTGACCGCTGAAAGCGACAAGAGTGCGAACCGGGACACCGAGCCGGCGAATTTTATCGGCGCCGCCCAGATCCGGCAGATCGACGATGAAGCAGGCCGCCACGACCTCGGCGCCGAGCGAGGAGAGCAGGTTCACCGCCGCCTCGGCCGTGCCGCCGGTGGCGACGAGATCGTCGACGAGCAGCACGCGCTCGCCGCGCTTCACCGCATCCTTGTGCACCTCGATCTCGTCGGTGCCATATTCGAGCTGGTAGGTCATGCTGACCGTCTGATGCGGCAGCTTGCCCTTCTTGCGCACCGGCACGAAGCCGGCCGAGAGCTGATGCGCGACCGCGCCGCCAAGGATGAACCCGCGCGCCTCGATGCCGGCGATCTTGGCGATCTTCAACCCGGCGAAGGGCTGCACCAATTCGTCGACGGATCGGCGGAAGGCTCGCGCATCGCCGAGCAGCGTGGTGATGTCGCGAAAGACGATACCTGGCTTCGGATAGTCCGGAATCGCGCGAATCGCGTTCTTCAGGTCGAGGGAGTGACGTTGGTCCATGCGCGGAAAGCTCGTGCGGCAACGCGCTTCCTTAGCCTTGCAACGGGCGAAAGGGAACTGCGGCGCGCGAGCACCCGCTCCCCTGCCGTCACCAGGACCGGTAGCGCCGGCGCTCGCGCGGGCCGCGCTCGTCGCGATAGATGCGGCGCTCGTAATAGCTGCGTCGCCCGCGGCCATCGTCGCTGATGATCGTGTCGACGCGGGTATGGATGCCGTTCGAGGAGTTGGAGCTCGAATTGGACGAGGTGTTGCCGGCGAAGGCCTCGCCGGCACAGAAGGAGGTCGCGAGCAGGATCGAGGCAGCGACGGTCTTCATGGAACGGTCTCCTGCGGTCCATCGGGAGGCGCGATGAAACGCCTCCCTGCCTGAACCGCGAATGACCGTACCGGTCCCGCTCAGGCTGCGGGCTTCAGCACCCGCCCGGCAACCGCGTCGAGCTTCGCCAGCAACGCCGGATCGCGGAACTCCGCCGGGGTGATGATGGCGTTGTCGAGTGCATTATGGGAACCGGCCGGGCACGGCTCACGCTCGGCCGGGAAATCGGCCGCGAGCCTTGCGACGAGCCGGCGTGCCTTCTCGGCATTGTCATGCAGCACGGCAATGACCGAGGCGACATCTACCGAGGATTGTTCCGGATGCCAGCAATCGTAATCCGTCACCATGGCGACGGTGGCGTAGGTGATCTCGGCCTCGCGGGCGAGCTTGGCCTCCGGCATCGCCGTCATGCCGATCAGATCGTAGCCGAGATTCTTGTAGGTCAGCGATTCCGCGTAGGTCGAGAATTGCGGGCCTTCCATCGTCACCAGCGTGCCGTTGCGCACGAAAGGCACCTCCTCCGCCGTGGCCGCCTCGGCGAGCCGCGCCTGCAGGCCGGGGCCCACCGGATGCGCCAGCGAGACATGCGCCACGCAGCCCTTGCCGAAGAAGGAGCTGACGCGCTTGGCGGTCCGGTCGACGAACTGGTCGACCAGCACGAAGAGGCCGGGATAGAGCTCGGACTTGTAGGAGCCGCAGGCCGAGAGCGAGACGAGATCGGTGACGCCGGCGCGCTTCAGCACGTCGATATTGGCGCGGTAATTGATCTCCGACGGCGGCAGCACATGGCCCCGGCCATGACGCGCCAGAAAGACGACCTTGGTCTTGCCCAGGCGCCCGATCCGCAACGCGTCCGAGGCCTCGCCCCAGGGACTGGCAATGCGCTCCTCGCGCAGCTCCGTCAGGCCGGGCAGGTCGTAGATTCCCGACCCGCCGATGATTCCAAGCACGGCTTCGCTCATGATGATTCCTTTCGCCGGCGCGCTTTCCGGCCGACTGTTGCCGGTCGAACGGAGAGAATTCGCGCCAGATTTCACTTTTGAGCATGATCTTATCGCAAACGTGCAAGCCACTTTTGCGGAACATGCCCGGCCGGAACAGAAGCTGGAGCAGGCTTCTGTGACGAACCGACAAAGGCTGCAGCGGCAGCCGTCTCGGTCGTCAAACGAAAAAGGCCCCGTTGCCGGGGCCCTTTCCTAACGCGATGGGCGATCAGTGCGCCGGGGAGCCGTCGGGCATCCGGGCCCAGATCTTCTTCTTGGTGTAGTAGAGCAGGCCCGCGAAGATCGCGAGGAAGATCATCACCTGGAAGCCCAGGCGCTTGCGCGCCTCCATATGCGGCTCGGCCATCCAGACGAGGAAGGCAGCGACGTCCTCGGCATATTGATGGATCGTCTCCGGGACCTGCGGCTTGCCGTCCGGCCCCTTCGGATACTCGACCTGTCCGTCCTGCAGCGGCTGCGGCATCGCGATCAGGTGGCCCGGCATATAGGTGTTGAAGTTCTGGCCCGGCAGCAGGGTCATGCCCTCCGGCGGCTTGGTGTAGCCGTTCAGCAGCGCCACGATGTAGTCAGGGCCCTGCTCCTGATACTGGGTGAAGATGTCGAAGATGAACTTCGGGAAGCCGCGCTCATAGGTGCGGGCCTTGGCCAGCACCGAGAGGTCCGGCGGATAGGCGCCGCCATTGGCCGCGCGCGCCGCCTGCTCGTTCGGGAACGGCGCCGGGAAGGTATCGGCCGGGCGGCCCGGACGCTGGAACATCTCGCCCTGATCGTTCGGGCCGTCGGTGACCTGGTAGGTCGCCGCCAGGGCCGCGACCTGACCGGGGGTGAACTCGGGGCCGCCGGGCTGCGACAGGTTGCGCATGCGCACGGCGTTGCCGAGATTCATCGCGTGGCAGTTGGCGCAGACTTCCTTGACGACCTTGAAGCCGCGCTGGAGCTGAGCCCGGTCGAATGTCCCGAGCGGACCCGAGAACGACCATTTCTGCTGTGGCGGCTTCGGGCCGCCTTCGGCGGCCCGGGCCGAAACGGCGGCGGTGGCGAGAACCAGGCCGGTGGCGAGGCCAGTCAGCGCGAGGCGAAAGCTGGTGGTCTTCATCTCTCGTCTCAGCCCTTGACGTTCGGTTCGGCGGCGGCGGTCGCGAGCTGCACGCCCGAGGCCCCCTTGATGTTGGCCAGCACGGAGTCGGCGATCGAGCTCGGCAGCGGCCGCGGCTTCTCGAAGATGCCGACCAGGGCCAGCGCGACGAAGAAGCCGAAATAGAGCACCGTGAAGATCTGCGAGGCGGTGACGTAGCCACCTTCGGCCGGCATGGCGCCGAGATAGCCAAGGCCGATGCAGACGGCCAGGAAGGCCCAGAACAGCTGGCGGGCGATCGGCCGATAGCTCATCGACTTGACCTTTGAGGTGTCGATCCAGGGCAGGAAGGCGAGCACCACGATGGCCGAGCCCATGGCGAGCACGCCGCCGAGCTTGTCGGGAATGGCGCGCAGGATCGCGTAGAACGGCAGGAAGTACCATTCCGGCACGATATGCGAGGGCGTCACCGCCGGGTTGGCCGGGATGTAGTTGTCGGCATGGCCCATGAAGTTCGGCTGGTAGAACACGAAATAGGAGAAGACGAAGATGAAGCAGACCATCCCGAAGATATCCTTGATGGTCGCGTAGGGCGTGAAGGGCACGGTGTCCTTCTGCACGTTCTTCACCTCGACGCCGGTCGGGTTGTTCTGCCCGACGACATGCAGCGCCCAGATATGCAGGACGACGACGCCCGCGATCATGAAGGGCAGCAGGTAGTGCAGCGAGAAGAACCGGTTCAGCGTCGGGTTATCGACCGAGTAGCCGCCCCATAGGAAGGTGACGATCGTCTCGCCGATCACCGGCAGCGCCGAGAACAGGTTGGTGATGACGGTCGCGCCCCAGAAGGACATCTGGCCCCAGGGCAACACGTAGCCCATGAAGGCGGTCGCCATCATCAGCAGGAAGATCACGACGCCGAGGATCCAGAGCACCTCGCGCGGGGCCTTGTACGAGCCGTAATAGATGCCGCGGAAGATGTGGACATAGACGGCGACGAAGAACATCGAGGCGCCGTTGGAGTGCAGGTAGCGCAGCAGCCAGCCGAAATTCACATCGCGCATGATGTGCTCGACCGAGGCGAAGGCGAGCGTGGCATGCGGGGTATAGTGCATCGCCAGGATGATGCCGGTGACGATCTGCGCCGCCAGCATGAAGGCGAGGATGCCGCCGAACGTCCAGAGGTAGTTCAGGTTACGCGGCACCGGGTAGGACACCGCCGTATCGTGCGCCAGCCGCACGATCGGCAGGCGAGCGTCCAGCCAGCGTTCAATGCCGGTCTTCGGGACGTAGGAGCTATGACCACTCATGCCGAATGCCTCGAGCCTGTCTCAAATTCCATAGGAGATTCCGGTTGAGCGATTCGCTCAGCCGATCTTGATCTTGGTGTCCGCGGTGAACGCGTAGGGCGGCACGGGCAGATTCAGGGGCGCCGGCCCCCTGCGGATGCGGCCGGACGAATCGTAGTGCGAGCCATGGCAGGGGCAGAACCAGCCGTCATAATCACCCTTCGGGTCGCCGGGGGCGTTGCCGAGCGGCACGCAGCCGAGATGGGTGCAGTTGCCGTAGATGATGAGGAACTGCTCGTGGCCCGGCTTGGTGCGCTGCTGGTCGGTCTGCGGATCGCGCAGCGTGGCGATATCGACGGCCAGGGCCTCGTCGATCTCCTTCTTGGTGCGGTGCCGCACGAAGATCAGCTTGCCGCGCCAGAACAGCTTGATCGCCTGGCCTTCCGCGATCGGGCCGAGATCGACATCCATCGGCGCGCCGGCGGCGATGACCTGCGCATCGGGAGCGAGCTGGCTGATCAGCGGAACGATGACGGCTGCAGTGCCGACGGCGCCGGCCGCGCCGGTAGCCAGCATCAGAAAATCGCGGCGGGTTGTGCCTGTCGTCTCGGTCGCGTGAGCCACGATCGAATTCCTCTGCTCTACGTCCAGCCTGGAAAGGCTGTAAGAATGTCGCCTGACGCCCCTCATAGGTGCGCCCCTTCGCAGCCGCAATGCGGCGGCGCGTCGCCGCCGCGCTCTTTGGCATGCAGTTTGGACGAAGTCTACTGTTCCGGACCACGCTCCGGCGCATAGCGGCGACCTGACGCGGACAGGGCACAAAGCCGGCAGGAATCTCGGCCCTCATCCTGAAGAGCGATCCACAGGATCACGTCTGGAAGGATGGTCGCGCGCGCTCCGGGACGCCCTTCGAAACGCCGCTTCGCCGCTCCTCGGGGTACGGGCCGGAGCGTTTCAGGCCGGGACTTTTTCCTCGTCGGCCACGGCCAGGAAGCCGCCCGACTGATGCGACCACAGCCGCGCATAGAGCCCGCCGCGTGCGACGAGCTCGGCATGCGTTCCGGTATCGACGATCCTGCCCTTGTCGAGCACGATCAGCCGGTCGAGCGCTGCGATGGTCGAGAGGCGATGCGCGATCGCGATCACGGTCTTGCCCTGCATCAGCTGCGTGAGCTGCTCCTGGATCGTCGCCTCGACCTCCGAATCGAGCGCCGAGGTCGCCTCGTCCAGGATCAGGATCGGCGCGTCCTTGAGCAGCACGCGCGCGATCGCGATGCGCTGGCGCTGGCCGCCGGACAGCTTGACGCCGCGCTCGCCGACGCGCGAGTCGAAGCCCCTGCGCCCGTCCTGGTCGCTCAGCAGCGCCACGAAATCGTCGGCCGAGGCGCGCCTGGCCGCCTCGACGATTTCGTCCTGCGTCGCGCCGATCCGGCCATAGGCGATATTGTCGCCGATCGAGCGGTGCAGCAGCGAATTGTCCTGCGTCACCATGCCGATCTGAGCCCGCAGCGAATCCTGGGTGACGCCGGCAATGTCCTGCCCGTCGATCAGGATGCGCCCGCCATCGAGCGGGTAGAGCCGCAGCAGGAGGTTGACCAGCGTCGACTTGCCGGCGCCGGACGGCCCGACCAGCCCGACCTTCTCGCCGGGCTGGATGACGAGGTCGAGATCCTCGAACAGCCCGGCCTTGCGGCCATAGTTGAAGCGGACATTCTCGAAGCTGATCGCACCCTTGCCGACATGAAGCGGCACGGCTTGCGGCGCGTCGGTCAGGTCATGCGGCTTGGCGATCGTCTCCATGCTCTCCTGCACCGAGCCGATATTCTCGAAGACCCCGCGCACGAGATGGATCAGCCAGGTCGACATCTGCACCAGCCGCAGCGACAGGCCGACCGCAGCTGCGACCGCGCCCGGCGTCATCTCGCCATGGCTCCACAGCCAGAGACAGAGCCAGGCCGTGACCACGACGAGAAGGCTGTTCATCGCCTGCAGGATGACGCTGACCCCGGTGATCAGCCGCGACAGGTTGAGGAAAGAGTCGTTCCAGCGCGTCAGCGAATCGCGCACCGCCGAGCGCTCGGCGTCGGAGCGGGCGAAGAGCTTCACCGTCAGGATGTTCGTGTAGGAATCGACGATGCGGCCCGTCGTGGTCGACCGCCCCAGCGAATTCGCCTCCGAACGCGTCTTGGCGCGCGGCACGAAATAGATCAGCAGCGCGACGTAAGCTCCGAGCCACGCGACGACCGGCATGGCGAGCCAGATCGAGGTCGAGCCGAAGAAGCCGATCGCGACCGAGGCGAAGACCAGCGCGTACCAGAGGTCGTCGATCACCTCGATCGTCGCGCCGCGGATCGACTGGCCGGCCTGGATGACGCGGGCCGAAAGCCGCCCGGCGAAATCGTTCTGGAAATAGGAGAGCGCGTGGCCGAGCGTGTAGACATGGTTGCGCCAGCGGATCTGGTTGGTGATCTGCGGCACCACGACCTGGTCGACGATGGCGTGATTGGCGAAATAGATCAGCGGCCTGACCACGACGAGCAGGAAAGCCGCGCCCATCAGGACGAGGCCATGGTCACGCCAGATCGTCGCCGGCGACTGCGTCGTCAGCAGATCGACGAACCAGCCGACCATCAGGTACATCGCCGCCTCGATGCCGCTGAAGCCGAGGCCGGTGAGCATGATCAGGGCGAGCCAGCCCTTCACGCCCTTGATGTGGTGCCACATGAAGGGCCAGACGCCATGGGGCGGCGTCTCGCTCTCGTTAAAGGGCGCGAAGACGTCGACGCGGCTCTCAAGAAAACGGAACAAGGCGGCGAACATGACGTACCGCCCTCCTTGGACCGGCATGGCGTCGAAATCTTGGCGTCATATGGTGCCTTCGGCCCATCGCGGCCAGAGCCTTGACGCATGTGCCGGCGTCACCGCATGACAGCAGCGCATGCTGCGCCTCGCCCTCTACCAGCCGGACATCCCGCAGAACGCCGGCACGATGATCCGCATGGCCGCCTGTCTCGGCGTCGCCATCGACATCGTCGAGCCCGCCGCCTTCGACGTTTCCGATCGGAATTTCCGGCGCTCCGGCATGGATTATATCGAGCGCGCCGCGATCGCGCGCCATGATTCGTTCACGGCCTTCGACATCTGGCGGCGCGGCGCCGGCCACCGGCTGATCCTGGCCGAGACCGACGGCCTAACGCCGCATACCGCCTTCGCCTTCCGGCCGGGAGACATCGTCATGGTCGGACGCGAATCGGCCGGCGTCCTTCCGGAGGTCTACGCGGCGGCCGATGCCAGCGTGCATGTGCCAATGCGCGCCGGTTTGCGCTCGCTCAATGTCGCCATCGCAGCAGCGATGATCATGGGAGAAGCCTTGCGGCAGTTGGATGGTTATTCGAAAGAGCCGCAGGGAACCCCTCTCCCGTAAGGAGAAGGTTCCCCGCGCCTTTTGAAGGCGGACAGCGCGGATGAGAACGATGCAGGATCAGCAGATACCCATTTCCCCTTCCAGTTTGGCCTTGGCCGAGGCCATGAAGCCCCGCGCCACCGCCTGGTTCGAGAGCCTGCGCGACCGGATTTGCTCGGCCTTCGAGGCGCTGGAGGACGAGGCCACGGGCCCCTTCCCGCCCGAGACTCAGGTCCCCGGCCGCTTTGTCCGCACGCCCTGGCAGCGGACCAACCATGATGGCCAGCCCGGCGGCGGCGGCGTGATGTCGATGATGACGGGCCGCGTCTTCGAGAAGGTCGGCGTCCACTGCTCGACCGTGTTCGGCACCTTCCAGCCCGAATTCGCCGGCCAGATCCCCGGCGCGGCCGAAGACCCGCGCTTCCACGCGACCGGTATCTCGCTGATCGCCCATCCCTGGAACCCGCACGTGCCGACCGTGCACATGAACACGCGCTTCGTCGTCACGACGAAGCCCTGGTTCGGCGGCGGCGCCGATCTGACGCCTGTGCTGGTGCGCCGGCGCACGCAGGATGACCCCGATTCGCGCGCCTTCCATGAGGCGATGCGTGCGCCCTGCGAGGCTCATCCCGAGGTCGCCGATTACGAACGCTTCAGGAGCTGGTGCGACGAGTATTTCTTCCTGAAGCACCGCAATGAGCCGCGCGGCATCGGCGGCATCTTCTACGACTATGTCTGGACCGGCGATCCGGAGGCCGATCTCGCCTTCACCAGGGCGGTCGGCGAGGCCTTCCTCGCCATCTACCCGCAGATCATGCGCGCCAACCTGGCGACGCCCTGGACCGCGGAAGACCGCCACGAGCAGCAGGTCCGGCGCGGCCGCTATGTCGAATTCAACCTGCTTTACGATCGCGGCACGATCTTCGGCCTCAAGACCGGCGGCAATGTCGATTCGATCCTGTCCTCGATGCCGCCGACGGTCAGGTGGCCCTGAGCCCGGTGATGGCAGCTTCGACGAAGCCGATCTGCTCCATCTCCCCTGCCGGGCAGCCTGCCTCGATCCAGGCATGACGCGCCCGGTCGAGCACGAGCCCGATATCCGGCCCCGCCGGCACGCCGCGCTTCATCACGTCGCGTCCGCCCGGCAGGAAAGGCGGAGTCCGGCCAAGTGCGGCGATCGCATCCTGCACCGCCGCGCCGTCCGTCCCCGTCGCGAGCAGAACGAGCCCGCCGGCGACCGCATCCGAGCCGACGCGGTGAGCGAGATGCCGCAGTTCGGCGATGCTCATCGGCTCGGCATGACCCGATAGCCCCTCGAGCGCGAGCGCAACCCGCTCGATCCGATCGAACTCCTCGTTCGAGAGCTTGAGCTTTTCGCGCAATCGCAACGCGTCCTCGCGAACCGTAACCGCCAGCGCCGCCAGCCGAAACGCCGGATAGACCGCCTGCCCGCCCAGCTCTGCAGCGATCGCGGCAAAACGCGAGGGATAGGGCACGCCGCCCAGCACCGGCATGAGCAGCCCGCCCCCCGCCATCGCGTCGAGCGCTTCGACAGCACGCGGAGCGACCAGCAGCTTCAGCAATTCCGCCCGGATCCGCTCGCGCGACAGGCCGGCAAGCCCCGCCCGACCTGCAATGCAGGCTGCGAGCCCGACCGCATCCGGCTCGCCTTCGCCATAGCGGGCATGAAACCGGAAGAAACGCAGGATGCGCAGATAATCCTCGCGGATGCGGGCGCCGGCATCGCCGATGAAGCGGATGCGTCGCGCCGCCAGATCGGCCAGCCCATCGCAGTAATCATGAAGCGCGCCGTCCCGATCGAGCCCGAGCGCGTTCATCGTGAAGTCGCGCCTGAGCGCGTCCTCGCCGAAATCGCGTCCGAAGGCGACCGTGGCGCGGCGGCCATCGGTCTCGACATCGCGCCTGAGCGTCGTGACCTCGAAGGCCTCTCCATTGGCGACGAGCGTGATCGTACCGTGCTCGATTCCCGTCGGGACCGCCTTGAAGCCCGCGGCCTTGCCGCGCCTGATCGTCTCGCTCGGTACCGCTGTGGTCGCGAGGTCGACATCATTGACGGCTTCGCCGAGCAGCAGGTTGCGCACTGCTCCGCCGACGAGCCGCGTCTCCTCGCCCTTGCCGTTCAGTGCGGCAAGAACCGCCACGACTCCCGGCCGATCGAGGAACGCGGCGATGCGCGCCCGCTCGCCTTCGGTCATTTGAAATGGCCGGGCACGAGCCGGCCGTTCTCCATATGCGGCGGGTCGTAGGCGCCCTGATTGCGCGGCGCGATCCAGCCGGTATAGGTGAAGACGGCGATGCAGAGCACCAGCCCGACGACGGTCAGCCAGAACAGGTGCCCGTCCCAATGCTCGACATCGAGCGGGTTGCGCCGGTTCACGATGAGATAGCCCGCGAAAAGACAGAAGGGCAGGACGAAGAGCAGCACCTCTTCGATGATCGAACGCAGCATCGGCGCTTTTCCCAGCTCTTATCCTGCCAGCCGCTCGTAGAGATTGCGGATCATGCCGGCGGTTGCGCCCCAGATATAGCGATCGCCGAAGGGCATCGCATAGTAGGTGCGGTAGCGACCTTTCCACTCGCGCCCTTCGCGATGGTGATTGGCCGGATCCATCAGGAAGGCGAGCGGCGTCTCGAAGGCGTCATCGACCTCATGCGGATTGAGCGTCAGATCGAAGGGCGGCGCGATCAGCCCGACCACGGGCACGATCCGGTAGCCCGTGCCCGTCAGATAGGCATCGAGGAAGCCGACGGTCTGCACATGCTCGCGTGCCAGGCCGATCTCCTCCTCGGTCTCGCGCAGCGCAGTCACGACGGGCGAGCCGTCGACCGCATCGACCCGTCCGCCCGGAAAGGCGACCTGGGCCGAATGGCTGCGCAACCCCGACGCGCGCGTCGTCAGCAGCATGGTCGGCCCGTCCTCACGAAGCACGATCGGAATCAGGACGGCAGCAGGCACCGCCGCCTTCTCGTCAGGCGGGGCGATCGGCTCGGGCTGGAGATCATGGTCGCCGCGCGGGCGGCTGATCAGGTCGCCATAGTCGGGCGGCTCCGGCCGCAGCCGCTCGCGCGCAAGCTCGGCGATCATCTCCGCCGTCAATTTGAGAGGCTGCATCAAAACCCTTCGATCTCGCTCGCCGGAACGGCCGGATAGAACACGCCCGCCGCGGCCACGCCGAACATCTCCCGCCCCTCGACCGCGCGAACCTCGCCGAGCGCCAGGAGGTCATAGGTCAGTGCCCGGGTCACCCTGGCCCAGAGGTCGCGCCGGATATGGATATAGGGCTTCAGCCCGTCCTTCGCTGCACGCTCGAACCGAATCGGATGTTCCTCGCCGACGCTGACGACATCGTCGACCTGGGTCCGGAAGGCGAGCGAACGCGCGTCGCCCTCGCCCTCCACCGCCATCTCGACTGCCTGGAACGGCGCATCTTCGACGGTGATGCCGACTTTTTCGACCGGGGTCACGAGAAAGTAATCGCCCTCGTCGCGGCGCAGCACGGAGGAGAACAGCTTGACTAGGGCCGGCCGGCCGATCGGCGTTCCCAGGTAGAACCAGGTGCCGTCGGCAGCGATGCGCATGTCGAGATTCCCGCAAAAAGGCGGGTTCCAGCGCTCGACAGGCGGCAATCCGCGCGTCTTCCCCTCACGCAGCGCGCTGAGCAGCCTGTCCATCGCCTGCGCCGGTTGATCCATCGAAACGCCCGTTCCCGCCGTCTGCGGCATATTGGTTGCATCACCCTTCTGCCTTGAACTCCACATAATCGTGAAGCCGAGTTCTGTGCACGGAAGCCTACAGTACTTGAGCCGGCCGGGCCGCCCGTCCACACTCAAGGCAACGTAGTCCGCCCCGATGAGGGTGAAGGAGATCGACATGGTGGCGCAAGCCCGCAGCGAGAACCCGCCGATCAATCTGGATACCGGTATTGTCGAGGCGGCTGAGGCTGCGCTGGGAGCCATCGGCGCGGCCCGCACCGAGATCGGTCAGGTCATCTTCGGCCAGCAGAAAGTGGTCGATCTCTCGCTGATCACGCTGCTTGCCGGCGGCCATGGCCTGCTCGTCGGCGTGCCCGGCCTCGCCAAGACCAGGCTTGTCGAGGCGATGGGTACCGTGCTCGGCCTCTCCGCCCGCCGTGTCCAGTTCACGCCCGACCTGATGCCCTCCGACATTCTCGGCTCCGAGGTTCTCGACGAGAGCCCCGACGGCAAGCGCCATTTCCGCTTCATCAAGGGCCCGGTCTTCGCCCAGCTCCTGATGGCCGACGAGATCAACCGCGCCAGCCCCCGCACCCAGTCGGCCCTGCTGCAGGCGATGCAGGAGCACCATGTCACCGTCGCCGGCGAGCGCTACGACCTGCCGGCGCCCTTCCATGTGCTGGCGACCCAGAACCCGATCGAGCAGGAAGGCACCTACCCGCTGCCGGAAGCCCAGCTCGACCGCTTCCTGCTCGAGATCGATGTCGGCTATCCCGATCGCGAGGCCGAACGCCGCATCCTGCTCGAGACCACCGGCGCCACCGAGCATGTCCCGGTCCAGACCATGACCGCCGAGACCCTGATGTCGACGCAGCGGCTGGTGCGCCGCCTGCCTGTCGGCGAGAATGTCGTCGACGCGATCCTCGATCTCGTTCGCTCCGCCCGCCCGGGCGACGGCGACCCGGCGATCACCGGCAAGCTCGCCTGGGGCCCCGGCCCGCGCGCCAGCCAGGCTCTGACGCTCGCCGCGCGCGCCCGCGCGCTGGTCGAAGGCAGGCTGGCGCCGTCCGTGGACGATGTCGCGGCGCTGGCGGCGCCGGTGCTGAAGCACCGTATCGCGCTCACCTTCGCCGCCCGCGCCGATGGCGAGACGGTCGAGGGCGTCATCGCCAAACTTGTCGAACGGTTGGGATAGGACCGGTTTGATGTTGCGCACGCGGGTCCTGAACCCGTCCGAACGCCAGCCGGCAAGGCCGGTCATCTCGGCCTCGCTGGATCTTGCCGCGCGCCTGCCGCGGCTGATCCTGGAGGCGCGGCGCGTCTCGGCCAGCGTGCACGGCATCCACGGCCGCAGGCGGGCAGGTCCCGGCGAGACCTTCTGGCAATACCGGCCGCTCGTCACTGGCGAGGCCGCCTCGCGCATCGACTGGCGCCGCTCCGCCCGCGACGGCCATCTCTTCGTGCGCGAGCGCGAATGGGAGGCCTCGCATGCGATCTGGCTCTGGATCGACCGCTCGGCCTCGATGGGCTTTTCCTCCTCGCTGGCGCAGGCCAGCAAGGTCGACCGCGCCTTGGTCGCGGGCTTCGCGCTGGCCGAGACGCTGGTCGAGGGCGGCGAGCGGGTCGGCCATCTCGGCCTGACGCGCGCGCTCGCCTCGCGCCGCATCGTCGAGCTGCTGGCCCAGGCGATCGTCATCGACAAGAAGGGCGATCTCGATCTGCCGCCGGACGAGCCGCTGCCGCGCCTCGCCGACGCCATTATCATCACCGACGGGGTCTCGCCGGCGAGCTCGCTCGCCAAGCGCATCGCGACCCTGGCGTCGAGCGGCGCACGCGGCCATATCCTGCTGATCGCCGACCCGATCGAGGAGACCTTCCCGTTCAGCGGCCAGGCCGAGCTCTTCGATCTCGAGGACGGGCTGTCATTGCGCGTGGGCGATGCCGGCGCCTGGGGCGAGGAATATCGCCAACGGCTGGAGGCTCATCGCGACGCGATCAAGGAAGCCTGCCGCCGCGCTGGCTGGACGCTGACGCTGCACCGCACCGACCGGCCCGCCAGCGAAGCCGTGCTTAGGGTGGCGAGCCTGATCGCCGCCGCGCGCGGCATCGGCCGCTAGGAGAATCGCGATCATGCTGAGCTCCCTGCCGATCGCCTTTTCCGCTCCGCTGGCGCTGGCCGCGCTGGCGCTGCTGCCGGCGCTCTGGCTGATCCTCAGGGTGACGCCGCCGCGGCCGCGCCGGATCGATTTCCCGCCGCTCAAGATCATGGCGGACCTCGTCGCCAAGCGCGAATTGCCGGCGCATACGCCCTGGTGGCTCCTGGCGCTGCGCATGGCGATCGCCGCGCTCGTCATCCTCGCCGTCGCCGGTCCGATCTGGAACCCGCAGCGCGAGACGGCGGCCCTGCGCGGCCCGCTGCTGCTGCTGGTCGATAACGGTTTCGGCGCCGCGACCAATTGGCCCGAGCGTCTCGCCATTGCCGAGAATCGCGTTGCCGCGGCTGGCCGCGAAGGCCGCCCGGTCGCCATTGTCGGCCTCGCCGAGACGCCTGGCGATATCACGCTCTCCGAACCACGCGCCGCGCTCGACCGGTTGCGCGCGCTGCCCCTGCAGCCGCATGCGCCAGACCGCGTCGCCCATCTGCCGCGCATCGACGCCTTCCTGAACAACTCGCGCGACGCCGAGACCGTCTGGATCTCGGACGGGCTCAGCATCGCCGATGACGGCGCCTTCCTCGCCCGCCTGAAGCAGGAGGCCGGCGCGAGCCGCCTCTCGATTCATGCCAGCCCGCCCAACCAGCGTGCCCTCACCGCAGCCGAGAACCTCGCCGGCGCGCTCAACGTCAAGGTGCTGCGCCCGACGACCAGCGCCGCGGCCAGCGGCCAGGTCCGCGCGCTCGACCTCAAGGGGCTTCCGCTCGGCGACGCGCCCTTCGTCTTCGGTCCGACCGAGACGCAGACCATCGCCCGCCTGACCCTGCCGATCGAGGTCCGCAACGCCGTCTCGCGGCTGGAAGTCGTCGGCGAAGCCAGCGCCGGCGCAGTCGCCCTGCTCGACGACCGCGCCAAGCGCCGCCGCGTCGGCATCGTCTCCGGCACGACCACCGACACCGCCCAGCCGCTGCTCTCGCCGACCTATTACGTCTCGCGCGCGCTCTCGCCCTTCGCCGAGATCCGCGAGCCACGCGCCGGCTCGAGCGATCCGATCGGTGAATTGCTGGCGCAGAACCTCTCCGTGCTGGTGCTCGCCGATATCGGTGCGCTCGACCGCGACACAGCGGCAAAGATCTCGACCTTCATCGAGCGCGGCGGCGTGCTGTTGCGCTTCGCCGGCGCGCGCCTCGCCGCAGCCACCGACGATCTCACCCCGGTGCGCCTGCGCCGCGGCGGCCGCACGCTCGGCGGCGGCCTGTCCTGGGACACGCCGCGCAAGCTCGCGCCCTTCACCCGCGAGAGCCCGTTCTTCGGTACGCCGATCAATGATGATGTCCGCGTCTCCCGCCAGATCCTGGCGGAACCGGAGGCTGATCTCGCGCGTAAGACCTGGGCTGCACTCGAAGACGGCACCCCCGTCGTCACAGGCGAACGGCGCGGTGACGGCGTGATCGCGATGATGCATGTGACGGCCGATACGACTTGGTCGAACCTGCCGCTTTCGGGCCTCTTCGTCGAAATGCTGCGCAAGGTCGTGGCGCTCGCCGGCACCGGCCCGCAGGAAGCGCAAGCAGAGGATGCACGCGTGGATACGCTCTCGCCGACCAGGGTGCTCGACGGCAGGGGCATCTTCCGCTCGCCCCCGGCCACGGCCCAGCCCGTCGCCCGCAGCTTCACCGGCCGCGCCACGCTGGCCCATCCGCCCGGCATTTACGGGCCGACCGACGGTTCGCTCGCGGTCAACGCGCTCAACCCCACCGACACGCTGAAGGCGCTCGACCTCGCCAGCCTCGGCGCTCCGATCCTGCCGGTCGACCGGCCGGTGGCCCAGGATATCCGGCCGCAATTGCTGGTGCTCGCCCTGTTGCTGCTCGTCGCCGACACGCTGGCGACGCTCTGGCTCGGCGGCCGGCTGCGCTTCGCGCGTCCCGGCCGCGCCGCTGCGGCGGCGCTGCTCTTCGGCCTCGGATTGGGCCTGGTCCTCGCGGCGAGCGGCACGCCCGCCCTGGCTCAGTCGCAGCCGGTTCCCGCCGCCGCGCCCGATACCCGCCCGCCGATCCCGCGCGAGCTTTTCGCCGCCGGCGCCGTTACGCGGCTCGCCTATGTCGTCACCGGCGACAAGTCCGTCGACGACATGTCGAAGGCCGGGCTCGCCGGCCTGAACATCGTGCTCGGCGCCCGCACCGCGCTCGAGCCCGGCGAGGCCGTCGGCGTCGATGTCGCGCGCGACGAGCTCGCCTTCTTCCCGATCCTCTACTGGCCGGTGGTCGCCGGCCGGCCGATCCCATCGGCAGAGACGCTGCGCAAGCTCGAAGCCTATATGAAGGGCGGCGGGCTCGTGATCTTCGACACCCGCGACGCGATGAGCGCGCGGCCCGGCGGTGGCACGACGCCCGAGGGCGACCAGCTCAAGCGCATGCTCCAGACGCTCGACATTCCCGAGCTGGAGCCGATCCCGCGCGACCACGTCCTGACCAAGACCTTCTACATCCTCGACGGCTTCGTCGGCCGCTACGACACCGGCACGACCTGGGTCGAGATCCTGCCGCCGGCCGGCGAGGATGGTCGCCGTCCGGCGCGGGCCGGCGACAGCGTCTCGCCGATCGTGATTACCTCGAACGACCTCGCCTCCGCCTGGGCCGTCAACCGCCGCGGCGAAGGCCTCGTGCCGATGTCCGGCTCCGACCCGCGCCAGCGCGAAATGGCGCTGCGTGCCGGCGTCAACCTCGTGATGTACGCGCTCACCGGCAACTACAAGGCGGATCAGGTCCATGTCCCCGCCCTGCTCGAGCGGCTCGGACAATAGGTTTGGGACAGTAAGCTGATGTGGAGTGTCTCGCTCGCCCCGCTGGTGCCGCTGCCCCTGCTGATCGGGCTCGCGCTGCTCGCGGCCGTGGCGGCCGGTGTCGCGCTGGTGCTCGCCGGCCGCAGCGCCATCCTGCGTGCGCTCGCCCTGATCGTGCTGACCGTGGCGCTGGCCGATCCTTCGCTCGTGTTCGAGGATCGCGAGCCGGTCAAGGACGTCGTCCCGGTGGTGATCGACCGCTCCGGCTCGAACCGCCTCGCCGACCGCACAGCCCAGACCCAGGCCGCCCAGGCTGAGGTCGAGCGGCAATTGCGCGGCGTCGGCGGCATCGAGCCGCGCATCGTCGAGGTCACCGACGCGCAGGGCTCGGGCGACGGCACGCGCCTGTTCGAGGCTCTCGCAGCCAGCGTCGCCGACGTACCGACCGAGCGCGTCGCCGGCGCCATCGTCATCAGCGACGGTCTCGCCCATGACACCCCGGCCAATGCCGAGGCGCTCGGCCTGCGCGCGCCGCTGCACGTGCTGACCACCGGCCGCAATGCCGAGATCGACCGCCGCATCGTGTTGCTCGATTCGCCGCGCTTCGGCATCGTCGGCAAGGACCAGATCATCCGCCTGCAGGTCCTGGAAAAGGGCGGCCCCGGTCGCGCCGGCCTGACCATCCGCCGCGACGGCGAGGTGATCACGCGCCGCGAGGTCACTGCCGGCCAGACCGTGCAGGTGCCGGTCCGGATCGACCGCGGCGGCCCGAACGTCGTCGAGATCGAGGCTGCGCCGCTCGAGAACGAGCTGACGCTCGCCAATAACCGCGCGGTCATCACCATCGACGGCGTCCGCGACAAGCTGCGCGTGCTCCTGGTCTCGGGCGAGCCGCATCCGGGCGAGCGCACCTGGCGCAACCTCCTGAAGGCCGACGCCAATGTCGATCTCGTCCATTTCACCATCCTGCGCCCGCCGGAGAAGCAGGACGGCACGCCGATCAACGAGCTCTCGCTGATCGCCTTCCCGACGCGCGAGCTGTTCCAGGTCAAGATCAAGGAATTCGACCTGATCATCTTCGACCGCTACGCCAACCAGTCGATCCTGCCGCTGCTCTATTTCGACAACATCGTCCGCTACGTCCGCGACGGCGGCGCTCTCCTGGTCGCGGCCGGCCCCGAATATTCCGGCGCGCAGTCGCTCTCGCGCACCCCGCTCGGCCAGATTCTGCCCGCCCTTCCCGACGGCACCGTCATCGACGAGGCCTATCGTGCCCAGGTCAGCGATCCCGGCCGGCGCCACCCGGTCACCCGCGACCTGCCGGGCTCCGAGGTCCAGCCGCCGCAATGGGGCGAATGGCTGCGCATGGTCGGCGCTCGCGCCCGCTCCGGCTCGACCGTGATGACCGGCCCGGGCGAGCGCCCGCTGCTGATGCTGTCGCGCGAGCAGAAAGGCCGCGTCGCGCTCTTCCTCTCCGACCATGCCTGGCTCTGGGCCCGCGGCTTTCGCGACGGCGGACCCTATCTCGACCTGCTGCGCCGCCTGAGCCACTGGCTGATGAAAGAGCCGGAGCTCGAGGAGGAGGCGCTGCGTGCCTCGGCCCGCGGCCGCACCATCGAGATCGAGCGGCAGACGCTCGGCGACAATCCCGCCCCGGTCGTCGTCACCGGCCCCGACGGCTCCTCCCGCTCCGTCCCGCTGGAGCCCGGCCGCCCCGGCCTGTTCAGCGCCCGCGTCCAGACCAGCGAATTCGGCCTGCATCGGATTTCCGCGGACAACCTGACGGCCTTCGCCAGCGTCGGCCCGGAGAACCCGCGCGAGCTGATGGAGGTCGTCAGCGATCCGTCCAAGCTGCAAGCCCTGGCGGAAGCGACCGGCGGCTCCTCGCGCCGTATCGGTCAGGAGAGCGGCTCGGCCGTTAACATCCCGCGCATCGTGCCGGTGCGTTCGGGCTCGTCCTTCGCCGGCGCGGACTGGATCGGCCTGCGCATCAGCGATTCCGGCATCGTCCGCGGCGTCTCGATCTCGCCGCTCTTCATCGGGCTGATCGGGCTGGCGCTGCTCTTCGGCGCGCTGGTGGCGGGCTGGCTCGGCGAGACCGGCCGCAGCTTCAGGCGGAAGCCCGACGCCACGGCGTGACCGCGCCGCGCCGCTGGGCGAGCACGCCCTCGAGCAGCTCGAGCGCCAGGAAACGCGCCGGATTGGCCGGCCCGGGCAGGATGAGCTGCTCGGGCGCGATCGGCTTGAAGCCGAAGCGCGCATAATAGGGCGCATCGCCGATCAGCATGATCAGGTCGTGGCCGGCTTTCCGCGCCGATTCGATCGAGGCGTTCATCAGCGCCGCCCCGATGCCCCTGCCCTCGAAGGCGGGATCGACCGTCAGCGGCCCGAGCATCAGCGCCGGGTAGCCGCCCGCCTCCACCACCGTCACGCGCACGGAGCCGACGAGGAACGTGCCGACATGGGCGGCATAGCACAGGGCCGGATCCTGAGGCACGCCCTCTCGCAGGCGAAACGCCGTGCGCGCGAAGCGGCCGGGCCCGAAGGCACGCTCGTGCAGCCGCTCGATCGCGGCGGAATCGGCGGGAAGTTCGTGGCGGATGGTAAGCGGAAGCGACGTCATGACGGCAGACCTGCGGACGGACAGCGAGGCAAGGAGAGGCCCGGTCAGCCAGCACGGCAGCCGAGCGGAAAGGCGCGTTCAGCGCGTCGGTCGTCGCAGGAAGGAAACGTCTTGCCGGTCAGCCATGGCGCGCCTGTAGCAGAGGCTTAGGCGGGCGTCTATCGGCGATCTCGGCCGGCACAGCGTTTCGGTCATGGCGAGCGAGCGGGCTTGCCAGCCTTGCGGGATTGGCCTTCCCTGCCTGACCAAGCCCCCGACCGGCAGCGGCTCTTCAGCGCCAACCAGGCCGGTCACAGCACGACAGATCGCAATCCGGGGCAGGCGGAGGACGCGAATGGCAAGACCTCATGCGACGATAAGAACGCGTGCCGCGATCGGCGCGCTGCTGCTCTGGGCCTGCTCGCTGCCGGCCCAGGCCCAGCAAGCGCCCGCCCGCGACGAATTCTTCTGGCTCGGCGAGATCAACAAGGCGAGCGCGGTCATCAACCGGGACGAGGGCCTGCTCGACCCGGCGCTCGCGCCAAAGGTGGCTGCGGGCATCGCCAAGGTCATCGAAGCCGGCGGCAAGCCAGGTGCGAAACGCCCGTCCAGCGTCATCACCTTCGAGCCGCTCCTGATCGAGGCGGCCGGTGTCGAGGTGACGCTGCTCCATGCCGGCCGCTCCAGCCAGGACATGCACGCGACCTATCGCGCCGCCATCCTGCGCGACAACCTGCTCAAGCTCGCGAGCCAGCTGAACAAGACCTCATCGTCGCTCGTCGAGCTTGCGGCCAGGCACGCCAGAACGATCGTGCCGAACTACACCAACGGCGTCGCGGCGCAACCGAACAGTTATGGCCATTACCTGCTCGGCCATGCCGCGGGCCTCGAGCGCGACGCACAGCGGATTCGCGAGACCTATGCCCGCGTCGATCGCTCGCCGATGGGAACGACGGTGCTGAACGGCACGAGCTGGCCGCTGAACCGCCAGCGCATGGCCGATTATCTCGGCTTCGCCGCGCTCGTCGACAACGCCTATGACGCTTCGCAGATCGCGTCGAGCGATCTGCCGGTCGAGACCGCCGCCGTGGTGACGGGCATCGCGCTGCATACCGGCGGCTTCGTCGAGGACGTGATGACGCAATATGCGCAATCGCGCCCCTGGATCCTGCTGCGCGAAGGCGGCGGCAACACCTATGTCTCCAGCGCGATGCCGCAGAAACGCAATCCCGGCCTGCTCAACGGCACGCGCGAAGCGGCCTCCACGGCGATGACCCTGGCCTTGGGGCCCGTCATCAAGGCACATAACATCACGCCCGGAATGGCCGACGCGAAGGACGTCAAGGCCAACAGCGCCATGGTCGAGAGCGCGATCACGGCCTTGCGAGACCTGGACCGGATCCTGGCGGCACTGGTGATCGATCCCGAGCGCGCCCTGGAGGAGCTCAACAGCGACTGGACCGCCTCCCAGGAACTCGCCGATCTCCTGATGCGCAAATACAAGCTGCCCTTCCGCGCCGGGCATCATTTCGCATCCGAGATCGTCGATTTCGCCAAGGCCAACAACATCAAGCCGACCGACTTCCCCTATGCCGAGGCGAAGGCGATCTTCCGCAAGGCCTCGGCCGAAGGCGGCACGCCCGGCCAGGAGCTTCCGATGAGCGAGGAGGAGTTCCGCGGCGCGCTCGATCCCGTGGCGATCGTGAAAAGCCGCGCCACGGCGGGCGGCCCACAGCCGGCCGAGATGGAGCGCATGCTCGGCGAAGCCAGGCAGAGGCTTGCGCAGCAGGATGACTGGATCAAGCAGAAGCGGGCGAAGATCGATATCTCGCTGGCCAGGCTCGATACCGACTTCAGCACGCTCGCCAGGAGCGCCAACTAGCACCCCAAGAAACGCAGACTTGTTCCGGGACCGGCGCCGCCGTGTCCCGGTGGCGACATCAGGGGCATCGATCCTCTACCAGTCCTGCGTCGCGGGCCTTCCGGCGAGCACCTCGTCCAGCCGCCGTCGCGTCCCCGCCGTCATTCCCTCCGGCAGGTCGTCGAGCCGGAAGAAGCGCGCCTCAGCGATCTCGCGATCCGGCTGCTTCGCCTCCTGCACCGTGAAATCGCGCACGATGAAGACGGCGACATGGTCACGTGGCGAGATCGCCCGGTTGAAGAAGACGCCGTGCAGCAGCGGCGGCCCGGCGAGCCCGATGCAGGCCTCCTCGCGCAACTCTTTCTCCAAGGCTTGCAGCAAGGTCTCACCGCGCTCGACGCCGCCGCCCGGCAGATGCCAGCCCGCGGTATAGGTGTGGCGCACCAGGAAGACCTCGCGCTGGTCACGCAGCACGACGGCGCGCACCCCGAGCGTCATGCCCCGCGACAGCCAGAAATAGAGGTGCAGGAGCCGCCGCAATGGCCTCGGCATGCCCTTCTCGCTCGTAGGGTGGGGAGGAGCGGTTTTGCTCATGCGCGGAGCGAACCCAAAGGAAGGCTTAATTGTCTATGCAATAGCTGCATAACGAACCTGTCATATCCCCTGTCGCAATGTCACAAACGCGCCCCATATGAGGCTGATCAGAGCGGCTATTCGCTGCTGGGGTCCAATATCATGCTTCTCGCCTTCATCACCGCCCGTATCAGGGCCAAGCGCGCCTACGTCTGGAAGCCCGCCGTCACCCTCACCGATCCGCGCATCGTCTCGGAACTGACCGGCTCGTTCAACTGAGCAAGGTTCCGCCCATAGCGTCCTGCGCAACCGCAACGCCGGCGCGGCGTTGCGGCGCTTGACGTCTGCCCTGCTCTAAGGGCAAGCGCTGGGGGTGTTCAAACTTGCGCACCTGTCCGACCCGCATCTTGGCCCGCTCGCCAAGTTCTCGCTGCACGAACTGCTCGGCAAGCGCGCGACCGGCTATGTGAACTGGCGCCGCAAGCGCCGCCATGCCCATGATATGGAAGTGCTGGCACTGATCGTCGCGGATATCCGCGCGCAGCAGCCCGACCATATCGCCTGCACCGGCGATGTTGCCCATATCGGCCTGCCCAACGAGTTCAAGACCGCCGTCACCTTCCTCGACACGCTCGGCCCGCGCGAGATGGTCAGCTTCGTGCCGGGCAATCACGATGCCTACGCGCAATCCTCGCTGAAGCCTTTGGCGAGCCTGCTCGGCCCCTGGTGCGCCGACGATGTCGGCGCCGCCGGCTATCCCTGGTATCGCAAGCGCGGCAATGTCGCGCTGATCGGCCTGAATTCGGGTGTCCCGACCTTGCCGCTGATGGCGACGGGGCGCATCGGTCGCGACCAGATCGCCAGAGCCGAGGTCCTGCTCGACCGCGCCAAGGCGGAAGGCCTGGTCCGCGTCGTCCTGATCCACCATCCGCCCTATCTCGGCGGCGCCAAGCGCGGCCGCGAACTGGTCGACGCCGAGGCCTTCGAGGCGATGCTGAAGCGCCATGGGGCCGATCTCGTCCTGCACGGCCACAACCACACCTTCTCGCTGGCCTGGCGGCCGGGGCCGGAGCATGACGTCCCGATCGTCGGCGTGCCGTCGGCCTCGATTGGTCCGCTCGGCCATGGCGAGAGGGCGACCTGGCATCTGTTCAAGATCGAGGGCGATGCCGACGCACCGATGATCAGCGTCGAGCAGCGCGGCTTCGAGCCCGACGGCACGGTGATCATGCGCCAGCAAATCGCGCTGCGGGCGAAGGCGGTTTAGCTCCCGCGACGCCCTCAAAGAGCCTGAGAATTCGCCAGCGCGAGTCGAGTGGCGTGGTGGTCGAGAACCGGAGCGGAGCGGACATCGGTCCGTGAGCACCGGAAGCGCAGACCGCCGCGTCAGGCGGCCGCGCTGGTGGGTTCGCAGGCGCTTTCAGATGCAGCGCCCGCCGTCGACGGCCAGCACGCTGCCTGTGATCATCTCCGCCTCGTCCGAGCACAGGAACAGCGCCGCATTGGCGATGTCCTGCGGCGTCGAGAAACGGCCCCAGGGGATCGTGCTCGTGAAGGCCTTGCGGCGCTCCGGCGTATCCTCGCCCATGAAGGTCGCGAGCAGCGGCGTCTCGCCGGCGACGGGCGCGATCGCGTTGACGCGGATGCGGTCCGGCGCGAGCTCGACCGCCATCGACTTCGACAGCAGGTTCGCCGCGCCCTTCGAGCCATTGTACCAGGTCAGGCCCGGGCGCGGGCGCAGGCCAGCGGTCGAGCCGATATTCAGGATGACGCCACCGCCATGCTCGCGGAAATGCGGCACCACCGCCTTGGCCATCAGGAAGATCGACTTCACATTGACGTCGAAGACGCGGTCGAACTCCTCCTCGCTGACATCGATCATCGGCTGGTTGCGATGGGTGATGCCGGCATTGTTCACGACGATGTCGAGCCGACCGACGCGCTTGAGGATGCGCTCGACGGCACTGTTGACGCTCTTGGCCTTGCCGACATCGCAGGCGATGGCGAAGGCCTTGCGGCCGATCGACTTGGCCGCCTCCTGGGCCTTCTCGCGGTTGATGTCGAGCACGGCGACGCGTGCCCCTTCGCGTACGAAAGTCTCGGCGATGCCGAGCCCGAAACCCTGCGCCGCGCCGGTGACCAGCGCCGTCTTGCCTTTCAGCCTCATGGAGGTTTCCCCGTCATCTTGTGATGGCCGGCACTCTGGAGCGATTTGCCGGCAGAACTAAATGAGATTTTTGCGGGCCCCTCCTTCTCCCCTTGCGGGAGAAGGTGGCTCGGCGAAGCCGGGACGGATGAGGGGTCGCGGGACGATTGCAGCGTCGCGCGTAGAAGGCACGACAATCGGAAAGCGCAGCGCGACCCCTCATCCGGCGCTTTGCGCCACGCAAGAGGAGAAGGAATAGCCCTACCCGATCTCCTCGCGCAGCAATTCCAGCTCGAGCCAGCGCTCCTCCGCCTCCGAGATCTCCCGCGTCACGGCTTCCAACCGCGCCGTCACCTTGGCGAAAAGGCCGGGATCGCGCGTGTAGAGATCGCCTGCGATCGCCTGGTTCAGCTTGGCCGCCTCGACCTGCAAGGTCTCGATCTGCTGCGGCAGGGTCTCCAGCGCGTGCTTGTCCTTGAAGGAGAGCTTGCGCTTGCTGGCAGCGGCCGGCACCGCCACTGGGACAGCTTTGGGTTCGGTAGCGGGCTTGACTGCGATCGCCCGCGCCTTGGCGCCGACGCCGCGCCCGCGCTGCGCCAGCATATCCGTGTAGCCGCCGGCGAACTCGGTCCAGACGCCGTCGCCATCCGAGATCAGCACGGAGGAGACGACGCGGTCGAGGAAGTCGCGGTCGTGGCTGACCAGCAGGACCGTGCCCTGATAATCGGCCAGCAATTCCTGCAGCAGGTCGAGCGTCTCGAGGTCGAGATCATTGGTCGGCTCGTCCAGTACCAGGAGGTTGGATGGCCGTGCCAGCGCGCGCGCCAGCATCAGTCGCCCGCGCTCGCCGCCCGAGAGCGCGCCGACCGGCGTGCCGCGCTGGATCGGCTGGAACAGGAAGTCCTTCATGTAGCTGATGACATGGCGCGGCTGGCCGCCGACCATGACCTGGTCCGAACCGCCGCCGGTCAGGGCATCGTCGAGCGGTGTCGCCGGATCGAGGCTCTCGCGCCGCTGGTCGAGCGTCACCATCTCCAGCGACGTGCCAAGCTTCACCTTGCCGCTATCCGGCGCGAGATTGCCGGTCAGCAGGTTGATCAGCGTGGTCTTGCCGGCGCCATTGGGGCCGACGATGCCGATCCGGTCGCCGCGCGCGATGCGCAGCGACAGGTTCTTGACGATCGGGTGGGCGTCATAGGCCTTGGAGACGTCGAGCGCCTCGATCACGAGCTTGCCGGAGGTCTGAGCTTCGCTGGCTTCCAGCCGGACGTCGCCGACCGCGCGCCGCGCCGTACGCCGCTGCTCGCGCAGCGCGAACAGCTCGCCGAGCCGGCGCTGGTTGCGCGTGCGCCGGGCGCTGACGCCATAGCGCAGCCAGTCCTCCTCGCGCGCGATCTTGCGGTCGAGCTTCTGCCGGTCGACCTCCTCCTGCGCCAGAACCTCGTCACGCCATGCCTCGAACTCGCCGAAACCGCGCTCCATCCGCTTGGTCCGACCGCGATCGAGCCAGATCGTGGCGCGTGACAGCGAGGTGAGGAAGCGCCGGTCGTGGCTGATCAGCACCAGGGCCGAGCGCAGCGATTTCAGCTCCTCCTCCAGCCATTCGATCGCCGGCAGGTCGAGATGGTTGGTCGGCTCGTCGAGCAGCAGGATGTCGGGCTCGGGCGCCAGCACGCGCGCCAGGGCGGCCCGGCGGGACTCACCGCCGGACATGGTGGCCGGGTCCTCCTCGCCGCTGAGACCGAGCTCTTCGACGAGATAGCGGGCGCGATAGGGGTCATCGCCCGGTCCCAGCCCCGCCTCGACATAGGCGAGCGCTGTCTTGAAGCCGGTAAAATCCGGCTCCTGCGGCAGGTAGCGCACCGTCGCGCCCGGCTGCAGGAAGCGCTCGGCGCTATCGGGCTCGACGATGCCGGCCGCGATCTTCAGCAAGGTCGACTTGCCCGAGCCGTTGCGCCCGACAAGGCAAACGCGCTCGCCAGGCGCCACCGCGATCTCGGCCGCCTCCAGCAGCGGCTGGCCGCCGAAGGTGAGCGCAACGTCGCGGAGATGGAGCAGAGGAGCGGCCATGGATCATTCGTCAGGAGTGAGGTGCCGCGGGGATAGACCAGTGGGGCCGGACTGTCACGCCGCCCTGCCTTGCGCATGACGCTCTTGCCTCACCTCGAATCCACTATAGGATACAAATTGTATCGTTTATTGGATTGACGAGCGTGGCGCGAACCTCATCCCGCAGTCGCAAGCCCATCCGCTTCGGTGATAATGGCGGCCCGCCGCTCGACGATCCGCCGCTGCATGAGCCCGAATGGGGCAAGGGCGAAATCGGCCGCTATTTCGACTGGCGCACGGCCTACCGCAAAGCCTGGAAGAAGCCGCCAGCGATCGCGTTGCGTCGCCAGGAGCGTGCCGAGGAGCTCGGCCTCACCTATGAGGAATACACGCTCGAAATCCTGGAGCGCGGCTATTTTCCCCAGCCCGAGCATGTCGCGGCCATCATCGCCAGGCGCCCGGAACGGCGGAAGGCGGGAGGCATCGTCGCGCAATCGCTGAAAGGGCTGCGCAGCAAGCGCTCAGACGCGTAGCCAGGTCCGGAGCCGGCGCGTCATCGGCCGCTCGAAGCCGTGATAGACTAGAAGCGCAGCGATCACCGCGGCGCTGAGCGCGACCAGCACGAAGAGAAGCGGCCAGCCCGGCGCGACGCGCAGGAAGACCTCGCGCAGACCCCGAATCGCGAAGGGATGGATGAGGTAGAGCGCGTAGGATGCGTCGCCGACTTCGGCCAGCCCGCGTACCATGGCCGAGGGCGCCGACTGGCCGCTGCCGGACGCGGCCGCCAGGACCAGCAGCGCCGCAGCCGAACCGTGCAAGAGAAATGTCGTCCAGCTCGTCAGCGTGCCGGCCAGGGGCGCGGCGATGAGCAGGATCGCAATCGCCAGCCCGGCGACGAGCCAGCGATACTCGCCCGGCAGGCGAAAGCCGCGCTGCCGCAGCAGGGCGAGCCCCATCCCGGCCGCGAATTCGAGCACGATCGGCTGTCCCCAGAAGCCGAACGGCAAGGGCAGCGGCCCCGCCAGCCGCTCGGCGCCGACGAGCATGATCAGCGCCAAGGTCACCGCCTGCACCACGACGGGGCGCGGCAGGAACAGCGCCAGGCCGAACAGGGCGTAGAACAGCATCTCGTAGTTCAGCGTCCAGCCGAGCGAATAGATCGGCTGGACCTGACCTTCTGTCGAGAGCGTGGGCCAGAACAGGTAGGAGCTGGCAATCTGCAGGAAGCTCGGCGCGCCGGAATTCAATGTCGCCGGCAGAGCGAGCGCCACGAGCAGGAAGAGCGTCGTCGTCGCCCAGTAGAGCGGCACGATCCGCGCCAGCCGGCGCAGCAGGAACAGGCGCGGTCCATCCACCGTGTCGAAGAGCTTCTCCGACGAATGCACCATGATGAAGCCGGAGACGACGAAGAAGATGTCGACGCCCGCCATCCAGGGCAGGAGATGCGAGGGCGTGAAGCTCGCGCCGGAGCGCTGGGCCAGCACCGCCGCATCCGGCTGGACATGATGCACGGCGACCATGAAGGCCGCAAAAGCGCGCAGGACCTGAATGCCGTAGAGCTGGTACAAGGAAAGCTACGTCTCGGGATTGGCTGGAAGGACACTCAGCCCTCATCCTGAGGTGGCCGCAGCGGCAGTCTCCTCAGGATGAGGGCTCGCCTCGTCAGCCAAACCACAACCGGGCCGGATCGTCGAGACCGAAACGCTCCGGCGCGGCCGCGATCGCCGCGAGCCCGCGCTCGGTCGCGTCATGCGTCGTGATGACATGCAGCGCGAAGCGCCCGGCGAGGTCCTCCATGGGCGGCTTGCCGGCGAAGACGGCGTGGATCGCCGAATGGTCGGCGAGCGGCAGCAGGCGCGGCACGATCCCGCCGGCGATATAGACCCCGCCCGTCGCCTTGAAGGCGAGCGCGAGATCGCCCGCGACGCGCGCCAGCAGACGCCAGAACGAGATCACCGCCTTCAGCGCAGCAGGGTCACCGTCAAGCGCGAGCGTCGTTACGTCGGCGGCGCTGACCTTGGGCTCGAGCATGCCGGATCCGGTCGCGATCGCGCGGTGCAACCGCACCAGCCCGTCGCCGCTGAGCAAGGTCTCGACCGTGACCCGCGGCTGGCCGGCAGCCAGCAGCGGCCAGATCTTCTCCTCGGTCGGATCCTCCGGCCCGACGCCGATATGGCCGGATTCGGTCGGGATCAGCACGCCCCTGCCCGCCCGTGTCGCCAGTGCCGCAGCGCCGAATCCGGTGCCCGGGCCGAGCACCAGCTTGAGCCCCTCCACTTCGGGCTTGCCTGGCACCAGCGTCTTGAGGTCCTTCGGCTCCAGCACCGCGAGCGACGCGGCGAGCGCCTCGAAATCATTGACCAGCAGCCCTTGCTCGAAGCCGAGCGCGCCGGCAAGGCGCGGCCCGTCGAAATGCCAGTTGGCATTGGTCAATTGCGCGCTACGCCCGTCGAGCGGCCCGGCGACGGCGAGCACGGCCGAGCGCGGCCGCTCGGTCAGCGTCGACAGCACCGAGTCGAAGGCCGCCTCCGGCGTCGGATGGTTGCCGGTCGGAATGCGGGCGAGTGGCTCGTGTTTCGCCCCGGCCGCCGCGACCAGCGAGAGACGGCAATTCGTACCGCCGATATCGGCCACCAGGGCGGGATAGGCGAAGGAGCCGGCGCGCATCGCTCAGGCCTGCTTCCGGTATTCGGAAAACCAGCCGAGACCTTCGAGCGTGCCGGCCTTCGGCCGATACTCGCAGCCGACGAAACCGGCATAGCCGAGCCCATCGAGCTCGCCGAAGAGCTGCGGATAGTTCGGGCCGAATGCATCCGGCTCGTGCCGGCCATTGGCGCTGGCGATCTGCACATGCGCAACCAGCGGATAGAGCGCCTTCAGCTTGGCGGAGACGTCGCCATGGATCAGTTCGCAATGGTACATGTCGAATTGCAGCTTGACGTTCGGCCGGTTGGCCTCGCGCACATAGGCGGCCGCCATGTCGAAATCGTTCAGGAAATAGCCCGGCATGTCCTTGCCGTTGATCGGCTCGAGCAGGAGGTCGATGCCGTGCTCGCCGAGCTTGTCGGCAGCATAGGCGATCGAGGCGCGGTAGGCGGCCTGCGCCGCCGGGTCCTTCGAATCGGCATGGCCGGCCATCATGTGCAGGCGCTTGACGCCTGTCTCATGTGCATAGGCCAGCGCCGTCTCGATGCCGGCCCGGAACTCCTCCTCGCGGCCGGGAATCGCCGCCATGCCGCGCTCGCCCTTGGCCCAGTCGCCCGGCGGCAGGTTGAACAAGGCCTGTTCCAGCCCGGCCCCATCGAGCGCCAGCCCGACCTTCTCCGAGGGATGCTCATAGGGAAACAGGAATTCCACCGCCTCGAAACCGGCGTCGCCGGCCGCCTTGAAGCGGTCGAGGAACTCCCATTCGTTGAACATCATCGAGAGATTGGCAGCAAAGCGGGGCATGTCGGCCTCTGGACTGGATCGAAGGCCGGCAAGCTAGCGCGAGGAGCCAGCCCCGTCACGGCCCAACGCAAAATGAGGCGATGCGTTCCCTGCTCCGTCAATGCGAGCGCAGCGAAGCAATCCAGGCGACGGGGTACCCCACTGCCGCTGGATTGCTTCGTCGCTACGCTCCTCGCAATGACGGGAACGCACAATGCGCTTACTTCGTCTCCGCCTTCTTCGGCAGATTCGGATCACTCGAGAAATTGCGGAACACCATATCGGGCGAGGAGGTGTTGTGGCGCGAATGGGTGGTCCGCCCCATCCAGATATCGGTCGCCTTGCCACCATCGTAGGACATCAGCGCCTCCTCGCGCCATCCCTTGGCGCCGGGCTCGCGGACGGCGATGCGGGCGACGTCGTTGTTGAACTCGGTGACATACATCGAGCGCAGAGCCAGGAAGGCTTTGCCGCCGGTCACCGGCTTGTCGAGTACGGCGTCGAGCACCATCCGGTTCTCGTCGACATCGTCGAGCCGCAGGGTGCCGGATGAGCCGTCCTTGAAAGCGAGCTTGAAGGAGAGCGTCTTCGGGTCGAACTCGATTTCCTTGATGTTGACGACTGGCCGCGCCCCATCCTGCTCGATCGGCCCGAACAGGAAGGATGAGCCATAGGAGGAATAGCCGAGATGCTGCGGCGGCAGCGGCCGCGCCCGCCAGTAGCCATCCTGCGGATAGATGACCAGCACCTCGTAGGACTTGTCCTTGCCGAGCTTCCAGAGCTGGACGAGGTGCAGCCCCTTCTCGACATGGTCGCCGACCTTGAAGGTCGTGTCGGCCGGGCGCCAGAAGGTCGAGAAGGTGTAGCCGACCAGCCAGTACTCGATGCTCTCGTAGAAGGTCGTGCGCTGCGGCGGCACCGGCGCCCTGAAGGCGGGATCGCCGGTCATGTCGCAGGCGGTCCAGTCGGCATCCCAGTTGTCGCGGACGAGCCCGGCAATATAGGCCGGATGCGCCGCCTCGATCTGGAAGCGCCTGACCTGCGGCGAGATCGCCTTGATCGTGACGTTGTCCTTCTCCGCACAGAGCACCGGCTCGGATTCGTTCTTCACCTCGACGGCGACGTCGCCGGTGGCATGGGCGAACGTCGCGGAGACAGCGAGGACGAGCGAAACGGCGAGCGTGCGGGCGAGACTGCGCATGACCATCCTTGGGTTCCGGATATCGGCTGCCCGATTCGGGCTCGGACCGCATTCTGGGCGGGGTGAAATGAACGCAAGCTGGCTGGCGCCGCATTGTTCCACGCGCTTCATAAAGAAGGCCACGCGCCGGTGAAAGCGCGTGGCCCATTGTCGGTTCGGCGAGGCAACGAGGCCTAGCCAGCCCGCTCAGCCTCGATCACGGCCGGCTTGTTGCCGAGCTTGAACAGGCCCTGGAGCAAAGCCTCCAGGCCCGCACCCTGGCCGGCATGCAGCTCGATACGGCCGACCTTCTCGACCAGCTTCTCGAGCGCCTCGAGCTCCTTGAGGCGCACGAGCAGCGGGTTATCCTCCATCAGCTTGGCCGTGTTCAGGAGCGAACGCGTCGCCGCGGTCTCCTCCTGCCGGCGGATCAGGTTGGCCTTCGCCACCCGCTCCGCCTCCACGACCTTGTTGAGCAGCTCGCGCACCTCGCCCGGGAGGATCACGTCCTTGATGCCGATCTCGGTGACCTCGACGCCGAAGGCGCCGATCCGCTCGCGCACGAAGGTCTTGATCTCGGCATCGATGGCGGCGCGGGCCGCCAGGATGTCGTCGAGCGCCCGGGTCGCGATCGCCTCACGAACGGCGAACTGCACCAGACGGTACAGCGTCGTCGTCAGGTCGTTCGTGGCAGCGACCAGCTTCCGCGCGTCGGTGACCCGATGGAAGGCGGTCAGCGTCACCCGCAGCGCGATACGGTCCCTGGTCAGGATCTCCTGCGCGGTGATCTCGACCGGCTGGGGCCGAAGATCGACCTTGGTGATCTTGACCGTCCGACCCACCTGCCAGAAGGCATGGCGACCGGGCGCCAGCTCCTCGACAAGTACGCCGTCGACGAAGAGCAGGCCGAGCTCATGCGCCTCGACGATGGCGAGCGCCACCGAGGGCGAGCGCGCCAGATCGAGCTTGTCGAGCAGTCGCGGCTCGACCTTCAGCACCGCCTTGATGTCGATGAGCTCGCTCTCGACCTGCGTGATGCAGGTCCAGAAGGCGCGCGTCGTCATCGGCGCGAGGAAGTGCCTGGGCTGGCCGTCGAGCGAGACGATCGCCACCTCGCCCGGCCCGGTGCGCACGACCTTCAGATGCTCGGCCACGAACGCGGGATGGCTCTTCTCGAACACCGCGAGCTGGTCGACCGACATCTCGCCGTTGACGATGGCGACGATGTCCACGCTCAGCCGGTTCGACGGGTCGAACAGAACATGACGCCCCGGCGCGAGCAGGCGCTCGAATCGGCCGTCGCGCCGCAGCAAACCGCGCTGGTTCTCGGCGATCTTCACCGTCAGGCGAAAGAGCTTATGGGTCATCGTCACCTCCATAGCCGGGCCGTCCGCAGCCCTGCCGCGGAAAGCCGTCGCGACCGCTTCGACGCCATTGTCGCGGCGGCAAATCGAAGGGGTCACCGACCCGCTTTCCAGCAGGCCCGTTGCGGGTCATGGCTTGAGGCCGGCATTCGCGCACGAGACAACAGGCAGCGCCCTCCCACCCGCAGGTGGGAGTTTGCCGCGCCGTGTCGACGGCGGTCACGACAGCCGGTATCCGCCATGACGCGGAGCACCGGGCTCGCTTGCCGCTTCAGCCCTCACCGCGGCCGAGGCTGCGGATCGGATCGTCACGGCGCGGAAAGCAGATCGGCTTCCCGGTTTTGAATTCGCTTTGGCAAGCGAATGGTCTGGAACGAAGGATTCGAACCTTCGACAACAAGAACCTCAGTCTTGTGCTCTACCGTCTGAGCTAGTTCCTGGAGACTCCGAACGGATTCGAACCGCCGACCTCCCGATCTCTCGGGCGCTCTTCCACTGAGCTACGCAGCCAACCTTCCGAACACGGAACACACCATCCGCAGAGCGGCGCGCGCCAGCCTGATCTCGACGAGCCAGGACACATGGCGTCCGAAAGGGAGGGCTCCTCTAAGGGAACCCCAGCTAGTGGGCAATATTCAATTTGTGAAATCTGAGATCAACTTTAGTGAAGATTTGTGAAGGCCGCCCTAGAAATCTTAGCCGGGCAATACAGCATAGACATCGCCGGAATTGGCCTCGTGCGGCAAGGCGCGGATATAGGCGCCCATCGCCTCGGCCTCGACGAATTCGGGCAGGACGAGGCGCTGGTCCTCGCCGAGCGCAAGGTTGAAACGGTAGGGGCCGAGCGTCTCCAGCAGTGCGAGACAGGCCTCGGCGACATCGCGCTGGATCGTGGTGAATTCGAAGGAGACCGCCGGCAGCGCATAGGTCAGCCCGGCCAGCACATGTGCCTCGAAGCCCTCGACATCGATCTTGACGAAATCGGGCAGGCCATGGCGCTGGATCAGCGTGTCCAGCCGCGTGCAGGCCACCACGACCTCCCGGTCCCAGATCTGCCCCTCCCAGCCGCCGGCACCGTGCGCAGCACCAATGAAGGCGGCGGAGGCGGTCGAGACGGTCGGATTGGCGCTGTTGATCCTGAGCGCGACCGAGCCCTCGCGGTCGCCGCAGGCTGCCTGGATCAGCGTCACCTGCGGATCGCGGCCATGGATCAGCCGCAGGGCCCGTGCCGGCCCCGGCTGCGGCTCGAGCGCCACCACGCGCGCTCCGAGCCGGCGGAAGCAGGAGGTCCGGTCGCCGACATGGGCGCCGATATCGAAGGCAAGGTCGCCCGGCTTCAGGAAATTGCCGTAGAGCGCGTCCATCGCGGCGTTGCGCGCCGCATCGCCATGGTAGACGCGCAGCGAGCGCGACAGCGCCTTGGCGGTACCCTTGGGGTAGACGGCCGCATTCACCGGCGCGCCTCGCTGTCGATCGCGGCGAGCACCGCGGGCGGATCGAAATCCTCGGGAATGCCGCAGAGCCCAGTGCGGACGAACCAGCTGCCGAGCGCGGGCGAAGCGCTCGCCACGGCGAAGGGAATGGCCAGCAGATAGCCTGCCGTCAGCGGCAGCGACCAGAGCAACACGGAGGGCGAAAGCAGCGCGAGCGCGCCAAAAATATAGAGCCCGAACAGCAGATGCGGCCAGAGCCCGGCGAAAGCCGTGGCGAAGGACAGCGAATGCACGTCGCGCGCCTGGCCGTTCCAGCCGATCCTGACCTGTCCGAAGGCGAGCCCGCTCATGAACAGCGTCGAGCGGAACGACGAGACCGCACCCTGCAGGAAGGCGAAGACGATCTCGATCAAGGCCGAGGCGGCGAAACGAGCCGCGCCACCATAGCGGCGCACGCCACCACGGGTCAGGGCGATATCCGCCAGCCCGGCGAGCTTGGGCGACAGATACATCGCCAGGAACAGCAGGTAGAGCGTGGCTGCGAGCCCGGCCGGATAGCCCGCCATGCCGCCATCCTCGAGCACCTTGACCGGCACGAGCGCGATCATCAGCGTCCAGGCCGGCAGGCCCAGGAACATCAGGATCGCCCAGATCAGCTGGAAGCGGCTCATCGGCTTCAGGCCGGGCAGATCGAGCAGCTTGAGATATTGCAGATTGCCGAGGCACCAGCGCAGGTCGCGCTTGGCGAAGTCGAGCATGGTCGGCGGGTTCTCCTCCCAGCTCCCCATCTCCTCCGGCAGCACGCGCACCTCATAGCCGGCGCGGCGCATCAAGGTCGCCTCGACCTGATCATGGCTCATCACCGCGCCGCCGAGCGGCGGCCCGCCGGGCAGTACCGGCAAATGGCAGGTATCGCGGAAGGGCGCGATCCGGACCATGGCGTTATGGCCCCAGAATGGTCCGCACTCCCCGCCCCACCAGGCCGAGCCCATCGTATAGGGCCGCATGCCCTGGCGCATGCCGAACTGGAAGACGCGGGCGAAGGCCGATTTGCTGGGCATGCCGACGACCAGGCTCTGCAGGATGCCGAGCTTGGGATGCGCCTGCATCATGCGAGCGAGCCTGACGATGGCCTCGCCGGACATCACGCTGTCGGCATCGAGCGGCAGCATCACCTCGTAGCGCTCGCCCCAATGCTCGCAGAAATCGCGGAGATTGCCGGCCTTGAATCCGGCATTGTCGCCGCGGCGGCGATAGGTGAGACGCGCCGGCTCGCCGATCTCACCAGCCCATTCCGCTGCGAGCCTCTCCTCTGCCTCGGCAACCTCCGGCAGGTTCGTGTCCGACAATACGAAATAATCGAACCAGACGCCCTCGCCTGTCGCATCGAGGCTCTGCTTGACCGCGCGCAGGCGCCGGAAGGCGCGCGCCGGATCCTCGTTGCGCAGGGTCATCAGGATCGCGGTGCGGATCTGGAGCGGCTCGGCCGCGCTCCCCGCCGTCATGAAGGGGGCTACCCGCGCGAGACCGTCCTTGACGCCGTGCAGCAGCCAGAGGCCGAGCACGGCGTTCCAGAAGCCCAGCACCGTCCAGGGCGCGCCGAACAGGAATGCGCCGAAGATTACGATATCGGTCAGCGTCCAGCCGCCGGCGCCGAGCACCTGCGCCAGCCCGTAGAGCAAGCCAGCCAACGTCGCGAGGTTGAGGGCAAGCACGAGCAGCCGGCGCTTGCGCAGCAGCGCGAGCGGCTGCAGGCCTGCGGGTGTCAGGGCGTGGTCGCTGCCCTGCCCTTGCGCTGCCGGCTGGAACATGGTCGGAGCGGGGCGCTGGTTCATGAGAACTCGCTGACAGGCGCAGGCGGGAGCGGAGGAAAGACCAGTGGATGTAAAGCCAGCCTCTATGACCGAAGCAGCTACGCTTGACCATGCGGACCGGATGCATGCGACGGCATTGTGGTATGTCGCACCGGCTGAATGCGCCCTGAACAAGGTCGACCTGCCCAGGCCAGGCCTGCAGGACTGCGTGATCCGCACGCTCTGGAGCGGGATCAGCCGCGGCACCGAGCGGCTCGTCTTCGAAGGCCGCGTGCCGCCCTCCGAATACCAGCGCATGCGCGCGCCTTTTCAGGAGGGCGCCTTCCCCTTCCCGGTGAAATACGGCTACTGCGCCGTCGGCGAGGTCGAAGCCGGTCCGGCCGAATTACTCGGCGCGACCGTCTTCTGCCTGCATCCGCATCAGGATCGCTTCGTCGCGCCGCGCGACCGCGTGCTGCGCATACCGGAGCGCGTGCCGCCGCGCCGGGCCGTGCTGGCCGCCAATATGGAAACCGCGCTCAACGCGCATTGGGATGCAGGTTCGGGCCCGGCCGACCGCATCCTGGTGGTCGGCGGCGGCGTGCTCGGCCTGCTGGTGGCCTGGATCGCGGCGCAAATTCCCGGTGCCGATGTGACGCTCGTCGATATCGATCCGCGCCGGGCCGAGATCGCCGCGACGCTCGGCTTCGGCTTCGCGCTGCCCGCAGACGCCCCCGGCGATGCCGATCTCGTCTTCCATGCCAGCGCCACGGCGCCCGGCCTCGCCACCGCCATTGCCGCGGCCGGGTTCGAAGCCCGCATCGTCGAGCTGAGCTGGTATGGGGAGGGCGCGGTTCCCGCCCCGCTCGGCGGCGCCTTCCATGCGAAGCGATTGCAGCTCATCTCCTCGCAGGTCGGGCAGGTCGCGCCCTCCCGCCGGCCGCGCTGGAGCTATGCCAGAAGAGCGGAAGCCGCGATGGCCCTGCTCGCCGACGAACGGCTCGATGCGTTGATCACCACAGAAATTCCTTTCACGGAAGCGCCCGAAAAGCTGCCTGATCTTCTCTCCAGCGGCTGGTCGGGGCTGACCGGCGTACTGCGCTATTGACCTGACATGGGGGCGCCAGCCTAGACATGGGCGCCCGCCGGCTTTTGCGCCGGCCTGTTCGGAGCCGCTCCCGCATGTTTTCCGTCGAAGTCCGCGACCGCATCATGATCGGCCATTCCCTGCCCGACCCCTTCTTCGGGCCTGCGCAGCACATGCATGGTGCGACCTTCGTCGTCGATGTCGCCTTCTTCAGGGAGACGCTGACGCGCCAGAACGTCGTGGTCGATATCGGCGCGGCGCTCGATGTGCTGAACAAGACGCTGAAGCCGCTGAATTACCAGAATCTCGATGCCCTGCCGCAGTTCAAGGGCGTGCTGACCACGACCGAATTCCTCTGCAAACACATTTTCGACGCCGTTGCGGCCGCGGCAAGATCAGGCGCGCTCGGCGAGGACGGCAAGGGCCTCAGCAAGATCCGCGTCACCCTGCACGAGACCGATCTCGCCCGTGCCGCCTATGAGGGCGCGCTCGCGTGAACGAGATCGTCTTCGCCATTCCCGGCGAGCTCGACCTGCCGACCGGCGGCTACGGCTATGACCGCAGGCTGCTCAGGGAATGGCGCGAGATGGGCATCGTTGCCCGCCACCTCGCCCTGCCCGGCACCTTCCCCTATCCGACCGAGGCGGATCTCGCCGAGACCGGCCGGCTGATCCTGTCGCAGCCTTACGACTCCGTGCTGCTGATCGACGGCCTCGCCTATGGCGCCTTTCCCGAGAGCATCGCGGCAGGGCTTGCCGGCCGTGTCGTCGCGCTGGTGCATCATCCGCTCGGCCTGGAGACCGGCCTCTCGCCCGAACAGGCGGCGGCTTTCGTGGCGCGCGAGACGGCGGCCCTGCGCTATGCCACCGCCGTCATCGCCACCAGCCCGGCGACGAGGCGGCTGCTGGCGGCGGATTTCGCCGTTCCCGAAGCGCGTATCGCGGTGGCCGAGCCCGGCACGGACCAGGCGAAGCGGGCAGCGGGCGGGCAGTCCGGCGAGGCCCTGCATCTGCTGGCGGTCGGCTCGCTCGTGCCGCGCAAGGGCTACGGCGTCCTGATCGAGGCGCTCGTCGCGCTCGCGGATCGGCCCTGGCACCTGACCATCATCGGCGCGGCCGACCGCTCGCCGGCAACGGCGCGCGCGATCGCAGCGCAAATCGAGGCGGCCGGCTTGCACGA
Organism: Allobosea sp. BK604; assembly: GCF_004341515.1. GTDB lineage: Bacteria > Pseudomonadota > Alphaproteobacteria > Rhizobiales > Beijerinckiaceae > Allobosea. Next base: position 314,970 of record NZ_SLZF01000001.1, read on the forward strand.
CAGGATCACGCTGGCAGGCGCCGTCGGCGATGCCGATCTGGCGCGCGCCTACGACGCAGCCGATCTCTTCGTCATGCCCTCGCTCTTCGAGGGCTATGGCATGGTGCTGACGGAAGCCCTGGTGCGCGGCCTGCCGATCCTGTGCACCACCGGCGGGGCCGCGGCGGAAACCGTGCCCGATGCCGCTGCGCTCAAGGTTGCGCCCGGCGACGCGCCGGCGCTTGCCAAAGCCCTGAAACATCTCTTCGATGAACCGAAAGCCCGGCTGCGCATGGCCGATGCCGCATGGGCGAGCGCCGCCACGCTGCCGCGCTGGCGCGAGACTGCGACGATCGTCGCCGAGACCTGCCGAAAGGTATTGTGAATGAGCGGCTTTTCCCCGGACTGGCTGGCCTTGCGCGAGCCGGCCGACCACGCGGCCCGCAATCCCGAGCTGCTTTCCGCCGTCGGTGCCTATTTTGCCGGCAGGCACTCGCTCACCATCGTCGACCTCGGCAGCGGTGCCGGCTCGAACCTGCGCGGCAGCTATTCCACCTTGCCGAACCGCCAGCACTGGACCCTGGTCGATCACGACGAAAAGCTGTTGCAGGTCGCGCGCGAGCGCCTCGCCGCCTGGGCCGACGAGACCCAGGAACAGGGCGAGGAGCTCGTCCTCACCAAGGGCGAGAAGATCATCACCGTCGATACCCGCCAGGCCGATCTCAACAAGGACCTCGAATGGATCCTCGGCTGGCAGCCGGACCTGATCACCGCCGCCGCCCTGCTCGACCTCGCCTCGAAGCGCTGGCTCGAACGCTTCGCCGCAGCACTCGCCAGCCAGCGCCTGCCGCTCTACACGGTGCTGACCTATGACGGCCGCGAGAAATGGCAGCCGGAACATGCCACCGATGCCCGCGTGCTCGCCGCCTTCCATCATCACCAGCATAGCGACAAGGGCTTTGGCCCGGCCGTCGGCCCCAATGCCACGGAAATCTCGGCCGAAGCCTTCCGCAAGGCAGGCTTCGCCGTCTCCATTGGCGAAAGCCCCTGGCTGCTCGGCGAAAAGCAGCGAGAACTGCTGCTGGCCCTGGCGGAGGGCAGTGCCGGGGCGGTGCTGGAGACCGGCCATCTCGATAAGGCAAGCGTGACAGAGTGGCTCGCCGCCAGGCGCGACTCCGAGTCCTGCATGATCGGCCATCTCGATCTCTGGGCGCGGCCGGTCTGAGCCGGCTCCCCGCTCCGGCAGGGATCAGTTCCCCGGCAAGCGGTCGCTCCGGGTCATCGCCGCGCTGGCCTGCGCCAGCACCCGCATCACACGCAACCCCTCGTCACCATCCGTGATCGGGTCGCGTCCCTCGGCGACACAGTCGATGAAATGCTGGCACTCGCGCTTGAGCGGCTCGCTCTCATCCACCGCGATTGGAACAGGATCCGCCCGGGTCGTCGCCGCGATGCCCCCCGTCACGTTCACGATGTGGGGATAGAGGAGTAGCTTGCGCTCCCACGGCGCGGCATCGTCGAGCACGACCATGGCCTCCGTTCCGATGACGGTGAGCCGGTGCTCCTTGACCGGATGCAGCCAGGACAGGTTGACCTGGGCACTCTCGCCGGCCGGAAAGGCGAGGTGAAGGGTGACGGCATCGGCTATCGCATTGCGCAGGTGATAGCCCGCGACCGCCCGGACCTCGCTCGGCTCTGCACCCACCAGGTCCAGGATGACGGCGACGTCATGCGGTCCGAGGCACCAGAGCACATCCTCTTCGTTTCGGATCGCCCCGAGATTCATCCGGTTGGCCTGGAGCCGCAGGATGCGACCGATAGCGCCGCTCGCGATGAGGCTCTGGAGCCTGGTGAAGGCGGGATGGTAACGCAGGATATGGCCGACCATCAGCCGCCGGTCGAGGCGCCGCGCCAGGTCGATCAGATCCTCGGCATGCGCGAGTTCGAGTGCGAGCGGCTTTTCGACCAGGACGTGCTTGCCGGCCAGAAGCGCGCGCCTGGCGAGGTCGTGATGGCTCGATGGCTGCGTCGCAATCGCCACCGCTTCGATCGATCGCTCGGCCAGGATCTGCTCGAAAGACAGGGCGCGGCTGCCGTGTCGAGCGATGACGGCATCGAGTGTCGCGGGGTGGTGATCGGCAGCAGCACCAAGATGACCCAGCTCGGCAAAGCAACGAACGAGGTTCCTGCCCCAGGCCCCGCAGCCGATGACTGCCACCTGCAAGCTTTGCGCAACGGCGTTGAGGTCAATAGACCTCGGAATTCCTTCGATCTGCTCCAAGCTTGCTCCGATCAACTCCTGACATGAGCCTACTAGAACCGCTAGCCGCGAGGCTATCGTATTGCAGAACGGTAGAGGAGCACTTCCAGACCCCGATCGGGAGAGTTCGCGCCGCGACTATCCCGACGGGTTAGATCAAGCCTAGCGTTGTCAAAGCTCTGAACGGCGTCATTTTGCGGAAAATCGCCCGATCTGTCCACCATCACGCCGCCTCGGGCGGCGATGGCGCCGACTATTCCAGTTGGGCTGCCTGATCGGCCTGTCGTTGCGTGCCGGGACGATCAGCGGCAGCAGGCTCACGCAACGGAACGGGTGCCGGCTGACGGCTAACAGTTCTAAAAGTTAGGCTCGCGGCCACATCCGCCTGAACACGCCATCCCTGCGGATCAGCGCGTGATAGAGCACCGCCGCGATATGCACACTGATCAGCAGCGCCATGCTGAGCGCGAGCCAGCCATGGATATTGAGCACCCGCTTCGCCATATCCTCGTTCGGCGCGGCCAGGGCCGGCAGGTTGAACAGGCCGAAAATATCGAGCGCCGGGTAGAGCGAGACGCCGATCCAGCCCAGCACTGGCACGATCAGCAGCAAGGCATAGAGCAGCCAATGCACCAGATGCGAGCCGGCCTTCTGCCACCATTCCAGCGTCGGCTCGTCGGCCGGCGCGCCGTGGATCAGGCGGTAGGTCAGGCGCAGCACGATCCACCAGAGCAGCAGGAAGCCGAGAAGCTTATGGCTGCTGTAGAGGTTGTTGGTCAGGTCGTCCCAGAGATCGAGCGTGTTGCCGCGATAGCTCATGGTGAGCCCGACCGGCACCATGACGAAGACGGCGGCAACGGTGATCCAGTGGAAGCTGCGCGCCACGCCGCTATAGGCCTTCGGCGCCGCAACCGGGTCATGCTCCTGCACCATCCCCTCCGCGCTGCTCGAATGTCGCCTGCCCGTCCTGTCGCTGGTAGACATTCATCTGATGTTCAATCGGATGTACCTATACAGCGGACGGCAACAGATTGGATCATTGTCAGGTTCGGTCCACGACAAGGTTTTGACAACTGGAACCATCCGCAGCCCGGATTTGTTTCCAGTTCCGGGACCGGACGTGCATCCGTATCGACATCCCGGTCGTAAACGATAGGCTCCTCGCCAACTCCCGGCGCAATCTGACGGACCATTCTATGCCCAAGCTGCCGATCACCAAGTCGCGTACGCTGTTCGGCCGCCCTCACGAGACGTGCCTGATCACCGTCGACCGCGCCATCGCCGAATTCCGCGCCGGCCGCCCGGTGCTGTTGCGCGACGGCGAGCGGTTGGCGCTGGCGCTGTCGGCCGAGCTTGCCGACGAGGCTCTCGCCCAGGGGCTCGACGAACTCGCCCAGGGTCAGGCCCATCTCGTGCTCAGCGCGGCACGCCTGCGCCGCATCGGCGCCAAGCCACGCAGCGAGGCCGGCATCCTGGCGATGCCGTCGATCGATCTCGCTCGCGTCGAGACATTGGCGCTCAAGGTCGAGGCCAAGGTCGACGCGCCTGTCGCTCCCGCCGATGCCGTCGACACGGCCGCGCTCGAGCTCGCCCGCCTCTCGCTGGTTCTGCCGGCGACCATCCTCGTTCCGGTGACCGCCGAGGCAGTCGCCGGCGAGCCGCTGGTCGAGGTCGGGATCGACGCGCTCAACGCCTACCGCTCCGAGCAGGCGGCCTCGCTCAAGATCGTCGGGCGCGCTCCGGTGCCGCTCGAAGGCGCGCCGGAAACCGAGTTTGTCGTGTTCCGCGGCGGCGAAGGCCTGCGTGACCAGGTCGCGATCATCGTCGGCAAGCCCGACCTCGCGAGCGCCGTGCCTGTGCGCCTGCACTCGGCCTGCCTCACCGGCGACCTGTTCGGGTCGCTGAAATGCGACTGCGGCGACCAGCTGCGCGAGACCGTGCAATGGATGGCGCAGAACGATGGCGGCATCCTGCTCTATCTGGACCAGGAAGGCCGCGGCAACGGCATCTCCAACAAGATGCGCGCCTACAAGCTGCAGAGCCAGGGCTGGGACACCTACGATGCCGACGAGGTGCTCGGCTTTGATCTCGACCAGCGCCATTTCGATTTCGCCGCCGCGATGCTGAAGCAGCTCGGCGTCAGCCGCGTGACCGCGCTGACCAACAACCCGCTCAAGGTCGGAGCGATCAAGGCCGCCGGCCTCGAAGTCGCCGCGACCCAGCGCGTGCTCGGCCGCCCGACCGCGCATAATGTGCGCTATCTCACCTCGAAGCGCGACCGCGCCGGCCATATAATCGACATGGACGCGCTGATGGCGCGGGCCGCGCCGAAGGATTGATCGCCCGTCCGGCTTCGGGCAGACCGTTCACATGTCCGAGCCCGATCAGACAGAGGCTTCATCATCCGCACCGCGCTGGCCGCTCGCCAGCGTGGTCTGCATCGTGTTCTGCGCCTGGCTGGCGTTGTCCTGGCCCTGGCTGTCGGGCATCGTCACGATACCCTGGGACGCCAAGGCGCATTTCTATCCACAGCTCCAGTTCCTGGCGACAGCCTGGCACCGCAGCCTCTCACCCTTTTGGACCCCCTACGTCTTCTCCGGCTCGCCGCAGATCGCCGATCCGCAATCGCTGATCTTCTCGCCGCCCTATGCCCTGATCGCGGCGCTGAACCCGGCGCCCAGCTTCCGCTGGAGCGACGGGGCGGAGCTTGGCACGCTCCTCATTGGCGGGATCGCCATCGTCCTGCTGTTCAGGGACCGCAACTGGCACCCGGCCGGGGCCGTCGTGGCCGCGCTCGCCTTCGCCTTCGGCGCCTCCGCCGCCTGGCGTATCCAGCATGTCGGGCAGGTGCTCAGCCTCGGCTATTTCGCCGTGACGCTGCTCCTTCTGTCGCGGGCGCTCGAACGCCGCTCGCTGGTCTATGGCTTCTGCGCCGGACTGGCCGCCGGCTTCATGGTGCTCGGGCGCGATCAGGTCGCTCTGCTCGGCGTCTATGTCCTCGCGGGATTGACGATCGCGGCGATCGCCATGGCGCAGCAGCCGTTGCGGGCCTTGCTGCGCAGCCTCGGCCCGCTCCTTGCCGGCTCGCTCGGCGCCATCCTCGTCGCGACCGTGCCGATCCTGTTCACCTTCGTGCTGGCGCAGGAATCCAACCGACCGGAGATCGACCTTCTCGGCGCCGAGAAGGGCTCGCTGCATCCGGCCTCGCTGCTCACCGGGCTGATCGCCAATCTCTATGGCGCCTCCGGTCCCCTCGAGAATTTCTGGGGGGCGCCGAGCCCGGCCTGGGAGCAGCGCTTCGGCCCGCTCGACCTCTTCCTCGCCCGCAATATGGGCCAGCTCTATCTCGGCCTGTTGCCGATGCTGCTGATCCTGACGATCGGCCTGGTGCGCGGCGCGCTGTTCCGGCGCGAGATCGTGGCGCTGACCATCGCCGCCTTCCTCGTGCTGCTTTATGCGCTCGGGCGCTACACGCCCGGCTTCCATCTGCTGTTCGAGATCATGCCGGGAGCAAGCTTCTACCGCCGCCCGGCCGATGCGCTCTTCATCCTTGGCGCGCTGCTGGCGATCCTCGGCGGCTATCTGACCCATCTCGTGGTGGCCGACGCCGCGCCGCGCGGCCGGCTTTGGCAGAAGCTGCTCGAAGCCGCGCTGCTGCTGGGGGCGCTCGCGCTCGCCATCTGGCTGGCCCATACGGTGGGCAAGCTTCAGCTCGTCACCGTCCCGATCGTGACCGCCCTGCTCTGTGCCGTGCTGTCGATGGGCGCGCTCGTCGCAGCGCGTGGGCTCTCGCTCCAGGGCTCGACGCGCGCAGCCGCGATCGTCCTGGCGGCGACGCTGGTCGTCGATCTCTCGACCAATAACGGCCCGAACGAGTCCACCGCCTTGCCCTCGAAGAATTTCGAGATGCTGCGCCCGGACAGCAAGAACGAGACGATCGCGCTGCTCAAGCGCGAGACCGCCCGCACCGCGTCTCCCGACCGGCGCGACCGCATCGAACTCGCCGCCATCGGCTTCGATTGGCCCAATGCCAGCCTCGTCCACGAGCTCGACAATACGCTCGGCTACAACCCGCTTCGGCTCGGCCTCTACAGCAAGGCGACGGGCGCCGGCGACCATGTCGCCCTTCCCGACCAGCGCACCTTCTCGCGGCTGATGCCGGGCTATCGCTCGCTGCTCACCGACATGCTCGGACTGCGCTTCATCGCGACCGGCGTCCCGGCCGAACAGATCGACAGGCGGCTGAAACCCGGCGACCTCGTCCAGATCGCCAGGACGCCCGATGCCTATGTCTATGAGAACCCGCGCGCCCTGCCGCGCGTGCTCCTGGTGACGCAGGCGCAGAAGGTCGATTTCGGTGCGATCCTCGCGAGCGGCCAATGGCCCACTGGCTTCGACCCGCGCAACACGGTGCTGCTCGAACGCGACCCGCCGCCGCTGCCGACCGGGTCGGCGCAGGCCGGTTCGGTCCGCATCGTCGATTACGGCACGACGGAGGTGAACCTCGCCACCGATGCGCCGCGCGGCGGCTATGTCGTGCTCAACGACGTCTGGCATCATTGGTGGCAGGTCGAGGTCGACGGCAAGCCGGCGGAGCTGCTGCGGGCGAATGTGCTGTTCCGCGCGGTCGCGGTCCCGCCCGGCCGCTCGACGATCCGCTTCGTCTTCCGTCCCTTCCAGGGGCTCTATGCCGATATCGGCAAGCTTGTGAAGGCGCGCTACAAGCCGCCGGTTTGAGCCAGCCGGGCCTAGCTCAGGCGAGCGCCGCCATCGCCGCGACCGGGATCGCTGGCTGCCCCGCCAGCACGCGCGCGATGCCGGCCGGATCGAGCTTGCCCTCGACGATCGTCTCGTCGCGATGGATGCCGCCGGCGACGAACAGGCTGTCGAAGCCCATCAGCCGCGCTCCCGCGAGATCGGTCCGCACGGCATCGCCGATCACCAGCACCTTCTCGGGCTCGATCGCGCGGCCGCCGCGCGCCTCGCGCGCAGCCTCCAGCGCAAGATCATAGGCCGGACGATGTGGCTTGCCGGCCCAGGCGACCACACCGCCAAGCTCCTCGTAGATCGTGGCCAGCGCACCGGCGCAGGGCAGCAGATCCTCGCCGACATGCACGACGAGATCGGGATTGCCGCAAATGAAGGGCAGCTTGCGCGCCGCGAGCCGGGTCAGCAGCGGGCGATAATCCTCGGGCATCTCACGCCGGTAGTCGTTCAACTCGGTCGCTACGACCAACTCGGCGTCCTCTTCGCCCACGAGCTCGACATCGAGCCCCTTGAACACCGCCCGATCCTCTTTCCAGCCGATATGATAGATCTTTCGGGCATGGCTCTCGGCGATGAGTGACCTGGTGACGTCGCCCGAGGTGACCAGGCGGTCCCAGGCCGTGCGGGGCACGCGCTTGCCGTCGATCACGCCTGCGACCTGCTCCGAGGGACCCGGCGCATTCGAGAGCAGCACCACGGCGCCGCCGCCTTCCCGGAATCGCGTCAGCGCCGCGCAGGCCGGGCCGAGCGCCAGCACGCCGTCATGGACGACGCCCCAGACATCGCTGATCAGCAGGTCATAGCGGGCGAAGAGCTTGCCCGCCTCGCTCAGGATCGGAACGCTGCTTATCTGAGGCATGATTTCGTCCGAAAACCGGTCTCCACTTTTCGGAATCATGCCTGCGCGACCCTGGCCTCATTCGCCATGCGCGCCTCGACATCTGCGCGCCGCGGCAGAGGCGCTACAGCGCCATAGCCCTGCGTCGAGAGCGCCGCCGCGACATTGGCATAGGCCGCCGCGACGAAAGCATCGCCGGTGCGGATATATTCGGCGAGCAAGGCGCCGTCATAGCAATCGCCCGCCCCGGTCGCGTCGATGGCATCGACCTTGATCGGCACGAAGCGCTGGCGTCGCTCCGGCGTCGCGACCAGCGAGCCCTGATGGCCCAGCGTCAGCGCCACGACCTTGGCACCGAGCCCGAGATAGAAATCGACGATCGCGTCGGGGTCGCTCAGGCCGGTGAGCTGGATCGCGTCGTCTAGTCCGGGCAGCACGATATCGGCCATGGCGCAGGCGGCGTGGATGATCGCGCGCGCCCGGGTCAGCGGCCAGAGCTTGAGCCGCAGATTGGTGTCATAGGCTGTCAGCACGCCCTGCGAGCGGGCGAGCGCGAAGGCCTCGAACACCGCATCGCAGGCGGTCGCCGAGATCGCCTGGCTGATGCCGGAGGCCTGGACGATCCTGACCTTGCCGATCAGGTCGCGCGGCAGGTCGCGCGGGCCGTAGAGGCTCGCGGCCGAACCGGCCCGCAAATAGGAGAAGACATGGCCCTGCGGCCCGTGATCGACGAAATAGAGGCCGGTCGGTGCGGTCGGATGCGTCGGCACGAAACGGTCGTCGACGCCTTCCTCGGCCCAGAGCTTGCGAAAGGAATGGCCGGCCGCATCATCCCCGAGCGCCCCGGCATAGGCCACTGTCGCACCCTGCCGCGCTGCCGCGATGGCGCAGTTCGAGGTATCGCCGCCATGGCCGAACCGGAACGAGCCGGCCTCGCCGCGCGTCGCGTTGAATTCGCCCAGCGGTTCGCCGATGCAAAGGATGTCGATTGTCGTGTCAGTCACAGGAGGGAACCATCTCGGGCGGGCGCTGGGCGGCGGGAGCCGATGGGCCTTCCTAGAGCATCAGCACGGAAAGTGCGAAGCGGTTTTCGCCGGGATGCGCAGGCGGAACGCTCTATTCCGCCGCTTCCTGCTTCGGCGGCAGGTTCATCAACCGTTCGGCGATCCTGGTGATCTCCTGGCGCAGCGCGGCATTGTCGTCCTGCGCACCGGCCTCTCGGGCGCTGCGCTCCTGCTTGCGCAGCTGCGACAGCTCGCGCTTCGAGCGCGCCAGATCGGCCCGCACCTGCGCCAGCGCGCCCTTCAGCGTCGACAGCTCCGCATGGACGGTTTCCAGCCGCCCCTCACGCTCGCGAAGATCCTCCCGCATCTGCGCGGCCTCCTCCTTCAGGTGCTGGCGCTCGGCCTCGGACACCGCCCTGACCTGGGTCAGCTCGCCGGCCAGCGACTGCCTGTCATGCTCCTCGGCAGCGCGTGCCTTGTCTTGCTCCTTGATCACAGCGTCCAGGCGCGCGACCTCGGCCGTCATCTCGCTGCTGCGGGCCGATGCCGCCGCCAGGCCAGCCTCGGCCTCGGCAGTGCGGCTGTCGAGCGCGTCGGCACGCAGGCGCTCGCTGTCACGGTCGACGGTCATCGCCTTCAGCGCCGCGGAGGTCTCGTCGAACCCCCGAGCCTTCGTGGCAAGCCGGTCGCTGAGCTCGTCGCGCTTGCCTTCCAGCACCAGGATCTTCGTCCGGCTCTCGACCTGCGCGACCTTGAGCCCGTCATAGTCGCGGCGCAGCTGGTCGAGTTCCTTCTCGCGTTCGGCCAGAAGCGTCTCGACCCGGCCGAGTGTCGCGCGCGATTCGGTGAGCTCGTTGGTCCGCGCGGCAAGATCCGAGCCGGTACCGCTCAGGGCCGCACGCACCTCGGCCAGGTTCCGCTCCAGCGCGGCGAGATCGCTGACGCGGCCCTCGAGTGCTTTCGACGTGCCGGCATGGGCGGCGGTTTCCTCGGTGAGCTTATCGCGTGTCGTCGCCAGCGCGGTGCGCGTCGTCGACAGATCGGCCTCGAGCCCGCCGATCCGCGTATCGCGTTCGTCGCGCTCGCGCTCGAGCCGCCCGATCGTCATGTCACGGCGGCCGATCTCGCCCATCGCCCCGGCCTTGGCGGCAAAGCCGCTCTCGGCCTTCTGTTCGAGCTGGCGAAGTTGCAGGGCGAGCTCCGCCCGCAAATGGTCGCGGTCGGCGGCGATCTCGGCCAGCGAGAGCGGAAAGGCCGCCTCGGCCCGCTTGCGCGCCAGCCGGTCAGCCCGCCGCGCGAGCGCCGGCAGCGCCGCCAGCGCCAGCAAAGTCGCCGACAGGAAGCCGAGCGCAATGAGCATGACGGCTTCGATCAAGGCATCGGGCTCCGGTCGTAAGGCACTTCAGAGAGTGGAACCTGCCACGATCCCCCCGCCATGGCTAGTAAACGCCATGTATCCAGGCAGTCATCTATCTAGGCAGTCTGGAACGGGTTCCAAGTCCTAGAATGGGTTCCAGGTCGCCTCCGGCGTGAACTTGAGATAGCCGAGATTGACGCCGAGCCTCCAGCCGACGCCAGTGCGGATCGGCACCAGCATCACGCCTTCGGCCGCCATCGCCGTGAAGCCGAAGCCGCCGACGAAATAGGCGGAGCCGTCGATGCCGACGAAGCGCTGGTAGAGCGCGCTGACGCTCGGCAGGTTGTAGACCAGCATCATCGTGCGCGCGCCCTCGCCGCCGAAATCGAAGCCGACCGAGGGGCCCTGCCAGAACACCTTGCGGTCGCCGGCATTGCGGGTGAACAGCGTGCCCTCGCCATAGCGCAGGCCGCCGACAAAGGCACCCGACGCCTCCTGGCCGAGCACATAGCCATTGGGCTCGCCCCAGCGCCGGACCGCCTCTTCGACGGCGAGCGCGAGGCCGCGCGAGACATTGCCGAAGAACTGGTGGCCTGAACCGACGAGCTCGTTCTGCGAGAAGGAATTCTGGCTTTGTGCGGCGACCGAGAGGCTGCTGATGCTCATGCTGGCAAGCGAAACGCTGCCGGCGAGAAAGCTGCGGCGTGAAAGTTTCATACGTCATCTCCGGGCTGGGCGCGACAATGGGCTTCTGCCCGAGAGCGCGCAGCGGGCGCGGGAATCGCGCTAATGCGCGACGTTTCGGTAACCAGTTTGATACGCCCCAAGAGTATCCAACCCGTGAAGATCGTGCGGAGGCGGTGCGGGTCCGCCGACACGTCTTTCAATCAAGGATTTGCCGCGATGAAGGCCGTAACATGGCAGCGCTGGATCTCGATCGCGGTCGGCGGCGCCGCGCTCGTGCTCGCGCTCCAGCCTGTCCTCGCCCAGCCTGTCCTCGCTCAGCCTGTCCTGGCCCAGCCTGTCCTGGCCCAGCCGGTGGCGCTGCCGCCCGGCCTGCCCGCGCTGCCGGGTCTCGGCGAGGAGATGCAGCGTGACCCGCTTTCCGGTCTGGCGCTCAGCGGCTACGATCCCGTCGCCTATCAGGCGGAAGGCCGGGCGCTGGCCGGCCGTCCGGATTACGAGCTGAACTATCGCGGCGTCGTCTGGCGCTTCGCCACCGCAGCGAATCGCGAGGCCTTCCGAGATGCGCCGGAGGTCTACGAACCCGCCTTCGCCGGTTTCGATCCGCTTGCGGTGACACAGGGCCGTGCGGTCGAGAGCGACCCGCGGCGCTTCGCCATTCTCGGTTCGCGCCTGTTCCTGTTCCGCACCGAGGAGAGCCGCAGCCGTTTCGTCGCCGAGGCGGCGCTGCGAGCTTCCGCCGAGGCGAACTGGCCCGAGGTCAGCCGCCAGATCGCGCGCTGACCAAAGCATTTTCGAGCGAAGTGGCCGGTTCGCGTAGAGAGAATCCGTCAGACCAACAAGCGCTCTAGCTCCGCGGCAAGCCGTTCGCGACGGTGATGGCGCGCTGAGCCAGGTCCTCGCTGCTCGCCGCGACGAAGGGCGGGTTGCGGAAATCGCCGCCCGGCCGGCCGTAATGCGGCACCCCGCCATCGAGCAGCCTGACGACGCCGCCCGCCGCGGTCAGGATCGCGTCGCCCGCCGCGATGTCCCATTCCATCGTCTGCCCGCCGCGCACGTGCAGATCTGCCTCGCCGGCCGCGATGATGCCGAATTTAACCGCCGAGGATACCGGCAACTGGCCATTGCTCGACAGTGCACCAAGGACGCCCTCGCTGAGCGCATCGTGGTGGAAGCGGCTGATCAGCGTCACCGGCCCATCGTCCGGCAGGGCCCGCACCTTGATCGGCTCGGCCTCGCCAATGGCGGCGCCGTCCGGACCGATACGCTGGGTGAAGGCCTCGTCGCCCGCGAACCAGAGGCGACCGAGTTCGGGCGCCGCGATCGCGCCGGCAATCGGGCGTCCGCCGCGGATGATCGCGATGGCGACGCAATAGCTGCCGCCCGCCGCAAGGAATTCACGCGTTCCGTCGAGCGGGTCGAGCAGGATGAAGACCGGCGCCTCGACGGAGGCCTCGACGCTCTCCTCGCTGGTCACCGGGATATCGGGCAGGAGCCGCGCCAGGGCGATCTTGGCGGTGTGGTCCGCTGCCATGTCGGCCGAGCAGACCGGCGAGCCATCGGCCTTCAGCCGCACATCCTTCGCCGCGCGCTTGGCGAGCAGCACCGCCCCGGTCAGGCGTGCAGCCTCGGCCAGCAAAAGAGCGAGAGCGTTGCGGTCGGCAAGGCGCGGATCGTTTGGAGAGATCATTGCGCCCTCGCGCTGTCCGGCCGCCCGGATACGGTTAACCACATGCAAACCAAGATCGCACCATATCTTGATCTAATGGCGGCTCGGCCGGTTTGCGAGCGCCCCAAACGCTGACCCCAGGACATTTGCCATGACCGCCATCTCGCTCGAGCCTCTCGACCTGGCCGCGCTGCTGTGCAGCCGTGTCTGCCATGACGTGATCAGCCCGGTCGGCGCCGTTGTCAATGCGCTGGAGGTCCTGGAGGAGGACGATCCCTCGATGCGCGACTTCGCGCTCGAGCTGATCAAGAAGAGCGCGCGCAGTGCCTCCGCCCGCCTGCAATTCGCTCGCCTCGCCTTCGGCGCCGCCGGCTCGGCCGGCGCGATGATCGATCTCGGCGATGCCGGCACCGTCGCCAACGGCTTCCTCAACGACGACAAGCTCTCGCTCGACTGGGAGGCGCCGCGCGCCCTGCTGCCGAAGAACCAGGTCAAGCTGCTGCTCAACCTGCTCGTGCTCGCCGCCCAGGCGGTGCCGCGCGGCGGCAAGCTGGTCTCGCGCACCACGGTCGAGGGCGAGCAGGGTCATTTCCAGGTCAGCGCCACCGGCTCCCACGCCCGCATTCCCGCCCATGTCGAGGACCTGATCGCCGGCCGCTCCGAGACCGGCACGATCGACGCCCATGCCGTCCAGCCGCTCTATACCGGCATGGTCGCCCGCGCCGCGGGGATGAGCATCGCCTTCGCCATCGACGGCGAGACCGTGACCATCACCGCGGCCAAGGCGGCATGACAACCCGGAAAGCGTCGAACCGTCGCGCTTTCCGACCGATCTCAACCGATCATAAACCCTTGCCCGGCATAGATTGGGCCAGCGTTAGTTGCGTGGGTCATGGTCTCCGGCATGGACGAACTGCTGCAAGAGTTCCTCGGCGAGACCGGTGAACATCTCGATACGGTCGACCGTGAGCTCGTGCGCTTCGAGCAGGAGCCGAACAACCGCGACATCCTGCGGAACATCTTCCGCCTCGTCCATACGGTGAAGGGCACCTGCGGCTTCATCGGCCTGCCCCGGCTGGAAGCCCTGACCCATGCGGCGGAATCGGTCATCGGCCAGTTCCGCGATGGAGCGACCGTCACCGCCAGCGCCGTGACCGCGATCCTGGAGACGATCGACCGCGTCAAGGAGATCATGGCGGAGCTTGCCGACAAGGGCCAGGAACCGCCCGGCAGCGACGAGATCCTGATCGGCGAATTGCAGGTGCTCGCCACCCGGGCGCGCCAGGAACTGAGCGAAGCGCCGCCAAGCGATCCCGTCGCCGTCTATCTTGCCAAGCATGCCGCCCAGTCCGGGGCGGAGGACGGGCTCGACCTGGTCTTCCGCAGCGCGCCCGAGCCGGAGCGTGGCCGCGACGGGCGGCTCGACACCGCGCCGCGCTTTGACGCGAACTCGGACGACACCACCATGCGCGAGACCCGCCCTGCCGGGCCGGCGACCTTGCGCATCAATGTCGACACGATCGAGCATCTGATGACCATGGTCTCGGAGCTGGTGCTGACCCGCAACCAGCTCCTCGAGATCTCGCGCCGGCAGGAGGACGCCGCGCTCAAGGCGCCGCTGCAGCGGCTCTCGCTGATCACCGCCGAACTGCAGGACGGGGTGATGAAGACCCGCATGCAACCCATCGGCAATGCCTGGTCGAAGCTGCCGCGCATCGTGCGCGATCTCAGTGGCGAGCTCGGCAAGCGCATCGAGCTCGTCACAGAAGGCGCCGACACCGAGATCGACCGGCAGATCCTCGATCTGATCAAGGACCCGCTCACCCATATGGTGCGGAACTGCGCCGACCACGCCATCGAGGCGCCGGCCGAGCGCCTGGCCGCCGGCAAGTCGGAGCACGGCACGATCCGGCTCGCGGCCTATCACGAGGGCGGCTCGGTCACGATCGCCATCGCCGATGACGGACGCGGTCTCGACATCACCAGGATCAGGAACAAGGCGATCCAGCAGGGGCTGGCGCAGGAGGCCGAGATCGAGCGCATGAGCGATGCGCAGATCAGCCGCTTCATCTTCCATCCCGGCTTCTCGACCGCCGAGAACGTCACGGCCGTCTCGGGCCGCGGCGTCGGCATGGATGTGGTCAAGGTCAATGTCGATGCGATCGGCGGACTGATCGACATCGCGACCGCGTCCGGCCAGGGCACGACGATCACCATCAAGATCCCGCTCACGCTCGCCATCGTCTCGGCGCTGATCGTCGCCTCGGGCGAGCAGCGCTTCGCCATCCCACAGATCGTCGTGCGCGAGCTCGTCAGGGTGAAGGCCGGCGCCGACCATCGCGTCGAACAGATCAACGGCGCGCCCGTGCTGCGGCTGCGCGGGCGGCTGCTGCCGATCATCCCCCTCGCCGGCGTGATGGGCGTCGAGGCCAAGGCCGCCGATGACGGCTTCATTGTCGTCACCCAGATCGGCGAGCGCCAGTTCGGCATCCTGGTCGACAGCGTCTTCCACACCGAGGAAATCGTGGTGAAGCCGATGTCGAGCAAGCTTCGGCACATCCCGATCTTCTCCGGCAACACCATCCTTGGCGATGGCGCGGTCGTGCTGATCGTCGACCCCAACGGCGTCGCCAAGCTGGTTGGCGCGACCGTGTCCAACGATACGCCCGAGCGCGAGGAGATCGCCTCCGGCGCCTCGCCGGCCGGTGAACGCACCACCATGCTGGTCTTCCGCGCCGGCTCCGACAGCATCAAGGCCGTGCCGCTCTCGCTGGTCACGCGCCTGGAAGAGGTCGAAGCGCATGAGTTCCAGGCCAGCGGCGGGCGCCTGCTGCTGAACTATCGCGGCCGCCTGATGCCGATCGTCCCGGTCGGCGACGCCAGCATCCGCAGCGAGGGGCTGCAGCCGCTCGTGATCATCTCCGAGGGCGACCTGACCATGGGCCTGGCCGTCGACGCGATCGTCGACATCGTCGACGAGATCCTCGATGTCGAGCTGCAGGCGATGCTGGACCAGGGCGTGGTCGGCTCCGCGATCATCCGCGGCCGCGCGACCGAGATCCTCGACCTCGCCCATTACCTGCCGATGGGCGATCCCAACTGGCTTCGTCTAAGCCGGCGCGAGAGCGCGGCGGCGAGCCCGCATGTGCTGATGGTCGAGCCCTCCGACTTCCTGCGCGAGATGCTGGCGCCGGTCCTGAAGGCGTCCGGCCTGCGCATCACCCAGGCGGCCGATATCGACGAGGCGCGGCGCCTTGCGGGCAGGGGCGGTCTCAGCGGCGTGCTGATCGATCTCGACCGCAAGGCCGACGCCGCCCTCGCCTTCGCCGGCGAATTGCGGGCCGGCACCAATGGCCAGCATCTGCGCATCCTCGGCATGACGACCTTCGCCACGCCGGAGCTGCACGCCCGAGCCAAGCAGGCGCAGTTCGACGGGATCGTCACGAAATTCGACCGTCGCGCCCTGCTTGCGGAGCTTACCGAGCACAGGTCCGGCATGAGGCAGGCGGCATGAGCGGCAGCATCGACCAGCGCGTCATGACCGATGCGGCGCCGAGCTACGGCGAGTCGCTCGACTATGTCACGATCACCATTGGCGAGCAGCTGCTCGGCCTGCCGATCGGCCGAGTCCACGACGTCTTCATCGCCAACCGGATCACGCCGGTGCCGCTGGCCCCGCCGGAGATCGTCGGCCTGCTCAACCTGCGCGGCCGTGTCGTCACCGCGATCTGCCTGAACAAGCGTCTCGGCCGCCCGCTCTCGCTGAAGACCGATTGCAACGGCAAATACGAGCTCACCGCCGTCGGCATCGACCACGGCGGCGAGGCCTTCGCGCTGATCGTCGATGCGGTCGGCGAGGTGATGCGGCTCGACCATTCCAGCTTAGAGCCCGTTCCCGTGCATCTCGATCGCATCTGGGCCACGCTCGCGGCCGGCGTCCACCGTCTCGAAGATCGTCTCCTCGTCGTGCTCGACGTCGATGCGATCCTGAAAATCGACATACCCCTGGCAGCCTGACGGCGTCATCCGATCTGGAGATAGCACCATGAAATACTGCCTCGTCGTCGACGACTCCGCGGTGATCCGCAAGGTCGCACGCCGCATTCTCGAGGGTCTGCAATTCCGCATCGCCGAGGCCGAGGACGGCGCCCGCGCCATCGACGCCTGCAAGGGCGAGATGCCGGACGCGGTTCTGCTCGACTGGAACATGCCGATCATGGACGGCTACGACTTCCTGCGCACGCTGCGCCAGATGCCGGGCGGCAAGAAGCCGAAGGTCGTGTTCTGCACCACCGAGAACGACATCGCCCATATCGCGCGCGCCATGCATGCCGGTGCCGACGAGTACATCATGAAGCCGTTCGACAAGGAGATCGTCGCCTCGAAATTCCATCAGGTCGGGCTGCTCTGATGTCCGACGCGGCGGCAAGGATCGTCGCGACTGTCTCGATGCACTTTTTCTCGACCCACGTCCCGATGGCAGCGCAGCGGATGCGCGCGGCATGATCGGCGTCCTTTCCGGCAGCGCGGCCCTGCGCCCCAAGACCGTCGTCATCGCCGACGACTCGGTCGTCGTTCGCGGGCTGTTTGCCCGCTGGCTCGGCGAGAGCGGCCAATTCCATGTCGTGGCGGTCGCCGGCGACGGCGAGACCGCGATCGAGCATGCCGGCCGCTACCAGCCCGATATCATGGTGCTGGATCTCGACATGCCCGGCGTCGACGGCGTCACGGCCCTGCCGAAAATCGTCAAGGAGAGCCCGAAGACCGCGATCCTTCTCGCGACAACCTTGACCGAGCGCAATGCCCGGCTCGCGCTGCAATGCATGACCATGGGCGCCATGGATGTGCTGCCCAAGCCAGAGAGCCGCAGCGGCATGACGCTCTCGCTCGATTTCCGCAGCGAGTTCCTGAACAAGCTCGGCAGCATCGCCCAATCCTCGCATGCGCAGGACCTGGCGGACACGCCGGAAACCGCCCTTCCCGCCGGCATCGTCGATCTCAGGCCGCTGATCTCGGTGATGCCGCGCTACCTCCTGATCGGCGCCTCGACGGGCGGCCCGCGCGCGGTCGCCAAGGTGCTGGCCGATATCGACGAGGGCCTGCAGGACCTGATCACGCTGGTGGTCCAGCACATGCCACCGCTTTTCACGGCCTCCTTCGCCGAGCAGGTCTCGGCGCAGATCGGCGTGCCGACGCGCGAGCCGTTTGACGGCGAGCGTCTCAGCCGCGGCACCGTCTATGTCGCGCCCGGCGGCCGCCATCTCGGCATCGACCGCAAGCTCGGCCATATCGTCGCCAGCATCAGCGACGGCCCGCCGGTGCGCTTCTGCCGCCCCGCCGTCGACGTGCTCTTCGCCGACGCCGCCCGCCATCTCGGCCCGGCCGCGCTCGGGCTGGTGATGACCGGCATGGGCAGCGACGGCACCGACGGCTCCGGCGCCCTGCGCCGCGCCGGCGCGGCCGTCATCGCGCAGGACGAGATGTCGAGCACGATCTGGGGCATGCCCGGCTCCGTGGTGCGCGCGCGCCATGCCAGCGCCGTGATCGCGCTCGACGGCATCGGCCCGGCCATCCGCTCCCTCGTCCGCGGGGGACATGGCGCATGACCCAGGCGGATTTCGATTTCCTGCGCAGCCTGCTGCATTTGCGCTCCGGGCTCTCGCTCAGCCTCGAGAAGCGCTATCTGGTCGAGAGCAGGCTCGGCATCCTCTGCCGCCGCCGTGGCATTTCCGGGCTGGATGCGCTTGTGCGCCGTCTCAGGCTCGACAATGACCGCGAACTCGAAGCTGCGGTGGTCGAGGCCATGACCACCAACGAGACGCTGTTCTTCCGCGACCGCATGCCCTTCGACATGTTCCGCGAGGTGATCCTGCCGGAGAAGCTGCTGGCCAATGCGGCCAAGCGCTCGCTCCGTATCTGGTGCGCCGCCGTTTCCAGCGGGCAGGAAGCTTATTCGCTGGCGATGATCCTCGACGAGATGGCGCCCCGCCTCGCCGGCTGGCGGATCGAGATCATCGGCACCGACATCTCGGCCGAGATCATCGACCGCGCGCGGGTTGGGCTCTACAGCCAGTTCGAGGTCCAGCGCGGCCTGCCGATCCAGCTGCTGCTCAAATATTTCCGCCAGGAGGGCGACAAGTGGCGGCTCACCGAGCGGATCCGCGACATGGTCGAGCTCAAGACCCATAACCTGCTGGAACCCAACGAGCATCTCGGCCAGTTCGACGTGATCTTCTGCCGCAACGTCCTGATCTATTTCGACGTGCCGACCAAGGCGCGGGTGATGGCGGCGCTCGCCCAGCGGCTGACCCAGGACGGCGCCTTCGTCCTCGGCGCAGCCGAGACGGTGATCGGCATCACCACCACCATCGTGCCGGACAAGCAGCATCGCGGCCTCTATCGCGACAGCCGCTCCAGCAGGGGCCAGGCCCCCAATCTCGGCTTCGCCTTCGACCGGCCGCCGAGGAGCCTGGTCGAAAGCGGCTCGCATATCTGAGCGCCCCTCGTCATTGCGAGCGCAGCGAAGCAATCCTGGAGGTCTCGCTCAACGGCCCCAGGATTGCTTCGCTGCGCTCGCAATGACCAGGAAAACAAAAACCCCGCCTCGCGGCGGGGTCCCGTTAACCTGTCGTGTACATCCGACGATCAGGTCAATGCTGTTATCTCATCCGATCATGACCGGCGAATGACGAATTCAGGCCGGAATCCGCTCGTCGGCTTCGCTCGGCTCGCGCAGCACATAGCCGCGGCCCCAGACGGTCTCGATATAGTTCTTGCCGTCCGACGCGTTCGCCAGCTTCTTGCGCAGCTTGCAGATGAAGACGTCGATGATCTTGAGTTCGGGCTCGTCCATGCCGCCATAGAGATGGTTGAGGAACATCTCCTTGGTGAGCGTCGTGCCCTTGCGGAGCGAGAGCAGCTCCAGCATCTGGTATTCCTTGCCGGTGAGGTGCACGCGGGCGGCGTCCACTTCCACGGTCTTGGTGTCGAGATTGACCACAAGGTCGCCGGTCGTGATCACCGACTGGGCATGGCCCTTCGAGCGGCGCACGATCGCATGAATGCGGGCGACCAGCTCGTCCTTGTGGAAGGGTTTGGTCAGGTAGTCGTCGGCGCCGAAGCCGAGACCCTTGACCTTGTCCTCGATGCCGGCGAGGCCGGAGAGGATCAGGATCGGCGTCTTGACCTTGGCGACCCGCAGCGAGCGCAGCACCTCGTAGCCGGACATGTCGGGCAGGTTCAGGTCGAGCAGGATGATGTCGTAATCGTAGAGCTTGCCGAGATCGACGCCCTCTTCGCCCAGATCCGTCGTATAGACGTTGAAGCTCTCGGACTTGAGCATGAGTTCGATGCTTTGGGCGGTTGCGCTATCGTCTTCGATCAGCAGAACCCGCATGTCTCGTCCCCAATTCGCCCAGAGCAAGCTGGACCGCCAGTTTCCGTCCCAGCCCCCATGGCCCTGGACGATGGCGCGCTTGCCCGATGAAACGCCACGCGACACGCTACGGGGAAATGGTTAACAAACCGTGATTCCCGAGCGCAAGCGCTTAACGGGAGAAAGTTACGATCCTTGTCGAGGTGAGTCGAAATTGACACGGATCGGCAAACTGTCGCCCGCGAAATCGCCTTTCGCGGAGGCTCGCTTCGGGAACGGGGTTAAATTCACCCCGCAACGCGCAGCAACCTCGAAAGACAGTGTTAATCACACAGGTAAACGAAAGGTTGACGGAAAGGCTCATGACCAACCTAAAACGCGGCAGCGGCAGGCTCAGTGACCTGGCCGCCACGATTGGCGGCTTCGATTCGGTCGCGATCTATGGCCGCGTCACCGCCGTGCGCGGCCTGATGGTCGAAGTTTCCGGTCCGATCGGGGCGATGAGCCTCGGCGGACGCATCGAGATCGAGATCGCGCCGGGCACGCGCGTTCCCTGCGAGGTCGTCGGCTTTTCTGGGGATAAGGCGCTGGTCATGCCCTATGGCGGGCTCGACGGCGTGCGCCGCGGCTGCCCCGCCTATGTCGACCGCGCCGCGCCCGGCATCAGGCCGACCACGGCCTGGCTCGGCCGCGTCGTCGATGCGCTCGGGCGGCCCGTGGATGGCGGCCCGCCCTTGCCACAGGGCGAGCATCTCTCGCCCTTCCGCGGCGATCCGCCGCCGGCCCATGCCAGGCGGCGCGTCGGCCCGCCGCTCGATCTCGGCGTGCGCGCGCTGAATTCCTTCCTGACCTGCTGCCTCGGCCAGCGCATGGGCATCTTTGCCGGCTCCGGCGTCGGCAAGTCGGTGCTGCTCTCGATGTTGGCGCGTTATGCGCGCGCGGACGTCAACATCATCGGCCTTGTCGGCGAGCGCGGCCGCGAGGTCCAGGAATTCCTCCAGGACGATCTCGGCCCCGAGGGCCTGGCGCGCTCCATCGTCGTGGTCGCGACCTCCGACGAGCCGGCGCTGATGCGCAAGCAGGCGGCGATGACGACGCTGACGCTCGCCGAGTTCTTCCGCGACCAGGGCCTGCAGGTGATGTGCCTGATGGACTCGGTGACGCGCTTCGCCATGGCCATGCGCGAGATCGGCCTCGCCGCCGGCGAGCCGCCGACCACCAAGGGCTATACGCCCACGGTCTTCGCCGAACTGCCGCGCCTGCTGGAACGCGCCGGCCCGGGCACGGGCGATGGCGCCATCACCGGCCTGTTCACCGTGCTGGTCGATGGCGGCGACCATGACGAGCCGGTCGCCGACGCCGTGCGCGGCATTCTCGACGGCCATATCGTGATGGAGCGCTCGATTGCCGAGCGCGGCCGCTACCCGGCGATCAACATCCTGAAATCGGTCTCGCGCACGATGCCGCGCTCCTGCGACCCGGCCTTCTACCCTGTCGTCCAGAAGGCGCGCTCCACGCTCGCGACCTATGCCGACATGGAGGAGCTGATCCGGCTCGGCGCCTACAGACAGGGCGCCTCGGCCGAGGTCGACGAGGCGATCCGGCTCAACCCGGCGCTCGAGGCTTTCCTGAAACAGGCCAAGGACGAGAAGACCTCGCTGAAGGAGGCGTACGCGCGGCTCGCGCAGATCATGTCGAGCTAGCGCACGCGCCGTTCTGATCGCGCAGCGATCAGAACGGATCACGCGATCTCTATCAATGGTTGAGAGTCGGATACGGTATGCGGTCCGATGAACCAGAGCTCTCGATCGCCACCAGGCGTCGCACCAGCACCAGCATCGCGATGAACGCGATCGCCTGGATGGCGGCCGACAGCAAAAGCGTGATCGTTGCGCCGAAGCGCTCGATCAGCACGGCGAAAAGCAGCGGCGCCGTCGCGAAGGCGAGATTCTGCGGCACGGTCAGCTTTCCCAGCATCGTCGCGAAGGCTCGCCGGCCGAAGAGCGAGAGCGGCAAGGTCGCGCGCGCCACCGAGATGACGCCCATCGCCGCGCTGAAAATGCAGGAGAAGGCGATCGCCACCGGCGCCCAGCCCGGCGCGGCCGCCATCAGCAGGCAGGCGAGCGGCCCGAGCAGCAGGCCGGCCAGCGCGACCCGCTCGACCGGCAGTTTCTCGCCGGCCAGGACATCGACCAGCCGGGCGATCAGGGTCGCCGGCCCGTTCAGCGTCGCGATCGCGACCGTCGTTGCCTGGCTCATGCCCGAGCCCTGCATCAGCCCGATCAGATGCAGCGGCAGCCCCCAGGAAACGACGCCGCTGGCGGAAAAGGCGGTGGCGAGCAGCCAGAACGTGGTGCGGCGATGGACCGGCGGCACCCTGCCCTCCTCGGCAATCGTCGAGACGGGCTGACCGGGCGCCGGCAGCTTCGCGCGGCACGATGGGATCATCAGATGGATCGGCAGCACGACGAGGATCTGGATCGCGGCGAAGATCAGCAGGGTCTGGCGCCAGCCATAAGCGGCCGACAAGGTGGCGGTGAGCGGCCAGAACACGCTGGAGGCCAGTCCGGTCGCCAGCATCATCACCCCGATGACCCGGCGCGTGCGCTCGCCCATCAGTTGCGCGACCGTGACGTTGCCGACATTGGCCAGCATCAGCGCGTGGCCGATGCCGATGACGAACCAGGTCGCGAGATAGGAGATCGGCCCCTGCGCGAAGGAGAGCAGCGCCAGGCCCAGCGCGCAGACCACGGCGCCGAAGCACATCGAACGGCGCGTGCCATGGCTGTCGAGATGGCGGCCGATCGCCGGCGCCGCCGTAGCCCCGACGATCAGCAGAATGGTGATGCCGCCGAACACGACCTCGCCGCTCAATCCGAGATCGCGGGCAAGATAGCTCGCCAGTACCGAGGGGGCGTAATAGGTCGAGCCCCAGCCAATGATCCGGGTCAGCACGAGGCCGCAGAGCAGCAGCCAATGCTCGGGAAAGCGGGGCAAGGCGGGCAAGAGAAAGAGTCCGGACGGGAAAGGCGCGGCGATTCACCGCGATGAGTCGAGCGAAGAACTACAGATTCCGGACAGCGCGCGTCAGCAGCCGCCAACGCAGCCACAATATGCATCGAAAGCGCATCCTTCCGGTAAGGAACGGTCAACCTCCTTGGGCCATTGTGCTTTTCGTCTCGCGGATGGAGTTTCCGGCGGCGCGCCGAGGGGTCGGTTCGCCGCCATGCGTAAAATCAGGAGTTGGACACGACATGAAGTCGCGGGAGACCCTTTTGCGTCTCAAACGCTTCCAGGTCGACGAGAAGCGTCGACGGGTGAGCCAGATTGAGATGATGATCGCCGAGTTCCACCGGATGGCGGCCGATCTCGACCGCGAAATCCAGAGCGAGGAAGCGCGGGCCGGCATTTCCGACCCGGCGCATTTCGCCTACCCGACCTATGCCAAGGCGGCGCTCGGCCGGCGCGACAACCTGCGCCAGTCGGCCGATAACCTGAAAGGCCAGCTCGACGAGGCCAAGGCCGAGCTGCAGGAAGCCTTCGAGGACATGAAGAAGGTCGAGATCCTCGACGACCGCGAGCGCGCCTCCGAACGCGCCGCCGATCAGGCCCGCGACCAGCAGATGATGGATTCGATCGGCCTGCGCTCGCGCGCCTAAGCGCGCAAGCAGAACCGGACGTTCAGGCGGGTGGCCGATGGCCGCCCGCCTTTTTCATGCGATCACCGGGTGATGGGCGACTGAATCGAGCCGCATATGGCCCTTGAGCCGAGGGTCGTCGTCGACCTCGACGCTGCGCTTGAACACCTTGAAGCCGGAGCGCTGATAGAATTCCGGCGCGCCCTGATGGTCGAGCGTGCAGGTATGAACCCAGAAGCGCGAGATCGGCTTGGCCCAGGCCTTGGCCAGCGCCCGGTTCATCAGCCAGCGCCCCCCGCCCTTGCCGACGACATGATCCGCCAGCCCGAAGAAGGCGAGTTCGCCCTCGCCGACGACGCGAAAATCGAGCTCGAGCAGGCCGACATCCTGCCCCTCATGGCGCACCGCGTAGAACTCGATCGCCGGATCGGCGAGGAGCGCCTCGATCTCGGAGACCGGCTTGACCAGGCGGCTGAACCACATCCAGCGCTCGCCAAGCAGGCGATAGATCGCGAGATAGCGCGTGGTGTCGTCGCGGCCGATCGGCTCCAGCGAGAACCCGTCAAGCCCGGGCGGATCGGGCCGCACCGGCGGGGCTGCGAACATTTCGAGCGAGGTGACGATGGCGGCGATCTTGCCGGGCGGCAGATCGGTGATGCCGGTGAGGCTGATTGAAAGGCTGTCGCTCATGTCCGGGTACTTGAAGCGGCACGATTGCCGGGATCGCCGCGATCATGACACGATCGGGGTCGTAAGATCACGCCCAGATGACGCATAGGCCGCCCCCGCTTCGCAGATCGCAATCGCCGTCCCGGCGTTATCGCGCCCTGCTGGCCGCACTCGCTGTCATGCTGCTGGCCGTGCTGCCGCATGTCACCTTCGCCGCCTCGATGCTGCACGGAATGGGCTCGCTCGCCGTGACGATATCGGAGCCTCCTGCAGCCGCGGCGCATGACCATTCCGGAGCTGTCGCCGCCCCGGCGCCCTGTCACGAGCAGGCCAGCGCGGATCAGCCTGCCGCCGCGATGAAACCGCCCTGCTGCATCATCGGCTGCGGGGTGATCGGCCTCGGGCCGGAGATCGCCCTGCCCCGCATTGTCGCGATCGGCCACAAGCTCGGCCCGCCGCCGACCTGGTCGGCTGAAGGCGCGAAGATCGAGCCCGCCGAACGTCCGCCACGACCAAGCTGACCCTCGCCCCGAGACTTAACCCTTTTGGGCGCCCTGTCCGGACCTGCGCGGTCGCAGGACGCCGTATCGCGAGGATATTTCGATGAGACAGAAAAGCTTGAAACTTGCCGCCGGCCTGATCGGGCTCCTCGCATTGGCCGGTGTCGCCTTGGCGCAGCAGCACCAGGGCCATGGCATGAACCATGGCGGAATGGCTCCCGCCAATGCCAGGGATTCGGCGGCGACGACCGCCTACAAGGCCGCCAACGCCAAGATGCACAAGGACATGGACATCGCCTATTCCGGCGATGCCGATGCCGATTTCGTCCGCGGCATGATCCCGCATCATCAGGGCGCGATCGACATGGCCAGGGTCGTGCTCGCCCATGGCAAGGATCCCGAGCTGAAGAAGCTCGCGGAAAGCGTCATCACCGATCAGGAACGGGAGATCTCCCAGATGCGCGACTGGCTGAAGAAGAACGGCAAATAGCCATTCACAGCGCGGCAAGCGGCGGATACGCCGCTTGCCCTTGCTCTTGGGCGTGCCCGCTGGCACAGAGGTCGCGGGTTCGCTCCGGCTGGCACTCCCCGTGCTTCCACGCGCACCGCGCTACCTCGTCCAGCCCCTCGCAGCCCGCTTGCCCTCATGAAACGCTATCTCGACTATATCTGGCCGATCGTCGGCCTCGTCGCGGTCATCTGGTCGGTCGATCTGCTCTGGGAAAAGCTCAAAGCCGAGGCGCTGACCAACGAGGCCGTGAGCGCCAGGCTCGAACAGGCGGGCCTGTGGGAGGCGATCAAGATCGTCGCCCATGGCATTGGCCAGAAAATCGCGGTGATTCCACCGGAATCCTTCCTTCACGCCGCGCTGGCGACGCTCGTCGCCTATGCCGCCCTCGCCTGGTACGACCGCATCGCCTTGATCCATCTCGGCAAGGAGAAGGGCATCTCCTGGCTCTATATCTCGCTCTGCTCCTTCGTGACCTACGCGCTCTCGCATAATATCGGCGCCTCGGTCTTTTCCGGCGGCATGGTGCGCTACCGCGCCTATACCGCGAAGGGGCTGACGGCGGCCGAGGTCGCGGTCCTTGTCGCGCTCACCTCATTCACCTTCGCCTTCGGCACCTTGCTGCTGATGGGCATCGTCCTCGTCGGAGAGCCGCAGATCCTGCGCCCGCTGCGCCGGCTCTCCGAATGGTTCGGCATCGGCGATGCGCAGGCGCGGCTGATCGGCTTCGGCCTGCTCGCCTTCGTCGCCCTCTACACGGTCGGGTCCTGGCTCCAGTTCAGGCCCCTGAAGATCGGCAAGTTCGAGGTCATCTATCCGCGCCTGCGGGTCGTCGCACGGCAATATCTTGCCGCGCCGCTCGAGCTCGCAGGCGCAGCCGGCATCATCTATTTCGCCCTGCCCGAGCAGGGTAATCCCGGCTTCTTCATCGTGCTCGGCGCCTTCCTGCTCTCGTTCTCGGCCGGGCTGCTCAGCCAGGTCCCGGGCGGGGTCGGCGTCATGGAGGCGGTTTTCCTGGCGGTGATGCCGGGCATGCCCGCGCCCGCGGTCTTCGCCGCGCTGCTGATCTGGCGGCTGTTCTACCTGATCCTGCCGCTGGTCATCTCGCTGCCGATCGTGCTCGCCTTCGAGCGCGGCCAGCTCAAGAAGCACACGCGCATCGCGCCGCCTCCCTGAGGTCACGCCAGCGCATGGGCCCCGAAACGTGGATTGCGGTTTTCGGATAAGCCGATGCGAAAACAAGAAGCTAGATCATCGCACCGGGTACGATATCCGGTCTGATGATCTAGCGCCTGATCGCGATCGCCGCTGCGCCGAACATCAGCAGCGCGCCGGCGCCCTCGGTCCAACCGAAGGGCTCGTTCAGCGCCACCATGCCGACGACGACCGCGATGGCCGGGCTGATGAAGGCGTAGAGCCCGGCATGGAAAGCGCCCCAGTCGCGCAGCAGCCGCATATAGATGGTGAAGCCCATCAGCGAGCCGCCGACGACGAGGAAGAGCACGCAGGGCCAGACCGGCCATTGCAGCAGGGCCTGGAATTGCTGAACCCCGATCGGCTCGGCCAGCAACGAGATCAGCGCCAGCCCGATGCCGCCGATCAGGGTCTGCCAGCCGGCGAGCGTCAACGTTGGCATCGAGCCGGCGATGCGCCGCGACAGGACCGCGCCGAAGCAATAGAACACCGTGCCGAGCGCGACGGCGACCAGCCCCCAGAATTCGAGCGGGTCGCCATGCGAGGCGCTCAAGCCGCCCAACGCCCGCGTCGCGAAGAGCAGGGCGAGGCCGACCGTGCCGAGCGCGATCGCCGCCAATTGCCGGCGGGTGATCCTGTTGCCCTCGATCATGCGGCTGGCGAGCAGCGTGTAGATCGGAATGGTCGCGAAATTGACGATGGCGGCGAGCCCGGTCGTGGCATGGGTCGCGCCCCAGAACAGCAAGGTGTAGTTGCCGGTATTGACCAACAGCGCCGTCAGGACCAGCCGCGGCCAGGCCGGGCGCGGCACGGCGAGCACGTCCCTGCCGGCCCAGAGCAGCATCAGCCCACCGGCCAAGGTGAAGCGCACGGCCGCCAGGAAGACCGGCGGCACATGGCTCGCGCCGACCTTCAACGGCAGCCAGGTCAGGCCCCAGACCAGGCACATCACGGCGAAGAGGAAGGCGTTGCGCGACATGGCTCAGGGCTTAGTCAGGGCCGGGCCTTTCGGCCAATGCCGGTTTGGCGAAAGGCTCATGCACGGAAGATCGCTTGCGTCCCGATCATTCCACTATAGAAGATACGACGCTATGATAGTGGACGAACTAACGTCAAGGCTGGCCGAGCGCATGCGCATCGAGCGCGAATTGCGTGGCTGGAGCCTGAGCGATCTCGCCGAGCGCTCCGGCGTCTCGCGCGCCATGATCAGCAAGATCGAGCGCGGCGAGGCGAGCCCGACGGCGATCCTCCTCGGCAAGCTCTCCGGTGCTTTCGGCCTCACCTTGTCGAACCTCCTGGCACGGGCGGAGACGCAGGGCGAGCGGGTGCGGCGTCTCAGGGACCAGCCGATCTGGCGCGATCCGCAGACCGGCTTCACCCGCCGCGCGGTCTCGCCCACCGGCGAGGCCGGGCTCGAGCTCGTCGCGGCCGAGCTGCCGGCCGGCGCCCGGATTTCCTATCCGGCCAGTTCCTATGCCTTCATCCGCCAGCAGATCTGGGTCCAGTCCGGCACGCTGGATTTCCAGGAAGGCGAGGAGACGACACGGCTCGAGGCTGGCGATTGCCTGGAGCTCGGACCGCCAGCGGATTGCGCCTTCCATAATCCCGGCCCCGGGCCGGTCCATTACGTCGTCGTGGTGATCCGGCGCTGAGCCGGATCAGATCGTCCCGACCGTCTTCAGCTTCACCCGCGGATGGATTTCCGCCTGCGAGAGCACCGGTGTCTCGCGCCGGAAGCGCTCGATGATCTGGCGCGCGAAGGGGCGGGTCATGCCGGAGGTGACGAGCGAGGGCATCTCGCCCATCCGCGCCGCATCCTCGAATTTCTCGCGCACCAGCCGCACGAATTCCTGCAGGCGGCTCGGCTGCATCGCGAGATGGCGCTCGTCGCCATTGCCGACGATCGACTCGGCAAAAATACTTTCCCAGGCCGGCGAGAGCGTGATGATCGGCAGGTCGCCATTATGGTTGGCGAATTGCGCGCAGATCTGCCGGGCGAGGCGCGAGCGCACATGCTCGGCGATGTCGCGCGGGTTCTTGAGCACGCCGGCGACCTCGGCGATCCCCTCGATGATCGTGGCGAGATCGCGGATCGAGATGCGCTCGGTGAGCAGCATCTGCAGCACGCGCTGGATACCGGTGGTCGAGATCTGTTGCGGCACGATCTCCTTGACGAGATCGGCGTGATCCTTCGGCAGCTCGCGCAGGAGTTTCTGCACCTCGCCATGCGAGAGCAGCTCCGGCATATGCGATTTCAGCACCTCGGTCAGATGGGTCGAGATCACCGTGGCGGCGTCGACCACAGTGAAACCGCGCAGCTGTGCCTCGTCCTGAAGCGCGGCGTCGATCCAGGTCGCGGGCAGGCCGAAGGTCGGCTCCAGCACGTTGTGACCGGGCAGGTTCACCTGGCCGCCCATCGGGTCCATCGCCATGTACTGGCCGGCATAGACGATGCCGTGGCCCGCATCGATCTCCTTGATCTTGATGTAGTAGTGGTTCGCCTCGAGCTGGACGTTGTCGACGATGCGCACCGCCGGCATCACGAAGCCGAGTTCCGCCGCGAGCTGGCGCCGCAGGGCCCGGACCTGATCGGTCAGCCGGTCGGCCCCGCCGGCGGCATTGACCAGCGGCAACAGCCCGTAGCCGATCTCGATCTTGAGTTCGTCGAGCTTGAGCAGGTCGTTGAGCGTCTCCTCCTTCGGCGTGCCGTCAGCCGAGACCTGGGCACCGGCCTCGCCGCCTGCCGCCTGCTCGGTCTCGCGGGCCTTGGCCAGGCGGCCGAAATGCCGCGCCAGATAGGCCGAGCCGCCCGCGAGCAGCAGGAAGGGCAGCATCGGGATGCCGGGCAGCAGCGCGATCAGCAGCATCACCGCCGCCGACATGCCGAGCGCCTTGGGATAGCTAGAGAGCTGCTTGCCGAGCGCCTTGTCGGCGGCGCCGCGCACACCCGATTTCGAGACGAGCAGGCCGGCGGCGGTCGAGACGATCAGCGCCGGGATCTGGCTGACCAGGCCGTCGCCGACGGTGAGCTGGGTATAATTATGCGAGGCGTCGCCGAAGCTCATGCCCTGCTGCGCCACGCCGATGATGATGCCGCCGAGCACGTTGATGAAGGTGATCAGCAGGCCGGCGATCGCGTCGCCGCGCACGAACTTGGAGGCACCGTCCATCGAGCCGAAGAAATTCGCCTCGTCCTCCAGCGCCTTGCGCCGGACCTTGGCGACCTCCTGGTCGATCAGCCCGGCCGACAGGTCGGCGTCGATCGCCATCTGCTTGCCGGGCATGGCATCGAGGGCAAAGCGCGCCGCGACTTCGGCGATGCGGCCCGAACCCTTGGTGATGACGACGAAGTTGACGATGATCAGGATGGTGAAGACGATCACCCCGATCACGAAATTGCCGCCCATCACGAAATTCGCGAAGGCCTCGATGATGTGGCCGGCCGCCGACGTGCCCTCGTGCCCGTGCGAAAGGATGAGGCGCGTCGAGGCGAGATTCAGCGCCAGCCGGAACATCGTGACGATCAGCAGCACTGTCGGGAAGGCCGAGAATTCCAGCGGCTCCTCGATGAAGAGCGCGGTCATCAGCACCAGCACGGAGAGGATGATCGAGAGCGCCAGCAGCAGGTCGAGCAGCAGCGCCGGCAGCGGGAAGATGAGCACCACGAGGATGCCCATGACGCCGATGGCGAGGAACAGGTCAGGCCGATTGAGGAAGCTGCCGAGCGTTCCGCGGCTCGGCATTTTGAAGCCGCCGCCCGCCCCTGCCGTCACATCGGTCATCGCCTCAGCCCGCTCTCCGCAGCCGCGCGCTCGGCGCGATCCGATATGCCGTTATGCCCTTGCGGCACTGGGCAATTCTTGCCGGGCGTATGGTGAACGAGTGGTTAAGACCGTCAAAAAAACTCGACTTGAAGGGTGTACCTGAACAGGTTGTCAGCGACCCGCCGCGATTCGGCCCAATTCCGCCTCGCATTTCGAACGCGGGTCGACAGACTGGTTTGGATATGCCTTTCGGAGGAATCTGATGAATAGACGTTCTTTTGTTTTGAGCCTTTTCGGTGGTCTCGCGGCTGCCGGGCTGGGCGGCGCCGCGATCGCACAGGCCGCTACTGACATTGCCCCGGCTCTTGCCGAGACCGCTTCGGTCGACACAGCCACCAAGGCTGCTCTCGATCAGGCCGATGCCGAATACAGCCAGGTCTACTACCGCCGTCCGGTGGTCTACCGCCGTCCGGTGGTCGTGCGCCGCCCGGTCGTCGTCCGCCGCCCTGTCGTCGTGACCCGTCCCGTGGTCGTTCGCCGCCCGGTCGTCGTGCGCCGTCGTCCGGTCGTGATCGTTCGCTAAGACGCGCCTCGATTTTCAGTTAGAGCATCAAGAGGCGGCCTTCCCATCGGAAGGCCGCCTTTTTTATGGCTCAAGAGGCAACCGGAAGGCTTCGACATCGTTGTATTACCCGCAAGGAGGGATGCGATGACAGCGCCAGCGCCGGGTCAGCAGCAGGTTATCGAGACCGATATCCCCGCCAGGCTCGACCGCTTGCCTTGGTCCCGCTTCCACACCCTTGTCGTCATCGCGCTCGGCATCACCTGGATTCTGGACGGGCTCGAGGTGACACTTGCCGGCTCGGTCTCGGGCGCGCTCAAGGAAAGCCCGCGGCTGCGCTTCACCAATACCGAGATCGGCATGGCCGGCGCCGCCTATATTGCCGGCGCCGTCGTCGGCGCCCTGTTCTTCGGCTGGCTGACCGACCGGCTCGGCCGCAAGAAACTCTTCACCATCACCGTGCTGGTCTACCTGACCGCGACCGCCGCCACCGCCTTCTCCTGGAACGCGGCGAGCTTCATGATCTTCCGCTTCTTCACCGGCATGGGCATTGGCGGCGAATACACGGCGATCAACTCGACCATCCAGGAGCTGGTGCCTGCGCGCGTGCGCGGCTGGACCGACCTCGTCATCAACGGCTCCTTCTGGATCGGCGCCGCGCTCGGCGCGATCGGCGCCATCATCCTGCTTGATGCCGGGCTGATCGATCCGGAGATCGGCTGGCGCCTCGCCTTCTTCATCGGCGCCATCCTCGGCCTCGTCATCCTGATCCTGCGGCTCTGGATTCCGGAAAGCCCGCGCTGGCTGATGAGCCATGGCCAGCCCGACAAGGCGGCGGCGATCGTCGCCGGCATCGAAGCCCAATCCGGCGTCACCTATAGCCCCGACGAAAACCTGCAGAGGATAAGGCTGCGCCCCCGCACTGCCACCCCGCTCGGCGAGGTCTTCAACTCGCTCTTCGTGGTGCATCGCCAGCGCGCGCTGGTCGGTCTCGCGCTGATGGTCGCGCAGGCCTTCTTCTACAACGCGATCTTCTTCACCTACGCGCTGATCCTCACCGATTTCTATCAGGTGCCCTCGGGCATGATCGGCTGGTTCATCCTGCCCTTCGCCGCCGGCAATTTCCTCGGGCCGCTGCTGATCGGCCGCCTGTTCGACACGCTGGGACGGCGCCCGATGATCGCCGCGACCTATGCGCTCTCCGGCCTGCTGCTCGCCGGAACCGGTTGGCTCTTCGCCAAGGAACTGGTTACCGCGACGCAGCTCACCCTGTGCTGGAGCGTCGTCTTCTTCTTCGCCTCGGCCGCCGCCAGCTCGGCCTATCTGACGGTCAGCGAGACCTTCCCGCTCGAGATGCGCGCGCTCGCCATCGCCGTGTTCTATGCGATCGGCACCGGCGCCGGCGGCATTGCCGGCCCCTGGCTCTTCGGCATCCTGATCGACACCGGCTCGCGCATGAGCGTCTTCGCCGGCTACCTGCTCGGCGCAGCGCTGATGCTGGGCGCAGCGATTATCGCAGCGCTCTACGCGGTCAAGGCCGAACGGCGCTCGCTCGAAGCCGTGACGCGGCCGCTGAACGCTGTCGATTGATCCGCACTATCCCTTTTAGCCATACGGCGAGGAATTCGGGCACCTTGCAACAAATCGCCCCAAACTGCGTTATTGTTCAGTGTTGTTTCGGGTCGGGAGCCGACGCGGAACAGTGGACGAAACCATGTCCCGGAGGATGCCGTGGATAGACGCTCATTCATTACGACCTTGATCGGCGGGTTCGCCGCAGCGAGCCTCGGCGGCGTCGCTATCGCCGAAGCAGCGCCTGCACCTGCCAAGACCGCTCCCGAGCCGACACCGCCGACCGGCGAAGGCGAGGTTTCGGCCGAGGTGAAGCAGGGCCTCGACGGCGCCGACACCGAGTTCAGCCAGTACTATTATCGCCGCCCTTATTATCGCCGTTATGGCTATTATCGCCGGCCCTACTATCGTCCCTACGGCGTCTATCGTCGGCCCTACTATGTACGGCCGCGCTACTACGCCAGACCTTACTATCGTCGGCGGTACTATTATTGAGATCCGGTAGCGCGCTTTCCGGTCAGGCCGCGCTGATGCGTGCCTGACCGGGCTCCGCCACGACAATCCCGGACGCTGTGTACTCGCTCAGCTTGTTGCGCAGCGTCCGGATCGAGATGCCAAGGATTTTCGCCGCATGCGTGCGGTTTCCGAGGCAATGATCGAGCGTATCGAGAATGAGATCGCGCTCGACATCGGCCACGGTGCGCCCGACCAGCGAGCGCGTCATGGCCTCTGCGGTCTGAGCCGCCCGCGCAGCCGGATCGCGCCCCGAAGCCGGGCCGAGCGTCTCGCCCTCCGGCGTCATCATCGCCTCAGCCCCGATCTCCGCGCCCTGCGCCAGCAGCACGGCGCGATGGACCGTGTTCTCGAGTTCGCGCACGTTGCCACGCCATGAATTGGCGAGCAGGACCTTGCGCGCCTCGGCCGCGATCGGCTTCAGCGGCAAGCCGTTGATCTCGGCATATTTCTTGGCGAAATGGTCGGCCAGCGCCAGGATGTCGCCCGGCCGCTCGCGCAGCGCCGGCAGGCGCAGATGCACAACGTTCAGCCGGTAGAACAGGTCCTCGCGGAAGGAGCCCTCGCGCACGGCCTCGCCGAGATTGCGGTTCGAGGTCGCGATTATCCTGAGATCGACCTTGACCGGCTGCGTGCCGCCGACACGGTCGATCATCCGCTCCTGCAAGGCGCGCAGCAGCTTGGCCTGCAGGCGCACATCCATCTCGGAGATTTCGTCGAGCAGCAGCGTGCCGCCATGAGCCTCCTCGAACTTGCCGATGCGCCGTGCCACGGCCCCGGTGAAGGCACCCTTCTCATGGCCGAACAGTTCGGATTCGAGCAGGTTGTCAGGAATGGCCGCACAGTTGACCGCGACGAAGGGCTTGTCCTTGCGCAGCGATTTCTGATGCAGGTGGCGCGCGATCACCTCCTTGCCGGTGCCGCTCTCGCCGGTCACAAGCACAGGCGCTTCCGAGCGGGCGATCTGCAAGGCGAGCTGGACGACCCGTTCCATAGCCGGATCGCGGACGATCAGGCTCGACTGGTCGGCCGCGACCGCCTCCAGCACGGCCGCGATCAGCTCCGGATCGGGCGGCAGCGGGACGTATTCGCGGGCGCCAGCCTGGATCGCGGCTACGGCCGCACGGGTGTCGGTCGCGGTGCCGCAAGCGACGACCGGAGTGCGGATGCGTTCGGCCTCCAGCGCGGCGACGAGCTTGGCGATCGGCTGGGCGACGTCGACCATCAGGAGGTCGCCGCCCTTGGCACGCAGCACGGCGAGCGCCTGGTCGATGCTCTCCGCATGGGTCACGGCCGCGCCATGCGAGACCGCGATCTTGGCCGCGGTGATGATCGCGCCCTTGAGGCCGCCGACGATGATGAGACGCATGGCTCAGGTTCTCCCTGATTCTGGAATGGGGCCGGCGCGCATCAGCGGTCGGCCTTGATGATTTCGGTCATGGTCACGCCGAGCCGGTCCTCGACGACCACGACCTCGCCGCGCGCAACCAGGCGCTCGTTGACGAAGATGTCGATCGCTTCGCCGACGCGCCGGTCGAGCTCGAGCACCGTGCCGGGCGCGACCTGGAGCAGGTCGCCGACCGCGATCCGCGACGAGCCGAGCACAGCCGAGACTGTGACCGGCACGTCGAAGACCTGCTCCAGATCCTCCGCAGTCTTGACCGGCACAGGACCCGAGCGCGCCATCGAACCCGAATTTGGATCGAAGGAGAGATCGGCCGGATTCAGCGGAGGCAGATTGAGGTCGTTCTCTTGGCTCATTGTTATCTCCGCTCGGCGCTGCCGAACTGATGGTGACCGAAGAGGCTCGCGACCGCCTGCTCGATCAGTTGCTCCAGCCGGGCGCTGTCGATGACGAAGCCACCATCGGCCCATTCGATCCGCCCGTCGCCGGGCGCGATATCGGGCTGCCCGAGCACGACGAGCTTTCCTGCGAAGCCGGTCTCGCGCGCCAACCCGGCCAGCATGCTCTCGACGGCCTCCACTGCGTTTTCATTGACACGCACGACCAGGTGCGGCGCCTGCCGGGCATGGCCGAGGCATTCGCGCACCGCCTGTTCGAGCGCGGCGAGCGGGCGCTGCGCCAGCGCCGCGCCGGCCAGCCCGCGGGCCGCGACGAGGGCGACATGGGCGGCCTGCTCCTCGATCTCGGCGACGCGCCTCTGCTCGTCGGCGATCAGCTTGTCCGTCGACCGCACGAGCTTGCCGACCAGCGCGTTGAACTGGCTCTCGGCCTCGCGACGACCCTGTTCCTGGCCGGCGCTGAAGCCCTCCGCCCGCGCCGCGGCGATATCCGCATCGCTGGCGGCACGCCGGCCGCCCTCGCGGAAATCGGTGCCGAACATGAATTTCTTGGCGGTACTCATCGTCAGTAGACCAATTCGTCCTCGGAATTGCCCTTACCAATGACGATCTCGCCCTTGTCGGCGAGGTCCTTGGTGAGCGCGACCATCTTCATCTGGGCCTCGTCGACCTCCTTGAGTCGCATCGGTCCGAGGCTCTGCAAGTCGTCCGCCAGGTTCTTGGCGGCGCGTTGCGACATCGCTCCGTAGAAGAAGGTCCGCATCGTCTCGTTGGCACCCTTCAGGGCCCGGGCGAGCGTATCCTTGTCGACGACGCGCATCAGCGTCTGCAGGCCGGCAGGGTCGAGCTTGCCGAGATCCTCGAAGGTGAACATCAGGGCACGGATGCGCGCGGCAGAATCCTGGTTGGCAACGTCGAGCGCCGCCAGGAACCGCGTCTCCGTCTGCCGGTCGAAGCTGTTGAAGATCTCGGCCATCTGCTCATGCGGATCGCGCCGGCGCGTCTGCGTCAGGGTCGAGACGAACTCGGTGCGCAGCGTGTTCTCGATATGGTCTAGCGCTTCCTTCTGCACCGATTCCATCCGCAACATCCGCCCGACCACCTCGATCGAAAGCTCGTTCGGCAGGTTGCGCAGCACATTGGCGGAGTGCTCCGAACGGATGCGCGAAAGGATCACCGCGATGGTCTGCGGGTATTCGTTCTTGAGGAAGTTCGCGAGCACGACGGCGTCGATATTGCCGAGCTTCTGCCACATGTTGCGCCCGGCCGGGCCGCGGATCTCTTCCATGATCAGCGCCACCTGATCGGCCGGCAGGATCTTCTCCAGCAGCGAGACGGTGCGGTCGAACGAGCCCGTGATGGCGCCCGCGCTCGACAGCTTGCTGACGAAATCCAGCATCAGCTTCTCGACCATCTCGGAATCGACCGTGCCCAGTTCCGCCATGGCGCGCGTGATGATGCGGATCTCCTCGTCGTCGAACTCTTCCCAGATCGCCCTTCCGTGCTCCTCGCCGAGCACGAGCAGGATCACGGCCGCGCGCTGCGGCCCGTTCATCCCGGCATAGGTCATCGGCTCCGACGGCAGGTCGAAGTCGCCGGAATCGCGCCCTGTATTTCGTGTCGCGATGGCGCGTGCAGCCAATGCCACGGCTCAGGTCCCCATCATGCCGGAGCTTTTTCGTGGATCCAGCCGCGCAGCACCGCGACCGAGTCCCCCGGGTTCTGAGCAACCATCGCGCCGATCTTCTCGACCGACTGCGCCTTGAGCTGGCCCTTGATCTGCGCGATCGCGAGCATCCGCTCGGACGGCGCGTCGACCTCGACCGTGCCCGCCTCGCCGATCGCCGCGAGCGCTGCGCGCGGACCGGCCGGGTCGCCGGTATTCTCGCCCTCGATCACCACGCCGTTGCGCATGAAGGACGGCACCGGCCGCGCCTTGTCGGAGGCCAGCACCTGCTTCAGCAGCGGCCGCACCACCGTCATCAGCACGATCAGCGTCAGCAGCGAGATCACGCCGAGCTCGGCGAAGCGCACGAGATCCTCGCGCGTGAACGACATGAGCTGCTGCATCAGCGTCGGCTCGGTCAGGTCGACCGCTGCCGGCGGCGCATCGGCAAAGCGCAGGTTGACGACCTCGACCTTGTCGCCGCGTGCCTGGTCGAAGCCGACCGCGGTGCGCACGAGCTGCCCGATGCGCTCGAGTTCCTCTTGCGGGCGCGGCTGATAAGCGAGCTCGCCGGTCGGGCTGCGGTTATAGGTGCCGTCGACCAGCACCGCGACCGAGAGCTTCTGTACGCGGCCGCCCTCGTTCACCTCGGTGCGGGTCGTGCGCGAAATCTCGTAATTGACGACTTCCTCGTTCTTGTTGTTGCTGTCGCGCGCGGCCTGCTGGGCCTGGTTCTGCTGCGCTCCGGGCAATTCGTTGCCGACCGTCACGGCGCCGTTCTGCTCGTTGGTGGCGGAAGCCTCGGTGCGGTTCTGGCTGGAGCGGACGACGCGGCTTTCCGGATCGAAGGTCTCCGAGCGGCTCTCGACACGATTGGTCTCGAGCGTGGCAGCGACCTGTACCCGCGCCCGGCCCTGTCCGACGATGCTGGCGACGATCTCCTCGACCTGGCTCTTGACCCGCTTCTCGATCGACGACTGGCGCTCGTCGAGCCCGAGGCCGACCAGGCCCTGCTCGCCCTGCGCGCCATCGGCGAGCAATCGGCCGCGCTCGTCGATGATCGAGACGCGCTCCGGCTTCAGCCCATCGACGGCCGAGGCGACGAGATGACGGATGGCGCGAACCTGGGTCGGATCAAGCTCGCCGGCGAGCTTGAGCGCGATCGAGGCGCGCGGCGGCTCGCGGTCGCGCTCGAACAGGCGCCGCTCGGGAATGACGAGATGGACGCGCGCGGCCTGGACCCGGCCGATCGAGCGGATGGTGCGCGACAGCTCGCCCTCGAGCGCCCGCAGATGATTGATATTCTGGACAAAGCTGGTCGAGGAGAATGCGTCGCCCTTGTCGAATATCTCGTAGCCGACACCGCCGCCGGCCGGGATGCCCTTGCCGGCGAGATCGAGCCGCAACCGTGGCACGTCGTTCGCGGCGACCAGGATCGTCTGCCCGTCGCGACGCAGCTCGTATTTGACGCCGCGCGTGTCGAGCTCCTTCAGGATGGCATTGGTGTCGGTGGTCGAGAGGTCGCTGAACAGCACGCTCATCGCAGGCTGCGACATGCGCAGCATCACGAAGGCGAAGAAGCCGACGAGCGTGAGCGTGACGGCGAGCATGGCCGCCAGCCGCGCCGCGCCGAATCTCCTGAACTGTTCGACGATGCTGTTCACGCCGCTATCCGTTCCACAAAGCCGTCATGGCCGCGCGCAAGGTGCGGCTCACTAGGCAAGTTTTTCCCGGTGCATGGTTAGCAACCCGTTAACGACCTGCCGGGATGCGGTGGAATTGCCGAATAAACCTGGCCAGTCCGGCGGATGGCCTGTTTCGGTGATGATCCTAAGCTTTCCTTAGCAGACCTTCAGCTATTCGACGGGCGCGGTGCCGGCATATTTGAGCCGGCTATAGATAGCCGTCAAAATTTCGATCCGAGATTCAGCAACGGACTACGTATGTTCAAGAAATCTCTGGTCTTGCGCGTCGTCTGGCCGCTGGTCCTCGGCATCGGAACCTTGATCGCGGCGGTCATCTTTCTGTTGCCGCCAGCCTTCGACCAGATGATCCTCGAGGAAGCGACGCGGCAGAACCTCGCCAAGGCCCAGCAGACGCTCGCCCTGCGCAGCTTCTATCTGGAGACAGTGGTCAACAAGGTCACCGAGCACGGCACGATGAAGGTCTCGCCGAACTATCGCAACGAGGCTGCGAGCGTGCCGTTCCAGGCCTCCTTCATCAGCGACTATCTCGGCCTGATCAGCGATGGCGACACCAAGGCCGCCTTCGTCAGCCCCTATCCCTTTCCGTACCGGGCCGAGCGCAAGCTCGACGGTTTCCAGCAGGCGGCCTGGGACGCACTTCAGGCCAAACCCGACGAACCCTTCGTCCGCCGCGAGACGATCGGCGGCAAGGATTTCGTCCGCATGGCCGTCGGCGATCGGCTGAAGCAGAGCTGCCTCGGCTGCCACAACGACCCCGCCCTGTCTCCGAAGGTCGGCTGGCGCGAGGGCGATGTGCGCGGGCTGCTCGAGATCAGCCGCTCGGTCGACGCCATTCTCGCCACCAGCCACGCCACCTCGCGCACGCTGGTGCTGCTCTTCGCGCTCGGTGGCTGCGCCGTCGCCGCCCTGTTGATCTGGGCGATGCTGCATTCGACCTTGCGCCCGCTGCGCAAGCTCACCGACGCGATTCGCAAGATGGCGGCCGGCGGCGAACGCAGCAGCATCCCCTGTACCGAGCGCAAGGACGAGATCGGCATGATCGCCGGTGCGCTCGCCAATCTCAGCGACAGCCGCGAGGCGGAGCGGGTGCTGGCGCATGCCCTCGACGAGAACCGCTCGGCCCACCAGAACGAGCTGGCGGCGATGGCGGCGAGTTTCGAGAGCGATGTCCACAGCGCCGTGACCCATGCCGCGATCATCGCGGAGGCGCTGCGCCAGACCGCCGGCGAGCTCAGCACGCTCGCGACTTCGGCCGAGCTCATGGCGCGCGGTGGCGCGACGAATGTCGACAAGCTGCGCGACTGCGTCACCGTCTCCTCCGTCACATCCTCGAACCTGCTCTCCTCGATCATCGGCACGCGGCGCGCCGTCGGTGCCATCGCCCAGAGTGCCCAGGTGGTCGCCGGCGAGGCCGCCAGCACGGACGCGATCGCGGCCCAGCTCGCCAGGGCGGCAGACGAGATCGAGAGCACTGTCGGCATGATCGGCGGCATCGCCGCCCATACCAATCTGCTCGCGCTCAACGCGACCATCGAGGCCGCCCGTGCCGGCGAGGCCGGGCGCGGTTTCTCGGTCGTCGCCTCCGAGGTCAAGGCGCTCTCGGTCAGCACGAGCGCAGCGACTGCCGAGATCGCCAAGCGCGCGCAGGCGATGCGCATCGGCGTCGCCAGCGTGCTCGGCGCCATGGCGACGATCACCGATGCCGTCTCCAGCATGGACGAGGCCTCGACCGCGCTCGGCAGCTCCGTCGAGGCCGACGCCGCCAAGGCGAGCGACGGCTCCAGCCTGACCGAGCAGGCCAAGCGCACCACCACCGACCTGACCGCGACGCTCGACGCCATGCTCAGCAATGCCGTCGAGGTCAGTGGTCGCGCCGGGCAGGTCGCCGCCTCCGCCCAGGACATGGCCGCGCGCCTCGGCATGCTGACGGAGAGCGCCGAGCAATTCGCCATGCAATGGCGCAGGGACACGCAAGCCCGGAGGGCGTGACACGAGGCCGCCCGGATAAGCTGTTTTGCATTCGGGCGTTATCGTCTAGAGAGCGCGCGACGGAAACGGAGCATCGCGTGGCCAGCAAGGGCGTGCATCACGAATTCCAGCCGGGCCATGGCGCGGTGGAAGCATCGAGCGACCGGTCGTTCGGCCTGGTCTTCTCCGGCTTCTTCACGCTTCTCGCCGCCTATAACGGCTGGCATGCCGGTCGCGCCTGGCCGTGGTTGATCGCTCTCGCGGCGCTGTTCCTGGCCATCGCCCTGATCAAGGCCTCGCTGCTGGCCCCGCTCAACAAGCTCTGGACCAGGCTCGGCCTCCTGCTCGGCGCCATCGTCAATCCGATCGTGCTCGGCCTGCTCTTCTTCCTGGTCTTCACGCCGATCGGCGCGCTGGCGCGTCTGCTCGGCAAGGATTTCCTCGGCCTGAAGCGCAAGCCGGAGGCCAAGACCTACTGGATCAGTCGCGATCCGCCGGGGCCGGAGCCGGCCTCGATGAAAGATCAATTCTGATGGGGCGCCCCTGATGTCGTTTTTGCGAGAGTTCTTCCGCTTCATGGCGGCAAGGAAGAAGTTCTGGCTGGTGCCGATCCTGCTGATCAGCCTGCTCTTCGGCGGCCTGCTGGTGCTGACCCATGGCAGCGCTGTCGCCCCCTTCGTCTACACGCTGTTCTAGAGCGCTCCTGCCGATGCGCATCCTGGGAATCTCGGGCCTCTACCATGACAGCGCCGCGGCGCTGGTCGTCGATGGAGCGATCGCTGCCGCGGCGCAGGAGGAGCGTTTCACCCGCAAGAAGCACGATGCCGATTTCCCGGCCAGGGCGGTCGAGTATTGCCTCTCGGTCGCGGGCTGTGGCCTCGACGAGCTCGATGCCGTCGTCTTCTACGACAAGCCGTTCATCAAGTTCGAGCGGCTGCTCGAAACCTATCTCGCGGTCGCGCCGCGCGGCTATAATTCGTTCCGCATGGCGATGCCGCTCTGGCTGCGCGAAAAGCTGTTCCAGAAGAGCATTCTGGGCAAGGAGCTGCGCAAGCTTGCGCCCTCATTCGACGCCGAGAAGCTGCTCTTTACCGAGCACCATCTCTCTCACGCGGCATCGGCCTTCTACCCCTCGCCCTTCGACGAGGCGGCGGTGCTGACCATGGACGGGGTCGGCGAATGGGCGACGATGACGCTGGCCGTCGGCCGCGGCAAGGATCTGAAGATCCACAAGGAGCTGCATTTTCCGCATTCGCTCGGCCTGCTCTATTCGGCCGTGACCTACTACACCGGTTTCAAGGTCAATTCCGGCGAGTACAAGGTCATGGGCCTGGCGCCCTATGGCGAGCCGCGTTTCGCCAGGCTGATGCTCGACAAGCTGATCGACCTGAAGCCGGATGGCAGCTTCCATCTCGACCAGAGCTATTTCAACTACGCCTCCGGCCTGACCATGACCAATGAGCGCTTCGCCGCGCTCTTCGGCGAGCCGGTGCGCAAGCCGGAGCAACTGCTCACCCAGTTCCACATGGACATGGCCGCGTCGATCCAGGCCGTGACCGAGGAGATCGTGCTGCGCCTCGCCCGCTCGGTCCGCGCCGAAACCGGCCAGAAGAACCTCTGCCTCGCCGGCGGCGTCGCCCTGAACTGCGTCGCCAATGGCAAGCTGCTGCGCGAAGATATTTTCGGCAACATCTGGATCCAGCCGGCAGCGGGCGATGCCGGCGGCGCGCTGGGAGCGGCGCTGGCCGGCTATCACCTTTACGCCGGCCATGAGCGCCCTGCCCGCTCGGGCAAGGGTGACGCCATGCAGGGCAGCTATCTCGGCCCCAGCTTCTCGCAAGGCGAGATCGAGGCCGAGCTGAAAGCCGCCGGTGCCCGTTTCGAGACGCTTGACGATGCCGCCGTGATCGAGACGACCGCACAGGCATTGGCCGACGGCAAGGCCGTCGGCTGGATGCAGGGCCGCATGGAATTTGGCCCGCGCGCACTCGGTGGCCGCTCCATCCTCGGCGACCCGCGCTCGCCGCAGATGCAGAAGACGC
This sequence comes from Allobosea sp. BK604, assembly GCF_004341515.1. Taxonomy (GTDB): domain Bacteria; phylum Pseudomonadota; class Alphaproteobacteria; order Rhizobiales; family Beijerinckiaceae; genus Allobosea. The sequence goes on from NZ_SLZF01000001.1 coordinate 357,008, forward strand.
TCAATCTCAAGGTGAAGTACCGCGAGAGCTTCCGTCCCTTCGCTCCCTCGGTGCTGCGTGAAGACGTCGCCGACTGGTTCGAGATCAACGAGGATTCGCCGTATATGCTGCTCGTCGCCGATGTGCAGAAGGGCCTGCGCCGCGAGATGAGCGAGAGCGAGAAGGCGCTGTTCGGCATCGACAAGCTCAACGTGCCGCGCTCGACCATTCCGGCCGTGACCCATGTCGACTATTCCGCCCGCATCCAGACGGTGCATGCCGACACCAACCCGCGCTATCACGCGCTGATCAGCCGCTTCAAGGCGCTGACCGGCTGCCCGGTCGTGGTCAATACCAGCTTCAACGTCCGCGGCGAGCCGATCGTCTGCACCGCGACCGACGCCTTCCGCTGCTTCATGGGCTCGGAGATCGAGCTGCTCGTCCTTGGCAACAGCGTGCTGCGCAAGGAAGAACAGGATCCGAGCCTGAAGCTCGACTACAAGGAAAGCTTCGAGCTGGATTGATTCAGCGCGTAGCCTGCAGCAAGGCTTGCCTGAGCCGCTCGATCATCCTTGCAAGTCTGGACTGCGATTCCGGATTTGCGCGGTTGAACCCAGAAACGAGGATCTCGGGAACCGCCGAGACCATTCCCGATCACGTTATTTCGAGAACGCGAATTGCGGGCCGATCTCGCTCAGTAGCGGGGCGTTGCGGTCCTTGCCCGAAAGTTGCGCCGCGTCAGCCGATGCGGGCCAGGAGATCCCGATCTCGGGATCGTCCCAGCGTACGCCGGCATCATGCTCGGGACTATAGTAGTCGGTTGCCTTGTAGATGACCTCGACATCATCGACGAGCGTGCAGAACCCGTGCAGGAAACCGACGGGAATCCAGAGCTGCCGCCAATTCTGAGCCGATAGCTCAGTCATGACATGCCTGCCGAAAGTCGGGGAGCCGGAGCGGATGTCGACGGCGACGTCGAGGATCGCGCCCTTGGTTACACGCACGAGCTTGCCTTGCGCGCGCGGCTGCTTCTGGAAATGAAGGCCGCGGATCGTACCTTGCTTCACGGTTGCTGAATGGTTGTCCTGGACGAAATGGACTGGCCCTACCACGCCCTCGAATCGGTCCGCACGGAACGTCTCCGAGAAGAAGCCGCGCGTATCTCCGATACGGGTCGGTTCGATGAGGAGAAGACCATCGAGTGGCAGGGTTTGGATCTTCATCTAGCGCCTCTTGGACTGTCAAAACCGGATCACTGGTTGACTTGAATAATACCGTAATGCTCGTGCTGGATCTGATCGTCAGCACCTTGAGCTGATCGGTGATGATGAACCCCTTCGGCCAGGCAATCTCCTCTGGACAGCAAATCCGCAGGGTCCGCGCTTCCCAATCATACGCACCAAGGTCGAGGCGTCTGTCGGCAGATCCGCCGTGTCGGTATCGCGCCCTTCATCGTGACGACTTCGTTTCCGTGACGAGCTCGTCCATGCAGCGCCCGAGCGCATCGCGCCATCCCGGCATGGCCAGGCCATATGCCCGGTGGAGCTTGTCGCAGGAGAGGCGGGAATTGGACGGTCGCCGCGCAGGCGTCGGGTAATCGGCTGTGCCGATCGATCTGACGTGGGCATGCGGCAGGCCGCGCTCGGCAGCGAGTTCAAAAATCGCCTCGGCAAAGCCGGCCCAGCTCGTCTCGCCTGTACCCGCGACGTTAAAGATGCCGCGCAGGGCCGTATCGGGCTCGAACTGCAGGCGCTGGCAGATACCGAGCACGACATCGGCGATATCGGGCGCATAGCTGGGGCAGCCGTATTGATCGGCTACGACGGAAATCTCGTCGCGGCTCTCGGCGAGCCGCAGCATCGTCCGCAGGAAGTTCTTGCCCTGTGCCGCATAGACCCAGGCGGTGCGCAAGATGACATGGTCGGGATTGGCCTTGGCCACGGCCTCCTCGCCCGCGAGCTTGCTGCGCCCATAGAGATTGACCGGTGCGACCGGATCGCTTTCCAGATAGGGCGTGGCCTTGCTGCCGTCGAAGACGTAATCGGTCGAGATCTGGACGATCAGCGCTCCGGCCGCTCGCGCCGCTGCCGCTACGGCGCCCGCCCCGACGCCATTCACCGCCATTGCCAGCTCGGGCTCGCTCTCGGCCTGATCGACTGCCGTATAGGCGGCGGCATTGACGACGATATCGGGCGACTGGGCGCGGATGGCGTCGAAAACGCCTCCGGCATCGGCAAGATCGAGCTCGGGCCGGCCAATCGCGACGAGCGATATTCCGGGAATCACGGCCGCGCGAGCGCGCAGCGCCGTCACGACCTGACCTTTGGTGCCGGTGACGACGATCTTCATGGTCAGCCGGCTTGCTTCAGCAACCCGAGCCGCTCGCCCGCGTAGACCTTGTCCCGCAGCGGCCGCCACCACCATTCATTATCGAGATACCAGCGCACCGTCTTCTCGATGCCGGTGTCGAAGCTCTCCTGCGCGCGCCAGCCCAGTTCGCCTTCGAGCTTCGTCGCGTCGATGGCGTAGCGCTGGTCATGACCCGGCCGGTCGGTGACGTAGGTGATCAGTTGGTCGTGCGGCCGAACGGCGGGGTGCAGCCGGTCGAGCAGGCCGCAAATGCTGCGGACCACATCGATATTGCGCCGCTCGTTACGGCCGCCGACATTGTATTTCTCGCCGATGCGGCCCTTGCTGACAATCAGATCCAGCGCCCGCGCATGATCCTCGACGAAGAGCCAGTCGCGGATATTCTCGCCCTTGCCGTAAACGGGCAGCGGCTTGCCGTGCAGCGCGTTCAGGATGACGAGCGGAATCAGCTTCTCCGGGAAGTGATAAGGCCCGTAATTGTTCGAGCAGTTCGAGATCAGGCCCGGAAAGCCGTAGGTCCGCGTCCAGGCGGTGACGAGATGGTCGGATGCGGCCTTCGAGGCCGAATAGGGCGAGCTCGGATCATAGGCCGTTGCCTCGCTGAACAGGCCGGTTTCGCCGAGCGAGCCATAGACCTCGTCGGTCGAGACATGCAGGAAGCGAAAGGCGTCGCGGCGCTCCGCCGGCAGCTTCTCCCAATAGAAGCGCGCGGCCTGCAGCAGGCTGTACGTCCCGACGATGTTGGTCTCGATGAACTCACCGGCGCCGGCGATCGAGCGATCGACATGGCTCTCGGCAGCGAGATGGATGATCTGGTCGGGCTGGAATCGCTGCAGCAGCGCCCCGACTCCTTCGCCGTCGCAGATGTCGAGCTTGGCGAAGCGGTAGCGCTCGGAGCCGGCGATCTCGCGCAGCGACTCCGGATTGCCGGCATATGTCAGCTTGTCGATATTGATCACGTCGTGGCCCGCGCCGACAAGGTGCCGGCACAGGGCGGAGCCGATGAAGCCGCATCCGCCGGTGATAGCTACGCGCCGCAAGGCCCTGCCTCCTGCCATGACACCCTCAACCCCCTCCGCCCAGTGAATCCGGCGCGATCGTTACGCCGCTTCACTGGCACGAGACGCATGACAGTTGGAAGCTGTAAATCCGCGCAAGGCCATCCGCATCGTCACAGCGACGGCCATCGGCCTGGCTTTAAACTGCAACGGGCGCGCCTTTCAGCGCGCCCGGAAGAGCGGAGACCGCCGCGGAGCCTCAGGCTCACTGGCGATAGTGCTGGATGCGGGTCGTCCGTAGGCCGGCAAGACCGTGCTGGTCGATCGACATCTGCCAGCTCAGGAATTCATCGACAGTCAGGGTGTAGCGCTGGCAGGCTTCTTCGAGGCTGAGCAAACCGCCACGGACGGCGGCAACCACCTCGGCCTTGCGCCGGATGACCCAGCGGCGCGTATTCATCGGCGGGAGATCGGCGATCGTCAGCGGACTTCCATCCGGTCCGATCACGTACTTCACCCGCGGTCGCAAAGGCTCGGTCATGATACACTCACACAACTCAACAGACCTATATGAGTTGACCATAAGCCCGGCGCTTTAAGAATTGCCTAAAGCGATAGCGCTGCCTTTCGCTATCACCGTCATGCTCCCTCGGCCCGCACGACGCTCTTGACCTTGTCGATGGCAACCGAGATGTCGCCGATCTTCAGCACCGGGATGAGGCCATTGAAATCGACGCCGTCGACCACACCCTTGATCTGGGTCTTGGTCGTGATCGGCTGGCCGTTGACGTCGACCGCGTCGACCGTGATCTGATATTCGCCATCCGCCGCCGTGCCGCCGATCGAGGTCTTGCCGTCCCAGGTGAATTTCTGGTCACCGGCGACGAGGTTCTGCGTCATCGTCCTGACGACGCTGCCATTCTTGTCCTTGATCGTGATCTGCGCGGTGCCGCCCTTGGCGGCATTGATGCTCCACTCGGCCTTGCCGCTCTTGAGCTGGCTTGAGGCGCCGTCGGCGGTGATGGTCGAGCCGATATAGGCGACCGCATTGGTCGCCGTCGTCGCCATATTGATGCTGAGCAGCGTGCTCAGCGTCTCGTTGGTCTTGAGCTGCTGTTCGACGCCCGCGAATTGCACCAGCTGTTCGGTGAACTGGTTGGTGTCGAGCGGATCGAGCGGGCTCTGGTTCTGGAGCTGCGTCGTCAGCAGCAGCAGGAACTGGTCGAAATTCCCGGCGATCGACGAGCTGCTGCTCGAGCTGCTTGAGCTGCTGCTACCGCTCGTGCTGGTGGTTGCGCCGGGTCCGTTCGTGATGGTCATGGCTGCTGACCCTTCAGATGCTGAGATCGACGCCGCCGAGCCTGACGAAGCGGCGAATCGGCGTGGGTTGAGCGGCGATGGCGATGGAAACGTCGTCGATCTCGGGCTCGGGCGCGGAGCGCCCATGACGCTGCGCCTGCTCGTCCTGCCTGCTCTGGCGGAAGCTCGACTGGTCGCCCTGATCACGCAGCGTGATGTCGACGCCGGCATCCGAGGGCTTCAGGCCGGCCTGCTCGAAAGCCCGCTCGAGCGTGCGCGCATCGCGCTGGAGCAGATGCAGCGTCTCGACCCGGTCGACTACCAGCTTGGCGCTGACCTCGCCCTTGTCGGAAATCTCGAGCTTGACGTCGACGCGCCCAAGCTCGGCCGGATCAAGCCTGATGTCGAAGCGCTTGCTGCCAGCGAGCGCCCGCAGGCCAATCTCGATCGGGACGACATGCAGCGGCGTCGGCTGCCCGTCGGCCCCACTGTGCTGGCCGTTGGTGAGCTGCTGCTGTGCATTGGCTGCGGCGGTCTGATCGAGATTTGGTGCCGCGACGCTGTCCGGCTTGCCGGCATGGGCCAGGGCAACGGGATGAATCGCAGGCGTCGCAGGTTGCTGCGGCGCCTGTTCAGCCGGCTTGACGATTTCGCCGGGCGCGGTCGTGGCCGCCGTGGCCGTGGATGGATCCGCATCTTCGCCCTTGGCTGCCTTGGTATGGCTCGTGCCGGCGGCGTCAGTGGGCTTCGCCTCGCCTGTCCCTTTCGCGACGGGCGCCTCGGCGCCGGGCGAGCTCGTACCGGTTAGCCCGAGCGCTGCCAGATCAATCGGCAATTTATTGACGGCATCGAGCCGCAGCGCCTTGTCGGGTGCGGTTGCCGGGGCCGACGCCTGTTCGGAAGCAGGCTCGCCTGCCGGTGCTGGGCCAGGCGGTCCGGGCGGCAACTCGGGTACGGTCACGACAGGCACCATTTCGAGCTGGATACCGCTCTGCTGGCCACCCGCGCCCTGTGTTCCCGCCGCGGCCACCTCGGCGGAGGCGCCGGCGGACGCTGAATCGGCGGCCGCAGCTGGCTGCTGCGCAGTCCCCTTCCCGGCCGCAGACAATGCCGGCGGCGTCGAAGCGGATGTCGCCGTAGCCGGATCAGGCACGGGCAGCGGCAGCGCGGCGACGATATCGCCGCCATCGGCGCCGGCCGCATCCGTTTTCGTTTCGGTGTCGGCCTCGCCCTCGCCCTCCGCCTTCTTCGGCTTGGCGACCGTCTCGCCGATCTCGCTCGTGGCAGCCTGTTCCGCCTCCGCGATGGCGACCAGGGCGCCGACATCCGGCTTGGGCTGGATGGTGACGGGTGCCGGGGTCTCGAGGGGAGCTGGTTGGGCGGGCCCCTGCACTGCCGCCGGCTTTGCCGGAGCGGCTTCCGCAGGTTTCGGCTCGGATGCGCCGCCGTCCTGCTGTCCCGGCTTTTGCGTCGTGGGCTCGCCGGCCTTCGCCTCGGGAGCTTTTTCGGCAACCGCCGGCTGCTTCTCGGCGGCGGGCTTGCTGGCAAGGCTGAACGGAGCAGCCTCGCGGCCGGCATCGGCCTCCGCTGCGCGGCGGCGCGGCGCGGCCGGCTCGGGGCTGGGCATCGGGAACGGAGCGGAGACGGCAGACATCGGCACATCCGGATTGCGGGCAGGAAACGCACCCGCTTCGCGTCGAGCAAGTCCCAAGCCAGCGTCCAGAGTCTTTGATTTCAATCTGTTAGCGCGAAAGATGCGGCATCGTCCCGGCAAGAAGCACCGGGCGTCATGCGCCCACGCGGCAGGAATTGCCGAGCTTGCGGCTGGCAGCAGGCTGGCAAAGCCGGTATAGAGCCGCCACATACCGCTTTTTACAGGACCGCGCCGCCCATCATGACCGTGCTCAACTCCCTCGACATCGCCAAGCCGCCTGCGGCCACGCGCGTCGTCGCGGCGATGTCGGGCGGCGTCGATTCCTCGGTGGTCGCGGCCATGCTGAAGCGCGAGGGCTATGACGTCATCGGCGTCACCTTGCAGCTCTATGACCATGGCGCTGCCGTGCACCGCGCCGGCGCCTGCTGCGCCGGGCAGGACATCCACGATGCGCGCCGCGTCGCCGAGGCGATCGATATCCCGCATTACGTGCTCGATTACGAGAGCCGTTTCCGCGACGCCGTGATCGAGCGCTTCGCCGAGAGCTATCTCGCCGGCGAGACGCCGATCCCCTGCGTCGAGTGCAATCGCACGGTGAAGTTCCGCGACCTGCTGGGCTTGGCCCAGGAACTCGGCGCCGATGCGCTGGCCACGGGCCATTACGTCGCGAGCCACGCGCTCGGCAACGGCCATCGCGGCCTGTTCCGCGCCGCCGACGAGAGCCGCGACCAGAGCTATTTCCTCTATGCCACGACGCAGGAACAGCTCGATCTGCTGCGTTTCCCGCTCGGCGCCATCGACAAGACGCAGACCCGCGCACTCGCGGCCGAGCTCGGCCTCGCCATTGCCGACAAGCCCGACAGCCAGGATATCTGCTTCGTCCCGAACGGGCGCTATGCCGACGTGATCGAGCGGCTGAAGCCCGGCGCCGCCCGTCCCGGCGAGATCGTCCATCTCGACGGCCGCGTGCTCGGCCGCCACGAAGGCGTGCTGCGCTACACGGTCGGCCAGCGCAAGGGACTCGGACTCAGCGCCACCGAGCCGCTCTATGTGCTCAGGCTCGACGCCGACACTGCCCGCGTCATCGTCGGCCCGCGCGAGGCGCTCGGCGTGCGCGAAATCAGGCTGCGCGATCTCAACTGGCTCGGCGATAGCGCGCTCGATGCGCTCCCCGAGGACGGGCTCGACATCGCGGTGCGCGTGCGCTCGACCCGGGCTCCGCGGGAAGCCAGGCTGCTGCGCGACGAGGTTGGTCTCAAGGTCGTGCTCGCCGGCGACGAGGAGGGCGTCTCGCCCGGCCAGGCCTGCGTGATCTACGAAAATGCCGGCCCGAGCGCCCGCGTCCTCGGCGGCGGCACGATCCTGTCGCCGACCCGCGCAGGCGTCGCGCGACCCGATCTCGCACTCGCGTCCTGAATTGCCGCGCCGATCAACCCGTTCCGACCGAGCCGCGCCATGCCTGTGACATATGATCTGGAAAGCCAGAAACGGGTCTATGCCGGCTGGGCGAAGATCTATGACCGCGTCTACCAGGGCATGCTCGAGCGGCCGCAGCGCGAATCCGTTGCGGCGGCCTGCGCATGCGGGCGCGATATTCTAGAGATCGGCGTCGGCACCGGCCTGACCCTGCAATATTTCACGCCCGAGTCCCGTGTCATCGCCGTCGACCTCTCGCTCGACATGCTCAGGATGGCGGCTCGCAAGGTCGAGAGCCAGAAGCTCGATCATGTCCTCGGGCTGATGGTGATGGATGCCTGCCGGCTCGGCTTCGCCGCCGAAAGCTTCGACGCCGTGACCGCGCAATTCGTGATCACGCTCGTGCCCGATCCGGAACAGGCGCTGGCCGAGATGGACCGCGTGCTCAAGCCCGGCGGCGAGATCGTCATCGCCAGCCGCCTCGTCGACGATCGCGACTTCGCCGCCCCGCTCTGGCGCGCCGTCGCCCCGCTCGCCAAGGCGGTCGGCTGGAGCGCCGATTTCAAGGTGAGCCGCCTGACCGATTGGGCCGCCGCCACCGGTCGCTACGAGACGGTGCATGTCGGGCGCGGCTATTTCCGGGTGGTCAGGCTGCGCAAGCTCGTCTCGGCCGCGGCGCAAACGACAAATGGCAGTGAACCGCTCGCCCTTGAGGCTTGACGGTCCGCACCCCTCCCCCTATACCGCGCCATCTCGATGGGACGCCGCCTTGCGGCGCCCGGAGTTCGGGGCGGGGTAGCTCAGCTGGTTAGAGCAGCGGAATCATAATCCGCGTGTCGGGGGTTCGAGTCCCTCTCCCGCTACCACTCGATCCGAGGACTATCGATCGCCAAAGTCCTTGATCGTGACGGTCGACCCTTGGCCAGGATCCTTCGTCACCTGCACTTGCCGGATGTCGACCACCGAGGAACCGCTGATCATCAACTCGCGAACCCGCTTCATGTGCCTGTAGCCGCCAGCTGCGGCTCACCAGGGGTCCTGTGATGGATCGAGGCCCGCCTGCGACATTCGTTTTCTTCCCATCGTGGGCCTCGGAGGCGAAGCGAATATCCGCAGGGTTCCGTCCGGATCTGAAGAGATCAAGAGCCCGTGCGGGGCATCGATGATGGTCATCGTGCGCGCTCTAATCGGACAAGCGCTTAGAAAAGCTTCGACACCTTCGCAAATGTCGAGCGTGAATTTCCTCGCGTTCAATTGCAGAACAACCTTGTCCAACAACTTCTTATGGTTTCCCGCACCGGTGGTAAAAACGAAGCGTTGAAGTACGCGCCTTGCCTTCTGGTCTTCGATCCCATCGACCCCGTTATGGAGTAGCGCACACCGTAGCGCGTAACAGTCCGAACCATCGAGAACCTTCCGGTAACGCGGCCCAACCCATCGATCAAACCAAGTCGCATATTGCGCCCCGCTGGTGCGTCCGTCCGGGCTTTCAAGGCTGCAAGCCATGTCCGGCAGCGTGAGCGCGAGCGTCAGCGCCGCGTAGTGGTTTCTGGCGGCAAGTGCATCCCTGGCTGCAGTAACGAATTCTCGCACGGTGATAACTCCTTCGCCGAGTGTCCAGGTATAGCCTCCGGTTAGAACAGCGAGCCTTGCGGCGATGACTTTGGATCGGTGCGGGTGATCCGGCCGTCGAGTGCTCAATAAGCTCCCGCGTAGGTCTACGATTTGCCTCTAGCTATTGAAGGCTGCTGCAAAGGTCTCTGGTTGAGCGACCGTAACGCGCCAATCGAGCTCTCCACCAAACAAGGCGGACGCGAGGCTGGAATCAAGGGCGCTGTAGTGAGGCCGCGGAGCGGCGAAGGCAAAATCGGCCATGGCGACCCGCTCGATACGAGGCGTCCGCCGTCCTGCTGCCTCCAGCACCCGGAACGCCGCAGCGACCCAATCCGCTCGCGATACTGCTGGCGAGCCCGCCAGGTGAAGGATGCGCGGCACGGCCTCCCGCGCCTTCATGCGTCCTGCCAATTCAAGCAATCGACCGGCGAGCGCAAAGATTGGAGTTGGCGACCCGACCTGGTCGCTTCCGACCTTGGCGATATCACCGGGGCTGCGGAGAAGGTGGCTGATGAAATCCTCGCCATCGCCGAACAGCCACGCAACGCGCGCGACGCAGATTCCGTCGTCGACGGCAAGGACGTTTCGCTCGGCTTCGGCTTTCGAGCGACCATAGTTATTGATGGGCGAAACGGGGTCAGCTTCGCGCCACGGACGATCAATGGCGTCCCCGAATACGTAATCCGTCGAAATATGGATGAACGGTACGCCCACCTCCGCACAGGCTTTCGCCATGTAACCGGGTGCCACAGCGTTGACCGCGTTCACCTGATTCGCCGCCGCCTCGGAAACGTCCACTTTGCTAACGGCCGCCGCATTGATGACAGCTGCCGGGCGTAGCCGCGCCAGTGCCGCTTTGAAGGCCGGGATGTCCGTTACATCCAGTTCAGCACGCGACAGCGCGTGCACGCGAACTCCGCCAACGGACGCCAATGCGCGCGCAAGTCGGCCATTTCCGCCGCTGACAAGAACTTGGCCGCTCACCCGCTCCCCCTTTTAAGGCAATCCAATCCTTCGAAAAATACGCGGCTCTGGTGAACGGCGGACAGTCTGAGCATCCTGAATGGCGTAGCAGATCAATCGATCACAGGCCCCTAGGGCGATATCATCCGCCGATACGCCGAGGTCATCAAGGAAATCGTGAGCGATGAAGCCTTCCCAAAATGAGGCGTAACATCGGCCCGATCGAAATGGTCGGAGCAGCCCCCTCGGAAGCCTGGCTCGATATCAATCGTCCGGCGACGTTGCCCAAGGCTCGACCACGTAGATCGTATTGTCATCGGCGCAGTCGCGCCGAAGCCCGAGCACCTCCTATCACCGACCTTCGGTGCCCAGCCTGTCAGCTACGCTGGTAGCAATATTATCTGGTGAGCTGACGCAGCGGTCGAACACACGTACTGCGGTCGCTTACGCGTCGCGGCTGTTCATCCCGATGCTCCAGGTTTGGACATGCGCGAGTCCATCGCATGGCTCGGATTGCGGACCGGGCAGGACTAGGATAGGCAGGAGAAACACGGGCCTGCGACACAAAGAACGCTATGGACAAAGACGAAGCCTACCCGACTACCACACCGGCGAGCGCCTTGATGAACGACGGACTTCTTCCTCGCTGGGTACTGAAGATCGCCAATGGCGGAGGCGTGTTTATCGGCATCTGGATGTCCACCGGCCGCTTCTGGCCGGCCTTTTGGGTTGCGGCTGTTACGACGTTCATGGCCGGCATTGGTATTGGCTGGCAGGCCCTGCAATTCGTCAGCGTCGGTTCGCTGGTCTTCGGAATATTGCGCGTATTTGGCGCTATCTGACGTCAATAGCCATCAGGCGACGAACGCCACTTGGAGCCTGCTCGGCATTACGCTTTCTTCGGGGCCGAGTGCTTGACGCGACGAGCCCAACGCCCGATTGCCATCTCAAAAAAGCGATGGGAAAGCAGCGCGATTGCTATCTGGCTTCGCGAGATAGCTTTGAACCCTTGATTTCTATCTCCACAAATCGTTGCCGCCGATGAACTCGGAGGTCACGCGCGTTTTTTGCGCCGCTCTGAGATCCGACGCGCATCTCGCGAGCTACGGCCACACCGTCGAGAATCGCGCTCTCGAGGCCCAACTCGAACGATGTCATGCGTGACGGTCGGCACGCGCGGTCCGGTCATGGCCCCAAGGACGCCAAGCCGGCGATAACTTGACCGTCGCCGCGACCGGCCTGGATCGCAGAACACGACGCCCCCCCGCACGCTGCGGACTCGCCAGCCAGCGGCGCATTGATCCTCCAGGGGGGCGCAAGCGCAAACAGGACCAGAGATTCCATTCTGACACCGGATCGACTATCGCTGGCAATAATCGGAGGGAGTTGGAATGAGACCTTTGGGAACCCTCGCAGCGGCGGTTCTGCTGATCGCTTCCGTTCGAGCTTATGGACAGACCGCGCAGGATTTTACCCGCGCCTGCCCTGTGAGCAACGAAGCCTGCGCCAATTCAAAGGCATCGTTCGAACAGGTTTTCCCGCTCGCCATCAAGGGGGATGTCAAGGCGCTGCGTCAAGTCGCGCTATGCCTCGTCTCGGGATGCGATGGCGCAGTTCAGGCTGAACCAATCGCCGGCTGCTCGTGGCGGATCGTCGTCGCCGCGGCCGTCTACCCGCAGGTCGACGAGGACGACCTCTCGCTCATGATCAATGACTGCAAGATTTTGAACCAGACTGAGATGCAGAGCGCCCGCAATCACGCAGCAACCTTGGTGCAGGCGATCTATGCGCGCCCGCTCTTGCCATGATTGAGCTCGACCCAAACGAAACTTGGCCTCGTCGGCGCGATCCGATGGGGCCAGATTTCAGGCGTAAACACAAGAGCTGTGGGTGACCTGCATCTTGCTTCCGGGTCCCCAACATGTCGGCGCAACGGCGGCAACGACACCTTGCTCGGAGGGGCGGACAACGACCATCTGGATGGGAGTGCCGGGGCCGACTGGCTCGATGGAGGGGAAGGCTTCGACCACGCACGCTATGATGGTTCGCTAGGCGGTGTGGTGGTGCGTCTCGATGTCGGAATGGGCCTTAACGGCGATACCCAAGGCGATACGCTCATCGACGTCGAAGGCCTGATCGGCTCCGGCCAGCGGGACTATTTGATCGGCGATGGTGCAGCGAACACCCTGCACGGTCAGGGCGGAAACGACTGGCTCTATGGTCAGGGTGGTGCCGACCAACTCTTCGGCGGCGACCGTTCGGACCAGCTGCTCGGCGGCGCCGGCGCCGACTACTTGGCCGGGGGCGCCGGCAACGACCAGTACTGGACCCTGGCCGCTGACTTTCAGGCTGGCGTTTTCGACGTGGTCGATGGTTTTGGCGAGACCGCCAACAATTTCGACTATCTTCGGTTCGAAGGCATCAACCCCGCGCAGCTCACGTTCAATCAGAGCGGCAGCAGTGTCATCATTAGCACTGCGGCGCTCGGTGGCTCAGGCGGCATCATCCTCACCCATTTCAGCGTGCCTCAGCTTGGCGATCAGCTGATCTTCGCCTGAGCGAACGTACATCGCGGGCCGGCGCGATCCTGCGGGGTAGCCGGTCCGTGCGTTCGTCGGTCCCGACCATTGACCTCCAGCCTGCACACGGTTTAGTTGCAGAGTATTCTATTGCACCTTGCAGCCTGAATTGGATGAAGCCGATGCCTGTGCAGCTAATGGGAACGGATGAGGCGGATTGGATCTACGTGTCGCCGTATTCGGGAATGTACGTCGTTGTTGGGAAGGACGGCGACGACCGTCTGGAGTTCGGAGGGAACTCTGGCGCTTACGGCGAGATATACGGTGATGGCGGGAATGACTCGCTATATGGCGATTCAGAGATAGCTGGAGACGACTATCTGTCTGGCGGCGACGGTGACGATAACCTATTCGGCTATGGCGGAAACGACACGCTGTTGGGCGGAGCGGGCAACGATTTTATGGTGGGAGGCACCGGAGCCGATCGCCTCTTTGGGCAAGATGGCAATGACGTCCTCTCTGTCATAAGCGGCACCAACTACCTCGACGGCGGTGCAGGGGATGACGAGCTTGATGGCGGCGGCGGCATCGATACGATGTTCGGTGGCGAGGGCAACGACACCTTTTACTCAAGGCAGGGCAATGACTTCCTGTATGGCGGGGGCGGAAATGACTTTCTTCGCGCGGCTGAGGGAGCCGACTGGATCGATGGTGGGACTGGCTTTGATTATGCCATCTACACCAATTGGGTCAAAGGCGTTGTGGTCCGGCTCGATGTCGGCATGGGCGTCGGCGGCGAGGCTCAGGGCGATACATTGGTCAATATCGAAGGGGTGATTGGCTCTGCCCTCCAGGATTTTCTGATTGGAGATGCGGGAGAGAACGTCCTCTTTGGTCAGGACGGCAATGACTGGCTCTACGGTCAAGGTGGAGCCGATCAGCTCTACGGCGGCAATGGATCGGACCAGATTCTCGGCGGCTCGGGCGCGGACTACCTTTCCGGCGGTGCTGGCAACGATCAGTTCTGGTTTCTGGCCGCTGATTTTCAACCCGGCGTATTCGACGTCATCAACGATTTCGCCTACACGGACGAAACCGTCGACTATCTGCGTTTTGAGGGAATCACTTCAGACCAGCTTTCGTTTACCGACGTCAGCGGCAGCGTCGTCATCAGCACCGCGGCGCTCGGCGGTTCCGGGGGCATCATCCTGACCAACTTCAGTGTCGCGCAGCTCGCCGGGCAATTGATCTTCGCCTGAGCGACGCTGATATCGTAGGCTGGCGCACTCCTTCTGGGGTGCCGCCGGCTTTTTGGGCTGCGCTTCTCTGAGGTTCATCAGCACATCAGCGCGAGCGATGTGGTTGCTGGTCGGAACCAGGCGCTCACCGTCCAGGGGCATGAGCGATCAGCCAACATGCGCCATACCGCGTGAAAGGCCCCCTCATCCTTCTGGAGAAGCTGGAATTTGCTACCAACATCGTCATTCGAACGATAAGCGGCGTTTTGCCGAAGCAGGGGCCTTCAGCCGGATCGAAGCACAAGGCCACTGCATCGGAGGCGGAGGTCATGGCGCAACGGATGTTGCGCGAACGCGAGCCTAGGCAACTCGCACCTGTCGCTACTGTTTGGCGTAGTCACGTCCGAGCTTGGTCTCATACTCCGTCAGAGAGGCCCTAAGCGCCTCCAGCTCCTTGCTGCTCGGCTCGCTTTGCTCAAGCTCTCTGATACGTTGCAGCTTTGCCTGATACTCAATTTCCGCCTTCTCGTCCTCAGTGAGCGTAGGCCTTTCGGTCTTCATGGCATCGCCTCCTGGCTGACGGGGCTCCGACGTTCCGCCGGGCAACGCGTAGCTCTCGATTTTGTTCGCCCCGCCGCCGCCGCGTTGCAAAGCCCTGCGACGCGCGACGGGACGAGCCATGCCAGCCCTCGCTCTTCACCAATCCCACGCCGGATCGGATTGAGCCCTGCCCGACCGAGCTCGTGTCGAAATCGGTATTGGCCTCGACTTGCTCTTCGAGCTGAAATGGGCCGGCCATCGCCTCGCGCTCCATATCGAGGCGGGAAAGGCTGCTTTCCCAATCCTTGCACCTGGCAGGCCGCAGGATCGAAACCCTGGCCGGCCGCGCGCAGCGACGTCAATTTTTGTCGCACCCACATAGCCAAACCTTGGCGACCGGAAGGCGGGCGCCGGCCTTCTCTGACATTGACTTTGGGCTGAATGGCCCAAGCCAACCAAGGCTTGTGCCGCATGGCCCTAGCCAGCCTGACGATCCGACCGTATAGCACCCGCTTCAAGAGACACGGATGCTTGACCCATCTCGTTTCGAGGATCCGGCCGATGCCGTCTTCCACGGCATCGGCCGCGAATCCGCTCACGGCGCAGCTGACGTTCCGGCCACCATGGCTTGCAAAAAGAGGGCGCGTCCGGTTGCTGCATAGCGGGTACAGGCCCTCGTAGTACCGTCGGCACGTGCGGCCACGGCCAAGGCGAGATTCGTATCGAGAGCCTCTTGCACAGCGGCTGAAGCCGATGCTGCTTTTCGCAGTTCCCGTAATAGGAACACCCCTGCAGCGCAGCTCGCATCGCTACCGGGAAGTGCATCGGGGTCAGCCAGGCCCGGTTCGCGCTGGATGACCGAATGGATCCGCCCAATGCAGACCAACTCCCCCCCAGCGACTGATCGGTCAACAGATCGAGTGCGGCGGTCATCAAGCCACGATCGCTTGCGAAGGGTTGCTGAGACTCCACCAGCGTGTTTATCCAGCCCGCATCGGCCAGGCACGGATAGGCGATGGCGAGAGGCCCAGCTTCGGGCGGGACAATGCTGGGCGGCGGCATAACGGCCTGAGCCGCTGTTGTCGACAAGATGGCTTGCGAAAAACGGGCGCGCCCTAGAGCGGCAGCACGCACGCAGCCCCTCACATCGCCACGTGCCTGCGCCGCCTCGGCCCGAGCCAGGCCGACCTTGATGTCCTCATGGATCTCCTCGCTGCCGGAGGTGGCCGCTTCCAGCTCATGCAACAGCGCCAAGCCCGCGCCGCAACTTGCGGCATTGCCGCGGAGCGCATTGGGATCGGCAAGGCGCGGCTCTCGCTTGATCACAGCATACGCACGCGCCGCACAGGCGAGTTGGAACTCGCCATAGCGTTCCGGCAGCAGTTCGAGTGCGGCAGCGACCAGCTCGCGATTGCTTGCGAAGGGCTGCTGCGATTGAACGAGAGTGTTGATCCAGCCGGCATCGGCCCGACAGGGATAGGACAAACTGAGCGGCATCCCGCTGGCGGAAAAGATGCGCGGAAGCTTCGCTCGATGCAGGGCTTCGTCGACCCCCTCTTGATCAAATTCGAGCGCCACCAGGCTCCCCGCAGTCAAATCGAACGTAGCCCGGCACAGAACAAAGGAAGCAGGCTCGATAGGTTCATATTTTAAAAAATCGTCGTAACTCGGCCATGAGTTCAGAATAAGACTCACCACCATATAATCTTTTTCATCACCTTCTTCAGAAAACTGAACAAAATCCTGATATAAACCCGCCATCTTTGAAATATAACTCGGCTCGCACCCGATATTTGTTCTCGACATTGCACGAAAATTAGCAGTAAATTTGTATATACCCTTATCGTTCTTGTAAAACTCCAGGCGCTTTTCGGCATCTAAGCTTAGAAATTGCCTATCTTCTTCGACAAAGTATCTCGATAAATGAGTATGAAATGCGCTCAAATCGGCTTCGTTGAAAACATTGATCTTACCTATTCCGAAGCCAAGCGGGGCAGCGCCCACAATAGTCCGCGAGAAACGCCCCACCGGGCCAAGATCGCCGTCAGTACTGCCGAGCGGAAGCCTTGCGAGGAAGGCCGCGGATAGAACGGCAAGCGCCAAAAAAACGCTGGACAGGGCTGTGGTCCAGACCTGAACCGGCCGAGACCCGAAAATGGAGGGTGTCAACGCTTGTCGCGCACCAACGAAACGATCCGGGATTGCCGAGGCTGTGCAGACGCCGAACAGTCGGATGCGACGATCGGCGACAAAGCGATAGCACCACATGCCGACCCGAAACCATCGGCCGAGCATGAGTGGAATGAAGACCGGCCACAGCAACGGCAGGCGTCGGGAAAGCGTTTCGTAAAGGGCATATCCGATAAAGTGTCGGCTATTGCGCAGGTCGATACCGACCAGATCGATCAAGCCCTGATCGAGTGTAACGCCATGCTGCTCGGCAAACGCCAAATTGCGGCGGATCGGACGAAACTCGACCTGCCCAAAAATGTCGAGCCATGCAATGGTTCGCACCGTGCGGTCACAGAGATTACAGCGATCGTCGAACAGCACGGCAATCGAGACCGCCTCTCGTCCGATGAGCCATCGCGCGGGGAAGAACAACACAAACCAGAATACGAGCTCGTACCAGCCCAGAAACTGCAGCGGCAGCACAAATGTGCTGATGAGGAAGAAGGCCAGCCCCCATCCGATCACGAAGCTGCGGACCAGACGCCCCATGAAGAGCCCAGGAAGCACCAGGACGTACCAGACGTACATCCCGTAGATCGAAACCCGGCTCAAGTTCACGAAAAGCCATGGACTCGACTGATAAAGATCCCACGCCTGTTCGTGGAGCGCCGGATTCGAGGCAGGCGAGAGCATGACCCAGGCGATCACCATGCCTGATTGCCACGCCTCGTCATTGAGGTGCCACGAGACCGAATAGAGGCAGACGCAGAAATAGGCGAAGAGCGCAGCGGCCTTCGCAACGAGAAGACGGTCCGGATCAGGCGTGCCCGTGATGCGCCAGAGCCACGCGACGATCCGCGAGAGCGCCCCGTCACCGGTTACAAGCAGGGAATCGACGGAGATGCGCCGTCCCGCGGGCGCAAGCAGGAGCAGCAGCAGCACCATCGACATAACCATGGAGCCAAGCGTCGAAGCGCCCAGCATGTTGTCGACCAGGATGTTCGCGCTGGCCATGAGCAAAAAAATTGCAACGGGCGCCATGAAGCCAATCAGGACGCAGACAGCAATCAGTACCGTTGCCCCGGTTAGCGCGAGCGTTGTCGTATTCCCGACCATCCAGCCGCCAACGAGGATCTCCCCATATCGCATCGTCGCCAGCACCCCGACAGCGATCCGGGCAATATCGATGATGGCAAGATCGGAGATCAAATCCTGTCGCGCGAACACCCCCCTTCTCCGCAGGAGCCCGGCCAGCGCCGTAAGCAAGGTCGCATCTGCCGTACCCCGACGGCGCACCAAGCCTACAAACGCAGCTGACAGGAGCACGACCACCAAAAAGGTGATCATTTCTCGAATCGGATCGCTATCTGAAAAGGCGTAGGTCAAGAAATCGGCACTCTAACGGCCATCACCGGCACGGGCGCAGTTGGAGGGGAATCGCTCACACATTTGCCTAGCTTAGGCCATCTTCCGATCAACTTCACACACAACTTCTGGTTAGAATGACACGCGTGCCATGATATGCTCGCATGGCAGTTGATCGCGCCACGTCACTTCCCGGCCGCGCGGCGAGCGTCAACGCGACCAGCGAATGGCACGGTGAGGAGCTGTATCCCAGGGAATCAAGCGGGGAGAAGCCGCTGTGGCTGAAAACATGTCCCGCATACGGCTCAGAACGCAATGCGCCCGGGGCGGGAAAGTGGCTCAGCAAGCGCGTGAAAGGGATTTGGCTGCGGGCTTGGATCGTGGTTACATTATTGGTACTCGTAATCGTTCCGAAGCGGAGCCGATAGCCGAACACCATGAATAGCCGCCCGGTCGTGGCCGCTGAATTCCGTCAACAGCGTGCTACGTAAGAAGCCCATGCGCAAGCCAAACACTTCATCATCGACGTGGGCTGCACTTGCGGCATTGAGGTTTTTCCTCGCGCTCATAATTGTGAACGCGCATATTGGGATGATCTACCCGATAGGGATGTCGTTCTTCGATCTGCCCGATCTTTATAGATTCGGGCGTCGCTTGGGTCCACTCGCGGCGATCATCGGATTCCTCGCCATATCCGGCTTCAGCATAGCCCACAGTTATTCGGTCGCACCGACTGGCTTCTATCTGCGCCGTGCGGTTCGGATCTTCCCGACCCTCGGATTCGCGATTGCGCTTTATGCCGCCGGACTACTCGCTTGGGGGCCAATTCAGACGACCGGCGGCGTCTTGGCAGGAATGCCGCCAATCCCGGATCTGATAGCGCCATTCCTGGCGCTGAACGGCATCACACACGGGTCTTTCCTTGGGCCAACCTGGTCGCTCGCGGTTGAGATGCTATTTTATGTACTCACGCCGCTTATTGCGCTCATGCCGCGCCCTGCTCTCCTTGCTGCAATAGCCGCGTCTGCCACGCTCTATTGGTTTAACGAGGCCCTCGGCATCGGAACGTTCCCCGGCAACTTCTACGGCTTGTCGGCCGCATCGCTCTTTTGGGCATGGGGCGGTGCCTTCTATTTTTACCGCTTCCCCAGTTGGCTCGCGATGGTTGGATTTTCGTTGTTGGGCGTCACCCTGCTCACGCGGCTCAATTTGGAAGGCGGGGTGTGGTCGCGCCAAGTCTTTGTCTTGACAGTCGTCGTCATCGCTGCGTCCAGCCTATCGCGATGGAGAGCCCGCCTGCCGGAGCGCTTCATGATGTACCTTGGCGATCTTTCATATCCCCTGTTCCTGCTCCACGTACCGGTCATCGTAATTGGAAACGGCAAATTCGGCATTGAAAGCGCTTCACTTCTGATCTTGATCGCGTTGGGGTTATCCTCGTTCTGCCTCCACTTTATCGAGCGACCGATAGCGGCTGCAGTTCGGTCAGCGCCTTTGGATCGGGCGCGACGTCATGCGACCGTTCAATAGATCCCGGACCGGGTCACGATGCCGATCGGCCGGGAATGATGGCTCCAACGTCAAACACATATGGTCCCCGATGAGTGCCGGCATTCAAGGGAGGGTTGCCCAGCGCCACGTGGGTGTCGCCGGATAACCCACGTCTCCTTGGCGTCGTCCCGCGGACGGGAGCCAGCCATCTGCCTCGAGAGGTGGGACCGACGTTCACCGGATGGTAGGCTTCGTTCGATTATCCGCTTTCGCTGTACGACGTCGCATTGACCGATACAGCACGCCTTTTTAACGAGCGCCCGCGATGAACCTCACCAAGATCGTTCCGCTTGTCATGGCCGGCGGCTCAGGCACCAGGCTCTGGCCACTTTCGCGCGATACCTTGCCGAAGCAGTTTCTCCCGCTGCTCGATGACGGGCGCTCCACGTTTCAGGCAACGCTGCAGCGCCTCGCCGATCCGCGCTTTGGAGCGCCGGTCGTGATTACGAACAACGACTTCCGCTTCATCGCTGCCGAGCAGATGCTCGCTATCGGCATCAAGGGTGAGATTGTGCTCGAGCCGGAGGGGCGCGATTCTGCTGCCGCAGTCGCAGTCGGCACTGTCCTGGCCATGCAGCGCGGTGTCGATGCGATCTGCGTCGCCCTTGCGGCCGACCACATCATTCAAAACACCGACGCCTTTCACGCTGACTGCGCGATCGCGGCCGAGCTCGCAGCCTCCGGCTTGATCATGACGCTCGGCATCACGCCGACCCATCCCGCTACGAGCTATGGCTATCTCGCCCGTGGCGAACTCTTGGACGCTCCGCGCGCTAGCAGATTGCTGCGTTTTGTCGAGAAGCCCGATCTCGACCGCGCCAAGCGCTATTTGGAAGAAGGCTATCTCTGGAACAGCGGCAATTTTCTATTCGCCGCCGCGACGATGCGGGAGGAGTTGTCGCGACACGCTCCGGAAACCCTGGCGGCGGCAACCGCAGCGGTTGCGGGAGCCGCTCGCGATCTTGATTTTCTGCGTCTCGATCCATCAGCCTTCTCTCGCGCTCCCAAGATCTCGATCGATTATGCTGTGATGGAGCGGACCGAGGCCGGGGGAGTTGTCGAGGCGACCTTCGATTGGTCCGATATCGGCACCTGGGATTCGGTCTACGAGATCAAGCCGAAGGACGCCGACCGCAACGTGCTTGAAGGCGACGTGGTCGCGCTCGATAGTCACGGCAACTATCTGCGCAGCGACGATTTGCTGGTCACGGTGCTGGGCCTTGACGACGTCGTCGTGGTTGCGACCCGCGATGCCGTATTGGTTTCCTCGATGGCGGCGGCCGGCAACGTCAAAACGCTGGTTCAGCACATGAAAACCGCGGGCCGCCCGCAGGCGAGCGAGCATCTCAAGGTCTACCGGCCCTGGGGCTGGTACCAGCGCATCGATATCGGCCAGCGCTTTCAGGTGAAGCGCATCAACGTCAAGCCCGGCGGGCTGCTCAGCCTGCAGAAGCATTTCCACAGGGCCGAGCACTGGGTTGTCGTCTCGGGCACAGCCGAGGTCACGGTCGACGACGAGACGAGATTCGTGCATGAGAATGAATCGGCTTATTTGCCTGTCGGTTGCGTCCACCGCCTGCGCAATCCGGGCAAGATCGATCTGGAGTTGATCGAGGTACAAGTGGGTAGCTATACCGGTGAGGACGACATCGTTCGCCTCGAGGATGTCTACGCACGCAAATAATTTGACTCACGCCGCGGACAATACAGTCACGCGGTACGGTTTGCCAAACTCTGGAGAGGTACGAGCGGGATGAAACGTCTCTCCGGCCAGGCTCGACGATTCCGGCAAAAATAGAAAGTCGAATACATTTCGGAAACTAAAAAAACTACGCTCAATACACCGAGGGAAAATATACCGTCAATAAATATGACAGAATAATATAAAATTTAATAATTGCGCCTGGAAAAATACGTTTGAATATACGAATATCATCATTAATTGAAATTTAATAGCACCTGAATCGAGAGGCAGCGGCTTAGTCGACTGGACACGCGGATGCTCCGCGTTGGAAGGCAGGGGCCTGCCGTATTGCGGTTTTTCGATATCCCCCTTATCCATGTTGAGGGACCCGCCACTGTGGGTTGCAGGAACGAATGTGCGCACGAGAAAAATAGCACTGTACCAGCAACCATCGAGATCTGACTGAAGAGCGCGACATGCCATCCGACCGGATTTACTTCAACAAGCCCCCAAAGACCGAGAAATCCCTTAAGTACATACTTGAATCCATTGAGAATGGCCGCATATCCGGTGATGGATATTTTACAGAACAATGCCATAAATGGATAGAACGGACGACCGGAACCTCCAAGGCCTTGTTGACTCATTCGTGTACGGCTGCTCTCGAAATGGCTGCCATCCTGGTGAACGCAGGACCCGGCGACGAAATCATCATGCCATCCTATACCTTCGCGTCGACGGCGAACGCCTTCGCGTTACGAGGAGCGATCCCGGTTTTTGTCGATGTTCGCGCCGATACTATGAATCTCGATGAGCGCCTGATTGAGGACGCCATTACTCCGGCGACAAAGGCGATCTGCGTGGTTCACTACGCCGGCGTTGCTTGCGAGATGGACTCGATTATGGCCCTTGCGAAGCGGCACGGGTTGGCTGTGGTCGAAGACGCGGCGCAGGCTCACCACGCCAGCTATCGCGGCCAGCAGCTGGGTACGTTCGGCGCCTTGGGCACGCTCAGCTTCCACGAGACCAAGAACATCGTCTCAGGTGAAGGCGGAGCGCTCCTGATCAACGATCCCGCCCTTGTGAAGCGTGCCATGATCATTCGCGAGAAGGGAACGAACCGAACGGAATTCCTCAACGGTCAGATCGACAAATACACTTGGATGGACATCGGATCATCTTATCTCCCAAGCGAGATGATCGCGGCCTTTCTTCTGGCCCAGCTCGAAAGCGGGGAAGACCTCATCACGCGGCGGCTGGCGATCTGGAACACCTACAACGATTCTCTGGCCTCACTGGAACAGCGCGGCCTCCTGCGCCGCCCCGGGGTGCCCGATGATTGCGCCCATAACGGCCACATCTACTATCTGCTCACGGAGACGCATGAGCAGCAACGCGATCTGCGCAACTGGCTGAAGCAGCACGAGATCGATACGGCGACCCATTATGTGCCGCTGCATTCCTCGCCAGCCGGCATGCGTTTCGGGCGTGCTCATGGCGATCTGCCAGTCACATGCGATCAAGCGAACCGCCTCGTGCGCCTGCCCGTCTGGTCTGATCTCCCCGAAGCCGCAACGCTCCGGGTCTGCGATCGTATTCATGAGTTTTTCGGACAGGCGCCTCGTGCGGCTTGAGACTTCGTCCGATGAGGCGCTTCCGCACCCGCCAGCTTCCCCTCGAAGCGATCGGCGCCTTCTCGATACACCATGGCTAGGTGAGTTTGCGGCGCTGGCAGCGATTTGCCTGCTTGCGCTGAATTCGGGCCTGTACAACCTGTTTCCGCCGATGGGCTGGGTCGATCCCGGCCTCTATATCTTCAACTTTCTGAATCCGGCCCAAAACATCGCCGATTACGGCGCGAACTACCACAGCACACGTATTCCCTTTATATTTCTGGGCTGGTTGAGCTACCGGGTTTTCGAGCCCGTTCTGGCGCAGCAGATGCTTGCCAACCTGTGCTATCTGATCGGACTCGCGTCACTGCTCTGCGTGGCCCGCGCGAGCATCGCTCGACCGGCCCTGCGACTGGTCTTCGTATTGGCTATCGCCTTGAGCCCCATCTGGGTCCGATGCTTCGTCGAAGGTTACGTCGACGGCCTCGCCATCGCCTTCGCGCTACTTGGAATCGCTGCCGCCCTATCTAAGCGCCTCGATGGATCCGAGGCTGTGCGTGGACCTGCCGCCGGCGCCGCGGCAGCCTTTGCCGTCGCGACACATCCGGTGCCGGGTGTTTTTGCCAGCGCCGCCATCTTCATGATCTTCATAGCCGGCGCGACGGGCTGGCGTCGCCTGTCGATCGCGCTGCTGGGCGCATTCTGCGGCGGCCTCGCCAGCCTCGTTTTCCTCGGTCTGGTGTCGTCATGGCTGGGCGGCCCCTTCCTCTTCCTTCTGCCTAGCGCCGAAACGGGCGCGCGCGGACTCAATGCGTCGGGTTCCAGCTTCGTCCTGCCGCTTTCCGCGTGGGTGCACGAAGGCCCTCGGGCAATTCTTGCACCGCTTGCGCTGGTGGTCGTTATGGCTGCGGCCCTGCTTCGCCGGGGCGTGGGACCAGATCGGAGGGTCTATGGCCTTTTGCTCGTCAGCTGCCTCGCCCTGGGCATCGTCGCGCTGGCAGAGGTTCATCAGCGCGGCCCTCTGCAGTTTCGCTTTTATGCGAGCTATCTTCTGGTGATCTTTATCCCATTCTGTGCCTTGCTGGTCGGCGCAGGACGGGATGCCAACTCCCGAAAGGATGCCGCGCTCGCAGCGGCGTTGGCCCTCCTCCTGCTTCTGATCTGGCGGTGGGATGCAAGTGTTTCGTTCGATGTCGTCTGGGCATTGCTTCTTGGCGGCTGCCTCCTGACTCTGATCGCCTTCGCTCTGCGTCGCGCCCGCATGGGCCTGTTGGCGGCTGTTTCGGTGCTGAGCCTCGCGGTCGTGACGGATGGGGAGCTAGCCAAGACGCTCACCGTCAACAATCCAGCGAAGCCACGTCTTCAGGCCCAGTTCGCGGCTAGAATCCACGATGCAGTCATTGCGGCCGGTGTCTCGGACCAGCGCATCGTAACCTGGTTTAATCGCGAGAGCGCAGAACGCGCGACCAGCTCAAGGGCGGTTTCGTCGTATCGACTGTATTTTGCTGGAACGACCTACAAATTCTCGCTGTTCGATGGCGCGACCGCCAGCATGGGATGGGATTTGACCTCGCTCGGCTTCGAAATGCCGAAGCCGGAGGGCGCGCTCTACCGGCAGCTGGCTATGCTTGCCAAGCGACCAACCGCCGCCGTTCTCCTCTGCATCGACGCGGCGGAGTGCCGGCGGGGCGCTCTCCAGCTCGCACTTGAGCCATCGCTCATCGTGTCGGAGCGGCTGACCACACGGATCGAAATACCCGATCTTCCGATCGTTCACCTCGTCATCATCGAGATGGCCTCCCGCCCGAGGCCGGCGACAAGACCGAGTTGAGCCGAAACCCGGCTTCAAGATCCGGGTTTCGTCGGCAGGGACTGAACAACCGTATAGTGCAAGTCTTTGCCGCCGACCGAAACCCTGCCCCCGCTAAGCAGAACCACGGTCTCGAACTCGATCGCATCGAGGACTTCATGCGCGGCAGAGCAATCAGAACGTTCCTCGCAGGCGATGACCACGACGACCGGGGCGCTGGCGTGGCGTAGCGCGTAGGAAAGCTCAAAAAGCGAGATGTCGGCGCGGCGCGGCAATTGCGTCACTGCCCCGAATTGAGCCACGCGCTGGGTCTGGTCCCAAAGCACGACGTGTCCCGCTCGGCGGACGAAGGGGCGTAGCAGGTCCTGAAAGGCGCGTTGTGTCATGCCCCTCGCCTGTTCCGCCGCAATCTGCCGGCGCGAAGTGGGAGGCGGTGCGCCGATCGCGAGCAAGGAGGCGATGAGACTGAGCGCCAGCATGCCCAGGGCGAGCACTTTCGCAGTTGCTGGCTCGCCAAGGCGGGAGCCTAGCGCCAGGATGCCCAGAAAAGGGCCCAAGCTTGCGCCGGCCAGAAGCAGTGGCGCCATCGCGTCGACAGCGCCGACGCTCATCCAGCCCGTTACGCCAGCGAGCAACGCGATTCCCATGACTGAAGCCACGGTCAGAAACAAGGCGGGAATCCGCCAGATCGTCCCGGTCAGGGCCAAGCCGATGAGGATAGCCACGAGCCCTGCCGCCATGCCCGGTGCCTGAGCGAGCAATACGAGCCAGGCCGGATTGCAGCCCAGCGCCAGGGCAGCGAACAAACCCATGAGAGTTGTCGAGCGCGGCGCGGCACAGGCGAAGGCGGCGGCGCAGGCGACAACCTGCAGAACCACGGCGACGAGCAGAGCCGCCCCGGCCGGCGTCAGCGCCCGGGATTGTTCCAGCGCCAGCAGCGGCCCCAGCAGCATTCGATCTAGTGACGGTGCCGGCCGCGCGAAACCGGAAAGCAGCCCCTCCAGCAGTTGCAGCACCGACGCCGGCGGCGCGCCGCTACGCGCGAAACCAATGCAGCCGGATACCGCAATCAGCATGACCAACGGGAGCATGATCGCTGGAAGCACCATCCAGCTATTTGCCATCCACTCTTTGCCAGTGGGATCTTTGGACGCAGCCAGTCCTAGCCATGCCTGCCATCGCGAGCCGCTCGGATCCGGAGCAGGCCGCGTTGTGCGCAAGAGCGGGAGAACAGGCCGCCCAGGCCCGAGTCGGCCGCCTTGTCCGGCAAGCCTCATGTGATCTTGGCGCCGGCCGGTTGGGCCTGGCCCGAGGCCTGCCCAGCCTTGCTGTCGGCCGCGTTCGGCGCGGGTTGGATGCGGCGCAAGAGCATCAGGATCGGCAGGTGGATCAGCCCGAGGCCGATCATCACCGGCGTCAACAGCCGGACCGCAATCGCCGCCGCCTCGGCCTGAAACGGCTCTTTGCCGAAACTGATCAACAGAGCCCGGATGGACAGTTCCGAGACCCCGAGCCCACCCGGCACCATCGACAAGGTCGCGACGACGGTTACCACTGAGACCAGGCACATGCTGGTCGGGAAATCGATACCAATGCCGACGCTCTGAATCGCCGCACGCCACAAGGCCGCCACCAACAGCCACTTGCCAGCGGTACATGCGATCAGGACCGCGAACCGCGACGGCGGCAGCGCGTCCTTCGACAGAGCCCGCAGGAGATTGCCGATACGGGTATCGGCGAAGCGCCAGGCGATAAAGCGCAGCAGGGCGGGCAGCGCGAACGTGCCGAGCAGGGCGCACCCGGCGGCAATCCCTGCGAGCGCGCCGAAATCGCCGCGCCAGGCCAAGCCGAGCGCCGCCAGCCAGAACACCATCACGAGATCGACGATACGCTCAAGCAGGAAGCCCATGGTCGACGTCGTGAACGTGACGTGCGAACGGCGGGCGAACTTGATCTTCAGCGATTCACCGAGTTGCATCGGCGTCTGCGAGGCAACCGCGATCACCACCGCGATATAGAGATAGATGTCGACGACATTGGCGAACCGCACCGGCTGGCCCGTCACTGCCAGCCATCGGACGGTGCCGAGCCCGAAGATGATGAGAAGGATCGGGACCGCGCTCAGCCCGAGCGCCGCCCAGTCAGCCCTGCCAATGACGGATCCGACTGCGCGCCAGTCGAACGCATAGAGTGCGACTCCGCAACAAAGCGCTGCGAGAACGTACGGCCAGAGATGGCGGGCGTAGCGAATTATCATCAAACGTTCCGGACCGGCCCTTCGAGTTCCTGATCGCCACCCGACGGCCCGGGGGTGCGTGCGGAATCACTGGCTCCACTCGACGATCACGCCGCCGCTTTAACAAATGCAGCGCTGCACCACAACGTTGGCAAAAACGGCGGCGGACCTGGGCGGCGGCGGGCGCGTTGCGCGCCTACTTGGCGGATTTGGCGCGCCTTTGCGCGTAATAGGCCTCGACATTGACCGGAACCTGATAATCGTACCCGAGAAGCTTGCGCTCGTAGGGGTCCTGCGTGAAGTCGTCGCCGAGAACCGTCGGCATGTCGACCTGCTGCTTCATCATCGGGATGGTATAGACGTGATTGACGGCGCGGCGCGGCGTCTCGGTCCGATTCACCCCGCCAGCATGATAGACCATGCAGTCGAGCACGATGAAGGAGCCGGCGGGCGCGACCGCCTGTACTTCCAGCGCCTTGACGATGGTGTCGGACGGAAAGGCCTCCTGCTTGTGGCTGCCCGGCACGACATGGGTCGCGCCATTCTCGAGTGTGAAGGGATCGATGCAGAACAGCGCGTTGATCGCCAGCGGCCGCGACGAGACATAATGCTGGTAGGGCAAGTCGCGGTGATAAGCGCTCTGATTGTAGCGCTGCGCCCGGCCTGGATTGATCACACCATTCTGCTGGTTGAGCAGGAAGGCCTCGCCCATCAGCCGCCGGCAGATCTCAACCACGACCGGGTTGCGCGCGAGGTCCAAAAACGTCCGGTCATAAACCATCGGTACGCGCACCGTGTTGTGCTCGTCGATCGCCACCAGATTGTCGCGCCCGAAGCGCTCCTCCATCTGCCCCTTCGCGGCATCGAATTTCTGCGACAGCTGCACGAGTTCCGCGCTGGAATATCCTCCATCAACAATCGCATAGCCGAGGAGGCGCAATTGCTCGATCGCATGGTCGACGGCCGTTTCCGAGAGCGTTTGCTCGCGGACGCCATAGCGCGGGAAGGCTTCGTCTGACATCTCAAATTCTCCCAGAACAGGGTTGTTAGCGCTTGTTCAAGTGTTTCTCGTCTGTAGGCAACCCTAAATCCCCGAGATTGCCCTGGGCGGCCCTGACCGACGCGCTCTAATATCCACCGTCGGCAAGGGCGATGAGATAACGACCATAAGGGCTCTTCCCAACGCGCTCTCCGAGCGCGCGCAACTGTGCAGCGTCGATAAAGCCGCGGTCGAAGGCGATCTCCTCGGGGCAGCAAATCCGCGTCCCCTGACGCCGCTCCAGAGCCTGAACGAAATGAGAGGCATCAGTCAGCGAATCGGGTGTGCCGGTGTCAAGCCAGGCGAAGCCCCGCCCGATCAGTTCGACGCGGAGCCGGTTTTGCTCGAGATAGTGTCGATTCACATCGGTGATCTCGAGTTCACCACGCGCAGAGGGCTTGATCGAGGCAGCTATCTCGACGACGTCCTCGTCATAGAAATAAAGCCCGGTCACGGCCCAGTTCGAGCGCGGCTTGAGCGGCTTCTCCTCGATCGAGACCGCGCGGCGCTCTTTGTTGAATTCCACGACGCCATAGCGCTCCGGGTCAGTGACTCGATAGCCGAACACTGTCGCGCCAGTGGGCTGCGCCACAGCCTGCGCAAGCAGGCCGGACAATCCGGCGCCATAGAAGATGTTGTCGCCGAGGATCAGCGCGGACGGACCACCACGGACGAAATCGGCGCCGATAATATAGGCTTGAGCCAGCCCCTCGGGCTGCGGCTGCTCGGCATAGGACAGGGAGAGCCCCCAATCGCTGCCGCTGCCGAGCAAATCGCGAAAATGCGGCAGATCGCGCGGAGTCGAGATGATGAGTATCTCGCGGATTCCGGCCAGCATCAGCACCGAGAGCGGATAATAGATCATCGGTTTGTCATGGATCGGCAAAAGCTGCTTCGACATGACCATTGTCATCGGATGAAGCCTGGTCCCGCTTCCGCCCGCTAGTATGATCCCCTTCATATCCGAACCCTGTCCTGAAGCTTGGCGCGATTGACGACCAGAATATGATCAGGCCGTGCTGGTTAAGGCTGGGTGCGCGCCATATGCACGCCCGCACTCGCGCGCGACGTGATCGCACGATTGATCTCACCGCCGCGAATGCGCTTGTGAACAATGTAAAGTGGCCGGTCCTTGGCCTCCTCGAAAGCCTGGAATGCAAGCACGCCGACAAGCGCCAGCGCGGAACTGCAGCCGATCGCGATCAGCGAGCCGAGCGCGAGAACGGCCCTGCGGACAACCCCGTCGGCCGCGAAGTCAAAGCCCAGCAGCGCAATCAGGAGAAGCGCCACGCCCGCAAGCCCTGCCAAGCCAGTGGCGAGCAGAAGCAGTCGTTGCAGAGACGCGGCGTAGAATTTCATGCCCTGGAAGGCATGGGACAGCAGGCGCATGAAATTATACGAGGACCGGCCATGCGAGCGCTTGTCGCGCGCGAACTCTATCTCGGCATGGGCGAAACCGAGCCAATACAGGATAAAAAGATAGTGCCTGTTGGACTCCTTCAACGACAGATAAGCCTCGACGACTGGCCGGGTTATCAGTGTGAAGGTGCCGTATTCGGGATCGATTTTCCGTCCGGCGATCCATTCGAGCAATCTGAAGTAAAGCTTGCCGAACAGGACGCGCGAGCCTTTCTGGTGATCGGCCTTTCGCTTGGCGTAGACAACGGGAGCCTCGGTCGCGCTGGCCTTTTCGTAGATCAGGGGAATGGCTTCAGGTTGATCCTGCAGATCACCATCCATGACGATGACCTTTTCGCCGCAGGACTCCGCCAGACCGGCCGTAATCGCGATATGCTGGCCGTGATTGCGTGCCAGGCGCAGCAACGTGACCCGGGAATCGCCGGCGACGGCTTCAAGCAGGAGATCCCATGAGCCATCCGGGGAAACATCGTCGATGAAGATGATTTCATAATCGACCTGCATGCCGACCAACGCACGCGTCAGCCGTTCGTACAGTTCGAAGATTGCGCCTGCGCAGCCATAGATCGGAATCACGACGGACAGGTCGCGGGCGCTGCCGCTGGAGATCATAATGTTTCTGACGCAGAGGAAGGGGTTTTCGGTCCGCGCTGACCTTCGATCGGCGCACTGATCTCCATAATCCAGTAGGTATAGGGGAACCAGTTCCGGTGGATCAGGTGTCCTTTGACATCCGAGAACGCGCTACGGGCGAGTTGAGCATAGGCGTCCGGCGCGCGCACGTTCTGGCCTCGATCCTTCGAGATGATCCAGCGAGCAACCGCGTTCTGGCCGGGAACGAACGTGCCATCCACCGTGACGATCCGTCCGCCCGGCTTGAGGCCAGGTACGAGTATCTTGAATAAATTCTCGACCTCATCGTCATCCAGATGATGAAGAAGGCCAGTCGCAAGGATCAGATCGAACTCGCCCAGACTGCGCATGGCGTCGCTGTCGAGCAGGGCGGCAAAGAAGCGGCCGCGCGTCCCCCAACGACTTCGCGCATTCTCGATATAGGGCTCGCTGACATCGTAGCCGACATAGTCGACCTCCGGCAGGACGGTTAGAATATCGGCAGTGCCGCAGCCGACATCGAGCACGCGATCGCCGGCCCGCGCCCTGAAGTATGCATCCTGCATCCAACGGCGATTACGGCTGGCGCCCATCAATGTCTGAGCGAAATCATAGACCGCGGGGTGCGACAGGACAGCCCGAACCCCCTTCGTAATCTGCGCCATCCTTGGTCCTTTCGGCTAAGCCGCAACAGTGTTTCGTGCCGGAGGAGCGACACTCGTGCCCTTGCCGCTGCCCGTTTCTGCACGCTTCCTGGCGACCACTACCCGGCTTCCGCCAATCGGCCAACTCATACCGCGCAGCGTGAGCTTCACCTCAACGTCGAGGATCCCCTGCAGGATGCGATTGAGCCTGGGCTGAATATTGAATTCCCGCCGAGCGAGTTCGCGTGGGTCCTGGTCCGGGGCCGCCTTGCGTGAGCGCACCCGCGCTAGCGCCATCATCGGCAGCAGCAGGACAGTGTAACTCGTCGAGAACAGGACCTCGAAGCCGGCACGCTCCAGTTTGGCCTCCAGTTCGCCGCGAACATAGCGGCGCTGATGATGCGCTATGTCGTCTGAGACGCTCCAGAGCGAGGGATGCTGCGGCACCGTGGCAATAAAGCCGCCGCCCGGAACCAGCGCTGCCGCGATCCCCGCAATAGCCTCTTCGTCTCGATCGATATGCTCCAGCACGTCGAAGCAGCCGGCAAGATCGAAGGCGTGACGCAAGGGCATCCTGCGGGCGTCGGCCTGCAGGAGCTCGACCTGCCCGGGCAGGCGCGGACGGGCGAGCGAAAGCCCCGCGGTGTGGATCTCGGTCCCGACGATACGGCTCCAGCGCCGGCTGGCGGCAAGTGCGCCGATGACATTGCCGGACCCGCAGCCGATCTCGCAAAATCGCGTCGCCTCGGGAAAATATGCATCGACGAGCCCGATAATGAGGCGGCGGCGAGCGGCAAACCAGAAATGATCGAGTTCCGCCGTGGCGAGGAAGGTGAAATCGGCCGGGTCGAAACCGGTCAGCGTATCGGCAAGTGCTGGAGCGGTCAGCGGGATGCCGTCACGCTCCTGGAGCGCGTGCCCACAGCTCTCGCAGACCCACCCCAATGGAAGGGCAGGCTCGCCCAAGCCGAAGGGCGTCTCTTTACCACAACAAAAGCAAAGGCGCATTGCCGTCATATCAAGCATTTTTGGCACCTGATGAGCGTCATCAAATCCGATGCCTTACTGGTCTTAACGAGTCCACAGTTCAAGCCTTGTCCTGCAATTTCGAGCCGTGGGATACCGGATATGGCAATTTAGCTACAGCCAAATTCGTAACGAGCTGCCCAAAGGGCCTACTCGCTACGCTCGGCGGCGTGCACTGCGTAAATCCATCCCAAATGTGACACCGCTTGATGCCTCATAGCACTTCGGATATGGGTGCACCGCGTTCTTCTCTAGGCTTTGAATTGAATGCCTATGCTGCAAAAAACCATTCAATCGACCCAGTCCGACGAGGGGATACGCTTGATTTTGAACGGTGATGCGAACTCGCTTCCGTGCGGCGGCTCGCGAAGGATTTTGCTGGGAGCGACACTTTGAGCGAGCCGGATTTTGCTCATAATCATGTGATCGCCGAACGGCTGAACCTCGCAAACGGCTCTGGTCGCATAATTCTCGTCACCGGCGGCTTCGGCTTCATCGGCAAGCATTTCATACGGCGCTGCCTCGAGGCCGGCCATCACATCATTAATGTCGATCGCGTTAACTACGCCGCCGACCGGTTGGTGCGGGCAGAGTTTGCGAAGCATCCGAATTACCGCGTGCAGGAACAGGATATCGCGGCGCTGGATCACCTCAGCGAATGCGATGTGATCGTGAACTTCGCCGCGGAGTCGCATGTCGACAATTCGATCTCGGACAACACCAAGTTCTGCCTCTCCAATATTCTTGGCGTCCAGCGCCTGCTTGAGCTCGTGCGGGTGAAGCAGCCGGCCGACCGACCACGTTTCATCCATATCAGCACCGACGAGGTCTATGGTGAGGCGCTTGACGGCCCGCATCACGAGACCAGCATCCTGCGACCCTCTAATCCGTACTCGGCGACCAAGGCGGCAGCCGACATGTTGGTGATGAGCTGGGCCAGGACCTATCATCTGGATTGCAACATCGTTCGGCCGACCAATAATTATGGGCCGCATCAGTATCCTGAGAAACTTATTCCGAAATCCTGTGCGCGCCTGAAGCGTGGCCGCCCCGCTCTCCTCCATGGCAATGGCAGCTATGTCCGCTGCTGGCTGCATGTTGAGGACACGGTCGACGCGGTGCTTACCGTCATCGAGAAGGGCGCCGCCAACACGATCTACAATGCCGGAGGCGTTGATTATCTTCAGAATATCGAGATCGTGCGGCGCCTGGCCCAGATCATTGGCGTGCCCGAGACCAAAGCCTTCGGCTTCACCGAAGACAGGCTCGGACAGGATCGCCGCTACAGCATTGACTCGGCACGACTGAACGCCCTCGGCTGGCGGCCGAAGCGCTCATTCGACAAGGAGATCGAGAGCATTGTCGAGCAATCCGAGTTCCAGCGCTTCCTCTGACCGCTGGACAGGTGCCGCGGCGCCGGGAGGTGTCGGGATATCCCTGGTCATACCTGCCTATAATGAGGAAAGCGGTATCGAGGCATTGGTTCGGGAAGCCCATGCCGTGCTGGCGGGCATCGACGACCGCTTCGAGATCATCGTCGTTAACGACGGCAGCCGCGACAACACCGCGCGCGAGCTCTCAAAGCTGGCCGAGGAATTCCCTGAACTGCGGCCAATCTCGCTGCGCATCAATAGCGGCCAGCATGTCGCCACATTCATTGGTCTGCGCGAGGCGCGCGGTGATTTCGTCTTCCTCGCCGATGCCGATCTGAAAGCCGCCTTGCCGAGCCTGGTCCTGCTGCATGCGGCGGCGCAGGCCGACGAGAGGCTCGATATCGTCAGCGGTATCCGCAGCAACCGGTCAAAGACCATGTACCGGTCGCTCGGCTCGAACGCGGTGTCCTTCATCGTCAACCGCCTGACGGGTGCGGGCCTGCGCGACCCGGCCTCGCCCTTGCGGCTCTATCGCCGTCATGTCGTCGAGACGATCGTCGAGGCCGACATCCTCGCCCAGAACCTGCCGATCCTGACGGCACTGCTGGGCCTGCACGTACAGGAAATCGAGCTCGACATCCCCGATTCGGGCCGTCGCAGTCGCTACACCCTGGCGGCGCTAGTGCATATTCTGCTGCTGGCGCTGCTGAATTTCTCGGGCGGAACGCGTACGATCCTCACATTGATCGGGCTCGGCAGCCTGTCGTTGATGCTGGGTGGGCTCGGCCTGGTCGGCATGACCATCGACGGCATCGTTCGGCAGCAGGCGCTCGGCACCAATCTCCTGCTGCTCTTCGTGCTTTTGACCGTTGTCGGACTGCAGTTCTGCCTGATGGGCGTGATCGCCTACAAGCTCGAACGCATCAACACAAACCTGCGCTTCCGCCAACTCGTCTATGGCGCCCGCTATGATCGTCGCGGTTGAGGGGCCGACGCTGCCGCCCGATCTGCTCTGGACCGGGCGGGGCACGGCGGCATTGGTCGCG
Source organism: Allobosea sp. BK604 (assembly GCF_004341515.1). Taxonomy (GTDB): domain Bacteria; phylum Pseudomonadota; class Alphaproteobacteria; order Rhizobiales; family Beijerinckiaceae; genus Allobosea. The sequence goes on from NZ_SLZF01000001.1 coordinate 391,188, forward strand.
CTCCTGCGCGAGGCCGCTCCGCCAGGTTCCGGCGTGCTCGTACCGGTGAATCTCTGCGCCATCGCGGTAGCCGGAATCATCTGGGCCGGCATGCGGCCAGTATTCCACGATGTCAGCGCAGCGCACGGGAATGCCGAGATCGCGCATCTCGAAGCGGTCGACAGTTCCGATTGCCGCTTCGTGCTCGCAGTGGCAAATTTCGGCCGGCCAATCGACATGGACGCGTTCTGCAGCTTTGCCAAGCAGCGCGGCCTGATCCTGGTAGAGGATACTTGCAACGCACTCGGCGCCAGTTGGAACGGCCAGCCGCTCGGTAGCTTTGGCGATGCCGCTCTGTATTCCTTCAATGGCGGCAAGATCCTCGATGTCGGGCATGGCGGCGCAATCAGCATCCGCGACCCAGCGCTGCGCGGGCGTGTCGCTGCCGCGATCGCCGAAATGCCACTTGCCGACACCGGGCATCTGGCGGCCATCGCGGAACTGGAAGCCACATTGCGCGTTGCGCGGCAGGCTGGCGATGAGGCGGCGCAGCGCGGCGCCTATGCCCGGTACCGGCCTCAAGCGCTGTTTCGCGTTGACGCAAGCTGGCCCACGCGTCTCGCTCCCGGGCTCGACCAGCTTGAGGCGGACATTGCCCGCCGCCGGTTGCTGTCGGCCCGCTACCGCGCCACTATCCGCGCGCCGGGCGTCACCCACGCTCCCGCACGGCAAGGCGAGGCGGTTTGGCGCCATTCGCTATTGGTCCCGCCCGAACGCCGCGATGCACTCGTCGCCCGGCTGCGGCAGATTGGGTTGAGCGCCAGCACTTGGTATCCACCGGTGAACCGGATGTTTGCGCCAGAGTCGCGCAGCCTCTACCCCGAGGCCGAGCGGTTCGCGGCCAGAATCGTCAATCTCTGGGTCGATCACTCGACCGATGAGGCGATGGTCGATCGCACCGCTACGATCATCAATAACTTCTTCGAACAGGCGACAGTATGATCCTGGTGACCATCCAACCCAGTTTTCTTCCCTGGCTCGGTTATCTCGAGCAAATGGCCTTAGCCGATATCTTCGTCTATCTCGACGACGTGAAATACACCGGTCAAGACTGGCGCAATCGAAACCGCGTGCTCGATGCCACCGGCAAACCCGAATATCTCACCGTGCCTGTCCGAGCCCAGGCGGAGAAGCTCCCGATCAAGGATGTCCGAATCAGCGACGACCCACGCTGGGCTCGCAAGATAATCAACAAGCTAAAGCCCTGGTATGCGCGCGCTCCCCACACCAAGCGCTATCTGCCCCGGTTGCAGGCGATCCTCGAGGGAGGGCACGAACTCCTTGTCGACCTGAACTATGAGATCATGGCGATGCTGGTTGAGGCCTACGACATCAGGACACCAGTCACCCGGAGTTCGGAGGCGGGCATTGTCTCGACCGATAAGAACCAGCGCCTGATCGACCTCTGCCTGCATCACGGCGCGACCGTGCTCTATGATGGGGCGGTGGCGGCGGATTTCATCGATATCGAGCGCTTCCGCGCCGCCGGCATCGAGGTCGTGTTCCAGAACTACCGGCCACAGCCTTATGATCAGGGCGGGCATGCTTTCGTCAGCCACCTTTCCAGCCTCGACACCCTGCTCTGGTGCGGCGACGCAGCCCGCGACATCCTGCGGGCGAGCCCGGTGCCGGACGCGCTGCCGGCGAAGGGGAAACGGGCATGAGCCGGAAATGCCCCTCCTGCGGCGGTACGGCATGGGAGCCATTCTACGAGTCGCGCAGCGGTCGCCTCCTGACCGGCGACCAGCGGATCGCGCCCGGCCATCTGGCCAAGATCGTGTGCGCCTCCTGCGGCGTGGTCGCGAATGCCCGCGCCCTGAGCGATGACGAGCTGCGCGAGCTCTATGGCGAGGCCTACCAGCTCAACACCTATGGTCGCGAAGAGCACCTGTTCTATACGGCCGACGGTCCCGTACCGCGCTCGAAGGTCATCTTCGACTGGCTGGCCACGCTCCTCCCAGGCGATGCCACGACAATCGTCGAGATCGGCTGCGGTGAAGGCAACGTGCTTCGGCGCTTTCAGGAAGCCGGCCCTGATCTGCAGGTCGTTGGTTTTGAAGGCAGCCAGCATGCCGCCGGGCTGGCGCGGGCCAAGGGCCTCGACGTTCGCAACGACCTGATCCTGTCGTCGGACCAGAGCCTGCCAACGGCCGATTTTCTCTTCTCCTACAACGTCCTGGAGCATGTCGAGGATCTGGATGCCTTTCTGTCCGTCCTCAAGCGCGCCTGCCGCCCCGGCGGTCGCATCATCTTCGGCCTCCCGATCCAGGACGAAGGCGGCTACGACCTCTTCTTCGCCGAGCATGTCTGGCATTTCTCGATCGGCCATGTCGCGCGCGTGCTTCGGCGCCACGGTCTCTCGATCGAGGAGGTGAAATCCCATCACCCGGTCAACCGGGGTGCGGCGCTCTTCGCCTGCAGGGTGGCAGAATCGGTCGCAGAACCGGAGAATGGGTCGGAATTCGCGGGCTGGCGCAAGATGCAGTTCGCCAATCGCGACTATTGGCTGGGCATTTTCGCCAGAGTCGATGATCTGCTGACCCAGGCTTCCGGCCACTCCCTGGCCGTGTATGGCTCCGCCGAGGTGCTGAGCCTGTTGATGTGCCACACCGCCCTCGGCGAGGCGAACATCGTGATGTGCCTCGACGAAGACCCCAACAAGATCGGAACAATCAAGCACGGCATCCCGGTTCATCATCCTGACGTCCTGAAGGGGAGCCCGGTCGACGCGGTGCTGCTGACTGTGAACGCGCGCTATAACGACCAGATTCGCGCCAAACTGGCGCCAGCCGGCATTGCGGTGCTTTCCTGCTTTTCCGAGACCGGAACTCAGGCCGGGCTGCCACCCACCGTCGAATAGGAAGGCGTCACGCTCCCCAGCTCGATCTTGACCTCCTCGGCAATCACGCTGTGCCCGCCGATCGAGGCCCCCGGCTTCACCGCTGCATAAGCGCCGATCCGCGTATGGTGGCTGATCGTGGCCCCCGGCCAGATCGAGACGCCCTCGCCAACTGCGCAATAGGGACCGAGATAGGCCTGCGCATCGACGATCACGCCCTGGGCCAGACGGGCGCTCGGCGACACGGTCGCCTGCGGGTGGACCAGCCGCGCCAGCCTGACTCCCTGACGCTTGACTGTCTCCGCCACCCGCCGGCGCGCGTCGTTGTCACCGATCGCCACGGCGACGTCGGTTACTCCGTGCTCGTCGGCGAGCGCAGCAAGATCAGCGAGGCGCCCAAGCACAGGCACGCCGCCAACGGAGCGTCCGGCGAGACCGGGCGCGTCATCGACAAAACCGATGAGAGCGATACCCGGATGCGCCGCGGCAAGTTCGGCGACCATCTCGCCGTAGATCGACGCACCGACGATGATCAGCGGCACGGGCGGGGCCTTGCCAGAAAAGCCGCTCCAGCGCCCGCTGGCGAGACAATTGGCGTATCGCTCGTCATAACCGAGCTCGGCCATCCGGGTGAGGACCGGGGTTGCATCGTACGGGACTGCGATCTCGTGCATGGAGCGCGCCGGCAGATCGAGCACCATGGCGCGGGCGCAGGCGACGCCGTCGGCCGGCAAACCGACAGGGCCCGGGTTGAGCACCGCGTAATCGTCGCCGACTTCATGGAGATGATGGTGGGTATGGCCGAGCACGAGCACACGGCCGCTGGCGAAGGCGCGCACGGCCTCGGTCACACTTGTGACCTTCTGCTCAAGGGGGGAATCCGGGCCGCCATGCAGCACCGTCAGAGTACAGTCATCGAATGTCAGGTCGAGCCGCTCCGGCAGGCTGGCGAGCCAGGCGCGGGTCTCTTCGCTCACATAGCGTCGCTGCAATTGCAGGGCGCGCGTCGCGGCCGAACTGCCGGGAATGCCGAACCCCTCCAACAGCGCCATATCGTGGTTGCCCCTGATGCAATGCGCCCCCAGCGCGCGCAGACGCGCCGCAACTTCGTCGACGAGCGGCAGGTGCCCGGCAATGTCGCCGGCGCAGAGCCAAGCATCGACCGGGCCAGCGGCCGCGATCACCGCTTCCAGCGCCGGCAGATTGCCGTGGACGTCGGCGATCAGCCCCAGCCGTGTCATGGCCTGCCCTTCCAGGTCGAGAGATCACGCTGCAAAGCGGCCTCGAACTCGTCTGCCTCGAGATAGACCTCGCGCCATTCGCGCATGACTGCGCCGGAGCGGGCGCTGATCGGCGGCAAGGTCTCGCCCAGCACGTATTCGCGAATCGCCAGCTCGGGTTCGTTGACCCCGAAATGAGCCCGGACGGGGGTGGTGCTGCTGAAGCGCGGGTTGACCTCGAAACAGACCGGGCCGCGCGGCGTCAGCCGCAGCTGAACATTGCACGAGACCTTGGCGTCGAGCGCGGTCGCGACCTTGCCGGCATAGGCGGCGATGGCATCATGCTGCAGCACCACGCCACGGTATGTCAGGCCGAAATCGAGATCGCGCCGGATCACCGTCGTGGCCGCAATCCGGCCGTCACCACAGCGATAGATGCCGACGGTGTATTCGGCATCATCCGGCAGCAAGCACTCCTGCACCACCGCGCCGGGCCGTAATTGTGCCGCGAGCTCGTCGCGCCCGCGGATGCGGGCAAGACCACGGGAGGCTGAGCCTTTGCGCGGCTTGACGATCAGCGGGAAGCCGACCCGCGCGATCAGTGCCTCGACCGCTTCACTGTCCTCGGCCTGAGCCGAGGCCGGATGGTCGAGGCCAGCCGCGGCAAGCGCGCAAGCGGTCAGGTACTTGTCGTCGGCGACGTTGAGCACGGCGCTGTCGTTGAGCATCAGGACGGCGCCGCTCTCGGCCTCGATCCGCGCCTTGTCACCGCGCAATTTTGCCGGCTCAGCCTCAGTACCGAAGAAGACGATGGCGATGCGCTCTCGCCGCAGAAAAGCGACCAGCTCCTCGACATAGCCCGACGCATCGGCGCGCGGACACAGGATAGGCGTCGCCCCGCCGAAGAAGCCCGCGGAGAACGGGTTTGAATCGAGCGCGAATAATTCGAGCGGCAGGCGCGACATTTTCAGCGCCTTGAAGATGTTCTGGCCGAGCGGGTTGCCCATTCCCGTTACGGCAACGCGAATCGTGTCGGGCGTGTCCGCCGGGCTCATGAGTTCTGTCCAGTCGAGGTGCGCCAGAGGCGAAAACTCATCGGGGTGGCCAGCGCTGGTGGCAAATGACGCAGAAGGCCGATCAGCCCGAGCCGCTGCATGACCCGGTAGATAACCGGCACCAGGCCGGGATGACGGGCGCTGAAGCTCGGATCGGTGTCGATACGGCTGATCGTGGCGTGCAGCAGGCCAGGCTCGAAGGCGACGCTCAGGCCGGTCGATCCGGCGAAGCGGCGGACCCGGCTCGTCGTGATGAAGTTCAGCGAACGCCAAACCTCGTCCTCGCGCAATTGCGGGCGCAGCCAGGTCACCGCCTGGGGAAAGCCCGGCACCAGCGGCATGGCGTAATGCGGCTCGTAGGGGACATGATAGTTCGGGCAGGTGTGCAGCATCTGACCGCCCGGCGCGAGGACACCGAGCATGGCTGCGAGGTTCACCTCGAGATCGGGGATGTGTTCAAGCACGTTGACCGAGAAGATCAGGTCGAAGACGCCATCGCTCACCGGATCGAGTCCGCTTGCCTCGCGGTCGATCACCGCGACGTCATGCTCCGGCACGAAGGCACGCAGCGCCTCGCCGATGCGGGCACTGTCACCGAAGCCGTTGGCGCCGGGTTCGAGCGCGACGATCTCGTAGCCACGCCGGCGCAGTTCGAAGGCGAGCAAGCCAATTCCAGCGCCGACATCGAGAAGTCGGATACCCGGCCGCAGGTATCCTCCGAGCAGGCGCAAGCCCACCTCGACCTCGGCCGCGCAGGTCTCGACGACCTGCCGCACGCGTGTGGTCGGAAGACCGGTGCGGGCGACGGCGAAGGCTACGAAGGCGTCGCGCCAGCTGGAATTGGCATGAAGCCCGCCCCCGTCTCCGGTGGAAGGAGACTGTGATCCGTCAGTCATAGGCGCGGATATCGTCGGCCGGTGGCGTTTCCAGGCGCGGCCTGTGCCGCAGCGCGAGGGTGAACTCGAACGGCAGGTAATCATGATGCAGCGAGACGAAGGGCGTCAGCGTCTTGGCGTAGCGCAACATCTCCTCAGGCTCGAAATAATGATGCTCCGGCTCGCGATAATCGACATAGCTGGTCATGAAATCGACCACCACGCCGTCGCGCGCGGCAGCAAACATCCGCGCCAGCGCCTCCCTGGCGACACTCTCATTGTTATCCGCCTCGTAGCGCGCATTGAACAGCTGCGACATGAAGACGACATCGGGAGCCAGATCGTCGACCGGCTCCTGGAAGATGTCGCGCGCGAGGAATTGCGCCTCGGGAAAGAGCTTGCGGTCATAGTCCAGGAACGGTTCGACGATATCGATACCGACATAGGCGGCAATGTCGATGCCGGCATTACGCAGGAAGCGATAGAACATCGCGATCCCGCAGCCGACATCGAGGACACGACGGCCGGCCAGGTCAAAAATTCCCGCATGAAGACTGTGACGGATGTACTGCTTCGGAGCGCCGCCCGACTTGAGCGCCGCAACGTCGAAACCATGCTCGGACAATCGAGCCTGGTATTTATCGACGATCCGGGCGATTTCGTCTTTGCTAAGAGCGTTCAATTGATTATCTCGCCGGACAAAGCAGTTCGAGCCCGCGATCTCTTACACGCTGGGTCGGCGGCGAACAAGCCGCGGCGCTTGACAGCGGCGGTCTCAGATGGCTTGCCGGGCGCTGGACGCCCAGCCGGCTTGGCGGCGTCCTTGGGAGAACGGCCATGGCGGAATGGACGAGCGGTATCTATCGCCTTGTCGGAATGCCGAAATTCTATGCCGCGTTCCAGGACGCGCTCGGCGCCGCGAAGGGCCGCAAGCGCTTGGTCCGGGAATTCATCAGGCCGGAGCCGGGTAGTCGCATCCTCGATCTCGGCTGCGGCAGCGCCGCCATCCTGCCCGACCTGCCGAGCGATGTGCGCTATGTCGGCATCGACCATAATCCACGCCATATCGCCAAGGCCAAGGCCAGCCATGGCGAGGCCGGGCTGTTTCACGCTGGCGATTTCAGCGCTGCTGCCAGCCTCAGCGCCGAACCCTATGACCTCGTGCTCGCGCTCGGACTGCTGCATCATCTTGAGGATGACGAGGTCAGGTCGCTGCTGAAGCTGGTCCGCTCAGTGATCGGGCCGAACGGCCGCTTCCTGACAGTCGACCCGGTCTTCATCGAGAACCAGCCGGCCATCGCGCGCTTTCTCATCCGCAACGATTCCGGCCGCAACGTGCGCGACGAGATGGGCTATGCCATGCTGTCGCGCAGCATCTTCCCGCAGGTGGAGACCTTCATCCACCACGACTACCTACGTTTTCCCTATACGCATTGCTTCATGGAGCATCGACTCGGCTGACCCGAGCAGCGGCCGATCAGCTCTGCGCCCCGGGCTGGGGGCCGTCGAGATCGTAGACGCGAATGAAGAACGGGGAGATCCCGGGCTCTTCGACTGGCGTGAGGCCGCGCAGCTGCAATCGATAGCCCCGCTGCTCCAGCCTATCGCGCCCCGCATCACATTCAATTGCGACCCGGCACAGAAGCGCGACCGAAGTTGGAGACGCAGAAGCCTGCAGCATATTGCCTGCGTGGGCGTCGAAACTGGGCATCTCTGCCCCCAGCATGGAACTGTCCCACAACCAGGCGGAGGCCAGGCTGTCCCAGTAATTCAGGCGCAGGATCGTCGTCCCGAAACGCAGCGAATAATCCGTCCAGAAGGCGAGATGTGGACTGGTGTCGGAATAGCTTTCGCGGTCGAACCAGAACAGGAGCCGCCGGTCGCCCAACCCTAGCCCCTTGACGAAGCTGCTGACGCGAGCAGTCGTCGTGAGATAGGCGCCGAAATCAGGGGCTCCAGCCGGCCGGAAGATGCGGCGCGTGTCGCTGTTCACGACGGCAAGCAGGATGAATAGAAGACCCAGCCCAGCGAGAGCCGGGCGCCAGCGCAACATGAAGAGGGCCCCCAGCAGCAGAGCCAGGCTGCTGAAGAGAAAGAGCCACTTGTAGCGGTATTGGACGACGGAGGCCTCGAGATTCCACAAATGCGGGGCGAGGCTGATCGCCAGAAGCGCGCCGCCACCAAGCAGGAGAATGATCGCCTTCCATGAGGAGGACTTCTGTTCCGGATCGAACCGCGTCACAACGCTGGCAGCGCCTGCGAGAATGAGCGCTTGTCCCGGCAAAAGGTAGCCGGTGTAGAACGATGATTGAAGCGCCGCGCCCCCGATGACGAAATCCCAATAGAGCAGGAATGCGACCGGGCCGAGCAACAGCGCGAGGCCGAGCCAAGTTGCCTGCGGCGTTCCTCCGAGGCGGCGGGTATGGAGAATCGTCGCGCCCGCGACGATAAGCGCGAAGACCGGCCCAAGGACCCGGTAGTTCATCGGCACCCATTCGCCCCAGCGGAGCTGGTAATTCGAGCCGAACCCCTTGAACGAGCGCGTGATCGCATTTTGGTCAGCCAGGACGAACAGGAATTTCCCGCCCAACGCGAGGCTGACGAAACCCAGCGCCGCGAGCGCCAGGGTGAAGCCCGCGCCCAATGCGAGGATCGCGATCCCTGAGTCCCGCCATGACCGCCACGACATCGCGAGCAGCGCCAGCACCCCACATCCGGAAAGCAGCACAGTGATCGGATGCGTCGCAGCACCAAGCGCGATCAGGGCGCCGGCGGCGATAAACCTCCAGGTACGTGTCCCCCCCGCCGACGCCATGAGGGCGAGAGCCAATAAAACGAAAGACATGGCGGGACCGTCAACGTAGCCACGCGCCATAGTGGCGATCCAGAGCGGATTGAGCGCCAGCCAGCAACAGATGAAAATCGCGGGAAGGCGGCCATGAAATTTGGCGACGACCCCATAGAAACCCGCCATCGCAAGGCAGGAGAATAGGATAACCAACAGCTCGCCCGCGATACGCGGCGCAAAAACTCCATAGAGAAAGCTGCCGGTCAAAACGAAGGGCAACCTCGCCGAGTGGTAGCTCTGGCCGAATTCAGCCAGAAGATTCCGATAGTCCAGAAAATAGCCGATATACATCGCCGGATCGACCCAACCCGGCGGCGGAAAAATCTGTACTGGAGCAAACAAAATGACGGCTATGGTAATACAGAATACAGCGAGCATGGGTAGCAAAGCCGAATCCTGCAGTGTTCTTTTGGTATCCGCAATCAATAGCTTATCTCGCCAAAATCACATCCAGGAACAAGACCATCCGAGCATCCCCTGACCGACGGAAGCACCCGGGCATTGCAAACGCCTTAGAGACTGGCGAGCGCAACAACAAGTGTGTTCGTCGAAGTTGAAGCACGGGAGGCTGGATCATCTAGTGTCCACTCAGCGCTCCAGCAGGGCAATTCCGAAGCCAGTACGGCCATAGCCGTTGCCGTTGTAGAGCATATAGCGCCGCCCGTGATGATCGAAGACGGCCGGATAGGTGCGTTCAGCATCCTCCCAATCCCCTGCCGCGCCGGCAAATCTGACATTGTCATCGCTTCGCTGCCAGTGCAGACCATCGGCCGAAGCAGCGAAGCCGAGTTCGTAGCCAGGCCTGCGCCTGGCATACCACATCGAGAACGTTCCATCCTCTTCGCGAAGGACGGCGGGGCGAGACACGGCGAACTCGGCCGGGTCGTTCTCGCCGGCCAGCGGAATCACGATGCGGTCCTGCGGCGACCAGACACGGCCATCCGGCGAGGTCGCCTGCTGAATGACGTGAACCATCTCAAGGCCTTGCGCGCCCCAGCACAAATGGCTGCCGAACCACATGCGCCAGCTTTGGTCGTTCCGCAGCACCCAAGGGTATCCCAGGGTCAGGGGAGTTGCGGGCGTGCGCCCGATCACGGGAACCACGCTCGCGCGCTCGAAGCGCTCCCCCTCGGCGTCCCCGACGGCAAGGCCAATAAAGTTCGAGAAAGGCACCGATGCGCCAACCATCCAGCCCAAGTAATAGGCAAGCAGGCGATCGCCATCCGGCACGATGCTGGTCACCGTGACCCCGTCGCCGTCAAAGGCGCCGCGTGCGCCCGGGGTGAAGAGCGGGCCGCGAACCGCGCCCTGCACGGAGAACTCGGCACCGTCGAGAGCGATATCCACGCTCGCAAGGCACGATCGGCTCGCCGCGTCCCGAACCGAAAAGAACACCCTCACGCTGCCATCGTCGCGCGCCAGCGGCGTTGGGTAGGACGCATGGGAATGCCACCAGGAGCCGTTCGAGATAGGAGCAACCACACGCCCCAGTGGTCGCCAGATCTGAGCCATCGCCGCCCCGTTCAGATTTTTAAACGTGTCGACGGCACCTTGCGCTTCTCGATCGTCGCTACCGGAGAATATACGCCCTCGGGGTCGGTATTCGCCTGAACGATGCAACCGGCCCCCAGCAGGGTGAACGGCGCGATCGCAATATGGTCCACGATGGTGCAGTTCACGCCGATGAAGCTATTGGCGCCAATGGTCACGCCACCCGACACAACGACGTGCGACGAGATGAAGACATTGTCTTCGATGACCGAATGGTGGCCGATATGGTTGCCGCTCCAGAGGGTGACATTGTCGCCGATCCGGCAAAACGGTTGCAGCGTATTATCCTCGAGAATGAAGCAATTCTCGCCAATCGTCTCGGTCAGCACAGTGGCTTTCGGGCTGACATAGCTCGCAAGCCGATAGCCGGCCTCGCGAAAGGCGGCCGCCTTGTCGGCTCTCAGGCGATTCATCTTCGCGTAGGAGACGGCAACGAATGCCTCGTGCCCATCAGCCGGAAAAGCCTTTGCGACCTCTTCAAGCGCGATCAGCGGACGACCATGCAACGTGTCTCCCTTAAGAAAGGCCGCATCGACGACGAACGCCGCGACCTCGCGGTCCAGCGTACGGCGGAAATAGAAATCGGCCAGTTCAGCGATATCGCCGGCGCCGAAGATGATAAGCGGTTTCATAGCTTGGCCGTCGTTACAGAGATCGTGAACTCGTAAAGCGGATAATCATGCATCAAAACAACATTGCGTCCATAGCGTGCGACACAGTGATTAAACAATTGGCCGGGATCGGGATACCAGAGCCGGGCTTCCTTCCGATCAGCGTCCGAGAACCCTGTCAGCGCGTTGAATGCGAAGCCGCGTCGCGCCTTCGCAGCCATCGCGTCAAGCGTCGAATGGACGAAATCGGTCCACACTGCATCGTCATACCCGAAACGGACATTAAAAATCCCGCTCGCCAAAACGTAATCCGCAGGCTCGGCTGCTTCCGTGCCAAGGGTAAAGGAGACGGCAGGGTCGTCCGCATAGGCGGCCTCAGCCGCAGCGACCATATCGGGCGAGATGTCACAGCCCACATAGCTGAACTGTAGGCCGCTCAGACGAAGATACTCCACCAAAGCACCATAGCCGCAACCGATTTCGACGATCGACACAGGTTGAGAGCGATCGAGTTGACGCAGCAATTGTGCGAAGCGCTGATGCTGGCTGGCCTCATCCCGCCAGTCGACTCCATTGGGTGTCGCGCCGAATGTGCGCAGCTTGTTCGTGTAGTACTGTCCGACCTCCGAGAGAATCTGAGCAGAGACAGGATCGGACATTGCGTATTCCATTCGCTGATGCACGGCTTTAAACGTCTAGAGCACGATGCGGAAATGCGGAACCATTTTCCCGCATCCCGCACTAGTTTGTCATCGAGCCAACTAATCGCTCAGTGTTGAAGCCACCCGACCGGATGCTCGGGCTTTTCAAAAGGTCCGGACCGCGATTGAAAATCTGGTCCAAAATCGTAACCGCAATATCGAATTCGCCGTGCAGTTGTGGATAGGACTCGTACGGGCCATAGTTCATCCATTCTACCGTAACACCGGCCTGCTCGAAGAGAGTCTCGTCGAGGTAGCTCTTCGCACTCGGCCCGCTCACGTAGTGTGTCGCGCCCGCCGCCCGGCAGAGATTGAGGAGGCGCTCACTGCTACGCCCGTCAGCTTGGTAGATCCGATCGCTGACGACGCTTACGCTCAGCCCGAGATAGCCAACCAACTCCTTGAGCAGGAAGGTATTGACTTCGGTAAGCCGCTTCATGCCGTCAACGGCATCGAACCAGCCGCGCACCTTTTCCTTTTCGGCTGCGAAAAACGGAGCCTTCTGATAGTTTACCGCAATCGAACGCCAATGCCGCTCGGCCCAAGGCTCGGAAATCTCGACTTCCTCGATCGGTTGATCTGATCGCGATTTCGAAATGACCGGGACCGTCAACCACTCCGCACCCCTCGGAGTTTTGATCTTGTTGCGATTATGCCAATGGCGCTTCACAAACTGAACCTGATCGAAAATGATATACTCGTCGCATCGTCCTATCATGTCGAAAAACCCGATCCAGGGTATGTAACATGACTGAATAATCGCGACTCGCTTCATCGACATTGCCTGCCACCTCGTGCCTGGAAAACTCTGCTCATGCCCGAGCGGCCCTCAGCGTTGGACCGGCAGACGCAACGCCGCCCCCCTCGCTCAAGACCGCTCAAAGAGCCCAATCAACTTGTACCCGAGTTTCAGGCCGTGGAGCTGAGCAGGCGTGAGAACCACTTCTGTCATAAAATTGCTGCCACCAGCCGGCGGTGTCACTTCGGCAGAGGGACGCAGTCGCTTGATCGTCGCCAGTTGTTCGGCCTTGGAAAAATGGGCGACACGGTCGAGTTCGCTCACGACGGTCTCGACGAACACGGCCCGATAGCCCTCGCGAGCCAGCATGTCGGCCAGCGTCTGCGGGGTGAAGTACGACCAATGTCCAGGGCAAACCGTGCTGCTGGTCGCGCCCTCCAATTGAACCAAAAGGCTGTCCCAATTGGGAACTTGAATGAAAAGGCGTCCGCCTGGCTCAAGGTAGTCCCTAACCGCTGCCAACAAGCGACGCGGATAGGCAAAATGTTCAAGAACGTCGAGAACCGCTATCGTTTGGAACAGGCGACGATCCGCCGGGACGTCGCGCGGAAAGTAGCCCTCGACAACCTTCGCGCCACGCCGCCGCGCCAGAGCGGCAGCCGCAGTGCTCGGTTCTATGCCGAGGGTATCCCAACCGCGCTTCCCTGCCTCAACGATGAATGTGCCCGATCCGCAGCCAATCTCGAGCATGGAGCCCATTTGCGGATTCAGCCCGCCGATCCGGTCGAGGTAATAGCGCGCGCGGGTCGATTCGAGCTCAAGGAAGGCACCGAGCGAGTGCAGATTCATGGCTTCGTCGTCAATTTCGGACGCCTGGTACCGGACCGCATCGGCGGCCTCATCCATGACCTGGCGGGTATAGGTCATCCGGCATGAGGGGCAATTGATGACGTCAAGACCGTGCGCCTGCAGAGCAGCCTCTCCAGGCGCAGGCGCAGCACAATTCGGACAATTGCGTTCGAAGTAGTTTCCGGTCAGCCCGCCGGCAGCGGGCGGCGCATTCTGAGCCATGGCAACTCGCTCCGCCGCGCGAAAGCGGCGATATCCCTCTTCGAGCCGCGTCCGCATGCCGGGAATGAGGGCTGCATCGAAGTCGTCTCGGCCATCGGAAAAGGCTGCCATACTAAGGACCGCTCTCACTTCACTCTTCGATTCAACGCCCGAAAAATCGGAACCCGATAGGCCGTCGCCGAGCGTCGGCAACGACGGTGGAAATATCTGCTATGATTTTTTTGGCAAAGGCTTTTGTATCGCTCATCCGCTCGGCCAGTGCCTGTGAACGCCTGCAGGCGCCCTCATACTCAGCCCTATCATTCAGAAGTCGCGTGGCGATCTCGCAGAATTCGTCCCAGTTCGCAGCAACCAGAGACGAATCCCGCTGCGCGACGATGGCGGGCATCTCCTCACTGTGAAGCGTCACCACCGGGCGCCCCTTCGCAATCATCTCGCGGCTCGATTCGCCCCCCGTCACGGGCCAAGTGTCGAGGAATACATCGATCAGCCGGCCCCAGACATGGCCATCGACCCAACCCGTTTCGACGTGCATGCGGCCACCGACCGCGCTGGCCGCGATGAAAGCCCTGATGTCGCTATCGTCTCCCGTGCCGCCAATGATCAAAGCCGCATCCGGACAGCTTTGCAGGATGCGCTCAGCCGCCTCGAGATAGGGACGAGTGACCTTTACCAGTCGACCGTAGCTCCCGATCAACTTCGTAGCGTCCGGAAGCCGTGCCCGGCTTTGCGCGATGAGATCCGGAGACCTGGCCTGATTTAGCGTCGACAGATCCCAGGGAGGATTGAAATCAAGCATTCTGGCATTGCCCCAGCCCGCGATCTCCGGGGCAATTCCGAAACTGTTGAAAACCGCGTCGAGATTTCGAATTGGCCAAGCGGGCATGCCCGCTTGCAGAAAGATTTGAACTGGAGCGACACGGCGCGAAAACAGAACCGTTGGAATTGCATTATTCATGTCCGAAATGATCACGTGCGGCTTGTCGATCGCAAGTTGCCCCTCGATCGCCGCAAGTGCTTCGGCAGGCGTGTCCCGAGCCAAGACGCAGCAATCACCACCCATCTCCCGCAATCGGGTTGCGAAAGCCTCGTCATGGAAGCGCCAGGCATAAACACTGAGTTTGTGACCCGATCCCTCGAGCGCCTTGGCAAAATGCTGAAGCGCGGTACTCATCGGATTGCCGCTGTCCGCGAACATGGCGAGCCAGACGATCTTCGTGGCGGGACCATGTTTGGGCAGGGAGGGGAGTAAACGAATCCGCCCCGACCGCGACAAAGCAGCAGACGCTGCTCGCATAGGCCCAACAGCGAACTCGCACTGCTTAGTGTTGCTGTCGCCGAAGCACCACACCACGAAGAAGAAAAAATCAATTAGATCGCAAACAAGGCCAATATTATTTCCGCTTGCAGCGAGCCACTTTTCAATCGCTCTACCAAGAACACGGTGATGCTCAACGGCACGGCGATCCCACTTCCAGTAATAGTAGTCAAATGCGTGCTTCAACGCGCCGTGATAAACGTCTATTTGATCGATATCTCCAGGGTCAATCGACAGGAGAAAACTAAATTTATCACTAAATTCTCTATAATTTTCATAAATACGATCACCGCCCTCAGCCGTAATCGATGATATCGCTATTCTTATCTCCTCGCCGCTTATTTTAGTATCGGATTTATACTTAAAAAAACTCACCACTGAACGATCCCCAGTGAAACACCCAATGCGATTACCGAAACTCAACCTGCTGAAACGGTACGCAGGAGGCTCCTACTGACGCACTCGGCCTGCAGCTCGCTCAGTTTTGCGCAATGAGTGCCCTGCTCGGTGGGATCGGTCAACACAATCCATTTTCACCGCTATCACGTTGTGAAAAAAGCACGTGCTCACTCAGCCCCACCAACCATTTATGCGCTGCGAGCTACCTGTGAAGCCAGTCAACAATATCTTATAGGCCTCGAAAGCGTGGAATCGGATAAAACCGCTTTTATCGAGAAAGGCACATTGATGTACTCACTGGCGGCGGTTCATACATGGTCGTTTTCTACCCTCCCTCGACAGCGCCATCTGCCATGACGAATGCCCCGGCCCGACGCGCGCTCGTCACGGGCGCGGCTGGTTTTATCGGTTTCCACGTCACCGAATCTCTTCTGAATCAAGGTATCCAGGTCCTCGGAATCGATAATTTAACGCCGTATTATGACCCCGCGCTGAAACAGGCCCGGCTCGACCAGCTGCTGCCGCGCAACGGCTTTTCATTCGAACCGATCGACATCGCCGATTACGACGCGCTGCAAGCCAGCTTTGCGGCCTACAAGCCTGACGCGGTGATCCATCTCGCAGCGCAGGCGGGCGTGCGTTACTCGCTCGACAATCCGCGCGCCTATGCCCATGCCAACCTCGACGGCTTTCTCTCGGTGCTGGAGGCCTGCCGACAGCATCCGGTCAGCCATCTCATCTATGCCTCGTCGAGCTCGGTCTATGGCGCCAATGCCAAGGTCCCGTTCAGCGAGCACGACAGCGCCGACCACCCGGTCTCGCTCTACGCCGCGACCAAACGGGCCAACGAGCTGATGGCCCATTCCTATGCCCACCTCTACGGCATACCGGCGACAGCCCTGCGCTTCTTCACGGTCTATGGCCCCTGGGGTCGGCCGGACATGGCCTATTTCAAGTTCACCAAGGCGATCCTCGAAGGCCGGCCGATCGATGTCTATGCCGAGGCCGGGATGAGCCGCGACTTCACCTATATCGACGATGTCAGCGAGGCGATCGTGCGCCTTGCTTCCCTGCCGCCGGCACCAAATCCTGATTTCGACACGACCTCGCCCGATCCGGCTTCGGCGGCAGCGCCCTTCCGCATCTACAATATCGGCAATCACACGCCGGTCGGGCTCGACCGTTTTATTTCCGTGATCGAGCAGGCTTGCGGCAAGAACGCGGTCAAGCGGCATCTGCCGATGCAGCCCGGCGACGTGCCGGCGACCTATGCCGATGTCCGCGACCTCGCCGCGCGCGCCGATTTCCGGCCGGATACCCCGATCGAGCTGGGCATCGCCCGCTTCGTCGCCTGGTATCGCGAGTTCTACGGCGTGGCCGGCTGAGCGACCCGGCACAGCTTCAAACCAGCGACATCGCCCGCGTCCAGCGCCGCCTCATCTCCCTGTCGGCGGCGCCGATTTGGCGCGGCCGGAGTTTGACTCGCGATGTCCGATGTGCAGTATGCAGCATACAAAAAAATAAGGTGGCGCAACGTAACCGCACCACGGAAGCCTTTGAGGAACGCCAGGAGATTGCGATGTCGTGCCCCGCTGCACGCTTGTGGCGCATAGATCGCTTAGCCGCTCGCTCGCTCTCCATCACTGTTGCCGGGTCCGCCTTGCTGGCGCGGTCGGCAGGCTAGGCCGGGTTCGGTCGCCATGGTGTCAGCTGAACAGCGCGCGCGCTTCCTTGCGTCGGGTGACGATGCCGACCTGCCGATCATCGACGCCCACCATCATTTCTTCGACCTCGACCACAATTATCATCCCTGGCTCAGCGACCATCGGCTGAGCACGTTCCGCTACGGCGATTATTCGGCGCTGTGCCGCAACTTCATGCCGCAGGACTACCGGCAGGCGGCGGCCGGCCACCGCGTCGTCGGCAGCGTGCTGATGGAAGGCGAGTGGGATCCGAAGGATCCGATCGGCGAGATGCGCTGGGCGAGTGGGCTCGATGCCGACGGCCTGGCCGCCGGACTGATCGGGCAGATCTGGCTCGACCGCGCCGATGTCGACGAGGTCGTCGCGGCCTATCACGCCATGCCCAAAGTGCGCAGCGTCCGCCACAAGCCGGCGGCCACCAGCCGCGAGGCCCATACGGCCGCTTTCGCCGCAAAGGGCTCGATGCGGGATCAGCGCTGGCGCGACGGCTATGCCCGGCTCGGCCCCGCCGGCCTGCATTTCGACCTGCAGGTCTTCTGGTGGCATCTCGCCGAGGCCGCGGAGCTGGCGCGGGATTTCCCCGACACCACGATCATCCTCAACCATGCCGGCCTGCCTTCCGACCGCAGCCGGGAGGCGCTCAAGGCCTGGCGCGCCGCACTCGACTGCCTCGCAGCCGAGCCCAATACGCGGGCCAAGATCTCCGGCATTGGCGTGCCCGGCCGACCCTGGACGCTGGAGCTGCAGCAGCCGGTCATCGACGGCGTCATCGCCGCCTTCGGCATCGAGCGCTGCGCCTTCGCCAGCAATTTCCCCGTCGACGGCCTCACCGCCTCCTTCGGCACGATCTTCGACGTGTTCAAGGCGGCAACCCGCTCGCGCAAGCCTGAGGAAAGGCTCGCGCTGTTTCACGACAATGCAGCCCGCTGGTACGGCCTCGAGCCATCCCGCGGCGCGGGAGAACACGCATGACGTTGCAAGCATGGCTGCTGCGGGCAGTCGAGAACCTGCTGATCGCCGGCTTCGCCGTGATGATCGCGATGGTCTTCGGCAATGTCGTCCTGCGCTACGGCTTCAACTCCGGCATCATCATGTCGGAAGAGGTCTCGCGCATGATCTTCGTCTGGCTCACCTTCGGCGGCGCCTTCCTCGTCGCCAAGGATGGCGGCCATCTCGGCATGACCAGCATTGTCGCCATGCTCGGCCGTAACGGCCGCTGGTGGTGCCGACTCGCGGCCGAAGGCCTGTCTCTCTTCTGCATGGCGCTCGTCGTCATCGGCTGCTGGACGCAAACTGCAATCAATATCGAGAATGCCGCCCCCGTGACCGGTATCCCCGTCGCCGTGATCTACGCGGCAGGTTTCGTCTGCGGCATCGGCATCGGCGCGCTCAACCTGATCGCGCTGTTCGACCTCGTCACCGGCCGCATGCCTGATTCCGCCCTCGTGGTTGGCGCGGAATCGGAGGAACTGACGAACTTCGAAGCCAAGCAGGCCGAGGAGCGGAGCAAGTGACCGTCTTCGTCTTCCTCGGCTCGCTGCTCGGCGCCATGGCGATCGGCATGCCGATTGCCACCGCCCTGCTCGTCTGCGGCGTCGCGTTGATGATCGAGCTCGATACGTTCGATGCGCAGATCCTCGCACAGAACCTCGTCAGCGGCGCCGACAGCTTCCCGCTGATGGCGGTGCCCTTCTTCATGCTTGCCGGCGAGCTGATGAATGCCGGCGGCCTGTCAAAGCGCATCATCGCGCTCGCCGTCTCCCTGATCGGCCATGTCCGCGGCGGGCTCGGCTATGTCGCCGTCATCGCCGCATTGGTCATGGCGAGCATCTCCGGCTCGGCCGTCGCCGACACCGCGGCGCTCGCCGCCATCCTGCTGCCGATGATGAAGCAAGCCGGCTATCGCCTCGACCGCTGCTGCGGCCTGATCTCTGCCGGCGGCATCATCGCCCCGGTCATCCCGCCTTCGATCGGCTTCGTTGTCTTCGGCGTCGCCGCCGGCGTCTCGATCACCAGGCTCTTCCTCGCCGGCATCTTCCCCGGCATCCTGATGGGCCTGGCGCTCGTCATCACCTGGTACGTCATCGCGCGCGACGAGCCGGTCGCCCGTACCGAGCGCGCCAGCATCCGCGAGGTCGCCAAGACCGCCATCGACGGCGTCTGGGCGCTCGCCCTGCCCATCCTGATCATCGGTGGCATGAAGGCCGGCGCCTTCACGCCGACCGAAGCAGCGGTCGTCGCCGCGGTCTATGCCGGACTGGTTGGCTATTTCATCTATGGCGAGCTCAAGCTGGAGGATATTCGCCCGGCCATGCTCGCGGCGCTAAAGACGTCGGCCGCGGTGATGTTCCTGGTCGCGGCGGCGCTGGTCTCGGCGTGGCTCATCACCATCGCCGACATCCCCGGCGAGGTCGCCAGGCTGCTCGGCCCGCTGATCGACAACAAGACGTTGCTGATGCTGGCGATGATGCTGCTCGTCATCGTCGTCGGCACGGCGCTCGACTTCATCCCGACCGTCCTGATCCTGACGCCGGTGCTGATGCCGATCGTCAAGCAGGCCGGCATCGACCCGGTCTATTTCGGTGTCATGTTCATCGTGAACAACGCCATCGGCCTGCTGACCCCACCGGTCGGCACGGTGCTGAACGTCGTCTGCGCCGTCGGCAACATCTCCATGGACAAGGTGATCAAGGGGGTGATGCCTTTCCTGCTCGCCCAGATCGCCGTGCTGGCGCTGCTCATCTTCATTCCCGAGCTGGTGACCATCCCGGCCAAGTTCTTTTATGGGCGCTGACGGTTTCGCCGGCGCCTCCCCGTCCTTCGACCTGAGTTCACCCGGAAGTTTAGGAGAGACAAGATGACACTGACCCGTAGAACCGCCCTGAAGGGCGCCGGCGCCGGCATCGCGCTGTTTTCGATCGGCAACCCTGCGCTCGCCCAGGCCTCCCGCCTGCGCTTCGCCCATCCGCATCCGGAATCCGACAGCTGGCACAAGGCCGCGCTGATCTTCGCCGAAGAGGTCAAGAAGCGCACCGGCGGCAAGTATGAGGTCCAGGTCTTCCCGAACGGCGCCCTCGGCTCCGACTCGCAGACCATCAGCGCGGTGCGCGGCGGCTCGCTCGACATCTGCCTGACCGGCAACCCGTTCTTCACCGGCCTCGCCCCCAAGCTCAACGTGCTCGACCTGCCCTTCCTGTTCCAGAGCCGCAAGCATGCCGGCGCTGTCATGGACGGCCCGATCGGCGAGGGCCTGCGCAAGGATCTCGAGGGCTCGAACCTGAAGGCGCTCTCGACCTGGGAAATCGGCTGGCGCAACCTGACCAACAGCAAGCGCCCGATCGCCGCTCCGGCTGATCTGAAGGGTCTTAAGATCCGCACCACCCCGAACCCGGCCCATATCCGCGCCTTCCAGCTGCTCGGCGCCGTGCCGACCCCGATGGCCTTCACCGAACTCTTCACCGCGCTCGAGACCGGCGCCGTCGACGGTCAGGAGAACCCGGTCACGCTGATCCTGAACGCCAAGTTCAACGAGGTTCAGAAGCACCTTTCGCTGACCCGCCACGCCTTCACCACCGGCCCGGTCGTGATGAACAAGACGAAGTTCGACGCGCACCCGGCCGATCTCCAGAAGATCCTGGTCGAGGTCGCGGCCGCCTGCGCCGTTCAGCAGCGCCAGATGAACGAGGATACCGAGGCCGGCAGCCTCGACGCCCTCAAGAAAGCCGGCATGCAGGCGGTCGAGAATCCAGACCGTGACGCCTTCGCCAAGATCGTCCAGGTCGAGGTCGAGAAGGAATTCGTCGGCAAGTTCGGCGGCGACGTGCTGGAGCAGATCAAGAAGGCTTCGGTCTGAAGCGACCCGAGCCGAAAGGTCCGCCTGCGGCGAAGCACGCGCCTGAGTCCCAGGACTGGCATATTGAGGCCATCTCGTTCGGCGAGATGGTCTCAATAGGTCACTTTGCTACCGAGGCGCGGCGCGAGTTGGCGAAAACGGAGACTTCCGGCACACCACGCGATCGCTATCGCGATCAACTACGACCGCGTAGAACATGAGTCTCAAACCGGCGCCCGCCGCGTTGGCCTCCGATGCACACCACCTCCGGCGAGGATAGGCAAGCCACATTTTCAAAGTGCGGTGCTCCACGACGTAGCGCTTTGAAGTCGAGGCGATATGTCGGCATCCCTAGACAGCGTTCGGCGTACTGTGCTTGAAGGCAGCCCATCGGCTGGCCTGTGAACGAACCTGCGAATTCGGCCACTTAGGCTAAGCCTCATCGTTCGGCGTATATGGTGACTAGTTTGAATAGCGCTGTTTCTCCCCGCGCCCGCCCCACTCCACGGCAGTTGGCGATTGCCGATCTGACGGCTTCCCTGCGCTCAACAGGCTTCTGGATGAACCTGGCCTGGAGCGACATATTGCAGCGCTACCGGGGCTCGCTTATCGGCCCGTTCTGGCTGACGATCAGCTCGGGCGTGTTCATTTTCGGGCTTGGGCCGCTCTATTCGACCCTGTTTGGTCTCAACGTCAAAACCTATTTGCCGTTCATGGCGATCGGGCTGCTCATTTGGACCTTTATAACCGGCGTCATAAACGAATCCTGCCGCGGCATGCTCGACAACGCCTCGATCATGAAGCAGATCAAGCTGCCGCGAACATTCTTCATCTTCCAGATTCTGGCCCGAAACTTTATTATCCTGCTCCATACTCTACCGATCTATGTGGGCGTTTTCTGGTACTGTGAGCTAAGCTTGAATGCCAACATGCTGCTGGTCTTCCCGGGCCTGCTGCTTTTGCTTGCGAACACGTTCTGGATCGGCCTCTTGCTGGCCATTGTCTGCGCCCGCTTCCGGGATGTGACGCAGATTGTCGGCAGCGTCCTGCAGCTCAGCTTTTTCCTCACGCCGATCATCTGGAACCCGCGAACCCAGCATGCGCCGTCCTGGATCGTCGATCTCAATCCCTTCTATGCGCTGATTCAACTGGCTCGCGCGCCGCTCATGGGCGAACCACTTACGGCGAAAGTCCTGGCAATGGCCTGTTTCTGCTTGCTTGTCGGTGGAGGCCTGACCGCGTGGCTGTTCATCCGCGCCCGCAAGCAGATCGTGTACTGGATTTGATGATGTCCGTTGTTCTGCTTGATCAATTATCGATCGAATTTCCGATCCTTCATACCGGCCATCGATCTTTCAAGAAAACGATGCTGGCGCGCGCCACCGGCGGTATGATCCTGCAGGATGCGAAGGCTGCACCCGTCGTTCGCGCCTTGTCGGATATCTCGGGTGCAATGCAGGCTGGAGACCGCGTCGGGCTGATCGGCCCCAATGGCGCCGGCAAGACCACGCTCCTGCGCGCCATCGCTGAAATCTATGAACCAACCCGCGGCTCGGTCTATACCGAGGGACGCGTCATGGCGCTGCTCGACCTGAGCCTCGGCATGAACCACGATATCAGCGGGCATGAGAACATCCGCCTGCGTGGCCGCTACCTTGGCCTGAGCGCAAGAGAGATCGAGGCCTTGGCCCCCGAGATTGCTGCCTTTACCGAGCTGGGCGAATATCTCGACATGCCGACCAGGACCTACTCCTCCGGCATGTTGCTGCGGCTCGCCTTTGCGATCGCGACCAGCATCAGACCCGACATCCTGCTGCTCGACGAATGGATGCTGGCCGGCGACGCAACCTTCGTTTCGAAGGCGCGCGCACGCATGGAGCGTTTTGTAGAGCAGACGAAAATCCTGGTTCTCGCCTCGCATTCGGAAGCCATCATCCGGCAATGGTGCAACAAGGCGATGTTCCTGAAGGGGGGCGAGCTCGTCGGCTACGGCGATGTCGAGGAGATGTTCGGGCTCTATGGCGAGTACATGGCAACCGAGGCGGCGTAATCCGGCGACTGGACCAATAGTTCCGATACGTGATCCTGCTGCCCACCGCTGAGATCCAGACAAGGAGCGGGTTCGGCGTCGCGGTAGTTGAAAGACGGTTATGCGAACCAGAAGCCTTGCTTCGCTCCGGCGGAAGATCGCCATCATGCTCGGCCGCAAGCGGCCACCGACCGGTCGTCTGGTCGCGGAAATCCCGTTCGTCATTGGCGGCACCCGTTTCAGCGGAGACTGCGCGATCGGCATGTTCAGCTATGTCAACGGCTCGCTCGACATGAGCTGGACCACGATCGGGCGATATTGCTCGATCGGCGAAGAGGTCATCATCAACCCTGGCAACCATCCGCTGAACTGGGTCTCCACCCATCCTTTCGCCAGTGACCCCAGCGGGGTTTCGGCTGGCATGTCAGATTCACCGGATTATCACGCAATTGCTCTCACGCATGCTGAAGGGCCTCGCGACATGAGGGCCGACCGGGTCACGATCGGTCACGACGTTTGGATCGGCACGCGCGCCATGATTCTCGGTGGCGTCACGATCGGCCACGGCGCGGTGGTAGCCGCCGGGGCCGTCGTCACCAAGGATGTCGAGCCCTATTCGATCGTCGGCGGCGTCCCGGCGCGTCATTTGCGCCATCGGTTGCCGCAGGAGCAGTACGACGAATTGCTGCGCTTGGCCTGGTGGGATTGGGATCTCGCCGCGTTTGGGCCGATCCGCGATTATTCCCTGGTACCGGCGTTCATCGAGCGCTTGAAAGCAGGGATGGCGGACGGTTCGCTTCGGCGTGCGGCGCCGAAGATCAAGATCATACGTTAGAGCCCTGCGCTGGACTTGTGCTCGTCGGCGCGGCGGATTAACTCGCACCACCATCTTTATCCTGCATCCGGCCTCCACCACCGATGAGGCTCGGACCGCGTGAAAGGCCTGCACGATGCGTCAGTTGCTGAAGTCCCTGGCCTTGGCCGTCCCCGAGATTCGTCGACTTCAGAACGAGCGCGACCAGGCCAAGGCCGACCTGACGGCCGCGCAGCGCGAACTCGCCGCGGCGCGCAGCGGCGTCGGGCTCGCCGCCGGATCCGGCGCGGCCCTGCAGACGCTGGAGGGCACCCCCTACTCCCGCTACGCCGTGCCGATCGAGTATCTGCCGTCGCGCGATTTCCAGCCGCGCTGGGGCTACAGCAAGCCGCGCATTCCCTCGCTCGATACCTGGTTTCGCGGCCATGCGGCCGACTACACCGCCTTCATGCAGCAGATGCGGGCCCATGCGCCCGAACTGGCGCGGATACCGCTCGAATTCAGCGAAGCCAACCTGCCTCTTCCGGCCTGGGCCGGCGTGCCCTACTGCGCCTTCGACGGGCTGACGCTCTACACGATGGTGCGCACCCACAAGCCGAAGCGCTATCTCGAGATCGGCTCCGGCATCACCACCTGCTACGCCAGGCTCGCCGTCAAAGATGGCGGTCTTGACACCAAGATCACCTCGATCGATCCGGAGCCGCGCGCCAAGATCGACGCCATTTGCGACGAGATCGTCCGCGACGGGCTCGAGACCTGCGACCTAGCGATCTTCGACACACTCGAGGCCGGCGACATCCTGTTCTTCGACGGCTCGCACCGCACCTTCATGAACTCGGACGTGACGGTGTTCTTCATCGACATCCTGCCCCGCATCAAGCCCGGCGTGATCGTGCATATCCACGACATCGCGCTGCCCTGGGACTACGACAACTTTTTCAAGAACTGGTACTGGAACGAGGCCTATATGCTGGCCGTCTACATGATGGGCAACCAGCATCGCATCGACCCGCTGATGCCGACAGGCTATATCTGCCGCGACGGCGCCTTCGAGGCAGAGCTCGCCAATCCGTTCGTCGATCTCGGCAAATTCAATGACGGCTGGCGCGGCGGCGGAGCGATGTGGTTCACGCACAAGCCGTGAGCCGGATCACCCTGCCCGCGCCAGCATCACATGCCCCATCCGCTCGATCCTGTACCCGAGGGGCACCAGAATGGCCTCGCAGGCTTCGTCGGTGAGCTTCATCGAGCCCGGATGCTCATGGATGTCGATGGACAGGAACGGCTTGTAGCGCTCCAGCATCGCGCGCGCGCCGAGCAGGACCTTATCCTCGAACCCCTCGACATCGATCTTGATGACGATCCTGCTCGCGCTGGCATAGTCGAGCTGGTCCGCGAGCTTGTCCAGGGTGGTGACGGCGACGGTCAAGGGCTTCGCGCCCTCGTATAGTTGCTCCTCGGCCGTTTGCAGCCGCGAGCCTTCCGGCAGGAAAGGCGTATCACCGACCTCGTCCTCGGGCAGTTCCATGAACGCGAGAGAGCCTTCTGCATCCGAGAGCGCGTAGGGCAGCACGGTGACGCCCTTGGCGCCGTTGCGCTGGAGCGTCGCCTCCAGATAGTCCCTCGCGCGCAGCGACGGCTCGAAGGCGACGAGCCTCACCTGCTTGTCGAGCGACAGGGCATAGGGCACCGTCATCGCGCCGGTTGCGGCGCCCACATCGAGGAAGAGCGCTCCGTCGATCAGCTCGGCCTTCATCCGGTCCGAATGGCCGGTCTCGACCATGAGTTCGATGGAATGGTCGGAACTGGCGCCGATGCAGTTGCGCATGGTCATCAGTGTGTAGCGTGGCAGGGTCATCGGCACGCCATTCAGCTTGACCCTGAACCAGGCATCGGTCTGCGATGCCATGATCGCGTCGAGCCTGCCGCGCACCAGCGCACGCCAGCCCAATTCCTGCGCAATTCCCGCCGCCTGCTCCAGCGGCATCGTCCGCCAGTCCGGCGTGCCCGGCCGCACGAAGGCGAAGGTGCCGACGAAGCGGCGCAGCGCAGCTTCGCAAAGCGGGCCTTCACGCAGCCAGCGGATCATCGGAACGGAAAGGGCCAGACGCTTCAGTTCAGACATGCTCGGGATTCCGCATGGCGTGAAGTGGCAGGAGCCAGGGCCGTCGAAGTCGATCTAGAACACCACCGGTGGCTGCATGCCGTCGAAGCCCGCATAACGGTAGATCACCGCGCCATTCCAGCGGAAAGTGGGGTCAGCTCCGCTGATGAATTCGATATAGGGCGTGATCTTGCCAGCGACGCGCATGTTGAAGGCCCAGTCGCGATAGGTCTCCGCCATCAACCTGCTATAGGTGTGATAGCGCTGCACCCGGCCGCGATCGGTATCGATACCGGCATAGATCTCGTTGTCGCGCCCATCCGCCGTAAACTCGGTGCGGCAGACGTAGCGGCCGGCCGGCAGTTCGAGATGTGCCTTCAGGGCGACATTGCCATTAGCCGCGATGTTGAACATCTCCGGCGTCAGCCGTGCCACCTCGACAGGTTCGCCTGCATTGAAATACCGGTCCGAAGTCGCTTCGCTCTCGTGAACAAAAAGAATGTTGGCGATAGTGATGCCGGCGTCGAAATCCTCCACCGAGCGGATGCGGCGATAATTCGACAGATCGACCGCAACGTAGCCGGCTGCCGTCAGCAACTCGTGACAAGCCATGTCGTTCGGGCTCTGCTCGAGGATGAGGATGGGCTTGCCTTCGGCTAGAATCCGCTTCGCGCCCTTCAGTGCGTCGAGTTCGGCGCCCTCAATATCCATCTTGATGATGCGCGGCATCAGGCCGGTCGCGGTGACGAAATCATCGAGCGCCAGCGTTTCGACGCGGTAGCTGGCACCGCCTTCGGCGCCGAGATTGTTGTAGATCGAATCGTTGAGGTGATCGCCCGGATAGAGCGTCACGATCTCATGCGAGGTGTGATAGACCGCGCGATAATAGAGCGACACGTTGCTGCAGCCTGCCTGGACCAGATTGTAATGCGTCTTGTCGATGATGCGCGGGCTCGCCTCGAAGGCGCAGACCGTCCCGCGCGGCCCAACGTGTCGCGACATGATCGCCGCCAGGGCGCCGGCATTGGCTCCGACATCGAAGGCGATGTCGCCGGGTCTGCAATAGTCGCGGAGCGCGATCTGGACCATCGCCTCCCAAAAATTCGGCTCCCAGAATTTCGGAATCGGGAAGCTGCTGGCGGCGGCGTGGGCTTCGCTCATCGGGTCACTCCAGGCAGGCTGATAGACGACCGGTGCTTCGAACGGCTTGGCCGCCGGCGCCTGAAAACTTGGATCTTGGCGGGAAACCGCTGCTTCGAGGGCGCCGACGCGCTCGCGCAGATGTCCGACCGCTTGGCTGATGTCCTGGAGTTGACCCGCCATCGCCCTGGCCAACCCCAGATAGCGACGCGCGCCGTTCATCAACCGCTGTCTCAACTGCATCGAAGCCCCCGCAACGTCAGGCAATTCCGTAATCGCTCGATAGCACCCTGCGCACGCCCTCGACGAGGCCAACCTTCGGCTGCCAACCCGTCGTGCTCAGAAACTGGCTTGCGTCCAGCGTTTTATAGGAAGCTCCCTTGAAGGTGCCGGGCGGGTAGGTGATCGCCGCCTTCCACCCCAGGGCCTCGACCACGGCACGCGCCGATTGGTCGATCGTCACCGGGGCGTTCGACGAACAGTTCAGCATGGCGTTCTCGAAGGCTCCATCGGCCGCGAGGATGGCCGCGATCTGGTCATCGACATAGAGCAGGTCGCGCACCGTGTCGGGCTCCCCCCAGACCGTGAAGGCCGCGGCGCCGTCGCGCATTTCCTTCACCGCCCTGTCGATCATGCCGGTCATGAAATGCGTCCGCTCCGGTGCCTTGTGATCGCCGGGCCCGTATACTGTCGCGAGGAAGAGGTGGAGATAGCGCAGACCGTACTGCGACGCGTAGGTCTCACTGCCAACCGCCAGCAGCTGCTTGGCCAGTCCGTAGCCACGGACGCTCTGATGCATCGGCCCCGACTGGAACTCACCCTCGACGATGGGCTTGTCGCTTTCGGGAAAGGCGCAGGAGCTGCCGGTCGAGATCAGCTTGGCCTGGGGCTGGTGCAGCCGCCAGGCCTCCAGCACGTTGAGGTGGATGCGGGCGTTGATGGCGATCAGTTCGCCCTGGATGCCGTACTGGACCTGCCCGGTACGCTGGCGCGTGACCAGATGGAGGATGCGCTCGACCTTCGGCGCAGCTTTGAAGACACGCAGCGCGACTTCGGAATCGGAGAGGTCTCCCGCCGAGCGGCCAACCGGGTGATAGGCCCAGCCGCGTTCCTTGAAATAGCGCACAAAGTTTCGGCCGAGGAAGCCGTCGCTACCGAGGATCAGCGTCGTGCCGTTGTCAGGGGTTGAAGCCATGTCGCTCCCATTCCAGGCGATACCACGCAACGGTGGGTTTCATGCCCTCTTCCAGGCTGGCGAAATCGAGCCCGAGAGCCTCACGGATGCGCTGCGAGGTCGAGACCCGCTTGGCCGGGCCGAAGGCGCCCGGCTTCCCGGCCTCGATCGGTTTCTCCCGCCCGGCTACCTTCAGCACGGTCGTCGCCAGATCCTGCAGTGTCGTGGTGTGTCCCGTGCAAAGGTTGTAGGTCTCGTTGCGGCCCCGCCAGGCCAGCGAGCGGCTGAAGGCCTCGACCACATCCCCGACATAGACGAAATCGCGCTCCACCATCGGATCGCCTTTGATGGCGAAGACCGGATCGTCGTTCAGCGCCTTCATCACGAAGGCCGGCGCGACATGCGCCTTGGTCAGCGTCACGCTGTCATGGGCGCCATAGGGATTGGACAGGCGAAAGACCACGCTGTTGACGCCGAAGCGCTGAGCGTAGAGTCCGGCGATGACCTCGGCCCAGCGCTTCGACCAGGCGTAGAAGGCCTCGTTGGGGTTCGGCGGGGCGTTGAGGTCGACCGGGACAGCGTCATCCATCACCCCCAGCCCGGCCTCGTAGACTGCGACCGAACTGGCGAGGCGAACCTCGGAGATCTTCCGCTCGGCGCAGAAATGATAGACCTGCGTGTTCAGTTGGACATTGTTGAGGACGATGTCGCTTTGCGCCAGGTCGAAGCGCCCGGAATCGTAGCGGAAAGCCCCGACATGGATGACGACCGTGTCCGGCGGCAACACCGGCAGCGTCGCAAGTTCCGATAACGGCACCACCTGCGTGCAGCCCGGCACCGTCCGCGTGCCGCCGGTGACCCCGATTAACCGTTCGACGCGGCCGGACAGCGCCTGTGCCAGATTCCGGCCGACAAAGCCGCTGGCGCCGAACAGGACGACGGCGGACGGCAGCCCGCTCATTTCACCGCATCTTTGCCGATAACCTGCAGCTGTGGCACAGGCACGATGAACTCTCCGCCCGACGCGAAATAGTCCTGCTCCTTGGCGATGAACTCCGACAGGAAGTTCCAGGCCAGCACAAGATAGGCATCGGGCCGCTTCTCGCCCTCGGCGATGATCGGGATGCGCGAGCCCGGCATCATGTAGCCAACCTTCATCGGGTTCTTCTCGGTCGCCTGCTGGACCAACTCGGGCCCGATACCGAAGCTGTTGACCAGCGTCGCACCTTTGGCAGGCGCGCCATAGGCGTAGACGCTCTTGCCCTCGGCTTTGTAGCGCTGGAGGAGGGCGACGAGATCGTCGCGCAGCTTCCAGACGTTCTTGGCGAAGGTCTCGTAGGTCTCGAACTCGCCGAATTTCTTGGCCGCCTCGTCGGCGCGCATCGCGAGGACCGACTGGCCGACCGGACGCTTGCCCTTCGGCGCCACGTGGATCTCCAGCGAGCCCCCGTGGATGTCGACGATGCCGGCCTCGAAGACCTCGAGCCCGTGCTGCGCGAACAGCGCCTCGATCGACTTCAGCGTGTAGTAGACCAGATGCTCGTGATAGACCTGATCGAAGGCAAGATTCTCGAGCATGCCGCCGAGATAGATCGCCTGCACGACGAAGACGCCGTCATCAGTCAGGAGCTTCTTCACGCCTTCGATGACGCTGTGTAGCTCCTCGAGATGGAAGAACACGCCTGCCGCCGTGACCAGCGAGGCCTTACCCTCCTTGCTGACGATCTCCTCGGCAGTCGTATCGTTGAAGAAGCGCACCCAGGTTGGCACGCCGCGCTTCAGCGCCAGCTCGACCACGTTGGCGGCCGGATCGATGCCGAGCACGCGCAGCCCCAGCGGCTGGTACTGCGCCAGCCACGAGCCATCATTGGCGCCGATATCGACGACGAGATCGCCTGGCTTCAGCCCATAGGTTCGGGTCAGACGCTCCGCCGTCTCCTTGAAATGCGCGACCAGGGTCTTGGTCGTGCCGGAGACGTAGGGATAGTCCGTGAACATACTTTCCTTCGGGATCGTATGATCGATCTGCACCAAGGTGCAGCTCCGGCAGAAGCCGACGCGAAGCGGATAATAAGGCTCGCGCTGATCCTTGAGCCCTGGCGGAATCAGGCGATTGCAATGCGGCTGATCTCCAAGGTCCAGAAACAGCTCCACGTCCTTCGATCCGCAACTGCGGCAAGCGATACCCAGCGAGGTCATCTTGTCAGGTCTCATCCATCTGTCGGTGTTCGTCGGCGGTCTCGTCCGTCGAGGGAGCTCACGTACTCCAGGACCACCAGTGCTGCTCATGTCGGTTATCGTTGAAGAGGTTGTAGTGCGGCCGCTGCGGCAGGCCGAACTCGACCTGATCCGCCCGCTCCCAGTCCTGCAGCTTTAACAGCATCCGCATCAGCTGGAGCTGACGCTTCCGCGGCCCGAGCTGCAGGTTGAGCTCATCGGTCTGCTTGGCGGCACCAAGCAGGCGCCCGCTCGAGCGCAGTGCCGCTTCGGCGAAGGCTCCGGACTCGCCCCGGCGGTTCAGATAGGCCGCGGTCGCGGCCGCCAGATCGAAATCCGTGCTGTAATGGTAGCAATACGACTTGCGATAGGTCAGCGCGCGGCGGAACAACTCCTCCGCCTCCGCCACAGGATGTGCATCGTAGCTGTAGGCGATACCGGCCTCGGTCCGGTGCAAATACCACGCCCGCAGATCCTCGATCTCGGCGCGCGGATTCTGCGTCGTCCGTTCCTCCGGATAATTGTTGAACACGCCGAGCCGCTTGGGCACGTGCAGCGTATTGATATGGGTGAGCACGCGGCCCTTGAACTCAGTGTCGCCGGCGGCCCGGAAATCCTCGTCGTAATAGCCGAAGCGCTCGTGGATCGACTTGCGGTAGACCCCGGCCACCCAGCTCAGGTAGCACGTCTCCAGGCGGATCAGCGAGGGATCGAAGCCGGTGCGGTCATAGACCATCACATCGTGGTTGAAGATGCCGGCCTTGTCGACCTCGGTCACGATCGAATCGGCCATCACCCAGTCGACCTTCGGGTCGCGGTCGAGTGCTTCCACCAGGATCGAGAGGCAGTCGGGATGCATCCCCTCGTCCGCCCCTAGGAAGGTCAGATAGGGCGCGCGCGCCAGCTTGATGCCGCGATTCCAGGCGGCCTGGATGGTTTCGCGCTTCTCCGAGCGGGCGAACACGATCGGCAGCGACCGCTCGCTGCAATAGGCCTTGAAGACCTCATATTCCTCGGTCGGCGAGGCGCTGTCGACCAGCACGACCTCGACCTGCCCCGCCCGCGTCAGCGACTGAGCCGAGATGTTGTCGAGCAGTGTGCGCAGCTTGGATTCGGCATTGTAGAGCGAGACGATGACCGAGACCTTCGGGCTGCCGCCGGCTGGCCTGCGGTCGTCCAGCAGCGCGAGCGGAAGGTCCGGCTTCGTCAGATTGCGGCGATACTGCTCGTCGAGGATGGCGCGAGAGCGCTCCAGCGCATGCTCTTCGGGGCCGAACATCGCCTCGGCCGCCTCGGCCTCGCGTACATAGCCCGCGCCGCGCAGCGTCTCCGCCACGAAATCGAGATCATCGAACTGATCCTTGCCGAGCCAGCGCATGACCCGCAGGCAATAGGTCGCCGCGATCAGGTCGCCGCCGCGCTGCAGCTCGAGCCGAGCCATGTCGCGGGTGATCTGCGCCCGGGCGACCCGGATCGAGCCGAGCTCGGAGGAAACGCGGCCAAGCTTCTTGACGATGTCGCTGTCGGTGCGTTCGGCGAGGCTGAGCAATCGCTTCCGCGTCCCCTCGACCGCAGCCGCCGAGCGGATCTGGACAAGGCTCGCCGCGTCAAGGTCGGCGTATTTGGTCAGCGCCTTGGTAACGAGGTCCTTGACCGGCGCGAGCGCGTGCTGCCAGGGCTGTGCCCCGCTGAGAGTGCGCTTGGCCGATCCGAGCCTGAGCCTGACTTGCCGCAAATTGCGCTTCACTTCGGGAGGCAAGTTCTTGGCGGCCACAAGGCGGGCCCGTCCGAGAAGACTGCGATCGTTGGGACGATGCGGCCGATTGAAGTTGTCAAAGCGATGGCGGAATTCCGCGACGCTTCGCACCGCCGCACGGTCCTTGTTCCCCAAGGGCTCGTACATGATCTCCAGCGCCCGGTCGTCCGCCCGCATGGGTCGCGCCAGCAGGGTATCGACGATGCGGCGGCGCGTGCCGTCGTAATCGGCGAGTGCCGTCCGGATGCGATCTGCCGCAGAACGGCTGCAATCGATGTCGATCACGAGATCGGACAGCTCCGGATAATGCTCCTCGATCCAGCCCGCCGCGCCCGCCCGGCGCGAGATGAAGGCGGGGCAACCATGGCGGAGCGCCTCGAGCACCACGAGGTTGAACTGGTCGTAGCGAGAGGGCAGCACGACGAGGCTCCTGCCGCGAAAGAACTCGCTCAGCTGGGCCGGAGTCCAAGGCTCCACCGATTGCAGCGTGACCTGCCGCAGCCGCGCCATCGCCTCGATCGTCGCGGCCGAGCCAATGCCGGTGGGGTCGACGACTTCCGAGCCGACCAGCATGGCGTTGCGATAGGATGCGGGGTCGAGGCACCAGGCGATATCGGCAAAGATATCGGGGCCTTTCCGCCGCTCGCGGCGGCCGATGAAGGCGACGTCCGGCTTTTCGCCGGTGATAGGTGCCTGCACCGGCTCCGTCGCGCCGATGATGTGAAGCGGGTCGATCATGCGCGCCGTAAGGCCCGTGCGCCGCTCCCACTCAGCAGCATAGGGGCCGCTGAGCGCGTAACGCGCGTCGACGCTGCGATATTGCAAGCGTTCGCGAATGCGCAGCTCGGCCAGGCGCCGGCTCGAGGCCGAGCTATGCGGCCAGATATCGTTCAGCGCACTGGAGATCGTGCCGTGCAGCGCCAGCGCCACAGTGCCGATGCGAATACCATGCGCCTCAAGGGCGCCGCGGATGAACAGGCCGTAGGTGTAGTAGTCGGGCGTATCGACGACGTCGAACTGGCATGCTCCGAGGGCGTTCTCGACGGCTGCGGCAAGTTGCCAAGCCTTCAGATAGTCCCAGTACAGATGCAGCGTCTCGGCTGGAAGATTGCGGAGATTGGCCGAATAGATCCGCTCCAGCGGAATCCCGACCGCATTCGCCGGACGCGGCGCCGAAACCGGCTCGTCCTGAAGGAAATAGAAATAGGTATTCTCGGGCGATTGCTCGATGAGCTTACGATAGCTCGATTGGCCGCCGCCGACCGTCTTGTAGATATCGGTATCGGTGATCAGGACACGGCGCCCCCGCCGTGTCCCGTCGAAAGCCGCGACATCCAGGCCCGCATGAGCGCCGCTCGCGGCGACGCGCATCAACGGCTGTCCGGCTTCGATCTTCTCACGGTTGTTCATATGCTCGGGGAGCCCTTGTGCAAGTTGAATGTTTCGCGAGCGAGATGCGTGCTGTCCAAGTCAGGACGATTATATTCCCACGCGACCGCCCCCTCCCCAAGACTTTTTGGCGTGCACTGCAGCGTATTGCAACCATTATTGCATAGCTTAACCCGGAAGCGACCGCTCAACGGCCCTCCGCTACCCGGCAACGGACGCCGAAAATTAGATAGCTGCCTTATCAGTTCTGCAACACGACCGAACCTTGCCGGTCCATATCGATCGGGATCAAGAAGGCGGATTTCATCCGCTCGTTGAAAGCCGCCCTTTGCGCAGGCGGCACGACCATAAGCAGGAAGCCGCCGCCCCCGGCCCCGCAGAGCTTGCCGCCATAGGCGCCGGCAGCGATCGCAGCGTCGTAGAGCTCGTCGATCATCGGGTTCGAGACCTTGCTCGAAAGGCTACGCTTGATCATCCAGCCTTCGTGCATCATGGCGCCGAAAGTCTTGAGCATCAGCTCGGGGTCGCTGCCCTCGAGCACCTCGACCGCTTGCCCGGTCAGCGCCAAGAGCTCGCTGAGCTCGCGATCGACCTTGCGCTGCTTGGTCAGCTCCATCTGCTCCTTCACCGTGGCCGAGGCCGAGCGCTGAATGCCGGTATAGATCAGCACCAGCGACGAGAGCAGAACATTCTGGCTCTCGGAATGCATCTGCACCGGAGAGATGCGGATGCGGCCGTCGATGAAGTCGAAGCGGTTGAGGCCGCCGAAGGAGGCATGCAACTGGTCCTGCACGCCGACGCTGTCGCTGAGCAGCTCGCGCTCGGCATGGATCGCGGCCAGCCCGAGATCGAGCCGGGTTACCGGCTCCGCCTTCAACGCCTTGAGCAGGTTGATCAGGCCGACGGTGAAGGACGAGGAGCTGCCGAGCCCGCTGCTCGCCGGAAGATCGGCGATCACGCTCATGTCGAGCGCATCGTCGACGCTGTAATACTTCAACACCTCCCGGATCACCGGATGCTGGATCTCGTCGAGCGTCTTAGTGTTCTCGAGGCGACTGTAGCTTAGGCGGTACTTGTAGTCGATGAAGGTCGCCAGGCGCAGAGCACTGATATAGATGTACTTATTGATGGCCATACCGACCACGGCACCGGGAAACCGCGAGAAATACTCGGGATAATCGGTGCCTCCGCCGAAGAAGCTGACGCGCAGAGGAGTCCGCGAAGTGATGAGCATTGTGCGTTCCTGGCCCCGACGCAGGCGCGCCCGAAGCCGCGCACATCCTAGCTTCCCGGATGATCAGACGTTCGAGAACTTGCTGTTTCGAATCATGTGGTAACCGCGGATCAGTTCCTGGATGCCGGCATCGAGCGAATGGTCAGGGGCCCAGCCGGTCGCCTCGATCTTGGCGTTGGATACGATGTAGTCGCGCTTGTCGGGATCCTCGCCGACCGGCGATTCCAGATAGGTAAACTGTGGGACGTAGCGTTTGATGCGCTCGCACAGCTCGATCTTCGACAGGTTCGCGTCCGATAGCCCAACGTTGAAGGCGTTGTTATTGTTCTTGTCGTAGCTCGCCAGCATGTGGCGGAACGCCTTCGAGACATCGCGCACATGGATGTAATTGCGCTTGAAGCTGCCCTCGAAGATCACCACGGCACGGTCGGTAACCGCGCGATAGGTGAAGTCGTTGACCAGCAGATCGATGCGCATCCGCGGGGCCATGCCGAACACGGTCGCGAGCCGCAAGGTGATGCCGTTGCCACTGTCGAGAACGGCCTTCTCGGCATCGCATTTCGTCGTGCCGTAGAGCGAGATCGGGTTGAGCGGCGTCTCCTCGGTGCAGAACGCGTCCTTGGCGCCGACGCCGTAACCCGAATTCGTCGTCGGATAGATGATGCGCTGCGACGAGCTGAGCAGGTTCACCGCCAGGCGGACGGCATCGAGATTGGTCGTCGTCGCGTTCAGCGGGTCGAGCTTGCACAGCGGCGCTCCGACCAGAGCCGCAAGTGGGATCACGACGTCGGCGCGCGCGACCAGTGACTTCATCAGGCCTTCATCGCGCGCATCACCACGCACCGGCTCGAAATTTGGATCGGCGCACAGCTGTGCCAGCACGGTGTCGTTACGGTTATAAGTATCCAGCGCAATGACCTGATGCCCCTCGCGGAGCAAATCGGGGATGAGTATGCAGCCAATATAACCGGCCGCCCCGGTCACCAAAATACGCTGTGCCATCTATAAAGCCTCGACCTTGAATCGTTCACGGCCAGCCATCGAGTCTGGTCCGCAGCGCACCGGCTCTTTAAACAAAGGGGGAAATGACCACAACCCCTCCGCCTTGGCTATCCCTCGGCCTTGACGGCACCCTTCAAGGGCGTTTAACCGGGCGCGCTGATGGGACGGCGAGTATGTCCGCGGCGTCCCGCGCTAGCGAAAGCAGTCACCGTGAGCATCCTGTCCTATCTTGAAGAGTCGCGCCGTGTCATCGCGGCCAGCGAGAGCCATCCCGGCGTCCAGGCGGTCGATGGAGCGGTCGCGCTGATCATTGAGGCGCTCGCCGCCGGCAAGGCCCTCTTGGTCTGCGGCAATGGCGGCTCGGCCTCGGACGCCATGCACATCACCGGAGAGCTGGTCGGGCGCTTCCTGAAAGAGCGGAAGGCACTGAACTGCATCTGCCTGTCCAGCAATGCCAGCGTCCTGACCGCTTGGTCGAACGACTATTCGTTCGAGACCGTGTTTTCGCGCCAGGTCGAGGCCTACGGCCAAGCTGGCGGCGTCGTGCTCGGCCTCAGCACCTCCGGTAATTCCGCCAACATCATCAAGGCGTTCGAGACCGCCCATGCGCTCGGCATGAAGACGATTGGCCTCACCGGCGAGGGCGGTGGCGCCATGGCCGCCCATAGCGACGTGCTGGTCGACGTACCCTCGCGCTCGACGCCGCTGATCCAGCAGGTCCATATCGTCCTCTACCATTATATCTGCGAGCACGTTGAAGCCGCCATGCTTGGACGATGACGCTGACGGACGCCACGCACGCCAAGGCCGCAGCCACTCCGGTGGAGAATGTCACCGCCGTCATTCTCGCCGGCGGACAGGGCACCCGCATCCGCGCTCTCTTCCCCGACGTGCCGAAGCCCCTGATCCCGGTGGCCGGCCGGCCCTTCCTCGACTGGCTCACCGCCTATCTTGCGGCGGCGGGCTTGCGCAGCTTCGTCTATTCTACCGGCTACAAGGGCAGCCAGATCGCGGATTGGTGCCGCAACGGCGCCTTTCCCGATTGCCGTCGCATCAGCGTCTATGAGGACCAGCCGCTCGGGACAGGCGGCGGCCTGCTCAACTGCGTCGACGATGCCGCCGACTGGCTCCTCGTCGCCAACGGCGACGGACTGTGCATGACCGGCATCGACGCGCTCCTTGCCCTGCGCCACGAACCTGAGGTCGATGGTGGATTGATCGGCGTGCATGTCGCCGATACCTCGCCCTATGGCAGCCTCGACAGCGACGAGGCAGGTCGCCTGCTGCGCTTCCGCGAAAAGCAGCCGGGGACCGGCTATGTCAACAGCGGCATCTACCTGTTTCGCAAGTCGATCCTCGAACCGCTACGCCGGCAGGGAGCATCCAGCCTGGAACGGGATCTCATCCCCGAAATGCTTGCAGCAGGCCGAACGCTCAAGGTTGTGCGCTGCGCCGAAGCGCCGTTCATCGATATCGGCACGCCCGAGGCGGTCGCGCGGGCGGACGAATTCGTCTTGACCCACCTCGCCCAGCTGCGCCACGCCCCATAGCAAGAGCCGGATCGTCGCGGACATCCGCCCACGGCGCGTGCAGAGCATGAACAAGGTTTCCGATCGAATGAAAAGCGCCGTCTGGTTCTGGGGAACGGGAGGCGCCGGCTCGCGGGTCATGATCCGGGTTGCGGGTCGCCTTGCCGAGACCTTCGGAGCCCCCGCAACCGCCTTGCTGATTCATCGCGACAACGATTTCCTCGCTGCAGGCAGGGCTGCGGGATATTCCGTCTTCACGGTCTCTGGTGCAGCCGGGCACGGCGCCAAGCTGCGCCTGCTGCTCTCCGCGCCATGGCGAGCTCTACGCCTGTTCGTTGCGCTGCTGAGCCATCGCCCCCGGGTCGTCATCATTCCGATGAATTTTGCCCTTGCCTGCCCGCTGGCTCTGATCCCACGCCTGCTCGGCTGCAAGCTCATCTATTTCGTCCATGATGCGGAGCCTCACTCCGGCGATTTCGCACCTGGCTGGCAGCGCATGACCCAGCGCTGGCTGATCGCGCGGTCGCAGCGCGTCGTGGCCATGTCCAGGCATGTCGCCGAGCGGCTGCTCGAGCTCCATCCTGACCTTTCGCCGGGGTGCCTGGATGTCGTGCCTCTGCACATGCTCGCCCGCTCGCCAAGGCGGGGCGGCAGGCCCAATCCCGACGGTCCGTTGCGCTTTCTCTTCGTTGGCCGCCTGCTCCACTACAAGGGGCTCGACCTGCTTGCCCAGGCCCTCGCCCTGCTGCCGCCAGATGCCGATTGGCGGCTGACAATCGCCGGCGACGGGCCGCAGCGCGAGCAGGTCCTCTCCTGGTTCGGCGGGATGGCCAATGTCGACCTGACGCGGTTGCGCTGGCTTGAGGAGGATGAGATCGAGAGCCTGATCGACAGCCACGACATCATGATCTGCCCCTATCGCGATGCGAGCCAGTCCGGTTCCATTGTCGAGGCGCTCTATGCCGGCATGCCGAGCCTGGTTACGCCATCCGGCGCGCTAACAGAGCAAATCAACCATGGCTCGGCCGGCTGGATCACCGCAGCCGCCACGCCGGAAGCGATCGCAGCGACCCTCTCCGGCTGCATCGCGGAACGCGATGGCTATGCCGAACGCTCCGCTGCGGCCGCCGCCTTCGCCCAGGCCGAGCTGGCGGGCAATGCCTGGTCGGAGATCCTCGCCAAGACGTTCGCACCGCGGGAGGTGGGAGGGGCTTCCGCGCCCGCTCCCGAAGCGTCCGGGACCGACCGGAATTGAGGACGCAGCCCGTGAATCAATTGCACCTTATCGACGGAATCGGCCTTTGGGCGGAGCGTCGAACCCTGAACGAGCTGGCGCACAAGCCTGCCTTGTTTCTCGACCGCGACGGCGTCATCGTCGAGGAAACCCACTATCTCGGTCGCGTCGAGGACGTCGCCATGGTTCCTGGTGTCGCCGAAGCGGTGGCCAAGGCGAATGCCCGCTCGGTTCCCGTCATCCTGGTCACGAACCAGGCGGGCATCGCACGGGGATTTTATGGCTGGGAGGATTTCGGCAAGGTCCAGGCGGCGATCTGTGCCGCGCTTGCCGAGGTCGGTGCCGAGCTCGACCTCGTGCTGGCGTGCGGTTACCACAATGTCGGGTCTGGCCCGCTCGCCGTGGCCGACCATCCCTGGCGCAAACCCAATGACGGCATGCTCGCCTACGCGGCCGAGCAGCATGCGATCGCATTGGAACGGTCCTGGATCATCGGCGACAAGCTATCGGACATCTCGGCAGGAGCACAGGCGGGCCTCGCCGGCGGTTTCCTGGTACGGACCGGGCATGGTGCGGCCGAGATCAAGGCCCTGGCGGACCAGGCGCCGGCATGGCGAAAGCCCTTCTCCGTCGGCGTTCGCGAGAATGCGGCCGTGGCGATCGAGGAACTGCTGGCGAGCGGGCGGCTGTGATGGCATGCTTTCAGGGCCCGGTCCGGTCGAACGCCTCGCGAACGGCCAATCATGGTGGCGCCGCACAGGCTCGCCTTCGAAAGCCCGGAGCCGGCAAGGCCGGCGCTGCAGGTCCCTTGTGATGTCAGAACAAGCGCCCGCGCGTCTCCTGATCGTCGACCAGTCGCTGCGAGATCTGGTCGGGCATCACTTCGAATATGATCTCGCTGTTGCCCAAAGCGCCGCCCAACACCACCTGTCCGCCTCGGTCTTGGCGCATGAGAGCTTCGACCATTTCGCGGCATTTGGATCGATATCGGCAATCCCCTGGTTCAGCCAGACTTTCTACGATGCCGACAAGTCGCCTTTCTTCCGCATGGCGCGCGGTCTGGCGATCAGGCTGCCCTCGACGGTGCGCGCGCCACTCATCGCCCTTGCCTCCCCGCTGCTGCGTCGGCAGCGCACGGCCGCGCCTGCCGCCTTGCCGGTCTTTGGCGAAGCGCTGAAATCCTATCTGATCCGGGAAGCTTTCCAGCGGCACGACCATGTGCTGATCCACACCGTCAGCATGGCGGAACTCAATTCCGCCCTGGCCGCGCTTGCCGGCTGGAGCGCTGGGCCCAAGCTCCATGTCGTGCTTCGGCGGGACGCGGACGAACCCGGCATCAGGTCCGGCCACTGGGCCACTGCCGCGGACGCCTTCGCCCGCGTCGAGGGCGACGCGGCCCTAGCGGAACGCGTGGCATTCTACACCGATAGTACGAGCCTTTCCGCACAGTATAGCGAGATCGCACCAGGGATCGCCTTCCGGGTCCTGCCCGTACCGTACCCGCCATCGGAGCCTGCCCTGCTCGGACAGGACAGGAAGCCAGGCCCGCTGCGGATAACCTATGTCGGCGACGCGCGCCTGGAGAAGGGTTACCATCTCCTGCCCGGCCTGATGGCCGAGTTGGGCACGACCTTGCTCGACGGCAGGACAGCCCGGCTCGTTGCGCAATCGAACGCCGCCATGAGCATGGAAGACCAGCCGATCATCCGCGCAAGGAAAGGGCTCGCGCGCTATCCGGCCAGCCAGGTCGAGCTGATCGTCAATCCGCTAAGCGTCAGCGATTTCAATGCGCTGCTGGCGCAAGCAGACATCGTTATCTTTCCCTATGACGCCGAGAAGTATCGGCGCAGAAGCTCCGGCATCCTCGTTCAGGCCCTCGCGGCCGGCAAACCGGTAGTGGTACCGGCGCAGACTTGGCTTGCCGATTCCGCTCCGCCAGGCGCAGCTGTCCAATTCTCCACTTCGGATGAGTTTAACCGGGCCGTCGCGATCGCGATCGAATCCTACGCGTCGCTCTCCGATGTTGCGCAACGCCAAGCGCAGATTTGGCGAGATTTCCATACCGGATCCAATCTCGTCAAAGCCCTCTGTGAAAGCGCTGAGTTGGCCGGCCAAGTCGAGCCTCGTCGCACCAGGTTCGAAATTTCATGATATCGGAGGAGATCCGTCCCTCGGAGGCCGGAGATATCCAAACGGTGGGTCTGCTCGGCAAAGCGCGGATCGCGCTCGTGTTTCCTGGAAAGCATCTGCTTGACGGCGCAGGCGCCGCGCAAGTGCTGGAACTACAAAATTCCTGGTTGAAGACAAATGGCTTTGCCACCGATCTAATACTGATAGCACCGCATTTGTCGTGGTCTATCCGCAAGCGCAAGCAGCGACGCGAGAGCTTGATGCGAGCAGCAAAGGCAATGGGGTTCGATGACATCAGGCTCGTTGACATCGGATGGAGCGACCCAAAGCGCTGGTTGGCAATCATTAAACTTGTAATGACCAGGCTTCGCGGCATCTGGTCCATAGAAGATGACCTCGCGATCTCGGATGCCAGCTGCGTGAAAGCGCTGTCGGCATCAGCGCGAGATCGCTACGCTGGCGTCATTTGCAACTACGTGTCTGGGCTGTCGGCGGCCGATTCCCTTGTATCACGACACCGTCAGCTTCTCGTACTGCACGACTGGATGGCGGCAGCAGAAACGCCGCGAATGATCGCGATTTTGCATCAAAATAGGCTGAGACTCGCTTTAAATGAAGATGAAGCGGCGCGCATAACAGCAATTGCACCGAAATTTCCCTGCTATACCGGTCTACCGACGCTTCTCGATCGCTACGATAATCTCAATTTACACGGAACCGACGAGAGCACCGAAATCAATACAGAATCACCGTCGCCCCACGAAGAGCAAAATGCACCGAACACCGTTGGCGGCCCCGACCCCTCCATAACCAGCTCTGAGATTGATCTCCTGTTCGTAGGTAGCGCACACCCTCCGAACTGCGCTGGAAT
The DNA here is from genome assembly GCF_004341515.1 of Allobosea sp. BK604. Classification (GTDB taxonomy): domain Bacteria; phylum Pseudomonadota; class Alphaproteobacteria; order Rhizobiales; family Beijerinckiaceae; genus Allobosea. The sequence continues at coordinate 432,612 of NZ_SLZF01000001.1, forward strand.
TGCTGCGTTTGTACGCGATTGCTTCATACCCTACCTCTCGGCACGCGGAGTCAGGCTTGTCATTGCCGGAGCAGCTGGACCGGCGGCAGGCCTTCCTGCCGCGCCGGGACTTCACGTCCTCGGTTATGTGGGCGATCTGCGACCACTCTATGCTGCTGCCAAGTTGGTCATCGTTCCGCTCCTGAGCGGCACCGGCGTTTCAATCAAGACGTTGGAAGCGGTAGCATTGGGAAAGCCCGTCTTGACAACACCCGTCGGGATACGTGGTTTGGGAGCCGATGTCAGACCAATCTTGCAGCCCCCATTCGATCAAGCGTGGGCGGATCAAATCTTAGCCCTCTTACAAGACCCAGCAGCCAGGGAAGAATGGCGCGATTGTTTGCGGGACTCGATTTCAGGGAAGACCCTCGACAAGGCCCTCCATGACATCATGGAACGCCTGATCAATAGCCCGCAAGATAGCGACGCAACCGGCAAGTAATAATCCATCCTTTCGCCCTTGAGGCGCGGTCTGTACTGGACTGCGTCCCTTCAAGGCGACGGGTTGGCGGCCAGACGACCTCAACTCGGAAAGGCGCATAAGAATGGAAAGCGTGCCGGTAGATTGATTTGACAGCGCTCTTGGCTTTCATCGAGCCCGCACCAAGCGTCCGAACGCCCGGCGTCGCGAGCAATGCCCACCGCTAAGGAGGCCGGCCACGCCGGCTGTTGAGGCTCGTCGCAGCGGCTCAGATCGAGCGCATCCGCCGATGCTACGGCACCATATCGTCGCTCGCGCGTTCGAATCTCTGAGGCCGCAGCTATGTGGCGCAGAGGAAATTCGATGTTTGGATTGTTCGAAGCGTTCGCGAAGCAGATCGAGGAGCAGACGCGGGAGTATGTCAGGACGCAGGAGAACGTCCGCCAGCGAGCCGTGAGCGGCTTGCTCGACCCGTTTCAGATGCTGCAGCCGATGCGAGCCACGGTTGAGAGCGCCGAAGCCTGCGACCTTCAACCTCCACGGTTGCCAGCAGAGCGTCGTCGCCCTGCGAAGGGGCAGAGCCAGGCAAAACGTCGGCAGCGAACTGCTAAGAAGCGGCCGGCTCCGAACTTCGCGTGAGGCTCTGCGATGAACGCTTTCCTCGCCATCGCTTTGCTGGCCGTGCTGGCCATCGCCGGCTGCCTCGCCACTGGCGGCCAAGGGATATGGGCAATACCCCTCGTCATCATCTCTGCCGGCTGCGGTCGCCTGTTCGTGCGCAGTGGCGGCGACCGAAGGTACGCGGTGGCGGACGCCCGACACCCTGACAAGGTCTAACGCTTCAAGCTCACGCGGATTTGGCCAATGGACCGGGAAACGATCAATGAATTTCCGGCTCGGCTACTTTTGCGGTGCCTTCGAGATAGTCGAAATCGCAGCCCTTGTCGGCCTGCTGTATATGGGCAGCCGACATCTTGCCGTAGCCGCGGGCATAGTCGCGGTTCGGCGGTGACCACGTGGCCAGGCGCTCGGCGATCTCCGCGTCCGTGAGATCAACCGAGATGCTGCGCGCCTCGACATCCACGGCGATGATGTCGCCGGTCTGCACGGCAGCGAGCGGGCCTTTGACATAGGCCTCCGGCGCGACATGAAGCACGCAGGCACCGTAGCTGGTGCCGGACATGCGCGCGTCGGAGATGCGCAGCATGTCGCGCACGCCCTGCTTCAATAGCTTCTTCGGGATCGGCAGCATGCCCCATTCCGGCATGCCGGGACCACCGACCGGCCCGCAATTCTTCAGGACCATGATGTGGTCGGCGGTGACGTCGAGACTCTGATCGTTCACGGCGCGCATCATCGCGTCGTAATCCTCGAAGACCAGCGCCGGGCCGCGATGCTTGAGCAGGCGAGGCTCGGCGGCGGACGGCTTGATGACACAGCCATTGGGGGCAAGGTTGCCCTTCAACACCGCCAGTCCGTTCGCGGTCGAGACCGCCTTATCGAGCGGACGGATGACGTTGTCGTCATAGACCTGAGCGAGCGCGATCGTCTCCGAGATCGGCTTGCCGGTCACGGTCATGGCGTCGGTGTGGAGCTTGCTCTCGAGCTGCTTCAGCAGCGCCGGCAGGCCACCGGCATAAAAGAAATCCTCCATCAGGAAATCCCCTGATGGACGCAGGTTGGCGATGACCGGAACCTTGCGCGAGAAGGCGTCGAAATCCTCGGGCGTCAGCGGCACGCCGGCACGGCCCGCCATGGCGATGAGATGGATGATCGCGTTGGTCGAGCCTGCCACCGCCATATGGACGATGAGTGCGTTCTCGAAGCTCTTTCGCGTCAGGATGCGGTCCGGAGTGAGGTCTTCCCAGACCATCTCGACGATGCGCTTGCCGGCGGCCGCAGCCATGCGCGGATGGGCGGCGTCGGCGGCGGGGATGGCGGAAGCGCCCGGCAAGGTGAGGCCGAGCACCTCGGCATGGCTCATCATCGTGGCGGCGGTACCCATCACCATGCAGGTGCCGTGCGAGCGCGCGATCCCGCTCTCCATGTCGCGCCACTGGTCGTCGGAGATGTTGCCCGCTTCCTTCTCGGCCCAGTACTTCCAGACATCGGCGCCGGACCCGAGCACTTTGCCGGCCCAGTTGCCGCGCAGCATCGGCCCGGCCGGCACGAAGATGAAGGGCAGGCCGGCGCTGCAGGCGCCCATGATCAGCGCCGGCGTGGACTTGTCGCAGCCGCCGAGCAGCACCACGCCGTCGAGCGGGTGGGAGCGGATCGATTCCTCCGTCTCCATCGCCAGGAAGTTGCGGTAGAGCATGGTCGTCGGCTTCTGGTACTGTTCCGAGGCCGACATCACCGGAATCTCGACCGGGAAGCCGCCGGCAGCCCAGACCGCGCGCTTCACCGCCTCGGCGCGGTCGCGCAGATGGGTGTGGCACGGGTTGATCTCGGACCAGGTATTGATGATCCCGATCACCGGCTTGCCCATGAACTCGTCATGGTTGAGGCCCATTTGCAGCGCCCGCGAGCGGTGACCAAAGGAGCGCAGATCGCTCGCGCCGAACCAGCGCTTCGAGCGCAGCGTATCGGGCGTCTTGCGGGGGTGGGTCATGGGAGATTCCTCGAAGTCTTCGTGTTCTAATGTGCGCGCGGTCGGCGCCGCGTCATGGTCGGGCTTGGCCCGACCATCTCGGAAACAAGCTGGCTCGTCACGAGTTTCCCGGCTCTGCGCTCCGGCCGGGAATGACGGTTGCCGTCACTCCGCCGCGGCGCGCTGGGCGCTCCAGCCGGCCACGATCTTGCGCAGTTCCGCGCGCTCGGTCTCGTTGAGCTCGGGCAAGCCCGGCAGGCGGACCGGGCCGACCGGAGTGCCGAGCAGGCCGAGCGCTTCCTTGACCACGGTGACGTTGGCGCCGTTGCCATATTTCGTGCGCATGGTCTCGAAGCCGGCGATCTCGCTGACCAGGGAGCGGGCCCGGTCGTAATCATTATCCTCCAGCGCCTGCCAGATCGCCAGCGAGCGCTCGGGCGCGACATTGACGAGGCCCGAAGTGAAGCCGCGCGCGCCGAGCGCATGGAAGGGCGCAGCCCAGCCTTCGGCGAGCCCGCAGATCCAGTTGGCGCTGGTACCCTCGGTGGCGCGCACGCATTCCGCCAGCAGCATGACATTGGTCGAGGCGAACTTGACGCCGGCGACATTGGCATGGGTTGCGACGCGGGTGAGGTCCTTCACGCCGATCGCATCCGAGCGGATATAGGCGACGAGCGGGATGTCGAGCGCTTCGGCGATGGCGATGATGTAGTCCGCCTGAGATTGCGGCGCCGCGAACGGGTCGAGCGGGTGATGGACCATCACCGCGTCGCAGCCCGCCTTGGCGGCGAGCTTGCCGGTCGAGACCGCCTCGCGCAACGAGCGGCCGATGCCGGCGGTGACCAGCGCCTTGCCGCCGGCCGCCTCGGCGGCAACCGCATGGCTGCGCACGACCTCGTCGGTCGTCATCGGGTAGAACTCGCCGGTATTGCCGGCCGAGACGATATTGTGGATGCCGGCCTCGGCGATGCGCCGGACGATCCTGCCGGTGACGGCCCAATCGGCCTCGCCATCGGCGCCCCAGGCGGTGACATGCACACCGGAGATACCGCGCAAAGCCTTGCGCACACGATCATTCGTCATAGGCCAAACCCTCCGCTTCCGCGCCGAACACCTGTCGCACATGGCTCTTGGCCGAGCGCACGATGTGGCTTCTCATCCTTTGCTCGGCCAGCGCCGGATCATGCGCCGACAAAGCCGCGAATATGCCCTGGTGCTCCAGGAAGCCCTGGCGTCGCTCGGTCGTAACGGCGAGCAGCGCGATGCGCTGGGCGTGGTCGTACATGCGTTGCCCGTCGAGCCGCCGCTCCAGATAGGCGCAGCCGGAAATCCGGTGGATCATGCCGTGATAGGCCTCGTTCAGGTTGACGAGGTCCTCGAGCGCGCTGTGATCGGTCGCGTGCTCCATCTCGTCGATGAGACGCGCCATCTCGGCGATCTCGCCGTCGTTGATGCGGTTGGCGGCGATATGGGTCATGACGCTTTCGAGCGCGGCGCGGCCGAGCGCCATTTCCAGTGCCTGCCTGGCCGAGAACTCGACGAAGACGCCGCGGCGCGCCTCGGTGCGCACCAGCCCCTCGCTCTCCAGCTTGCGGATCGCATCCTTGACCGGCGTCGTGCTGACGCCGAGCATCTCGGCGAGCTGGCGCTCGTTCAGCCGCTCGCCATTGCGGAAATTGCCGGCGACGATGGCCCGGCGCAGGCGCTCATGCACATGCTCGCGCAGCGAGCGCAGCAAATGAGGAGCGACGGGTTCGATCGTGTTCGGGTCGAGCATCATGGTTCCAGCAGGCTGGCCCGCCCGATCGGAATCCCCGCCCGAGCAACACCTCCTGCATCGCCAGCAAACACCAAAACATCAAGCCGAGGCAAGCCTGAAATTTCAGATTTCAAATCCAAAAGCCTGTGCTATGTCGTCACTCCAAGAGGCCCCGGGGAGGGCCGTTCCGGCAGCGCACCGCGCCGCCGGTCAATCTGAGGGAGGACAATGTGAGCCACTTGACCCGACGCGCCGTGCTTGCCGGCGGCGCCAGCCTTCTCGCCGCTCCGGCGGTGCTCGCCCAGCCGGCCTATCCGACTGCCAAGGTCGTCACCATCGTGGTGCCTTTCGCCGCGGGCGGCACGACCGACCTGCTCGGCCGCATCCTGGCGGAGCGGCTGGCGGCGCGCATGGGCGGCAAGTTCATCGTCGAGAATCGCGTCGGCGCGGGCGGCAATACCGGCGCGGCCACGGTCGCGCGGGCCGAGCCCGATGGCTACACGCTGACCATGGGCACGGTCTCGAGCCACGCCATCAATCCCGGCGTCTACGCCAAGATGCCCTATGACCATATCAAGGACTTCGCGCCGATCTCGCAGGTGGCGAGCGTGCCGAACCTGCTGATGGTCAATGTCGACCTGCCGGCCAAGACGGTGCCGGAGCTGATCGAGCTGCTCAAGAAGAACCCGGGCAAATACTCGTTCGGCTCCTCGGGCGCCGGCACCTCGACGCATATGGCGGCCGAACTGTTCAAGGTCGAGACCGGGACCGATATGGTCCACGTCCCCTACCGCTCAAGCGGACAGGTGACGCAGGACCTGCTCTCCGGCCAGATCCAGCTGACTTTCGACAACATCACCATCGCCTGGCCGCATGTCGAGGCCGGCAAGATCCGGGCGCTGGCGACGGCGACGCCGAAGCGGCTCGAGGTCGCCAAGGACATGCCGGCCTTGTCCGAGTTCATCCCCGGCTATGATGCGAGCTCCTGGCACGGTTTCTTCGCGCCGTCGGGCGTGCCGAAGGATATCGTGGCCCGGCTTTCGACCGAGACGCAGGCCATCATGCGCGAGCAGGCTGTGATCGACCAGCTCAAGAAGCTCGGCGTCGACCCGGTCGGCTCGACCAGCGAAGAGTTCACGGCGCATATCGCCAACGAGACCAAGCGCTGGGCCGCGGTCGCGCAGAAGGCCAACGTGAAGATCGAGTGAGCGCACGACGAGACCCGTTTCCTGCGCCGTCATCCCGGCCGTAGCGAAGCGGAGCGCCGGGATCCATCGTATGGCTCTCCGCTCTATGATGGATCCCGGAACGGCGCGGCTGCGCCGCTTGTCCGGGATGACGCGTTCCGAAATAGCGCGGCGTGACGATGCGAGCCGTATGGAGATGAAGAGCCTATGACCGCCCTGACCCCCGAGAACCGCGAGAAGCTCAAGCGCGTCTCAACGGCGACATTGACCACCGCCCTGTTCAAGCGCGGCTTCCGCAACGCCTTCATCCAGGATGTCAGGCCGGTCGGAGCGAACGCTCCGCGCATGGTCGGCGAGGCCTATACGCTGCGCTACATCCCGGCGCGCGAGGATCTCGACCATCTCGGCGTCTTCGCCGACGTGGAGCATCCGCAGCGCAAGGGCGTCGAGGATTGCCCGCCTGGCCATGTCATGGTGATCGACAGCCGCAAGGACCCGCGCGCGGCTTCGGCAGGCGCGATATTGGTGACGCGGCTGATGCAGCGCGGCGTCGCCGGCATCGTCACCGATGGCGGCTTCCGCGATTCGCCGGATATCGGCGCCCTGCCCTTCCCGTCCTATCACAATCGCCCGAGCGCCCCGACCAACCTGATCCGGCATCACGCTGTTGATCTCAACCTGCCGATCGCCTGCGGCGATGTCGCGGTCTATCCCGGCGACATCATCGTCGGCGACGGTGAAGGCGTCTGCGTCGTCCCTGCCCACCTCGCCAACGAGGTCGCGGAAGAGGCCTATGAGCAGACCGCCTACGAGGATTATGTCGAGGAGCGCGTGCGCGCCGGCGACTCGATCTTCGGCCTCTATCCCGCCAACGAGGCGACCAAGGCTGCCTTTGCCGCCTGGCGGCCGAACTGGAAGTAAAGCGGTAGCCCGCTCGGGATACCACAGCCCCCGGGGCTGTGGCTTCTAGGCCGCCGCGAAGACCGGGATCGTCAGGTCGACGCAAAGCAGCGCGGCGAGGCGGGCATCGTCCAGCGCGACGCCCAGCCCCGAACCGCCCGGCACGGCCGAGCGGCCGCCGGCCACGTCAGGCAGGGCTGGCGTGGCCAACTCCCAGAACAACGGCGTCTCGTCGAGCTGCATTTCCAGCATGGTGAAGCCGGGCAGCGCCGCGCAGACCTGCAGGCTCGCGGCATGGCAGATCGGCCCGGTCGGATTGTGAGGTGAGACTTCGACGCCGAGCGCCTGCAGCGCCTCGGCCGTCCGTAGCATCTCGTCGACACCGCCAACATATTTCATGTCCGGCATCATCACGTCATAGGCACCAGCCCGCGCGAAGGCGAGGAAGGCCTCGGCCCCGACAAATTCCTCCAATCCCGCGAGGCGCGTACCGCGCGCATTCAGGCGCGAGCGCAGGGCGCGCAGCGCCGGCATCGTGTCCTGGTTCTCGAGGATCGGGCATTCCAGCCAGTGCAGGCCGAAAGGTGCGACGGCCTCGACCAGCTCGCTCGCCATGGCCTCGTCGAAGCGCCAATGGCAATCGACCATCAGCCGGCGCTGCGGGCCGATCGCCTCCCGCGTCGCTGCGATGCGCGCAAGTCCCGCCTGCATCGCGGCCCTGCCCTCGCCCGCAGCGCAGCGCTCGCGCGTGACCTCGTCGAACGGGGCGATCTTGAAGGCTTCGAAACCACGCGCGACGGCATGTGCCGCACTGGCGGCAAAGCCCTCGGGCGAGCGATCGGCCGTGCGGCGATTGATATTGGCGTAGAGTGGGATCGCGGCAGCGCCGTTGCCGCCAAGCATGACAGCGAGAGTCGTGCCGGCCCGCCTGGCGGCGGCGTCCTGGCAGGCGACGTCGAAGGCAGTGCGCAGCGCCGCGACGGGCAGCGCCAGGCCGGCAAGCGGCTCGTCACCGACGCCGCGTTCGATCCAGCGCGGCAGATGCTGCGTGGCGACGTCGATCAGCGCCCGTTCGCGACCATTGAGACTCGCTTCGCCGATACCCTCGATGCCGGACGCGTAGCCGACACGCAGAAAGGCCCAGACCGTCTTGGGGCTGATCCTGGCGAGTTGCAGCCGGACGCGGAGGATCGGATCGTCTGCGCTGATCGTCATGCTTGCGCTTTCGTTGCGAGGGCCATTTGCGCGATCAGGTCCTGCCGCGTCTTGGTGACATGGGCCGCCGTCAGGGCGCCGCACGCCTCGGCATCGTGCTGGCGCAGGGCGCGGATGATGTGGTCGTGGTCGCTGGCAACGCCGCCAAGCCGTTCCGGCCGATAGCCGAAGCGCGACCAGAGCGCGGCCAGCAGCAACCAGTGCCGGTCGAGCACCGAGAGCGCCTCGGCATTGCCCGGGATTTCGTAGATGCGGCGATGGAAGCGCTGGTTGGTCTCGACGGCCTCGCCGAAGCGGCCCTCGTCGGCCAGCGCCAGGCGCTCGCGTTCGAGCGTCTCGATCTCGGCGAGATCCGCTTCGGCAATAGTCGCGACAGCCTCGCGCGCCAGCGTCACCTCCAGCGCAATGCGCACGCTGAAGAGATGCGCGACATGACGCTCGTCGATCGTCACGACGCGTGCGCCCTTGTTCGCCTCAGTGACCACCAGCCCCTCGCCGGCAAGGCTCCTCAGCGCCTCGCGGATCGGCATGTGGCTGGCGCCATAGCGGCTCGCCAGTTCGTCGATGCGCAAGCGCGCGCCGAAGGCGAGCGCGCCGGAGATGATCTCTCCCCGAATCTGGTCCTTGACGGTGTCAGCGCGGATTCGCCTCATTGATTTGATCAAAGACCTACTATAATGACTGGTGTCAACGAAAAATATTCTCTGATTTGATCATATGGGAGAATAAGCGTGAAACTATGGGACTGGGGATGCCGCCTTCTCCGCGCGGCTGCGGCGACTCTCGCGCTGACGGGGCCAGGCTTGGCTCAGGCCTGGCCGGAGCGGCCGGTCACGATCATCGTGCCAAGCGCGCCGGGCGACGGCTCCGACATCGCGGCGCGGCTGATCGGCGAGAAGCTGCGGCATGCGCTGGGCCAGGGCTTCGTCGTCGAGAACCGGCTCGGGGCCGGCGGCGTGGTCGGCTCGACCGCGGCGGCCAAGGCGGCGCCGGACGGCTACACCTTCATCATGGCCAATGCCGGTTCGCACGGCATCAACCCGGCGATCTACGTCAACATCCCCTATGACGCGCTCAACGATTTCACGCCGGTCTCGCTGATCTACCGCTCGCCGAACATCTTCGTCGCGAGCCCGAAGCTGCCGGTCGCGAACATGAAGGAGCTTGTGGCCTACGCGAAGGCCAATCCCGGCAAGCTCAGCTTCGCCTCGGGCGGCGCCGGCTCCTCGGCCCATATGAGCAGCGAATATCTCAAGATGCTCACCGGCATCGAAGCGACGCATGTGCCCTATCGCGGCGCCGGCCCGGCGCTCAACGACATCGTCTCCGGCCAGGTCGAGTTCATGGCCGTGAACCTGCCGCCGGCGATCGGGCTGGTGAAGGGCGGGCAGATCAAGCCGCTCGCCGTCACCACCATGAAGCGGGCGCCGGCACTCCCTGATGTTCCCACCGTCGACGAGTCCGGCGTGAAGGGTTTCGAGACCGTCGCCTGGTTCGGCCTGCTCGGACCGAAAGGCGTGCCCCAGCCGATCATCGACAGGCTGCATGCCGAAGTCGTGAAGGCCTGCGCCGACAAGGAAGTGCAGGAGAAACTCGCGGTTCTCGGCGGGGAGACCGTGTGCAATTCGCCCGCCGAGTTCCGGGATTTCCTGGCCGCGGATATCGCGCGCTGGAAGGATGTCGCGGCCAAGGCCTCGATCAAGATCGAAGCGCAATAGCGGCAATTGGCCGCCCTGAGCGCCGGCCCGTCCTCGTGTTGACGGGCTCGGCCATCTCTGGAAAAAGCGACGCTCCCGGAAAGGGCGGCCTCGGTCGCCGAGAGCTCAGGGTGGCTTCGTGACATCGGACGCAGCGCGGAATTTCATCGATCGCGTTCGCGACCGCTCCGTCACAGTCGGTATTATCGGCCTCGGCTATGTCGGGCTGCCACTCGCGCTCGCTGTCCTGCGCCAGGGCATCAAGGTCATCGGCTTCGACATCAGCCAGCCGCGTGTCGATGACCTCAACTCCGGCCGCAGCGCGATCAAGCACATCCCGACCGATGAGCTCGTGGCCGGCGTGCAATCCGGCATGTTTATCGCGACCAGCGATTTCAGCAGGCTCAGTGAGCCCGATGCCCTGTTGATCGCGGTGCCGACACCGCTGACCAAGCAGCGCGAGCCCAATCTCTCCTATGTCGTCAAGACGACCGAGGCGATCGCGGCCTGCCTGCGCGAGGGCCAGCTCGTGGTGCTGGAATCGACGACCTATCCAGGCACCACCGACGATGTCATGCGGCCGATCCTGGAACAGGCGAGCGGGCTCGTCAGTGGCCGGGATTTCTTCCTGGCTTTCTCGCCTGAGCGCGAGGACCCCGGCAATCAGCATTTCGGCACCTCGACCATTCCCAAGATCGTCGGCGGCGATGGGCCCGACGCGCTGGCCATGGCCGACGCGCTCTATTCGACCTTCGTGGTCAAGACCGTCCCGGTCTCCTCGACCGCGACGGCCGAGGCGGTCAAGCTGACCGAGAACATCTTCCGCGCCGTCAATATCGCGCTCGTGAACGAGCTCAAGACCGTCTACGCCGCCATGGGCATCGATATCTGGGAGGTGATCGACGCCGCCAAGACGAAGCCTTTCGGCTTCATGCCATTCTATCCGGGTCCGGGTCTCGGCGGGCATTGCATCCCGATCGACCCGTTCTACCTGACCTGGAAGGCCCGCGAATACGACATCACCACCCGTTTCATCGAGCTCGCCGGGCAGATCAATTCCGGCATGCCCTATCTCGTGGCGAACCGGCTGGCGGAGCTCGTCGACACCGTGCTGCGCAAAAGCCTCAGCTCCTCGCGCATCCTGCTGATCGGGATCGCCTACAAGAAGAATATCGACGACATGCGCGAGAGCCCCTCGCTCAAGCTGATCGAGCTCATCGAGCAGCGCGGCGCGCAGGTGGCCTTTCACGATCCCCATATCCCGGTGATGCCCTCGACCCGGAACCATCCCGAGCTCGCCGGCCGCAAGAGCGTGCCCCTGACCAGGGAGCAGCTCGCCGATTTCGACGCCGTGCTGATCGCTACTGATCACGACGATGTCGACTACGCCCTGCTGACGGAGAATTCCAAGCTGGTGGTCGACACCCGCAACGCCTGTGCGCATCGCGGCTTGCAGGGATCGCATATATTCAAGGCGTGATGCGAGTCGCGCCTGAAGGGTACGGAATGACGACGGAAGCGGTCCCGCGCGTGGCCGTGGTCGGCTGCGGTCGCTGGGGCAGGAATCTGGCGCGTGACTTCAAGGCGCTCGGCGCGCTGGAAGCGATCGTCGAGGTCGACCCTGCAGTCAGCGCCGCCCTGGCAGCCGCCCATGGCTGCCGCGCGCTCGGGCTCGACGAGGCCCTGGCCGACCCGTCCATCGACGGTATCGTCATCGCGGCCCCGGCCGCGCTCCATCACCCGCTGGCCAAGCGCGCGCTCGCAGCAGGCAAGCATGTCTTTGTCGAGAAGCCGCTCGCCCTGTCGGTCGAGGATGGCGAGGAACTGGTCGCGCTGGCAGAGCAGGCGGGGCGATGCCTGATGGTCGGGCATCTCCTGCACTATCACCCGGCCTTCCTCGCCCTGAAGGAATTCGTCGCCTCCGACGCGCTCGGCAAGCTGAGTTATGTCTATTCCAACCGCCTCTCGCTGGGCGCCCTGCGGCATGAGGAGGACGTGCTCTGGTCCTTCGCGCCGCATGACATCTCGATGATCCTCGCGCTTGCCGGCGAAGCTCCCGAGCAGGTCGCGGCCTTTTCGGCGCCGACACTGCATCCCGGCATTGGCGATGTCGTGCAGCTCCAGCTCGCTTTCGCCAATGGCATCAAAGGCCATGTTTTCTGCTCATGGCTGCACCCGTTCAAGGAGCAGCGCCTCGTGGTCGTCGGCGAGCGTGGCATGGCGGTGTTCGAGGACAGCGCCGCCGATCCAGCCGGCAAGCTGCGCTTCTACGATCACAAGATCGCGTGGACGAACGGGGTCCCGAAGACCTTGAAGGGCGATGGCGCCCCGCTGCCCTATGGCTCCGGCAACCCGCTGATGGAGGAATGCCGGCACTTCCTCGAGGCCATCGCCAACGGCACGTCCCCGCGCACCGATGGGCATGAGGCGCTTGCCGTGCTCTCGGTGCTGGAGCGCGCCACAGGCGACATGAAAAGCCGACTTTCCGAGGACGGGACCGCAGCCGGCTCTCCGGAAGCGCCGTCCTATCCCGGCGTGACGATCCATGAATCGGCCTATGTCGATGCCGGTGTCAGTATCGGCCCGGGCACCAGGATCTGGCATTTCAGCCATATCCTCGACGAGGTTTCGCTCGGCAGGAACTGCAATATCGGCCAGAACGTCGCCATCGGACCACGGGTCACGATCGGTGACGGTGTCAAGATCCAGAACAACGTCTCGATCTACGAGGGCGTGGAGCTGGAGGACGGCGTCTTCTGCGGCCCCTCCTGCGTCTTCACCAACGTCAACACCCCGCGCGCCGAGATTTCGCGCAAGCACCAGTTCCGCAAGACCCTGGTCAAGCGCGGGGCGACGATCGGCGCCAATGCCACGATCGTCTGCGGCCATGAACTCGGCAGCTATTGCTTCATCGCGGCTGGCGCCGTCGTCACCAGGGATGTGCCGGCATTTGCTCTGATGGCGGGCGTCCCTGCTGTGCGAATCGGCTGGGTCGGCCATGCTGGCGTCAAACTTGGGCCCGATCTCGTTTGTCCGGAAACGGGCCGGACCTATCGTGAGAGCGGGCCGGACACGCTGGAGGAGGTCGTCTGATGAATCCGCCTGGACCGATCGACTTCATCGATCTCAAGGCCCAGCGCCGGCGCATCGGCCCCGCCATGGACGAAGCCATCCTCGCCGCGGTTCATGGCGGCCAGTACATCCTCGGTCCGCAGGTCGGGCAGTTCGAGACCAAGCTCGCCACCTTCTGCGGCGCCAGGCATGCAATCGGCTGCGCCAACGGCACCGATGCGATCACGCTTTGCCTGCTCGCGCTCGGGATCGGCCCGGGCGACGCGGTGATCTGCCCGAGCTTCACCTTCGCCGCGACGGCCGAGGTCGTGGCCGGTATCCGCGCCACGCCTGTCTTCGCCGAGATCGACGAGGCGACTTATAACCTCGACCCTGCCGGGCTCGGCGCGGCGCTCGACACGGCCAGGAAGAACGGCCTCGTGCCGCGCGCCGTCATCGCCGTCGATCTCTTCGGGCAGCCCGCGGATTACGATCCGATCGAGGCCTTCTGCGCCGAGAACGGGCTCACGCTCATCGCCGACACCGCGCAGGGTTTCGGCGCGCACTATAAGGGCAGGATCACCGGGTCGATCGGCCATTTCGCCACCACCAGCTTCTTTCCGGCCAAGCCTCTCGGCTGCTACGGCGATGGCGGCGCGGTCCTGACCCACAATGAGGAGCATCTCGCGATCATCCGGTCGCTGCATGTCCACGGCAAGGGCGAGGACAAGTACGACAATGTCCGGATCGGCATGAACTCGCGCCTCGACACGATCCAGGCGGCAGTGCTGCTCCTGAAGCTTGCCGTCTTCGCCGAGGAATTCGAAGCGCGGCAGGCGGTGGCGCGGCGCTATAGCGACGGGCTGAAGGATGTCGCGGTGACTCCCTATATCGCTCCGGACCGCCTCTCGACCTGGGCGCAATATACGCTGCGGGTCGCCGCGCCGCGGCGCTCCGGCTTCGTCGCGGCGCTGAAGGAGAAGGGCATCCCGACTGCGATCTACTACCCCAAATCCCTGCACCAACAGACCGCCTACAAGGGTTTTCCGGTGGCCGGCAACGGCCTGCCGATCTCCGAGCGCGTCTCGCAGGAGGTGGTGTCGCTGCCGATGCATGCCTATCTCGACGAGGCGACACAGGCCTACATCATCGAGGCGGCGCGCTCGGCGCTGACAGGCAAAGCTGCGGCGGCTTGATGGACGCAAGGCCCGACCAGCTTTCCGGTTCGCACGAGGCTCCGGCGCGCTCGCCAGGGCGGGCACCGCGCGTCGTCTATTTCAGCCTGGAACGGCTGCGCCCGAGCCAAGCCTCCTATACCCACGTCCACGTTATCGCCGGGGGCCTCGAAGCCGAGGGCGTGCCGACCCGCCTGGTTGCCGTCAAGGCGGGGGCAGAGCAGCCATCGCGCTCGCGGCTGGGGCGGCTGGCGAGCTATGTCAACCTGACCTGGCGCGCTCTGCGCGCCCTCAACGACGCCGATATCGCCTATTTGCGCGCCCATCCGGCCGCGATCGTCTTCTCTCTGATCGCCCGCCTGCGCGGCAAGCCCGTCATCCACGAGGTCAACGGCCGCACGGAGGATATCGGCGTCACCTATCGCCTGCCGAAAGGGGTGACGCAGCTGCTCAACGCGCTCCAGATCGTCCAGTATCGCTGGGCGGCCGGGCTCATCGCGGTGACGCCCGGCCTGCAGGATTGGTTGGCCTCGCTGCTTGGCAGCGACGCCAAGCTCCATCTCGTGCCGAACGGCGCCGATGGAAAGCGGTTTCACCCTGCCGCGACCGGCGGCCCCGTGATCGAAGGCCAATATGCCCTGTTCTTCGGCGGCCTCGTCGCCTGGCACGGCATCGACACCATGCTGGCGGCACTGCGTCACCAGGATTGGCCAGAGGGCATCAAGCTGGTCATCGCCGGCGATGGGCCTGGCGGGCCGGAGGTTCGTGCGGCAGCCAGGCACGAGACGCGTCTGATCGCGCCGGGCTATCTGCCGAGCAGCGAGCTTGCCGGCCTGGCCGCGCGTGCCTTCGTCATCCTCTGCCCGATCGACAACCATGGCTCGCGCAATCTCGGCGGCGTCGCGCCATTGAAACTGTTCGAAGGCATGGCCTCCGGGCGGCCCGTGATCGCCACCGATCTGCCCTTCCAGGCCGAGCTGGTCCGCGCCCATCAATGCGGCCTCGTCATCCCGCCGGCCGATCCCGCCGCGCTGGCCGGAGCGGTCAGGACGCTGGTCGGCGATGCTCACCTCGCCGACGACATGGGGCGCAACGGCCGCAGGGCCGTGGAGACCGAGTTCGACTGGCGCTACCGGGTGACCGATACGGTCGCGGTTGTGCGCGGCGTCTTCGCCGCTCATGCCCGCTGATGCGCGCCGGCATCGCCTGCACCTGCGAGCCTCGCCCGCGCCGCGACGGCCGCGTTCCGGCTTCCGCGTAGAGGCAGGCGATGTGCGGTCTGTTCGGATCGATCGGATTTGAGCCGGAGCCGTCGCGCATAGACATCGTCGCCCATCGTGGGCCCGACGGGCGCGGCTGGCGCGAGTTCACCAGCGCGGCCGGTCCCGTCGCGCTCGGACATCGGCGGCTGGCGATCATCGATGTCTCCGAGGCCGGGCTGCAGCCGATGGCGGATGCGTCCGGCCGCTATCACCTCGTCTTCAACGGCGAGATCTACAATTATCTCGAGCTGCGCGAGGAGATGCGGGCCAAGGGCGAGGTCTTCGTTGGCGACAGCGATACCGAGATCCTGCTGCGGGCCTATCTGCTCTGGGGTCCTGCCGCACTCACACGCCTGCGCGGCATGTTCGCCTTCCTGATCTGGGACGACCATGACAAGCGCCTCTTCGCGGCCCGCGATCGCTATGGCATCAAGCCGCTCTATCTGGCAGCTCTGCCGCGCGGCGTCGCCGTCGGCTCCGAGATCAAGCAGTTGCTCGGACTGCCCGGCCTCAGCGGCCGGATGAACCTGCCGCGTATTCACGACTTTCTGGCTTCCGGGATCGCCGACCATACGGCCGAGACGATGTTCGATGGCGTCGCGCAGGTCCGGGCCGGCGAATGGGTTCTCGTCGACGCCTCGCGGCCCGCCCTCCAGATCAGGACGGAGCGCTGGTATCCGGCCGGTGCGGGCCACCTCAGGCTGAGCGAAGACGAAGCCGCCGAGCAATTCCGCGAGCTGCTGACGGAGTCCGTCCGGCTGCATCTGCGCTCGGATGTTCCTGTCGGCTCCTGCCTGTCGGGCGGTCTCGATTCCTCGGCGATCGTCTGCCTGATGGCGCAGATGCTGGGCTCGGACGCGAAGGTCAACACCGTCTCCGCCTGCTATGCCGAGAAGAGCGTCGACGAAAAGCCCTTCATGGATGCCGTCATCGCCCATGCCGGCACGCTGCCGCATTTCGTTTTTCCGAAGGCCGAAGATGTCTTCCAGCACGCCTCCGACATCACCTGGCATCAGGACGAGCCGTTCGGCTCGACCTCGATCTTCGCGCAATGGTGTGTCTTCGCCGAAGCGAAGCGCGCCGGCGTCAAGGTCATGCTCGACGGCCAGGGCGCCGACGAGCAGCTCGCCGGCTATCATGGCAGCTTCCCCTATTACCTCGCTGGGCTGATGCGGCGGGGCGCGCTCCGCCAGGTCGTCGGCACGATCCTGGACCGCAAGCGCGATCACGGCGCGCCGATCGGCCGCCAGCTCGCGCAGGCGCTCATTCCGCTCCTGCCCGCCCCGCTCGGCCAGCGCGTGCGCCAGCAGCACCGGGCACTGACTCAGCATGACTGGTTGAACTCCGAGGCGATCCGCACGCGCGGCAATCCCAGGGGCGCCCAGGCTCTGGCAAACGAGGTGCTCGGCCTACCCCCGGCCAGCGATATCCGCAGCCTCTGCCTGTCGCTGACCTATGGTTTCAATCTCGGCATGCTCTTGCACTGGCAGGACCGCAACGCGATGGCGCATGGCATCGAGGCGCGGGTGCCCTTCCTCGACCATCCGCTGGTGGAGTTCACGCTCGCGCTCGGAAACGACCATAAGATCGTCGGCGCTGAGACCAAGCGGATCCTGCGCCACGGCATGGCAGGCATCCTGCCAGAGGCGGTGCGTCAGCGCTCCGACAAACTCGGCTTCGCCACGCCGGAGCAGAGCTGGTTTCGAGGTCCGTTGCGCGGGCTGATGCAGGACGGCGTCGAGGCCACGCTCAAGCGCTATCCGGACCTCCTGAACGCGCCGGGCGTCCGCGCGCTCACGGCCGAGATGCTCGACGGCAGACGGCCGGTCGACTTCACCCTGTGGCGCATCGTCAATCTCGGGCTGTGGGGCGAGCGCTTCGGCCTGGGCCTCTGACCGGGGAACCGGGCCTCAGGCGGCAGAGGCCTCGAAAGGCAGTGCCGGCACGATGCGCCGCGAGCCCGGGCGCTGGCCGAAACGGCGCAGCAGGTCGGACGCAAGATGTTTCGGGACCGGCTTGGAATAGTGATAGCCCTGCCCCAGCCGGCAGCCCATGGCGAGCACATGCTCGGCCTGCGCGCCGGTCTCGATCCCCTCGGCGATGATCTTCATGCCGAGCCGGTCGGCGATCAGGATCAAAGCCTCGACGATCGCGCTGCTCTGCTTGTCGGTCTGAACCCTCTCGACGAAGGAACGGTCGACCTTGATGACATCGACCGGGAATTGCAGCAGGTGTGTCAGCGAGGCATAGCCTGTGCCGAAATCGTCGAGCGCGATCAGCGCGCCGCGGCTGCGCAGTTCGCGGACATTGCGGGCGACCGACTGGTTGCGCTCGGCCAGGAAGACCGATTCCGTGACCTCGACCACGAGATGACGCAGCGGCACCTCGACCTTCTCGAAGGCCTTGACGATGCGGGCGGCAAGATCGCCCTTCTGGAAATCCGCCGAGGTGACATTGAGCCCGACCTGCTGGAAATGAAAGCCGCCATCGAGCCAGGCCCGCATATCCGCCGCGACGGCCGCGATCATCTGGCCGGTCAGCCGGTAGGCGACCTTGGGATCGGTCAGCGCCTCCTGGAATTCGCCTGCCGCGATCATCCGCCCGTCCCTCGAGCGCATCCGCGCGAGGGCCTCGAGGCCGATGATCTCGGCCGTGTCGAGCCGCACCACCGGCTGATAATAGGGCGCGATCCGCTCCTCGGATAAAGCCTCGTCTACCCTGCGGACGGTCTGGATCCTCTGCATGATCGAGGTGCGCAGGCCGCTCTTGAAGCGGATATAGCCGCCGCGCTTCTGCTCCTTGGCGTGATAGAGCGCGAAATCGGCATTCTGCCTGAGCGTGACCGCGTCGCGCCCATCCTCGCCGGAGAGCACGCCGCCGATCGTGACGCGCGGCGTGACGGTGTGGCCGTCATGCTGAAACGGCGTCACCATGGCGCTCAACACCGCATGGGCGGCATCACGCAGTGCCGCGGCCTCCGAGCAGCCTTCGAGCAGGATCGCGAATTCGTCCCCGCCGATGCGGCAGGGCAGCCCGCCGATCGCGAGCCGGCGCAGCCGACGCCCGACCGTCGCGATCAGCGCATCGCCGACCGCATGCCCCATTGTGTCATTGGTCAGCTTGAGCTGGTCGATATCGATCAGCAGCAGGCCGAAGCAGGGCTTCTCTGCTACGATCATCCGCTCGAACGCGGCGCCGAACTGCGCCCTGTTGGCGAGGCCGGTCAGCGTGTCGAAATAGGCGAGCCGATGCGCACGCGACTGCATTTCCGCATGCTCGATCGCCACCGCGCATAGATGGACGCAGGTCTGCACGATGGCGAGCTCCAGCTCGCTCGGGCCACGGCAATCGCGGTAATAGAAGGCAAAGGTGCCGACGACGCGGCCGTCGCGCGCCTTGATCGGGCTCGACCAGCAGGCGCGCAGGCCGAGCGGCAGAGGTAGTTCCTTGAAGGGCGCCCAAAGCGGGTCGCTCGCGATATCGGTGACGATGACCTCTTCGCCACGATAGGCGGCCGTGCCGCAGGATCCGCAGCAGGCGCTGATCTCGATGCCGTCGAGCGCCTGCGAGTAATGCTCCGGCAGATCGGGAGCGGCCAGGGGACGAAGACGGCGCTCGCCGTCGACGCCGATCACGGAGCAGATCGCGCTCGGCGTGATCTCCTGGACGCGCCGGCAAAGCCGCTCGGTCACGTCACGGAGCGCTTCGCCGCGGGCGATCGCCTCGAGAATTTCATTCTGCAAGCGCGATAGTCTCGGCGCGGCCTTGGCGTGAGGCATGTAGCGAGCCCGGTCTCCAATCCACGTCAATTAACGCGGGAACCTGAACATGCCGTTTCCTGGCACGCTCAAATCAGGACGATTCCCGCTGGAATTGCAGTCCCGCTCTATTCCGCCCCCGGCACGAAGCTGACCACGAAATGGACCAGCTCGCTCTGGCGCGTCGTGCCCGTCTTGGCGAAGAGCCGCTGCAGATGCGTGCGCGCCGTCGTCTTGGCGATGCCGAGCCGCTCGCTGGCCGCGATCGTGTCGAGCCCCTTGCAGACAAGGTCGAGCATCCTGGCCTCGCTGGGCGTGAGGCCGTGGAAGGCCTTGATCGCGGCGATGCTGGAACGGATCTCCCGGTCATGATCGCGGACCACGATGGCGAAGATCGACTGGGTCTCCGCGACAGGAGAGCCGATCGGCGTCACGCTGACCGCAAGGGCGCGCTCGCCGCGCGTCTCCAGCGCCATCCGCAATTCCGGCATCTCCGCCGCGGATTTATGGCGGCGCATCCAGCCCTGCAGCCGCGCGTTGAAGGCGGAGCTGCGTGTGCTGAAGCGGTCGTCCTGGACGACGCCTTCGCCGACCAGCCGGCTGGCGTCGCGATTGCGCGAGAGGATGCGCAGATCCTCGGTGACCAGGAACAGCGCCGTGCCATCGCTGATGGCATCGTCATTGCTGTGGCGCCCCGGGCGGATGGTTGTGAAGCAGGGTCCGGGCTGAGGCCGGAAATCGATCGCGAGTGTCATTGTCCGTGTCCGTGATCCAGTCTGCACTGGTTGGTTTCACGGGATCGGCATCTGGTTTCATCGATCGCGAAATTTTTTTGCTGGACACCTTGCTTGGTCATGGGAGCACGCCTCGGCTGGTCTGCGGGCATCGCTCAGGATCGGTCCGACCAGGGCTGCCCTTCAGGGACGACCTTCCGTCGCCCCTGCGCTACAACTCGGCCAGCCAGCGCCCGCGCTCTATGACGTAGTTCACATAAGGTTTCGTCTTGAAGAGGCAGCACGCTTGCGGGCGAGTCGGTCCGCAGCACCTGATACGAAGCGGCCGGGTTCATGGCCCCGTCCGCATGAAGGGGATTATTGGCCAAACACCCGGTGCTCAGGCCCGCAGCGAGAGCTTGTAGGTATAGGCGTCGCCGCGGAACAGGCCCTCGACATATTCGACCATGCCGCCATCGCGGCCATAGCTGCGGCGCTTGATCAGCAGGCAGGGGACCGGCTGCTCGAAGCCGAACACGGCGCATTCCTCCTGCGTCGGCGCCGCTGCCTCGATGGTCTGCTCACAGAAGGCGAGCGGCGCTCCCAAGGTCTGCAGGACAGCATAGACCGATTGCGTAAGATCGGCCTGCGGCAGGTCCGGCACGACCTGGAGATTGTACCAGGCGACCTCGCGCGACATCGGCACGTCGTCGCCACTGCGGATGCGCACGAGCTTGAGGAACAGTGCATGCGAGGACAGGCCGAAGATCGAGGCAATCGAGCGGTCCGACACGACGGACCGCTCCATGATGCGTGAGGACGGCACCCGCCCGAGTTCGTACATCTCCTCGGTGAAGCCCTTCAGCCGGTCCATGCCGGGATGAAGCCGCGAGCCCAGGCCCTGTACGATCGAGCCCAGGCGGCCATGCGCGCTGAGTAGCTTGCGCTGGCGCAGGATGTTGTAGCATCGCTGCACGGTGGCGCGGCTGATCTTCAGCTTCTCCGCCAGTTGCCGTTCCGCCGGCAGCGTCGTCCCGGCCGGGAGGACGCCTTCGCCGATCAGATGCGTCAGCTGATCCTCGAGCTGCTGGTAGAGCGGCTTCGCGGTATCGTCACGCAACGCGATCAGGTTCGGCAAGGAGGGCCTTGCCGCCGGGGCAGTCGCTCGATCGGTGTCGGGCTGCATTCGCGTGCTTCTGCGCGGCACTGGAAGGGATCAGTCGGGTTAGGGTTAGGCCGATATGGTTGGCAGGATTTTCGTTCTAGGCAGTTTTGTTGTTGCCTGCTCGGTTACGGTATCACGCTTCCCGGTTGCAGGTGAGTCGCTTCGCGCCGATATGTTGACGGTAGAGCCGGGAGGCAAGGGCTTCAACCTTGCCGTAGGCGCGGCCCGGCTCGGCGCCTCGGTCGACGGGCTGATGGCCATCGGTGATGATCTCCTCTCCTCCTTCGCCGCGCCGGCCCTGAGCAAGGCCGGCTTGCCGCTGACGATGCTGAAACGCCTTCCCGGCGCGACAGGCGGCGGCGTCGCCTTCACCGACGCAACCGGCGAGAATTGCCTGGCCGTTCATCCCGGCGCGAATTTCCTGCTCTCGGCGCAGGATGTCGCTGCCGCCGCGGACAGGATCGAACAGGCACAGCTCGTGCTGGCGCAGTTCGAGATCGACGATGCGCCGATCGCCGAAGCCTTCCGGCTGGCGCGGCAGGCAGGCGTCAGAACCTTGCTCAACCCCTCGCCGTACCGTTCGATCAAGCCGGAGATCCTGGCCAATACCTCGATTCTCGTCGTCAATGCCGGCGAGGCCCTCGCTCTTGCCGAAACGCTGTCGCCGGCCAGCCGAACCGGTTCCGGCGCCATCACCGAAGACGAGCTCGCACAGGCGATCCAGCAAGGCGGCCCGGACACGCTGATCGTCACCCGCGGCCCCCAGGGCGCCGTCGCCTTTCAGCGGGACGAGCCGCCGCTCGTGCAGGCGGCCTTCGCCATCGAGGCGCGCGACAGCATTGGCGCCGGCGATGCTTTCGCCGCCGGGCTGAGCGCGAGCCTCGTCACGGGCCTCCCCCTGTCCGAAGCGCTACGTCGCGCCGCCGCCTGCGGCGCCCTTGTGGCGAGCCGTATCGGTGTCTTCGAGGCGCTTCCGACCGCCGCTGAGTTGCAGGACTTCCTTGCCGCACACGCATAGCGGAGCCTGGCAGCGATTGGATTGTTTTTGGACTTTCCGCGGCAGCGCCGTCACGCTAACGATAGGCTTCGGCCCGGCCACACCCGGGGCGAGAGCGGTGAAACCGCGTGGCAAGGGCGAGCCGCGCGGGGTGCCGTGACACGACCGGCGGCCCTGGAGTTGGCTATGGCGCGAGCGAATCTCGACGCGGTCGTCGCGACGATCGACAGCCTGCTTCTCGCCGCCTACGACGCCGATCAGATGCCGGCGGCGATCGAGCGGATGCGGCAGCTCTTCGATGGCTCGAAAGCCTGTTTCGCGCGAGTGGGCCCGGATCTCGGGCCGAATGACGCCGTCGCCACCAATCCCGACGCGACGATGCAGCAGCGCTTCTGCAGCGATCTCGGCGAAGAGTTCAGCGCCTTCAGCCAGGAGCTTTCCCGGCTCCCGGTCGGCAAGGCCTATATCGACCGTGAGTTCTTCGGCTCGGACCGGCTGCGCTCCAGCCGGTTCTGGCGGGAATGGATGGCGCCGCAGGACATGTATTGCGGGCTCGGCAGCCGGCTGGCCGAGGCCGGTCCGTCTTTCTGGTTCTTCGATGTGCAGCGGGGGCGCAATCAAGAGGCTTTCGACGCCGAGGACACCGCGCTGCTCGAACGACTGGCGCCGATCATGACGCGCGTTGCCGAATTGCGCCGCCATATCGGCTTCCTGACCATGCAGCGCGACATGGCTCGAGCCGCGCTCGACCGGCTGACGGTCGGTATCGCTATCGTCGATCCGCAGCTGCGGCTGGTCTATGCCAACGAGATCGCAGGCCAGCTCCTGGCCGAGCCGGAGAGCGCGCTTGGCCTGCGCACCGGCCGGGTCTTCGCACGCAACGCGCAGGACCAGGCCGCGCTGAAGCGCCTGATCGTGCAGGCGCTCGTCCCCATTCACGAGGCGGGCTCCGGCCGCATCCATCTGCTCGCCCGGGCAGCCGGGGCCGAAGGCTGCAATCTCTCGCTCTGCCTGCTGCCGGTGCCACCGAGCTACGGCCTGCCCAGCGCCTCGCCTTGCGCGATGATCGCGATCCGGCCGCTGCAGGCCGCGGCCGATCTCGTCCTCGCCGCCCAGCAGCTCTTTGGCCTTACCGAGACCGAGGCGAAATTCGCCTCGGCCCTCGCTTCGGGCCTGTCGCTGGCCGAGGCTGCGGCGGAACAGCATGTGCGCATCTCGACCGCCCGCACGCATCTCGCCCGTATCTTCCAGAAGACCGGCATGCGCCAGCAAAGTCAGATCGCGGCGCTGCTGCGCGGAGCCGAATTGCCGGTGCGGCCGCGCTACGAGCCGTCCTGAACGACCTGATTGGCAAAGGCGAGCATCTGCCAAATGAAAACCCGGCACGAACTGATCGTGCCGGGTCGAAATATCTGGCTCCCTTGAAGGGATGCGCTGCTCACGCCACCTTGGCGACGGCTGGCTCGTCCTTCTTTTCCCACTCCTCGCCCCAGATCATCACGGCATGGCCCGGCGAGACCTCGCGGAACTGGCGCACCGGCGGGACATAGTCCGGCGCCCGCACCGGGCTCTTGATCTCGTCGTTGGAGACCGGGCGCTTCTCCAGCCGGCGCGCCGGATCCGGCACCGGCACGGCCGCCAGCAGGCGCTTGGTATAGGGGTGCTGCGGATTGCCGAACACCGCCTCGCGCGGACCGATCTCGACGATCTCGCCGAGATACATCACGGCGACGCGATGGCTGACGCGCTCGACCACCGCCATATCGTGCGAGATGAAGAGATAAGCGAGCTTCATCCGCTCCTGCAGCTCGAGCATCAGGTTGATGACTTGTGCCTTCACGGAGACGTCGAGCGCCGAGACCGACTCGTCGGCCACGATCAGCCGCGGCTCGACCGCAAGCGCACGTGCGATGCAGATGCGCTGGCGCTGGCCGCCCGAGAACTCGTGCGGGAAGCGGCTCGCCATGTCCGGCTGCAGGCCGACGCGGCGCAGCAGCTCGGCGACCTTGTCGCGGGCCTGCGAGCGGGTGGCGAGGTTGTTGATGATCAGCGGCTCGGCGATCGCCGCGCCCACGTTCATGCGCGGGTTGAGCGAGGCGAAGGGATCCTGGAAGATCATCTGCATGCGCTTGCGCCGGTCGCGCAGCGTGCGCTGATCGAGCTTCAGCACGTCCTCGCCATCGAGCAGCACTGAGCCGGAGAGCGGCTCGATCAGGCGCATCACCGAGCGGCCGGTCGTCGACTTGCCGCAGCCGGATTCGCCGACCAGCGCCAGCGTCTCGCCCGATTGCAGGCTGAACGAGACGTTCTCGACCGCATGCACCCGGCCCTTCACCCCGCCGAGCAGGCCGGAACGGATCTCGAAGCGCGTGGTCAGGTTGCTGACCTCGAGCACCGGGCGCTCGGCCGCCGCCACCGTATCGGAGGTCTCCGTCGGCACGTCCGAAAGGCCGGTCGTGCGGTCGACCACCGGGAAGCGCATCGGCCGCTTATGGCCTTCCATCGAGCCGAGCTTCGGCACGGCCGAAAGCAGCGCGCGGGTATAGGGGTGCGTCGGACGGTGGAAGATATCCTCGGTCGGCCCGGTCTCGACCGCCTGACCATTGTACATGACGACCGTGCGATCGGCGATCTCGGCGACCACGCCCATGTCGTGCGTGATGAAGAGGACAGACATGCCCTCCTCGTCCTGCAGCACCTTGATCAGCTCCAGGATCTGCGCCTGGATCGTCACGTCGAGCGCGGTGGTCGGCTCGTCGGCGATCAGCAGCTTCGGCTTGCAGGCCAGCGCCATCGCGATCATCACGCGCTGGCGCATGCCGCCCGAGAAACGGTGGGGGTATTCGTGGAAGCGCGACTTCGCCGCCGGGATACGCACCTTCTCCAGCAGCCGGATCGTCTCGGCCTCGGCCTCCGAGCGCGACAGGCCACGATGCAGGATCAGCGCCTCGGCGATCTGGAAACCGATGGTCAACACCGGATTGAGCGAGGTCATCGGCTCCTGGAAGATCATCGCGACCTCGTTGCCGCGGATATGGCGCATATCGGCCTCGGGCAGGGTCAGGAGTTCCTTGCCGGAGAGCTTGATCGAACCCTCGATCTTGCTGGAGCCGGGCGGGGTCAGGCGCATGATCGAAAGCGCGGTCACGCTCTTGCCCGAGCCGGATTCGCCGACGACGGCGACCGTCTCCT
Organism: Allobosea sp. BK604; assembly: GCF_004341515.1. GTDB lineage: Bacteria > Pseudomonadota > Alphaproteobacteria > Rhizobiales > Beijerinckiaceae > Allobosea. The sequence continues at coordinate 457,733 of NZ_SLZF01000001.1, forward strand.
TCGGCTTGATGTCGAACGAGATGCCCTTGACGACCGGGCGCCACAATCCCTCGACGCGGAAGGACGTGGTCAGGTTGGAAACGGAGAGGATCGGACTGGTCATGCGGGGTTTCCGGTCGTTTCAGGTTCAGATCACGCGGCGGGGGTCGAGCGCATCGCGCAGACCGTCGCCGATGAAGTTGATGGAGAGCACCGTAAGGAAGATTGCCGCGCCTGGGAACAGGGCCCAGTGCGGAGCGGCATCCAGCTGGTCCTTGGCATCGAATAGCAGCCGCCCCCAGGTCGGGATATCCGGCGGAAAGCCGAGGCCAAGGAAGGAGAGGGTCGATTCCGCGATGATCGCGGAGGAGACCTCGATCGTCGAGGCGACGATGACCGGGCCGATCGCGTTCGGCAGGATGTGATGGACCATCTGCCGGAAACGCGTCGCGCCCGAGGCGCGGGCAGCCTCGACGAATTCCTTCTCGCGCAGCGAGAAGAATTGCGCCCTGACGAGCCGCGCCACCGGCATCCAGCGCAGGCCGCCGATGACGATGACGATCAGGACGAAGACGCCGCCCTCCAGCCCGAACAGCGCCTTGAGTTGCTCGCGGAACAGGTAGATCACCAGCAGCAGCAGAGGCAGCTGCGGCAGCGACAGGAACAGGTCAGTCACCCACATCAGGAACGGGTCGAGCCAGCGCCGCGACATGCCAGCGAGCGCGCCGACGATGACGCCGACCACGGTCGCCACCACCATGGCGGCGAGGCCGACGGCGAGCGAGATGCGCCCGCCATAGAGCATGCGCGCCAGGATATCCTGGCCGAGATCGTCGGTGCCGAGCGGATGGGCCCAGGACGGGCCTTCGAGCTGCGCCGAGAAATCGATCTCGTTGATCGGTACGGTCCAGACCCAAGGTCCGGCGACGACGGCGAGGATGAGCAGCGCCAGCACGATCGCGCTGATCATCGCCAGGCGATGTCGGCGGAAGCGGCGCCAGGTCTCGCGCCCCGGCGAGACCGAGACGGCGGGCGCAGCCACGGCCACGATCGGCTCAGCGGAAGGAGATGCGAGGGTCGAGCCAGCCATAGAGCAGGTCCGCGATGAGGTTGAACAGGACGACGAGGCAGGCGAAGACGAAGGTCACCGCCATCACCACCGGCGTGTCGTTGGAGAGGATGGCGCTGATCAGCAGCGAGCCGATGCCGGGCACCCGGAAGATCTGCTCGGTGACGATGGCGCCGCCGAACACGGCCGGCATCTGCAGCGCGACGAGAGTGACGACCGGGATCAGGGCGTTGCGCGCGACATGGCGGATCGTGACCCGCTTCTCGCTGAGGCCCTTGGCCCGCGCGGTCGTGACATAGTCGAGCCTGACCACGTCGAGCACGGCCGAGCGCACATAGCGCGTGTAGGAGGCCGCCTGGAACAGGCCGAGCACCGTGATCGGCATGATCGCCTGCCGCAGCATCTCCCAGTACCAGCGCCACCCGGTGGCCGCGATGTCGGAGCGATAGACGAAGGGCAGCCAGTCAAGCTTGATCGAGAAGATCAGGATGAAGAGCAGGCCGGTGAAGAAGGTCGGCAGCGAGAAGCCGACGAAGGCGAGCGTGTTGGCGATCTGGTCGAAGATCGAATAGGGCCGGGTCGCGGCGTAGATGCCGACCGGGAGCGCGATCGCCAGCGCCAGCAACTGCGAGGAGCCGACCACGAAGAGCGTCGTCGGCACGCGCTGCATGATGAGGTCGTCGACATTGATGCGGCTGGCGAAGGAGAAGCCCCAGTCGCCCTGGGCCATCGCGCCGAGCCAGCGCACATAGCGCACCATCACCGGGTCATCGATGCCGAACTTGGCGCGCAGGGCCATCCGCACTTCAGGCGGCACATTGGGGTTGGTCGCAAGCTCCTCGAACGGATCGCCCGGCGCCAGCGCCAGAACCGTGAACAGGATCAGGCTGATCGCCAGAAGGCTGGGTATGGCGATGAGCAATCGCCGGATGAGATAGGTCGCCATGGAGATATCTCTTTATTGTTGGGCAAGCGCCGCAGGCTTCGGCAGGTATCCGGGCGGCGGGATCCGCCGCCCGCGGCGATCCGGCTTCGCCGAATCGCCCATGAAGCCACCCGCCTTCGCGACGCGACCTGCGCATCGCGAGCGCGGGCGGGCCGCGCTCAGCTGCGATACCAGCTCGCCACGCTCCAGGTGTCGCTGTCCCAGCCGCTGTAGTTCGGGACCAGGTTATTGGCCGCGACCGCGACGCGGTTGCGCGAGAGCAGCGGCAGGATGACGTTGGCCTCGCAGAAGATCTCGTTGACCTTGATCAGCAGGTCCGCCCGCTTCTCGGGATCGAGCTCCTTCTGGGCCGCCTTGTAGGCCTTGTCCGCCTCCGGGTCCGAATAGCGCGAGACATTGCGACCCAGCCACTTGTTCTCCTTGGTGGCGATCTCCCAGGAGACGAACTGGTTGAGGAAGCGCTCCGGATCCGGCGAGGATTGCGTCGTGGTGTACATCTCCATGTCGACATAGAGCTTGGTATAGGTGTCGGGATTGGCGACGTCGGAGGAGAAGAACACCGACGCGGTCACCGATTTCAGCTCGAGGTCGATACCCGCCCGCTGGCAGGCTTGCTTGATGATGGCCTGGGTCTTCTGGCGCGGCGCGTTGATCGAGGTCTGGAAGACGTATTTGAGCTTCTTGCCGTCCTTCTCGCGGATGCCGTCGGCACCGCGCTTGTAGCCGGCGTCGTCGAGGATCTTGTTCGCCTTGTCGATGCTGAACTCGTATTTGAGGTTCGGCGATTTGAACATCTTCGGATTGTTGACGAAGCTCGCCGTCGCCGTGCCGCCGCGCCCGTAGATGAATTTCTGCACCGAATCACGATCGAGCAGCAGGTTCATCGCCTGGCGCACCTTCGGATCGGAGAGCGTCGGGTGCTTGGTCTTGACGGAGGAGCGCTCACCGTCGACCTCGGTCCAGGGATCGGTGGTGTTGAGGATGATGAACTCGATATTGCCGCTCGGCACGGTCAGCACGCGGCCGCGGCCGCCGGTCTCCATGCGCTTCAGCACCTCGTCCTCGACCTGCATGTTCCAGGCATAGTCGAACTCGCCGGTCTGCAGCACCGCGCGCGCCGCCGAGACAGCGTCGCCGCCGCCCTTGATCTCGATCGTGTCGAAATGCGGCTGGTTCTTCACGTGGTAATCGGCGAAGCGCTCGCCGGTCAGGATGTCGCCCGGCTTGAAATCGGCGAACTTGTAGGGACCGGTGCCCACCGGCTTCAGGTTGGCCGGCGCCTCGCGCGACTTGGCGCCCTTGTAGTCCTGGAAGAGATGCTTGGGGATGATCATGCCGGCGACGCCGACGAAAGGATCGGCCCAGAAGGGCTGCGGCTGAGGGTAGATCACCTTGACGGTGAGGTCGTCGGCCTTCTCGACCTTGATGCCCGTATAGGAGCCGGTGGTGTAGGCGGCCGTCGCCGGGTCGGAAGCGTATTCCCAGTTGAAGACGACGTCGTCGGCGGTGAAGGGCTTGCCGTCATGCCATTTGACGCCGGGCTTCAGCTTCCAGGTCACGGTCGTGCCATCGGCAGAGAGCCCGCCATTCTGCTTGGTCGGGATCTCGGCGGCGAGCTTCGGCACCAGGTTGCCCTCGGCATCCCAGCCGGCCAGCGGCTCGTAGAAGATGTTCGAGGCGTCCTGGTCCTTGGTGCCGCTGGCGAAATGCGGATTCAGCAGCGTCGGCGCCTGCCAGTAGAGGATCTTCAGCGGCCCGCCGCCGCCGGCCTTGGTCGGCTTGTAGTCTTCCTTGGTCTGCGCCATGGCGACGCCGTTCCACACCAGGAGCTGACTGGCGATCGGCGCGGCCATGCCCGCCGCCACCGCCTTTTTGATGAAGGAGCGCCGCGACAGCGCGCCGTCCTTCACGTCCTCGATCAGCTTCTGCAGCTTCTGCTCGTTCATGGAACCCTCCGCTGGTCCTCAAAACCAAATTTGCTCGCGAGGGCTTCGGCCCTCTTTTTTCCCCGAGGGCCGAGAGCAAGGCATGTGCCAATCAATGCGTCAATCCCGCAGCATGACGCTTGGGCGCTACGCCTCCCGGTCGCTGGACGACTGGCACACCAATTGCTCAAATGGCGCGATCATCATCATCGTGAGACCAAGATGGACAATCGAAACGATCTCTGGCGCCATGTCGATGCCAGCAAGGAACGCTTCATCGCGCTCAGTGAGCGGGTCTGGGGCATGCCCGAGGTCTGCTACACCGAGGCCCGCTCGGTTGCCGAGCATGTCGCCGAATTGCGCCACCAGGGCTTCCGTGTCACCGAGAACGTCGCCGAGATTCCCACAGCCGTGATCGGCGAGGCCGGCGAAGGCGGCCCGGTCATCGCCTTCCTCGGCGAATACGACGCGCTGCCGGGCTTGAGCCAGGAGGCGGGTGTCGCCCAGCATTCGCCGATCGAGGATGGCGGCCACGGCCATGGCTGCGGCCACAACCTGCTCGGTTCCGCGGCACTGCTCGCCGCGACCGCGATGAAGGACTGGCTCGCCGAGAACAAGATCCCGGGCCGCGTGCGCTATTATGGCTGCCCGGCCGAGGAAGGCGGCGCCGCCAAGGCCTTCATGGTCCGCGCCGGCGCCTTTAAGGATGCCGATGTCGCGATCTCCTGGCATCCGTCGAGCTTCTGGGAGGTCACCCCGCCGCTCTCGCTCGCCAATACCCGCGCCGATTTCGTCTTCACCGGCCGCGCCGCCCACGCCGCGGCCTCGCCGCATCTTGGCCGCAGCGCGCTCGACGCCGTCGAATTGATGAATGTCGGCGTCAACTACATGCGCGAGCACATGCCGAGCGATGCGCGCGTGCACTACGCCCTGCTCGACACCGGTGGCATCGCGCCGAACGTCGTGCAGGCCCATGCCCGCGTGCGTTATTCGATTCGCGCCCGCGACCTTCCGGGCATGCTCGAACTGGTCCAGCGCGTCCGCAAGATCGCCGAGGGCGCGGCCCTGATGACCGAGACCAAGATGGAGATGCGCATCGTCAGCGCCGTCTCCAACGTCGTCGGCAACACGCCGCTCGAACAGGCGATGCACACGATCCTCGAGGAGCTCGGCCCGCCGCATTTCGACGATGCCGACAAGGATTTCGCCCGCCAGATCCGCTCGACGCTGTCCCCGCAGGAGATCGCCTCGTCCTGGCGCTCGATCGGTCTCGCGCAGAGCGACGCGCCGCTGGCCGATTTCACCGTGCCGCTCGACGCGCCGCGCAATCCGATGATCGGCTCGACCGATGTCGGCGATGTCAGCTGGGTCGTGCCGACCGTGCAGGCCCATGCGCCGACGGTCGCGATCGGCACGCCCTTCCACACCTGGCAGGTTGTGGCGCAGGGCAAGTCGCCCGCCGCGCACAAGGCCATGGTCCAGGTCGCCAAGGCGATGGCCGCGACCGGCGCCGCCGTGCTCGCCGACCCCGCGCTGATGGAAGCCGCCAAGGCCGATCTCAAGGCCCGCGTCGGCGCGGAAGGCTATGTCTCGCCGCTCCCCGTCGAGGTGAAGCCGCCGCTCGACATGTCCGTAGCCTGACCCGGCTTGGCCCGCAGCCGGCACCGGCTGCGGGCGCCACGCGGCGCAGCAGGCCTCTCCCCGCAATGCTGCTTTAGGCCTGCTACCGGCCTCGGCCTGTCTGTTGCATAGTCGCGCCGCGAAGGCGCACAAAAGCGCATCAGAAGAACCGGGGAATCCACCATGAAATACCTGCTCGCAGCGCTGATCGTCGCCGGCGGCGCATCGGCCGCCATGGCGCAACAGCTCGCGCCCAGCCCGACCCTCGATGCCGTCAAGGCGCGCGGCAATCTCGAATGTGGCGTGCATCTCGGCCTGCCCGGCTTCTCCTTCGCCAATGACAAGGGCGAATGGAGCGGCATCGACGTCGATTACTGCCGTGCGCTCGCCGCCGCCGTGCTCGGCGACGCCAACAAGGTCAAGTATACCCCGACCTCGGTGCAGCAGCGCTGGCCGATCCTGCAATCGGGCCAGGTCGACGTGCTCTCGCGCAACTCGACCATCACCTTCTCGCGCAATGCGACGCTCGGCCTGAACTTCCAGGGCATCAATTTCTACGAAGGCCAGACCTTCATCGTCCGCAAGTCGACCAACGCCAAGACGGCGGCCGATCTCGACGGCGCCTCGGTCTGCGTCGCCGCCGGCTCGACCGAGGAGAAGAACGCCGCCGACTGGTTCCGCGAGCGCAATCTCAAGGTCACCATCACCAATTTCCAGAAGAATGACGACGCCATCGCCGCCTATGATTCGGGGCGCTGCGACGCCTATACCGCCGGCGTCGGCGCGCTCGCCGGCCAGCGCGTCAAGCTCAAGGTCCCCGGCGACCACATCATCCTGACCCAGCCGATCTCGAACGATCCGCAGGGCCCGGTCACGCGCTGGGGCGACGAGCGCTGGCAGCTGATCGTGCGCTGGGTGCTGAACGGCATGATCGCCGCCGAGGCGCTCGGCGTCACCTCCGCCAATGTCGACGAGATGAAGGCCAATTCGAAGAACTCGGAAGTGCGCCGCCTGCTTGGCGCCGAGGGCGGCTTCGGCGCCATGATGGGCCTGCCGGACGACTGGATGTACAAGGCGATCAAGCAGGTCGGCAATTACGGCGAGAGCTTCGAGCGCACGGTCGGCATGGGTTCGCCGCTCAAGATGGAGCGCGGCCAGAACCAGCTCTGGACCAAGGGCGGCCTGCTCTTCACCCCGCCGTTCCAATGAGAGCGTTTCGTCGAGGTCGGGCTTGACCCGACGATCTCGGAAACCAGCATTCGCGTGATTCTCGGGTCGCGGCCTGACCGCGCCCGGGAATGACGCGGAGAGCCGAACGGCGCGCCAGTGACCAGAGCCCTCTCCTTCTTCAACGACAAGCGCGTCCGCGGCGTGATCTACCAGGCCGCGGTGCTGCTCGGGCTCGTCGGCCTGATCGTGTATTTCGTGCGCAACGCGTCCGAGAACATGATGAAGGCCGGCATCGCCTCGGGCTTCGATTTCCTCTGGCGAACCTCCGGCATCGAGGTGCCGTTCGTCCTCACTGGCTATACCCAGCAGGACGACATCCTCGCCCTGTTCTGGGCGGGCGTCGCCAACACCATGCTGGTCACGGTCATCGCGATCGTGCTCGCGACCCTGCTCGGCTTCGTCGTCGGCATCGCCAGGCTCTCCTCGCACTGGCTGCTCTCGACCCTTGCCGGCGCCTATATCGAGTTCGTCCGCAACATCCCGCTGCTGTTCTTCGTGCTGTTCTGGTACTTTGGCGTGATTGCCGCACTGCCGGCGCCGCGCGCCTCGATCAGCCTGTTCGGCGTCGCTTTCCTCAACAATCGCGGGCTGACCATCCCGCTGCCCGACGCCCCCGCGAATTTCCGCTGGGCGCTGCTGGCGATCCTCGTCTCCTGGCTGGCGCAATGGGTCGTGGCGCGCTGGGCGCGGCGCCGCAAGGAGCGGACCGGCCGTGACGCGCCCGTCTTCACGATCGGGCTCGTGCTCGTCATCCTCGTGCCGATCCTGGTCGTGACCTATGCCAGCCTGACCACGCGCTGGGATGTGCCGGCGCTGCGCGGCTTCAATTATCGCGGCGGTTTCGTCGTCATTCCCGAGTTCGTCGCGCTGCTCGCGGCGCTCGTCACTTATACCGCGGGCTTCATCGCCGAGATCGTTCGCGGCGGCATTCAGGCGATACCGCACGGCCAGACTGAGGCCGCCTCGGCGCTCGGGCTGCGTCCCGGCCCGATCCTGCGTCTTGTCACCATCCCTCAGGCGATGCGGATCATGATCCCGCCGATGACGAACCAATATCTCAACGTGCTGAAGAACTCGTCCTTCGGCGCGGCGATCGCCTATCCCGACGTCGTCAGCCTGTTCATGGGCTCGGCGCTGAACAATACCGGCCAGGCGATCGAGATCATCGCCATGACGCTGGCCGTCTATCTGGTGATCGGGCTTGCCGTCTCCGCGTTCATGAACTGGTACAATGCCAGGATCGCGCTGGTGACGCGATGAGCCCGGCCGCCCCTGCCCTCACGCTCTGGCGCCAGCGCCTGTTCGGCTCGCCGCTCACCGGTCTCGTCACGCTCGCGCTCGCGTTCTGCCTCGCCTGGGTCGCGATCCCGCTGATCCGCTGGGCCCTGATCGACGCCACCTGGGTCGGAACGACACGCAACGATTGCGCGCCGGGTGGCGCTTGCTGGGTCTTCGTCCGCGCCCGCTTCGGCCAGTTCATGTATGGGTTCTACCCGCCGGACGAGCGCTGGCGCGTCAATCTCGCCGCCATCCTCTTCGTCGTCGCGGGCGCGGCCATCGCCTTCGCGCCGCAGCGCCTGCGTCTCCGGCTCGGCCTCGCCGCGCTCGTCGCCCTGCCCCTGCTCGGCATCTGGCTGCTCGCCGGCGGCCTCGGCCTCAGGCCGGTCGAGACCCGCGAATGGGGCGGGCTGATGCTGACCGTGTTCATCTCGATCTATGCCAGCCTGATCGCGATCCCGCTCGGCATCGCCTTCGCGCTCGGGCGCCAGTCCGAGCTGCCGGTCATCCGGCTGATCAGCGTGATCTTCATCGAGTTCTGGCGCGGCGTGCCGATCATCGCCGTGATCTTCCTCGCCTCGCTGCTCTTGCCGCTGATCCTGCCGGGCGGCATCGGCATCGACCGGCTGGCGCGCGCCGTCATCGGGCTCGGCTTCGTCATCGCCGCCTATATGGCGGAGGCCGTGCGCGGCGGCCTGCAGGCCCTCCCCGCCGGCCAGCGCGAAGCCGCGACCGCGCTCGGCCTCAACTATTGGAAGGCGACGGGCCTGATCGTCCTGCCGCAGGCGCTGCGCATCTCGCTGCCGGCGATGACCAACGAGTTCATCGCGCTGGTGAAGAACACCACGCTCGTCCTCGTCGTCTCGATCCTCGACCTGCTCGGCATCGCCCAGGCCTCGCTCGCCGATCCCAACTGGGTCGGCATGAATATGGAGGCCTATGCCTTCTCGGGCACGATCTACTGGCTGATCTGCTTCGCACTCTCGCGCTGGAGCCGACATATCGAGACGAGCCGGAGGCGCTAAACGTCATTGCGAGCACCCGGGTCTTGCCTTCGGCAAGCCCGAGTACAGGCTCCGCGAAGCAATCCAGGGGCCGCCGGGCACCCAGTCCTGCTGGATTGCTTCCTCGGCTGCGCCTCCTCGTAATGGCGGAGAGGCTAGAGCATTTTCGAGCGAAGTGGATGCCGGTTCGCGTGAAGAAAATGCGTCAAAACAAATAGATAGAGCATTTTCGCGATTCGAAGAAACGCGGAAATGCTCTAGTGTTTCGCGCCGCCCGCGCCCTTGTCGAAAGCGTCGACATGGTTGCGGGCAATCGCCTCGATCGCATCGAAGACGGTGCGCAGATGCGCCCGCATCGCCCGCTCGGCGCCAGCCGCGTCGCCGGCGCCGACGCAGGCCGCGATCTCCTCGTGCTGGCTCATGATCATGTCCGACCAGGAGGGCGTCTCCAGCGATAGGCAGCGCACCCGGTCGAGCTGCGCCTTGACGCTCTCGATCAGGCTCCAGACCAGCGGATGGCCGGAGAGGCGCGACAATTCGGTGTGGAAAGCTTCGTCGAGCCGGAAGAAATTCGGCCGGTCGCCGGCCTTGAGCGCCATGCGCTGCTGCGCGATCAGGCCATCGAGCGCCGCCTTGCCTTCTGCGTCGATTCGCTCGGCCGCCAGCGAGACCGTGCGGCATTCCAGGGTTTCGCGCACGAACTGGCTGTCATAGACGGCGGCGAGGTCGATCGGCGCGACGAAGGTGCCGACCTGCGGCACGACGACGAGGAATCCCTCCTCGACCAGACGCTTGAAAGCCTCGCGCACCGGCGTGCGGCTGACGCCGAACTGCACGGCCATGCGCGCCTCGGACATGGCCTCGCCCGGAAGCAGCGCCGCGTTCAATATGTCGGCGCGCAGGGCGCGGTAGATCTGGTCGGTGCCCTGGCGAGCGGTGGAAATGGCCATTGCAAGGCTCTCGTTCACTAGTATACTAGCATACTTATCAGCACATCACGCCGTCAACCGTCGTGGTGTGGATCACTTCCGAGACCGGCGCGGCAGGGCATCGCTGCGACTGTCCTCGGCCGAGAACCGAAAAGGCGGCGTCGATCGCCAGGAGGGGAGAAACCATGGCCCAGAAGCCGACCATAGACCGTCTGGTCACGCCTGCCCGGCCGCGCCGTTCAAGCGGAGAGATCGGCCGCGCCAGGCTCCGCTGACTCGGCTATATAGCTAGCTTCTGGCTGGCCCTGACCGGCCTGCCCCTCTTCGCCAGCCCGGCACGTCATCAATAACCGTTCCAACCACGTGGCCCCATGACGATTCATGCAGCGAATTTCCGCGAGCTCAGGCTCGACAAACTCAGTCGCGATTTCGGCGCCTTCAACGCGCTCAAAGAAGTCTCGCTGACGATCACAAAAGGTGAGTTCATCGCCCTGCTCGGCCCTTCCGGCTGCGGCAAGTCGACGACGCTGAACCTGATCGCCGGGCTCTTGCCGGCGACCGGCGGCGGCATCTGGCTTGACGACAAGCGCATCGACCAGCTCCGGCCGGAAGAGCGCGGCTTCGGCATGGTCTTCCAGAACTATGCGCTGTTCCCGCATATGACCGTGAACAAGAATATCGGCTTCGGCCTGAAGATGCGCGGTGTCGGCAAGTCCGAGATCGACCGACGCGTCGCAGAGGCCGCCGCCCTTGTCCATCTCCAGGGCCAGACCGAGAAGTTGCCCGGCCAGCTCTCCGGCGGCCAGCAGCAACGCGTCGCCATCGCCCGCGCCATCGTCGTCGAGCCGCCGCTGGTCCTGATGGACGAGCCGCTCTCCAACCTCGACGCCAAGCTGCGCCTCGAGATGCGCGCCGAAATCCGCCGCATCCACAACACGCTCGGCGCCACCACGATCTATGTCACCCACGACCAGGAAGAGGCGCTCTCGCTCGCCGACCGCATCGTCGTGCTGCGCGAGGGTGTGGTCCGCCAGGTCGGCACGCCGGAGGACCTGTTCTCCCGACCGGACCATCTCGACGTCGCCGAGTTCATGGGTTTCCGCAACACGGTCGCCGGCAAGGTCACCGCCGTCAACGGCGGCACGGCGCAGATCGCCGTGGGCACCGCGACCGTGACCGGTCGCGTCCGCGAGAACGTTGCTGTCGGGCAGAGCGGCTGGGTCGCGATCCGGCCGGAGGATCTGCACCCGAACGCGACCGGTCAGAGCGGCCTCACGGCCAAGGTGGTCTCGACCGAGTTCCGTGGCCGCGAGTTCGTCGGCTTCGCCAAGATGGAGGACGGCACCAGCCTTTCCTTCCTCGCGGAAGAGAAGCTCCAGCCCGGCGCGACCGTCACACTCGGCGCCGATCCCGACCGCGTGCTCGTCTTCGCCGGAGGCAAGGCATGAGCGCGGTCGAGATTCCCCTGAAGCAGCGGCTCGCCGCGCGCGGGCTCGACGGGTTGACCATGCTGGTCCTGCCGGCGGTCTTCTTCGTGCTGGCGCTGTTCATCTACCCGTTCCTCTACGGGCTGTTCCTCTCCTTCACGCCGAAGGAAGGCGGGACATTCGCCAACTACGCCAAGTTCTTCTCCGACTCGTTCCTCTACGGCACGATCGCGACGACGCTCTGGCTGGCGCTGCCCGTCACCATCGCGACGCTCGTGCTCGCGGTGCCGATTGCCTTCCGCGTCCGGCTGCTGAAGCGCCAGCGCCTGCTGACGACGCTGCTGGTGATCCCGATCACGCTCGGCACCGTGCTCGTCGCCGAGGGCCTGCTGAATTATCTGGGACCGCAGGGCTGGTTCAACCGCACGCTGATGACCTTCGGGCTCATCTCGACGCCGATCAAGCTGCTCCATAACTACTGGGGCGTGATGCTCTCGCTGGTCATCACCGGCTTCCCCTTCACCTTCCTGCTGACGCTCTCCTACCTGACCGGCATCGATCCGGCGCTGGAACAGGCGGGTGCGACGTTGGGAGCCGGCCCCTGGGAGCGCTTCAAGCACATCCTCTTCCCGCTGCTGCTGCCGGGACTGGCGATCACCTTCTGCCTGAGCTTCGTGCAGGCCTTCTCGGTCTTCCCATCGGCGGTGCTGCTCGGCGCCCCGGCGGGCCCGACCCGCGTCATTTCGATCGCGGCCTATCAGGCGGCCTTCGAGGAATACGATTACTCGATGGCCTCAGCGATCGCGATGATCATGGGCATGGTTCAGCTCGCGATCGTCGTCGCCGTGCTGGCCGCACGCGGCCTGCTCTATCGTGGCCCTGCCGGCGGCGGAAAGGGCTGAGCCATGGTCGAAGACAAGCGTCTCTCAACGAAGCTCTGGGCCTTCGCCAACTGGTTCCTGATCGGCTTCTTCCTGCTCAACCTCCTCGCGATGATCGCGGCGGTGGTAACGAGTTCCTTCGCCACGCGCTGGCTCGGCACCTGGCTGCCGGCTGGTTGGACGACACGCTGGTACTCCGCCGCCTGGGCCGAGTTCCAGCTCCATGACGTGCTCTTCGTCACCTTCCAGATCGTCTTTCTGGTGGTGCTCTTCTCCGGGCTGATCGGCGTGCCCGCCGCCTACGCGCTGGCTCGCCGCGACTTCCCGGGCAAGAAGCTCGTCATGCTGCTCTTCCTGCTGCCGCTGCTGGTGCCGCCGATCACCTTCGGCATCCCGCTGGCGACGGTGCTCTACCGGCTCAACCTCGCCGGCTCGATGTCGGGCGTCGTGCTCGCCAATCTCGTGCCGACCGTGCCCTTCGTCATCCTGGTGATGATCCCGTTCATCGAGCAGATCGACACCAAGATCGAGGCGGCGGCCCGCGTCTTCGGCGCCAACACCTTCAAGCTCTTCATCCACGTATTGCTGCCGCTGCTCATGCCCGGCATCCTGGCAGCGCTGCTGCTGGTGCTGGTGCGCACCATCGCGATGTTCGAGCTGACCTTCCTCACGGCCGGCCCGACCAGCCAGACGCTGGTCGTCGCGCTCTACTACGCGGTCTTCGCCGCCGGCGTGCGCGCCGTGCAGTCGATCGACGCCATGGCGGTGGTCTACATGGTGACGACGCTGATCTGGCTGGTGATCGCACTGCGCTTCGTCAACCCGACGCAGATCGTCGCCCGCGCCAAGCGCTGAGGCGGCAGGTCCGAAACGAAAGAAGCCGGCGCCCCGGGGCGCCGGCTTTTTCATTCCTCGGCCCAGTTGCGTCATGGACGGCTATGCATTGAAACTGCGCCCGCGATTCCGCACCATGGCTGCGGGGAAGCCATTTGCTCATGGGGACTGATTGATGCGTTTGATTGTTGCGGCGGTTGCAGTTCTCTGCCTGGGCGGCTGCTCCACCGTCTCGTCCATGTTCTCCTCGTCATCGGCACCCGACCGGCGGCCGACCGGCGATCTCGTCGCCTCGAGCCAGCAATGCCAGGGACGCGGCATGTTGGTCGGCTCGCCCGAGATGGCGCAATGTCTCGACCAGGCCCGCGCGGCTGCCGCCGCGGCGGCAGCGCAGCCACAATAGACCCGATAATCCTGGAAAAGCTCAGCCCTTGTCCTGAGGAGCCGCGAAGCGGCGTCCAGAAGCAAGGGCTGAGGTCGGAGGGTCGCGAGATCAGATGCTCGCGCGCCCACCCTGCCTGACGAAGCGGGCGCCACCGCGATCGACGATCTCGACCATCTGACGGAAACCGCCCGCGCCGGTCTCGAAGCTGCGCGCACTCGGCTCGAGCCCATTCGCGCCGGCCAGCGAATGGCCGACCATGCTCGCTGCCGGCGCGAGGCCGAGCAGGCCGAGCACCGTCGGAGCGATATCGATGATGCCGCTCGGGCCATGCTCGACATGACCAGGCGCAAAACCCTCCGCCTGCACCATCAACACGGTATTCAGCTCGTAGTGGTTGAGGCCGCCATGCATGCCGCCACCGACCGGCACATCGCCCTTGGTGATCAGCCCGAGGCCGGGATTGCCGTAAGCGTCGACCTCGTTGCCTGAGCGCAGCACATAAACGAGATCGGGCTCACGCCGATGGCCGAGATCGACCAGCGGCAGCGCGAAGCTGCCTTCGACCTCGCCCTCGACCTCGTTGCGCGCCTTGGAGAACAGCATGCCGAGCAGATCCTGCTCGCGCAGCCAGGCCGCGATCGCGTCGCGCTTCTCGACCCCGCCTTCGAGGATGCGGATCTCACCCATATTACCGCCGGTCATCGAGAAGCTCGCGCCCTCGAGCGTGCGCTCGGCGGCGCGGCGTCCGGCATGGCCCTGCGCGCCGAGCAGGCCGACGAGATCGAGCGCATCGCGGCTCGAAATCTGGCCGTGGTCGGAGGCGGCGATCACCACATAACGCTCGGCATCCGGCTGCGCCGCGACCCAGTCGAGGATGCGCCCGAAGGCGGCGTCGACATGCTTCAGGACGCTCAGCGTCTCCTGCGAACCCAGGAAGCGATAGTGGAAGGAGGTGTCGGGCTCGTTGAACCAGACCAGCGCCACATCCGGCTTCATCACCTCCAGCACATGCTCGCGCAGCACCTGCTCGGCATAGTCGGTCTCCTCGAAGCGCGGCAGGTTGCGCGGCGGCAGCGGGCCGAAGCGCGCGACCACCTCGTCGACAGCCTCCGGCGTCTGCGTATGCTCGCGCCCGAAGATCGAGAAGGTCCAGTGGCCATTGGCCTTGGCGCGCGGGTTGATCAGATAGGCCGAGCCGGCCGAGCCGGTATGGACGACTGCGAGGCTCTTGCCGGCCTTGGCCAGCACGTCGCCGAAGCTCTCGGCCTCGACGAAACGGCCGCCGGTCTTCACCTCCGCGAGAGCGATATCGTCGGCCCGGCTGAGATCGAGCACATGCTCGCGCGTGACCTCTGGGAACAGGAAGGCGTTGCCCATGACGCCGTGCACGCGCGGCGGCGCACCGGTGGCGATCGAGGTCGTGGCGACGCGGGTCATCGACGGGAAGACGCTGCGCGCCTCGCGGAACCAGGTGCCCTGCCCGGCGAAGCGGGCAAGGTTCGGCGTCTGCTCCGGCGTGATGAAGTCGGGGCGCAGGCCGTCGAAGACGCAGACGACGACCTTGTCGGCTGCTGGCTTGGTTGGGGCGTTCATAGGCAGATCCTCAGCGGAGAGTCGGGTCGAGCCGGTCGCGCAGCCAGTCGCCGACCAGGCTGACGGCCAGCGTGGTCATGACGATGGTGCAGGCCGGGGCCAGCATGATCCAGGGCGCGCGAGTGAGATATTCGCGGCCATAGCCGACCATGTTGCCGAGCGAAGTCATCGGCGGCTGCACGCCGAGCCCCAGGAAGGAGAGCCCGCTTTCCAGCAGGATCACCTCGGGGAAGGTCAGCGTCATCGAGACGATCAGCGTCGAGGCGATGTTCGGCAGGATATGGCGCAGATAGACCCGTGAGGGGCTGGCGCCGATCTGCCTGACCGCGCCGGCATAGCCCTGCGCGCCGGCCGAGATGGCGAGGCCGCGTGCGATCCGGGCATAGCGCTCCCAGCCATAGAGCCCCATCAGGCAAATGAAGAGCGGCAGCGAATTGCCGAAGAAGGCGAGCACCGACAGCGCCAGGATCAGGAAGGGCATCGCCGCCTGGAAATCGGCCAGCATCAGCACGAACTGTTCGACCAACCCGCGGAAATGCGCGGCGAGGAAACCCATGAGCGTGCCGAACACCGCCGAGATCACCGTCGCGCCGAAGGCGACCAGCAGCGAGATCCGGATCGAGATGATCAGCCGCGAGAGCACGTCGCGGCCGAGCTCGTCGGTGCCGAGCCAGTGCAGCGGGTGGAAGGGCAGCGAGAGCCGGTTGCGCAGGTCGTAGGCGGTGAAGCGATAGGGCGTGATCCAGTCCGCGCTCAACGCCACGATGATAATGAAGCCGATCCAGATGATGCCGAACCAGACCAGCAGCGGGATGCGCTTCTTCGGTTTGGGCGCGGCCTTGCTGGCGACGACCGGGGCGGTGGAGGCTGTGATATCGGCCATCTCAGTGCCCTCCCGCCTTGGCGCCGCTGCGCAGGCGCGGATCGAGCACGCCATAGAGCAGATCGACGATCAGATTGGCGCTGACCATGGTGATCGCGACCAGCAGGAGGATGCATTGCACTACGGCGAGATCGCGGTTCGAGACGGCGACGACCAGCAACCGACCGACGCCGGGCCAGGAGAACACGCTCTCGACCACGACCGCACCGGCAATCAGGCTGCCGACCATGAAGCCGACGACGGTGACGGTCGGCACCGCCGCATTCGGCAGGGCATGTCCACGCACGACGGCGGCCCAGGGCACGCCCTTGGCGCTGGCCGTGCGGATATAGGACTGGCCGAGCACCTCCAGCATGGCGCTGCGGGTGAAGCGCGCCAGCACCGCCGCGCCGCCGATGCCGAGCGTCACCACCGGCAGGATGGCGTGGCGCCAGCTCTCTTGCCCGCCCGAGGGCAGCCAGCCGAGTTGCACCGAGAAGATCAGCACCAGCACGAGGCCGAGCACGAAGCTCGGAATGGTGAAGCCGGCGACCGCCGTGATCATGACGATGCGATCGGTCAGGCTGTCGCGGTTCAGCGCCGCGTAAATGCCGGAAGGAATGCCGATGCCGAGTTTCAGCGCCAGCGCCGGCAAGGTCAGCGCCAGCGTCGCCGGAATGCGCTCGGCCACGAGCTGGATCGCCGGACGGCCGTCGCGCATCGACTGGCCGAGCTCGCCCTGCCCGATCGCGCTGAAATAGCGCAGATATTGCAGCCAGATCGGATCATCGAGGCCCCAGGCCTTGCGGAAGGCCGCGATAGCCTCGGGTGGCGCATCGACACTCATAATGATCAGGGCCGGATCGCCGGAGAGCCTGAGCACCACGAAGGCGAAGGTGACGACGAGCGCGACCGTGAGCAGCGCACGGGCAAGCCTGATCAGGAAGAAACGCAGCATCAGCTTGCCGCCTTCAGGAAATTGGCCTGGTCATGCGCGACATGGCAGGCGGTCAGGCGCCCATCCGGCAGCGGCAGCAGCGCCGGGCTCTCGACCTTGCAACGATCGCGCGCGGCATGGCAGCGCGGATGGAAGGCGCAACCCGAGGGACGCGCCGCGGGATTGGGCGGATCGCCCTGCAAGACGATGCGCGGCCGGCCGCGGCGGCCCGGCACGGGCGCGGCCGAGACCAGCGCCTCGGTATAGGGATGTGCCGGCGCCTGCAGCAGCAGGTCGGCCTCGCCTTCCTCGACGATCCGGCCGAGATACATCACCGCAACGCGGTGGCTGACCTGCCGGATGACCTTGAGATCGTGGCTGATGAAGAGCAGGCCGAGTCCGAGTTCCTGCTGGATGTCGACCAGCAGGTTGATCACCTGCGCCTGGATGGAGACGTCGAGCGCCGAGACCGGTTCGTCGCAGACCAGCAGGTCCGGCTTGGTCGCGAGAGCCCGTGCGATCACCGCCCGCTGGCGCTGGCCGCCGGAGAGTTCATGCGGATAGCGCGCGCCCTGATCGGCCCGCAGGCCAACCGATTGCAGCAGCTTCAACGTCAGGCCGTCGCGCTCCTTCGGATCGCCGATGCCGTGCACATCGTATGGCTCGCGCACCTGTTCGAGGATCGAGAGCCGCCGGTCGAGCGCGCCCAGCGGATCCTGGTAGATCATCTGCATCCGCGCCCGGATCTTGCGCCAGTCGGCGGTGCCGAGCGCCGGCAGGGCCGCGCCCTGGAACAGCACGTCGCCGGCATCGGGCTGTTCCAGCCCGAGCGCGAGCCGGCCGGTGGTCGATTTGCCCGAGCCGGATTCGCCGACGACCCCGAGTGTCTTGCCGCGCTCGACCGTGAGCGAGACGCCGTCGACGGCGCGAACCTCGACCGGACGCCCCAGCAAGCCGCGGCGCATCGTATAGCGCCGCGCCACGTTGCGGACCTGAAGCAAGGGCGCGTTCATGCGAAGATGAACTCCGAGGCACGCGTGGACTGGACCTGAGGCGTCTTGATGCAGGCGGCGAAACGGCCCTGCGCCTTCATCGCCAGCGGCGGCACGCCGGCATCGCAGGCCTCGCTATGGCGCGGGCAGCGCGGCGCGAAGGCACATCCCGGCGGCAGGTTCCAGGGCTCGGGCACATTGCCCTCGATCGGATCGAGCCTGCGGCGCACGCCCTCGAGCGGCGGCAGTGCCGCGATCAGTCCTTGCGTGTACGGGTGCAACGGCTGCTGGAACAGCTCGACAGCATCCGCGCTCTCGATGATCCGGCCGGCATACATCACGCAGACCCGCTCGCAGGTTTGCGAGATCACGCCGAGATCGTGGCTGATCAGCACCAGCGCCATGCCGGTCTCCTGACGGATCAACGTCAGCAGCTCGAGGATCTGCGCCTGGATCGTCGCGTCGAGCGCCGTCGTCGGCTCGTCGGCGACGAGCAGGTCGGGCTGCCCGGCGAGCGCCATCGCGATCATCACGCGCTGGTTCTGGCCGCCGGAAAGTTCATGCGGGAAGGCGTCGAGCCGGCGCGCCGCATCGGGGATGCCGACGAGATCGAACAGGCGCTTGGCCTCGGCCTTGATCGCGCCGCCCGAAAGCCCGCGATGCAAGGCCAGCGCCTCGCCGACCTGCTTGCCCAGCCGGATCACCGGATTGAGCGCGCTTGCCGGGTCCTGGAAGATCATGGCGATGCGTCCGCCACGAACCTTGTCGAGCACCTCGGCCTTCTCCTCGATCAGCTCGGTGCTGTCGAGCCTGACGCTGCCGGTGATATCGGCTTTCTTCGGCAGCAGGCCGAGCGCCGCGAGC
The DNA here is from genome assembly GCF_004341515.1 of Allobosea sp. BK604. Taxonomy (GTDB): domain Bacteria; phylum Pseudomonadota; class Alphaproteobacteria; order Rhizobiales; family Beijerinckiaceae; genus Allobosea. Next base: position 476,488 of record NZ_SLZF01000001.1, read on the forward strand.
CAGGTCACCGACTTGCCGCAACCGGATTCGCCGACGAGACCGACCGCCTCGCCCGCCGCGATCGAGAGGTCGATGCCGTGCAGCACTTTCACCCCATCGAAGGCGACGGTCAGCCCGCGGATATCGACCAGCGGGCTCTCGACGCTGCCGAACCTGTCCAGTCTCTCGCTCACGAGCGGATACCGCCCCAGTTACGCGCGCTGAAATCCATCACGAAGGACTGCGCCGCCTTCCACTGGATGTCCTTGCGCTTGGCGGTGAAGTTCGCCGTCTGGTGCAGCACGGTATAGGCCGGGTCCTCGCGCTCGCAGATTTCGAGCATGCGGCGGAAGGCGGCCTTGCGCTGGGCCCGGTCGGTCGAGCTTTCCAGGACGTCCGAGAGCTTGCCCATCTCGGCATTGGTCCATTCGCCGACCTGCCATTGCTGGCCGGTCGGGCCGTGGCTGGAGGTGATCGAGGAGACCGGATCGTTGAAGGAGGCGCTGTTCGACCAGTCGCGCACCGCCCGCGTCGGGCCCTTGGCGAGCACCTGAGGGAAATTCTCCTTCGACTCGATCTGGACGTTGAGGCCGATCTCGCGCCAGCTCTCGACCAACACCTGCGCCGTCGCGACCTGGTTGGTGTAGTAGTTGTTGAGGAGGCGATAGGGGATCGGATCGCCCTTGTAGCTCGACTGCTTCACCAGCCGCCGGGCCTCTTCCATGTCATAGGCCGGCACGCTCCAGTCGGCGATGAACATGTCGCCGTAGAATTCCCATTGCAGGCCCTTCGGCACGCGGGTGCGCCCGCTCCAGAGCGCATCGACGATGCTCTGGCGGTCGATCGCGTGGGTCATCGCCCGGCGCACCAACGGATCCGAGAGCTGCGGATGCGTCTTGTCGAACACGGTCTGGCGATGGTTGCCGATCAGCCCGCCCAAGACCTCGGCGCGCGGGTTCTTCTCGATCTCGCTGATCTGGTCCGGCGGGATGTCGCAGGCGAAATCATACTCGCCCGAGTTCAGGCCGTTGATGCGCGAAGCCGTCTCGGGCACCTCGACGAAGCGGATCTGCTTCAGCGGCGGCCGGCCGCCCCAATATTCGTCATGGGCGACGAGGATGAGGGACTGGTCGGGACGAAACTCGGCGATCTTGTAGGGGCCGGTACCCACCGGCTTGCGGGCCCAGTCGAGCCAGGAGGCGGTCTCGGCGAAGGCGCGGCGCGACATGATGATGCCGACATTGCGCGAGATGCGCCCTTCCAGCGTCACATCCGGCGTCTTGTTGACGAAGCGGATGGTCTGCGGATCGACGATCTCGATCTTTTCGAAGCTCGGGAAGGCGCGCTTGGCGACCGCGACCACTTCGGCCGGCGGTTGCTTGCCGACCGCGCCACCGGTGACCGAACCGAACAGCCCGCTCTGGCCGGCCTGGGCCGATCCGCCCCACATCCGGTCGACGCCATAGGAAAAGGCGACGTCCTCGGCGGTCATCACATCGCCATTGTGGAACTTGACGCCCGGGCGCAGCACCATCTCGACCGTCCGGTCGTCGATCCGCCGCCAGGAGGTGGCGAGGCCCGGCTTGAGCGAAAGATCACCGATCCAGTCGGTGTCGATCAGCGGCTCGGCATAGCTGTAGAAGGTGCGCGTGCCGACATTGGACTGCTCGCGCAGCGTCTCCAGCGTGTTGGAATTGGCGATCTTCTGGACCGCGATCGTGATCGAGGGCCGGTTGTCAGCCTGGCCGATGGCAAAGCGCGGCAGGATCAGGCTGCCGGCGGAGGCTGCACCGAGAGCGAGCGTATGGCGGCGTGTGAGTCCAGTCATCGAACCCTCCTGGTGGCGTCGAGGCAAGAGTCGGCGTCAAAGCGAATGCGGCGCGCCCCTCGAGGGACGCGCCGCGATGGTCGGGTTCAGCTCTGCCGACCCCAGTTGCCGGCGCGGAAATCCATCGCGAAGGCCGGGGAGGCTTTCCAGGCGATCGATTTCGGCTTGGCAGTGAAGGTCGCGTTCTGGTGCAGCACCGTGTAGGCCGGGTCCTCGCGCTCGGCGATTTCCAGCATGCGGCGGAAGGCGGCCTTGCGGCGGGCGCGGTCGGTCGACGTCTCCAGCTCGACCGAGAGCGTGTTCATCTCGGCATTGGTCCATTCGCCGGCCTGCTGCTGCTGGCCGTTCGGGCCGTGCTGGGCGACGATCGAGGAGACCGGATCGTTGAACGGGGCCGAGTTCGACCAGTCACGCACCGCGCGGGTCGGCGTGCGCTCGAGGATCTGCTGCCAGTTCTCGACCATCCGGATCTCGACATTGAGCCCGGCTTCCTTCCACATCTCGACCAGGATCTGCGCGGTCGGGGTCTGGTTGGTGTAGTAGTTGTTGAGCAGGCGGTAGGGGATCGGGTCGCCCTTGTAGCCGGACTGCTTGACGAGGTCGCGCGCCAGCTTGAGATCGAAGGCCGGGACCGACCAGTCCTCGATGAACATGTCGGCGTAGTAGGGCCATTGCAGCCCCTTCGGCACGACGGTGCGGCCGGCCCAGAGCGAGTCGACGATCGTCTGCCGGTCGATCGCGTGGGTCATCGCGCGGCGCACCAGCGGGTTCTGCAGCTGGGCGTGGTTCTTGTCGAACACGGTCAGGCGGTGATTCAGGATCGTGCCGCCCTGGACCTCGAAGGCCGGGTTCTGCTCGATCTGGCTGATCTGGTCCGGCGGGATGTCGCAGGCGAAAGTGTACTGGCCGGAGAGCAGGCCGTTGATGCGCGAGGCGACTTCCGGCACCTCGACGAAGCGGATCGATTTCAGCGGCGGACGGCCGCCCCAGTACTCGTCATGCGCTTCCAGCAGCAGCGAGACGTCCGGGCGATACTCGGCGACCTTGTAGGGGCCGGTCGTGACCGGCTTCATCGCCCAGTCGTTGTAGGTCGCGGCTTCGTCGAAGGCGCGCCGGTTCATGATCTCGCTGCCATAGCGCGAGATGCGCCCCTCGATCGTCACGTCCGAGGTGCCGTTGACGAAGCGCACCGTGTACTTGTCGACGATCTCGATGCCGAGCAGGGCCGGCCACGAGCGGCGCGCCACCGCAGGCACCTCCGCCGGCAGCTCCTTGTTGGCGCGGCCGCCGCCGACGACGAAGTCGGCCGAGATCGTCTTGCCCACGACCGGCTCGGTATTGCCGAACATGCGCTGCTTGCTGAAGCTGAAGGCGACGTCCTCGGCCGTCAGCTCATCGCCATTGTGGAACTTCACGCCCTGGCGCAGCTTCAGCTCGACGGTCTTGTCGTCGATGCGCTTCCACTCGGTGGCGAGGCCCGGCACGGCGCCCAGGCCGCCGAGCCAGTTGCGGCCGATCAGGCCCTCCCAGAGCGACGAGAAGAAGATGCGCTCGCCGACATTGGACTGCTCGCGCAGCACGTCGAGCTGGTTGGAATTGGCGATCTTCTGCACCGCGATCGTGATCGAGGGCCGGTTGTCGGCCTGGGCGATCGCGAAGCGAGGCAGGATGAGGGCGGAGCCGCCGAGCGCTATTGCGCTGCGACGCGTGAGGGAACCGACCATTCTTCGTCTCCAGATGGGGTGGCGTTGGGGTCGCGCTCCTCCAGCCCGCGCGGGCTGGAGCGGTAATGGGTCAGCGTCCGGTCGGCATGGGTCAGCCGCCAGGACAGGGCCTTCTGGGCGTAGTCGCGCACCAGCGCGGCATAGGCGGGATCGTCAGCCAGGTTGACGAACTGGTGCGGATCCTTCGTCAGGTCGAAGAACAGCGGCGGCAGCGCGGCGAAATGGACGTATTTGTAGGTCTCGTCCTGGATCACGCAAAGGCTGGACTGGTCCATATGCAGGCCGAGCACCTGCTCCGGCTGCGAGTAATGCACGTCGCGGAAGTCGTATTCGTAGTGCAGTTCCGTCCGCCAACCCGCAGGACGGCCCTCGCTCAGGAACGGCATGACCGAACGGCCGTCGCAGGCGCGCGGTGCCTCGCCGCCGAGCCAGTCGAGGATGGTCGGCATCACGTCGACGCTCTCGGTGAACGATTCCTCGATCGCGCCGCGGCGCTCCTCTGCGCCGCGCGGGTCTTTCACCACCAGCGGGATGCGGAAGCTCTCGTCGTTGAAGCCGATCTTGCCGAGCAGGTGATGGTCGCCGAGCTGCTCGCCATGGTCGCTGGTGAAGACGATCAGCGTGTCGTCCCATTGCCCGGTCTCGTCGAGATAGGCGAAGACCCGGCCGAGGCAGTCGTCGATCTCGGTGATCAGGCCGCAATAGGTCGCGCGCATCTGGGCGATCTCGGCCGCATCCATCGTCGCGCCCGAGCCCTCGGCGCCATGGAAGAACGAGCCGCGCTTGATCGAGTCGATGTAGAACTTGGTCAGCGGATGCTGCGCCGCCTCGGCCTCGGGCGACTCCGCGCGCACCAGCGCCGGCATATCCTCCGGCCGATACATCGCGTGATAAGGCGCCGGCGCGACGAAGGGCGGATGCGGCCGGTAATAGCCGAGATGCAGGAAGAAGGGCTTGCCGGCGCGACCCTTGAGATAGGTCAGCGCCCGCTCGGTGAAGAAGGTCGAATCCGAGAATTCCTTCGGGATGCGCGAGGGCTTGTCGGTCGCGCCCGGCACGGAATCCTCGCCCTCGGGCAGCCAGATATCCTCGCGCTTCTCAGGCAGCTCGAAGCCGTTCTGTGCCACCCAGCCGAAATAGCCGTCCATGTTGGGCTCGAAGGCACCGACGGAGCGGAACCCGTCCATCAGGTCGCCGAGCACGAGGAAGCGCGGGTCGTTCTTGGAGGTCGTGCGCGGATCGGGCGTCGTCGTGGTGTAGCCGATCAGCGCCGGATCGTAACCGATCGTGCGCAGCGCCTTGCCGAGGTTGAAATGGCGCTGGTCGAGCGGCACCGTGTTCTGCACGGCGCGGTGATTCATCAGGTAGAGGCCGGTGAGCAGGCTGACGCGGGCTGGGCCGCAGGGCACGCAGGCCGTGACATGGTTGCGGAAGGTCACGCCTTCCCGGCAGATCCGGTCCAGGTTCGGCGTCTTCAGGAAGGCTTCGCGACCCTCGGCCCGCATCAGATGCGGGATGAAATCGGCCCGCCACTGATCGACGACGATGAGTAGGACGTTGCGACGTGTCATGCCTGCCTCGCTCGAAAACGAGGCCTCGGTAGGAGCGGCAAATGACGGTCGCGTGACGCAGCTTCAGGTGTGATATGCCGGCTAAATTGCACCTTAGCCGGCCGTTCGAACCCCTGTCATGATGAAGTGAGACAAGGCTCAAGCTGACTTCGCCATCGAGCCAAAAGTATAGACTATTTGGCTCCACTACGGCGATTGAACGCGGGACGACACAACAGATCTCGCCCGGCTTCTTCATTCGCATACTGGACCGATACTGCGTCACCCTCCCATGGCGCGCCCGCGCAATGACCGGAGATCAGCCGCACCCAAGATTTCATTCACCGATTGAACCGGTTCAATGAATTCTCGCAGCACTCACACGTCGGAAAAATTTTTATCCACAGACGCCCCGTTTCCCTCGGCTGGCGTCGCTCCAAACGGAACGGCCGCCGAGATCGCCCAGGGCACGCTCGGCGGCCGAAGCCATGGCGCCCGGGGTCCGGGCGCGGCGCCGTCGATCAGAACGGCGAGTCGGGGAAATAGTAGTTCTTGGCGTTGTCCTTGGTGATCAGTTCGGCGTTGAGCACGTAGGTTCCGCGCGCTGGGGCGTTGCCATAGAAATGCGCCGCGGTGACGTTCATCGCGGTGGCGACGAGCGCCGGCGGATAGGAGACGTTGACCGGGATCATCTTGTCGCCGTCCATCACCCGCTTGACCATCTCCTTCATGCCGGCGCCGCCGAGCACGAACTTGATATCCTCGCGCTTGGCCTGGCGGATCGCCTCCAGCACGCCGAGCGCCATGTCGTCGTCCGAGGCCCAGACTGCGTCGATCTTCGGATGCTTGGAGAGATAGTCCTGCATCACCCGGAAAGCGTCGTCGCGGTTCCAGTTGGCATATTGCTTGTCGATCACCTTGACGCCCGAGCCTTCGAGCGCCTTCTCGAAATTGGTGACGCGCTCGTCGTCGATCACGGTCGGGATACCGCGCAGCACCACGACATTGCCCTGCTTCAGGGTGTCGGCGAAGTACTTGCCGGCGACGCGGCCGAATTCAGGATTGTTGCCGGCGACGTAGATGTCCTGGATCGAAGCGTCCTTCAGGCCGCGGTCAACTACCGTGATGAAGGTGCCGCGCTTCTTGACCTCGCGGACCGGGTTGGTCAGTTCGTCCGAGTTGAAGGGCAGCACGACCAGCGCGTCGATCTTCTGCGCCATCAGGTCGTCGAGCGCATTGGCCTGCGAGGCGCCGTCCGGCGAGGTCTTGACGATGACCTTGAGGCCGGGATGGGTCTGCTGCAGGCGCTTCGCCGCCTCCTCGGCATGATAGACGGCGCCGCCGGTCCAGCCATGGGTCGCGGCCGGGATCGAGACCGCGATCGTGACGTTCTTCTTCTCCTGCGCGTGCGCCGCACCGGCGAGCCCGACCGCGAGGCCGGCGATTGCCAGCGACTTCAGCATCGTATGTTTCATCGTTTCTCCCTCCATTGTTTTGCGTGAGCCATCAGCCGTTTCCGGGTGGCTCTGCCCCGGGTCTACTCACCGCGCCCTCTGCAGGCTCCGCTGCACGAGCATGGCGATGATGATGATGGAGCCCTGAACCGCGCCGACGAGGTATTCGGAGACGAAGTTCGAGAACACCATGATGTTGGCGACGAGTTCGAGGATCACGGCGCCGGCGACCGTGCCCCAGATCCGTCCGACGCCGCCGCGCAGGGCGGTGCCGCCGATGACCACCGCGGTGATCGCCTGCAGCTCCCAGAGCAGGCCGGTGGTCGGCGTCGCCGAGCCCAGCCGCGGCACATAGATCAGCACGGCGATGCCGACGCAGATGCCCTGGATGACATAGGTCAGGAGCCTGACGCGGCTGACCGGCACGCCGGAATAGCGCGCGACATCCTCGTTCGAGCCGACGGCGACGACATGCCGGCCGAACGGCGTCTTGTAGAGCAGCAACGCGCCAAGCCCTGCCACCAGCAGGATGGCGATGACCGGGATCGGGATGCCCATGACCGAGCCGAAATAGAGCGGCCGGTACATCTCGCGCATGCCGGAATCGCGCAGCGTGATCGTGCCGCCCGCTGCCAGGAAGATCACCAGCGAACGGAAGATGCCCATCGTGCCGAGCGTGACGATGAAGGGCTCGATTTTGCCCACCGTCACCACGAGCCCGTTGAACAGCCCGCAGGCGGCGGCGACCATCAGCGCAACGCCCATCGCCATCAGCAGCGTCGAGGTTTCGGCCCCGCCGAGCTTGTTCAGCGTCAGGATCATCAGCCCGGCGGTGAAAGCTGCCATCGAGCCGACCGAGAGGTCGAGCCCGCCGCTGGCAATGACGAAGGTCGCGCCGACCGCGATGATCGCGATGAAGGCCGAGCGTGTCACCACATTGGTCAGGTTCGAGACCGTCAGGAAGTCAGGATTGACCACGGCGCCAAGCAGGATCAGCGCAGCGAGCGCGATGAAGGGCGAGGCCGCCTTGAGGTCGAAGGCGAAGCGGCGCCGCTCGGGCACCGGGCTCGTGGTTGCGGCATTCTCGGTCATGGCGCGCCGGCAGCCATTTCGGCCACCTCCTCCTCATGGACTCCGGTGGCGAGGAACATGATCGGATCCTCGGCGATGTCGTCTCCGGTGACCTCGCCGGCGATGCGGCCGGCCCTCATCACGATGACGCGGTGGCAGAGCCCGATCAGCTCCGGCATCTCAGACGAGATCACGACGATGGAGCGGCCCTGCGCGGCGAGCTCGGCAATGAAGCGATAGATCTGCTCCTTGGTGCCGATATCGATGCCGCGCGTCGGCTCGTCGATGATCACGATGCGCGGCTCCAGCAGCATCATCTTGGCGAGCAGCAGCTTCTGCTGGTTGCCGCCCGAGAGCTGGCCGGCGAGCATCTCCTTGCGCCTGGCGCGGATGTCGAAGCCGGCGATCGCCTTGTCGAGCTCGGCCCATTCCTGGCTCTCCGCCACGAGACCGCTCCTGGCAAAGCGCGAAAGCGCGGCCAGCGTCAGGTTCACCCGCAGATCCTGCTGCAGCAGCAGGCCCTTCCCCTTCCGGTCCTCGCTCAGATAGACGATGCCCGCCGCCATGCTCCGGGCCGCGTCGCGGAAAGCGACGGGCCTGCCCTCGAGCCGCACCTCGCCGCGATGCGGCCTGAGGCCGACGATCGCCTCGAACAGCTCGGTCCGCCCTGCCCCGATCAGCCCGGCGAAGCCGAGGATCTCGCCCTTCTGCAAGGCGAAGGAGGCGGTCTCGACATAGCCGGGCACGGCGATGTCGCGCGCCTCCAGCACTGGCTCGGCCACAGGCGCCGGCGTGCGCGGCGGATAGAGATTGGCCATGTCGCGCCCGACCATCAGCCGTGCCATGCCGGCGGGGTCGAGCTCCGCCATGTCGCGCGTCGTGACATGGCGGCCGTCGCGCAGCACGGTGACGCGATCGGCGATCGCCTTCACCTCCGGCAGCCGGTGCGAGATGTAGAGCACCGCGACGCCCTTGGCCTTCAACTGGTGGATCGCCAGGAAAAGCGCCTCGGCCTCGACGCCGGACAAGGTCGCTGTCGGCTCGTCGAAGATCACGACACGATGCGGCGCCAGCAATGCCCGGGCGATCTGCACGAGCTGGCGCTGCGCGATCGAGAGTTCCCGCACCGGCATGCGCGGATCGAGCCGCGCGCCGAGCTCGGCCATCTTGGCCGCGGCGATACGGTTCATCGCGGCATCGTCGACGAAGAGCCCGCGCCGCATCTCGCGGCCGAGGAACAGGTTCTGGGCGATCGTCAGGTCGGGCGCGAGCAGGATCTCCTGATGCACCAGCACGATGCCGCGCTTCTCCGCATCGACCGGGCCGGTGAAGACCAGCGGCTGGCCATCCATCGCCAGCGAGCCGGCGCTCGGCTGGAGATGGCCGGAGAGGATCCGCATCAGCGTCGACTTGCCGGCGCCGTTCTCGCCGATCACGGCATGGACCTCGCCCGCCTGGAGCGCGAGCGGAATGCCGCGCAGCACCTCGACGGGGCCGAACGACTTGCCGATCTCGCGGGCTTCGAGGACGGAACTCATGGCTCAGCCTGCGCTCTTGAGCTTCACCCAGGCAGCGCCCTTGCCTGAGGATCTCACCGCCGCCTCGATGAAGGCGACGCCGGCGACGCCGTCATCGACGCCCGGGAACATCACCGCCTTGTCGGGCTTCTTGCCGGTCCGCGCCGCCTGGATCGCCGCCGCCGCCTCGCTGTAGAGCGTCGCGAAAGCCTCGAGATAACCTTCCGGATGGCCGGACGGGATACGCGTTACCCGCGATGCGGCGCCGTCAGCATAGCCCATGCCGCGCGAGAGCGTCTGCACCGGCTTGCCCAGCGGCGAGAAAACGAGCTGGTTCGGATGCTCCTGGCGCCATTCCAGGCCCCCCTTGGTCCCGTAGACGCGCAGCTTCAGCGCGTTCTCGTTGCCGGGCGCGACCTGGCTCGCCCAGAGCATGCCGCGCGCGCCATTGCCGTAGCGCAGCAGGATCTGGACATTGTCGTCGAGCCGCCGCCCCGGCACGAAGGTCGTCAGTTCGGCACAGAGCTCCTTGACCTCCAGCCCTGTGATAAAACCGGCGAGATGATGCGCGTGCGTGCCGATATCGCCGACGCAGCCGCCCGCGCCCGAACGCGCCGGGTCGACCCGCCAGTCGGCTTGCTTCTGCCCGCTATCCTCGAGCTTCTCGGTCAGCCAGTCCTGCGCGTATTCGACCTGGACGACACGGACCTCGCCGATCTCCCCGGCGGCGACCATGGCGCGCGCCTGGCGCACCATCGGGTAGCCCGAATAGTTATGCGTCACCATGAAGACGCGGCCGCTTTCCTCGGCGAGCGCCTTCAGCTTGAGCGCATCCTTCAGCGTGGTGGTCAGCGGCTTGTCGCAGATCACATGGATGCCGGCCTTCAGGAAGGCGCTCGCGGCGGCGGCATGGACATGGTTCGGCGTGACGATTGCGACTGCCTCGACCCCGTCCTCCCGCGCGGCCTCGCGCTTGGCCATGCTGGCGAAGTCGTCATAGATCCGGTCCGCCGCCAGCCCCAGCGCCTCGCCGGAGCGTCGCGCCTTGTCCGGCGTCGAGGACAGCGCGCCCGCGACCAACTCGTAGCGATCGTCGAGCCGCGATGCGATGCGATGCACCGCGCCGATGAAGGCGCCCTCGCCGCCCCCGACCATGCCGAGGCGGATTCGTCCCGTCGGCGCCTTGCGCCCCTTCCTTGCCATCGCGGCCTCCCGCCGTATCGTCGTTCTTATGGTCGCGCTGTCCCGGCCTCAGAGGCCGAGCATCGCGTTGATCTGCTTGGTGTCCGTCTCGCCGCCGGCGAAATCGTCGAAGGCCTTCTCGGTGACGCGGATCAGGTGGCTGCGGATGAATTCCGCGCCTTCGCGCGCGCCGTCCTCGGGATGCTTCAGGGCGCATTCCCATTCGAGCACGGCCCAGGAATCGTAGCCGTACTGCGCCATTTTCGAGAAGACCGAGCCGAAATCGACCTGCCCGTCGCCGAGCGAACGGAAGCGCCCGGCCCGCGAGATCCAGGGCTGGTAGCCGGAATAGACGCCCTGCCGCCCATCCGGATTGAACTCGGCATCCTTGACGTGGAACGCCTTGATCCGCTCGTGGTAGATGTCGATGAAAGCGAGATAATCGAGCTGCTGCAGCACGAAATGGCTGGGATCGTAATTGATCGCCGCCCGCTTGTGGCCTCCGACCGCATCGACGAACATCTCGAAGGTCGCGCCGTCGAAGATGTCCTCGCCGGGATGGATCTCGTAACAGACATCGACGCCGACCTCGTCGAATGCGTCGAGGATGGGCGTCCAACGCTTGCCGAGCTCGGCGAAGGCCGCCTCGATCAGCCCTGCCGGCCGCTGCGGCCAGGGGTAGACATAAGGCCAGGCCAGCGCGCCGGAGAAGGTGACATGGGCATCGAGCCCGAGATGGCGCGAGGCCTTGGCCGCATGCTTCATCTGCTCGACCGCCCAGGCCTGCCGCTCCTTCGGCTTGCCATGGACCGCTGCCGGCGCGAAGGCGTCGAAGGCGGAATCATAGGCCGGATTGACCGCGACGAGCTGGCCCTGCAGATGCGTCGAAAGCTCGGTGATCGCGAGGCCATGGCTCCTGGCGACACCGGCGATCTCGTCGCAATATCCCTTGGACGACGCCGCCTTGGCGAGGTCGAACAGACGCCCGTCCCAGCTCGGCACTTGCACGCCCTTGTAGCCATGGCCGGCCGCCCAGCGGCAGATCGCATCCCATGAGTTGAACGGCGCGGCATCGCCCGCGAACTGGGCCAGGAAAATGGCCGGGCCCTTCACATTCGTCGGCATTCGAAATCCTCCCAGCGTTTCCTCAAATCTGTTGTCGTTTGGTCCGGCGGTCGCTCGTTGGCGCCGCCGCTACGGGAGATTGTCCCGCAGGAATATGTCGATGCGGATGCGTTCCTGGGCCGCGAACACCGGCTCGCCGGTACAATGCGCCACCAGCAGCCGCGCCGCCGAGCGGGCCTGATGGCCAGGGTCCTGATTGATGATCGCGTCCATCGCCCCTAGCAGCAGCAGCCGCCGGGTGTGAACGGTGAGGTCATGGCCGATCAGGATGACCTCCCGCGTCCGGCCGACCTCTTCGAGCGCATCGGCGATGCCCTGATTGCCCGCGCCGATATTGTAGATGCCGACGAGATCGGGGTGCTCGGCGAGGATCGCCTGCGCGGCGAGGCGCGTGCGCTCGCGGTCGTCACGGCCGACCCGCGTCGGCAGGATGCGCAGCTGCGGATATTCGTCGCCGACGATCTGGCCGAAGCCGAACTGGCGCTCGACATGGTCGCGCAGGCTGAGCGAGCCGGCGATGACGCCGACCGGGCCTGAGCGCGCCCCGGCGAAGCGGCCCATCAGCGTTCCGGCCGTGCGCCCGGCGGCGGTGTGGTCGATGCCAACATACCATTGCCGCCGGCTCGTCGGCACATCGGAGACGAGAGTCGCCACGGCGATGCCGCGGGCCACGAGATCGTCGATCGCCGCCCTGACGCGCGGATGGTCGAGCGCCACGACGGAGACGCCGTGATAGTGGCTCTCGATGGTCTCGAGCGCCGTCGCCAAGGCGTCCGGATCGAATACGTCGATGCGCCGGATGTCGATGAAGGCGCGCTGCCCGGCGATGAGGTTCGCCGCCTCCAGCACCGCCTCGCCGAGATTGGTCATGAAGGTGTTGGAGCCGGTCGGCAGGATGAAGCAGAAGCGATAGCTGCCGCCATGGGCAAGGCGCGAGGCGATCGGGTCCGGCCGGTAGCCGAGCTTCTCGATCACGGCTCTGACCCGGGTCACCGTCGGCTCGCGCACGCCCGGCCGGCCATTCAGCACGCGATCGACGGTCGCGAGCGAGACACCAGCCTCCCTTGCGACATCGACCAGAGTCATGCGCAGCCCATCGACACCCATGTCGCGATGATGGCACCGAATTCATGAGGTGCGCAACTCAGAATCTGAGGGATCACCACATCGGCGCCTCAGCCTTCCGTCGCATGCCGCCTCAAAAATCGCCTCTCGGGCAGAGCCTGCCCGGCTAGCGCGGCAAAGAGTGGTGTACTAGTATGCATGCAACGCCCCAACGCGCTGACGCAAAGTAAGAGGGGCTAACGTTAGGGAGAGATCATGGTCGATATTACCCGCCGCGGCGTGATTGCTGGCGCGTCCAGCCTCGCCGCGCTGCAAGCAGCCGGCGCTTTCGCCCAGGGCGTGCAGCTTCCCTCCAGCCCGGTCGCGCTCAACATCATCGACGTCGCCGGCAATCTCCAGCTCACCCAGGTCTCGCTCGAGCGCTTCGCCAAGGAGAATCCGAAGCTGGTCTCGCGCCTGAACTTCTCGCGCGCGCCCTCGCCCGAGCTGCCGGCCAAGATCAAGGCGCAGCAGCAGGCCAACCGTGTCGATATCGACCTCGTGCTGACCGGCCCGGGCGCCATGTCCGACGGCATCCAGCAGGGCCTGTGGATCGACGTCTGGAAGTCGCATGCCGACAAGCTGCCCAAGGCGGAAGCGGTCTACCATGAGCAGGCGCTGATGATGCAGCGCAATTTCGGCCAGAACGAAGGCGTCGCCGTCGCCTATTCGCCGTCCGGCCCTCTCTTCGAATATGCCCCCGAGCGCCTGAAGAAGGTGCCGAAGAACGCGCAGGAATTCCTCGATTACGTCAAGCAGAACCCGAAGCGCTTCACCTATGCACGCCCCGTGAATTCCGGCCCCGGCTGGACCTTCCTGCAGGGCATGCCCTACATCCTCGGCGATACCGACCCGAGCGACCCGATGAAGGGCTGGGACAAGACCTGGGCCTATCTCAAGGAACTCGGCAGCGGCGTCGACTACTATCCGGCCGGTACCGCCGCGACCATGAAGGAACTCGGCGAAGGCACTCGCGACGTCATCGTCTCGACGCTGGGCTGGGACATCAACCCGCGCGTGCTCGGCATCGTGCCGAAGGAGGCGCAGACCTTCGTCATCGACAACACGCACTGGATTCCCGACACCCAGTTCATGTGCATTCCCAAGGGCGTGCCGAACGACAAGGTCGCCGTCCTGCTCGCGCTGATGTCCTTCATGCTGACGCCCGAGGCGCAGGCCGCGACCTATGACAAGGGCTATTTCTACCCCGGCCCGGCCGTGAAGAACGTGCCGCTCTCCATGGCCTCGCAAGAAAGCCGCGACGTGCTCAAGGAATACGGCCGTCCGCATTATGACGAGCTGATCACCAAGCTGCCGACCAAGCCACCGCTGACGCCCGAGCGTCTCGTCGCCGCCTTCCGCCGCTGGGACCAGGAAATCGGCGTCGGCCACAACGCGCCGCAATGAGCCTTGCCCGGCCGGGCCTTCGGGCCCGGCCGCCACTTGCCTGTGAGTGAAGGAGTTGGCGCATGAGCGCGTCCGAAGGTCTTTTCCATTTCGCGGTCACGCTCTGACATGCGCTTCGCTGCAGTAGGACTCGACCACCGCCATATCTTCCATATGGTCGGCGATCTCATCGCCGCCGGCGCGACCTGCGTCGGCTTCGATCCTGTGACCAGCGACGAGCGCGTGGTCACCGGCTTCAGGGAGCGCTTTCCCGAGCTGAAGCCGGTCGATGCCGACAAGCTGCTCGACGACCCCTCGATCGACCTCATCGCCTGTGCCTCGATTCCGTCCGAGCGCGCCGCCGTCGCCATCCGCGCCATGAAAGCCGGCAAGGACGTCATGGTCGACAAGCCCGGCGTCACGAGCTTCGAGCAGCTCGCCGCGATCGAGGCCACGGTGAAGGAGACCGGGCGCATCTTCTCGGTCTGCTTCTCCGAGCGCTTCATCGTCCCGGCCACGATCGTCGCCGGCAAGCTGATCGCCGACGGCGCCATTGGCCGCGTCGTGCAGACGCTCGGCGTCGGCCCGCATCGTTTCAACCGGGCGATCCGCCCGCCCTGGTTCTTCGACAGCCAGTATTATGGCGGCATCCTGACCGACATCGCCTCGCACCAGATCGACCAATTCCTGCATTTCACCGGGTCGAACGATGCGGAGATCGTCACCTCCAGCGTCGGCCATTTCGGCGATCCGGATTTCCCGGATTTCGAGGATTTCGGCGAGGTCCTGCTGCGTAGCGACCGGGCCAACGGCTATATCCGCGTCGACTGGTTCACCGCCGACGGCCTGCCGACCTGGGGCGACGGCCGCCTGACCATCCTGGGCACCAAGGGCACGATCGAACTGCGAAAATATGTCGACATCGCCGGCCGCCCCGGCACCGACCATGTCTTCCTGGTCGACGGTTCCGGCACCCGGCATATCGACGCGTCGAAGGAGCCGCTCACCTATTTCCGCAATCTCGTGGCCGATATCGCTGACCGCACCGAGACGGCCATGGCGCAGCAGCACGTCTTCACCGTCTGCCGTCTCGCGCTGGAAGCGCAGGCCAATGCGGTCCGCGTGCCCAAGGCCGGCTGAGCGACGAAGCAAGACATCCTAGAGCATTTCCGCGCTTCTCCGAATCTCGGAAATTCTCTATCCCTTTGTTTTGACACATTTTCTTCACGCGAACCGGTATCCACTTCGCTCGAAAATGCTCTAGAGGAAACCTTGACGTGACACGCAAGCTCGGAGTCATCATCGTCGGTCTCGGCCCGGCCTCGCTGCCGCATTCCAAGAGCCTGATCGATCTCAAGGACCGCGTCGACGTTCGCTGGGCGGTAAGCCGCTCGCAGGAACGCACCGCGGCCTATGCCAAGCAGTTCCCCTTCCCGACCACGACCGACATTGCCGCCGCGCTGGCCGATCCCGCGGTCGATGCCGCGATCGTGCTGACGCCGCCGAGCAGCCATCTCGAAGCCTCGACCCAATGTCTCGAGGCGGGCAAGCATGTCCTGGTCGAGAAGCCGCTGGAGCTGACCGTGGCGCGCGGCGAGCAGCTCGTCGCCAATGCCCGCAAGTCCGGCAAGGTCTTCGCCGTCACCTTGCAGCACCGCTTCCGCCCGGCGAGCCTGCGCCTCAAGGCGGCACTCGATGACGGCGAGCTCGGCACGCTGGAGGCGGCCTCGATCACCGTGCCCTGGTGGCGCCCGCAAACCTATTACGACGAGCCCGGTCGCGGCACGATGGCACGCGACGGCGGTGGCGTGCTGCTGACGCAAGCCATCCATTCGCTCGACCTGTTCCGCTCGCTTGTCGGCGTCCGCAAGGTCGTGGCTGCCCAGGTCCGCACCACCGGCCTGCACAAGATGGAGACCGAGGACTACGTCTCGGCTCTGCTCGAAATCGGCAATGGCGCTCCGGCGACGCTGATGACGACGACCGCCGCCTATCCCGGCCATCCCGAACGCATCGAGATCATCGGCAGCAAGGGCCATGCCGCGTTGGTCGGCGGACGGCTCCAGCTCGACTTGCTCGACGGCAGGAACGAGGTCGTCGAGGCGGAAGGCAGCACCGGCAGCGGCGCCAACATCATGGACTTCCCGCACGATGCCCACCGCGCCGTGATCGCGGACTTCCTCGACGCGATCGAGACGGGTCGCGAGCCGATCGTGACCGGCGAGGAAGCACTGACCTCGCAGCGCCTGGTCGACGACATCCTCAGGGCCGGGCGCGGCTGAGGACCGGGCTTCAGGCCTCAATCGTCATGGTCGGGCTCGTCCCGACCATCCACGTCTTTGCCACCTTGAGGCCGGGCCCCAGCGTCGCAAGGCGCGGATGCTCGGCACAAGACCGAGCATGACGGAATGGTCCATCGCCCGCCCACGCGGCACCGCGACAACACCGCCATCTTGCATGCAAGAGTTTTGGCGCTCAAATAGGCGATCTACCCGTCGGGATCGCCATGACCGAGAGCAACGACACCACGCCGCTGGCTTCCCTGCTGGCGCATTTGCCCGAGCCTGAGCCAGGACGACGCAAGGGCAAGCTGCACAGCACCACCGTCGCCGTATTGCGCAACATGATCGTCACGGGCGTGCTGGCACCAGGCACGCGACTGAACGAGCGCGAGCTTTGCGAGCAGCTCAGCGTCTCCCGCACTCCGGTTCGCGAGGCGATCAAGACCTTGACGCAGGACGGGTTGCTGCGCTCGCTGCCCAACTATTCCGCCGTGGTCTCGGAGCTCGACCCGGACGAACTCAACTCGCTGATCGACGTCGTCACGGTCATCGAGGGCCTGGCCGGCGAGCTCGCCATCGCCCATGTCACCGACGAGGACGTCGCCGAGATCGGCCTGCTGCATTACCAGATGCTGCTGCACCACACCCGCGACGAGCTGCCCGGCTATTTCGAGGCCAACAAGGCTTTCCACCGCAAGATCGTCGAGCTCTCGCACAACTCGATCCTGGTCTGGGTCTGGGAGCTTCTGGCGCTCCGGGTCGACCGCGCCCGCTTCTCCTCCAACCGCTGGCCGACGCGCTGGAAGACAGCGATCCAGGAGCACCAGCTCATCCTCGACGCGCTCAGTACCCGCGACGGCGAGCGTCTCGCGCGCACCATGCGCGAGCATGTCCGCAACGGCCTCTCCAGCCTCGTCACCTCCCTGCAGACCGCGAACGGCACCGACGCCTCTCAAAAGGATTGACCGCCGCTTTTCTTGCATGCAAGATTTGACCGAGGCCGCATGAGACGGCCCGCTGAGCCCGTACAACCGGGCCGCGAGGGAACGCGACGCCGCCGGCCTTGAGGCCCAGGCGGCGACAAGCCGCCGAAACGCGGCGGACACGGGAGGGAACCATGGCTTCAAGCAGCAATCTGACGCGCCGATCCGTCATCGGCGCGGGCGCCGCGCTCGCGGTCTACGCGCCGAGCATCATTCCGGCGCGCGCGGCGGTCGAGCTGCGCCTGACCCACCCGGCCGATGTCACCCACCCGGTGCATACAGAGGCCGAGGCGATGGTGAAGCGCATCGCCGAGCGCACCAATAACGAGGTGAAGATCACGATCTTCCCGAACAACGCGCTGGGCTCGCCGGTCGAAGCCGCGCAGCAGACCCGGCTCGGCGCCATCGACATGATGCTGCTCAACCCGGCCAATATCGAAGCGCTGTCGAAGACGATCGGCGTCATCAACATCCCCTACCAGTTCGACAGCTACGAGCACGCCCACAAGACGCTCGACGTCACCGGGCGCGACTGGATCGCCGAGCAGCTCAAGGCCGCCGGCTTCACCTGGATCGCCAATTTCGAATGGGGCTTCCGCGCCGTCACCAATAGCCGCCGGCCGATCAACCAGCCCGCCGACGTGCAGGGGCTGAAGATCCGCGTCCCGCCCGAGCTGGCGATCAAGGCCGCCTTCGAGGCGCTCGGCGCCAGCACCCAGACCATCGCCTTCCAGGAAGTCTACCTTGCGCTCGCCAACAAGGTCGTGGACGGCCAGGACAATCCGGTCGGCACCACCTTCGCCGCAAAATTCTTCGAGGCGCAGAAGCATCTCGCGCTGACCCGGCACATCTACGCCTCGATCATGTTCTGCTCGAACCCGCGCGTCTGGTCGAACCGCCTCAGCGAGGAGCAGCGCAAGATCGTCAGCGAGGAAGGCGCCAAGGCCGGCGCCGCCGCCCGCAAGGGCGTGCGCGACAACGAGGAGGCCAATCTCGCCGCGATGCAGAAGACCGGCGTCGAGATCACCCGGCCGGATGTCGGCCCGTTCCGCGACAAGATGGGCCCGGCCTATGACCAGCTCCGCAAGGCGCTGGGCGAGGATACCTGGAACGCCTGGACCAAGCTGGTCACGGCCGCCCGCGCCTGAGGCCCGCGAACAGACACGCCTTTCCACCGGCGCCCGAGCGGCGCCGGCCTGCTCTTTAGCGCGAGCCTGCCCACCCGATGCTGATCACCTCGATCCTGCTCTCTGTCTGCATCGTCATCCTGCTCGGCATTCCGATCGCAGTGGCGCTCGGGCTTATCGCTGCGGTGACCATGGTGGTGACGGTCGGCCCCGACCTGCTGATCATCTTCATCCAGCGCACCTATGCCGGCACAACCTCGTTCCCCCTGCTCGCGATCCCCTTCTTCGTCCTCGCCGGCAACCTGATGAATGTCGGCGGCACCACCGAGCGCATCTTCCAGGTGGCGCAGCTCTGTGTCGGCCGCATCCGCGGCGGGCTCGCCCATGTGAACGTCATCGGCAGCGTCATCTTTGCCGGCATGTCGGGCTCGGCCGTGGCCGACGCTGCCGGCATGGGCGTGATCGAGCACCGCGCCATGACCAAGGCCGGCTATTCCGGCCGCTTCGCCGCGACGATCACCGCGGTCTCCTCCACCATCGGCCCGATCATCCCGCCGAGCATTCCCTTCGTCATCTATGGCAGCCTCGCCAATGTCTCGGTCGGAGCGCTGTTCCTCGCCGGCATCATCCCGGGCCTGCTGATGGCGGTGGCGCTGATGGCGGTCATCGCGGCCGTTGCCAAGCAGATGAACCTGCCGCGAGGCGACGCCCTGCCGCCCTTCCGCGAGGCGGCGGGCATCATCGGCAAGGCCGGCCCGGCGCTGCTGCTGCCGCCGACGATCCTGCTCGTGATCTTCACCGGCATCGCGACGCCGACCGAAGCCGCGGTCGTCGCTGCCGCCTACGCGTTCATGCTCGGCCGCTTCGTCTATCGCGAGCTCGATTGGGCCGCGACCATCGAGGTGCTCTGGGACACCGCCCGCCAGACGGCCCAGGTGATGTTCATCATCGCCGTTTCGGCTCCTTTCGGCTGGGTGCTGATCCAGCAGCAGATCCCGAACGCGATCCTCAATGCCTTCCTCTCGATGTCCTCCGAGCCCTGGGTGATCCTGCTGATCATCAACGCGGTGCTGCTGCTGCTCGGCATGTTCATCGAAGGCATCGCCATCATGATCATCGCCTATCCGGTGCTTCTGCCGATCATCCTGAAGATCGGCGTCGACCCGGTCCATTTCGGCGTCATCCTGGTGCTCAACATCATGATCGGCCTGGTGACGCCGCCTGTGGGTCTGTGCCTTTACGTCGTTGCCGGGATCGCCAAGGTCTCGATCGCCGACCTCACCCGCGAGATCTGGCCCTACGTGCTGGCCCTGGTCGGCGTGCTCATGCTGATCACCTATATCCCGGCCATCTCGCTCTGGCTGCCCAACCTCCTTGGCTACGGAGTGGCGCGATGATCCTCGACCTGCTCAGGGCTGCCGACCGCTTCGTTGCCCTCTTCTGCAAATATGTGGCGATCATCTGCTTCCTGGCGCTGTTCGTCCTGCTCGGCTCGGCCATTATCCTGCGCCTCGCGCCGCTCTTCACGATCCAGGGCTATGACGAGATCGTCGAACTGCTCTTCATCTGGATCGTGATGCTGACCTCGCTCGCGCTCTGGCGGGAGGGCGCGCTCTATCGCGTCGTGATCTTCGAGGACCTGCTGGCGCCACAGGCACAGCGCGCGCTCGAGATCCTGATCAACCTCGCCATGCTCGCCTTCGCACTCATCCTCGCCTTCTATGGCTGGGAATTCATGCAGCTGTCTGGCGAGACCACACCCTTCCTGCGGCTCGACAAGGGCTGGTGGTATGCCGCCATCCCGCTCTGCGGGGCGCTGATGGCGCTCTACAGCCTCGTCTGGCTCTGGCGGGTGATCCGCGGCAAGTCCGGGCTGGAAACGACCGCGACGCTGATCGGCTAGAGCATGGGCCCGAAAAGTGGATTGCGGTTTTTGGCAAATTCAGATGCTAAAACAAAGAGTTATATCGTCTGACTGAAGGATCGAAAGACATGGCACGTCTGAGCGGCAAGACCGCGATCATCACCGGCGGCGCCGGCGGCATCGGCGCGGCGACGGGCGAAGTCTTCGCCTCGGAAGGCGCCAAGGTCGCGCTGGTCGATATCGATGCCGGCGCGCTGGCCGAAGTCGCCGCTTCCATCCGCAAGCAGGTTCCGAGCGCGCAGGTGCTGGAGATCGCGCGCGACGTCGGCAAGGAGCAATCCGCTGCCGAGATCGTCAAGGAGACGCTGGATGCCTTCGGCAAGCTCGACGTGCTGGTCAACAATGCCGGCATCCGTTCCTACGAGCCGCTCGACGAGGCCAAGGCCGAAACCTGGCAGAAGATCCTCTCGGTCAACCTGCTGAGCTACGCATATCTCGCCCGCGAGGCGCTCCCCGCGCTCCGCCAGTCGGGCAAGGGCTCGATGGTCAATATCTCCTCGACCCATGCCTACAACCCGCGCGCCGGCATGGGGCAATATGACGTCGCCAAGGCCGGCATCATCTCGCTGACCAAGACGCTCGCCTTCGAGGAGGCCGATCGCGGCGTGCGCGTCAACGCGGTCTGCCCCGGCCTGACGCTGACGCCGTTCCATGTCCGCCGCTTCGCCGCGACCGGCAAGACCGAGCATGACCTGCGCACCGAGAAGGTCGACCACAACATCCAGCGCCGCTGGGCCGATCCGAAGGAGGTCGCCTGGCCGATCCTCTGGCTCGCCTCGGACGAAGCTTCCTTCATGACCGCCTCGGTGATCATGGCCGATGGCGGCACGCGGGTCTGAGGCTGCGCTGGCAATGACGGGGCAAGTGACAGGTTGGCGTCAAGCCTCCTCGATCTCGACCCAGTCCGGCGGCGAGGCGGCGAGCTCGATCCAGTCGAGCTCCTCCTCGACCGCGTGGAAGACGTCGTCGTCGATCTCGCCATTGCGCCGCATCGCCGCGAGCTTGGCCCGTTTGGCGGCAATCCCGTCCCGGCGCAGGTCGTTGATCTCACCGACGGCGCGCGGGTGCAGTCCTTTCTCGACCGTGGCACGATCGGCCTGGTAAAGCGCGCGCAGGTTCTGCGCCGCGTCAGTCTCGTTGCCGGCGAGGTCGCCGATTGCAGCGTCGAGCAGCGCGAGCCGCGTCTTGGTCACGGATTCGTCGAAGGATTCGTCCAGCTCGAAATTCAGCAGCGTGATCAGCGGCCCGAGCGTCAATCCTTGCAGGATCAGCGTGCCCAGCACCACGGCGAGCGCGCAGAGCAGGATGAGATCGCGGCCGGGAAAGCCCATGGGCAGGGCCAGCGCCGCGGCGAGCGTCAAGACGCCACGCATGCCGCACCAGCCGACCAGGATGCCTTGCGCCAAGGTCGGCGGCGTCAGCGGCCCGACCAGCCGCGGCCAGTAATTCACCACCCTGTTGTAGCAGAGGACCCAGGCCAGCCGGACAACGATGGCGATCAACAGTACGAGGCCGGCGAAGCTCAGCGCCGGCCAGAGGTCGTCGAGATTGTGCCGGAGGACGATGGCACGCGCCTGCAGCCCCATCAGCAGGAAGGCAAGCACGTTGAGCAGGAAGACCACGGCCTCCCAGATCGCATAGGAATGAATCCGGTCATGCGGCGATTGCCGCTCCGGCCCATAGCGCGCCAGAGTCATGGCGAAGGCGACCATCGTCATGACCGCCGAGAGATGCAGGCGCTCGGCGATGATCCAGGTTCCGAAGCTGCCGACGAACTCGAACAACCTGCCGCCGAGCGTGCCGGCGAGGTACGGCGCGATGATCAGGTAGATGCCCGCGAGCAGGATGCCGAACGCGATACCGCCGGGGACCGCGACGGCAATACCGAGCATCTGCACCGTCGAGGTCTCCGTCGAGGTCGCGGCCACGACCGCCGCACTGAAGATCAGCAGCGCGACCGCGTCGTTGAACAGGCTCTCGCCCTTGAGCACGGTCACGGTGCGGCGCGGCAGTGAGAAGCGGCCGAGCATCGCCGTCGCCGCCGCGGCGTCCGGCGGCGCGACGAGAGCGCCAAGCGCGATCGCAGCCGCGAGCGGCAGCCCGGCGATCGCCACCCCGGCCCAGGCGACGGCGGCGGTGGTCAGCACCACCGCGACCGCGGCGAGCGCGAAGAGAGGCAGCCAGAAGCGGCGCGCCTCGCGCGGCGCGAAATCATAGGCGGCGTCGAGCAGCGCCGGTGCGATGAACAGCGCCAGCGCAAGATGCGGATCGATGGCGATATCCGGCGCCCAGGGCAGCGCCGCGACCAGCACGCCGGCTAGCGCCAGCATGGTCGGATAGGGGATGGCGAGCCGGCGCGAGACCTGGAGCAGCACGATCGCCACCAGCACCAGGATCAATGTGTTCTCGAACAGGGCCATGGCCTGTGGCTCCGGCGTGAGGCTGCTTTTTCGCGTTAGCGATCAGCAGCCCACGGCGCAACAGGCCATCCTTGGGACAGGGTCAATTCTAGCAACAGCTAACGCGGCTTGCGGCGCTACAGCACTGCCAGCATGCCGCCATCGACATAGATGATCTGGCCGTTGACATAGTCGGAAGCCGGCGAGGCCAGGAAGACGGCTGCGCCGATCAGCTCCTCCGGCTTGCCCCAGCGCCTGGACGGCGTGCGGCCCTTCACCCAGGCATCGAAATCGGGGTTGTCGATCAGCGCCTGGTTCATGTCGGTGATCATGTAGCCGGGGCCGATCGCATTGGCCTGGATGCCGCTCGCCGCCCATTCCGCCGCCATGGCCTGGGTCAGCAGCTTGATGCCGCCCTTCGAGACGGTATAGGGCGCGACAGTGGCGCGGGCGAGCGCCGAGGTCAGCGAACCGATATTGATGATCTTGCCGTAGCCACGGCCGATCATGCGCTTGGCCGCCTCGCGCCCGATGACGAAGGCGCTGGTCAGGTTGGTGTCGAGCACGCGCTGCCAGTCGGCCGTGTCGAGCTCGACCATCGGCTTGCGGAACTGGATTCCGGCATTGTTGACGAGGATGTCGACGGCGACGCCGGCCGAGTCCAACTCGTCGAACGCGCGCACGACATCGGCCTCCGAGGTCACGTTGAAGGCAACCGCATCGGCCTGATGTCCCGCGGCGCGGAACTCCTCGACGGCCGCCGCGACGCGCGTCGGGTCGGTCCCGTTGATCAGGACCTTGGCGCCGGCCTTGGCGAGACCCTCGGCCATGGCCCGGCCGAGGCCGCGCGAGGAGCCGGTGATCAGCGCGGTGCGGCCGGTGAGGTCGAAAAGCGGATTGGTCATTGGCGAAACCTCACAGAGACGTGCGGCGGACCGTCAGGTCCGGGCGCTCGAAGACGGCGGGGAGCAGTTCGGTGCCAAGGCCCGGCCCTTCCATCGGAAAGACGAAGCCATCCTTCATCACCGGGATCTCGGTGACCAGTTCCTTGTACCAGCCGGTATAGAAGGCGCGCACCGATTCCTGGATCAGCGTATTGGGCTGGCTGAACGAGGCGTGGACGGCCGCAGCGAAGCCGACCGGGCCGATGCAGTCATGCGGCGCGAAGGGACGGTGATAGGTCTCGGCCATCGAGGCGATCTTGCGCCCCTCGGTCAGGCCGCCGGTCCAGCACAGGTCGACCATCACGACATGCATCGCGTCGCGGTCGAGCATGTCCTTGTACGGAAAGCGCGAGCCCAGTGTCTCGCTGGCGCAGACCGAGACCGTGGTCGAGCGCGCATATTCCGCCAGCACCTGCGGCGAGGTCATCCGGATCGGATCCTCGTACCAGGTCGGGCTGTAGGGCTCGAGCGCCTTGGCGATCTTGATCGCGGTGGGCAGGTTCCAGAGCGAGTGGAACTCGACCATGATCTCGATCTTGTCGCCGACTGCCTTGCGGATCTTCTCGAAGGGCTCGATCGCCTTCTTCATCTGCTCGGGCGTGATGTAGAGCCCCTGGTTCTCGATCGCCGGCGGGTCGAACGGCCAGATCTTCATCGCCGTGATGCCGCTTTCGAGCAGGCTCTCGGCCACCGCATCGGCCCGGTTCATGAAGCCGTCCAGGTCCTCATAGGGCCCGGTCGCCTCGCCGAGATTCCAGGTCGAGACCGGCTTGATATTGTGCGAGCGCACATATTTGTAGCCGGCACAGGTATTGTAGATGCGCTGCTTGTCGCGGCAGAGCCCGCCGAGCATCTGGTGCACCGGCTGGCCGCAGACCTTGCCGAACAGGTCCCAGAGCGCGATGTCGACCGCCGAGGTCGCCCGCGACTCGACCCCGGTCGAGGCCTGCGCCATCGGCAGGTTGGTCATCTCGCGATGCAGCGCCTCGATATGCAGCGGGTTCTTGCCGAGCAGGCGCATCGCCAGCGTGTCATGCAGATGCGATTCCACGGCGCCTGCGCCATAGAAGGTCTCGCCAAGGCCGATCACGCCGGCATCGGTGTGAACGCGCACCCAGAGCACATTGGCGAACTCCTCGGTTCGCAGCGTCTCGATCGCGGTGATCTTCATGCCTGCCTCCCTGGCGGCGCGCATCCTTCGTCAGCGGAGCTGAGGCTGTGGACGCTTCGGTTTTCTGTCATGCTGCCCCGATCGGCCGACAATCGCGGCCCGGACAGGGACGACCATAAGGGCGCTTGTAAAATATCACAATACGATTATTGTCCCGCCAAGAGCCGGGCCGGACAATGAGCCCAGCCGCAGAGGAAGCGTGACATGGCCAAAGGACGGAGCCAGCTTCAGCTGGTCGAGATCGGCGAAGCCGCTGCCCCCAAGCGCCGTAACCGGATCAATTTCTTCGAGCTCGCCTATCAGAAGCTCGAGGAGATGCTGGTGCGCTGCGAGCTTCGGCCGGGGCGCTACCTCACGATGCAGGACCTGCAGGACGCGACCGGTTTCGGCCGCACGCCGGTCCACCACGCCGTCAACCGGCTTGCCGCCGATACGCTGATCCGCATTCGCCCGCGTCACGGCCTGCAGATCGCACCGATCGACTTGGCCCGCGAACGCATGCTGCTGCGCCTGCGCCGTGACATCGAGCGCTTCGTCATCCAGCTCGCGGCCGAGCGCGCCAGCCAGTCGCATCGCAACCAGATGCTGCATATGGAGCGCCTGCTGCGCGAGAAGAAGGACAGGCTCACGCTCGCCGAGTTCAATGCGCTTGACCGTCAGATCGACCGCATGATCCTGGCCGCGGCGAGCGAGCCCTTCCTCGAGCATACGCTGCGGCCGCTGCACACGATCTTCCGGCGGATCGGCTTCATCCACCACAGCTTCACCTCGGGCGACGACAATCTCGACGGCACCACCGACTGCCATATCGCGGTGCTGAACGCCGT
The DNA here is from genome assembly GCF_004341515.1 of Allobosea sp. BK604. GTDB lineage: Bacteria > Pseudomonadota > Alphaproteobacteria > Rhizobiales > Beijerinckiaceae > Allobosea. The sequence continues at coordinate 502,065 of NZ_SLZF01000001.1, forward strand.
CGCCAATCGCCATGTCGATCGCGCCGTCGCGGCCTCCGACGCGCTCATCACCTTCGTCGACGGCATGTTCGAGACGATGGAGGCCCGGATCGACCCTGCTCTTTTGGATTGTAGCGTCGAGCCCCTGCTCGGCGCCTGACCCGCGGAAAGTCTGCTGACATCATGCGTATCGTATTCCACGGCGAGAACGCCGCCTCCTTCAGCCACGGCTTCGCCGAGCTGCTCGAAGCCCCGGCCGAGATCAGCGTCCTGCCGGACGTGCTCTCGGACGCTGGCCGCGCGACCTACGCGCAGGCCGATGTCATCGTCGCCACCAAGTTCGACGCCAGCCTGCCGGTGCCGGCCGGGCTGAAGCTATTCCACGTGCCCGGCGCCGGTTACGACGCGGTCGATCTCGCGGCGCTGCCGCCGGCCACCACGGTCTGCAACTGCTTCGGCCACGAGCAGGCCATCGCCGAATACGTGATGAGCGCCCTGCTCGCCCGCAACATCCCGCTCGCTGCCGCCGATGCCGACCTGCGCAAGGGCCAGTGGACCTGGTGGGCGGGCGCGCCCGAGCGCGTCCATGGCGAGATCGCCGGCACGACGATCGGCCTGCTCGGCTTCGGACATATCGGCAAGGCGATCGCCGCTCGCGCGAAAGCCTTCGAGATGAAGGTCGTCGTTGCCAACCGCAGCAAGGTCGCGACCTCAGAACTGGTCGATCAAAGCTTCACGCTCGACCAGCTCGACGCGTTCTGGGGCTCGGCCGACGCCATCGTCGTCTCCGTGCCCTTCACCGACGAGACCAAGGGCATCGTCGGCGCCGACGCCTTCGCCGGGATGCGCAAGAACGCCGTGGTCATCAATGTCGGCCGCGGCCCGACCATCGACGAGGCCGCGCTCTACGACGCCCTGAAGCAGGACAAGATCGGCGGCGCCATCATCGACACCTGGTACCAGTATCCGGGGCCGGGCCGCGCCAATCCGCAGCCCTCCGCCCTGCCCTTCCACGAGCTGTCGAATCTGGTGATGACGCCGCACATGTCGGGCTGGACCACGGGCACCATCCGCCGCCGCCAGCAGACCATCGCCGACAACGTCGGACGTCGTCTAAAAGGATTAGATTGCGTGAATGTTGTGCGTCAGGGCCGCATCGCGCCTTGACGCTCTCCAGAACCGGACGCACGAAGCCGGGCCATAATCAAGATGAGCCGGGAAACAAGGAACGACCCATGAAACTGTTCAAGCATCTCAAGACCGCCGCGGCCGTTCTCGCGCTCGGCGGCAGCCTCATCGCCGGCGCCGGCCAGGCCTCGGCCCAGACGATCACCGACATCATCAAGCGCGGCTCGGTCCGCATCGGAGTGCTGATCGGCGCCCCGCCCTATGGCTCCGTCGACTCGCAGGGTAACGCCATCGGCTACGATGCCGACGTCATCGCGCTGATCGGCAAGTATCTCGGCGTCAAGGTCGACATGGTCCAGCTCACCCCGCCGGCCCGTATCCCGGCGCTGGAAGCCAACAAGGTCGACTTCCTCGTCGCCACGCTGGCCCCGACGCCCGAGCGCGCCAAGGCCGTGATGTTCTCGATCCCCTACAGCGCCTTCCAGACCGGCATCTACGCCAAGAAGAACGTCAACATCAAAACCTGGGAAGACCTCAAGGGTCGCAAGGTCGGCGTCAACCGCGGCTCAAGCGTCGAGCGCGAGTTCACCAACCGCGAGAAGGAGCTGAACCTCACCATCCTGCGCTTCGAGGACGACGCCACCACCATGCAGGCGCTGTTCTCCGGCCAGGTTGAGGCGATCGCCGGCCCGGACGCCCAGGCCAACGCCGCCATGAAGGCGCGCGGCGAGACCGAGACCGAACTCAAGTTCGTCTTCGGCATGCAGCCGAACTCGATGACCATGCGCAAGGACGCCTATGAGCTGCGCCAGTGGCTCAACAATTTCATCTACTACGTCAAGCAGAACGGCGAGCTCGACGCGATCTCGCAGAAGTGGGTCGGCAGCCCGCTGCCGCAGCTGCCCACCTTCTGATCGCGTAGCCTGGAGACCGGCGCGTTGCAGCGCGCCGGCCATCCTCGACCTCTCAGAGACCGTTTGAGATGTCGCCGGCGCGAGCTGGCTGGCGCGGCCGCTGAGAACCGGAGCCGAGCGTATTTCGGTACGCAAGCACTGGAAGCGCGGGCGGTCGCCTCAGACGGCCTCGCCAGCAAAACGTATCACGCGGTCCCTGAGGCCGAAGGAGCGCGCCATTGCTGTTCCAAGAAGTCCTTTCGAAATGGCCGATGATCCTGAACGGGGTCATGCTGACCATAGCGCTGTCCTTCGGCGCGATCGTGCTCGGCCTCGCCCTGGCGATCCTGCTCACGGCATTCCGCAGCCTGGCGGGCAGCTGGGCCGGCTATGTCGTCGACGCCTATGTCGAGCTGATGCGCAACACGCCCTTCCTGGTGCAGCTCTTCATGATCTTCTTCGGATTGCCGCAACTCGGCATCCGCATGACCGGGCTCGAGGCCTCGATCCTGGCGATGACGCTCAACCTCGCGGCCTACGCGACCGAGATCATCCGCGCCGGCGTCGACTCCATCCATAAATCGCAGATCGAGGCCGGCATGGCGCTCGCCATGAGCAAGCGCCAGGTCTTCCAGTATGTCGTGCTGCAGCCGGCCTTCGCCCGGGTCTGGCCGGCGCTGTCGAGCCAGTTCGTGCTGATGATGCTCGCCTCCAGCATCTGCTCCTTCGTCTCGGTCCAGGAGCTTTCCGGCACGGCCGCGATCATCGAGCAGGACACGTTCCGCAGCTTCGAGACCTACATCATCGTCACCGTGCTCTATCTCGTGCTGGCTCTCTCGCTGAAGCTCTTCTTGAACTGGCTCGGCCACAAGATCTTCCCGCAGGTTTCCGGCCTCGCGCGCGTCACCGAAGCGCATGGGGAGGCCGCCTGATGCAGACCTTCGGTTGGCCAGAGGTTCTCTTCATCCTGCGCTCGGCAGGCTGGACGATCGCGCTCACCGCGATCGCCTTCGTCATCGGCGGCATTTTCGGCGGCATCTTCGCCATCATGCGGCTCTCGCGCGTCAAGTTCCTGCGCCGTTTCGCCGCCGGCTACATTCTGGTGATCCAGTCGATTCCGGTGCTCATGGTGCTGTTCATGAGCTATTATGGGTTGTCGGCAATGGGCATCGAGCTGCCGCCCTTCCTGGCGGCTTCGGCCTCGCTCGCCATCTACGTTTCGGCCTATCTCGCCGAGATCTGGCGCGGCTGCATCGAGTCGGTGCCGCGCCAGCAATGGGAGGCCTCGGCCTCGCTCGCCATGACGCCAGGACAGCAATATCGCTACATCATCCTGCCGCAGGCCTTGCGCATCTCGCTGCCGCCCACGGTCGGCTTCCTGGTGCAACTCGTGAAGAACACATCGATCGTCCAGGTCGTCGGCTTCGTCGACCTGATGCGTGCCGGCATGCTGGTGAACAACGCGACCTACCAGGCCTTCCAGATCTTCACCCTGGTCGCGGCGATCTATTTCGCCATCTGCTTCCCCCTCTCCCGGCTCAGCCGCCATCTGGAAAAGGTGATGAATGCCAGCCGTAGTCATTGACGACGTTCACAAGAAATTCGGCAACCTCGAGGTGCTCAAGGGCGTCTCGCTCAGCGTCGATACCGGACAGGTGGTCGCGATCATCGGCCGCTCCGGCTCCGGCAAGAGCACGCTGCTGCGCTGCATCAACGGGCTCGAGGTCTTCCAGTCCGGTCAGATCGAGGTCGCCGGCCACAAGGTCGACCAGGATCCCAAGCGCCTGCGCGAGCTGCGCAAGGATGTCGGTATCGTCTTCCAGAGCTACAATCTCTTCCCGCACCTGACCGTCGGGCAGAACATCATGCTCTCGCCGCGCATCACCCAGGGCGTCTCCGACAGCGAAGCGAACACGCTCGCCCGCGACGTGCTCTCCCAGGTCGGCCTCTCCGAGAAGTTCGATTCCTATCCGGACAATCTCTCCGGCGGCCAGCAGCAGCGCGTCGCCATCGCCCGCTCGCTGGCGATGCGGCCCAAGGTCATGCTCTTCGACGAGGTCACCTCGGCGCTCGATCCCGAGCTGACCGGCGAAGTGCTGCTCGTCATGGAGAAGCTCGCCAAGGGCGGCATGACCATGCTGCTCGTCACCCACGAGATGAATTTCGCCCGCACCGTCGCCGACACGACCGTGTTCATGCACCAGGGCAAGATCTGGGAGAGCGGCCCCTCCAAGCAGCTCTTCTCGGCGCCGGAGACGACCGAGCTGCGCAACTTCGTCACCGCCGGCGTATCCGGCGTGCACTAGCTCCGAGAGGCCTGGGATCCTCTCTCCTGGATGGGAAAGGGGTAGGGGTGAAGGCCTGCGGCTGGATGCTTGAGCTGTGGCCTGCCCACAGCTCCCCCGTCATTGCGAGCGCAGCGAAGCAATCCAGGGCCTCCCGCACTCCCCTGGAGTGCTTCGCGGAGCCTGTGCTCGGGCTTGGCGAAGCCAGGACCCGGGCTCGCAACGACGGGCGCGGCCATCCGGCGTGTCCCACCCCACCCTGAGTCCATAGTCTAATCACGACCCAGGCTTGCCGGCCAATCATCATATGATATGACCTTGACCATGAGCCGCCCTTCGAGCTTCCATGCGCATCTGGTCGACCGCCTCGGGCGGATGATCGTCGCCGGCGAGATCGGGCAAAGCGGCGCGCTGCCGCGCGAGGACGAACTCGTCGAGCGCTTCGCGGTCAGCCGCACCGTCATTCGCGAGGCGACCAAGACCTTGCAGGCACTCGGCCTGATCACCACCGGCCCGCGCGTCGGCTCGCGCGTTCAGCCCCTCTCCTCGTGGCGCCTGCTCGATCCGCAGGTGATGGACTGGATCACCGAGGCCGACATGGCGAGCAGCTTCGAGCGCGATCTGCTCGAGCTTCGTAGCATGATCGAGCCGGCCGCCGCTGCCTTCGCCGCCGAGCGTGGCAGCCAGGCGCAGATCGCGGCGATCGGACAAACTCTCGACGAAATGGCCGCCGCTCTGAGCAAGGGCGAGCACGAAGCTGCCGACCTGCGCTTCCACGAGGCCATCCTGGAGGCCGCGGGCAATATCCTGCTGGTCCAGCTTTCGCCGATCCTGCGCGCAGTGCTGAAAGCCTCGTTCCGCCTGTCGATGCTCGACCACGAACGGGCTCAGGCCTCGGTCGAGATCCACCGCCATGTCGCCAGCGCCATCGCCACGCGCAAACCCGAGCGGGCGCGAGAGGCCATGATCGCGCTGCTGATGATCGCCCGCGCCGATATGGAGCTGGGTCATTCCAGGGCCGGCACCAATCCGACAACAAGAAACTCTGAAGGAGCGCTCAATGCTAGCAAGAGCCGAGCGATGGGTCTTACGCGCGCTTGAGGTCATCCTGGTCGCCCTGCTTGCGGCGATGGTTGTGATGGTCTTCGGCAATGTCGTACTGCGCTATCTGTTCAATTCCGGCATCGACGTCTCCGAAGAGCTCTCGCGCTATTTCTTCGTCTGGCTGACCTATATCGGCGCTGTCGTGGTGATGCGCGAGAACGGCCATCTCGGCGTCGACACGCTGGTCGGCGCGCTCGATCGCCGCAAGCGGCTGGTCTGCATGATCATCAGCGACCTGATGATCCTGGCCTGCTGCGTCATGCTGCTCGACGGCACCTGGAAGCAGCAGGAGATCAACGCCTCCGCAGTCGCCCCCGTCACCGGACTGAGCATGAGCTACGTCTATGGCGTGCTCTATTTCGCCGGCGCCGGCATCGGACTGATCACGCTGGCCCGCCTCTACCGCGCGCTGGCCGGCAAGCTCGCCCCCTATGAGCTCGACGAGTTCGCCGGCGACTACAGCAACAGCCCCTCGCATAACCTGAAGGGGCACCTGGAATGACCGTCGCCATCTTCCTCCTCTCGCTCTGCGGAGCGATGGCATTGGGCATGCCGATCGCCTTCGCGCTGATCGTCTGCGCCGTCTGCCTGATGTTCTGGCTCGGTGTTTTCGACACCCAGATCATCGCCCAGAACATGATCATCGGCGCAGATTCCTTCCAGCTGCTGGCGATCCCGTTCTTCCTGCTCGCCGGCGAGTTGATGAATGCCGGCGGCCTGTCGAAGCGCATCGTCAATTTCGCGCTCTCGCTGGTCGGCCATCTCCATGGCGGCCTCGGCTATGTCGCGATCTTCGCCTCGATCATCATGGCCTCGCTTTCCGGCTCGGCCGCGGCCGATACCGCGGCGCTGGCCTCGATCCTGCTGCCGATGATGCGCCAGGCCGGCTACGACACCGGTCGCTCCGCCGGCCTGATCGCGTCGGGCGGCATCATCGCTCCGATCATCCCGCCCTCGATCGGCTTCATCGTCTTTGGCGTCGCCGCCAATCTCTCGATCACCCGGCTCTTCCTCGCCGGCGTCGTGCCGGGTCTGCTGATCGGCGTGGCCCTGGTGATTGCCTGGGCGATCGTCTGCCGCCACGACGAGATCAAGGTCCTGCCCCGCCGTAGCGGCAAGGAGCGCCTGCAGGCGACCTGGGATGGCGCACTGGCGCTCCTGATGCCGATCGCCATTCTCGGCGGCATCCGTTTCGGCATCGTCACGCCGACCGAGGCGGCCGTCGTCGCCACGGTTTACGCGCTCGTCGTCGGCATGTTCGTCTACCGCGAACTCAAGCTGAAGGACCTCTACATGGTCGCGCTGACGGCCGCGAAGACGACCAGCGCCGTCATGCTGCTCGTCGCCGCCGCCGTGGTCTCCGCCTGGCTGATCACCCAGGCCAATATCCCGGCCGAGCTCTCAGCGATCCTCGAGCCCTTCATGGGCAACAAGACGATCCTGATGATCATCATCATGCTGCTGGTGATGGTCGTCGGCACGGCGCTCGACTTCACGCCGACGGTGCTGATCCTGACGCCGGTGCTGATGCCGGTGATCAAGCAGGCCGGCATCGACCCGATCTATTTCGGCGTGCTCTTCATCATCAACAACGCCATCGGCCTGATCACCCCGCCGGTCGGCATCGTGCTCAACGTCGTCTGCGGTGTCGCCCGCATCCCGATGAGCCTGGTCATCAGGGGGGTCTGGCCCTTCCTGGTCGCCCAGTCGATCATGATGTTCCTGATGATCCTGTTCCCGCAACTCGTGACCGTTCCGCTCGCCTGGCTGAGCGGTCGCTGATTCCGACCCACAACAAGGCAAACAGGGAGAAACCCATGCTTCGCTCACGTCTCGTCTCGATCCTCGCCGGCGTCGCTATCGCGGCCCTGGCCGGTGCCACCGCCCAGGCGCAGATCAAGGACCGCAATATCCGCGTCTCCAACGGCATTAACGAAGACCATCCGGTCGGCAATGGCGTCGCCAAGATGAAGGCCTGCATGGCCGAGAAGTCTGGCGGCAAGCTCAAGATCCAGGCCTTCTGGGGCGGCGCGCTCGGCGGTGACCTGCAGGCGACCCAGGCCTTGCGCGCCGGCACGCAGGAGATGGTGATCACCTCCTCCTCGCCGCTGGTCGGCATCATGCCCGAACTCGGCGTCTTCGACCTGCCCTTCCTCTTCACCAACGAGAAGGAAGCCGATGCCGTGCTCGACGGCAGCTTCGGCAAGTACATCTCCGACAAACTGCCGAATTTCGGCGTGGTCAACCTCTCCTATTGGGAGAACGGCTTCCGCAACCTGACCAACTCGAAGCGCGCCGTCTCGAAGGCGGAAGAGCTCACCGGCCTCAAGGTCCGCGTGATGCAGAACAACATCTTCCTCGACAGCTTCAAGAGCATGGGCACCAACGCCACCCCGATGGCATTCGGCGAGGTTTTTGCGGCGCTCGAGACGCACGCGATCGACGGCCAGGAGAACCCGCTCGTCACCATCGACACCTCGAAGATGTACGAGGTGCAGAAATACCTGACGATGACGCGCCACGCCTATACGCCGTTCCTGGTGCTCTACTCCAAGAAGCTCTGGGACCAGCTCTCACCGGAGGAGCAGACCATCCTGACCGATTGCTCGATCGTCGGACGTGACGAAGAGCGCCGTGTCTCGCGCGAGCTGAACGACAAGTCGCTTGCCAAGCTCAAGAAGGAAGGCATGCAGGTCTCGGAGGTCTCCCCCGAGGAACTCGCCAAGATGCGTGAGGCGACCGCAGCCGTCTATCAGCGCCACGAGGCCACGATCGGCAAGGATACGATCGAGCGTCTCAAGGCCGAGCTGACCAAGATCCGCGGCAGCAACTGATCCAGGGAGCTCCGATTTTCGGAGAAGCTGCGCGCACGCAGCATCCACTCATCCCGGCCGAAGCACAACGCAGCGCCGGGATGACGGCATAAGCTGCCGCGGCAAGACTCTCGATTCAGCGTCATTGCGAGCGCAGCGAAGCAATCCAGGAGGACTGGGCGCCCGGCCGCCCCTGGATTGCTTCGTCGCTAAACTCCTCGCAATGACGGCTGGCCGATCGGTTCATCTCCCAAAGGCCTCAGCACCATGAAGATTGCCCGTATCGAACCGTTCATCCTGCATATCCCGGTCACCGGCGGCTCGATTGCCGATTCGACCCATCGCATCAGCCATTGGGGCGTCGTCGGAACGAAGATCGTCACCGAGGACGGGCTTGAGGGCTACGGCTTCACCGGCACCCATGCCGATCTCGCCTCCGACCGGCTGATCACAGCCTGTATCCGCGACTGCTATGCGCCGCTTCTCGCCGGCGAGGACGCCTCCGAGATCAGCCGGCTCTGGCTCAAGCTCGCCCGCCATCCCGCCCTGCAATGGGTCGGCCGCGCCGGTATCACCCAGCTCGCGCTCGCCGCCATCGACGTCGCGCTCTGGGACCTCAAGGCGAAGGCGGCCGGCGTGCCGCTCTGGCACATGCTCGGCGGCGCCAGCAAGCAGAAGCTCGACGCCTACAACACCGATATCGGCTGGCTCTCGATCCCCAAGGACGAGCTGGTCGAGGGCGCCCGCATGGCGGTCGAGCGCGACGGCTTCCGCCGCGTCAAGATCAAGGTCGGCCATGCCGATATCGGCACCGATATCGGCCGCCTCGAGGCCGTGCGTCGCGCCATCGGCGACCATGTCACCATGGCGATCGACGGCAACGGCAAATGGGACCTGCCGACCTGCAAACGCTTCTGCACCCGCGCCGAAGGGCTCGACATCTTCTGGTTCGAGGAGCCGCTCTGGTACGATGATGTCGGCTCGCACGCGGCGCTGGCGAAATCGACCTCGATCCCGGTCGCGCTCGGCGAGCAGCTCTATTCGCTCGATGCCTTCCGCGCCTTCACCTCGGCCGATGCGATCCACTACGTCCAGCCCGACGTCACGCGGCTGGGCGGCATCACCGAATACATCCAGGTCGCGGAACTGGCGCTGGCGCATCGCCTGCCGGTCGCGCCGCATGCCGGCGAGATGAGCCAGGTCCATGTCCACCTCGCCTACTGGCACCAGGCGACGCCGCTGCTCGAATACATTCCCTGGATCAAGGACGCCTTCGCCGAGCCGGCCAATGTCGCCGACGGCTATTTCCTGCGCCCGCAGCAGCCCGGCGCCGGCACCACCCCGACCGCGGACGCGTTCTCCCGCTACGCCAAGCCGCTTGCCTGAGCACGAGACATGAAGATCACAGCAGTCGAAACCATCCGCCTCACCGAATTCGGCAACCTCGTCTGGGTCCGCATCCACACCGACGAGGGGCTCGTCGGCCTCGGCGAGACCTTCATGGGCGCCGCCGCGGTCGAGGCCTATCTGCACGAGAGCGTCGCGCCCAAGCTGCTCGGCAAGGATCCGCTCCAGATCGAGGCGCGCAATGCCAGCCTGAACAATTATCTCGGCTGGCGCGGCTCAGGCGTCGAGACGCGCGGCAATTCCGCCGTCGATATCGCGCTCTGGGACATTTACGGCAAGGCGGTCGGCCAGCCGGTCTCGGTCGCGCTCGGCGGCAAGTCGCGCGACACCATCCGCACCTACAACACCTGCGCGGGCTACAAGTACATTCGCGATGCCCGCTCCCAGGCCGTCGCCAACTGGCATGTCGGCGAACAGGGCGGCCCCTACGAGGACCTCGAAGGCTTCCTCTACCGGGCCGACGAGCTGGCGCATTCCCTGCTGGAGCAGGGCATCACCGGCATGAAGATCTGGCCCTTCGACATCGCCGCCGAGCGCACCGCCGGCTGGGACATCACGCCCCAGGAGCTCAACACGGCGCTGGAGCCTTTCCGGAAGATCCGGAAGGCCGTCGGCGACAAGATGGACATCATGGTCGAGTTCCACTCGCTCTGGAGCCTGCCCATGGCGAAGAAGCTGGCCGAGCGGCTGGCCGAGTTCGACACCTACTGGCACGAGGACCCGTTCCGCCTCGACAATGTCCACGACCTCGCGGAATACGCCAGGCATTCCAAGGCCTGGGTCTGCGCCTCCGAGACGCTCGCCTACACCCATTCCTTCCGCGACTATCTCGAAAGCGGCGCGGCCGGCGTGGTGATGCTCGACCTCTCCTGGTGCGGCGGCCTCTCGGAAGCCCGCAAGATCGCCGGCATGGCGGAAGCCTGGCATACCCCGGTCGCCCCGCATGACTGCACCGGCCCGGTGGTCTACGCCGCGTCGTGCCATTTCTCGCTGCACGCCCGCAACGCGCTGATCCAGGAATCGGTCCGCGCCTTCTACACCGGCTGGTACACCGAGCTGGTGACCGAACTGCCCAAGGCTGAGAACGGCATGATCACCATGACAGACAAGCCGGGCCTCGGCCTGGAGCTGCTGCCGGGCATCGAGGAACGCGCGGATTCGATCGTGCGGGTCAGCAGACTCGGAGAGATTTGAGGCCCGGCTTTCTCCCTCAGACAGCCGAAGACAGTACGGCCGGGCGAGCCGGGCTCTTACCTTCTCCGGGTGGGAGAAGGTGGCCCGGCAGGACCGGATGAGAGCCCGCCGGACCGCCATTTTCGCAATCGGGTGCCTTTGCCGCGCTCGTTATTGCGAGCGCAGCGAAGCAATCCAGAGGCCGTCGAGCGCTACGAGTCTGGATTGCTTCGCTGCGCTCGCAATGACGGTGAAGCTACGGTTCAGCCACAGCCGAAGCGTCTGGCTGCAGCCCCTCATCTCGGGCTTGCGCGAGATCAGCTCGACATGTGGCTACGTCGATCACAACCGACTTCACTCCCGGGAGAAAGGTTCTCAACGCGCGCTGGAAAGCTGTAGCGCCACCAGATAACGGCGGATCACCGCAGCCGGATCATCCGCGCGCATCACCTCGCCCATCACCGCGACGCCGGCGGCACCGGCCTCGATACAGGCGGCCGCACGGTCCGGCCCAATCCCGCCGAGCGCGACGACGGGCAGGCCAATTCGAACCGCGCGCGTGATCGCGGCCAATCCCAAGGCCGGCCCGTAGCCCGGCTTGCTCGCCGTCTCGAAGATCGGACTGAGCGTCACATAGCCGGCACCCGCTGCCATCGCGGCGCGGATATCCGCCTCGCCATGCGCGGAAATGCCAACCAGCGACGGCTTACCCTCACCGTCATGCTCGGCCTTGTGCCGAGCATCCACGTCTTGCGACGCGGACACCATGCGTAGGCCTTGCTCAAACGGCCCGCTCGGCATGTCCGGCGCAAAGGCGTGGATGGTCGGGACCAGCCCGACCATGACGGAGGAGGCATTTTCGCCATCCTCCAGCGCCGTGGACGGCAAGTGCACGCCTTGCGCTCCGACCTCGGCCGCAAGCGCGACGTCGCCGCCAATCGTCAGCGTGGCGCCAGCCGCCTGAGTGAGCCGCAGCAGCCGCTTCGCCAAGGCCCGCCGTTCGCATACCTCCAGATCGCGGTCACGCAGCCACACCCAGCGCGCGCCGCCATCCAGCGCAGCAGCGACCACCTCTTCGAGCGGCCGCCGCGCCTGCTGCCGGTCGGTGACGACGAGCAGCCGGTCCGGCAAGTCCCTCACGAACCGACCAACCCGAGCTGAGGGCTCGACGGCTCGGCCCGACCCCGCTTCGGGATGCGCCCGGCCATCCGCGCCTCGTAGCCCGCCTCGACCGCATGCCGCATCGCCCGCGCCATCTGCACGGGATTATCGGCCTTCGCCACGGCCGTATTGAGCAGCACGCCGCTCGCGCCCAGCTCCATCGCGATCACCGCATCCGAGGCCGTGCCGATCCCGGCATCGACGATCACCGGCACGGGAGAGCGCGCGCAGATCAGCTCGAGATTCGCGGGATTGGCGACGCCCATGCCTGAACCGATCAGCGAGCCCATCGGCATCACCGCCGCCGCCCCGAGATCGGCCAGGCGCGCGCAGATTACCGGATCGTCGTTGCAATAGGGCAGCACGACGAAGCCGCGATCGACGAGCTGGCGCGTCGCCTCCAAGAGCTCGCCGACATCGGGATAGAGCGTCTCGCGGTCGCCGATCACTTCGACCTTGATCCAGTTCGTTCCGAGCGCCTCGCGCGCCAGCTCGGCAGTGAGGATCGCGTCGCGCGCCGTCTCGCAGCCGGCCGTGTTGGGCAGAAAGCGTTTGCCCGCGAGCAGCCGCGCCGTATCCGAGCCATGGCCCTGCAGCGAGATACGCCGCAGCGACAGCGTCACCAGATCGGAGCCGCTGGCCTCGACGGCATCGACCATGATGCGCTGGTTCGGATAGCCGGCCGTGCCAATGAACAGCCTCGAGGCCAGTTCCACGCCGGCGATGACGAGGTTTTCGCTTGCAGCCATCTCAGCCTCCCGAGAACGCACGGATGATCTCGACCGTGTCGCCGCTCTCCAGCGGGGTTTCCGCCCACTGGGCGCGCCGCACCACCTCGCCGTTGAGCGCGATGGCAAAGCCCTGCGGGCCGGAGAGACCGAGCTCGGCGGTCTCCTCCTGCCAGAGTGTGGCGAGGTCCTTCGCCGCGCTGTCGCGGCTCTCGCCGTTGATCGTCAGTTTCATTCTGCAGCCTCCTTGATGGCCGCGAAGCGGGCCGCGCCGAAATGCGCCGCCGGCCCCGTGATGCGATTGTCGGTGATGAGTTGCTCGATGGCCGCCGCCGTCACCGGCGCGAGCAAATAGCCATTGCGATGATGCCCCGTCGCGACGAGGAGATTGGCGATGCCGGTCTCGCCAACGATCGGCGCATCGTCGAGCGAGGTCGGCCGGAAGCCGGTCCAGATCGCCTCGACCGGCATCTCCTCGATCGAGGGCAGAGCCCGTCGCGCACCGTCGAGCAGAGCATAGACGCCGCCGGCCGTCACCGTATCGTCGAAGCCGCGCTCCTCCATGGTGGCGCCGACGATCAGCGTGCCGTCGCTCTTCGGTGCGAGATGGACCTGCTCGGTCCAGACCACCCGCGACAGACCGCCGGTTTCGGCCGTGCTGCGCAGCGCCAGCGACTGCCCCTTGAGCGGCCGCACCGGCAGGTCGAGCCCTGCAAGTTTCGTCCAGGCGCCGCCGGCCATGAGCACGATCCGCGCCGCGCAGACGCTGCCCGGCGTCGCGACACCGACCGCCCGTCCTCCAGCCAGCTCCGGCTCGGCCTCGCAGCCCTCGACCAAATGCCCGCCGCGCGCGAGGAAGGCCTGCCGCAGCGCCGCCATGACGCGCGGCGGATCGACCTGATGATCGTCGGGGCAGAAGATCCCGGCGACGACGTTCGGCCGCAATCCCGGCTCCAGCGCCCGCGCCTCCGGGCCGCCCAGCCATTGCGCAGCAAGCCCCGCCCGCTTCTGCATCTCATGCCGGAAGCGCAGCCGCTCGACCTCCTCGCGCCCGAGCGCGACCAGCAGCACGCCGTCCGCGCGATAGTCGATGGACAGCACGCTATCCGCCTCAAGCTCGCGCGCAAAACCCGGCCAGAGCCGCTGGCTTTCCAAGGCCAGCGGCACATGCTCCTCGCCGCCCGGCTCCAGTTCGGCGGCGGCGGCGAGCATGCCGGTCGCGGCGAGGCTCGCCCCCTGCCCGCTCGTGCCGCGCTCGAACACGGCGACGTCGAGCCCGCGCCGCGCCAGCCGCCAGCCGATCGACAAGCCGATCAACCCGCCGCCGATAATGGCGATGTCGGTCTCGCTCGGAATCGCGGGCACGCCAGCGGGCGTTCCGATCTCCGTCCGACGAAATGCAGTCTGTGGCGGGCCTCTCATCGCAAACTCCTCGCCCGGCCCGGGGAAAGGAGATCTGCAACCTTGCGGTTGCCGGCGGGTGCCGCGAAATCCAATCCCTCCGCCGGTATGAACCGGATCAGGTTCGAAGGATTTCCGCGCGCTTTTCCGGTTGCCCGGTCTGCCAGCGGTTTCTCAGCCCCTTGCCGGGGATCTCCCTGGAATGCCGCCAGTCTGATGCAGAGGCGGCTGCGCAGTCAACCGGTCATGCCGTCGCGCCCATCCAGGGCAGCGTGATCTCGAATGCAGCGCCCTTCTCCGACCGCAAGAGCGCGATCGCCCCGTCATGCGAGCGCAGCATCGACTGGACGATGCCGAGCCCCATGCCGGTGCCGCCGCTTTCGCGCCGGGTCGTGAAGAACGGATCGAAGACGCGTCCACGATTGGCAGCCGCGATGCCGTCGCCATCGTCGCTCACGATGATGCCGAGCCTGTCCCCGACGCGCCGCGCCTCGATCTGCAGCCGCGTCGCGTTGTGGCGCAGCGCGTTGTCGGCGAGATGCGAGAACACGATCAGCGCATTGTCGAGGGAAAGCCCGAGCATCGCCTGGCGCTCACCGTCGTTGCTGATGGCGAGTGCCGGAAAGGCATCCCGAACCAGCCCCAGCACGGCATCGAGTGCCGTCATCCCGACCTGCTGCGGATTGTCTGCGCGGGCCAGCTCGCGCAGCCGGTCGAGCAACCGGGTCAGGCGATGCGTATCGTCAATGATATTCCCGAGGAAGCGCTGGCGCTGGGCCTCGCTCATCGAGGGATCCTTCATCAGCTCGGCCGCGCCCTGGATCGAGGTCAGCGGCGATTTCAGCTCATGCGAAACATGGGTGGCGAACGTGCTGATATAGGCCGAGCGCTCCGAAAGCCGGTCCGCCATCTCGTGGAAGCTCTGTGACAGGCTGGCGATCTCGCGGGTGCCATAGTGCTTGAGCGGCGGGGTCGGAGCCCGTTCGCCCTGGCCGATGACCTGCGTCTGCGCGATCAGCCCATGGATGGGTCGCGTGATCGTGCGGGAGAAGACGAAGCCGATCAGGGCCGTGACCAGTGCGATGGTCAGCCCGGCGAAGACGACCTTCCGCCGCTCGGCAAAGAGATGCTTGAAGATGTTGTTCGGCGTGCGCGAGGCATAGACCACGCCAGCGACGGCTTCGCCGGCCATGACCGGCATGGCGACGAAGACGCGGATGCCGGTGCCGCGGCTCCAGGAGTAGAGCGGCGGCGGCGGCGAGTTCGAGATGCGCACCCGCAGCGCATTGCCGTAACGCCCGCGCACGGCCGTCGCAACCTCCTCGACATGGGCGAGCGAGCGGCCGAGCTCGTCTCGCCCGGCGATGACCGTGCCGTTCGGATCGAGCAGGCGGAAGCCGGCGAGCGTCACGTCCTGCGTTGCCACTGCGATCGGCGTGAGCCGCGCCCCGATCGCCAGGAAAGCCGGATCGGGCGGCGCGGCCGCATCGCGCGCATCGGGCCGGCGCGGCAGGATATCGTTGCCGGCGAGATCGAGATTGGGCTCGATCGGATGATAGCCGCCGACCGGCATCCGCAAGGCTTGCTCGCGGGCAGCGAGCGAGCGGTAATCGTCGCGCGTCGGGACGTAGGGGTGGACCGGCTTCGCCAGTGCCCGCGCCGCCGGGTCGGCCTCGACCTCGCGCGCATAGATCGCGGCGATGGCCGCTGTCTGCGCGATCAGCTCCGACTCGGTCTGGTGGATCAGCTGGTTCTCGTAGAGCCGGAAGAAGAACAGGCCGATCAGCGGCAGCATCGTCACCGTCACGAGCACGACGAAGACGATCATGCTGAGCGTCGGCCGCCATTTCCGGCGCACGGCATCCATCGGGTTCACGCCTCGCAGGGGCCGAGCCGGAAGCCGAGCCCGTGCACGGTCTCGATCGCGTTGGCGCAGCCGGCCGCCGCGCATTTCGCGCGGATGTTGCGGATATGGCTATCGATGGTGCGATCGGAGACATGCACCCTGCCGTCATAGGCGGCGCCCATCAGCTGTTCGCGGCCGAAGACCACGCGCGGGCGGCTCGCCATCGCTGTGAGCATCGCGAACTCGATCACGGTCAGGCCGAGCTCAAGCCCGGCGAAGCTCGCCGAATGCTGCGCCGGATCGATCAGGAGCGCGCCATGGTTGAGGGGCCTGGCCTCGCGCGTCTCGCCGGCGCCGTTGCGCCGGCGCAGGATGACATTGACCCGCGCCACCAGCTCGCGCGGGCTGAACGGCTTGGTGACATAGTCGTCGCCGCCCATCTCCAACCCGAGGATGCGATCGATCTCGTCGGAGCGTGCCGAGAGGAAGAGGATCGGCACCTCGGAACTGCGGCGCAATCTGCGGCAGACCTCAAGCCCGTCGAGCTCCGGCATGCCGATATCGAGCACGATGAGATCAGGAGCGCGCAGCTCTGCCAGCCTGAGCGCCTCGCTGCCGTTGCGGGCGATCTCGACCGCCATGCCGGCCTTCTCCAGCGCGAAGCAGATCACGTCCCGGATATGCGGATCGTCGTCGACGACGAGGATGCGATGCACGGCGTATCCTATCCTTCGGCCGGCTGGCCCGACTTCAGTTCGGGCGTGCTGGCGGCACGCTGCTCCTGCAAATAGCGCCAAAGCCTGTCACCCCGAAAGGTCCAGCGCCGCCAATCCGACCGCAGTAACTCCTCTTTCGCTGCCAGGGCCTTGCGATATGCCGCAAGCTGAAGGGACGTCAGATCGTCCAGCGGCTCGTCGCTTTCGCGGCGCGAGGCGATATAGGCATCGATGGCAGGAATGGTTCCGGGGCCGAGCTTCCACACGTAGCGGGTGTCGAGGTGCCTGATCTGACCGGCCTTCTCGGCAAAGTGAGTGATGTTGTAGCGCGCGATGATGTCGGCAAAGTTCGTCAGGCTGCAGGCATAGAGCACGATCCCGGCCGCGATCAGGTTGCCGTTCACCAGCCAGCCATTCGGACGGTTGAGCGCGATGCGTGCGATGATCATCACCAGGCCGAATACAACGAGCCCCATCCAGATGAAGGCGGCGACACGCAGCAGCGTCAGCGAATAGGCGGCGACGTAGAGATCGAGCCGCAGGATCGACGAGATCACCAGCAGCACGTTCTGCGCCACCCACAAATAGACCAGCCGGCGGATCAGCGGCGAGCGCTCGGCGCTGGAGCCCGGCCGCAACGCGACCAGCACGAAGCAGGCGGCGAGCAGCGCCGTCCCCATCAGCGGATAGGCGCCGCGATGGGCATAGGCCGCATAGGTCATGCCGTCCGGCAGGGCGACACCGCCCCAGAGATAGGCGATGTCCATCGCCGATTGCAGGGCGAAGAGCAGGTTGAACAGAACGAGCGAACGCAGGATGGTCCCGTCGGCGAGCAGCGCCCGCCGCGCCTGCTTCTGTTCGGAAGCGGCGATATCCGTCCCGTCGGTTGCCGCGGCTTTCGTCGCGCGGCGCTTGCGCACGGTGACATAGAGCAGCGGCCAGGTGACGAAGGCCGCGACCAGCCAGAATCCAGCGCGCTGGCCGTTGAGGCTGCGCAGGATCGCGTCGATGCTGACCGCGCCCAGCCAGCGGTCGATCAGCGGATTTGCCGCGGCGAACAACATCAGGAAGACGCCGCACAACAGGAGCGGCACGACCCAGAGCTCGATCCGGCTCGCGAGAGTGTGCTCGGTCCCGATCACCCTGTGGCCGCGCTGCTCGCTTAAGGCAGCATTGATGGCGCGCCATGGCCCATCGAGATAAAGGCCGACCACCTCGTCCAGCCGCTGCGCCAGCGATCCCTGCCAATTCTGCGTCAGGATCAGCGCGAAGGCGCCGATCCCGGCCGCACCGAAGGCCAGTGCGAGCATATTGGCGCTCTCGACGAGCGGAACGAGCGCGATGGCAAGCACAGCGACTGCGATGCCGATATCGCGGCGGCGGGCATTGAGCCCGTTCGCGACCAGCGAGAAGGCCGCGAGCGCGACCAGGAAGAGCAGGACGGAGATGCCGATCCGGCGGCCGTAGAACAGCCAATCGGCGAGCGTGATCAGCAGCAGGCTCGCCACCATGCAAATCTGCAGCCGCGATGGACGCCATGCGGGCATGGCTGGCTGGTAGGCGTGATCGGTCATGGGCGTTGCACCTCGAGGCAGGGAAAGCGGAGCAGAGACGCGCGACGGCGCATATCCGGCCTGACGGCAGGGTGCGGTTCGGACGGAGGATGTTCCGGGAGCACGAGCCACCAACTGTCCTTGACGAGGCTGGTTGGCAGGCGCGGTCTGGTTTCAGGTGGTAGCGGGCGTCGTCGTCTCATGCCGCTGTGTTAGCGGCGACGCTTGCAGGCCCTCGCGGCAGTCCTGCGCAGAAGCTCAGGCTTTTCGTGCAGATTTCGTGCAGCAAGCTTCACCGTCGCCCGTCATTGCGAGCACCCGGTCTTGCCTTCGGCAAGCCCGAGTACAGGCTCAGCGAAGCAATCCAGGGCGGCGGCGCTCGACCTCCCCTGAATTGCTTCGGAGCTGACGCATCTCGCAATGACAGTCGGAGCGACCAGGGTCGGCTCACGACGCGAGCGCTTCCTTGCCTTCGTCGAGCAGCGCCAGATAGTCGCTCTGAGTATTCCCGGCATGGGAGGCGAGCAGCGCCTTCAGCTCCTCGACCTTGCCCGCCTTGGCCAGCGCCAGCATCTCGCGATGCTGGTCGATGGAGCGCTGGTTCAGCATCGCGTCCCGCGAGAGGCGCGAGCGCAAGGCCTGGAGCCGGAAGGTGATCAGCGCATAGGCATCGGCGAGATAGTCATTGCAGCTCATCGCCACCATCAGCTGATGATACTCACCGTCGAGTGTGCGGTAGGCGACGATATCGCCAGCGGCGAAGGCGCTCTCCATCGCCGCGAGCAGGCGCTCCATGCCGGCGATCAAGCGCTCGCGGGCCCGTTTCATCGCCATGTCGATCGCGGCCGTCTCGAGCACCGCGCGCAATTCGGAGATCGCCACCACTTGGTCGGCCGCGAGCTGGCAGACGAAGGAGCCGCGCTGCGGCTGGATATCGACCAGCCCCTCGTTGCGAAGCTGCATCAGGGCCTCGCGCACCGGCGTCTTGCTGACGCCGAGCTCGCTCGCGAGGGTGTTTTCCGACAATGCCTCGCCGAACTCGATGCGCCCATCGATGATGCGCTGACGCAGCTCGTCGAGCGTGAGTTCCTTGAGGGATTTGGGACGAACCAGAACCATATGCGCCGCTTCTACTACCTCCGCGCAGGCTCGGAGGGCTTTGCCTGAGGTCTCATATCTGATATTCCAGTGGCGAACTCGTCGCAAGAGAAGAACAGACGGGTCTGGAGGGGACGCGGGCGCGAGCGATATCGCGAACGAGTCTTGAGGCAATGCGATCCACAGAACGGCGCGGATACCGTCCGGCGCCGCCTTTATGCATTGCGGACCGAAGTATATACTTTGAAATAAAGTGTAGATATCTACATTCAACTTACGTCGACATCATGGCGCGCTTGACATTATCATGAAGAAACGCAGACTGAATTCACTGGTATGGTAGATTGGCCCTCGAAAGCCTGACTGCACATGCCTGAATGCCGGCAACGACCGGCGATACCGGGAGGAATTCAACCATGTCATTCGCGAAAGCGATTTCGGTGGCCGGCGCCCTCATGCTCGGCTGCGCCGCTTACACCCCCCTGGCCGCCCAACAGAACCTCACCCTGAAATCGGCCGATGTGCACCCGAAGGGCTATCCAACGGTCGAGGCCGTCGAGCGATTGGGCGCCAAGCTCGAAAAGGCCACCAATGGCCGGCTCAAGGTGCAGGTCTATCCGTCGATGCAGCTCGGCGGCGAGAAGGAGTTCCTGGAGCAGGCCCAGGTCGGCGCGCTCGCCATGGCACGCGTCTCGGTCGGCGTCATGGGGCCGGTCATTCCCGAGCTCAACGTGCTCAACCTGCCCTATCTCTTCCGCGACAGCGCCCATATGCACAAGGTCGTCGACGGCGAGATCGGTGACGAACTGCTCGCCAAGATCACGGCCAATGACAAGACCGGCCTGATCGGCATCGCCTGGATGGATGGCGGCGCCCGCAACATCTACAGCAAGCAGCGCGGCGTGGCGAAGATGGAGGATCTGAAGGGCCAGAAGATCCGCACCATGGGCAACCCGATGTTCGTGCAGATGATGAACGACATGGGCGGCAATGGCGTCGCCATGGGTTATGACCAGCTCATCAACGGCCTGCAGACCGGTGTCGTCGACGGCGCCGAGAACAACGAGCCGAGCTATTCCTCGGGCCAGCACTATAACTACGCCAAATACTACTCGCTGACCGAGCACCTGATGATCCCGGAGATCCTGGTCTTCTCGAAGCGGGTCTGGAACACGCTGTCGCCCGACGATCAGAAGCTGATCATCAAGCTCGGCAAGGAGGCCCAGGCCGAGCAGCGTGGCCTCTGGAAGGAGATGGTGCAGAAGTCGCTCGCCGACATGAAGGCGCACAACGTCACCGTTACCGAGGTCTCGGCCGACGAGAAGAAGCGCTTCCAGACAGCGGTGAAGCCGGTCTGGGACAAGTTCGGCGCCGAGCACAAGCCGATGATCGAGCGCATCTCGAACGTGAAGTGAGTATGCGGCGGCCCTGAGGGCCCATCCCCGGCTCCGCCCATAATAAAAACCAAGGCGGAGCCGGTTCCCTCCTAACGGCGGAACTTCCTAATGATGCAGGCCTATGTCCGTGCCATGGACGTCGTGTCCAGGCTCACGATGATCATTGCCGGGGCTTGCCTCGTCACCATCACCCTCATCATCCCCTACGGCGTCTTCACCCGCTACGTCCTCAATGTCGCCGCCTCCTGGCCCGAGCCGATGGCGGTGCTGCTGATGATCTGGTTCTCCTTCCTGTCGGCGGCGATCTGCTACCGCGAGAACCTGCACATCGCCGTCAACCTCATCCCGGACATGCTGACCGGCCCGGCCCGGACGATCCTGGGCTGGATCGTCGAGCTCTGCATGGCCGCAACCAGCCTGTTCATGCTGGTCTGGGGGCTGAAGCTGGTCCACACGACCTATTTTCAGACGATCGCGGAATTCCCCTGGCTCTCGGTCGGCCTCACCTACCTGCCGATCCCGATCGGTGGCGCCATCACCACGCTCTTCGTGATCGAGCGACTGTGGACCGGGCGCTTGTTCCAGGCGGCCCATGAGCGCGACGACGCGCTCGCCCCGATCAGCTCGGAATAAGCCGCCATGGATCTGCTTATCCTACTCGGCTCCTTCACCGTGCTCTGCCTGGTCGGCGTGCCGGTCGCCTATGCGCTCGGCCTCGCCGCCATCTTCGCAGCGCTCTTCATGGATCTGCCGCTCGAAGCGGTGATGCTGAAGGTCTCGGACGGCACCGACGATTTCGCCCTGCTCGCCATCCCCTTCTTCATCCTCGCCGGCGGCATCATGGCCGAGGGCGGCATGGCCGAGCGGCTGGTCAATCTCGCAAAGATCTTCGTCGGCTGGATCCGCGGCGGCCTGGCGCTGGTCAACATCCTCGCTTCCGCCTTCTTCGGCTGCATCTCCGGCTCCTCGGTGGCGGATACCGCCTCGATCGGCTCGGTGATGATCCCGCAGATGATCCGCAACGGTTATCCGCGCCTGTTCGCGGTCAACGTCACCGTCTCCGGCTCGCTGCAGCCGCTGCTGATCCCGCCCTCGCATAACGCCGTCATCTATTCGCTCGCGGCCGGCGGCTCGGTCTCGATCGCCGATCTCTTCCTCGCCGGCGCGATTCCCGGCTTCCTGCTCGGCCTGTCGCTGATGGCGCTGGTGCTGATCATCGCCAGGAAGAACAACTTTCCCAAGGGCGAGGTCATCCCGCCACGCCAGGCATTCAAGATCGTCATCGAGGCCTTCTGGGGCCTGGTCACCGTCTTCATCATCCTGGGCGGCATCCTCGGCGGTGTCTTCACCCCGACGGAATCCGCGGCCGTCGCGTGCGTGTATTCCTTTCTGGTCACGATGTTCATCTACCGCGACTACAAGTGGTCGGAGCTGCACATCCTGGTCGGACGCGTCGTACGCACGGTCGGCATGGTCATGCTGATGATCGGGTTTTCAGTCGCCTTCGGCTACATGATGGCGCTGATGCAGGTGCCGCAGCGCGCCGCCGAGTTCTTCCTCGCCGTCGCCGACAACAAATACACGCTGCTGCTCGCGATCAACGTGGTCTTGCTGATCCTCGGCACGTTCATGGACCTCGCGCCCATGCTGCTGATCTGCACGCCGATCTTCCTGCCGATCGTCAAGCAGTTCGGCGTCGACCCCGTGCATTTCGGCATCATCATGATCCTCAATCTCGGCATCGGCCTGCTGACGCCGCCGGTCGGCCCGACGCTTGCGGTCGGCTGCGCCATCGGCAAGGTTTCGATGGAAGCCGTCTCGAAGAGCATCATGGTGTTCTACATCCCGATGCTGATCGTGCTGGCGCTCGTCACCTATGTGCCGGCGCTGACCCTCTGGCTTCCGGCCGTGCTGAAATAGCCGCGCCCGCCCATCCACTAGACTGCCTACGGAGTATCGCATGACCAGTTCCGCCGCGCCGACCTTCCCCGACCTCGCCGGAAAGTCGGTCCTGATCACCGGCGCCAGCACCGGCATCGGCGCCGCCGCGGCCGAGGGCTTCGCGCGCTGCGGCGCCAAGGTCGCGGTCCATTACAATGCCAGCAAGGACAAGGCCGAGGCCGTCGCGGCCAAGATCAAGGCGGCCGGCGGCACCGCCATCCTGGTCGGCGGCGACGTCACGCAAGATGGCGTCGCCGCCCGTATCGTCGATGAGGCGGTCGCGGGGCTCGGACGCCTCGACGTGCTCGTCAACAATGCCGGCGGCCTGGTGAAGCGCGTCCCGGTCGCGGATTACGACGACAAGCTGATCGACGACGTCATCGACCTCAACATCCGCCATGTCGTGCATTTCGTCCGCGAAGGCGCCCGCCACATGCTCAAACAGGGCCAGGGCGGCACTATCATCAACGTCACCTCGATCGCCGCGCGCAATGGCGGCGGCGGCGGCTCGGTGCTCTACGCCGCCTCCAAGGGCTTCGTCTCGACCGCGACGCGCGGCTGGGCCAAGGAACTCGCCGGCGCGAAGATCCGCGTCAACGCCGTCTCGCCGGGCGTGATCACGACGCCGTTCCATGAGCGCTATTCGACGCCGGAACAGCTCGCCGCCATGCAGGCGACCGTGCCGATGAACCGGCTCGGCATCGCCGAGGAATGCACCGGCGCCTTCCTCTACCTGGCCTCGGATGCGGCGAGCGGCTACGTCACCGGCCAGATCATCGAGGTCAATGGCGGCCAGTACATGCCGTAAGGCCTTTCTCGAGCGAAGCGGAAGCGGTTCGCATGGAAAAAACGTGTGAATGCGACGATGAGGCCCGGTTCCGAATCCACTGGATCGGAGACACCCATGTCGCTTTCGGGGCGCGTCAGGGGAGCACCATGATCGAGACGATCGTCGCGCCGGCGCCGCGCCTCAAGGCGCCGGCCGGAGCCGTGGACACCAATATCCACATCCTCGACCAGCGCTATCCGCTGGCGCCCACGGCATTGGCGCAGCCGCCCGATGCCGGCATCGGCGAATATCGCGAGGTGATGCGCCGGCTCAACGTCACCCGGGCGGTCGTGGTCCAGCCCACGGCCTACGGGACCGACAACCGCTGCACGCTCGACGCAGTCGCGGCTCTCGGCCCGGACGTCGCGCGTGCGGTCGGCGTCGTCGACGCCTCCGCCAGCCTTGACGAAATGGCACGGCTCAAGGCCGCCGGCATGAGCGGCACCCGCTTCCATCTGCTCGGCGGAGCAGCCGTGCCGCTCGAGCAATTCGACACGATCGCCGCCAAGGCGCACGAGATCGGCTGGCACGTCCAGTTCCAGACCGATGGCCGCCGCCTGCCGGATTACGCCGCGCAGATCCGCTCCTGGCCCGGCACGATCGTGATCGACCATGTCGGCAAATATCTCGAGCCGGTCGCGGTCGACGACCCCGCCTTCCGCTGCCTGCTCGATCTGGTCGAGACCGGCCGGGTCTACGTGAAGCTCTCGGCCCCCTATGAGACCTCGAAGGTCGGCGCGCCGCTTTACGGCGACGTTGGCGCGCTCGCCAAGGCGCTGGTGCGGGCCGCGCCCGAGCGCATGGTCTGGGCGACCAACTGGCCCCATCTCGCGCTCAAGAACAAACCCGACGACGCGCTCCTGCTCGACCTCCTGCTCGACTGGGCCGAGGACGAGGCGGTGCGCCGAAAGATCCTCGTCGATAACGCTGCCGACCTCTACGGCTTCTGAAGGACGCATCCCATGGCACGGCTCGCAGGTTTGACCGCCCTCGTCACCGGCGGGGGGCGCGGCATCGGCGCGGCGACCGCCCGCCGGTTCGCCCAGGAAGGCGCCCGCGTCGCCATCATGGGCAAGGGCGAGCACAGCCTCGCGCAGATGAAGGCGCGCTCGACCGCCGAGGCGCTGACCATCGAGACCATATTGGGCGACGTCACCAACCCGGTCGACGTCAAACGCGCGGTCAGGGATGCCAATCAACGCCTCGGCCGCATCGACATCCTCGTCAACAATGCCGGCGCGAGCCATCCCCGCCCCTTCGAGGAGCGCACCGCCGAGGAGATGCTGCAGACGCTGAACACCAACCTCGTCAGCGTCTATTTCTGCTGCCAGGCCGTCGCGCCCTTGATGCTGGAGCAGGGCGGCGGCCGCATCATCAACGTCACCTCCGTGCGCGGGCTCGACCAATGCGGCCGCGAGGGCGTGATGGATTATTCCGCCGCCAAGGCCGGCGTGGTCAACCTGACCAAGACGCTCGCCAAGCAGCTCGCGCCGACGATCACCGTCAACGCCGTCGCGCCCGGCCACACCAATACCGACATCCTGCGCGCCCTGCCGCAGGAGGTGCGCGACCGCATGCTGGCCGGCACCTATCTCGGCCGCTTCGCCGAGCCGGAGGATATCGCCTCCGCCATCCTGTTCATGGCCTCGCCCGAAGCCTCCTTCATCACCGGCCAGCACCTCGTGGTCGATGGTGGCTTCTCGCTGAAAGCGGGGTGAGGAAGGCAAAGGCTTACGCCCTCCCTCCCCGTCATCCCGGCCGGAGCGCAGCGTAGCGCCGGGATCCATCTTAGGGCACCTGAGCCTTACGATGAATCCCGGAACAGCGCCGCTACGCGGCTTGTCCGGGATGACCGCCTGTGGTTCCGCGAAGCCGCAGGATCAACTCGTACGCGCCACCACCGGCACGTAGCGCTCCAGCTCCGGATCGGGGAACTCGACGGTGCGGCCGAGTTCGGCCGAGCGGTAGAGCCCCATCAGCATCTCGACCACGCCGATGCCGTCGACGAAGGTTTCCGCAGGCGCAACGCCGCGCCGAAAAGCCTCGACCATGTGGCGGTTCTCGTCGGTGTAGCCATAGATGCCGGCCTCGTCCTCGACCACCGGCATCAGCCCCTGCTCGGCATTCTGCTTCTCGACCAGGTCCTCGCCCTCCGAGCCGGTGACGGCACGGGAGAGGAAGACCTTGAGGCCGGTCGAGAGCGAGGAGAACTCCATCGAATATTCCGGCCCGAGCAATTCGAGCTGGATGCGCAGGCCGGCGCCGACATAGGCCCAGGAGGTCGTCGCCTCGATCATCATCTGCTGACCCTGCTCGTCCTCCAGCGTGATGATGCCGCGCGCGAAATCCTCGACCGGCCGGCGCGCGAAATCGAGCCCCATGCGCGACTTCAGGTCGGCGGCATAGCGCGGGCGCGTCCATTTCAGCGTCGCCACGGTCGCGCTGGCGCTGACCAGCTTCAGCGCGCTGCGCGCTGCGCCCGGCGGCGTCAGCATGAAGCGCGCGACCTCGACCGAATGGCACATCATGTCGGAGAGCACGCCGCCGCCCTGGCGCTCGCCCTGCCAGAACCAGGGCTCGTGCGGGCCGGAATGTTCCTCGGCCGCGCGTGCCAGATAGGGCCGCCCGCCCTGCGGCACGGCGCGGCGCCAGATGATGTCCTTGCCGCGCACCACCGCAGTCGAGAACACCTGGTTCTCGAGATAGCCGTGGAGCAGCCCGGCATCCTCGGCGAGCGCCAGCATCTCGCGTGCCTCGGCCAGCGTGCGC
Organism: Allobosea sp. BK604; assembly: GCF_004341515.1. GTDB lineage: Bacteria > Pseudomonadota > Alphaproteobacteria > Rhizobiales > Beijerinckiaceae > Allobosea. The sequence continues at coordinate 528,286 of NZ_SLZF01000001.1, forward strand.
GCCAAGGGCTTCTCGCAGGCCACGGCACGCAGTGGCGCGCCAGCCTTGGTGACGCGGTGGATCTCGCGCATGATGTCGAGACGGGTATCGTTCGGCGTCAGCAGCCAGACCGCGTCGACCTCGCCCGACATCAGCATCGCCTCGACGCTGTCGAAGACATGGGCCGGACCGAGCCCGAGCTCGCGCGCCTTCTCGGCGATGCGGGTGCGCTTCTCCAGTGAGCGGCTATAGACGCCGCCAATGCTGAGATTTCGCACGCCGAGCATCGACTGGAGATGGAAGGCGGCGATGAAGCCTGAGCCGATCAAGCCGACACGCAGGACCGGAAGCTCTTTCAACGACATGGACGGGCCCTCCCAGGCGGTCACTCGCAGCAGTCTATGAGATGGCGCGACGCGTCCGGCCGGGCACGGCGGCGAGCAGCGCCTGCGTATAGGGATGCTCCGGCCGCGCCAGGAGCTCGGCCGTCGGCTTGAGCTCGACGATCTCGCCCTGGCGCATCACCGCGATGCGGTCGCAGACCTGGGCGGCGACGTTGAGGTCATGGGTTATGAACAGCATGGCGAGCCTGAGCCGCGCCTTGAGGCTCTCCAGCAGCTCCAGCACCTGCGCCTGCACGGAGACGTCGAGCGCCGAGACCGGCTCGTCGGCGACGAGCACGTCCGGCTCCAGCGCGAGCGCGCGCGCAATGCCGATGCGCTGGCGCTGGCCGCCGGAGAATTCATGCGGATAGCGCTGCGCCGCGCTCGGATCGAGCCCGACCAGCGAGAGCAGCTCCGCCGCCTTGGCATGCGCCTGCGCGCTGGCCACGCCATGAGCGATCGGCCCGTCGGCGATGATCTGGCCGACACGCCGGCGCGGGTTGAGCGAAGCGAACGGGTCCTGGAACACCATCTGCACATGCTTGCGCGCAGCGCGCAGGCTCGAACCCTCGGTCTGCGTGAAATCGAGTTCACCGAGACGCACCGTGCCCGCATCCGGGTCGGTCAGGCGAATGACGAGCCGGCCGATCGTGCTTTTCCCTGAGCCGGATTCACCGACGAGGCCGAGCGTCTCGCCGCGGCGAATGTCGAAGCTCACGCCCTTGGCCGCCGCAACCTCGCGACGCGAAGCCAGCGAGCCCGTGCCGCGATAGGTCTTGGTCAAGCCCACGACCGAGCAGGCGATCGGCTCGCCCTCGACCGAAGGACGCACCGGCGGGTTGAGATCGGGCACCGCCGCGAGCAGCCGTTGCGTGTAGGGATGCTGCGGCCGCTCCAGCACATCCGCGACCGTCCCTTCCTCGACCACCTTGCCCTTCTCCATCACCGCGACCCGGTCGGCGATATCGGAGACGACGCCAAAGTCATGGGTGATGAACATCACCGCCATGCCGCGGCGCTGCTGGATGTCGCGGATCAGCTTGATGATCTGCGCCTGGGTGGTGACGTCGAGCGCGGTGGTCGGCTCGTCGGCGACGAGAATCGCCGGCTCCAGCGCGAGCGCCATCGCGATCATCGCACGCTGGCGCTGGCCGCCGGAAAGCTGGTGCGGATAGCTTCTGACGATCCGCTCGGGATCGGGCAGGCCGACCTCGCGCGCCAGTTCGATCACCCGCTGGCGCCGTTCGGCCGGCGTGAGCCGGTCATGCGCCTCGAAAGTCTCGGCGATCTGCTCGCCGATGCGGATCACCGGGTTCAGCGCCGTCATCGGCTCCTGGAAGATCATGCCGATGCGCTGGCCGCGCAGTTCGCGCCATTCGCCCGGCGGCAGCGTCAGCAGGTCGCGCCCCTCGAACATGATGCGCCCGCCGACCGGGCGCACCGCCTTGGGCAGCAGGCCCATCAGCGCCGAGGCGCTCATCGACTTGCCCGAGCCGGATTCGCCGACGATGCAGAGGATCTGGCCAGGATGCAGGGCGAGCGAGACGTCCTCGATCGCGTAAGGCCGGTCCGCACCCGGCGGCAGCGCCAGCGTCAGCGCCTCGATCGACAGGATCGGTTCCGCCCCGCTCATTCAGCGCCTCTCTTGGCCATGCCCTGCCCCATCCTCATGCCGCTAGCGCGATTCCGTCCTTGCGATGGTCGGAGGCGCCGTACATCACGCCCCTAGTGTGATCGACATAGACGATCTGGCAGCCGCCGAGCGGCTCGTCGGCCCAGGTGATGCGATGGCCGCGGGCCGCGAGATCCTCGGCGACGGCAGGCGCGATCGTCGTCTCCAGCTTGAGCTCGCCGTCGAAAGCGAAGCTGCGCGGCTCATTCGACGCCTGCTGGATGTCGAGGCCGCGGTCGAGCAGCCCGGTCAGGATCTGCATATGGCCGGTCGACTGGTACTGCCCGCCCATCACGCCGAGCGCCATGGCGGGCTTGCCGTTCTTGGCGAGCAGGCCGGGAATGATCGTGTGGAACGGCCGCTTGCGCGGCGCGATCGCGTTGGGATGGCCCTCGATCAACCGGAAGCCGGCGCCACGGTTCTGCAGCAGCACGCCGGAGCGCGGCGCATAGATGCCGCTGCCAAAGGCGGCGAAGATCGAGTTGATGAAGGAGACGACATTGCCGTCGCGGTCGGCGACCGCGACATAGACCGTGTCGCGATGCACCGGCATGTCGAAGGCCTCCGGCGCCGAGGCGCGCTTGCGGTCGATGCCGCTGCGCATCGCCGCGATCGAGGCATCCGAGAGCAGGGTCTCGACATCGAGCGGCTTGAAGGCGGGATCCGCGACGAGCGCGTCGCGCTGACGATAGGCTGCCTTGGTCGCCTCGGCGAGGAGATGGATGCGATCGGCCTCGCTGAGGCCTGTATCGCTCATGTCGAAGCCTTCGAGCAGCCGCGCAATCAGCAGCGCCGCGACGCCCTGCCCGTTCGGCGGGCATTCCCAGAGCCGGTGGCCGCGATAATCGGCGCCGATCGGCTCGACATAATCGGCCGAGGCCGAAGCCAGATCGTCGAGCTCCATCAGACCGCCGAGCCCCTTGAGCGCGGCGACGATCTCGACGGCGACTTCGCCGTCATAAAAGGCCGCGCGACCCTCGCGCGCGATCCGGCGCAGCGTGCGGGCAAGCGCCGGGTGATTCAGCCTGTCGCCGGTCGCGGGCGCCTTGCCGCCGGGAAGGTAGGCGGCGATGCCCGTCCTGTGCGTCTCGATACGGCCGGCATAGCGCGCCCAGTCGAGCCCGGCCCGTGGCGTCACCACGAACCCATCCTCGGCAGCGCGGATCGCCGGCGCCAGGATTTCGTCGAGGCTCTTCGTGCCGTGATCGGCTGCAAGCTTGCACCAGGCATCGACAGCGCCGGGCACGGTGACCGCATGCGGGGACTCTTCGGCAATGGAGGTCAGGCCCTGCGCCAGGAACCACCCGAGCTCGGCCTTGGCCGGAGCGCGGCCCGATCCGTTGATCGCCACCGGCTTGCCATTGGCAGGCGCATAGATCGCGAAGCAGTCGCCGCCAATCCCTGTCATGTGCGGATCAATGACGCCTTGCAGCGCCACGGCCGCGATCGCCGCATCGACCGCGTTGCCCCCGGCGCGCAGCATCTCGACGGCTGCCAGGGTCGCCTGCGGATGCGAGGTCGCGGCCATGCCGCGATCGCCCACCGCGAGCGAGCGGCCCGGCGCCATGAAATCACGGTCGCCCCAGTTCATGCACGTCTCCGGATATCGGCCGTCGGCCCGTCGAGTTCCGACGCTGCCGCTTCATCGCAAATGATCCGCACGCGCTGATGCAGCCGCAAGGCGGAGGCCGGGCAATCGGTCGAGAGCGGCCCTTCGATCGCAGCCGCGATGGCCCCGGCCTTTTCCACACCGGTGGCCAGCAGCAGGATGTCCCGCGCCTGCAGGATGGTGCCGACCCCCATGGTCAGCGCCTGCTCGGGCACCGCACCATCCGGAAAGGCCACAGCATTGGCCCGACGCGTCGCCTCGCTCAGCTCGACCACGCGGGTGCGCGAGGCGAAATCTGAACCCGGCTCGTTGAAGCCGATATGGCCGTTGCTGCCGATACCGAGCAGTTGCAGATCGATGCCGCCGGCCTGCGCGATCGCCATTTCGTAGCGCGATGCTTCCGCAGCGAGGTCCGGGGCCAGCCCGTCCGGGATATGCGCATGGTCCGGGGCGAAATCGGTGAGGGCGAACAGGTGCTGGCGCATATAGGCGTGGAAACTCGCAGGCAGATGCGGCGCGACCCCGACATATTCATCGAGATTGAAGCCCGTCACGCCGTGGAAGGAGAGTTTGCGCGCCTGCACAGCGGCGACCAGATGCGCATAGACAGGCACCATCGTGCCGCCCGTCGCCAGGCCCAGCACTTTGGCAGCCCCGGACGCGACGCGCGACGCGACGATCTCGGCCGCACGCGCGGCGGCCGTCGCGGCGTCGCGCGTGATCTCCAGCTGCGGGCGGTGCTCGCTCATGCCGCCACATCCGCAGAAAAGCTCGGCAAGGCGAGCAGGCTCGCGCCGGTCCCGACGCCGAACAGGGCGCGATGGATGAGGTCGATCGCGCTGCCGATCGCGCCGATCAGCGTCGCCCGGCTGCCGAGCGCGCTGACCTCGATCCGCGCCGGCTGCGGCATGCAATAACGAAGATGGACGGCGATGCGCTCAGTCAGCTCCGGCCGCACGCCGATGCTGCCGCCCATCACCACGATCTCGGGATCGATGATGCTGTGAACGGCCAGAACCGCCGTCGCAATGACGCGGGCGACCTCGTCGACCGTGATCCGCGCCGCTTCGTCCGCGTCGAGCCTGTCGAAAATCTCGCGAACCGTGCGCTTGTCGCTGCCGCCGAGGGCGGCATAGCGCTCGGCGATGGCGGCGCTGCCGATCGCGGTTTCCAGCGTGCCCAGCCGCAGGCCGCGGGCGTCGTACGGGTCGCCGCCGAGCGGCAGATAGGCGATCTCGCCGGCCGCGCCGCGCGCGCCACGCACCATCCTGCCATCGGCGAAGATGCCCATGCCGATGCCGGTGCCGAGCGCGATGAAGGCGAAGGTGTTGGCGCCCTTGCTGCCGCCGCGCCAATGCTCGCCGATCGCGGCGAGGTTGACGTCGTTCTCGATCGCGATCTGGACGCCGAGCCGCGCTCGTAGCGCCGCCGGCACGTCGAGCGAGTCGAGCCCGGGGATGTTCGGGGCGATGACGATGCCGCCGCTGACCGGGTCGATGATGCCCGGGCTGCCCATCACGCCGCCGCGCAAGCGCTCCGGCGCGATGCCTGCCTGCGCAACCAGCACATCCGCCAGCCGCCCGATCTGCTCGACCACGGCACGGCCGCCGGCCTGCGTCGTCGGCTCGACGATCTCGGCAGCGATCTGGCCATGCAGGTCGGCGAGCGCCAGGTGCAGCTTGGTGCCGCCGAGATCGATGCCGAGCACGAAGGCGGCGTCCGGCCGGATCGCGTAGGTCACGGCACTTCGACCGACGGCGCCCTGGACCTGCCCCTCCTCGCGCACCCAGCCGTCGCGCTCCAGCTCGCGCATGACCTCTGAGATCGTCTGCTTGGAGAGGCCGGTGCCGCGCGCGATCTCGGCCCGCGAGATCGGCCCCTCGCGCAGCACGCGCTCGATCACCAGCCGGGTCGAGGCCTGCCTGGCGATGGTCGATGAGGCGATATCCGAAGCCATGGGCAACCCACTGCAATTAGTCTGATATCAGAACTAATAGGCAGCCGACCGCGGCGTCAAGCGAGCTTTATTGCGTATCGAGCGGGCCCGCCCGGGTCGCGATTGGTTCCGGCGATTCTAATTTGTTCGGCAGATTTACAAATCTTGCCAAGCGTGCTTGCTTAGGCATAACCGGCAAAGCCGAGAGACGGAGGGGATCCGCATGAAACAGGTTCGCAGGGCGTTTCTGGCCATCTCGATGATGGCCCTCACCATCGGCGCCGCGCACGCCGCGACGCTGCGCGTCGGCATCCAGGACGATCCGGACGCGCTCGATCCGGCCCTGAGCGGCACCTATACCGGCCGCTTCGTCTTCGCCGCGCTCTGCGACAAGCTGGTCGACATCTCGCCGGACCTGAAGATCGTGCCGCAACTCGCCGAGAGCTGGGAATGGGCGCCGGACGGCAAGGCAATCACCTTCACGCTGCGCAAGAACGTCAAGTTCCACGACGGCACCGCGTTCGACGGCGAGGCGGTGAAGTTCAATATCGAGCGCATGAAGACCATGCCGGACTCCAAGCGCAAGGCGGAGCTGGCGCCGGTTTCGGGTGTCGAGGTGATTTCGGCCGACAAGGTCAAGTTCACCCTGTCCGAGCCATTCGTGCCGCTGCTCGCCAACCTGAGCGACCGCGCCGGCATGATGGTCTCGCCCACGGCGGCCAAGGCCAAGGGCGCCGATTTCCCGACCTCGCCGGTCTGCGCCGGCCCGTTCCAGTTCGTCGAGCGCAAGTCGCGCGACCTGATCCGGGTGAAGAAGTTCGCGGACTACTGGGATGCCGGCACGATCGGCTATGACGAGATCGTCTACAACTACGTGGCCGACTCGACCGTGCGCCTGTCGCGCGTCCGCGCCGGCGATCTCGACCTCGCCGAACGCATCGCGCCGACCGACCTGAAGACCGTGCGTGAGGACGCCAATCTCGCCCTTCATGCCGGCCAGGGCCTGGCCGTCTCGCACCTGATGTTCAATGTCGGCGCCGGCGACAAGGCGAATGGCCCGCTCGGCAAGAACGAGAAGCTGCGCCAGGCCTTCGAGCTCGCGATCGACCGCAACGTCATCAACCGCGTCGCCTTCAACGGCGAGTTCCTCGCGGACAACCAGATGATCCCGCCCTCGAGCCCGTTCTACAGCAAGGCGCACAAGGCACCGGCCCGCGACGTCGCCAAGGCCAAGGCGCTGATCGCCGCCGCCGGCATGACCCGCGTGCCGGTCGAGCTGACCTATGAGAACGCACTGGCCGATGGCCGCGTCGCCCAGATCGTCCAGTCCATGGCGGGCGAGGCCGGCTTCGACGTCAAGCTGCTGCCGCTGGAGACGACCTCGGCGATCGAGCGTTATCTCAACGGCAATTTCGAGATGTATATCGGCAACTGGAGCGGTCGCCCCGATCCGGATCCGACGCTGTTCTCCTTCTTCGGCTGCACCGGCTCGCAGAACGTCAACAAGTACTGCAACAAGGATCTCGACGCCGTGCTGACCCAGGCGCGCGGCGAGGCCGACGAGGGCAAGCGCAAGGCGCTCTACGAAAAGGCGACGGACATCTACCTCACCGCCCTCTCCTCGATCCCGATCTACCACCCGAACTGGTTCTTCGCGGCCCGCAAGAATGTCGGTGGCATCGTGATGTATCCGGACGGCCTGCTGCGCCTGACCGGCGTCAAGCCGACGAACTGACCAGACGTTGAAACCAAACCGTCCGGGGCGCTCCGGCGCCCCGGATCAAGAACAAGAACGGAGCATAGAGGCGCGATGACGGCCCTGCTTCTGCGCCGCCTCGGTGTCGCGCTGCCGACGCTGCTGCTGGTCTCAATGATGGTCTTCGGCCTGCAGAAGCTGCTGCCCGGAGATCCCGCCCTGGCACTGGCCGGCGAAGAACGCAGCCCGGAAGTCATCGAATACCTGCGCGAGAAATACCGCTTCAACGATCCGGTGCCGGTGCAATACGCCGCCTGGCTCGGCGGGCTGCTCCAGGGCGATTTCGGCACCTCCGTGCGCACCCGCCTACCCATCGGCACGATGCTGGCCGAGAAGCTGCCGGTCACGATCGAGCTCGCCTTCCTCTCCATGCTGGTCGCCCTCGTCCTCGGCTTGCCGATCGGCATCATCGCTGCGCTGAAGCGCGGCTCGGCGCTCGATTATGGCGCGAGCCTGTTCGGCCTCGCCGGCCTGTCGATCCCCAATTTCTGGCTCGGCATCATGCTGATCCTGTTATTCTCCGTGAATCTCGGCTGGCTGCCGGCCGGCGGCTATGTTCCGCCGAGCGAGAGCCTCTGGGGCAATCTCAAGTCGATGCTGATGCCGGCCTTCGTGCTCGGCACCGGCACGGCCGCGATCATCATGCGCCACACCCGCAGCGCCATGATCCAGGCGATGAAGCAGGACTATGTCCGCACCGCCCGGGCCAAGGGCGTCAAGGAGCGCAAGCTCGTCCTGCGCCACGCCCTGCCCAACGCGCTGATCCCTGTCGTCACGCTCGGCACCTTGCAGTTCGGCGAATTGCTCGCCGGCGCGGTTCTCACAGAGCAGGTCTTCTCCATCCCCGGCTTCGGCAAGATGATCGTCGACGGCGTCTTCGGCCGCGATTACGCGGTGGTCCAGGCCGTCGTGCTCTGCACGGCCGCGGTCTTCCTGCTGATGAGCTTCCTGGCCGATCTCGCCTATGTCCTGCTCAACCCGAGGCTCAGGACGTGACCCTGCCAGCGACCGCCCCCTCGGCAACGCCGGCGCGCGCTTCGTCGCGCTCGGGCCTCGGCCGCCTTCTGCACGAGCCTTCCGCGATCATCGGCGCCGCGATCGTGCTGTTCTTCACCGCCATCGCCATCTTCGCGCCGTTCATCGCGCCCTATGAGCCGAACACGCCGGACTGGATGGCGATCCGCTCCGCCCCCGACGCGGCCCATTGGTTCGGCACCGATGATCTCGGCCGCGACGTGCTCTCGCGCGTCATCTTCGGCGCCCGCGCCTCGCTCGCCGCCGGCGTCGTCTCGGTCGCGGTCGCGGTTCTGATCGGCGTGCCCTTCGGCATGCTCGCCGGCTATTTCGGCAAGTTCACCGACATGGTGATCTCGCGCTTCGCCGACGCGCTGCTCGCCTGCCCCTTCCTCGTGCTCGCCATCGCGCTCGCCGCCTTCCTCGGCCCGAGCCTGGAGAATGCGATGATCGCGATCGGCATCTCCGCCATGCCGATCTTCGTGCGCGTCGCCCGCGCCCAGACGCTGGTCGTCTGCACCGAGGACTACATCGCCGCCGCCCGCTCGCAGGGCATCGGCCATGTCGCGATCCTGACCGGCCAGATCCTGCCGAATATCCTGCCGCCGATCGTGGTGCAGGCGACGCTGACCATGGCGATCGCGGTGCTGGCTGAGGCGAGCCTCGCCTTCCTCGGCCTCGGCCAGCTGCCGCCTGCCCCTTCCTGGGGCAGCATGCTCGACGTCGCGCGGCAATTCTTGGGCGAGGCGCCCTGGATGGCGCTCTGGCCCGGGCTCGCGATCATCGCCGTCGTCGTCGGCTTCAACCTGCTCGGCGATGGGCTCAACGACGCGCTCAATCCGCGCGACTAGAGCATTTTCGAGCGAAGTGGACACCGGTCCGCGTGAAGAAAATGCGATAAAACAAAGCTTGGAGCATTTCCGTTCGGCCGCTCGCGGCCGAACGACCCAACTTCGCGCCGATCCCGCTTTACCGCTCGATCCGCGTCGAGAGGATGATCGAGGACATCGTGCGCTCGACGCCTTCGAGCGCGCCGATCCGGTCGATCAGTTGGTCGAGCTCACCGATCGACGGCGCGACTACGACGGCGATCATGTCGAAATGGCCGCTGACCGAATGCAGCGTCCGGACCTCGGGAATACGTCGCAAAGCCCCCTCGACGCCACCGGCGAGCTTCGGCAGCGCGGTGATCAGCACATGCGCCTTCACCTGCCCCTTCTCGTGCTCGTCCGAGAGCCTGGCCGTATAGCCGGTGATGATGCCGCGGCGCTCCAGCCGCTCGATCCGGCTCTGCACTGTCGTCCGCGACAGGCCGAGCTTGCGACCGAGCTCGGCGACGGGCGCGCGCGCATTCTCGGTGAGCAGCACGAGGAGCTGCCGGTCTGTTTGATCAATCGACATAGTGACGAAAGCTTACGGCATTTCGCCGTAAAATCCCATATGAATCGTCGCGCTGGCGGCTTCTAACCGACGACATCCCGGGCGAATCTAAGGCAGATCGAAATCGGGGGACCAGCCATGAAAGATGTCGTCGTCATCGGAGCCGGCAAGATCGGTTCGACCATCGCCGATATGCTCGGCGCCACCGGGGATTACCGCGTCACCGTCGCCGACCGCTCGAACGCGCAGCTCGCCGCCATCGCCACCAGCGCGACCGTCTCGACGCAGACCGTCGACATCACCGACGAGGCCGCGCTCACGCGCCTGCTGAGCGGCCGCTTCGCCGTGCTCAGCGCCGCCCCTTACGATCTGACGACGCGGATCGCCGAGGCCGCTGCCCCGCTCGGCGTGCACTATCTCGACCTGACCGAGGATGTCGCCAGCACCAAGCGCGTCAAGGACCTGGCGAAGACCGCCAAGGCCGCGCTCATCCCGCAATGCGGGCTGGCGCCGGGCTTCATCTCGATCGTCGCCGCCGATCTCGCCCGGGACTTCGACATGCTCGACAGCCTGAAGCTGCGCGTCGGCGCGCTGCCGCAATATCCGTCCAACGCTCTGAACTACAACCTGACCTGGAGCACGGACGGGGTGATCAACGAGTATTGCGAACCCTGCGAGGCCATCGTCAGCGGCGAGCGCGTGCTCGTGCCGGCGCTGGAGGAGCGCGAGGAATTCTCGCTCGACGGCATCACCTACGAGGCCTTCAACACCTCGGGCGGCCTCGGCACGCTCTGCGAGACCCTGGCCGGCAAGGTGCGGACCCTGAACTACCGTACCATCCGCTATCCCGGCCATTGCGCGATCATGAAGGCGCTGCTGCAGGACCTGCGCCTCGCCGACCGCCGCGACGTGCTCAAGGACATTTTCGAGAACGCCCTGCCGAGCACCTTGCAGGATGTCATCGTGATCTTCGTCACCGTGAGCGGCCAGAAGCAGGGCCGGCTGGTGCAGGAAACCTACGCGCACAAGGTCTATAGCCGCGCCGTCGGCGGCGTCACCCGCAGCGCGATCCAGATCACCACGGCCTCCGGCATCTGCGCGGTGCTCGACCTGCTCGCGACCGGCGCGCTGCCGCAGCGCGGCTTCGTCCGGCAGGAGGACATCACGCTCGACACCTTCCTCGCCAACCGCTTCGGCGCCGCCTATGCGCGCGAGGAGGACAGGCAGCGCGAGCGCCACGAGCTTGTCGTGACCAAGGCGGCCTGACCAGGCCGCCAGCACATTCGCTCCCGTCCGGCAAGCATCCGGGCGAATGGAGCGCATGTGCGCAACAGGATTGGCAATGGCCCAAGCGACCGCTCAAAAGAGTCGCAAAAGGGCTCCGGGAAGACGCCCGAGGGAGGGGATCACGGCCTATGGCGCGACGCGTAATGATCGCGGAATTCATGCATGAGACGAACACGTTCAGTGTTCAGCTCACCGACGAAGCCACCTTCCGCCATGCCGGGCTCTATCTCGGCAACGAGGTGCCCACGGCATTCCAGGGCACGCGCACCGCGATGGGCGCGGCCTTCGAGGCCGCCGCGAAATTCGGCTGGAGCCTCGTCCATCCGCTGGTGACCCACGCCAATCCCTCGGGCCGCGTCACCGATGCCGCCTTCGAGCTCTTCGCCGGCCATATCCTCGCCGCCTGTGAGAACCTCGATGGCGTCCTGCTTCATCTCCACGGCGCCATGGCGACCGAAAGCTCGGATGACGGCGAGGGCGAATTACTGGCACGCATCCGCGGGAAGGTCGGTCCGGACGTTCCCGTCGTCGCCATCCTCGACCTGCATGCGACGCTGACGCAGCTCATGGCCGACAATGCCAATGCGCTGATCTCCTACCGCACCTATCCCCATATCGATCAATACGAGCGGACCTGGCAGGGCGCCGAACTGCTCGAACGCGCCATGAAAGGCGAGATCAGGCCGCGCGTCGCGGTCGCGCGCCGGCCGATCCTCTACGCGCTCGATGGGGGTAGGACGACGTCGCCGCCCTTCAAGGAATTGCTGCGCCGTGGCGACGAGCTGGAGTCCTCCGGCGAGGCGCTCGTCGTCAGCGTCCAGGCCGGTTTCTCCTCGGCCGACGTGCATGATATCGGCCCATCCATCGCGGTGACCGCCAATGATCGCGCCAAGGCGCAGGACGTCGCCGAGACGCTGATGGACTATGCCTGGGAGCAGCGCCGCTTCTCCTCGATCCATTTCACGCCGCTCGCGGGAGCGCTCGCCAAGGCCAAGGCTGGCGAGGGCAAGGCGGAGAAGCCGCTGGTCATATCCGACTATTCGGACAATCCCGGTTCCGGCGCCTATGGCGACGCCACCAACCTGCTCAAGGCCGTGCTCGATGCCGGGCTGAAGAATGTCGGCTTCCACGCCATCCGCGATGCCGAAGCGGCCCTTGCCTGCCAGGCAGCGGGCGTCGGCAACAGCGTCACGCTCAGGCTCGGCGGCAAGGTCGACCCGAGCATGGGCGGCGGGCCGCTCGAGCTCACCGGCCATGTCGTCTCGCTCACGGATGGCAGCTTCATCACCTACGGCCCGATGGGCGGCGGCGCCTGGCGCAATTACGGCTTGAGCGCACTGCTCAGGGTTGATGGCGTCGAGATCGTCATCATCACCCATAACGGCCAGGCGACCGATCTCGCGCAGTTCACCTCGCTCGGCGTCGAGCCGACCCGGAAATCGACGCTGATCGTCAAGTCGATGCAGCATTTCCGCGCCGCTTTCGAGCCGATCGCGCGCGAGGTGGTCGAAGTCGATACCGGCGCGCTTTCGACGCGCAATTTCAAGGAGCGGCCCTATAAGAAGGTGCGCCGCCCGATCTTTCCGCTCGACGACATCTGATCTGGCGACAACGACAAGAACACGGAGGATACCACCATGGTGCAGGCCGATATCGTGCTGCGGAACGGGCCGATCTGGTGCGGACGCGAGGATGGCGTCGTCGAGGCGCTGGCCGTCTGGCAGGGCAAGGTGCTCGCGACCGGAAGCGATGCCGAGATCGCCGGGCTGATCGGCCCGCAGACCAGGGTCATCGACCTGAAGGGCCGGCTGGCGACGCCGGGCCTGAACGATTCCCACCTCCATCTCGTCTCGCTCGGCATGACCATGGACTGGGTCGATGCCCGCCCGGCCGCCGCGCCGACGCTGGAAGACCTGCTCGGCGCGATCGCGACCCGCGCGGCCAAGGTGAAGCCGGGCGACTGGATCCTGGCGCGCGGCTACGACCAGACCAAGCTCGACACCGGCCGCCATCCCTTCCGCGAGGAGCTCGACCGCGCCGCGCCGGAGAATCCGGTCATGCTGGTGCGCACCTGCGGCCATGTCTCGATCTGCAATTCGCAGGCGCTCGCGCTCGCCGGCATCGACGAACGCTCGCCGACGCCGGAGGGCGGCCTGATCGAGCAGCAGAATGGCAGGCTCACCGGAATGCTCGCCGAGAACGCACGCGCCCCCGTTTGGGCCGCGGTTCCCGCGCCGACCGAGGAGGATCTCGTTTCCGGCATCGAGCGCGGCGGCAAATACCTGCTCTCGCTCGGCATCACCAGCTGCATGGACGCAGCGGTGGGCCAGCGCGGCGGCTTCGGCGAGATTTCCGCCTATCACCGCGCCAAGCGCGAGGGCCGGCTGCCGGTGCGGACCTGGCTCACCCTGCTCGGCGACGAGGGCCGCTCGATCGTGCCGGAATGCTATGCGGCCGGGCTGATCTCGGGCACCGGCGACGAGATGCTGATGGTCGGCGCGGTCAAGTTCTTCCTCGATGGCTCGGCCGGCGGTCGCACCGCCTGGATGAACGAGCCCTATCTCGGCGACGACAAGACGACCGGCGTGCAGATGCTGGAGAATTCCGAGCTCGAGCGCATCGTCATGGACGCGCATGTGAAGGGCTACCAGCTTGCTTGCCACGCCATCGGCGATGCGGCGATCGAGCAGCTCATCACCGCCTATGAGAAGGCGCTCAGAGCCCATCCCGATCCAGACCGGCGCCACCGCGTCGAGCATTGCGGCTTCTCCACGCCGAGGCAGCACGAGCGCATGGTCGCGGCCGGGATCTATCCCTGCCCGCAGCAGGTCTTCATCCATGATTTCGGCGATGCCTATGTGAAGGTGCTCGGACCCGAGCGGGCGCTGTCGAGCTACCCGTTCAAGACCTGGTTCGATCTCGGCCTCAAGCCCGCGACGGGCAGCGACGCGCCGGTCTGCGACCCCAACCCCTTCCCGAATTTCCACACGATGCTCACCCGCCAGACCTGGCGCGGCACCGCGATGGACGAGCGTGAGCGCGTCTCGATCGAGGAGGCGCTGCAGGCCTACACGGAATACGGCGCCTTCTCGCAGAAGCAGGAGCAGGTTAAGGGTCGGCTCGTGCCGGGCTTCCTCGCCGATATCGCCGTGTTCTCGCGCGACCTGCTGACGGCGCAGCCGCAGGATATCCTCAAGGACACGCGCTGCGACCTCACCATCCTCAACGGCGAAATCGTCTATGATCGGGCCGCTTCGGCGGCCTGACCAGGCGATCGCGCCGGAAAAACACAGGTTCCAGGGGCAATAGCAAAAAGCCGGATATGGTTCCAAACGGAACAGAACCGGTGGCATTGATCTGAAACACCGCTATAGAAACTGAAAAAACCGGGAGGATTCGACGTGCTCAAGACCTTGGCTTTGACGACCGCGCTCGCGCTGACGACGGCTTTGACCGCGCAGGCGCAGACGCAGACCCCGCGCAGCGGCGGCACCATCCGCTTCACCGCCCCCTATGGCTCGGCCTTCGCCAGTCTCGACATCCACACCGCCAACCGCGCGCAGGACGAGATCTGGGCCAAGGCGATCCATCGCTCGCTCTATAATTGGGACTCGTTCGCCAACAAGCCGGTGCCGGAGCTGGCCAAGGAGGTCATCGCCTCCAAGGACGGCATGACCTACACCTTCAAGCTGCGCGACGACGCCTATTTCCACAACGGCCGCAAGATGACGGCCGATGACATCATCTGGTCCTTCACCCGCATCATGGACGGCTCGAAGGGTTATCCCGGCGCTCGCTATGTCCGTCTCATCAAGGGCGCCGTCGAGGTCGAGAAGGGCCAGGCGAAGGAGATCTCCGGCCTCAAGAAGATCGATGATTTCACCCTCGAGATGACGCTGACCGAGAAGACCGATCCGGGCTTCTCCTTCTATCTCTCGACGACCGCGATCTATCCGGCCAAGGAAGCCCAGCAGCCCGATTATTTCAGCAAGCCGATCGGCCTCGGCCCCTACAAGTTCACCGAGCATGTGCCCGGCTCGCGCATGGTCGTCGACAAGTGGGAGAAGTTCTACAAGCCGGGCAAGCCCTATGCCGACAAGGTCGTGATCTCGCTGATGGGCGAGGCCTCCGCCCGCGACGTTGCCTTCCGCAACAAGGAGATCGACGTCTCCATCCTCGGCCCGACGCAGTACGTCGCCTATCAGGCCGACCCGAACCTGTCGAAGGGCCTGCTCGAGGTCGCCGAGGTCTATACCCGCGTCATGGGCATGAACCCGACCTTCAAGCCCTTCGCCGACAAGCGCGTGCGCCAGGCGATCAACTACGCGATCGATGCCGACCTGATCATCAAGCGCCTCGTCCGCGACAAGGCCTATCGCGCGTCCGGCTGGCTGCCGCTGTCCTCGCCGTCCTTTGACAAGGACAAGAAGCCCTATCCGTATGATCCGGAGAAGGCCAAGAAGCTGCTGGTCGAGGCCGGCTATCCCGACGGGTTCGAGTTCGAATGGACCGCGACCTCGAACGAGAGCTGGGGCATCCCGATCGTCGAGGCCATCATCCCGATGCTGGCCAAGGTCGGCGTCAAGGTGAAGATCAAGCCGGTCGAGGGCACGGTGCTCTCCGAGGTCGTGCGCAAGGGCGAATACCAGGCCTATATCTGGTCCAACACCTCCGGCCCCGATCCGCTCGCCTCGATGAAGTGCTTCCATTCGGCGACGCCGCAATCGGCCTGCAACTACACGCTCTACAAGAACCCCGAGGTCGACAAGCTGATCGACGAGGCCGGTGCGACCGACGACGCCGCCAAGCGTGTCGAGCTGCTGAAGCAGGCCAACAACATCGTGCAGGACGACGCGCCGATGTGGTTCTTCAACTACAACAAGGCGGTCATGGCCTATCAGCCTTGGCTCAAGGGCCTGCAGCCCAACGCGACCGAGCTCGCCATCCAGTATTACGAGGATATCTGGGTGGACGCTTCCTCGCCGGCGGCCAAGTAACACCGCCCGCTAAGATCACCCGCCCTCCCCGCTTTGCGCGCGGGAGGGCGGTATCATGAGGCCCGCATGCTCCCCTACATCGCCCGACGCTTGCTCCAGATGGTGCCGATCCTGCTTGCGGTCGCTGCGCTGATCTTCCTGCTGTTCAGCGTCATTCCCGGCACCTTCGCCTCCAGCATGGGCGATGATGGCCGCACCGTCGTCGACGCTCAGGTGATGGAGCGGATGAACCAGGAGCTCGGCCTCAACGATCCGCTGCCGATACGCTTCGGCAAATATGTCGCGCAGCTCGCGACCTTCGATCTCGGCACCTCCTTCCGCTCGCGCCAGCCGGTCTCGCAGGTCATCGCCGATCGGCTCTGGCCGAGCTTCCAGCTCGCCATGGCCGCCATGCTCTTCGCCATGGTGATCGGCGTGCCGCTCGGCTTCGCCGCCGCGATCAAGCCGGGCAGCCTGTTCGATTCGGTCGCCATCATGCTGGCGGTCTCGGGCCTCTCCCTGCCGAAATTCTGGCTCGGCCTGCTGCTGATGTACCTGTTCGCGCTCAAGCTCGGCTGGTTCCCGAGCTTCGGCTATGGCGATGGCAGCCTGCGCTATCTCGTGCTGCCGGCGGTGGCACTCGGCGTCTCGCCGCTCGCGCTGCTGGCGCGGACATCGCGCGCCGCGGTGCTCGAGGTCCTGCATGCCGATTTCATCCGCACCGCCCGCGCCAAGGGCGCCGGAAATATCCGCGTGATGCGCTGGCATGTCGCCCGCAACGCCTTCGTCATCATCCTCACCACGCTCGGCCTGCAATTCGGCTCGATCCTCGGCCAGGCGGTCGTGGTCGAAAAGCTGTTCTCCTGGCCGGGCCTCGGCTCGCTGCTGGTCGACAGCGTGACCTTGCGCGACATCCCGGTCGTGCAGGGCTGCATCCTGACGATCGTTCTGCTCTTCCTCGTCATCAACATCATCGTCGACGTGCTCTGCGCGGCGATCGATCCGCGCATCAAGTACAGCTAGGCAGGCCGATGAAGTTCCGCAGCAATCTCTGGATCGGCGGCGCCCTCATCGCGGTCGTCGTCGCGGGCGGTGCGCTCGCCCCCTGGCTCGCCCATACCGATCCGGTGATGGACGCCAACCTGATGAATGCCGAGATGCCGCCCGGCTCCGAATTCTGGTTCGGCACCGATGCCCAGGGCCGCGACATCTACAGCCGCGTGCTGTACGGCGCGCGGGTCTCACTGACAGTCGGCATCGTCTCGCAGCTGATCAACACCTTCATCGGCGTCTGCCTCGGCATGTCTGCCGCCTATTGGGGCGGCTGGTGGGACGATCTCGTCAGCGGCCTGACCAACCTGATGCTGGCCATCCCCTCGCTGATCTTCGCGCTCGCGATCATGGCGATCCTGACACCGGGCCTGACCAGCCTTCTCATCGCGCTCGGCCTGACCAACTGGTCCTTCACCTGCCGCCTCTCGCGCGCCGCCACGCTCTCGATCAAGGAGCAGGGCTATGTCGAGGCGGCGCGCTCGCTCGGCTACACCGATACGCGCATCATGTTCCGGCAGGTTCTGCCCAATATCGCCGGGCCGATCATCGTCATCGGCACGCTCGGCATCGGCGGCGCCGTGCTGGCCGAAGCCTCGCTTTCGTTCCTCGGTCTCGGCATTCGCCCGCCCTTCCCGAGCTGGGGCTCGATGCTCTCCGACGCGCGCGACCAGATCACCACCGCGCCCTGGATCTCGATCTTCCCGGGCTTGGCGATCTTCATGACCGTGCTTGGCCTCAATCTGCTCGGCGACGGGCTGCGCGATGTTCTCGATCCGCATTCGCAGACCCGCAAAGCCTGACCAGCCGCCTCATCATCCCTGGACCGCGCCGATGACCACGCCATCCCCCAAGCCCGCCTGGACCGTGCCGGAATCGGATGAGGCGCCGCTGGAGAGCGTCCGCTTCCATGGCCTCAATGCCGGGCCGAAACTGCTCGTGCTCGGCGCCGTCCACGGCAACGAGACCTGCGGCCCCAACGCCATCGCCCGCATCATCGAGGATTGCCGGGCCGGTCGCCTGCTGATCAAGCGCGGCGAGGTCACCTTCGTGCCGGTGACCAATCCGAAGGCCTATCGCCAGAACACGCGCGAGGGCGACCGCAACCTCAACCGCGACATGTACGAGCGGCCGCAGCCCGTCGACAACGAGGACCGGATCGGCCGCCGGCTCTGCGCCCTGCTGCGCGAGCACGACATGCTGCTCGACGTCCATTCCTTCCGCGGCGAGGGCGAGCCCTTCGTCTTCTTCGGTCCGGAGAACAATACCGGCTCGCTCGAGTCCTTCCGGCATGATGCAGCCGAACTCGCGCTAGCGGCCTGCCTCGGGGTTCCCGTCGCGATCCATGGCTGGCTCGACAATTACGTGCAGATCATCGCCGCCCGCGAGCGCCTGAAACTGCCGCCGCTCGCGGTCACCGAAGGCTACGGCACGACCGAGTACATGCGCTTCGTCGGCGGCTATGCCGTGACCCTCGAATGCGGCCAGCATATCGATCCGGCCTCGATCGAAGTCGGCTATGTCGCGATCCGCAACACGCTGGCTCTGCTCGGTCTGGTCGATGCCTCGCCCCCGCCCTCGGCCCTGAAGACGATCATCCACATGGTCGATGTCGTGATCTGCGAGACGGAGGGCGACAAGGTCGAAGGCAACTGGAAGACTGGCGACGCCGTGCCGGCCGGCGCCGTGATGGCGCGCCGCGCCGATGGCACCGCGGTGACAGCGCCAGTCGACGGCTTCATCATCTTCCCCAGTGCGACCGCCAAACCCGGCGAGCCGATCTGCCATTTCGGCGTCGCCAGCAAGCGCAGGCCCTGACAGGGCCTCCCCGTCATGCTCGGCCTTGTGCCGAGCATCCACGTCTTGAACGCCGCACGTCATCAAGGAAGACGTGGATGGTCGGGACAAGCCCGACCATGACGGAAAGACCGCCAGTGCGAGCGCAGCCGCCGCTACTGGTGGAACGTCCAGAGCAGGCTCTCGCTCAAGCCCTTCAGCGCCTCGACCGCGTCGGGCCGCTCTCGTGCGACGGCGGTGACCAGCGCGTCGGCCAGCGCGAAGATCGCGCTCGGCGAGTTCGGCAGCAGCCGGTTCCGCGCCGGGGCGAAGAGCGGGAAATCGGCGATTAGCGCCAGCGGCGAGGTCAGGGCATCGGTCAGCGCCAGCACCGGCGTGCCGCGCTTCCTGGCGAAATTGCAGAGTTCGACGGTCGTGCGCGAATAGCGCGGCATCGAGATCGCGATCACCAAGTCGTCCGGCCCGGCCGAGAGCATGTGCCGCATCGCATGCGCCGGGCCCCCGCGCGAAGCGGCGAAGATCACGTCGGCATCGAGATAGAGCGCGAGCCCATCCTCGAGAAATGACGCGACATGGTGGCTCGCGCCGGTGCCGATGACGAAGATGCGCTGCGCCTTGAGCAGGGCGGCGACCGCGCCCGTGACCGTAGCCTCGTCCAGCCCGGCGATCGCCTCCTCGATATTGGCAGCCCCGTCCTTGAGCGCTCCGGCCAGCGTGGCGTAGGGCGATGCGGCGACACTGCGGGCATCGACCATGCTCGCCACCGGCGCCATGGCGAGCTTCAGCGCGTCGGACAGCGCCGTACGGAACTCTCCGTAATTGCCGTAGCCCAGCGCCCGCACGAAGCGGGTCACGGTCGCAGTCGAGGCACCGCTCTTCTCGGCCAGGCGATCGATCGTCATCGTCGCGCTGTCGAGCGGGTTCTGCAGCACGAAATCGGCCGCCTTGCGATGCCCGTTGCTGAGCGACGGGTAGACCTTGGCGATCCGGTTCGCCAGATCCGTCGTCGCTTTCAGAACCGGTGACATCAGGCGTTCATCCGATTGACGTTGGATAATTTTCATGTTTGCTAGCCAACGAAAATAAACTTGTCAAAAGCTGACTAACAGATCCACGGGAACGGAGAGTCGTGATGCGCAAGCAGCTATTGCTCGCATGTGTTGCCGGAGCCTGCCTGACCGGCGCTCCCGCCTGGTCGCAGACCCTGAAGATCGCGCTCGCCTCCGAGCCGACGGCAGTCGATCCGCACTACCACGACCTCACGCCGAACAATGCGCTCGCCGCGCATATCTTCGATTCGCTCGTCCTCCAGGACGAGAAGCAGCTGCTCCAGCCCGGCCTCGCGACTTCCTGGTCGAATGACGGCAAGACCACCTGGACCTTCAAGCTGCGCCCCGGCGTCAGCTTCTCGAACGGCAAGCCCTTCACGGCCGAGGATGTCGTCTTCACCTTCTGCCGCACGCTGAAGAACGAGACCAAGGTCTCCGGCTCCTTCGCCGACATCACCGGCGCCTTCGAGAAGGTCGAGACGCCCGATCCGCAGACGCTCGTCATCACCACCAAGGCGCCCGAGCCACTGCTGCCGAACCTGCTTTCCGGACTGCCGATCCTGAGCGCCTCGATCGTCGAGCACGGCCCGATCAGCTACGACATCGCGAAGAATTGCGGCGTCACCGGCGCCTGGCCGGCGGTCAATGATTTCAACGACGGCAAGTCCGCTGTCGGCACCGGCCCCTACAAGCTCAAGAGCTATGTCCGCGGCTCGGCCATCGAGCTCGAGCGCAACCCCACCTACTGGGGCCCGGCCGAGCCCTGGGCCACCGTGCGCTTCGTGCCGGTGACCAATGCCGGCCCGCGTCTCGCCGGCCTGCTCGCCGGCGACTATGACGTGATCGAGAACCCGGCGGCGCGCGATCTCGGCCGCATCCGCAACGACAAGCGCTTCGGCCATGTCGTCACCCCCTCGACCCGCGTCATCTATTTCCAGCTCGATGTCGGCCGCGACCAGAGCCCCTTCGTCAAGGCCCCGGACGGCAAGAACCCGCTCAAGGACGCGCGCGTGCGCAAGGCGATGTCGCTGGCGATCGACCGTGACGCCATCGTCAAGCGTCTGATGGATGGCGCGGCCGAGCCGGCCTACCAGTACCTGCCGACCGGCATGTTCGGCACGATCCCGAACCCGGCCAAGCTCGAATACGATCCTGCCGCCGCCAAGAAGCTGCTCGCGGAAGCCGGCTATCCCAACGGCTTCCAGGTCACGCTCTCGACCACCAATGACCGCTACATCAACGACAGCCAGATCACCCAGGCGGTCGCGCAATACCTGACCCAGATCGGCATCAAGGCCGAGGTCGACGCGATGACCCGCGCGATCTATTTCCCGCGCCGCGCCAAGAAGGAATTCAGCGTCGCGCTCGGCGGCTGGGGCTCCAGCACCGGCGAGGCCTCGTCCTTCCTGCGCCAGTGGCCGCCGACCCCCGACGACGCCAAGACCATCGGCGGCTCGAACTACGGCGACTACAAGAACGACGAGTTCGACAAGACGATCCGCGCCGCGATCTCGACCCTCGACGACGCCAAGCGCTCCGAGCTGCTGCAGCAATCGGCCAAGCTCGTCCTCGCCGACAACGCCTTCATCCCGCTGCATTTCGAAAGCGGCATCTGGGCCTACAAGTCCGAGCTCAAGGTCGAAGGCCGCGCCGACCAGTTCACGCTGGCCATGTCGGTAAAGCCGGCCAAGTAAGCCTGATCCAAGTAACCTGATCCCAGTGAGCCCGATCCCGGTGAGCCAGGCCCGCATCGCCAAGAGCATGGGCCGTCAGCAATGACGGCCTATGTGCTGCAGCGGCTGATCCAGAGCATCTTCGTGCTGCTGGCAGTCTCGGTCGTGGTCTTCTTCGCCGTCTACGGCATCGGCGATCCGATCGAGCTCCTGGTCTCGCCGCAGGTCAGCGCGGCCGAGCGCACGGCGCTGATCCAGCGGCTCGGGCTCGACCTGCCGGTCTGGCAGCAATATTTCGTCTTCATGGGCAATGCCCTCAAGGGCGATCTCGGCCGTTCCTTCGTCCACGGCGTCCCGGCGATCGAGCTGATCCTCGCCCGCCTCCCGGCGACCTTCGAGCTCGTGCTGCTGGCGATGACGATCGCGGTCGCGCTTGGCGTGCCGCTCGGCCTCCTGGCCGGGCTCGATCCCGAAAGCCGCCCGGCTCGCATCATCATGGCCGGCACAGTGCTCGGCTATTCCCTGCCGAATTTCTGGAAGGGCATGATGCTGATCCTGCTCTTCGCAGTGGTCCTCGGCTGGGTGCCGACGGCGGGGCGCGGCGAGACTGTCTCCTTCCTCGGCGTCCAGACCAGCCTGTTCACGCTCGACGGGCTCCACCACCTGATCATGCCCGCCCTCAACCTCGCCATTCCCAACATGGCGCTGATGGTCAGCCTCGTCGCCGCCGGCACGGCCGAGACGATGACGCAGGACTACGTCAAATACGCTCGCGCCAAGGGCGTGCGCCGCCGCCGCATCGTCGGCCGGCACGTGCTGCGCAACATCCTGATCCCGGTCGTCACCGTGGTCGGCGTCGAATTCGGCAGTCTCGTCGCCTTCTCGACCATCACCGAGACGGTCTTCGCCTGGCCGGGCATGGGCAAGCTCCTGATCGACTCGATCTACCAGCTCGACCGGCCCGTGGTCGTCGCTTACGTCCTGCTCGCGACCCTGCTCTTCGTCGCGGTCAACTTCCTCGTCGACATCCTCTATGCCGCGCTCGACCCGCGCGTGAAGCTGACCGGAGAGATGGCATGAGCGCGCCCGACACCAGCGCGCCGCGCGTCCCCGCCTATGCCGATACGCCCCTGCGGCAGAAGGTGCTGCGCCGCATCCGCAACCGGCCGACGACGCGCGGCGCCGCGATCCTGCTCGGCATCCTCGTGCTGCTCGCGCTGCTCGCCCCGGTGATCGCGCCGCAGAACCCGCATGATCTCGCCTCGCTCAGCGTGATGGACAACCGGCTGCCGCCGGGCGAGGCCGGCATGAACGGCATCACCTACTGGCTCGGCACCGACTCGCAGGGCCGCGACATGCTGAGCGCCATCCTCTACGGCCTGCGCACCAGCCTGCTCGTCGGCCTCTCCGCCACGGCCGGCGCACTGTTCATCGGCATCATGGCCGGGCTCGTCGCGGCGCAGTTCGGCGGCGCGGTCGATGCCGTCATCATGCGCATCGTCGACTTCATGCTCGGCTTCCCCTCGATCCTCGTCGCGCTCGTGCTGCTCGCCTCGATCGGCCGCGGCGTCGACAAGGTCATCCTCGCCATCGTGCTCGTGCAATGGGCGCAATATGCAAGGCTGATGCGGGCGGCGGCTCTGGTCGAGCGGCGCAAGGAATATATCGAGGCCGCGGTCAATTTCGGCCTGCCGACGCGCCATATCATGCTCGCTCACCTGCTGCCGAATTCGGTCGGCTCGGTGCTCGTCGTCGCGACGATCAGCATCGCCTCGGCGATCACGCTGGAAGCCACCCTCTCCTTCCTCGGCGTCGGCGTGCCGGTGACCCAGCCCTCGCTCGGCCTGCTGATCGCCAATGGCTTCGAGTTCCTGCTTTCCGGCGAATACTGGATCGCGGTCTTCCCCGGCATCGCGCTGGTGCTCCTGATCATGTCGCTCAACCTCGTCGGCACGCGCCTGCGCCGCAGCTTCAACGTGCGTAGCTCATGAGCGACGCGCTGCTCGATGTCCGCGGTCTCAGGACCGTGTTCCACGCGCTCGACGGTGCCTGGCCAGCGGTCGATGGCGTCGACCTGACGGTCAGGCGTGGCGAGGTGCTCGGTCTCGTCGGCGAATCCGGTTCGGGCAAGTCCGTCACCGGCTTCTCCCTGGTCCAGCTCATCGACCCGCCCGGCGAGATCGTCGCCGGCGAGATCCTTTTCGATGGCGAGGACCTGCGTGCCGCCTCGGACGAGCGGCTGCGCAGCCTGCGCGGCGACCGCATCGCCATGATCTTCCAGGACCCGCTGATGACGCTGAACCCGGTGCTCAGCATCGGCGAACAGATGAGCGAAGCGATCCTGGAACATCGCGATGTCTCCAGGCAGGACGCGCTCGCCGAAGCTGCCAAAGCGCTCGCCCGCGTCGGCATCTCCTCGCCCGAGGCCCGGTTGAAGCAATACCCGCACGAGTTCTCTGGCGGCATGCGCCAGCGCGTCGCGATCGCGACCGCGCTGCTCAACGCCCCCGACCTGATCATCGCCGACGAGCCGACGACCGCGCTCGACGTCACCATCCAGAGCCAGATCCTATTCGAGGTCCAGAAGCTCAGCCGCGATTCATCGACGGCCGTGCTCTGGATCACCCACGACCTCGCCGTCGTCGCCGAGCTCGCCGACCGGGTCGCGGTCATGTATGCCGGCCGCATCGTCGAGATCGGCCCGGTCGACACCGTGCTCGACCGGCCGCGCCATCCCTATACGCTCGGCCTGCTCAATTCCTCCGCGGCGATGGTCGAGGTCGGCCAGCGCCTGAACCAGATCGACGGCGTCGCGCCGCGCATCGATTCACGCCCGAGCGGCTGCCCGTTCCGGCCACGCTGTGCCCGGGTCCTGCCTGTTTGTGCCGAGCAGGATCCCGCCCCGCAGAGCGAAGGCGAACGCGCCTTCCGCTGCCACAACCCCGTTCCGCAGACCGAGCCGGCATGACCACGCCCTTCTTCGAACTGCGCGGCATCAAGAAGCACTTTCGCGGCAAGGTCACCCTCGCCGAGCGCATCCTCTCGGCCGTGGGCCAGGGCAAGCCGGCGCCGGTCCTGCGTGCCGTCGACGGTGTCGACCTCTCGATCAGCCACGGCGAGGTGCTCGGCCTCGTCGGCGAATCCGGCTGCGGCAAGTCCACGCTGGCGCGCATTGCCACCGGCATCCTGCAGCCGAGCGAAGGCGAAGTCGTCTATGACCAGAAGCCCGTCGCCACGCTGAGCGGCAAGGCGCGCCTCGACTTCCTGCTCAAGGTCCAGATGATCTTCCAGGACCCTTACGCCTCGCTCGATCCCCGCATGAAGGTCAGCCGCATCGTCGGCGAGGCGCTCTCGGTCCACAAGCTCCTGCCCAAGGCCGAGATCGAGCCCGCCGTCGACAAGGCCCTCGCCGAGGTGGGGCTCGACCTCGCCTATCGCGACCGCTACCCGCACCAGTTCTCCGGTGGCCAGCGCCAGCGCATCGGCATCGCCCGCGCTCTTGCAGTGAAGCCCGATTTCCTCGTCTGCGACGAGCCCGTGTCAGCGCTCGACGTCTCCATTCAGGCGCAGGTGATCAACCTGTTCATGGATATCCGCCAGCGCTACGGCCTGACCTATCTCTTCGTCAGCCATGATCTCGGGCTGGTGCGCCATATCAGCGACCGCGTCGCGATCATGTATCTCGGCCGCATCGTCGAGATCGGTCCCGCCGCCGACATCTTCGCGACGCCGGCCCACCCCTATAGCGCCGCCCTGATCAAGGCGATTCCCTCGGCCTCCAGGCGCAAGCGCGATTTCCAGCCGCTGAAGGGCGAGCTGCCCTCGCCGCTCGCCCCGCCCTCGGGCTGCCCGTTCCATCCGCGCTGCGAGCAGGCCATGCCGGTCTGCCGCGAGGTCCGGCCGAAGCTCGCCGAGATCGCGCCCGGCCGCAGCGCCGCCTGCCATTTGCACACGACTCCGGAGACGGCATGACCACCGCGACGCTCACCCCCGAAATCGGCCGCTCCGCCCTGCCCTTCACCGACCGCTTCCACCCGGAGCGGCCGCTCGAGGTGAATTTCTACCGGCCGGCCGCACATGGTCCCGACGACCCGGTCGTATTCGTCCAGCACGGCATGCTGCGCAATGGCGACGACTATCGCGACTTCTGGATCCCGGCCGCCGAGAAGCACAACATCCTCATCGCCGCCCCGACCTTCGGCAACGAGCATTTCCCGCAGGCCGAGGGCTATAATAACGGCCTCGTCATCGGCGCAGACGGCGCGGTCGCGGCACGCGATAACTGGCTTTACGGCGTGCCGGCCCGCGTCTTCGCAGCGCTGCGGCAGGGCGGCGTCACCCGCCTGTCCAAGCCGCGCATCTTCGGCCATTCGGCCGGCGGCCAGTTCGTCCACCGCATGCTGGCGACGCAGGACGATGTTCCCTTCGAGATGGCCTTCGCCGCCAATTCCGGCTGGTACACGCTGCCAACGCTCGAGCGCCATTTCCCTGAAGGGCTTGGCGGCCTCGGCGTCGACCAGAGCGCCCTGGCACGCTGGTTCGCCTACCCGATGATCATCTTCGCCGGCGACCAGGACATCAACACCGGCGACCCCAACCTGCCGGCGGCCGCCGAGGCGTTGGCCCAGGGCCCGCATCGCTTCGCCCGCGCCCATTTCATGCACGACTTCGCCAGGCGCGAGGCCGGGCGGCTCGGCCTGCCCTTCAACTGGCAGCTGATCACGGTCGGCGGCGTCGGCCATGACGGCGCGGCAATGTCGCGCGCGGCGGCGGCCTACTGGTTCGAGGGCGGCCGCATCCCGCCCATCGAGGAATTGCAGCTCCAGGCCGCGCCGGTGCTCTGAGCACCCCCGCGGCTGCGATCGCGCCTCGCCCTGCGACGGTGAGGACACCAGCGTCGGCGCCCCGCCCGCCCTATGAACCGACGAACGAGGCGACGTGGACGCGCCTCGTAAGGCCCCGAAACACGGCCGCTCGAGCGGAAACGCCCCGGCGCATCGGCGCCGGGGCGTTTCGTGGTGGGTGCAGTGGTGGTGCCGTCGCTTATTCGGCCGGCACACCGTGCAGGCTCGGCGCCGCCTGCGGCTGCTGGGCCTGGGCGACGACGCGCCGGCGCCAGGGCTTGAGCACGATGATCGCGACAAGCGAAGCCGTGATGTTCGCGCCGGCGGCGATCAGGAAGACTCCGTCCCACGAGCCCTCAGCCTGCTGCAGGTAGTTCGCGAACGGCACCAGCAGCGCGGCAGTGCCTTTCGCGGTGTAGAGCATGCCGGCGTTGGTCGCCGCGAATTTCGAGCCGAACGTGTCGGTGCAGGTGGCCGGGAACAGCGAGTAGATCTCGCCCCAAGCGAAGAACACGAAGCCTGAGAGCAGCACGAACCAGACCGGGTCATGGCCCCAGAGATAGAGCAGGAAGATGCCGAGGCCTTCCATGCCGAAGGCGATGAACATCGTATTTTCGCGGCCGATCTTGTCGGAGATCCATCCGAAGAATGGGCGCGTCAAGCCGTTCAGGATCCGGTCGATCGTGGCGGCGAAGGTCACCGTCGTCATGGTCAGGCCGACCAGGGTGACGTTGATCTTGTCGATATGCAGATCGGCCGCGATCGGTTTCAGGTTCGCAGTGATCATCAAGCCGCCGGCACCGACGGCAACGAACATCGCATACATCAGCCAGAAGATCGGCTGGCGCAGCACCTCGCCCGGCGCGTAGTCGCGCCGGCTCTGCACATTCGCCGCGTTGACGGCGGGGGGCGGTACCTGGCCCTTTTTCGGCGCGAGCAGGAAAAGCGCCATGATGCAGATGATCACGGCCTGGCCGATGCCGAAATTGATGAAGGCCGCCTGGTAGCCGGAATTCGCGATCATCGACTGGATCGGCGCGACGGTGAGTGCCGAGCCTGCGCCGAAGCCCGCCGCGGTGATACCGGCCGCCAGGCCGCGCTTGTCCGGGAACCATTTCAGCGCATTGGCGACGCAGGTGCCATAGACGGCGCCAGCACCGACGCCGGCGATGACTTGGCCGAGATAGAGTGCGTTGAGCGATTCGGCGAAGCCGTTGATCACCCAGCCGATGCCGCAGAGCACGCCGCCAAAGATCACGACCACACGCGGGCCATACTGGTCGACGAACCAGCCCTCAATCGGAACGAGCCAAGTTTCGAACAGCACGAAGAGCGTAAATGCCCACTGGATTGCTGCGCGATCCCAGCCGAACTTCTGCTGGATGTCGGGAACGAAGAAGGTCCAGCCGTACTGGAGGTTGGCGATCATCACCATGCAGATGACGCCGATGAGCAATTGCGTCCAACGATAGGTATCGCTGGCGCGTTGGCCGGGATCCCCGGCATGCAGCGCTGTGGTCATTTCCTATCCCTATATATGCTTCTTGCCGCGGTTCTTCGTCCCGCTTGGGCATATGCTGGTATATGTTATGCCAGACGACAAGCCGAATGATTCGGCGATCAACGCATTTTCGTGAACAATGGGCGCCGTGGCATTCATAATGCCAAAGCTTCGATCGCGGGCATGACCGGAACAAGTTGCTGGCCGCGATCAAGGGACGACAGTCGGTACCTTCAGGTGTCCGCACCGGTTCAGGCTGGAAACTAAGGTGGACCGCTGGTGGACTATTCGGGCAACGTGGTCGGTGAGGTGAGTGCAAAGCTCGACGCGATCAAGATTGCCGAGGCCCAAGGCGACCTCCCGCAGAATGTGAACTTCGCTGTGAAGGGAGCCCTCGCAGCAAGTTTCCTGGACGCCAAGCAGATCAACTACGAGGTAGGCGCACTTGGAGAGAAACGCGACCCGGCCGATCTCGCTGAGCAGAAGGCAAGCGCCTTCATCGCGTGCCGCTGAAGACGTTGACCCCACGCAGTTGAAATCAGCGAAGACAGTTGCGCTTGCCCTTGCAGCGGTTCTCGCCGGCTGTGACAGCTATTATGGGGTCACTCTGCGCCGACAGACCGACGAGGCACGGACTCTCTGCTTGTCGGGGCCGTTTTCGCCCCTGTGGCGTTTCTCACTCTTCCCAGATACCGGCGAACAGTCTGCCAGACGAATGTTCTCCACCTGCATCAACGCGGCCCGTCAAAAGGGCTTCGTTGAGCAGGCGGAATTGCCGTTCCCGGTCCCAGTTTTTCCCGCCGAGACAGAACATCGCCCACCAGACGCCAAAGCTGGAAGTGCAGGCACGCGGTAGCTGTCCCTTTTCAGTCAACGTCGCAGGATGGCTAGAACCGTCATCCATGACCTCAACCTGCTCACGGCAGCGCAGACCTGCGGACCTGTCACGCCGTTGGGCGAATCATACAAATTATTGAAATTACTAGTTTTTGGAATAAAACGCATTGGCTGGGGCGCCAGGATTCGAACCTGGGAATGGCGGTACCAAAAACCGCTGCCTTACCACTTGGCGACGCCCCAATGCGCCGCTGCCTTCTAGAATGCGGCGGCGCGCGGCGCAACTGGCGTCGCGGGCTTCCCACAGGGCTCGGCGCCCTCTGACATCTCTTCGTCAAATTTCCACAGATCGGGGGCTCGATGCTGTTGCACCTTGGCGCGGCGCTGGCTATAAGCCCGCCACCAGTTGATCGGAGTGTAGCGCAGTCTGGTAGCGCACCACGTTCGGGACGTGGGGGTCGCAGGTTCAAATCCTGCCACTCCGACCAAAATTTCCCGAGATAAATCCTTCAGGATTTCGAGCGTTTGAGATCGGGGCGCTGCTTCGGCGCGGCCCGCGGCCCGCCATTGCCCGGCTTGTGCAGGGGAAAGCGATATTTGGCGCTCAGGCGCAGCGGCCGGACTGCCCTGCCTCCTGTCGCATTATGGCTGGCGCGCCAGAACATCGCTCCAAGCGCCAGGCAAGGCATTGCGAAGGCCGTGACGAGCACGGCCCAGACCATCACGCTGGATGAGATCGGACCTTCAGCCAATGATCCCTCCTCACGTTCATCGACAACCGAACGCGGCATCGCGAGGATTGATCCACCGCCCCCCATCCGTAGGCGGCTCGTTCCAGCGGCTCAGTGCACCATATCACAATTCGTCGTCGGCTGCCCCGACTTGCTTCCGCCGGCGCGGCGCTTGCCACCAGATGCGGCAGCAACCTGGCGCGAATCGACATCCGGCGCGCCGCGGCCCAAGATGCCCTCACTGCAGTCATGGACGGTGCCAGCGATGAAGCGTTTGATTCGGATAGCCGGGATTCTCGCGATCACGGCCCTGCTGGCGGGCTGCGACAAATGCGGCGACCCGGTGAAGTTCACGCTGATCGATTCGCTGAAAAGCTGCTCCGACAGCAGTCCGCAGGGCTGAGCCCAAAGAAAAAGCCGGGGCATGCCCCGGCTTTTTCGTCTTCAACGGCAGGAAGGCTCAGCCGCGGCGGCGCAGCAGCGTCCAGCTCGCGCCGACCAGGCTCGTCGCCAGCGCCAGCTTGATCAGATCACCCAGCAGGAAGGGCTGCACGCCGAACTGGAAGGCCTTGGCGAAGCCGACGCCGGTGGCACCACCAGCCATTTGCGCGCCCAGCGCCAGCCAGGCGAAGCCGAGCCCGAGGATGAGCGCTTCCGCCGTGATCATGCCGGCGATCAGGCGCGCGACCGAGGCACCGCGCTCGGCCGCCCAGCCGGCGACATAGGCCGCCGCGACGAAACCGGCGAGGAAGCCGCCGGTCGGGCCGACGAGATAGGTCAGGCCGGCAGCAGCCGGGGGCGTGTTGGTGAAGACCGGCAGGCCGGCAAGGCCATAGGCGACATAGAGCGCGACGGTAGCCGCGCCGAGGCGGCGGCCATAGGCGGCGCCGAGGCCGAGTACGGCGAGCGTCTGCAGGGTGATCGGCACCGGCCAGAATGGCACCTTGACCTTGGCGGCGAGCACGAGCAGCAGGCTGCCGGCGACGGCGAGCGCGACATTGCGCGCGATCTCGGCGCGGCGGCCGGACACGCCCGGAAGCACTGCATTGACCAGGGTCGGAGCTGTGAGGGGAAGCATATCGGCCATTGGTGTCATCCTGTTGCATTTTGAAGCAGGAGCATGATTTCGGCGGCATGCTCTGGCGCCTGCATCTCGCAGCCGGCTTCCCTGTCTATAGGAAATGCGGCAAAGCCCCACAAGCCGAGCAACCGTGCGCGAACGGGCAGGCTGAGCAGAGAGGCCGCATGAGCGACGAGATCGAATTCGACCGCACCGCCACCACGCCCGCCGGCGAAGTGGCCGAGCTGAGCCCGCTGGTCCGCCGCATCATCGCCGGCAATAGCGGGCCGATGACCTTCACCGGCACCTGCACCTATATCATCGGCCGTGGCACGGTGGCTGTGCTCGATCCCGGCCCGGCCGATCCCGCCCATCTCGAACGCCTGCTGCGCGCGCTCGACGGTGAGACCGTCAGCCATATCCTGGTCAGCCACACCCATCGCGACCATTCGCCCGGCGTGCCGGCGCTGAAGGCCGCGACCGGCGGGATCGTCGCCGGTTGCCTGCCGCATCGCGCCGCGCGCGAGCTGGCGCTCGGTGAGATCAACCCGCTCGAAGGCGCCGCTGACCGCGACTATGCGCCCGAGCTTGCCATGCACGAGGGTGACACGATCACCGGCCCCGGCTGGACCCTGAGCGCCGTCGAGACGCCCGGCCACACCGCCAACCATCTCGCCTTCGCGCTCGCGGAAGAGCGGAGCCTGTTCTCGGCCGACCATGTCATGGCCTGGTCGACCAGCGTCATCGCCCCGCCGGACGGCTCGATGGTCGAGTTCATGGCCTCGATCGAGAAGCTGCGCGGCATGGAGCACGAGATCTACTGGCCGGGCCATGGCGGGCCGGTGAAGGAGCCGCAGCGCTTCCTGCGCGGGCTCGTCCAGCATCGCCGCCAGCGCGAGGCCGCGATCCTCAGCCGCCTCAAGGCGGGCGACGAGCGCATCGCCGAGATGGTGCCGCCGATCTACCAGGGCCTGCCGGCGACGCTGCATGGCGCCGCCTCGCTCTCCGTGCTGGCCCAGCTCGAAGATCTCGTCGCGCGCGGCCTCGTCCTCTGCGACGAGCCGATGCCCATGCTGGACAGCCGCTACCGCCTCGCCCGAGCGCTTTAGAGCATTTTCGAGCGAAGTGGATGCCGGTTCGCGTGAAGAAAATGCGTTAAAACAAAGGGATAGAGTATTTCCGCGCTTCGGTGAAGCGCGCAAATACTCTAGCGCTCGTCGTTGAGCTGCTCGACCTCGGCGGCGAAGGCGGCGATCCGCGCCGCGTTCATGCCGAGATCGTGCCAGCCGATCCGCGAGGCCGAACGGATGTCGATGCGGCTACCATCGGCACGCGGGCGCACCCTTATGGTGATGTCGTCGGCGAGGCGCAGCACGCGGCTGCGTGCCACGGCCTCGATCCGTCCCGCCCCGCTGCGCCC
Organism: Allobosea sp. BK604; assembly: GCF_004341515.1. Classification (GTDB taxonomy): domain Bacteria; phylum Pseudomonadota; class Alphaproteobacteria; order Rhizobiales; family Beijerinckiaceae; genus Allobosea. Next base: position 560,240 of record NZ_SLZF01000001.1, read on the forward strand.
GCCCGGCCGCGACGCTTCGAGCACCTGCCAGCCCATCGCGACCGCCGCCTTGCGGGCGATGTCGAAGGCGATCTCGGCCGGCACCTCCAGCACGATCGGCAACGCCTTCGGATAGGCCTGGCGCTGCAGCCGCCGCTGCTCGGCCGGGACGTCCGGCGGCACGCGGCCAGTGCGGGCGCTGAGAGCGGCGCTGGAGCGGCTGAAGGCCGGTGGGTCGTCGATATCGGTCGAGATATCCGTGAGGGCCGGCAAGGTCGCGTATTTGAAACCGCCATAGGCGACCGGCGCCAGCATGATCAGCGCCAGCACGAAGGCCTGCGCCGCCATGCCGACGCCGCGATGTCCGGCCTGCCAGATCCGCATGAAGGCGAGCACCGCCATCAGCAGCGCCAGCAGCACGAGCCCATAGGCTCCGGCGATCGGTGTCAGGCCTTGCAGCGATGGCTCGCCCAGCCGGAAGATCAGCAGGGCGAGCAGCACGACCGTGATCGCGAACCAGACCAGCCGCCGGCTCCAGAGCGCGGCGCGCGAGATCGGCTCCTCGAAGACGAGACGGCGGTGCATGGCAATTAGGTGGCGGAGGCTGAAGCGGAAGGCAAGCATTCGCTGATGCGAAGCGACCTGCCGCCCCGCTTTTGCGTTGTCGGAGCGACGCTGCGGAGAGGGAGGCTCGGGAATGTTGAGAATTGGATCGATCGTCTGGGGCGTCCGCGACGTGCCGCAAGCCATCCACTTCTGGTGCGGCGCGCTGGATTATCAGCCGCTGCGCGCGCCCTCGCCCGACTGGGCCATTCTTGTGCCGAAACACGGGCCCGGCCCGCAAATGGCGATCACCCAGGTTTCCTCCGAAGCCGAGGACCATCAGCGCCACCATCTCGACCTCTATGCTGAAGACCGCGAGCGCGAGGTCGAACGCCTGATCGGGCTCGGCGCCCGCCGGGCCGAATGGCGCTATCCACCAGGCGCCGATTACGTGGTGCTGCGCGATCCCGATGGGAACAGCTTCTGCGTGATCGAGAAAGGGCCGCAGGCATTCGCCTAGGCTGCGCATCCGCACAGTGTTCAGCCGATCAGGCGATCGCCGGGATCGACCGGATCTTTGCGTGAGCTGCCCCGGCTTCCGCAACGATCGCTCGCTTGTTGCCAAATGACTCCCTTGCGGGTCACCGTGTCCCCGATCCGGAGCGTTGCCATGACGATCACCATCACCGCCTTTGAACGATCCCCCGATCGCGGCAGGGGGCTGGCGCGTGACATGCGCGTGCGCTGGGCGCTCGAGGAAGTCGGCCAACCCTATGACGTGCGGCTTGTCTCGTTCAAAGCGATGAAGCAGCCAGAACATCTCGCGCTGCATCCTTTCGGGCAGATTCCGACCTATGAGGAAGGCGATCTCGCCCTGTTCGAGTCGGGGGCGATCGTGTTCCATATCGCCGAGCGCCATGCCGGCCTGCTGCCGGGCGATGCGAATGGCCGGGCGCGCGCGATCACCTGGATGTTCGCGGCGCTCAACACGGTGGAACCGCCGATTTTCGACCGCGCCCTCGCGACGATTCTCGAGCGGAACGAGCCCTGGTACGAGCAGCGCCTTCATGCTCTGGAAAACGGCATCCGCAAGCGGCTGGCCGACCTTTCCAGCCACCTTGGCGGTGCCGACTGGCTCGACGGAGCGTTCAGCGCCGGTGACCTCCTCATGGTGACGGTGCTGCGCAGGTTGAACGGATCAGGCATCCTCGAGGAGTACCCGAACCTGCCGGACTATGTTGCGCGTGGCGAAGCACGGCCCGCCTATAAGCGCGCCTTCGACGCTCAATTGGCAGTCTTCACCGCGGCTTCTGCCAACTGATAGAGGCTTGCTCAGGGCTCATCAGCCGGCTTGACGCCTGGCGCTTGTGCGCGCGCTCGACCCAAATTAAGTGCCGGCACCCCAGACTGCCCAGATAAACTTCCGCCCGCCTCCACATTGCTGACATTCCTCCTTTCCGATCCGGGAATTCCGCGATGAGGTGCGGGGCCACAAGCACGTGGGAATATCCATTACGTAGGCCAAGCCGCCAATTCCATTGAAGCCTCCTGCTTGACCACTATCGGGTTCGGGCGCGTACTGCCGCAATACGCTTTCGCCAAGCTGCAATCGACCAGCTATTCGGTCCGACGGGGGGCTCCACATGGCAAAGTTCGGTTTCGGCTTCCTTGCGGCGACGGCTCTTCTTACCTTGACCAGCGTCTCGGCAGGCGGCCAGCAGGTTCCGGGCTCGCCCGGAGCCACGGCCACACTGACGGGCAAGCAACTCCCCCCGCCCGATCCGGCATTCGGCGGAGTGATCAATCAGAAAGCATCCGACTCGCGCGCGTGGTGGGCACCGCGCGTCGTGCCGCCGAAAGGAGCGCCCAACGTCCTGCTGATCATGACCGACGATGTCGGCTTCGGCGCGCCGAGCACGTTCGGCGGCGTCGTGCCGACGCCGGCGCTCGATCGAATTGCGAATAGCGGATTGCGCTACACGAATTTCCACTCGACCGCGCTGTGCTCGCCGACGCGTGCGGCGCTGATCACCGGCCGCAACCATCACGTTGCGGGCTTCGGCGTAGTCGGCGAAGCAGCAACCGGCTTTCCCGGCTACAACTCGATCATCCGCAAGGAGAATGGCACCATCGGCGCGATCCTGAAGGAGAACGGCTACGCGACCTCGTGGTTCGGCAAGAACCACAACACGCCCTTCTATCAGGCGACCCGGGCCGGACCGTTCGATCAATGGCCGAATGGCCTGGGCTTCGAGTATTTCTATGGCTTCGTCGGTGGTGACGCCAGCCAGTGGCAACCGAACCTCTACCGCAACACCACCGCGATCTATCCTTTCGAGGGCAAGACGGGCTGGAACCTGACGACGTCCATGGCCGACGAGGCCATTCAGTACATGCGGGACCTCAAGGCCGTCGCGCCTGAAAAGCCGTTCCTCGTCTACTACGTCCCGGGCGGCACCCACGCCCCGCATCATCCTACGCCGGACTGGATCAAGAAGATCAGTGACATGCGGCTCTTCGACGACGGCTGGAACAAGCTGCGCGAGACCATATTCGCGAACCAGAAGCGGCTCGGCATCATGCCGGCCGACGCCAGGCTGACACCATGGCCGAAGGAATTGCCGGAATGGGATTCGCTCGGCTGGGAAGAAAAAAGGCTCTTCACCAAACAGATGGACGTCTATGGCGCCTATCTGGCTTACACCGACAATGAGATCGGCCGCGTCATTCAAGCCGTCGAAGACCTCGGCGAACGCGACAATACCTTGATCATCTATATCAGCGGCGACAACGGCCCGAGTGCCGAGGGCATGATCAACGGCACGCCGAACGAGCTCACCTACTTCAATGGCGTTCAGGTGCCCGTGAAGGACCAGTTCCTCTGGTACCCGTTCTGGGGATCGGAGCGGACCTTTCCGCATTTCTCGGCCGGCTGGGCCTGGGCGATGAGCACGCCGTTCAAATGGGTCAAGCAGGTGGCGTCCCATTTCGGCGGCACCGCCCAGGGCGTGGCCATGTCGTGGCCCGGCCATATCAATGACGTGGGCGGCATTCGCCGCCAGTTCCATCATGTGATCGATATCGCGCCGACGATCCTCGACGCAGCCGGCATCCCGTGGCCGGAGGCGATCGACGGCATCAGGCAGCGGCCCATCGATGGCGTGAGCATGGCATACACATGGGACAAGGCCAGCGCCGACGCGCCGAGCCGGCGCACCACGCAGTATTTCGAGATGCTCGGCAATCGCGCCATTTATCATGACGGATGGGTCGCGGCGACGACGCCCGCGAACCTGCCCTGGGCACCGGCCACCGGCACGCCGCCCGACGTGATTACCGGTTACAACTGGGAACTCTATAATGTCGCTGCGGACCCGACCCAGTCCAATGACCTGGCCTCCCAGCAGCCGGAGAGGCTGAAGCAATTACAGGATCTCTTTTACTCCGAAGCGCAAAAACATGACGTGCTGCCGCTCGACAATTCGACGCTCGCCCGCTTCATCACGCCCCGCCCGAGCCTGACCGCGGGACGAACGGAGTTCACCTATACTGGAAGGCTGACCGGCGTGCCCAATAGTGGCTCCCCCAGCACCTTGAACAAATCCTACACGATCACCGCCGAGGTCACCGTGCCCGATGGCGGCGCCGAAGGCATGATCGTCACCGATGGCGGCCGCTTCGGTGGCTATGCGCTCTTCCTCAGCAAAGGCGAATTCGGCTTCGGCCGGGGCAAGCCGGTGTTCCTGTACAACCTGCTCGACCTCAAGCGCACGATCTGGGAAGGGCCCGAGCTGGCTCCGGGCAAGCATACCATCGTCTTCGACTTCAAATCCGATGGCCCGGGCCTGGGCAAGGGAGGCACGGGCGTGCTGTCCGTGGACGGCAAGCAGGTCGCCAGCAATTCCCTGGAGCATACCACCCCCGTCGGCTTCCCTGAGGATGAAAGCTTCGACATCGGCCAAGACACCCGCACCGGGGTCGCGCTGTTGGAGCATCGCTACGACGTCCCGTTCAGGTTCACCGGCGAAATCAACAAGCTGACCTTCAAGCTCGTGCCGCCGCAATGAGGGAGGCGCGACCGCAGCTGCCGCCAGCAAACAGAACGCAAGGGCGCAAAGATCAGATGTCCTCGCCGCAATGAAGAAAGTGCTGATTGTTGCCGCGATCGGCGAAATCGCGATGGGGCTGGCGCTGCTCTTGGTGCCGTCCTCCGTCGCATTGCTGTTGCTCGGTCAGGAACCCGACGGGATCGCCATGATGGTCGCGCGCGTGACAGGAATCGCCCTGATCGCGCTGGGAATTGCCTGCTGGCCAGGCCCCCCGTTGGTCGGCATGCTCGGCTACAGCACAGCCATCGCGGCCTATCTTGCTTACCTCGGCTATTCCGGCGGCTCGACCGGTCTCCTTCTGTGGCCTGCGGTCGTCCTACACGTGGTCCTGTCGGCGCTGTTGGGTTGCGGGGCAATGCGAAGGCCGTCGAAATAGACTGCGCGCGCCGGTGCCCCCGCCTCTTGGACGGATCGGAGCTAAGCCGTCGGCAGCCGGTAATCCTTGAACTGCTCGCGCAGCGCCGTCTTCTGGATCTTGCCGGTCGCGGTATGCGGGATCGCCTCGACCAGGACGACATCGTCCGGCAGCCACCATTTCGCGACCTTCCCGGTCATGAAGGCGAGCAGCTCGTCGCGATCGGGCCGGCGTCCGGACTTGGGCACGATCACCAAGAGCGGCCGCTCGTCCCATTTCGGATGCGCGACGCCGATCACCGCCGCCTCCGCCACGTCGGGATGGCCGACCGCGAGATTCTCCAGCTCGATCGAGGAGATCCATTCCCCACCCGACTTGATCACATCCTTCGAGCGATCGGTGATCAGCATGTAGCCGGCCGGATCGATCGTGCCGACATCGCCGGTGTCGAAGAAGCCGTTCTCGTCGAGGATGGTCTCGTTCTCACGGCGGAAATAGGCCTTCGTCACGGCCGGCCCCCGCACCTTGAGGCGGCCGAAAGTCTTGCCATCCCAGGGCAGGTCCTCGCCCGCATCATCGGTCAGCCGGAACTCGACGCCGAAGAACGGGTGACCCTGCTTCATCTTGAGGTCGAGCAGGTCCTCGCCGCCGAGATGGGCGTAGGTCGGCTTCACCGAGCAGAACGAACCGAGCGGGCTCATTTCGGTCATGCCCCAGGCATGGGCGACCGTGACGCCATATTTGCGCTCGAAAGCCTCGGTCATCGCCCGCGGGCAGGCCGACCCGCCGATGACGACGCGCTTCAGGGTCGAGAGCCTTGCGCCCGTCGCTTCCAGATGCTGCAGCAATCCGAGCCAGACCGTCGGCACCGCCGCGGTCATGGTGACGCCCTCGCCCTCGAGCAGGGAGAGCAGCGACGGCCCGTCGAGCCTCGCGCCGGGCAAGACCAGCTTGCCCCCGGTCATCGGCACCGAATAGGCCAGCGACCAGCTATTGGCGTGGAATAGCGGCACGACCGGCATGACGCTGTCGCGCGAGGACAGGTTCATGAAATCGGGCTGGGCCGCGGCCATCGCATGCAGCACGTTGGAGCGATGGGAGTACAGCACGCCCTTCGGGCTGCCGGTCGTGCCTGAGGTGTAGCAGAGCCCGCAGGCTGTGTTCTCGTCGAGCTTCGGCCAGGCGAAATCCGCATCCGCCTCGGCGAGCCAGTCCTCATAGGCCACCGCCCGCTTCAACGATGTCTCGGGCATGTGCGCGGCGTCGGTGAGCACGACATAGCGCTCGATGCTCGGCAGCCTGTCCTGCAGGCCTTCCATCAGCGGCACGAAGGTCAGGTCGAGGAAGAGCAGCCGGTCCTCGGCATGATTGATGATCCAGGCGATCTGCTCCGGGAATAACCGCGGATTGACGGTGTGGGTGATCGCGCCGATGCCGCCGATACCGTACCAGAGCTCGAGATGGCGCTCGGTGTTCCATGCCAGGGTCGCCAGCCGGTCGCCCGGCCGCATCCCCTCCCTCTGCAGCCGCCTGGCGAGCTGCAACGTGCGCTTGCGGATCTCGGCATAGGTCGAGCGCCTGAGCGAGCCGTCCTCCACCGCCCGGCTGACCACCTCTCGGTTTCCATGCTGCACGGCGGCGTGGTCGATGATCCGGTGCAGCAGCAGGGGCCAGTCCTGCATCAAGCCGAGCATGCGTTTTCTCCCAGGCTTATCGTTATTGCCTGAGCATAGCCGGCTCGCCGCACAGGGACATGCGCCATTGGGCGGACGTTACGAAAAGCTCGCGTGCGACCGCGAGATGGTTTACATAAGAACCGATCCCGTTCGAGAGCCAGCTCCGTGTCCGCGACCAACGCCGCTCCTCGCATCGAGCCTGCCGATCCGGACCGCGTCTGGTTCCGCTTCATGCGATTGCATCAGCGCATGCTCGCGCAGATGACCGCGCGCATCCGCGCACTCGGCCTCTCGATCCCGCAATTCGACCTGCTCTCGACCCTGACCGAACGCGAAGGCATCAGCCAGAGCGAGCTGGCCGAGCGGCTCTATGTCACCAAGGGCAACGTCTCCGGCCTGGTCGACCGGCTGGTGCAGGCCGGCCTGGTCGAGCGCCGCGCCATTGCCGGCGACCGCCGCTCCTATGCGATGCATCTGACGAGCGAGGGCCGTCGCCTGGCCGAAGCCGGCATCGCGACCCAGCGCGACTATGTCGCGACGACGCTCGGCAAGCTGCCGGCAACCGACCTCGCCGAGCTCGACCGGCTCGTCCTCGCTTGGCGCGATCTCGCCCGCGCCGCCGACCCGCAATAATCCCGGCATGTATGCGGGTCTCGTCTTCGCGGGCGGCGGAAACCGCTGCTATTGGCAGGGCGGCTTCTATGAGACCGTGGCACCGCGCCTTGATCTCAAGCCGAAACGCGTCGTCGGCGCCAGCGCCGGCGCGCTCGCCATGCTCTACACCGCGCTCGGCCTTGGCCATTATGTGCGCGAGCGTGTCTGCGAGGCCTGCCTCGGCCGCAGCTCGGAAATGGATTGGGCCGGCTTCCGCCAGGGCGGGCGGCTCTTTCCGGTCGGCGACATGTACCATCTCATGCTGACCGACCTCTTCACGCGAGAACGGTTGGCTACGCTGCAGGCACAGGCGGATTTCCGCGTCGCGATCTCGCGCCCGCCACGCTTCTGGCCCCTGCCCGTCGCAGCCTTGCTCGGCATCGGCGCCTATCAGCTTGAAAAGCGCCTGCGCAAGCCGGTCCATGCCACGGCGGGCCGACGCCTCGGCTTCAAGCCCGACCTGATCCGACTGGAGAATTGCGCCGCGCCGGACGACCTCATCGCCGCCCTGATGGCAAGCGCCTCCGTGCCACCCTTCATGCCGGCTGGGCTCGTCGGTCAGCGTGCCGCGCTCGATGGCGGCCTCGTCGACAATGCTCCGGCCTGGGCGCTCGCCGACATGGAGGCGGCCGGCGAGCCGACGCTCGTCCTGCTCACACGCCCCGTCAGTGCCGTGCCGCAGATCGCCAACCGGACTTATGTCAGCCCGTCGCAGGTGATCCCGGTCAGCCAGTTCACCATCCGCAATCCCGAGGGCATCCGCTTCGCCTATGAGCTCGGCATCCGCGATGGCGAGGCCTTCCTGCGTAGCTTGGAGGCGAAGGCCCGCGCGGTCTAAGGCATTTTCGAGCGAAGTGGATACCGGTTCGCGTAAAGAAAATGCGTTGAAACAAGGACATAGAGAATTTTCGCGTTTCGGGGAAACGCGGAGATGCTTTAGGCTGGACTCTCATCAGCCCGGATCCGTCCATGGCCTCGCCGATCGACCTCACCGCCTCCGCGACCGCACTCCGTCAGGCCCTGCTCGCCCGCCGTTTCAGCGCGAGCGACCTGCTCGAAGCCAGCTTCGCTCGCATCGATGCGCTCAACCCCGGACTGAACGCGATCGTCACGCAGGATCGCGCGGCAGCCCGCGCGATGGCGGCGGAATCTGACCGGCGCCTCGCCGCCGGCACGGCACGCCCGCTTGAAGGCCTGCCGATCTCCATCAAGGACGCATTCGACGTCGCCGGCCTGCCCTCCTCCGGCGGATTGCCGGCCTACAAGGAGCGTATCCCCGCCGAGGATGCCACGGCCGTCGCAAGGCTGCGCGCCGCCGGTGTCGTCATCATCGGCAAGAGCAATGTCCCGGTCTTCTCCGGCGATTTCCAAAGCTACAATCCTGCCCATGGCGTGACAGGAAATCCCTGGAACCTCGCCTTTTCGCCTGGCGGCTCCTCGGGCGGCGCTGCAGTCGCCGTCGCGAGCGGGATGAGCGCTTTCGAGCTCGGCTCGGATCTCGGCGGCTCGATGCGCTGGCCGGCCCATTCAACCGGCGTCTTTGGCCTGAAGACGAGTTGGGGCCTTGTCTCGACCTGGGGGCTGATCCCGCCACCGCCCGAGCGCCGCCCGCCACGCAATCCCGACCTCTTGGTCGCTGGTCCGATCACCCGCACGGCAGAGGATCTGGCGCTAGTCCTGCCAGTGCTCGCCGGCCCGCGTGACGCTGCGATTGTCGGCGCGAGATTGGCGGCCCCTCGCCGGGCGGATGCGAGGGGCCTGCGCGTCGCGCTCTGGGCCGAGGACCCGTTCGCGCCGACCGATAGCGAGGTCTCGAGCGCGGTCCGCGACGCTGCCAGACGTCTGGCCGAGCAAGGTGCGATCATCGACGAGACGGCGCGCCCGGCAATCCGCTTCGCCGATGCCTTCGAGGTCTACGCACTGCTGAACCATGCCGTCGTCGCCTACTGCCTGCCGCCCAAGGTCCGTGCCCCCATCCAGGCTCCGGCGCGTGGGTTCAGCCCGAACGACCTCTCGCACCAAGCCCTGCAGGCCCGCGGCGCCAGCATGACGCCGAGCCAGTACCATCAGGTCTCGCAGCGTCGCGCCGCGCTGAAGCGGCAATGGGCTCGCTTCTTCGAGCGCTACGATGCCGTGCTCTGCCCACCCGCTCCGGTCGGAGCGATCCCGCATGATCATTCGCCCGATATCCACGCTCGCCGCCTCGACGTGAACGGCGACAAGCGCCCCTATCTCGACTTTCTGATCTGGGCCTCGCTCGCCACCGGCGCCGACCTGCCGGCGCTGAGTGCGCCGGTTACGCTGTCAGCCGCAGGGCTGCCGCTAGGCGTGCAGGTTATCACGGCCATCGGCGAGGATTTGCTGGCAGCAGCGATTGGCGGATGGATCACAGAGGCTGGCGGCGGCTTCCAGGCGCCGCCAATCACCCGCGCATAGTCGTCAGGTCTTTCTCCGAAACCACCCCGTAACAGGCACCGTTGGTCTGCCATCCCCCGCGAAACCCGGAACATGCGAGCTCACCATGAAATTGTCCGCTGGCTGCAACTGCGGACAGGTCCGCTACGAGCTCGACGACGTCTGCATTCGCGCCTTTGAGCTTCCAGACCAGGACCAAGTAGCCGCGCACCTTGCAAGCACCGATCTGAGAGCTTGAAAAAACTGGAACGCCCTCGCCCTGCGCCAGACTCTGCCTCGATCTGCGTGAAAATCGCTCAGCTCTTGCGCCGGCTGCGGGCTATGCTCGCATAAACGCCGCATAAAGATCAGGGGTCCGAGCCATGCTGTCCAATCTTGCCGTCCGCGATATCGAAACGCTGGTGCACCCTTACACCAACCTCGCGACGCATCGCGAAGTCGGCCCGCTGATCCTCGAGCGCGGCGAAGGCGTCTTCGTCTACGATACGACCGGCAAGAACTATATCGAGGGCATGGCTGGCCTGTGGTGCACCTCGCTCGGCTATTCCAACGAGGAGCTGGTCGAGGTCGCGACCGAGCAGCTGCGCAAGCTGCCCTTCACCCATATCTTCTCGGGCCGCAGCCATGACCCGGCGATCGAGCTCGCCGAGAAGCTGAAGGAGATCGCTCCGGTCCCGATCTCCAAGGTCTTCTACGGCGCCTCCGGCTCCGACGCCAACGACACCCAGATCAAGCTGGTCTGGTACATCAACAACGCGCTCGGCCGCCCGCAGAAGAAGAAGATCATCTCGCGGCTGAAGGGCTATCACGGCGTCACGGTGGCCTCGGCCTCGCTGACCGGCCTGCCGGCCAACCACACCGATTTCGACCTGCCGATCGCCAATATCCTGCACACCTCCTGCCCGCATCACTACCGCTTCGCCCAGCCCGGCGAGAGCGAGCAGGACTTCTCGACCCGGCTCGCCGCCGAGCTTGAGGAGATGATCCTGCGCGAGGGGCCCGACACGGTCGCCGCCTTCATCGCCGAGCCGGTCATGGGCGCCGGCGGCGCCATCACCCCGCCCGAGGGCTATTTCGAAAAGATCAACGCCGTCCTCGCCAAATACGACGTGCTCTTCATCGCCGACGAGGTCATCACCGGGTTCGGCCGCACCGGCAACATGTTCGGCACCACGACCTACGGCCTGAACGCGGACACGCTCTCCTGCGCCAAGGCGATCACATCCGCTTACTTCCCGCTCAGCGCCGTGATGATCAACGAGGCGACCTACGAGGTCATGGTCGACCAGAGCCGCAAGATCGGCACCTTCGGCCACGGCAACACCTATGCCGGCCATCCGGTCGGCTGTGCCATCGCGGTCAAGACGCTGGAGATCTACCAGCGCGACAACATCATCGAGCATGTCCGCAAGGTCGCCCCGCGCTTTCTGCAGCGCGTCGAGAAGCTCGCCGAGCACCCGCTCGTCGGCGAGGCGCGCGGCGTCGGCCTGATCGCCGGCATCGAGTTCGTCAAGGACAAGGCGACCAAGGCTCAGTTCGAGGCCAAGAAGGGCGTCGCGCTGAAGTCCGGCGCCTTCGCCCAGGAGGAAGGCCTGATCGTGCGTCCGCTCGGCGGCGACCGCGTCGCCTTCTGCCCGCCGCTGATCATCAGCGAGGCGGAGATCGACGAGATGTTCGACCGCTACGAGCGCGCACTCGCCAAGACCCTCAACTGGGTCAAGGCGGAAGGGCTGATCTGACCGGACAGAGCGTCGCGTTTCTCCCGCCCGGAGAAGTGTGACGCACTTAACGGACGCTTAACCGACGAGGCGGCATCCTGCCCGACAGGTCTGAAAAGCCACGAATAAATCACGATCACGCCGTTTGACCGTCCCGATCGGAGGTGACACTCCCTTCGTCGGCGGCCCAGGAACCGTCGGCATGTCGCAACCAGTGAAGTCAGGAACCATGCGCCCCCACAACGAGCGTCAGCAGATGACGCAAGGCAGTGCGAGTTTCCACGATGCAGCGGCCAAGGATGCCTATACATCCCGGTTCCGCCCCATCGCCTTCCCGGCGGTCGCCGCCGGAACGAGGCGTGCAACTCCCGCTCAGGATCGGGCGGCGGAGAAAAAGCCGGACAATGTCCCGGCAATTCTTCGCAACGGCTTCGACGACTGATTAACGATACTCCGACTTCTTCGAGACCCTCCAATGCTTGACCGGCGACGAGTTCTGAAGGCTCTCGCCGGTCTTTTTTTCGCCGGCTTCGGCACGGGCAGCTATGCCTATGCCTGGGAACCGACCCATCAGCAGCTGACCCGTTACCGGCTCACGCCGCGCGGCTGGCCGCAGGGGCGCCGCCTCCGGCTCGCCGTGATCTCCGATCTCCATGCCGGCGGGCCGCATGTGCCGCTGGCGCGCGTCAGCCAGATTGTCGCGGCGACGAACAAGCTCGAGCCCGACCTGATCCTGCTGCTCGGCGATTTCGTCGCCAGCCGCGACCGCATCGCCTCCGATCCTCCGATTCCGACCCTGGCCGCGGAACTCGGCAAGCTCACCGCGCCGAGCGGCGTCTACGCCGTGCTCGGCAACCACGACTGGTGGCACGACGCGCCGACGCAGAAGAACCGCTCGGGACCGACGCAGGTCGGGCTCGCGCTGGAGGCGGCCGGAATCGAGGTTCTGGAAAACCGGGCATTGCGGCTCGACACCGTCGCCGGCCCGCTCTGGATCGCCGGCCTCGGTGACCAGATCGCCTTCCTGAAACGCGTGCGTGGCCTGCCGGGCGGCGTCGCCGACCTTGCCGGCACCATGGCGCAGATTGCCGATGACGGCGCCCCCGTGATCATGATGGCGCATGAGCCGGACGCTTTCGCCCATATGCCGGAGCGCGTCGCGCTGACCTTCTCCGGCCATACCCATGGCGGACAGGTCCGCCTGTTCGGCTGGTCGCCGATCGTGCCGTCGCGCTATGGCAACCGCTATGCCTATGGCCATGTCCACGAGAACGGCCGCGACCTGATCGTCTCCGCCGGCATCGGCACCAGCAAGCTGCCGGTCAGGCTCGGCATCCCGCCCGAGATCGTCTGCGTCGAGCTGGGCTAAAACCTAAAAGAAAAGGCCCGGGCGTCGCCCGGGCCTTCCCATATCGAATGGCGTAGCGCCTCAGCTCACGATCACCTTGGTGCCGACAGGGGCCCGGTTGAACAGGTCGATCGCGTCGATATTCCGCATCCGGATACATCCCGACGAAGCCGAGCGACCGATCGTCTCCGGCTCGTTGGTGCCGTGGATGCGATAAAGCGTGTCGTGGCCATTCTGGTAGAGATAGAGCGCGCGTGCGCCGAGCGGATTATCCGGGCCGCCCTCCATGCCACCGGCGCGCGGCGCCAGATGCGGCCAGCGCGCGATCATCTCCGCCGGCGGAGTCCAGCGCGGCCACTCGGCCTTGCGCTGCACCACGGCCTCTCCGGTCCAGCCGAAGGCCTCGTCGCCGGTCGCGACGCCGTAGCGGATCGCCTTCTTGTTCGGCAGCACGAAATAAAGGTACTTGCCCTTCGTATCGACGACGATCGTGCCCGGCGGCTGGCCGGTCGGGTCGCTGATCTCATAGGGGAGATGGGTCAGCTCGACATCGAATTTCGGCACGAGCGCGATGTATTCGGCATCGCGCGCCGACAGTGAAGGCGCATTCACGCTCTTGTATTGACAGGCGCCCAGAAGAGCCGAGAGCGCCAGCGCCACGATCGCAGTTTGCTTCATATCTCCACCAGCCCACGCCCGAGAGCGGTATTTATGATGAATGAGAAGTTAACGTTCCGTATCGGCCACTCGATACGATGACGTACAAGCCTTGCCGCAGCTCTAGGCCCGAAACAAAGATGGCGCAACGAAGTTCCGATGGTGTCACGAAATTTGGCTTTTCAAGCCGCAACAGTGGCAATATCGCCACGCTTCACCGCCCCAGAATGCGGGTATGACCGCCGCTTCGAGAAAGGTTCAGGCCCGTGACGACGCTTCTGATCACTCATCCGTCCACGCTTCAGCATGCGACTCCGGCCGGACATCCCGAGCGCGCCGACCGCATCCGCGCCGTCGAGCAGGTCCTGGAAGGGGAGCGATTCGCCGGCCTCGCCCGCAGCACCGCCGAGCGCGGCACGCTTGAGCTCGTCACGCTCTGCCACCCCGGGGATTTCGCCGAAGCCGTCATCGCCGCCTCGCCGGCGAGCGGCCTCGTCCAGTTCGATTCGGACACGCTGATGTCGCCCGGCACGCTCGATGCGGTGCTGCATGGCGTCGGCGCCGCCGCCCAGGCCGTCGACGAGGTCATGCAGGGCAAGGCGGACAATGCCTTCTGCGCCATGCGCCCGCCCGGCCACCATGCCGAGACGACGCGCGCCATGGGTTTCTGCTTCTTCAACAACGCCGCCATCGCCGCCCGCCACGCCCAGAAGGCGCATGGCGTCGAGCGCGTCGCGGTCGTCGACTGGGACGTGCATCACGGCAACGGCACGCAGCAGATCTTCTGGGACGATGCCAGCGTGCTCTACGCCTCTACCCATGAGATGCCGCTCTATCCCGGCACTGGCGCCCCGTCCGAGCGCGGCGCCCATGGCACGATCGTCAACGCCCCCTTGCGCGCCGGCGATGGCTCGGACGTCTTCCGCGAAGCCTTCGAGAGCGCTCTGGTGCCGCGGCTCGAGGATTTCCGTCCGGACCTGATCATCATCTCGGCCGGGTTCGATGCGCATTGGCGCGACCCACTCGCCAATCTCAACCTGGTCGAGCCCGACTATGCCTGGGCGACGCAGAAGCTGATGGAGATCGCCGACCGCCACGCCAAGGGCCGGATCGTCTCGATCCTGGAAGGCGGCTACGATCTCGAAGGCCTGTCGAAATCGGCCGCCGCCCACGTCACCGCGCTGATGCGGGGCTAGCCGTCATTGCGAGGAGCGGAGCGACGAAGCAATCCAGGAGGACCGGGTGCCGGGTCCTCCGGACTGCTTCGCGGAGCCTGTTCTCGGCTTGCCAAGGGCAAGGCCCGGGTCCTCGCGATGACGATGCGGCTTACTCCAGCGGCTGTGTATCGGCGATCTCGATACCGAAGCCGCTCAGGCCGACATAGGAGCGCGACGAGCCGGCGAGGTTGACGATCGAGACGACGCCGAGATCGCGCAGGATCTGCGCGCCGAGCCCGACCTCGCGCCATTGCTGCGAGCGCAGCGCATCCGAGCCCTCTTCCACGCTCTTGAGCGGCACGCCGGCCGAACCGTCGCGCAGATAGACCAGCACGCCGCGCCCATCCTGCTGGAACCGCTTGAGCGCGCATTGGATCGTCTGCGCGCCACCGAGCACATCGGCCACGACATTGGCGCGATGCAGCCTGGCCGGCACCTTCTCGCCGTCGCCGAGCTTGCCCATCACGAAGGCGAAATGCTGCGTGTCCTCGAAGGGCGTGACATAGACATGGCCGGTCATCTCGCCGAACTCGGTCTTCACCGGGAAGGAATGCACGCGCTCGACCAGCTTCTCGCGCGCCTGGCGATAGGCGATCAGCTCGGCGACCGTGATCTGCTGCAGCCCGTGCTTCTGCGCGAAGGCGGTGATCTGCGCGCCCTTCATCACCGTGCCGTCGTCATTGGCGAGCTCGCAGATCACGCCGACCGGCGGCAGGCTGGCGAGCTTGCACAGGTCGACCGCGGCCTCGGTATGGCCCGAGCGCATCAGCACGCCGCCATCCTTGGCGATCAGTGGGAAGACATGGCCGGGGCGCACGAAATCGGTCGCGCCCATATTGCCGTTGGCGAGCGCGCGCACCGTATTGTTGCGCTGCTCGGCCGAGATGCCGGTGGTCAGCCCGTGCTTGACATCGACCGTCACGGTGAAGGCGGTGCCGAGCGGTGCATCGTTGGAGGAGACCATCGGGTCGAGCCGCAGGCGGCGCGCCTCGTCCGCCGTCAGCGGCGCACAGACGATGCCGCAGGTGTTGCGGATGATGAAGGCCATCTTCTCCGGCGTGCAAAGCGAGGCGGCGATGATCAGATCGCCCTCGTTCTCGCGGTCGTCGTCATCGGTCACGATGACGATCTCGCCGCGGGCGAAGGCGTCGATGGCCTGGGTGACATTCTGGGACATGGTGGCCTCCCGCGGGCCTTGCAGGCCGAGGAAATCATTGGGGGTGACGGCGCCGCCGGTCGCGGCGGTGATGCGCTCGGCGCTTTCGCGCGAGATCCAGGCGCTCTGGTCGTTGCACAGCGCGGTGACGCTGGCGGGAGACAATCCCACCTTTCGCGCAAACGCGCTGCGGGCCATGCCCTGCTGCTGGAGCCAAGTGTCGAGCTTCATGCGGGCAAGCTAATGCGTCGCCGCTTCATTCGCAATGAAGCGAAGCAAGATTTTCAGTAATACTGAAAGATCAATCCTGGAATGGCCAGCGCGGCTCGACCACGCCCACTTGCGCGCGGTGGCGCAGGAACTGATCGGCCATGACGCAGGCGACCATCGCCTCGCCGACCGGCACGGCGCGGATGCCGACGCAAGGATCATGGCGGCCCTTGGTGAACATCTCGGCCTCGCCTCCGGTGCGTGTCACGGTGGCCCGCGTCGCCAGGATCGAGGAGGTCGGCTTCACCGCAAAGCGCGCCACGATCGGCTGGCCGGTCGAGATGCCGCCGAGAATGCCGCCGGCATGGTTGGAGAGGAAGAGCGGCTTGCCGTCATTGCCGGCCCGCATCTCGTCGGCATTCTCCTCACCCGCGAGCGCCGCCGCCGCAAAGCCCTCGCCGATTTCGACGCCCTTCACCGCGTTGATGCTCATCAGCGCCGCCGCGAGCTCGGCATCGAGCTTGCCGTAGATCGGCGCACCCAGCCCCGCCGGCACGCCCTCGGCGACGATCTCGAGCACGGCGCCGATCGAGGAGCCCGCCTTGCGCACGCCGTCGAGATAGCCTTCGAAGACGGCGGCCGCCTTGGCGTCCGGGCAGAAGAACGGGTTGTTGCCGACCTCGTCCCAGTCCCAGTTGTTCCGGTCGATCTTGTGCGGCCCCATCTGCACCAGCGCGCCGCGCACGATCATGCCCGGCACGACCTTGCGCGCGATCGCGCCCGCCGCGACCCGCATCGCCGTCTCGCGCGCCGAGGAACGCCCGCCGCCGCGATAGTCACGGATGCCGTATTTCACGTCATAGGTGAAATCGGCATGGCCCGGCCGGTACTTGTCCTTGATGTCGGAATAATCTTTCGACCGCTGGTCGACATTGTCGATCATCAGCCCGATCGAGGTGCCCGTGGTGACCTGTCGGCCCGTCGCCTCCTCCACGAACACGCCCGAGACGATGCGGACCTGGTCAGGCTCCTGGCGCTGCGTGGTGAAGCGCGACTGGCCCGGCCGGCGCCGGTCGAGATCGCCCTGGATATCGGCCTCGCTCAGCGGCAGCAGCGGCGGGCAGCCATCGACGACGCAGCCGATCGCCGGGCCATGGCTCTCGCCGAAAGTGGTGACGCGGAAGAGATGGCCGAAGGTGTTATGGGACATTGGAGCCTGACACTGTGACGCGTCAGGCTCTTAGCCGCATTTCGGCGCAGGCGGAACCCGTCGCCGCTGCAACTCACTTCACGTCGACGATGAAATCTCGGCTGGTCGTCGCCCGGCCGCCGCCATCATCAGTGATGTAGTCGTACTTGATCGTGAAACGGTCCTGCCCGCGAAAACCTTGCCGCGGCGTGTAGGTGGAGATCATCCTGTCGAGCACCGCACCATCGCAAGGGTGCCCCTTCACCTTCATCGGAAACTTTCCGAGGACCGTCGTCACCCGGCCATTGGCAGGCTGAGCCGAGACCGAGGTCTCCGGCGGTTCCCAACTGGTGCAGGCACCTACAACGTAAATCCCTTGCGCCGCTACAATGACGGGTGTGTTCGTCTTGGTGGTGAAGGTGGTAGTGGAGTTGCAGCCGGCAGCCAGCAGCGCCAGCGCGGCGCTGCCCATCACGTATCTCAGATTCATCATATCCCCCAGCCCATATGGGCGGCGGACATTCAGCACGGCACGAGGGGATTCGCAATCGCCAGTTGCAGCCGCCAGGCTACGACTTAATGCTCAGCCGCCGCCTTCGCCGGCACCGCCGGCGCCCCCTCCCAGCGGGTGTTCGCCGGCAGGTTCTCGCCCTTCATGATCACGGTCAGCAGGCCGATCTGCGCGTAGTCGCCGACATGGGTGTCGTAGAGCACCGTCGCGCCCGCGCCGATGCAGACGCCCTTGCCGAGCGTGACGCGGCCGACCTTCATGACGCGGTCTTCGTAGAGATGCGTCTGCAAGGCCGAATGCGCGTTCACGGTGCAGAAATCGCCGACCTTGATGCAGTCGAACTCGGTGATATCGGTCGAGTCGAGCCAGACGCCCTTGCCATATTTCGCGCCGAACAGACGCAGGAACCAGGGCAGGAACGGCGTGCCGCGCAGATAGTCGAACAGCACCTTGCCGCCAAGGCCCCAGTAGAGCACCGCCACGGCTTCCGTGCGCATCGCCCAGAACGACCACATCGGCTTCATAACCGGCTTGTAGACGCCCATTAGCAGCCATTTCATCGCGGCGCAGATCAGGGCCTGCACCACGGCGATCAGCAGCGCGACCCAGATGAAGCTGGTGACGAGCCCGAGCCAGTCGCGCGCGAAGATTTTTTCCTGCAGCACGAGATCGACGGCGATCGTGCCGAAGGTGATGAACAGCATCGCCGGGAAGGAGGTGTGCATCGCCTCGAACGCGGCGCGCGCCAGCTTCTTGCCGAGCGAGGGCTTATAGGTCCAGTCGGCGCCGAGATCGACCTTCTGGCGCGTCGGCAGCCGGATCGGCGGCGAGCCGAACCAGGTATCGCCAGCCTGCATTGTCTCATTGGCGGGGGGTTTCGACTTGATGCCGATCAGCACCCGGTCGGGAATGACGGCGCCGGGCGGCACGACCGCGTCGTTGCCGACGAAGACCTGGTCGCCGGTCCGGGTCATGTCGAGGCGCATATAGCCACGGCGCATGTCCTCGTCGCCGAAGACGACCTCGTCGGCGATGAAATTACCCTCGCCGATCGCCGTGACGTCGTAGCGGCCGGAGAGGTTGGTCGAGATCTCCGCGCCCTTGCCGATGCGTGCGCCCATCAGCCGGTACCAGAACCGCATGTAGATGGTCGCAAACAGCGAGGAGAGCGTCTCCAGCGTGACTTCGGTCGCCAGCGCCACCGTCCATTTGCGGGCATAGAAGCCGGAATGGATCGACCACGAGCCCGAGGTCACGCGCGGCAGGATCGCCCAGCGCAGGCCGGCCATCAGCAGCACGGTGAAGGCGATCAGTCCCATGGCCGTCGGCCAGGTCAGGATCGGCAGGTACCAGAGATAGCTGAGATCGGACCAGGTCGCGATCCAGTTGTCGATCTGGTCGAACAGCCAGAAGGCGGGGAAGATCGGCAACAGGCTGATCGGCGGCAGCACGACGAGCATGAGCACGTAATAGGCGGTCATCAGCGCGCGCCTGGGCGCGCTCGCCTCGGCTTGCGGCGGCAGCGCGGCGAGATCGACCATGCCGATCTTGCGGGCCGGCGTGCCGTCCCAGATCTCGGCCTTGCCGACCTGCGTACCGGCGGGGATCGCGGTCAGGTCGCCGATCTCGGCATGGTCGCCGATCACGCAATCATGGCCGAACACGACGGAGGAGCCGGCATAGATATCCTTGCCGAGCGTGATCTTGCCGATGATCAGCTTGTCGCCGATGGCTTCGCCATTGGCGAACGTGGTCTTGGAGCCGAGCGCCGTGCCCTCGCCGATCTCGATCAGGTCGATCGCGCCCACCTCGTAATCGGAAATGATGACGTCGCGCCCGACCTTGGCGCCGAGCAGGCGCCAGTAGAAGCGCATCACCGGGGTGCCCTGCAGCCATTTGATATGGACAAGGCCGGCGACGCGGGCGGCGAACCACCAGCGGAAGTAATAGACGCCCCAGAGCGGATAGACGCCCGGCTTGGTCTTGCCCAGCACGATCCATTTCAAGGCGATCGCGATCAGGCCGGTGACGATGGTGATCGCGACATAGACGCCGAGCAGCGCGAAGACCTGCCCCATCAGCGAGAGATCCTCGCCGGAGAGCAGCATGTAGGCGACGAAGACGCCGAGCCATTGCGCAGTGGCCAGGCCGATGATGACCGGCAGCACCGCGGCCTGCGCCAGGCCGCAGAGGAGGCGGCGCAGGAAAGGCGGCGGCGTGAACGACAGGTCCTCGGCTTCGGCCGCGCCGCGCTCGTCGAGCAGCCTGGCGATGCCGCGCAAGGTGCGCGCGCCATAGACGTCCTGCAGCGTGATGCCGGCATAGGCCGGCGCCTCGCGCACGATCGAGATGAAGCGCGCGGCCAGCAGCGAGTGGCCCCCGAGATCGACGAAGAAATCGGCTTCGAGCGGCAGGCTCTGGGCGCCGAGAACGCGCTTGGCCGCGTCCAGCAATACGGCCTCGGTGGCGTTGCGGGGCGCTTCCTGCTCACCGGTGGCGGCGGGCGCAGTCAGCGGCGCCGCCTTGAGCATCTTGCGGTCGACCTTGCCGGAGACCATGCGCGGCAACGAGCCGACCGCCTCGAAATGCGCCGGGACCATATAGGGCGGCAGCTTGTCGCGCAGCGCCGCGCGCAGGCAGGCCGCATCCATCGCGACGCCCGGCTCACCGACGATGAAGGCAACGAGCCGCTCGATGCCGTCATCCTGGCGCAGGACCACCGCGGCCTGGTTCACACCCGGCTCGTCCGAGAGCTTGGTCTCGATCTCGCCGAGCTCGACGCGGAAGCCACGGATCTTGATCTGATCGTCGATACGACCGTGGAAGGCGATATTGCCGGCGGCATCGAGGCTGACCGCATCGCCCGAGCGGTAGAGCACCGGGTCGTCTCCGCCGAACGGGTTGGCGATGAATTTCTCCGCCGTGAGTTCGGGGCGACCGTGATAGCCCTTGGCGACGCCGGGACCGCCGATCAGCAGCTCACCCTGCTCGCCGGGGCCGACGAGCTTGAGCTCCTCGCTGACGACATAGGCGGAGTAGTTCGGGATCGGCTTGCCGATCGTCACGACCTCGCCCGGCTTCACCTCGGTCGCGGTCGCGACCACGGTCGCTTCGGTCGGGCCATAGGTGTTGAGGATACGCCGGCCGGGCTTCGACCATTTCTGCACGATCGAGGGCGGCAGCGCCTCGCCGCCGAGCAGGATCAGCCTGAGCGACGGCACGTCCCCCGGCAGGATTCCGAGCAAGGTCGGCACCGTGTCGATCACGGTGACGCCGGCCTCGTTCAGGATGGCCGGCAGCTTCTCGGCATCGCCCATCATCTCCGGCGAGGCGACGAACAGCGTCGCGCCGACGAGATAGGGCGTCCAGATCTCCTCCATCGACAGGTCGAAGGCGACGGAAGCGCCCTGGAAGACGATGTCCTCCGGCGCCATGCCGTAGAACGCGTTCCCCGAGCGCAGGAAATGGCAGATGTTGCGATGGCTGATGACGATCGCCTTGGGCGTGCCGGTCGAGCCCGAGGTGTAGATCAGATAGGCCGGATGGTCCTTGGTCAGGCCGGGCGCGCGCGCCGGCACCCCGGCGCCATCGTCGAGCGCCGCAAGATCCGCCGGAGACCAGACCTGGCGCTCGGTCCCGGCCGCCCTGCCCTGCCAATCCTGACAGGTGATGATGCCCTTGGCCGCGGCATCGTTCAGGCAGGTGGCGATGCGCTCGACTGGCGCCTCGGCATCGAACGGCACCCAGGCGGCGCCAGAGAGCGTGATGGCGATCTGGGCGATGAGCAGGTCGATGCCGCGCGGCATCCACAGGCCGACCATGTCGCCCGGGCCGACGCCGGAGAGGACCAGGCCACGCGCCTGCTTGCCTGCGGCGGCGAAGACCTCGTCATAGGAAAGCTTGCGCGTCGTGTCGGTCAGGGCGGGATGGCTGCCGCGCGCGGAAACGCTCGCAGCAAAGATCTCGCCGAGCACCTCGTCGCGAATGAGATCGGGCCGGGCTTCGCCCAGCACGACTGCAAAGGGGCTGGCGCTGCGGACCGCGCCCTCAGTCGAAACACTGCTGATATCGTTCATCATGCCCTGCTGCGGTCCGGCCGGGATGGGTGAGCCAGGCGGCGCGCTCCCTAGCGCGTCCCGAAGGCCACTTTACGGCTCAACGCACCTCAAATTCGCCGGGAATCCCGATCTGAATCCCCACCAAGCCCCCCGGCCGAGCATGTCGCCGCTGCGCGGATCCGTGCTAGCACATCACCATTGCGCGAGCATCACTGAACTTCCGATGAACGGCCGGCAACCTTCGGGCACGAGGGCTGAAGCGCGTCTCCCAGGGTCTGTCCTCCGACAGAGACTAGACCCAGCTCGCCTTGCCGGCGTCGATCATCAGGATCTTGCCCTGCCAGATATCGACCATCGCCGCTTCGCCCGGCGAAACCTCGCCGACCAGCGCCAGCACCGCCCGCGCCACGCCGCCATGGCTGACCAGGACCGTTTCGCGCACGAGCCCTTCGAGCACGGGCCTCAGCCGCTCGGCCAGCATCTTGTAGCTTTCGCCGCCGGGCGGCACGAAGCTCCATTTGTCGCGCTCGCGCATCAGCGCCAGCTCGCGCTCGGCCTTGCGGACCTCGCGCCAGGTGAAGCCTTCCCACTCTCCGAAGGTCAGCTCCTTCAGGCGCTCGTCGCGGCGGTAATCCTTCGCCAGCAGGCCGAGCTGACGGCGCAGGATCTCCATGGTCTCGCAGGCGCGCTGCATTGGCGAGGCGATGAAGTCGAGCCCGTCATAGCCATTCACCAGGTTGCGCAGCCGCCCTGCCGCCTCCACCGCCTGCTCGCGGCCGAGGTCGTTGAGCGGGATATCCTGGCCGCCCTGGAGCCGGCCCTCCCGATTCCAGTCGGTTTCGCCATGACGAACCAGGAAAAGCCGGTGGGAGAGTGTCAGCGGGATCATGCCCGGCTCATGCACGCTCGGCATCGCCGCGTCAAAGCGAGAGAGGGTGATGGGGCCATGCGCCGCAGCCATGGCGCTGAAACGCTTTCCATTGGCCGTGGCCGGCCGCGCTGTGTATAGGCGGCGCTCGACCACCCGGAATCGCGCAAGCCCCTATGATCGCCGCACTGACCTTGCCCGATGGCCGCAGGCTGGCGCTCGCGGGGGCGCCGCTGCTGATGGGCATCGTCAACGTCACGCCGGATTCGTTCTCCGATGGCGGCCTGCTTCGGGATGCCGAGGCGGCGATCGCCCATGGCGAACGGCTCGCGGCCGAAGGGGCTGAGATCGTCGATATCGGCGGCGAATCGACCAGGCCGGGCCATGCCCACGTCGATGCCGCGACCGAACTTGCCCGCGTCATGCCGGTCATCACCGGCCTGAGGGCGCGCAGGGACGTGCCGATCTCGATCGATACCTACAAGGCCGAGGTGGCGGAAGCGGCGCTGAGCGCCGGCGCCATGATCGTCAACGACGTCTGGGGCGCCCAACGCGAGCCGGCCATCGCCGCCGTCGCCGCCCGCCGGGGTGCGCCGATGATCCTCATGCACAACCGCGACAGCGTCGACGCAACGATCGACATCTTCGCCGATGTGCTGCGCTTCCTAGAACGCTCGATCGCGATCGCCACGGAGGCCGGCGTGCCGCGCTCCCAGCTCGTCGTCGATCCCGGCATCGGCTTCGGCAAGACACCGCAGCAGAACCTGGCGCTGATCCGCGATCTCGGCCGGCTCAAGGAGCTCGGTTGCCCGATCCTGCTCGGCGCCTCCCGCAAATCGACGATCGGACTGGTGACGGGACAGAAAATCGCCGCCGAGCGTGTCGCCGGCAGCATCGCTGCCCATCTCTACGGCGTCGCCCAGGGCGCCGCGATCATCCGCGCGCATGATGTGCGCCCGCATGCCGAGGCCCTCAAGGTCTGGTCGGCCATCGGAGAAGCCTCATGAGCCGGACCGGACAGATCCTGATCGAGGAGCTCGATCTCTACGCCTATCACGGCCATTTCGCCGAGGAGGAGCGGCTCGGCCAGCGCTTCGTCATCGACCTCGTGCTCGATTGCGACCTGCGTGCCTCCTCCGTCAGCGACAATCTCGCCGATACGGTCGACTATGGCGAAGTCGTCGCGCTGGTGACCAGGACCTTCTCCGCCCGCCGCTTCAAGCTGCTCGAAGCGGCGGCCCGCGCCCTGGCCGACGCGATCTTCGCGACCTACCCGCCGATCACCGCGATCAGCATCACCATGCGCAAGCCCGCCCCGCCGATCCCCGGCCGGATGGCGGCCGTCGGCATCAAGCTGGATTTCCGCCGTGAAGATTGAGGCCGCGCTCGCTCTCGGCGGCAATCTCGACGATCCCATCGAGGCCTTCGCGACGGCCCTTGCCAGCCTGAAGCGCCATCCCGAAAACATCCTGCTGCGGCAGTCCTCGGTCTACCGCACCGCGCCCTGGGGCAAGCTCGACCAGCCCGATTTCCTCAACATGGCCGTGCTGATCGAAACGGCCCTGTCGCCAGGCGAGCTGCTCGAACTCTGCCTGGAAATCGAGCGCGAGCGCGGCCGCGAGCGTCTCGTGCGCTGGGGCCCGCGCACGCTCGACATCGACATCCTGACCTATGGCGAGGAGGCGATCGACCGGCCGGGCCTGCAGATCCCGCATCCGCGCATCGCCGAGCGCGCCTTCGTGCTGACCCCGCTCAACGAGATCGCGCCGCATCTGATGATCGGCGAGAAGAGCGTCGCTGAACTGCACGCAGCACTGGCTGACGACAGCGTCCGCCTCGACGACGAGGCGACGACACGGCTGGGGGCGCTGCTGGAGGAGTGAGCTACTCGCCCTTGTCGAGCGTAATGTCCGGCGCGTCCGGCACCTTCATGCCGACGACATGGTAGCCGGCATCGACATGCAGGATTTCGCCGGTGATGCCGCGCGACATGTCGGAGACCAGGAAGACCGCGGTTTCGCCGACCTCCTCGATCGTCACGGTGCGGCGCAGCGGCGAATTGTACTCGTTCCAGCGCAGGATGTAGCGGAAATCGCCAATGCCGGATGCCGCCAGCGTCTTGATCGGGCCGGCCGAGATCGCGTTGACGCGGATCTTAGAGGGGCCGAGATCGGCGGCGAGATAGTGCACGCTCGCCTCCAGCGCCGCCTTGGCGACACCCATGACGTTGTAATGCGGCATCCATTTCTCGGCGCCGTAATAACTCAGCGTCAGCAGCGAGCCACCGTCCGTCATCAGCTTCTCGGCGCGCTGGGTGATGGCGGTGAAGGAATAGCAGGAGATCAGCAGCGACTTCGAGAAATTCGCCTCGCTGGTCTCGACATAGCGCCCGGTCAATTCGTCCTTGTCGGAGAAGGCGATGCAGTGGACGACGAAATCGAGCTTGCCCCAGAGCTTCTCGACCTCGGCGAAGACGGCATCGATCGAAGCGCCATCGGTGACGTCGCAATGGCCGACGACATGGCCGCCGAGCTGCTGCGCCAGCGGCTCGACCCGCTTCTTCAGCGCATCGCCCTGATAGGTGAAAGCGAGTTCGGCGCCGGCATCGGCAGCCGCCTTGGCGATGCCCCAGGCGATCGAGCGGTTATTGGCCACGCCCATGATGAGACCGCGCTTGCCCTTGAGGACATGGGCGACCGAGGAGGCAGCGCTGGATTCGGGCATCTGAGACCTGCGAATTGGACGGAGCGGGAGGTCTCTTAGATCAAGATGCCGGAATGTGGGAAGCGGTTTTAGGACAGGGCGGGCCTTCACTGGTGGGTAAATGCCCGCTCGCCCCCGTTCAGCCGGCGCGCGCTTTCATCAGCGCTGTCAGCTCAGCGTCGCTCTCCGGCATCTCGATATCGATGCTGACGAAGAGGTCGCCGACCGCGCCTTTCTCGCCCTTCAGCCCCTTGCCGCGCAGGCGGAACTGCTTGGCGGAGCCGGTCAGTGGCGGGATCTTCATCTCGACCGCGCCGGTCAGCGTCGGCACATGGATCGGCCCGCCCAGCACGGCCTTGCCGAGCGGCACTGCAACGCGTGTGCGCAGGTCATTACCTTCGATCGTGAAGCGCGGATCGGGCTTGACCTTGATCGTCATCATCACGTCGCCGCTCTCGCCGGAGAACGGATCGGGCTGGCCGAGGCCGCGCAGGCGCATGACCTTGCCATCGCTGACACCCTCGGGAATCGTGACCTCGACCTCGCGCCCGCCGGGCAGACGCACACGCCGGGTCGCGCCGGACGCGGCCTCGGCCAGCGTGACCTCGAGCGTGAAGCTCTGGTCGGCCGGCTTCTGCGGCTCGGGCCGTGCCCTGCCCTGCCGACGCACGGCATCGCCGAAGAGCGAGCCGAAAATGTCGGAAGGGTCGAAACCGCCATCCGCGCCGCCGCCAGCGCCACCGCGCCCGCCGAAGCCCTGGCCGAAATGATACTCGAAACCGCCCTGACGATTGCCGCCGCGCCCGGCGCCCATGCCCTCGAAGCCCTGGAACTTGGGCTTGCCTTCGGCATCGATTTCGCCGCGGTCGAACTGCTTGCGCTTGGTCTCGTCGCCCAGGATCTCATAGGCGCCGTTGAGCTCGGCGAAGCGGTCCTGCGCCTTCGGGTCGTCCTGGTTGCGGTCGGGATGCAGGTCCTTGGCGCGCTTGCGGAAGGCCTTCTTGATCTCGGCCTCGCTCGCCCCACGGGCGACGCCCAGGACCTGATACGGATCACGCATGCAATGAACCCCAATCATACAAATGGATTGCCGCCCCATCGCCGTTCTGGCGCAAGGCGGCTGCGCCCGCTATGTGGGGATGGTGTGGCTGGAAGGCAACATCCTATTGAACGTGTCTTCGCCTGAGATCGTTCGGGACTTCGCCGGGGTGAGTCGGCTGGCGTGATCGTAGAGAACCAGAGCGGAGCGGACTACCGTCCGTGAGCACCGGAAGCGCAGAGGATCACGTCAGGCGGCCGCCCCGGTTAGAGGTATCGACCGGTCTCAGCTGGTGCCCTTCCAGGGCTGGGTTTCCTTCACGACCCATTCACCACCCGAAGGCCGGCAGGCTGTGCCCTGCACCTTGCCGGGGCTCTTCTGGGTCTGGACCGCGGCGATGAAGGCCCGGCAGACCTCGTCGGAGCGCAGGAAGGGCCCGCCCACCGGAGTGAAGCTGCCCTTGATCCCGCTTTGCGGATTGTCCCAGCTCACCGGCGCGCCATTGCCCTGCGGGTCGAGCGCCACCGCCATGGCGCCATCGGCCCGGCGCATGTCCTCCGGTCCCAGCTCCGAGGCGAAAGCCATCAGCGCGCCCGATTGGGCAGCGCCGCGCGCCGGCAGGGTCGAGGAGGTCGTCATCGCCACCTCGTCATCGCCCTTGCTCGACAGGCCGATGATCGGGAAGGAGACCGAGCAGCCCGCGCTCGCGACCGCAAGCAGCAGGGTCATCGCGACACAAACCGGGCGCATTCCCGTCGCGCGCCGATGAGGGCTTTGGATCGCCCCCGCGCCTGACCTATATAAGCTTGCTGTCAAACCCACCGAATGCGCTCGCCCCGACGCATGCACAGAACTCACCGAGGATTAGGCACGTGGAACGGTTAACACCCGGTGACTTTACCGAGGCGGACGAGCCTTTCGT
Organism: Allobosea sp. BK604; assembly: GCF_004341515.1. Taxonomy (GTDB): domain Bacteria; phylum Pseudomonadota; class Alphaproteobacteria; order Rhizobiales; family Beijerinckiaceae; genus Allobosea. Next base: position 587,567 of record NZ_SLZF01000001.1, read on the forward strand.
CCTGTTCGAAACCTGGCTCGCAGAGGCTGGCCGCTCGGAACCGAACGACCCGAACGGCATGGCGCTCTCGACCGTCGATGCCGATGGCCTGCCCAATGTCCGGATGGTCCTGCTGAAGGGTCATGACCGCGACGGCTTCGTCTTCTACACCAACACCCAGAGCCAGAAGGGCGAGGAACTGCTTGGCCAGGGCAAGGCGGCCGCCCTGTTCCACTGGAAGAGCCTGCGCCGGCAGGTCCGCATCCGCGGCCCAGTCTCACTGGTGAGTGAGGCGGAGGCCGACGCCTATTTCCAGACACGCGCCCGCGACAGCCGCATCGGCGCCTGGGCCTCGCAGCAATCGCGCCCGCTGGAAAGCCGCTTCGCACTGGAAAAGTCGGTCGCGGCCCACGCGCTGAAATTCGGCATCGGCGAGATCCCCCGGCCGCCGCACTGGACGGGCTTCCGCATCAGTCCGGTCTATATCGAATTCTGGCGCGACGGCGCCTTCCGCCTGCATGACCGTGTCGTCTTCCGCCGGCCCTCGGCGGCAGAACCCTGGACGCGCACCCGCCTTTACCCTTGAGGAGAGACCACCTCTCATGGCCATGCCGAAATTCGACTTCCCCAAGACCGAGCCCGGCAAGCGCCCGGTCATGCTGCTGACCGGGGCGAGCCGCGGCATCGGCCATGCCACGGTGATGCAGTTCGCCATGGCGGGCTGGCGCATCCTCTCCTGCTCGCGCCAGGCCTTTTCGGAGAAATGCCCCTGGCCGTCCGGCGCCGACGACCATGTCCAGATCGATCTGGGCGATCCCGAGGACACGATGCGCGGTATCGCCGAGATCAAGAAGCGGCTGGCGGCCGAGGGCGGCAAGCTCAACGCGCTCGTCAACAATGCCGGCATCTCGCCGAAAGGGCCGACCGGCGCCCGCCTGGGTGCCGCCACCACCTCGTTCAACGACTGGCACAAGGTCTTCCAGGTCAATTTCTTCGCGCCGATCATGCTCGCGCGCGGCCTGCTCGACGAATTGACCGCGGCCAAGGGCACGATCGTCAACGTCACCTCGATCGCAGGATCGCGCGTGCACCCCTTCGCGGGCGCGGCCTACGCCACCTCGAAAGCGGCGCTCGCCAGCCTCACCCGCGAGATGGCCGCGGATTTCGGCCCGCTCGGCATCCGGGTGAATGCGATCTCGCCGGGTGAGATCGATACGGCCATCCTCTCGCCCGGCACCGAGAAGATCGTCGAGAAGCTGCCCTTGCACCGGCTCGGCAAGACCGAGGAAGTGGCGAAGGCGATCTATTTCCTTTGCACCGACGCCTCGAGCTATGTCACCGGCGCCGAACTCCACATCAATGGCGGGCAGCACGTGTGAGCGGCGACAGCGGCCAGGTCATCAAGTTCCCGAGCAGCGCCAAGGCGCCGGCGCGGCCCGTGCTCGCAGCCTCGATCGCGGTCTTCCGCGAGGGCAAGGTCTTGCTCGCGACCCGGACCAAGCCTCCGGCTGACCAGCTCTGGTCGCTGCCGGGCGGCAAGGTCGAGGCCGGCGAGACGCTCGAGCAGGCAGCCCTGCGCGAGCTCGATGAGGAGGTCGGGGTCCAGGCCCGCATCATTGGCTTCAACCGCCATGTCGAGATCTTCGGACGCGATTCGGCGGGCGCCGTGACGCATCATTTCGTCGTCGCCTCCTTCGTCGGCGAATGGCTCTCGGGCGAGCCGACCGTCGGGCCTGAGGCGGGCGCGGTGAAATGGGTCGATCCGCGGCGCCTCGGCGGCCTCGCAACGACGCGCGAGCTCGGCGATGTGCTGCGCCGCGCCCAGACGCTTTTCCATGATGCCGGGCACTCGCCATGACCATGTCGGCGCGCCTGATTCGCGCCGCGCTGGCGGCCCTGGTGCTATCGGCTGCGCCGGTTGCGGAAAGTTATGCACAGGCGCAGCGCCCGGCGGCACCGGCCCAGCAGCCGGCGCAACCGGCTCCGGAACCGGAGCCGCCGCCCCCGCCCTATGAGCCACAACTGCTCAAGCTCGCCGAGATCATGGGCTCGCTTGCCTATCTGAGGACGCTCTGCGCCGGCAAGGAAGCACAGGACTGGCGCGAGCGCATGACCGCCCTGGTCGAGGCCGAAGGACGCACGCCATTGCGGCGCGAGCGCCTGACAAGCGCCTATAATCGGGGTTTTCGCGCCTATTCGGTGACCCACCGCAGCTGCACCGATGTCAGCCAGGAGGCCTCGACTCGGCTCGCGGCGGAGGGGGAACGCCTGGCCCGGGTGCTGGCCGGCCGCTATGGAGGATGACCGCTCTATGGCGGATAGGTCACATCTGGACGAAACTGTGTCTTTTTCAAAACTCTCGCGGTCAAATTAACCTTTCTTAAACGCGATAGTGGCGCCGCACCGCCCTCCTGACGTATGACTTGATGGCTAGTCATCGCCGCTGGCGTACCGAATCGGAACAACTCCGTGAGGCGCGTTGGCGATCATGCCGCCGGATTTGTGCCTTCATGTCCATCCTCTCCGACGATCTGCCGCTCGACCCGTTGCTCGCCGACGACCGGAACGACGCTCGCCGCGTGGCCTATAGCTATGTCGAGGACGCCTTCACCGAAGCGCAGCAGGACGGGCTCGACAGCGATGCCCTGGCCCATGCCGCGCTCTTCGCCGCCTTCCGCACCCTCGTCGAGACCTATGGCGAGGAAGCGACGGCGGTCTTCTCCGAGGCCCTGCCCGAAAAGGTCCGCAGCGGCGCCTTCACCACGGGCACCCGCCACTAGATCTTCGGACCGGATATCGTATCCGGCCCGATGATCCAGCTTCTTGTTTGCGCACCGGCATTGCCGAAAAACGCAATCCACTTTTCGGGCCGATGTGCTGGGCGGGGGCTGATTCTACGGACGGCTCTCCTTCGCCGCAAGCCGCGCATCCTCGCGACGCTTCAGCAGCAATGCCCGCTCGCGCAGGTTCTTGGTCAGCGCTGCCGCGCGCTCGAACTCGACATGCGCCTCCTCGTTGCGGCCGAGCTTGACCAGCAGATCGCCGCGCACGCTCGGCAGCAGATGGTAGGTCCTGAGCGCCGGCTCCGCGGCCAGCGCATCGACCAGTAAGAGTCCGGCCTGCGGCCCCTCGGCCATGCCCACCGCCACCGCCCGGTTGAGCTCGACCACGGGCGAAGGCATCAGCGTCCCAAGAGCGCCGTAGAGCGCTGCAATCTGCCGCCAGTTGGTTTCTTCCGCCGTGCGCGCCCGCGCATGGCAGGCGGCGAGCGCGGCCTGCAGCAGATAGGGCCCGGCCGGAACCTGCAGCGCCAGCGCCCGGTCGAGCGCCGCGAGCCCGCGCTGGATCAGCAAACGGTCCCAGAGCCCGCGATTCTGGTCGAGCAGCAGGACCGGCTCGCCTGACGGCCCGACCCGCGCCTTGAAGCGCGAGGCCTGCAATTCCATCAGCGCGATCAGGCCGTGGACCTCCGGTTCCTGCGGTGCGAGCTCCGCCAGGATGCGCCCGAGCCGCATCGCCTCCTCACAGAGCGCCGGGCGGACCCAGTCTTCGCCGGCGGTGGCGGCATAGCCTTCGTTGAAGATCAGGTAGACCACCTCGAGCACCGAGGCGAGGCGAGCGGCAAGTTCCTCGCCATGCGGCACCTCGAACGGCACTTTCGCGTCGGCCAGCGCCTTCTTCGCCCTGACGATACGTTGCGCCATGGTCGGCTCGGGCACGAGGAAGGCGCGCGCGATCTCCTCGGTCGTCAGCCCGCCGAGCAGGCGCAGCGTCAGCGCCAGCCGCGCCTCGACCGAAAGGACGGGGTGGCAGGCGGTGAAGATCAGCCTGAGCAGGTCGTCGCCGACATCATCGTCGAGGGCCGCATCCAGATCCGGCACCGCCATGGCATCGGACTCCAGGTCCTGGCCGAGCTCCTCGTGCTTGCGCTGGATCAGCTTGTCGCGGCGGATGGCGTCGATGGCGCGGTTCTTGGCCGCCTGCATCAGCCAGGCGCCGGGGCTGCGCGGCACGCCGGTCTCCGGCCACTGCTTCAGCGCGGCCTCCAGCGCATCCTGCGCCAGCTCCTCGGCCCGGGCGACATCACGGGTGAATCGCGTCAGGCCCGCGATGAGCTTCGCGGACTCGATCCTGAAGACCGCCTCAACCGTGCGGTGTGCATCGCTTGCCGTCATCGGCTGCGATACACACCATCAGCGGCCTTCTCTGGCAAGCCGGCCGGGCACTGCGCGAGGCAGCTTCAGCCGCCCCCGAAGGGTGTTTCAGGTCTTGTCGCCGATCTCGGTCTTGAGGCGATCCCAGGTGGCCACGACCTCGGTCGTCACGATCTCACCGAAATCGGCCAGCTCGTAGAGCGGGCGGATCTCGATCTCGGATGGGCCGGGCATCGGATTGGGGCAGCGCTTGACCCATTCGATCGCCTCGTCGAGCGACTTGCACTCCCAGAGCCAGAAGCCGGCGACCAGTTCCTTGGTCTCGACGAAGGGGCCATCGACGACAGCGCGCTTGGGGCCGTCGAACTGCACACGCGCCCCCTTGGAGCTCGGCTGCAGGCCGTCGCCGCCCTTCATGATGCCGGCTTTCACGAGTTCCTCGTTATACGCCATCATCGCTTCCAGCAGTTCCTGGGTCGGCGGCGCACCGGCCTCACTGTCGGTCGTCGCCTTGACCATCACCATGAAACGCATCGGTCTTCTCCTTTGGGATAGGAGCGGCCAAGGCGGTGCCTCGCGCCGTCCGGATTGAGTGGAAGGTTGGAATGTCGCTCTGATCAGCCGGCGTTCTTCTTGGCCTCGGCCCAGACGCGCTCTTCCTGCGCGCGCAGCTCGGGCGTGAACTCGGCGCCGAAATCCTCGGGCTCGAAGATCTGGCGGATCTCGATCTCGGACGGGCCGAGCATCGGGTTGGGGCAGCGCTTGACCCATTCGACCGCCTCTTCCATCGACTTGCACTGCCAGATCCAGAAGCCGGAGATCAGCTCCTTGGTCTCGGCGAAGGGCCCGTCGACGACGCCGCGCTTGTCGCCGTTGAACTGGACGCGCACGCCCTTCGAGCTCGGATGCAGCCCGTCGCCGGCCAGCATGATGCCGGCCTTCACCAGCTCCTCGTTATAGGCGCCCATCGCGGTGAGCAGCTCGATGCCCGGCATGATCCCGGCTTCGCTGTCCTTGGTTGCCTTGACGATGACCATGAAACGCATGTTTCTCTCCTTGGGTTGTCGACCGAAGGGCCACCTGTTGCCGCCCTCTATGGTGACGTCGAACGGCGCGAAGCAAAATCGACAATGCTCATGAAATTTTTTCGTCAGCCTTCGGCCGTCATCCGCTCGCGGCGGGCAATCTCGGCCTCGCTCGGCTCGTCGAAGGCGAAGGAACCGGTCTTGAGCTCGCCCTCGCGGCGATAGCGGTTCATCACCACGCCGGTCGACGAGGCCTTGCTGTCGACGAGCTTCAGCGCGGCCGGGATCGCGCCCTCGCCGAACATGCGCTTGCCCTTGCCGAGGATCAGCGGGAAGACCATCACGTCGATCTCGTCGATCAGGTCGTCCTTCAGCAGGGTCTGGATCAGCACGCTGCTGCCCTGGATCAGGAGGTTCGGCCCGTCCTGCCGCTTCAGCTTGGCGACTTCGGCAGCCGGATCGCGCAGGGCGACCGAGTTCTGCCAGGTCAGCGGCGCGTTGGACGAGGTCGCGACATATTTCGTGACCTGGTTGAACACCTTGGCGATCGGATCCTCCGCGCCGGCATGAGGCCAGTGAGCCGCGAAGATCTCATAGGTCCGGCGGCCGAGCAGCAGATCGAAGGGCGTCTCGAAGGCCTTGCCCATCGCCTCGCCCATGACCTCGTCCCAGTAGTGGAAGGTCCAGCCGCCATGGCTGAAACCGCCGGCAACGTCCTCTTCCGGGCCGCCCGGCGCCTGCATCACGCCATCGAGGGACAGGAAGGTGGCGGCAACGACTTTTCTCATCTCGATTCTCCGTTCGTGAGGACCGTCGCACGGGCTTGTGCATCGGGTCTCTGCCGTCACGACGAACGGGATCGACGGGAATCGACACGGGGCTCGAAAAAATTTCGAGCCCCGTCGCATTTTTCTTTTCAGCTGGCTTTCGACCTCATCCCGGACAAGCGGCGAAGCCGCGTCGTCGCTACGCTGTGCTCCGGAAATGGCGCGTCGAGATTCACACCGCCCGCGGCAGGGCCTCGAGGAAGCGCGCCGGCTCGCCCTGCGAAGGCGTCACCAGCTCGCGCTCCCACATCACCTTCTTGCCGCGCACATAGGTACCGACCGGCCAGCCGGTGACGGTGACGCCGTCATAGGGCGTCCAGCCGCATTTCGAGGCGATCCAGTCATTCGTGATCGTCTCGCGCCGCTTCATGTCCACGATCGTGAAGTCGGCATCGTAGCCGACCGCGATCCGGCCCTTGCCCTCCAGCCCGAAGATGCGCTGCGGGCCATGGCTGGAAAGATCGACGAAGCGCTCCAGCGTCAGCCGCCCGGCATTGACATGGTCGAGCATGATCGGGACCAGCGTCTGCACGCCCGGCATGCCTGAATGGCTGGCCGGATAGGCGTGGTGCTTCTCCTCATGCGTATGCGGCGCATGGTCCGAGCCGAGCACGTCGACGATGCCCTGCTCGACACCCCACCAGATTCTCTGGCGATGGCTGTCGTCACGGATCGGCGGGTTCATCTGGGCATAGGTGCCGAGCCGCTCGTAGCAATCCGGCGCCACAAGCGTCAGATGGTTCGGGAGCACCTCGACGGTCGCGACATCCTTGTGATCCCTTAGGAAGACCATCTCCTCGCCGGTCGAGATATGCAGGATATGCACCCGCGCACCGGTCTCCCGCGCGATCCGGACCAGCCGCTTGGTGCAGGTCAACGCGACCTCGGGCGAGCGCCAGACCGGGTGGCTCGACGGATCTCCTTCGACGCGAAGGTTCATCCGCTCGCGCAGCATCATCTCGTCTTCGGAGTGGAAGGCGGCGCGCCGGCGCGTGCGCTTCAGGATCTCGGCGACGCCCTTGTCATCCTCGACCAGGAGATCGCCGGTCGAGGAGCCCATGAACACCTTGATGCCGGCCGCACCCGGCAGGCGTTCGAGATCGGCGACCTCATGCGCATTCTCATGCGTGCCGCCGACCCAGAAGGCGAAATCGCAATGCATGCGATGCGTGCCGCGCCTGATCTTGTCGGCCAGCGCCTCCGGCGTCACCGTCTGCGGGTTCGTGTTCGGCATCTCGAAGACGCAGGTCACTCCGCCGAGCGCAGCGGCGCGCGAGCCGCTCTCCAGGTCTTCCTTGTGGTCGAGCCCCGGCTCGCGGAAATGCACCTGGCTGTCGATCACGCCGGGCAGGATATGCAGCCCCCGGCAATCGACCACCTCGCCGGCCGAGGCCTGGCTCAGGTCGCCGATGGCCATGATCTTGCCGCCGGTGACCCCGAGATCGCGCTCGCCGCGCCCGTCCTGGTTCACCACCGTGCCGCCCTTCAGGATGACATCATAGCTCTGCGGCATGGGAACGGTCCTGCTGGTTGAGGAAGGGACTGAAGCGGCCTACCTATCGCAGGAACCGGCGTCCAGCCAGAATCGAGAACGCGTTCCATGTCGGCAAGTCATCACAAGGGCGGCCATCTCAAGGCGGCCCATCTCAAGGACCGCGGCGTCATCCGCGTCAGCGGCGAGGATGCGCGCGACTTCCTGCAGAATATCGTCACCAACGAGATGGACCTCGTCACGGCCGAGCGCGCCGGCTATGGCGGGCTCCTGACACCGCAAGGCAAGATCATCAGCGATTTTCTGGTGATCGCGGTGCCGGAGGCGGAAGGAGGCGGCTTCCTGCTCGACGTGCCGCTCCTCCAGGTGCCCGATCTGATGAAGCGACTGAAACTCTACAAGCTGCGCGCCAAGGTCGCGCTCGACGATCTCAGCGAAGCGAGCGCCGTGATCGCCGCGACCGATGGCGGCAAGCTGCCGGAGGATGCCGGCCTGGTCTTTGCCGATCCGCGCCTGCCGGAGCTCGGCGACCGCGCCATCACCGATCGCGACGGCGTCGAGGAGATCGCGGCGGAGGACATGGACGCCTATCATTCGCGCCGCATCGCGCTCGGCATTCCCGATGGCGGCCGCGACTTTGCCTATAACGACACCTTCCCGCACGAGGCCCTGTTCGATCAGCTCGGTGGCGTCTCCTTCAAGAAAGGCTGCTATATCGGCCAGGAGGTCGTCTCCCGCATGCAGCATCGCGGCACCGCCCGCACCCGCGCCGTGCCGGTCGCCTTCACCGAGGGCCTGAATCCCGAAATCGGCGTCGAGGCGACGGCCGGCGGCAAGGCGCTCGGCCGCGTCGGGTCGGCCGCCGGCGGCCGCGGCATCGCCATGCTCCGGCTCGACCGCGTCGCCGACGCGCTGGCGGAAGGCCATGCGCTCGAAGGCGGCGGCCTTGCCTTCACCTTGGAGAAGCCCGCTTTCCTGCGCTTCCCCTTCCCGGGCGAGCCCGGCTTTGGAGCCGCAGCATGACCGGGCGCGCAGCAGTCGAAGGGCCCGACGGCAAGTTCCGCTGTGTCTGGCCGGGCACCGATCCGCTCTACCTCGCCTATCACGACACCGAATGGGGCGTGCCGGAATATGATTCCCGCGCGCTCTGGGAAAAACTGATCCTCGACGGCTTCCAGGCCGGGCTCGCCTGGATCACCATCCTGCGCAAGCGCGACGCCTTCCGCGCCGGCTTCGCCGGCTTCGAGCCGGAGAAAGTTGCCAGCTTCAGCGAGGCCGATGTCCAGCGCCTGCTGGCGGACGCCGGCATCATCCGCCATCGCGGCAAGATCGAGGGCACGATCAAGAGCGCCCAGGCCTATCTGAAGATCAGCGAGAAGCAGCCCTTCGCCGATTTCCTCTGGAACCATCTCGACGGCCGCGTCGTCCAGAACGCCTTCCGCACGCATGAGGAGGTCCCGACCCAGACCAAGGTGTCGGAGACGATTTCGAAGCAACTCAAGGCCGCCGGATTCACCTTTTGCGGCCCGACCATCGTCTACGCCTTCATGGAGGCCTGCGGCTTGGTCAACGACCATGTCACCGGCTGCTTCCGCTGGCAGGAATGCGCCGCCCTGGCTCGCGACAGCAGGCCAGCCGCCTGAGCATGGCAAAAGCTCCCGCCCCGCCGAGGGCCTGGCAGCGCATGCTGTCGGGCCGCCGCCTCGACCTGCTCGACCCCTCGCCCCTCGATATCGAGATCGACGACATCGCCCATGGCCTCGCCCGCGTCGCGCGCTGGAACGGCCAGACGATCGGCGCCCATTCCTTTTCGGTGGCGCAGCATTGCCTGCTGGTCGAAGCGATCGCGGGACATCTCAACCCCGACTGGTCGGATGCCTGGCGACTGGTGGCGCTGCTGCACGATGCGCCGGAATACGTCATCGGCGACATGATCTCACCGTTCAAGGTCGTGATGGGCGATGCCTATAAGAGCGTCGAACTGCGCCTGCTGACGGCGATCCACCTGCGCTTCGGCCTGCCGGCGACGACGCCGGAGACGCTCGCCCGCAAGACCAAGGACGCGGACAAGATTTCGGCCTTCTTCGAGGCTACGGAACTGGCGGGTTTCGACCGCGCGGAAGCGCTGAAATTCTTCGGCCGCCCGCAGCCTCTGCCACCAGCCGTGATGGACTGGCTGAAGCCGCTTTCGACGGAACAGGCGCAGGACCGTTTCGTTGCAAGGTTCAGGGAACTCGGAGGCCGCTGAGCACCGCGCTATCTTTTCATTTCCGGAACAAGTGCTCGCGCTTCCCGCGGCTACCGGCGAAAGTCATTCGGAGCGATAAGTCCCACCTGGAACGAAACCATCAGCGAGTGCAGCCATGTCGACCAGTCTGAACCTGCCCAAGGGCGTCGTCATCACCGGCGCGATCGGCCCCCGTTTCGACGAGGTCCTGACCCATGACGCGCTCGCCTTCGTCGCCGATCTGCAGCGCCGCTTCAACGAGACCCGCAAGCGCCTGCTGGCCCTGCGCGCCGAGCGCCAGAAGCGCTTCGATACCGGCGAGACCCCGGATTTCCTGGCCGAGACCAAGCATATCCGCGAGGGCGACTGGAAGGTCGCACCGATCCCGGCCGACCTGCAGGACCGCCGTGTCGAGATCACCGGCCCGGTCGACCGCAAGATGATCGTCAACGCGCTGAATTCGGGCGCGAAGGTCTTCATGGCCGATTTCGAGGACGCGTCCTCGCCGGTCTGGGCCAACATGGTCGAGGGCCAGATCAACCTGAAAGATCGTTGGGCCAACCAGATCGACTTCACCGATCCGAATACCGGCAAGGCCTATAAGCTCGGCGCCAAGACCGCCGTGCTGATCATCCGCCCGCGCGGCTGGCACCTGCCGGAGCGCCATATCGAGATCGACGGCGAGATCGCCTCAGGCGCGCTGGTCGATTTCGGCCTCTACATGTTCCATTGCGCCAAGGCCGCGCTCGCGGCCGGCTCGGGCCCCTATTTCTACCTACCCAAGCTCGAGACCCATCTGGAAGCGCGCCTCTGGAACGACGTCTTCGTCGCCGCCCAGACCGCGCTCGGCCTGAAGAACGGCACGATCAAGGGCACGGTCCTGATCGAGACGCTGCCGGCCGCCTTCGAGATGGACGAGATCCTCTACGAGCTGAAGGACCATATCGCCGGCCTGAATTGCGGCCGCTGGGACTACATCTTCTCCTTCATCAAGAAGCTCGCCCGCAACCAGGCCTATGTCCTGCCCGACCGCTCGCAGGTCGTGATGAGCAAGGCCTTCCTGCGCGCCTATTCGCTGCTGCTGATCAAGACCTGCCACAAACGCGGCGCCTTCGCGATGGGCGGCATGGCCGCGCAGATCCCGGTCAAGAACAATCCCGCCGCCAACGAGGCCGCCTTTGCCAAGGTCCGCGCCGACAAGGAGCGCGAAGCCGGCGACGGACATGATGGCACCTGGGTCGCGCATCCCGATCTCGTCCCGGTCGCCAACGAGGTGTTCGACCGGCTGATGCCGCAGGCCAACCAGCTTGCCCGGCCGCTCGGCAATGCCGAGATCGGCCGCGCCGACCTGCTCGAGATCCATGAGGGCACGCGCACCGAGGCCGGCTTCCGCGAGAACATCCGCGTCGGCGTGCAGTATCTCGAAGCCTGGCTGCGCGGCCGCGGCGCCGTGCCGATCTACAACATGATGGAAGATGCCGCGACCGCCGAGATCAGCCGCGCCCAGATCTGGCAGTTCGTCCAGTACGGCGTTGAGCTCGAAGGCGGAGCCAAGGTCAGCAAGGACCTGTTCAAGCGCTGCCTCAGCGAGGAGATGGAGCGCGTCAAGGGTGAGGTCGGCCCTGACAACTATGCCAAGGGCCGCTTCCCCGAGGCGATCGAGATCTTCTCGAAGCTCTCGCTCGCGCCGGAATTCGAGGAGTTCCTGACGCTCCCGGCCTACGCCAAGCTCGGCTGAGCCCTCGGCCGACGACACTGGAGCACGCGCCGATCTGATCGCGCGTCTCTATCAATAGTTGAGAGGCGGATTCACCGGCTCTTCCGCGAGATCTGGGAAGCGCATCGGCTTTCCAGATCGCGCTCAGTCCAATGATCCCGTCCGAGCGCTATAGTCCGGCCGGCTCCAGCCGAACAACAGCGCTCGCGGCGGAACTCAGTTCTTCTGCTCGGTCTTCGAGGCAGCCTGCTGCGCGGAATGCTCCGGCCGCTGGGTGGCATTGTCTCCCCCCTGCGCCTGCGCTGCAGCCTTCTTCTCGGCGAGCTTGCGCTTCCTCAGGCGCTCGAGAATACGCGATAGCCGTGATGAACGCTGACGCTGCGACATGTCGTCCCCAGTTGTGTTGAATTGAACCTGATCGTCTCGATTTGGTACGGCTTAGGCCGGTGGTAGCCCTGTCGATCAGGATCAGCGCAAAGCGCGGGCCAGCCGCCGGGCGTTGCGAGGATCAGCGCTGGAGAGGGTTTTTGAGCGGCTCAGCCGGCAACGCCGAAGCGGCGGCGATAATCCGCCGGCGCGAGGCCGGTGACGCGCTGGAACAGCTTGCGGAAGGCGGAGGCGTCGCCATAGCCCACCTCCCAGGCGATCTGCGCCACCGGCCGACGGCTGAGTTCCAGCGCCTCGCGCGCCTTGGCGATCCTGATCTGCTGGGCATATTCGGTCGAGCGCAGGCCCGTCGCCTTGCGGAAGCGGCGCAGAAAGGTGCGCTCCTCCAATCCCGCCCGCTTTGCCAGTTCCGGAACCGTATGATCCTTGGCGCCGGTCGCCTGCAGCCAATGCTGCACCTTCAGGATCGCGGCGTCGCCATGGTCGAGCTTCGGCACGAAATGATCATAGGGCTGCTGCGTGCGGCCCGGCGGGTCGATCAGCAGGAAGCGCGCCGTCTCCAGCATGATGCTCGGTCCGAGCAGCCGCTCGACCAGGGTGAGCCCGAGATCGGTCCAGGCCAGGATGCCGCCGGCGGTGATGATGTCGCCATCGTCGATCACCATCCGGTCGGTATCGACGCGGATCGCCGGGAAGCGCGCGGCCAACTCCTCGGCGAAGGCCCAATGCGTCGTCGCCTCGCGGCCTTCGAGCAGACCGGTCTCGCCGAGCAGGAAGGCGCCGGCGCAGACCGAGCACAGCGTCGTGCCCTCGCCATGGCGCTCGGCCAGCCAGCTCACGAAGCCGCGCATAGGCTGCATCTTCGCCGGCATGATCAGGCTCGGCGGGGCGATCAGGTGCCCCGGCCTGTTGGGCATGCCCGGATGGCTGTCGAAGACGCATTCGACATCGTCGCCATCCGCGCTCTGGCGCCAATGGCTCACGCGGATCACCGGCCCATCCGGCCCTCGGTTCGCCTCGCTCATTTCGCCGGCTATCCGAAACAGATCGGTGAGGCCATAGACGGCCGCAAGCTGCACATCGGGATAGAGCAGCAGCCCGATCTCTGCGATGATTTGCCGGCCTGTAGTCATGTTGTCAGTTTTGCCCCGCACATTGTCGGTTCCGCCAAGCGGCAGCATGCACCGCTCCGCCTATAACCGTCCACATCGAAGGGCGACGCTCCTGCCGCCCGGAAGCCGAAGGAAGCGACAGATGAGCACGATCACCACCAAGGACGGCACCGAGATCTTCTACAAGGACTGGGGCCCGAAGGATGCGCAGCCGATCGTCTTCCACCATGGCTGGCCGCTCAGCGCCGACGATTGGGACAACCAGATGCTGTATTTCCTGCATCAGGGCTTCCGGGTGATCGCGCATGATCGCCGCGGCCATGGCCGCTCCAGCCAGACCGCGACCGGCAACGAGTTGGACACCTACGCCGCCGACGTGATCGAGCTGGCCAGGGCGCTCGACCTCAAGAACGCCGTCCATATCGGCCACTCCACCGGCGGCGGCGAAGTCGCTCATTACGTCGCCCGCGCCGAGCCCGGCCGTGTCGCCAAGGCGGTGCTGATCGGCGCCGTGCCGCCGATCATGGTCAAGTCCGAGAAGAATCCCGGCGGCCTGCCGCTCGAGGTGTTCGACGGCTTCCGTGAAGCGCTCGCCGCCAACCGCGCCCAGTTCTACATCGAGGTGCCGGCCGGCCCCTTCTACGGCTTCAATCGGCCGGGCGCGAAGGTCTCCCAGGGCCTGATCGACAATTGGTGGCGGCAGGGCATGATGGGCGGCGCCAAGGCCCATTACGATTGCATCAAGGCCTTCTCGGAGACCGATTTCACCGAGGACCTGAAGACGATCGAGGTCCCCGTCCTGGTGATGCATGGCAGCGACGACCAGATCGTCCCCTATGCCGACTCGGCGCCGCTCGCGGTGAAGCTGCTCAAGAACGGCACGCTCAAGACCTATGAGGGACTGCCGCACGGCATGTGCACGACCCATCCCGAGATCGTCAATCCAGACCTGCTCGCCTTCATCAAGGGCTGATCGACAGGGGCGAGCCGGACTCCCGGCTCGCCTCACACTCCGTCCGGGCAGACGGTTTTGACAAAAGCAGGCGAAGTGCGCTCAATCAGAGGTAAGCTTGGAGGACGCGATGCAACCTGCTCTCTTCGCCCCGGTAGCCTGCGCGATCGTCCTGCTGTTATCCGCATGTCCGTCATCGGCCAAACCATTGCAGCCGGAACGCAAGATCCAGGCAAGCGCGGATTTCACGGGCAAGACGCCCAGCAAGCCCGCCAAGGATGTCAGCGGCCTGGCCTGCCTGCCCCGGAATGATGGCGAGCGCCGCTGCCTGCTCGCCAATGACGAGAATATCGTTGCCCAATTCGCAACGCTGAAGGGCAAGCGCATCAAGCCCGGCAAGACAGTCGCGCTCATCGGCGACAAGCCTTCGGCCGCGACGCTCGGCGCCACGCCCTCGGTCGCCTGTCCGAAACCGGGCTCGTTCGGCGAATTCGACAGCGAGGGCGTCGCCTACGCGGCGCCCTATTTTTATGTCGTCGGCTCGCATGGCTGCTCGCGCAATACCGGCGAATTCCGCCTCTCCTCATTCCATCTGGCGCGGATCAAGGTCGATGCCGCCGGCAAGCCCGAGGGGCCGGCCGAACTGACCTACCGGCTCGGCGACGCATTGCGGCAAGCCGGCGCCGCCGGTGCCTTCTTCGGCAAGGATCTGATGAGCGCGGATGGGCTCAATATCGAAGGCGTGGCGGTGGTCGGCGACCGGCTGTGGGCCGGGCTGCGTGCTCCCGCGCCAGGCGGTCGCGCCGTACTGGTCGGCACCAGCGTCTCGGCGCTGTTCGCGCCGGGTCACGGATCGCTTGGGGCCGAGCCCGAGATCGTCGCATTCGATGCGGGCAAGGACCGTGGCATCCGCGATCTCGCCGCACTTGCCGACGGCAGGCTCATCGCACTGGTCGGCGCGCGCCAGGAGGAGGATGTCCCCTACGCGCTGATCCTGGTCGATCCGCGCCAGCCGGACGCAGCCCGGGAACTCGGCGAACTCCGGCAAAAGCGGAATGCCAAGGCGGAGGTGGTCACGCTGCTCGCCGAGACGAGGGACGGCGTGATCCTTCTCGTCGGTTATGACGGCAAGAAGAACGGCGACTTCGAGGAGTATCGCCTGCCGTTGCAATGACTGGCCTCAGCCCGACCGCAGCCCGCCATTCTCGAACCGGGCCGGCTGGAACTCGGCATCGTCCAGGCCGTTCACGATCGCGATCAGGCGCGAGACGAAAGCGTCGACGTCTCCGGTTGAATTGGCTGCATCGAGCAGAGTGTTGGAGAAGACGTGAGCGGCGTTCAGGCCCGGCGGCCCGGGGCAATGCCAGGAAGGCCGGCGTCCACCCGATTGCTGGGCACCCAAGCTGGGGCGCGTGGATTGCAAGCACATGACATACCCATCGCGGAGGGGAATCAGCTAGCAAGCACCATGACCTCGACATCCTTCCTCGCCCGGCTCGAGCCGCTCGTCACCCGCTTCCGCGCCGAGGTCGCCAGCCCGCGTGAGCATCTCGCCCTGCTGCGCTGGCAGATCGCGCAAGGTCACGCGCTCGACAGCCGCGACACCTTCCCCGGCCATGTCACCACCAGCGCCATCGTGCTCTCGCCCGGCCATGAACAGGTCCTGTTGATCGACCATGTCGTGATCGGCCGCTGGCTCCAGCCCGGCGGGCATTACGAGCCGGCCGAACTTTTCCACCAGTCGGCGGCGCGCGAGGCGGTCGAGGAGACCGGCGTCGCCGGCCTCAGGCTGCATCCCTGGCATCGCGGCGACGACCTGCCCTTCGCCATAGACAGCCATGACGTACCGGGCAAGCCGTCGCGCGGCGAGCCGGCGCATATCCATCACGACCTGCAATATCTCTTCCTCGCCGACCCCGCTCTCGCGCTGGTGGCGCAGGAGGAGGAAGTCCATGCCGCCGCCTGGAAGCCGGTCGCCGCGCTCGAGGAGATCGCGCCGCGCGCCTTCGCCCGGCTGGCCTCCCTCCCGTTGCCGTGAGCGAGGCTGTTGCCGCGGCGCAACATGTTACTTTATTACATTAGCGTCGCCTTGCGGGCTCTCGCTTTATCGGCGGCCGTGAACGATGCTTCCGTCGTCGGAATCGGCAAGATCGCTATTGCAAATCATTTGCATCTTGACCATTCTGGCGACGTAATAGGACCTGCCCGATGCCGCTCAAGCTCGCCGCCGCCGCTCTGCTCCTCAGCGCCGGCGTGACCGCCGCCTTCGCCGCCGACCTGCCCTCGCGCAAAGCCGCCCCGGCAGCCCCGCCGCCAGCCTCGGCCTGTTCCGAGAGCGAGAGCATCCCCACCGACGCTTTCGGCTTCACCACCGGCTCGGATGTCGCCGATGTCGGCTCCTTCGGCCCAAGCTTCACCTATGGCGGCGCCTTCGGCACGCGGACCGGACGGTCGAACAGCCATGGCGGCCAGCTCCAGGGCTCCTACGGGCTCTTCCCCTGCATGGAGGTCGGTCCCTACCTGCTCGGCAACTTCACCAATGCCTCGGTCGGCGGCTTCAGTGCCGACGAGCGCGCCTTCGGCGCCGGCATCGAGATGAAGTACAAGCTGCTCACCCGCGACGCGCACGGCATCGGCCTGACCGCGGTGGTCGATCCGAGCTTCAACCGCATCGACCCCGAGGGCGCCGGCCGCTTCACCGTCTACAACACGGGCCTGCGCCTCTTCGCCGACACGACGCTGATCCCGGGCAAGCTCTACGCCGCACTCAATGTCTCGCAGGACATGACCTGGACAGGGCCCGATCCTTACGCCCGCTCCGCAACCTTCACGCTCTCCGGCTCGCTCGCCTGGCAAATCGTGGACAGCGTCTATCTGAGCGGCGAGGTCCGCCATATGCGCGCCTATAACACGCTCGGCTTCAGCAAGGAGGCGGGCTATGCCACCTTCGCCGGCCCCGGCATCTACTGGCAGGCGACGAAGGATCTGGCGATCTCGGCCGCCTACAACATCCAGCTCGGCGGCAAGGCCAAGGGCGAGCCCGGCAATCTCGACCTGACCAATTTCAGCCAGCATCTGGTGAAGGTGAAGCTGGGCTATAGCTTCTGAGACCTCGAGAGCAGGCACGACCGTCATGCTCGGCCTCGTGCCGAGCATCCAGGTCTTGAACACCGTCCCCCATCGAAGAAGACAGGGATGGTCGGGACAAGCCCGACCATGACGACTAGAGCATTTTCGAGCGAAGTGGATACCGGCGTGAAGGAAATGCGTCAAAGCAAGTAGATAGAGAATTTTCGCGATTCGAGGAAACGCGGAAATGCTCTAGCGCCTCAGCGCAGCAGCGACCCACCCGTCATCTCAGCCGGTTGCTCCAGCCCCATCAGCTTCAGCAGCGTCGGCGAGATATCGGCCAACCGCCCATTCGCGAGCGCCTTGGCCTCGCCCCCGATCAGCATGATCGGCACCGGGTTGGTCGTATGTGCGGTATGCGGCTTGCCGGTCTTCGGATCGACCATCAGCTCGCAATTGCCGTGATCGGCGGTGACGAGCAGCGCGCCGCCCTGTTTCAGCACCGCCTCGGCGATGCGTCCGAGCCCGGTATCGACCGTCTCGACCGCCTTGATCGCAGCCGCAAGCACGCCGGTATGGCCGACCATGTCCGGATTGGCGAAGTTCAGCACCACGAGATCGTATTGTCCCGACGAGATCGCCTCGACCGCCTTCTCGGTCAGCTCCGGCGCCGACATCTCCGGCTGCAGGTCATAGGTCGCGACCTTGGGCGATGGCACCATCACGCGGTCCTCGCCGGGAGAGGGCGTCTCCTCGCCGCCATTGAAGAAATAGGTGACATGCGGATATTTCTCGGTCTCCGCCATGCGCACCTGCTTCAGGCCGGCCTTCGCGACCGTCTCGCCCAGGCCGTTGGCCAGCGTCTGCGGCGCGAACAGCACCCCCATGCGCCTGTCGAGCTCGGCGCTGTAGGAGGTCATCGAGACCGCTCCCACCAGCGTCGGCACGCGCGAGCGCGCAAAGCCTGAAAATTCCGGTTCCAGCACCGCCGTCAGGATCTCGCGGATGCGGTCGGAGCGGAAATTGAAGCTGAGCAGTCCGTCGCCGTCCTTCATGCCGCCATAGGAGCCGATCACGGCGGGGACGATGAACTCGTCATTGACCCCGTCGGCATAAGAGCCGGCGATCGCAGCCTCGGCGCTGGCAAAGCCTTTGCCCTCGCCTAGGACCATGGCCTTCCAGGCTTGCTCGACCCGCTCCCAGCGATTGTCGCGATCCATCGCGTAATAGCGGCCCGACAGGCTGGCGACGCGCGCCCCCTCCGGCAGCGCCGCGACGAAGTCACGGACATAGTCGGCGGCCGATTGCGGCGGCGTATCGCGGCCGTCCGTGAAGATATGGACGTTCACCTTGACGCCTTGCGCCGTCACCAGCTTCGCCAGCGCCACTGCATGGTCCTGATGCGCATGCACGCCGCCGGGCGAGACGAGGCCGAGGAGGTGGCAAGCGCCCCCGCTTTGCTTCAGCTTGGCGATAAGCCCGCTGGCCTCCAGAGCCTTGTCGATCGAACCGTCGGCGATCGCCTGGTTGATCCGTGGCAGGTCCTGCATGACCACGCGGCCAGCGCCGAGATTGAGATGGCCGACCTCGGAATTGCCCATCTGTCCATCAGGCAGGCCGACATCGAGGCCCGACGTCTTCAGGAAGCCATGCGGCGAGCTTTCCCAATAGCGGGTGAAGTTCGGTGTCTTCGCCAGCCTGACAGCGTTGTTCTCGCTCTCTTCGCGCCAGCCCCAGCCATCGAGGATCATCAGCATCACGGGGCGGTTGGACATGGCGCGACCTTCGGCATCTGTGAAAACTGCCCGTGCGGATATCACGCTCGCCGCCGACGGCGCGAGTGCTAAGAAGGAAACCCGGCCCTGCGGAACAAAACCCGAGGAGACGCAGATGGCGCTCAAGGCTCTGGTCTTCGATGCCTATGGCACATTGTTCGACGTGCAGTCGGTCGCCGGCGTCACCGATGCCGCGTTTCCCGGCCGCGGCGAGACGATCACCCAGATCTGGCGGCTGAAGCAGCTCGAATACACTTGGCTGCGGGCGCTGATGGGCCGCTACGAGGATTTCTGGGCCGTCACCTGCGAGTCGCTCGATTTCACCCTGAAGACGCTCGGCCTCGCCGCCACGCCCGAGCTGATCGCCAAGATCGCCGAAGCCTATGACGCGCTCGCGCTCTATCCCGAGGCGCGGCAGGCGCTGACGTCACTGTCCGGCTTTCGTCTCGCAATCTATTCGAATGGCAGCCCCGCGATGCTGAAGCGGCTCATCCATCACGCCGGTATCGACGGGCTGCTCGAGACCGTGATCAGCGTCGACGAGATCGGCATCTACAAGCCGGATCCGCGCGGCTATGCCTTGGTCGAGAAACGGCTCGGCCTCAGCCGCGACGAGATCCTCTTCGTCTCCTCCAATGGCTTCGACATTGCAGGCGCCAAGGCGCATGGCTTCAGCGTGGCGCGCATCGAGCGCATTCCGCCCGCCATCTTGCGCGCAGAGCTGGAGCAGGCCAGCCTCGTCGGCGCCAAGACCCTGTTCAAGGCCCTGCGCATGCAGCCCGAGCAGCTTGGCCTCGCCGCCGATCTCACCATCGCGGCGCTGACCGATCTCGTTCCCTACGCCACCGCGCGCCGCTGATTGCCCGGAGACCCTGATGATCAAGCTCTACTACCACCCATCGCCCAATCCGGCGAAGGTCGCGCTGTTCCTGGAAGAGGCCGGCCTGCCCTACGAGATGGTGCCGGTCGACACCCGTCGCGGCGATCAGTTCAAGCCCGAATTCCTGGCGATCAATCCCAATGGCAAGACCCCGGCCCTGACCGATGGTGACGTGAAGATCTTCGACAGCAGCGCCATCCTGCTCTACCTCGCCGAGAAGACCGGCCAGTTCCTGCCCGAGAACACGCCGGAGGCGCGCGGCCAGATGCTGTCCTGGCTAATGTTCGTCGCCACCGGCATCGGCCCCTATTGCGGCCAGGCCGTGCATTTCACCCGCGCCGCGCCGGAGAAGATCCCCTACGCGATCAACCGCTACAGCTACGAGGCCAAGCGCCATTGGGGCCTGATCGAGGCCCAGCTCGGCAAGCACCGCTACATGCTCGGCGACAGCTACACGCTGGTCGACATGGCCGTCTGGGGCTGGGCGACGCGCATCCCCTTCGCGCTCGGCGAGGAGATCTTCAGCCAGATTCCCAACATCAAGCGCCATCTCGACGAGATTTCGGCGCGGCCCGCCGCCCAGCGCGCGATGGCGCTCAAGGACCAGTTCGCCTTCAAGGCCGAGATGGACGAGGAAGCGCGCAAGTTCCTCTTCCCGCAGAACGCCAACCTGGTGGCGTGAGCGGCGGACCGTTTCGGCGCGTTCGGGTGGATCATCGGCCCGAAAAGTGGATTGCGGCTTTCGGAAAAGCCGATGCGAAAACAAGGAGCTTGACCATCGGACCGGGTGCGGTATCCGGTCCGATGATCTACAGCATTTTCGAGCGAAGTGGATACCGGTTCGCGTGAAGAAAATGCGTCAAAACAAATAGATGGAGCATTTCCGCGATTCGAAGAAACGCGGAAATGCGCTAGTGTCCTTCTTCGCCATTTTCCTCCGCGCCCAGCGCCGCCAGCGGCGCATCGAGCGTGAAGACGACGCCGGCGGGCGGAAACGCGTTCTCGACCCGCGCCCGCTGCGACGGGAAGGAGCGCTCGATCAGCCGCGAGCCGAAGCCGCGACGGGCCGGCGGCGTCACCAGCGGGCCGCCGCTCTCCTGCCAGCGCAGCCGGAAATGCGGCTCGCCTTCGATCTCGTCGATCCGCCAGGTCACGTCGACCCGCCCGGTCTGATTGGAGAGCGCGCCATATTTGACGGCATTGGTGCCAAGCTCGTGCAGGATCAGCGAAAGCGAGAGGGCCGGCTTGGGGCCGACCGCGACGGCGGGACCGCTGATCGAGAAGCGCTCCGGCTCGCCCTGGATGCCGATGACCCCGGTGACGACGTCGCGCAGCGTCGCCCTCGACCAGTTGCCGTGCACCAGGAGATCATGCGCCCGCGACAGCGCTGCGAGCCGCGCACTGAAGGTCTCGTTCGCTGCTTCCAGCGAGGTCGCGCTGCGGAAGGTTTGCGAGGCGATGGCCTGGATCATCGCCAGCGAGTTCTTGACCCGATGCGCCAGTTCCTGCAGCAGCAGGCGCTGCTGTGCCTCCGCCTCCTTGCGCTCGGTGATGTCGATATGCGCGCCGACCAGCCTGAGCGGCTTGCCGGCCTCGTCGCGCTCGATCTCGGCATTCGCGGAAATCCAGCGCAAGGCCCCGTCCGAGGGCCGGATGATCCGGTATTCCGCATGATAGTCCGTCGCCGTGCCGGCCACCGCCTCGCGGAAATGGCCCTCGGTCGTGATGCGATCCTGCGGGTGGATGCGCCGCACCCAATCCTCATGGCTCTCGTTCACCGCCTCTGGCGGCAAGCCGTGCAGCACCAGATATTCCGGCGAACGCTTGTTGACGAAGCCCTCGCGCAGGCCGACCTCGAGCCCGCCGACCTTTCCGATCTTCTGCACCCGCGCCAGCTGGCGCTCGCGCGCCCGCAGAGCCTGCTCGGCCGCTTCCTGCGCCAGCTTGGTGCGCACCGCTTCCGTCGTCTCGAGGACGATCGCCAGCACGCCGGCCGGCTCGCCAGCCTCGTCGAGGATCGGGCTGTAATCGACATTCAGCCAGACCTCTTCCGCCCGCCCGTTGCGGTGCAGCTCGAGCGGCAGGTCGCGATAGGAGAGCTGCCCGCCCGCACCGAGCACCTTGGCCATCACGTCGCGATGGAACTCGAGCACTTCGGGCCAGGCCTCGAACACGCTCTTGCCGAGGATGCCCGGATGCCGCGCCCCCGCGATGACCGCGTAGGCGTCGTTATAGACCATGAAGCCCTTGTCGCCCCAGAACAGCGTCATCGGCGTCGGCGACGAGAGCATCAGCTGCGCTGCCGCTTTCAGGGCGGCGGGCCAGGCCGAGGGCGCACCGAGCGCGGACGAGGATTCGCTGAAGCCGCGCAGCAAGCGCCCAGCCTCGCCGCCGCCAATCGGCCAAGTCTCGTCTGCCATTACGGCATAGTCCCCCAAGCCCGCCGGCAAAGGCCCCGCACCCGAACGCTGGCTCACATCTGATTGCCACCGTGCCACGACCGCAGCAATAGCAGGCGTGCAACGCGGCACATGCGTCAAAAGACACAGGCTTCACAGGGCGGCATGCCTCTGGCATTGCGAGGGGCACTGGCAGTGCATCGCATTTCGCGGCACTGTGCCGCCCGATTCCGCATAGAGGCTGCATGCTCCGACGCGGCCCAAGAGGACCGAATGCCGACCGATATCGAGATTGCCCGCTCCGCTCGGCTGAAGCCGATCGCCGCCGTCGCCGAAACGGCCGGCATCCCCGAGCAAGCCCTCAATCCCTACGGCAAGTACATCGCCAAGGTCGACACGGCGGAAATCCCTGATTTCGCCTCGCGCCCCGATGGCAAGCTGATCCTCGTCACGGCGATCAACCCGACGCCGGCAGGCGAAGGCAAGACCACCACCACGGTCGGCCTCGGCGACGGGCTGAGGCGGATCGGCAAGAACGTCATGATCGCGCTGCGCGAGCCCTCGCTCGGCCCCTGCTTCGGCATGAAGGGCGGCGCGGCCGGCGGCGGCTATGCCCAGGTCGTGCCGATGGAGCAGATCAACCTGCATTTCACCGGCGATTTCCACGCCATCACCAGCGCCCATAACCTGCTGGCGGCGCTGCTCGACAACCATGTCTACTGGGGCAACAAACTCGATCTCGACGCCCGCAACATCGCGCTCCGGCGCGTGATGGACATGAACGACCGGGCGTTGCGCAGCATCGTCTCCTCGCTCGGCGGCAACGGCAACGGCTACCCGCGCGAGGACGGCTTCGACATCACCGTCGCCTCCGAGGTCATGGCGATCTTCTGCCTGTCGAAGGATCTCGACGATCTGGAGGAGCGGCTCGGCCGCATCGTCGTCGGCCGCAGCCGTGGCAAGCAGCCGGTCACCGCAGCCGAACTCAAGGCGACCGGCGCGATGAGCGTGCTGCTGAAGGACGCGCTGATGCCCAATCTGGTGCAGACGCTGGAAGGCACGCCGGCCTTCGTCCATGGCGGCCCCTTCGCGAACATCGCCCATGGCTGCAACTCGGTGATTGCCACCCGCGCCGCGCTGAAGCTCGCCGATTACGTCATCACCGAAGCTGGTTTCGGGGCCGATCTCGGCGCCGAGAAATTCTTCGACATCAAGTGCCGCAAGGCCGGCCTGCGGCCGGATGCGGCGGTGATCGTCGCGACCGTGCGCGCGCTGAAGATGCATGGCGGCCTTGCCAAGGAGGCGCTCGGCCACGAGGATCTGCACGCGCTCCAGGCCGGGCTCTCCAACCTCG
This sequence comes from Allobosea sp. BK604, assembly GCF_004341515.1. Classification (GTDB taxonomy): domain Bacteria; phylum Pseudomonadota; class Alphaproteobacteria; order Rhizobiales; family Beijerinckiaceae; genus Allobosea. Next base: position 610,916 of record NZ_SLZF01000001.1, read on the forward strand.
CGCGCCATGTCGAGAACATCCGCAAATTCGGCGTGCCGCCGATCGTCGCGATCAACAATTTCACCAGCGACACCCATGCCGAGCACGAGCTGATCCGCAATTATTGCCGCAACCATCTCGGCGTCGAGGCGGTGATCTGCCGCCACTGGGCCGAAGGCGGCAAGGGCGCGGAGGAACTGGCGCATAAGGTCGCCGATCTCGCCGAAGGCGGCGAGGCCGATTTCGCCCCGCTCTATCCCGACGAGATGCCGCTCAAGCAGAAGCTCGAGACGATCGCGCGCGAGATCTATGGCGCCTCCGGCCTCTCGCTCGGCCCGAAGGTCGCCGCCCGCTTCGCCGAGCTGGAGGAAGCCGGCCACGGCAACCTGCCGATCTGCGTAGCCAAGACGCAATATTCCTTCTCGGCGGACCCGACGCTGCGCGGCGCGCCCTCCGGCCATCTCGTCCCGGTGCGCGAGCTGAGGCTCTCGGCCGGCGCCGGCTTCGTCGTCGCGATCTGCGGGGACATCATGACGATGCCCGGCTTGCCGCGGGAGCCTGCGGCGGAGCGGATCTATGTCGATGCTGCCGGGCAGATCGAGGGGCTGTTCTAGAGCATTTTCGAGCGAAGTGGACACCGGTTCGCGTGAAGAAAATGCGTTAAAACAAAAGGTTAGAGAATTTTCGCGATTCGGAGAAACGCGGAAATGCTCTAGCGCATCGGCCCGAAAACTGGCTTGCGGCTTTCGGAAAAGCCGATGCGAAAACCAGAAGCTGGATCCTCGGACCGGATACGATATCCGGTCCGAGAATCTAAGCGGCGGATGAAGGTGTCATCCCGCACGCGCTGCGGCGCGCAGTGCCGCTGCGCAGATGCGGGGCCGGCCTCAGAATAGGGCGCCGTACCGGCGAAAAGAGGGCCTTCTCGTCACACGGTCCCGTGTCTGCGCAACAGCATTGCATGCAGCAGCGCACGGGATGACGCTACTCACCCAAAGACGAGCTGGACCTTCATCGCCTTCGACTTGTCAGCCGCGAGGTCGAACGCCTCGATCGCCCGCTCGACGGGAATCTGCGCCGTCAGCAGCGGCGAGAGATCGACGCTGCCCGAGCCGATCATCTGCACCGCCCAGTCGAACTCCTCGTGGAAGCGGAAGGAGCCGCGCAGGTCGAATTCCTTGGCGACCAGCACGTTGATCGGCAAGGTGAAATTGCCGCCGACACCGATCTGCACGATCACGCCGCCGGAGCGCACGACGTCAAAGGCTCCGGTCAGCGCATGCTGGTTGCCCGAGGCCTCGAACATCACGTCGAAAGCGCCCTTCTCCGCGCTGTACTCGGCCTTGAGCCTGTCAGGCTCGGCCAAGACGTTGATGGCGCCGGTCGCTCCCATCTTCAGCGCCGTCGGCAACGGCGCATCGACCACATCGGTCACGACGATCTCGGCCGCCCCGGCAGCCTTGGCCGCCACCACGGTCAGTACGCCGATCGGCCCCGAGCCTGTCACCAGCACCCGCTTGCCGAGCAGCGGGCCGGCGCGCTTGACCGCATGCAGGCAGACAGAGAGCGGCTCGGCAAAGGCGGCCTGCGCCGCCGGCACATGGCCCGGCAGCTTGACCGCCTGGCGCTCCTCGATCACCAGCACGTCGCGGAAGCCGCCCTGGACATGGGGGAAGCGCATGGCGCTGCCATAGAACAGCATATCCGTGCAGTGCTGCTGCAGGCCCATCTGGCAATAGCGGCAGCGCCCGCAGGCCCGGCTCGGATTGACCGCGACCCGGTCGCCCGGCCTCACCCGCGAAACCTCGCCGCCGACGGCCTCGACCGTGCCGGCGATCTCATGGCCGAGGATCAGCGGCTCGCGCACGCGAATCGTGCCGAAGCCGCCATGCAGATAGTAGTGCAGATCCGAGCCGCAAATGCCGCCGGCCTCGATCTTCACGCGGACATCGAGCGGACCGAGCTCCGGCGCGGTGGTCTCCTCGACACGCAGGTCCTTTTCGGAATGGATGACGACGGCGCGCATGGCGACCCTCCGGAGATGATAGTTCCGACGATTGTCTAATCGATTGAAAGCTGCTTACCGAAACCAAGTGAGCCGGCGCAATCGCAAATCGGCCCGGCGTTTCGCCGCAGGAGGGAGGCACCCATGTCGCTGTCGCTGTTCAATCTGGAAGGCAAGGTCGCGCTGGTCACCGGCTCGGGCCAGGGCATCGGGCTCGCCATGGCCGAGGGCCTGTCGTCAGCCGGCGCCCATGTCGTGCTGAACGGGCGCGACACGGCCAAGCTCGAGGCCGCCCGCAAGGCGATCGCCGATGCCGGCCGCGAGGTCTCGGTCGCCGCCTTCGACGTCACCGACCAGCATGCGGTCGAGGAAGGCATCGCCATGGTCGAGGCGAAAGCCGGGCCGATCGACATCCTGATCAACAATGCCGGCATGCAGAAGCGCGGCCCCTTTGTCGATTTCGCTGCCGCCGACTGGCATCAGATCGTCGCGACCAACCTGCATTCGGTCTTCTATGTCACGCGGGCGGTGGCCAAGGGCATGGTCGAGCGCAAGCGCGGCAAGATCGTCAGCATCGGCTCGGTGATGAGCGAGCTCGGCCGCCCGACGATCGTGCCCTATACCGCCACCAAGGGCGCGGTGAAGACGATGACGCGCGGCCTCGCCGCCGAGCTCGGCAAGCATAATATCCAGGTCAATGCGATCGGCCCCGGCTATATCGTCACCGAGCTGAACCAGGCGCTGATCGCCGACGAGGCCTTCTCGACCTGGGTCAAGAGCCGCACCCCGGCCGGGCGCTGGGGCGAGACCAAGGAACTGATCGGAGCGGCGATCTTCCTGTCCTCGACCGCCTCAGATTACGTCAACGGCCATTTGCTGATGGTCGATGGCGGCTTGAGCGTCGCGGTCTGAGGCCGCGCAACAGACCAGGCTTTGAAAGAGCGGGCCATCGCTGCGCGCGATGGGCCGCTTCTACTGCTTCGACTATTGCGCCGCTGCGCGAAGCCTTTCCTCGATCTTCGTCAGGTTGAACGAGCCCGGCGTCTGGCTGGGCGGATAATCCTTCATCGACTGCAGGAACTGCGCCGCCAGCCCCTGGATCGGGACGATGACGAAGACGCGGTCCAGGAACCAGTCATTGTAGGTGTTGGAATTGTGCTGCGCCTTCTCGAACGGATCGCGCCGCAGGTGGAACAGCAGGGGCACCCGCAACTCGACGAAGGGTTCGCGCCAGACGCCGAAGGCCTCGCCCCGGTTCTCCAGGAAGACGACCTTCCAATCCTCGTAGCGCGCGGCGACGACCTGACCGTCGTCGTTCACGTACCAGAATTCCTTGCGCGGCGATTCCTTCGTCCTGCCGCTGAAATAGTCGAGCATATTGTAGCCGTCGGGGTGAGCCCGATATTGTCGCCCGGCAAAGGTATCGCCCTTCATCAGGCGCTCCTTGACATCAGGCATGCCGGCGGCCGCAAGGAAGGTCACCATCCAATCCTCATGCGCCACGATGCCATTCAGCGTCGTGCCCGCCGGGAATCGACCGGGCCAGCGCACGAAGGCGGGGACGCGATAGGCACCCTCCCAGTTCGAATTCTTCTCGCTGCGGAAAGGCGTCGTCCCCGCATCCGGCCAGGCGTTGTAATGCGGCCCGTTATCGGTCGAATAGAAGACGATGGTGTTGTCCGCGATCCCGAGATCGTCGAGCTTCTTGAGGACAACGCCGACCATCGCATCGTGCTCGACCATGCCGTCGCTATACTCGTCCTGGCCGGATTTGCCGCGATTGGCCTCCTTCACATGCGTGCGAAAATGCATACGCGTCGCGTTCCACCAGCAGAAGAACGGCTTGTTCGCCTTCACCTGGCGCTCGATGAAATCCATCGCCGCGGCCGATGTCTCTTCGTCGATCGTCTCCATCCGCTTCTTGGTGAGCGGCCCGGTATCCTCGATCTTGCCGTCCGCGCTGGCCTTGATCACGCCGCGCGGTCCGAAGCGCTTCCGGAACTCCGGATTCTTCGGATAATCCATATTCTCCGGCTCTTCCTCGGCGTTGAGATGGTAGAGATTGCCGAAGAACTCGTCGAAGCCGTGCCTGACGGGCAGGTGCTCGTCGCGGTCGCCGAAATGGTTCTTGCCGAATTGGCCGGTCGCATAGCCCTTGTCCTTGAGCAGGGCCGCGATCGTCGGGTCGCTTGCCTGCCAACCTTCCTTCGCCCCGGGCAGGCCGACCTTGGTCATGCCGGTGCGAACCGGCACGGTGCCGCCCATGAAGGCGGCGCGTCCGGCAGTGCAGCTCTGCTGGCCATAATAGTCGGTGAAGCTGACGCCCTCGCGCGCGATACGGTCGATATTGGGCGTCTGATAGCCCATCATCCCGTGATTATTGTGGCTGATGTTCCAGGTGCCGATATCGTCGCCCCAGATGACGAGAATGTTCGGCGCCGCGCCGGAAGGCGCGGGAGCCCGTGGCGCAGGTGCCGGCTGTTGCGCGAGCGCGCCGGAGCCAAATGTCGCCGCGGTCGCGAACGCAGTTCCCGAGAGCAGGATCCGGCGTCGATCAACCTGTGTATCGGGCTCGGTCGTCGGTGTTTGAAGGGGAGCGTCTTTGAGATCGCTAGTCATCGCATTCCTCCAACAAAGTCATGATTCCCAAAAAGGGAAACAACTCGGGGAAGACTCCGAAGATTTAAGTGGGTATCAGGCGTCAAAAAGCCGCGGCACGCGGACGATCTGGCAAGATCAGGCCGCGAAGGAAAAAATGGGCACCCATGAATACTAATGGCATGAATCGATTTTCACGCCAAGGCAAAGCGCGGTGCTTCGTGCCTCCCCGGTCATCAGAATGAACGCGGACCCCGTTTCGCTCAGCCGTCCCGTTCCGCATTCTCGTCGAGGCTCTTCTCCAGGGCCCCGCGCGCCTTCGCCGCCCGCTTCTCGAACTCGGTGCGGATCGCCTCCAGCTTCTCCTCGTCGAGTTCCTCGAGGTCGAGCAACTCCTCGCGCGCGCCTTCGAGCCGCACGATCAACTCGTCGAGCTTGATCTGCATGGCGGCGGTGTCGCGATTCTGGCTGTTCTGGATGATGAAGACCATCAGGAAGGTGACGATCGTCGTCGAGGTGTTGATCACCAATTGCCAGGTGTCGTTGAAGCCGAAGAACGGCCCCGAGATCGCCCAGATCACGATGACCGCTAGCGCCAGAAAGAAGGTCTGCGGCTTGCCGGCCCAATGGGCCACCGCCTGCGACAGGCGCGTGAAGAATGAGCGCTTGGACGGCGCTTGATCATAGGCCGACATGGCATCCCCCTGGCAGTCACACGCATCGTAACCCTCGACCGGGCGATGCGTTCCGCGCAGGGGTTCGGCTCTCAGGCCTTCAGCCGTTCGGCATGCCAGGCGATGTGCTGGGCCATGAAGGTCGAGACGAAATTATAGGAATGGTCGTAGCCGTCGCGCATGGTCAATTCGAGCGGGATGCCCGAGCTGACGCAGGCTACTTCCAGCAGCCAGGGCCGCAAGCCTTCCTGCAGGAAGCCGTCGGCACTGCCCTGATCCACCAGCAATTCCTTGATCCGGTGCCCATCGGCGATCAGCGCCGTGCTGTCATAGGCCCGCCATGTCGTCTCGTCCGGCCCGAGATATTTCTCGAAGGCCGGCCGCGACCAGCCTGCGGTCGACGGCTGCGCGATCGGCGAGAAGGCCGAGACCGAGCGATAGCGCTCCGGATTCTTCAGGGCGAGCGTGATCGCGCCATGCCCGCCCATCGAATGGCCGAAAATACTTTGCCGGCTCATATCAACCGGAAAACTCTGCGCCACCAGCTCCGGCAACTCGTGCAGGACATAGCTCTCCATGCGGTAGTTCTTGGCATAGGGCTCCTGCGTCGCATCGAGATAGAAGCCCGCGCCGGAGCCGAACTGCCAGTTCTCCGGCTCGTCGGGCACATGCTCGCCGCGCGGCGAGGTATCCGGACAAATGATGGCGATGCCGTTCGCAGCCGCGGCCGCCCGGTACTCTCCCTTGTCGACCACATTCTGGTGAGTGCAGGTCAGGCCCGAGAGATACCAGAGCACCGGCACCGGCCCGTCCTCGATCTGGTGTGGCAGGTAGATCGCGAAGGTCATCGGACAGGCGCAGGACGAACTGTCATGGCGATAGACGCGCTGCTGGCCGCCGAAGGCCTTCGAGGACGAGAGCAATTCCATCCGCATATCTCCCTTCGCGCTGCTTCGCCTCCGTCATGCCCGGCCTTGTGCCGAGCATCCACGTCTTGAACATCTCGATCGAAAAGAGAAGGCGTGGATGGTCGGGACGAGCCCGACCATGACGAGGAAGGCTAGTTGGCCCCAATCACGGCGGAGCTATCGAGCAAAAAGATGGCGACGGCCACCTCAATAGACGACGACGGACCGGATCGACTTGCCCTCGTGCATCAGGTCGAAGCCGTGATTGATCTCCTCGAGCGAGAGCTTGTGGGTGATCAGGTCGTCGATATTGATCTTGCCCTCCATGTACCAGTCGACGATCTTCGGCACATCAGTGCGCCCGCGCGCGCCGCCGAAAGCCGTTCCCTTCCAGACCCGGCCGGTGACGAGCTGGAACGGCCGCGTCGCGATCTCCTTGCCCGCCTCGGCGACGCCGATGATGATCGATTCACCCCAGCCGCGATGGCAGCATTCCAGCGCCTGGCGCATCACATTGGTGTTGCCGGTCGCGTCGAAGGAGAAGTCGGCCCCGCCGCCGGTCAGGTCGACGATCGCCTGCACCACCTTGTCGGTGCCGATCTCGCTGGGGTTGATGAAGTCGGTCATGCCGAATTTCTCGGCCATGGCGCGCTTGCCCGGGTTGATATCGACGCCGATGATCTTGTCGGCTCCGACCATGCGCGCGCCCTGGATGACGTTGAGCCCGATGCCGCCGAGCCCGAAGACCACGACATTGGCGCCGGGCCAGACCTTCGCCGTGTAGATCACCGCGCCGATGCCGGTCGTCACGCCGCAGCCGATATAGCAGATCTTGTCGAAGGGCGCGTCCTCGCGGACCTTCGCCAGCGCGATCTCGGGCAGCACGGTGAAGTTCGCGAAGGTCGAGCAGCCCATATAGTGGAAGACCTCACCGCCATCGCAGGAGAAGCGCGAGGTCCCGTCGGGCATCAGGCCCTGGCCCTGCGTGGCGCGGATCGCGGTGCACAGGTTGGTGCGCCGCGACAGGCAGCTTTTGCAATTGCGGCATTCCGGCGTGTAGAGCGGGATGACGTGGTCGCCGACCTTCAGCGTCGTCACGCCGGCGCCGACCTCGCGCACGATGCCGGCGCCCTCATGACCGAGGATCGCCGGGAACTTGCCCTCGGAATCCATGCCTGAGAGCGTATAGGCGTCGGTATGGCAGATCCCGGTCGCCATCACCTCGACCAGCACCTCGCCCGCCTTCGGCCCGCCGATCTCGATGGTCTCGATCGTCAGCGGCTTGCCAGCCTCCCAGGCGACGGCGGCACGTGTCTTCATGGTGATCTCCTCGCACGATCGCCGAAGCGGCGCTGATCCGATGCGCGATAGGGCGAAGACATGGCGCCTTTGTCAATGCGCCCGCGCGCATTGAACCGGCATCTGAAAAGCGAGAGCGGCGCGGATCTTTCGATCCGCACCGCTCTCCGAATAGTGATCAGATCAGGCGATCAGTACTTGCGCACGACCGGCGGCTGATACACCGGCCGCTCGACGGCGCAGCAATCCGGATCGCCGAAGTTCCAGCGCATGCCGATCTTGAAATCGTGGCTGTCGATCGACTTGGCCTTCAGCGGGGCATAGGACTCCGCCAGGAAGGCGTTGCGGATCGGGCCGGACTGGGCGTCGCCGAGGTTCAGGTAGCGGTAGCCGACTTCGAGGGTGAGGTTCTTGTTCACCTCGTAGCCGACACCGGCCATGAGCGCCCAGGCGAGGCCGGTCTTGTCGCCGCTGCTGGCGACGCCGAGCGTTGGAGAGACCGGGCCGAACGGCTGGTTGGCGAAGACGATGCCCTGGTCGCTCAGGCCGCTGATCTGGTTGCGCGCCACACCGATACCGGCGCCGAGATAGGGGGTCAGGCAGTTCCAGGTGCCGAGGTCGACATAGGCGTTGAACAGGGCGACCATCGAGGAGAGGTTGCCCTTGTAGGTGTTGGTCTGGTTACCCAACGCGAAGGGATTGTAGATGGTGTCGTTGACGCCGATCGAACCGCCACCGCGATATTCGAGCGTGCCGTCGACACGGAACCAGTTGTTGAAGCGATAACCGGCGCCGATGCCGGCGAAGAACGCGGTCTGGTCGGTCTTGCCGAAGAAGCTGCCGCCATAGGCGATGGTATCGGCCTGCTCGTACTTGTCGACCGACTGGACACCGATGCCGATATCGCCGCGCAGGTACCAGCCGGAGCTGATCGTGCCCTTCAGGCCGAGCGGCTCGGGCGGGGGCGGCGGCAGGGAGGCCAGATCGGCAGCATTGGCCATGGTGGCGGCACTGAGCGCCATAGCACCGGCAAGCGCAAAAGTTTTCAGGCTGCCCATGGCAGTGTCCTTCGAGTTTGCGCGAGCGGGACGCAGCGCGCGCGAGTTACCAATGGGAAGGACGTTGCCAGCGATTTCTTAAACGAGACTTAACCTTACCGCTTAACCACGATTTTTCGTGAAAATTATATTGCCGGCTGGCAAGGTGGCATCTCCACAGCCTCGCCAAGGGCAGATTTCGCAAGGTCTAGAAAGCAATGAGGCCGGCGAACCGGCCTCCGTACTACCCGGCTTTCAGGTTGCCGCCTCAGGCCGCAGCCTTGGTCACCGCCTCGACGACATCGTCGACGGCGCGCATGACCAGGTCACGGTCGTCGCCCTCGGCCATGACGCGGATCACCGGCTCGGTGCCGGACGGGCGGATGACGAGGCGGCCGCTCTCGCCAAGCATCTGCTTGGCCGCCTCGATCGCGTTGACGACCGGCTTTTCCGTCAGTGGCTGGCCCTGCTTGTAGCGCACGTTCTTCAGGATCTGCGGCAGCGGCTCGAAGCAATGGCAGACCTCGGAAACCGGCTTGTCCATGCGCTTGACCACGGCGAGGAGCTGCAGCGCCGCGACGAGGCCGTCGCCGGTGGTCGCGTAGTCGGAGAGGATGATGTGGCCGGACTGCTCGCCGCCGAGATTGTAGCCATGCGCGCGCATATGCTCGAGCACGTAGCGGTCGCCGACCGCGGTGCGCGCCAGCGACAGGCCGAGGCCGGCGAGATAGCGCTCCAACCCGAGATTCGACATTACGGTGGCGACGATGCCCGGCTGCGACAGGCGGCCATCTTCCTGCCAGCTGCGCGCGATCACCGCCATGAGCTGGTCGCCGTCGACAACATGGCCCCGCTCGTCGATGATCAGCACGCGGTCGGCATCGCCGTCGAGCGCGATGCCGATATCGGCGCGCAGCTCGCGCACCTTGGCACTGATCGCCTCCGGCTCGGTCGAGCCGACATCCCTGTTGATGTTGAAGCCGTCGGGCTCGACGCCGATCGCGATCACCTCGGCGCCGAGCTCCCAGAGCGCCTCGGGCGCGACCTTGTAGGCGGCGCCATTGGCGCAATCGACGACGATGCGCAGGCCCTCGAGGCTGAGATTGCGCGGCAAGGTGCGCTTGGCGAACTCGATATAGCGGGCATGGACGCTGTCGATGCGCTTGGCTCGGCCAAGCAGCGGCGAGGTCGAGAGATGCTGCGACAGGTCGGAATCGATCAGCCTGGCGATCTCGGTCTCGACCTCGTCATTGAGCTTGTAGCCATCGGGGCCGAACAGCTTGATGCCGTTATCCTCATAGGGGTTGTGCGAGGCCGAGATCATCACGCCGAGATCGGCGCGCATCGAGCGCGTCAGCATCGCGACCGCCGGCGTCGGCATCGGGCCGAGCAGCATCACATCCATGCCGACCGAGGTGAAGCCCGCGACCATGGCATATTCGATCATGTAACCGGAAAGGCGGGTATCCTTGCCGATCACCACGCGGTGGCGATAGTCGCCGCGATGAAAGGCGATGCCGGTCGCCTGGCCGACCTTCATCGCGAGGTCGGGTGTGATCACGCCATTGGCGCGGCCGCGAATGCCATCGGTTCCGAAATATTTGCGCGTCATGTGTCTTGGATCCAGATCGGGCAGATCACCCGCGTAAATCGCTACGATTGAGCGTTTCTATAGCGGAAATGGGTTTCCGCCTTCTCACAATTTGTGACGAATCTTTTCTTGATTCCGGCTGAAGAGGAACCCGACTCGCCCTGCCCGCACCGCCATTCGCAATGTGATCCAGATCACGGCATCCCGAGGCGAACCGGGGGCAGACTGGCCGCGGTTGGATCGACATGAGGCTCCAGATGCGGCGCGCGATGGCAATCATGGCTTCGATGCCGCCTCTGATCTTGGCTTCCACATCGGGCGCGTTCGCCGGCCCAAAGGAGGACGCTTTCGAGGCGGTCCGGAATTGGGCGGCAGCATTCAACGCCAGCGATGTCGACAGGATCATCGCGGCCTATACGCCGCAAGCCTCGGTACACGGCACCATGGGTACCAGCCTGGCCGTGGGACCCGACGCCTTGCGCGCCTATTTCGGACCTGCCGCCCGCCGCCGCAGCCAGGTCAAGCTGGCAGAAGATGGCGCCGAGGCCATGACGGCCCTTGGTGACGATCAGGTCGTCGCGGCCGGCTTCTACGAATTCTCCGGAACGCGCCCGGACGGCCAGGCCTTCACAGCTCCGGCCCGTTACACCTTCGTCCTGATCAGACAGGACGGCGCCTGGCGCATCGCCCACCACCACTCCTCGCCGCGTCCCGCGCAATAGCGACGACCCGAACAGCGAAAGGCGGCCGCGAGGCCGCCTCCGATGCGTTCCCGGCTGAGCCGAGAAGAGGCCATTCGAGAATTCGCTGGCGCGTCAGAACGAGCGCGCCAGCCGGTAGAATTCACGAGCAGTCTCAGGCCTGCGGCTGCGGCTCCAGCCCGGCATCGGGCTCGTCGCGCTTGCGGCCACGACCGGCGCTCGGCACGGCCGAGTGGCGCGGGCCGGACGGCGTCTCGTCGATATCGCGCGAGGGCCGCTTGCCGGCGATCAGGTCGCGGATCTCGTCACCGGTCAGCGTCTCGAACTCGAGCAGCGCCTCGGCGATCTGCACGAACTCTTCATGGTGCTCGGTGATGATCGCCTTAGCGTCGACATAGCCCTGATGCACGAGCTTGCGCACTTCGCTGTCGATCTTCTGCGCCGTCGCCTCTGAAACGCTCTGGGTCCGCCCCATCGACATGCCCAGGAAGACCTCTTCCTGGTTGTCGCCATAGGCGACGAGGCCGAGCTCGTCGGAATAGCCCATCTGCGTCACCATCGCCTTGGCCATCTTGGTGGCCTGCTGGATGTCGCCGGTGGCGCCCGAGGTGATGTTCTCCTTGCCGAAGGTCAGCTCCTCCGCGACGCGCCCGCCCATGGCGACCGCGAGCTGCGAGGTGAACTCCTTGTACTTCATCGAATAGCGGTCGCCCTCCGGCAGGAACTTGACCATGCCGAGCGCGCGGCCGCGCGGGATGATCGTCGCCTTGTGCACGGGGATGCCTGCGGGGACGTAGAGGCCGACAATGGCGTGACCGGCCTCGTGATAGGCGGTCAGCTTCTTCTCCTCCTCGGACATGGCCATCGACTTGCGCTCGGCGCCCATCATGACCTTGTCCTTGGCGTCCTCGAACTCGGCATGGGTGACCATGCGCTTGCCGCGGCGCGCCGCCAACAGGGCCGCCTCGTTGACGAGGTTCATCAGGTCGGCGCCGGAGAAGCCGGGCGTGCCGCGGGCCAGGACCTTGAGGTCGACATCGGGGGCCATCGGCACCTTGCGGACATGGACGCGCAGGATCTTCTCGCGGCCGGCGACATCGGGGTTCGGCACGACGATCTGGCGGTCGAAGCGGCCCGGGCGCAGCAGCGCCGGATCGAGCACGTCGGGCCGGTTTGTCGCCGCGATGATGATCACGCCCTCGTTCGGCTCGAAGCCGTCCATCTCGACAAGGAGCTGGTTCAGCGTCTGCTCGCGCTCATCATTGCCGCCGCCAAGACCGGCGCCGCGATGACGACCGACCGCGTCGATCTCGTCGATGAAGATGATGCAGGGCGCGTTCTTCTTGGCCTGCTCGAACATGTCGCGGACGCGGCTGGCGCCGACGCCGACGAACATCTCGACGAAATCGGAGCCCGAGATGGTGAAGAAGGGCACATTGGCCTCGCCGGCGACAGCGCGCGCGGTCAAGGTCTTGCCGGTGCCGGGAGGGCCGACCAGCAACACGCCACGCGGAATCCGGCCGCCGAGGCGCTGGAACTTCTGCGGGTCGCGCAGGAACTCGACGATCTCGGTCAGATCTTCCTTGGCCTCGTCGATGCCGGCGACATCCTCGAAGGTGACGCGGCCATGCGCCTCGGTCAAAAGCTTGGCCTTCGACTTGCCGAAGCCCATCGCGCGGCCGGCGCCGTTCTGCATCTGGCGGGACATGAAGATCCACAGGCCGATGAAGATGACGAAGGGCAGCGAATTGACGAGCAGCGCCATGAACCAGGGCGTGCCTTCCGACGGCGCGCGAGCCGAGACCTGCACGCCCTTCTGCGCCAGCGTCTTCAGCAGCGCCGGGTCGCTATAGGGGACGTAGCTCACGAAGCTGCGGCCATCCGAGAAGGTGCCGGAGATCTCCGGTCCCGCCACCACGACATTCGAGATGCGTCCAGCCTCGGACTCGTTGATGAGCTGGCTGTAGGGGATCTCGTTGGTGCTGGTGCGCTGGCTCGGGCTCTGGAACAGCGTCACGAGCGCCAGGACCAGCAGGAAGATCACCACCCAGAGGGCGAAGTTACGGAAGTTCGGATTCATCACCAGTCCGATCGGGCCGCCCGGTCCAACCGGTCTAGGCCAAGGGTTTCAGGCATTAATCTAGGAGCGGCAAGTCCCCTTGCCAAGTGAACAAAAGGCCGGAAACAGGCTCAGCGTGCGGCAGAGTGAATACCACGTCTGCGCAAAGGCTCCCGCGACAGCGTCAGCACGCCCTTGCGATCGAGAGCCAATACACAGCCCGATAATGTCCGTGTCATGGCCGCGCCCCGGCCAGCAGCGGCGATCAGCGCGCCGGCGCAGGCCTCCAGCCGCTCGAGACGGGGCAGATTCCTGCCTTCCGTACCCGCGACGGTCTCGAGCCCGCGCGCGATCAGGCGCAGCACGATTTCCTCCGGCTCGTCAGCGAGCGCGGCCAGATCGAGCTGGAGGTTGTCCCCGGCACCGGATGGCCTCAGGCCCGGCAGCAGGGACACGACGCGATGCGCCAGCGCTGCTTCCAGGCGGGCGAGGCGCGACGCCAGGGTCGCGAGCCGCTCGGAACTCAAGCCCTCCTCGGCGAGAAGCGGCAGCAGCCCCCGCCAGCGCACTCGCTCGAAGCGGGCATCGGCATTGCTCGGATCCTGGATGACGGACAGCCCGTGCCTCTCGGCTGTTGCGATCAGCCGCGCCTTCGTCAGGCCGAGCAGCGGCCGGGCCAGTTCGACCGCGCCCTTGCGGACCCGCGCCCGCATGCCGACGAGTCCGGCCGGACCGGAGCCGCGCGCCATCCGCATCAGCATGGTCTCGGCCTGATCGTCCAATGTGTGCGCCGTCACCAGCACCGCTCCTCCCAGGCTCAGGGCATGCTGGGCGAGAAGGCTGTAGCGGGCCTTGCGGGCGCGCTCCTGGATGCCGGAGGCCGGCTTCGGTCCGCTCCAGCGCAGGATGGCATGCGGCACGTCAAGCTTGCGGCAGAGCGCGGCGACCGCTTCGGCCTCGGCCGCGGAAGCCTCGCGCAGGCCATGATCGACCGTTGCGGCGTAAAGTGCGGGGCGGCCCGGCCGCCTGGCCCATTCGCTCAGCAGAGCCAGCAGCGCAACCGAATCCGGCCCGCCGGAAACGGCGACGAGCAGGCGCGCTTCATCGGCCAGCCCGGCGAACAGCCTCGCCGCTTCGCCGGCCGGGACCGGCTCGTTGCCAGGATGCTCCTGGACCAGTGCGCTCAAGCGCAGCGGGCGCGGCGCTGCTCGCGCTCGACACCTTGACGCACGGAGTTGGAAGCGCCGGGATAATCGACCGAGACCTTGGCGAAGGTCGCGCAGGCCTGGTCGCGTGCGCCGAGCCCGTTCAGCGCGACGCCGAGCTTGAGCAGGCTGTCGGCGGCCTTGCCGGCCTTCGGGTAGTCGCGCGAGATCTTCAGGAACTGCTCGGCCGCCTCGCGATAGCGCTGGCGCTGCAGATAGCTCTCGCCGAGCCAGTAGGTCGCGTCGGCGGCAAGCCGGTCACGCGGATAGCTCTGCAGGAACTGGCGAAAGCCCATCTCGGCCTGCTCGTATTCCTTGCGCAGCACATAGGCATAGGCCGTGTCATAGGCTTCCTTCGGGCTCGGCGCCGCGCCGGTTGCGGCCACGCTCGGCGCGCCGCCGCGCTGGGCCGGCGCCAGCGCGCCCTGCGGCACGGGCCGGCCCACACCCTGGATGTCGAGCGGGCCCTGCCCGCCACCGCCGGCATAGTCCTCCTCGATGATCCCCTCGACTCCGCCGCCGAGTGGCCGCGGCGCGCCAGCGGCCTGGGGCTGCCCATTGGGATCGAACGCGTCGCCGCGGCGCTGACGGCCGGGCTGGGCCGCCGGCGGTTGCGCCGCAGGCGGCGGCGCTGCATTGCCCGAACGGCCGCCGCCACCGCGCTCGTTCAGGCGGAAATCGACATCCTCCTGGAACTTGCGCAATTGCTCGGTCAGCCTGCGGTTCTCGAACTGCAATTGCTCGATCTGGCCGGAAAGCTGCCGCACCTGGTTTTCAAGCCGGCCTGTGCGCACGGTCAGTTCGGCGGCATCCTGAGCCGATGCCGGCACCGCCATCACCGAGGCCGCCAGGCCAAAGCTCAGCGCCGCGAGAACGCTGCGCGCGCGAGACCGCGTGCAGTCAAGAAGTCGGACGTCTCTAGCCATCATGAAAACCGCGTTGCCCCCGTGTACGATGCGTTATCACAGCCCGTCACCACGGCCAAAATATGAAAAAGCCTACGCTTTCGCTGAGGAAAGCGCAGGCATCTCTTCAGTATCTCAAGTTCGTGCGCCGGCAGAGACCGTCCGAGGCAGACGACCTCGCCAGTCGAAATCGAAAACGGGCTCAGACGCCGCCGGCGCCGTCCAGAACCGTCACGGCGCGGCGGTTCTGCGACCAGCAGGAGATGTCGTTGCAGACCGCAACCGGGCGCTCCTTGCCGTAGGAGACGATGCGCATTCGGTTGGCCGGGATGCCGCGCGAGGCGAGATAGTCGCGCACGGTCTGGGCACGGCGGGAACCGAGCGAGTAGTTGTACTCGCGCGTACCGCGCTCGTCGGCATGGCCCTCGATGGTGAAGGTGTAGCGCGGATAGCGCTGCAGCCAGGCCGACTGCTTGTCGAGCGTCGCGACCGCGGTCGAGGTCAGATCGGTCTGGTCGGTCTCGAAGAAGACGCGGTCGCCGACATTGACGACGAAGTCCTGGGTGCTGCCCGGAGTCGCAGCGCCGCCGGCGCCGAACCCGCTGCCATCGGCGTTCTGGTCCTTGGCGCAGGCGCCGAGCGCAAGCGTCGCGGCGATGGCTCCGGCGAAGCGGACGGCACGACCGCTGGCAAGCATGGATGAGAGCATGGTTCGTCTCCAGGGCGTCGAAATAGGGAGCGGGCCAGAGGGCCTCGCGTAGATTTCATCAATGATGCGTCAACCTAAACGAGACCTTGCCAGAACAAGGCGAAGTGGCGGCATTGCGGCGTATGGTTAACCAATTGCAGCGAAATGCTGCATTTCCGGCCGCGTTGCATGAATGCATCAGTTTTGCCGGTCGATCCGCGTCTTCAATTCATCGGCAAGCCGATTCAACACGCTCTCAGGCAACTCGACCGAGCGCAGCAGCCAGCTCCACTCCTTCAGTCCGAAATGCAGCCGGAACCGTTCGCCGGGCGCGGCCGCCATGTCCGATTCCAGCGAGAAGCGGGTCGGGCCCGTAAAGCCTGCCGCGCCGAATGCCGCCCAGACGTCGCGCCAGCTCTCGAGTCTGGGGAACGCGGAGCCGGTCCCCAGGATGTCACCCGCTCCGGTGGAGACCCGCTGCCTGGTCACCAATCCGGCGATCGCGTCAAGCGTCAGGTGGTCCGAGACGATCGCCGTGACATAGCCGCCGATCACGCTCGCCACCATCTGGCGGCTCATCGGGTCGAGGCCGCGTGCCTGTGGATTCCGGGCGACAAAGGCCCGAACGATCTGGCGCGCGAAGCTGGCGCGCAGATCGTCGACATCGATCCGGGCGAGAACCGCCTCCGTCCTGCCCGCATGGGCCGCCGAGGCGAAACGGGCAACCGCCACATAGGGCGAGATCCAGTAGCCCAAACCGGCCAGGAGGATGACGGCAGCTAGGATTCTGCCAAATCGGCGCCGCGGACGAACCGGCCGGCTCAGCTCGGGCTCGCCAGTAGAAATGGGCATCCAAGCTCCTGACGCGACGGGCAGCGGCCGGCAAGGGCCGCCCTTTCCCGTCAACGATACCCGCCGACGTCAGTTCCGGCGGGTCGGCAAGGCAGCCGTTAGCGAGCACTCGTCAGCAGCGGCGACCAGCTCGGATCGGAGGCGAAGGCCGGCGTCGGCACCGGCACTTCGACGCGCCCGGTGATATCGACCATGTAGAGCTTGCCGCCGGACTGTCCGCCGGGATCGCGGAAGAACATCAGGTACTGGCCGTTCGGCGCCCAGTTCGGCGCCTCGTTGTGGAAGCCCTCGGTCAGGATGCGCTCGCCCGAGCCGTCCGGCCGCATCACGCCGATGGCGAAGCCGCCGCCGCCCTGGCGGGTGAAGGCGATGAGGTCGCCGCGCGGCGACCAGGAAGGCTGCGAATAGGAGCCTTGGCCGAAGGAGATGCGCTTGCCCTCCCCGCCGCCGGCACCCATCAGATAGAGCTGCTGAGAGCCGCCGCGGTCGCTTTCGAACACCATTTGTGCGCCGTCCGGCGAGAACGAGGGCGAGGTGTCGATCGCCGCGGTAGAGGTCAGCCGCGTCGTGGTCCGCGAGCCGATATCGATGACGTAGAGATTGGCATTGCCCCCCTGCTGCAGGCTGAGAGCGATACGCGCGCCATTCGGCGAGAAACGCGGGCTCGTCGTCATGTCCGGGAAATTGCCGACGATCTGGCGTTGGCCGGTCTCGATATTGAGCACATGCACGCGCGGCTGCTCGCCCATGCGCTGCGACATGTAGGCCACCTCCTGCCCCACCGGCGAGTAGCGCGGCGTCACCACCGAGACGTCGCCGTTGGTCAGGTAGCGCACATTGGCGCCATCCTGGTCCATGATCGCGAGGCGCTTGCGGCGATTCTCCTTCGGGCCCGACTCGTCGACGAAGACGACGCGCGTGTCGAAGAAGCCGCCAACGCCGGTGACCTTGGTGTAGATCGCATCCGAGATGATGTGGCCGACGCGACGGCTGTTGTTCGGATCGGTGAAGTACTGCTGCCCGTCGATCTGCTCGCCGGTGACGACGTCCCAGAGTCGGAACTCGGCCTTGAGCCTGCCGCTGCCGTCGCGCGAGACGCGGCCGGTGACCAGCGCCTGCACGCCGACCGCCTTCCAGGCGTCGAATTGCGGCACGGAATCGAAGGGCGGGTTCTTGTCGGGATGGCGCGCCTTGTCGATCGGCTGGAAATAGCCCGAGCGCTTCAGGTTGTTGGTGATGACACCCGAGACCAGCACACCGCTCTCGCCGCCGAAATCGGCGATCGCGATCGGCATGGGCTGGAACGTGCCCTTGCGCAGGTCGATGACGAGTTCGGCGCGTGCTGCTGCCGGCACCAACAGCGATGCGGAGACCGCCGAGCCGGCGAGCGCCAGCGCGCTACGGCGCGTCAACCCTTTATGAGAGGACGGGCGAGCGCCGGTGGTCAATACGGTGCGATGGGTCAGGGTCACAGCACGTCCCTTGCGTCGAAATTGACGACGACGTCGCGCCAGTCGTCATAAAATGAGGCGAATTGGGCCGGAATCCGCAGCGGTGCGCAACGGCGCGTCGCGGTCAGTGCGGAATCGGCAGCGACCCGGAAAAGCGGGTCGGAGGAGGAGTTGATCACGCCGGGCGTGCCGATCAGCGAGCCGTCGGTGTTGAGCTTCATCCGCACGGCCGGCACGACCGCGCCCTTGGCGTTGGCGAGGCCGATCGGCACGTTCCAGCACTTCAGCAGCTGGTCCTGGATGATGCCGATGAGCTGCGCCCGCAAGGACGGGCTGAGCTTCTGCGACGAGCCGCGCTCGGTGCCGAGCGACGCGGTGCGGTTGACCTGCGGCGCGGCCGAGCCGGTCGATTGCGCCGGCTCCTTCGACTGCAGCAGCTTGTCGATGGCGTTGACGTTGAAATTCTTGGCGACCTCGGCCTCGCGCTTGGCCTTGGCTTCGGCCTCGGCCTTCGCCTTGGCGGCCGCGGCGATCTTGGCCTTGGCTTCCGCTTCGGCCTTGGCCTTGGCGTCAGCCTCGGCCTTTTCCTTGGCGGCCTGGGCAGCCGCGACCTTGGCCGCCTCGGCCTCGGCCTTCTCCTTGGCCGCCTCGGCGGCCTTGGCCTCGGCCTGCGCCTTGGCCTTCGCCGCTTCGACCTTGGCTTTCGCCTCTGCGTCGGCCTTCGCCTTCGCTGCGGCCTTGGCGTCTTCCTCGGCCTTCTTCGCCTTCGAGGCGAGTTCGGCCTCCTCGGCGAGCTTGGCCAGTTCCTCGCGCTTCTGCTCGGCTTCCTGCGCGGCCTGGGCCTCGCTCTTCTGCGGCGGCGCCTTGGCCGCCTCCGGAGCAGGCTTGGGCTCGGGCTTGGGCGGCTGCGGCGTGGGCCGCGGCGGCGGCATCGGCGCCGAGGCGTTGTCGTCGGCGACCTTGAGCTCGGGCGGGCGGGTCGGTGGCGCCGGCGTGTCCTGCTTGGCCTCGCCCTGCTCCTTGCGCTCGACGATCTCGGACTGGCGCTCGGCGCGCGGCAGCGGCTGCTCCTGGACCTTCTCGGCCTTGCGCTCGCCGCGCGTGACCTGGTTCAGCGCGCTCGGATCGATCACCTCGACCGCGATCGCCTCCTCGTTCTCCGGCAGGGGCGTCGGCGACGAAAACGCCAGCAGCCCCGCGACGAGGAACGCCACGTGGCCAAAGGCAGAGACCGCCAATCCCGGTTCGGAGCTCGAAAGCTTCACGCCTTAACCGCCCTCGCCTAAACCGTATTCAGCGCGTCGCCGGCTCGGTGACGAGCGCGACGCGCTTGAAACCTGCCGAGGTGATGGTCGACATCACCGAGGCGACACGCCCGTAATCGACCAGCTTGTCGCCGCGCACATAGATCCGCTCGTCGAAGCCCTGCTTCGCCAGCCCCTGCAGCCTGGTCACCAGGTCCGGCTCCAGCGTCGGCTGATCCTGCAGGAAGATCTGGCCCTTGCTGTCGATGGCGATGGTGATCGGCTTCTGGTCGACATTGATCGGCTTCGCGCCGGTCTGCGGCAGGTCGAGCGGCACGCCGGTCGCGATCAGCGGCGCCGCGACCATGAAGATGATCAGCAACACCAGCATGACGTCGATGAACGGCGTCATGTTGATCTCGGCGATGGCGCCGTGGCGCCGGCCACGTCTCCCGCGTCGTCCCCCGGCCTTGGCGCCGGCTGCTGCGGACATTCCCATTCCGTCAGCCCCCTTATGCCGCCAGCCGCTCGTCGATCTGCCGCGACAGGATCGCGGAGAATTCGTCGGCGAAGGCCTCGAGCCGGTTCTGCGCCCGGGCGACCTCGGCCTGCAGCTTGTTATAGGCCATCAGCGCCGGAATCGCGGCGAAGAGGCCGATCGCGGTGGCGAACAGCGCCTCGGCGATGCCGGGAGCGACGACCGCGAGCGAAGAATTCTTGGAGACCGCGATCGCGGTGAAGGAATGCATGATGCCCCAGACCGTGCCGAACAGGCCGATGAACGGGGCGGCCGAAGCGATGGTCGAAAGCACGAGCAGCTTCGATTCGAGCCGCTCGGTCTCGCGCTGGATGGTGACGTCGAGCACCTTGTCGATGCGCTGCGACAGGCTGGCGACCGAGCGCCCGCCATTCTCGAAGGAGCGCTTCCACTCGCGCATCGCCGCGACGAAGACCGCCGCCATGTCGTTGACCGGCTTGCTGGCGAGATCGCGATAGAGCTCCTCGAGCGAACGTCCCGACCAGAAGATCTCCTCGAACGCGTCCATGTCGCGCCGGGTGCGGCGGTAGAGCAGCGTCTTGTCGATGATGATCGACCAGCACCAGATCGAGGCGCTGATCAGCCCCAGCATGACCAGCTTGACGACGATATGGGCGTGCCAGAACAGCGTCCAGAACGACATGTCGATCTGCGGCGCGGCCTGCGCAACGTCAGCGGGGTTCATCCTGTCTTCCTTCTGCCTGGGCGTCCGGCGCTTCCTGATGAAGCCCCACACAGCCCCGCCGCACGCGTCGCGGGAAACCCGCGCCGCCGCCCGATCCGCGATCCGGGGAATTTGCCGATAGCGTCAATCGCCTGTGAATCCGGCGAAAGATGGGCCGAAACGGGGTTTCCTGCGAAGCGCATGCTCGCTTTCGAGTTAAGCACCCGGCAAGGTTAATGCCGGGTTTAAGCGCGGCCGCAGCGGTAACCTGCCGCAGGCGGGACCCACCATTCTTCTAGAAAAGCCGATCGAGGAACGCAGCCGCCTCGCCGGAGAGACCGACGATCTTGTTCGTGGCCTGGCGGTAGAACTTGAAATTGAGCTCCGTTCCCGGCTGGCCATCGTCCCAGTCCGTGAGTCGTTTCAGCTCGCTCCGCCCCAGTGGCTGCCTGGCGAGTCCCGTGCGCCTGATCGACAGGCTGATGCGCGGCGTCTGCCTGATAGTGCCGGGCTTCTTCGCGAGCGCCTCCACCGAGGTGACGACCCCGCGCGCAACGAGGCCGCGCCCACCCTCGTTCTCGCTCGCGAACAGAAAGATCTCGTCGCCCGCGGCTATCAGCTTGCCGCCATACATCGTCTTCTGCGCGGTGAAGGCAAAGGTCTCCGCCAGTGGATCGCTAATCTCGGCTTTGATCGCGAAGGCCATGCCCCTTCCCCTCCTACCGGCCGGCCGCCATCAATACTCGGCGTAGATCTCGATGATGTTCTCCTCCGGGTCGCGGAAGAACAGCGTGCGGTGGCGCCAGCTCGGCAGGTCCGTGGGTTCCCGGAGGATCGGCACGCCGGCGGCGATCAGCTCGGCATGGCAGGTGTCGAACGCGGCAGGCGGGACGCGGAAGGCGAGTTGGATCGCCGCCGCGCCGGGCAGGATCTCGCCATCGTCGCACACCGCCCAGACGCCGCGCGGCCGCAGCGCCAGAAGCGAGGAGCCGATGCGAAAATCGACCCAGGTCTCGCGGTCCGTCTCAATGGGGAATTTCATTACGTCGCGATAGAAGGCCCGCGTCTGCGCGAGCTTGCGGCAAAGGATGACCGTGTAGTCGAGATTTCGGATGTCACGAAGGCTCACGGCGTCGTCCTGGCGCGAAGACTGGCAGGCAGAATCGCATCGTAGCCGCACGAACCGCCAAGACCATAGGCTGCAACGAAAAGCCCGCCTCGTTGCCGAGGCGGGCTGTTATCTTTGGCAGGCTTGAGCTGAAAGCGTCAGGCGTTGGGCGCCGGGCTCTCGTCGCCGCCCGAGCGGCGCTGGGCCATGAACTGGTCGAACTCGGCCTTGTCCTTGGCCATGCGCAGCTTGCCCAGGAAGTCCTGGAACTCGCGCTGCTCCTCCTCCAGACGGCGCAGCGTCTCCTGGCGGTATTCGTCGAAGGCGCGATTGCCGCTGGACGGGCCGCGGCCCCAGCCGCCGAAGCCGCCACCAAAGCTCCCGGGCTGTCCGCCACCCATGCGCTCGCGCAGGCGCTCCATCTTGTCCTGCAAGCGGCTCATGCGGTGCTCATACCGCTCACGTCCGCAACCATATCCCATGCGTCCACTCCCAAACAGAAAGACCAGGGTCGCCAGACCCAATGGCCACCAGACGATGAAGCCGAGCACGGCGAAGGCGAGCCAGGCGCCTTTTCCGTATTCATCAAGCTTGGCAACGATCGGCATCGATCCCTCTCGAACTGATGGCAGCGACGGGTGCCGCTGCCGGGCCAACCTCCCCGATCGGCAGCGCCGATCGTTGTGAATGTAAATCACATTTACATATCTGGCCGCGACTGCCAAGCCTTTCAAGACGGCCTGAGCGAATTTTTGCGCGAGAACTCAGCCGGCCTTGTCGGGTGGAAGTCCCAAACCCTTGAGATAGATCAGCATTCCGGCTTCCAGCAGATCGGAGGCGGACATCGGCAGGGGGCGCCTGCCGGCATCGCCGCGGCCGAACAGGGCGGCGACGCCATGCGACATCGCCCAGATATGCAGCGCCATCATCAGCGCGGGCGGGCGTTCTCCCTGCGGCAGGGCGGCGATCAGCGTCTCTGCCGCATTGCGCAGGACCAGGAAGGCGCGGTCGGCCGCCGCGCGCAATTCGGCATTGGCATCGAGCGGCACGCCGGCCTCGAACATCGCCGAATAGAAGGCGGGCTGGTCATGCGCGAAGGCGAGATAGGCTCGGCCGAGTCGGTGAAACGCAGTTTCGGCATCCGGTTTGCCGCCATCCCAGGCCTTGACCAGATCGGCCTCGAAGGCGCTGAAGCCGCGCACGGCGACATCGGCAAGCAATTCGTCGCGGTCGCGATAATGCCGGTAGGGCGCGGCCGGGCTGACGCCGGCCATGCGCGCGGCCTCGGCGAAGGTGAAGCCGCTCGGCCCCTTCTCGCCGATCAGCCCGAGCGCCGCCCGGATCAGCGCCTCCTTGAGGTTGCCGTGATGGTAGCCGCGAGGCTGCCCGGAATCGTCGCGTTTCCAGCTCATGTTAAGGCCCCTAACATGGGCATGGGCCAGCGTCGATGCCAGCTCGGTCCGTCAGATGATCTCGAGTCCGAGGCGGTGGCGCAGCCCATCAGGAATGCGTCTTGCCCGCCCGCCGCCGACGCAGGCGACCTTGACCTGAGCGGTCACGAGAACCTCCTCGCCGCGCAGCACGCGCTGGGCGACGTCCATGGTCGCACCGCGCGCGGCCGTGGCCTGCGTCTCGACGAGCAGCATGTCGTCCATCACCGCGGGCTTCAGGAAATCGATCGCCATATGCCGCACGGCGAAGCCGAGCGCGGCATCGCCGTCAAACAGTTCGCGCTGCTCGACACCGAGCGCCCGGATCAGCTCGGTGCGGCCGCGCTCCATGAAGCGGAGATAGGAGGCGTGGTAGACGACCCCGGAGAAATCCGTGTCCTCATAGTAGACGCGGATGGAAAGCTGGTGGACGGCGCTCATGTTGCTCCGCAGGCCTGATTGAATTCGAAGCGCCCTTTTGACCGGCCGGCGCTGCGAGGACAACCCGCTCTCCGCCCTACCCTCGACCCAGATCGCCGGCTAAGCTGCCATGATCGACAGCCCCGCAAGGAGAAACGGCATGGCCATCTCGCTCAAGGCAATCGAACGTCTTCTCGATAAATCGGAGCTTCAGCTCTTCGCCCGCACCCGCCGGAGCACGATCGACGCGGCAAGCGACGCCGAGCTGACCGACCTCGCCAGGCAGATCCGCGAACGGCGCGACCGCGCCCGCGGCATCGCCCGCCAGCAGCGGCGCGAGATGAGGCGCAAGGCCGAGCCGCAGGGAACGCGCCCGGCCTCCGACAATAGCGGCACCAAGGCCAAGGCCGACGCGCTGACGGCCGCACTGAAGCGTGTCGGTGCCGAGCGCACGCGCCGCGCCGAGAAGCTGAAGGCACCGAGCCAGCGCAGCCTGGCCCGCAAGGCGCTCGCCTTGAAGCAGCGGGAGGCGGCCGCCAAGAAGCCTCCGGCGAGCCGTCAGGCGGGCAAAGGCATGAAATCGGTGCCGAACCCAAAAGCCGGAAAATCAGGCGCGCTCGACCATGCCGGCCAGCGCTCGGCGATGCACCGCGCGAAATTCGCGCGCTAGCGCATTTTCGAGCGAAGTGGCTACCGGTTCGCGTGAAGAAAATGCGTCGAAACAAAGGGATGGAGTATTTCCGCGATTCCGAGAATCGCGGAAATATTATAGCCGCCGGCTCAACGCTTGCAGGGCTTGCCCATGAAGGAGCCGCAATCATAGGGCTGCGAGAGCCCTTCACGGATCGAATAGGCCTTGCCGTCGATCTGGTCGACGATGTCGTCGATGCGCCAGCCGCCGTTCTCGCGGATCATCTGGAAGTGGACGGTGACCGGCCTGCCGAGGCTGCGGAAGCTGGCCGCCACCGTTGCCTTGCCCGCCGCGACGGGAATTGTATCCAGGCTGAGCTTCTTGATCTCGCCGTCCTGGCCGTTGAGGAAGGGGTCGGCGCCGATATTGCCCATATCGCCGCTCTCCTTCTGATAGAGATCGTCGCGAGCGAAGAGCTCAGCGAGGCTGCGGCTCATCAGCCGGTCGCGATGCGGCGAGCGCCAGGCCGGTTGGCCGCGCCCGGCAAGCGTCTTGATCGTAACGGCATAGCCCTCGGCGACCGGCCCGCGTGGCGTGCTGTCGTCGGCATGGGCGGGAACGACCGCGAGCGCGACGAGTCCGGCAAAGCCAAGGAACGGGCTCCGACGGCTCAAGCCTCCTCCTCCCCGTCCCCGAACAGCCCGAACTGCGCCGTCTCGCGGTTCGGTTCGGGCATGCCGAGATGGCGGAAGGCATGCGGGGTCAGGAGGCGCCCACGCGGCGTGCGCTGGATGAAACCCTGCTGCAGCAGGAAGGGCTCGATGATCTCCTCGATCGCGTCGCGTGGCTCGGAGAGCGAGGCGGCGATGGTCTCGATCCCGACCGGCCCGCCGCCGAAATTGACCGCGACCGTGGTCAGGTAGCGCCGGTCCATCTGGTCGAGGCCGATCGCATCGACATCGAGCAGGCCGAGGGCCTTGTCGGCGACCTTGCGCGTCACAATCGGATCAGCGTCGACGATCGCGAAGTCGCGCACGCGGCGCAGCAGCCGCCCGGCGATGCGCGGTGTGCCGCGCGAGCGCTTGGCGATCTCGTTGGCGCCGTCATCCGACATCGGCACGCCAAGCACGCGGGCGCCGCGTGCGACGATGCCCTGCAACTCCTCGACCGTGTAGAATTGCAGCCGGACCGGGATGCCGAAGCGGTCGCGTAGCGGCGTCGTCAGCAGCCCGGCACGGGTGGTGGCGCCGACCAGCGTAAACTTGGGCAGGTCGATCTTGACCGAGCGCGCCGCCGGCCCCTCGCCGATGATCAGGTCGAGCTGGTAATCCTCCATCGCCGGATAGAGGATCTCCTCGACCGCCGGGTTGAGCCGGTGGATCTCGTCGATGAAGAGCACGTCGCGCTCCTCGAGATTGGTGAGCTGCGCCGCGAGATCGCCGGCCTTGGCGATGACGGGGCCCGAGGTCGAGCGGAAATTGACCCCGAGCTCGCGCGCCACGATCTGCGCCAGCGTCGTCTTGCCCAGGCCCGGCGGGCCGACGAAGAGGACATGGTCGAGCGCATCGCCGCGGGAGCGCGCCGCGTTGATGAACACCTGGAGATTGGCACGCGCCGCCGCCTGCCCGGTGAAATCGGCGAGCGAAAGCGGCCGCAGCGAGGCGTCGCTGTCGTCGTCGCGGCGTTCGGCCGTCACGAGGCGGCGAGGTTCGGTCAAAGCGTGATCTCCAGCTCCAGCGCGTCATGCACCGGAATATCCCTGTAGCCGGTCTTGATGATCGTCGGAATCACCGAGCGATAGGTGTCGATCGCTTCGAGATAGAGCCCGGACAGGCGAAAGCCCTGGCGCTGGTAGAAGGTCAGGCCCGGCATGTTGTCATTGGTCAGCATCGCCTTGAGCCTGGAGGCGCCGGCGGCTTTGGCCGCGCGCCGGACCTCATCCAGCATCCTGATCGCCACGCCCTCGCCCGGCCTGAACGAATGCAGCGCGCAGAGATAGGCCGTTCCCTCGCGCAGCGTCCAACTCGCCAGCGCCGCCGTCTCGCCCTCCGGCGTATAGAGGCCGAGCGCGTCGATCTCCGAAACATCGTAGGTATGGAGCCCGATCATCATCTTGTAGGAGCCCCAGGCGCGCATCATCACCGCCAGGAGCTGGCTCTTGTCCGTGACGACGCGCAGGGTGAGATCGAAAGGCTCGCTCATCCGGTTGCCTCGCCTTTCATGTCGAGTTGCAACGGGCTCAGGCGCAGCGCCCACCCCCGGCCATGCGGGGCTTTCACTTCGCCAGCTCCTTCAGGCCGAGTTTGATCAGCTGGGCCGTGCCGGCCCCCTCGCCCGCCGCCTTCGCGGCCGCCGCGACTGCCGCCACCGCCTGCGCCTGCGGATAGCCGAGATTGGCCAGCGCGGAGACGGCATCGCTCAAGGCCTGAGGCAGCTTCTTGTCCTCCAGAGCGCCGGCGAGTTGCACCACGCCGGGGTCGATATGGCCGAAGGCCGGCGCCTTGTCCTTGAGCTCGGCGCAGAGGCGCTGCGCCAGCTTCGGCCCGACGCCGGGCGCGCGCGCCACCGCCGCCTTGTCATTGGTGGCGATCGCGGTCGCCAGCGCGCCGGGATCGAGTGTCGAGAGAATGGCGAGCGCCACCTTGGCGCCGACGCCCTGGACCACCTGCATCAGCCGGAACCAGTCGCGTTCGACATCCGACAGGAAGCCGTAGAGCCGGATCGCATCCTCGCGCACATGCGTCTCGATGGAGAGCGCCGCCGCCTCGCCGGGCTTGGGCAGGCGCTGCAAGGTCCGCGACGAGCACTGCACGACGTAGCCGACGCCCTGCACATCGAGGATGACATGATCCTCGCCATAGGAATCGATCAGCCCCTTGAGCTTGCCGATCATCGTCCGCTCCGCCTCGTTCTCATGCTCGCGCGCCAACCTTTCACGAGGCTGCCCGCATCTGCGCCGTCAGCGTCCTGATGCCACGATGCTGCGCATGGCAGATCGCGACCGCGAGCGCGTCGGCGGCATCGGCACTCCTAGTCTCGGCCTTCGGCAGCAGCACGCGGATCATCATCTGGACCTGCTTCTTGTCGGCATGGCCGACGCCGACCACCGTCTTCTTGACCAGGTTGGCGGCATATTCGGCGACGCTCAGGCCTGCGATCGCCGGCACCACCAGGGCTATGCCGCGGGCCTGGCCGAGCTTCAGCGCCGATTGCGGATCGCGATTGATGAAGGTCTCCTCGACCGCCGCCTCGTCCGGCTCGAACGCGGAAATCACGCCGGCGATGCCTTCGTGCAACTGCTTCAGCCGCTCGGCCAGCGGCCGCTTGTCGTCGCTCTCGATGCAGCCGCAGCCGATGAAGGAGAGCTTGGTTCCTTCCGAGGCGATCACGCCCCAGCCGGTCTTCCTCAAGCCCGGATCGATGCCGAGGATGCGAATCGCCATGGTCATGGTTTGTACTCTAAAGCGCGTTCCGCAAAAGTGGGCACCACTTTTGCGGTGAGAACGCGCTCTCAGCTTGATTCGGCGCGAAATTGTCCGTTACCGCCTGATCGATGTCCCCGGTTCATCGATGCCATCACGATGACGGGGGTTGATCGTGCTGCATCTTTCCCGTTGGTGGGGAGAATATTCTCCGCCTGCCCGGTTCGATGTCCGAGACCCTCGCCCTGCTCTTCCCCAATCTGACCGCTTCCGGCATCGCCACCATGCTGGGTGCCACCCTGCTCGGCGGGCTGGTGCGCGGCTTCACCGGCTTCGGCTTCGCCATGGTGTTCATGCCCCTGGCGAGCCTTGTCCTCGGGCCCGTCGCGGCACTCGGCCTGATCTGGGTGATCGACCTGCCCTTCGCGCTGCCGCTCGCCGCACGCTCGGCCAAGCGGGCGGAATGGAGCGAGGTCATTCCGCTGCTGATCGCCGCCACGCTGACGCTGCCGCTCGGCCTCTGGCTGCTGACCTGGCTCGAGCCGAAGACGATGCGCTGGATCGTCGCCCTGCTCGTCCTCGCCGCGGTGACGCTCATGGCCTCCGGCTGGCGCTATCACGGCCGCCCCGGCATTCCGCTGTCGCTCGGCGTCGGCTCGCTGTCCGGCCTGTTCAATGGCCTCTCCAGCATCGGCGGCATGCCGCTCGCCGTCTTCTGGCTCGGCGCCCAGCGCAATGACCGCCATAAGGCGCGCGCCAACCTGCAGACCTATTTCGGCCTCTCGACCATCGTCAGCGGCATCATGCTCTGGCTGAAGAGCATCATCACCGCCGCCTCCCTGGCGATGGCGCTGCCGCTCTTCGCGATCTATGGCGCGGGCCTGTGGATCGGCACGCATGCCTTCCGCATCGCCTCGGAACAGACGTTCCGGCGGATCGCCTATCTGGTGATTTTCCTGAGCGCGCTGATCAGCCTGCCGCTCTGGGACGGGCTGCTCGGGCGCTAAAGCATTTTCGAGCGAAGTGGAGATCGGTTCGCGTGAAGAAAATGCGGCAACACAGATAGATAGAGCACCATCGCGCCGTCATGCTCGGCCTTGTGCCGAGCATCCACGTCTTGCACGCCATTTTGCATCGACCAAGACGTGGATGGTCGGGACAGGCCCGACCATAGCGAAAGAGGCAAGTCGCTTCGCGAGTGAGGGTTAGGCGCTCAGCTTCGCCATGATCTCGTCGGCGATCTCGAAATTGGCGAAGACGTTCTGGACGTCGTCGTCATTGTCGAGCGCCTCCATCAGCCGCATCATCGAGGCGGCCTTCTCCTCGTCGAGCGGAGCGGTCGTGGTCGGGCGCCAGACCGGCTTGGCCGAGGCGGGAGCACCGAGCGCGGCTTCGAGCGCTTTCGACACCTCGTTCAGGCTGTCGAAGCCGCAGGTGATCGTGTGGCCGTTCTCGTCGCTTGCGACATCGTCGGCGCCGGCCTCGATCGCCGCTTCCATCACCTTGTCGGCATCGCCGGCCTCGGGCGGATAGGTGATCTCGCCGACGCGG
Source organism: Allobosea sp. BK604 (assembly GCF_004341515.1). GTDB lineage: Bacteria > Pseudomonadota > Alphaproteobacteria > Rhizobiales > Beijerinckiaceae > Allobosea. Next base: position 639,876 of record NZ_SLZF01000001.1, read on the forward strand.
TTGAACATGAACGAGACCGAGTTGCTTTCGCCCAGTGCCCCGCCCGCCTTGGTGAAATAGGAGCGCACCGCGGATGCCGTGCGGTTGCGGTTGTCGGTCAGCGCCTCGACGATGACGGCCGCGCCGCCCGGGCCGTAGCCCTCGTAGCGCACCTCGTCATAGTTCTCGCCGTCATTGCCGGCGGCCTTCTTGATGGCGCGCTCGATATTGTCCTTCGGCATGTTTTCAGCGCGTGCCGCCAGCACGGCCATGCGCAGGCGCGGGTTCATGTTGGGATCGGGCAAGCCCATCTTGGCGGCGACGGTGATTTCGCGCCCGAGCCGCGAGAACAGCTTGGAGCGCACCGCGTCCTGCTTGCCCTTGCGGTGCATGATGTTCTTGAACTGGGAATGCCCGGCCATGGAAACGTGAGCCTCTGTTCCTGCTGTCATAGCGCCCGGCCGGCCGAAACGATCGGGAAGGGCGAAGATCGGGCCTTATAGGCGCGCGCCTCGCCGGCAGGCAAGCAGCACTGCATTTGAAGCGGCTGCCGGAAATTTCATCGCTCCCGGCTCATGCGCCTGACGCAGCGTTAAGCCATTCTTTGCGAGAATTATGCACATTGTAGCAGTAACGACGGAATCCGGCCGCGCGCCGGCAGCAGCCCGGACCCCATGACGACCGTGTCGAGCCCAACGATCGCCAAGCAGGAACTGCGGCTCCGCGCCTTCCAGATCGAGGAAAGCGATCTCGCCTTGCTGCGCGGCCAGGCCGAATTCGCTCGCGCGCGGCTGCCGGCGCTGCTCAACGAGATGCACGACCAGTTCAATCCCTGGCCGGAGATCAAGCTCGCGATCGAGATCGGCGAGGTCTACGACTTGCGCCTCGCGCATTGGACCAATCTGATCTCCGGAAATCTCGGCGAAGCCTCGCTGAACTCGGCCCACCGCCTGGCGAGCGCCTTCCATCGCCATGACGTGCCCGCCTATGCAGTGGCGATCGGCCATGCCGTGCTGACGAGCCGGATCGGCGCCGAGCTCGGCATCGACCGGGACAGCCTGCAGACGCTGAACCGGTTCTGGCAGCGGCGCGAGCTCGGCCGGCGCATCGCGCTGCGCGCCGCGCTCAACAAGGTGGTGCAATTCGGGCTGGAACTGCTGCTCGAGACCTATGCCGAGGTCCAGCGCCACAATCGCGAACAGACCCAGGCCGAGATCGCCGCCCTCGGGCATACCGTGCGCGGTGTCGTCGACACGGTCACGAATGGCGCCGACAAGGTCGAGAGCATGGCGCGCACCGTGAACGGAGTCGTGCAGGATACCGGCACCCAGGCCGTCGTCGCCGCGCGCGCCTCGGACGAGGCTTCGCTCAACGTCCAGCATGTCGCCAGCGCCACCGAGGAGCTCTCGATCGCGCTGAACGAGGTCTCCTCCGAGATCGCGCGGGCTGCCAACATGGCGCATGACGCGAACGCCGCCGCGCTCAAGACCGACGTGATCGTCAAGAGCTTGGCTCATTCGGCCGAGACGATCGGCTCCATCGTCGAGATGATCAAGACGATCGCGGCCCAGACCAATATGCTCGCGCTGAACGCCACGATCGAGGCGGCCCGCGCCGGCGAAAGCGGACGCGGCTTCGCCGTCGTCGCCAATGAGGTGAAGCAGCTCTCGGCCCGGACCGCCCAGGCGACCGACGAGATCGCCGCGCAGGTGCCGGCCATGCAGGAGGCGACCCGCGAGGCCGTCGCCGCGATCGAGAGCATCGTCGCCTTCGTCACCCAGATGGATCGGACCACGGTGACGATCGCGAGCTCGATCGACGAGCAGCGCGCCGCCACGCAGGAGATCGCCCGCAGCGTCAACCTCGCCGCCATGGGCACGCAGGAAGTGGCGCAGGCCGTCTCGGGCGTCAGCGAGATGGCGCTGGTCGCCGGCGCCAATGTCACCGATGTGCTTAGCGTCGCCGAATCGCTGGCCAGGCAGGCCTCGTCGCTCAGCGCGTCCTTCGACAGCCTGGTCCGGCAGAGCCGCGCGGCATAACCGGCTTCAGGCTTCCCAGCCGGTCGGCAGCGCCTCGCTGAGATTGGGACCGACTCGAACAGCCCAGACGGCTTTCGCAAGCCCGGTCGCATCGTCGATGTCGACCGCGACGCCCGACAGCGTGCCGGTGCCGGATGCCGGCTCCAGCCGCGCGCCCGGGGTCTTCTGCAGGAAGCGCCTGACCGGCTCCTCGCGATGCATGCCGAGGATCGAATCATAGTCGCCGCACATGCCGGCATCGGATTGATAGGCGGTGCCGCCCGGCAGGATGCGCGTATCGGAGGTCGGCACGTGGGTATGCGTGCCGACGACGAGGCTGGCACGGCCGTCGAGGAAATAGCCCATCGCCTGCTTCTCGCTCGTCGCCTCGGCATGGACGTCGACGATCACCGCGTCCGCGACCTCGCCAAGCGGGCAGGCCGCAAGCTCGCGCTCGACCGCGCCGAAGGGATCGTCGAGCGCGTCCATGTACAGCCGGCCCATGACATTGACCACCAGCACGCGCGCGCCGTTCCTGGCCTCGATCACGGCCGCGCCGCGCCCGGGCGTGCCGGCAGGATAGTTCGCCGGGCGGATCATGGCGGGCTGGCGCTCGATGAAGACGAGCGCCTCGCGCTGGTCCCAGGAATGGTTGCCGAGCGTCACCACATCGGCGCCGGCTTCGAGCAGCTCGTCGCAGATCGTCTCGGTGATGCCGAAGCCGCCCGCCGCGTTCTCGCCGTTGATGACGACGCAATCGAGCTTCCAGCGCTCACGCAGGCCCGGCAATTGATCCTGCACCGCGAGCCGGCCGGGGCGGCCGACGACATCGCCGAGAAAGAGGAAACGCATGGGCAGGATCCGCCTCAAAACCAAATAGCAAGGGGCGAGAATGCCCACTTGCCCTCTCACTGACGCGAACCCGCCCCCGAATCAACCGCAGTGAATGGCTTCGGCCTCGGTCACGATCCAGTCGAGGCGCTGGTCATGCGGCTCGTCCGGAACGGCGGCGATCTCCTGCGCACCATAGGCGATGCCGACGCATGTCACCGGGCCGAGCTCGGCGAGCGCCTTGTCGTAATAGCCCTTGCCGTAGCCTATGCGGTAGCCGCGCCGGTCGAAGGCGGCCATCGGCACGATCAGGATTGTCGGCTTCACCTGCAGCTGCTCGGGAGCGGGCACCAGCGTACCGAACCCGCCCGGCACGATCGGCTCCCACGGCGCCCAGCGCCGGAACAGCATCGCGCCCTTGACGATGGCCGGCAGGCACAAAGCCGTGCCCTTCGCGTGCAGCGCTTCGAGGATCGGGCGCGGATCGGCTTCCGAACGCATCGGCCAATAGGCCGAGACCGGGCCGGCAGTCTCGAAGGCCGGGAGCGCCAGCACGCGCTCGACGATGGCCTCGTCCCAGATCAGCCGGTCGTCGATCTCGAGCGCATCGCGGCGTTCCAGCGCCTGGAGGCGCAGTTCCTGCTTGGTTTGCGCGGCGGTCGGAAAGTCAGATGTCATGGAAAGTGCGGAGCCACCTTGGCCGTGGAATTTTCGATCCCGGGACACCTACTAAGTAGGTGGGCGCCATATGTCCGGGTCCAGGGACCCGGTCAGGGACAGCTCCCGAGGAGATCGTATGGGCCCGGGAATACATATTCTCACGCACCAGGCAGCCCCGCCGGACGTATTTAGGATGAGCGCCGGCAAAGCGCCAGAGGCGAATGCCGCAGCTCGGGCATGATCCAGGGCAATCGCTCGTCACGCGGCGAGCTTTCCTGCGTGGCGCCGCAAATCCGCCAGCTGCTCCGACGTGAAGAAGCGCTTCGGCAGCATCTGGAACAGGCGCGGCCCTTCGTAGACCAGCATGATCGTCCCGTTCTCGGCCAGCTCGAGATAGTCGGCCCAGGCGAAGAGCCACTCGCCATTTTCACTGCTGACTTTCAGGCCGGCCTGCGACCACGAATAACTCATCGGACGATGCAGCGTCTTCTGCTGCCGGAAGAGCCTTCGCGTCGCGCGGGGCACGAACCAGAGATAGTTGAGCCATCGCGCGCCCAGCAGCCAGAGAAGCAGCGCGGGAATGAGGAGATTCAGCATCTCCGGTAGCGCCAGCTCGGCGAAGCTGGCGGCGAGGACGAGGATGTAGCTGGCGATGAGGACGCAGAGCACGGCGACCGGACCGCGTCCCTTGTACTGGTTCAGGAGATGCAGCCGATTCGCGGCGACGTAATCAGCCTCGACGAGCGTGATCGTCACGGCCCGGTTCATCACACTCTTTCCGGGCTCGCCGATCTCCCGCCCGCTGCAGATCATGCCGCATCTGTCTGTCGATCTGCTGACAACCTCAGCGCTTTGCCCGTGCAAGCCCGTGCCGGATCACACGGTCGATCAGGTCGGGATAGGCGATGCCGGTCGCGGCCAGCGCCTTCGGGTACATGCTGATATTGGTGAAGCCGGGGATCGTGTTGATCTCGTTCACCACCGCGCTCATGTCGGGGCGCAGGAAGAAGTCGACGCGGGCCATGGCGTCGCAGCCGAGCGCGTAGAAGGCCTTCTCGGCGAGCGCTCTCACCCTATCCGCCACCTCCTGCGGCAGGTCGGCCGGCACCATGACCTCGGCGCCGCTCTCGTCGAGATATTTGGCCTCGTAGGTGTAGAAGCCATGGCTCGCCGCGGTGACGATCTCGCCGGGCACAGAGACGATGGTCTCGCCAGCGGCCTGCTCCAGCACGCTGCACTCGATCTCGCGGCCCTGGATGAACTCCTCGACCAGCAGTTTCTGGTCATGCTTGAAGGCCTCGGCCAGCGCAGCGGCGAATTCCTCCGCATTGCTCGCCTTGCTGACACCGACAGACGAGCCCTGACGGGCCGGCTTGATGAAGAGCGGCAGGCCGAGCGCCTTGCTCGCCTCCTCGAAGGACAGGCTCTCGCCGCGCCGCAGCGTCAGCGAGCGCGCAACCGCGAGCCCGGCCTCCCGCAGCAAGCGCTTGGCGATGTCCTTGTCGAGCGCATTGGCCGAGCCGACGATGCCGCAGCCCGCCAGCGGCACGCCCGCGACCTGGGCGAGGCCCTGAACCGAGCCGTCCTCGCCATCGAGCCCGTGCAGCACGGGAAACAGGATGTCGATCGCCGGCAATGTCGCGGGCGCAGCGCCCTCCGACAAGCTGACCAGACGTCCGCGTCCGCCCGGCAGCAGGCAGATCTCGGCGCCGTCCCCAGGGATCGGATCGGGCAGGACGCCGTTCTGCAATTCGAGCAATCGCCACTGCCCGCTCTTCGTGATCAGGATCGGCACGACATCATAGGTCGCCTTGTCGATCGCCTTCACCACATTGCCGGCGGACATGAGCGAGACCTCATGCTCGGCGGATTGCCCGCCCAGGAGAATGGCGACGCGCAGTCTGTCGGTCATCGAATGTCTTTCATCGGATACAGGCGGGTGATCGCCTGGTCTGGGCCCGCTATCAATCCCGAAAAGGGTGAAGAATCAGGATGCCGGCGTGCTCGGCCCGCATCTTCACGGCCCAGTCCCACGAGATCGCTCCCATGAGCTCGGCCTGTTTGGCAAAGCGCTGCCGCCTGGTATCCTCGTCGGGCCTGCGGTTCTGCAGCTCATGGCGCCCCGCCATTTGGGACGTGACGTCGGCAAAGACCCAATAGAGAAACAGGTCGAGTTCAGCGGTAAATTTCCGGCTGAACTCCTTGCCGCGCTCCGCCATGGCATAATGGTAGACTTGGCTCACCTCGATATGCGGCCGGCCCGACTGCTCGGAAACGCCGTAGGTCGGCAAAATGTCATCGGGCGCGCCAATCCCGCGAGCCAAGGTATCGACGATCTCCTTGACCGCCTGCAGGCCGAGACGAGGCATTCTGGCTCTCTAAACCTTGGGCCCGATTCAGCTGGCGCGCTACCCGACCGGCGCCGGCACGAGGCTGCGCGCCACGCTCTCGATCCGCTCGGCCGCCGCGACCAGCGCTTCCGCCGCGCGTTCCTCGATCTCGCCGAGTCGCTGGTCGGCCGAGCCCGCGTCGCCCTTCACCGCGGCGAGCGCGGTCTCCAGCGAGGCGACGCGCTGGCGCAGCTCGGACATCTCGTCGGCGACCATCAGCGCCGCCATGACATGCAGCCGCATGTCGCCGATCTCGCCGAAGGCCTGGCGCATTTCCTCGATCTTGGCGTCGTAGAGGCTGGCGAGCCCCTCCAGATGCGCCTCCTCGCCCTCGCCGCAGGCCATGCGATAGGCCTTGCCGGCGATCGTGACATTGACTTGCGGCATCGCCTTCCCCGGGTCTCGTTATTGCTCTCTCGCCTGCACGCGCGCTATCACGCCGCCTATGGCGCCGATCGCCCGCTCAAGCCGCCGGTCGACATCGCCGGCAGCGCTCTCGACCTGGTCGAGCCGGGCCATGGTCCCGTCGAGTTCGGCCGCCAGCCGCGCGCGATCATCCTGCATCAGGGTCAGCTCGGTTTCGAGATTGGCCCGTCCCCGCTCTGCCTCGACGCGCCGCCGCGCCGCGCCTTCGAGCTGCGCCAGTGCGCCATCCAGTCGCGCCAGTGCATTGTCCAGCATCAGGCTCGCCACCGTCGTCTCTCCTTTTCCAGATCGAAGCCGGCTTTACGATTCGTCAACCTAGAGCAAGTTCCGGATAAGTGGAAATCGGTTTTCCCGGAAGCACATGCCCGCGAACGTTGGCGCACTGGCTTATCCGGCCGTTCCCTTGACGAAAGCGCGCCGCCATGGCCGAAACAGCGTCCCGGTCGCAGCCGCCGCGCATCGAGGCGAATTGACTCCGGCAGAGCCGGCAGCCTAATCGAGCACCGCACGCAACGCTGCCCCGAAAAGACCATCGGACCGTCGTCAAAACCTGCCGCCGGGCAGGATCTGATCGCGGTCGCGCCCCCTTCCGCAGGCCGGAACCCCAGCCGGAGTCGATGACGCCATGACCCTAGACCGCGCCCAGCACGACAAGCTCGCCAATGCCATCCGCGCGCTCGCGATGGACGGGGTCGAGCAGGCCAAGTCCGGCCATCCCGGCCTGCCCATGGGGGCGGCCGATGTCGCGACCGTCCTCTTTACCCGCGTCCTGAAATACGACGCGGCCGAGCCGCGCTGGCCCGATCGCGACCGCTTCGTGCTCTCGGCCGGCCATGGCTCGATGCTGCTCTACGCCCTGCTCTATCTCACCGGCACGCCGGGCATGGAGCTCGACGACCTCAAGAAGTTCCGCCAGCTCGGCTCGGTCACGCCCGGGCATCCCGAGAATTTCGAGACGGCCGGCGTCGAGACTACCACCGGCCCGCTCGGCCAGGGTCTCGCCACCTCGGTCGGCATGGCGATGGCCGAGCGCATGCTCGCCGCCGAGTTCGGCAAGAAGGTCGTCGACCACCACACCTATGTGCTCGCCTCGGACGGCGACCTGATGGAGGGCATCAGCCAGGAGGCGATCGCGCTCGCCGGCCATCAGAAGCTCAACAAGCTGATCGTGTTCTGGGACGACAACGGCATCTCGATCGACGGCCCGCTGACCATCTCCGACTCGGTCGACCAGGTCGCCCGCTTCAAGGCCTGCGGCTGGCGCTCCGAGCGCGTCGACGGCCATGATCCCGATGCGATCGAGGCCGCGATCCGCCGCGCCCAGAAATCGAACAAGCCGACCATGATCGCCTGCAAGACGGTGATCGGCTTCGGCGCTCCGAAGAAGGCAGGCACCTCCAAGGCCCATGGCGAGCCGCTCGGTGCGGAAGAGCTCGCCGCCGCCAAGAAGGCGCTCGGCATCACCGGCGGCGCCTTCGAGATCGCCCCCGATTTGCTGAAGACCTGGCGCAATTTCGGTGCGGCCGGCGCCGCCGCGCGCAAGGAATGGCAGGCCCGCTACGAGACGCTCTCCGAGCGCAAGCGCGCCGAATTCGAGCGCCGCCTCGCCCACAAGATCCCGGCCAAGCTCGACAAGGCGATCGTCGCCCACAAGAAGGCGCTGATCGCCAACCCCGTTACGGTCGCGACCCGCAAGGCCTCCGAGCTGGCGCTCGACGTCATCGTGCCGGTGATGCCCGAGCTCGTCTCCGGCTCGGCCGATCTCACCCCCTCCAACAACACCAAGGTCAAGGGGCTGGACGACTTCACCCCGAAGACCCCGAAGGGCCGCTACATCCGCTACGGCATCCGCGAGCACGGCATGGCCGCCGCGATGAATGGCATCACCCTGCATGGCGGCTTCCGGCCGGCGGGCGGTACCTTCCTCGTCTTCGCCGATTATGCCCGCCCCTCGATGCGCCTTGCCGCGCTGATGGGCCTGCCGGTCATCTATGTCATGACCCATGACTCGATCGGCCTCGGCGAGGACGGCCCGACCCACCAGCCGGTCGAGCATATCGCCTCGCTGCGCGCCATGCCGAAGATGCGGGTCTTCCGCCCGGCCGACGCGATCGAGACGGCGGAAGCCTGGCAGCTCGCCCTGGACCGCACCGACGGCCCGACCGTGCTCGCGCTCTCGCGCCAGAACCTCGCGCAGCTGCGCACCGACGGCACCGCCACCAACCGCTCGGCCAAGGGCGCCTACGAGCTGCTGCCGGCCGAAGGCGGCAAGGCGCAGGTCACGCTCTTCGCTTCCGGCTCGGAGCTCGAGATCGCCGTCACGGCTCGCAAGCAGCTGGCCGAGAAGGGCATGCGCGCCCGCGTCGTCTCGGTGCCCTCGCTCGAGTTGCTGCTGCAGCAGGACGAGGCGACCCAGGCCCAGGTCATCGGCAACGCCTCGATCAAGATCGCGATCGAGGCCGGCGTGCGCTTCGGCTGGGATGCGGTGATCGGCCATGACGGCGTCTTCGTCGGCATGCATTCCTTCGGCGCCAGCGGCCCCTACAAGGACGTCTACAAGCATTTCGGCATTACGCCGGAGGCAGTGGTCGAGGCGGCGGTCAAGCGCCACAATCTCTGAGATTTTTGAGCAGAACGCTTGCGCTCGGCCCTAGTTTGGCCGATTTGCCCGCGTGAATGCACGATATCGATCGTGAATGACGAAGGAGAGGATTGAGATGACGGTCAAGGTGGCGATCAACGGCTTCGGCCGCATCGGGCGCAACGTCCTGCGTGCGATCATCGAATCGAAGCGCAAGGATATCGAGGTCGTGGCGATCAACGATCTCGGCCCGGTCGAGACCAATGCCCATCTTTTCCGTTTCGACTCCGTCCACGGCCGCTTCCCCGGCACGGTAACCGTCTCCGGCGACACGATCGATGTCGGCCGCGGCCCGATCAAGGTCACCGCCATCCGCGATCCCAAGGAGCTGCCGCACAAGGCGCTCGGCGTCGATATCGCGCTGGAATGCACCGGCATCTTCACCAAGCGGGATACGGCCGCCGCCCATCTCGCCGCCGGCGCCAAGCGCGTCCTGGTCTCGGCCCCCTGCGATGGTGCCGACTTCACGGTCGTCTACGGCGTCAACCATGACGCCCTGACCGCCGATCACCTCGTCGTCTCCAACGCCTCCTGCACCACCAACTGCCTCGCCCCGGTGGTCAAGGTGCTGCATGACGCGATCGGCATCGACAAGGGCTTCATGACCACGATCCATGCCTATACCGGCGATCAGCCGACGCTCGACACGATGCATCGCGATCTCTACCGGGCGCGTGCCGCAGCGCTCTCGATGATCCCGACCTCGACCGGCGCGGCCAAGGCGATCGGCCTCGTCATCCCCGAGCTCAAGGGCCGGCTCGATGGCACCTCGATCCGCGTGCCGACCCCGAACGTCTCGGTCGTCGACTTCAAGTTCATGGCCAAGCGCAAGACCACGGTCGAGAAGGTCAACGAGGCGATCCTGAAGGCCAGCAAGCGTGGCCCGCTGAAGGGCATCCTCGCCGTCACGGATCAGCCCAATGTCTCAATGGATTTTAACCACGATCCGGCCTCGTCCACCTTCGCCCTCGACCAGACCAAGGTGATGGACGACAAATTCGTCCGCGTCCTCTCCTGGTACGACAACGAGTGGGGCTTCTCGAACCGCATGAGCGACACCGCCGTCGCCATGGCGAAGCTGCTCTGACCGTTCCAAGAGTGCCCGGCCGCGCCTTGACCGCGCGGCCGGGCGCCATCCTCCCCGAATGAGCGGAGAGCCTATGACCAAGATCGAGCCGACCGTCGCCGCCCCTGCCCCAGTCCCTGTCGAGCCGGCCGCTCCCCCGCCTGCTGCGCCCCCTTCGCCACCGCCCGTCTTCACCCAGCCGGCTGCAGTCGAGGTCACGCCGGTGGTCAATGAGCCGCGCAAGCTCGACCAGCTCTCCCGCATCGAGGACAAGACGGCCCGGATCGAGGAAAAGTTCGCCCGCTACGAGGCGGTGCTGACCCGCGCCGAGGCTTCGTTGGAGCGCAGCGCCCACAAGGTCGACGCCGCCGCCGGCACGATGGATTTCGCCAGCATCCGCGACGAGGTCGCCTCCCTGCGCAGCCGGGTCGATGCCACGCCGCGCGCCGCCACGCTCTTCACCACGGCGATCATCACTGCGGTCCTCACCGTCATCCTGACCATCCTGGTGCTGAAATTCGGCGTGCCGGGCGTCATGCAGAAGCTGCTGCCGTGAGCGGCTTCCGGACCCTCGACGACGCCCAGCTCGCCGGCAAGCGCGTCCTCACCCGCGTAGACCTCAATGTCCCGATGGAGGACGGCAAGGTCACCGACGCCACCCGCATCGAGCGTATCCTGCCGACCATCCGCGAGATCTCGCAAAAGGGGGGCAAGGTCGTCCTGCTCGCGCATTTCGGCCGGCCCAAGGGCCGCGACGACAAGAACAGCCTGAAGCAGGTCGTGCCCGCTCTGGCCCATGCGCTCGGCCAGCCCGTGATCTTCGTCGACGATTGCATCGGCGAGGACGTCGCCAAGGCCATCGCAGCCGCGAAGAACGGCGAGGTGCTGCTGCTCGAGAACACCCGCTTCCACGCCGGAGACGAGAAGAACGATCCGGACTTCGTCAAGGCGCTCGCCGCCAATGGCGATCTCTTCGTCAACGACGCCTTCTCGGCCGCCCATCGCGCCCATGCCTCGACCGAGGGCCTCGCCCATGTCCTGCCGGCCTATGCCGGCCGCACCATGCAGGCCGAGCTCGAGGCACTCTCCGCCGGCCTCGATAATCCCGCCCGCCCGGTCATGGCGATCGTCGGCGGCGCCAAGGTCTCGACCAAGCTCGACCTGCTCGGCAACCTCGTCAGGAAGGTCGATGTCCTCGCCATCGGCGGCGGCATGGCCAATACCTTCCTCGCTGCGCGCGGCGTCGATGTCGGCAAGTCGCTCTGCGAGCATGACCTCGTCGGCACCGCCCGCGAGATCGAGGAGAAGGCCAAGGCCGCCGGCTGCGAGATCCTGCTGCCCGTCGACGCGCTGGTCGCGCGTGAATTCAAGGCCAATCCCGGCCATCGCGTCGTGCCCGTAACCGAGGTCGACGCCGACGAGATGATCCTCGACGCCGGCCCGCTCAGCGTCGCCGAGGTCGTGCTCAAGCTCGACCACGTCAAGACCGTGGTCTGGAACGGCCCGTTCGGCGCCTTCGAGCTCAAGCCCTTCGACACGGCCACCGTCACCGTCGCCAAGGCCGTGGCTGAGCGCGTCAAGGCCGGCAAGCTCGTCGCGGTCGCGGGTGGCGGCGACACCGTCGCGGCCATGAACCATGCCGGCGTGGCCGACGACCTCTCCTATGTTTCAACCGCCGGCGGCGCCTTCCTCGAATGGATGGAAGGCAAGGCACTGCCGGGCGTCGAGGCGCTGCGGAAGGACTGAAGCCGTCTCAGGCCATGAGGCTGCGGGCGCTGCATTCCTGGGCGCCGGCAGCCTTGGCCTGGCCTATGAAGAACGGCAGCCCGCGCCAAGACGTTCGCGCCAAGCCATTGGAAGAGCTGAAGGCTAATCCTGAACCACGCTTAACCGTGAACGGGCGATGATGCTGCGCCCCCGCTTTACGATTGCCGCATATTCGCACTAAACCCTCCCTGACGTTTTGAGCCGAACCGGGAGGACCACATGGCCCGCATCACCCTGCGCCAATTGCTCGATCACGCCGCCGAGAACGACTACGGCGTGCCTGCCTTCAACATCAACAACATGGAGCAGGCGCTGGCGATCATGGCCGCGGCCGACGCCACCGACGCCCCCGTGATCATCCAGGCTTCGCGCGGCGCCCGCAGCTACGCCAACGACATCATGCTCAAGCACATGATGGACGCGGTCACCGAGATCTACCCGCATATCCCGGTCTGCGTTCACCTCGACCATGGCAACGAGCCCGCGACCTGCATGACCGCGATCCAAGCCGGCTTCACCTCGGTGATGATGGACGGCTCGCTCAAGGCCGACGGCAAGACCCCGGGCGACTGGGACTACAATGTCGGCGTCACCAAGACCGTCACCGACATGGCCCATCTCGGCGGCATCTCGGTCGAGGGCGAGCTCGGCGTGCTCGGCTCGCTCGAGAGCGGCGAGGGCGAGAAGGAGGACGGCCACGGCTTCGAGGGCAAGCTCAGCCATGACCAGCTCCTGACCAACCCGGACGAGGCCGTGAAATTCGTCGCCGAGACCAAGGTCGACGCGCTCGCCATCGCCATGGGCACCTCGCACGGCGCCTACAAGTTCACCCGCAAGCCCGACGGCGCGATCCTGGCGATGCATGTCATCGAGGAGATCCACAAGAAGCTGCCGAACATGCACCTCGTCATGCACGGCTCCTCCTCGGTGCCGCAGGACCTCCAGGACATCATCAACCAGTATGGCGGCAAGATGCCCCAGACTTGGGGCGTGCCGGTCGAGGAGATCCAGCGCGGCATCAAGCACGGCGTCCGCAAGATCAACATCGACACCGACAACCGGATGGCGATGACCGGCCAGATCCGCAAGATCCTCTCCGAGAACCCCGGCGAGTTCGATCCGCGCAAGTATCTGAAGCCGGCCATGGAGGCCATGACCAAGCTCTGCACCCTGCGCCTGCAGGAATTCAACACCGCCGGCCAGGCCTCGAAGATCAAGCGCATCGCGACCACCGCCGAGATGGCCAAGCGCTACGCCAAGGGCGAGCTCGACCCGACCTTCGGCAAGCAGAAGGCGGCCTGATCAAGATGCCGTCCCGGTCCTGCCGTAGCCTGCACCGGGACGGCCTTCGGCGATGAAGAAGGTGCTGTTCGTCTGCAGCCAGAATCGTTTGCGCAGCCCGACGGCCGAGCAGGTCTTCTCGACACGGAGCGACATCGAGGTCGCGTCGGCCGGAACGAACAACGATGCCGAGACACCGCTCACGGCCGAGCTCGTGGCATGGGCCGACATTATTTTCGTCATGGAGAAAGAGCATCGCAACAAGCTGCAGCGGCGCTTCAAGAAACATCTCAAGGCGCGGCTCGTCTGTCTCGATATTCCGGATGACTACGAGTTCATGGATCCGGCCCTTGTTCGTCTGCTCGAACACAAGGTTGGCCGCTTGCTGCCCTGATGGTCGAGCGCCAAGGACGGCCCAACAGGGTGAGATTGCCGTTGAAATGCAACGCCCGGCTTAGCGCCGGGCGTTCTCGTTTCAGCAGACGGTCGGAGGTCAAACGCCGATCTTGCCGCCGCCGCGCTTGGTGATCGCCACCACGGACGGCCGGACCGGCATGTCGTCCTTGAAGTCCGGCCAGCGCGTCGAGAGATCCTCGTAATAGGAACGGCGGCCGAAGGCCGGCCAGTCCGGGCCGTCATCGCCGGGGTGCTGCACGGCGACGAAGGCAGTGGTGTCGTCCGGCGTGAAGCAGGGGCCGCAGAGCTCGGCGCCATGCGGCACACGGTAGAACAGCTTCGAGGTCCGGCGCGCCGCACCTTCGGTATCGACCGCCCAGAGCCCGTCGGTCCGGCCGGTCTCGCGAAGGTTATTGCCGTCGGTCGAGACCCAGAGCCGGCCGGCCGTATCGGTCACGCAATTATCGGGCATGCCGAACCAGCCGTTCTTGGTCGTCTCGGTCGAGAAGGTGGCGCCGACCGCGGCGACGGAAGGGTCGCCGCATTTCAGCAGGATCTCCCACCTGCCCTTCAGCGCGGTGAAATCGCCGCCGTCCTCGATGATCTCGACGATATGGCCGAAGGCGTTCTTGGCGCGCGGATTGGCGGCATCGACCTGGGCGTCAGTGCGGGCCGTGTTGTTGGTCAGCATCACGTAGACCTTGCCGGTGACGCCGTTGGGCAGGATGTCCTCCGGCCGGTCCATCTTGGTCGCCCCTAAGAGGTCGCCGGCGCGGCGGGTCTCGATCAGCACGTCGGCCTGGCTCTGGAAGCCGTTCGCCGCGGTCAGCGGTCCCTGGCCGAAGACGAGCGGCAGCCATTCGACGCCGCCATCGGCCGAGAACTTCGCGACATGGAGCGTGCCCGTGTCGAGCAGGCTCATGTTGGCGGCGCGGTCGTTCGGATCGAACCGGCCGGCGGTCACGAACTTGTAGACATAGTCGAAGCGCTCATCGTCGCCGAGATAGAAGACGACGCGACCGTCCTTGGCCACGACATTGTCGGCGCCTTCATGCTTGAAGCGGCCGAGGGCGGTGCGCTTCTTCGGCACCGAGTTGCGGTCGAGCGGGTCGACCTCGACCACCCAGCCGAAGCGGTTGGCCTCGTTCGGCTCCTTGGCGAGGTCGAACCGGTCCTCGAACCGGCCCCAGGCATAGGTCGAATCGGGCAGGCCGAGACGCTTGTAATTGGCCGCCTCGCGATGGCCCTCCGGTAGCTGGCCGGAGAAATAGCCGTGGAAATTCTCCTCGCCGGTGACGAACGTGCCCCAGGGCGTCAGGCCGCCCGAGCAGTTGTTCAGCGTGCCGAACACCTTCTTGCCGCTCTGGTCGGCATTGGTCCGGACGCGCTCGCTACCGGCGGCCGGACCGGTCAGTTCCATCTCGGTCGCGACCGTGATGCGCCGGTTATACGGCGAATCCTTCACCAGCGCCCATTTGCCGTTGCTCTTGCGGATCTCGGCCACGGTCGCGCCATGCGCCATCATCTCTATCGCCGCACGCTCCTTGGTGGCGTTGGCCAGCACCGGCTTGCCGTCCTTGATCGTCACCACGCCCGGGAACATCAGATGCGGGTTGGTGTATTCGTGATTGACGAAGAGCAGGCCGTGGCCGGCGGGATCGGCCGTGCCCGGCATCGGCGTATAGCCGACATAGTCGTTATTGTAGCCGAATTGCCTGGCCTGGGCCTCCGGCGTCTGCTTGGCCGGGTCGAATGCCGGCGAGTCGGGGAAGAGGGGGTCGCCCCAGCGCAGCAGGATGTTGGCGTCATAGCCCTCGGCGACATGATGGTTGGCGTCGACGCCGGCCTCGACCTCCTTGAAGGCGAAGGCCGAGCCGCCGGCCTGCGCCTTGGCTTCTTCGGCGCTGGTCAGCGCCACGGTGCCGACCGTCGCAGAGATCGCCGAGACAGCCAGCGCGCCCTTGATCAGGCCACGGCGCGAGAAGCGCAGCGAGATCAGCTCGCCCATCGTGGCGTTGTCGGTCGGGTTCTGCGGCGGAGCATCGGCATGCTCGAGCATGCTGGCAGCAAAGCGGGATTCCGGGATGTCGTCGGCGCTCATGGTCGCGTCCCTTTTCGGTTATGTTATAGGATTACGATTAGACCGAATCGAAACTAGATTCGCGCCTTGACAGGTCGGTGACAGACGCCAGCTGCATGAGCCGGCTTCATTCATCCTCTTCCGGACGAACGGCTTTTCTGATTGAAGGGCGGTGCTCTACGGCCCTTCAGACGCTGCCAGCAGCGCCACGACCGCAAGAACAGCCATGACGATCGTCTTCTCCGCCATTGTCGCGGCCTTTGTCGGCTTCGCCGCTTCTGTCGCCGTCGTGCTCTCGGCCGCGCAGGCCATCGGCGCGACGCAAGCCCAGACCGTGTCCTGGGTCGCCGGGCTCGCCATCGCCCAGGGCCTCGCCAGCATCTTTCTGTCCTGGCGCCACCGCCTGCCGATCATTTGCGCCTGGTCGACGCCGGGCGCGGCGCTGATCGCGGCTGTGAGCGGCTTCGACCTTGCGACCGCAGTCGGCGCCTTCCTCGCGGCCGCGGCCCTGATCATGCTGACCGCGACCTTCAAGCCGCTCGGCACATTGATCGAGCGCATCCCGATGAGCATCGCCTCCGCCATGCTTGCCGGCGTGATCTTCCGCTTCGTCGTCGCCGTCTTCGACCAGATGCGGCTGGCGCCCGTGCTCGTCCTGCTGCCGCTCGGCGTTTTCCTGCTGGCGCGCCTGCTCAATCCGTTTCTCGGGGTCATCGCAGCCCTGCTCGCCGGGCTGGCCTTCAGCTTCGGCACGGGCGCCGCCACCCTGCCCGGCTTGCCGGCCTTGACTGAGATCGTCCTCGTTTGGCCGCGTTTCGATGCGACGGCGATCATTGGCATCGGCATCCCGCTCTATCTCGTCACCATGGCCGCTCAGAACCTGCCCGGTTTCGCCGTGTTGCGCGCCGCCGGCTACAACCCGCCGACATCATCCTGCCTGTTCGTCACCGGGCTGATGTCCTTCGTCACCGCCCCGACCGGCGCCCATATGGTCAACATGGCGGCGATCAGCGCTGCGATCTGCACCGGCGCCGACACCCATCCCGATCCGAAGCAGCGCTGGAAGGCAGGCATCGTCTATGGCGGCCTCTACCTGCTGATCGCCGCGACCGCCGGCCTGCTGCTGGCGCTGATCGTCGCCATGCCCAAGCCGCTGATCGTCGCGGTCGCCGGATTGGGCCTCGTCGGCTCGCTCACCGGCGCCCTCGCCCAGGCTATGGCGAAGGATGCCGAGCGCTTCGCCGCGGTCATCGCCTTTTCCGTCGCCGCTTCCAGTCTTTCGCTGTTCGGCATAGGCTCGGCCTTCTGGAGTCTGGTTGCAGGGCTTGCGGTCTTGACATTGGACGCGCTGGCGGGCCGTTTGCGCGCAAGATCATGACAACGACAACCGCACCGACCCGACTCATGCTCGTCACGCCCCCGGTGGCGGATGCCGAGGCCATTTCCTTTCGCCTGATGCAGGCCTTCGCCGGCGGCGATGTCGCGGCCGTGCTGCTGCGCCTGGCCGAGGGCGACGAACGCAGCCGCATCGAGCGCGTCAAGCGCCTGTG
The DNA here is from genome assembly GCF_004341515.1 of Allobosea sp. BK604. Classification (GTDB taxonomy): domain Bacteria; phylum Pseudomonadota; class Alphaproteobacteria; order Rhizobiales; family Beijerinckiaceae; genus Allobosea. Next base: position 656,961 of record NZ_SLZF01000001.1, read on the forward strand.
CGGCCCCGTCCAGTCCAACAATGTCGCCCTTGTCGTCGAGGGACCGGCGGTGATCGCGACGCGCGGCGGCGCCGACGGCGTCCATCTCACGGAGGGACCGGAAGCCGTGGCCGAGGCCCGCTCGAGCCTGCGCGACGAGCGCATCATCGGCGCCGGCGGCCTGCGCGCCCGCCATGACGCCATGGATGTCGGCGAGGCCGGCGTCGACTACGTCATGTTCGGCGAGCCGCGCCCGGACGGCACGATGCCGCCGCTGCCGGCGGTGATCGAGCGCGCCGCCTGGTGGGCCGAGATCTTCGAGACCCCCTGCGTCGCCTATGTGCCCGCTGCCGACGCGATCACGCCGCTGGTCGAGACCGGCGCCGAATTCGTCGCACTCGGCGAATGGGCCTTCGACGAGAGCCAGGACATCCGCGCGCTGGTCGAGCAGGCCAATGCCGCCATCGCCGCCTTTGCGGCCCGCAAGGCGGCGGCGCGATGAACGGGCTGCGGCGTGCGCTGGTGCTCGCCGGGCTCGTGCTGGCTCAGGCCGCGGCCGCGCAAATTCCGACGCTTCCATCCGCGCCTGCACCGGCGACGACCGCCGGGCCGAATGCCGACCTCGCCTATGGCGCCTATCAGACCGGCCATTACCGCCGCGCCCAGGAAGAGGCGCTGAAACGCGTCGAGGCCAACCATAACGACGCCGCCGCCATGACCCTGCTCGGCGAGATCTACCGCCAGGGCCTCGGCATCGCACCCGACCAGAAGGCCGCGACCGAATGGTACGAGCGCGCAGCCGCGCTCGGCGACATCAATGCCGCCTATGCGCTGGCCCTCGCCCTGCTCGAGGGCCGCGGCACCCAGCCGGACGATACGCGCGCCGGCATGCTGCTGGAGCGCGCCGCCAAGGCCGGTCACCCCTTCGCCAACTACAATCTCGCCCTCGCCCTGCTTGCGACGGGCCAGAGCACGGACGCGCAACGCGCCATCGCCAGCCTGCAGATCGCCGCCGATGCCGATATCGGCGAGGCGCAATATGCTCTCGGCATCCTCCACCGCCAGGGGCGCGGGGTCGAGCAGGACGAGACGAAGGCGGCCGAATGGATGGCCAAGGCCGTGAGGAACGGCGTCGTCGCGGCCGAGGTCGAATACGCGATCATGCTCTTCAACGGCGTCGGCGTCGCCAAGAACGAGACCGGCGCCGCCAAGCTCTTCCTGCGCGCCGCCTACAAGGGCAACGCCATCGCCCAGAACCGCCTGGCCCGGCTCTACCAGGCCGGCCGCGGCATCAATCCCGATACCGCCGAGGCCGCCGCCTGGCATCTTGCGGCCCGCGCCCAGGGCCTGAACGACGAGACGCTCGACAAACTCATCGACGGCCTCACGCCCGAGCAGCTCAACCGCGCCGCGCAACTCGCCGCCCAGCGTATCGAGAGCACCTCGCTGACCACGGCCTTGACTACACCGAGCCAGCCAAGCAAGTGACTGCGGAACAAGCGGGTCCGCGCCATCGCGTGGACCCGACCGCTTTTTGAAACCCGTTGGCCCTGCTGCCTGCACGATCCTGCGCCGATGTGCGCTTGAGGTATGACATGATCCGTTCCCCCCTGATGACCGTGATGACCGACGCCGTGATGAAGGCGTCCCGCTCGCTCAAGCGCGATTTCGGCGAGGTCGAGAACCTGCAGGTGCTCGCCAAAGGGCCGGGCGACTTCGTCTCCAAGGCCGACCACAAGGCCGAGCAGATCCTGCGCGAGTCGCTGGAGAAGGCCCGGCCCGGCTACGGCTTCGTGATGGAGGAGAGCGGCGTCGTCCACGGCACGGACGAGAGCAACCGCTGGCATATCGACCCGCTCGACGGCACCCACAACTTCCTGCGCGGCATCCCGCACTGGAACATCTCGGTCGCGCTGGAGCGCGACAACCAGTTCATCGCCGGCGTGGTCTACGATGCCGCCAAGGACGAGCTCTTCATCGCCGAGAAGGGCAAGGGCGCCTATGTCAACAACCGCCGCATGCGCGTCTCCGGCCGGCGCGAGCCCGCCGAGATGCTGATCGGCATGGGCGTGCCCCATATCGGCAAGGGCGGCCACCCGCTCTTCCTGCGCGAGCTTGCCGCCGTGATGCCACGCTTCGCCAATGTCCGCCGCATGGGCTCCGCCGCGCTCGACATCGCCTATGTCGCGGCCGGGCGCATGGATGCCTACTGGGAACGCGGCCTCAACACCTGGGACTTCGCCGCCGGCGCGGTGATGATCCGCGAGGCGGGCGGCACCTTCGGCACGCTCGACGGCAAGCAGCCGACCAGCGCGAAGGACGTGATCTGCGGCAACGAGGCCGGCGAGCAGGCCCTGCGCGCCGCGCTGAAGGCTATCTGAGGCGTCCCCCGGGCCGCCACGGCCAAGTCGATACAAGCGGTTGACATATATCTTTGTTCTTTCGCGCTTGATCCTGACGTGACGGGAGGCGACAGTCTCCTGGCGCGGCAAGGCATGATTGAGAGCCGGATCCGGTCCGGCCTGTGGCGAACGGAAGACGGGGCATGATGAAAGCGGACAGCGCGGCCGATATGGCCGCGATAGCTCGGGATACCACCCGCTTCTCGCGTCCGGTGCGTTACGTCGTTCGCGCGGTCCTGTTTCTCGCCCTGATCGGCTTCCTCGGCTATATCCTGCATCGCGGTCTGGTCGACGCCTTCATGGCCAATCCCGGCCTGAACGGCTTGATCGTCGGCGCGCTCGCAGTCGGCATCCTGGTCGCGCTGCGCGAATTCTGGCGGCTCTATAGCGAGGCCCGCGCCGCCACCATCCTCGCCCAGAACCCGGCCCATGCCGAGGTCGAGCGCAGCCAGGTCATCGCGCCGCTCGGCTCGGTCCTGCCGGCATTGGAGAAGCGCACGCTCGCCCCGGCCCAGGCCGCGACCGTGCTCGAATCGATCGCAGTCAGGCTCGACGACGGCCGCGAAGTGCTGCGCTATCTCGCCGGCCTGCTCGTCTTCCTCGGCCTGCTCGGCACCTTCTGGGGCTTGCTCGACACGGTCGGCTCGGTCGGCGGCGTCATCAACGGCCTGCGCACCGGTGCGGAGGCCGGCGTGCTCTTCGACGAGCTCAAGGCCGGCCTGTCCAAGCCTCTCGCCGGCATGGGCCTGTCCTTCTCGGCCTCGCTCTTCGGCATCGCCGGCTCGCTCATCCTCGGCTTCCTGGAATTGCAGGTCGGCCAGGCGCAGCGCCGCTTTCGCAACGAGGTCGAGAGCTGGCTCGGGACGCGCAGCTTGGTGGCCGCGCCGGCCGCCGCCGCTGCGATCGACAATGCGCTGGGCGAGCGGCTCGACCAGCTCACCGCGGCGCTCGCTGACGGCCCCAACAACCGCGCCGCCACCCAGGCCCTCTCCAACCTCGCCGAGGGCGTGCAGGGCCTCGTACAGCATATGCGCGCCGAGCAGCAGCTGATCCGCGACTGGGTCGAGGCCCAGGCCGCCCGCGAGAAGGACCTGAAGCGCCTGATCGAGCGCCTGACCTCCAGCCATGTCAACGAGCCATGATCGCGCCACGGACCCCGTCGATGATCGCCCCTGACCTCGTGGAGCTTCGATAGCAATGGCCCTGTCGCGCGCCCATCGCCGTGAGCAGCCGAATTTCTGGCCCGGCTTCGTCGATGCGCTCTCGACGATGCTGATCAGCATCGTCTTCCTGCTCTCGGTGTTCGTGCTCGGACAGTTCTTCCTGTCGCAGGAGCTGACCGGCAAGGACAGCGCGCTCGAGCGGCTCAACCGCCAGATCTCCGAGCTGACCGACCTGCTCGCCCTGGAGCGCTCCTCCAACCGCCAGGCGCAGGAGAGCCTGCAGCTCATGCAGTCGACGCTGACGCGCGAGCAGGCCGAGCGCAGCCGCATCTCCGACCAGCTCGCCGCCCAGAACGGCAATTATCCGGCCCAGCTCGCCGAGCAGCAAAAGGCGCTCGATCAGGAGAAGCAGCTTTCGGCCCGTGCCCAGTCGACGGTCGATCTCGTCAACCAGCAGATCTCCGCGATGCGCCGCCAGCTCGCGGCGCTTGAGGAGGCCCTCTCCGCCTCCGAGGCCAAGGACAAGGAATCGCAGACGCGCATTTCCGAGCTCGGCTCGCGCCTCAACGTCGCGCTGGCCCAGCGCGTGCAGGAACTGGCGCGCTATCGCTCCGACTTCTTCGGCCGGCTGCGCCAGGTGCTCGGCACCCGGCCTGACATCCGCGTCGTCGGCGACCGTTTCGTCTTCCAGTCCGAGGTCTTCTTCGACGCCGGCCAGGCTGTCCTGAAGCCCGAGGGCAAGACCGAGCTCGACAAGCTCGCGTCGATCCTGACCGATCTCGGCCGCGAGATGCCGCCCGACATCCCCTGGATCCTGCGCGTCGACGGCCATACCGACGCCCGTCCGATCCGCTCGCCGCAGTTCCCCTCGAACTGGGCGCTCTCGACGGCGCGCGCCGTCTCGGTGGTGGAATACCTGATCTCCCGCGGCCTCCCGGCCGACCGCATCGCCGCAACCGGCTTCGGCGAATTCCAGCCGCTCGACGTCGCGACGACGGACGACGCCTACAGGCGCAACCGCAGGATCGAGTTCAAGATCACGGAGCGCTGAGGCCCCCGAGCTCCAGGCACCTGTTACCTGCCGATCGCTCAGGTCCTCAACCTTCTACGGCATGACTCTGCCGTTTGAGCGACGATAGACAAGCCTGCTGCAGTGGTTTCAAGCACATCGCGGCGATGACGGGAACCGCCACCGCAACGACTGTCTGTGACCCGAAACACAGTCAGCCCTCGGCCAATCCGGCTATGCAACGCAGCGCCTGGACGATTGGCTTGTCATCCGCCCAGGAGCGTCAGCACGGACGGGAGCACGAAGTTGGTGGGGCCTGCCGGAACCACCCGATTTAATCCGAGCTCCAGCCAAGCCAGCATTCAGGAGAGACCGATGCGCCGTCTCGCTGCTGCACTTGTCTCGCTTGCCGCGTGCAGCTCTTTGCTCCACGCCCAAACCGCCGCTCCACTCGATCAGCAGCAATTTGCGACAGCCTGCTACGCTTGGCGTGACCATGTGCTGAACGCGGTCCGACTCAATAGCGGAACCGGCGTTCTGTCGGCCGACGACGCATCGGCGATGAACGGGCTCACCGAGATACTCGGCAAGCGCTGTGGCGGTGACGATCCGCAGCGGATGCTGCACCTCTTCGCCGTCGTTCTGGAAGCGCTGAGCGACCAGGGGTATCAGCAGTGACCGCGCCGGATGGTATCGCCGATGCGATCGGCTTTTTCGCATCCGGCATGACTCTGGCGGCATTTTCCTGCAGGCGAATGAGGTCGCTGCGCGCGGCCGCCATCCTCGCCAACCTGCTTTTCATCGCCTATGGCGCGCTATTGAACCTCTTGCCGGTGCTCTTGCTCCATTGCCTGCTTCTGCCTCTCAACATCATGCGCCTCGCGAATTGCATGCGGAATGGACAGGGTGACTGGGCTGCTCCGAAGCCGGATGATGCCTCGTTCCAGCGGATGCGTTGAGTCCCCGCTCTCTCGACAACGCTTCTGAACACCGGCGCAGCGCACCACAATGCCGGGAAGCACGGGCGAAGCCCGCAAAGGACCGGCAGGCTGCTACCGGCTCATCGCCGCCAGCGCATTGCGCATCGAGTCGCTGGGAATGCCGAACAGGCCGCTATAGGGCCATTCCAGGTCGACGATCACGAACATCACGCTCGAGATCGAGACGACGCCGATCGCCAGCACCACGGCCGCCAGAAGCTTACGCGGCACCTGCAGGCCGAAGGAGACGAAGACCAGCATCAGCCAGAAGACCACGACATTGATGAAGATGTTGGTCTGCGTGCCGTGCCCGTCCTCGATCACCGCCCAGCGCTTCTGCCGGAACTCGGCGAAACTGTCGCGGCACTCCGCAGCGAGGTTGCGGCGCAGCGTATCCGGCGCGTCGAGCGCGTTGATCTCCCGGCTGATCTCGCGCATGAGCACGGTCAGCGCCGAGCTCTCGCCCTGACGCGGCATGGTGGAGGTGTCGGGGTAGCTGACGCCCTGCGGCTTCGGCTCGTCCGGCCAGGTGCTGGCGATCACCGCCGCGGTGTAGCTGCGCAGCTTCTGGCGGGTCGGCTCGGCCTCAGGCCCATATTCGCGCAGGCACTGGTCGAGCTGGGCGAGTTGCCCGGCATCGGCGTTGCGGTCGCGATAGGACATGTCGAAAGCGGCCTTGCCGCTGGACAATTGCAGGCTGAGCACCAGCGCCGCGAAGGTGACGAGCAGGCTCGTCACCAGCCGCAGCGCTTCAATGTTGCGTTCGGTGAGGTGCTCCTCGGGCAGCCAGCCACGCAGCAGCACGCCAAAGATCGCGCTGGCGCTGAGCAACCCGCAGAAGATCAGGGCCGAGAGCACCTCAGACATGTGACGCGTTCCTTTCGTCCGGGAGGCGGCGCATGGCCATCGATCCGGAAAGATGCCAGGGTCGCAATGGACCTGCAGCCCTCATCCTCAAGCTGCACTGCTCAGGACATGGCCGGACGCCCGGAGACAATCGATGCGCCAACTCGTCTTCGCGCTGATGCTTTGCCTTGTCCAGATAAGCGCTCCTTCGAATGCCCGGGCACAGTCCGATTTCTATGCGCCGTCAGGCCTCGACCTTAGGTCAGGGCGCCCCGGGACCCTGCTGCGTATCCAACCCCTGCCGGGCGCGCCGGACGGCGCCAGCGCCTATCGCATCATCTACCGCTCGACCAGGCTCGACGGCCGGCCTATCCCGGTCTCGGGCGTCGTCATCGTGCCCGCCACGCCGGCGCCGGCCGGAGGACGGTCAGTGGTCGCCTGGGCCCATCCGACCTCCGGCGTCGAGGATCAATGCGCCCCCTCGCGCGCCAACATCTTCTTCAACACGGTCCAGGGTCTCGGTGCCATGCTGGCGCGCGGCTATGTCGTCGCCGCCACCGACTATCCCGGCCTCGGCATGCCCGGCCCGCATCCTTATCTGGTCGGCATCAGCGAGGGCCGGGCCGTACTCGATTCGGTCCGCGCCGCCCGCGCGCTGCCGGGGGCTCAGGCCGGCAGCAATTTTGCCGTCTGGGGCCATTCGCAGGGCGGCCAGGCCGCTCTCTTCACCGGAACCCTGGCACGGCAATACGCGCCTGAACTGAAGCTCGTCGGCGTCGCCGCCGCCGCGCCCGCAACCGAGCTCGCCCCCCTGCTCGCCGCCGACATCGACACCTCCGGCGGGCGGAACCTCACGGCGATGACGCTCTGGTCCTGGTCGCGCGTCTACAACGCGCCGATCACCGCCGTGGTCACGCCGGAGGCCATCCCGGTCGTCGACGAGCTGGCGGGTGAGTGCATCGAGCGCATCTTCGACGTCTTCGCCCGCCTGACCCCGACCAGCGCACTTGAGCGCAGCTTCCTCAAATCCGAGAGCTTCGCCACGCAGGAGCCCTGGCGCTCCCTGCTCGCCCGCAACACGCCTGGCTTGCTGCCGCGCGGCGTGCCCCTCTTCCTGGCCCAGGGCACTGCCGATACGCTGGTGCGCCCCCAGGTCACGCGCGACTACGCCACCAGGCAATGCCGGGCCGGGCGCGCCGTCGAGCTCGACTGGCTGCCCGATGTCGGCCATCTCTTCGCCGCGCGCGACAGTGCCGATGCCGCTGTCGCCTGGATGGCCGATCGCTTCGCCGGCCGGCCGCCGCCGAGCAATTGCGTGGGACGTTAAAGCATTTTCGAGCGAAGTGGATGCCGGTTCGCGTGAAGAAAATGCGTTAAAACAAAGAGATAGAGTATTTCTGCGTTTCGAAGAAGCGCGGAAAAGCTCTAAGCGGCTTCGAGCCCGAATTGCAGAGCCGCCAGCCTGGCATAGAGCCCGCCGCGGGCCTTGAGCTCGGCATGGCTGCCCTCCTCGACGACGCGGCCTTCGTCCATCACCAGGATGCGGTCGGCCGAGAGGATCGTGGCAAGGCGATGCGCGACGACCAGCGTGGTGCGGCCCTGCATCAAGCGATCGAGCGCATCCTGCACGGCCCGCTCGCTCTCGGAATCGAGCGCCGAGGTCGCCTCGTCGAGCAGCAGGATCGGCGCGTCCTTCAAGACCGCGCGCGCGATCGCGAGACGCTGGCGCTGGCCGCCCGAAAGCGTGACGCCGCGCTCGCCGACGATCGTGTCATAGCCATCGGGCAGGTCGCGGATGAAGCCGTCGGCAGCGGCCAGGCGTGCCGCCTGCTCGACCTCCTCGCGGCTGGCATCGGGCCGGCCATAGGCGATGTTGTCGCGCACGGAGACGCCGAACACTGTCGGCTCCTGTGGCACCAGGGCGAAGCGTTCGCGCCAGGCGGACGGATCGGCCTCGGGCCCGGCGACGCCATCGACCGTGACGCGGCCGGAGGCGGGATCGTAGAAGCGCAGGGCGAGTTGCAGCACCGTGCTCTTGCCGGCTCCGGACGGGCCCACCAGCGCGACGCGTTCGCCGGGCCGGATGCTGAACGAGAGATCATGCAGCGCGGAGGCCGTGCGGTTCGGATAGGCGAAGGAGACATGCTCGAAGGCGAGCTCGCCAAGCGACGGATCCGGCATGCGCCTGGGGTTCGGCGGCGCGGCGATGACCGGCTTGGTGGCGAGGATCTCGCCGAGCCGCCCGGCGGCACCGGCAGCGGCAGAGAACTCGCCATAGACCTCGGAGAGCTGGCCGAGCGAGCTTGCCGCCAGCACCGCATAGAGCACGAACTGCGACAGCCGCCCGGTCGTCATATGGCCGGCGAAAACCTCGGTCGCGCCGGTCCAGAGCACCCAGACCACGCTGGCGCTGACCAGGAAGATCGCGACGCCCGAGAGGATGGCGCGCGAGGCGGTGGCGGAACGCGAGGCGTCATAGGCCTCGTCCGAAGCCTTGGTGAAGGCGCCGGCTGTCTGCCGTTCGGCCCCGAAGGACTGCATGGTCCGGATCGCGCCGACCGCCTCGGAGGCGAAGGCGGAGGTATCCGCGAGCCGATCCTGCGCTGCTCGCGCTCGCTTGCGCACCGAGCGCCCGGAGAGCACGAGCGGCACCACGATCAGCGGGATTGCCGCGATGACGATGGCCGAGAGCTGCGGGCTGGTGACGATCATCAGCCCGATGGCGCCGAGCACCATGATGCCGTTGCGCAACGCGATCGAGGCGGTCGAGCCGAAGGTCGATTTAATCTGCGTGGTGTCGGCGGTCAGGCGCGAGACGAGATCGCCTGCCCGGCTCGAATCGAAGAAAGCCGGCTCAAGCCTGGTCAGATGCGTGAAGACGTCGCTGCGCACATCCGAGACGATGCGCTCGCCGACCGTCATGACGAGATAGAAGCGCGCCGAGCTCGCCAGCGCCAGAACGGCGACGATACCGACCAGCATGATGAAATAGCTGTTGGCAAGATGCTGGTCGCCGCCGGAAAAGCCGACATCGATGACGCGTCGCACTGCCAGCGGCAAGGCCAGCGTCGCGCAGGAGGCGACGATCAGCGCGATGATGGCGAGGCCGATCCGTCCCTTCTGGGCGAGCGCATAGGGCCAGAAGGCGGAGAGCGAGCGGAAATCGGGCCGCGTCTTTTTCTCGTTTTCGGGGCTATCGGCCACGCTTCATTATCCTGTCATGCTTGCGCTGCCGGCTCGCCTGCGCTATGGGCACGCGACTTCACGACAGGCTCATACGAATTGTTCGACGGGCCGGCCAGCTCTGCCTGGTTAAGACCGTGCCCGCTTACGATTGAGGATTTCGCCATGAAGACCGGCATCCATCCCGACTACCACACCATCAAGGTCGTCATGACCGATGGCACCGAATACTTCACGCGTTCGACGCTCGGCAAGGAGGGGGACACCCTCAACCTCGACATCGACCCGAAGACCCACCCGGCCTGGACCGGTGGCTCGGCTCAGTTGCTCGACCGCGGCGGCCGCGTCTCGCGCTTCAATTCGCGCTTCGGCGCGCTGAGCGCCCTCGGCAAGAAGTAATTCGGACGCGATCGCTCGTCGATCGCGCCACTTCGACAACAAAAAGCCCGGCCTCATCGGCCGGGCTTTTTGCGTTTCGGGCGGCGATTGGTCGCGGCGCCATGGCTCAGCGCAACATGCCCAGCCGGGCCTGGAGGCTCTCGAGCTGGCTCTGCACCGGGTTGGGCCGCTCTTCCTTCACGGTGCCCGACATCAGCCCTTCGAGATGGCGGATACGGTCCTGCAGGCGCACGGAATGGGCGACCAGGTCGCGCAGCGCCTGCGGCAGGCGATCCGCCTCATGGGCTGGCGTCAGCAGCGGCTCGGCGATCTTGACCTTGTTCTTCTCGGTGCGCGCCTGCTCGGCCGTCATCTCGCCCTCGGCGACGGCGCGCTGGACCAGCAGCCAGGAGGCGATCTGCATCAGGCGTGTGGTCAGGCGCATGCTCTCGGTCGCATAGGTCAGCGCGACCTCGCGCGGGAGCGCAGCGGAATCGGACCGGCCCGGACCGTCGAGATAGCTCGCGGTCTGCTCGACCAGCCCCATCCCCTCGCGGAACAGCAGCATGAATGCATCCGATTTGACGAAGCCGCGCGCGAAAGAGATCGCCCCCTCATCCTGATCGGGCTTCAGCAGCGTCATGTCGTTCATCGCGGTGTCTCCAATCGGCACGCGGCTGTGCGCGTCCGGTACGCCGCTCAGCCAGATGCCGCCAACACCGCAAGGATAGCGCCGCTGCGCGCCGGAGATACGGTAAGGTGTTGTTAACCTTAACGGCGCTAGGAGACGAAAAAAGAGCCGCCCCGAAGGCGGCTCGAAGGTCAACAGGGAGGCGTCAAACAGAGTGGGCAGGAGCCACTCGACATCCAGACAAACTGGACAATGCGATTCATACTTTGGAATCGTTAAGCGCCGGTTAACGCCTTCGTTCGGTTGTCGAAATGTTTGCCCCGTTTCGGGTCAACCCAGCTTGCGGAAGAAGGAGTCGGCGGCTGAGCGCGAAGCATCCTTCTTTGTCCGCATGTCCTTGAGCCGCTCGATCTCGGCGTTCAGCGCTTCGATGCGCTGGTCGATCTCCGAGAGCGACAGCATTGAGAGGTCCTGTCCGAGCTGGTGGAGCGGCTTCGGCGCTGGCCGGTCGTCATCTGAGAATATCGACATGGCTGCCTCGTTTCTGGACAATGACGGCGGCCATACTAGAACGCTCTGCGCCAAGGTGAAATCACCCGGGCTGCAATTCAGGCTGGCCGTTACGGCAAGGAACCTGAGCGACTTTGCGCGAACGCGAACGGTCGCGCTCTGGCGGCGGCGCTGGCATATGAGCATTATGCCAGCCGAACGAGCCGGCCGCGCCGGGCGATATCACGCCAGAAAACAGGATTGCCGAGATGACCAGCCTGCCCGAGACCATGACCGCGATCGGCTTCGACGCCCCCGGCGGGCCGGACGTGCTCAAGCCGCAGACGCGCCCCGTGCCAAAGCCCGGCGCGGGCGAGATCCTCGTCGCGGTTGCGGCAGCCGGCATCAACCGGCCCGACGTGCTGCAGCGGCTCGGCGGCTATAATCCGCCGCCCGGCGCCTCCGATATTCCCGGCCTCGAATTCGCCGGCACGGTCGTCGCGCTCGGCGACGGCGTGCGGCGCTGGCAGCTGGGCGATCAGGTCTGCGGCCTCGTCGCCGGCGGCGGCTATGCGCAATATGCCGTCGTGCACGAGAGCAACGCCCTGCCCGTCCCGGCCGGCCTGACGCTGACCGAGGCGGCCGCCATCCCGGAGACCTTTTTCACCGTCTGGACCAATGTCTTCCAGCGCGGCGGGCTGAAGGCCGGCGAGAGCTTCATGGTCCATGGCGGAACGTCGGGCATCGGCACCACAGCGATCCAGCTCGCCAAGGCTTTTGGCGCGACCGTGCTCGCAACCGCCGGATCGGATGACAAATGCGCCGCCTGCCGCGAGCTCGGCGCCGATCATGCCATCAACTACCGCAACGAGGATTTCGTCGCCGCCGCCAAGGCGGCGACGGGAGGGCGCGGGGTCAACGTAATCCTCGACATGGTCGGCGGCGACTATATCAACCGCAATTACGAAGCCGCCGCCGATAGCGGCCGCATCGTCCAGATCGCCTTCCTCAACGGCCCCAAGAGCGAAGTGAATTTCAGCCGCCTGATGCTGAAGCGCCTCGTCCATACCGGATCGACGCTACGCCCGCGCACCATCGCCGAGAAGGCCGCCATCGCCGCCGAGCTGGAGACGAAGGTCTGGCCGCTTCTTGCGGAAGGGCGCTGCAAGCCGGTGATCCACCAGACCTTCCCGCTGGCCCAGGCGGCCGAGAGCCATCGGCTGATGGAGAGCAACGCCCATATCGGCAAGATCGTGCTGACGGTCTGAACGACCCGCGCATCCGGCGCCATGATGACCTGGCAGGCCGAGCCCCGACTATTCGGAGCCCGGCTGCCCAGTCGCATTCGGTCTCAGCGAGGACACCAGTCCCAAAACCCCGTCGTCCGTGCCGGCGTGGTGTAGTACCAGCAATATCCGGCCCGCGGAGCGGGCCCCGCCAGCGAAACCGCGGCCGCACCCGCCATGAAACCGATTGCCGCTCCTGCCGCCACCGCGCCGCCTCGGCTCCAGTGACGACGGGGATTGACCACGACCACACGCCCTGGCCTGTGCCGCACGACAGTACGACCCCTATGGCCACGATAGACATGCGAGGGCGGGCGGCGGGAGCGGTTCACCTGCTGCCGGCTGCCCCGATGCGCCCGCTGAACGTTCCCCTGCCGGGCGCCGCGGACATTCTGACGTGAAACATCCCGCCCGCGCGAGATATCCCGTCCGGAGGAGCGACCCTGCGCCTCCGCCGATCCAAGTCCGACGAGAGGCGGAACCAGGCTCGCCATGAAGGCGATCAACAGGAATAGCGATTTCAGCTTTAGGTTGTTGCGCAATCTAACCTCCCGCTTTCGAGGTCTGCCCAGCGTCCTTCACCTGCTGCAGGTTAGACCTTCGTCGACGTCGCTGTCGACGCCTCGGGCGACGAGGCGCCATTCTGCCGCTGCAATCACAGGCGAGCCGGGGACTGTTCGCGGGAAACGTGACGAAGCCACCTGCCCTGCGCGTCCGCACGCTTTTCGTGGACAGCCATCACGGCTTTGCCTATAACCCGGGCTATCCCACTCATCGTCGATGATTTGGATGGCCGGCCGGGGAGGCCGGTCGGCGCATGAAAGCTATTGTCTGCGACGCTGTTCCGGCCCTGACGGCCGGCATTCGAGATTCAGGAGAGAATCCGTGTCACAAACCCCGCTGATGCCGAAAGCCACTGCGGTCTGGCTGGTGGAAAACACGTCCCTGACCTTCGAGCAGATCGCCGAGTTCTGCAAACTGCACCCGCTCGAGGTGAAGGGCATCGCCGATGGCGAAGTCGCCGCCGGCATCAAGGGCCTCGACCCGATCACCTCCGGCCAGCTCACCCGCGAGGAGCTCGAGCGCGCCGCCAAGGACCCGAACCACCACCTCAGGCTCGCCGAGCGCAAGGTCAAGGTGCCGGAGATCAAGCGCGCCAAGGGCCCGCGCTACACCCCGGTCTCGAAGCGCCAGGACCGCCCGAACGCGATCCTCTGGCTGCTGCGCAACCATCCCGAGCTGAAGGACGCCCAGATCATCCGGCTGATCGGCACGACCAAGTCGACCATCGCCCAGATTCGCGACCGGACGCACTGGAACGCCCAGACGCTGACGCCGATCGACCCGGTCAGCCTCGGCCTGTGCTCGCAGATCGATCTCGATTTCGAGGTCGGCCGCGCCGCCAAGGACCGCCCGGCCGCGCTGGCGGAAGCCGGCTCGACCCTGCTCTCGGCCGAGGAGACGACCGCTCCCGAGCCGCCGGCCGCTCCCGCGAGCCAGCCTTTCGCCGACATGAGCAAGCCGAAGCGCCAGGAAGAGGCGGAGATCGACGTCGATTCCGTCTTCGCCAAGCTGAAGCAGCTCAAGCGCTCGCCGCAAGACGAGGACGACGAGGACTGAGAACCTCACCAAGCGCTGAAAATGCCGACGGGCCGGAGCACTCCTCCGGCCCGTTTGCGTTCTCTATCGATCGTTGAGAGGCGGATTCACCGATCAGGTTGCTTCAACCTGATCGGATCCGGCTCCGGAGCATTTTCGAGCGAAATTGGCACCGGTTCGCGTGAAGGAAATGCGATAAAGCAAAAGCTCTACCCCAGCCCCCTGCCCTTCAGGGCCACACCGATTTCGTCCAGCACAGCCGGGTCGTCGATCGTCGCCGGCATCGCATAATCCTCGCCATCGGCGATCTTCCTCATCGTCGCGCGCAGGATCTTCCCGGAGCGGGTCTTCGGCAGACGGTTCACCGTGAGCGCCAGCTTGAAGGCGGCGACCGGGCCGATCTTGTCGCGCACCAGCGCGACGAGTTCGCGCTCGATCTCCGCCGGGGCCAGGCTCACGCCGGCCTTCAACACCACGAAACCGCAGGGCTGTTCGCCCTTGAGCGCGTCCCTGATGCCGACCACGGCGCATTCGGCCACGGCCGGGTGCGAGGCCAGCACCTCCTCCATGCCGCCGGTCGAGAGCCGGTGGCCGGCCACGTTGATGATGTCGTCGGTGCGGCCCATGATGAAGACATAGCCGTCCTCGTCGATATAGCCGGCGTCCGAGGTCGTGTAATAGCCGGGGAAGGCCGAGAGATAGGCTTCCCGGAAGCGCTGGTCGTCCTGCCAGAGCGTCGGCAGGCAGGCCGGCGGCAGCGGCAGCCTGATCACGATCGCGCCCATCGTGCCGGCGGGAACCGGCTTGCCAGCCTCATCCAGGCAGGAGATCTCATAACCCGGCATCGGCACGGTCGGAGAGCCGTGCTTGATCGGCAGCAGGCCGAGGCCAAGCGGATTGCCGACGATGCAGGAGCCGGTCTCGGTCTGCCACCAATGGTCGATGACAGGGACCTTCAGCACCTCCTCGGCCCATTTCAGCGTGTCGGGATCGGCCCGTTCGCCGGCGAGGAAGAGCGCGCGGAAATGCGAGAGGTCACGCCCGGCGAGGTGCTTTGCCTGCGGGTCTTCCTTGCGGATGGCGCGGAAAGCCGTCGGCGCGGTGAACAGCGCCACGACCTTGTGCTCCTCGATCACCCGCCAGAAGGCGCCGGGATCGGGCGTGCCCACCGGCTTGCCCTCATAGAGCACCGAGGTCGCGCCATGCAGCAGCGGCGCATAGACGATGTAGCTATGGCCGACGACCCAGCCGACATCGGAGGCGGTGAAGAAGACCTCGCCCGGCTTGACGCCATAGAGATTCTCCATCGTCCATTTCAGGGTGACGAGATGGCCGCCATTGTCGCGCACCACGCCCTTGGGCCGCCCGGTCGTGCCGGAGGTGTAGAGGATGTAGAGCGGATCGGTGGCGGCGACCTCGACGCAATCGGCCTTGCGCCCATTGGCCTTGGCGGCAGCGACCAGCGCCCGCCAGTTCCGGTCGCGCGTGACATGCATCGAGGCTTCCGCCTGCGGCCGCTGCAGTACGAGGCAGGCCTCCGGCTTATGCGACGCGAGCGATAGCGCCCCGTCGAGCAGCGGCTTGTACTCGACGACGCGCGTCGGCTCGATGCCGCATGAGGCGGTCAGCACCAGCTTGGGCGCGGCATCGTCGATGCGCGTCGCCAGTTCCTTGGCGGCGAAACCGCCGAACACCACCGAATGCACCGCCCCCAGCCGGGCGCAGGCAAGCATGGCGAAGACCGCCTCGGGGATCATCGGCATGTAGATGATGACCCGGTCGCCCTTGCCGACGCCGAGATCCTGCAGCACGGCGGCAAGCGCTGCGACCTCGCCGAGCAAGTCCGCGTAGCTGTAGCTCGCCTTCGTCCCGGTGACCGGGCTGTCATAGATCAGCGCCGGCTGAGCGGCGCGGCCATCGCGCACATGTCGGTCGAGCGCATTGAAGCAGGTATTGCAGGTCGCGTCCGGGAACCAGCGGCCATAGACGCCGGCCTGCCCATCGAAGATCTGCTGCGGCGGCCTGATCCATTCGATCGCCTGCGCGGCCTCAGCCCAGAACGCGGCCGGGTCACGCTGCCAGAGCGCATAGGTCTCCTGGTAGCGGCTTGCATGCGGGGCATTCATCGGACGTGTTCCTCTTCGCCGGATTCTGACCTAAACCCCTTGCGGCATGCCGGCTCCGGCAGGGGCGTTTTGGGCGGATCGTGCTCGCTCGCCCCAGCCCGTGCAAGCGCGTGCGCCGTAAAACTTTCGCCTCTCCTCTTGCGGCCGTTGCAGGCCGGAATCCCGAACCGGCCATGAGCTTTGATCCCGCCTATCTCGCCGCCATGGTGCCCGCCGTCATCCTGCTCGGCCTGGCCAAGGGCGGCTTCTCCGGGCTCGGGCTGCTTTCGCTGCCGCTGATGGCGCTCGTGGTCTCGCCGGTCCGGGCGGCGGCGATCATGCTGCCGATCCTGATCGTCCAGGACATGGTCAGCGTCTGGGCCTATCGCCGCGAGTTCGACAAGCGCAATCTCATCACCCTGATGCCGGGCGCCCTCATCGGCGTGCTCGCCGGCTATCTGCTGGCGTCGCGGGTCTCGGATGCCGCAGTCGGCCTCGCCGTCGGCGTCATCTCGATCGCCTTCGCCGCCCGCCGGCTCTTCGCCGATGGCAAGACCTCTCGGCCGGTGAGGAAAGCCGCGTTCCTGCCCGGCACCATCTGGGGCGCGGTCTGCGGATTCACCAGCATGATCGCCCATGCCGGCGGTCCGCCCTTCCAGATCTATGTCATGCCGCAGCGCCTCTCCCCGCCGGTCTTCGTCGGCACGGGCGCGATCTTCTTCGCGCTGCTCAACCTGATGAAGGTCGGCCCCTATATCGCGCTCGGCCAGTTCACCCATGAGAATCTCGCCGCGTCCGCGGCGCTCTTTCCGCTCGCGATCCTGTCGACGCTGGCCGGCGTCTGGCTGGTGCGGCGGGTGCCGGCAGAGCGATTCTACACGATCATCTACTGGCTCCTGATCGCCGTCGGAGTGAAGCTGATCTTCGACGGCTTTCACGGCTTCCACCTGTGATCGCGATGCCGGCGCCGATTGCGCCCTATCGGAAAAAGGGATGGATTACCCCTGAACCCGCAAGCAGCTAATCCTGCTGCAGAAGACGGCATGGGGCGCCCCGATGACGAGCACGGCCTATGATATCGACCTCGACCGCAATCCGGCGAATTTCCAGCCGCTGACGCCGCTGACCTTCCTCGAGCGCGCAGCCGCCGTCTTCCCCGATCACACCGCGATCATCCACGGCCCGCTGCGGCGCTCCTATGCCGAGTTCTACGCCCGCTCGCGCCGCCTCGCCTCCGCGCTTGCCAGGCACGGCATCGGCCGCGGCGACACGGTTGCGGCGCTCTTGCCCAACACGCCCGCAATGCTCGAATGCCACTACGGGGTGCCGATGACCGGCGGCGTGCTCAACACGCTGAACACCCGGCTCGACGCCGCGATCATCGCCTTCTCGCTCGACCATGGCGAGGCCAGGGTGCTGATCGCCGACCGCGAATTCTCTGGTACGGTCAAGGCGGCGCTCGCCCTCTGCAAGGTCAAGCCCCTGGTCATCGACTATGACGACCCGGTCTATGACGGGCCGGGCGAGCGGCTGGGCACGATCGAATACGAGGATTTCCTCGTCACCGGCGACCAGGACCATGCCTGGGCCATGCCGGATGATGAATGGGACGCGATCACGCTGAACTATACATCGGGCACCACCGGCGACCCGAAGGGCGTGGTCTATCACCATCGTGGCGCCAGCCTGCTCGCGACCTCGAATGTCGTGACCTGCTCCATGGCCAAGCACCCGGTCTATCTCTGGACCTTGCCGATGTTCCATTGCAACGGCTGGTGCTTTCCCTGGTCGATCTCGATCCTCGCCGGCACCCATGTCTGCCTGCGCCAGGTCCGCGCCAAGGCGATGTACGACGCCATCGCCGATCATGGCGTCACCCATCTCTGCGGCGCCCCGATCGTGATGTCGCTGCTGGTCAACGCCCCGCCCGAGGAGCGCCGCGAGCTCTCGCACACGGTCTCGTTCTTCACCGCCGCCGCCCCTCCGCCCGAGGCCGTGCTGGCCGCGATGAAGCAGGCCGGCTTCGAGGTCGTGCATCTCTACGGGCTGACCGAGACTTACGGCCCCTCCGTGGTCAACGACTGGAACCGCGACTGGGACGCGCTCTCCGGCCCCGAGCAGGCGGCGCTGAAGGCGCGCCAGGGCGTGCGCTACCCGGCGCTGGAAGGGCTCGAGGTGCTCGATCCCGAGACGATGCAGCCCGTGCCACGCGACGGCGAGACGCTCGGCGAAGTCATGATGCGCGGCAATGTCGTGATGAAGGGCTATCTCAAGAACCCCAAGGCGACGCAGGCCGCCTTCGCCGGCGGCTGGTTCCATTCCGGCGATCTCGGCGTGCGCTATGCCGACGGCTATGTCCAGCTCAAGGACCGCTCGAAGGACATCATCATCTCCGGCGGCGAGAACATCTCCTCGATCGAGGTCGAGGACGCGCTCTACAAGCACCCAGCCGTGCAGGCCGCCGCGGTGGTCGCGAAGCCCGACGAGAAATGGGGCGAGACGCCCTGCGCCTTCATCGAGCTCAAGCCCGGCCGCAGCGCGACCGAGGCCGAGATCATCGCCTGGTGCCGCGAGCATCTTGCCGCCTTCAAATGCCCGAAGACGGTGCTCTTCGCCGAGATTCCGAAAACCTCGACCGGCAAGATCCAGAAATTCCGGCTGCGCGAGACGGCGCGGGGCCTCTGACGCGGTGCTTAAAGCATTTTCGAGCGAAGTGGGCACCGGTTCGCGTGAAGAAAATGCGTCAAAACAAAGAGATAGAGTATTTTCGCGATTCGGAGAAACGCGAAAATGCTCTAAAACCTTCGCGCGCCTATTTCAGCGGCAGCGGGTAGAAATGGACCTTCAGCTGCTTTTGCGTCTGGTACTTCGCCTTCCAGGACTTGACGGTGAAATTCTGCTTCCACATCGCGGCTGAGCTGGAGTTCGAATAGATCAGCCGCCTGTCGTCGCTGGCTTCCGGGCCGAGCAGGCCGATATGGCCGATATTTCTCTGGCCCGAGGCATTGGTCTCCGTCGGAGAGATGATGATTCCGCCCGCGGGAATGCCGACGCCGTCGAGCGACGGGCTGAAGCACTGGCGCAGTTCCGGATCGAACACCGCGGTTCCGTCCGTCCTGGTGATCCAGCGATCCAGCACCGCTTCGACGATATGCCTGACCGCCCAGACACAGGCCAGGTTGCCGCCATCGGGCCCCGTGGCCGATGAGAACTGGTCGACCTGGTCCTTGATCTCGGCCGCGACGATCACGTGGTCCTCGGCTGATGACACCGAGCACACAGCCTCGATCTCCGCCCGCTCCAGCGAGGGGACAGCCGTGTCGAGCAACGTATCCGCATCAACGGGTTGCCAGCCCCGCTCGGTCATCTCGAACAGCACAGAGCCCGAATCGATCGGGCCGCGCTGGATGACCATCAATTTGCGATTACCATTTTCATCAAATTCAAACGAAGAATTCTCGTAATCATCCGTGTTGTCGAGATACTTCACAAGCTCCGGATACTTGTCGGCAAACGACATCGCGCTCTCCCCCGGTTTATTGTCAAATCTCGGAAACTGCGTTCTGCTGCTCAAATCATGACATGAAAAGGCTGGCTGGCCCAGCAAGACAATACAACCCGAACAAGATCGATGTACCGTGACATGGATCACGGTATCGGCCTTCGGCTTGAGGGATCATCAGCTTCGGAGCGCCCAATGGCGGACGCGCCGATCGCATCCGAATGGCCCCAGCAAAAAACAAAAAGCCGGCCCCCTGAAGGACCGGCCTTGCTAGCATTCCTTGAACTTAGCGAGCCTGCCGCCCGCGACGCAACTCAATGCAGGGTCGGCTTCGGCATCGTCAGTTTGACGCGCTCGATCTCTTCCTTCAGCAGCAGCTTCTTTCGCTTGAGCTCCACGACGCTGAGCGTATCGGACGAGGGGCTCGCCACGGCTTGGGCGATGGCTTCCTCGAGCTGGCGATGCTTGCGTTCGAGCTCCGCGAGATGGGTCTGCAGCGACATCTGGATCCTCCTGATGAGCAGTTGACAGGGAAGTTTGGCATAGAGCCGGCTTCAAGTCTCTGGCGTAGCCGTGCGCTGCACCATGAGATTCTGTGATCCTCTCCGACTCCTTTCCCGAGCGGCGCGAATGCGACGCGTCGCTCTGGCTATCCACGGCCCCGATGCTCTTGCAGGGCCGCCCGCGTCTGAGCATAGTCGCGCCCGATCGCGGCGATGATGAGACGGCTTCATGCGATTCGAATTGAGCGCAGAGGAGATCGAGGCCTTCACGGCCGAGCTCGCACGGCTGCGCGAGGAGCACCGCGATCTCGACAGCGCCATCGACGCGCTCGAGCGCATGGGTGCGGTCAACCAGATCCAGGTGCAGCGCCTGAAGAAGCGCAAGCTCTATCTCAAGGACCGCATCACCCAGATCGAGGATGCCCTGACGCCGGACATCATCGCCTGAGCCGTCTTTGGATGATGTTTGAGTAAACACTGTGATTCGCCGCTTGCTTACGACCTGCCGGCCGGTCTAGATCGCGCGCTTCCTCACCGCTCCGGAAGCGAGTGTTTCATGGCCCAGCCCAGCCTGCGTGCATCCATCCCGCCCGTCGCCATCATCATGGGCAGCCAGTCCGACTGGGCGACTATGCGCCATGCCGCGGAAACGCTCGATGCGCTCGCCGTTCCCTACGATGCCCGCATCGTCTCCGCGCATCGCACGCCGGACCGCATGTTCGTCTTTGCCAGGGGCGCCAAGGCCGAGGGCTTCAAGGTCATCATCGCCGGCGCCGGCGGGGCCGCCCATTTGCCCGGTATGACAGCCTCGCTGACCTCGCTGCCGGTCTTCGGCGTGCCGGTCGAATCGAAGGCGCTCTCGGGCCAGGACAGCCTGCTCTCGATCGTGCAGATGCCGGGCGGCGTCCCGGTCGGCACGCTCGCGATCGGCAAGGCCGGCGCGATCAATGCCGCATTGCTCGCAGCCGCCGTGCTGGCGCTCTCGGACGAGGCCCTGGCCGAACGGCTCGATGCCTGGCGCGCCAAGCTGACCGAGTCCGTGAACGAGCGTCCCAAGGACGACGCATGAGCACGCCTGATCCGACGGGCCTGGCTCCGGGCGCCATGCTCGGCATCCTCGGCGGCGGCCAGCTCGCCCGCATGATCGCGCTCGCCGCGGCCGATCTCGGCATCCGTGCCCATATCTTCGCACCGGAGGCCGACAGCCCCGCCTTCGACGTCGCCGCGCGCCACACGATCGGCGATTACGAGGACGAGGCGGCGCTCGCCCGCTTTGCCGACGCGGTCGATGTCGTGACCTACGAATTCGAGAACGTGCCGGCCGCGACCGCCTCCTTCCTCGCAGCGCGCACGCCGCTCCATCCCGGCGCCCGCGCGCTGGCGGTGACGCAGGACCGGCTCAGCGAGAAGAGCTTCGTCGCCGGTCTCGGACTTGAGGTCGCGCCCTTCGCTCAGGTCGATTCGCTCGCCGATCTCGAGCGCGCCGTCGCCGAGCTCGGCCGGCCGAGCATCCTGAAGACCCGGCGCTTCGGCTATGACGGCAAGGGCCAGGTCAAGATCGCACCCGAGAGCGACCTCGCCGAGGCCTATGAGGTGATCGGCCACTTCCCCGCGATCCTCGAAGGCTATGTCGACTTCTCACGTGAGGTTTCGGTCGTGGCGGCCCGCAGCGCCGACGGCTCCTTCGCGGCCTTCGACGTCTGCGAGAACGAGCATCGCGACCATATCCTCGCCTTCACCCGCATCCCGGCCGATCTCGGCGCCGGCGCGGCCAAAAAGGCGATCGATGCGGCGCGCCGGATCGGCGAGGCGCTCGGCTATATCGGCGTCTTCGCCGTCGAGATGTTCGTCGTCGGCGAGGGGGAGGACGAGTGCGTGATCGTCAACGAGATCGCCCCTCGCGTGCATAATTCCGGACACTGGACCAGCGAAGGTGCCGAGACCTCGCAATTCCACCAGCATGTCCGCGCCGTCTGCGGCTTCCCGCTCGGCTCCACGGGGCGACGCGGCACGGTCGAGATGGAGAATCTGATCGGCGATGCAGCCCTGCGCTGGCGCGAGCTCCTCGCCGAACCAGGAGCGCATCTGCATCTCTACGGCAAGCGTGACGCCAGGCCCGGCCGCAAGATGGGCCACGTCACGCGGGTGAAGCCGTAGCGAAACTGCCTCCGGGGCGCAGCCTACGAAAATTCGGGGCTAGCCTTGCGTTTCCAGCGTGTTTCGGCGTGGACAGCCAGAATGAATTCTGTTATCCGCACAACCCTTCCGGCAAGCTTGAGCGGCTTAGCCGACCCGAATTTTTGACCAACCGCTAGAGACGGACAAACACGTGCAGGTTCTCGTTCGCGACAACAATGTCGACCAGGCTCTTCGCGCCCTCAAGAAGAAGATGCAGCGTGAAGGCATCTTCCGCGAGATGAAGCTCCGCGGCCATTACGAGAAGCCCTCCGAGAAGAAGGCGCGCGAGAAGGCCGAGGCCGTTCGCCGCGCTCGCAAGCTGATCCGCAAGAAGCTGCAGCGTGAAGGCCTCCTGCCCGCGCCGGTCAAGCCGAAGCGTCCCTGATCGGGCAGCTCGGCGGGGGCCTGCCCTGCCGTCAGCTCATCTTTCCACAGCACGCCTGGAGTCATCTCCGGGCGTTGTTGTTTTTTCGCGCGGCGATCTTCCGCGCGCCTTATTCATGCCGTTAACCAAGTCTTGGCAGGATGTAGTCCTTTAAAAAGGGCGCTTGTCAGCTGGGGGGCGCAGCAGGTCGCAACAGCTTTAACCTGCCGTGCGACAGATTGGACAGCAGACGGACTGATGAGGCAGAGCATGGATCGAGGCAAGAGCTGGCTGGCCGTGATGGGCCTGGCCATTGCGCTGGCGGGGTGTGACACCGTCTCCAACCTGAGCTCCGGCCCTGCCGTCGCCGAGATCGAAACCGGTGAGAAATCCGCCGCCAATGCGAGCGTGAATATCGGTTCGCTCAGCGATGTCATCAACCGCAATCCCAACGACCCGCAGGCCTATAATACCCGCGGCGCGGCCTATGCCCGCATCGGCCGCTTCTCCGACGCCATCGCCGATTTCACCAAGGCGGTGCAGCTCGACCCGAACAACGCCGCCGCCTTCACCAATCGCGGCCTGGCCCTGCGCCAGAGTGGCCGCAACGATTCGGCCCTGGCCGATTTCAACCGCGCCACGACGGCCAACCCGAACTACGCGCCAGCCTATATCGCCCGCGCCAACCTGCTGCGCCAGCAGGACAACAGCCAGCAGGCATTGGCCGATCTCAACACCGCGATCCGCCTGAATCCGGAATCCGCCGAGGCCTTCCATGCCCGCGGACTGGTCTACCAGAAGGAAGGCCAGCACCAGCACGCGGTCTCCGATTTCGATTCGGTGATCGACCGCAATCCCTACAACGCCGCTCCCTATACGGCGCGCGGCCAAAGCCTGATCGCGCTCGGCAAATTCGACCAGGCGCTCGAGGACTTCACCGCCTCGCTGAACGTCGACAACCGTAATGCCGAGGCCTGGGCAGGACGCGGCCTTGCCAATGAGAAGCTCGGCAAGAAGACCGAGGCAGCCGAGAACTACCAGCGCGCTCTGAGCATCGATGGCAACAACTCGACCGCCCGCGCCGGCCAGTCCAGGCTCGGCGGCGGTGGCGTCGCCGGCATCTTCCGCTAGAGCACGTGCCGATCTGATCGGATCGGCTCTAAGGCTGCTGACTGACGATCCGGCTCTCCTGGGCGCTCACGCGGCCCGCCGCGACATCTGCCAGGAAGCGCCTGATCTCCGGCACCGAGCCATGGGCCGGGAGGTTCTCATGGTCGCCCTCGGGGAAGCGGATGAAGCGCTTGGGCGGGTTCGCCATCTCGTAGAGCGCCTGCCCCTGCGCAAAGGGAATGACGCTGTCGCGCTCGCCATGCAGCACCAGCAGCGGTGAATGAACCTTGCCGATCACCTCGTCCGAGCGGAACTGGTCCTTCATCAGCAGCGCGATCGGCACGAACGGGTAGACGAGTTGCGCCACCGAGGCGGTCGAGAGATAGGGCGCCTCCAGGATCACCGCCGGCAGCTTCTGCTCGGCCGCGAGCTTGAGCACGACACCGGTGCCGAGCGATTCGCCATAGCCGATCAGCCGCTCCGGCCCGAACCGCGCCGCAGCCGCCGCATAGGCAGCGCGCGCATCGAGCAGCAGCCCCTCCTCGGTCGGCGAGCCGGTCGAGCCGCCATAGCCGCGATAATTCACCGCGAAGAGCCCGGTACCGTCCTCGGTCAGGGCACGGAAGCGCGCCTGCCGGATCGCGCGGCCGAAATTGCCGGCATTGCCGTGAAAGAACAGCAGCACGGGTTTGCCCTCGCGCGGCGGCACGATCCAGGCGACCAGCCGCTCGCCATCGGAAGTCGTGAGCGTCGTCTCCTCGAGGCCCGGCAGGTTGACGCCCGCGACCTCGGCCCTGGCCGGATTGCGCGGATACATCAGGTCGCGCTGATAGACGTAGAGCAGTCCGAGAATGGCGACATAGCCGGCCAGCGCTGCGGCCGGGATTATCAGGAGAAAGCGCTTCATCGCAGTCGTTCGACCGTCTCGTTCACGTGGGAATGACACCAGACGCCTGATAGAGGGCCTGCCCTTTGCGACGCCCCCGTGACGCTAATGCAGCGACCAGCCCCTCGCGCTTCTTCTACAAGGCGCCATCAGGCAGTGCCCAGCGTAGCGGCTGGGGCAACGGCATCGTCGCATAGTCGACATGTAGGACCCTGCGGCGGCTCGGCTGCGCCGCTTTGGCCGAGGCATGGATCGACAGGCCGCGCATGGCGACGACATCGCCGGCCCGCGCCACGCAAATATGCCGCGACGACTGCTCGACGATCCCGGCAATCTCTCCTGTCACCACGCGGCCGCGTCGGAAGCTGCCGGCAGCAACTTCGAGAGCCCCGTTCTCCACAGGGCAGTCATCGAGATGCAGGCGCAGCGCGACCATGCCGAGCAGCATGTCCTCGGGCGGCTCGACATGCGCGACGCCACCCTTCTCGCTCCACGGACCGAAGCCCGCTACCTCGATCCGTTCCGCCACGGCGATGACGCGATCCTGGTGCCAGGGCACGCGCCAGTTGGATTCAGGTGTCTTATCGAATTTGAGGATGCGCGCCGGCCGGGCTTGCGGCCCCATCAGCGCACGGGCGAGCCGGCCGAGAGCCCCCGCGGGTCCGACAAGCGCCGCGGAAGCGGGATCGAGATTGAAGACCCGCTGCCCTGGCAAGGCAGGATCGAGTGCCTCGAAACCGCTCAGGCAGGCCCCGACGATCGTCTCGTCGACGACTCCGCCGACAACGGCGACCCCGCTTTCAATAAACCGATCGCGAGCCTCCACCTCTGGCAAAGGCTCAAGGACGGAGTCGGCCAGGCCGAGCGGCATACGCTCAGTGCGCCATCGCCTTGACGATCTCGTCGGTGACCTTCTTGGCGTCGCCGAACAGCATCATCGTGTTGGGCATGAAGAACAGCTCGTTCTCGACGCCGGCATAGCCCGAGCCCATGCCGCGCTTGATGAAGAGGACGGTCTTGGCCTTCTCGACGTCGAGGATCGGCATGCCGTAGATCGGCGATTGCGGATCGGTCTTGGCGGCCGGGTTGGTGACGTCATTGGCGCCGATGACGAAGGCGACATCGGCCTGGCCGAACTCCGAGTTGATATCCTCGAGCTCGAAGACCTCGTCATAGGGCACATTGGCCTCGGCCAGCAGCACGTTCATATGGCCGGGCATGCGGCCAGCGACCGGATGGATGGCGTATTTGACCTCGACGCCCTCCTTCTTGAGGCCGTCGGCCATCTCGCGCAGGGCGTGCTGCGCCTGCGCCACCGCCATGCCGTAGCCCGGCACAATGATGACCTTGGCGGCATTCTTCATGATGTAGGCAGCATCGTCAGGTGAGCCCTGCTTGACCGGCCGCGCCTCGACCGCTCCGCCCGCCGCAGCGGCGGTCTCGCCGCCGAAGCCGCCGAGGATGACCGAGATGAAGCTGCGGTTCATGCCCTTGCACATGATGTAGGACAGGATCGCACCGGAGGAGCCGACCAGCGCGCCGGTGATGATCAGGGCCATGTTGCCGAGCGTGAAGCCGATGCCCGCCGCCGCCCAGCCCGAATAGGAGTTGAGCATCGAGACGACGACCGGCATGTCCGCGCCGCCGATCGGGACGATCAGCAGCACGCCGAGTGCGAAGGAAACCAGCACGATCAGCCAGAAGACGACATGGCTCTCGCTCTTCAGGAAGATCAGCAGCAGCACGACCAGCGCGACGCCGAGGCCGATATTGATGCCGTGGCGCTGCGGCAGCAGGATCGGCTTGCCGCTCATGCGCCCGTCGAGCTTGAGGAAGGCGATGATCGAGCCGGTGAAGGTGATCGCGCCGATGGCGACGCCGAGCCCCATCTCGAACAGGCTGGAGCCGTGGATCGAGCCGCCATGGCCGATCCCGAAGGCCTCCGGCGCATAGAGCGCAGCAGCCGCGACCAGCACCGCGGCGAGGCCGACCAGCGAGTGGAAGAAGGCGACGAGCTGCGGCATCTGCGTCATCTGCACGCGCTTGGCCATGAAGGCGCCGATGCCTCCGCCAATGCCGATGCCGACCAGGACCAGAAGCCAGCCGGAGAAGCCGGCCGGCGGGAAGAACACCACGGTGGTCAGGATGGCGATCGCCATGCCGATCATGCCGTAGAGATTGCCCTGTCGCGAGGTGGTGGGGTGCGACAGGCCGCGCAACGCCAGGATGAACAGGACGCCGGCGACGAGATAAAGAAGAGCCGAGAGATTGGCGGCCATGCGCTTCAGCCCTTCTTCTTGTACATCGAGAGCATGCGCTCGGTGACGAGGAAGCCGCCGAAAATGTTCACCGAGGCGAGCACGAGCGCGATGAAGCCGAAGATCTTGGCCCAGAGCGGGCCGTCGCCCATCTGCTCCGCCGCCGAGACGCCGACCGCGAGCAGTGCGCCGACGACGATGACCGAAGAGATCGCGTTGGTGACCGACATCAGCGGGGTGTGCAGTGCCGGCGTCACCGACCAGACGACGTAATAGCCGACGAAGACGGCGAGCGCGAAGATCGCCAGGCGATAGACCGTCGGGTCGACGCCCGTCGCGACGCCCGCCGCGGTCGCCGCCTGTTCGGCATAGCGCTCGGCCAGTTCCGCCGCCTGTTTGGCGAGGGTCGCGGCGGCACGGGCCTGTTCGACCGCTTGTTCAGGTGTCGCAGTAGCCATTGTCTGACACTCCCCTCGCCTTTTGCGTCAGGCCTTCGGCGCGAAATTCGGATGGATGACGGCGCCGTCCCTGGTCAGCGCGGTCGCCTTGACCAGTTCGTCGTCCCAGTTCACCGCGAGCTTCTTCTCGGCCTTGTCGATCAGGGTCTCGACGAAGGCGAAGAGGTTCTTGGCGTAGAGGCTCGACGAGGTCGCGGCGAGGCGCCCCGGCACATTGAGATGGCCGACGATCTTGACCCCGTTCGGCGTGGTCACGACCTCGCCCGGCATGGCGAGCTCGCAATTGCCGCCGCGCTCGACCGCGAGATCGACGATGACGGAGCCCGGCTTCATGCTCTCGACCATCGCCGCCGTGATCAGCTTCGGCGCCGGACGGCCCGGGATCAGCGCGGTGGTGACGACGATGTCCTGCTTGGCGATATGGCTCGCGGTCAGCTCGGCCTGTTTGGCCTGGTATTCCTTGGACATTTCCTTGGCGTAGCCGCCGGCCGTCTGCGCCTGCTTGAACTCGTCATCCTCGACCGCGAGGAACTTGGCGCCGAGCGATTCGACCTGTTCCTTGGTGGCCGGGCGTACGTCGGTGGCGGTGACGATGGCTCCTAGCCGGCGCGCGGTCGCGATCGCCTGCAGGCCGGCGACGCCGACGCCCATGATGAAGATGCGCGCGGCAGGGACGGTGCCGGCCGCGGTCATCATCATCGGCAGCGCCCTGCCATATTCGGCCGCGCCGTCGACCACTGCGCGATAGCCGGCGAGGTTGGCCTGCGAGGAGAGCACGTCCATCACCTGAGCACGGGTGATACGCGGCATGAACTCCATGGCGAAGGCGGCGACATTGGCTCTGGCCAGCCCCTCGACCGCGGCCTCGTGGCCATAGGGGTCCATGATGCCGATGACGAGCGCGCCCGCCGGCAGGGACGCGGCCTCCGCCTCGGAGGGGCGGCGCACCTTCAGCACGATGGCGGCGCCGTTGAGCGCCTCTCCGGCACTGGCGGCAATGCTCGCGCCCGCCGCCTCGTAATCGGCATCTGTGATGCCGGAGGCCAGCCCCGCGCCCTTCTCCACCGCGACCTCGGCCCCGAGGCCAATGAACTTGCGGACGGTTTCCGGCGTCACGGCGACGCGGGTTTCCGCCCCTTGCGTTTCGGCTGGGACAGCAATGCGCATGGCGGGCGAGGCCTTTCCGGCGTTATGAGAGCATGTTTTAGAGAAGGATCAGCGCAAGCAGCATCAGCACGAGCGCAACCGCAGGCGCCCGCCAGCCGATCGAGGTCGAGGCGATGCCGACACCGGTGCCGACCAGCGTCAGCAGCGTGCCGACCAGCGCGGTGCCCCAGGCATGCTTGGTGCCGCCGACCGCGAGCGCCGCCACGATGGCAAGGCAGGCAACGGTGCCGACCTCGGCGAAATGGATGAAGCCGCGATAGGTTTCCTCATGCGCGGGGTAGTCCATCTCGGGGATGTCGGTCGCGCTGTGTCCGTGGTCGGCCATGAATAAGATTCCCGCTTCAGAAAGTCCGGCAGTCCTGTAGCGCAGACGCGCAGGGTCGGCAACGCGTCACAGTATCGCCACTATCTATCTGGCATGCCAGATTACATTGCAAGGGGGTAGGCATGAAGTCGGGCAAACGCCCCCCGCCGAAACCGACCTCCGGCGCGCCCGCAGATGCCGACATTTCGCTGAGGGAACAGGGCCGGCAATGGTTCGCCGAAGCGCGCGCCCAGAGCGCCCGCGACGCTGGCGAGACCGACGCCTGGAACCGCCGGCGCTGGAACGGCCGGGATGGCGCAGGCCCCGCCGGCTCCCCCGGCACCGATGGCGGTGAAGGCGAAACCAACGGCAAATAGGCCGGTTTCAGCCTGTCGGCTGCAATCCGGCTGTGGCGAGGGCGGCGCTCTGCCGGGACGCGACGGCTTCGACCGAGAAATTCTCGATCTCATGCTCGAACAGCCGGTGGAAATTCAGCTCGGCATCGAGATGCAGGAAGACGCCGCCGAGCCCGATCGCAGCCCGGTCCATGAAGACGAATTCGCGCGGCACCGTCACAGGACCTTTTCTCTTGAGCGCGGTATGGACCTGGAAAGCCTGCTTGCGGCCATACTCCGCCGGGCTGACGCCCTCGGCGATGCGGCGGGTGCGGTCCTCCAGCAGCGGCCCGTAGATGAAGCGCGCCCAGATGTTCAGCGTCTCGACCAGGTCCTTGGTCAAGCCCTTGAAACCCCAGGTCTCGTAGGCGTGGACGACGCGGGCCGGATCATCCTCCAGCAGCCCGCGATAAAGATCGACCACGCCGCCGACGAAACTCGGCGGGAAGATGCGGATGCAGCCATAATCGAGCAGGTTGATGCCCTGGGGCGCGCCAGCCTCCGAGAAGACCGTGTAGTTCCCGAGATGCGGATCGCCATGAATGACGCCGTGGTGGCTGAATGGCCTCCACCACGCCTTGAACATCGCGGTCGAGATTCGGTCGCGCGCAGCCTGGCCATCCTGCTTGTGGTCCAGGATCTTGCTGCCGTCGAGCCAGTGCATGGTCAGCAGCCGGCGCGTCGACAGCTCCGCCTCCAGTGCCGGCACGCGCACCTCCGGCGTTCCGGCCAGTATCTCGCGATAGAGTGCGATATGCCTGGCCTCGCGCTTGTAATCGAGTTCCTCGCGGACGCGGGCACCGATTTCCTTGGCGATCTCGGTCGTATCGATCACCGGCTCCATGCGGCGGTGCAGCGCGAACAGGATGTCGAGCTGGGCGATATCGGCCTCCACGGCCGATTCCATATCCGGATATTGCAGCTTGCAGGCGACTGGCATGCCAGGGAGCGTCGTCGCGCGATGCACCTGCCCGAGTGAGGCCGCCGCGGCCGGCTTCAGGTCGAACTCGCCGAAGCGCTCGCGCCAATTCGCGCCGAGCTCCGCCATCATCCGCCGCTTGACGAAGGCTGCGCCCATCGGCGGCGCCTGTGACTGCAGCTTCTGCAGCTCGGCGGCGTATTCCGGCGGCACGACATCGGGAATGGTGGCGATGAGCTGCGCCACCTTCATGATCGGCCCCTTGAGTCCGCCCAGCGCCTTCGCCAGGGCCTCGGCATTGGAAGCTGTGCGGCCTTCGAGCCCGAACAGGCGGGTGCCCGCGATCCGCGCCGCCACCCCACCGACATTGGCCCCGACCCGGGCATAGCGCGCCGCGCGGGCGGAAAAGCGGTTGGCTTCGCTGTCACGGTCGGACATGGGGGCTCGCTGGTTCGGCGACGGGGTCGTGCTGAGGATGTAGGGCCTCGTTTCGCTAAAGCCAGTCCGCCTCTTGTCGCGGTGAGCCAACCGCCTCAGCGGCGGTCGGTCGCGTCCAGGACCATGGCGCCGCGCGTCGCCAACCGGCGTAGCGGCAGCAGCCAGGTCGCGAACTCGACCAGATGGTTCACGCCCGGCAGCCGCAGCGTCCAGCCGATCAGCGCCGGCACGGTGCCGAGATGCTCCAGCGCGCGGCCGAGCGCAGCGATGCCGATAGCATCGAGATCGGGATCGCTGCTGGCATAAATCAGGCGCTGGCGGCGAAGCGTCGGCTGGCTCGGCCCGATCTCGATCGTCAGGCCGTCGGCGGCATGGCGCATCAGCCAGGCGAGCACGCGCGCATCCCGGCCCGCATCGGGGAAATGGAGCACCGCCTCACGCGCCACATAGGGGCGCCGTCGCGGCAGCCAGTCGCCGACAGCGGCACGATAGCGCTGCCAATCCTCAGGCAGGGCGAGCGCGATATGGGCGCGGTTGTACCAGGCGGCGAAAATGCCGTCGAAGACGAGGAAGGTCAGCGGGATCGTCCAGGCGGCTGTCGACCCGACCAGCAGCGCCTGGGACGCCATCACGAGGGCAGATGTCACCTGCATCGGATTGGCGATCGTGGCATAGGGCCCGCTCGTCACCACGCGCTTCGGCGGATCATAGGGAACCGGCGTTCCGCGTCCGACAAGCGCGAATTCATGCGCCGCGGCCCAGCCGATCAGCAGCGACGGCAGGCCGACGGCCAATGCCAGCCCCCAGCGCAGCGGCGATGCCTGCGCCAGCGCGTCGAGATAGTCGCGCCCTTCCCAGGCGAGGACGCAGGCCGGCAGCACCAGCAGCATATAGCCGCCCCAGCCGAGTCCGTGAAAGCAGGTCCTGAGCACGGGCCTCTCGTCCGCCTCCGTCAGGCGGGCGAGAACGAGGGCCGGAAGCAGCACGAACAGCACGGCGGCCGCCTCGCCGATCAGCCAATGTTCGCCCAGCACGACGAGCGGCTTCAGCAACGGCATGGACACCAGATCCGCCGCGACCATGCCGGCGACCACCAGCCACCATGGCAGCTTGCGCGAAGCCAGGACGGCGACGGGCCCCCACCAGAGCGACCAGCCGAGCCAAAGGTCGATCGGCAGCCCGAGAACCGCAGCCGCATCCTCCTGGAAGCGCCACCAGCCCATGAGCGTCGCGACGAGGTTGAGCAGCAGCAGCGCCGGCAATTGCCACAGGGCCGCGAGCATCACCGCCGTCGCCTGACGGGGCGTCGAGCGGATCAGGATGAGCAGCAGCATGCTCAGCAGCGCGGGGCCGAGCAGGAGCGCGGCGCGGGCCAGGCCGACGAATTCGGATGCGAGACCGTCAGTCATTGCCGCTCCGCTCCCGCCACCAGCCTATCGCCACCGAAAGCGCGAGCAGCGCCGGCACGGCCATGATCATCGGCGCGAGCCAGGGGCCGGCGAGCGTGCCGGCAGCGCAGCCGACGACGGTCAGCCGCTTCGCCAGCCGCGAGACAAAGGCTGGGGGATCGGGCGCGAATGCCAGCGTGACACCTAACAGCGCCGGCAGGACGACCAGGAGCGCGATGCGCTCGACCGGCCAGACCGGACCGTGGGTCAGCAGCGAGAGGCTCATGCAGGCAGCGGTCAGAAGCGCGAGGCCCTGCGCCCAGCGGTCGCGCCATTGCGGTAGTAGCGGCGCCGAGCCGTACGGATAGTCCGCTCCGACCCTGTCCCCCACTCGCCCCGACCTCCCGTCCTCAAGCCGAGCCCGCTCAGCCGCCTGCGGCCTGAACCAGCCTGACCCAATCCGGCTCGACCTGTCCTTTGGCGAGCCCCTTTCAACCATCATCTCCGCAACCTGGCCGTGAGTAAATGCAGGGGCTCGCACCCTTGTCACAAATGGTCTCGGGCGCGTTAAACTGAATAAAAAGCGGGAGGGAATGCTTGGGTCTCTATTTCGAGGATTTCGACCTCGCGCACAGCATCACCACGCGCGGGCGCACGGTGGCCGAGGGCGACGTCACGCTTTTTGCCGGCCTCTCCGGCGACTTCAATCCGCTCCATGTCGATAGCGAGTACTGCGCCGGCACGCAGTTCGGTGAGCGCATCGCCCATGGACCGCTGACGCTCGCTATGGCGATCGGGCTGATGTCGCAGCAAAACCTGATCGATGGCACGACCATGGGCCTGCTCGATCTGCACTGGTCCTTCACCGGCCCGGTCAGGATCGGCGACACCGTCCATGCCGTCGTCACCGCCGTCGAGAAGAAGCCGAGCCGCAAGCCCGACCGTGGCGTCCTCACCTTGCGGCTGGAGGTGCTGAACCAGCGCGGCGAGCATATCCAGACCGGCCATCTCAAGCTGCTGATGAAGCGCAAGCCGGCGGAGGCAGCCTGATGCTCGCCCGCCACGCCACCTATGAGGACACCTTCGATCGCTTCCGCTGGCAGATCCCGGAACGCTTCAATATCGGCATCGCCTGCTGCGACCGCCATGCCGACGGCTCGGGTAAGCCGGCCTTGCTCTACGAGGGCGAGAATGGCCTTGCCACGCTGAGCTTCGACGAGCTGAAGCGCGCCACGGGCCGCCTCGCCAACATGCTGCGCGCTCATGGCATCGGCGCAGGCGAGCGCGTCGGCATCCTGCTGCCGCAGCGGCCGGAGACGGCGATAGCCCATCTCGGCATCTACAAGCTCGGCGCGATCGCGCTGCCTCTCTTCACTCAATTCGGGCCGGACGCGCTCGAACATCGCCTCCAGCACAGCGGCGCCGCGGCGTTGATCACCGATGCCGAGAATATCGGCAAGATCGACACGATCCGCGACGCGCTGCCGGAATTGCGCCGAATCTTCGTCATCGGCGGCAGCGGCCATCTCGATTTCGCGGCGGAGCTGGCGAAAGCCTCGGACGCCTTCACGCCGCCCGACACGGGCGCGGAGGACCCGGCTCTGATCATCTATACATCCGGCACCACCGGAAAGCCCAAGGGCGCACTGCACGCGCATCGCGTGCTGCTCGGCCATGTCCCCGGGGTCCAGCTGCCACAGGAATTCTTCCCGCAGGCTGACGACCTGTTCTGGACGCCGGCCGACTGGGCCTGGGCCGGCGGGCTGCTCGACGTGCTGCTGCCCAGCCTCTATTTCGGCGTGCCGGTCCTGGCCTCGCGCGCCCGCAAATTCGATCCCGAAGCCGCGTTCGACCTGATGGCGCGCCACAAGGTCCGCAATGCCTTCATTCCGCCGACGGCACTCAAGCTGATGCGCCAGGTCCAGAATCCGCGCGGGCGCTTCGGCTACGCCATGCGCTCGATCGGCACCGGCGGTGAGACGCTCGGCGCCGATATGCTCGACTGGAGCCGCCAGACCTTCGGCTTCGAGGTCAACGAGTTCTACGGCCAGACCGAGGCGAACCTGATCGTCTCCAACTGCGCCAGCCTCTTCCCGATCCGGCCGGGCTCGATGGGCCGCGCCGTCCCGGGCCATCGCCTCGCGGTGATTTCGCCCGAGGGCGAGGTCTTGCCGCCGGGTACGCAGGGGCTGATCGCGGTCGCCCGGCCCGATCCCGTGATGATGCTGGAATACTGGCGCCAACCGGAGGCGACCGCGGCGAAATTCGTCGGCGACTGGCTCGTCACCGGCGATACCGGCGCCTGCGACGAGGACGGCTATTTCTGGTTCCAGGGCCGCGACGACGACATCATCTCAAGCGGCTCCTATCGCATCGGCCCCGGCGATATCGAGGATTGCGTCATTCGCCATCCGGCCGTGCTGATGGTCGCGGTGGTCGGCAGCCCCGACCCGGTCCGCACCGAGGTGGTCAAGGCCTTCGTGCTGCCGAAACCCGGCATCGCGCCTTCGGATGCACTCGCCGCCGAGATCCAGGATTTCGTCAAGGCGCGCCTCGCCGCCTACCAGTACCCGCGCGAGATCGAGTTCGTGACGGAACTGCCGATGACCGCGACGGGAAAGATCCGGCGGAAGGACCTCCGGGACCGGGAGATCGCGCGCAAACAGGCAAAGCCCGGTTAGCGAATCGGCCCGATGGTCTAGAGCCACGCTTTCATCAGGAAAGCCGCCGTCGCCTCGAACAACCCTTCACGCGCATATTCAAGGTGCATCAGATGCGTGCCGCAGGGAATGACGACATCGCGCGTCTCGGCCGAACCCAAGCGCTCGCGCAGCCAATGCGCATCGGCATCCGTCGTCAGGCTGTCCCAGGCCCCGCGCACGATCAGCGCCGGCGCCGTGACCGCGGCCGGATCGTAGCCGAGCCGGCCCGACCATGCCGCGCCGATATCGGCTGAGGGCCCCAACGGGATCTTGACCGCAGGTACCGGCATGCGGGCGGCGGCCTCGGGATCGCTGGCGAGATAGGCCGGGCCCCAATCCTGCAGCTCCGGCTCGATCAGGACCGGCGGATGCCCTTTCGGCACATCCTCGACGAAGCGGGCGAGCTGCGCGGCGATCGGGACGAGGCGCCACGCGCCGGGATTTGCAGGCGCAGGTCGGGGGCCGACGCGCTGACAGATCGGCCCGAATAGCACCAGCCGCTCGATCTGCTCGGGCTGGCGCGAGGCGAACAGTCCGGCGACGATCGTGCCCCAGGAATGCGCGACGAGCGAAACGCGCTGGTGCCCGGTGGTGAGACGCACATGCGAGACCACCCTGGCGAGCTGCCCGGCTGCATCAGGAGCGCGACCGGTGGGCTCGCCACGCTCGGCCGCCTCGGCGAATGCCGCGGGTCGGTCAGAGCCGCCATAGCCGGCGAAATCGAAGCTCCAGACGTCGAAGCCACGCTCCTGCAGATCATCCATCCAGGAATGGCCGCCAAACCGATAGGCGACGGAGAGGGCCGATGGAAACGTCGCGCCATGGACATAGACCACGCTCGGACCCGCCCCCGACGCGTGCCGGATCAGGATCGTTGGCTCGTCCGCTCCGCCTGCGAGGCGGCTGACCTCGCCGGCCGCGCCCTTGTTCTTTTCAACAACCGCATCCATTCCCGTCTCCCGGTCTTTGCCATGGAGGCGGGACATTGCCGCACGACGCGCCTTGAGACAGTTCGGAACGCTACGGTCTCGGACGTAGGCTTTGTCCCGGACCGGGTACGATATCCGGTCCGATGGTCTAGCGCGCCTCGAGCACCAGCTCGAAGGTCATCAGCACCGGGTTGTCACCGCGCTTCAGCGCCCCCGCCGCAGTCGCGCCGGAAAAATCCACCAGCGCGACATCGATCTCGGCCCCCTGGACGGTTGTGACGCCGCCACGGCCGATCGCGACCTCGGTGGCGAAATTCTTGACCACGCCGCCATCCTCGAAATGCGCTCCGATCGTGCTGCCGACACCGCCATGGATCACCGCTCGCTTGATGCCCCGCGCGGCGCAGAAGCTTTCCAGCGCTTCGGCCAGGTCGACATTGGGCCGCACGCGCAGGGCATAGAAGCGCCCTTCCAGCGAGGTGCCGTGGAACGCGGCCGGCACCGGTCCGAACAGCTTGAAATTCGTCTCCGGGTCCGCCTCGGCGACGAAGGCCGCCCCATCGAGCCCGACCGCCTCCAGCGTGATCGCTTCGGCGAGAACCGTGTCGTCGGGCAGGATATGGCCGCCGCTGCGCTTGCCGCCTGCCTCCGTCCAGACCCCGTGGCAATGGAAGAAGGGCATCCCGTCACGCTGGCCGAAGGTCATCGCTCCACGCTCGATTCGGGTGACGCCGAAGGGGCGGAACGTCTCACTGTAGAAGGCGGCGTGCTCGCGGTTCTTGGCCAGGGCAGGCATGACATAGGCGAAAGGCCCGAGCGCCAGCCCGTCGACACGCAGCACACCGCTGGTGAAGCCCGCCGCTGCGAAGCCGCGCCTGACGGCCTCGAGCAGCGGCAGCCCGGCCGCCAGCGGCATCTCGAAGCGACGCCCGTGGCACTCGACCCATTGCACGCGCTCTGCCGGGCCGATGCCCGGCTGCTTGATCTGCCTCACGAAGCGCTCCGCAGCCAGTCCAGTTCGCCGCGCTTCTCCAGCTCGTCCTTCACCAGACGCTTCGGCACCTTGCCATATCCCGATTTCGGCAGCGCCTCCCAGAAGAAGAAGCGCTTGGGCATCTTGTAGCGCGCGATCTTCGCCGACAGGAACTCGGCGAGCTCGGTCTCCGCCAATGTCGCGCCCTCCTTGGGCACGCAGACGGCGACGCCGATCTCGCCCCAGACCGGGTCCGGCACGCCGAGCACCGCGCATTCGACGATCGCCTGATGCGTCAGGATCTTCTCCTCGATCTCGCGCGGATAGATGTTCGAGCCGCCGGAGATGTACATGTCCGAGGCCCGGCCGGTGATGTAGACAAAGCCCTGCGCGTCCATATGGCCGAGATCGCCGGTGCGAAACCAGCCGTCGCGGAAGGCTTTCGCATTGGCGTCGGGGTTGTCGTAATAGCCGGCGAAGACGGCCGGGCCGATCACGCAGATCTCGCCCTGCTGGCCGAAGGGCAGCTCCTGCCCGTCATCGCCCTGGATCTGCACCTGCATCCCGGTGCGCTCGAAGCCGCAGGTGCCGATGCGCGCATTGGGTCCGTCCTCGGGATCATGCAGGGCGGGAGGCAGCACGGTGATGTTGCCGGTGACCTCGCCGAGGCCAAAATACTGCACCAGGACCTTGCCGAGCTTGGCCAGCGCCCGCTTCTGGTCCTCGCGATACATCGGCGCGCCCGCATAGATGATGTAGCGCAGCGAGGAGTGATCGTGCTGGTCGGCCGCCGGGTGCTCGGCCAGCATCTTCAGGATGGTCGGCACCGTGAACATATTGGTGACCCGGTAGCGCGCGATCAGCCGATAGGCCTCGTCGATATCGAAGCGCTCGGAGGGCAGCAGGATCGTCGTCGCCCCCTTGGCCGCCTGCGCGAGCTGATGCACGCCGGCGCCATGCGAGAGCGGGGCGACGACGAGCGAAGCATCCGCATCGGTCGTGCCCGGCATCAGGTCGCAGAGATGGTTGGTGATGACGAAGCCCATCTGGCCATGGGTCAGCACCGACGCCTTCGAACGGCCGGTCGTGCCCGAGGTGAAGAAATACCAGCACGGATCGTCGCGCTCGACCGCGGCGTCGACGACGCTCTCGCCGCGATGACGCGCGACGATCTCCGCGACATCGGCCTCGCCGAACGCGCCTTGCCCGATCCGCCAGATGAACTCCGGCGCAGGACCCGCGCCTGCGACCGCCTTGGCGTGCTCGGGAAAATCGCCATGGCAGAGAAAGCCCTTCGGCCCGGCAACCTCGGCGAGAGCGGCGACCTCGTCCGGCAGCAGCCTGAAATTGGTCGGCACCCAGATCGCTCCCAGCCGGAAGGTCGCGAACATCGAGAAGAACATGATCTCGCAGTTCTTCGAATGGACGAGGACCCGGTCGCCCTTGCCGATGCCGCGCGCCTTGAGACCTGCGGCAAGCGCCGAGACCTGCGCCTCAATGTCGGCCCAGCTCCAGCTGCGCTCGCCCCAGATGAAGCCGGCCTTGTCGCCGAGCCGGCGTGCGTTCTGCGAGACGATATGGGCGAGGTTCATCACCCGCCGCGTCATCGGCACGAGGCCGCCCTTCGGCGCGCTTTCACTGGCGGAGGTTTCGGTCACGCTGCTGCTCTCCTTGGACAGGCCGCGGCGCGTGCCGCGAGGGAACGGCCAGCCCCGGAACGCACCGCTCCTCCTGTACCTCCCCGCGCCTGGCTCTGAACCTTATTCTTCTGTCTAAACCGTAGTTTGCACCCTACCCGATTGCAATGAAACTTGGCCCATGCAAAGCCTTGTCTCGTCCGCGTGGCCTGGTCCACGACAGGGACGGCGCCGAATGCTGACCAACAAGCGAACCCACGGCGCCCGGGAGGAAATTGATGTCGTTGCAGGAAGCGCCCGTTCGGCGCGCCGCGCCCATGCCGTCTCCACCATCGCGCCGCCAAGGCGCGGGACTGCCATGAGGCGATGCAGTGGCTGACGTCGTCAACACCCTGACCCTGCCCGATGATCCGCTCGACAATGAAGGCGCCCGGCCAGGCTCCGCCTTCATGCGGCCGGTCGAATTCGTCTGCGCCATCCTGCTGCTGGTCATCGTCGGCGTGCTGCTGCTCGGCGTGACCTCGCGCTATGTCTTCTCGCTGCCGGTGGTCTGGATCGACGAGGTCGCCTCGATCTCCTTCCTCTGGCTCGCCATGCTCGGCGCCGCCATCGCGATCGACCGCAACGAGCATCTCAAGCTCACCCTCTTCATCGGCATGATGTCGCAGCGCCTGCGCGACTTCGTCAACGCGCTGGCCATGCTGATCGTCGCCGCCTTCCTGGCAGGGCTGATCTATCCCGCGATCGACTATGCGATCGAGGAATCCTACGTCACCTCGGCCGCGCTCAACATTCCCAATAGCTGGCGCACCTCGGCGCTGCCCGCCGGCATCGCGGCGATGTTCGTGCTCGCCCTGCGCTATGCCGTGAGGACCAGCAGCATCGGCGATCTGCTGCTCGCCGCGCTCGTGATCGCGGCGCTTGCCGGCGCCTTCTACCTGTTGATGCCGAGCTTCAAGACGCTCGGCTACGGCAATATCCTGATCTTCCTCGTCATCATCGTCGCGCTCTGCCTCGTGGCCGGCGTTCCAATCGCCTTCTGTTTCGGCATGGGCACGCTCTGCTTCCTCGCCTTCTCCACGACGGTGCCGATGATCGTGATGATCGGACGCATGGATGAGGGCATGTCGAGCATCATCCTGCTCTCGGTGCCGATCTTCGTGCTGCTCGGCTGCATCCTCGACGCCACCGGCATGGGCAAGGCGATCGTCGATTTCCTGGCGTCGCTGCTCGGCCATGTCCGCGCCGGCATGTCCTATGTCCTGCTCGGCTCGCTCTTCCTGGTCTCCGGCATTTCGGGCTCGAAGGTCTCGGACATGGCGACAGTGGCGCCTGCCCTCTTCCCGGAGATGAAGCGCCGCGGCTACCAGCCGAAGGAACTGATCGCCCTGCTCTCGACCGGCGCCGCCATGGCCGACACGGTGCCGCCCTCGATCGTCCTGATCGTGCTGGGCTCGGTCGCCGGCGTCTCCATTGCCGGGCTGTTCAATGCCGGCTTCGCCATTGCCATGGTGCTCCTGCTCTCGCTCGCCCTGCTCGCGCGCTGGAAGGCGATCGGCGAGGATCTGAAGGGCGTGCGCCGCGCGCCGCTGACCGTCATCGGCCGCACCGCGCTGATCGCGGCGCCGGCACTCGTCCTGCCCTTCCTGATCCGTGGCGTCGTCGGCGGCGGCATCGCCACCGCGACCGAGGTCTCGACCATCGCGGTGCTCTACGCCTTCATCATCGGCATCATCCTCTATGGCGGCATCAGCCCGCGGCGCTGCTACGCCATGCTGGTCGAGACCGCGGCGCTCTCCGGCGCGATCCTGCTGATCCTGGGCACCGCGCTCGCCATGGCCTGGGCCCTGACCCAGACGGGCTTTGCCCGCGACCTCGCCAACTTCATGGCCGGGCTGCCGGGCGGCTGGCTCAGCTTCATGGCGGTGACGATCGTCGTCTTCCTCATCCTCGGCTGCATGCTCGAGGGCTTGCCGGCCATCGTGCTGATGGCGCCGCTGATGTTCCCGATCGCCAAGAATCTCGGCATCAACGACGTGCATTATTCGATGGTCGTGGTCACCGCGATGAATATCGGCCTGATGACCCCGCCCATCGGCATCGGCTTCTATATCGCCTGCAAGATCGGCAATGTCTCGCCGGACGAGGCGATGGGCGCGATCTGGCCCTATCTCGTCGCGCTGATCATCGGCCTCGTGATCATCGCCGTCATACCCGGCCTGTCCACCTGGGTCCTGTGAGGAGCGCGGGCCCTACGTGAAAGCCACCAAACCTCATTGTGAGCGCAGCGAGGCAATCCAGCGGGGACCCGCTCCCCGTCCCCGATTGCTTCGTCACTCCGCTCCTCGCAATGACCTCAAGCACCAAGAGCAAGGACCATCAGGAGAAACGTCCATGAGCATCTCACGCCGCACGCTTCTGCAGGGCACGGCCGCGGCCACCGCGATCGGCTCGTTCCATATCGGCCGCGCCAGCGCGCAGACGCCCGAATTCACCTATAAATACGCCAATAACCTGCCCGTCGCGCACCCGATGAACATCCGCGCCAACGAGGCGGTGGAGAAGATCAAGGACGAGACCAAGGGCCGCGTCCTGATCCAGATCTTCCCGAACAACCAGCTCGGCTCCGACACCGACATGCTGAGCCAGGTCCGCTCCGGCGGCGTCGAGTTCTTCACGCTCTCGCCGCTGATCCTCTCGACTTTGGTGGCGAATGCCTCGGTCAGCGGCATCGGCTTCGCCTTCCCGAATTACGACGCCGTCTGGAAGGCGATGGACGGCGAGCTCGGCGCTTATGTCCGCGGCCAGATCACCAAGTCCAACCTCGTCGTCATGGACAAGATCTGGGACAACGGCTTCCGCCAGATGACGAGCTCGAAAGGCGCGATCAACAC
This sequence comes from Allobosea sp. BK604, assembly GCF_004341515.1. GTDB lineage: Bacteria > Pseudomonadota > Alphaproteobacteria > Rhizobiales > Beijerinckiaceae > Allobosea. The sequence goes on from NZ_SLZF01000001.1 coordinate 698,016, forward strand.
GCCCGACGACCTCAAGGGCTTCAAGATCCGCGTGCCGGTCTCCCCGCTCTGGACCTCGATGTTCACCGCCTTCCAGTCGGCCCCGGCCAGCATCAACTTCGCCGAGGTCTACACCGCGCTGCAGACCAAGGTCGTCGACGGCCAGGAGAACCCGCTCGCGATCATCTCGACCGCCAAGCTCTTCGAGGTCCAGAAATACCTCTCGGCGACCAACCACATGTGGGACGGTTTCTGGTTCCTGGCCAATCGCCGCGCCTGGGAGCGCCTGCCGGAAGACCTGCGTGCCGTCGTCGCCAAGAACATCAACGCTGCCGCGATGCTCGAGCGCGAGGATGTCGCCAAGCTCAATGCCGGCCTCAAGGACGAGCTCGTCTCCAAGGGCATGGTCTATAACGAGACCAAGGCCGAGCCCTTCCGCGACGCCCTGCGCAAGGCCGGCTTCTATGCCGAGTGGAAAAAGAAATACGGCGACGAAGCCTGGGGCATCCTCGAGAAGGCCGTCGGCGGCAGCCTGAGCTGAGGAGCGCTTCTTTGCTTCTCCCACCCATCTCCGGCTTGCCCGAGATGGGCAAACCCGAGTGTCAAAGTCGGCAGCAGCCGACTTTGATGCGGGAGAAGGTGGCTCGGCGAAGCCGAGACGGATGAGGGGTCGCGCGACGATTGCCGCGCGACCCCTTTTTCAGCTCAACAATGTAGGACAGGGCGCCCCCTCATCCGGCGCTACGCGCCACCTTCTCCCGCAGGGGCAGAAGGAAAAGAGGCTACTTCCCCAACACCAGATTCGGCAGCCAGGTCGTCAGTGGCGGCCAGAGCGTGATGGCTGCGAGCACTGCGAGCAGCGGCAGCAGCCAGGGCACGATTGCACGGGACATCGCCTCGAAGGAGATCTTCGCGATCTTTGAGGTCACGAACAGCACCACCCCGACTGGCGGCGTGATCGTCCCGATCATCAGGTTGAGAACGAAGATCAGGCCGAACTGGATCGGGTCGATGCCGAACTGCGCCGCCGCGGGCGTCAGGATCGGGATCAGGATCAGCATCGCCGCCAGCGCCTCCATGAAGCAGCCAACGAAGAGCAGCAGCAGATTGACGATGAGCAGGAAGACGAAGGGGTTGCCGGCGAGATCGACCAGCATCGGCCCGACCGTCTGCGGAATCCGCGAGATCGACAGGCACCAGCCGAGCGCCGCCGCCGCCATCACCAGCGCCAGCACGACGCCGGTGGTCTCGACGGTGTTGACCACGATCTCCGGCAGTTCCTTCAGGTCGAAGCTGCGATAGACGAAAAGGCCAAGCACAAGAGCGTAGGCGGTCGCGACGGCCGCCGCCTCGGTCGGCGTGAAGATGCCGCCCATCATGCCACCGAACAGGATGACAGGCGTCATCAGAGCCCAATGGGCTTCCTTGTAGGCGATCCAGAGCTGGCGGCTGCCTGGGAAGGGGTGGCGCGGCAGGTCGCGCTTCTTCGCGACATAGACCACCATCGCCATCAGCGCGCCGGCCATCAGCAGGCCGGGAATGACGCCGGCGAGGAAGAGTCCGCCGATCGAGACATCGGCCGAGACGCCATAGATCACCATCGGCAGCGACGGCGGAATGATCGGGCCGATCGTGGCGGAGGCGGCAGTGATCGCGGCGGCCGTCTCCGCGTCGTAGCCCTCGTCCTGCATCGCCTTGATCTCGAGCGTGCCGACGCCGCCGGCATCGGCCACAGCCGAGCCCGACATGCCGGCGAAGATCACGCTGGCGAGGATGTTGGCGTGGCAGAGCCCGCCGCGCAGCCAGCCGACGCAGGCCGTGGCGAAGGCGAAGATCCGGTCGGTAATCCCCGCCGAATTCATGATGTTGCCCATCAGGATGAAGAGCGGTGCCGCCAGCAGCGGGAAGGAATTGGCCGATTGTGCGATCTTCTGCGGCACGATCCCCATCGGGAAACCGCCCATCAGTGCGAAGGCGACGGCCGCCAGCCCCATCGAGACGAAGAGCGGCACGCCGATCAATAGCGCGGCGAACCAGACCGGCAGGATCTGAAACATGATCGCGCTCATAGCGGCTGCGCTCCCGGCTCGGCGGCCACGGGCTCGCGCCCGGCCAGCGCCTCGGCGATCTCGGCCAGTGCCTGCAGGATCAACGCAAGGCCCGCGAGCGGCATGACGATGTAGAGCGCCGCCGCCGAGAACGGCACGCTGATCGACTCGACGTCCCAGTTCCGTTCGATCAGCCCGAAGCTGTACCGGATCAGCACGGCCGCGAAGATGATGACGCAAACCTGGATCAGGATTTCCAGCACTCGGCGCGGCACGCCTTTCAGCAGGTCGGCGAAGACGGTGATGCGGATATGCGTGCGCCGGCGTGCTGCGATGATCCAGCCGACGAAGCCGGTCCAGACCAGAAGGTATTGCGCCAACTCGTCCGACCATGCGAGCGGGTTGTTGAGCTGACGGAACAGCACGCCGAGCACCACCGTGACGAGCAGGCTTAGCAGCAGCACGACAGCCGTCCAATGGACGAGGCGGTCTGCGAGATGGACGAGCGCTTTCACCTGGCTTCCCTTGTTTGCTTCGTGCGCGAGACCGCTCTTCCCGTCATGCTCGCCCTTTTGGCGAGCATCCACGGCTTAGGCACCGCCCGCTGGAAAGCGGAGACGTGGATGATCGGGACAGGCCCGACCATGACGGGATTGAGCCGCCCTCAGGGACGGCCGGCGGCGCTCACAGCGCCGCCAGCGTATCCCAGGTGCCCTTGCCCCATTTGCTCTCGAACTGCCCGGGCAGGGTCGCGAGCACGGGCTTCCTGAAGCTCTCGACATCGGGCTCGGTTACGGTCATCCCGGCGCCCTTCAGCGTAGCGACGAGCCCGTCCTCCTGGCTCGACAATTCCTTGTCCTGCCAGGCGACACCACCGGCGATCGCGGCCTCCAGCGCGCTGCGATCGGCATCCTTCAGCCCCTTCCAGAAATCCTCGTTCACGATGACCAGGCGCGGCGTGATGATGTGGCCGGTCAGGATCAGGTTCTTCTGCACCTCCTGCAGCTTCGCGCTGTGGATGGTCGGCAGCGGGTTCTCCTGACCGTCGACGGCGCCCTGGCTGAGCGCGAGGTAGAGCTCGTTGAAATTGACCGGCGTCGCCTTGGCGCCCCAGGCCTCGGCCATGGCACGGAATGTGTCGACCGGCGGCACTCGCAGCTTGAAGCCGTTCATGTCGGCGACGGTCTTGACCACGCGTGAGCCGCTGGTGAGGTGGCGCTTGCCGTAATAGGTCACAGCGACCATGCGCATCCCGCGCTTCTTCGAGAGATCGCCGTTCATTTGCGTGAAGATCGGCGCATTGGCGACCTTGGCCATGTGGGCTGCGTCGCGCCAGAGATAAGGCGCCTCGATCACCGAAAGCTGCGGCAGGAACGTGCCGAGCGCAGCGGCACCGTCCGTCGTCATGGTCAGGGCGCCGGAGGCGACCGCCTCCATCATGTCCTTGCCGGAGCCGAGTTGCCCGGCCGGGAAGGCCTGGATCTCGACACGGCCGGAGGTCTTCTCCTTCACCTCCTTGGCGATGCGCTCGACCATCTGCACCTGCGGGTGCGTCGTGGGCAGCATCTCGCCCCAGCGCATCACAGTCGCCTGCGCACGGGCGATCGCCGGCATGAACACGGCGGTGCCGGCCGCGGCGGAACTTGCGAGGAACTCGCGTTTCGTCAGTTTCGTCATCGATGTCTCCTCCCAGAACGGCCGGTTTTCCGGCTCGCCATGCTTCAAGATTCCGCCCCGTCGCGGGCCGGCTGTCGCAGACTCCGTCAGTAATGCAGTGCCCGGTTGCGGGCGTTGGTGATATGCTCGCTCATCGCCTCGGCCGCGGCCTCGGGGTCGCGCGATTCGATCGCGGCGATGATCTTCAGATGGTCCTGCATGACCGGCACGATGATGCTGTTATGGATGCGGGTCTCGTATTGCCGGATCAGCCTGATCTTCAGCCAGGTGACGCGGAAGGCCTGGCTGACGATGTCGTTGTCGAGATGGTCGATGATCGCCTCATGCATCAGGCGATCGACATCCTCGGCGTCCTCGATCAGCGCCTCGCCCTGCTCGCCCGCCTCGGCGCGGCGCACGATCGCCTCGTGGCGCTGCCGTTGCTCGGCGATCTCGGCCTCGGTCGCCTCGCGGGCATAGGCGGCTGCCGCTTCCTTCTCGAGGAGGAGCCGGAACTGGAAAGCGTTGCGGATCAGGTTGAGATCGACATGGGCGACCTGCATGCCGCGCTGCGGCACGGTCTTGATCAGCCCTTCGGCCTCCAGCCGCGGGATCAGTTCGCGGATCGCGCCGAGCGGGAAGCCGGTCATGGCGACGAGCTCGCGCTGGGTCACGAACTGACCCGGCTTGATCTCACGCGCGAGCAGCCGCTCGGTGAAGCTGACATAGGCCTTTTCCCGCAGCTTCAGCGGCTCGCCATCGCGTTCCTGCTCGCTCTCGCTCAAGCCGTCCTCCTCCTCGTCATTGCGAGCAGAGCGAAGCAATCCAGACTCGTAGAGCCCGACGGCCCCTGGATTGCTTCGTCGCTGCGCTCCTCGCAATGACGGCTTGCATGATCCTTGCCCCTCTCAAGCCGCCTTGGCCTGGGTGATGCTGTCGAAGGCCGCGATCACGCGCTGGCGCTGCGCCTCGCTGAGCGGCTCCAGCGGCGGGCGCATCGCGCCATAGCCGGCATCGCCGTGCAGATGCCCGACCAGCGCCTTCACCGCCGCAAGCACGGGATAGCTGACGATCTCGTCGACCAGCTTGTTCACCACCGCGCTTTCCGCGCCCTCGTAGACCATCGGCCGCAGCAGGTGCGGCGTCAGGTTGGCGAGGCCGCAGATCGTGCCCTGCGCCCCGTTCCGCACGGCCTTGGCGAGCTGGCGCTCGTCGCCGACCAGGATCGCGAGCTCGCCATGAGCCTTGAGCAACGCCTCGGTGTTGGAATAGTCGCCCGAGGAATCCTTGACGCCGATGACGATGCCCGGGAACGCCTTCTTCAGCCGCTCGACGAGGTCGATGCTGATATCGACCGCGGTCACCGAGGGGATATGGTAGAGCACGGTGTTCCGCGCGGCCGGGCCGAGCTTCTCGAAGAACTGCGAGAACCAGGCATAGAGCCCCTCGTCGCTCACGCCCTTGAAGTAGAAGGGCGGCGCGACCAGGAGGCCCTTCGCGCCGATGCCGAGTGCGACCTTGGCCTGCTCGATCGATTCATGCAGCGAGGCGGCGGCGACGCCGGCATAGATCTTGGTCGCCGGGTCGATCCCGGCGCCGACCAGCGCACCGAGCATCGCGGTGCGCGCCGGCAGGCCGAGCGCGGCGCCCTCGCCGGTGGTGCCAAACAGCGTGACCGAATCGCAGCCCTGCGCCAGCACATGGCGCGCATGCTTGACGAGGCGCGGCAGGTCGATGTCGCCGCCCGCGCGCATCGGCGTGGTGATGGCGCAGGAGAGGCCGAAGCGGTTCTGGTCGAGGGCCATTGCAGATGTCTTTCCGGAGCTGTGAACGAGTAAGGCGTGAAGCGGGTTACGGATGCCGCAAGGCGCGGCAATGCGAAGGTTCAGCCATCCTTGAGCCCTCCGGCGGAGAGGCCGGCGACGATCTCGCGCTGGGCGAGCACGGTCAGCAGCAGCACCGGCAAGGTGACGAGCAGCGCGGCGGCGGCGAGCGGCCCCCAGGAGATCTGCTCGAAGGTCAGCGAATTGTAGACGGCCGAAGGCAGCGTCCGGCTGTTCTTGCCGCCGAGCACGACCGAGAAGATGAAGTTGTTCCAGGAGAAGATGAAGGCGAGGATGCCACCGACGACGATGCCCGGCCGCGCCAGCGGCAGCGCGACATGACGGAAGGCCTGCCAGGTCGTGGCGCCGTCGATCCGCGCCGCGTCCTCGAGTTCGATCGGGACGTTCTCGAAATACCCGATCATGATCCAGACGATGATCGGGATGGTTATGACGAGATGCGTGATCACCAGTGCCGTGATGGTGCCGACGAGCCCGCTCATCTGGAACAGCAGGAAGAGCGGGATCAGGTAGGACAGCGCCGGCGTCATGCGTGCGATCAGGATCAGGATCGCGAACTTGGCCGACTTGCCACGCGCGATGCCGTAGCCGGCAGGCACGCCTATCGCGAGCCCGATCAGGACCGCACCGCCGGTGACCAGGATCGAGTTCCAGAGGTACAGCGCGAAGTTGTTCTTCTCGAACACGTCGAGATAGTTCTTCAACGTCGGCGGGTCCGGGATGAAGACCGGCGGGAAGGCGGTGTTGTCGAGCTCGTTCTTGAGCGAGAGCGACAGCATCCAGAGGAAGACGAGCACGGCCGGCGAAACCAGGACGAAGACCGAGAGCGCAAAGCCGATCTTGGAGGCGAGCCGCTTCATGCGCAGGCCCTCCCCGTCATTCCGAGCGCAGCGAAGCAATCCAGGACGACTGGGTGCCCGGCTGCCTCTGCATTGCTTCGTCGCTGTGCTCCTCGCAATGACCGCATGGAAAGTTCGCCCCTCATCACGCGTTCCACTTCGACTTCTGGCGCGCGTAGAGCAGCAGCAGCGAGAGCATGATGATGATCACGAAGAAGATCACCACGACGGCCGAGGCGTAGCCGATCTTGTAGAACTGGAAGGCCTGCAGGTAGAGGAAGATGTTCAGCGTCTCCGAGGCCGTGCCCGGCCCGCCCTGGGTGATCACGAAGATCGTGTCGAAGGCCTTCAGCGCGTCGATGGTCCGGATCACGATCGCGACCATGATGAAGGGCCAGACCAGCGGCAGCGTGATGTGCCGGAACATGTGCCAGGCATTGGCGCCGTCGATCAGCGCGGATTCATAGGGCTCGCGCGGCAGGCCGGCGAGGCCGCCGAGCACGATCAGCATGACCAGCGGCGTCCAGTGCCAGACCTCGACCAGGATCAGCGTCGGGATCACCGTGTTGGGATCGTAGACCCAGGGCTGCGGGCCGATGCCGACCAGGGAGAGCAGGTAGTTCAGCACGCCGAGCTGCGGGTGGAACATCATCGTCCAGACCAGCGCCACCGCGACCGGCGTCGCCATCATCGGCATCACGAAGATCGTGCGCAGCAGCCCGCGGAACGGGAATTCGCGATGGAAGACCAGCGCGGCGGCCGTGCCGAACAGGATCGGCAGCACCACGGCCAGGATGGTGAAATAGGCGGTGTGCCCCATCGACTCGATGAAGCGGGTATCGCGGAAGAGTTCGGCATAGTTCTGGGCGCCGACGAATTCCGGCCCGCCGCCGATCTTCCAGTCATGGGTCGACATGTAGAGCGTGAACACCCACGGGAAGACGATCACGCCGAGAATGACCAGCACCGCCGGCAGCGAGAACAGCCAGTAGCGCGGCGTGAAATCCGCTGATTGTCGGGCCGGCGACGTTGGCGTCGCGAGGTCCGCTCGCAGGGCGGTGGTGCTGGTCATGCTCTATGCTTCGTTCGATACGTTTCCGTCATGCTCGGCCTTGTGCCGAGCATCCACGTCTTGAACACCGCCTTCGATCAACGAAGGCGTGGATGGTCGGGACAAGCCCGACCATGACGGGAAAGGCCCGTCAGCCCTGCTCGCTCTTCACGAGCACCGGCGCGAAGGTCTCGGTCGCCTTCTTCAGCTCGCTCGCGACATCGGCGCCGCCGATCGCATTGGTCAGCGCCACGCCGAAGACGTCGCGGAACTCGGTGACAGGGACGATCTGCGGCAGGCCGGCGCGCGCGATCTTGGCCGAGCCCAGCAGGCACTCGAAATATTGCTGGCTGAACTTCGACTGGGCGATGGTCTCCTTGTCGAGATAGGCCGAGGAGCGGCCCGGCGCGCCGGCGCCCGCCTTCAGCATCGCGATCTGGTTGGCCTTGTTGGTCATGAACTGGAGATAGAGCCAGGCTGCCTGCTTCTTCTGCGAGCCCCGCGAGATGCCCATGCCGTCGGCGAACATGCCGGCATGATGCGCCTTCGGTCCCGGCGGCGTGATGCCGTAGCCGACCTTGCCGACGATCCGCGACTTGGACGGATCCTCCAGCGGCGTCGCGAAACCGATGCCGTCGAGCCACATCGCGGCGCGGCCCTGCATGAAGGTGGTCTGGCATTCGTTCCAGTTGAAGCCGACGGCGCCGGTCGGGCCGGTATCCTTGTTGAGCTTCTTGTAGAGCTCGCCTGCCCAGATCGCTTCCGGGGTATCGGTGACGAGCTTGCCCTCGGGCGAGACCGTCTCGATGCCCTGGCCGAGCGCGAGGCTGGTCCAGACCGGGACATTGGCGTTCTTCAGGCCGCGCGAGACGAAGCCCGCGATGCCCTTGGCCGGGTCGTGCAGCTTGGCCGCGACGGTGGCGATCTCGTCCATCGTCTTCGGATAGGCCACGCCCTTCGCGTCGAAGAGCTCCTTGTTGTAGTAGATCATCCAGTAGTCGACGAAGAACGGGATCGTATCCAGCGCTCCATCGGCCTGGCGGGCATAGGCCACGGGGCCTGCGCCAAAGTCTTCGAAATTGAAGTCGGGCGCGGTCAGCGAGGCATCGGCGATATAGGGCCGGAGATCCTCGAACCATTTGCCCTTGGCGGCCATGCGCTTCTGGACATGCAGCGAGATGCCGCTGACGTCGAAGCTCGGCTTGCCCGAGGCGAATTCGATCACCGCCTTCTGGCGCTGCTGCTGCTCCGGCACCTGCTCGGCCGAGACCTTGATGCCGGTGAGTTCGGTGAACTCCTTCTCGGCCGCCTGCATCAGGTCGGAGCGCGGGTTCTTCACCAGCAGCACGTCGATGGTCGTGCCGGAGAAGCGCTTCCAGTTGAACGGCGCCTGAGCGCGGGCCTCGCGCAGCACCATCGGCGAGCCGATCGCTCCCGCGGCACCCAGGGCAGCAGCCCCGCGCAACAGCGCGCGCCGGCTCGGCTTCAGAAACGTATCGGTCATGATGTCCTCCCTAATGGACTCGAGGCCACGGCCCGTTCTCGGGCCTGTTGCTTGTCGGCGAGAGCCATCCTTCCAGAGACCGGCCACCCGCTCAATTCGGGCGTGACGCTAATCTGCTTTCAAGCCGGTTGCAAGCTAACATGTTGGCGTGCACATAGTGATTGCAGACTCGCCTGGATGCGCCTCCATGCCCACTGATCACATCGTCACCGTGCCGTTTCCCTCCCTCGTCATCCCGGCCGCGGCGTAGCGGAGCGCCGGGATCCATCGTAGGGCTCGGCAGTCTACGATTGATCCCGGAGCGGCGCCGCAGCGCGGCTTGCAGGGGATGACGAGGCGGACCGATTTCGGAAGCACATGAGGCGGGAGGCATGACGGCAATGAGGATCGACGCCCACCAGCATTTCTGGACGCTCGCACGCGGCGACTATGGCTGGCTGACGCCGGCTCTCGGCCCGATCCACCGCGATTTCGGCCCGGCGGACCTCGCTCCCCTGCTCGCCGAGCAGCGGATCGACCGCACCATCCTGGTCCAGGCCGCGCCGACCGAGGCCGAAACCGAGTTCATGCTCGCCGTCGCCGCACGCACGACCTTCGTCGCCGGTGTCGTCGGCTGGTGCGAGTTCGAGGCGCCGGACGCGGCCGAACGCATCGCGAGACTGAGCGCCGACCCGCTGCTCGTCGGCCTGCGCCCCATGGTCCATGATATCGCCGATCCCGACTGGCTGGCCCGGCCGGATCTCGCCCCGGCCTTCGCGGCCTTGATCGCCCATGGCCTCACCTTCGACGCGCTGCTGCGGCCGCAGCATCTGAAGCCGCTGTGCGTACTGCTCGCACGCCATCCCACGCTCGCCTGCGTCGTCGACCACGCCGCCAAGCCGAACCTCGTCAGCGGCGAGATCTCTGCCTGGCGCCAGGACATCAGCGCGGTTGCGACGCATCAGCAGGTCTTCTGCAAGCTCTCCGGCCTCGCCACCGAGGCGAACGAGGACTGGACGATCGAGACATTGCGCCCGGTTTTCGACCATCTCCTCGCCAGCTTCGGTCCGGACCGCCTGATCTTCGGCAGCGACTGGCCGGTGCTGACGCTGCGCGCCGGCTACGCACGCTGGGTCGGCACCGTCGAGGAACTCATCGCCGATCTGCCGGAAGCCGACCGCGCCGCGATCATGGGCGGCAATGCCCGCCGCTTCTATCTCTCGTACAGAGGACGCAACTGACATGCTGAAGGGGCTCGACCCGGTGCTGAGCGCCGATCTGCTCTGGGTGCTCGCGGCCATGGGCCATGGCGACGACCTCGCCCTGGTCGATGCCAATCACCCGGCCGAAACGATCGCGCGCGCCACGACCAGCGGCAAGCTGATCACCTTGCCCGGTCTCAGCATCGCGCGAGCCGCCCGCGCCATCCTCTCAGTGCTGCCGATCGACGATTTCGAGCCGGCTCCGATCCGCCGCATGGAGGTCGTCGGCAATCCCGCCGAAATCCCCGTCGTCCAGGTCGAGGCCCAGGCCGAGATCGACCGGGCCCTCGGTCAGCCCTCGCCCGCCGCCGGAATCGAGCGCTTCGCCTTCTACAAGGCGGCCAAGGCGAGCTTCGCCGTGGTGCAGGCTGGCGATCCGCGCGCCTATGGCTGCTTCCTGCTGCGTAAGGGCGTGATCACCGGCGAGCCCGGCTAGAGCATTTTCGAGCGAAGTGGATACCGGTTCGCGTGAAGAAAATGCGTCAAAACAAGTAGATAGAGAATTTTCGCGATTCGAAGAAACGCGGAAATGCTCTAGCGCGCCGGCCCGAAAAGTGGCCTGCGGCTTTCGGAAAAGCCGGTGCAAAACGGGGAGCTAGGCCTCAAAGCTGCAGGATATTGGCCTTGATTCCGGGATCGACGATGCGTTCGAGCCGCGTGTCGTGAACGGCGATCGTGATCTCGAGCGAGCCGGTGCCGACCTTGAGGCCGAGCAGATGACCGCCGACGCCGGCGAAATCGGCGCCGGCCACGATGCCATGCGCATGGATCGAGGGCTTGCCGTTCTGCCAGGCGATCGTGCCGGTCATGCTGGCGAGCTCGACATTGTGGAAGGTCTTCGGATCGAAGGCCTTCTTGCCGAAATCGTAGAAGCCGAAGGTCACCTCGCTCAGGAAGCCCATACCAACGAAGCTGGCGCTCGGGATGGCCTCGCGCTCGGCCAGATCCGCGAGCTCGGCCAGCACATCCGCGCCCTGCCGCAGCACCATCAGATGGCCGGTCGGCGTGCGGATCGAGCGCGGACCGTGCTCTCCGACCGCTTCATTCGTCATGGCCTCATCCTCCTGTCGCTGCCCCCAGCATAGAAGCGGGCGGCAGGGGGTGCGCAAGCTGGCCGAAGGCATGAGGCCCGGCCATGCGCGCGGGGCTGGCGGTCCAGCCGCCGAACCGGCAGGATCACCAGCACATCAGGGGCGCGAAGCTCCAGCTCGCATCGGAGGATCGCCATGGCTCGCGCGACGGCGCATATCGGCACGACGAATTTCGCCACCACGATCAGGATCGGCGAACGCACCATCGTCTCGGACGAGCCGAAGGCACTCGGCGGCCAGGATGCCGGTCCGGCGCCCTATGATCTCCTGCTCGCGGCGCTTGGCTCCTGCACTGCCATCACCTTGCGCATGTATGCCGAGCGGAAGGATTGGAGGCTGACGGCGGTCGATATCGAGCTGCACCATGCCAAGCAGGACAAGCGCTCGCAGATCACCCGCAGCATCCATTTGCACGGGGAACTTTCGGAAGAGCAGCGCACGCGGCTCGCCGAAATCGCCGAACGCACGCCGGTCACGCTGACGCTGAAAGAGGGAACCGATATCGCGACGACGGTCACGGGCAGGTAGCGCGGCTGCTGTCGGCCCGCGCAGCCGCGTGAATTTCTTAAGCTTCTTATGTGACGCTGCTGGCTTCTCGAGCAACGGGACGTGGTTCTTGGGCCAGCCTCCGGCGCATACCCCTCCCGAATCACGCCCGGTCGCCATCACCGGCACTGCGGTGGAGCGTCTTCTTCAAGCCTGCGCCGTCGACGAAGCCACCCTGGAGATCGCGCGCACGCTCCTGCCGATCGTCACGGCGAGGACCAACGCCGCCTGCCACGATTATTGCGACCATCTCGAACGCTCCGTCGCCGACATGAAGCCGCATGTCGAGCGCCACCGGCACGATATCGTCGCGGCCGAGGAGAAGCATCTCCAGCTCGTCTTCCGCGGTTCCTTCGGCGAGGACTACATCAAGGACATGACCGGGGCGACCGAGACCGAATATGGCGACATGCTCGGCATCCGCACCCGTCTCGCCACGACGCTGCGGCTGATCGACCCGCTCTTCAAGGAGATCGGCCGGCGCCGCCGCTTCGGCGGCAGGAAAGCGGCCGAGGACTGCGCCGCGATCGCCCGGCTGATCCTGTGCGACGCCATCGCCGCGACCTCCTGCCACCAGCGCGCCAGCCGGACCGGCCTGAAGCGGCGCGAGAACGAACTCCATCTCGCCGCGACCACCTTCCAGGACAGCGTCGCCGCACTCGCCGAAAGCCTGCGCACCGCCGCCACGATGCTGCGCGGCAGCGCCGCCGCCAACCTCGATCGCAGCGGCCGCGCCGGGCACGAGGCCACGATCGCGGAGGACGCCGCCCGCAATTGCTCCCAGCATATCGACCGTACGGCTGAGGCGACGCAGGACCTGGTGCGCGCGCTCGACCTCGTCAGGAGCGAATCGCAGGAGGCCGCCGCCATGACCGGCCAGGCTGTCGTCGACACGAGGGAAGTCACGGCCGCCATTGCCGGCCTTGCCGATGCCGCGCGGCTGATCGGCTCGATCGTGACGCTGATCCAGGAGATCGCGAACCAGACCAACCTGCTCGCGCTCAACGCGACGATCGAGGCGGCGCGGGCTGGCGATGCCGGCAGGGGCTTCGCCGTCGTCGCCGGAGAAGTGAAGAGCCTTGCCGACCAGACGAGCAAGGCAGCCGCCGAGATTTCCTCGCAGATCGCCGAGGTCCAGACCGCAGCGGAATCCTGCGTCATGCATGTCGACTCGATCAGCAGCACGATCACGCAGCTGGAGCATTCGGCCGCTTCGATCGCGCAGACCGTCAAGAAGCAGCTCGCCGCGACCAGCCAGATGGCCGTCAACACCCGCGAGGTCGCGACACTGACTCAGGAGGGCCTCTCATCGGCCCAGGCCGCGCGCAGCGCGATCGGTGAGGTCACCTCGATGTCGGTCGAGCTCGACGGCGCCGCCGTCCAGGTCGAGGCATCGGCGGGCAGGATCGGCGATCTCGTCGCGCGCTTCCTGGCTGATCTGCGCGCGGCGTGAGCACGTAGAGCATTTCCGCGTTTCTCTGAAACACGAAAATGCTCTATCCCTTTGTTTCGACGCATTTTCTTCACGCGAACCGGTATCCACTTCGCTCGAAAATGCTCTATTGGCCCTGCCCCGTGGCAGCGAGGCTCACCTTTCCCTGAACGCCTTGGCGATCTGATCCTTGAGCGGCTTGATGATGTATTCGAGCGGGGTCCGATCCTCGGTCCGGACGAAGACATCGGCCAGCATGCCCGCCGTGACGCGATGCGGCGCGAGGCGGGCAAACTCGACCGGCGGAACCGTGATGCGGATCGTGTAGAACGCCGCGCCGGTCTGCTGGTCGCGGCTGGTATCGGCCGAAATGCGCGTCACCGTTCCGGTGAGTTCCGGCGTGGTGCGCTGGTTGAAGGCATGAAGCCTGACCTGCGCCGCATGGCCGAGCGCGACCTGGTCGATATCGGGCGGATTGATCCGCGCCTCGACCTGCAGGCTGTCCTCGGCCGGCACGATCAGCATGGCGGGCTCCGCCGGAGAGATCACGCCGCCGACGGTGTGGACCGCGAGCTGATGCACGAAGCCGGCACTCGGCGCCCGGATCTCGACGCGCTTGAGCTGGTCCTCCGCGGCGATGCGGCGCTCGCTCAACTCGGCGGTCTTGCCCTGGATCTCGCGCAGCTCCTTCATCACCTCCTCGCGCAGGCTGTCGTCGATCTGGATGATCTGCAGCTGCGTCTCGGCGATCTTGCCTTCGGACTGGGCGACGGAGGCGATGAGCTGTCCCTTCTGACCGTCAAGCCTCGCCGTCTCGCGTTCGAGCGCGGCCCTGCGGTTCAGCGAGACCAGGTTCTTGGCGTAGAGATCATGAACGGCGCCGAGCTCTTCCCTGATCAGCACCGCCTGGCGATCGAGCGCGCTCTGCTGCGCCTTCAAGCCCTCGATCTCGTCCTGGAGCTGGCCGACCCGCTTGGAGAGCTGCGCCTTCTGGCCGTCGCGCGCGGCCCGGCGTGCCTCGAACAGGCTTGCCTCCGCGCCAACCAGTTCGGCGATCTCTGGCTCGCTCATCCGGCTTGCGAGCTCGGGCGCGACGGTCACGCTGTCGCGCTTGTCGCGCTCGGCCTGGAGCCTCGCCCGCCGGGCGGAAAACTCGTCGAGTTGCTTGACCAGCACCTGGAGATTGGCCCGGGTGACAGTGTCGTCGAGCCGGATCAGCACCGCGTCCTGCTCGACGCGGTCGCCCTCGCGCACCTTGAGCTCGCCGACGATGCCACCGGTCGCGTGCTGGATCTTCTTGACATTGCCATCGACGACGAACTGGCCGGATGCCACGACCGCGCCCGCCAGCGTCGTCGCCACCGCCCAGACCCCGACGGTCCCGGCGAACAGCGCCGCCGCCGCCGTCCCGGCCAGCGTCAGGCTGCGCAGCGAACGCCGGAAATCCGGCTGCCTTTCATCCGCCGCGCTCATGACGCCACCGTCTGGCGCTGCACGCTCGGCATGCCGCCCCGCTTGACGATACGCTGCAGGATCTCGTCCTTCGGGCCCATCGCCTGGATGCGGCCCTCGGCCATCATCGCGATCTGGTCGACGCCAGCGATCGCGGTCTGCCGATGGGTCACGACGATGACGATGCCGTCGCGCGCCCGCACGCCCTTGACCGCCGTCGTCAGGGCCTCGTCGCCATCCTGGTCGAGATTGGAATTGGGCTCGTCGAGCACGACGAGGAACGGATCGCCATAGAGCGCCCGCGCCAGGCCGATGCGCTGGCGCTGGCCGCCGGAGAGCGAGGCGCCGCCCTCGCCGATGCGGGTGTCGTAGCCATTTTCCAGCTTGAGGATCAGCTCATGCGCGCCAGCGGCCTGTGCCGCCGCGACGACCGCCTCGTCCGCGGCATCGGGCAGGAAGCGCGCGATATTCTCCGCCACCGTGCCATCGAACAGCTCGATATCCTGGGGCAGGTAGCCGATATGGCGGCCGAGCCCGGCCGGGCCCCATTGCTCGAGCGCTGCGCCGTCGAGACGGACCTCGCCCTTGAGCGGACGCCAGACCCCGACCAGCGATCGCACCAAGGTCGACTTGCCCGAAGCGCTCGGCCCGACGATGCCGAGCCCCTGGCCGGCTTGGAGCCGAAGCGAAACGCCTTGCAGGATCGGCGCCTGGCGGCCGGGCGCAGCGACGATCAGACCATCCGCCGTCAGATCGCGCTTCGGCATGGGCAGGGCGGTGCGCTCGCGCTCGTTGAAGCTCGGAAGATCGAGCATCTGCTTGAGCCGGGCGACGCCTTCGCGGGCGGCGACGAAGCCGCGCCAATGTGCCACCGCGATCTCGATCGGCGCGAGCGCCCGCGAGGTCATGATCGAAGCGGCGATCATCGCACCGCCCGAGATCTCGTTGTGCATGGCGAGGTAGGCGCCGAGGCCGAGCACGGCCGATTGCAGCAGCATCCGGAAGATCTTGGCGAAGGCGCCGAGGCCGCTCACCGCATCCGAACCCGCGAGCCAGTCGCTGACATGGCGCAGATTGATCTCGTGCCATTTGCGCTGGAAGGCCGGCGCCATGCCCATCGCCGTCAGCGCCTCGGCATTGCGCCGTGCCGCTTCGGCCAGCGCCAGGCGGCCGGTCCCGCTCGCCATCAGCGCCTTGTTCGCCGCGCGGCTGCCGCGCTCGCTGACATAGGTCAGGATCAGGATGACGACGCCGCCCGCGACTGCGAGCCAGCCGAGCCAGGGATGCAGCAGGAAACAGCCGGCAAAGAACAGCGGCATCCACGGCATGTCGAACAGAGCCGTCGGCCCCAGCGAGGCGAGGAAGCCGCGAATCTGATCGAGGTCACGGATCGGCTGCAGCACCTGCTCGGAGCGCAGCCCGAGTAGCGGCAGGCGCTGCGCCGCAGCGAAGGCTGCAGGCGAAACCTGTTCGTCGAACCGTGCTCCGATCCGCGCCAGCATCTTGACCCGGACCGCATCGAGGAAGCCCTGCAGCGCATAGGCCAGGAGCAGCAGCAGCGAGAGCCCGATCAGCGTCGGCACGCTGCGCGAGCTGAGCACCCGGTCATAGACCTGCAGCATGTAGAACGAGCCGGCCAGCATCAGCACGTTGATGATGCCGGAAAACAATCCGACCGCCATGAACGCTCCGCGGCAGGAGGCGAGCGCTGAGCCGACGATCGAGCCAGCAGGCGCGGACGTGGAAGCAATACTGCGCGACAAGGTTGAAACCCACAGAGGCCGGAGAGACGTGCCAAAATCCTTCGAGCCGGCGGAGCAGCGCCCGCGCCAGCTTGAATGATAAAGACGTGTTCACTCTATCATATGAAATCCGGACCTGCTCCTGCGCAGATTACCGGCGGCACAAATTTTGACGGCACTGCGTCACGGGAGTGACAAGCACTCAAATCTCGGTTTACGATCAATAAATCGAGGCAATCCGCTGTGCGGATAATCGGCTATTATTGAATAAAATCAATTATTTTTATCGAATAGACGGAAGTTGAACGCAATTGCCGGCGGAGGCTCGAGTACCTCGATTTCTCAGCAAATCAGAATTGCTATTGCCTCCAAAAAGTTAGGCAGTTCATACCTATGCGCCCGGGCACCAGCCAGATCGCAACCTTTCGTTGCGCGATCGGGCCGACTTCGGCGCCATGGACCAGCTCAAGGCGGTCTTGAGCCTAATTGGCGTAGACGAAGAAACCGCGACCCGACTTGCGCCCGAGATAGCCCGCGTCGCACATCTGCTTCAGCAGCGGGCTCGGACGGAATTTCGGATCGTCGAATCCGTCATGCAGCGTCTCCATGATGTTGCGCACCACGTCGAGACCGATGAGATCGGCGAGCGACAGCGGCCCCATCGGATGGTTGGCGCCGAGCTTCATCATCGCATCGACATCCTCTGCCGGCGCGACGCCTTCATGCACGCAATTGATTGCTTCGTTGATCATCGGCACGAGCACGCGATTGACGACGAAGCCGTAGCTGTCCTTCGAGACATGCGCGGTCTTGCCGAGCGACTCGGTCAGCTTGACGATCGCATCGCAGGTGGCGTCGCTGGTCTGCAGCGCCCGGATGATCTCGACGAGCTGCATCAGCGGCACCGGATTGAAGAAATGCATGCCGATGATGCGGCTCGGATCCTTCGAGGTCGCCGCCAGCTTCGTCACCGAGATCGAGGAGGTGTTGGTCGCCAGGATCGCACCGTCGCGGCAGATCGCGTCGAGTTCCCGGATCAGCGTCGCCTTGATCTCGTAATTCTCCAGCACGGCCTCGATCACGAGGTCGCATTCGGCGAGATCGCCGATCTCGATGGTCGGCTTGATCCGGCCGAGCGCGGCCTCGCGCTCCTCGGCGCTGAGCTTGCCCTTGCTGACGAAGCGCTCGAGATTCTTGCCGATCGTCGCCATGCCGCGATCGAGGAATTCCGGCTTCAGGTCGCGCATCGTGACCGCGTAACCGGCGGAGGCGCAAAGTTGGGCGATGCCGTTGCCCATGGTGCCGGCGCCGACGACGCCGATGCGAGAAATGCCGGTCGACATTGAGGAATCCCTTCGGAAGGTCGCACCGCCACTGACTTTACGGCAGCGCAGCCGGCTATTTCGACGATCTATTTTGCGCGGCTGTGACACATCGGTGTCGGAACCGTCACGTGAGCACGTTTCGCCCGCTCAGAATTGTTCATCAGCCCGTCATTTGAGCCCTCGATATTGCGCCGCAGCGCGAGAGGCACTGCATCTCGTGCAAACACAGCGACTTGGGCGTGCCGGCAGCCGACCATGCCAGGGATCCTGGCTCGGTCGTCCTGTCCAGGGCGCTCCGGTGAAGGGCGTTATCGGCCTCGAGCCTTTCATGAGCGAGACATCCATGGATCTGAAAGCAGTAAACGACGCGCTCGCCATGAACCTGGAGAACGCGACCGCGCTGTCGCGCCTGTGGTTCGACCATTCCCGCCGCATCGCGGATGAGCAGATCGCGCTCGCCAGCGAGCGCACGGCCAAGGCCTCGTCTGCCTTCACCTTCGCGCCCGGCCTGAATCCCTGGCAGGCCTGGACCGATTACGTGACCGATGCCGGCCAGCGCACCGCCCTCGTCCTCGACGTCCTGCGTCAGCGTGGCAATGCCTTCAATGAGCAGGCGGACGGCAATATCCCGCCCGTTCTCGACTTCGACTACGAACTGGTGATCGACGGTCGCGACCTGCCGCGGCCGGTCAACTATTCGCTCGTCGTGATCACGCCGCCGAAGGGCGTCGCGATCGATCCCAAGCGCCGCCCCTTCATGATCGTCGACCCGCGCGCCGGCCATGGCGCCGGCATCGGCGGCTTCAAGCCCGAGAGCCAGGTCGGCGACGCGTTCGACGAAGGCCATGCCGTCTATTTCGTGATCTTCCGGCAATGGCCGGAGCCCGGCCAGACTCTGGCCGATGTCCGCGACGCCGAGGCCGCCTTCCTCGAAGAGATCCGCCGCCGCCATCCCGATGTCGAGAAGCCGGTCGTGATCGGCAATTGCCAGGGTGGCTGGGGCTGCATGCTGCTCGCAGCCTCCCATCCCGACAAGGTCGGCCCGATCGCCATCAACGGCGCCCCGATGGCCTATTGGGCCGGCACGACCGGCAAGAACCCGATGCGCTATACCGGCGGCCGCGTCGGCGGCGTCTGGCCGGCGATGCTGATGGCCGATCTCGGCAACGGCGTCTTCGACGGCTCGCTGCTGGTGCAGAATTTCGAGACGCTGAATCCGGCCAACACCTACTGGAAGAAGCTCTACGGCCTGTATTCGAAGGTCGATACCGAGGCCGAGCGCTTCCTCGAATTCGAGCGTTGGTGGGGCGGCTTCTTCATGATGAATGAAGAGGAGATCCGCTGGATCATCGAGAACCTATTCGTCGGCAACCGCCTCGCCCATGGCCACGCCTATTTCGGCGACGAGCGTATCGACCTCAAGAATATCCGCTCGCCGATCATCGTCTTCGCCTCGCATGGCGACAACATCACCCCGCCGCAGCAGGCGCTGAACTGGATCGCCGACACCTATCACGACGTCAACGAGATCAAGGCGCGCGGCCAGCGCATCGTCTATCTGCTGCACGATACGATCGGCCATCTCGGCATCTTCGTCTCCGCCAAGATCGCCGGACGCGAGCATGAGGCGATCACCGACACGATGCGCGCGATCGAGGCGCTGCCGCCCGGCCTCTACGAGATGGAGCTGGAGCAGGGCGACGACCGGCTGCACATCAAATTCGCGCCGCGCACCGTCGAAGACATCATGAAGCTCGACGATGGCCGCAAGGACGAGGAGATGTTCTCGGCCGTGGCCAAGGTCTCCGAGGTCGGCGCGACCGTCTACGAGAACCTGATGCGTCCCTTCGTGCGCGCCATCGTCAATGACGAGACTGCCAGGCAGTTCTTCAAGACCCGGCCGATGCGGCTGGAGCGCTCGCTGCTCTCCGATCAGAACCCGCTGCTGGGATCGGTCAAGGCGCTGGCCGAGCAGGCGCGGACCAAGCGCCAGCCCGTCAAGGCCGACAATCCGTTCCTCGCGATGGAGCGGCTGATGTCGGACGCGATCGAGCAGAACCTCGATCTCTACCGCGACCTTCGCGACGCGATGCAGGAAATCTCCTTCAACGCCATCTACGGCTCGCCCTTCATGCGCGCCATCGGCGCCAACGGGCTGGTCGGCCGCGATCAAACCACTGCCGAGAACCTGCTGATGCTACCGGAAATCCGCGCCGCGCTCGACCATATCGAGCAGGGTGGCGAGGCCGAGGGTATGGTCCGCATGCTCGAGCTCCTGTCGCAGGCGCGCGGCTATGTCCGCCGCTCGCGGCTCGAGCGCGAACTCCAGATCTTCGCGACCGAGAAGCCCTTCTCGACAATGGACGAGGAGAAGCGCTCCAGGCTCATCCATGAGCAGGCGCTGATCGTGCAGTTCGCGCCGGAAAAGGCCAAGGCCAGCCTGCCGAAGCTGCTCGACACGGCCAAAGAGCGCGAGCGCGCCCTGGATCTGGTGATGAAGGTCGCCGGGCCGATCGAGACCATGCATCCGAACGCCCTCGCGCTCTATCGCGAGTTCGAGGCGATGCTCGGACGCCGCGCCAAGGCCGCCCCGGCCGCCAATGACGATGGGCGGCTCTCGGCATAAGCCGGGGCCGCGCCAACGATCCGTATAGGAGCGCAACCATGAGTGCTTTGTCGCATCGCAACACGACGTTCGACGAGCTCATCGTCGGACAAACGGCAAGCGTCGAGCGGCCGGTCACGGCCAACGACCTCTATGTGTTCGCTCACGTCTCGGGCAACACCAACCCGCTGCACATGCCGGGCGCCGATCTCGACAAGGACGGGGCGTCCGACACCGTAGCGCCCTCGCTCTGGGTCGGCTCGCTCGTCTCCTCGGTGCTGGGCACCATCCTGCCCGGCGCCGGCACGCTCTATCACGGCCAGACCTTCCGCTTTCCCGGCCGCGCCCTGATGGGCGACCGGCTCACCGTCTCGGTGCGCTGCATCGAGAAGCGTGAGGCGCCGCTCGCCGTGTTCGAGACCCGGGTCGAGAAGGCCGACGGCACGCTGGTGCTCGAAGGCATTGCCGAGGTCAGCGCCCCCACGCATTCGATCGTGCAGGAGAAGCGCGAGCTGCCGCTGCTCCTGCTCGACCAACATGATCATTTCGGCGCGCTGGTCGCGCGCTGCCGCCGCCTGCCGCCTATGCCGACCGCGATCGTCTGCCCCGACGATGCCAACTCGCTCGGCGGCGCCGTGCTCTCGATGCGCGAAGGCCTGATCGAGCCGATCCTGATCGGCTCGCGCGACAAGATCCTGCGCGCGGCCGATGCTGCCGGCGCCGATATCTCGGCACTGCGGCTGATCGACATCGCCGACCATTCCGAGGCGGCCAGGCAGGCCGTCGCCATGGTCCATGCCCGCGAGGCCCGTGCGGTGATGAAGGGCAATGTCCATTCCGACGAGTTGCTCGGCCAGGTCGTCAAGAAGGATGGCGGCCTGCGTGGCTCGCGGCGCATCAGCCATGTCTTCGTGATGGACGCACCGACCAAGCCGAACCTGCTCTTCATCTCGGACGCGGCGATCAATATCGCGCCGGACCTCACGACCAAGGTCGACATCGTCCAGAACGCGATCGACCTCGCCATCGCCTGCGGGCTCGCCAAGCCGAAGGTCGGCATCCTCGCCGCCGTCGAGACCGTCAACATCAACATGCCCTCGACGCTCGAGGCGGCCGCGCTCGCCAAGATGGCCGATCGTGGCCAGATCACCGGCGCGCTCGTCGACGGCCCGCTCGCCATGGACAATGCCGTCGATATCGAGGCGGCCCGCACCAAGGGCATCGTCTCCTCGGTCGCCGGCCAGGCCGATGTCCTGATCGTGCCGAACCTCGAAGCCGGCAACATGCTCGCCAAGCAGCTCACCTTCGTTGCCCGGGCCGAGGCCGCCGGCCTCGTCGTCGGCGCGAAGGCGCCGGTGATCCTCACCTCGCGCGCCGATAACGACAAGGCGCGGCTGGCTTCCTGCGCGGTGGCGCAGCTTTACGATTACTGGCGGCAGAATGGCGAGCCGCTGGCCTACCAGCCTCTGCTCAAGGCAGCGGAGTAAGGCGCAATGTCCGAGCACATCCTCACCGTCAATGCCGGCTCGTCATCGCTGAAATTCGCCCTGTTCGCGACGTCCAGGCTGGACTGCGTCGCGATCGGCATGATCGACGGCCTCGGCACCGACCCGAACTTCGTGATGAAGGACGGCAAGGGCCAGAAGCTGCTCTCCGATCCGCTCGAAGGCGAGCGCTTCGTTGCCGACCACCATGGCGCGCTCAGCACGGTCCTCGACGCGCTGGCGCGGCAGTTCCCCCAGGCCAGGATCGCCGCCGTCGGCCATCGCGTGGTTCATGGCGGCATGGCCTATTCGGCGCCGGTACTCGTCGATGACGAGATCCTGGAACAGCTGACCGGCTTCGTCCCGCTCGCTCCGCTGCATCAGCCGCACAATCTCTCCGGCATCCGGGCGGCGCAGGTCGCCTTCCCCGGCGTGCCGCAGGTCGCCTGTTTCGACACGGCCTTCCACCGCGCCCATCCCTTCGTCAACGACGCCTTCGCCCTGCCGCGCTCGCTCTATGACGAGGGCGTGCGGCGCTACGGCTTCCATGGCCTGTCCTACGAATATGTCACCGGCCGCCTCGCCGAGATCGCGCCGTTCCACGCCAAGGGCCGGGTCATTATCTGCCATCTCGGCTCCGGTGCCTCGATGTGCGCGATCCGCAACGGCTATTCGATCGCCTCGACCATGGGTTTCTCCGCGCTTGACGGCCTGCCGATGGGCACGCGCCCGGGCCAGATCGATCCGGGCGTCCTGCTCTATCTGATGGACCAGAAGGGCATGGACGCGAAGGCGATCTCGGACCTGCTCTACAAGTCCTCCGGACTGAAGGGCCTCTCCGGCATCTCCAACGACATGCGCGATCTGGAGGCCTCGGACGATCCGCGCGCGAAGCAGGCGATCGACTATTTCGTCTTCCGGCTGCGTCGTGAGATCGGCGCCATGGCGGCCGTGCTCGGCGGCCTCGATGCGATTGTCTTCTGCGGAGGCATCGGCGAGAATTCGCGCCTGATCCGTGAATCCGCGCTCGAAGCGATGGAATGGATCGGCATCGAGCTCGATCTCGACCGCAACCGGGAGGGCGCCGATGTGATTTCGTCCGATCGGTCGCGGGTCCGGGCTTTCATCATCCGCACCAACGAGGAGCTGATGATCGCGCGCCACACCCAGCAGCTGCTGACGCCGCAGGCCGCCATCCACCTCGTCAACGCCCAGGCTTGACCTGCAACCAAGTGCCAACTGAATAGGACAGGTTTTATGACCCCCGATCTGGATCGCATCAAAGCCGAGATCGCCGATAGCTTCGACGAAGAGCTGGAGACGCAGCTCGAAGAGGACCGGCTTGACGAACTCGTCGCCCAGGGCCTGGAGCCCGCCGGTGCCACGCTGGATCGCAAGGTCTATTTCCGCGAACTCTTCCGCCTGCAGCATGAGCTCGTCCGGCTGCAGGACTGGATCCAGTACAAGAAGCTCAAGGTCGTCGTCCTGTTCGAGGGCCGCGACTCCGCTGGCAAGGGCGGCGCGATCAAGCGCGTCACCCAGCGCCTCAACCCGCGCGTCTGCCGCGTCGTCGCCCTGCCCGCTCCGACCGAGCGCGAGCGCAACCAGTGGTATTTCCAGCGCTATGCGGCGCATCTGCCGACCGCCGGCGAAATGGTGCTGTTCGACCGCAGCTGGTACAACCGCGCCGGTGTCGAGCGCGTCATGGGCTTCTGCACCCCGGACGAGCTCGAGGAATTCTTCCGCTCGACCCCGGATTTCGAGCACATGCTCGTGCGCTCCGGCATCATCTTGATCAAGTACTGGTTCTCGATCACCGACGAGGAACAGGAATTCCGCTTCCAGATGCGCATCAACGATCCGCTGAAGCAGTGGAAGCTCTCGCCGATGGACCTGGAGAGCCGCGTCCACTGGGAGGACTACACCCACGCCAAGGAAGAGATGCTGGAGCGGACCCATACCGAGCAGGCGCCCTGGTGGGTCGTGCAGGCGGTCGACAAGAAGCGGGCGCGCCTCAACTGCATCTCGCACCTGCTGGCCCAGATCCCCTATGAGGACGTTCCGAAGCCCGAAATCGAGCTGCCGGAGCGTGTCCGCCACGCCGACTACCTGCGCAAGCCGGTCCCGGCCGAGATGTACGTGCCGGAAACCTTCTGAGCGGCCACGTCGCCAATCCGATAGGAGAGAGCGGGAGCCCCATTCGGCGCTCCCGCGCTGCGACTTTCCGATTGCGTCAGGCCTGCGCCGAGACGATGGCGCGCTGGCTTGTCCTGATCTCACGCGGCGCTGCACCGAAGCGGCGCCGGAACGACCGGTTGAAATAGGAGAGATCGCCGAAGCCGACGCCGAAGGCGATTTCGCTGATGCTGGTCTCGAAGGCCTCCGCTGATTGCAGCAGGCGCAGCGCGCGATCCAGCCTGCGCTGCAGCACGAATTCCGAAAAGGTCGTCTGCTCGTCCTCAAACAGCTTTTGCAGATAGCGCAGGCTGATCCCGTGCCGGTCGGCGATCTGCCGCGCGCCGAGCCCTCGCTCCGTCAACCGGGCTTCGATGTCCGACTTGATGGCGCTCATCCGGTCGTCCGGACGATGCCTGGGCTGGCCCGGGGGAGCGCTCTCGGGTGACATGATGTTGACGAGGCCGCACATGAACTGTCGCGCCAGATCGCAAAGCTCGGGCGTCCGGACCGGCGCCATTCCGCGCAGGAGCGCCGCACCATAGCTCCCGAGCATTTGCAGGGCGTCGTTGCCGGCGCCGAACACGCGCAGCTCCGCGGCATGCCCACAGGCGCGCTCGCCAATCGCATCGGCGGGCATGACGAGACAATCGAGCCGGCTGATCTGAACAGGCAACAGGCCGATGCCTGCAAGCTCGGTCAGCAGAATGGCCTCGCGCCCACCCACGATCGCACGCCGGCTGCCGCGGGTCACGACGAGCGCGCCATCGGCGGGGCGCAGCAGCAGGGCCGAGCCCTCCTCGATCAGGCCCGGCAGCGGCAGCGAAACCGCGGCGCTCGGGGCGAAGAGCGAGACGAGGCCAATATCCGGCTCGAGCCGCAGCATCGCCCCGGCGCCAAACGGCGCCGGATTGGTCCGGTCGAACACCGTGCGGCGCGCCGCCCTGCCATCGACATGAAGGTCGATATCGGACTGCGGCATGTCCCTGGACAGGAGCCAGACCGGTCCGCCCTCGCGCGCCATCGAAGCCTGCGGCGTCGGCGCAGGTCGTTGAGCCGCCTCTGGGTCACTGCGCCTGAGTCCGCTAGTCACTTCGCATCCGTCCAAGAAATCATCGGACCGATTATGCAAACAAGTCCGATGAAATTCAATGCCGACAAAGACTCACCCAACGAAGATTGGCATGAATCGTAATTTATACCAATTTCAAACTGGAAGATTATTCAGATATATTTCCAAATTTAATCAAGAAAGCCCTCCCCTCTCCTTCTTGCGAGAGAAGAGAACTTACGAAGACGAGAGGATTAACATGCGCACGATAGTCTTACCGCTGGCGATTTTTCTGTCTTCTTCCATTCGCGGCGCACGGCGAAGCTATGGAGCGGCATCGTGACCGCGCGGCTGGCCGATAGCGGACAGCACCAGCATGACTGCGATGCCGAGCGCAGCACAAAGCATGAAGGGCGTCTGCGGCGAGAGCGCGAAGGCGAAGCCGCCGGTCAGCGCGCCAGCACCCTGACCAAGAACGTGCAGGCTGGCGAGCCAGCCTGCGGCAACGGCCTGCTGCTGTGGCGCAACACGATCGACCAGCCAGGCCGTATAGGCCGGCGTCGCGAGCGCGATCCCGGCGCCGGCGATCACGGCGCCGAACACGAGCATGGCGATCGAGGGCGCAAGGCCCATCGCGACGCTTCCGAGAGCGAAGGCGCCGAGGCCGATCCGCAGGTTTCGCGCGAGCTTGTTTCCCAGGCGAGGCACGAGGCCGACCTGCACGGCGATCATGCCGATGGCGACCAGCGCATAGGTTATCCCGCCCCAGCGGGCTGCGGCATGGACGTCAAGTCCGAAGCGCGCCTGCAGGAAGAGGCCGAGCACCATCTGGATCTGGCCGAAGCCGAGCGTCAGGACGAAACCGATCGCCAGAAGCGGCAAGGCGGCGCGGGCGAGGTCGCGTTTCCGCTGGCTCTGCTCGCCTTTCTCGGCCGGCGCGACGTCTGGGGCGGCGAGCAGGATGAGCGGCATCGCCACCATGGCCGCGAGCGCGGGCATGAGACCAGCGGCACCGGGCAAGGTGACGAGCGGACCGAGAACGCGGCCAACGCCGAGTCCGGCGCTGAGGCGGGCCAGGGCGGCAGGGCGCTTCTCCGGAGTGCTCATCCGCACGACCGCCGCCTGCGCATGCGGCATCACGCCGGCGGCGGCCGCGCTGTAGACGATGCGCGCGAGTGCGAGCATCGCGAAAGCGGCGGCGGCCGGCATGGGGCCGGCCGCCAGCACACCCAGGAAGAGAAGCTGCGCGCCCGCCATCAGCCAGGCCAGCAGCATGAAACGGCGACGCAGCCGACCCTCGCGATAGCCCCAGGCGGGTGCGGCAACGAGAAAGGCGAGCGCTCCGAGAAAGCCGATCGCGCCGATCGCCGGCGCCCCCAGGCCCGTCGCGTCCGAGACGATCGGCACCAGCGCCAGCAATGCCGATTGGCCGAAGCCGACGGTCGCTGCCATCAGCGAGAGCCCGCTCACCTCTCTGCCTCTCATGCGCAAATCTCCAAAGAAACCGTCATCATAAAGCCATTTATGAATATTCATTCCGTCAATCAATCGCACGACACAGATTTTAATAAATATAAATTCGCATAGATTGGAATGCCTCAAAAATAACTGTGAATATTACTTCTGTCGAACTGGCGAGAAAATGAGATGCTAGAGACAAAAATGGGAACGATTGAGCTCGCCGAGCGAGTATCATCCCGTGCATTTCTACTCAGCCTGATGCGGGAATGGCGCGGCTGGTCCATCGAGAGTGAGGTGGCATTGCCTTCGGACTCTGCGCGGCCGCGTCGGGTTCTCAGGTTACCGCTGGCCGGTCGCGACATCCGCGTGGCGCTGACCCATGCCTCGCAGGTCGGTTGCCACGGCATCCGCCCGCCCTTCTACGAGATCGGCCCGGATGGCTCGGTGCGCGTCGTCGGCTTTCCCGAATTGGCGAACCTCGTCGCGTCGGAACCGGACATCGCCGGACCGGATGCAGGCGCGAAGGCGCTCGTCTTCCTGCGCCGCGCGCTCGACAGCCTCGCGAATGTCGAAGACACGCTGAAGCGTCCCACCCTTGACGAGGTCGTTTTCTCCGGGCGCGATCCCAGCTTCATCGAAGCGGAACAGGCGCTGCGCTTCGGCCACAATGTCCACCCGACACCACGCAGCCGCGACGAATTCACCCTGGAGGATTCGCGACGCTTCGCAGGCGAATACGGCCGGGGCTTTGCGCTGCACTGGTGGTCGGTCTCGCCGCAGATCGTTCTGCAGGGCAGTTCGCGCGAATTGGCGGCATCGGAGATGGCCGCCCGCCTAGCGACCGACGACCCCGTGATGGAAGCTGCCATTCGCGACCAGGCGGCCAGCGGACGTGTGCTGTTGCCGATGCATCCCTGGCAGGCCTCGCGGCTCATGCTCGATCCGGCGATCGCGCGCCTGATGAAGGCTGGCCATATCCGCACGCTCGGGCCGGCCGGCTCGCCCTGGTACGCGACCTCGTCGCTGCGCAGCATCTACGCACCGCACGCCGCCTGGATGCTGAAGATGTCGCTGAGCCTGCGGCTGACCAATTCGCAGCGCCTCATCGAGCCCTATGAATGCGAGCGCGGGATCGAGATCGACAAGCTGCTGGCCGGGGCGGTTGGGCAGAGGATCGCGACGCAATTCCCGAGCTTCAAGGTCATGGGCGAGCCGGGCTATCTCGCCCTGCGCGACGAGGACGGCGCGCCCTTGCGCTCGACTATCGTCGTCTTCCGCGACAATCCTTTTGGCAGCGGGGAAAGCCCCTCGGCGGCAGTGCTCGCCGGGCTGTGCGAGATCGGCCCCGATGGCCGCGAGAGCGCGCTCGCAGCCATTGTCAGGCGCATTGCTGCACGTGAGGGCAGCGATCCCGGAGAGATCGCCCTGCCCTGGTTCGAGCGCTTCCTGCAGATCGTCGCCATGCCCTTGCTTGGCGTCCAGGCCGATTACGGCCTCCTCTTCGGCGCGCATCAGCAGAATATCGTCGTCGGCCTCGACGACGGCTGGCCCGCCCGGCTGCACTTCCGCGACTGCCAGGGCACCGGCTATGTCCGCGAATTCCTGCCGAGCCTTTCCGAGCTGGCGCCCGACGTGCGGCTCGAGGCCGGGCATATCTTCGATACCGGCTACGCGGCCAGGCTCGCCGGCTACTACCTCATCGTCAACAGCGTGTTCTCGGTCATCGGCGCGCTCGCGATCGCCCGCCTCGCCACGGAGAAGCGCCTGCTCGCGGCCCTGCGCATCGCGCTCTCGGAGCTCGCCGCGCAGCCGCTCCGCGACCGCACTTGCCTCGACTACCTCCTCACCTCGCCAACCCTGGTCAGCAAAGGCAACTTCATGATCTGCTTCCGCAACATCAACGAAAACACCGATGTGACGGACCCGCTCGCCGGCTATGTCGAGTTGCCGAACCCGATCCCGGGAGCGCGGTCATGACGATCGCTCCGAAGATCGACGCCGCCGGCGCCACCCCGCTGGCGACACAGACGACCAGTCGCCATTTCCCGGCTCGCGG
The DNA here is from genome assembly GCF_004341515.1 of Allobosea sp. BK604. Taxonomy (GTDB): domain Bacteria; phylum Pseudomonadota; class Alphaproteobacteria; order Rhizobiales; family Beijerinckiaceae; genus Allobosea. The sequence goes on from NZ_SLZF01000001.1 coordinate 726,598, forward strand.
CGATGCGCCGCTCCTCATCGAGATCGACGGTCACGGTGACAGGCTGCGGCTTGCCGGCCGTGAAGGTCTTTCCGCCGAGGCGGAGCTCACGCTCGCGGCTGACGGGGTGTCGGGCCGCCTCGCCATCACGCAGCCGGACGGCCTCCACCCGGCCGAGGCCGATGTGCTCGCGGCTCTGATCGAGGCGGCATTCCAGAGCCGCTCGGCCTTGTTGCGGCTGGAGCTTCCGGACTTCGCCGGCAAGCCCGCCCTGGCCGGGCTGTCGATCGAGAGCGGCGGGACGGAAGGAGCCGCCGATGCCATCGTCACGCGCAGCCTCTTCTACCAGCTCCCGCTGCTCTGGCGGCAGGCGGGCCGGCATGTGGCTTATCCGGCGATCCGCTCCGGGCTCGGGCCGGTCGATCGCCAGCCGCCGCTGCGGCCGGCACAGCCGAATGGCGAGATCTACAAGCGCTGGCTGCCGCATCTCGGCATGACGCTCTCGCTGCGCACGATCGACCGCCGCCGCGACCTCGACCTGTTCCATCACTGGATGAACCAGCCGCGCGTCGCCTTCTTCTGGGAGCTGGCGCAATCCCGCGAGGAGCTCGATCGCTATCTCGCCGCACAGGAGGCCGATCCGCATCTCTTCGGCGTGATCGGCAGCTTCGACGAGGAGCCCGTCGGCTATTTCGAGTTCTACTGGGCCAAGGAGGATCGGCTCGGCCCCCACTACGAACCGGAGGATTTCGACCGGGGCTGGCATGGCCTGATCGGCAATCCCCACCATCTCGGCCGGGCCAAGACGCTGGCCTGGTTCCGCTCGCTGACCCACTATCTCTTCCTCGATGAGCCGCGCACGCAGCGCATCGTCGGCGAGCCGCGCGCCTCGCACCATAAGATGCTGAGCTATTGCGCGGATGTGGCCTATGAGAAGGTCAAGGAGTTCGATTTCCCGCATAAGCGCGCCGCCCTGGTCTGCTGCGAGCGCGAGCGCTTCTTCCGGGAGATCGCACTGTGAGCCTCGGCCCCCTGCCCGGCGGACGGCCGGTCGAGGCCAGGCTGTGGCGCGAGCTCAACCAGGCGCTGATCGCCCGGGCGATCGCTGAACTTTCCTTCGAGGAAGGCCTGAAGCCCGAAGCACCCGACCATAGGAACGGCCTCTGGACGCTGCGGCTCGCTGAAGACGTCAGCTACCGCTTCAAGGCGAAGCGGCGCATCTGGGGCAATCTCGCGGTCGAGCCGGCGAGCCTGTTCCGCCAGGAGGGGGCGCTTGCCGCGCCTGTGGATGATGTCGCCCGCTTCATGATCGACGCCCGGGCAGTGCTCGAGATCGAGCCCGACACGCTCGCGATCTACATCAAGGAGCTTTCCAGCACGCTCCTCTCCGACGCGCGGGTCGCGGCGATCAGCGCCACGATCGGCGAGGACGCGCTGATCGCCCTGCCCGACCATTTGCTCCAGCAATATCTCGACGGGCATCCCAAGGCGCCGGCCGCCAAGGGCCGCATCGGCTGGGGGCTTGCCGATGCCGAAGCCTATGCGCCGGAATTCCAGGCCGAGCTCAGGCCGTTCTGGGTCGCGGCCGCCCGCGACGCCTGCCGCCTCTCACATGATCCTGCCATCGCCGAGGAGGATCTCCTCTCCGCTTCGCTCGACCCCGCCGAACGGCGCCGGATCGAAGACGCCTGCGCCGAGGCCTGCCGGCAAATCGGAATGGATCGCGCCGGCTACCTGCTGCTGCCGATCCATCCCTGGCAATGGGACCATATGATCGCGCCGCAATTCGCCAACGAGATCGCCGCCGGCCGGCTCCTGCCCCTCGGCCTGTTCGGCGACGGCTACCTGCCGCAGCAATCGCTGCGCACCCTCGCCAATGCCCGCTCGCCGCAGGCGCTGCATCTCAAGCTCTCGCTCACCATCCTCAACACCTCGGCCTGGCGCGGCGTGCCCGGCAAGTACATGGCGATCGGGCCGCGCTTCTCGGCCTGGCTCGCGGAGAAGGCGGCGGCCGACCCCGCCCTCGCGCCCGCCATCGTGTTGCGCGAGCCGGCCGGTGCCTTCTATCCGCATCCGCTCTACGAGCAGATCGAGGACGTGCCCTACCAGTTCCGCGAGATGCTCGGCGTCATCTGGCGTGAATCGATCGAGACCCATCTGAAGCCCGGGCAGAGCGCCATGATGCTCGGCGCCCTGACCAAGCCCACTTCGGCCGGCCGGCCCATCGTGAGCGCCCTCATCGCCCGCTCCGGCCTCTCGCATGAAGCCTGGCTGGAACGGCTCTTCGATGCCGTGGCGGTGCCGCTCTACCACTTCCTCTGCTGTTACGGCGTCGGCTTCATCGCCCATGGCCAGAACGTCACGCTGGTCCTCGACGGATTCACGCCCGTAGGCGTGGCCCTCAAGGACTTGCAGGGCGATGCCGACCTGGTCGACCGGGATTTTCCGGAGGCGGAGGACCTTGGAGCGGAGATCAAGGCGGTGCTGCTGCGCCGGCCTGCCGCGCATCTCCAGCAGCATCTCCAGACCGGTCATTTCGCCAGCGTCCTGCGCTTCCTCTCGGATGCGCTGGAAGCGCATGACGGCTTCCCCGAGATCCGCTTCTACGCCGCACTGGCTCGCAGCCTCCGGCGCTATCAGGGCGCCCATCCGGACATGAGCGAACGCTTCGCCCTGTTCGACCTGTTCACCGCCAAGGTGCCGCGCATCTGCATCAACCGGGTGCGGCTGGCCATCGGCTATGGCGACGCCAACCGCCGGCCGGCGCCGAGCCTCGGAACCGATCTCGACAACCCTCTTCATCTCGCCGAGCGCGCCAGCGCTGAACCGGCGGGCAATCTCGTCGGAGCTCAGCCATGATGACCAACCATCCGCTCGATCTCGCCGGCATCGGCATCGGCCCGTTCAATCTCAGCCTCGCCGCGCATCTCGATGCGGCCGAGGGCGTCGAGGCGCTGTTCTTCGAGCGCCGGGCCGCGTTCGACTGGCATCCCGGCATGATGCTGCCGGATGTGACGCTGCAGACCTCTTTCCTGAAGGACCTGGTCAGCGCCACCCATCCATCGAGCCCCTGGACCTTCCTCTCCTTCCTGGTGGCGAAGAAGCGCTTCTATGATTTCCTCAACGCCGATTTCGGCGCGATCCCGCGCCAGGAATTCGCGCAATACCTCGCCTGGGCGGCGCAAGGCCTGCCGACCCTGCGCTTCGGCACCGGCATCGACGCGGTCGATTTCGATGGCCGCTGCTTCGTCCTGCGCAGCGGCACGCGCGAGCAGCGCGCCCGCAACATCGCGCTCGGCGTCGGGCTGAAGCCGGCGCTGCCTTCCTTCGCCGCCCGGCTGAGGGAGGATGACCATTTCCACTCCTCGCAGGCGCGGTTCCGGCTTGGCGCCTGCGCCGGCAAGCGCGTGGCGGTGATCGGCGGCGGCCAGAGCGGCGCCGAGATCCTGCTCCACCTGCTGAACCGATCGAAAGAGGACGCACCGAGCCAGATCGCCTGGATCAGCCAGCGCCCCAATTTCCTGCCGCTCGACGAGACGCCCTTCACCAACGAGCTGTTCACGCCGCCCTATGTCGAGAGCTTCCGCGACTTGCCGGAGCCACGCCGCCACGCCATCGTCGAGCGCGAGAAGCTCGCGGGCGACGGTGTCTCGAGCGAGACGCTCGCCGCGATCTATCGCCGGCTCTATGTGCTGCGGCACCTGGAAAGTTCCGGCCCGGAGATCGAGCTCCTGCCGCACCGCGATGTCGTCAATGCCGAGCCACGCGAGGGCAGCTATCAGCTCATCATGCGCAACGGCATGGATGGGATGATGGAGATCGGCCATGCCGAGATCGTCATCCTGGCGACCGGCTATCGCTACGAGCTTCCGGACTGTCTCGCCCCGCTGAGCAGCCGCATCGCCGTCGATCGCACCGGCCGCCCCGTGCCGGATGCCGATTTCGCCATCGCCTGGGACGGCCCCGACACGAACCGGATTTTCGCCCTGAATGCCGGCCTGATCAGCCATGGCATTGCCGAGCCGCAGCTCAGCCTGATGGCATGGCGCGGCGCCGTCATCGCCAACGCATTGCTCGGCCGGCGCCAGTTCGAGGTCGAGATCCCCAGCGCCATGGTCAACTGGCGCCGCCCGGTGCATGCCGATCCCCGCCTGGACACGCTGCGCTCGAACGGCGCAGCCCGGCTCGCGCCTCATTGACCGCGGAACGCCCCCTTCAAGGCCCGAAAGAACATCATCCGGCCGGCTTCAGGTCTCCGAGAACCGTGGGGATCAATTCGGAGACGGTCGGGTGGATCGGCACCGCCCATTGCAGGACCGGATAGGCCGCGCGGGCGTTCATCATGTCGAGGATGCCGTGGATCGCCTCGTCGCCGCTGACGCCCAGGATGGCGGCGCCGAGGATCTGCTTCGTCTCCGCATCCGCGACCACTTTCATGAAGCCCTTGGTCTCGTCCCTCTCGACTGCCCGCCCCACCCGCGTCATCGGGCGCTTCGAGACCAGGAGCTCGCGGCCCAGCCTCCTCGCCTCCGTCTCCGACAGGCCGACGCGGCCGAGCGGCGGATCGACATAAAGCGCATAAGCGGGAATCCGGTCGCCGACCCGGCGGCTTTCGCCATCGAGCAGATTGGCGGCGACTATCTCGTAGTCGTTATAGGACGTATGGGTGAACGCGCCGCGGCCATTGCAATCGCCGAGCGCCCAGATGCCGGGAACATTGGTCGCGAGCCCGTCATCCACGGTGATATAGCCGCGCCCATCCAGCTTGACCCCCGCCTGCTCGAGTCCGAGCTCGTCCGTATTGGGCCTCCGTCCGACCGCGAGCAGGACATGTGATCCGACCGCGACGGGCTCTCCCGATACGCAATCCACGCTGACCGACACGCCATCCGCATGCGGCGCCAGCGCGATGCAGGCGGCATCGGTGCGCACGGTGATGCCCTCGTCGACGAGGATCTGCCGGATCGCCTCGGAGACATCCTCGTCCTCGCGGGCGACCAGCCTCGGCCCCTTCTCGATGACCGTGACCTCCGCGCCGAAACGCCGGTACATCTGCGCGAATTCGAGCCCGATATAGCTTCCGCCGACGACGACCAGGTGCTTCGGGACGGTGTCGAGCTTCAGGATCGAGGTGTTGGTGAGATACGCGACGTCGCCGACACCCGGCAGGTCCGGCACGCTCGCGCGCCCGCCGACATTGATGAAGATGCGCGGCGCCTTGAGCAGGCTCTCGCCGACCCGCACGAGATCCGGGCCCTCGAAGCGGGCATGTCCTTCGATGACGGTCAGGCCGTCCATGCCGCGCAGCCATTTTTCGACGCCGGTGCGGGCATTGGTCGAGACCGTATCGGCCCGGGCCTTGACCCGCTTCATGTCGATCTTGATCGGGCTCTCGATGGCGACGCCATAGTCGGCGCCCCGCCGGGCAAGATGCGCGGCATAGGCGCTCGCGACCAGCGTCTTGGTCGGCATGCAGCCGGTATTGACGCAGGTGCCGCCGAAGAGCTTACGCTCGATCAGCGCGGCCTTCATCCCGGCAGCGGTCAGCCGCCCGGCGAGGGACGGGCCGGCCTGTCCGGCCCCGATGACGATGGCGTCGAATTCCTGGGTCATGGCGAAGAGCCCCGTGGTGAGCGATACGACGACTATCCTCGCGCCGGAGGCACGCGTCGATTCCGTCGCGATCCCGAGAGACCAAGTCCCGAAGCGCGTGTGCGTGGATGAGCATGCCCATCGACGCTCACGCGCAAGGATCGTGCTCGCCGGCCGGCAGCGGCAGACGAACTGCCCGCCTTATGACGGCAGGGGTTGGCCCGCTTGCTCCCGGACGATGTACTCGGCGTACCAGTCCGGCCAGTTCTCGTCGTGCTGGCCGCCGTTTCGCTTCTCATGTTCGCCATGCGCGGCTGCCGCGCGCCGGAGCGTGGCCGCGAGATCCCTGGACGAGCTGAAGCTCGTCTCGCCCGTGTCGATGCGCCCGGGCAGGCGGTTGGTGACCTCCTGGAGCAGCCAGTCATTGCCGTCCGGATCCTTGAACGCGACCCAGGAGGCGTAGCTGCGCCGTGCCGGCTCCCGCCCGCTGCGGCGCTCTCCGTTCTCGGCGTAATGGTAGACCTCGCTCACCTCGGCGCCGAGAGCCGCGAGTTCGGCCCGCGCCGCCTCGATATCGGACACGATGAGATAGGGGGCGACCGTGTTCCCCTTGCCGAAAATGACCGAGCAGGGCGAGCCCGGCGGCGTGACCTGGATGACCCGGAAATTCTCGCCCGCAATATCCGCATCGAGCCTCCACCCCAAAGCGCCATAGAAATGCTTGGCGCGATCGACATCCGAAACCGGAATGCTCACAACCTCGAGCTTAAGGTCATTCGTCCGGGTTCCCTTAGCCTTGTCGGCGGTCTCGCTGCGCACCTGAGTATCGCTCATGTCGAACTCCTTGGGTTGGGTGCTTGAGGACGGCGGATCAGTCAGGCATGGGCAGGGCGCAGGGTCACCGCCGGTCGGCGGCAAGCTGAAACATCGCGCCACCCGCCTTGCGGGCGCGGCGGCAGTGAACGAGCTATCGTGAGCGGCTGTGCTGGCGGTCTTTGCGCGCAGCCATGGCTTGATGCGTCGGCATCGACCGCCTCCTGGTGACCGAGCTTGAGCCCGCGCGAACCTAGCATAGGGGCCGAAGCTTGGCTCGCGTCAAAAGCAGGCGCGTGGCACTAAGGTCCGGCCCCACGCTCACGACGTCAATCGGTCCGCAGCAGCGGCGCCAGCAGCCGCTCGACATCCGCCGGGTCCGGGCTGTGCTTGTATTCGATGGTTGGAACGCCCGGCCTGACCTGCGCCAGCGCCATCTCCGTGCCGGAGGCGAAGATCAGGACATCGGCCTGCGCCAGAATGGCGGCGCAATCCTCCTGGTCGAGCCGGACGGCATCGACCTGCGCGACATGCGCCGCGAAGCGCCGGACACCGACCTTCATGATCGGCAGGAACTCCGAGAACCGCGCCGCCAGCACGACCTTCGCCATCGGCTCGATCGAGGCGAGCGCCCGCCTGGTCTCCTCCGACGGAATGAAGCGGATCGTCATCACCTTCGCGCCTGGAAGGAGGCTCTCGACCTCGCGACGGCGATTGACGAAGGTGATCGCGACATCGGCCGAGGCCGCCCGTGCCCGCACCGCCGCGTCACGCTGGATCGCGTCGATCGTCATCGCCTCGACCGTGGCCGCGGCGCCGAGCTGGGTCGCGATGGCCCGGGCATAGCGGACCGTCGCCTCGACGAAGAGGCCGACCATGACGATATTGGCGCCGCGCCCCAGGCGCGTGCGCGTAGCCAGGCGGGCATGGATCAGCGAAGCGAGATCGGACGCACGCAGGCCGGCCGCCATCGCCTCGTCGATCAGCGCATCGATGCGCTTGTGCAACCCGGCCATGCCCTGGTTCGCCGCCTGCCGGTTCCGTCCATCGGCGACGATGGTCCCGGCGCCGGTGCGGGTCTCGATCAGCCCCTGCCCTTTCAGCTCGCGATAGACTTGGCTGACCGTCATCGGGGCGACGCCGATCGTCGTCGCCAGATCGCGGACGGAAGGCAGCATCTCGCCGGCGGCGAAATCGCCGCAGACGATGCCGTATTCGATCATGCCCTTGATCTGCTGGCGAATGGAGATCGGCAGGGACCGATCTATCTGAAAATCCATACCCTTCCACTCGCTATCGGTGTCACAACCCGCCGCAGCAACTACACGCTCGGGCCCGGCGCGAACAGCCGGTGATTTCGTCCCATTTGGAACGAGATTCCCCATTGACCTGCCGGGATGGCGGTGCAAGCGTTATAGTACGCTAATACACTTTAAGCCGCGAAGACCGAACCGCCAATGTCGACGCTGCCTCGTCAGCCCGCGCTCCAAATCTCGCCCTCCTCATCGAAAGGGGGAGTGGGCTTGCGGCGCGCGAGCCGTCTGCGAGCCCTCCGGCCATGAGCAGCTACATCCTGAAGCGGCTCGTCGCGATCGTCGCCCTCACCTTCGGCATCACGGTGGTCGCCTTCCTGATCATCCGGCTGATCCCGGGTGACCCGGTCATCGCCATGCTCGGCACCAGCGCCGGCGACAAGGCGCTGATCGAGCGGCTGCGCGAGCAGCTCGGCCTGAACCAGCCGCTCTACACCCAGTATTTCGTCTGGATCGCCAATGTGCTGCGCGGCGATTTCGGCTATTCCTACGCCAGCCAGCAGAGCGTCTCCTCGCTGATCGCCTCGAGCTTCCCGGCGACGGCCCAGCTGACGCTCGCGGCCCTCGCGCTCTCGCTGACCTTCGGAACCGCGCTCGGTGTGCTCGCGGCGCTGAAGCGTAACAGCCTCGCCGACACGGCCGGCATGGGCTTCGCGCTTGCGTGCATGTCGATCCCGAGCTTCTGGCTCGGCCTGCTGCTGATCCTCGCCTTCGCCGTGACCTGGCCGATCTTCGACGTGGTCGGCGGCACCTCGCTCAAGGGGCTCGTGCTGCCGGCGGTGACGCTGGCGCTGGGCACGATGGGCTTCAACGCCCGCTTCGTCCGCTCCAGCGTCATCAACGCGCTGTCGCAGCAGCACGTGACCACGGCCCGCGCCAAGGGCGTGCCCGAAGGCCAGCTCTTCCTCTGGCACGTGATGCGCAACTCGCTGCTGCCGATCCTGACCATTGCCGGCCTGCAGATCGGCCAGTTGCTCTCCGGCTCGGTCATCGTCGAGACGGTGTTCTCACGGCCGGGCATCGGCCGGCTGCTGATCCAGGGCATCCTCGCCAAGGACTACACCACCGTGCAGGCGCTGATCATGATGATCGCGCTGATCTACGCCGTCGCGAATTTCATCGTCGACATCCTCTACCCCGTGCTCGATCCGCGCGTCGGCAGCCGCTAGCGGGACCCTGGCACGATGTCGGACATCACCTCACCCGCCACCGCAGCCGAGATCGCCGGCACCGCGCGCCCGGCCTGGTCGCGGCGCAAGGCCGTGCTCCGCGCCCTCAGGCACCGCAGCCTCTCGCTCGGCCTCGTGCTGTTCATCCTGCTCGTGCTCGCAGCCTTCAGCGCGCCGTGGCTGACCTCGTTCGACCCGACGGCGCAGGAGCCGATGGCGACCTTCACGCCACCGGGCGGTGTGCATCTGATGGGCACCGACGCTTTCGGCCGCGACCTGTTCGCGCGCGTTCTCTTCGGCGCCCGCACCACCATCCTGGCGAGCATCAGTGTCGTCGTGCTCGGCGCGATCGTCGGCACCGTGCTCGGCCTGGTCGCCGGCTATTTCGGCGGGACGCTCGGCTTCAGCATCATGCGGCTGATCGATCTCCTGCTCGCCTTCCCCGGCATCCTGCTGGCGCTGACCGTCACGACCATTCTCGGGCCCGGCCTGACCAATGGCGTCATCGCGATCGCCGCCATCCTGGTGCCGATCTTCGCAAGGCTGGTCGAGGGCGCGACCGCCGAGGTGCGCAACCTGCCCTATGTCGAGGCCGCGACCGCCGCCGGCGCCTCCTCGGCCAGGATCATCTTCAAGCACATCCTGCCCAACGTGATGTCGGGCGTCATCGTGCTGACGACGACCTGGCTCGGCATCGCCGCGCTCTGGATCACGGCGCTGGGCTTCATCGGCCTCGGCGTGCAGCCGCCGCGGCCCGAGCTCGGCGCGATCCTCAACGACGGCCAGAACTACATCATGCTGGCCTGGTGGATCACCGTCTTCCCCGGCCTGTTCCTGTCCCTCTTCGTGATCAGCGTGAACCTGATCGGCGACGGGCTCAGGGACGAGCTCGATCCGACCTTGAACCGCCTCTAGAGCATTTTCCAGCGAAGTGGACACCGGTTCGCGTGAAGAAAATGCGTCAAAACAAATAGTTAGCGCGGCAACGCAGTCTCAAAAGGGGAGAACAACATGTCCGCAGGACGAAAGCATCGCTTGATCAAGACAGTGCTGGCAGCCGGCGCGCTCGCGCTCGCCGCGGGCGGCGCGCAGGCCCAGAACAAGAACGCCAAGCTCGTCGTCGGCTGGGCCGAGCCGATCGACACGCTCGACCCGGTCACGACCGGCGCGCGCAATCAGGGCCCGCTGCTCGCCAATATCTTCGACGCGCTGGTCTGGCTGACACCGGACTTCAAGGTCGAGCCGCTTCTGGCGACCAAGTGGACGATCTCCGAGGACGGCAAGACCTACACCTTCACGCTGCGCGAGGACGTGAAGTTCCATGACGGCACGCCCTTCGACGCGGAGTCCGTCGTCGCCAACATCAAGTACATCACCGACAAGAACACCCAGGCCAAGGTCGCGCTCAGCCTGCTCGGCCCATGCAAGACCGCGACCGCCACGGCCAAGTACACGGTCGAGTTCAAGTGCGAGACGCCCTATGCGCCGCTGCTGGCGCAGCTCGGCGTGCCGTATCTCGGCATGCAGTCGCCCAAGGCGCTCGCCGAATACGGCAAGGATATCGGCCTGCACCCGACCGGCACCGGGCCCTTCGCCTTCGTCAGCTACCAGCCGAACCAGAGCCTCGTGCTCAAGCGCAACGAGGCCTATGCCTGGAACCCGGCCTCGGTCGGCCATAAGGGCCCGCCGAACATTGCCGAGATCACCTTCCAGATCGTGCCGAACGCACAGGCCCGCGTGAACCAGTTCCAGAGCGGCCAGTCGCAGATGATGCAGCAGACGCCGGGCGTCTACTGGAACACCTTCCAGAAGATGGATCGCTTCACCGCGATCCCGGTACCGATCACCGGGCTCGGCATCTTCGCGCCGGTCAACGCCAGCAAGTTCCCGACCAACGACCTCGCCGTGCGGAAGGCGATCCAGTACGCCGTCGACAAGAAGGGCGTGATCCAGCTCGCCGAGGCCGGCGCCTTCCCCCCGAGCCTGACGCCCCTGCAGCCGAGCATGATCGGCTACGACAAGTCGCTCGAGGACATGTATCCGTTCGACCCGGCCAAGGCCGAGGCGACGCTCAAGGACGGCGGCTGGACCAAGAAGGACGGCTTCTGGGAGAAGGATGGCAAGCGGCTCTCGCTCAACATCACCGCTATCTCGACCTCGACCTCCTACCCGCTGCTGGCGCAGGCGATCCAGGGCTACCTGCAGAAGGTCGGCATGGAAGCCAACATCACCCAGCTCGCGACGCCGGCCTGGCTCGCCTCCAACATCAACGGCGACATGTCGCTGACCCCGCTGCAATATGTCGGCATCGACCCGGATGCGCTCTCGAACTGGTTCACGCCCGGCCAGTATTTCAACTGGAGCCATTTCAACGACCCGAAGCTGACCGGCCTGTTCCAGGACGGCCAGCGCGAGCGTGATCCCGACAAGCGCCTGAAGATCTATCACGAGATCCAGAAGATCATCATGGATCAGGCCGTGATGCTGCCGCTGCGCCAGAACATCGACCTGGTCATGACCAGCAAGAAGCTGACCGGCGTCACCTATATCGGCGGCGGCTACGAATATCTCGGCGCCGCCTCGCTGGCGGACTGACCGCCCGCTTCGTCCACGCCGGGAGGACGCCTCCCGGCGCGGCTTTGCCCCCTCGCAGGACAACAGCAGCTTTCCCGGGCGCGCTGATCGCGGCCGCCTGCCTTGCCGACCACGACAGGAGTTCGCCATGACCACGCTCATCCGGGCAGACAGATTGATCGACGGCACCGGCGCCGCGCCGGTGAGCGACGCCATCCTCGTCGTCGAGGACGGCAAGATCGCCTCGGTCCATTCCGGCAAGGTGCCCGAAGGCGTGGTCAAGGGCGAGGCCGAGACGATCGACATGACCGGCTGCACCATCCTGCCCGGCCTGATCGACATCCATGTCCATCTCAACCTGCCGGGCGACGGCTCACTGCTCGAAGAGGCGATGCGCGAGCCCGAGAACGTGCTGGTCGCGACCTCGGCGCTTGCGGTCGGCAAGGCGCTCAAGGCCGGCATCACCACGGTGCGCGATGTCGGCGCCTACGGCTCGACCTCGATCGCGGTGCGCCGCGCGCTCCAGCTCGGCCATGGCGAGGGCGCGCGCGTCATCGCCTGCGGCCAGCCGATCACGATCACAGGCGGCCATACCTGGTATTTCGGCGGCGAGGCCGATGGCGAGGACGGGCTGCGTCGCAAGGTGCGCGAGATGGTCAGGATTGGCGCCGAGTTCATCAAGGTGATGGCGAGCGGCGGCGGCACCGTCGGCACCCAGTCCTGGAACCCGGCCTATACGCAGCGCGAGCTCGCCGTGCTGGTCGAGGAGGCGCATCGCGCCGACCGCAAGATCACCGCGCATTGCCTCTGCGCCCAGTCGATCCTCGACGTGATCGAGGCCGGCTTCGACCAGATCGAGCATGCCGGCTTCATCACCGACGGCAAGGGCAACCAGTCCTATGATCCGGCCGTCGCGGACAAGCTGGCCAAGTCGGGCATTCCCGTGACGAGTACGCTCGCCGTCGGCGGCGCGATCATGCGCGAGAAAGCGTCGAAGACGAGCTTCACCCCGACGGAAGAAGCCTTCTTCGCGCGCTGGACCAAGACCCACGCGACAAATCTCGACCAGTTCCGCAAGCTGCGCGCGGCGGGCGTCACCTTCGTCGCCGGCACCGATGCGGGCTGGCGCTTCACCCGCATCGACGACCAGCCGCTGGAAATCGCGCTGGTGCACGAAGGCGGCATGAGCCCGCTGGAGGCGATCACCGCCTCGACCGGCTTTGCCGCCAAGGTGATGGGCGTCGAGGACAAGCTGGGAACGCTGACGCCCGGCCTGGCGGCCGACGTGCTCGTCGTCGGCGGCAACCCGCTCGACGATCTCGCCAGGCTGCGCGACGTGCGGCTGGTCATGCAGGGCGGCAAGCGCAAGGACGGCGCGCTGCACTAGCGCGGCTTCGGTTGGTAGGCGAGGCAACAGCGCAAGCGCGTCGGCGTCGAAGCTCAGCTCGCTTTGTCCCAGTGCATTTTCGAGCGAAGTGGGTACCGGTTCGCGTGAAGAAAATGCGTTAAACCAAAGAGATAGAGCATTTCCGCGTTTCGAGGAAACGCGGAAATGCTCTATCCTGGGCGGACCAAGCGGACGTTCACAGTCAGAGCGAGTTGATGCCGAGATATACTGACGAGCTCGAGCCGCTCATCAGCCGCGAGCAGGATCTGCGCCAGCAGATCGCGTTGCGCATCGCCGAAGAAGCGGGACACAAGGTCGGCCCTGCGCCCTCCGAAGGCCAACTCGCGGCCGCGGACGAAGCGATCGACGCATGGAGCGTGGAGCTGGAAGCTGAGCTCGACCTTCGCGCCTTTCGTCAGCTGACGCCCCTGCAGGACCTGCTCGCCGATCATCACGAAATCTGCCTGCGGATTGCCGATATTCGCGACCGCCGTCTGTCGTGATTGCAGCGCCTTTGGCGGGGGACATCGTCAGTCCCCCGTCATCAGCGGCCTTCAGGCGCCGACGAGTTCCGCTTCGGCGGTTGACGGGATCATCCGGCTTGCGATGGTCGCGACACGTTCGCCCTGGTAGCGCGCCACCGCGAGATCGTCCTCACCCGGCTTCTGCGTGTCCTTCTGCGAGACGAAGGTCGCGCCATAGGGGGTGCCGGCCTTGGACAGGGACGGGTGCGAATAGCCGAGGGGAACGATGATCAGGCCGAGATGGGCGAGCACATTGTAGAGTGACAGGAGCGTCGACTCGTTGCCGCCATGCTTCGAGGAGCTCGAGCCGAAGACGCTGCCCAGCTTGCCGTTGAGCTTGCCCTGAAACCAGACGCCGCCGAGCCCGTCGATATAGGCCTTGAGCTCGGAGGCGACGCTGCCGAATCGCGTCGGCGTGCCGAGCACGATCGCATCGGCCCAGACCGCGTCATCAGGGGTGGGCGCCGGATATCTCTCGTTCATCGCCGCGGCCGCCTCGGCCCAGCCGGGCGCCAGCGCCATCGCTTCCGGGCCAACCACTTCGCGGGCGCGGCGCAGGCGGATTTCGGCGTCGGCTGCGCGGGCGCCCTCGGCAATGGCGAGCGCGAGCGCCTCGCCGGAGCCTTTGCGGGAATAGAAGGCGATCAGGATCTTGGGCTTCGACATGGGACACCGCTTTGCGGAGCAAGATTCGACCGTCCGCGCGGTGCTCCGGGCCGCGCAGCGCAAGGATTTCGATTGGGTGGGAATCAGGTCGGGCTACGGCCGGACCGGTACGCCCGGAATGCCCGAAACGGCCGCTCCGGGCCTTTCAGCGACCGCCTCGGCTTTTGTCAGCTTGGCAGTGCTGGGCATGGCTCGTTCGCTCCAGATCGCTTCGTTGGAGCGCAAACTAGGAGCCAAGCCACCAGCCGAGAAGTCGCCGCTATTGAGACTTAGCGTCCAGGTTGGTGGACGATCTACATCAGCACCGTCTTGGGGAATTCCGCGGCGAGATGATCGAGGAAGGCCCGTACGGATGGCAGCAGCCCCTGCCGATAAGGGATCAATGCGGTGATCGTGGAATCCCCGGCGAGCCAGTCCGGCAGCACGCGCCGCAAGGCGCCGGATCGGACCGCCGAGCGGCAGACATAGCCCGGCAGCGCCACCACGCCGAGGCCTTTGATCGCCGCCTGCTGGAGGCCGATCATGTCGTCGCCGAGCAATCTCGGGGTCAGCGGCATGACGATCTCGTCTCGCGCCTCGCGGGCGTGGCGAAGCCGCCAGACCGGGGCCACACCCGTCCTCATCATGAAAAGCGAAGCATGGCTTTCCAGATCCTGCGGCGTCTCCGGCACGCCGTTTGCGTCGAGATAAGCCGCGCCAGCGAACAGGAACCAAGGAGCGGGGGCGAGCGTCCGCTGGACCAGGTTGGAATCGGGCAGCGGCTCGGAATGCGCGCGAATCGCGATGTCGTAGTTCTCGCCGACAATGTCGACCGTCCGGTTGGCGGCATGTGCGACGACATTCACTTTCGGATATTTCACCAGGAAATCGGCGATGATGTCGGACATGGCGAACTGCATCGTCGCGATACCGGCAGTGCACCGGACCGTGCCGGTCGGCTCGGTGAGCCGATGACGGATTGCCGTTTCGGCGAGTTCGGCCTCCCGCAGCATCGCCACCGCATGACGGTAGAAATCCTCACCCGCATCGGTCATGCCGAAGCGGCGTGAGGTCCGGTTGAGCAGACGGACGCCGAGATTGCTTTCGAGCTGCTGAATGCGATGACTCAGTGTCGATTTGGGAACGCGCAAGGTCCGGCCCGCAGCCGTGAACCCACCCCGATCGACCACCTGCACGAAAAAGAAGAAATCGTTCAGATCCAGCATGCACCACTCATCGTCCGATTGTGGCGCGCATTCAACTCTGACGGGGACAGCCAAGCAAAGGACAGAACCGCCGGATGTCCGTGCAGCAGACGAATGCCGAGTTGCCGAAGCATCGGCCGGCGGCGGAGCCAAGGAAACCGTTGATTTACCGGGAGTTTAAGCCCTTCAAGGGCTTAGCGGGCCGATGGCGCTCCCTAGGGGACTCGAACCCCTGTTTTCGCCGTGAGAGGGCGACGTCCTAGACCGCTAGACGAAGGGAGCAGCGCGGCAGAGGCGCTGTTTAGTCGGGCTTACCCGCGACCGCAACTGTTTTGTCGCAAAAATCGTTGCCGGGCCAAAAAGAGTGGGAGGCCGACGCTGTCGCCCTCCCTTCCAGACCGGGAGAACATCGATCCGATCGGGGCGGCTCGAACCGTCCCGACGCCCCCGATTGTCCCTAGCGCGAGCCGGCAACCGCCTCGCTCGAAAAGGCGCCGGCCGCGCGTGCGGCTGCTCGCCGCGTATCCTTCACCCCGCTCAGGCCGCCTTCTCGGTCAGGAACGGATAGTCGATATAGCCCTTGGCGTCGCCGCCATAGAAGGTCGCGACATCCGGCGTGTTGAGCGGTGCGTCGCGGCGCAGGCGCTCGACCAGGTCCGGATTGGCGATGAAGAGCCGGCCGAAGGCGACGAGATCGGCGCGCTTTTCGGCGAGCGCCTCAATCGCCAGCTCGCGGGTCAGGCTGTTATTGGCGATATAGGCGCCCTTGAAGGCCTTGCGCAGCGGCGCGTAGTCGAATTCGAGATAGTCGCGCGCATCGCGCGTCGCGCCCTCGACGACATGGATGAAGGCGATGCCGGCCTCGCTCAGCTTTTCCACGAGGTGGAGGAAAAGCGCCTGCGGATTGCTGTCGCGCGCATCATTGGCCGGGCTCACCGGCGAGATGCGGATGCCGACGCGGCCCTTGCCGAACACCTTCGAGACGGCGTCGACCACTTCGAGCACCAGCCGCACGCGGTTTTCGATCGGCCCACCATAGATGTCGTTGCGGGTGTTCGAGCCGTCGCGCAGGAACTGGTCGAGCAGGTAGCCATGGGCGCCGTGCAGCTCGATGCCGTCGAAGCCGGCCGCCTTGGCGTTCTCGGCCGCCTTCACATAATCGCCGATGATGCCGGGAATCTCCTCGAGCGCGAGCTCGCGCGGCTGCGACACCTCGGTGAAGCCGTTCTCGATATAGGTCTTGGTGTTGGCGGGGATTGCCGAAGGCGCGATCGGCGCCTGGTTGCCCGGCTGCAGCGAGACATGGCTGACGCGCCCGACATGCCAGATCTGCGCGATGATCTTGCCGCCCTCGGCATGCACCGCGTCGGTCACGGCCTTCCAGCCGGCGATCTGCTCGGACGAGTAGATGCCAGGTGTCCAGACATAGCCCTGGCCCTGCTGCGAGATCTGGGTGCCTTCGCTGATGATCAGGCCCGCTCCGGCGCGCTGCCGGTAGTATTCGACATTGAGCGCGTTCGGCGCGTCGCTGCCGCGGGTGGCGCGGTTGCGCGTCAGGGGCGCCATGACGACGCGGTTGCTGAGCGCGATGTCGCCGAGCTGGAAGGGCTCGAACAGCAGGGCGGCTTGATCGTCGGAACGGCTCATCGGGATGGTCCTTGTGAAACTCGCGGCAGGCGCCGGAGGAAATGAAGCTGGAGCATGAAAGCACGCGAAACCTGCTCCCGCCATGCTCCTGACGCTGGTCGAGATAGGTGTTGCGCTGCGGAATGACAGGGGCACAAATATCAACTGCCCGTGAAGAAAACGGGCCTCTCCCAAGCCGGGCCGGAACGGAATGAAATGACTGCGGAGGAGATCGAAAGTCGAAAAATCTCCTCTGCACCACGCCGCTGGCTCGGCGCCTTGCGCACGGCGTCCCGGCGCGGCCTGCATGGCGCGATCGGCCTCGTCTATCCGCCGAGCTGCATCGCCTGCAAGGGCGCGACAGCGCAGGCGCAGGCGCTCTGCGCACGCTGCTGGAGCGGTATCGGTTTCATCGAACGGCCCTATTGCGAAAGGCTCGGCACGCCCTTCGAGGTCGATCTCGGCGCCGGGCTGGTCTCGCCCGCGGCTATCTCCGATCCGCCGGTCTTCGCACGGGCACGCGCCGTCTGCCGCTTCGACGGGACAGCGCGCGAGCTCGTGCATCGGCTGAAATACGGCGACCGCACGGAACTCGCGCTGACGCTTGGCCGGATGATGGCGCAAGCAGGCCACGAATTGCTCGGCGAGGCCGATCTGATCGTGCCCGTTCCGATGCATCGCACCAGGCTGTGGAGCCGCCGCTTCAACCAGGCGGCGGCGCTGGCGCAGGTGCTGGCGAAGCACAGCGGCGTCACGCTCGCCCCCACGGCGCTGGCCCGCGTCAAGCGCACGACGCAGCAGGTCGGCCTGACCCGGCCGCAACGCGCCGACAACCTGCAGGGCGCCTTCAAGGTCCTGCCAGCAATGAGGCCAACGGTCGAGGGCCGCCATATCCTGCTCGTCGACGATGTCCTGACGACCGGGGCAACCGCGAACGCCGCCGCCCGCGCCCTGCTGCGGGCCGGCGCGAGGCAGGTCGACATGCTGACTTTCGCCCGGGTGGTGACGGATGCATGACGGCACACTAGATTGCAGTGCAACGTAACGATGCCGAGTTCACCATGCCGCAGGTCACGCTCTACACCACCAGCTGGTGCCCCTATTGCACCGCTGCCAAATCGCTTCTCAAGAAAAAGGGCATCGCCTTCGAGGAGATCGATGTCGACGGCAAGCCCGACCTGCGCAAGGCCATGACCGAGCGCGCTGGCGGCCGCACCTCGGTGCCGCAGATCTTCATTGGCGCGACGCATGTCGGCGGTTCGGACGACCTGCACGCGCTCGATGCACGCGGCGAGCTCGACAAGCTGCTGATCGCGGCCTGAGGCCGGTTCCGGGACACCGGGAACCGCTATCGCCCCGGGGACTTGCCGAAAGACAGACCGGCGCGAATCCCTCCGAGCGGCCCACTGGGACCGCCCGGACCGCGCAGAAGGAGCCAAATGATGACCTCGACCAGCTTCACCGCGGCCTGCGTCCAGATGCGCTCGACGCGCGACCAGGCGCAGAATCGCGACGATGCCATCCGCATGATCCGCGAGGCGGCCACGGCCGGCGCGCTGTTCGTGCAGACACCGGAAATGACCAATCTGGTCGAGCGCAGCACCACGCGCCTGCGCGAGGTCGTCGAGGCCGAAGACAGGCACATCGTCCTCGCCGGGCTGCGCGAGGCGGCGCGCGAGCGGAAGATCTGGCTCCATATCGGCTCGCTCTCGGTCAAGGTCGGCGAGAAGGTCGCCAATCGCGCCTATATGATCGACCCGAAAGGGCAGATCGCGGCGCGCTACGACAAGATCCACCTCTTCGATGTCGACCTGCCGAATGGCGAGAAATGGCGGGAATCGGCGACCTATACCGGCGGCGAGAGCGCGGCTGTCGTCGAGACGCCCTGGGGCCTCGTCGGCCTGTCGATCTGCTATGATATCCGCTTCCCCTATCTCTACCGGGCCGAGGCCGAAGCCGGCGCCGTCATGCTGACCGCTCCCGCCTGCTTCACCCGCCAGACCGGCGAGGCGCATTGGCAGGTGCTGCAGCGGGCCCGCGCCATCGAGAACGGCGCCTTCATGATCTCGGCCGCGCAGGCCGGGACGCATGAGGACGGCCGCGAGACCTATGGCCATTCGATCATTGTCGATCCCTGGGGCCGCGTCCTTGCCGAGGCCCAGGCCGAACCGGGCGTGATCCTGGCCGAGATCGATCTTGCGCTCGTCGCCGATGCGCGCCAGCGCATCCCGACCATGCAGCACACGAAGCCGACGCCGGTTACGGCCTATCGCGCCGAAAAGTCGCGCCTCGACGCGGCCGAGTAAGCCTTGCGCAGGCGAGAGGGCAGATTATTTGCCGGGACTAAATCGAGTTTGAAGCCAGAATGATCCGCTACGCCCTCGTCTGCGACAACGCACATGAATTCGAAAGCTGGTTCGCGACCTCCTCCAGCTTCGAGGACCAATCCGCCCGCGGCTTGGTGACCTGCCCGATCTGCGACAGCGCCAAGGTCGAGCGCGCCATCATGGCGCCGAACGTCGCGCGCACCGATCTCGGCCCGCGCCCGGCCGAGCCGGCGGCGGAAACGCCCAGCGCTCCTGCGGCGGCGCCCGCGACACCGATGGCGCTGATGGGCGAGAAGGAGGTCGCCTTCCGGCAGATGCTCGAGGCGCTGCACAAGCACGTCACCGAGACTGCCGAGCATGTCGGCCCGCGCTTCGCCGAGGAAGCGCTGAAGATTCATCATGGCGAAGCCGACGAGCGCGCCATCTATGGCGAGGCGACGGCCGAGGATACTCGTCTCCTGCATGAGGAAGGCGTCGACTTCATGCCCCTGCCCCGCCTGCCGGGCGGGCGAAACTAGTCTTCACACCGATATTTCCGTCATAGTCGGGTTTGTCCCGACCATCCACGCCTTTCGTCCTAGGGGCGGAGTCCAAGACAATGGATCTCGCCAAAAGGGCGAGCATGACGCTGGCGCAGCACTGCTTCCCTCTTGCGAATTCTCTGATGCGGGCATATACCCGCATCCATGTCCAGTCCCTGCATCTGCACGACCTTGCGCTCGGCCTCGCGCCGCATGGCCGCCTTCTATGACGAGGTGATGGCCCCGGTCGGCGTCAACATCGCGCAGTTCAGCCTGATGCGGACGATCAAGCGCGCCGAGCCGGTGACGCTGACCGAGCTCGGCCGCCTGACCGAACTCGACCGCTCGACCATCGGCCGCAATGTCCGGGTCATCGAGAAGCTCGGGCTGGTGACGCTCGGCCGCGGCAAGGATCAGCGCGAGGCCGTGGTCCAGATCACAGAAGCCGGCCAGAAGGTGCTCGACGATGGCGCACCGCTCTGGGACGGCGCCCAGCAGACGCTCGACGAGCGGCTCGGCGCCGACACGATGCGGATCCTGCGCACGCTGCTCGATTCGCTTTGATTTTCACCAAATGCGGGCATATACCCGCAACCAGGAGCTTCGCATGCCGACAGATACGCTTGAGCCGCCGGCTCCGACCGGCCTCGCCGCCGCCCTCGCCCGTCGCGGCATCCATTATGGCTGGGTCGTCGCCGCCGTCACCTTCCTGACCATGCTGGTCACTGCCGGCGCGGTCGGCGCGCCGGGCGTGCTGATCGGCCCGCTGCAGAAGGAGTTCGGCTGGGCCACCTCCGAAATCTCCTCGGCGCTGGCGATCCGCCTTGCCCTCTTCGGGCTGATGGGCCCCTTCGCCGCCGCGTTCATGAACCGCTTCGGTGTCCGCCCGGTCGCCAGCGTCGCCCTGACCCTGATCGCTTTGAGCGTGCTCGGCTCCTTCGCGATGACGCAGCTCTGGCACCTGATGCTGCTCTGGGGCGTCGTGCTCGGGCTCGGCACCGGCATGACCGCCATGGTGCTCGGCGCCACCGTCGCGACCCGCTGGTTCACCCATCGCCGCGGCCTCGTCGTCGGACTGCTGACGGCGAGCACGGCAACCGGCCAGCTCGTCTTCCTCCCCCTGCTCGCCGAACTGACCGATCGTGTCGGCTGGCGCTATGCCATGGTCTTCGTTCTCGCGATGATCGCCGTCGCCGCGATCGGCGTGCTCCTCCTGATGCGTGACCGGCCGGCCGATGTCGGCCTTGCGCCCTATGGCGAGACCCGCATCGTCCCGGCCCCGGCGACGCCCGCGAGCCTTTTGACCATGCTCGCCTCGCCCATCGTCGCGCTGCGCGAAGCCTCGACCTCGCGGACCTTCTGGGTGCTGTTCGGCACCTTCTTCGTCTGCGGCGCCAGCACCAACGGCCTCGTCCAGACGCATTTCATCTCGCTTTGCGGCGATTACGGCATGGCGGCGGTGACGGCGGCCGGCGTCCTTGCGGTCATCGGCATTTTCGATTTCGCCGGCACGGTCGGTTCGGGCTGGCTCTCGGACCGCTATGACAGCCGCTGGCTGCTGTTCTGGTACTATGGCTTGCGCGGCCTCTCGCTGCTCTACCTGCCCTTCACCGATTTCTCCTTCTACGGCCTCTCGCTCTTCGCGGTGTTCTACGGGCTCGACTGGGTCGCGACCGTACCGCCGACGGTGAAGCTCGCGGCCGATCGCTTTGGCGAGAAGACCAATCTCGTCTTCGGCTGGGTCTTCGCCGGCCACCAGCTCGGCGCGGCCTTCGCCGCCTATGGCGCGGGCTTCAGCCGAACGGTCTACGAGAGCTACCTGCCGGCCTTCTTCATCGCCGGCGGGCTCTGCCTCTTCGCCGCGGCCTTCGCAGTGACGCTGCGCGCCAAGGTCGACCTGCCGGTTGCGAAGGCGGCTTGAGACGACGCAGCTCAACCTTCACAATCGCCGGCTAGGTTTCTCCCGACAGGAGAATCGACTTGGCCGCCGATTACGATCTCGCCATTGTCGGGGCCGGCATTGCCGGCCTCGCCCATGCCCTCGCTGGAGTGCGGCGTGGCTTGAAGACCGTCGTCATCGACCGCGATGCGCAGGCCAATGGCGCCTCGGTCCGCAATTTCGGCTTCATCACCGTAACCGGCCAGCAAGCCGGCGCGACCTGGCAGCGGGCGAAGCGCTCGGCGCAAATCTGGGACGAGGTGGCACCGAAGGCCGGCATCCGGATCGAGCATCGCGGCCTCGCCGTGGCCTCCCGGCGAGCGGAGGCGACGGCAGTGCTCGAAGCCTTTCTCGCAAGCGAAATGGGCGAGGGCTGCGCGCTGGTCTCGCGCGCGGCGCTGCGCGAGCGCTTTCCCTTCCTGGCCGGGCGGAACGAGGCGGCCCTGTGGAGCCCGCACGACCTGCGCGTCGAATCGAAGGACGCCATCCCCAGGCTCGCCGCCCATCTCGAACGCGATTGGGGCGTGGCCTTCCGGCGCCAGAGCACGGTGCACGAGGTCGCCCCGCCCATGGTCGCGACCTCCGGCGGGACGATCCGGGCCGAGACCGTGGTGGTCTGCCCCGGCGACGATTTCAGCGGGCTGTTCGGCGCGCAATTGCGCGAGGCCTATCCCGGGCTGACGCGCTGCAAGCTGCAGATGTTGCGGGTGAAGCCGGCCTCGGGCCAAAACCTGCCCTGCTCCGTGATGTCGGACCTCTCGCTGGTGCGCTATCTCGGCTATGCCGAATTGCCGGAGGCCGCGGCGTTGAGGAAACGGCTCGAAAGCGAGCAGGCTGCGCAACTCGAAAACGGCATCCATCTCATCGCTGTCGCCTCGGCCGACGGCACCCAGGTCGTCGGCGATTCCCACCATTACGCCGCGACGCCAGACCCGTTCGCCAGCGATGCCGTCGACGAGCTGATGCTCGACGAATACGAGGCCGTGCTCGGCTCTCGTCCCGAGATCACGGCGCGCTGGCTCGGCACCTATGCCAGCCTGCCGGACCGGCCGATGCTGCGGATGGCGCCGGCCGAGCGCGTGCGGCTCGTGATCGTCACCTCGGGTACGGGCGCCTCGACCTCCTTCGCCATCGGCGAGGAAACCATCGCAGAACTCTTCGGCTGAGACGAAAGCGGAGACCACGATCATGCAGACCGATGCGCCTTTCCGGACGATCAAGGCCGTCGTGCTCGACTGGGCCGGCACGGTCGTCGATTTCGGCTCGCGCGCACCGATGGGCGCCTTCGTCGAGGTCTTCCATCGCTTCGGCGTGGCGATCTCGGTCGCCGAGGCGCGCGTGCCGATGGGCCTGCCCAAGCGCGACCATATCGCCGCGCTGATGGCGGAGCCCGGCATCGCCGCCCGCTGGCGCGAGGCGCGCGGCAGCAGTCCCGACGAAGCGGCGATCGATGCCATCTACGAGCAGTTCGTGCCGCTCAACGCCTCGGTCGTCACCGATCCGGATTTCTCGACGCTGATCCCGGCCGCGGCCGAGACCATTGCGCTGTTGCGCCGGCGCGGCGCCCGCATCGGTTCGACCACCGGCTATACGCGCGAGATCATGGAGCGGCTGCTGCCGGTCGCCGCCGCACAGGGCTACCAGCCGGATAACCTCGTCTGCGCCGGCGATCTCGCCGCCGGCCGGCCGACGCCGCTGATGATGTACCGCACCTTCGCCGATCTCGGCGTCTTCCCGCCCGGAGCGGTGGTGAAGGTCGACGATACCGAGCCCGGCATAGCCGAGGGCGTCGCCTCCGGTACCTGGACGGTCGGGCTCGCGGTTTCCGGCAATCTCGTCGGCCTGTCGCTCTCGGAATGGCAAGCCTTGCCACCGGCCGAGCAGGAGCGCTTGCGCGCGGACGCGACCGCGCGGCTCAAGGCCGCAGGCGCCGACCATGTGATCGACAGCCTCGCCGACCTGCCTGGCGTGATCGAGCGGATCGACGCTGCCGGCCTGCGCGGCGAGCGTCCGCTCGCGGCGTAATCACCGTCATTGCGAGCACCCGGGTCTTGCCTTCGGCAAGCCCGAGTACAGGCTCCGCAAAGCAATCCAGGGGCGGCAGCGCTCTAGATCATCGGACCGGATATCGGATCCGCTCCGATGATCTAGCTCCTTGTTTTCGCATCGGCTTTTCCCGAAAACCGCAACCCACTTTTCGGACCGATGCCCTAGGTCCCCCTTGATTGCTTCGTCGCTCACGCTCCTCGCAATGGCGGGTTGAGGCTAGCAGCCAGAGCATTTCCGCGTTTCTCCGAATCGCGAAATTCTCTATCCCTTTGTTTCGACGCATTTTCTTCACGCGAACCGGTGTCCACTTCGCTCGAAAATGCTCTAACGTCAGAGCGGCTCGATCGCCGGCACCTTGAAGGTCTCGACCGTCGTCTTGCCGCTCGCCAGCACCTTCTCCCACTCGGCCTCGTTGCGCACCCGGGTCAGGCTCGGCTCGAGCTTGGTCTGGGCCAGCGCATGCGGCACGAAAACGAGCCCGTCATCATCACCGATGACGAGATCATAGGGATTCACGACGACGCCGCCGAACACGATCGGCCCGTTGACGATGCCACGCTCCATCGAGGACGGGCCGCGCGGCATCACCCAGCGCGAGAACATCACAAAATCCGGCCATTGCGAGACCGGCCCGATATCGCGCACCGCGCCATCGACGACTACGCCGACAATGCCCTTCAGCCGCGCCGCGCCGCCGAGCAGATCGCCGATCATCGCCGCATCGCGCCGGCCGTCGGCCGCGACCACCACGACGTCCCCGGCTTCGGCCACCGCGATCGCGTGATGCACCGGGCCGTAATCGGCCGGCTCGCACCAAGCGGTGATGGCCGAGCCGGTCAGGCGCTGCCCCGGCGCGAAGGGGCGGATCGGCCGGATGCGCGGATCGGCATGGCCGGCACCGCCGAGTTGATCGGCGATCACCGAGCTCGGCACTGCCCGCCAGGCATCGATGAGATCGGCAGGCAGGCGCTGGTTGCGGGGCGTGTCCAAACGAGTCGGCATTGGCGTTTCCTCTGATGAGATTCTTATTCGTCGAAGATTAGCTGGCCGTCATGCTCGCCCTTGTGGCGAGCATCCACGTCTCGAACACCGCATTCGAACGATGAAGACGTGGCTGGTCAGGACAAGCCCGACCATGACGGGGACAGTCCGGACAAGCTGCGGGTTCAGGCCGCCCGCCCGGGGCGCGCGGCAAGATAGCGCCTAACCGCCCGCTCCAGCCGGCGCACGCCCTCGACGATGACTTCCGGCGAGGAGCGGGTGAAATTGACCCGCATCGCGTCGGTCAGCCCGCCATCGGGATCGAACACGCTGCTCGGCACGAAGGCGACCTTCTCCTCCAGCGCGAAGGCATAAAGCGCGTTCGTGTCGATCTCCGGCGAGCGCGCCTTCATCCAGACGAACATGCCGCCGGGCGGAATCTCCCAGCTGAACCATTCGGCCAGATGCTGGCTCGCGGCGGCGCAGAGCGCGTCACGGCGGTCGCGATAGGTCGCGACGATCTGCGGGATATGCCCGGCCTTAAAGCCGCCTTCGATCAGTTCAAGCGCCACGGCCTGTGTCAGCATGCTGCTGCTGAGATCGGTCGATTGCTTGGCGAGCGCGAGCGTCGCGATCATGCCGGCTTCCGCCACGACCCAGCCGACGCGCAGCCCGGGCACCAGGCTCTTCGACAAGGTGCCGAGATAGACCACCGGCCCGTCATAGGGACCTTCCGGATGGCTCGCGGCATGCGCCGCGAGGATGCTCGGCCCCGCCTCGCCATCGAGCTGGAGCGGCAGATAGGGATCGTCCTCGACCAGCCAGGTTCCCGCCGCCAGCACCTTGTCGAGCAGGGCCGCCCGCTGCTGCTGCGGAACGAGCACGCCGGTCGGGTTCGAATAATTCGGCACGGCATAGACGAACTTGGCCTGCCTCAGCGCCGCCTCGAAACCCTGTCCTTCGCAGGACCAGTCCAGCTTTTCATAGCGCGGTTGTCGCGGCCGCCAGGCATCGAGCGCACCGAGATAGGTCGGGAACTGCGCGACGATGAGATCGCCGGGATCGATCAGCGCCTTGCCGAGCAGGTCGAGCCCCTGCATCGCGCCGGTGGTGAGCAGCACGTTCTCCGGACCGAAGCGCCGCCCGGCGCTGGCCGAGATCCGCGCCGCGATCGCCTCGCGCAGGGCCGGCAGGCCTTCGCAGGGCCCGTATTCCAGCGCGACCGAGCCGAAGCGAGCGAGCGCACGCTCGCTCGCCTGGGCGATCTCCGCGACAGGATAGAGCTCGGCCGCCGGTAACCCGCCGGCGAGGCTGACCATGTCGGGGCGTCCGCCGATCGAGAGGAATTGCTGGGTGATGTCGTTGCCCGAGGACATCCAGCGCGCAAAGGCCGGCCGCGCTTTCGGGCTCTGTTTCTGAAACGACATCATCTCGACCCTGGCTGCAATCGGGTCCGCACGCTATCGGGCCTCGGGCGCAAGCGAAACCCGCAGCTCCTGCATGCGGCATTGCCGCTTGTTGGATATCGCAGGCCGGCAGGCGCTTGCGGGAACTTAGCGCTGAACCTCCACAAAAAAGTTGTCATACAACTTTTCGCAAGGCATAAGCGCCGCATATCCAGAGGAGTTCCGTATGCGCATCGTCGACGTCCGCGAAATCACCCAACCGATCGCCTCGCCGATCCGCAACGCCTATATCGACTTCACCAAGATGACGACGAGCCTCGTCGCCGTGGTCACGGATGTGGTGCGCGACGGACGCCGCGTCGTCGGCTACGGCTTCAACTCCAATGGCCGCTACGGCCAGGGCGGGCTGATCCGCGAGCGTTTCGCGCCGCGCCTGCTCGAAGCCGATGCCAAGAGCCTGCTCAACGACGCGGGCGACAATCTCGATCCCGATCGCGCCTGGGCGGCGATGATGATGAACGAGAAGCCGGGCGGTCATGGCGAGCGTTCGGTCGCCGTCGGCACGCTCGACATGGCGATCTGGGACGCGACGGCGAAGATCGCCGGCAAGCCGCTCTTCCGCCTGCTTGCCGAGCGCCATGGCCTTCAGGCCAATCCGCGCGTCTTCGTCTACGCCGCCGGCGGCTACTATTATCCCGGCAAGGATGACGATGCGCTGCGCGCCGAGATGCGCAGCTATCTCGACCGCGGCTACCGCGTCGTGAAGATGAAGATCGGTGGCGCCCCGCTCGCCGAGGATCGCCGCCGCATCGAGGCGGTGCTGAAGGAGATCGGCAAGGACGCGCAGCTCGCCGTCGATGCCAATGGCCGCTTCGACCTGGAGACCGCCATCGCCTATGCCAAGGCGCTGCGCGAGTATCCGCTGTTCTGGTACGAGGAAGCTGGCGATCCGCTCGACTACGCGCTGCAGGCCGCCCTCGCCGAGTTCTATCCCGGCCCGATGGCGACGGGCGAGAACCTGTTCAGCCACCAGGACGCTCGCAACCTGCTGCGCCATGGCGGCATGCGGCCGGACCGCGACTGGCTCCAGTTCGATTGCGCCCTGTCATACGGGCTCTGCGAGTACCAGCGCACGCTGGCTGCACTGAAGGTCGCCGGCTGGGGCTGGGATCGCTGCGTGCCGCATGGCGGCCACCAGATGTCGCTCAACATCGCCGCCGGCCTCGGCCTCGGCGGCAACGAGAGCTATCCCGACCTGTTCCAGCCCTATGGCGGCTTCCCCGACACGGTCCGCGTCGAGAACAGCTACATCACCATGCCGGACCTGCCGGGCATCGGCTTCGAGGGCAAGAGCGACCTGATCAAGGTGATGCGCGAGCTGGCGGAGTAGCTCTCTCGCCCTTCCCCGCTTGCGAGAGACGGTGGCTCGGCGAAGCCGGGACGGATGAGGGGTCGCGCGACGATGACCGCGCGGCACCTCGAACAACATCCAGGGGCGGAGCGACACCTCGTCCGCCCTTCCGGGGCGCCTTCGCCCGCAAGGGGATAAGGAAAGCCGCCTCATCCCAACGTCTGACACGACTTCCCCGCGCCTCTGGCGTTATCTTCGCTGCAGTGCAACACTAAGATTGCGCGTATGCGAGGACGGCAGGGAGCGGCGATGAGCGCGATCGATCCGACCGGCGGTAAGCAGGGTGAGCGCGGCGAGGCTCCGCCGCGCGACAAGCCCTGGATCTTCCGGACTTATGCCGGCCATTCCGACGCGGCCGAGTCCAACCGGCTCTATCGGACCAATCTCGCCAAAGGCCAGACCGGCCTTTCCGTCGCCTTCGATCTGCCGACCCAGACCGGCTATGACCCCGGCCACGTGCTCTCGCGCGGCGAGGTCGGCAAGGTCGGCGTTCCCATCTCCCATCTCGGCGACATGCGGGCGCTGTTCGACCAGATTCCGCTGGCGCAGATGAACACGTCGATGACGATCAACGCGACGGCAGCCTGGCTGCTCTCGCTCTATATCGCCGTCGCCGACGAGCAGGGCGCGCCGCGCCAGGTGCTGCAGGGCACGACCCAGAACGATCTCGTCAAGGAATACCTGTCGCGCGGCACCTATGTCTTCCCGCCGCGCCCCTCGATGCAACTCACCACCGATATCGTCGTGTTCACGGCGCGCGAATTGCCGAAATGGAACCCGACCAATGTCTGCTCCTACCATTTGCAGGAGGCAGGCGCCTCGCCGGTGCAGGAGCTTTCCTATGCGCTGGCGACCGCGATCGCGCTGCTCGACTCGATCAAGGCCCAGCCCGAGGTGAGCGAGGCGGAGTTCCCCGGCATTGTCGGGCGCATCTCCTTCTTCGTGAATGCCGGCATGCGCTTCATCACCGAGCTCTGCAAGATGCGGGCTTTCGTCGATCTCTGGGATGAGATCACACTAGGCAGGTATGGCGTCACCGACGAACAAATGCGCCGCTTCCGCTATGGCGTGCAGGTCAACTCGCTCGGCCTGACCGAGCCGCAGCCGGAGAACAACGTCTACCGCATCCTGATCGAAATGCTGGCCGTGACCCTCTCGAAGAAGGCCCGCGCCCGCGCGGTGCAGCTCCCGGCCTGGAACGAGGCGCTCGGCCTGCCTCGCCCCTTCGACCAGCAATGGTCGCTGCGCATGCAGCAGGTCCTGGCCTATGAGACCGACTTGCTCGAATTCGGCGACATTTTCAACGGCTCGACCGAAATCGACGCCAAGGTCGAGGAGCTGAAGGCGGCGGCGCTCGAGGAACTCGCGCGGATCGACGCCATGGGCGGCGCGCTTGCCGCGGTCGAGAGCGGCTACATGAAGCAGGCGCTGGTCGAGAACGGCGCGCGCCGGATCGAGGCGATCGAGCGCGGCGAGCAGGTCGTGATCGGCGTCAACAAGTTCACCAATAGCGAGCCCTCCCCGCTTTCGGCCGGCGAAGGCGCGGTCGTCACCGTGCCGGATTCGGTCGAGTTGGAAGCGATCGCGCGTCTCAAGGACTGGCGCTCGGCTCGCGATACGAAGGCAGCAGAGGCCGCATTGGCCGAGCTCTCTGCAGCCGCCAGGGAAGCGCGCAATGTCATGCCGGCCTCGATCGCCTGCGCCAAGGCCGGCGTCACCACCGGCGAATGGGCGCAGACCCTGCGCGAGATCTTTGGCGAATACCGCGCCCCGACCGGCGTCGATACCGGCAAGGCCGCTGACGATGCCGGTCTCGCCACGGTCAAAGCCGCCGTCGCCCGCGCCACCGAAAAGCTCGGCCGCGCGCCGCGCTTCCTTGTCGGCAAGCCGGGCCTCGACGGACACTCGAACGGCGCCGAGCAGATCGCCGTGCGCGCCCGCGACGCCGGCATGGTGGTGAACTATGGCGGCATCCGCCAGACCCCGGAGGAGATCGTGACGCAAGCGCGGGAGACCGAGGCCGATATCATCGGCCTCTCCATCCTCTCCGGCTCGCATCTGCCGCTGGTGCGCGACGTCACCGCCCGCCTGCGCGTCGCCGGCATGAATGTGCCGGTCGTGGTCGGCGGCATAATCCCGCCCGACGACGAGAACGCGCTCAGGAACATGGGCGTCGCAGCGGTCTATACGCCCAAGGATTTTGCGCTGGACGGCATCATCAGCGACGTCGCCGGGCTGGCGGCGAAGACGAAGGTCTGATTTCTCCCGTTTGGACTTCGACCGCTTCAACGCGGCACTGGCAACTCTGCATTGACAAATTTTTTTGTCAATGCAGAGTTGCCCAATGCTCGACCTCGATATCATCGACGATCCCGAACGCGCCGCGCTCGCGCTCGACCCTATCAAGCGGCGCCTGCTGGCCGAACTGGCGAAGCCGGCATCTGCCGCCGCGCTCGCAGCGCGGATCGGGCTCAGCCGCCAGAAGGTGAACTATCACCTGCGTGCGCTCGAGGAGCACAAGCTCGTCGAGCCGGCGGAGGAGCGCCACTGGGGCGGCCTGACGGAGCGGATCATGGTCGCGACCGCGACCTCCTATGTCGTCTCGCCGGCAGCGCTCGGGCCGCTCGCCTCGGACCCAGCGCGGGCGGGTGACCGGCTGTCGGCGAGCTATCTGGTCGCGCTCGCGGCGCGGATCGTGCGCGAGGTCGGCGCGCTATGGACCAAGGCCCGGCTGACAGACAGGCGGCTGGCGACGCTTTCGCTCGACACGGTGATCCGTTTCCGATCGCCGGCCGAGCGCGCCGCCTTCACGACCGATCTCGCGAACGCGATCGCCGGGCTCGCCGCGCGCTACCACGACGAGACCACGCCGGGCGGACGGCCGCACCGGCTCGTCGTCGCGTCCTATCCAGCCCCCGCAGAAACCCAACCCTGAAAGGAAGACGATGCCGATCAAGAAGGACGGAACCGGAAAACGCTGGGTCGAAATGGAATTCCTGGCACCCGGCACGCCGGAACAGATCTGGCAGGCAGTGGCGACCGGGCCGGGCAACACCGCCTGGTTCACCCGGACGCAGATCGAGGAGCGGGTCGGCGGCAAGCTGCGCTTCGCCTTCGGGGAAGACATGTTCTCGTCGGGCGAGGTCACGACCTGGGAGCCGCCGCATCGCTTCGGCTATGTCGAGAAGGAATGGAACGGCGATGCGCCCCCGATTGCGACCGAGATCACCATCACCAGCCGCTCCGGCGGCGAATGCCTGGTTCGCATGGTGCATTCGCTGTTTTCGTCCTCCGATGAATGGGACGATCAGATGGAGGGATTCGAGAGCGGCTGGCCCGGCTTCTTTGCGGTGCTTCGCATCTATTTGCAGCATTTCGGTGGGCAGAAGGGCGCATCGTTCCAGGTCATGGCCAAGGCCGAGCACGATCACCTTGCAGTCTGGATGCGGCTGGTCGACAGGCTGGGGCTCGCTGGCGCCAATGTCGGGGAGCTGCGTGCGCTGGCGGGGCCGGAGCCCCTCTCCGGCGCAGTCGAGCAGGTCCACCAGGACGGCAAGGTGCGTTTCGTGTTGCTGCGGCTCGATCAACCGGGGCCGGGCGTCGGCTTCGTCAGCACCTGCCGGATGGGCGAAGCGGTGAATGTCAGCGCCAGCCTGTTCTTCTATGGTGACGATGCCGAGACACGCGTGGCGGCGAGCGAGCCGCGCTGGCGGGACTGGTTCGCGCAAACCTTCCCGGCAGCCTGAGGTCCTCGACGCGGCTCAAACGAAAGCCCCGCCAGCTCGCGCTGACGGGGCCGTACACGACGCAACGCACCGGTTGCTAGTGTTTCCAGTCCTGGCGGGTGTACCAGGTATCGACATCGGAGCGGACCTGGTCCTTGGCGATGCCGTAGCGCTCCTGGATCTTGCCCTCGAGCTGGTCGCGCTTGCCGGCGATCACATCGAGATCGTCGTCAGTGAGCTTGCCCCACTGTTCCTTGACCTTGCCCTTGAGCTGCTTCCAGTTGCCTTCGACGCGGTTCCAATCCATCGGACATCTCCATCGGTGAAACGGGATGTCTGAACAACGCCTCAGGCGCGGAATGGTTCGGCTCAACCAGGTAAGACGGCCTTAAAGGCCTATACCAGACCTGTGGTCTTGAGCTGCTGATAGGCCTTGAGGATTTCCTGAAGGGCCGCCTCGCGCGAGCGGTCGCCACCATTGGCGTCGGGATGCATGCGCTTCACGAGTTCCTTGTAGCGCGCCTTGATCGCGGCGGAATCGGCATTCTCGTCGAGGCCGAGCGTGTCCAGCGCCTTGCGGGCGAGCGCGCTGTGGCGCGGCTGCGGCTGTGCCGCCTGCTGCGCCGTGCGCGCGCCGAAGATGTTGAACGCATCCTGCACGTCCGGCCCGGCCTCGCCGCGACCGACGCGCCCGCGCTGCGCCATGCGCGCCGCCTTGGAGTTGACGCCGAGCTTCCAGGTCGGCCGATGGCCGATCTCCTCCTGCTTCTGGTAGTCGCGCAGGGCATCGTCGTTCATGCCGGCGAAATAGTTATAGGAGGCGTTGTACTCCTTCACATGCTCCAGGCAGAAGCGGAAGAAGCGGCCCTCCTTGCCGCGGCCCATCGGCGCGCGGAATTCGCCCGCACGGATGCAACCGGCATGGTCGCAGCGCGGCGCATCATTGTCGGTGACCTCTTCCGCTTCGGAAGGGCCGATCCTGATGCGATCGAAAAGGGGCGAGTTGAAGTTCATGGTCGAATGTTTATGAGACGCGGGAACGAAACCGGCAAGTGCGACGCAGCATGCCGGGCCGACGAGTGACGATCAGGACCGTGTCGCGATCATGACCGCAATGGCTGAAAGAATCACGAAGAAGCTGGAAGAGGCACTTGCGCCACAGCGGCTGGACGTGATCGACGAGTCGCACCTGCATCACGGCCATGGCGGCTGGCGCGAGGGCGGCGAGACTCATTTCAGGGTGGATATCGTGTCGGACGCCTTCTCTGGCAAGAGCCGGGTCGAGCGCCATCGCATGGTCAACACCATCCTCGCGCAGGAACTGGCCGAGCGCGTCCATGCGCTCGCGATCGCGGCCAGGGCGCCCGGCGAGGCCTGAGGCGTCTCAGCCCCGTGCCGGACGTTCCGGCGTGAAGGCATAGATGGCGGCCGAGGCCAGCAGCAACGCCGCGAAGATCCAGTGCAGGTTGGCGAAGGTCGCCGCCTTGTCGAGCCCGGCCTCGCCCTGCGCAGCGATCAGCCAGCCCGAGCCGTATTGGATCGCGGCAGCGCCGGCGATGAACAGGAAATTGACGAAGGTCATCCCGCGGCCGATCAGATGCCCGGGGAAGAACAGTTTCGCATGCGCCATCAGGATGGCATAGGTGAAGCCGGCCGCCCCGATCAGGGCAAAAAGACCGATCGCATGGGCATGATCGCTGCCGCCCCTCAACGCCAGCGCCGCGAAGGCGAGCCCGGTCAGGAGCGTGCCCCAGAGCACTAGGGGCTTGCTGCGGCGCGCCCATTGCTCGAGCCCGCCATAGGCGAAGGCACCGACGACCATCGCCACCGCCATCACTGTCGCGACATGGCCGCTCTTGATCGGGTCGAAGGCGTGGACGGCGCTCATGAAGGGCGCGATCCATAATCCCCGCTCGGTCGCGATGATGGCGTAGCCGGTCAGCGTGATCGGCGCCAGCAGCCAGAGCGGCCTGACCCGGGCGATGCTGCGCAGCCCCTGCCACAGCCCTTCCTGCTTGCCGGACGAAGCCTCGGCATGCGGCGGATCGCGCACCAGGGCGGCCGCCAGCACGGTGGCGAGCAGAAAGCACACGGCCATGGCGAGCATGGCGCCGCGCCAGCCGAAATGCGCCGCGGCGATGGCGAGCGGCGCCGCCCCGACGAGATTCCCGATCGAGCCCAGCCCGATGAAGATCGAGGTCAGCAGCCCGAAACGCGCCGGTGCCTCGTTGCGGGCGAACAGGAAGAGTGAGGACATGAAGATCGGTGCGCAGCCGAGGCCGATCAGCGCCATCGCCAGCGTGCCGGTGAAGGCGCTGGTCGCGTTCGCGAACAGGAACGCGCCGACCGAGCCGAGCGCCATCAGCGCCGCCACCGTCCGGCGCGGGCCGAGCCGGTCGAGCGCCCAGCCCACCGGAAACTGCGCCAGCGCGAAGGTGATGAACCAGGCCGCGCCCAGCACGCCGAACTCGCGCGGACCGATCCCGAGATCCGCGATCACCGGGTTGGCGATGACGCTCAGGAACGACCGATAGAAGATCGACAGGATATAGGCCGGCAGCAGTGCCAGAAAGACGATCACGACAGGGCGATCACGTGAAGGGCGCCTATCTGATCCGCTCGAGTACCGAGACGTAATTCGCCACCGCCGCCCCGCCCATGTTGAAGATGCCGCCGAGGCGCGCATCCCTGACCTGCATGCCTTCCGGCGCCTCGCCGGTGAGCTGCATGGCGCTGAGCACATGCATCGAGACGCCGGTCGCGCCGATCGGGTGGCCCTTGGCCTTCAGGCCGCCGGAGACATTGACGGGCAGCTTGCCGTCCTTCTGCGTCCAGCCTTCCTTGATGGCGCGGGCGCCGTCGCCCTGCTTGGTCAGGCCCATCGCCTCGTATTCGATCAGTTCGGCAATGGTGAAGCAGTCATGCGTCTCGACGAAGGAGAGGTCTTCCAGCACGATTCCGGCTGCGGCCAGCGCCTTCTGCCAGGCGAGCGCTCCGCCCTCGAACTTCAGGATGTCGCGCTTCGACATCGGCAGGAAATCCTGGACATGGGCGATGCCGCGGAAGCCGACGGCGCGGCGCATCGAGAGCGCCGTCTCCTCGTCGGCCAGCACCAGCGCGGCGGCGCCGTCCGAGACCAGCGAGCAATCGGTGCGCTTCAGCGGCCCGGCGACATAGGGGTTCTTCTCGCTCTCCTCGCGGCAGAAGGCGAAGCCGAGATCCTTGCGCATCTGGGCATAGGGGTTCTCGACGCCGTTCTTGTGGTTCTTCGCCGCGATCAGCGCGAGCGCGTCCGACTGGTCGCCATGGCGCTGGAAATAGGCCGAGGCGATCTTGCCGAAAACGCCGGCGAAGCCGTTGGGCGTCTCGCCATCCTCCGGCAGGTAGGAGGCTTTCAGCAGGAACCTGCCGATATCGGCCGGCGGCGTCTTGGTCATCTGCTCGACGCCGACGACGAGCACGATCCTGGCCGCACCCGCCTTGATGGCGCGCACGCCCTGGTGCACCGCGGCCGACCCGGTGGCGCAGGCATTCTCGACCCGGGTGGTCGGCTTGAAGCGCAGCGCCGGGTCGGCCTGGAGCACGAGCGAGGCGGTGAAATCCTGGGCAGAGAAGCCGGCGTTGTAATGGCCGAGCACGATCTCGTCGACCTGGTCGGCGGTGATCCCGGCATCGGCCATGGCCTCCGTGGCGACCTTCACCACCAGGCTTTCGATGGTCTCCGCATCCTGCTTGCCGAACGGCGTATGGGCCCAGCCGACGATCGCAGCGCTCATGACGTCTCTCTCCGCATGTCGTGTGTTTACACGTTTACTTGCGCGTTCGACGGCCATCTCGCAAGCGGGAGACGCGCATTTCGGGCGTGCGCGGAAGCGAGAACCCGCCGATCAGATCGCCAGCATCAGCAGCAGCCCGACCCCGCCGACGATCATCGCCATGCCCGCGAGCTCGCGCCGGCTGGTGCCTTCCGAGAAGATCCGGCGCGAGGCGATTTGCGCCAGCGGCACCTCCAGCAGCCCGAGCGTGCGCACATTGGCCGCGGTCGTCAGCGAGAAGCCGATGAACCAGAATTGCGAAGCCGCGGCGCCAAGGAAGCCGGCGGCGAGTGAAGGCCGCCAGTTCCTGAAGATCGAAACCAGCGCCTTGCGGTTGGCGATCAGCATGTAGACCATCAGGAGCAGCGTCTGCAGGAACAGGCCGAGCGCCAGGATCGTCGTCGCCTTCATGACGAAACTGCCTTCGGGCAACATCTGGATGGCGCCGCGATAGCCGATCGCCGAAAGCGCGAAGAAAGCCCCTGCCCCGATGCCGAGCATGGCCGGGCGCAGGCCCGCCCGCGACAATTTCTCGCCCGGCTTCCACGAGACCACGACGACGCCGGCTGTCGCCACCACGATCGCGACGAATTTCCAGAAGCTCAGCGCATCCCCGAGCAACAGCGCGCCGAACACCGCGACCTGCACCGGCTCTGTCTTGGTATAGGCCGTGGTCACTGCGAAGGAACGCTCGCGCATCGCGGCCAGCATCAGCGCCGTCGCCGCGATCTGCGTCAGGGCACCCCAGGCGGTGACGCCGAGCGTCGCAAGGCTGATCGCGGGGGGCAGCCGTTCCGAGACGATGCAGACCAGCACGAGGAAGAGCAATGCGAAGGGCAGGCCGAACAGGAACCGCACCTGCGTCGCGCCGATCACGCCGATAAGATCGGTCAGCGAGCGCTGGGTCAGGTTGCGCGCGGTCTGCAGCAGGGCGGCGAGGATCGTCGCCGGAATCCAGAAAAGTGTGAAGCCCACGCGAGCGTCCAGAGGTTGCGAATACTGTCCCGGCTTTTGAACCTGGCTGCCCGACTAGGCAAATCGCTCAGCAAAGGGTAGGTATGCACAAACGGGCGGAGTTGCCGAACCCGCCGTCTCGAAAATGCCGCACGCGTCGCGTTGAACCCTCAACCCTCGTCCAAGACAGGTTCAAGACCCGCCCGATGATCGCATCCCGCTTCGCCTTCACCCTTGCCCTTGGCCTTGCAGCCGCAGCTCCGGCGCTCGCGGGCACCAGTCTCGTGGTCGATGCCAATAGCGGTGAAGTGCTCTCGAGCGAGAATCCGAGCCAGGCCTGGCACCCGGCCTCGACGACGAAGATGATGACGATCTACCTGGCGCTGAAAGCCGTGCGCGAGGGTCGTCTCGGGCTCGAGACCGCGATCCCGGCCTCGAAGCTCGCCGCCAGCCAGCCGCGCGTGAAGGTCTATATCAAGCCGGGCCAGGAGATCACGCTCGACAACGCGCTGCGCATCATGATGGTCAAATCGGCCAACGACATCGCCTATGTCGTGGCCGAGGGCGTCGGTGGCGACGTGCCGACCTTCGTCTCGATGATGAATGCCGAGGCCCAGCGGCTCGGCATGCGCGACACGCATTTCACCAATCCCAAT
Source organism: Allobosea sp. BK604 (assembly GCF_004341515.1). Taxonomy (GTDB): domain Bacteria; phylum Pseudomonadota; class Alphaproteobacteria; order Rhizobiales; family Beijerinckiaceae; genus Allobosea. Next base: position 763,209 of record NZ_SLZF01000001.1, read on the forward strand.
GGCTGGCACGACCCGAACCAGCAGGTCAGCGCCCGCGACCTCGCCGTGCTCGCCATGGCGTTGATGCATGATTTCCCGGAATATGCGGGCTACTGGAATATCGGCGCGCTTCAGCTCGGCCGGCAGATCATCCACAACACCAACGGGCTCGTCGGCCGCTATTCCGGCATTACCGGAATGAAGACCGGCTTCACCTGCCCATCAGGCTTCAATGTCGTGGCGGTGGCGAACCGCGGCGGCCGCACGCTGATCGCCATCGTGCTCGGCGCGGCCTCCGGGACCGAACGCACGGTCAAGGCGGCGCAGCTCCTCGACGACGGTTTCTCGAAATGGGGCGGCAGCGGCTATACGATCGCCAGCCTTCCCTCCGGTAGTGGCGGCCGGGCCTATAGCGTCTGCGACGATATCCGTCGCCGGGGCGGTGGCGCTCCGCTCGCCGACGATGCCGAATCCGCCGGGCCAATCACCAGCGCCGCCGTTCAGGCCGTTGGCGGCAATGCCGAAGGCACCTCCGACCGCTTTCCGATCGCCGGCGCGCAGCCGGCCGCGACCGGCGCTATGCTGAGCCGCTCGAGCTCAGGCCGTATCTCGCTCGGGCCGCGCGCCCAGGTGGCGCCGATCCCGGTCGCCTTCGGGCGCTCGCCCGGCTCGGCGACGGCGCCGCTCGCCGCCAATGTCGCCAACCGGGCCGACACCCAGGTGGCGCGCGGAGCAGTACCCACGATCGCGCCGGGCGCCCCCGTTGCGGCCGGCCTCTTCGCCAGCCCCTCGGCCCGTACGCCATCCAGCAATGGCAGCATCTCCGGCACGACCCGGGCCTTCGCCCCGACCGGCGCCGCCGAGGATAATCAGCAGCCGCAGACGAACGGCACGGCCGATCGCGGCCCGCTGCGACTGCAGGGCGCGATCCAGCCCGGCGCCGCGACCGCGACCAGCCTGCGCCCCGGCGCAGCCGCCGGCATCAAGCAGGCGGCGCGTTCCCCTGCCAGGCCGCTTCTCGCCAAGCCCGAGGCGTCCAAGGCCAAGGCTGATGGCAAGGCCAAGGCCGAGAGCAAGGCCAAGCCGAGCCATGCCGCGGCCAAGCCGCCAGCAAAGCCCGCCGCCAAGCCGGCGCCGAAGCCCAAGGCCAAGCCGAACACCGACGCCTGAGCCTGACGGATCATGGGGGGCGACAGCGCCGCACGGCGGCAAGGCATCGCGCTCGCCCTCGCCTCGGCGGCTGCCTATGGCAGCAACATCGTCAGCGCCCAGCTCGCCGGCCAGGCCGGGCTGAGCGGCCCGTTGCTGGTCTTTTACCGCGTCTTCATCATGCTGGCGCTCGTCATCGCCGCCGCTGCGGTGCTGCGCGTATCCTGGAAGATCCCACCCGGCCAGGTCAGGCCGCTGATCGCCTTCGGCCTGACCAGCGCGCTGGTCGGCTCGGCCTATCTCTCCTCGGTCGCCTTCGTACCCGTCACCATCGCTGCAGTGGTGTTCTACACCTACCCGGTGCTGATCGTGCTCGCGGAATCCGTGCTGATGCCCGCCCGCTTCAGCCCGGGCAGGCTCGTCGTCGCGCTCATCGCCTTCCTCGGCGTCGCGCTCGTGGTCGGTCCCAGCCTGGACAGTCTCGATCCGCGCGGCCTCGCTCTCGCCTTTGCCGCCGCCATGCTGGCGGCGGCGCAGTTCTTCGCCGCCTCGGCCTGCGCGCCGACGCCGCTCGCGCCAAAACTGTTCTGGACGCATCTGCTGATCCTGCCGGTCACGATCGCGATCCTCTGGCTGGCCGCCGGCTTCCAGCCGCCGCAGGCGGTCGCAGCGGCCCCGATCGCTTTCGCCATCACGACCGGCAGCTATCTGCTCGGCTTCCTGCTCCAGGTCATGGCGCTGACGCGCGTCGCTCCCGGGCCGGCGGCACTTGCGTTCTGCGCCGAGCCGGTCTTTTCGGTGCTGATCGCCGCCCTGGTCCTCGGCGAGCGTCTCGGGCTGATGCAATATGCAGGCGGCGCCCTTGTCGTCGGCGCCATCATGGCCAATGTAATATTAGAACAAAATCGGGCGCGCTGAGCGCCGACCAAGACGGCGCGACGCATGACCGAGAAACCTACCCCGATCCCGCTCACCTTGCTGACCGGCTTCCTCGGCGCCGGCAAGACGACATTGCTGAACCGCCTGCTCAAGGACCCGGGGTTGTCCGACACGCTCGTCATCGTCAACGAGTTCGGCGAGATCGGCCTCGACCACCAGCTGATCGAGGGTGTCGAGGAGAACATGATCCTGCTCGCCTCGGGCTGCCTGTGCTGCACCATCCGCGACGACCTGATCATCACGCTCGAGGATCTGCTGCGCCGGCTCGACAACGGCCGCGTCGCGCGCTTCAAGCGCGTGGTGATCGAGACGACCGGCCTCGCCGATCCGGCTCCCATCCTCAACGTCCTGATCAACCACCCTTATCTCGCCCTGCGCTTCCGGCTCGACGGCGTCGTCACGCTGGTCGACGCGGTCAATGGCATGGCGACGCTCGATGCGCACGAGGAGGCGCGCAAGCAGGTCATTACCGCCGACCGCATCGTCCTGACCAAGACCGACCTGCTCGACGATCCCGCTCAGGCCGAGGCGCTGCGGCAGCGCCTGGCGGCGCTCAATCCCGGCATCAGGCTGCTCAGCCCGGACGCCGCCGCGGACACCCTGATCAGCGCCGGGCTCTACGATCTCGGCGAGAGGCCCGAAGCGGTCAGGGACTGGCTCGCCGTCGAGGCCCTGGGCGGCCCCGGCCATGATCATGGCCATCACGAGCATGACCATGCGCACCAGCATGATGGGCATCACCATCACGGCCATGGCCACGCGCACCACCATCAGCACGACGTCAACCGCCATGATGAAAACATCCGCGCCTTCGCGCTGACCGCGGAGACGCCGATCAATCTCGCGAGCTTCGAGCTGTTCTGGACGCTGCTGCGCTCGACCCATGGCTCGAAGCTGCTTCGGCTGAAGGGGTTGGTCGCACTCAGCGAGAACCCCGACCAGCCGCTCCTCGTCCATGCCGTGCAGCAGATCCTGCACGAGCCCCTCCTGCTAGAGCGCTGGCCCGATGCCGACCGGCGCTCGCGCCTCGTCCTGATCGTCAAGGATCTCGACGAGACCATGGTCCAGCGACTCTGGGCCGCCTTCCTCGGCCAGGCGGCCAAGCCCGCCATGGCTTGAGACAGCCGCTCCTGGCCCCGATCTTGAAGCCTGAAGGCTGATCGCCCGACCGGCACCCGTTCTCTTGCCAAACTGGCACGGAACCGCACCGGGACGATCCAGCACGAACAGGCAGGGTCGGATGAACCGGATCGTTGCTTTGAAAGGCTTGAGCGCCGGCAGCTCGCCGCTGCCTGCGGGTTCGATTGCGGCTCCCGCACCGGACGGGCCGCTCCATCTCGAATTCAAGCCACTTCTGGACTGCGCGGAGATCAGGACCGCCTGGAGCAATCTCGCCGCCCGCGCGCTCGAACCCAATCCGTTCTTCGAGCCCGATTTCGCGCTGGCGGCCGCGCAGCATCTCGTCGCCTTCCGCGATGCCGCTGCCATCCTCGTCTGGCAGGGCGGAGAGACCAGCCCGGCACGCCGGCTGATGGGCTTCCTGCCCTGCCTGCCGCAAGGCCGCCTCTTCGGCCCCGACATGCTCACCGCGCTTGCAGACGCGCGCGTCTTCAGCGGCGCACCGCTGATCGACCGCGAGCGCGGCGGCGCAGTTCTCGACGCGATCATGACCCGCAAGCCGGCGAGGCGCGGCCTCATCCTGCGTGCGATCGACCTTGATGGCGCCTTCGCCCAAGCCCTGCGCGCCAGCAGCGAGCGGCTCGGCCTGCCGCTCAAGCCGGAACCGGCCACGCCCTCCCTCGCCCGGCGCCGCGCCGAACCCGGCAATCCCAACGCATTGCGCGACGCGCTCGCCCGCGAAGGCAAGGTCACGCTGGTCGAGGCCGGCGCGCGCAGCGACATCCGCGACGCGATCGAGCTCGTGCTGGCGATCGAAGCCTCGGGCTCGCGCGCCCGCGCCCGCAGCGCGACCTTGCAGGATACACGCGAGGTCGGCTTCGTCCGGGCGATGACGCGCGGCCTCGCCCGCATCCGGCAATGCCGCACCGGCCTGCTGATGCTGGACGAGCGGCCGATCGCCGGCGCCATCATCCTCGGCAAGGCGCAGCGCAGCTGGCTCTACACCTCGACGCAGGACGAGGCCTATGCGCTCTTCGAGCCTGAGCGCCTTTTGCTGGCGCTGATGCAGCAGGCGACGCCATCGCGCCAGATCCTGCGACGCAGAGGAGAGGCGTTTTCGGGAAACGGGTCGGTGCCGATCGGCACGTTGACGCTGAGCGCAGCGGTCGAGCACTCACCGAAGCACATCGCCTTGCGCGCTCGCGACGCGCTGCGCTGGCGCGGTCTCAGGCTTCGGCGCGCAGTAGCCGGCGGATGATCTTGCCGGTGGTGGTCAGCGGCAGCTCCTCGCGAAAGGCGATCTCGCGCGGATATTCATGGGCCGAAAGCCGCTGGCGCACGAAGTCCTGAAGCTCGCCGACCAGCTCCGGCGAAGGCGAGATGCCCGGCTTCAGCACGATGAAGGCCTTGACGATCTCGGTGCGCAGCGCATCCGGCTTGCCGACCACCGCCGCTAGCGCGACTGCGCGATGCCGCAGCAGGCAATCCTCGATCTCGGCCGGGCCGATACGATAGCCCGAGGAGGTGATGACGTCGTCGTCGCGGCCGACGAAATGGACATAGCCCTGCGCATCACTGACCGCCTGGTCGCCAGTCGTCATCCAGTCGCCGATGAATTTCTCCGCCGTCGCTTCGGGCCGGTTCCAATAGCCGAGGAACATCACCGGGTTCGGCCTCCGGATCGCGATCTGCCCTTCCTCCTCCGGCGCGCAGGGCGAGCCGTCCGGCCTGATCACCGCGACCTCATGGCCGGGCGTCGCCTTGCCGATATAGCCCGGCCGGCTGATGCCGATCGCGGCGCAGGAGGAGAGCACGAGGTTGCACTCGGTCTGGCCATAGGCCTCGTTGATGGTGAGGCCGAGCGCCTCCCGGCCCCATTCCAGCGTCTCGGCGCCAAGCGCCTCGCCAGCCGAGGCGATGGTGCGCAGTTTGAGGGCGAAGCGCTCTCGCGGCCGCTCGACCGCACGCAGCATCCTCAGCGCCGTCGGCGGGATGAAGGCATTGCGGATGCCGAGCTCGGCCATGAGCCCGAAAGCTGCCTCCGGATCAAACTTCGTTTGCGGCCAGGCCACGACCGGCACGCCGAAATGCAGCGCCGGCAAGAGCATGTTGAGCAGCCCGCCGGCCCAGGCCCAGTCGGCCGGGGTCCAGGCGAGGTCGCCGGGCTGCGGCAGGAACTCGTGCACCATTTGCACGCCCGGCAAATGCCCCAGCAGGACGCGATGGCCGTGCAAGGCGCCCTTGGGATTGCCGGTCGTGCCGGAGGTGTAGATCATCAGCGCCTGATCGTCGGGACCGGTCGCGACTGGCGCGAAATCCGCGCTCGCCGCCGCGAGCAGGCGCTCCCAATCCTCGGCACCGGTATCGGCCCCGTCGGTCGAGACGATCAGCTCCAACTCGCGCGGCAATTCGGCAATCTGCCTCAGCTTGGCGAGGCCGGCAGCGTTGGTCACGATCGCCCTGGCGCCGGAATCGCCGAGGCGATAGGCCAGCGCATCGACGCCGAACAGCGCCGCCAGCGGCACGGCGATCGCACCGAGCTTATAGGCGGCGAGATGCGAGACCAGCACCGCCCGCCCCTGCGGAAGCAGGATCGCGACCCGGTCACCGGCACGAATACCGCGTGCCCGCAACGCATTGGCGAGCCTGTTCGACTGTGCCTTCAGCGTGCCGAACGTGACCGGCGCCGCGCTCTGGCCAGGTGCGACCTCGATGATCGCGGTCCGCTCAGGCTCGTGTTCGGCCCAGCGGTCGCAGACATCGGCGGCGATATTGTAGCGCTCGGGAATCCGCCAGCGGAACGCGGCGCGCAGGCTGTCGTAATCGCGCAAGTCTGGCAGCATCGGGTCTGAAGCGAGAGTGATACGGGGGACGGTCTGGCGCCGTCGTCAAAGCGTCACGCTTCTAGCACCGCTCTTCGCCGCCCGCCATTCGCTTGCCGCCCTGCAGCCATTCGCCGCGAGCGAGCGCTCGCGGCCCCTGGGTTCTCAGAAGCCGCGCTCGGCCGGAGCCGGCAGGTAGCTGCCGGTGAAGGCCGCGCCGGCCTTCTCCTTGTCCCTGAACGGGGCTGCCAGCGCGAGCTGGTCAAGCGCCCGCGCCCAGCGCGCCGGATCGATTCCGCCGAGACCATTGGCCTTGGCCCAGGGCGTCATGACATTCTGGTCGATCGCCATCTTCAGCCGCTCGGCCTCGACCTCGGGCCTGGCGATGTCATTGCGCTGGACCACCAGCCTCGCGCCCAGATCGGGATCGGCAATCGCCGCCTTGATGCTCTTTGCGATCGCCCGCAGCAGCCCGCGCACCGCATCCGGCTTCTCGGCCAGGAATTTTGGCGAGACCATCACGGCATTGCCGTAGAGTTCCACGCCGTAGTCCGCCATCAGCATGGTGACGATGTCCTCGGCTGGCACGCCGCGCGACTTGAGGGTGATATACGAGGAATGGGCGAAGCCGAACACGGCATCGACCTCTCCCGCCGCGAGCATTGGCTCACGCACCGGGAAGCCGACATTCTCCAGCCGGATCTTGCTGTCGTCGAGCTTGGTGACCGCCTTGAAGATCGGCCATTGTGCAAAGGCCGTGTCCAGCGCCGGAGCGCCGATCTTCTTGCCTTCGAGCGATTTCACATCGTTGGTGACGCCGCGGCTCTTGCGGGCGACGATGGAGAAAGCGGGGCGGTCATAGACCATCATCACCGCCTTCATGTCGATATTCGGATTCTCGTCGCGAAACCGGATGAGCGTGTTCACATCGCCAAAGCCGGCGTCGTAATTGCCCGAGGCCACGCGCGGGATCGTCTCCCGCGAGCCGTTGCCGGCATCGATGGTGACGTCGAGCCCTTCGGCTTGGAAATAGCCCTTCTCCTGCGCCATCAGGAACAGGGCGGCCGGACCCTCGAAGCGCCAGTCCAGCGTGAAGCGCACCGGCGTCTGGGCCGAGGCCGAATGCAGGCCGCTGAGACCGAGCATCGCGGCGATGAGTGCGCCAACCAGTTGCAGCCAGCGGCGCGGGCCATTCGCTCTCTGGATATTCGGCGCAGACATCACAGCTCCGGCTTCGGCTCAGGCGAAAAGATCGGGGTGGGCAGCGAGGCTGCCGCCAGCCCAGCAAGGCCCATGCCGAGAAGCTTATGCGCTCGAGTGGACGCAACATCCTTCGTTCGAACGGGCCTGGTGCAGATCATGCAGGACCCACATGAACGCGGCATTAAGCCAGCTTCGAGGGCTACGGTCCGTACTGGTCTTGAACGCGTCGCGACGCGCTCCAAAATCAGTGTAGATCCTATCAGAGCGGCAGCGCCCCGTCGGTCTTGACCTCCTCCATCACCGCATAGGTCCGCGTTTCCCGCACGGCCGGCAGCGCCAGCAGCACTTCGCCGAGAAAACGGCGATAGGCGTTCATGTCGGCGACGCGGGTCTTGACCAGATAATCGAAACCGCCTGCGACCATATGGCACTCCAGCACCTCCGGCGCCCGCTTCACGGAATTGGCGAAGCGCTCGAACGCGTCCGGCGTCGTCTTGTCGAGATAGACCTCGACGAAGACGAGCAGGTTCAAGCCCAGCTTCAGCGGATCGAGCGTGGCGCGATAGCCGGTGATGTAGCCGTCGCGGGAGAGCCGCTTCAGCCGCTCGCCCGTCGCGGTCGGCGACAACCCGACCTTCTCGGCAAGCTCGACGCCGGCAATGCGGCCGTCCGATTGCAGCAGCGAGAGGATGCGGCGGTCGGTGCGATCTAACACAGGATAATTCTCTATTGATTGAGACTCCTGTAGAGACTCTTACGCCAAACGGGCTGAAATGCCTATTGATATCCCGCGAACTCGGAACGATTCTGCAGATCATCCCGCTTCCTCGTCTGGAGCTCGTCATGGCCGCCCCCGCCCCTCGCCCAGCCGCTCATCCAGTGGCCGCCTTCCGCGCGCCCTATGCCGAGGATGACGCCGCGATTGCCGGTCGACTGCTGTCTGCTGCAAAGCGGGAGCCTGCTGCCAAAGCCCGGATCGACCAGCGTGCCACCGGCCTGATCGAGGCGATCCGCAACCGCAAGGTCGGCCTGGGCGGCATCGAGGAATTGCTGCGCGAATATTCGCTCTCGACCAAGGAGGGCCTGGCGCTGATGGTGCTGGCCGAGGCGCTGCTGCGCGTGCCCGATGCCGCCACGGCCGACCGGTTGATCGAGGACAAGCTCGGCCAGGGTGATTTCGCCCATCACGAATCCAAGTCGGACGCCTTCCTGGTCTCGGCCTCGGCCTGGGCGCTCGGCATCACCTCGCGCATCATCCAGCCCGGCGAGACCCCGACCAGCATCATCGGCAATCTCTCCAAGCGTCTCGGCCTGCCCGCCGTGCGCACCGCGACGCGCCAGGCGATGCGCGTCATGGGCAATCATTTCGTGCTCGGCCAGACCATCGAGGAGGCGCTGAAGCGCGCCCGCTCCGGCTCCGGCAAGCTCTACCGCTATTCCTTCGACATGCTCGGCGAAGGCGCTCGCACGCAGGCCGATGCCGACCGCTATTTCGCCTCCTATACCGCCGCGATCGACGCCATCGGCCGCTCCGCCGGCAACGAGCCGCTGCCGAACCGGCCGGGCATCTCGGTCAAGCTCTCGGCCCTGCACCCGCGCTACGAGGCCACGAGCCATGAGCGCGTGCTGAGCGAACTCGTTCCCAAGGTCATCGATCTCGCGCGCAAGGCCAAGGCCTACGATCTCAACTTCACCGTCGATGCCGAGGAGGCAGACCGGCTCGAACTCTCGCTCGATGTCATCGACGCCGTGATGGCCGATCCCTCGCTCGCCGGTTGGGACGGTTTCGGCCTCGCCATCCAGGCCTATCAGAAGCGCGCCTCCGCGGTGATCGATCATATCGCGGCGCTGGCCGAGAGCCATGACCGGCGCCTGATGGTCCGCCTCGTCAAGGGCGCCTATTGGGATACCGAGCTGAAACGCGCCCAGGAGCGCGGCCTGCCCGACTATCCGGTCTTCACCCGCAAGGCGATGACCGACCTGAACTACGAGGCCTGCGCCAGGCAGCTTCTGGCGCTACGACCGCGCATCATCCCGCAATTCGCCACGCATAACGCGCTCACCGTCGCCACAGTCGCCGAGATGGCGGGAAATGCCGAGGGTTTCGAGTTCCAGCGCCTGCACGGCATGGGCGAGGCGCTTTACGAAAAGCTTCTGACCGAGAATGCCGGCTTTGCCTGCCGCACCTATGCGCCGGTCGGCGGCCATCAGGACCTGCTCGCCTATCTCGTGCGCCGCCTGCTCGAGAATGGCGCCAATTCCTCCTTCGTCAGCGTCTCCGGCGATCCCGACGTGCCGATCGCGCAATTGCTGGTGCCGCCGGCCGATCTGATCGGCTCGCCTGCCGGCGCGCGCCATCGCCGTATCCCGCTGCCCGCCGACATGTATGGCGCGAGCCGCCGGAACTCGGCCGGCACGGAGCTCGGCGATGCCGCGAGCCTCGCCGCACTCGAGGCCGAGATCGCCACTGCCGCGGGCAAGCCGTTCCCACCTGCAACCGCGCTGATCGATGGCAAGCCGGAGGGCAAGCCGCCGTGCCCGGTCCTCTCGCCGATCGACGGCAAGCAGATCGGCACTGTCGCCGAAGCCGACGAGACGCTGGCCGACCGCGCCATGCTCGCCGCCAAGGCCGGCTTCCGCGCCTGGAGCGAGACGCCGGCCCGCAGCCGCGCAGCCGCCCTGCGCAAGGCCGCCGACCTGATGGAAGAGCGGCGCGGCCTGCTTCTCGCCCTGCTTCAGGCCGAGGCCGGCAAGACGCTCGACGACGCGATTTCCGAAGTGCGCGAGACCGTCGATTTCTGCCGCTACTACGCGGCCGAGGCCGAGGCGCATTTCGCCACGCCGCTTGTCCTGCCCGGCCCGACCGGTGAGGAGAACCGGCTGATCCTGCGCGGCCGCGGCCCCTTCCTCTGCATCGCGCCCTGGAATTTCCCACTCGCGATCTTCACCGGGCAAGTCGCCGCCGCCCTCGTCGCCGGCAATAGCGTCGTCGCCAAGCCGGCGCCGCAGACACCGCTGCTCGCGACCGTCGCGGTGAAGCTCCTGCACGAGGCCGGCGTACCGGTGACCGCGCTGCAGCTCGTGCCCGGCGGCGGCGATGTCGGCGGCAGGCTCGTCGCCCATCCCGCCGTGGCCGGCGTCGCCTTCACCGGCTCGACTGCGACCGCGCGCAACATTAATCGCACGCTCGCCGCCAAGGACGGCCCGATCGTGCCGCTGATCGCCGAGACCGGCGGCCTCAACGCCATGATCGTCGATGCGACGGCCCTGCCCGAGCAGGTCTCGGACGATGTCGTGACCTCCGCCTTCCGCTCCGCCGGCCAACGCTGCTCGGCGCTACGTCTGCTCGTCGTGCAGGAGGACGTCGCCGACAAGGTGCTGGAGATGATCACGGGCGCCGCCAAGGAACTGAAGCTCGGCGATCCCCGCGCGCTCGACGTCCATGTCGGCCCTGTCATCGACGCGCCCGCCAAGCAGCGGCTCGACGCGCATGTCGCGGCGATGCGCAAGCTCGGCCGGCTCGAATGGGCGGGCTCCGAGCCCGGCCTGAGCGGCAACTATGTCGCGCCACATATCGTCAGGCTCGACAAGGTCGCAGACCTGACCCAGGAGCATTTCGGACCGATCCTGCACGTCGTGCGCTGGAAGGCCGGCGAGCTCGACAAGGTGATCGAGCAGATCGACGCGACCGGCTACGGCCTGACGCTCGGCGTCCACTCGCGGATCGAGACCACGGTCGAGCGCGTCGCCGAGCGGCTCTCCACCGGCAATGTCTATGTGAACCGCAACATCATCGGCGCGGTCGTCGGCGTGCAGCCCTTTGGCGGCCACGGCCTCTCCGGCACCGGCCCCAAGGCCGGCGGCCCGCATTACCTCGCCCGCTTCGCCACCGAGCAGACCGTTACGATCAACACTGCGGCCGCCGGCGGAAATGCCAGCCTGATCGCAATGGGGGAATGAGGCGGTCCGTCAGACATGCGGGATCGTCTGTTTGACGGCCCCGGCCACCTCGAGCGGGCAATGCGGGATCTTGTCGAGTCGGGGCCACAGCTCCGGATACATGTTCGCGATGCGCGCGCCCAGCCGAAGCACGAAGAAGGCGCTGCCGCCGAGCTTGCCGTTGCCGGTCGCGACGCTGACGCGTCCGTCCACCTGCGGATGGTTGATCGAGCGCTGGTGCAGCGTGATCGCCCGAACCAGCGGATCTGAATCCATGCCGGTACAGGCACCGCTCAGCGCGACCTGGCGGTAGATCTCCTTGCGATCGGGCGGCGTCTCCGCCTGGTCCGTGGCGAGCCGATAGTACCACTGGATGTAGAGCACATCGGTCCTGATATTGTTCTGCCCGCCCTTTCCGACGGAGCAGTCCACATTCCACAAGATGTCGAAATGATTCCCGTCGGCGTGGAGATAAGCTTTCATGTCGACCTCGCGCGGATATGCAGTCACGCGAAGACTACAAGGCGTATCGCCGCCGTCTACGGATCTTATGAGTAGGGAACTTTGCGCAGCGCGCAGCGATCGCCGTTGCGTCAGCCCGGACCACGCGTTCCCTCGGATCCGTCTCTCGTGGAGACGCGAACAGCAAAAGGGCCGCTCACGCGGCCTTTTCAATACAGCGGATGGTGGCTGAGATCAGTTCGCCCGGCGCTCTTCGAAGACCGCGCGGAATTCCTTGAGCTGTACGAGCTGGTCGTGCAGGCGGCGCTGCTCGCTCTCGTCCTCCGGCGCAGCCGCGAGGCGCGTTTCGGCGGTCAGGATTTCCTGATCGAGCACTGCGGTGTCGACATCTTCGATGAACTTGGCCTGCTCGGCCAGGATCGTCATGCCGGTCGGGTTGATCTCGACGATGCCGCCGGAAACGAAGAATTCCTTCCCATTGCTGGCATCGGTCTTGATCAGCACGAGAATGCCGGGCTTCAGCGTCGCGACGACCGGGGCATGACCGGCCAGAACCGTCATCTCGCCCTCGACCGCCGGCACGATCACGCTGTTGACCTCACCCGAGAACAGGATGCTCTCCGGCGAGACGAGTTCGAATTTGAAGGTGGCCATCGGCGATCTCTCCCAGGCTCGTCATGGTCGGGCTTGACCCGACCATCTCTGAGACCAGTGCTCTCTTGTCCGGAGATTCTCGGGACAAGCCCGAGAATGACGTTTGCTACGCCCCGAAGTTCCGCCTGCGGCAGCCCGAGAGGCGTGGCTGTAAGCCTTACGCCGCCTCGGCGGCCAGGCGCTGAGCCTTCTCGACCGCCTCGTCGATCGAGCCGACCATGTAGAAGGCCGCCTCCGGCAGGTGGTCGTACTTGCCCTCGACCAGGCCCTTGAAGCCCTTGATCGTGTCCTCGAGCGCGACGAGCTTGCCCGGCGAGCCGGTGAAGACTTCGGCGACAAAGAACGGCTGCGACAGGAAGCGCTCGATCTTGCGGGCGCGGGCGACGGTGAGCTTGTCCTCTTCCGAGAGCTCGTCCATGCCCAGGATCGCGATGATGTCCTGCAGGGCCTTGTAGCGCTGGAGGATCTGCTGGACCTGACGGGCGATGGCGTAGTGCTCCTCGCCGACGATCGCGGCGGACAGCATGCGCGAGGTCGAGTCGAGCGGATCGACCGCCGGATAGATGCCCTTTTCCGCGATCGAGCGCGACAGCACGGTCGTGGCGTCCAGGTGGGCGAAGGAGGTCGCCGGGGCCGGGTCGGTCAGGTCGTCTGCGGGCACGTAGATCGCCTGCACCGAGGTGATCGAGCCCTTGTTGGTTGTGGTGATGCGCTCCTGCAGGTTGCCCATGTCAGTCGCGAGCGTCGGCTGATAGCCCACCGCCGAGGGAATGCGGCCCAGCAGAGCCGACACTTCCGAGCCGGCCTGTGTGAAGCGGAAGATGTTGTCGACGAAGAACAGCACGTCCTGGCCGCGGTCGCGGAAATCTTCCGCGACGGTCAGGCCCGACAGCGCGACGCGCATGCGGGCGCCCGGAGGCTCGTTCATCTGGCCGTAGACCAGGGCGCACTTGGAACCCTCGCCGCCGCCCTTCTTGTTCACGCCCGACTCGATCATCTCGTGATAGAGATCGTTGCCCTCGCGGGTGCGCTCGCCGACGCCGGCGAACACCGAGTAGCCGCCATGGGCCTTCGCGACGTTGTTGATCAGCTCCATGATCAGCACGGTCTTGCCGACGCCGGCGCCGCCGAACAGGCCGATCTTACCGCCCTTGGCGTAGGGGGCCAGCAGGTCGACGACCTTGATGCCGGTGACCAGGATCTGCGCTTCCGTGGCCTGCTCAGCGTAGGACGGAGCCGGCTGGTGGATGCCGCGGGTATTGGTGGTCAGGATCGGGCCGGCCTCGTCGACCGGCTCGCCGATGACGTTCATGATGCGGCCCAGGCACTCGTCGCCGACCGGAACCGCGATCGGCGCGCCGGTATCGGTGACCTCCTGGCCGCGGATCAGGCCTTCGGTCGCGTCCATCGCGATGGTGCGGACGGTGTTCTCGCCGAGATGCTGGGCGACCTCGAGGACCAGGCGGTTGCCGAGGTTCTGCGTCTCAAGCGCGTTGAGGATCTCAGGGAGCTCGCCGTCGAACTGCACGTCGACGACGGCGCCGATGACCTGCGCGACGCGGCCGGTGCCGGTGTTGGCGGGCTTCTCGTCGGTCTTCGTCTTGGTGGTCTTGGTAGCGGCTTTGGCCATGGTTCGAACCTCGGATGCGCGTTTAAGCGTTTCGGACGACCTGCGGGCGACGGCGCCGCAGGCCTAGGCGTTACAGCGCTTCCGCGCCGGAGATGATTTCGATGAGTTCCTTGGTGATCATCGCCTGACGCGAGCGATTATAGAGCTGCGTCTGCTTCTTGATCATTTCGCCGGCGTTGCGCGTGGCGGAGTCCATCGCCGACATGCGCGCGCCCTGCTCGGAGGCGGCATTCTCGAGGATGGCGCGCAGCACCTGGACGGTCAGGTTGCGCGGCAGCAGCGTCTCGAGGATCTCGGTCTCGTCGGGCTCGTAATCATAGACCGACTCACTCTTGGCGGTGCCCGCCTCGATCTGCGCCGGGATGATCTGCTGCGCCGTCGGGATCTGCGAGATCACCGACCTGAACTTCGAGAAGAATAGGGTCGCGACGTCGAACTCACCGGCATTGAAGCGGGCGAGGATGTTCTGCGCGATCGCCTCGGCATTGACGAAGCCGACCTGCTTGAAGCCGCGCAGATCGACGACCTCGATGATATCCGCGCTGAACTGCCGGCGCAGGATGTCATAGCCCTTCTTGCCGACGCAGATGATCTTGACCGTCTTGCCTTCGGCCTTGAGCGCCAGCGCCTTGTCGCGCGCCAGACGGGCGATCGACGAGTTGAAGGCGCCGCACAGGCCGCGCTCGGCCGTGCAGACCACCAGCAGATGCACCTTGTCGGCGCCCGTGCCGGCGATCAGCTTCGGCGCGCTGCTGCCGGTGACGCCGCCCGCGAGATTGGCCAGCACCTGTTCCATGCGCTCGGCATAGGGGCGTGCCGCCTCGGCCGCGGCTTGGGCGCGGCGCAGCTTCGCGGCCGCGACCATCTGCATGGCCTTGGTGATCTTCTGCGTCGCCTTCACCGAGGCGATGCGGTTTCTAAGGTCCTTCAAAGAAGGCATCTGGCGCTCTCACTCCGTCATGGTCGACCTTGCGTCGACCATCCACGTCTTGAACCTCGATCTCACCTGCCACGCCCGCCGCATTCGCTGCGAAGACGTGGATGGTCGGGACAGACCCGACCATGACGCCTGCGGATCAGGCGAACGCCTTGGCGTAATCCTCGACGACGCTCTTCAGCTTCGCGGCATTCGCGTCCGAAAGGTCCTTCGAGGAGCCGATCTCGTTCAGCAGGTCGGCGTGCTTGGTGCGGACCAGCGAGAGCAGGCCGTCCTCGAACGCGCGGACCTTGTTGACCGGGAGCGGGTCGAGATAGCCGTTGACGCCGGCATAGATCACGACGACCTGCTCTTCCATCTTCAGCGGCGAGAACTGCGCCTGCTTCAGCAGCTCGGTCAGGCGGGCGCCGCGGTTGAGCAGGCGCTGCGTGACGGCGTCGAGATCCGAGCCGAACTGGGCGAAGGCGGCCATCTCGCGATACTGCGCGAGTTCGCCCTTGATCTTGCCCGCGACCTTCTTGGTTGCCTTGGTCTGGGCGGAGGAGCCGACGCGCGACACCGAGAGACCGACGTTCACCGCCGGGCGGATGCCCTGGTAGAACAGGTCCGTCTCCAGGAAGATCTGGCCGTCGGTGATCGAGATGACGTTGGTCGGGATGTAGGCCGAGACGTCGTTGGCCTGGGTCTCGATGACCGGCAGCGCCGTCAGCGAGCCCTTGCCGGCGGCGTCGCCCATCTTGGCGGCGCGCTCGAGCAGGCGGGAGTGGAGATAGAACACGTCGCCCGGATAGGCTTCACGGCCCGGCGGGCGGCGCAGCAGCAGCGACATCTGGCGGTAGGCGACGGCCTGCTTCGACAGGTCGTCATAGATGATGACGGCGTGCATGCCGTTGTCGCGGAAATACTCGCCCATGGCGCAGCCGGCGAACGGGGCCAGGAACTGCATCGGGGCGGCGTCCGAGGCGGTCGCCGCGATGACGATCGAGTATTCGAGCGCGCCGCGCTCCTCGAGCACCTTCACGAACTGGGCGACGGTAGAGCGCTTCTGGCCGACGGCGACATAGACGCAGTAGAGCTTCTGGCTCTCGTCATCGCCTTCGTTCAGCGGCTTCTGGTTCAGGATCGTGTCGAGCGCGACGGCGGTCTTGCCGGTCTGGCGGTCGCCGATGATCAGCTCGCGCTGGCCGCGGCCGATCGGGATCAGGGCGTCGATCGCCTTGAGGCCCGTCGCCATCGGCTCATGCACCGACTTGCGCGGAATGATGCCGGGCGCCTTGACGTCGACGCGGGCGCGGGCCTTGGCCTTGATCGGGCCCTTGCCGTCGATCGGGTTGCCGAGCGCGTCGACGACGCGGCCGAGCAGCTCCTTGCCGACCGGAACGTCCACGATCGCGCCGGTGCGCTTGACCGTCTGGCCTTCCTTGATCTCGCGGTCGGAGCCGAAGATGACGACGCCGACATTGTCGCTCTCGAGGTTGAGCGCCATGCCGCGCACGCCGCTCTCGAACTCGACCATCTCACCGGCCTGGACCTTGTCGAGGCCGTAGACGCGGGCGATGCCGTCGCCGACGGAGAGAACCTGACCGACTTCGGTGACGGAGGCTTCCGACCCGAAATTGCTGATCTGAGCCTTCAGGATCGCGGAGATTTCAGCGGGGCGGATTTCCATCAGCCGACCTCTTTCATGGCAAGACGAATTGAATTGAGCTTGGTTTTCAGTGACGCATCGACCATGCGCGAGCCCATCTTGACGACGAGCCCGCCGATGATCGCCGGATCGACCTTGATCGCGACATCGACATCCGTGCCGGCGACGTCCTTGAGGGTCGCGCGGATTTCCTCGAGGCGCTTGGCCGAGGGCTCCTCAGCGACCGTGACCTGAGCGCTGACAATGCCCTTGGCCTCGGCGACGAGCGCCCGGAAGCCGGCGATCATGCCCGGCAGCGCGAACAGGCGGCGCTTGCTGGCGACGAAGCCGATGAAGTTGCCGGCGATGCCGGAAATGCCCGCTGCCGACAGCAGAGCCTTGATGGCCGCGACCTGCTCCTCGGCGGAGAAGGCCGGGCTCTCGATCAGGCGCTTGAGATCGGCGCTCTCGTCGATCATCGCGCTGAAGCTGTTCAGGTCGGCGGAGACGGCGTCGATGGCATTGGCCTCGCTGGCCAGTTCGAAGAGGGCCGTGGCATAGCGCCCGGCAACGCCCGACACCAACGTCTGTTCCGATCCGCCTTCAGCCACGCTCGACATCTCTCGTTCAAAGGACTGCACCGGCGACCCCCAGGAGCGAGGGTGGAGTGCATCGTCCTGGCGCTGCGATGTATCGTCAGCCGAGGAGCCCTATAGGCGGCCCCACGCCTGAATGTGGCGGTGCACTAGCATGTGGTTTTGGGGGGCGCAATCCGTAGATCGCCATCAAAGCGGCGTATTTCCCCGCCTGTGGAACGCGTCAAAGGAAGCTCTGCGGATCGACATCGACCTGGACGCGCACGGAACCCTTCACGCGCGGCGCCCGCTTCAGCCAGCTACGCAGGTAATCCTGCAGGTTGACCTCCCGGCTGGTTTTCACGATCAGACGCATACGATGGCGCCCGCGCAGCACCGCGAGCGGCGCTTCCGCCGGCCCCAGCACCATGACTCCGCCCGGCGCTTCCGCGCAGCGCGCCAAGGCCCGGGCATGGCTTTCGGCCTCTGCCTGGGTGTTTCCGGATACGATCAGCGCCGCCAGCCGGCCGAAGGGCGGCAAGCCCGCCGCCTCGCGCGCCGCGGTCTCTGCGGCATAAAACCGCTCCGGATCCCCCGAGATCAGCGCCTTCAGCACGGGATGACCAGGGTCATGCGTCTGGAGCAGGGCGCGACCTGGTTTCTCCCCCCGCCCTGCACGGCCTGTGACCTGGCGCAGCACCTGGAAGGTGCGCTCGGCCGCACGCGGATCACCCGAGGTCAGGCCGAGATCGGCATCGATCACGCCGACCAGCGTCATGCCCGGGAAATTGTGGCCCTTGGCGACGAGCTGCGTGCCGACGACGATGTCGAATTCGCCCTCGGCCACCGCCATCAGCTCCTGCTTCAGCCGTTCGGTACCTCCAGGGAAATCGCTCGACAGCACGATCGAACGCGCCTGTGGAAAGAGCGTCGCGACCTCCTCGGCCAGGCGCTCGACGCCCGGTCCGCAGGCGGTCAGGCTCTCCGGTGCATGGCAGGCGGGGCATTCCTGCGGCCGGCGCTCGACATGGCCGCAATGATGGCAGACCAGGGCCCTGCGGAACCGGTGATCCACCAGCCAGGCCGTGCAGTTCGGACACTGAAAACGATGGCCGCAATCGCGGCACAGCGTCAGCGGCGCATAGCCGCGCCGGTTGAGGAAGAGCAGCGACTGCTCCTTCGCCTCCAGATTCGTCTCGATCGCCTTGATCAGCCCGCGCGAGATCCAGCGTCCGCGCTCCGGCTTGTCCTGCCTGAGATCGATCAGCCCGAGCGCCGGCAATTCGCGCCCGCCGAAGCGCTCTTCCAGCTTCAGATGTGTGTAGCGCCCGCGCTCGGCATTGACGCGGGTCTCGAGCGAGGGCGTCGCCGAGGCGAGGATGACCGGCGCGCTCTCGATCTTGCCGCGCACCACCGCCATGTCGCGGGCATGATAGCTGACGCCGTCCTCCTGCTTGTAGGCGGCCTCGTGCTCCTCATCGACAACGATCAGGCCGAGATCCCTGTAGGGCAGGAACAGCGCCGAGCGCGCGCCCGCGACGACCCGCGCCTCGCCGCTCGCGATCGCGGCCTGCAGCCGCTCGCGCCGACGCCCGGTCACGGCCGAATGCCACAGGCCGGGCTTTACGCCGAAGCGCGCCTCGAACCGGTCGATGAATTGCGCGGTGAGCGCGATTTCCGGCATCAGGATCAGGCTCTGGCGCCCCAGCCTGATCGCCTCGGCGACCGCCTCGAAATAGACCTCGGTCTTGCCCGAACCGGTGACGCCCTCGAGCAGCGTGACGTTATAGGCGGCCGCCCTCACCGCAGCGGCCAAGGCACCGGCGACCTCCGCCTGCCCCTCGGAAAGCTCCGGCCGGGCGAAATCGGGATCGGGCGCCGTCGCGATCTGCTCGCGTGGCATCGCCTCGATGCTGAAAGTGCCGGCATCGACCAGCGAATCGATCACCGCCGCGCTGACCGAGGCCGCCTCCGCGAGCGCCGATTTCGCGATCAGCAGCCCGCCTTCGGCCGCGGCAATGGCGCGCGCCCGGGCCGGCGTCATCCGCGCCGGCGGCGCACCGACCAGCCTGACGCCGAGCTTCGGTCGCTCGGGCGTATCGTCCGGCGGGCGCTTCAGCGCCAGCGCCAGCACCGAGCCCTTGGCGGCGAGCGTGTACCAGGACACCCAGTCGACCAGCTTCATCAGCGCCGGATCGAGCGGCGGCATGTCGTAGAGCCCGCTGACGCGCTTCAGGTTGCCGCCGCGGCCGGAGCCGATCTCCCAGACCACGCCGACCGTCTCGCGCGGGCCGAGCGGCACCTGCACGACATCGCCCGGCTTCAGGCTGAGACCTGGCGGCACGGCATAGCTGTAAGCCTGGTCGAGCCCGAGCGGAATCAGCACATCGACCGTGCCGCCGCCCTCCCCGCTCGCCTGTTCGTCGCTCATGGCGCCAGTGTCTAGCATCGATTCGGCGAGTGTTAAGGTCACGCCGTCATGCTCGCCCTTGTGGCGAGCATCCATGTCTTGCGGCGGCAGCAGCGAATGCGCGGCCTGAAGGCGTGGATGGTCGGGACAAGCCCGACCATGACGAGGCGGGCTCGACCATGACGAGGAATCTCCGCGCTGATGACCGATTTCGACACCCTGCGCCAGGCCTGGCTCGCGCATCTGGCGAGCGAGCGCCGTCTCTCGCCCAAGACGCTGGAGGCCTATGGCCGCGACCTCGGCCAGTTCACCGCCTTCCTCGGCGGCCATCTCGGCGGCGCACCGGCCCTCGCCGATATCGCCGCGCTGAAACCATTCGACCTGCGCGCCTTCCTCGGCCAGCGCCGACGCGACGGCGTCGGCAACCGCACCCTGATGCGCCAGCTCGCGGCGCTCCGTTCCTTCGCCCGCTTCGGCGAGCGCACCGGCAAATTCACCGCCTCGGCTTTCGCCGCGACGCGCGGACCGCGCATCGGCAAGTCGCTGCCGCGGCCGCTGGAGGCGAAGGCAGCCAAGGCGATCACCCAGACCGATATCCGTGCCGGTGAGGAGCGCGAGCCCTGGATCCTCGCCCGCGACGCCGCCGTGCTTTCGCTGCTCTATGGCAGCGGCCTGCGTATCTCCGAGGCGCTCTCGCTGTCCCGCGGCCAGGCGCCGAAAAACGCCGGCGACACACTGACTGTCATCGGCAAGGGCCAGAAGACCCGCATGGTCCCGGTCCTGCCGGTCGTGATCGAGGCGATCGACGAGTATATCCGACTCTGCCCCTGGCGAATGCCGCCGGAAGGGCCGCTTTTCCTCGGCGCCAAGGGCGGCCCGCTTTCGCCGCGCATCATCCAGCTCGCGGTCGAGGGCCTGCGCGGCGCGCTCGGCCTGCCCTCCTCGGCAACGCCTCACAGCCTGCGCCATTCCTTCGCGACGCATCTGCTCGGCCGCGGCGGCGATCTGCGCGCCATTCAGGAACTGCTCGGCCACGCCTCGCTCTCGACGACGCAGATCTACACCCGCATTGATTCGGCGAGGCTGATGGCAGCCTATGACGCCGCCCATCCACGGGCACAGCGCTAGAACATCGGATTGATAGCGAAGACAGATCGCTGCTCGGCGTCCGGTTGGACGCGCGGTGATCTCGCATCGACTTGATTTCGTCATGCCGTC
The DNA here is from genome assembly GCF_004341515.1 of Allobosea sp. BK604. Lineage (GTDB taxonomy): Bacteria > Pseudomonadota > Alphaproteobacteria > Rhizobiales > Beijerinckiaceae > Allobosea. The sequence goes on from NZ_SLZF01000001.1 coordinate 783,872, forward strand.
CGGCCATCCCGCCCACGACTTTCCGGGGGGATGCGAATCATGTCGTCGCCAGCAGCAGAGGCCGCCGAGACGTCCGGCGGCAATAACAAGCGGATTGCCCTGCTCATCGCCGTGCTGGCGCTGATGCTGGCCTTCTCCGAGATTCTCGGCCAGAACGCCGAGCAGGATTCCGTCGCCCGCAATATCGAGGCGTCGAACCTCTGGGCCTTCTTCCAGGCCAAGACCATCCGCAGCACCACCTTGCGCACCGCCGTCGAGGAGATGGAGGTGTCCATGCTCGCCGTCTCCGATCCCGCCGCGCGCGAGCGCATGCAGAAGCGCGTCGACGACTGGAAGAAAACGGTCGCGCGCTACGAATCCGAGCCCGAAACCGGCGAAGGCCGCAAGGAACTGGTGGCGCGCGCCAAGGCGGCCGAGGCCCAGCGCGACCTCTCCGGCGCCCGCGACGACAAGTTCGACATCTCCTCGGGCCTGATCCAGATCGCCATCGTCGTCTCCTCCGCGGCGATCATCACCGGCATGGCCCTGCTGGCCTGGACCGGCGCCGGCCTCGGCCTGCTCGGCCTCATCGTGATGGCGCTGGCGCAGTTCGCGCCGACTGCGCTCTTCTGAGTTGTGTCCGTCATTGCGAGGAGCGGAGCGACGAAGCAATCCAGGAAGACTGCGCGCTTGGCAGCCCCTAGATTGCTTCGCTGCGCTCGCAGTGACGATTGAGGCCGGGCTCCATTTGAAAGCTCCGTGACCGACCTCAATAGTGGATCGCGCCTGCCGCCCCGCCGCCGCAGGCGATGGCGTCGCCATTGATCGCGACGCTGCGCGGCGAGGCCAGGAAGGCGACGATATCGGCGACCTCGGCCGAGTCGACGAGCCGGCCGATCGTGACATTGGCGGCCATGCGCCGCTCGATCTCCTCTCCGCTCTTCCCCGTGGCGGCCGCACGCGCCGCCACGACCGATGGGGTCTTCTCGGTACGGGTAGTGCCCGGATGGACCACGGTGACGTTGATTCCCTTCGGGCCGAGTTCGTCAGCGAGGTTCTTGGTCAGCGCCGCCACCGCGACATTGCGGATCGAGCCGATGGTCGAGCCGGTCAGCCGCGCAGCGAGCCCGCTGACATTGATGATCCGGCCCCAGCCGGCAGCTTCCATGTGCGGCGCCGCCTCCCGCGCCATGCGCAGATAGCCCATCACCTTGACGTTGACGTCGTCGAAGAACAGCGCGTCGGTGATCTCCGCCAGCTTCGGCGGCCGCGCCTGGCCGCCGGGCTTGGCGGCGGCGTTGACCAGGATGTCGAGACCGCCCAGCGCCGCGACCGTGCCTGCGACCACGGCTTTGACCGAGGCGTCATCGCTGGTGTCGACGGTCAGGCCGACGACCTTTCGTCCGGTCTCCCGCGCCAGCCCGCTCGCCGCCGTTTCCAGCTCGCCGGCACTACGCGCGGCGATCACGAGGTCGACGCCCTCCAGCGCCAGCTGCCGCGCGATGGCGCGGCCGATACCCTTGCTGCCACCGGTGATGAGCGCGCGCTTGCCGTTCAGCATCAGATCCATGAGCTCTTCCTCGCTAGCCGTTATGAAAGACGCGGCCAGGGCACGCCGCTGCCGCGCAAGCGCTCCCAGGCCTTCGCCATGCGGAGCACGCCGAGATCGTCGAAGCGGTGCCCGGTGATCTGCAGGCCGATCGGCAGCCCCTCTGCCGTCAGCCCCGCATGAACCGACACCGCCGGCTGATCGGACATGTTGGCCGCAACCGTGAAAGCGATGTGCTCGAATGGCCTCGCCGGATCATGGATCGGCGAGGCCAGTTCCGCCGCATAGGTCACCACCGGAGAGACCGGCGAAAGCATGAAATCATAGGGAGCGATCGCCTTCAGCGCCGCATCGCGCATCGCCATCATCTGGCTCAGGCCCTGATAGACGCGCAGACCGTCCAGGTTTCGACCGCCCTCTGCCCAGGCGAAGATATAGGGCAGCACCTTCTCCTGACGCTCCTGCGGCAACGCCCCGATATCGGCCCAGGCGCGCTGGCGCCAGAAATCGTCGAGCCCGTCGAGCATCGCCCGCGTCAGGAACGGCGCCACCGGCTCGACGATGGCACCCGCAATCTCGAACGCATTCGCGGAGGCCTCGATCGCAGCGCGAACCTGCGGCTCGACCGCCAGCCCAAGCCCGGCATCGAGCAGCAGCCCGATCCTCACGCCATCCAGGTCGATGTCGAGCGCCGGCCAATCGATTTCTTGCGGCGGCAGGCTCATGCCGTCGCGTGCATCGGGCTTGGACAATTCCCGCATCATGAGCGCCGCGTCCTCGACGGTCCGCGTCATCGGCCCGGCGACGCGGCCATAATAGGTCGGGTCGATCGGCACGCGTCCGAAGCTCGGCTTCAGCCCGACGAGCCCGCACCAGCCTGCCGGCAGCCGGATCGAGCCGCCGATATCGGTGCCGATATGGAGGGGGCCGTAGCCGGCGGCACCGGCCGCGCCCGCGCCCGCCGATGAGCCTCCCGGGTTCTTGCGGAGATCCCATGGATTGCGCGTCAGCGGATGGAAGCTGGAGAGGCCGGAGGAGAGCATGCCGTAATCCGGCATCGTCGTCTTCGCGAGGATGACGCAGCCGGCTTCCCGCAGGCGCTGCGCCGGCGGCGCATCCTCCTCCGCGACGACATGCTCGCGCGCCGCCGTTCCGAGCGGCACGGCGAGCCCCTCGGTCGCAATATTCTCCTTGATCGTGCAGGGCACGCCGTCGAGCGGCAGCGCCTCGCCCCTGAGCCAGCGCGCCTCCGACGCCTTGGCCATGGCCCGCGCCGCATCGGGATCGAAGGCATAGAGCGCGTTGAGCCTCGGCTCGCAGGCCTCGATCCGCGCGATCACCGCCTCCGTCACCGCGACCGGCGAAAGTCGCTTGTCCGCGAAGGCGGCAAGCAACTCCGCGGCGCTCAGATCGGCAAGCTCGTCAGACATGGCGATATCCTCGGCTCAAATCTCAGCCCTCATCTTGGCAGCCTCGTCGTCATTGCGAGGAGGCGAAGCCGACGAAGCAATCCAGGAGGCTCGCGCGACGGCTCCTGATCGCTTCGCTCCGCTCGCAATGACGAGGGCCAAGAACAAACGTCATTCAACAGCATCTCACATCACCGGCTGCGCCGCAGGCGCGGATCGATCGCATCGCGCAGGCCGTCGCCGAGCAGGTTGAAGCCAAGCACGGCGATCGCGATCGCCGCTCCGGGAAAGATCGCGAGCCAGGGCTGAGCCGCCATGAAGGTCTGCGCCTCGTTGAGCATGCGCCCCCAGGACGGGTTCGGCGGCTGGGTGCCGAGCCCGAGATAGGACAGCCCAGCCTCGGCCAGGATCGCCAGCGCGAACTGGATCGTCGCCTGCACCACGATCACGCCAGCGACATTGGGCAGGACGTGGCGCAGCGTGATCTGCCAATTGGTCAGTCCCGCGGCACGAGCGGCCTGGATGAATTCACGCGTCCAGATCTGGATCGCAACGCCGCGCGCCAGCCTGGCGAAATAGGGCAGGTTCAGCACACCGATCGCAATCACCGCGTTGAGCATCCCCGGTCCGTAGATCGCTGTGATCATGATCGCGGTCAGCACGGCCGGGAAGGCATGAGTGAAATCGGCCGCACGCATGATGATGTTGTCGAGCCAGCCATCGCGCCTGATCGCGGCGAGGAGGCCGAGCGTGGTGCCGACCACCATGCCGAAGCCGACCGCCCCCAGCCCCACTGCCAGCGAGTTGCGCGCGCCGACCATGATCATCGAGAAGACGTCGCGACCGAACTGGTCGGTGCCGAACCAGTTCGCGGCAGAGGGCGGCTTCAGCCGGTTGAGTATCGCGATCTGCGTCGGCGCATAGGGCGTCCAGACATAGGAGACCATCGCCGCGGCGACGACCAGTCCGGTCAGCGCCGCGCCGATCAGGAAGGAGGCGCCCAGCCACCAGCGCCTCGTGCGCACAGGCTCGTCGGCCACCGTCATGACGCCTCGCGCAGGCGGGGATCGATCAGCCCATAGAGCAACTCGACCGCGAAATTGACGATGATCGCCAGGGCCGCGAACAGCATGACCAGGTCCTTGACCACGATCAGGTCATGCTGGGCGATCGACTGGAAGACGAGCCGACCGAGCCCCGGAAGAGCGAAGACATTCTCGATGATGATCGCACCGGCGATCAGCACCGAGAATTGCAGGCCCATGATGGTGACCACCGGGATCAGCGCGTTGCGCAGGGCGTGGCGTAGCATGGTGACCTGCTCGCCCAGCCCCTTGGCGCGGGCGGTGCGGACGAAATCCTCCTGCAGCGTGTCGAGCATGGCGGAGCGCGTCACCCGCGCCAGGATCGCTGCTTGCGGCAGGGCCAGTGCAAAGGCCGGCATCAGCAGCGATTTCAGCGCCGGCGCGAACCCGGCATGCCAGCCAGGAAAGCCTCCCGCCGGCAGCCAGCCGAGCCCGATCGCGAAGGCGAGCACGAGCAGGAGGCCAAACCAGAAATTCGGCACGGCGAGGCCCAGCTGCGCGAACACCATCACTGCCGCATCCTCCGGCCTGCCGTGTCGGGAGGCAGCAAGGATGCCGAGCGGCACGCCGATCAGCGTCGCCAGCGCGATCGCCATGAAGGCAAGGGGCAAGGTCACGGCCATGCGTTCGCCGATGAGCTGTGCCACGGGCACGCGATAGGTGTAGCTCAGGCCGAGATCGCCAGTGAGCAGCCCACCGACCCAGCTCAGGAAGCGCATCGGCGCCGGCTGGTCGAGCCCCATTTCAGCTCTCAGCGCCGCGAGCGCCTCGGGCGCGGCATTGAGCCCGAGCGTCACCGCCGCGGGGTCGCCCGGCAGGATCTCCAGCATCAGGAAAATGACCAGCGCCGCCCCCGCCAAGGTGGCGGCAAGGGCGAAGAGACGGCGCAGGATATAGGCAATCACGCAGCCGGCCCCGTGCCCAAGAGCGTCGCGCCGCTCCGCGCTCCTCCGTCATGCTCGTCGTTGCGGCGGGCATCCGCGTCTCGGCCACGGTTCTCGACAGGCGAAGCCGTGGATGGCCGGGACAAGCCCGACCATGACGGGAGGACCGGCTCGGCACGCAGGGTCATGCGAGCGCTCCGAAACCTACTTCCAGCGCACCTCGGCGAGCGGCGTGATCGGCAGCGGCCAATCGGTCCAGACGCCCTCCAGCCCAGCCGCCGTCACCGTGATCTTTGGCAGCACGAAGAGGAAGCCATTGACCGCGTCACGTGCCAGGATGCGCTGGGCGTCCTTGTAGAGCTCGTTGCGCTGGCCTTCGTCGAGCGTCGAGTCGATCTTCGCCATCAGCTCCTTGAAGGCCGGGTTCTTGTACTGGAAATAGTAGTCGTCGCGGGCGTAGATGCCGATATCGAGCGGCTCCGTATGGGCGATCACGGTCAGGTCGAAATCCTTGCCGCGGAAGACGCGCTCGAGCCATTGCGGGAATTCGAGCGGTTCGATCGATGCGTTGATGCCGATCTGCTGCAGCAGCGCCGCGATGATCTCGCCGGAGCGCCGCGCATAGGCCGGCGGCGGCAGCTTGAGCGTGCAGTTGAAGCCGTTCGGAAAGCCGGCCTGTGCCAGCAGCGCCTTCGCCTTCGGAATATCGACCGGATAGGTATTGGTCAGGTCGATATAGGCGGGGTGCAGTGGCGAGAAATGGCTGCCGATCAGGTCGACATCGAAACCGTAGACTCCGAGCGCGATCGTCTTGCGGTCGAGCACATGCGCGATCGCCTGGCGCACGCGCAGGTCGTTGAACGGCGGCTTGGCATTGTTGGTGCCGAGGATGACCTCGCCCTCGGTCTTGCCGAAAGTGACCTTGAGCTTCGGATTGGCCTTGAGCTGCGCCACCGCTTCCGGCGCGGCGAGATTGGTCTGCGCGTCGACATCCCCCGCCAGCAACGAGGCGAGCTGCGCCTGCGGATCGGCGATGAAGCGCCAGGTCGCCTTGGCGAGCGCCGGCTTCTCACCCCAATAGCCGTCGAAGCGCTCGAGCTCGAGACGGTCGCCGCGGTTCCAGCGCACGAACTTGAACGGCCCGGTGCCGACCGGGTTGGTCTTGTTGTTGGCCGCACTCTGTTGGGCGACGATGACCGCATCGCCCCAGGCTAGCCCATAAAGGAAGAGAGCCGCCGGCTGCTTCAGCTTGATCACCACCGTCGCCGGATCGGGCGTCGCGATCTCGGCGATCGGCGTAAAGAGCTGGCGCTGGGCGTTGGTCGAATCAGGCGCCACCGCCCGCTCGAACGAGAACTTGACCTGCTCCGAGGTGAACGGCGTGCCGTCATGGAAGCGCGCGTTCTGGCGCAGCTTGAACGTGTAGGTGACGTTGTCGGGCGCAATCTGCCAGCTCTCGGCCAGGCAAGGCACGAGCTTGCCGGTCCGGTCCATCTTGACCAGGCCCTCAAAAATATTCTGCAGCGTCACCTCGCGGATCGCCTGCGCCGCGCCCGAGGTCGGGTCGAGTGTCGGCGGCTCCAGCGTCATCGCGATGATTACGCTGTCCTTGGCCTGGGCGAAGGCGCTGGCGGGCAGCTGGACTGCGAGCGCGGCAAGGCCGGCTCCGGCAAGAACATCGCGCCGCGTCGTCATCGGTTGCTCCTAGCCTGGCCCTCGCGGCGCAAGATGGCGCGGGAGACTGGCGGAGCGCAAGCCTATGCGCCGCCCCTTTAAAGCGCTCGCCCGTCATTGCGAGCGCAGCGAAGCAATCCAGGGGCGGCAGCGCTCTATGTCCCCTTGGATTGCTTCGTCGGCTGCGCCTCCTCGCAATGACGGGGTGGCGATCAGACGAAATAATCGGGATTCTGCGCCTGCATGGTCGCGAGTTCCGGCAGCAGCATGCCGAGATGCCGGCGCATCGCCGCTTCCGCCGCCTTGCCATCGCGCCGGCGCATCGCGTCGAGGATGACGAGATGCTCGCCGATCACCGATTCCATGCGGCCGGGCACTGGCAGGGTCATGCGGCGGCAGCGGTCGATCTGGCTCTTGGCTGCATGCGCGATCCGCCACACGCCGGGAAAGCCCGCAATGCCGGCGATCGTCTCGTGGAAGGCCTCATCCGCGAGGTGAAAGCCTTCCTGGTTGCCAGCCTGGTGCGCATCGCGCGAACGCGCGATCGTCGCGTCCAGCCGGGCGATATCGGCTTCGGTCGCGCGCTGCGCCGCGAGCTCGACAGCGGCACCTTCCAGCGCTTGCCGGATGAACACGGCCTCTGGAATCGCACCGGCCGGAATGCGCGCCACGAAGGTACCGGATTGCGGGAAGATCTCGACGAGCCCCTCCTCCTTCAGCCGGATCAGCGCCTCGCGCACCGGCGTGCGGCTGATGCCGAAGCGCGCCGTCAAGTCCTTCTCGATCAGCGGCGTGCGCGGTGTCAGCTCCATCGCGAGAATCGCGCGGCGCAGTTCGTCCTGCACGAAGGAGGCAGCCGTCGCACGCCCGGCCGGCGCGAGGGCGGCCGGCAGCGCACGTCGCTCGCGGCGCTGCCCCTCTCCGCTCTCGTCCCGCTCGGCTATCGCCATGGCCTCGTCCTGAGCTCCGGCCGGCATCATCAGCTCGGCCGCCCGATAGCGCTATCACGCCGCCGCTTGCCTTACTAGTATATTAGTATATTGACCCTGCCGGTTGCCGTCCCTAAGGTCGGACACCCTCCAGTTGGGACCAATCCGATGCTGCTGCATGATGATCGCCTTTTTCCCGCAGACCCGGTGACGCGCGGCATCGCCCGCAGGCTCTACGCCACGATCCGCGACCTGCCGATCATCTCGCCGCATGGCCATACCGACCCGCGCTGGTATGCCGAGGACAAGCCTTTCCCTGATCCGGCGACGCTCTTCGTCAAGCCGGACCATTACATCTTCCGCATGCTCTATTCGCAGGGCATCAAGCTCGAGCAGCTCGGCATCCCGCGCAAGGACGGCGCCCAGGTCGAGAGCGATCCGCGCAAGATCTGGAACCTCTTCGCCAAGCACTGGTATCTGTTCAGGGGCACCCCGACCCGGCTCTGGTTCGAGCATTCGCTCTCCTCGATCTTCGGCATCAACGAGCGGCTCTCGCCGGAGAATGCCGACAAGCTCTACGACCGGATCGCCGAGAAGCTGGACGCGCCGGAGCTGCGCCCGCGCGCCCTGTTCGAGCGCTTCAAGATCGAGGCGATCTCGACCACCGAAGGCGCGCTCGACGACCTGAAATGGCACGACATGACCCGCGCCTCCGGCTGGGGCGGCAAGGTCGTCACCGCCTATCGGCCCGACAGCGTGCTCGATCCCGAGTTCGAGGGCTTCGCCGGCAATCTCGAGCAGTTCGGCCAGCTGACCGGCGAGGATGTCGCGACCTGGACCGGCTATCTCGCCGCTCACCGCCAGCGCCGCGCCTATTTCATCGAGCGCGGGGCGACCTCCTCCGACCACGGCCATCCGACGGCCCGCACCGCCAACCTGACCCAGGCCGAGTGCGAAAAACTCTTCGCCAAGATCCTGAAGGGCAAGTTCTCGGCCGAGGATGCCGACCTCTTCCGCGGCCAGATGCTGACCGAGATGGCCAAGATGAGCCTCGATGACGGGCTGGTGCTGCAGATCCATCCCGGCTCCTATCGCAACCACAACCCCTATCTGTTCGAGACCTTCGGTCGCGACATGGGCGCCGATATCCCGCGCCGGACCGATTACGTCTCGGCTTTGAAGCCGCTGCTCGACGCGGTCGGCAACGAGCCGAACCTGACGGTCATCGCCTTCACCCTCGATGAGACCGTCTATTCGCGCGAGCTCGCGCCGCTCGCCGGCCATTACCCGGCCCTGCGCCTCGGGCCCGGCTGGTGGTTCCTCGATGCGCCCGAGGCGATGCTGCGCTTCCGCGAGCTGAGCACCGAGACGGCCGGCTTCTACAACACGGTCGGCTTCAACGACGACACCCGCGCCTATCTCTCGATCCCGGCGCGCCATGACGTCGCCCGCCGCTGCGACTGCACCTATCTCGCCAAGCTCGTCGCCGAGCATCGGCTGGAGGAGGGCGAGGCCGCCGAGGTCGCCCACGACCTCGCCTATCGCCTGGCGAAAGAAGCCTACAAGCTCTGAGCCCGGCGCGAGCCGGTCTCACCAGGGAGCAACCCGAGCCGGCGGCCTGTCGAGGGCATTGCCGGCTCCCGCTCTCCGGCCTATGCCCTGATCCTCCCGTCTCCGGCTGTCGAGAGTTCCCGTGACCAGATTGTCCTCAACGAGCCTCGCTGGCCTGCCCGCCTCGGTCCGCCGTCCGGCTTATGACCGCGCCGCTCTGAAGCCCGGCATCGTCCATCTCGGTCTCGGCGCCTTCGCCCGCGCCCATCTCGCCGAATATACCGACGACGCGCTGGAGCATGCTTTCGGTGCCTGGGGCATCGTCGGCGCCAGCTTGCAGCGGCCGGACCAGCGCGACCGGCTGAAGCCTCAGGACGGGCTCTACACCTTTCTGAAGCGCGCGCCCGAGGGCCCGCAGCTGCGTGTCATCGGCTCGGTTCTCGATGTGCTCGTAGCGCCCGAAAACCCGTCGGCGCTGATCGCCCGCCTTGCCGCCGCCGAGACCAGGATCGTCTCGCTGACCGTGACCGAGAAGGGCTATTGCCACGATCCGGCGACCGGGAAGCTCAAGGACAGCCACCCCGACATCATCCACGATCTCGAGCACCCGACCGCGCCACGCTCGGCCGTCGGCCTGCTCGTTGCCGCCTTGCGCCTGCGCATGGCCGAAGGACTCGGCCCCTTCACCGCGCTGAGCTGCGACAACCTCCCTCATAACGGCAAGGTGCTGGCCGGGCTGGTCCGCGATTTCGCCGCGCTCCGCGACGACAGGCTCGCCGCCTGGATCGAGGCCAATGGCGCCTTCCCGGCGACGATGGTCGACCGCATCGTGCCCGCCACCACCGACGCCGACATCGCCGAGGTCGCCTCGCTGCTCGGCGCGGAGGATGCGGCGCCGGTCATCGGCGAGCCTTTCCGGCAATGGGCCATCCAGGACACCTTCGTCTCCGGCCGGCCGGATTGGCAGGTCGCCGGCGCGCAAATGGTTTCGGAGGTCGCGCCTTTCGAGTTCATGAAGCTGCGCATGCTCAACGGCGCCCATTCCTGCCTCGCTTATCTCGGCTATCTCTCCGGCCACGAGACGGTCGCCGAGGCCAGCGCCGACCCGGTGCTGTCGCGCATGCTCGAAGGGCTCTGGTCCGAGGTGATCCCGACCGTGCCGGCGCCTGAAGGCGTCGATCTCGCCGAATATGCCCGCGCCCTGCTGGTGCGCTTCCGCAATCCGGCGATTCGCCACCGCACCTGGCAGATCGCCATGGACGGCTCGCAGAAGCTGCCGCAGCGCCTGCTCGGCACGATCCGCGACCGGCTCAAGGCCGGCGCCTCCTTTGAGCATCTCGCGCTCGGGGTCGCCGCCTGGATGCGCTACGCCACCGGCACTGACGAGAAGGGCGCCGCGATCGACGTGCGCGATCCGCTCGCCGCCGAATTCGCCCGCATCGCCGCGTCGGCCGGCCGCAATGCCCAGGCCCTGAGCCAGGGACTGATCGGCATCGAGGCGATCTTCGGCAGCGACCTGCCGCGCGAGGCCGCCTTCACCTCGGCGGTCGCCTGCCATCTCGAAAGCCTGTTCGCGAAGGGCGCGCGCGCGACGGCGGAGGCGATGCCGGCTTGATCCCCGGCCCGCTCTGGCGCGAGATGCGGCCATGAAGCGCCTTGAGCATTTTCGAGCGAAGTGGACACCGGTTCGCGTGAGGAAAATGCGTCAAAACAAAACGATGGAGAATTTTCGCGATTCGAAGAAACGCGGAAATACTCTGGCCGTCCTCGTCCACCTGTTCTGCCTCGGCCTCCTCTTTCCGGTGGCGGCCGCGGCGCAATCCATCGCCATCCCCAATTTCTGGGACCCGCGGATCAGGCTCGACAAGCCGGATGCCGGGCCGCCACGCGTCGTGCGCTTCCTCACCGACGACGATTATCCGCCGCTGCATTTCACTGCGCCGGACGGCACGCTGACTGGCTTCTCGGTCGAGCTGGCGCGTGCCGTTTGTGAGAAGCTGTTATGGACCTGCACGGTCCAGGCTCGGCGTTTCGATACATTGCTCGATTCGCTCGCCGAGGCGCGCGGCGACGTCCTGGCGGCCGCGATGAACGTGACACCACAGATCCGTACCCGCTTCGCCGCGAGCCATCTCTATTTCCGCTCGCCCGCTCGCTTCGTCACCACTCGCGGCAATGCCCGCGCCGATCTCGATACGGCCAGCCTGCAGGGCAAGCGCGTCGCCGTGGTTGCCGGCAGCGCGCATCAGGCCTTTCTCGAGCGGCTGATGCCCTTCGCCCAGCGCCGTGAGACGCCCGATCTCAACGCCGCCGTCGCGGCGCTGCGCAGCGGCGAGGCCGAGTATGTCTTCGGCGACGGCGTCGCCCTGGCGCTGCTCGTGGCCAGCCGCGGCGGCAACGAGCTCGCCTTCAGCGGCGGCCCCTATCTCGAAAGCCGCTATTTCGGCGAGGGAGTCAGCTTCCTGATGCGCAAGGACGACGCGGCGCTGACCCGTGCCATCGACTATGCGCTCCAGACGCTCTGGGACGACGGCACCTACGCCCGGCTGTATTTGCGGTTCTTTCCGGTCAGCCCGTTCTAGCGGCTTCGCGCGTATCAGCGCGCAGACCTCCCGCACACCAAGACGTGAACGTCACGCTGGAACGCGTATCGGCGACGGGACCTTTGCCGGCTTGTTCACTGGCATCACAGATACCAACTCAAGCTCAAGCGGGGCGCACAAACCGCTATAACGTTTAGGGACGAAACATGACGATTGCGCTCCAGGCCGGAGAACCCGGCCACCGCGTCAGCGATACCTATCGCTGGACGCAGCTGCTCATTGGCATCGTCTGCATGGTGATGATCGCCAACCTCCAATATGGCTGGACCTTCTTCGTTCCCGATATCCAGCAGAAATTCGGTTGGGATCGCGCCGCGATCCAATGGGCCTTCACGCTGTTCGTGCTGTTCGAGACCTGGCTGGTGCCGATCGAGGGCTGGTTCGTCGATCAGTATGGTCCCCGCCTCGTCATCATCTTCGGCGGCCTGCTCTGCGGCGCAGGCTGGCTGATCAACGGCTATGCCAGATCGCTGAACGCGCTCTATCTCGGCCAGGTCGTCGCCGGCATCGGCGCCGGCGCTGTCTACGGTACCTGCGTCGCCAATGCGCTGAAATGGTTCCCGGACAGGCGCGGCCTCGCCGCAGGCCTCACCGCGGCCGGCTTCGGCGCCGGCTCGGCGCTCACCGTCGCGCCGATCCAGTCGATGATCGCGGAATCCGGGTATCAGACGGCCTTCGTCGATTTTGGCATCGGGCAGGCGATCGTCATCTGCATCATGGCCCTCTTCCTCTTCGCGCCGAAGCCGGGCCAGGTCCCGGCACCGGCCGTGACGCGCACGAACGTGCAGAGCCGCCGCGACTACGCTCCCGGGGAGGTGCTGCGCCAGCCGATCTTCTGGCTGATGTATGCAATGTTCGTCGCCGTCGGCGCCGGCGGCCTGATGATCACCGCCAATCTCAGGCCGATCGCGGTCGACCTGCAGATCGACAAGATCGACGTCACCCTTCTCGGCCTGACCATGACGACGGTCACCTTCGCCGCCACGCTGGACCGCATCCTGAACGGCTTCACCCGTCCCTTCTTCGGCTGGGTCTCCGACAGGATCGGACGCGAGCAGACGATGTTCATCGCCTTCGGCCTGGAAGGGCTCGGCATCTTCCTGCTTTACCTGTGGGGCTCGGATCCGATCTGGTTCGTGCTGCTCTCGGGCTGCGTCTTCTTCGCCTGGGGTGAAATCTATTCGCTCTTCCCCGCGACCTGCACCGACACGTTCGGCGCGAAATTCGCCGCGACCAATGCCGGGCTGCTCTACACGGCAAAAGGCACGGCCGCGCTGCTGGTGCCGCTCGCGAACTATCTCCAGGAGGCCGCCCATTCCTGGGACGGCGTCTTCCTGATCGCCGCCGGCGCGAATATCGCGGCCTCGCTGCTCGCGATCATCGTGCTGAAGCCCTGGCGCCGCAGGGTCGTGGCCCGGGCCCAGGTGCAGGCACAGGCAACGCACGGCATCCGCGGTGTACCGGCTGAATAGCCTCGTCGGGCGTTTCGCCGGCCGCCATCTGCTCCGGCGCGCAGCGCCGGAGCCTCGAAGGGATCAACCGGTCGCGCTGCGCTCGCCGATATCCTCGGCGAAGCGCAGCAGATAGCCGTCCGGATCCTGCACCAGGAACTCGCGCGAGCCGCCCTCGCCGTCCTCGCCGGTGCGGTACTAGGCTTCATAGGGCTCGCGGAACAGCGGCCAGCCGATCTCGGCCAGCGCCGCGAGAATGGGCGCCAGGCTCGTGACCTTGAACTGGAAATTGATGCCGCGCCCAAAGGGACGCTCCAACGGTCCGACCTCCCAATGGCCGTTGATCTGGCAGAGCATGATTTGCGCGCCCTCGCGCTGCAGATAGGCGAATTTCGCCGCCGGCCGGTCATAGGCGATGTCGAAGCCGAGCCGGCCGCACCAGAAATCGAGGCTGATGTCGATATCGCTGACGTCGAGCTCCGGCACCAGCGCGTTGAAGCCGCCCTTCGGCAACGAGCCACGGCTCGACGAGTTGTTTCTCTCGGCGGAGGTGGACATTGGCGGCTCCTCGATGACGGGCTTCTGATAGGCCCTCGCGCGGGTGATAGGCGCTCGCGCGGGCCTGGCCTAGCGCAGCTGGGCCACGACGCCGCGAATGTCTCTCGTTCCGCCTGGACGCCATCAAGGAACGGTCACCATCGGCTCGACTATCGCGCCAGATGTCGACCTCGCGCCCGTCCCGTCGGACTGGGGTCCCTCGGTCAGCAGGTATCGTTACGTCTACACCAACGACAATGTCGTGCTCGTCGAGCCTCGACCCGTCGCGTCATCCATATCATCGAGTAACGGAGGCGCCGACCGTATCCCTCCCGCCACACCAACGGTGGAAATACAGTCGCACCTCGCAAGCGACTGATGAAATTGGTCCGGGATTTGCTAGGATTGCTGCGCCGAGCTGGGGGAAAGCAGCATCGTAGCAATGAAGGGCTGAACGAATGGATGCCTTCACCATGGTTGTCCTGGCTTGCGTGTCAGGACAGCCCACCTGCACCACGACCAGGGTCAACGAGACTTCTTTCACCACATTCGAGGCCTGCGAGGAGCGGATCGACGACGTCACCCGCAAGATGACGAAGCAGCTCGGTCAGCAGCTCGAGCTCAAGGGCCGCGAGGTGACCTACGACGTCTCCTGCATGAACCGCCAGCAGCTGCGCGAGAAATTCGGCATCGTCGACGCCGCGATCTGACGGTGGTGGCCGGCGCGTCCGGCCCGCTCATCATCTCGCAGTTTGATATCTCCCATTCACGTCTCGCGATGTCCCGCGCCGGTCCGCCGCGCTATACAGGTCGCGAGCGATCCGACGCGCGTGCCGCGCAGGGCGCTGCCCGTTCGCGGCGGCAAGGTCGTCGATTGCTCTCATCGCTTTAAGAAGCGCACGCGGATCTGCGTGCCAGTGGAGGAGAGATTGAGATGAGCGCGTTGAAATTCCCCGTCGGCGCCGCGCTTGCTGCCGCCCTGCTCGTCTCGGCGACGGCTGCGCGCGCCGATATCGTGATCGGCCTCGTCGCGCCGCTGACCGGCTCGATCGCAGCCTATGGCGACCAGGTGCGCAACGGAGCCGAAGCGGCCGTCGACACAATCAACAAGAAGGGCGGCATCCTCGGCCAGAAGGTCGTGCTGAAGCTCGCCGACGATGCCGGCGATCCCAAGCAGGGCGTCTCAGCCGCCAATCTCCTGGTCGGCGAGAAGGTGCGTTTCGTCGTCGGTCCGGTCACCTCGGGCGTCGCCATGCCGGTCTCCGACGTCTTCGCCGAGAACGGCGTGCTGATGGTGACGCCGACTGCGACCACGCCGGCGCTGACCACCCGCGGCCTGCCCAGCGTCCTGCGCACCTGCGGGCGCGACGACCAGCAGGCCGAGGTCGCCGCCAACTATGTCCTGAAGAACCTGAAGGACAAGCGCATCGCCATCATCCACGACAAGGGCACCTACGGCAAAGGCCTCGCCGACGCCTTCAAGAAGGGCATCAATGCCGGCGGCCTGAACGAGGTGCTCTACCTGACGCTGACGCCCGGCGAGAAGGACCTCTCGGCCATCACCACAAGGCTCAAGTCCGGCAATGTCGACCTGATCTATTTCGGCGGCTACCACCCCGAGGGCGGTCTCCTCTCCCGGCAACTGCGTGACGCCGGCGTCAAGGCCGCGATCATCGGCGGCGAGGGCCTGTCCAATACCGAGTTCTGGGCGATCGGCGGCGACACCGCAGCCGGCACCTTGTTCACCAACGCGACCGACGCGCTGAAGAATCCCGACTCGGCCGAGGCCGTCGCAGTGCTGAAGGAAAAGGGCATCCCGCCGGAAGCCTTCACGCTCAACGCCTATGCCGCCGTCGAGGTGCTCAAGGCCGGCATCGAGAAAGCTGGCAAGGCCGACAGCGCGACCGCGGTCGGCACGGCGCTGAAATCCGGCATGCAGGTCACGACGGCGATCGGCAAGCTGTCCTACGACAAGAATGGCGATCTCGCCTCTCCGGCCTTCGCCATGTTCAAATGGGACAACGGCAAGATCGTCTCGGTCGACTGAACACGGCTTCGGTGCGAGGGGCGCGTAACCCGCCCCTCGCGCCAAAGCGAAGTCACTCCAGGCTGCCGGCGAATCTCCAGTCCTTCAGTCCGCCAGCCGCTCGCGCACGATCGCCG
This sequence comes from Allobosea sp. BK604, assembly GCF_004341515.1. GTDB lineage: Bacteria > Pseudomonadota > Alphaproteobacteria > Rhizobiales > Beijerinckiaceae > Allobosea. Next base: position 799,686 of record NZ_SLZF01000001.1, read on the forward strand.
CGTGGAAGCCCATTCCATGCGGCAGTGCCGCGTCGTTGAAGTCGAAATGCGGATTATGCAGCGGCATCGATCCCTCGCCATTGCCGATATAGACGAAGCAGCCCGGGACATGATCGAGGAAGCGGGCGAAATCCTCTGACGCCGTCACCGGCTCCCGCGCGGCCCGGATCGCCTCGACCGGAAACACTTTGGCTGCGGCCGCAAGCGCATGGCGCGTCAGTTCGGCATCGTTCACCAGGGGCACGAATTCGCGCGTATAGGTCACCTCGACCGCGCATCGATAGGTCAGCGCCACGCCTTCGGCGATGAGCCGCATCTGCTGCTCGATCTCGGCGCTCACCTCGGCCTTGAAGCTCCGGCAATCGCCCAGCACCCGCGCGGTGCCCGGAAGGGCATTGCGCGTGCCGTCGGTGAGAAGCTCCGTCACCGAGACCACCGCGATATCGGTCGGCGCGATCCTGCGCGCCACGATCGTCTGCAGGTCCATCACCAGCGCACAGGCCGCGACCAATGTCTCGCGCGTCGCCTGCGGCCGGGCCGCGTGGCCGCCGAGTCCTTTGAGCACGATCTCGAAATTGTCCTCGGCCGACATGAACGGGCCCGGCGCGGTCTCGAAATGCCCGAGCGGCACGCCCGGCATATTGTGCAGCCCGTAGATCTCATCGAACGGGAAGCGGCTCATCAGCCCATCGTCGAGCATGGCGAGCGCGCCCCTGCCCCATTCCTCGGCGGGCTGGAACAGGAAACGCACGGTGCCGTCGAAACCGCCCTCCTCGGCGAGCAGCTTCGCCGCGCCAAGCAGCATCGCGGTGTGGCCGTCATGGCCGCAGGCATGCATCACGCCGGGATTGCGCGAGCGATAGGGCAGCTCGCCTTGCTCGGGGATGCGCAGCGCGTCCATGTCGGCGCGCAGGGCGATCGCCCGGTTGCCCGTGCCGCGCTTCAGCGTGCCGACCACGCCGGTGCCGCCGACGCCCTCGGCCACCTCCAGCCCGAACTCGCGCAGCCTGGCGGCGACGAAGGCGGCCGTCCCCTTCTCCTCGAAACCGAACTCAGGATTGGCATGAAGATGATGCCGCCAGCTGCGCATCTCCTCGTGCAGGGCTGTCAGGTCCATTGCTCTCCCCTCAATCATGCGTCTGCCCGGCATAGGCCGTCGCCTTCATCGACGGCCGCTCGCAGAATTCGCGGTACCAGCGCGCCAGACGCGGCCGCCCATCGGCGAAACCCGGCAATCCGCGGAATTCCAGCCAGGCCAGTGCCGTCGCCAGCGCGATCTGGCCGATATCGAGCGGCCCCTCGAACTCGGCCTCGCGCTCGATGAAATCATAGCCTTCGATCAGCTTGGCCTTCTGGCCCTCGGCCAGCGGCGGATAGCGCAGCGGCTCCGGCCGGCGCTCGGTCTCCCAGCGCAGCGCGATCCCGGCATCGCACAGCCCCTGCGCCAGAGCCTGCAGGCGCAAGGCCGACCAGCGGGGATGGCCGCTCTCGGGGATAAGGCGCCTCGAGCCGAGCCCACCGAGATAATCGCAGATCACGCTGGATTCGATCAGAGCGAAACCATCGGACAGCACCAGCACCGGCACCTTGCCAAGTGGATTGAGCGCGAAGACCGCGTCGTTGCGCCTGGTCGGGCTGGTCTCGTGATGGATGACGCGCAACTGCCCGGCGAGCCCGGCCTCATGCGCGAAGACCAGCACCTTGCGGGCATAGGGCGAATGGCTCTGGTAGATCAGGTCCATTACAGCGCGTCGTCCAGCGCCATCTCGCTGATGATCGTGAGGACGCGGCTCTCAGGCGAAAGCGCAAGGCGTGCCCGCAAGCCCGGCGAGCGCGCCGCCGCCATCAGCCCGGCGAGGCCGGTCGCGCCCGAGGTCGTGGTGGCCGGGCCGCCGGCGGCCGCAAGCCCTGCCGCCGCCTCGTTGAGCGCGGCCTCGGAGACGTCGACCGCCTCCGCCCCGATCGCCTGAAGTTGACGCAGGGCCGGCGCACTCGCCTCGCCGCAGGCCAGCATGCCGGCCGAGGTGTCGAGCGTCCCCGCGATCCGGACGACAGCGCCCTCGGCCAGGGCCGCCGCGACGCAAGCCGCTGCGGCGGGCTCGACCACCACGATCTTCGCTGGCGCCGCCAGCCAGCCCGAGAGCCCGGCGGCCATGGCTGCTGCAAGGCCGCCAACGCCCGCCTGAACGAAGAGGTGCGTCGGTCGCGACGAACCACCGGCCCCGACCTGTCGCCGGATTTCCGCTGCCATCACGCCATAGCCCGCGACGATATCCGCCACCGGCCGGTCGTCCGGATCGGCCGAGGTATCCGCCACCAGAAGGCCCTCGCCGGCCCTTGCCGCAGCAGCCGCACGATCGACCGCATCGTCATAAGTGCCCTCGACCCAGACGATCTCCGCGCCTTGCGCCTCGATGCGCCGGACCCGCGCCTTGGGCACGCCGGGATAGAGATAGATCCGCGCCGGCCCACCGGCGAATTTCGCCGCAGCCGCGACGGCGAGGCCGTGATTGCCGGCACTCGCCGTGATCAGCGCCGGTAATGTCCCGCGTGACCGGGCCGGATCGAGCAAACTCTCGACGCTCCCCCCGATCGCGCGCGACAGAGCCTGCAAGCCTGCATAGGTGCCGCCGAGTGACTTGAAGCTGCCGAGCGCGCGCTGCGCCTCGTTCTTGGCCAGCACCTGGGCCACACCGAGTTCGGCCGCGAGCCTTGGCAGGTCGAGGAGAGGCGTCTGCGCGTATTGCGGCGAGAGGCCTTGCAGCAGCGCGGCGATCTGGTCGGGAGAATGGTTTGCCTGAATCGTCATGGGGCAAAGCCTGCCTAAAATCGCACGCCCGTTGGCGCCGAATTTAATCGCGCAGACGCCTGTTTCCGTCATAGCATCGTCAGCCATGACGAAAACCGCTGCACTCGATCGTTTCGACCATGCCTTGCTCGTCCTGGTCCAGCAGGACAACCAGATGCCGGCCCGGCTTCTGGCCGAGCAGATCGGCCTCTCCGAGAGCGCCGTGCTGCGCCGCTTGCGCCGGCTGCGCGCCGAGGGCGTCATCGTCGCCGACCGGGCGATGGTGCGCCCCGCTGCGCTTGGCCTGCCGCTGACCTTGCATGTGCTGGTCTCGCTCGAGCGCGAGAGCGCCGTCGCGCTCGACGCCTTCATCCGCAAGACGCGTGCTCGTCCGGAGGTCCGGCAAGCCTGGTACGTCACCGGCGAGGCCGATTTCGTGCTGCTGCTGCAACTGCCGGACATGGAGGCCTATGACCGCTTCGCCCGCCAGGTCTTCCATGACGATCCGAACGTGAAGGCCTTCCGCACCATCGTGGCAATGCGCGAGATCGTCGGTCCCGCCGATGCGCGCCCGCTGATGGCCATGCGCGAGTGACGTGCCGCCCCGTCATGCTCGCCCTTGTGGCGAGCATCCACGCCTTGCCGCGTTGCGACTTGCCATGGCGCAGCGCAGACGTGGGTGGTCGGGACCGGCCCGACCATGACGATGGAGCCTGGACGGCCCCACCGCAATCCTGCCGCATCCCTCGCGAACATTGACGTGGGCCGCATTGATCTGCGAAAGCCCCTTTTCCCTAATCTGGGGAAAATCCGAGGACCTGTAGCCAAATGCCCGTTTTCGATCCCGCGCTCGTGGACGCCGCCCAGCGTTCGGCCGCCTGGCCGTTCGAGGAAGCACGCAAGCTCGTGGCCCGGATCGAGAAATCGGGCAAGAAGGAAATCCTGTTCGAGACCGGCTATGGCCCGTCGGGCCTGCCGCATATCGGCACCTTCGGCGAGGTCGCCCGCACCTCGATGGTCCGCCATGCCTTCCGCGTGCTGACCGGCGACACGATCCCGACCCGCCTGATCGCCTTCTCCGATGATCTCGACGGGCTGCGCAAGGTGCCGGACAACGTCCCGAACAAGGAGCTTTTGGCGAAGCATCTTGGCCAGCCGCTGACCGAGGTGCCGGACCCGTTCGGCACCCATGACTCGTTCGGCCGCCACAACAACGCCCGGCTGCGCGCCTTCCTCGACCAGTTCGGCTTCGACTATGAGTTCAAGTCCTCGACCGACAGCTACCGCGCCGGCGAGTTCGACGCGACCTTGCTCAAGATCCTCACCCGCTACGATGCGGTGATGAAGATCATGCTGCCGACGCTGCGCGAGGAGCGGGCCGCGACCTATTCCCCCTTCCTGCCGATCCACCCGAAGACCCGCATCGTCATGCAGGTGCCGATCGACGAGCTCGACGTCGAGAAGGGCACGATCACCTGGAGCGATCCCGAGACCGGCGAGCGCTTCGAGACGCCGGTCACCGGCGGCAACGTCAAGCTGCAATGGAAGCCGGACTGGGCGATGCGCTGGGTCGCGCTCGGTATCGATTACGAGATGGCCGGCAAGGACCTGATCGACTCGGTCAAGGTCTCCTCCGCGATCGCGCGCGCGCTCGACGCCCAGCCGCCGGAAGGCTTCAACTACGAACTCTTCCTGGACGAACAGGGCCAGAAGATCTCGAAGTCGAAGGGCAATGGCCTCACCATCGAGGAATGGCTCGATTACGGCCCGCCGGAAAGCCTGGCGCTCTACATGTTCCAGCGCCCGCGCGAGGCCAAGAAGCTGCATTTCGACGTCATTCCGCGCGCCATCGACGAATACCTGCAATTCCTCGGCGGCTATGAGCGCCAGGACTGGAAGAACCGTCTCGGCAACCCGGTCTGGCACATCCACAATGGCGAGCCGCCGGCCCCGGAGGTCATCGCCACGGGCGAAGGCGAGAACGCGGCCAAGACGCAGGTCACCTTCGGGCTGCTGATGAACCTGGTCGCCGTCGCGAATTCGGAAGACAAGGGCGTGCTCTGGGGCTTCCTGCAGCGCTATGCGCCCGGCATCTCGCCCGCGACCCATCCGCGGCTCGATGCGCTGGTCGGCTATGCCATCGCCTATTTCCGCGACTTCGTGAAGCCGGCGAAGAATTACCGCGCACCCGACGAGACCGAACGGGCCGCCTTCACCGCGCTCGACGCGGCGCTGGCAGCGCTGCCCGCCGAGGTCACGCCGGAGCTGGTGCAGGACACGGCGCTCGACGTCGCCCGCGCCATTCCGCGCTACCAGAACCTCGCCGCCAAGGGCGCGACGCCCGAGCGCCCCGGCGTCAGCGGCGATTGGTGGAAGGCGATCTACCAGGTCATGTTCGGCGAGGATCAGGGCCCGCGCTTCGGCTCCTTCGCCGCAATCTACGGCATCGCCAATACGCGCAAGCTGATCGCCAAGGCGCTCGACGGCGAGCTGATCCGCGAGCACGAGGCCTTCCTCCGGGCGCGCGAGGCGGCGTGAGCCGGGGCGGCTGAGGATGGAAGCAACGACGCCCTCAGCGGCTGCAGTCGAGCAGGCCATCCGCAGCCGGCGCGCCATCCGCGCCTTCCTGCCCGATCCCGTCGACCCGGATCTCGTCTCACGCCTGCTCGATCTTGCTGCGCAGGCGCCAAGCGGCACCAATATGCAGCCCTGGAAGGTGCGCGTCCTCGGCCCGCACAGCCGCGAGCGGCTCGAGACTGCGCTGCTCGCGGCGCTCGACGATCCGGAGTTCAAGCCGGAAGAAGAATACCGCTACTATCCCAAGAGCTTCGCCGAGCCCTATCTCTCGCGCCGCCGCAAGGTCGGCTGGGATCTCTACGGCCTGATCGGCGTGGCCAGGGGAGATCGCGAGGGCGCCAGGCGCCATGTCGCCTATAACCTGCGCTTCTTCGGCGCGCCGGTCGCGCTGATGGTGACGATCGACCGCTCGCTCGAGATCGGCTCCTGGCTCGACCTCGGCATGTTCACCCAGAACCTGCTGATCGCGGCCCAGGGCCACGGACTCGACAGCTGTCCGCAGGCGATCTTCGCCCAGTTCCATCCGGTCGTGCGCAGCGAGCTCGCGATCCCCGAGGAGGAGATCGTCGTCTGCGGCATCGCGCTCGGCCATGCCGACTGGAACGCCCCGGCGAACCGGCTCGTGCCGGAGCGCGAGCCGGTGGAGAGCTTCACGACCTGGCTGGACTAGCAAATCGGCCCGAAAAGTGGATTGCGGTTTTCGGAAAAGCCGATGCGAAAACGAGAAGCTGGATCATCGGAACGGATACGAAATCCGGTCCGATGATCCAAGCGTCAGAGCAGCAGCTGGAGCTGCCGCTCGAACTCAAACACCGATAGCGCGGCGCCGAAGCCGAAAGCCGCCGGCGCGCTCTTCCTGAACAGCTTCACCATCGGCGAGACGCCATAGTGCAACACGAGGATGGTGGCCGCGCCGACCATCAGGCCGACCACGGCCGAGAGCGCCGCCGAGACCAGCCATTCGACCAGTCCGCTCAGAATGGCGACCCCATGGGCGACGGCAGCAGCCCAGTCATGGATCAGGTGTCCGAGCCAGCCGAAGCCATAGCCCTCGAAACCGTGGATGATGATGCCGCCGCCAACCCAGAGCATGGCGGCCGTACCGACGCCGCTGAGGAAGGTCAGGAAGACCGGCATGCCGACGACAAGCCCACGCCCGAGCGGCTTGGTCAGCGGGCTCAGCCAGCGATCGAGCATGCGCGGGTCGGTGCCGAGCGCGGCCAGCGCCTTGCTGCGGCCGAGATAGAAGAAGGTCGTCATCGGCCGGTTGTTGTTGGCGAGCGCGACGCCGGCATCGTCGGCCTTCACGATCAGCGCGACAATGCCGTAGACGAAGGCGGTCATGCCGATACCGACGATGGCGAGTACGAGCGCCTGCGTCCAGAACGAGGAGGCCGAGACGCTGGCGAGCGTAATCGCCATGATCTCGGCCGAGAGGATGAAGTCGGTCTTGATCGCACCCGAGACCTTCTCGTTCTCCAGCGCCTTCGGATCAACCGCCGCGCCCGGAGCATCGTCGTCATGATGCGCGTGATGCGGCAGGAAGCGTTCCAGAACCTTTTCGGCGCCTTCGTAGCACAGATAGACGCCGCCGATCATGAGGAGCGGCGTGATCGCCCAGGGCGCGATCAGGCTCAGGATCAACGCGCCCGGCAGCAGGAAGAGCAACTTGTTCTTGAGCGAGCCGAGCGCGATCTTGCCGATGATCGGCAATTCACGCTCCGCCGCGAAGCCGACGGCATAGCGCGGTGTCACCGCCGCATCGTCGATGACGATGCCGGCCGCCTTGGCCCCGGCCTTGGTGGCTTGCGCGGCGGCATCGTCGAGCGACGCCGCCGCCACCTTGGCGAGGGCCGCAATGTCGTCAAGCAGAGCAAACAGACCGGAACTCACGAACTCGCCTCCTGACTGGATCGGGTCGCTACAGAAAAGCGAGTGCACGTTGCCAGCAGATGACAAGCAAAGCCAGCCGCACACTTCGCCGCAACAAGGCGCACAAGGCCTCTCTACGGCGCCAAGTAGCGCGGGGCCGGAAATCAGGCCTGGTTGATCTCGAACAATCCGGCGCAGCCCATGCCGCCCGCGACGCACATGGTCACGACCGCGTAGCGCGCCTTGCGGCGGCGGCCTTCGAGCAGGGCATGGCCGACAAGCCGCGCCCCGCTCATGCCGAACGGATGGCCGATCGCGATCGCCCCGCCATTGACGTTGACCTTCTCCGGATCGATGCCAAGCGTGTCCCGGCAATAGATCGATTGCGAGGCGAAGGCCTCGTTCAGCTCCCAGAGGTCGATATCGCCGACCGTGAGCCCGTTGCGCTCGAGCAGCCGCGGCACGGCGAAGACCGGGCCGATGCCCATCTCGTCCGGCTCGCAGCCGGCCGCCGCGAAGCCGCGGAAGGCGCCAAGCGGCGAGAGCCCGCGCCTGGCGGCCTCGTCGGCCGACATAACCACGCAGGCCGAGGCGCCGTCCGAGAGCTGGCTGGCATTGCCGGCGGTGATGAACTTGTCCTCGCCGCGCACCGGCTTGAGCTTGAGCAGCGCCTCCAGTGTGGTGTCGGGCCGGTTACCCTCGTCCTTGGCGAGCGTGACCTCTTCCTGGCGCGTCTCGCCGGTCGCCTTGTCGGTCACCGACATGACCGAACTCATCGGCACGATTTCCTCGTCGAACAGCTGGCGCTGCTGCGCCGATGCGGTGCGGCGCTGGCTCTCCAGCGAGAACTGGTCCTGCGCCTCGCGCGAGATGCCGTAGCGCTCGGCGACATTGTCCGCCGTCTCGATCATCGTCGTGTAGATCGACGGCTTGTGTTTCATCAGCCAGTTGTTCTGCGTGAGGTCGCGCCGCACCACCGGCTGCACCAGGCTGATCGACTCGACGCCGCCGCCGACCGCGACCGGCACGCCGTCCATCACCACCCGCCGAGCCGCATGCGCGATCGCCTCCAGGCCCGAGGCGCAGAAGCGGCTGACCGTGACGCCGGACGAGCCGACCGGCAGTCCCGCGACCAGCGCCGAATGGCGCGCGACATTGCCGCCCGTCGCCGCCTCCGGATAGCCGCAGCCCAGCACCACCTCCTCGATCTCGGCCGGATCGAGCCCCGCCTTGCCATAGGCGGCCTTGATCGCATGAGCGGCGAGATCGGCCCCACGCGTCAGGTTGAAGGCACCGCGATGGGCCTTGCCGATCGGCGTGCGGGCAGTGGAGACGATGACGGCTTCGGTCATGGGCGTTTTGTCCCTGCGATATCTTATTGAATGTCGATTATCATATAGAACTGAACCGGCGCTTGGGAACAGCGCCGCCGGCTCACGCCGCCTTGGCCTTGAGGTCGGAGAAGCCCTTGCCCTCGGCCGCCAGTCGACGCAGCAGCGGCGCCGGTTCGAGGGAGGCATCGCCGGTCTCGGCCGCCTGCGCCTCGAGCCGCCCCACGATCGTGGCGAGCCCGACCGTGTCGGCCCAATGCATCGGCCCGCCGCGCCAGGCCGGCCAGTTATAGCCGTTGAGCCAGACGATATCGATGTCGCCCGGCCGCGCCGCGATGCCCTCTTCGAGGATGCGCGCGCCCTCGTTGACCATCGGGTCCAACAGCCGCGCCACGATCTCGTCGGCAGAGAACGCACGCCGCGTCACGCCCTGGTCGGCCGAGATACGCGCGATCAGCGCTTCGACCTCCTGATCGCGCTGCCCGGCGCGGGCGCCTTCCGGATAGAGGTAATAGCCCTTGCCGGTCTTCTGGCCGAAGCGCCCGGCCTCGCAGAGCGCATCCGCCACCGCGGCCTTCAGTCCGAGCGATTTCCGCATCCGCCAGCTGATATCGCCACCGGCGAGGTCGGACATGGCGAAGGGCCCCATCTTGAAGCCGAAACCGGTCACAGCGGCATCGACCTCATGCGGCAGGGCGCCGGCAACCAACAGCCGCTCCGCGGCGCGGGTGCGCTGCGCCAGCATGCGATTGCCGACGAAGCCGAAGCAATTGCCGACCACCACCGCGACCTTGCCGAGCTTGCGCCCGAGGGCGATCCCGGTCGCGACGACATCTTCGGCCGTGCCGGCCGGCCGCACGACCTCGAGGAGCTTCATGACATTGGCCGGGCTGAAGAAATGCAGGCCGATCACATCCTGGGGCCGCGAGGTCGCAGCCGCGATCGTCGCGATATCGAGATAGGAGGTGTTGGTCGCCAGGATCACGCCCGGCTTCGCGATCCTGTCGAGCTCACCGAAGATCTGCTGCTTGACGCCCATCTCCTCGAAGGCCGCCTCGACCACGATATCGGCATCGGCCGCAGCCTGGAGCCCGACGGCCGGCGCGATCAGCGCCATGCGCTCGTCGCGCTCCGCCTCGCTCAGCGAGCCGCGCTTGACCGAGAAGCCATAGGTGTCGCGGACGCGGGCATAGCCCTTCTCGACCAGGTCCCGCGATGTCTCGATCAGCGTGACCGGAATGCCGGCATTGGCGAAGCACATCGCGATGCCGCCGCCCATCGTGCCGGCGCCGATCACCGCGGCCCGCGCCAGCGGACGCGGCTTGACGCTGGCATCGATGCCGGGCACCCGTGCCGCCTCGCGCTCGGCGAAGAAGACATAGCGCAGCGCCTTCGAGCGCTCGTCGGCGATCAGCTTGACGAAGAGTGCCCGCTCGGCCGCGAGCCCCTGCTCGAAAGGCAGGTCGAACGCGTTGCGCACGGACTCGACCAGCGCCGCGACATTCGGCATCTCGGCCGCCTTCTCCAGCGCCGATTTGGCGACGAGCTCGAAATCGCCGCGCTCGGCCGCATTCAGCCGGTCGGTCTTCGCGCTGATCGGAACCGGCTTGCCATTGGCCGCGAGCATCTCCGCGACGGCACAGGCGGCATCGAGCAGGTCTCCCGCGATGACGCCGTCCACAAGGCCGAGCGCCAGGCCCTCCTCGGCCGAGACGGATTCGCCGCTCAGCATCATTGCGAAGGCCTTGGCGCCGCCGATCAGACGGGGCAGGCGCTGCGTGCCACCCGCGCCCGGAATCAGCCCGAGCCTGATCTCGGGCAGGCCGAGTTTGGCGGCCGGAGCCGCGACGCGCGCATGACAGGCGAGCGCGAGTTCCAGGCCGCCGCCGAGCGCCGCGCCGTTGACCGCTGCCACGACCGGCTTGGCGCTGGCCTCGATCGCAGCGAGCAATTCGGGCAGGAGCGGCGAGACCGGCGGCTTGCCGAATTCGCTGATATCGGCGCCGGCGACGAAAGTACGCCCGGCCGCGGCGATGACGATGGCGCTGATCTCCGGCTCGGCCGCTGCTTTCGTAACCGCCTGCAGCAGGGCGGCGCGCAGATTGGCGCTGAGTGCGTTCACCGGCGGGTTGTCGATCGTCGCGATGGCAACAGCGCCGCGATTGGTGAGCCGGACGGTTTCCATAGGCGTCGTCCCCGATATCAAGCCAATGACCGGCGCTAGGAAGGCCGTGGCCCTCGCCGTGTCAAGGCGCAGACGCGCAAGCGGTGTAACGCATGAGGTGGCCTGCGGCGCAGAAACCCGCGCTGAACGCCGGCCGGCGCGGAATCCGCGAAAGCTGTTGCACGCCGCGACAAGAAGCCTTGCCGCGCGGACATAGATACCGATGGCAGCGCGATGCGCGCAATCGCGCCAGACGACAAGCGCGAAGTTCGATCTTGCCGAACGCGCGATTCATGAGACTTCTGGCAATGAGACGTTCAGCCAAGGACAAGAGCCGCATGACGACCGTTCTGATCGAAACCGCTGCGCCCGGCGTCACCCAGATCACGATCAACCGGCCTGAGCGCCGCAACGCGCTCGACGCCGCGACCTATGCCGGGCTGATCGAGGCGCTGAAAGCCGCCGATGCCGATCCCACCGTCAAGGCCATCGTGCTGACCGGCGCGGCCGGCTGCTTCTCCAGCGGCGCCGACATCAAGGGCTTCCAGGCCTCGTCCGGCGACGGACCGAGTATCGCCATCACCTATCTGAACACGATCTCGACGGTCTCGAAGCCGATCGTCGCCGCGATCGAGGGCTATGCGGTCGGCATCGGCACGACGATGCTGCTGCATTGCGACCTCGCCTATGCCGGGCGCGGCTCGACCTTCCGCCTGCCCTTCGTTACGCTCGGCCTCTGCCCCGAGGGCGCATCGAGCTACCTGCTGCCGCTGATCGCCGGCACCAAGCGTGCTGCCGAGCTGTTGATGCTGGGCGAGCCCTTCGGTCCGGGTCAGGCGCTCGAGGCCGGCATCGTCAACGCCGTCACCGATGAGGGCGGCGCGCTCGCCAAGGCGCTGGAGCGGGCGAGCGCGCTCGCCGCCCTGCCGCCTCAATCGGTTGCCTTGACCAAGATGCTGCTGAAGCGCGGCAATGCGGCGACCGTGGCCGAGACGATCATGGTCGAGGCCAAGCACTTCGCCGAGCGCCGCCTGTCCGACGAGGCGCAGGCGATCTTCGCCGCCTTCCTCAACAAGCGCTGAGATAAGGACTGCCCTGCGCACGAGATGGAGCGGCACCCCGCCGCTGACGCCTCCACGTCATTGCGAGCACCCGGGTCTTGCCTTCGGCAAGCCCGAGTACAGGCTCCGCGAAGCAATCTAGGGGCGGCCGGGCACCCAGTCCCCCTGGATTGCTTCGTCGCTGCGCTCCTCGCAATGACGGTGGTGGCGACGGCTAGGCCGCCGCTACGCGCTGCCGGCGCAGCCTCTGCATCGTCCAGCTGAACACCGGCCAGAGCAGCGCCGCAAAGGTCATAGCCGCCAGGACCGAGGAGACCGGCCGGTCGAAGAAGGGCAGCAGCGAGCCGTCCGACTTGATCAGCGACGTCACGAAGCTCTGCTCCACCATCGTGCCCATGACGATGCCGAGCACCATGGCCGCGACCGGATAGCCGTTCTTCTCCATCAGGTAGCCGAAGGCGCCGAAGAAGGCGACGCACCAGACCGCGAACAGGTTGTTGCCGGCGGTGGCGAAGGCGCCGACGGCGCAGAACACCATGATCACCGGCATCACCGCCGAGCGCGGCGCACCGACGATGCGGCTCGCCAGCCGGATCATGATGATGCCGAGCGGGATCATGATGATGTTGCCGAGGATGAAGATGATGTAGAGCGCGTACATGCTCGACGCCTGGTCGGTGAACAGGGTCGGGCCGGGATTGAGCCCCTTCATGTAGAGTACGCCGATCGCGATCGCGGTGATCGTGTCGCCGGGAATGCCGAAGAGCAGCGCCGGCACCCAGCCCGAGGCGAGCGAGGCGTTGTTGGAGGCGCCGGCCTCGATCAGACCTTCCGGATGGCCGGTGCCGAATTTCTCCGGCGTCTTCGAGAAGCGCTTGGCCATGGCGTAGCTGACCCAGGCCGCCATGTCGGCGCCGGCGCCGGGCAGCACACCGATGATGATACCGATGATGTTCCCGCGGATCTGCTGCTTGGGATATTGCTTGGTCAGCTCGATCTGGCCCTTGAGGATCGAGCCGAGGCGGCGGTGCTCCAGCTTCGGCGGCTCGCGCTCGGTCAGCGCCCGCATCACCTCGGCCAGCGCGAAGACGCCGACCAGGGCCGGGATCGGCTCGATGCCACCGAGCAGGTCGGTCGAGCCGAGGGTGAAGCGCGCGACGCCGCCGGGATTGTCAATGCCGATGCAGGTGATCAGCAGGCCGAGCAGCATCGAGGCGATCGCCTTGATCGGCGAGGAGCGCGCCACCAGCGTCGCGCACATCAGGCCGAGCATGGCGAGCCAGAAATTCTCGTAGGTCGAGAAGGACAGCGCGATCTCGGCAAGCGCCGGCGCCAGGATCATCAGCGAGAGCGTGCCGGCGATGCCGCCGAGCGCCGAGAACCACAGGCAGATGCCGAGCGCGGTCTCGGCCTGACCCTTGCGGGTCATGGCATAGGCCTCATCGGTATAGGCGGCCGAGGCCGGCGTGCCGGGAATGCGCAGCAGGCAGCCCGGAATGTCGCCTGAGAAGATCGCCATGGCCGAGGCCGTGATGATCGTCGCCACCGCCGCGATCGGCGAGAGGTAGAAGGTCACCGGCACGAGCAGCGCCGTCGCCATCGTGGCCGAGAGGCCGGGCAGCGAGCCGACGATCAGTCCGTAGAAGGCCGAGGCGATGATCGCGATCATCACGTCGGGGGCGAAGACGAGCCCGAAGGCCTGGATGATGGTGTTCATCTTGGCCTCACCACGGGAAGGGCAGCAGCCCGTTGGGCAGAGGCACCCTGAGCAGCTTGAGGAAGATCAGGTTGACGCAGAACGGCGCGATCAGCGCCAGCGGCACCGAGAGCTTCGGCTTGGCGCCGAAGGCGGTCGAGGCGACGAAGACCATGATCGCCGCCGTGATCAGGAAGCCGAGCGTCTCGGAGGCGAGCGCGTAGAAGCAGAGCAGCAGCGGCGGCACCAGCGCCAGCCAGTTGCGCCAGGCCGGCACGGGCTCGAGCAGTTCCGGCGCCGAATGCTCGGCGACATCGGCCTCGGCCACCTCCTCGAAATGCCGGCCGATGCCGAAGACGATCAGCCCGCCGCACAGGATGAGCCCGGCGCCCACGACCATCGGGAAGGCGGAAGGACCGACCTGCTGGCCGGGCACCGGCGGCAATTTCGATCCGTAGAAAAAGGCGGCCGCTCCGAGCAGGGCAATGGAGGAACCGGAGATGCGATCGGCGAGTGGCGTCACGGCGAACTCTCGACTGGTCTAGGTATAGGGATAGAGACGAAAACACCGGAGACGCGGCAAGGCGGCTCCGGTGTCGAGGTCAGCTCGGATCAGGCCTTGGCGAGGCCGGCCGCCTTCATCGCGGACGCCATCGCGGCGTCGCCCTCGTCCATGAACTTGCCGAAGCCGGCCGCGTCGGCATACTTCATGCCGAAGCCGCGCGAATTCATGAAGTCCTTGTACTCCTTGGAGTCGAAGGCGGTCTTCAGCGAGGTTTCGAGCTTCTTGGCCATGTCGGCCGGCAGGTTCTTCGGCCCGGCGATGCCGCGCCAGGCGCCGACCGAGTAATGGATCCCGAGCGTCTCGTTGAGCGTCGGCACGTCCTTGAACTGCGGGTTGCGCTCGGAGGCCATGATGGCGAGCGACTTGGCCTTGCCGGCATCGATCATGGCGCGCGCCTCCGGCACCGAGCAGGTGACGATATCGACGCCGCCGGCCGCGAGGTCCTGCATGCCGGGCGCAGCGCCGTTCGACGGCACCCAGGCGACATGGTCCGGCTTCAGGCCCATGGCGACGAGCCAGCCGACCAGTGCCAGATGCCAGATGCCGCCCTGACCGGTGCCGGACGCCTTGAGCTTGCCGGGAGGCGCAGCCTTGATCGCCTCGGCCAGCGCCTTGATGTCCTTGTGCGGGCTGGACGCACTGACCTGCACGCCCGGCGGATCCTCATTCATCAGGCCGAGCGGCTGATAGCTGCGCGGCGTCAGGTCGGTCAGGCCCTGATGGTGCATCATCGAGATCTCGACCGTGAGCAGGCCGATCGTATAGCCGTCCGGCGCCGCGGTCGCGATGGCGGAATGGCCGACGACGCCCGAGCCGCCGGTGCGGTTCACCACGTTGAAGGGCTGGCCGAGCTCCTTCTCGAGCAGCTGCGCGATGATTCGCGCCGTCGCATCGGTGCCGCCACCCGCGCCCCAGGGGCAGATCAGCGTCACCGGCCGGCTCGGCCATTGCGCCTGCGCGATCGCCGGCTTGGCGATCAGCCCTGCGGCGCCGGCCGCAGCCGCGCCCTGCAGAACGTTACGTCTGGTGATGATACGAGACATTCTTGCATACCTCCCTGATCAATCGATTTGGTCGCGGGTGCTTCTCCGCCTGCGCGGGGCGCCCTTGTCGGTCCGGCACCATCTGAGCCGATTGCACCGGCTGAGACAACTGCGCTTTTCGGATAGAGTCGGATGAAATCTGAATCCGTCTCTCACTTAAAATCAGAGCAGGATTCCTGCGAAGAGCCGGCTTCCACTTTTTCGCATCCTGCTCCGGTTCACAGCGTGCATACAATTTGCAGCACGGACTTGCCGGCCTTGTCGACGACGGCGCCGGTGCTCAGCTCGACGGTCGCGGCCGCCGTCGGCAGGCTCACGCCGGCCTTGCTCAGGAAGGGCGCGATCGCCGCGCCGTCGGCCATCGCATGGGCGCGCTGCGGCGCCACGCCCGCGACCAGGAACTTGTCGGACGGATCGGCCGTCACCAGCCCGGCGAGCCGGCCCTGGCGATCGAAGGCCGGGCTGCCAACCTGCCCGGGCTGAAGCGGCGCGTACACGGCGGTGCCTGAGCCTGTCTTCACGCCCTGACCGGGCAGCGCCATCGCGGCGCGCTGGCCGCCCGTATTGCCGTAGGCGACGAGCACGAGCCCGGCCTGATCGCCCAGCGCCTCGCTGCGCAGGCCCGGCGCGGCCGCCGATACACCATCGACATCGAGCAACGCCAGGCCGCTGGCATCGTCCTTGACCCGCAGCTTGGCAGCCCGCCCGCCGACATTGACCGCCTTGCACGGCTCGATCGCGGCCTTGGCGGTCAGCACCAGCCGATCCCCCACCACGAAGCCGGCGCCGTAGCGCTCACTCGCCCGGACGGCGACTGGCGGCGGCGCGGCGGTCGTGCCCTGTGCCGGAGCGGGACCGGCTACGGCCGTACCCGCTGCCGGCATCGGCCCGGTCGGGAAGGGATCGAAGCTCGCGGCGATCGCGATGACCAGCGGATCGACCGCCTGCGTCAGCGCCTTGTCATAGCCGATGGTGAAGCCGCGCAGCCCGGCCGGTCCCGACGAGAGCCGGCGATAGAACTTGCCGGTCGCGGTTTCGCCGGTGACGACGAAGAAATCCGGCCGCAGCAGCTTGTAGGTGATCTTGCGGCCCTGCACGGCGGCGCTGGTCGCGCGCTCGAACTGGGCCTCCAACGTATCGGTTGCGGGCGGCGTCGCGTTGGTGTCGAGCGTCACGCGCCCATCCTCGCTCTGCCAGCGCCCACCGCCTGGCGAGACGTCGCGCTTCGGCAGCAGCTTCATCGGGATGCCGATGCGCGCGCCGGTGCGCTCGTCGGCGATCAGCCGGAAGCCGGCGGCATCGCGCGCCGCTGCGGCGCGCTGCGCCAGCGCCTTGCGCTCGGCCGGGGTGAGGATGCCGTCCGACGTCCCCTTCGAGGCCGCCTTGATCGTGTTGATGCCCCGGAAGGTCAGCGGCCCGAAGGAGCCGCTCACCGCGCCGTTGAAGGCGCCGGCCCAGATCAGGTCGGTCTGGATCGCCCGGCGCTCGGCCTCCGGCAGCGCCTCGAAAGCGGCCTGCGCCGCCACCATCTGCGGATTCGGCGCGGGAGCGGCGGGAGCCTGCGCCTGAGCGCTCAGCAGGCTGGCTGCGAGCAGCGGCACCGCCAATCCCAAGCCGGCAAACCGCATCGTCGTGGAGCGCAGACGGAAACTGAGCGCATTCGCCATCGGGTCTTCTCCAGGCCGGCAAGGAACGTCCGAAAGATCGCCGCATTGAGCGTCAACTGCGCCTCATCCGCAACTGCGATGACATGCGCACGACGCCTCGCTCCCGGCCTTCCACCTTGCGCTGGGACGCGATAGCCTGCCGGCATTCTCGGCGCCGTCATCGCAGCGACGCGCGACGGCCCGAGGATAGGCTACCTGACTGACCGAAGGGGGAACGATCATGACCTTTCTTGCCCGGCTCGCCCTGCTCTTCGGTCTCGCACTCTCGGCGGCAACACCGGCTCTGGCCCAGCCAGCCCTGTCCCAGAAGGCCTATATCCGCACCGACCTCGCCGCCGACGGCCAGCGGCTCGAGGAAAGGCTGAAGCGCGACGTCCCGTCCCCCCGGCCCGCGGCGATCTCGCTGCGCGACGGTGAGGCGGCCATGGCCCGCGGCGATGCCCGCGCCGCCCTGCCCCAGGCCAATGCCGCCGTCGTCTCCGAGCCCGGCAGCGCCGCCGGCTGGCGCCTGATGGCGCGCGCCGCCAACGCCATCGAGCCGCGCGACTATCGCGAGCGCTGGGAATTGCGCGAGCGTGCCATCACTGCCGCCTATCTCGCCTATCAGCGTTCGGCCAACCGCAATGACGAGGCCGCCTCGCTCGCCGTGCTCGCCCGCACCTTCGAGAAGAACGAGCTTTGGCGCCCGGCGCTGACCACCTACCGCCTCAGCCTCGACCTCCAGGACAATGCCCAGCTGCGCACGGCCTATGAGAGCCTGCGCGAGAAGCGCGGCTTCCGCCTGCTCTCGAACAATGTCGATTCCGATTCGGCGACGCCCCGCGCCTGCTTCACCTTCTCCGAACCGCTCTCCCGCGGCCGCGTCGATTTCGCGCCTTACGTCGCCATTTCCGGTGGCCAGGGCGATTTCGCCGTGAGCGCCGAGGACCGCCAGATCTGCGTCGACGGCCTCCGGCATGGCGAGCGCTACGCCTTCGTCATTCGCCAGGGCGTGCCCTCGGCGATCCCCGACGAGGTGCTGCTGAAGCCTGCCGATTACGAGGTCTATGTCCGCGACCGCACGCCCTCGGTGCGCTTCACCGGCAAGAACTACGTGCTGCCGCGCACCGGCCAGCAGGGCATCCCGGTCGTCTCGGTCAACACCACCAAGCTCGACCTCGAGGTCATGCGCATCGGTGACCGCAACCTGATCAATTCGGTCCATTCCGAGGACTTCCTGACCCAGCTCGGCAGCTACAGCGCCAACCAGATCGCCTCCGACAAGGGCCAGAGCATCTGGAAGGGCACGATGGATGTGAAGCCCGACCTGAACAAGGACGTCATCACCGCCTTCCCGGTGCTGGACGCGGTCGGCAAGCTCCAGCCCGGCGTCTACGTGATGTTCGCCAAGCCCTCGGGTGGCCCGGCGGCGCAGATCCCCTCCGACAGCGACACCGAGTCCTACGATGACGGCTCGACCCGCGCGACGCAGTGGTTCGTCGTCTCCGATCTCGGCCTGACCAGCTTCACCGGCCCTGACGGCGTGCATGTGTTGGTGCGTTCGCTCGCCGATGCCCGCCCGCTCGCCAATACCGAGCTGCGCTTGATCGCCCGTAACAACGAGGTGCTCTCCACCGTCCGCTCCGATGCGAACGGCTATGCCCGCTTCGATGCCGGCCTCGCCAAGGGCCAGGGCGGCAACGCGCCCGGCCTGGTCACCGCCGCGCTAGGTGAGGATTACGGCTTCCTCGATCTGAAGCTGACCGCCTTCGACCTCTCCGACCGCGGCGTGCAGGGCCGCGTCGCCCCGAGCGGGCTCGACGCCTATCTCTACACCGAGCGCGGCGTCTACCGCTCCGGCGAGACCGTCTACCTCACCGCGCTGCTGCGTGACGCCAAGGCCACAGCCGTCACCGGCCTGCCCTTGACCCTCGTCGTCAAGCGGCCCGACGGCGTCGAGTATCGCCGCCGCCAGGTCGAGGACCAGGGCGCCGGCGGTCGCGCCTATTCGATCCCGCTGCTCTCGGGCGCGCAGACCGGCACCTGGCGCATCCAGGCCTATGCCGATCCGAAGGGCTCCGCCATCGGCGAGACCTCTTTCCTCGTCGAGGATTACGTGCCCGAGCGGCTCGAGCTGACGCTCGCGCCCAAGGCGCCGCTGCTCCAGGCCGGTGAGCCGGCCGAGATCGATCTCACCGCCCGCTATCTCTACGGCGCGCCGGGCTCCGAGCTCGACGTCACCGGCACGACTACGATCCGCGCCGCCGCGCAATCGGCCATTCCCGGCTTCGACGGCTATCAGGTCGGCCTCACCGACGAGAGTTTCGAATCCGTCCAGGCCGATCTCGAGGAGAGCACGCAGACCGATGCGCAGGGCAAGGCGCTGGTCTCGGCCGCGATCCAGCAGCCCGACGCCAACCGCCCGCTCGAAGTCGAGGTCACCCTGCGCGTCGGCGAGCCCGGCGGACGCGCCATCGCCCGCTCGCTCACCTTGCCGATCGTGCCCAAGGGCGCGGCCATCGGCGTCAAGAAGCTCTTCGACGACAGCACGCTCGGCAACGGCCAGAACGCCTCGTTCGACGTGATCATGGCCAATGGCGACGGCCGCCGTCTCGCTCGCCAGGGCGTGAAATGGACGCTCTCCAAGGTCACGCGCAACTATCAATGGTTCTTCCGCGACGGCCGCTGGAACTATGAGGGCGTGAATACCACCCGCCGCATGTCCGATGGCGAGATCGCCACCAGCGAGACCGCTCCGGCCAAGATCAGCGCGCCGGTGCAATGGGGCAATTACCGGCTCGACGTCGTCTCGACCGGTGGCGACGCCACCGAGACCAGCGTCTCCTTCTGGGTCGGCTACGAGACCGACAAGACAGCCGACACGCCGGATGTGCTCGACGTCGCGCTCGACAAGCCGTCCTACGGCATCGGCGACACCATGCAGGTGCGCCTCTCGCCGCGCTTCGGCGGCAAGGCGACGCTCGCGGTGATCAGCGACCGCGTCAACGAGATCCGCACCGTCGATATCTCGGCCGACGGCACCACCGCCTCGATCCCGGTCAAGGCCGAATGGGGCGCCAGCGCCTATCTGGTCGCGCTCGCTCATCGCCCGATGGACACTGCCGCCAACAGGCTGCCCGGCCGCGCCATCGGCCTGTCCTGGTTCACCATCGGCAAGGCCGAGCGCACGCTCAGCGTCGATCTCGGCGCGCCCAATCTGGTGCGTCCGCTCACCACGCTGTCGCTGCCGGTCAAGATCACCGGCGCGCGCTCGGGTGAGGAGGCTTTCGTCACGGTCGCGGCCGTCGATATCGGCATCCTCAACCTGACCCGCTACGAAAGCCCGGATGCCGGCAAGTATTTCTTCGGCCAGCGCCAGCTCGGCCATGAGCTGCGCGACCTCTATGGCTACCTGATCGACGGCATGCAGGGCGTGCGCGGCACCATCCGCTCCGGCGGCGACGGTGCGGCCGCGACCCCGGGTGAGAAGCCGACGCAGGAGCCGCTCGCGCGCTATTCCGGCGTGGTCAAGGTCGGGCCGGATGGCACGGCCAAGATCGATTTCGACATGCCGGCCTTCAACGGCTCGGTCCGCGTCATGGCCGTGGCCTGGTCGGCCGGCCGCACCGGTCATGCCAATGCCGATGTCATCGTCCGCGACCAGATCGTCGCGCAGGCGACGCTGCCGCGCTTCCTCGCCATTGGCGACCAGTCCCGCTTTCACCTGCAGATCGACAATGTCGAGGGCCCTCCCGGCACCTATACCGTGGATCTCGACGTCAAGGGTCCGGTGCTCGTCGCCGCCGACGCGACGCGCCGCAGCTTCAACCTTCAGACCGGCGCCAAGACGCAGCTCACCATCCCGGTGACCGCCGCCGGCCTCGGCCGCGCCGAGTTCGACGTGCGTGTCAGCGGCCCGAACGGCATTACCACGGTGCAGAACCTCGCCGTGCGCGTGCAGCCCTCCTCCAACACGATCGCGCGTCGCGTCGTCCGGCCGATCCCCGGCAATGGCGGCGCGCTCACCGTCTCCGCCGATCTGATGGCGGATCTCGTTCCGCGCTCCGGCCAGGTCTCGGTCTCGGTCTCGCCCTTCGCCTCGCTCGACGTGCCGGCGATCCTGAAGGCGCTCGACCGCTACCCCTATGGCTGCACCGAGCAGACGGTCAGCCGCGCGCTGCCGCTGCTCCATGTCAACCGGCTCGCCACGATGGAGAGCCTGGCGCTCGACTCCAATGCCGACGAGCGCGTCGCCAATGCGATCGAGCGCGTGCTTGCTCGCCAGGGCGGCAACGGCTCCTTCGGCCTCTGGAGCGTCGGCGGCGACGATCTCTGGCTCGACGCCTTCGTCACCGACTTCCTGACCCGGGCCCGCGAGCGCCAGTTCGCCGTGCCGCAGATCGCCTTCAACATGGCGCTCGACCGGCTGCGCAACCAGGTCGTCAACACCTCCGAGATCAACAAGGAGGAGGCCTCCGGCATCGCCTATGCGCTCTACGTGCTCGCCCGCAACGGCCGGCCGGTGATGGGCGACCTGCGCTATCTCGCCGACAACAAGCTCTCCGATTTCGCCTCGCCGCTGGCGCGCGCGCAGATCGGCGCGGCGCTCTCGCTGCTCGGTGATCGCGGCCGTGGCCGCGCTGCCTTCGTGAGCGCGCTCAACCAGTTGCAGGAGACCCGCGACGACGGCATCTCGCGCGCCGATTACGGCTCGCGGCTGCGCGACAGCACCGGCGCGCTGGCACTGATCGCCGAAGCCAATGGCGAGCGCGCCGATATCAGCCGTGCCGCCAATATCGTCGAGGGCGCCCGCAACGCCTCGCGCTACACCTCGACGCAGGAGAACATGTGGATGGTGCTGGCCGCCCAGGCCATGACCAAGGAGGCCGAGGGCATGACGCTCACGGTCGACGGCGCCGAGCGCAAGGGCGCGCTCTACCGCACGCTCTCGCAGGAGGCGCTGGAAGCCAAGCCCCTCACCATCGCCAATCCCGGTCCGGCCGCGGCCCAGGCCGTGGTCACCGTCTCCGGCATCCCGGCATCGCCCGAGCCGGCGCTGAACCAGGGCTTTGGCGTCGAGCGCACGATTTACTCGATGAAGGGCGAGAAGGTCGATCCTGCCAGGCTGCGCCAGAACGAGCGCTATGTCGTGGCGCTGACCGTGACCGAGATCCCGGCCCGCTACGGCCGCCTGCTGCTGGTCGACCCGCTGCCGGCCGGGCTCGAGATCGAGAACGCCAACCTCACCGAAGGCGCCTCGACCGAAGGCCTGTCCTGGCTGAAGCAGGAGGTGTTCCCTGTTCATACCGAGGCGCGCGACGACCGCTATGTCGCCGCCTTCGAGCGCAGCGGCTCCTCGAACCAGCCGGGCGTGTTCACGATCGGCTATATCGTGCGGGCCGTCTCGCCGGGCCGCTATGTCGCGCCGGCTGCGGTGATCGAGGACATGTACCGTCCGGATCGCTTCGGCCGCACCGGCTTCGGCACGGTCGACATCGCTTCGGCGAGGTAAGGACAAGAACCAGAGGTGAAGACGCGATCCGACGAGACGGGCGCAGCCGAGCACCCTCTCTCCCTGCGGGAGAGGCTTGGGGTGAGGGGTCGCGCTGTCCTTGACCGGTTGCGCCTCGCTTCGAACTCCGTCTTGGCTAAGGTCGCGCGACCCTTCATCCGTCTCCGCTCCGCGGAGCCGCCTTCTCCCGCGTCAAAGTCGGCTGTTGCCGAGGTTGACACTCGGGATTGCCCATCTCGGGCAAGCCCGAGATGGGTGGGAGAAGGAAGGCGCATCTGGCGGCAGCGCCTCGTCATCGCAGGCGGAAGCACGCTCGCTCTCGGCGCAACCGCTGCCGGGGCCCTCGCCTACTACGCTTCCACGCTCCCGCCGCTCGACTTCGCCGCCGCGCGCGACCGCTCGACCGTGGTTCTCGATCGCGAGGGCAAGCTCCTCCGCCCCTTCCTCACCGCTGACGGCCGCTGGAAGCTCCCGGTCGGCCACGACGATGTCGACCCACGCTATCTCGCCATGCTCAAGGCCTTCGAGGACAAGCGCTTCGACGGCCATCACGGCATCGATCCTGGGGCCATGCTGCGCGCCGCCGGCCAGATGCTGCTGAGCGGGCGCATCGTCTCCGGCGGCTCGACCCTGACCATGCAGGTCGCCCGTCTGCTGGAGCCGCGCGAGGAGCGCTCGCTTGCCGCCAAGCTGCGCCAGGCCGTGCGCGCCGTCGAATTGGAGCGCCGCTTCAGCAAGAACGAGATCCTCGACCTCTACCTGACGCTCGCCCCCTTCGGCGGCAATCTCGAAGGCGTGCGCGCCGCCAGCTTCGCCTATTTCGGCAAGGAGCCGAAGCGGCTCTCCACGGCCGAGGCCGCGCTTCTCGTCGCCCTGCCGCAATCCCCCGAGCAGCGCCGGCCGGACCGATCCGTCGAGGCCGCGAGCAAGGCCCGTGACCGCGTGCTCGCCCGCGTCGAGGCCGCCGGCCTCGCCACGAAGGACGAGGTCGCGGCCGCCCGCGAGGAGCCGATCCCTGGCGCACGAAAGCCTTTTCCGGCGCTCGCCCCGCATCTCGCCGAGCAGGTCGTAGCCGAGGCGCCCGCGCTTCGTAGCCAAAGGCTGACGCTCGATGGCCGGCTGCAGGCCAATCTCGAG
This sequence comes from Allobosea sp. BK604, assembly GCF_004341515.1. GTDB lineage: Bacteria > Pseudomonadota > Alphaproteobacteria > Rhizobiales > Beijerinckiaceae > Allobosea. The sequence continues at coordinate 823,078 of NZ_SLZF01000001.1, forward strand.
CAGCTCGCGCGCGAGCGCAGCCTCGGCCTCGCGCCCCAGGTCTCGATCGCCATCCTCGCCGTCGACAACGACACCGGCGAAGTCCGCGCCTCGGTTGGCGGCGTCGACTATTTCGCGGCCGAGCGCGCCGGCGCCCTCGACCTGACCCGCGCCCTGCGCTCGCCCGGCTCGGCGCTGAAACCTTTCATCTACGCGCTTGCCTTCGATAACGGCCTCGCCCATCCCGAGACGATGCTGGAGGACCGGCCGGCTCGCTACGGGCTCTACGTTCCCGAGAATTTCGATCTCGGCTTCCAGGGCATGGTCTCGGCCCGCAAGGCGCTCCAGCTTTCGCTCAACGTGCCGGCCGTCGAGGTCCTCTCCTCGCTGGGTCCGCAACGCTTCCTGTCGCGGCTGCGCGATGCCGGCGCCAGCATTGCCATGCCGAAGGAGGGCGGCGCGCCTGGCCTCGCCGTCGGCCTCGGCGGCCTCGGCATCACCTTGCAGGACCTGACCCGGCTCTATGTCGGCCTTGCCCGCGGCGGCGAAATGCTGCCGCTGCGCGTGAAGCCCGCCACTGGCCCGACCGGCGAGGCCCCCCGCCTCGTCGATCCCGTCGCGGCCTGGTACGTCACCGACACCTTGCTCGGCGCGCCGCCGCCGCTCAACGCCGTGCCCGGGCGCATCGCCTATAAGACCGGCACCTCCTATGGCTACCGTGATGCCTGGGCCGTCGGCTACGACCGCAAGCACACGATCGGTGTCTGGGTCGGCCGTGCCGATAATGGCGCAGTGCCCGGCCTCGTCGGCCGCGTCAGCGCCGCGCCGATCCTGTTCGATGCCTTCTCCCGGCTCGGCCTCGATCCGCGGCCATTCCCGCAGCCGCCGAACGCGATCGTCGCGAGCACGTCGAACCTGCCGCCGCCCCTGCGCCATCTCCGCCAGGACGTACCGAAGACGCTGCTCGCGCTGGCGACGCCCGGCCTCAAGCTGGCCTTCCCGCCCGAGGGCGCGCGCATCGACCTTGCCGCCTCGACGCTCGATGGCAGGACCGAGCTCAACCTCAAGGTCGATGGCGGCGCCCCGCCCTATACCTGGCTGGTCGACGGCACGCCGGTGACGCCGCCGCTGCGCCGGCGCGAAGCCGCCTGGCAACCGAGCGGCAAGGGCTTTGTCCGGATTTCGGTGATCGACGCGACAGGCGCCAGCGAGAGCGTCTCGGTGCGGCTGCAATAGGGCACGGGGCGCTGAGCCGAAGGCGCAAAGGCACCCTCACGGATCCTCCGTCATGCTCGGGCCTGCCCAGAGCATCCGCCCCTTGAACACCGTGCTTCGAGGGAAGACGTGGATGGTCGCCACAAGGGCGACCATGACGACAGCAGGCAAATATTCACGGCCGAACCCGTGACTTGTCCTGGAAGAGATCCCCGGACTGCGCTTTACTCCGCCCGAGGATGACGCGCTCAGCTCACAAGCCTCAGCGCATCACTCCGCCGGGGCAGGATGCGGTGTGGGCGCGTGGCCATGCCCGTGCGCTTCGTCCTCGCCATGCACCGGCCGGTGCTTGCGGGCGAGATAGGTGTAGACCACAGGCACCACGTAAAGCGTCAGCAAGGTGCCGAAGGTCATGCCGCCGACGATGACCCAGCCGATCTGCGAGCGGCTCTCCGCACCGGCGCCATGCGCCAGCGCCAGCGGCACGGCGCCGAGCACCATCGCGCCCGTGGTCATCAGGATCGGCCGCAGCCGCAGCTCCGCCGCATTGATCAGCGCCTCGCGCAGTTCCTGTCCCTCTTCACGCAGCTGGTTGGTGAATTCGAGGATGAGGATGCCGTGCTTGGTGATGAGGCCGACCAGCGTGATCAAACCGATCTGGCTGTACACGTTGAGCGTGCCGCCGCTGTAATAGAGCGCGGCGAGAGCGCCGGTGATCGAGAGCGGCACCGAGACCATGATCACGATCGGGTCGACGAAGCTCTCGAACTGCGCGGCGAGCACGAGATAGATGAAGCCGAGCGCCAGCAGGAAGACCAGGAAGATCGAGGCGCCGGACTGCTTGAACTCACGGCTCTGGCCTGAATAGTCGATCTGCACCGTCTTCGGCAGCATCTTGGCGGCAGCCTGCTCCAGAACGGCGAGGCCGTCGCCTAGCGAATAGCCGGGCGCAGGCACGGCGGTGATCGTCGCCGAACGCAGCTGGTTGAAGCGGATCAGCTCCTTTGGCGCGACATTTTCCTCAATGTTCACCAGGCTGGAGAGCTGGACGACCGCACCGTTGCGGCCACGCAGATAGATCGACTGCAGCGCCTGCGGCGTCGCGCGATCGGTACCGGCGACCTGCAGCACGACGTCGTACTGCTCGCCGTTCATGTTGAAGCGCGTCACCTGCCGCCCGCCGAGCAGCGTTTCCATCGTGCGACCGATGATGTCGATGCCGACGCCGAGATCCGACGCGCGTTGCCGGTCGATGGAGACTTTGATCTGCGGCTTGTCGAGGATGAGATTGCTCTCGAGATTGGTCATTGCCGGCGATTTCGAGGCCTCGGCGATGACAAGATCGACATATTCCTTGATCTGCGCATAGGGCTCCGACGAGCGCAGCACGAACTCGACTGGTTTGCTGTTGGCGCCGCCGGGCGTGCCGAGCGAAGGCGGATTGATGGCGAAGAGCCGGATTCCGGGAATCTGCGACAGGCCCCGGTTGATCTCGGCAACGAGGTCCTGCTGCTTGCGGTGGCGTTGCTCCCAGGGCTTCAGCCGCGCGAAGGCGATGGCGCGCGTCACGTCGGGGAAGCCGACGATGACGAGATAGCTCTCCACCTCGGGAATCTTGCTGAAGTAGTTCTCGACCTGCCGCGCATAGTCGGCGGTGAAGCTCAGTGTCGCCCCCTCGGGCGCGACGCCGATGCCGTTGATCGTGCCGCGATCCTCGACCGGAGCGAGCTCAGAGCGCAGGTTGGTGAACAGGAAATAGCTCGAGCCGGCGACGCAGAGCGCGAGCAGGACGATGACCGGGCGGATCGCCAGTGCGCCGCGCAGCGAGGCGCGATAGCCGCGGGCCAACCCGTCGAAACCGCGCTCCAGCAGGTTGTAGAGCCAGCTGTGCTTGTCGTGGTGCTTGAGCAGCTTGGCGCACATCATCGGCGTCAGTGTCAGCGCGACGAAGCCCGAGACGAGCACCGCGCCAGCGAGCGTCAGCGCGAATTCGATGAAGAGCTTGCCGGTGCGGCCGGTCGAGAAGGCCATCGGTGCGTAGACGGCGACCAGTGTCAGCGTCATTGCCACCACGGCGAAGGCGATCTCGTTGATGCCCTTGATCGCCGCCTTGGTCGGCGGCATGCCGTCCTCGACATGGCGGTGTACATTCTCGAGCACGACGATCGCGTCGTCGACGACGAGGCCGATCGCCAGCACCATCGAAAGCAGCGTCAGCGTGTTGACGGTGAAGCCGAGCATGTACATCAGCGCGAAGGCGCCGATCAGCGAGACCGGAATGGTGACGAGCGGGATCAGCGTCGCGCGCACCGAGCGCAGGAAGATGAAGATGATCAGCACGACGAGAACCACCGCCTCGCCGATCGTCGAATAGACCGCCTGGATCGAGCGGTCGATGAAGATCGAGGTGTCGTAGGAGGTGGCGATGCCCATGCCGTCCGGCAGGTCCTCGGTGATCTCCGGCAGCGCGGCGCGGATGCCCTCGGAGACGTCGAGCGGATTCGCGGTCGCCTGCTTGACGATGCCGATCGTGACCGAGGGCCGGCTGGCGAACCAGGCGGCGTTGCGCTCCTCGCGCGCGCCGAGCCCGACCTTCGCCACGTCCTTCAGCTTCACCGGGAAGCCCCTGACGTCCTTGATGACGATTTCCTGGAATTGCTCCGGCGTGCTCAGGCTGGTCTGCGACAGCACCGTGAACTCGCGGTCACTGCTCTCGATGCGGCCCGACGGGATCTCGATATTCTGCGCGGCCAGCGCCGCCTCGATCTCCTGCACGGTGACGTCATAGGCCGCCATCCGGGCGCGATCGAGCCAGATGCGCATTGCGTATTGCCGCTGGCCGATGATGCGGACTTCGGCGACGCCGGTGACGTTCTGAACACGGTCGGCGATGAAGCGGTCGGCGAAATCGGTCAGCTCGAGCGGAGTGTGGCGCGAGCTGGTCAGCGACAGGTAGAGGATCGGCTGGGCATCGGCCTCGACCTTGGCGATGATCGGCTCGTCGATCTCATCCGGCATGCGGCCGCGCACGCGGCTGACGCGGTCGCGCACATCGGAAGCCGCCACGTCCGGGTTCACCGACGGACGGAAGCGCACCGAAATGTTGCTGCGCTCCTGCCGGCTGGTCGAGGAGATGATCTCGATGCCTTCGATGCCGGCGATCGAGTTCTCCAGGATCTGCGTCACCTGGGTCTCGATGATCTCGGCGCTGGCGCCGCGATAGACCGTCTGCACCGAGACGATCGGCTCGTCGATATTCGGATATTCGCGCACCGTCAGGCGCGTATAGGAGACGAAGCCGATCAGGACCACGAGCAGGCTCAGCACGGTCGAGAGGACCGGCCGCTTGACGAAGAGCGCGAAGAGGCTCATTCCGTGGCGCTCGTCTGCACCGGCGGTAGGCTGTTCTTGATCGCGACCGCGACGCCGTCGCGCAGGCGCATCTGGCCGGTGGTGACGATCTGCATGGCCGGGTTCAGGCCCTTGGTGATCTCGACCTTGCCTTGCATGCGCTTGCCGAGCTCGACCGGCATGCGCTTGGCCTTTCCGTCCTGAACCACGTAGATCATCTTGTTCATGCCATCTGGCACCACCGCCGTCTCCGGCACGATCAGCGCCTTCTCGCGCTGATTGACGATGATGTTGATGCGGGCGAACAGGCCGGGCTTCAGCGCGAGATCGCTGTTGGGGATCATCGCGCGCAGCCGGATGGCGCGGCCGTTGATGTCGACCACCGGGTCGATTGCGAAGATCCGGCCGGTGAAGGTGCGGTCTGGGACGGCATCGAGCTTGACCTCGATCGTCTGGCCGACCTTGACGCTGCTCAGGAACAGCTCAGGCACGCGGAAATCGACTTTGATCGGGTCGATCGCGGTCAGCGTGATCAGCTCCTTGCCGGCCGGGACATAGTCGCCGACGCCGACCGAGCGCAGCCCGACGACGCCGGTGAAGGGGGCGACGATGGCGGTCAGCGCCAGGCGCGACTGCGACAGCTGCAGCCGGGCCTCGGCGACCGCGAGCTGCGCCGTCGCCTGTTCGAGCGCCACCTGCGTGCCCGAGCCGCGCTGCACCAGCGAGCGGCTGCGTTCATGCGTGTCGCGCGCCAGCCTGACATCGGCCTCGGCCTGCTTCAGGTCGGCTTCCAGGATGGCCTTGTCGAGCTTGACCAGCTCCTGGCCCTTCTGGACGCGGTCGCCTTCCTTGAAGCCGAGCGCGACGACGCGGCCGGCGATCTCCGGCGCGATCACCACCGATTCATCGGCAGCGAGCGTGCCTAGCGCCTGGACCTCTTCGTTGACGCTGGCGATCTCGATCTTGCCGACCTCGACGGGCACGGCGGAAGCCTGCGGATTGGTCGCGGCGCGCGCCGGGGAGACCTGGGCCGCCTTGAAGTTGCGGTAGCCGTAATACCCTCCGCCTGCCAGTCCGGCGATCACGAGAAGAAGGACGAGACGCTTCATAAGACTGGACGCTCCGGTGCGGCGAGACTAGATATATGAACAAGACTGGACGGTCTAGTTTTAATAGGCCGCTTCATAGGCGGAAACATGACGGAAACGGTCCAGGTTCGGCGTTCGGAAACGGCTTCGGCCAAAGCAAGTTGCATGCCGGCCGAGAAGTCGCGCCCGGACAAGCATCACGCCATCACCCAGGCTGCTTCCGAGATGTTCCTGGCCGAGGGTTTCGAGCGTGCCAGCCTCGACCAGATCGCCCATCGCGCCGGCGTTTCCAAGCAGACGATCTATAGCCACTTTGCCGACAAGGAAGCCCTGTTCAAGGCAATTTGCGTCGAATTGACGGAAAAGCTGACGATTCCCTTGCGTCAGCCCCGCCAGAAGGACGGCGCCGACCTGCGCAACCTCCTCATCCGGCTCGGCGACGATGCGCTGGCGATGATGCTGCACCCGGCCTCGCTCGACCTGCACCGGCTCGTCCTGAACGCCGCCGCCCGCTTTCCCGAATTGGGACGCGCCGCCTATGAGGCCGGTGCGGCGCGCATGATCGATGACGTGGCGACGTTGCTGTCACAACGATCACAATCGGGTGAGGAATTGCCCAGGGTGCTCGGCGAAGCCGAGGCGCGCGTGATGGCGGAGCAGTTCATCGGCATGCTCCGCGGCTTCCACCAGATCCGCGGCCTGCTCGGCGTGGACGCGATTCCGGTGGCGGAGCGCCGCGACTATGTGCGCTCCTGCGTTGAGCTGCTGCTGCGCGGAGGCTAGAGCATTTCCGCGTTTGTTCAAATCGCAAAAATTCTCTAAGCTTTTGTTTTATCGCATTTTCTTCACACGAACGGGGGCCCACTTCGCTCGAAATTGCGCTAGGCGCCAAGCTCCAATGCGGGAGTGGCGAGGCGCTCAATGAAAATCCCGCGACTTCGGCAGCACCCTGACATTGCGCGGATGCGTGTGCTGGCGCGGCGGCATCCGGCCTTCCGTTAGCGGCCTGCGCGCCTCGTCGACCCCAGCCAATGTCCGCTGCAACAGCCCGTCCGAGAGCCGCGCCAGCTCATGCGTCCGGTCCTCGACCCGCTCGGCGACCATATGGACGATGCCTTCCGGGCTCCGTTGCAGCCGCCCCTCGAGCAGCACCAGCCGCGCGCCCATCGCCTCTCGACGATAGCGCTCGAAGGTTTTTGGCCAGAGCACGGCATTGGCGATGCCGGTCTCGTCCTCCAGCGTCATGAACATCACGCCCTTGGCGCTGCCCGGCCGCTGCCGCACGGTGATGATCCCGGCGAGCCGGCAGCGCCTGCCGTCGCGCGCATCGAGCAGGTCCTGGCAGGTCAGGGCCCGCTCGCCGGCAAAAAGCCTGCGCAGGAACTGCATCGGGTGCCCTTTCAGCGACAGGCGCAGATGCTGGTAGTCGGCCACGACCTGCTCTGAATCCTGCATCAGCGGCAGCAGGGTCCTGGGCTCAGCGCCGAGCTCGTCGCTGTCGCTGGCCTCGAAAAGCGGCAGCGGCTTGTCGTCCGGCAGCCGCCGCACCTGCCAGAGCGCCTCGCGCCGGCTGAGCCCGAGCGAGCCGAAGGCATCGGCATCGGCCAGCGCCACCAGCGCCCGCGCCGGCAATTTCGAGCGCCGCGCCAGCGCCTCGACGCTGTCATAGGACTGCCCGCGCCGCTCCGTCAGTGCCTCACCCTGTGCCTTCGAAATGCCCTCGACCTGCCGGAAGCCCAGCCGGATCGCGAACTTGCCATTCGCTCCCCGCTCAAGCGTGTTGTCGTGGTCGCTGAGATTGATGTCGGCCGGGAGGATCTCGACGCCCGCATCCTGTGCCGAGCGAATGATCTGTGCCGGGGCATAGAAACCCATTGGCTGCGAGTTGAGCAGCGCCGCATTGAAGGCCGCGGGATGCTCATGCTTCAGCCAAGCCGAGGCGTAGACCAGAAGCGCGAAAGAGGCAGCGTGGCTTTCCGGGAAGCCGTACTCGCCAAAGCCCTTGATCTGGCTGAAGCAGGCTCTGGCGAAGCCCGGATCATAACCGCGCGCGATCATGCGCCCGACCATCTTCTCCTCGAACATGTGGATGGTGCCCACATTGCGGAACGTCGCCATGGCGCGGCGCAAGCCATTGGCCTCGTCGTCGGTGAATTTTGCCGCCGCCATGGCGATGCTCATCGCCTGTTCCTGGAAAAGCGGAATGCCGAGCGTCTTTTCCAGGACCTTCTTCAGTTCGTCGCGTGGCCCATGCTCAGGCGCGGGAGAGGGATAATGGACGGGTTCTCCGTTTCGCCGCCGTAAATAGGGATGCACCATGTCTCCCTGGATCGGCCCGGGCCGCACAATCGCAACTTCAATGACGAGATCGTAAAATTTCTGGGGCCTCAGCCGCGGCAGCATGTTCATCTGGGCTCGGCTTTCGACCTGGAAGACACCGATTGCCTCAGCTCGGCAAAGCATGTCGTAGACTGACTTCTGCTCCTGCGGGATCGTCGCCAGCGTCCAGTGCTCGCCCGTATGCTGCTCAATCATGTCGAAGGCCTTGCGGATGCAGGTCAGCATGCCCAGCGCCAGGACATCGACCTTCATCATCCCGAGCGCGTCGATATCGTCCTTGTCCCATTCGATGAAGCTGCGGTCCTTCATTCCCCCCCAGCCGATCGGCACGCATTCGTCGAGCCGCCCGCGCGTCAGCACGAAGCCGCCGACATGCTGCGAAAGATGACGCGGGAAGCCGATCAGCTCGGTGGCCAGCTTCACCGCCCGCATGATCATCGGATTCGTCGGATCAAGCCCCGCCTGCCGGACATGGTTTTCCGGCAAACCATCCCCCCAGCTGCCCCAGACCGTATTGGCGAGCGCGGCGGTGACATCCTCGCTGAGCCCAAGCGCCTTGCCGACCTCGCGGATCGCGCTACGCGGCCGGTAGCAGATGACCGTGGCGCAGATGCCGGCGCGGTCACGCGTGTAGCGCTCGAAGACATATTGCATGACCAACTCGCGTCGCTCGTGCTCAAAATCGACGTCGATATCCGGCGGCTCCTTGCGTTCCTCGGACAGGAAGCGGGCGAGCAGGGAATTGCCCTCCCGAGGGTCGATCGCTGTGACGCCCAGGCAATAGCAGACAGCGGAATTGGCGGCAGAGCCGCGCCCCTGGCACAGGATCGGCTTCTCCCGTGTCTTGGCGAACTGCACGATATCGTGGACGGTGAGGAAATAGCGCGCATAGCCAAGCCGCGCGATCAACCCGAGTTCCTTGCGGATGAGGTCCTGGATGTCATGCGGGACGCCCTCGGGATAACGCTCCTTCGCGCCTTCCCAGGTCAATCGGTCGAGATGCCCCTGTGGCGTACGACCCTCCGGCACCGGCTCGTCCGGATATTCGTAGCGGAACTCGTCGAGCGAGAACCGGCAGCGTGCGAAAAACCGGATCGTCTCCGCCACCATCTCCGGCGCATCCCTGAACAGCCTTGTCATCTCGCTCGCCGGCTTGAGATGGCGCTCGGCATGAGCCTCCAGCATGCGGCCGGCCCGCTCGATCGGCACGTGCTCGCGGATGCAGCTCACCACATCCTGCAAGGGCCGTCGCTCAGGCACATGGTAGAGCACGTCGTTGATGGCGATGCAGGGCACGTGCGCCTTGGCCGCGAGCACGGCGAGCCGGTCACAGCGGCGCCGGTCGTCGCCGCGATGCGGCATGTCGACCCCGAGCCAGAGCTGGCCGCGAGCGAACTCCGTCACGCTGGCGAGAGCCGCCGTAATCTCGGCTTCCGGCCGCCGCTCCGGCATCAAGATCAGCAGCAGCCCCGCGGCGAATTCGTCGAGATCCTCGAGGGTGAGGATGCACTCGCCCTTCTTCTCGACTTTCATCTTGCCCTTGGTGAGCAGCCGGCAGAGCCGGCCATAGGCCGCCTTGTCCTGCGGATAGGCGAGCAGGTCCGGCGTGCCGTCGGCAAAGACCAGCCGGGCACCGACAGCGAATTTCAGCCCGGTCTCGGCGATGCCGGCTTCGCGCATCGCCGCATGGGCACGGACCACGCCGGCGAGCGAGTTGCGGTCGGCGATGCCGATCCCGGCCAGGCCGAGTTCCGCGGCGCGAATGACCAGTTCCTCCGGCCGCGAGGCGCCGCGCAGGAAAGAGAAATTCGAGGTTATCGCGAGTTCGGCATAGCGCGCCGGTTGCTCCACTGTGAGCGTCGCCACCTGGTTGTCGTTGATCGCGCTCATGCGAAGAGCCCATGCATGAACCAAGGCGGATGGCTGGTTCCGGGCCCGTAAAGCCCGTCCCGATAGAGCCAGAAGCGCCGTCCATCCGATTGCTCGACACGATAATAGTCGCGCGTGGGCGCGAGGCTGCCGGTCGAAATCCACCATTCGGCCGCGATCCGCTCTGGCCCCTCCGCCTTGGCGACGTCGTGCACGGCCCGGCGCCAGCGGAAACGCGTCGGCGGCCCGTCCGGGACCTCGGCCAGGACCTCGATCGGCTCCGGCCGCGTCAGCAGGCGCAAGGGCCGTTCCGGCAGATCGACAGGTTCCGGCCAGGGCGGCGCAGTGCCAAGCCCCATCATCTCGCCATAGCGCAGGGCCGGCACAGAGAGTGCGGCACGTAGCGGATCATGTGTGTCCTGCGCCAGGAACCGCCTCACCCGTTGCGGCCCGAGCCGGGCCGAGAGTGCATTGGCGACTTCGGCCAGGGCTCGCTCCGCCACAATCTCATCCACGACATCATCGCCATTCCCGGTCGCGAGCGCTGCCTGATCAGGCAGCAACGGCCCGGTCGCGCCGGCCGAGAGCCGGATCAGGTCGAAGCCGAAGCCGGGATCGAGCGGGTCGGCCAGCGCATCGAGCTTCAAGGCAAAGAGCCGGTCGATCACCCGCGGCTCGCGCACCGGCATGCCGGTCTCGACATTGATGCGACGCACCGCGCCGTCGCTTCGGAAGAAGCTCGCCTCGAACAGCTTTGCGCCCTCGCCGCGCGCTTCCAGCATCTCCGACAGACTCTGCTCCAGCCCTGAGAGCGCCAGCCGGATGCCGGCCTCATGCGCCAGCGGCTCGGCGAAGCGCCGCTCCGCCATGCAGTCCGGCAGCGGCCGGCGCGGCGTAACCGCCTCCGGCAGCCGGCCGATGGCCATGTCCAGCCTGTCCAGAAGATCGCCGCCGAAACGAGCCGCGAGCGGCGCGCGCGGTCGCGTCTCGATATCGGCAATAGAGATGAGGCCCATGCGCGCGAGCCCCTGCTGGCGCGCCGCCGCGATGCCGAGCGCCGCCGCCGGCAGCGGCAGCAGCGCCTCCCCCTCCCCGCCAGGCGCGACGATGCCGCCCCGCCCATAGCGCGCCACGGCCCGGGCCGCGCCGGGTGTGCCGGCAATCGCTGCGCGGACCGTGACAGCCTGCCGCTTCAGCCTTGTCAGGCAGTCGCGCCCCAGTTCAGCCTCGCCGCCGAAGAGATGGGCGCAGCCGGAAATGTCGAGCAGCAGCCCGTCCCCGCCGTCGAGCGCGACCAGCGGCGTATAGCGGTCGCACCAGTCGGCGATGGCTCCGAGGAGGACCGCGTCGGCAACGAGGTCCTCCTCGACCACGTCGAGGCGCGGGATCATTGCCCGCGCATCGGCAAGCGCCTTTCCCGTGACCAGACCGAGCGCTTCGGCGCGCGCATCGAGGCAGGTCAGGCGGAAGGCACCCTTCTCCTTGCCCACCACAACAAGAGGGCCAGGATCATCCGGAGACCCTCCTTGCCGCGGGCCAAGTTCCTGCGAACGCCCCCTCTGCGAGGTTGCCGGAGCGGATGCGCCCCGGCTGCGCCTGATCCGGTCGACGGGCAGGCGTGGGAACCAGAGCGACAGGAAGCGGCTCGCGGAAGCTGTACGCATGACTATCCCACTCCATCAGCCAGCGCCCCGTCGCCCCATGGCGGTTGCGCGAGACCGTGACCGCAAAGCTCGGCCGGCCCGGCCCATGCGCCCGCACCCGGCCCGCCGAAGGCGCGGCCGAAACCTCCCAGCGCGTCACCGCCGCACTGGCCGCGATGCCGTCCCCGAGCCGCAGCAGGAGCGCCGTCACCCCCGCCTCGCGCGCCGCCAGCACCAGTCGCCGGCTGGCGGTGAGGTCGAGGCAGGACGGCGCGCCGTTGAGCTCGATCACCACCGCGCCGATGCCGGAGCGCCGGTCATTGCCGCGCGGAAAGGCATCCTGAGCCGCCTTCAGCACGGCGAGCGCATCGCGCCCGCGCACCGAAAGCAGCCGCGCCGGATCGAGCCCGAAACCGGCGAGCCCCGGCGCATGCAGTTCTCCTCCCTCCACCCCGGCGGCATCCTGACGCAGCCAGACGACCGGCCGCCGTCCCAGTCGCGCCAGCAGCCCGGCGATGAAGCCGGAGGCGGCCGGCGCCTGCGACGGCGACGCGATGACCTCATGCAGCGCATGGCGCCTGAGGGGCCCCAAAGCCGCGTCGGCGGCGTCATGGCCGAGGCTGAAAGCCGCTTCCCCGCCCAGGGACGAGGCCGCGCTCTCCAGCCCGGCAATGCTCCGCCGCAGCGCGGTGACGGCCTGTTCGCTCACCTCGCCAGCTCCATATGTTCCTATTTTGTTCTTTATGACTCCGCCCCGCGGGACGAGTCAACAGAGCGTTTCCGGCTCCGTCGGCAGCCTCATGGTTAAGCGCTGGTTGCTGCTGTCACTGCCCTGTCATCTGCCGCCGATACCGCTTTGCGCACTGCTAAGGTTACAGCCTCGGACAGAGCGACCAGCCATGCCTACTGGTCGGCCTAGTCATTTTCGGACGAGAGACCGTTCATGCTGCGTATCGAAGGCCTGACCAAGCGCTTCGGCGGCAAGGCTGCCGTGGACAGCATCTCGCTGACGATCCCGAAAGGCGAGATGATCGGCGTCATCGGCCGTTCTGGAGCCGGCAAATCAACCTTGCTGCGCATGCTGAACCGCCTGGCGGAGCCGAGCGACGGACGCATCATCTGCGAGGAACGCGACGTCACCGCCCTCAAGGGCGCGGCGCTGCGGGCCTGGCGCCGCGACACCGCGATGATCTTCCAGCAGTTCAACCTGGTCGGCCGGCTCGACGTGCTGACAAATGTCCTGCTCGGCCGTCTCAACCACCGCTCCGTCCCGTTGACGCTGATCAAGAGCTTCTCACAGGACGACAAGATCCGCGCCATCGCCGCGCTCGAGCGGCTCGACATGGGCCATCTCCTCGCCCAGCGCGCCGAGACGCTCTCGGGCGGCCAGCAGCAGCGCGTCGCCATCGCCCGCGCCCTGGTGCAGGAGCCCAAGATCATCCTCGCCGACGAGCCGATCGCCTCGCTCGACCCGCGCAACACCCAGGTCGTGATGGACGCCCTCTTCCGCATCAATCGCGAGGACGGGATCACGGTCATGTGCAACCTGCACGACCTCGATATCGCTGCGAAATACTGCGACCGGCTGATCGGCATGGCCGGCGGCAAGGTCGTGTTCGACGACGTGCCGCAGGCCCTTACCCGCGAGGTCGCGGCCGAGCTCTACGGCATCGAGGCGAAGGATGCCGGCGCCGAGGCGCTCGATGCGCTCGACGCGATCGCGCTGGCCGAGGCCAAGCGCGCCAAACAGAACGTCACCTGAGCGGGCAGTCCGCCGGGAACGCCTAAGCCTGAAGTTTAGCAGCATATCCAAAGGAGCAGACCATGCTGACCCGTCGCCATACCCTCAAGCTGGCCGCCGCCGGCCTCGCCGCGAGCGCCGCCCCGGCTTTCGCCCAGGAAGACTGGAAGGCCAAGTACCCGGAGCTGATCTTCGCGATCATCCCGGCCGAGAACGCCTCGGGCGTCGTCGAGCGCTATACCCCCTTCATCAACTACCTCTCGAAGGAGCTCGGCACCAAGGTCACCCTGCGCATCGCCAATGACTATGCGGCGATCATCGAGGGCCAGCGCGCCGGCAATATCCATATCGGCATGTACGGCCCCGCTTCCTTCGCCCGCGCCCTGATGACCGGCGCCAAGATCGACGCCTTCGCCATCGAGACCAACATCGACGGCACCAAGGGCTACTACTCGGTCTTCTACGTGAAGAAGGACTCGCCCTACCAGAAGATCGAAGACCTGAAGGGCAAGAACCTCGGCCTCGTCGACCCGAACTCGACCTCGGGCAACAATGTGCCGCGCTTCGCGCTGAACAGCATGAAGATCGATCCGGAGTCCTTCTTCTCGAAGGTCGTCTATACCGGAAGCCACGAGAACGCGATCATCGCCCTGCAGCAGGGCACGGTCGACATCGCCGCCAACTGGTGGAACGACGAGCAGGAGTCGAACCTGCTGCGCATGGCCCGCAAGAACATGGCCAAGGCCGAGGACTTCCGCATCATCTACAAGTCCGAGCAGATCGTGAACTCGCCGATGGCGTATCTCACGACCCTGCCCGAGGCTCTGCGCGCCAAGATCCGCGACGCCGTCCTCAACATCGCGACCAAGGACAAGGCCGCTTTCGACAAGATCTATGAAGGCAAGCAGGGCCCGCTCGTCGCCGTCGACAACAAGGCCTACGACCCGATCATCGAGCTGAACAAGTTCGTCGACGAACTGCGCAAGAAGAAGTCCTCGTAAGACTTCACACCCTCTGCCCGTCATGGTCGTCCTCGGGCTTGTCCCGAGGATCATCCCGACCATCCACGTATTCGCCCCTCGCGGGCACAAGACGTGGATGCTCGCCACAAGGGCGAGCATGACGGGGAGCGGCGCTCCCGCCGCTGACAGATTTCCCCGGCGACGGACCGTCCATGACCCTCGCGATCGACCATAACGACCCGACCCTGCGCGGCCACGCCGAGGCTTACAGCCGCGAGATGGCGGCCAAGCGCCGCCAGACGCTGCTCGGCGCCGTGGTCTTCATCGCCTGTGTCCTGCTCGCCGCCTATGGCGCCGAGGTCGATCCGGCCAAGTTCGCCGAGAACGCCTGGCGCTTCCCGAAATATATTCTCGAGATCATGCCGACGCTGCGCCCGGCGACTTTCTTCAGCGACCTGAAGGAATGGTACTGGAACCTCAACGGCTGGCTCAAGCTGCTCTGGCAGACCCTGCTGATCGCCTATGTCGGCACCTTGCTCGGCGCCGTCGGCGGTTTCCTGCTCTGCTTCACCGCCTCCGCCAATCTCGGCTCCGGCTGGGTTCGCTGGGGCACGCGGCGCTTCCTCGAATTCTGCCGCACCGTGCCGGAGATCGTCTTCGCGCTGATCTTCGTCATCGCCTTCGGCCTCGGCCCGCTGCCCGGCGTGCTCGCCATCGCCATCCACACCATGGGCGCGATGGGCAAGCTCTTCTCCGAGGTGGTCGAGAATATCGACATGAAGCCGGTCGACGGCATGACCGCGACCGGCGCGACCTGGTGGCAGACCATCCGTTTCGCCGTGGTGCCGCAGGTCCTGTCCAATTTCGCCAGCTACGCGCTGCTGCGCTTCGAGATCAACGTCCGCGGCGCCTCGATCATGGGCTTCGTCGGCGCCGGCGGCATCGGCCAGGACCTGATCGAAGCCATCCGCAAGTTCTACTTCACCGATGTCAGCGCCATCCTGTTCCTGATCATCCTCACGGTGATGCTGATCGATTACGGCACCGAGCGCCTGCGCCACGCGCTGCTCAGCCTGGAGCACCGCCAATGAGCCTCGCCCTCTCCACCACCGAGCGCAGCGAGCTGATCGCCCGGCACCAGGGCGCGATCGACGGCTCGCTCAAGACCAAGCTCATCACGATCGGCGTCATCGCCGGCATGGTCGCGCTCTTCGTCTACGCGCTGACCACTTTCGAGCTCGATTTCTGGCGCATCATCAACGGCTTCAGCAGCCTCGGCAAATTCGTCGTGCTGATGCTGCCGCCCGATCCCGGCTCCCTCACCCGTGCCATCATCTTCGTCAAGGCGCTGTTCGAGACCATCGCCATCGCCTTCCTCGGCACCATCCTGGCGGCGATACTGGCCTTCCCGCTCGGCTTCCTCGCCGCCAAGAACGTCGTCGCCAACCGCATCGTGCATTTCCTGGCGCGGCGCTCGCTCGATACGGTGCGCGGCGTCGATGCGCTGATCTGGGCGCTGATCTGGGTCAATGTCGTGGGTCTCGGCCCCTTCGCCGGCATGCTCGCGATCATGACCAGCGATCTCGGCGCCTTCGGCAAGCTCTATTCCGAAGCGATCGAATCCGCCGACAAGAAGGCGGTCGAGGGCGTCACCTCCTCGGGCGGCAACAAACTGCACGAGATCCGCTTCGGCCTGATCCCGCAGGTCCTGCCGGTCATCGCCAGCCAGGTGCTCTACTTCATCGAGTCGAATACCCGCTCTTCGACCATCATCGGCATCGTCGGCGCCGGTGGCATCGGACTGCACCTGGCCGAGACCATCCGCACGCTCGAATGGCAGCAGGCCTCCTTCGTCATCCTGCTCGTGCTGGTCGCGGTCAGCGTCATCGACCTGATCTCGAACAGGCTGCGCTTCGCCATCATCGGCAAGCGCGCCGTCTGACCGAACGGCGGCCCGTCTGAGAGGCCGATTGAGAATTCGCTGGCGTGAGTCGGCTGGCCTGGTCGTCGAGAACCGGAGCGGAGCGGACTAATGTCCGTGAGCACCGGAAGCGCGGGCAACCGCGTCAGACGGCCGCGCCAGTAGAATTCGCAACGGCCTCTACCGGTCCTCGAACGGCTCTACGACCATCTCCATCCGCTCGCCGGCAAAAATGCCGTCGATCAGATGGATCGGCGTCAGGTCCGGCAGCGCATCGACGGCCTTCGACACCATCACCGCCGCGCCCGGCTCGACCTTCAGCAGCAGCGCCTCGCGTTCGGTCGCCAGCCGCGCCGAAAGCCGCGTCGAGAGACGCACATAATCGGGGATGCCGCTCGCCTTGAAGGCCGCGGTGATCGACGAACCGGCCTTGACCAGCACCTGGTCGAAATTCGGGAACCGCGCCACCGGCAGTAAATGGATGCCGGTGCTGACCGGAATGCCGCCGGCCAGGCTCAGCGTCTCGATCTGCCAGAGCGGCGAGCCGGTCTCGAGCCGTAGCGCCGCGCAGGCCTCGGGCTCGCCCTGCACGATCTCCGCCCCCAGCATCGAGCCCGCCACGGAAATGCCGGCCGCGCCGAAATTGGTGCGCATGCTGACACGCCGGCCAATGCGATAGGGAAAGCGCGGCGCCGTCACCTGCGTGCCACGCCCGCGCGAGACGGTGACGAGGCCGCGGTCGGCGAGATGCCGGAAGGCCTGGCGGACGGTATGCCGATGCACGCCATAGCGCTCGGCCAGCGCCAGCGAGGAGGGCAAGGTCGCGCCTTCCTGGTAGTCGCCGCGGCCGATCGCAGCCTCCAGCTCGTCGGCAATGCGCCGCCAGGCCGTCGCCGCCTCGCTGACTGTCGCATCCGTCATCAAAATTTCATCCAAAATGTATAGACCTTTTCCGTCAACGCCCCTATCTTAGTCTAGACTTTTAAGCCTGACCAGAGAGCGTCTCGATGAGCGAAACATCCACCAGGCAGCGATGGCTGGCAACGCTGGCCCGGGCCTCCCGCAGCGAGATCGAGGTTCTTGCCAGCAGACTCGGTCACGTGCCGTCCCATGAAATCCTCAAGGCGCCCGAAACCGGCACGGTCATGGTCGAGGGCCGCGCCGGCGGCGCCGGCCGCCGCTTCAACCTCGGGGAGGCGACGGTGACACGCTGCGTCGTGCGACTCGCTGATGGTGCCATGGGCTTTTCCTACGCCCTTGGCCGCGATGGTCGCAAGGCGCGCCTCGCCGCGGTGATCGACGGGCTGCTGCAAACCGAAGCCGAGAGCGGCCCGCTGCATGGCGGCATCGCCGAGCTGGCGGCGCGGCAGGAGGCGGCGCGCGAGCTCGCCTCGCGCAAGGCGGCTGCCACCAAGGTCGATTTCTTCACCATGGTCAGGGGCGAGTGATGCAGGTGACGATCTCCCCCGGCTTTTCAGATCCGGTCTTCCAGTCGCAGGCCGCCTTCCGGGCGCTGCTGAATGCACTGGCCGAGCCCGGCCTCGTTCAGCAGGTCGCGCCCGGCTTCGCCGCGCCGGAAGGCCTCGAGCCTGCCACCGCCATCGCCCTGCTGACGCTGGCCGATTACGAAACGCCGATCTGGCTGCCGCCTGCCCTGCGCGACGGACCGGCCGGCGCCTGGCTGCGTTTCCATTGCGGCGCGGCCCTGGTCGACGAACCGGCGCAGGCCAGCTTCGCGGTGATCGACGGCATGACATCCAGCCCGCTCCTTGCCGATTTCAACCCCGGCACCGATCAGTTCCCCGACCGCTCCACGACCGTGCTGGTGCAATGCGCCGCCCTGGGCGGTGGCGACAGCGTGACCCTGTCCGGCCCCGGCATCGCCGGAAGCCGCGAGATCGCCCCGACCGGTCTGCGCCCCGGCTTCTGGGCCGAGCTCACTGAGAATGCCGAGCTCTACCCGCTCGGAATCGACGTCATCCTGAGCCATGGCGAGGCCGTCATCGGCCTGCCGCGCTCGACCCAGATCGTGGAGACCCGCTGATGTATGTCGCGGTCAAGGGCGGCGAGGCCGCCATCCTCGCCACGCATGATCTCGTCGCCGAGGCGCGCCGCGGCAATGAGGCCGTGCCGGAACTCGCGGTGGCGCAGATCCGCGAGCAGATGGGGCTCGCCTGCGCCCGCGTCATGAACGAGGGCTCGCTCTACGATCCCGATCTCGCGGCGCTGGCGCTGAAGCAGTCGCAGGGCGATGCGATCGAGGCCGCCTTCCTGATGCGCGCCTACCGCACGACCCTGCCGCGCTTCGGCTCGTCCGAGCCGGTCGACACGGCGAAAATGGCGATCCGCCGCCGGGTCTCGGCGACCTTCAAGGATCTGCCGGGCGGACAGGTGCTCGGGCCGACCTATGACTATACCCACCGCCTCTTCGACTTCGCGCTGATGGACGAGGCATCGGCTCCCGCCGCACCGAATGGCGCCCGCCCTTCGGCACAGCCGCTCGACGCTTCCATGCCGCGCGTGCCCGACATTCTCGGCGCCGAAGGCCTGATGGAGCCCGAGACCCCGCCCGAGGGCGACCCGCGTCCCTTCGATCTCACCCGCGAGCCGGTCTCCTTTCCTGCCGATCGCGACGTCCGGCTCCAGGCCATGGCGCGCGGCGACGAGGGCTTCATGCTGGGCCTCGGCTATTCCGTGCAGCGCGGCTACGGCCACAGCCACCCGTTCGTCGGCGAGGTCCGTGTCGGCGAGGTCTCGGTCGAATTCGTGCCGGAGGAACTCGGCTTCGCCGTCGATCTCGGCGAGATCACCTTGACCGAATGCCAGATGGTCAACCAGTTCGCCGGCTCGAAGGACGTGCCGCCGCAATTCACCCGTGGCTATGGGCTCTGCTTCGGCCATAGCGAGCGCAAGGCGATGTCGATGTCGCTGGTCGACAGGGCGCTGAAGGCCCGCGATTTCGGCGAGGCGACGGAGTACCCGGCGCAGCAGGACGAGTTCGTGCTCTACCACTCCGACAATGTCGAGGCGGCCGGCTTCGTCGAGCATCTCAAGCTGCCGCATTATGTCGATTTCCAGGGCGAGCTCGAGCTGATCCGCCGTATCCGCAAGGAGCGCGAGGAGCGGCTGGCGCGTGAGACCCAAGCCCTGCCGGAGGCTGCAGAATGACCATCCACCAGAGCATCCCCGGCGAGGACGCCAAGCCCGCCTATAACTATGCCTATCTCGACGAGCAGACGAAGCGGATGATCCGCCGCGCCCTGCTCAAGGCGGTCGCGGTTCCCGGCTACCAGGTGCCGTTCGGATCGCGCGAGATGCCGCTCGCCCGCGGCTGGGGCACCGGCGGCATCCAGATCACCGCCGCGATCATCGGCCCGGACGACAAGCTCAAGGTCATTGACCAGGGCGCCGACGACACCACCAACGCCGTCTCGATCCGTCGCTTCTTCGAGCGCACCGCCGACGCCACGACCACCGAGGCGACGGAGGAGGCGACGATCATCCAGACCCGCCACCGCATCCCGGAGGCGCCGCTCACCACCGGGCAGATCATGGTCTACCAGGTGCCGCAGCCCGAACCGCTGCGGAAGCTCGAGCCGCGCGAGCTCGAGACCCGCAAGATGCATGCCTGGGCCGAATACGGCCTGATGCAGGTCAAGCTCTACGAGAACATCGCCCGCTTCGGCGAGGTGACGACGACCTACGACTATCCGGTCAGCGTCAACGGTCGCTACGTGATGGCGCCCTCGCCAATCCCGAAATTCGACAATCCGAAGATGCACATGTCGCCCGCGCTCCAGCTTTTCGGCGCCGGCCGCGAGAAGCGCATCTACGCCGTGCCGCCGCATACCAGCGTGAAGAGCCTCGATTTCGACGACCACCCTTTCCGCATCCAGAGCTGGACCGAGCCCTGCGGCCTCTGCGGCGCGAAGGATTCCTATCTCGACGAGGTCGTGCTCGACGATCTGGGCAACCGCATGTTCGTCTGCTCCGACAGCCATCACTGCGAGACGCGTCGTGATCAGGGCCATCGCGGCCCGATGCTCGGCGACGCCTCGACGCTTCACCTCGTAGACGAGGCGAAGTCATGAGCGCGATCGCTACATATCACACCCCGTCATTGCGCGAAGGCGCAGCCGACGAAGCAATCCAGGGGGTTTCGCGCAATCCCCCCGGAGTGCTCCGCTGGGTTCGCAATGACGGATGGCAATCGGCGCAGGAAACCAGACCATGACGATGCATGTCGCCCCCCCCGACGCCGCCCTCGATCCCGATCCGCTGCTCTCGGTCGCCGGTGTCAGCCGCTTCTATGGCGAGCGCATCGGCTGCGCCGACGTCTCCTTCGACCTCTGGCCGGGCGAGGTGCTCGGCATCGTCGGTGAATCCGGCTCGGGCAAGTCGACCCTGCTGCGCTGCCTCGCCGGCATCGACAAGCCGGATGCCGGCGAAGTGCTGTTCAGGAGCGCAAGCGAGCCCCTCGACATCTACTCGGTCTCCGAGCAGGAGCGCCGCCGCCTGATGCGCACCGCCTGGGGTATCGTCCACCAGAACCCGCGCGATGGACTGCGCATGGACGTCTCGGCCGGCGGCAATGTCGGCGAGCGCCTGATGGACAATGGCGCGCGCCATTACGGCCAGATCCGCGAGACCGCGCTCGACTGGCTCTCCCGCGTCGAGATTTCCGGGAACCGCATCGACGACCGCCCGCGCCAGTTCTCGGGCGGCATGCAGCAGCGCCTGCAGATCGCCCGCGTGCTGGTCTCCGAACCGAAGCTCGTCTTCATGGACGAGCCGACCGGTGGACTCGACGTCTCCGTGCAGGCCCGCCTGCTCGACCTGCTGCGCGTGCTCGTCCGCGATCTCGGCCTGGCCGCCATCATCGTCACGCATGATCTCGCGGTCGCGCGCCTGCTCACCGACCGGCTGATGGTGATGAAGGACGGTCTGGTCGTCGAGCAGGGCCTGACCGACCAGGTGCTCGACGATCCCCAGCACGCCTACACGCAACTGCTCACCTCGGCGGTGCTGAGCGTCTGAGCGTCACACTCGCGTCACCCCTAGCCCGCAAGGCATTGCGATCATGACCACGATGATTCTCGTCGAAAACGTCGCCAAGACCTTCACCCTGCACAATCAGGGCGGAGTGCGGCTGCCTGTCTTCGACAATGTCAATTTCTCGGTCGAAGCCGGCGAAGCGCTGGTGCTGGCCGGCGCTTCCGGCGCCGGCAAGTCGAGCCTCCTGCGCATCCTCTACGGCAATTACCGCCCGACGGCTGGCTCGATCAGCATCACCCATGCCGGCCGCGCCATCGACATCGTCGCGGCCGTGCCGCGCACGGTGCTCGATATCCGCCGCCGCACGCTCGGCTTCGTCTCGCAGTTCCTGCGCGTCATCCCGCGCGTCTCCGCCCTCGACATCGTCCGCGACCCGCTGCTCGCCCGCGGTGCCTCGGCCGAGGAGGCGAGCGAGCGCGCCAAGGCGATGCTGGCAAGGCTCAACCTGCCGGAGCGGCTCTGGCATCTCGCGCCCGCGACCTTCTCAGGCGGCGAGCAGCAGCGCGTCAATATCGCGCGCTCCTTCGTCGATCCCTCGCCGATCATGCTGATCGACGAGCCGACCGCCTCGCTCGACGCCGCCAATCGCGACGTCGTCGTCGAGCTGATCAGCGAGGCTCGTGCAGCCGGCTCAGCAATCGTTGGCATTTTTCATGACGAGGCGGTACGGGAGCGCGTCGCCACCCGCTATCTCGACATCACCGATTTCAGGAAGGCTGCCTGATGCAGACCGTTCTCACCAATGCCAGGCTGATCCTCGAGAACGAGGTCGTGACCGGCACCATCGCCTTCGACGAGAACGGCATCAGCGCCGTCGACCAGGGCACCTCCGCGCTGCCGGGCGCCATCGACGTGCAGGGCGACTATGTCGCGCCCGGCCTCGTCGAGATGCACACCGACAACATGGAAAAGCACTTCATGCCGCGCCCGAAGGTCTTCTGGCCGAATGGGCTGGCGGCAGCGCTGGTCCATGACGCGCAGATGGCCGCGGCCGGCGTCACCACCGTCTATGACGCGATCTGCGCCGGCACGCCCTTCTCGGCCAAGGATTACCGCAAGGACATCTTCGCCGACGTGATGAACTCGCTGCGGCACGGCATCGCCGAGAACGTCTTCCGCATCGACCACCGCATCCACATGCGCTGCGAACTGACCAGCCCGGACCTGCTGCGCGATATCGAGCCCTATCAGGACGACAGCCTCGTCCAGCTCGTCTCGCTGATGGACCACACGCCCGGCCAGCGCCAATGGCGCAATATCGAGCACCTGCGCACCTATTCGATCGGCAACGGCAAGACCGAGGCCGAGTTCGAGGAGGATATCATCGTGCGCCAGCGCGAGGGCGCCGAGAATGTCGGTCGCAACTGGAGCGCCGTGGTCGAGATGTTCCAGAGCCGCGGCATCCCGATCGCGACGCATGACGACACCACGCTCGACCATGTCGAGGCCGGCATCGCCTCCGGCGCCGTGATCTCCGAATTCCCGACGACGGTGGAAGCGGCCGAGGCCGCCAAGCAGCGCGGGCTCGCCACCATTGCCGGCGCGCCCAATGTCGTGCGTGGTGGCTCGCATTCCGGTGGCGTCTCGGTCGCCGAGCTCGCCGAGAAGGGCCTGCTCGACGGGCTCTCCTCCGACTATGTCCCCGCCAGCCTGCTCCAGGCCGTGCTCAAGCTGCACGACAAGCACGGCGTCAGCCTGCCGGAAGCGATGGGCATGGTGACCTGGAAGGTCGCCGATATCCTCGGCCTCAAGGATCGCGGCCATCTCAAGCCGGGCCTGCGCGCCGATCTCGTGCGCTTCAGGGCGCTCGGCGCGACCCCGGTGCTCTCCGGCGTCTGGTCGAAAGGCGAGCGCGCATTTTGACCGCACCGCGCTACGCCCTCTACTACGCTCCCGCCGCCGAAAGCGCCCTCTGGCGCTTCGGCAGCGCCGTGCTGGGCTATGACGCGATCACCGGCGAGGACATTCCCGCCCTCGTGCCGCCGGGCTGCGATCCGGCGCATTGGCCGGGGCTGACCGAGGAACCACGCCGCTACGGCTTCCACGCGACCCTGAAGGCGCCCTTCGAGATCGCCAGCGGCCGCAGCGAGGGCCAGCTTCGTGCCTTCGCCCATAACTACGCCGCCGGGCTCGAGCGCGTGCCGCTGCAAGGCCTGAGCGTCGCCGCGCTCGGCTCCTTCGTCGCGTTGACGCCTTCGGCCGAGAGCAATGCGCTACAGCGCTTCGCCTTCGCGCTGGTCCAGGCTTTCGAGCCTTTCCGCGCGCCCTTGAGCGAGGCCGATCGCCAGCGTCGCCTGAAGCACCCGTTGACCCCGGCGCAAAGCGCCTATCTCGAAGCCTATGGCTATCCCTATGTCGGCGACGCCTTCCGCTTCCACATGACGCTGACCGGCTCGCTGCCGCATGAGAAGGTCGCGCCGGTGAAGCAGGCTCTGGCCCAGACCTATGCCGAAAAGATCGAGGCGAAGCCCGTCGCGATCGACCGCATCGCGCTGTTCAAGCAGGAAAGCCGCAACAGCCGCTTCCGCCTGCTCGATTCGTTCATGTTGTCCTAGGGCTGGATGCGACCTGGCAAGACCTGCTCCCGCCCTGCCCGTCCAGTGAAAAGGATCGGGTTTCGGAGGCTGCTATCCCCGTCCCCGTCATGGTCGGGCCTGTCCCGACCATCCACGTCTTCGCTTATCGCGGATAGCGTTCAAGACGTGGATGCTCGGCACAAGGCCGAGCATGACGGCGGAAGGCCAGCCTTCCAACCGGGTGCTCCCCTATGCGGCACGCTGGAGCAGCCTTTGAGGGACGAGGGCTTAGCTCACCCCGAGCGGACTCAGTCCCTTCAGCAGCGCGACGAATTCATTAGCCGCCTCAGCAACACTGCGATCATTCTGGATGGCGACGAGTACGGCCAGCTCGGTCCGCAGCGGAGCCTCGCGCGCCAGCCGCGCCGCGATATCCGCCTCACTCTCGCGGCCACGCATTGCGAGCCGCTTCGCCAGGACTTCGTTCGGCGCGGTGATGTTCACGACGACACTGCGCGGCGCCAGCCGCTCCGCAGCCGGAATCTCGCCGCGCGAGATATTGACGATCACCACCTGGCCGCGCGCGATGCCACCCAGCGCGGCAGCCGGAATGCCGTAGCAGAGCCCATGTGCGCGCCAGCTCAGCGCCAGTTCGCCGCGCGCCTCGGCGGCAGCGAATTCGGCCTCGGCGCAGCTGTCATGGTCTTCCGCGCCGGCCATGGCCGGCCGCGTGATCAGGCGGCGCACAAAGGCAAAGCGCCCGTCGCCGGCCAGAGCCGCGCGGGCCGCATCCATCAGCGTGTCCTTGCCGGCGCCGGACGGCCCGACCACCAGGACGAGCGCCCCTTCCCCTTCAGCCGGCTGAGCCACCGGCAAGACCAGACCGTGAGAGGATGACGACATGGCGGGCAAGAAACTCGGACTTGAACCTGTGATCGACCCGACCGCCAGGGTGCGGCAGGCAACGCTCGGACGCTACACCGAAATCGGCGCGCGCACCTCTTTCGCCGAGTCGACGCTGGGGGACTACTCCTATGTCGTGAACGACGCCGATGTCATTTACACGACGATCGGTAAATTCTGCTCGATCGCGGCCCATACCCGCATCAATCCCGGCAACCACCCGATGATGCGGGCGAGCCAATCGCATTTCAGCTACCGCTCCTCCGCCTATTTCGACGATGCCGAGGATGATGCCGATTTCTTCGCCTGGCGCCGCTCGACGCCCGTGACCATCGGCCATGACGTCTGGATCGGCCATGGCGCCATCATCCTGCCCGGCCGCTCGATCGGCACCGGCGCCGTCATTGCCGGCGGCGCGGTCGTCACCAAGAACGTGCCGGACTACGTCATCGTCGCCGGCAATCCGGCCAAGCCCGTCCGCCGCCGCTTTCCGGAAGCCATTGCCGAGCGGCTGAAGGCACTCGCCTGGTGGGACTGGGATCACCAGCGGCTGCACGCGGCCTTGCAGGATTTCCGCACGCTCAGCGTGGAGGCGTTCCTGGAGCGCTATCAGGCGCAATAGCGCAGCAGCCGCCCCGGAGCGGCAGCGCCGGAGACGTCAAATTCCTTTACGTCATGGGGCGGGAATTGGCTGGTTGTTAACCATCTTTGACCGATGGTTCGGGCCAGGCGCCGAGGGGGTTTCGGCGCATTGGCTTCGGGGCTACCAGCTATGACTAAGACCGATGATCTCGCACGCCGGCTCGACTTCATGAAGCTCGGGCCGGACGCCCTGCAGCGCATTCGCGCCGTCGAGCCGACGCTGCGCGAAGCCCTGCCTGGCGCGCTCGAGGCCTTCTACGCGCAGGTCCGGGCCTTTCCCGAGACCAGGGCCTTCTTCAACAGCGATGCGGTGATGGAAAGCGCCAAGAAGCGCCAGCTCGCGCATTGGGGTGCCATTGCCAACGCCAGGCTCGACCAGAATTTCGTCCATAACGTCACCGGCATCGGCGAGGTCCATGCCAAGATCGGCCTGGAGCCGCGCTGGTACATCGGCGGCTACGCCCTGCTGCTCGAGCAGCTCATCACCAAGGTGCTCGAGGCCGGCTGGCCGAAAGGCCGCTTCGGCGGCAAGGCGGCCGGCGCCGAGGAGCGCGCCGCCGAGATCGGCGCCCTCGTCAAGGCGACGCTGCTCGATATGGACTATGCGATCTCGACCTACCTGACCGCGTCCGAGGCCGCCCGCCGCGAGATCGAGGCCAAGGCCCATGCCGCCGAGCAGGCCAAGGCGCAGGAGCGCGACAAGGTCGTCTCCTCCGTCACAGCCGCCATGGCCGCACTCGCCGAAGGCGACCTGACCTATCGCATGAGCAACGAGATCCCGGCCGAATACGCCCAGATCCGCGACCATTTCAACAACGCCCTGGCCAGGCTCGGCGAGATGGTCTCGACCATCAAGACCGGCTCCTCCGCGATCGCGTCCTCGGCCCAGGAGATCAATTCCGGCGCCGAGGATCTCTCCTCCCGCACCGAGCAGCAGGCCGCTGCGCTGGAGGAGACCGCCGCCACCACCGAGGAGCTCGCGGCTTCGGTCAAGACCTCGGCCCAGTCCTCGCGCGACTCGCTGGCGCTCGCCGACGATGCCGCAGCCGTCGCCCGCACGGGCGGCACGATCGTGAAGGACGCGATCGAGGCGATGGTCCGCATCGAGCAGGCCTCGCAGAAGATCTCCGAGATCACCACGGTGATCGACGGCATCGCCTTCCAGACCAACCTGCTGGCGCTCAACGCCGCGGTCGAAGCAGCCCGCGCCGGCGATGCCGGCAAGGGTTTTGCGGTCGTCGCCGCGGAGGTCCGGGCGCTGGCCCAGCGCTCCGCCGGCGCCGCCAAGGATATCACCGCGCTGATCGGCTCCTCCGATGCGGAGGTCGCCGAAGGCGTCCGCCTGGTCCGTCTCGCCGGCGAGACGCTGGAGAAGATCGTTGACGCGTCGGTGCGCGTCTCGGCCACCGTCAACGACATCGCCTCGGCGGCCGGCGAACAGGCCAACGGCATCGACGAGATGAGCCAGACCGTCAGCCACATGGACGAGATCACCCAGAGCAACGCGGCGCTCGCCGAGCAGAGCGCGGCTTCCGCTCGCACCCTGCTCGACCAGATCGCCAGGCTGAACCAGCTCGTCTCCGCCTTCCGGATCGCCGACGCCGGCCGCATGGCCGCAGCACCGCGCGCGCCGGAGCGTCGCCGCGCCGCCTGATCAGGCGGAGAGCGCCGTCGGCGCCAGGCAGGCTTCGCAGACCGCCGCGACATGGCGGTGGTCCGTGCCGCAGCAGCCGCCCAGGATGCGCATGCCCGGGAAGTTGCGGCGGAGGGCCTGGTAGCGCCGGCCGAGATCGGCCGGATCGCCCTCGTCCAGCACCTCCGACTCGTCGAGCTCGGCATGGCTGCGCGCCGAGGCATTGGCGCGCACGCCGTGCACGCGCTTGATCCAGCCCTCGCCTGCCTCCAGCGCCTGCTCGAAATGTGTCGGATGGGCACAGTTGATCATGTAGTAGAGCGGCGCGCCGCCGGTCTCGTCATCGACGATCTCGACAGCCTCGCGCAGGCTGCGGCCGGTCACCAGCCGGCCATCGGTCTCGACCGTAAAGGAGATGGCGCAGGGCATGTCGTGCTCCTTCGCCGCCAGCGCGACGCCGATCGCCTCCTCGACATTGCTCAGCGTATAGGCCGCCACCATGTCGGCCGCGCTGTCGGCGAAGGCGGCGATCTGGGCGCTGTGATAATCCTGCGCCTCGACCGCGCCCATGAAGCCGGCCTTGTAGCCGTCGCCGCGCGGTCCGATCGCGCCCGAGATCACGCAGGGCATCGAGGGCGTCTCCCAGCCCGAGCGCAACTCCTCCAGCACCCGGATCGATGCCTGGTTCGCCGCGCGCAGGGCGTCCGGCCCGTAGCCGAGCTTCGCGCCCCAGTCCGGATTGGCCCGCCAGGTCGCACTGTCCAGCACGAAGCCGACGCCGCGCCCGCGCGCGATCGCCAGATAGCTCTCGTAATAGGCCTTGAGATGCGCCCTGCCCGCTTCGTTCGCGAGCAGGACGAAGGAGGCGAAATGCGGCAGCTCCAGCCCATCGTGGAAGATGAACGTCGTCTCCATGCCGCCATCGCTGAGGAAAAGCCCACCCTGCATTTGCGGCAGGGACTGACGATACTTGGCCATGAAAGGTCTCCCTGAAATCGGTTTGCACCCGGCTCGGTACCCCATCGCGGTGCCGTCGCCGGACCGCCCCGGTTATCTCCAGATCGACCGTCCTAAACTAGAAAGCTCGTGGTACTGTGCCGCAGATCACGGAAAAGGCGGGCCGTTTCAACGGGTTGGGCGAGTGATAGCGCACCGCAGCAGGGCTCTGTCAGGAGCGTCGCCGCGCGAAACAGCACCAGTGGTACAGTTTTCGAAGGGTTCGCCGTAAGCAAGTGCATCGCAACTGCGCAAGGACACGACGAATGGCAACCCGCTCCCAGGTCGTTCGTCAAGAGGTTGCCTTTCGCCGCACTCGACCAGTGCCGCAACGAGGCTAGTCGTCCGGAGTTGTCGCAAACCAATCGCAAATGCGCTATGGTCTGGCAGTCCTGTCACCACCCGTCGGCGGATCAGCTGCGAAGCCGCGAGGAGAGGTTTGCATGACCACTGTCCTAATGTGCCGTCGCAGCCTCATCGCGGCCGGTGGATCCTTCCTGGCGACCGGCCTTCCGGGGCTGCTGTCGCTCGCCCGCGCCGAAGGCCTCGCACCGACCCCATCGATGTCTGGTGGTGCCAACAACTATCGCAAAGGTGCACCGATCGTGGACCGGATCGGCAAGGGTGGCTTTTGGATGAGTGGCACAGTTCGCCGCTCGGGCGACGGGGCTCCACTTGCCGGGCAGCGCATCCAGATCTGGGCGCATACGACCGAGGGCCAGGAGCACGAACTGCAAAGTCATGGCGCCACGCTGACCGATAAGAACGGCGGGTTCCGTCTTGAGATGCCTCAGATTGTTCCGGTTTTTGGCCAACCGCATGGCCACCTCGCCTATGACAGTGGCGAGTTTCATACCGTGTTCCTGCGCCCGGTGATGCGAAGCGCAAAGGACAAGAGCCTCGAGGCTCACTTCATCCTTCAGCCGGTCTGATCGGACTCGAAAAAAGAATGAGAGTTGCCCGGGCGACGCTGATCTGGGCAGCCCTTGTGGCGGCTATATGCGCGCCAATCGCCTTCGCGGCGGCAAGTCCTCTGCATGCCTGGCGCGGTTCGGTCTACATAATCGCCGGATTTGCAGGGATCTTCGCGCTAGCTCTGGTCCTTCTTCAACCCCTGCTGATCGGCGGCTACCTCCCAGGACTCCCGGGTTATCGTGGACGGCGCGCCCATCACTGGATCGGAGTGGTGCTTGCCGTAGCGGTTGCGATCCATGTCGGGGGGCTTTGGATCAGTAGCCCGCCCGACATGATCGATGCCCTTCTGTTCTCATCGCCAACACCCTTCTCCACTTGGGGGGTGATCGCCATGTGGGCGATCTTCGCTGTTACGATTCTGGCTGCGCTCCGCCGGAAGGTGGGACTGTCGCCGTCAACGTGGCGCCTCGCTCATATGGTCCTCGCGGTCATCATTGTCGTAGGCGGTGTCGTCCATAGCCTGCTGATCGAGGGGACGATGGAAACGATGTCGAAGGCGGCCCTGTGCGCACTCACGCTCGCGGCGGCCATAAAGGTCATGATCGACCGGCGTGTTTGGAGACGGCGAGCAACCTCTCGCGGAGGCAATCTTTCGAAAGGATAGTGCGTCGTGTAGGCGAGCGAGCCGATATGTTCGCCGCGGCCCCATCACCTTCGCAATCGCCTGGGCAGCGAGCCCCAATCGCTCGAAAGCTGCCCGCTTCCATGGGCCTCGCAGCAATTGCCCCTGCCCCGCGGGGTTGCACGATGCAGATGGCGCGTTCGCGTTGCTCCACCTCTCGAAAATGAGTGAACGTCGAAAGCTGATTCAGAAATTCATGCGTGAATTGCATGGCGGATGAGCCGAGACCGCTTCGCGATTTCACGTTTTAATCACGATGTTGCGGCTTGTTCGATCCCAAGACCGGCGCCGCTGGCTCGCCTACCCGAAACGGATCGTAATGTCTCCCCCGTCCTCTGCCGTCATCGCGGCCGATACCGATGCCTTTGCCACGGCTCTGAAGCCGGTGCAGCACGTGCCGGCGGCGCCCGCCGGGGTGACCGACAATACGTTGGTCGCGATCGGACTTATTCTTGCGAGCACCCTGTTCTTCGCTGCTGGCGATGTGACGGCGAAACTGCTGACAGGCAGCCTGCCGGGATTGCAGGTAACGTGGCTGCGCTACGTCGTATTCGCCCTATTGGTGGTCCCGGCGACGCTGCTTGTTCGCGGCCGCAGCGGTTTGAGAACGAAGTCTATCGGAATGCAGTCGCTGCGGGGCATTGCAGTCGCGGGGTCCGCTGTACTCTTTGTCTCCGGCCTGACGATGCTCCCCGTCGCCGAAGCTACCGCCATCAATTTTATCTCCCCGATCTTCATTACGGCGCTTTCGATACCGCTGCTGGGCGAGAAGGTCGGCATACGCCGTTGGGCCGCCGCTGCGGTTGGCTTCGCGGGCGTGCTGATCGTGGTGCAGCCTGGCGGGTCTAGCTTCAGTGCCGCGGCCTTGCTCCCGATGGGGGCCGCCATGTCTTGGGCAATTGCCGCGATCGTAACGCGGAAAATGCACGCCGAGCGCCCCGAGGTCACTCTGGCCTGGTCAGCGATGATAGGCCTCGTCGTTCTGTCGCTAGGCGTTCCCTTCGTCTGGAAGAATTTAACCCTGCACGAGATCGGCATCGGCGTTCTCATGGGGCTATTCTCCACGGTCGGTCATGGCCTGGTCGTCCTGGCATTCAAGAAGGCTCCGGCTTCGGTGCTGGCTCCTTTCTCCTACGTGCAGCTTGCTTCTTCCTCTTTGTTCTCGTTCCTCATGTTCGCAGCCGTCCCGCAGGCGATGACCTTTTTTGGTGGAGCCGTGATCGCAGCGAGCGGGCTCTACACCGCTCACCGCGAGCGGGTTCGCGCAAAGACGGGACGCAACTTGCGAGGCGTTTGATGAGCTAGAGTTGCGTCTTACTCAAAGCGAGCTGCAGCGCGGCAAGCGGGCCGCTATCGCTCGCTCGACCGGCAGTGAGCGCCAGAAGCAGGCATTGGCCGGTCGCCGGAAGGCGGACATAATTTGCACCTGACGCAATAGGCTGACATCGACGCGTCTCCTGTTATCTAGTTGGACCGATGCCAAGTGCGAACGCAACGAGGTCAGCATGAGTCCGCGCGAAGCGTCATTCCTCGCGCGGGTGCAGGAAGCGCTCCCGAATCTTCATCCGGCCGAGCGCAAGCTCGGGCTGATGCTTTGCGATTTTCCAGGTGATCTGGCGAGCTATTCAACCGTCGAGCTGGCGAAACTCGCGAATGTCTCGACCCCCACGGTCTCCCGCTTCATAAGGCGGCTTGGCTATGCCTCCTATGAAGAAGCCCGAGTCCAGGCCCGCCTCGAGCGCGAGAGCGGTTCGCGTCTCTATCTCGGGAGCAGAACCAGGACCGGCGCCAGCCCATCGTTCGCGGATCGCTTCGACCATTATCGCGCCAATCTCGACGGTACGGCCCAATGGCTCGATCCGGCACTGCTGGATTCGGTGACGAACGCGCTGCTCTCCGCGCGGCGTGTCTGGACAATCGGCCTGCGCGCCGGGCAAGCTTTCGCCGTCTACATGCACTGGCAATTGCTGCAGGTGGTCGAGCAGGTCGCATTGCTGCCGGCCGCCGGCCAGACGCTTGGGGAGCATGTCGTCGGCTTCACGCAGGACGATGTCGCGATCGTGTTCGGGCTGCGCCGCCGCGTTGTCGCGATGGACGCGATCCTCTCCGCCATCCGTAAGCGCGGCTGCCGCATCCTTTACATCACTGACGAGGGTGTCGCATTTCATCATGATGCGACCTGGCATATCCGCTGCTCTACGACCTCGCCCGGGCCGCTGTTCAGCCATGTCGGCGTAATCGCCGCCTGCCACGCCATCGCCGAGGGCGTGATCGAGAAGGCAGGGCCCGATGCCGCGGCGCGGCTGCGAGCTTTCGAAGCCATTAACGAGGCTCTCGACGACGCTTAGTCGTGCCGCCGATTCAGGCAGTTCGGGCGCCTCACGGGACCATATTCTGTGCTTTTGCCGGTGTGGTTGCGCAAATTGTTTGCAGCGCAATAGCTGCCGCTTGCGCTGCCCAAGAAACAATGTTTGCGTGGATCGACGATTAAGAAGAGATCATTTCTTGATATGAATCGCCACGAGCCCACGCTCATCGCGGCCGCCGAGCCAGTGCGACGCACGATCGAACTGCCTGACGAACTCCTCGTCGGCACAATTGATACGCATATTCACAGTGGGCCCTGGCTGAACACATGCCCGGGCCGCGTCGATCCGTTCCAGATTGCGCAACAGGCCAAGGCAGCGGGGATGGCGGGCGTGGTCTTTTACGACCATACGCTTGGCAACAGCTGCGGAACCGCCTGGCTGGCGCAGCGGGCGGTGCCCGGCATCGACATCTTCGGCGGCATTATCCTCACCTCGGTACAAGGCGGGATGAATCCGCGCGCCGTCAAGACGGCGCTCCGCTACGGCGCCGGGGCCAGGTTCGTGCATTTCGGCGCTCACTGCACCTACCATATGGCGAGCCGCGAAGGCGCGATGGTCGATGGCCGCCCGGTCCCTTTCAAGGACCTCTATCCCCGCTTCGCCGAGGAGGAGCTGTCGCGCGCCATCCGCATTCCACTCGCCGATCCGATCTCGGCCGAGCTCGAGGAAATCCTCGCGCTCGTCGCGGACCACCCCGAAGTCTACATGAACACCGGCCACGTCTCGCCGGAGGAGGTGCTGCGGCTGGCCGATCTCGCTGAGCGCTTCGGCATCCGCCGTATGGTCGTCGCCCATCCGGCGCGGGCGTTGCTGAACCTCGACCAGCAGAAGAACCTCGCCGCCCGCGGCTTCTTTCTCGAAGGTGCCTGCTCGGACTGGATGTTCCATCGCGGCCTGCCGCGCACGAACTACTATGTAGAGCGAGAATATGCCGACGAGATCGCCGGCATCGCCAATGCCCCGCAGTTCGCTGGCGTCGTGCCATGGGCTCGGCAGTTGCGCGAGATCGGCCTCGACCAGATCGTCCTCGGCACGGATTACGGCATCGGCTCCGGACCAACGCCTGCCGAAGGCATGCGGCTCCTGATCAGCACGCTGCTCGATCTCGACTTCGGCATCGACGAGATCGCCCTCCTGACGAAGCGCAATCCCGCGCGCCTGCTCGGCCTCGCCGAATGAGCTCGGTGGCGCAGCAGTCGGCTGTCGCTCCGGCGCGCGCCCAGCGCGCCGAGACCGCGCCGCACGGTCGCTACGCGCTACCGAAAGGAGCATTGTTGGTCGCGCCCGCCGCCATCTTCCTACTCGCCTGCTTCGTCGTGCCGATCGCCCAGATGGTGGGCTACAGCCTGACTGCGCATATGGACCAGGGCATCGCGGTTCCAGGCCTGACCACCGAAAACTATGCGCGATTGTTCCGCTCCAACCTCTATTGGGTCGTCCTGACCCGGACCCTGAGGATCGCCGCGATCACGAGCGTGATCTGCATCCCGATAGCCTATCCGCTGGCCTACGTGATGGCACGCGGCTCCGCCTTCTGGTCACGGCTGGTGATGTTTACCGTCATCTCGCCGCTGCTCGTCCTCGTCGTCGTTCGGGCCTATGGCTGGAAGCTCATCTTGGCCAAGCAGGGCTTTCTGAGCTGGCTGCTCCAGAATCTCGGCATTGCCCAGGCTCCGCCGACGCTGCTCTATACCGAATGGGCGGTCATCATAGCCTCGGCCCATGTCTTTCTGCCTTTCCTTGTGCTGCCGGTCGCCAGCGCGATCGGCAAGATCGACCTCGGGGTCGAGGATGCGGCGCGCACGCTAGGCGCTGACTGGCGGGCCGTGTTCTGGCGCGTGACCGTGCCGCTCAGTCTCCCGGGACTGGCGGTCGGCGTGACGCTGGTGTTCTCCCTGACGGCGGCGTCCTATGTCACACCGCAAATTCTGGGCGGCAACTTCGCGGCGATGCTCGGCACGCTGGTGCAGCAGCAGGTTCTCTCGGTGAACGACTGGCCCTTCGGCGCGGCCCTGGCGACGGTCCTGCTCATCGTGACCCTGGTGGTCAATCTCGTGATGCTACGCCTTTTCGAGCGACGCTTTGCCCGCTGGGCCGGCCGGGGAGAGGCTCGATGAACCCGGAAGCGCCGCGCATCCCGTTCGCCCTGGCGCTCTGCTGCACTCTGCTCTCGGCGGCCATCCTGGCGCCGATGATGATCCCGATCGCCGTCTCGATCTCGGACAGCATGTTCGTGTCCTTCCCACCGCGCGGCTTCACCCTGAAATGGTATGGTCAGGTGCTGGCCGACCGGGAATTCCAGACAACGTTCCTGTTCAGCTTCAAGCTCGCCCTGCTCGTGACCGCCCTGACCGTGCTGCTTGGTGTTCCGTGCGCCATCGGGTTGACGCGGTTCCGCTTTCCGGGCCGAAGCCTCATCTTTGCACTGATCCTGTCGCCGATCGTGTTCCCGGTGCTCGTCACCGGGGTCGCATTGCTGCAGTTCGCCTCGAGGCTGGGCTCGAACGATTCCTTCCTGCAACTGCTGGCTGGGCACACGGTGATCTGCCTGCCCTATCTCGTGCGCACTGTCTCGGGGGCTCTGCTGCTCGTCGTCCCCTCGACGGAGGATGCAGCGCGCACCCTGGGGGCGGGGCAGTTCACCACCTTCCGACGCATCACCCTGCCGCAGATCCGCGGCGGCATCCTGGCAGGCTGTGTCTTCGCCTTCATCACCTCCTTCGACGACTATGCCATGGCGATGTGGCTGGCGGATGCCCGCCATTTCACGCTGCCGCTGCAGATTCACGTGTTCATCGAGCGCTCCTTCGATCCGAGCGTCGCCGCGATCTCGGCACTGATGGTCGCGTTCTCGTTGGCTCTGCTGCTCGTCGTCGAGCGCGCCCTCGGCCTCAAGATGCAGCGAATCGTCGCCGGCTGAACGTCACGCACATGGCACTCAAAAACGGGGAACGAACATGACCGGGATATTCTCAAAAGCTGCGACGACTGCCTTTGCTCCGACCCGCCGCGGCTTCGTCGTATCGGCTGCGACGGCGATCGCAGCGCCGATGGTGCTGACGCGCGATGCCTGGGCCCAGGGTAAGGAAATCGTCATCGGAATCTGGGGCGGCGCCCAGGGCGAGTTCATTCGCAAGCAGGTGATCCCAGCCTTCGAGAAGGATTTTGGCTGCAAGGTACTTGCTGAGGAAGGCTTCACTCTGCCCAACATCTCGAAGATGCGGGCGACGAAGTCGAACCCGAAGTACACGGTGATGTTCGTCGACGATCTCGCCGTGCCGATCTGCAAGGGCGAAGACCTGATCGCGCCGCTTCCGGTCGACAAGATGCCGAACATGGCCAAGCTGTTCCCGCGCTTCAACTACGAGAACGGCTACGGCACCGGACTCGGCATCTCGATCGGCACCATGTACCGCAACACCGCCGAGAAGGCGCCGACAAGCTTCGCCGACCTCTGGGACCCGCGCTACAAGAACGGCATCAAGCTAAACAGCTGGCAGAATACCTCGGGACTGTTCTTCCTGATCGCCACGGCAGCGATCGTGACCGGTAAGCCCTTCGCCGAGGCGCAATACGAGGTCGACAAGATCTGGGCCAAGCTCGCCGAGATCAAGCCCAACATCCAGAATGTCTATACCTCGGGCGTCGAAGCCGCCAATGAGATTGCCCAGGGCCAGGCCGTCTTCGGCGGGATCGACTACTCCAAGTTCATCTACCCCTACACGGCCAAGGGCGCGCCGATCGACATGGTCTTTCTCAAGGAGGGCTGTTTCGCCGGCGTGAACTGTCAGGTTCTGGTCAAGGGCGGACCGAACCAGGATCTCGGTGCCGCCTTCATGAACCGCATGCTTTCGGCCCAGGTTCAGAAGGAACTCGCGGAGTTCGCCCTCGTGTCGCCGCCGGTCTCGAGCGTGGAACTGTCGCCGCAGGCGCTGAAATATGTCGCCTATCCGGATACACGCATGGACGAGCTGAACCTGTTCATGCCGGACTGGACCTATATCAACAAGCAGCGCGCGGCCTGGACCGAAAGCGCCAACCGCATCTTCTCAGCATGAACATGATTGCTCCCGGCAGCCATCGCATGGCTGCCGTCGCACTCGGACTGTCGGCGCTGAGCAAAACTTACGGGGCGGCAGCGGTCGTCGACGGAGTCGATCTCAACGTGGAGCCGGGGCAACTGATCTCGCTGCTCGGCCCCTCCGGCTGCGGCAAGACGACGACGTTGCGCATGATCGCGGGGCTGATAACGCCCACGGCCGGCGCGATCCATTTTGGGGATCGGAATGTGACCGGGATCCCTGTTCATCATCGCAATGTTGGCGTCCTGTTTCAGAACTACGCGCTATTCCCGCACATGACCGTGGCAGGAAACGTAGCCTTCGGCCTTGAGATGCGCAGCAGGGACCGGAGGCGCAACCGGGCGCTCGTCGATGATGCCTTGGCCATGGTGCAGCTGACGCGCTTCGCCGATCGCTATCCGCATGAATTGTCCGGAGGCCAGCAGCAGCGTGTGGCGCTAGCGCGGGCGCTGGCGATCGAGCCCCAAATTCTGCTGCTCGACGAGCCCTTCGCAGCGCTCGACCGCAAGCTGCGCGAAGAGATGCAGATCCAGATCAAGGACCTGCAGAGGCGGATCGGAATCACGACGGTGATGGTGACGCATGATCAGGAGGAGGCCCTGACAATGTCCGACCAGATCGCCGTGATGAACAATGGCCGCATCGAGCAATATGCCGCGCCCGGCGAGGTCTACGACCGGCCCGCGACCCGCTTTGTCGCCCAGTTCATTGGCGTCTCGAACCTGTTCGAAGGAGAGGTAGCTGAGCGCCGACAGCACGATTCAGTGGTCCGGACCGCGAGCGGCGTCTTGATGACCGCGCGCGAAACGGGAAACCGCGCCCGTGTAACCTTGTGCCTACGGCCCGAGGCGATCCGCATCGCGCCTGCAGCAGTCGGCGCCGAGCCAGGGGTCGATTCCGCGCTCGGAACCGTGTCACGGATCGTGCAGCGCGGCTCGATAACGGAGTATCATCTGCGTCTGGCGTGTGGAGACACGTTGATAGCCTGCCGACCGAGCGGTGAATCTGATGGGCTTACGGTCGGGCTGCGCGTCATCGCATCCTGGGCGAGCGAGCGAATTCATCTCCTGGTCTGAATTGGCGCTCGGCGGGGGACAACCTTGCGCGAATTTGGGGCCAACTTTTGTGTCCATAGTTCCGCGATCAGCGAGGAATAAGGCCCAACCTATGTGTCCCTGAGCATTTGGGGGGCCGGTAGACCCAATTCCTGGGTCAGCCATCGCGTGAACATCCTTACCGAGCTCCGGGCCTTCGCCACGCGAGGGAACACGAGGTAGTGGCCCACATAACGGACATCCTGCGCCCGCCCCGCGAGGGGAGCCACCAGCTGGCCCGCCGCGATCTCGCGCTCGGCCAGGCGCGTCGATTCCAGGGCGACGCCCAATCCGTCGACCGCTGCTGCGATGGCCATGAACGAGCGATCGAAACGGGAGCCGCGCGGGGTCGGCGGCGCGATATCGTTCGCCTGGAACCAGTTGTTCCACCTGACGCGTTTGTTGTCGCTGTCGATCAGCTTGGCCGTGACGAGATCCTTCGGAGACGTAATCTGCGCGGCCAGATCCGGGGCGCAGAGCGGGGTCACGACCTCCTCCCCGAGCGGGATGACGATCAGTCCTTCCTGACGCGGCGGGCCGTAGCAGATGTCGGCATCGAACTCATCCTGCTCGAAGCGCGGGTAATCCACCCCCGCGGCGAGCCGGACCTCGAGCCCGGGCTGTGCCTCCAGTAAACCGCGGAGACGCGGCAGCAACCATTGCGCGGCCATGGACGGCGCGCAGTGCAGCCGCAACAGGTTGCCCGACCGCGGGCCGACCGTCTCGATGCCCTGGCGCATCTCATCAAAGCCTGCCGAGATATGGCGCATCAGCGCCTCTCCGGCCGTGTTGAGGTGAACGGCCCGGCCCTCCCGGTCGAACAGTGCGGTGCCCATCAGCCCCTCCAGTTTGCGGACCGCATGGCTGATCGCGCTCGGCGAGATGCCGATCTCCTCGCCGGCGGCGCGGAAGGACCCCGTGCGGGCAGCAGCCTCGAAAGCCTGAAGTGCAGAGAGTGGCAAACGTCTCATGGCCGATCCGTGATGAGCTGCCGATCGCCAGGTCATCCGCAACCGCGACACATGGCTGGACCGGCCCGAAAGACGATCGATGAATCTCATTCACCCAATAGCGTAAACTTTGCGTTTTTCACATGCCGAAAGGCGAGTCAGTGTCAGGCGAAGAAAAAGACCGACGACCGAGGGATGGAATGCTGCTCAAGGACAAGACCGCCGCGATTTCCGGCGCCGCCAGCGCGCGCGGCATCGGCCTCGCTACCGCCAGGCTCTTCGCGGAACACGGCGCGCGGATCGCCATTCTCGACATCGATGAAGCCGCCGCCCGCAAGGCCGCAGCCGATCTCGGCCCGCAGCATCTCGGCGTGGCCTGCGACGTCGCGAACAAGCCATCGTGCCAGAAAGCGGCCGACGAGGTGATCGCAGCCTTCGGTCAGGTCGACATCCTGATCAACAACGCTGGCGTCACCCAGCCGGTCAAGACGCTCGATATCGACGAGGCGAGCTGGGACCGCATCCAGGACATCAACTGCAAGGGCGTGCTGTTCCTCAGCCAGGTCTTCATCCCGCATATGCGGGCGCGCAAGCGAGGCGCGATCGCCTGCATGTCGTCCGTCTCGGCCCAGCGCGGCGGCGGCATTTTCGGCGGGCCGCACTATTCCTCCGCCAAGGCCGGCGTGCTGGGCCTCGCCAAGGCGATGGCCCGTGAATTCGGGCCGGACGGCATCCGCGTGAACTGCGTCACGCCGGGCCTGATCCAGACCGACATCACCGGCGGCAAGCTCAACGATGAGATGCGCAAGGATATCGTCAAGGGCATTCCGCTCGATCGCCTCGGCGAGGCCAGCGACGTCGCCGGCGTCTACCTGTTCCTGGCCTCCGATCTCTCTGCCTATGTCACCGGCGCGGTCATCGACGTGAACGGAGGCATGCTGATCCACGGCTGAGCGTCCGGTCTCCCAACTGCCGGCCAGCCATCTCGATAGTCCATGCAGGAGGCATCGTGCCCATGAGCACAGCTCCCATCGGCCACAACGTCTCGCTTGAGCGCCGGGCCTGGAACATTCGCCGCCACGCCATCCTGATGGGCGAGGTGCAGGGCCAGGGCTATATCGCCCAGGCACTCGACATCGCCGACGTGCTGGCGACCGCTTATTTCCACGCGATGCGCTACCGGCCAGATGATCCCGAATGGGACGGGCGCGACCGCTTTTTGCTGTCGAACGGCCACTACGCCATCGCTCTCTATGCGGCGCTCATCGAAGCCGGGATCATTCCGGAGGACGAGCTGGAGACCTATGGCTCGGACGAGAGCCGACTGCCGATGTCCGGCATGGCGAGCTTCACGCCGGGCATGGAGATGTCGGGCGGTTCGCTCGGGCTCGGCCTGTCGATTGCGGTGGGCAAGTGCCTCGGCCTGAAGCGGAAAGGCTCCGACAGCAGGGTCTACACGCTGTTCTCCGATGGCGAGCTCGACGAGGGCTCGGTCTGGGAGGCGATCATGTCAGCCGCCCATTACAAGCTCGACAACCTCATCGCCATCGTCGACATCAATAATCAGCAGGCGGACGGTGCCTCGACCGCGGTGATGGGCTTCGAGCCGCTGACCGAGAAGCTCGATGCCTTCGGCTGGTTCGTCCAGCGCGTCGACGGCAACGATCTTGCGGCAGTGCGCGCCGCTTTCGATGCCGCAAAGGCCGGATACGGCCAAGGCAAGCCCAGCATCATCATCGCCGACACTCTGATGGGCAAGGGCGTGCCCTTCCTGGAGACGCGCGAGAAAAACCACTTCATCCGCGTCGAAGCCCATGAATGGCAGCTCGCGCTGGCGGCCCTCGACGAGAGGAAACCCTCATGAAATCGGCCACGGCAAAAGCTGGCGCCGGCAAGCCCCGCCTCACCACCTCTGCGATGATCGCCTCGATCGCCGGCGAGGGGCAGCGGACGAAAGCCGCCCCGTTCGGCCATGCGCTCGTCGAGCTGGCCAAGCAGGACAGCTCGGTCCTCGGCATGACTGCCGATCTCGGCAAATACACCGACCTGCATATTTTCGGGCAGGCCTTTCCGGATCGCTACTACCAGATGGGCATGGCGGAGCAGTTGCTGTTCGGCGCCGCCTCCGGGCTGGCGGCGGAGGGCTTCATGCCGTTCGCCACGACATATGCCGTCTTCGCCTCACGCCGCGCCTATGACTTCATCCACCAGACGATCGCGGAGGAAGACCGCAACGTGAAGATCGTCTGCGCGCTACCCGGCCTCACCTCCGGCTACGGCCCCTCGCACCAGGCGACCGAAGATCTCGCGCTGTTCCGGGCCATGCCCAACATGGTGGTGATCGATCCCTGCGACGCGCACGAGATCGGGCAGGCCGTGCCGGCAATGGCGCGGCACCGGGGCCCCGCCTATATGCGCCTGCTGCGCGGCCAGGTGCCGCTCGTCCTCGACGAGTACGGCTACAGCTTCGAGCTCGGCAAGGCAAAGCTGCTGCGGGACGGTTACGAGGTGCTCTTCATTTCCTCCGGCATCATGACGATGCGGGCGCTGGAGGCCGCGAAGATCCTCGAGAGCGACCGCATCGACGTCGCCGTGCTGCACGTGCCGACGATCAAACCGCTCGACACCGCGACCATTCTCGACTGCTGCGCCAAGCCGGGCCGGCTCGTTATCGTGGCCGAGAACCACACAGTCAATGGCGGGCTCGGCGAAGCGGTCGCCGGCCTGCTGATGCGCGAGGGCGTGCATCCGGCGTTTCGGATGGTCGGGCTGCCGGACGAATTCCTCGCCGCCGGCGCCCTGCCGACGCTGCACGACCGCTACGGCATCTCGACGGACGCGCTCTGCACCCGGGTAAAGGGGTGGCTGAACTAGGCATCTGGACGCCGAAGCTCCCGCCAAGCGGAGCACGTGGACGGGAGGGATGATGAAGAGGATCGGGTTCGTGGGTCTCGGCGCGATGGGCCTGCCGATGGCCCTCAATCTGAGCAGGGCCGGCTTCGCCGTGACAGGCTTCGACCTGCGCGCCGAGGCGCGCGCCGCGTTCGGCACCGCCGGAGGACGACCGGCAGCGGGCATCGCGGATGCCTTCTCCGGCCAGGATGCCGTCGTGCTCATGGTCGTCAATGCCGCACAGGCCGAGGACGTCCTGTTCCGACAGGACGCGCTGGCCCGGCTTTCACCCGGTGGCACCCTCATCCTGACGGCGACCTGCCCGCCCGCTTCCGTCGCCGCACTGGCGGGGCGGGTCGAAGCCGCCGGACACGCCTTGGTCGATGCTCCCGTTTCGGGCGGCGTGGTCGGCGCGGAGGCCGGCAGCCTGACGATCATGGCGGCCGCGCCCAGGGCAGTCTTCGACGCCGCGAAGCCGATGCTCGACGCCATGGGCTCGAAGGTCGTCTTCATGGGCGAGACTCCGGGCCAGGGCGCCACTGCGAAAGCCGTCAATCAACTGCTCTGCGGCGCACATCTCGCCATCGCGGCAGAGGGGCTGTCATTGGCGGAGAAACTCGGCGTCGACCCGGCACTGATGCTCGAC
Organism: Allobosea sp. BK604; assembly: GCF_004341515.1. Lineage (GTDB taxonomy): Bacteria > Pseudomonadota > Alphaproteobacteria > Rhizobiales > Beijerinckiaceae > Allobosea. Next base: position 864,562 of record NZ_SLZF01000001.1, read on the forward strand.
ATCGTCTCGGGCTCGGCGGCGTCGAGCTGGATGCTCAGGGATCGCGGACCGCGCATGCTGGAAGACGAACCGCGGGTCACCAGCGCGATCGACATCTTCGTCAAGGATCTCGGCATCGTGCTCGAAGCGGGGCGCGACGCGAAGGCGGCGCTGCCGATGGCGGCGCTCGCCCATCAACTCTTCATGTCGGTCTCCGGACGCGGCCTGGGCGCGCGCGACGACAGTCAGGTCATCGCCGCCTACCGCGCGCTGCAGGGCCGGACCTGATCGCAACGACAAGCAGCAAGAGCCGTCGAAACGGCACGACAACGGGAGGACGACCATGAAGACCGATCTGACAGCCACCAGGATCAGCCGCCGCAGCCTGCTGGCCGCGGGCCTGGCTATGCCTGCCGTCCTGGGCCTGCCGCGCGGTGCGCAGGCGCAGGTCACGATGACGCTCGGCCACAACGCCGCCGCTGGAAATCCGCGCTGGATCGCCGCCGACAAGTTCGGCGAATTGGTCAAGGAGCGCACCAATGGCCGCCTCGCGGTGCGCGTCGCCGGCGCCGAGCAGCTCGGCAACGAGCAGTCGCTGCTGACGAGCCTGCGGACCGGCGCGGTCGACATGACCGTCAACAGCCAGGGCTCGACCTCGGCACTGCTGCCAGAGCTGGCCGCACTCGGCCTGCCCTTCCTGTTCCCGACCTCGGCCGCCGCCTTCAAAGGTGCTCGAAGGGCCGCTCGGCGGCGAGCTCGACCAGCGCTTCGCCAAGATCGGGATGGTACCGCTCGGCTGGTGGGATAACGGCATCCGCCACATCACCAACAGCAAGCGTCCGATCGTGAAGCCCGCCGATCTGAAGGGCCTGAAGATCCGCACGCCGCCCGATCCGATGACGATCGACATTTTCCAGGCGCTTGGCGCCGGCACGGAGCAGATCTCGTTCGGCGAGCTCTATGTCGCGCTTCAGCAAGGCGTGGTCGACGGGCAGGAGAACCCGCTCGTCAACATCGCCTCCTCGAAGCTGTTCGAGGTGAACCGCTACATCTCGCTCTCCGCGCATAAATGGGAGTGCTCGCCCTTCCTGATGTCGCAGATCACCTGGATGCGGCTTTCGCCCGCCGATCGCGACGTGATCAAGGCGACGGCCAAGGAGGCCGGCGAGCTGCAGCGTAAGCTCTTCCTCGACGCCGAGACCAGGTTCGCGAACGAGTTCAAGGCGAACGCCAAGCTGCAGGTCAACGAGGCCGACCAGGCCGCCTTCCGTGAGGCCTCGGCCAAGGTCTACGACACCTGGAAGGCCAAGCCGTTCGGCGATTTCGTCGACCGCCTCGCCAAGTCGGCGCAGGCCTGACGTCATGGGCGGGCAATACGGGACGGGATGGCGCGCAAGCGCCATCGCCTGGGCGAACGGCATCGATCGAGTTGTCGCCTGGTTCTGCGAGGCGGTCGTCGTCACGGTCGGCTCGGCATTGCTCGCCATGCTCGCCGCCAATGTCGGGGCGCGCTACGTCCTCGAATCCGGCGGCTTCCGCTTCGCCCAGGAACTGCCGGAGCGGCTCTTCCCGGTCTTCATCATGGCTGGCGTCGTGCTCGGCGTGCAGAAGGGCGGGCACATGGCCGTCGAGACCGTGCTCGCCATGCTCGGTCGGCAGGGCGCCCGCACCATGCTGCTCGTGGGACACGCGATCGTCGTCGTCAGCTACGTCGTGCTCGGCAAGGGCATCCTTGAACTCGCAGAGATGCTCTGGGTCGACCGCTCGCCCGTGATGGGTATCCCCGCGAGCTACGGCTACTACACGCTCGCCATCGGGCTCCTGCTCGTCATCGTCGTCACCGCCACGCAGGCCGTGCGCGTCGCGGCGCTGGGACCCGAAGCAATGCCGACCCCTTCGCCCGAGGAGTTGGTCTCGTGAGCGTCGCCCTCATCCTGTCCTTCACCGTCCTGATGCTGCTCGCGATCCCGGTCGGCCACGCGCTGATCGTCGCCGCCGGCACGGCCCTGCTCGTGCAGGGCCAGATCCCGCTGACGATCATCGCGCAGCAGATGTACCAGCAGACCCAGTCCTTCCCGATGCTGGCCCTGCCCTTCTTCATGCTCGCGGGCTCGCTGATGCTCGGCGGCAAGCTCGGCAGCGAGCTGCTCGCCTTCGCGTCAAAGGCGATGCAGCGCTGGCGGGGCGGCCCGCTCTCGACCACGGTCGTTGCCTCGGTGGTGTTCGGCGGCGTCTCCGGTAGCGCCGTCGCCAATGCGAGCGCGCTCGGCTCGGTGCTCATCCCCTGGCAGAAGCGACAGGGCTACCCGGCCCCGCTTTGCGCCGCCAATAACGCCACGTCTGCCATCATCGACATTCTGATCCCGCCCTCGATCCCGCTGATCCTCTATTCCTTGGTCAGCAACGTCTCGATTGCCGATCTCTTCACGGCCGGCATCCTGCCCGGCCTGCTGATGGCCGGCGGTTTCGTCGTGCTGTGCAGCTGGATTGCGCGCCGGCGCGGTTATGTCTCGCCGGAGGCTCCGGTCTCGAAGGCGGAGCTGGCGCGGCTCGCCTGGCGCAGCATGCCGGCGCTGCTGATGCCGGTCTTCATCCTGCTGGGGCTGCGTTTCGGCATCGCGACGCCGACCGAGATCGCCGTGCTCGCGGTGGCCTACGCACTGGTGCTCAGCGTCGTGCTCTACCGCGACATGACCTGGGAGCGCTTCCGCGTCAGCATGGTCGAGGCAGGCGTCGCCACCGGCGTGGTCATGCTCGTGATCATGGGCAGCGCCATCGTCGGCTGGATCCTGACCTTCGACCAGGTACCGCAGCGCTTTGCCGAATGGGTGTCGGCGACGATCTCGAATCCCTATCTCGTCATCCTCGCCATGAACATCCTGCTGCTTCTCGTCGGCATGCCGATCGACCTGCCGCCGGCGATCCTGCTGCTCGGGCCGATCTTCGTGCCGCTAGCAGCCTCGATCGGACTCGATCCCGTCCAGCTCGGCATCATCATGGTGCTGAATCTCGGCATCGGCCTGTACACGCCGCCGATCGGCACGACGTTGTTCATCTCGACCTCGATCGCCCGGACCACGCTCGGCGAGACGACGCGGGAGCTCTGGCCCTTCTTCGGCGTCGCGATGATCGTGCTGTTGCTGATCAGCTTCGTGCCGGCGCTGACGATCTACTGAGACGTCGGACCGAGGAGGCGGCGCCGGCGGCTCCGCCTCCTTTGCGATGTCACAGGCGCGAGCGCGCCTGCCCGGCCACCGCCTCGGCGGTAATCCCGAAATGCTGGTAGAGCTCCTCGGCCGGGCCGGAGGCGCCGAAGCCGGTCATGCCGACGAAGCCGCCATCCTCGCCGAGCCAGCGTTCCCAGCCGAATTTGACCGCCGCCTCGACGGCGACGCGGACGCAACCTTCGCCCAGAACGACTTTGCGATAGGCGCGATCCTGGGCCTCGAACAGGCTCCAGCACGGCATCGAAACGACGGCCGTCGGGATGCCCTCGCCCTGCAGGATCTCGCGGGCCGCGAGCGCGATCTGAACCTCGGACCCGGTCGAGAGCAGGGTGATGCGCCGCGCGCCGCCCTCCGCCTCCGCAAGCACATAGGCGCCTCGTGCCGAGCGGTTCTCGCTCTCGCCGTCGCGTCGAAGCTGCGGCAGGCTCTGGCGCGCGAAGACCAGCGAGACTGGCCCCGTGCGATGCTCGAGCGCAATCTCCCAGGCCTCGACCGCCTCGACGGCGTCACAGGGGCGCAGCACCAGCATGTTCGGCATCGCTCGCAACGAGGCGATGATCTCGACGGGCTGGTGGGTCGGCCCGTTCTTGCCGATGCCGATGGAGTCATGGCTGAAGACGAAGAGCGTCGGCAGCCCCATCAGCGCGGCCATGCGCATGGCCGGCCGCTCATAGTCCGAAAACGGCAAATAGGTGACGGCGAGCGGAATGATCCCGCCATGAGCCGCCATGCCGTTGGCGAGCGCCCCCATCGCATGCTCGCGGACGCCGCAATGCAGATAGCGACCGGACCGATGACCGGCATCGAAGGCGGCGAGCTGCCGCTTATGGTTGGTCGGCGCTTCGAGATCGGCGCAGGCCGTCATGATCTCGGGCAGCACCTCGTAAAGCGCCGCCGCGATCTCGCCGGAACTGGCGATGGCGATTTCGGCGCGTCCCTCCCCGGCCGCGCGAGTCTTGTAGGCCTGGATCGCTTCACGCCAGCGGGGTTTCAGCGTGCGGGCCTGGATGCGCTCGAACTCGTCGCGCACAGCCTCTCCACTGGTCGCAAGGCGCATCGTCCAGGCCGCGCGTGCACGCGATCCTGCCGACGACGTGGCACGCCAGGTTTCACCGATCGACGCCGGTATCTCGAAGCTGTCGCCTGTCCAGCCATAGCGCTCGGCCATCTCCGCGCGATCCTGCGGGAACAGCTTGCCGGAATGGCCGCCGCGCTGCCCTTCCAGCCGCGGAATGCCGCGCGCGATCGTGGTCCGGCAGGCGATCAGCGACGGACGCGGATTGCATTTGGCGGCCGTGATCGCCGCATCGATCGCCGCAATGTCGTGGCCGTCGATCTCCTGCACGTGCCAGCCGCCGACGCGGAAGCGTTCGGCGACATTCTCCGAGATCGAGAGCGAGGTCGCGCCATCATCCGTAATGGCGTTGTCGTCCCAGAAGAAGGTGAGCTTGCCCAGCCGCAAATGCCCCGCGAGCTGGATCACCTCCTGCCCGACGCCTTCCTGCAGGCAGCCATCGCCAACGAAGGCCCAGGTGCGGTGGTCGACAAGCGCGTCGCCGAAGCGGGCGTTCAGCGAGGCTTCGGCGATCGCCATGCCCAGCGCGTTGGCGATGCCCTGCCCAAGCGGACCGGTCGTCGTCTCGATTCCGGCCGGGGGATCATATTCCGGATGTCCGGCGCAAGGTGAACCGAGTTCTCGGAAACGCTTCACCGCATCGAGCGGGATATGACGGTAGCCCGTGAGGTGAAGCAGCGAATAGAGCAGCATCGAGCCATGGCCGTTGGACAGCACCACACGGTCGCGATCGGGCCAGGTCGGATCGGCCGGGTCGAACCGCAAGTGGCGCGCATAGAGCGTCGTGGCGATCTCGGCCATGCCGAGCGGCACGCCCTGGTGGCCTTCACCGGCGGCGAGAATGGCATCGACGGAGAGAAACCGGATCGCATGGGCCATCATCGCGAGATCGGGCGATAGCCGGTCGAGCGGCACCAGTTCCGGACAGTCGTTCAAAATCGGCCTCCCGCATCATTCGATAGGAAGTGCCGATAGTGCCGACGTTCGCGCCGCGGCATAAACGCAAAAATTAGAGCAATCGGTGAATCTGAATCATGCTCCGGCGCAGCGGCTCGTTCAGATCCAGCATGGCGCCATCGTCCGATCCTTTGGACGCTGGGTTCAATTTTTGTGGGCTTCTGAGCGGATGGTGCAGCGGCTAGCCTGCCTCCGCACGGGTACTGGCAACATCGATGCAGCTTCGGAGACCAATAATTCCCGCGCTGCAGTTTTATCGCATAATCATATAATTGAATACCTATAATTCATTAGACAGTATAGCCGCCTGCCCATAGGCTCCAGCTAGATCAGATGGGAACGAGGTCATCACCGATGGCTGGAGACTGGCTTTGCTGCGCAGGCATCGGCTGCGCTTACGTCGCCTCTGCGCGACGTTTGACACCGTGGTCGAGCACCGCATCAGTCGCCGTCGGGATACGGTGACGTCGCGATGTTGCCAATCACCATCGCCACAGGCTCCTATGATCGCGTCCAGGCCATCATCGACGGCACCGTGCCGGTCCAGGGATGCGCCGTCTCCTATTTCCCGCTGGATATCGAAGAGGTCACCTACCGAACCTTCGAGCATGCGGAGTTCGATGTCGCCGAGGTCTCGTTCTCGAACTACATGGTCGCCCGGTCGCGCGGCGCGTTGAACTATATCGCGATCCCCGTCTTCACCTCGCGGATGTTCCGCCATTCCGCGATCTACATCCGGGACGATGCCGGGATCCGCGAGCCCCAGGATCTGCGCGGACGCCGCGTCGGCGTTCCGACCTATGCCATGACCGCGGCACTATGGATGCGGGGCATCCTCGCATCGGACTTCGATGTCCAGCCGTCGCAGATCGAATGGCGAACCGGCGGCCTCGAGCAATCGGGCCGCGCCGCCCGCTTCCCGCTCGATGCCGGACCGGATGTCCGGATCGTCCCGATCGAGCCCGGCCAGACGCTCTCGGCGATGCTGCGCGACGGCGAGATCGATGCGCTGATCACGGCGCGCGCACCATCCTGCTTCACCCAGCGCGCACCCGGCATCTCGCGCCTGTTTCCCGATTATCGCCGCGTCGAGCAGGACTACTATCGCCGCACCGGGCTCTTCCCGATCATGCACGGAATCGCGGTCCGGGAGACGCTGGCCCAAGCCCATCCCTGGCTGCCCAACAGCCTGTTGAAAGCCTTCCAGGACGCCAAAAGCCGGGCGCTTGCCGGGCTGGACGATCTCACAGCCTCAAAGCTCGCCCTTCCCTGGGCGGCGGCGCTTGCCGAGGAAGCCGCCTCCGTCATGGGCGCGGATTTCTGGCGCTACGGCTTCAAGGACAACCTGCCGGAGCTCGAGATCATGACCGCCTGGGCCGATGCCCAGGGGCTGACCGCGCGGCGGATGACTCCGGCCGAACTCTTCCATCCAGCGACGCGAGGGCGGGCATACGTCTAGCCGCCCGACCGCAATGTCGAAGGCGAATACGCCAGCATGGAAAATGCATGACCAGAAGGGGGATCACATGACGTCGAATTCATCATTCTCGAACGGCACATCGACCAGCCGCCGCAGCTTCCTCCGCAATTTCGGCGCCTTCGCCGCCGCGGGCTGCATGTGCGGGCGCGTCCATGCCCAAACCGTCCCAGGGGCTGCCGCTCCCGCGCTCGCCAAGCCCTATCGCATCGACACCCATCACCACATCCTGCCTCCCGCCTTCCTGGCGGAGGAGCGTGCCCGCGTCCTCGATTCCTCGCAAGGCATCAACACCGATGTCATCGATGGCTGGACGCCGCAGCGGGCCCTCGCCGACATGGACAAGGCCGGCGTCCAGACCTCCGTCGTCTCGATCTCCACGCCCGGCGTCTACTATGGCGACGTGGGACAGGGGCGGCGCCTCGCGCGTCTCTGCAATGATTACGGCGCCACACTGATCCGCGACTATCCCGGCCGCTTCGGCATGTTCGCCGCCATTCCCCTGCCCGATGTCGAGGGCAGCTTGCGCGAGATCGAATACGCGCTCGATGTGCTCAAGCTCGACGGCATCGGCCTGATGACCAGCTATGCCGATCGCTGGCCCGGGGACCCCGCCTTCTTCCCCGTCTTCCAGGAGCTCAACCGACGCAAGGCTGTCGTGTATTTCCACCCGACGGCGCCGAATTGCTGCGGCTCGCTGGTTCCGGACGTCTCCTCCGCTCTGGTCGAATACCCGACCGACACAACCCGCTGCGCCGCGAGCCTCGCGGTCAACGGCACCTTCTCCAAATGCCCCGACATCAAGTTCATCTTCTCGCATGGCGGCGGCTCGCTGCCGACCTTCGCGGCGAGGCTCGACCGGACCTTCCGGAACATGCCGAAGGCCAAGGAGAACATGCCGAAGGGCGCGATGTACGAGTTCCAGCGGCAATATTACGACGTCGTCGCCGCGACCAACGAGATCACGATGGCGGGCGTGACCAAATTCGTGCCGCCGACCCAGATCCTGCTCGGCAGCGACTTCCCCTATCGCCCGGCCAAGGAGGCCACGGACGGTCTGAGGAGCCTGAAGCTCTTCTCCGATTCCGAGCTGATGGCGATCGAGCGCGACAACGCCGTGCGATTGATCCCTCGCCTGGCCTCGTAAATCGTTGCGCACAAAGCGAAGCGCCTGCCTCGGCAGGCGCGGATTCGGGAGGACAATGCATGGCACGACATGACATCACCAGAAGGCGGGCCCTTGCGCTCGCCATGGCTGCGGCCGCAGCTCCGTTCGCGGCCGCCCCGGTGCTCGGCCAATCGCGCACGAAACTGCGCGTAGGCAAGGCGATCGCGGCACAGATGTCCTTCGCCGGGCTGGAAGTCGGCCAGGCCGCCGAGATCTGGAAGGAGGCGGGCCTCGATATCGAGATCGTCTCCTTCACCGGCGACGCGCGCATGCAGCAGGCTTTCGCGGCCGGCTCGATCGATATCGGCCTCGGCTCCGGGCCCGCCATGGGCTACGCCTCCAAGGGCGTGCCGGCCCATGCCGTCGCCTCGCTTGCCAATCGGCCCGATAACTTCGTCATCGCGGTCGGGGAAAAGAGCGGCGTCAAGACGATCGACGAGATGAAGGGCAAGCGCATCGGCGTGACCACGCTGGGCTCGCTGACGGAATGGCTCGCCCGCACCACCTCCGCCCGACGCGGCTGGGGCCCGACCGGGATGGAGATCGTCTCGATGGGCGAGACGCGCTCCCGGCTTGCGGCCCTGGAAGCCGGCGAACTTTCCGCCATCGTCACCTCGGCCGTCCAGGCCTTCCAGATGGAAGCGGACAAGAAGGGCCGGGTGCTCGTCTCGTTCGGCGCGGACGTGCCGCATTTCCACACGAACATCATTTTCGCCCATGACGACCTGATCGCGAAGCGGCCGGACGATCTCAAGCGCTTCCTGAGCGCCTGGTTCAAGACCGCGAAATACATGCGCGAGAACAAGGCCGACAGCGTCAAGGCGATCGCCCGCACGATGCGCCTGCCGGAAGAGGCGATCTCGCGCTCCTACGAGCTCGAGCTCGGCTCCATGTCCATGGACGGGGCTTTCGATCCCGAGGCGCTGAAGGTCATCCAGAGCTCCCTGAAAGAGCTCGGCATCACCGAGACACCTCCGCCCATCGAAAAGCTCTACACGCCGGGCTTCGCCCCGGTGTCGTCAAGCTAGTCTCCGATCTGCAACATCGTTGGACCCGAATGAACAAGATGACCCCCGCCGGGCAGATCGTATCCAGCCAGACGGCCGCGATCTCCATTCAGAATGTCCGGCAGCAATATCCCGGCCGCCACTCTTCAGCCGCCGTCCTCGCCCTGGACGATATCTCGCTCGACATCCCGCGCGGAGAATTCGTCTGCCTGCTCGGACCTTCGGGCTGCGGCAAGAGCACGCTCCTGAACATCGTCGGCGGGCTCATCAAGCCGACCGCCGGCAAGGTCCAGGTTTCCGGCCGGACGATCGACGGCCCCTCGCCGCGGGACATCGCCTTCATCTTCCAGGAAAGCACCTTGCTGCCCTGGTACACGATCCGCGAGAATTTCCACGTTTCCTTCAAGTTCAGCCGCATCGCCAGGTCCGAATGGCAGAGCCGCACCGAGGAGGCGCTGGCGGCCGTCGGGATGTCGCGGTTCATCGACCACTATCCGGAGCAGCTCTCCGTGGGCATGCGCCAGCGCGTGAATCTCGCGCGCGGCATCGCGCTCGGCACCGACATCATCCTGATGGACGAGCCCTTCGCGGCGCTGGACGAGCAGACGCGCATGGTGCTGGGCGAGGATCTCTCAGAGCTACTGGCCAAGACGGGCAAGACCATCGTCTTCGTCACGCATAGCCTGGCCGAGGCGGTCTTCCTGTCCGACCGCGTCTATGTGATGGCCGCCCGCCCCGGCCGCCTCAAGACGATCGTCGAGATCGACGAGCCGCATCCGCGCTCCCCGGACTTCATGCTGACGACGCGCTTCGGCGACCTGCGCAACCAGCTCTACGGGCTGCTGCGCGACGAGGTGCGCGAGGGACTGCAGATCGAACGCAAATCCAGCGCGGCGGCAGGTCGGACATGATCGGGGATGCAAGCAATCTGTCCTCGCGTGCGATCCAGCTCGGCTTTCTCGCGCTCCTGGTCGGGGCCTGGCAGCTGCTGAGCTCGCTCGGAACCATCAGCCCGCTCCTGCTCCCCTCGCCCGACTCGGTCCGCATCGCCTTCGTCAAGCTGGTCGAGAGCGGGCAGTTCTGGTCGAGCTTGCGCGTCACCGGGTCGACGGTGCTGCAGGCCTGGGCGATCGCGATGATCGCCGGCTCGGCGGCTGCCTATGCGATCACCCGCTCGCGCTTCCTCGTCGCCGTCTTCGAGCCGGTGATCGCCGGCATCTTCGCAATCCCGCTGACGCTGCTATTCCCGCTCTACATCCTCTTCCTGGGGATCGGGCCCAGCTCCAAGGTGGCCTATGCGGCGACATACGGGTTCTTCCCGGTCGCGCTGAACGCCATCGCCGGGTTCTCGGCGGTGAAGGAGCATTACCTGCGCGCAGCGCACTCGATGGGCGCGTCTGCGTTCGCGACCTTCCGCCATGTGATGCTGCCGGCGAGCTTTCCGATCATCCTGACCGGCATCCGGATCAGCTTCTTCATCACCTTCGCCTCGGTGCTGGGGGGCGAGACGCTGTCCTCCGTCACGGGCATCGGCAAGCGCATCGCCCTCGCAGCCGAGCTGATGGAACCGGCCGAGATGTTCGCCTGGATCGTCTTCGTGATCGTGTTCTCGGTGGCGACCAACATGGTGCTGTCCATGCTCGAGAGCCGCGCGAGCGCGCAATGATCCGGCGAGCCTGCAGACAAACGAAGACGACCGCCGCCAAACGGCAACCTTGGATGGACTCTCGATGCGCATGACAACAGGCGCCCGCATCTTCTGGACCAGATGCGCCATGCTCCTCGCCGCCCTTCTGTGCTGGGAGGTCTATGCCCGCCTCTGGGCCGATACCCGCTTCGTCAGCCCGCCCTCGCTCGTTCTCCACGCGGCGATCTTCGAGCTGTTCCGCGAGCCCGGCGTCATCGACGCGCTGGTCACCTCGTTGTGGATACTGTTCGTCGCCTACGCCCTGGCGATCCTGTTCGGCGTCGCCATCGGCCTTGCGGTCGGCTGGAGCAGCTTCGGCCGCAAGGCCTTCTTCCCCGTCGTGCTGCTGCTCTACGGCATTCCGCAGGTCATCCTGCTGCCGCTCTTCGTGCTGATCTTCGGCATTGGCCCAGCCTGCAAGATCGCCTTCGGGCTCAGCCACGGCTTTTTCCCGATCGCCGTCAACGTGATCTCGGGCATGAAGAACATCAATATCCTGTACTTGCGCAGCGGCCATTCGCTCGGCGCCTCCAGCTTCGACATCGCCCGCTACATCTATTTGCCGAACATGCTGCAGAGCCTGTTCACCGGACTGCGCCTGGGCATGACCCTGACCCTGCTCGGCGTCGTGCTCGCCGAGCTCTACGTCTCGACGCAGGGCATCGGCTACTGGACGAAGCTCTACGCGGAGACCCACGATCCGGCGCCGCTTTTCGCCCTCATCGCGATCCTCGCATTGATGGCGGTCATCCTGAACGAGCTCGTTCGCGCCATCGAGCGTCGCGGCTTGCGCTGGCGCGGCTAAGGCCAGCCGAAGGCGATAAAAAGCTAAATTATTTCAGTGCGATACCACCTTAATTCGATGATCTCATCCGGAACGGCACGGCCCAGCACATTCATAAAGAAACAAGATAACTGAATGCGGATAAAGCATTGGACCGTATCAACCACGCCTTTTAGGCTCGTCGATGACATGTCCTCAGGCAAATCAAATGGAGGGGTAAGTGATTCGCCAAAATCGTCTAGCAGGGGCCTGGCTTGTCGGCCTTCTGACACTATCCGCCGCCGGCGCCGCGGCAGCCCGTGACTACATCCCATTGCCGCCTGAGTTCGCCGGCCGCAGCTACTCGCCGGGCGTCGTCACCAAGGGCGGCAAGACGGTCTGGCTCGCCGGCGTGACGACGCTGAAGGACGAGCAGGGCAAGTCGCTGGCCGGTGATGTCGAGGGCCAGACACGCTTCATCTTCCGCGAGATCGAGCGCAACCTCGCCAAGGTCGGCGGCAAGCTCGACGACATCGTCACGATGAACGTCTACCTGACCGATGCCCGCAACGGCGGGGATTTCGCCAAGGTCAGGCGCGAGGTCTTCCCGAAGAATCCTCCTGCCAGCTCGCAGATCACCATCGCTGGCCTGGCCGTGCCAGGCTTCCTCATCGAGATCTCCTGCGTCGCCGTCATCGGCGACGAGAAATAGCGGCCGCGCAGCGCCGCCACGACGACAACGCCTCGCCCATCGGGCGAGGACGTCTTTTTCCTGGGAACGAGGGGCCCGGCGCAACGCCGCCGGCCCGAAGAGCGAGAGCGGCATCCATGGACTTCACCGTCGAACAGCTTGTGGCCGAAGCGCAGATCAGGAAACTGATCCACACCTATCCGCGCGGCCTCGACCGCCTCGACCGCGATATCCTGCTCTCGATCGCGCATCCTGAGGCCACGGTTAAGTTCGCGCCGATGTTCGACGGCAGCTGGACGGCGTTCGTCGACTGGCTGATGCATGCCCATGACCGGATGCTGTTCAACAATCACCGCATCACCAACACGTTGATCGAGGTCCGGGGCGACCACGCTGTGAGCGAGACATCCTCCACCGCGACGCTGCTGGTGAAGCGGGATGACGGCGATATCGAAGACCGGACGGTGCATTCGCGCTATCTCGATCGCTGGCGCCGGGATGACGGGCGCTGGGCGCTTTCCCATCGCGACACCATCCGCGATTTCCGCCGGGTGCGGATCATCACCGAAGCGGAGCTGAAGGCGACCTGCGAGTTCAACCGGGCGAGCGAGATCGGCCGCGCCGACCCGTCCTACGCCCTGTTCGGCTGATTCTCCCGATCAATCGGGCATCCGCCCGCGCCCCTTTCCCGGCTGGAGTTTATCATGAAGAAGCTGATCAAGGGCGGCCGTGTCGTCAGCATGGATGCGGCAATCGGCGATTTCGTCCGCGGCGACGTGCTGATCGAGGATGACAGGATCGTCGCTGTCGCCGCTCATATCGAAGCCGATGCGGACGAGGTCCATGACGCGACCGACATGATCGTCCTGCCTGGGCTGGTCAACGCGCATCTGCATACCTGGCAGACCGGGCTTCGCTCCATCGGTGCCGGCTGGACCGGGCCGGACTATCACCGGCTGATGCACGGCAATATGGGGACGCGCTTCAACGCCGAAGACAATTATGTGGCGACCCTCGTCGGCGCGCTCGAACAGCTCAATGGCGGCGTCACGACCCTGTTCGACTGGTGTCATAACCTGACCTCGCTGGAGATGGCGGAGCGCTCGGTCGATGGGTTGGAAGAGAGCGGCATTCGCGCAGTCTTCGGCCATGGCACGGCAAAGCCACTCGCGGCGGACGGCGACCTGCCCTTCACCCACAGGCCGCATGCGCGCGAGCGGCTGGAAGCGCTGCGCAAGGGCCGCTTCGCCTCCGACGACCGGCGCGTCACCCTCGCCGCCGCGATCCTGGGGCCCCAGTTCTCGACGCCCGAGGTCACCGAACATGATTTCCGCATGGCCAGGGATCTCGGGCTCCTGTCCAGCTCCCATGCCGCGCGCCGCCCGCAGGACCGGGTCTCCGCGAAAGGTTATTTCATCCCCGCCGAGCGCGGTCTGCTGGACCACTCCCATAACGTCGTCCACGGCAACTATCTGACCGACGAGGAACTGAAGCTCGTCGTCGAAAGCGGCGCGTCGATCACGGTGACCTCCCTGATCGAGCTGCATGTCCACCCGGCCGATCCCGTCACCGGGCGCGTCAGCGCGCTGGGCGGCCTGCCGTCGCTCGGGGTCGACAGCATCCCGGCGGCGAACAGCGATCTGTTCACCGAGATGCGCGTGGCAATGCTGTTCCAGCGTGCGCTGGAGCATCGCGCCAATTATCGGAAGGGCAATGGTCCGCTCGAGACGCTTCCGGTGCGTTCGCGCGAGGCGCTGGAATGGATCACGATCGGTGGGGCGCGAGCCCTCGGGCTGGAGCATCTCATCGGCAGCCTGACACCGGGCAAGAAGGCCGACATCATCCTGATCGGGATGAAGGCGCTCAATCTCTTTCCGGTGCACGACCCGGTTCACACGGTCGTCCAGCAAGCCAATGCCTTCAATGTCGATACGGTTTTCGTGAACGGCGACCTCATCAAGCGAAACGGAAGCCTGCTCTTCGACGCGAACACTTTGCGCAAGCGGCAGGCGGAGCTCGAAATATCGGCCGCTCGCATCATTCGCGAGTCGGGCTATCAGCTCGCTGCCGCCTGACGCAGCGGGGACGAGGCTTCGATGACGCCTTTGGACTTCATGATCCGCACAGTGGTCATCGGCGTCACCGCCACCATCGTCTTCGACTTGTGGAACCTGCTCCTGCACCGGGTTCTGCAAACGCCCAATCCCGATTGGGGGCTGCTCGGTCGATGGGTGCGCCATGCGGGCCATGGCGTGCTCATGCACCGGACCATTCGCGAGGCCCGGGCCTTCCCTGGAGAAGCCCGGATCGGCTGGCTCGCGCATTACGTGACGGGCGTGGCTTTCGCAGCGCTCCTCCTTCTCGCAGCCGGACCTGACTGGGCTCGCAATCCGACGCTGATCCCAGCGCTGGCGGCAGGGCTTGCGACGCTCATTCCGGCCTGGTTCCTGCTGATGCCTGCCTTCGGCCACGGCTTCGCCGCCTCCAGGAGCCCAATCGCGAACAAAATCCGCACGCTGAATATCGTCGGACATCTCGTGCTCGGCCTCGGATTCTATGCCGGCGCCTTGCTGAGCGCGGCGCTCCACTAAGGCCCACACCAGGGTTTCGGAGCCAGCCTGGCTCCCTTGGCACGAGGCGAAAGCTTGCCCTGACGGCGCCTATTGCACCAGCGCCCGTACACGGTTCTCGACAAGCCTGACCAGGCTGAGCGCCGTCATCTCCGAGGATTTGGGGTTGGCGGCGAGCGGTCGGTTCTCGATGGCGATGGTCAGCGTGCCAAACGCCCCGCGCGCGCTGAGCTGGTGGCTGTTCCCGGTCGCGCGAGGGTCGACGACCAGCTCGACCTTGGAACGGTCGAGCCCAATCCCGGCCAAAGCCGCAACGACGGCCACATTGGCGTTCTGGGGAAAGCGCGATGCCGCCTCCCGCGCCGAGCCGGTGAAGAATGTAACGGGCTCATTCAAGCCATCGAGCGCCACCTGGCCCTCGGCCGGCGTGCCGCGCCAGGCGGCCGGCGGCTTGACGATACGGTGGATGACCTCGTCGAGCGGCAAGGCCGAAGCGGCAGCGATAGCCTCGATGCCGGCGAGCGCGCCGGGGGGCACCAGGATCTGGCTGCCCACCTGATCGGCGACGCTGACCAGACGCTCGAGCAATGCGTCATCGCAAAAGGCACTTGTGGATGCGACCGCGAAGCCACGGGACTGCCGCAACGCCGCCTCTCCCCAGACTGCGACCGCTTCCCTGCCAGCGGCCTCGATGATCAGGTCGAGATCGAGCGCCTCCAGATCACCCGGGCTTGCGATCATCCTCGCATTCGCCGGCAGCCCGGCGACCGCAGCCGCGCTCCTGACGCCCACGGCGACGATCACGACTGTTTCCGGTACACGCTCGGCAAGCAGCTCGGCGACGCGGCGGTTGATCGCGCCCCAGCCGATGAGGGCGATGCGCAGCGGGCGAGCCATCATATCTCGTCCGTCGCGAGCGAGCGGGCCAGATCGAGCAAGCTCCCGCCATTCAGCCCGTCGAGCAGACTGAAATGGTTTGCTCCCGACACGACAAGCGGCGCCGAGACACCCCAGGCGTCGGCGAGCGCGGCCGATTGCCATTTGAACTCGTCGCTCTCACCCTCTCCGACGGCCAGCTCCAACCGAACATTGCTGGGAGGAGGCCTGCGCCTTGGACTCAGCCGCATCGCATAATCGGGATCGTCGAAACCGAGCAGCCGCCCGAGCGGCAAATGGCCGAGCGGCTCGAGCTCGTACAGGCCGGAGAGGAGCAGCGCCGAGCGGAGCCGCGGCGCATCCGGTTCACAGAGCGCCATGGCCGCGAGATGCGCACCAGCGGAATGCCCGCACAAATGCAGGCGCGATCCATCGACGCCGAGACTGTCGGCTTCGCGCGCCAGAAAATTCAACGCCGCGACGGTTTGCGTGACCGCGCGCGCGACACTGTTGTCGGGCGCCAGTCCATAGTTGGGCAGGGCGACGGCATAACCGGCGGCGACCATCCCACGCGCGAACTGCGCATGCTGGAGCTTGTCCGAAGCCTGCCAGTAACCGCCATGGACGAGCACCCAGACGGGTGGCCGCTCGACGCCATCAGGCTTGAAAAGATCGAGCGTCTCGAAGCGATCCTCGCCATAGGCGAGATCGAGACCCGGATGCGTGGCGCGGTAGGCGTCACCATCCCGGCTCCATTGCCTGAACAGCGCGAGCATATCCGCCTGCAGCCGCGGACTGTATTGCCGGCCGAGCTGCGGCAGGCTGTAGCCGCGCACCAGCTTGTCCGGAACAGGCTGGGCCGGCGCGATGCGTGCACGCACCGTCAGGCCGGGATCGGACGAGCGCAGCAAGGTGATCGGCGGCCTGAAGCCGATCAGGACTTCGCGATAGGCGAGGTCGACGAGATGGCGCGACGGATGGAAAGCCGCCGGCTCGGGCACTTCCCAGACCATATCGAGGAGATGCTGCGGACCACGACCGGCCGCGATCAGCTTGTCGAGCAGCAGCGTCAACGCCTCGCGCAACGCTTCGACCACGTCGTGTTCCAGTGTGGCGACGATGATCTCGTCGGCCATGTCAGACGCCAACATAGCGGCTCACCAATTCGGCATCATCGGCAAGGGCGGCGCTCGTGCCGGACCAGACCGTGCGGCCCTT
Organism: Allobosea sp. BK604; assembly: GCF_004341515.1. GTDB lineage: Bacteria > Pseudomonadota > Alphaproteobacteria > Rhizobiales > Beijerinckiaceae > Allobosea. The sequence goes on from NZ_SLZF01000001.1 coordinate 881,257, forward strand.
TTCGAGGACGAAATGCCGATCTGCGATGCGCTTGAGCACCTGCAGGTTCTTGTCGATCAGCAGGATCGACTGCCCGCGCGCCTTCAGGGTCTCGATACAGGACCAGATCTCCGCGCGGATCACCGGCGCCAGGCCCTCCGTCGCCTCGTCGAGGATAAGCAGCTTCGGATTGGTCATCAGCGCCCGTCCGATCGCAAGCATCTGCTGCTCGCCGCCCGAGAGCGTGCGCGCCATTTGCTCGGCCCGCTCCTTCAGCCGCGGGAACAGCTGGTAGACCCGCTCCAGCGTCCAGGGATCGCCGGCCCTCAGCCGGTTGGCGGCGGTGGCGACCAGGTTCTCGCGCACGGTCAAAGTGGGGAAGACCTGTCTTCCCTCCGGCACCAAGCCGATGCCGCGCCGCGCGATCGTTTCCGGCGTGGCAGCTTGCAGCGGGGCGCCGTCGAAACTGACCTCTCCGCCCTTTGGCGCAAGCAGCCCCATGATCGAGCGCACGGTCGTGGTCTTGCCCATGCCGTTCCGGCCGAGCAGCGTCACCACCTCGCCCTCGCCGATCTCGAGCGCGACGTCGAACAGCACCTGGCTCGCGCCATAAGCGGATTGCAGGTTGCGCACACTCAGCATCAGGCCTCCCCATCGCCGAGATAGGCGGCGCGCACATCGGGATTGTCGCGGATCTCCGCAGCCGTCCCGGTCGCGATCACCCGGCCGTAGACGAGCACCGAGATCCGATCGGCCAAGGCGAAGACGGCGTCCATATCGTGCTCGACGAGCAGCATCGTGACCTTGCCCCGGAGCGCGCTGAGCATGCCGACCATCTGTTCGCTCTCGGCATGGCCGAGCCCGGCCATCGGCTCGTCGAGCAGGAGCAGGCGCGGTCCGCCGGCGAGCGCCATGATGAGCTCGAGCTGCTTCTGCTCACCATGGGAGAGGTCGGAGACCTTGACCTCGGCGCGGTGAAAGAGACCGGCGGCGGCGAGATGCCCTTTGGCCTGGCCGCGCAAGCCGTCATCGCGACGCGCCTCCGCGAAGAAGCGGAAGCTGTGGCCCTGCCGCGCCTGCACCGCGAGTGCGACATTGTCGAGCACGGTATAGTCCGGCAGCAGATGCGTGATCTGGAACGTGCGCGCGAGACCGCGGCGCACGCGCTGCGGCGTCGGCAGGGCGCCGATCTCCTCGCCACCGAGCCTGATCTCGCCGGCATCATGCGAGAGCTCGCCGAAGAGCTGGGTGATCAGCGTGGTCTTGCCGGCGCCATTCGGGCCGATGAGGGCGTGGATCTCGCCCTCGGCGACGTCGAGATCGACTCCATCGGTGGCGACGAGGCCGCCGAAGCGCTTTCGCAGGCCGCGAACGCAGAGCAGAGGCTCGGCCATCAGCGCCCTCCCCCCAACCGGCGGAGCAGCGCGCGCAGGCCGCCCTGGGTGAACAACACGACGACGAGCAGGATCGGCCCGAGAACGAGCTGCCAATGCTCCGTCCAGGCGGTCAGAACGGTCTCGAGAACGACGAGCGCCGCTGCCCCCAGGAGCGGGCCGAGCAGCGTGCCGACGCCGCCAAGGATCACCATGATCATCAGCTCGCCCGACTTGGTCCAGTGCAGCATGTCGGGGCTGACGAAGCGCAGGTAATTGGCCATCAGCGCGCCGGCGAGCCCGGCCCCCATGCCGGAGATGACGAAGGCCGCGAGCTTGTAGCGATAGGGGGCGATGCCCATCGCGGCCATGCGCCGCTCGCTCTGCCGGATACCGGCCAGGACCATGCCGAAGCGCGAGCCGACGATGCGCGCGATCCCCCAGAACATGATGGCCGCCGCGGCGAGACAGACGAAGTAGAACACCGTGTCGTCGCGCGTATCGAGCCCGAAGAGGATGTTGCGGCGGCGAATGATGAGGCCATCGTCCCCGCCATAGGCTTTCAGCGAGACGAAGAGGAAGAACAGCATCTGCGCGAAGGCGAGCGTGATCATGATGAACTGCACGCCGCTGGTGCGCAGTGACAAGGCCCCGATCACGAGGGCGAGGAAGCCCGCCGCCAGCATCGCCGCGGCCAGGGTGAGCAGCAGCTGGTTCGTGCCCGGGATCAATCCGAACAGAAGCTCGTCGGCGGTGAAGCTCTGGTAGAGGATGCCGACGACATAGCCGCCGATGCCGAAGAAAGCCGCGTGGCCGAAGCTCACCATGCCGCCATAGCCCAGCGCCAGGTTCAGGCTCGCGGCGGCGATGGCATAGATCAGCGCCCGCGTCGCCAGGGGCACGAGCGAGGGCTGGCCGAGAGCCTGCGCCGCGAAGGGCAGTACGACGAGCGCCAGCGCGAGGACGAGCGTGGCCAGCAGCGGGCCGTAGGCCACCGGCACGGGAACGGGTTGCACCATCGCTTCGTTACGCATGGCTCGGGAAGAGCCCTTTGGGCCGCAGCAGCAGAACGACCGCCATCAGCAGATAGATTCCCATGGAGGAGAGACCGGCGCCGAGCGCATCGGCCTCGGAACCCGCCATCACCTGCCGCAGCAGGCCGGGCAGGAACGCACGCAGGCAGGTATCGACAATTCCGACGATGAGCGCCCCGAAAAGGGCACCGCGGACCGAGCCGACGCCGCCGATGACGACGACGACGAAGGTCATGATCAGGATTTGCTCGCCCATTCCGACCTGGACAGCGAGGATCGGCCCCGCCATCAAGCCGGCAAGCCCTGCGAGCAGCGCGCCCAGGCCGAAGACCGCGGTGTAGAGCAGCTTGATGTCGACGCCGAGCGCGCGAACCATGTCGCGATGGGTCGCGCCCGCCCGCACCAGCATGCCGACACGTGTGCGGTTGATCAGGATGGAGAGCCCGGCCGCGACCAGCAATCCCACCGCGATGATCGTCAGCCGGTACACTGAATAGCTCAGCCCGGGCAGGAGTTCGACCGAGCCGTTCAGCAGCGGTGGGATGGAGACGAAAAGCGGCTGGCGGCCGAAGAGGAGCGTGACGCCCTGATTGAAGATCAGGATCAGGGCGAAAGTCGCCAGCACCTGGTCGAGATGGTCGCGCTGGTAGAGCCGGCGCAGCACGAGAAGCTCCATCGCCACGCCGGCGGCGGCGGCCGCCGCGAGTGCGGCCGGAATCGCGAGCAGCAGCGAGCCCGTCTTCGCTGCGACGATCGCGCCAGCATAGGCGCCGACCATGTAGAGCGAGCCATGGGCGAGATTGATCACGCCCATGATGCCGAAGATCAGGGTCAGCCCCGCTGCGAGCAGGAACAGCATCACGCCGAACTGCACGCCGTTGAGCAATTGTTCGAGGACGAGCGTCATCGCGAGTCACATGGCCGGAGGGATGGCAGCAAGACGAGCGGGGTCGTCTCGCCCGGGATCACAGCTTGCACTGCGCCGCGTAGGCATCGCCATGATTGGTCAACACCTTGCCCACCGTCTTCAGGGCGAGCTTGCCCTCGCCATCCTTCTCGACCTTGAGCGCATACCAGTCCTGGATGGGGTGTTGGTTCGGTCCGAACTTGAACGCGCCGCGCACGGACTGGAAATCGGCCTTGGCCAGCGCCTTGTCGAGGGCGGGGACATCGAGCTTGCCGCTGGTGCCCTTCAGCGCCGAGGCGATGGCGAGCGCGGCGTCATAGCCCTGGCTGGAATAATAGGTCGCCGGACGGTTATAGGCCTTGGTCCAGGCGGCCATGAAGGCCTTGTTGGCGGGATTGTCGAGATCCGAGTTCCAGTGGCTGGAGACGTTGAGGCCGAGCGCCGCGTCACCGACGGCAGCGAGCGTCACCGCATCCAGCGACGGCGCCGCGACGACCATCGGGATCTTCCCGAGCAGGCCCGCCTGCTGGTACTGGCGCAGGAAGGCGATGCCGATGCCGCCGGGATGGAACTGGAAGACGACATCGGGATTGGCCGAGCGGATCTGCGCCATTTCTGCGGCGAAATCGGTCTGGTCGAGGCGGGTATAGAGCTCGCCGACGACATCGCCCTTGAAATAGCGCTTGAAGCCGGAGAGCGCATCCTTGCCGGCCTGGTAGTTGGGCGCCAGGATGAACGCGCGCTTGTAGCCGAGATTGGTCGCGTTCTGGCCGGCGCTCTCGTGCAGGCTGTCGTTCTGCCAGGACACGACAAAATAATTCGCGTTGCACTCCTTGCCGGCGAGATTCGAGGGCGCGGCATTGGGGCTGACATAGAGCGCGCCGGCATCGACGATATCGGGCACGGTCGCACCGGCGACATTCGAGAAGACGATGCCGGTGAAGATCTTGATGCCGTCGGTCTTGAGCATGCGCTCGGCGATCTGCTTGCCCTGGCCGGGCTTGAGACCGTCATCCTCGACGACGAGTTCGACGGGCACGCCGCCGAGCTTGCCGCCTTCCATCTCGATGGCGAGCTTGAAGGCGTCGCGGATATCCTGGCCGAGATAGCCGCCCGGCCCGGACAGGGTGGTGATCATCCCGATCTTGACCGGCGCCTGCTGGGCGAAGGCGGCAGCGGACATCAGCAGCGACGTCGCCAGACCGAACAACAAGCCTCGCGCTTTCATGGTGGACTCCAGTTGTTTGCGTTCATGCCTCTGAGATGTTTCGGACGGTGTCATCCCCGCCCTGTGTGCAGTCTGCCCGACGCGATCTCGACCCGCTGCGCCGGGCGCGCTGCCTATAGGCAGACCCAGCCGGCCGGCGGCTCCTTGCCGGGGTGGAGCGTGCCGCAATGCGGGCAGGTGCGCGCCTGCTCGTTGCCGTAGAAGGCGCGATAGAGCGGCGGCAGGTCGTCGACGATGCTGACGAGGTCGACCTCGACGCGGTGCACCAGCTGGGTGCAGTTGAAGCAGTACCACTCGAAAGCGTCGAGCCAGCCTTCTGGCCGCTTCGGCTCGATCACCAGCCCGACCGAGCCTTCCTGCGGACGTTGCGGCGAATGGCGCACATGCGGCGGCAGCAGGAAGATCTCGCCCTCGCGGATCGGCACGTCATAGTGCTTCCCGTTGTCGACGACCTTGAGCATCATGTCGCCCTTGAGCTGGTAGAAGAACTCCTCTACCGGATCGTCGTGATAGTCGGTGCGCTGGTTCGGGCCGCCGACCACGGTCACCATCAAGTCGGAATCGGTCCAGATCTGCTGGTTGCCGACCGGCGGCTTGAGCAGGTGCTGGTGCTCCTCGATCCATTTGGCGAAGTTGAAGGCCTTCAGACGTCCTTCCGTAGCCATATCCTTGATCTCCCGTCGCTGAACGTGCCGGGCCTTCAGCCGGCTTTGGCCAATGGCTGACCTGCGCGCAGGTTCAGCCCGGATTTTTCGAAAGCCGCGCGTGTCGCCACCTTCTCGCTGTCGGTGAGCTGCAGCAGCGGCGCGCGAACGCTGCCGCCGACCTGCCCGAGCAGCTCCTGCCAGTATTTCTGATGCGCATGCGGCTTCTCAGCCGGCCGCGTGGAACGCAGCGCCTCGCGTACCGGGTCGAGGCTGTCGCGCACGGCCTGCGCCTTCTCGGCCTCGCCGCGGAAGGCGAGATCGGTGTATTCGCGCATCCGCAGGTCATGCGCGCTCTGCAGCAGGTAGGGCGGCGAGGAGCAGAGATAGAGCTGCCAGCCGAGCTCGAGGATATTGTCGAGCCATTCCTCTTCCGAGGCGGTGCTGACCAGGATGCGGTCGCCGGCGAGCCGGGTCAGCTCGGCATACATGGCGCGCGGCACGCTATACTTGATCGCGACGACGTTCTCGATATCGGCGAGCCGGTTGCAAAGCTGAGGGCTCATCAGATAGCCGCTATCCGGATGGCTCCAGAGCGCGATGCCGATATCGACCTTTTCCGCGATCGCGCGGTAATATTCGTAGACCGTCTCGTCATGGGCCTTGAAGAAGTGCAGCACCGGCGCATGCACGACGATATAGTCGGCGCCGACCTTCTGGGCGTGCTTTGCCAGCTCAATGACGACGTCCATATTCTGGTCGGAGCAGGACATGATCGTGGCGCCACGGCCCTGCGTCGCCTCGACCGCGAGCTCGAAGCTGCGCTTGCGCTCCTCGAGCGACATCGAGAAGAACTCGCCCTGCTTGCCGGCGACGAAGAGCCCGTCGATCTTCAGCTCCTCCGTCCAGTGCCGGATGTTCTCGCGGAAGCCATCCTCGTCGATGGCGAGCGTCGGAGTGAACGGGGTCAGCGCCGCCGCCCAGATCCCCTTCATATTGGCGCGGGCATAAGCCTTCGCGTCCTTCCTGGCGTAGTTCACGTGGCAGCTCCTCTCCGGCCGGCTGGCGACTAGATCGCCATGCGGTGCGAGACGTTCTTGATGATCGTGTAATGCGCCAATCCCTCGGCGCCGCCCTCGCGGCCGTAGCCGCTGTCCCTGACGCCACCGAAGGGCGTTTCGGGCACGGAGGCCTCGAGCGTGTTGATCGAGACATTGCCGGCCTGGATCGTCTCTGCGAGACGGTCGGCAGTGCTGGCGGAATGCGTGAACGCGTAGGCGGCGAGGCCGAAAGGCAGCGAATTCGCCTTCTCGATCGCCTGATCGAGCGACGAGACCGGGCTGATCAGCGCGAGCGGGCCAAACGGCTCCTCTCGCATCGCCCTCGCATCATCCGGCACATCGGCCAGCACCGTCACCGGGAAGAAATAGCCGCGATTGCCGAGCCGCTCGCCTCCGGCGAGGACGCGTGCGCCCTTCGCCCTGGCATCGGCCACCATCGTTTCCATCGCCTCGATGCGGCGGTGATTGGCGAGCGGTCCCATCTGGGTCGCCGGGTCGAGCCCGTTGCCGACGACGATCGAGCGGGCCTTTTCGGCAAAGGTCTTGGCGAAGACCTCATAAACCGGTTCCTGCACGAAGAACCGTGTCGGGGACGTGCAGACCTGGCCGGTATTGCGGGCCTTGCGGATCGCCGAGGTCACCGCCGCCGCCACCGGGTCGACATCGTCGCAGACGATGACCGGCGCGTGCCCGCCAAGCTCCATCAGCACCGGCTTCATGTGTTCCGCGGCGATCTTGGTCAGGTGCTTCCCGACGGCGGTCGAGCCTGTGAAGGCGATCAGGCGGGTTTGGTCCTGCGGAATCAGGTAGTCCGAAATCTCCGAAGGCACGCCGAAGACGAGATTGAAGACGCCCGGCGGCAGGCCGGCATCGTGCAGCGCGCGGGCGATGTGGAACGCTCCCGCCGGCGTTTCTTCCGCCGCCTTGAGAATGATCGAGCAGCCCGCGGCGAGCGCGCCGGCGATCTTGCGCGACGGCTGGCTCATCGGGAAGTTCCACGGCGAGAACGCCGCGACCATCCCGATCGGCTGGTGCAACACGATGTATTTGATGCCTGGCTCGCTCGGGATGACGCGGCCATAGGTGCGTTGCCCCTCGGCAGCGTCCCACTCGAAGAACTCGCAGCCCCGGACCACTTCGAGCCGCGCCTGGGCAAGCGGCTTGCCGTGCTCCAGCGTGATGGATTGGGCGATTTCCTCGACGCGCTCGCGCATCAGCCGGGCCGCTGCGAGCATCACCTCCCCACGTCGGCGCGGAGAAGTCTGGCTCCAGATCCGGAAGCCGCTCGCGGCCGCTTCCAGCGCCGCATCGAGATCGGCACGGCGCGCCACCGGGACCGCGCCGATCACGGCTTCATCGGCCGGGTTGAGCACCGGTAGCTCATCCGCCGTCTTCCGCCAGGCACCGCCGATATAGAGCTTGAGATCCGGATAGTTAGACATGAATTCCCTCGAACGACCGGCCTGCGCGACCATCGGCGTCACGGCCGCTCCAATCCCGCGCCAGGCTCGGTGCGGGCGGCGATGAGGCATCATGGCAGGAGCCCGGCCATATGGAATTGAGCTTATTCGTATGAATTCAGATGAAATCATTATAAGTTGGTCGCATGGCCGTCACACTGCGTCAGATGCATGCCTTTCTCGCCGTTGCCGAGCATGGCTCCTTCACCAAGGCCGCGGAGCGCATGCATATGGCGCAGCCCGCGCTGTCCCAACTCATCCGCGAGCTGGAGCGTGAGCTCGGCATTCGGCTGTTCGACCGCACGACGCGGCGCGTCGAACTCACCGATGGCGGCAGAGAATTCCACGGGGCTTCGGCGAAGATCGTTCAGGATATCGAGCTCGCCGTCAGAGGTGCCATCGATCTGGCCGAGCGAAAGCGAGGCCGGATCGTCGTCGCCGCCCCGCCCCTGCTGGCGGCGGTCATCCTGCCCGAAGCGATCGCCGAGATGCGGGAGCGCTATCCCGGGATCCAGATTTCCGTGATCGATGTGAAGACCGACACGATCGTCGAGGCGGTCCGCCTGGGCCGGGCCGATTGCGGCGTCGGCACCTTTGCCGCGGTCGAGGATGGGATCGAGCGCATTCCGATGGCGCGCGACAGCCTGATGCTGTTCTGCGACCACAGCAGCCGGTTCGCGGCGGCGGGCACAGTCACCTGGCGCGATCTCAGGGACGAGCCGCTGATCACCTTGACCCGCGACAGCGGCATCAGGCTGCTCGTCGAGGTCGGCTACGAAACGGCGGGCGTACAGCTCCTGCCCGCCTACGAGGTCACCCAGATCACCACGGCCCTGGCCTTGGCCGAAGCCCGCCTGGGCATCGCGGTCCTGCCGACCTATGCGCGCGCGGCCGCTCCCCACCGCCGCGTCATCGCCAGGCCGCTGGCGGAGCCGACGATCGCGCGCGACATCGTCATGATCAGGCGCAGCGACCGTTCGGCCTCGCCGGCCGTCACCGCATTCGAAGGGGTGCTCCGGCGTTATGCGCGCCGCCTGACCCCCCATGATATCGACTAGGGTATCGGCTACGGAGGCGCTGCTTGCTGCCTGCCAATATGAATGTTAGCTGATTACTGGAGATCCATTCTTAGGAAAACAGAATGAATGTTACTCTCAAGCAGGTCCGCGCCTTCTTGGAAGTAGCGAAGCTGAGCAGCTTCACGCGGGCGAGCGAGCGATTGAATGCCACACAATCATCGCTCTCCGTGCTTATTCGCGAGCTCGAGGCCGAACTTCAGACCAAACTGCTCGACCGTACGACCCGCAAAGTCGAGGTGACTGAGGCCGGACGTGAATTTCTGCCCTTCGCCGAGAGAATCCTCGCCGAGTTGGGGCATGGCGTCGAGGCGACGCGCGAGATCGTCGCCCGTCGCCGTGGCCGCGTAAGCATAGCTGCATCGCCGCTGGCGGCGGCCGCGCTCCTGCCGAAGGTCATCGCCAAGTTTCGCACGGCCTATCCCGGCATCAGCGTGGTTCTCGAGGAGTTTCGGCCGGAACAAGTCGCGACCCGCGTGGCGAATTCCCTCTCGGATTGCGGGGTCGGCGTCTTCGACACCAAGGACGATGGGCTGACGAGCACACCGATCTTCCAGGAAAGGCAGATGCTGGTCTGTGCCCGCAATCATCCCCTGGCGCTCAAGGATGAGGTCGGCTGGGCTGATCTGGCCGGTCATCCGTTGATCGCGGTGACGTCGGAGAGTGCCGCTCGGCGCAGGCTCGATCGGCAGTTCGCGCTGGCCGGGGTCTCGATCCAACCGAGCTTCGAGGTCCGCAACATGATCACGATGCTCGGGCTGGTCGACGCGAACCTGGGCATCGCCGTCTGGCCCTCGTGGGCAAGCGCCCTCGCCCGCTCTTTCGACATCGAGCTGCGCCCGCTCGTCCGGCCGAACGCGATGCACGTCGTCTCTGTCGTCGTCGCCAAGGATCGCGCCCAATCGCCCGCCCTCGAAGCCTTCATCGAGATGCTGCGGTCGCACGACGCGCATCAATAGAGCATTTTCGAGCGAAGTGGACACCGGTTCGCGTGAAGAAAATGCAATAAAACAAAAGCTTAGAGCATTTCCGCGTTTCGAGGAAACGCGGAAATGCTCTAGACGGCTGCAGCCGCCGCTATGTGCCCCGCCTCGTTCGGCCGGCCATCGTCCAACCCAACCTGGGACATGACGGCAGCCTATCCGCGGAATGTCCCCTCGACGCGAAGCGGGAATGAGAGCGCAACCAGGCGCTCTCCAGCGAAGAGGAATTCGCCGTGCACGGTCATGCCCATGCCGTCACGGTGAACAGCGATCGACTTGGGATTGGAGCTTGAGACGAAGGCCACCGCGGTGGTGAAGCGGCTCTCGGCCAATCCGCGCAGCCGATCGATCAGGCCACGCAGGATGCCGTGCCCACGATAGGCACGGTCGATGCAGACCGGCCCATAAACCATCGTGCTGTCATCGGCGAAATGCTCGCCGTCGGGATCGATCCCCTGCAGGAAGCTGCGCAGCGCCTTTGCCGGCGGCGGAATTGACGCTCCGCCCAGATCCGCGCTGCACAGGCAACCGGCCAGGTTTTCGCCGACATGGGCGACGAGCACCGCGCAGGCGGCATCCATGGCCGCGAGTTGCTCGGCGGTAAAGGTGGCGAGCAGATAGCCTTCCCGACGCTCCGCCGGAGACAGTCGATCGACATAGTAGCTGTTCATCAGCGCGGCCGCGGCTGCGAAATCTGCGCCGGTCGCCCTTCGGAAAATCGGTGTGAGGGAGATGGTCATGACGCGATCGCCGGATATCTCGAAATCAGGTCCAGAATGGCGAGCAAGGCCGTCAGCATCCCCTTGGGCTGCTCATGTTCTACCCTGGCTGCCCGCGCGCAGGCGAACGGCCAGGGTCATTGTCGGAAAGCCCGCTTGCCCGGCTTATGACGCAGCCGGCACAGGCCGCTTTGCCTCGTCCAAGTCTGCCGAGCCCATGCGGCTCGGTTCAATGCCGAGAAGCGCGACCACGACCGCCATGAGCAGCAGCGCAGCGCTCATCACGCTGAGAACACCGACGACGCCATAGCTGACAAAGACCGGCCCGATGAACAGCGGGACGATGATGCTGGCACTGCGGCCGACGGCGTTGCAGAGCCCGACGCCGCGCAGGCGGAATTCCGTCGGGAAGATTTCGGGAATGTAGACCGCGAACAGCGCCGCCACGAGGACGTAGATCGGGATCGTCAGAAGGAAGCCCAGCGAAACCGTGACCAGGACATCCGTCGAGAGGGCGAAGGCCGCGCTCAGCAGCACGCCGATGAGCGCCGATCCGACGATGGTGACCTTCCGGCCCAAAGCGTCACAGGCGAGAGCGCCGAGCGTGGAGCCAAGCGGGCCACCCAGGGCCATCAGCAGGGCGAAGCCGGTGCTCTTGGTGATCGTCTGCCCCTGGCTGACGAAGAAGGTCGGCATCCAGACGATAAAGCCATAGATCAGCGTGTTCACCACCATCAGCGAGACGCTGCCCACGATCACCCGCGACAGCAGCGGCTCGCGGAAGAGCTGCCCGAGATCTCGCGCGATCGCCGGCGGCGGGGTGAGATCGGGCGCGGGCAACGCACCTCGTTCACGCTCGATCTCACGTTCGATCTCGGAAACGAGCTTTTCGGCCTCGGCGCCGCGTCCGGCGATCTCGAGCCAACGCGGCGATTCCGGCAGCTTCGTCCGCAGCAGCCACGCAATCAGCGCGCCGATTCCACCGAGAACGAACATCACGCGCCATCCGAAGATCGGGATCAGCAGCCAGGCCATGATCGCAGACGCGGGAAGCCCCAATGTCACGGCCGTGCAGATCATTCCCGCCCAGCGCCCGCGGGTCTTGCTCGGGAAGAATTCAGCGATGATCGAATAGCCGACCACATTCTCGGCCCCCAATCCCAGCCCCATCAGAAAACGCAGGATGATGAGCGTCTGCATATCCGGCGCAAAGGCCGAGGCGATCGCGGCGGCACCAAACAGCAGCAGGTTCCATTGGTAGGTGCGGCGCCGACCATAGCGGTCCCCGAGAAAGCCGGTGAGGAGCGCCCCCAGCGTCATGCCGACGAAGGTCGCCGAGATGAACAGGCCATTTTGCGCAAAAGTTGAAAAGCCGGTGCTGGTCGTTCCAGCCAGAACGCTGGCTGCGATATAGATGTCAAATCCCTCAAAGAACATGCCGACGGCGACAATATAAAAAAGCTTCCAGTGGAATTTTCCCACCGGCAATCTGTCGATTCTCGCTCCGATGCTTGCAGTCGACATTATTATCCCCTCATTTTGAGTTATTCGATGACAGCGATGCCCTGAATTTCGATCAGCATGTGCGGATCGGCGAAGCCGGTGACCGTGACCGCAGCGCTCGCCGGAAAGTCGGAACCGAAGATCTCCGACCGGATCTCCGTCATTCGCGTCGTGTTTCGCGCATCGGTCAGGAAGACCGTCATGGTGACGATGTCCTTGAGGGTCGCGCCCGCTTCCTTCAGCGTCTCCTCGATGTTCCTGAAGGTCTGGTAGGTCTGTGCCTCGAAATCGCCGGCGAGCGACTTTCCATTCTCGTCCTTTTGCCCGGTATGGCCGGCAATCCAGACGATCCTGCCGCCCTCCGTAACGATTGCAGGCGAGAAGGCGCGCGTTTTCTGCCAGGTGCCCCGAACGAAAGTTTTCTTCATCACATGCCTCCGTGAGAGTGCGAACGGCGCTTGCCTTGTCTCTGCAATCGATTGCAGAAATAATCATTGCGGTCAAGCTGCCAATTCGAATACTCGCTGTCTCCTCCCCCTCTCACGCCGCATCGCGAATGGAATCCGATAAAGACCAGCGCCGATCCAACGTGACCTTGAAGCAGGTCGCCGAACGCGCCGGGGTGCATGCCTCGACGGTCTCGCGGGCGCTGAATGCGGCAACGCGTTCGATGGTCGCCGAGGATGTCGTCGCTCGCGTCGAAAAGGCGGCCGCGCAGATGGGCTATCGCCGCGATCCGGTCGCGGCCAGCCTGCGGACGGGGCGATCCAAGCTGGTGGGCGTGCTCGTCCCCGACATCGTGAACCCGGTCTTCGGCCCGATCCTCAGCGGTGTCAGCGAGCTTTTCGCCTCCCAGGGCTATTCCGTCATCGTCGCCGACGTCGGTAATGACGAGAACCGTCAGTTAGAGCTCGTTCAGGGTCTCATCGCCCATCGGGTCGATGGGCTGATCCTCGCAACCGTCAGCCGTGACGATCCGCTCGTCGACTATTGCCTGAGCAGGAAGCTGCCGGCCGTGCTGGTCAACCGTGCCGAGATGCGGGCGCGCTTGCCGGCCGTGATTTCGGATGATGCCCTGGGCATGCAGCTGGCGGTGGACCACCTTGTCGAACTCGGCCATCGCACGATTGGCCATCTCGCGGGGCCGTCCCGCCACTCCACCGGCTATCTCCGGCGCAGGGGCTTCCAACTCGCGATCCTGTCGCATGGCATCGAGCTCCAGGATGCTCCCTGCCAGGACACGCTGGCCTATACCCGCGAGGAGGGCGCCGCCGCCACGCACCGCCTGCTCGACGCCAGCCCCAATTTGACGGCGATCGCTTCGGCCAACGATCTTCTCGCCCTGGGCGCCTATGATGCACTGCGAGAGCGTGGGCTCAGCTGCCCCGCCGATATCTCGATCATCGGGCATAATGATATGCCGATGCTCGATCTCGTTTCGCCGGCGCTGACGACCGTGCGGATCAGTCACAAGCAGATGGGCCGGCAAGCCGGGCAGTTGCTGCAGGCGGCGATCGAAAACAACGATTCCCCCCCGCATAACGTCGTCCTGCCGTCCCAACTGGTCGTCAGGGCATCGACCGCTTCACCGCGGGCATGATCAAGCAGCGCGCCTGCCGGGTGGGATCGCAGCAGTGCTTCAGCCGAGCGCGGCCTGGCGGAAGCTATTGTCGATATAGGCCAGGGGCGAGCCCAGGGGCTTGTCGGCATGCGTGCTGTAGCGCCGCCGCAGGTCTATCACCCGGACGACGCCTTCCGTATCGATGTCGAGCGAGCGAGTCAGGCCGCCCTGGCTGATCAGCAAATCATAGGCAGCGCCAAGCGACGCCTTGAGCTGCGGCATCTTTGCCGCGAGGATCGCGCAGGCAGCCTCTTTGTTGGCGGGGTCCGCCAACCAGCCGATACTATCGTGGAAGCCGGCGATGAAAGCCTGGAGCGTCCGCGTATTGGCTTGCGCCCAGCTGCGGCGTGCGCCTCCGACCACGCCCTGATAGCTGCCGAGAACGTCGCGAACGCGGAGCAGCCGCGCTTTGCCTTGTGCCTCGGCGGCGAGACAGAGCGGCGCATTGAGCAAGGTCGCCGTGCATGCCCCGGCGCTGAGAGCGGCCAGCCGCTCGGCGCCCGTGCCGACGCTGGCATAGCTGACATCGCCGTCGCGCAGTCCCGCCTGCTGGAGCAACTCGCGCAAGACGAAGGCGAAGCCTGTGGTCATGGCATCGACGGCCAAGGTGGTTCCGCGTAGTGCGGCAAGCGATTTGACGTCCGGTTGCGTCATCACGCTGAGCAGACCGTCATCCACCCCCATGAAGGCGAAGAAATCGATGGGGCCTTCGAGCACCTCTTCGCCATGTCCCTCGACATAGGCGATGATGTTGTCGATGGCGGTGAGTGCGATTTGCGCCCGTCCCTCGTGCAGCTCGCGCGCCATATGGCGCGAGTTCGGCGTGAGGCTGACCTGCAGGTCGATGCCACGCTCAGTGAAGAATTTCCGCTCGAAGCCGGCGAATAGCGGCCAGTTGGAAGCCCCCGGGAACGCGATCACTTGGAGCGTATCGGCCATCTCAGCTGCTCGCGGGAGTGGCAGCAGGAAGGGGCATCGCCAGAAGGATGCTCGACGGGCTGTTGGAATCGTTGCGCAGTGCCCGCGCCTCGCCAGGCGCGATGCGGCAGGAATCCCCGCGGCGCAGAACGGCTTCCTCCTCGCCCGTCGATACGGTGACTTCGCCCTCGACGACGAAATACAGCTTCTCGAGGGGCGAGGTATCGAGTGAGGTCTTTCCGCCGGGCAGCAAATGCGACAACCCGAGCCAGAGCATCGAGGATGGTCCGGCCTCGTGACCCTGCAAGCGCAGGCAGCGCATGTCGTCATGGGCGGGCGGGTGGTAGAACGGCGCGTCGTTCAGCCGGGTGACATTCATCTCAAGCTCCCCCAGGGACCAGGACAAGGCGATCGCGCGAGGAGCCGAGCACCTTGGCATAGGCCTCCTTCGCCTGATCGAGCGTGTAGATTGAAGACGGCAGGACCGGGAATGGCTTGAGCGCGCCGCTTTCGAAGCTCGGGACCATCTGCCCGAGGATGGCGATCGTCTCGGCCGTACTCAGGGCCAGCGTATCGATCCCGACAAATGTCTGCTGTCCGCGATAGAATTGCAGGATATCGAACGGGACGGCGCGATCGATGGTCGCAATCAGGATCTGATGCGCATGCAGCGCCAGGATCTGACGCGCCAGATCGAAATAGGGACTGCCGACCGTGTTGAAGACGATGTCGGCACCATGTCCGTCCGTCAGCTCGCGGATCCGGGCTGCGGCCTCGGCGCCGTTGCCGCTCACGATACTGACCGGGTTGGCATGGTAGCCGTCGAAGGCCGCGCCTTCGCGCATGACCCCGATCGTCCTGGCGCCCAGCATCGAAGCGATCTGGATGGCGGCCTGCCCGACCTTGCCGGTCGCCCCGAGAACGGCCACGTTCATGCCCGCCTTCGGGAAGCCTGAACGCTCGAACCCTTTCCAGGCCGTGACGAAGGGCACGCCGACGGCGCCCGCTTCGATCATCGACATCGCACGGGGCTTTGGCAGCACATCGGCCAGGTCGACGACCAGATGCGTGCCATGGCTGCCATCCCGGCTGATGCCCAGCTCGCCGCTCGATCCCCAGACCTCCAATCCCAGCAGATTCGTCGGTCCCTCGACGACCGTCCCGGCGAAATCACGACCCGGCGTCCTCGGCCATCTGGCGTGCGGCATCATCCCCAGCGTCGCCTTGACGTCGCTGGGATTGACGGCTGCGGCGCTGATCTCGATCACGGCCTGCCCGGGGCCCCAGCGCACCGGCTCATGCGACATCCGCAGATCGAGCCGGGACACATCGTCCGCCTTTGCCGTCACATGCAGGCGCCGGCTCTCGCGGGAAAAAGCCGGCGGGGCGGCAGCCGCCTCGATCGCATTCATCTCGGTCTCCAGGAAGCCCTCAGCGGCAAATCTTTTACAATCGATTGCAGATCTCGGTCAAGAGAGATGCCTATTTTCGAACCACGCTCGCGCATCCCCACATTGCGCCCATCGAGAGGCCGCACGAGGGATCATAGGTTGGGCCTTGGGCCTTCTCGCCCTCAAAGCCACGGATATTCCCGATAGGGAAGCGGCCTGCGCCCAACCATGACGCCCGGGCGCTACGGACGGCGGCGGTTTGCCGCAAGCCGCCATCAAATGACATCGACTCGATTTCGCCTTGCTATCTGCAATCGATTGTAATACCTCAAGCGCAGGGAGAAGGCGAATGATCATCGAAAACCAGCAAATGGTCACGGGCGCCGTCATCGACGCGATGTCGAATGCGGAGAATCCCCGGCTGCGAGAGATCATGGCGGCCCTCGTCCGGCATGCCCACGCTTTTGCGCGCGAGGTCAAGCTGACCGAGGAGGAGTTCGAGCAGGGCCTCGCCTTCCTCAACGCCATCGGCCAGGCGACGAATGACTCCCACAACGAAGCCGTGCTCTTCTCGGACGTCCTCGGCTTTTCCACGCTCGTGTGCCTGCTCAATAACGGCAATGCCGGCGCGACCGAGACGGCGGCTGCGCTGCTCGGCCCGTTCTGGCGGATGAACTCTCCCGCGACGGCCAATGGCGGCTCCATCCTTCGTTCGCCGACGCCGGGGCCCGCGCTTTTCGTGAATTGCCGGATCGTCGATGTCGATGGGGCTCCCATCGCCGGCGTCGAGGTCGATGTCTGGCAGGCATCGCCTGTCGGGCTTTATGAAAACCAGGATGACGATCAGGCCGACATGAACCTGCGCGGGAAGTTCCGGACCGACTCCGAAGGTCGTTTCAGCTTCCGCTCCGTCCGACCCGCCGGCTATCCCGTCCCCACGCATGGCCCCGTCGGCGACCTGCTGCGGGCGCAGCACCGCCATCCCTATCGGCCGGCGCATCTGCATTTTCTCGGCTTCAAGCAGGGCTACAAGACGCTGATCACTCAGGTCTTCGTGGCCGAAGACGATCGTCTCCAGACCGATGTCGTCTTCGGTGTGACGCGCCATCTGATCGGCACCTATGTGCGGCACGAGGACGGCGCGCCGCCCGCGGAGGGCGTCTCGCCCCCCCGGTACACGCTCGACTACGGCTTCGTCATGGAGCCCGGCGAAGCAAAACTGCCCGTTCCCCCGATCAAGTGAGGCCGACATGAGCTATCCGAAGAACCTCTCCGGAACGGTGGCGCTGATCGTCGGCGGGGCCGGAGCGATCGGCGCCGCGACCGCTCAGATGCTCGCCGCTGCGGGCGCGACGATCGTCGTGACGCACATGCCCGGCGCCGACCCGGAGCGCATGGCGAAAGACGTCATTGCACAGCTGCCGCAAGATCGGGACCACGGCCATTTCGTTGCCGATATCGTCGACACCCCGTCCCTGCTCGCCCTGCGGCAGGAGATCACCGCCCGTTACGGCCGCCTGGATATTCTGGTGAATGCCGCCGGCTTCACCAAGCCGGTCGCACATGCCGATCTCGACAGCCTCGACGATGAGCTCATCGACAGGATGTTCCAGGTCAATTGGCGCGGCCAGTTCGCCGCAATCAGAACCTTCGCCCCCATGCTCAAGGCGTCGGGCGACGGGCTCGTCGTCTCGATTTCGTCGATCGCCGCGTTCACCGCCGTCGGCTCGAGCATCGCCTATTGCGCGGCGAAGGCCGGGATCGATGTGATGACCAAGGCATTGGCCCGCGTGATGGCGCCGGAGGTCCGGGTGCTGGCTGTATCACCAGGCGTGGTCGACACGCAGTTCGTGCCCGGGCGCGGCGCCGATTTCAACGACAAGGTCGCCAGTTCCACGCCCCTGAAGCGCATCGGCGCCGTCGACGATATCGCAGCCGCAATCACGGCCTGCGCAACTCATCTCGGCTTTTCGACCGGCCATATCATCCAGGTCGACGGCGGGCGGGCACTGTAAAGCGCGCCGCCGCCGATCCGGCCCGAGCCAGGAGGAAGCCAACATGCAAAACAAGGTCTTCGTCACCTGCGCCGTGACAGGCAACCTGACAATGCCGGAACAGACGCCGCACCTGCCGATCACGCCCGAACAGATTGCGACATCCGCACTCGAAGCGGCGCGAGCGGGTGCAGCTATCGCCCATATCCATGTCCGCGATCCCAGGACCGGCAAGCCTTCGACTGCATTTGATCTCTACAAGGAGGTCGTCGATCGAATTCGTGAGAAGGACGAGGAGCTGATCCTCAACATCACGACGGGACCAGGCGGGCGTTTCGTCCCGTCGGAGGAAGATCCCAAGATCTTCGGGCCGGGAACCACCCTGATGCGTCCGGAACTGCGCGTCGAGCACATCGCCGCGTTGAAGCCGGATATCTGCACGCTCGACCTGAATACGATGAATTCGGGCGCCCAGGTCGTGATCAACACGCCCGGCAATGTCCGCAAGATGGCGCAGATCATTCGCCAGAGCGGCGTCAAGCCGGAAATCGAGCTGTTCGATTCCGGCGATATCGCACTGCTGCAGGATCTGGTGAAGGACGGCACCGTCGATGCCGCTCCGCTATGCTCGATCGTGATGGGTGTGCAATACGGCTTTCAGCCCTCGGCGGAGACGGTCTTGTATGCGCGCGGCCTGCTCCCGGCCGGCGCGACCTGGACGGCCTTCGGCATCGGTCGCTGGAGCTTTCCGATGGCTGCTCAAGCGCTCATCGCCGGCGGCCATATCCGTGTGGGCATGGAGGATGCCGTCTACCTGGCGCGCGGCAAGCTGGCGCCGTCCAATGCTGTGCTGGTCGAGAAAGCCTGCGGCATCGTCGAAGCGATCGGCGCGGGTATCATGACCGCCCGCGAGGCCCGGGCCGCCCTCAAGCTGGCGGGAGCTTGAGGCCGCTGCTCAAGGGGGCAAAACGCGATGGGCACAAGCTTCACACTCAACGGCGAGCCGGTCACCGTCGCAGCCGACGGAAACTCCACGCTGTTATTGGCGCTGCGGAACGAGCTCGGCCTTCAGGGCACGCGCTTCGGCTGCGGCGCCGAGGATTGCGGAGCCTGCACCGTTCTCATCGACGGCCACCTCCACTATTCCTGCGGTCAATTCGTGGAGGATACCGCCGGCAAGCATGTCGAGACGGTCGAGGGCCTGCGAGGGCCGATCGCCGATGCGCTGAGAACGGCGTTTTTCGAAGCCGGGGCAGGTCAATGCAGATATTGCCTGAGTGGCATCTTCGTCACCGCTCACGACCTGCTCATGCGCAATCGGCAGCCGGCCCGCGCGGAGATACGCGCCGCGCTGTCGCGCAATCTCTGCCGCTGCGGCGCCCATGGCAGCATCTTGCGCGGAGTGGAGAAGGCCGCAACCTTGCTCGCTGACATGGACCGGTGACATGGCTTCGCCAGCCCTTGCCCCACCATCTCCCGCGAATACAAGTCTCGGCGACTGGTTCGATCTCTCCCTCCCCGGCAAGGTGCTGCTGAAGACCGGCAAGGTCGAGCTCGGCCAAGGCATTTTGACAGCGCTGCTCCAGATCGCTGCCGAGGAGCTCGATCTCGAACTCGACCAGATGGACGTGCTCTCCGGGGACACCGGCCTCTCCCCGCTCGAGGCCGGCACGGTCGGCAGCATGTCCATCGAAACGTCGGGGGTCATCGTCCGGCATGCCGCGGCAGACCTGGGGCGACGCCTCCTCGACGCCGCCACGATGCGCGCTCAGGTTCCGCCCGGTCAGGTCACGGCCCGCAACGGCCGATTTCGGCGCGACGGAGAACTGCTGGCGGATACGATCTGGAGCGTCGCTGCGGATGTCGACCTCGATGTGCCGGTCGACCGCAGCGCGCCGCTCAAGCCACGCGGCAGCTACAGACTCGTCGGCACGAGCGCACCTGCCGTCGGATCACAGGAGAAACTCGCAGGAGCGGCCTTCATCCACGACATCAACCTTCCCGGCATGCTGCATGGACGAGTCCTGCGGAAGCCGCATCCGGACGCCCGCCTCCAGCATGTCGACGTGGACCGCATCCGCGGCCGCAAAGGTGTCTCCGCGGTCGTCCTCGAGCAGGATTTCATTGGCGTGCTGGCCGAGACGGAGCACGATCTCGACAAGGCCATGGAGCTCGTCACGGCTGCTGCCAAGTGGCTCTTGCCCGAGGCCGGGCGCCATGAGACAGCGCTCGATATCCTGCACAGGCTGCCGAGCGTCGATACCGCCATTCGCGACGACCTCGCGGCGAACGAACCAGCGCCGAACGAGCTCGTGGAGGCCACCTTCACCAAGCCACTGGTCGGTCATGGTTCGATCGGGCCCTCCTGCGGACTCGCCGTCATCCGACCAGACGGTGCGGAATTGTGGAGTCATTCCCAGACGGTCTTCGCCTTGCGTGATCAGGCCGCGCGGATCTTGGGCTGCGATATCGAGCAGGTCAGGGTCCGCCATTCGCAGGGCGCGGGCTGCTACGGGCATAATGGCGCCGACGACGCGGCAATGGACGCGCTGCTTCTCGCCCGCGCCGTACCCGGCCGCCCGGTGCGGGTCCAATGGTCGCGCCAGGACGAACTGACCGCCGAGCCGCTCGGTTCGCCGATGAGCGTGCGGATCGCGGCCGCCGTTGCCGGCGAGCGGATCGTCCATTGGGAGCTGGAAACGCGCTCGGGCTCGCACATCCAGCGTCCGGGCTGGAATGGCGGCGTCAACCTGCTCGGTCCCGCCGCCATCGCCGACGCCTGGAAGCCCGCCGCCCAGCGTGACCTGCCGAGCCATAATGGCGGGACCAAGAACGCGGTCGCACTCTATGATTTTCCGCAGCGCGTCGTTCATCAGTTCGTCCCGGCCATGCCGTTCAGGCTATCGGCGCTGCGCTCGCTCGGCGCCTTCGCCAATGTCTTCGCCGTCGAGAGCATGATGGACCAGCTCGCCGAGGTTGCCGGCACAGACCCCATCGCGTTTCGTCTGGCGCATCTTTCCGATCCGCGTGCGCGTGCAGTCGTCGAACGCGTCGCTGCGATATCCGGCTGGCACGAGCCGCTGCACGATGGTCGTGGCCGCGGCGTGGGCTTCGCGCGCTTCAAGAACAGCGGCAGCTATTGCGCCGTGGCCGCTATCGTGGAGGTCGACGAGCAGATTTCACTCCGTGGGCTATGGGGCGTCGTGGACCCCGGCCTGGCGATCAATCCCGACGGGATCATCGCGCAGGTTGAAGGGGGCATGATCCAGGCAGCGAGCTGGACCCTCAAGGAGGCAGTGCCGACGGAGGGCCCATTCCTCACCGCCGAAAGCTGGCGCGACTACCCGATCCTGAGCTTCGCCGAGATCCCGGACATTCAGGTCGAGATCCTTTCCGACCCGAGCCACGAGCCGGCGGGCGTGGGTGAAATCTCACTTGGTCCTACCGCCGGCGCGATCGGCAATGCTGTCGCCGCCGCGCTCGGAGCCAGAATCTACGACCTGCCGATAACGCGCGATCGCGTGATCGCGACGTTGATGGGCTAGTTCTCGCTTCGGCACGGCTCGACAACGACATCCCGTTCGAGAAACCCGGGCGCCTCGAAGGCGCGATTGGGGATCAGGGCCACGCCGAGACCGCTCTGCACCATCCGATATAGCGCGTCTAAGCTGGGCACGTGGATGCTCAGCTTGACGACGTGGCCGGGCTCGCCCGCGGTGACGACAACGCGGATGTACATCGCACTGTCCGAATCGGGAGTGGTCTGGGCAGCTGGTATCCGCTACTGGCCAAGCACGCTATCGCCCGGGGCGAAATGACCTCGACGAAGCCCATTGCCACGAAACTTATTCCACAGACGGCTTTCGACGCGTCTTTCCAAACAGAACTGTGACGTGACACTACGGTAGCGCGTTCGGACCAAAAGCCGAAAATGAGTCAAGTTATGGATGTGCCAAGGCCTGCAGCAGGCGCGGGGCCGTTTGCGCCGCTCAGAAACACGACGTTCCGCGCCATTTGGCTCGCCGGGCTGATCTCGGCACTAGGATGGCTCATCCAGACCATCGCGATGAGTTGGCTGATGGCGACGATCACGCCATCGAGCGTGATGGTCGCGTCGGTTCAGGCCGCGACGAACCTGCCGGCCTTCATCCTGTCGATCTTCGCCGGCGCCATCGTCGACAATTTCAATCGCCGCAAGGTGATGCTGATTGCGCGGTCCCTGATGGCGCTGACCGCGGCCACACTAACGGTCCTGGTTGCAGTCGGACTGATCAACCCCTGGATCATCCTGTTCTTCAGCTTCCTGGCGGGGTGCTGCATCGCCTTCAATGACCCGGCTTGGCAGGCATCCGTAGGCGATATCGTCGATCGCAAGGATCTGGCCGCTGCCGTGACACTGACATCTGTCGGTTTCAACACTGTTCGCAGCGTCGGACCGGCCCTGGGCGGCATCATTCTCGCGACCTTCGGCCCGCTGACAGCCTTCTGTCTCTATACCCTCGGCCATTTTGCGCCACTGATTGTGGTCTGGCGGTCGAAATGGAAAGTTCCTGTCTCCAGGCTGCCACCCGAAGCGATGCTGACGGCGATCTCCGACGGAATTCGCTTCACCTCCCTGTCATCCGAGATCAAGACGGCGCTCGCACGTGGCTTCCTGTTTGGGCTCGCTGGCATCGCCATCCTCGCCCTTCTGCCACTGGTCGTTCGTGACCAGCTGAAACAGGGAGCCGTTGCCTATGGTGTCCTGATGGCCGGCTTCGGCGCAGGAGCGCTGCTGGCAGGCCTGACGTCCACGGCACTCCGGGTCAGGCTGTCGGATGAGCAGCTCTTGAAGCTGGCTTGCGTCGCCTGCGCGATTTGCACGATCACCCTCTCGATGACGCAAACCGCTGCTGTCGCCGCCGTCGCGCTCATGCTCGGCGGGGCCGGATGGGTCCTGGGGTGGTCGGGCCTGAGTATCAGCGTGCAATGGGCGAGCCCCCGCTGGGTCGTCGGCCGGACAATTTCGCTCTACTACGCTCTCACCTCATGCGGGCTTGCCGCAGGGAGCTGGCTCTGGGGCATGGTGACCGAGAGCTATTCCCTGAGTTTCGCCTTGCAGGCATCGACCGCAGCGTCTCTTGGCGTCGCTATTCTTGGCTTGATCCTGCCAATCCATCAGCGCAAGGACGCGGATGTTTCGACGCCTGATCATTTCGAGGCGCCCGCGATCAGCCTGGACGTGAAGCCGCGAAGCGGGCCGATCGCGGTCAAGATCGTACCGGATTCCAACCGAACAGATCGAAGCCTTTCTCGCCTTGATGCTGCAGCGGCGGCGCGTCCAAGCGCGCAACGGTGCGCGCCGATGGATCCTGACGCGCAATCTGCACGATACCGCCGTTTGGACCGAGACGTTCCGCACGCCCACCTGGAACGACTATCTGCGTTTCAACTACCGCCAGACCGCCGCCGACCGGGCGCTGGATGCCAGCTTGATCGACCTGCACATGGGACACGAGCCGCCCGCAATAACCCTCTCGATCGAGCGGCCCACCGCCACACCGCGAAAGGCCGATATTTTCGGGTCTGACACACCCCATACCTGAACGCCCCAAAGGCTGGCAAAGGTTCGGCTCTGTCAGACCACTGTCCTGATCCCGAAAGTCCGGGCAGGCCGTCGGTCGCCCCTCGACATGCAGGAGATAAGTGCGAATGCCGGCTGGGCGCTGGTGCGCCCCAGCCTCAGTCCTGCGCGCGAGAGCGCTTCGTCAGAAGGGCAAAAGCGGTCGCGGTGACAATCAGGACCGCGGCCAGGAAGAGCATCACCGCGCCCAGACCCAGGCTGGCTGCGATCGGGCCGGTGCAGGATTGCAGGATGGCCGCCCCTGCGAAGAACGACAGGTTGACCGCGGCGAGCGCTTTGCCGGCATGTTCAGGGGAGACCGCGTCTCGCGCCATGGCGAACAGGAGCGGTTGCGACGACAGCGCCGCCCCGAGCAGCAGGAAGGCGAAGACGTCGAATGCCGGCGAGAGCATTGGCAGGCCAGCGGCCTTCGCCAGGAATCCCCCGGGACCGCCGGCCGCGACTGCGAACAGCGTCATGGCGGCAATCACATGCGTCGCCGTCAGGACGAAGCGGCGGTGGCCGAAGCGCCGGTCGGCAATGCCGTAGAGCATCGGCCCTGCCACGAGCGCGAGCGTCAGCGGAAGAAGCGCATTCCCGACCTCCAGCCGGGACAGGTGCTTGATCTCCATCAGCCAGACGCCGCCCCAGAGCCCCCTCACCGCGATGCCGGCCGCAAAGGATGCGAAGGCCAGGATGACGACCCCGCGCAAGGCCGGCGAGGCGCCGATCCTGATCACCTGCCTGGCTTCGGAACGCAGGCCCGCCCGGCCGCTGCCCTGCCCGGGGATAGTCCTGGGCACCGTCAGCATCACCAGCACGGCAACCACGACGGCCAGGCAGGCTGCCAGCCCGAAACCGGTGCGCCAGCCCTGATGTTCGACCAGCCAGGCCATCGGGCTGGCCGAAAGCAGCATGCCCGAATTGCCCACGCCCTGGATCAGGCCCGACCACAGGCCGAACTTGTCGGCGCTCAGCGTCTTCGCAGCCAAGGTCATCGGGCAAAGCAGCATGCCGCAACAGCCGATGCCGAGGGTGATCTGAGCCAGCAGGAACCCGCCGGGGCCGCCCGCGATCATGGCCAGGACCGCGCCCGCGGTCACGATCGCGAAGAGGGTCAGCGATACCGCGCGCACGCCGAAGCGGTCGAGCGCGACGCCGACGGGTATCTGACCTGCGGCGAAAGCAAAATGATAAGCCCCGGTCAGGCCTGCCAGGGTGTCGGGCGAGACGGCGAGATCGGTCGCGATCACATCGGCCGCGATGCCCGGCAAGGTCCGCAGCAGGTTTGACAGCATATGCCCCAGGGCGAGCACGAGCAGCGGCACGCCGAACAGGAGCGCATTTCTCAGGGCGCCATGCTTCGCAGCCTGGTCGCGGGTCTCTGCAATGGAAGTCATGGCGTCGCGATCGTCGTCTTGTCTCGGGTGAAGCTCATCACTCGCCGGCTTGAGCGCGACGATGGTATGGGTCGCCCGCTTCCCTGACGATAGCCCAGTTTGAACATGGCTGCTGAGCTTGGAAGGCCCGTTCGCCTTGGGGGATGGCGCTCGAAAGTCGGATTATCCGTTGCAGGACGGGCGCGTCTAGCGCTGGAGCGCCTCGGCAACCTTCCGGACTGAATCCAAGACCAGAGCGAGCTCCGCGTCGCTCACGGTCATGGGCAGGGAAAACCCGATGCTGGCATCGCCCTTTGAGGTGGTCGAGAGACCGGCAGCCATGCAGGCCCCGACGAGCTCTGCTGCAAATCCGGGCCCGGGAGCCGCCCCACAGGCCGCGGGATCGAATTCGATCGCAAGCAGCAGCCCGGCGCCGCGCACGCCACGGATTGCCGGGGCCGTGCCGGCGAGTTCGGAGATCCGCGCTCTGATCCGCTGCTCCAGCTCCGCCGCGCGCTCCACCAGCCGGTCGCGCTCGATGATCTCGAGCGTCGTCAGGGCGGCGAGCGTCGTCAGCGGGTTCTTCTCGTGGGTGTAGTGGCCGAGATTCAGCTCGGGCGCGATATCGAGCCGTGCGTCCGCGATCACGGCGGCAATCGGCAGCACGCCTCCGCCAAGCGCCTTGCCGAGCACGACCGCGTCGGGCACCGCCCCGACATGCTCGAAGGCGAAGAAGCGGCCGGTCTTGCCGAGGCCTGACGGGATCTCGTCGAAGATCAGGAGCGCGCCGTGCCGGTCGCAGAGCCCACGGACTTCGGACCAGAGTCCCTCTGGCGGCAAATGACAGTTCGAGCGGATCGGCTCGGCCATGACGGCGGCGATGCCGGTCTGCGACTGCGCGAAGGCCTCGCGCATCTCTGCGAGCATGCGCCGCGCACCATCCGGCGCCCAATAGGGCGAGACATGCCGACGCCCCGGCAGGAACGGGCCCAGACGCGGATCGGGAATCGCCTTCGACAGGCCGAAGCTGCCGAAGCCATGGCCATGATATGAGCCCTCGAGCGAGATCGTCTCATGCCGGCCGGTCGCGACGCGCGCCAGTTTCAGGGCGATCTCGATCGCGTCCGAGCCGCCGGTGGCAAAGAGGAGCTTGGCGGGTGCACCTGGCCAGCGGGCGAGCAGCTTTTCGGCAAGCGCGACCGCGGGCTCGTTGGTGTATCGCCGTGGCGAGAACGGCAAGGTGTCGAGCTGGCGCTTTAGCGCCGTGACGATCTCCGGATGGCGATGCCCGACATGATGGGCGGTGTTGCCGTGGAGGTCGATGAAGCGCCGTCCGTCGACATCTTCCAGCCAGATTCCCTCGACGGCGCGCAGGGCCGACAGACAGGGGCTCGACCCATCCTGATGGAAGAAGGCGGCGGCGTCGCGCGAGACGAGATCCAGGGTCATTCGGCATTCACCGGGAGATTGCGGAAGGGAGGCCGGGCAGAGCGGCCGGCGAGCGTCGCTGCCTTCCGGCCTCCCGCTGCCGCTCGATCAGCCTCGCCAGGCCGATGGCTGTAAGCGCGAAGGCAAGCAGGACGAGGCTCTTGGCGGCTGCGTAGCCGTATTCGCCGGAATTCGCGTGATTGAAGATTGCGACCGAGGCCAGCTTGTGATTGCCCGACACGAGGAAGATCACCGAGGAGAGGGTCGTCAGCCCGTCGATGAAGACATAGAGCGTCCCGAGCAGCAGGGCCGGCAGCAGGATCGGCAAGGTGACGTTGACGAAGCGCGAGACCAGCCCCGCGCCAAGGCCTTCGGCCGCTTCGTCGATCGAGCGGTCGACCCGCTGGAGCGCCGCGCGGGCGGCGAGCACGCCGACGAAAATGTTGGAGAACAGGATGTTGATGACCAGGATCGCCGAGGTGCCGGTCAGCGACAACGCGGGAATGCCGAGGGGGACGTTGAAGGCGACGATATAGCCGATGCCGAAGATGATACCCGGCAGGATGGCGGGCACCAGCACCAGGAAGACGATGAGATTGGCGCCGGGCGGCCGCAGGCGCTCGACGACATAGGCGATCACCACGGCAAGCAGCCCGCCGATCGGCCCCGCGATCAGGCCGATCCGCAGGCTCTCCCAGACGAGCCCGAGCCCGCGCTCCGAGCTGCCATAGCCGGTCCCGGCAAGGCCGATATTGACGCCCTCCCCGCTGAAGTAGCCGAGCGTCAGGCTCCAATCGGTGCCCCAGACCCTTGTCACGGCGCCCAGCGCCATCGTGCCGTAGACCGCGAAGATCAGGGCGGCGACGATGCCGGCGATCACGGTCAGCCCGATGCGCCAACTGCGCGGCATCGGCAGTTCGGACCGTGCCGCGATACTGGCGCTCGCATAGCCCTTGCGCCGCCCGAGCAGCTCGAGGCCAAGATAGAGCAGCAGCGAGGGAATGATCAGCCAGACGCAGAGCGCCGCTGCCAGCGGCGTGTTCCGATAGGCCGTGATCTCGTCATAGATGATGCCGGCAAGCACGGGCGTATCGCGGCCGAGGATCAGCGGGTTGCCGAAATCGGTCAGGCTCATGATAAAGACGAGCACGATGGCGCGCTTGAGCGCCGGCCATGCCAGCGGCAGCGTGACGTGCCGGAAGGTGGTGAAATGGCCGGCGCCCAGGCCGGCGGCTGCCTCGTCGACCCGGCCGTCCTGCCGGCGCAGGACATTGTCGAGGATGATCAGTGTCGCCGGCATGAAGGACAGCATCTGCGCCAGCACGACCCCGAACAGGCCGTAAAGGTTGGTCTCGTCGGCGTCGATCAGGCCGAAACCCCGGTCCAGCAGCGCATAGGTCACCAGGCCGCGCCGGCCGAACAGCATGACCGTGGCCGTCGCGATCAGCACGGGCGGCGCGACCAGCGGCATCAGGAAAACGCCCCGCATCGCCGCGGGCCAGGGTATGCCGCCGCAATTGATGCCATAGGCGAGCGCGAAGGCGAGCGGCACCGTGAGCATGACCGACAAGGCCGCCAGCGACAGGCTGTTGAGCGCCGCGTTGCGCAGGTACGAGTCCTGGAAGACCTTGAGATAATGATCCAGTCCCCAGCGCGCCTCGCTGCCATTGCGCAATGTGTCGAAGCCCTGCTGGCCGAGCTGGGCCTTGACCCTGAAGGCGAGCGCGGTCCGCTTGTGCAGCATCACATGGGCGATCGACCGGTTCTGGGCCACCTGCTCCCGGTCTTGCGGCGGCAGCGTCGCGAGGGCGGCCTCCATCGCGCGCGCCTGGTCTGAATAGGGCGCCTTGCGATCCCAGGAGGGCACGAGCCCGGCGAGCTGGAATGCGGTGGCGGCCGCTTCGACGCGCTCGGCCTCCGTCGCCGTTTCGACCCAGCGCCGGATCAGGGCCGCCCGCTCCTCCTCCGGCAACCGGCCGAGCGCATCGGCCGTGATGGCTTTGAGGCGCACCGGCGGCATCGGCCCGGAGATCACGACGCTCTCGACCAGCACGGCTCCGATCGGCACGCCGATGAAGACGATCAGCAGGAGCGCGACGACGCCGCTGACGAGCGCGCGCGGCAATTCTCGCAGCAGCCGCGTCACGACAGCGCTTGGGCGGGAACCAGGACCGCGCGCTCTGCATCCGGAATGAGCGTCACCGACGCCCCGCGCGCGCCGAACCGCTCGGCCTGGTGCGACGGGCAATCGACGATCACCGTGCGCCCCGAGTCGAGCGTCACCGTCAGCCGGACGACCGCGCCGAGGAAGGCCGAGCTGACGACCCGCCCGGCCAGCCCCTGCCCCTCGCAAGCCACCGCGATGTGCTCTGGCCGGTAGACGGCCATCACGGGTTGTCTCGGCCGGATGTCGGTCGGGAACGCCATCGGCCAGAGCTCGCCATAGGCATCGACGCCGCCGGCGGCGGCATGGCCCTCGACAAGATTGGAGGTGCCCACGAATTGAGCGACGAAGGCGGAGCAGGGCCGATGATAGATCTCGGTCGGCGTGCCGATCTGCTCGATGCGGCCATTGCGCATGACCGCGACCCTGTCGGACAGGGCGAGCGCCTCCTCCTGATCATGCGTCACATAGAGGGTGGTGATGCCGAGCCGGTCGATGATCATGCGCAGCTCGTTGCGCAGCTTGACCCTGATACGGGCATCCAGGGCCGACATCGGCTCGTCCAGCAGCAGCACCTCGGGATCGGAGGCGAGCGCGCGCGCCAATGCGACGCGCTGCTGCTGACCACCGGAAAGCTCGTGCGGGTGGCGTTCCAGCAGGCGCTCCATCTCGACCAGCCGGGCGAGCTCGCCGATGCGCTGTTCCCGCTCGGCGCGGCCCCGCGCGGCGATGGCGAGCGCAAAGCCGATATTGTCCGCGACCGTCTTCGTCGGAAACAGCGCGTAGGACTGGAAGACGAAGCCCATCCGCCGCCGCGCCGGCGCCGTCTCCGTGACATCCTGCCCGCCGCGCGTGACCTGCCCGCTATCGGGCCGCACGAAACCGGCGATGATCCGGAGCAGGGTCGTCTTGCCGCAACCGGAATCGCCGAGCAGCGTGACGAACTCGCCCTTGGCCAGGGCGAGCGTGACCCCATCGACGGCGCGCGACGCGCCGCCATAGGATTTGCCGCCATAGGATTTGACGATGTCGCGCACGGCCAGATGCGGCCGCCCTGTCATTGCCAGGGGCGGCCGCTCGGCGGCGGCGGCAGGGACCGCCAGTTCGATCACCGGTCCGGACCCGTCACTGCTTGAGGATGCGGCTGGCGAAATCGCGCCGGAACGCGGTCATGTCGACCGGGCGGCGCATCTGCCAGAGCGTGATCTGCCTGAGGTCGACCAGGCCGTGCCCCGGCACCGCCGTGGCGCCGACCACCTTGCCGAGCACGGCAGCGGCCTCGTCGCTTGCCATGAAGTCGAGGAAGATCTTCGCCTCGACCGGGTTCGGGCCGCCGGCGACGAGGCCGCCGCCTTCGGTGACATTGGGGGTGATCCGGCCGTAGACGATCTCCACCGGCTTGCCCGCGGCCTTGGTCTCGAAACAGGTGGTGTCGAAGGTCAGGCCGATCGCGACCTCGCCGGCACCAGCCAGTTGCGCCCCGCCCGAGCCGCCATCCGAATATTGATAGACGTTCTCGTTCAGGTTCTCGACGAAGGGCCAGCCGAACGCGTCGACGAAAGTCGTCAGGATCGCGCCGCCCGTTCCGGACTTGAGCGGCGAAGGCAGCGAGATCTCCTTGCGGTAGACCGGCTTGATCAGGTCTTCCCAGGTCGCGGGCATGGGCAGACCCTTCTGCGCCAGCCGCTCCTTGTTGACGACCATGCACATCGTGGTGGCGAAATACTTGCTGTAGAAGCCGTCATCATCGCGGAAGGCCGGCAGGATCTTCGATCCCTTCGGCTCGTAAGGCTCGAACACGCCGGCCTGCTTGAGCTGATCGAGGGCGACATTGTTGACGAGATAGACGACGTCCGCCTGGGGCTTGCCCTTTTCGGCAATGGCTCGCTCGGCGATCGGACCGGTGGAGCCGGACACGAACTTCACCTCGATATCCGGGTGCTTCTGCTTGAAGGCCCCGACAAGCGCGCTGTTGACGCTATCCGAGGCGTTGTAGATCACGACCTCCTTGGCGAGAGCAGCGGCGCTCGTGAGCGCGAAGGTCGCCGTGGCGGCGAGACGCGCGATCATCTTGGTGGAGAGGCTGAGCATGAAAGTCTCCGTGCCTTCTGGCTGTCCGTCGTGATATAAGTGTTGCTAAAGCTTGTGACATTGAAATGAAGCTCCACTTATTTCCGGCCGCTCGATGAACCTTGCCCAGCTCCGCGCCTTCCACGCTGTCGCGAACCACCGCACGTTTTCAGCCGCCGCACAGGCGCTCGGCGTCAGCCAGCCGGCGATCACCCAGCATGTGAAATCCCTGGAGGACGCCGTCGGGACGCGCCTCTTCCTGCGCACGGCGGGAGGCGTCGAGCTCACGGCCGACGCGCTCGACCTGCTCCCGAAGGTGCGGCAGGCCATCCTCATGCTCGACGACATCTCGGCGCGGATGAGCGACGGCCGCAGCCTCGCAACCGGGCATCTCGCGATCGGTCTATGCGCGCCCTATGTCGCGATGCCGATCCTGGAGCGTTTCACCACAGAGCATCCCGGTATCCAGCTCGAGGTTCGGCTGGAGAATTCGAGCAGCCTTCTGGAGCTCGTCGCACAGCACCGCGTGGACATCGCCGTCGCGACGCTCCGGGAGCCTCACCCCGACTTCGCCTGCGATTTCCTGATCGATCAGCGGGTCGAGATCCTGGTCCATGCCGGCCACCCCTGGTGGGAGCGCCGGCAGGTCGAGGCGCGGGAATTGCCGGGTCAGCGCCTCGTGACGCGCGAGGCCGGCTCGATGACGCGTCACCTCTTCGAGGCCGCTTTGGCGGAGCACGGCCTCGAGCTTCCGCCGCATTTGATCCTCGGCAGCCGTGAAGCGGTGAAGGAGGCGGTCGCAGCCGGCATCGGCATCGGCATCGTGCTCGATCAGGAACGCGGCTTCGACCCTCGCCTCAGAGCGATCACCGTCTCGGATTTCGAGATCGCGGCTGGCGAGTATCTCGTGACGCGCCGGGAGAACCGCAGTCTCGGCGGCGTCGCTGCCTTCCTTGCCATTGCCGGTGAGGTCGCCAAGCCCAAGGCCGCAGATCATTGCGTCTGACAGATCCGACTGCGGGGCAGTCACGCCGACATGGCTGCCTGTACCGAACTCCGCCCGCCCTGTGAGCGAAGGAACGTGCGGCGCGCCGCCAGGGCATAGCGCGCGTGATTGATCGCCAGGACCGTCGTGGAATCGCTGCCTGAACGGCCAGCGGATGTAACGGCCTCGCCAATGACCTGGTGAAGCGCGTGTTCGAGGGCCTCCAGCGTGTCGGCGTCGGCGCCCTGGGCTTGATCGGCGATCTGGATCAACTGCCCGATCCGCTTCTGCTCCTCGCGCATCCGTCCAGTCTTCACCCGGCCCATGATGATCGTGGCAAGCGAGCCCAGGATGCTCAGGGCAGCCGCGCCGAGATAGAAATAGCCTTGCAGCTCATCGAAAAAGCTCTGTTCGCCATTGTTGAGATAGCTGGCGACGCCGGGATGGACCGGCAGGATCGGATTCTTCGCATCGGGATCAGGCGCTTCGATCTGGCTTGCCAGCGGGGTGAGCGCGACGAGCTTCGCCTTCGACGTGAACAGGGTTCTTCCGATCGCGCCGGCGACCAGGCTGAGCATCGTATCGGGCGCGACGAGCCGATATGTCACCGAGAGCGTGGTGACGCTGTCGTCGGGCGTCGCCGGGCGCGACCTGAAGGCACCTTCCGGCACATCATACGACTCGAAAGCCGGAAAGCGCTTGTTGAACGCATCCGCATCGGAGAAAGCGAGGATCGTCGGCGTTCCCGCGGTTCCCTTGGCCATGGCCGTCACGGCGCCGACCACGTCTCCGGGCCCGACCGGGCCGACGGCAAGGATGGCGGCGACATGCCGCCCATGAACTGCCGCGATCATCTCGTCCGCGGACAGGAAGACCCGCTTCACGTCATGAGGCGCGACATTGTAGTAACTCAGGATGGTGTCGAGCAGCGCAGCGTTGACATCCTGCAAACGCCCTTGCGGGATTGCGATCGTCTTGCCCGAGAGCTTGCCGATGCTGTCGATCGGGGATTTCGGCGGCAGCACAAAGGCGACGACGTCCCGGCGCAGGATCGCGATGGTCTGGCCATTGCTCGGTGGCGATACGTCGCTGCGGACCAGGGCGAGTTCGGCGTCGCCGGATTCGATCGCCTTCGAGCTGGCAGCCAGACTGTCGACCTGAACCGGCTGAAGCCTGACCCGGGGGTGATCCTTGGCGACTTCCGTGATCAGCGCGCCCATGAAGCGCTGGGCGTCCGTGCCGAAGGGGCCGGTGGTGATACGCAGGGTCGCGTGTGGGGACCAGTAATGCAGCGCGGCCGCGATTGCGGCGATCACGAGGAGTGCGCCCGTCCACAAGGCAAATCGCATCATCCCGCTTTCCGTGATCGGCCGGAGGGTATCAGTCCCTCCTCCGCCAGCACTGATCGTCCCATGGCCGCACTGGCAAGCAGCCCCATGCCTGCGAGCGTAGCGGATCGACGAATGCTCGTCATTTTACACGTCCACATGCCCTGATGAAAACGCCAACCACGGACAGGCCCGCCCGTGCATCACCGCCGGACCTGGTATGCGTCGTCACGCGGCGGTGCAGGAGAAGGCCGCGCGGCCGGCACGGCAGCGTGCAGTCGCAGCGGCGAGGCCGAGATCATGACTATCCACTTGCTTCATGTCTGCGCCTCTTCGCCCCCTGCGAAGTCTTGCAATGCCGGTGAACATCTCCCGCATTGCATCGACAACAACGCCTTTCGCATGGTCATTTCGCGCCAATCCGGGGCGATGGGTCTTACCATTTCGCGCCAAAATGACTCTGGCGATGCCACTCAAAGCTGCTCCCGCCAACCTATCTGGAATGCCACCAGGCCCCTCTCCGACGCGGACGTCAGGATCATCGATGTCGCCTTCTCGTCCGGCTCTACCGATCCCGCTCACTTCACCCGCGCGTTCCAGCGGATTTCCGGGACCACACCACGCCAGTTCCGTGTCCCAGCAACGGGCACGCTGAGCTTGTCGCGGAGTACTTGACCGGCCGGCCTCATGTGGCAGACTTGCGAGATACAGGACAGTTTTCGTGTAAAGCGGGCTAGATCAACTGTCATTTGAGCCGGTGTTCTCGTTAGAGGAGGGCCGACTTTTGCGACCTCGCACAGCGACCCGCGACCGTATCCTCGCCGTTGCCGAAGCCGGCGTGCTAGCCAAGGGCTTTGGCGCGACCTCGATCGAGGAGGTCATCGCCGAGGCCGGCATCACCAAGAGCGGCTTCTTCTATCATTTCCGCGACAAGAACGAACTCGCCCGCGAAATGCTGAAGCGCTACGTCGCCAGCAACGACCAGCTCTTCGACGAGATCTTCGCCCGCGGCCGCGAGCTCTCCGACGATCCGCTGCAGGCCTTCCTGATCTCGCTCAAGCTCCTGGCCGAGGTGATGTCCGATCTGCCCAACGGCCATCCCGGCTGTCTGATCGCCAGCATCTGCTATCAGGAGCGTCTCTATGACCGCGAGGTGCGCGAGCTCACCGCGCAATCGGTCAGGAGCTGGAACGCCCGCTTCCGCGCCGTCTTCACTGATATCGCCGCGATCCACCCACCGCGCGAGCCGGTCGATCTCGACGATCTCGCCGACATGTTCTCCTGCGTCGTCGACGGCGGCATCATCATGTCGAAGACGCTCGGCGATCCCAGCCGCCTGACCCGCCAGGTCCTCGCCTTCCGCAGCTTCGTCAAGCTGCTTTTCTCCTCGCCGGCGCGGATGTCCTGAGCCGGCTTCGTGCCGCTCGACTGTGATCCACATCACAGAACTCCGTTGCGCGCTCGGCTATGCCGAGCCGTCCGGGAGGACGGGGTTGCTCCAGTTACGGAACCCGCAACCCCAATTCGTAGTTCTTGTTCGTCGAACGGTAGAATTTCACCGTTCATCTCGGGTCGGCGGCGGCGAGTCCGGAGAACAGGGCAATATAATTGTGACAGGGCCTCGCGCTGCAAACGGACGCGAGAATAAGGGGACAGAGCAATGCCATATACGAAGGGACTGGCCGAACGCGCGCTCAACGAGAATCTTGATCGACTCGGCGAGGGCAAGCCCGACCCGCTGAACTACAATATCCATGTCGCCATGGCGCAAATGGCGATGATGCTCGAGGAGATGCTGGCCCGTCAGGAGAGCCAGGACGAGCGACTCGCCATGATCGAGCGTGGCCTGAGCAACCTGCGCCGCCGCTCCCAGGGCCGCGGCCTGCCCTCCTCCGGCGTGACGCTGCCGCCCAAGGCCAACGGCGCCGCCGCGAACTGACGCCGCAGCCACCGCCTGCCGCGCAGGCTGGAGCATTTTCGAGCGAAGTGGGTACCGGTTCGCGTGAAGAAAATGCGTCAAGACAAGCCCCGCCCTCGCATCGCTGCGGGGGCGTTTTTCGTTGGAGGAGCAGCGCAGCGGCGACTATCCCCGCTTCGGCTGGCCGCACCGCGCTCTTCCCTTCTCCCGGATGGGAGAAGGTGGCGCGGAGCGCCGGATGAGGGGTCGCGCCGTCCCCCATCGTTGAGCTTGGCCGAAGCGTCGCACGGAAATCATTGCGCGACCCCTCATCCGTCTCGGCTTCGCCGAGCCACCTTCTCCCGCAGGGGGAGAAGGAAAGTCCCGCAATGCCTCCTCCGCAAAGCTGCCCGCCGCCAATCGCATTTGCGCATGGCGGCGAAGCAGGGCAGGAGCGGCGCTGACCGGCCGCCTGGCGCGGCTCGACTGTTTCAGGACGACCCATCATGCGCTTTGCCGCCCGCGCGCTCGCCGCCGCCTTCGCCTGCCTGCTGACCGCCGCGGCTGCCTCGGCCGCCATCACCGACCCGGAGCTGAGCTGCGCCGACTGGCTCAAGGCCGGCGCCCACAACGCCAAGGCCCATCACGCCGCGAACCGGGCCGACGCCGCCGTCGAGGCCAAGGTCAGGGCCTTCTGCGCCGCGAACCCGAAGATGAAGGTGATGGACGCAGAGATGACGGTGACGGGTGATTGAGTCGTGACTTTCTCGACGCGCAAACGCTGACATTGAGGATACAGTTCGTCGCGCCTTGCTGGTGACGCTGCATCTGAAAGCTTGAACGAGCCTCGCCGTCATTGCGAGGAGCGCAGCGACGAAGCAATCTAGGGGGCGTAGAGCGCAATCCCCCTGGATTGCTTCGCTACGCTCGCAATGACGGCGAGGCTCATTCAAGCCAGCCGCGACAGGCATGAATCGTCAAGTCTCCAAGTCGGGTGAGACAGCTACACATATCTGCCGCACCAGCTGTGTAACGAACGATCACATGGCAATTCCTGGGGCGTACCCGATCATAGGCGATCATAGCCGGGCACACCCAGATACTGGCGTGTTCGCAATGGCTTAGCGGACGGCCCGCTGGGGCCGCGCCGGATTTCTTTGCCATTTGATTGTTCGTCGATCCGAAAGGATGCGGAGAGGGCAAGCTACATGGCCGGCAATCGAGCCGCCGCTAAGAGTTTGAAATATCATGGGTGCGGCCTCGGAAAGTGTTACCGTTTTCTCCAATAGCTGCCTGCAGGTAACAGTTAGAGGAACGGTTGTAGTTTCAAAGGCCTATCTCGACTCGCCTCTAAAACGCGGACCATCGAACTGTTACCCGCTCGAGCAGGAACCGGGGGGCTATCGCTCCGGGTGCCGGGCATTTTTTATTTCGGCGCGAGAGAGGCGTGACCTGAACCTTTTGCGCCAACTCGCGTTTACCCGGCGGCACTCATCCAAGCGCCAGCCTACAACCGACCAGGACGCGAGCCGCGGATGTACCGGCCGCGCTGGTCGGAGGTAGCACCGAAATCGAAAGCGACCGTTCGCATCCGTGCGACGACGGTCACAAAGCCCGGCACTCCGAAAGGGGGCCGGGCTTTTTATGTTGGAACCTGCTCAGTTGGCGAACGTTACGTGAGCGGGATGCCAGTCCCACCGTCATGAGACTATGCCCCGCTAGGTCATGCTGGCGGGGCTTTTTCTGTCGTGAGGTCTGATCTGCACATCCTGGCGTCGCCTGCTCGCCCCCGGCACTCATCCAAGCGCGAGCCTACCGCGAGCGCCGCGGCGTCGTGTGTGTACCGGCTCGCCGGTTGCGGTAACGATTTAGAGAGAGGCTAGCGCCTGGGGGTGGCCAAGCTCTCCTTATGGTATACTGCAAAGGCTGACGTTAACCTGTGGTGGTATTCGGGGCGCCCCCTTTTACACCCACGGCGTCACGGGAAGGGATAGGCGCTGCGATGCATCTCGCGAGCCGAATGCCCGTATGTCGCAGCTTCACGACTGAATCCCGGCGATGTTGTTGTGGCCGCAACTAACCTTCTCTCTATTTCACAATACGAAGTTACGCCACGCTAACGAATAGTGTTCGAGCTATCGAACCAGATGGAGGGGAAAGTGGAGTTCATCTTAACCAATAGCGCGGAATCCGATAGAATCGAATCACGTGCCGCGCCTGAATTAACAACAAGCGAGACATCCCGAGAAAAAACCCTGTATTGGGACCCAATTGCTATACCACCAGGACTTAACGGACCCTGGCAGTTTTCCACGAGAGTCTCTAATCTTACGGTCACTATCGTTGAGCAAACTTCACCGCGAGTATCGACGCGCTTTATTGCAAGTGGTACGTACTTTAATCAGACACAGGACGACAGGAACCACACGTCATCCATTTGGACTATCTCTCTTCGTAATGCCGGAAGAGTCGAACTGGAACGCTTCCAATTCAGTTTGACTCGCGGACATTGCAGCTACAATGGGGAAGAGCCTTTCCGCTTCGAATTTGCTACCCCGAACAATAATATAGATATTATAGAAAGAGGCTGGGCACATGGTCTCAAACCCGGTGGTTACGAAGGCGGGTGCTAGCAGGGGCCGTGCCCGGCGCGTGGACGCACCCGCTGCCTGGCCCGAGCCCAAGCGAGCCACTTTCACAAGCTTCTCCACGTGTGAGGCTCATCCTTCGTAGCAATAGATCGATGCGCAGATCGCGGCATACTCGCAGCTGGCGAAGAGTGCGCGGCCATGCCCGTGACGATGCATTGTTTTGCGTTGGAGACTCGGCCATGACGCGCTCAAATCGCCCAACAGAGCGGTTATAGGTCAAGCGTCTCGCCGCCTCCCGCCAGTCCCTCAACCTGGAGAGAGGCGGCACCTTTAGTTCCTGCCTTGGCCTCCGGCTGACTATCAACTATTCCTCCTTTCACGCGGCCGGCCTCTTCGTTGCTGAACTCGTGAAGATCGTCCGAAGGCACCGGCTGCACCCTTGTGGCCTCTATATAGGCATCGATCGCCGCGACGATCTCGGCGAGCTCACTCTCCTCCGCGCTATCATCGAGCAGCGCGTCAGCACGCTTGAGCGCGGCACAAGTTTGGTGTCGTCGCGGATCGTGAATGGTGTCCTGCTCATAGCCCATCATCAGCAGGATGGCGCTCAGGGCCAAGCCCAAATCTCCGCCTCCTTCTGGCGTTTCCGGGGAGGATGTCAAAAGACATTGACCCGACAATAGGTGTCGCGGAGCATAAACGTGGCGCTGCCGGAGCCGACGGCGCCGCCTCACCGAAGGTACCCCAAACTACCTTCGGAACTGTCAGGCCCCGTCAGCTTCGGCTGGCGGGGCCTTTTTCGTTTGCGGCCCGTGGCGGTAGGAGGCGCGCCAGTATTCTTTGGCCTCCCAGACCTCCAAAGCGAAGACGAGAGCAATCAGTTCGGTTTCCTCGGCCGAAGCCTCGGTGCAGCCCGACAGGTGTTCGACACGCGCCAGTGCAGCGCACGCTTCTTCAATACTGCGGATCATCTGCTTTACGGCGGCACGCGCGCGCTGAACTGAACTTGACCGCATAGGCTGACCTTTCGCTGATCCTTGGAACGAATCTCCTCGCCGGCTGTTCCCGGTCCGTCGGGTTGCGGAGTTTCAGTCAGTGTGCGCGCGTCGCGTGTTGCGGTCGGGGCCTGTCGCCGAGACCTTGAAGGGGCCGGCCGCGCGCCGCTCTGCGACCGGCCAGCGCGCGCTGATCTTCGATGCGATGCCGGAGCGCATCGAGCCCAGCCTGGCGCTCCTGGTCTCGCAGGTGCCGGAAGGACCGGACTGGTCCTATGAAGTCAAATGGGACGGCTATCGCCTCGCCGTCCACATTGAGCCCGGCGGCAAGGTGCGCATCATCACCCGCGGCGGCCATGACTGGACCGAGCGCTTCCCGACCGTTGCAAAGGCCGCCAGCCTGCTCGGCGTCGACAGCGCGAT
This sequence comes from Allobosea sp. BK604, assembly GCF_004341515.1. GTDB lineage: Bacteria > Pseudomonadota > Alphaproteobacteria > Rhizobiales > Beijerinckiaceae > Allobosea. The sequence continues at coordinate 920,010 of NZ_SLZF01000001.1, forward strand.
CATCGATGGCGAGGCTGTCGTGCTCGATGCCCAGGGCCGTGCTGACTTCTCCGCCCTGCAGAAGGCCCTTGGCGGCCGCGGCGGCAAGCTGCGGGCCGGCGCCGCAACGCTTTATGCCTTTGATCTGCTCTATCTCAATGGCCACGACCTGCGCCAGTTGCGGCTCGACGAGCGGCGCGCCCTCCTGGAGGGCGTGCTCGGCGAGGCCAAGGTCCAGGGCATAGGCTTCAGCGAGGATATCGATCGACCGGGCGCCGAGCTACTCGAACAGGCCTGCGCGCTCGGCCTTGAAGGCATCATCGCAAAGAAGCGCAACGCTCGTTATCGCTCCGGACGGTTCGGCGAATGGGTCAAGATCAAGTGCGTCCAGAGTGAGACGTTCGTGATCATCGGCTATGAGCCCTCGAGCGTGGCGCTGGGCGGCATCGGGCGGCTGCTCCTGGCTGCGCGCAAGGGCGACGGCCTAGCGTACGTCGGCGGCGTCGGCACCGGCTTCGGCGAGGTCAGCGGGCGGGCTCTGAAGCGGATGATGGACAAGCTGGTGATCGAGAAGCCCGTGATCCCACTAAAGCGCAAGGGCGCGAAATGGCTCACGCCGGCGCTTGCGGCCGAGATCGAATTCCGCGGCTGGACCGATGAGCCGAAGCTCCGCCACGCCTCGTTCAAAGGCCTGCGCGAGGAAGCTGAGACGGGCGAAATCCATCAGCTGCCCCAGGGCCCGCCTCGGGCTATGAACCGGTCTATTCAGGGGCCGCACTCCGCCCGACGTCGTTAATTGATGACGCGGAAGCCTGAATTCGGGGTCATCATGCCCATGCTGCAATTGAAAGCGTATTCACCCGCCTGCTGCGGAGTAAAGGTGATGACGGTCGTTTCGGTGTCCGAGAGCAGTTTCCGCAGGCCTAGCGAGCGGGAGATGAGGATGCGCCCGCAGCCTTCCGCCTCCCGTGCATCGATGCGCCATTCAACCGGGAGCCCCGCCTTCACGACAAAACGGTTAGGGATGTAATCAAAGCCGCTGACGGTCATGTCGATGACTTGCCGGGCCGGGGTTTCCTGGGGCGCGGCAGCCGACGAGATCAGCCCGACATTTGGAAGGCTTTGATCGAGCTGAACGAACCCGTATTGCATGTTCATGAGTCCGAGCACTAGGACGAACGCACCCGCGATCGTCAGGAAGCGCGCTTGCAGTGCTCCTCCGGTGAAACTGGACAGGATCGAGAGCCCCAGCAGAGCCGGCAAGGTGCCAAGTGCGAACACAAGCATCGTGGCTGCGCCGAGCCCGGCCTCTCCCTTGCCAAGGACGTAAAGCTGAAGGGCAAGCGTAAAGCCGCAGGGCAGAAAGAATGTGGCCGCCCCAAGAATGAGCGCAGCGGTGCGCGAAGTCCGCAGTCTGAGATCGTGGATGCTGTGCAGCAGCGATTTGGGGACGATAGGCAGCGCGCGGCTGAAGCGCGGGAACAGGCCCAGCATCTGCAAGCCGATGATCATCATCAGGGTGCTGATGGTGATGGTGAGCGCCCCGCTCAGGGACGGGGATAGCGCAAATGCGGACCCGGCGGCGCCGATCACAGCACCGAAGCCGGTATAGGACACAAGGCGTCCGGCATTGAACCAGAGATGCGGGATCAAACGCCGGCCGGGGCTCAAGCCAATGGTCGTCTCGTTGTACTTGGCGGCAAGGGCAACCAGCAGGCCGCCCGTGACCGCCATGCAGCTGGACACCGAAGCGAGCAGTCCAATGACGAAGACGAAGCCGAGACTCATGTTTTCGCTGACGCTGATGCCTTTTGGCCAGTCGAACTGCCGCGCCGCGAGAAGTACGGCCAGAACGAGGATGACAGCGGCCCCGGCCTCGGCATAACGGCGGCGGCTTGGGGTTCCGGGCGTACCCAGAGCATAGCCCTCGCTCAGCAGCGCGGTGGCCACAGCCTGCTCGTCTAAGGGGCCGTCGTGCTCAATGCTGACGCGGTTCGCAGAAAATTCCGCCTTCGCCTCATGTACGCCCGGAACGGCGCGCAGCGCACGCTCAACGGCGATCTCGCAGTGAAGGCAGGTCATCCCGCTCACGCTGAGTGTCGTATGGGAGGGTGTAGTCATAGAACCTCGCAACAGGCTTTCTCTAGGAACTCTGCACCTTCCCCCCGTGGTAAGGTCAAGGCCGCAGAATCCAGGTCCGAAATGGATCGGCAGTCGCACACAACTGGGCGATTAGATGCTGCCTATACATTCCGCTCGGCCTCCTCCATCTCGCGGCGCATCCGGCGCGACCTCTCATACTCCTCGTCTGTCAAATGGGCGCGGAAGATCGGCCAGAGCTCACACACCTTCGCCTTGGCGGCTTCGAAGCTCGGTACCAGCGTATTGAACACGCCGTCATAGATCGGCAGCCCGCCCGTGCCCTGGATATTCACCAACCAGCGGCCCGTGGTCGACGACGTGTCCCGACTGATGCGGGCGATCTGCTCGCCATCCTCGTCAATGACGAGATAGTCATCCTCCGCGCTGGGCTCTCCCGGCCAGGTGGGGCGCAATGCGTAACTGTGTTCTCGTGCTCCACCCGTCACCTCGATCGGCCGCCTCATCGAAACTCGACTGCACACCCAGCTGTTCGGGTTTGTCAGCAATGCCCATGCGGTCAACACATTCCACAACGCCCAAAGCCGCAGCCAGTCTGTTCTTGTTTCGTTCTCGTTATCAAGCTTTCCTATGGTCAGCCCGGCCGGGAGAGAGCTCGGGCAATCAGGAGAGTGTCATGAGTAAGGCTGGGAACAAGAAGTTGGTCAGGGAGACCGTCAGGCACCTGACTTATTTTGTCGTGCAAGCATTCAGGGAGGTAAAAGGAGCAAAGGGAAAAATCACCGCCGATGATCCTATTCCGGCGCAGGACGAAGCTCACGCTAAACGGCTGTTCGAGCGTTACCTGCCCATACGCGCCGGCGTGGTCGCCTTCCGGCGCACCGGAGATCCGACCACGGGCGACTGGGAGGATGCGGTGATCATTCACCGCCACGGCAGATTGCCGGCCGAGGTCGACAACATGGCCGATGCGAACGACCTCGAGGCGGATAACTGGGCGCTGAGCGCAGTCGATTTGAAGGTCGCTTAAGAGACTGGGCCCCGCGAGAGCGGGGCTCAGCTTTTAGGAACGAGAAGGTTTGGCATATTGCGGCCCTTTGGGCCGTAGAGAGAGCGCCCGGAGGCACAGGCAACGGTTTTCGACGAGCGCTCGGTCTCGTTGATCGCTTCGCGAATGAAGGCGCCATGCAGCTGGCCGTGCTTGCCGCCAGGCTCGATATCGCCGGGGCGAAGTCCGGCCATTGTCATCATCGTGCCATAGCGGCTCCAGTCGACCTGCAGCTCAGGGCATTTTTCCGCAAGCACCTGCGCCCAGGCGCCGATCTTGATGACCCCCACGACTTGATCGGACTGAGCCGATGCGCCGGCAGCGCTGACGATACGCGCCCCTGCAACCAACACGGCGGCAATGCTCGTTCTCATAATTCTCCCCCTGCCCAAACGACCCTTCCAGCGACGCGCAGCGCCTCAGCATCGGGCGGAGCGAGCGTCTCAGAAGCATATCTTTCATTGTCGCTGATCAGCACGATCGAGTTTTGCCACCCGATAGCGATCCGCTTGATCCGGACATTTGGCCCGTCGACCAGGACGTAGATCCCGTCCTTCCGTGCGTGTGAGAAGCGTGTATCGACAAGGCAAATCGACCCGTCAGCGATCGTCGGTTCCATCGAATCTCCGCGAGAGTCGACGAAGCGCGCGTGTTGCTCCGGCAGCCCGAGCCGCTGGAGCCAGCTGCGCGGAAAAGGCAGCTGGTCAATCTCGTACGGCCTGGCGTTCTCGTGTCCCGGTCCAGCACTCGCCACGACATCGAGCAGCGGCACGAAAGCAACATTGCCGGAATCGTCATCCGATCCTGGTGCAGCCAACTCCTGCGCACCAGGCGCACCGGCCTGGCCGCCAGCCAGCCAATCCATCGACCGACCTGCCTGCCGGCACAGAATCGCGAGCGGCCAAAACGGGGGGCGAGCCTTCCCGTCCCGCCATTTGGCGACTTGTTCGGACGAATAGCCCGTGAGGTCCGCCGCCTTTTGTAGCGTCGGAAACCGATCAAGAAGCCCCTTAAGCCGCTCATAGAACGCAGCGTCCGGCCCTTCGGTGGGATCAGTCGATATTTGGTCGGCCATGGCGGTTGCGTATCGCTAAAAATCGAGTTACGGTATCGTTCGTTACTCTGAAGGTTAACAGAAAGCGGGATTTCCCGCGAATCGGTGGTCCTACATGCACGAAGCTGACATTCTCGCCGCTGTCAGAAAGTCGAAATACCGCTTTTTACCGGCGATTGCCCAGCAATTTGGCGTGTCCGACGTTTCGCTGCGGGCCGCCCTTCGTCGTCCCCAGCTGCGGGCGGAAAAGGCGATATCTCGCGCTACCGAGATTCCGCTGCATATTCTGTGGCCGGAACGGTGGTCGCCCGAGGGCGAGCGCTTGGTCTTCCGTGGCGGCTGGCAACGCAGGCAGAGGGCTGCGTGATGTCGGAGCGTGACGTCCTCAACCTTGCGCCGGGCCATCTCGAGGACTCCATCGTGGTCGATATCGCTGCGATCGGCGTCGAAGATCGGCTGCGCCTCGTCGATCGGTCAGTCGTCGAGGCAATCGCCGCCTCCATGGCCGAGGGCAGCCAAGCACACCCGCTTGCCGGCCAGCACCAGCCGATCGCTGTCTCGCTCAGCGACGAACTTTCCAACGCCTACGTCCTCGTCGATGGGGAGCATCGTCTGGAGGCCGCCAAGCTGCTCGGCTGGACACAGATCAAGGCGATTGTCCGCCGCCAGACACAGGCCGAACGGCGCAAGCACGAGATCCATGCGAACCTCATCCGAGCCGAACTGACGATCCTCGATCGCAACCTCTTCATCGGCAAGCTTGCCGAGATTCATGAGGCCGAGACCGACGCCCGGCACGGCGGCGATCGCAAGTCCAAGAAATGGCGGGAGAAAAATCAATTCGCCAACTTGGCGAATTGGTCTGCCTTCTCAAAAGAGGCGGCTCGTCGCACCGGCCTGTCTACACGTTCCATCGACCGAGCCCGCGAACTGTCCGGGAAGCTATCGCCGGACGCTGTTGCCCTGATCCGAGGCAGCAAACTTGCCGACAACCAGTCTCAGCTGCAGGCGCTTGCCGAGCTGAAGGCGCCCGATCAGGTCAAGGCGGCACGGGAGATCGCCGAGGGCCGAGCCGCCAATTTCGCCAAGGCGCGCGTCTCGGCGGGCATGGTCCCGGCGGGCGGCGCCGTCCGCGAAGCCGATCGCCCGCTCGTCAGGTTCGAGCCGATGCTTCCGCGCCTATCCTTGGCCGACCTGCAGACACTCGCCGCGATGGTGGCGGCAGAGATCGCTGTCAGGACCGCGCCGACCAAGGCCGCCAAAGCCAAGAAGGGCGGCGCAGCGTGAAGCTCTGGCTGACCTCCTCCGAAATCGCGGATCTGGCCTTGCCTGGAATGCCGACGAGCAGAAAAGGCGTCATCGACCTCGCCGAGCGCGAGGATTGGTCACGCTTCTCGGAACTCTGCCGTCCGCGCGAGGGCCGCGGCGGCGGGCAGGAGTATCATGTTCGCCTGCTGCCGGTGGTGGCGCGGAACGCCTATCTCGGCCCGCAAGCCGGACAGGGGGAGGCCTCGGCGCCCGCCGCGGAGATGCAGGCGGCGCCGCCGCCTGCGCCGAGCTCGACACGCGCGGCTACGCTACAGCTCGATGCGCGCCTCGCCATACTCGGTGCGCTTCGCGCCTTCATGCGCGGCGGCGGGATGAAGCAGACGTTGGCGATCTCGACCTTTGCCGGCCTCTACAACCTTGGGAAGGTTGAGGTTCCCGCCTGGGCTCGCGCTGTCGTCGGTCGCCTTTCGCCGCGCACGCTGCATCGGTGGTTCTCCGCCGATCGCGAGGGCGAAGTGAATCGGCTCGCGGTCGATCGCGGCGCCGGCCGGCGCGGCCAGGGCGTGCTCGATGCCGCCTTTGATGGCGAGATCAAGCATTTCGCAATCGCGGTCCATTCTCTCAATGACCTCTATACGTCCCGCCACATCTACGATGCGGTGAAGGGCGAATTCGACGCTCGCGTCGCGGCCGCCGGGCTGGAATTGCCGGGCCTGCGCGGCTTTGAAAAGCGCTTGAACGCGTGGAAAGCGGAGCACGCCGCCGGCCTTCTGAAGATGATGGACCCGGACGGATACCGCTCGAAGATGCGGGCTTCCGGCTCCTATGCCCATCTGGCTCCGCATCTCAACGCGCTCTGGCAGATCGACGCCTCTCCGGTCGACGCGATGTGCGTGGACGGGCGCCATTCGATCTATGTCTGCATCGACTACTGGTCTCGTCGGATCATCCTGTTTGCCTCGAAGACGCCGCGCTCCGAGGCGGTTCAATTGCTGATGCGCAAGGCCATCCTGGCCTGGGGCGTGCCCGATGCGGTGAAGACGGATAACGGCAGCGATTTCGTCGCTCGCGCCACCGTTCGGCTCTTCGCCCGCATGCAGATCGAGCCGATCCGCTCGGATGCCTTCTCGCCCTGGCAGAAGGGTGTCGTCGAGCGGAATATTCGGACCTTCCAGACGGATTGCGCCCGCATGTTGCCGGGCTTCGTCGGTCACAACGTGGCCCAGCGCAAGAAGATCGAGGGCCGCAAGGCGTTCTCGCAAAGGCTGGGACAGGAGAACGACACCTTCAACGTCACCCTGACAGGTGAGGCGCTGCAGACGATTTGCGACCATTGGGCGGCTGACATTTACGCCCATCATGAGCACGGCGGCATCGGCAGGATGACGCCTTTTGCCAAGGCGGCCTCGTCGACACGGCCAATTCGCACCGTCGATGCCGACGCGCTCGCGGTTCTCCTGATGCAGGCTCCTGACAGCCAAGGCTACCGCACGGTCGGGAAGAACGGCATCAAGATCGGCGGCTTCCACTACCAGCCCATGGGCATTCTGCCCGGCGAGCGTGTCTTCGTCATGCTCGACCCCGCCGACAAGGGCACGATCTGGTTGTTCGCGGACGAGAGCCTGGACCGTCCGCTCGGCCGTGCCGTGAATGGCGAGCTAGCCGGTATCGACCCAGCCGAGCTTCTCGCCCAGCGCAAGGCCCTGCAGACGCGGATCGTCGACGAGCAGATGGCCGAGGCCAAGGCCATGCTGCGTTCGAAGCGGGTCACCGATCGCACCGTGCTCGAACACCGCATGGCGCAGGCCGCCGCGCAGGCCGGCAATCTCGTGCCTTTCCCGCCACGGTCCGAGATCCACGCCACGCCTGCGCTCGATGCCGGCATCGAAGTCGCGGCGATGCGTCGGGGCGACGCGCCCAAAGCCCGGCCACTCTCGGAGGCCGAGCAGCGCATCATGGCCGAGCTTGAGGCTGCGTCCGTCACCGCGGCTCCCGCCCCTTCAAATGTTCGACGCCTGCGTCAGCACGAAACCGCCCAGCAGCGCTATCGGCGCTGGCTCGAGCTGCACGAGCGCATGGAGGCCGGTCAGCCGATCACACCGGATGAGGCTGCTTTCTACGGCGGCTTCGCTGGCAGCTCGGAAAAGCGGTCCCTCGACCCCCTCTACCAGGAATTCGGCGAAGCGGCGTTGCGGTGAGCCGAGCCAAAAACCGGCTCCAGAACCGGAGCCAACCACGTCGTCAGGAAACAAACATGAATGCACATGCGGATATCAGCCAGGACGTTTCGAAGCTTCGCCGGCCGCCGGCGCTGCTGAAGAATGTCGTGGCGATGATGGGGCTGGTTCAGACCATGCGGGACCGCAGCCCCGATGATGACCAGTTCGGCTGCTTCTACGGTTATTCCGGCTACGGCAAGACCGAGGCGACCCGCTTCGCTCAGATCAAGACGGGCGGCCCGCGCGTCGAGATTGGCGTCAGCTGGACCAAGAAGGATCTGATCTCGAACATCCTGTTCGAGCTCGGCGTGCTCAAGCCCAAGGGCACGCTCTCGGAGCTGACCCGGCAGGTGATCGAGCTCCTCTCGATGCCCGAGCACCCGCCGCTGTTCATCGACGAGGCCGATAAGCTGGTCGACCGCGGCATGATCGAGAACATCCGTGAGATCGCGGACAAATCCCAGGCGCCCATCATCCTGATCGGTGAGGAAGCCTTGCCGGACAAGCTGGCCAAGGTCGAACGCGTCTATGGCCGCGTCATCTCCTGGACCCCGGCGCAGCCCGTCGACCTCGAAGATTGCCGCAAGCTGGTCCAGCGCGCTTTTGGCGCGGCTCTGATCGACGACGAGGTGCTGGAAGCCATCCGGAAGGCCTCTGAGGGCCGTGCGCGCATCGTCGTCTCCAATCTCAATCTCTGCCGGCAGTTTATGGCCGCCCAAGGGCTCGCCAGCCTGACGGTGGCCGGGCCGGTGCCGGATTTCATCAACGGCAAGCACCCGCCGCGCGTGAAGAGGTTCGGCTGATGGCCAGCTCGATCCCTAATCCCGACCAAGGCCGCCTTGCCTACTGGCGGATCATGACCGGCCTGCAGAAACACTATGGCGAGTTCACCTCGCGCATCGTCGTCGATATCGCGGGCGTCGGCCACCGCAAGACGATCGAGAACTACCTCGCCTTCCTCTTGGCCGAGAACGTTGTCCGCGTCGTCTCGGCCGGCCAACGCGGAGCCACCGCCACGCACCGCTACAAGATCGTCAATCTGGGCGACGCTCCGCCTTTGCGCCGAGGCGATAGCACTCTCGGGCAGCGCCAGCAGGCGCTCTGGACCGCGATCCGCTCACTCGGGCAGTTCCGGTCGAGCGAGCTAGCTGACGCCGCTTCCACCGACACGCTCGTCATCGCTCGCGAAACGGCCTCGGGGTACGTCCAAGACCTCCTCCGCACCGGATATCTGGCAGTTGCGGGCCACGCTCCAGAGCGTCGGCAAACGCAGATCTACCGGCTTATCCGCAACAGCGGTCCGCGCGCGCCGATCGTGATGCGACCCGAGAAGGCCTGCTTCGATCTCAATTTGATGCGGGTCGTTAACCTTAACGAGCCGGCACTGATCGGGAGGGCGGCATGAACCGCGGCCCGATTTCCGGCTCGGCCGGCAAGCTCGACGCGCTGGCCAAGGCGCAGGCCGCCTGGGGGGAGAGTATCCCGCGCGAGGTCGCGGCGCTTGCAGCAGCGTGCAAGGCGCAGACCTCGCGCGCTGTCGCGAAGCGTCTCGGCTACTCGGACGCCACGATTAGTTACGTGCTCGCCAACAAGTATCCCGGCGATCTGCCCAAGCTCTTTGCCACAATCCGCGGCGCCCTGATCGGGGAGACGGTGCTCTGCCCGATCCTCGACGAGATCGGCCGCGACCGCTGCCTGGACGAACAGGCGCGCCCCTTCGTCGCGACGAACTCCACCCGCGCGCGCCTTTTCCACGCCTGCAAAACCTGCCCCAACCGCCAGCAGAAGGATGTCGCCTGATGGTTTCCTCCATCGTGAAATTGCTCGCGCTCGCGGCCGCCGTGCTCGGCCCTTTCATCGGCGGCTATGTCACCGCGCACACCATCGTCGTTGAGGCCAGCTGGTTCTTCGCGCTGGCTGGTAGCGGCATCGGCATCGCCGGCCTGCTCGTCTTCGCCTCGATCGACCGCGGCGAGCGACGCGCCCATGCCCGCGCCCGCAACCTGGTGCGGGGAGCGTGACGATGGTGGAGATCGTCTCTCTCGATCTGCGCGCCTGCGCCAAGCTGCTGCGCAGTCACGCCAAGCACGAGACCATGCTTTCGCCCGGCGCCTGCCGCCGGCTGGCCGGCCTGCTCTCGAAGGCAGCCCGCCGCGCAGATGAGCTAGAGGCCCGCGCCCGCGAGGCCGAGGAGCTCGACGACGAGCTGCACGCCATGGCGCAGGATCTCGCCGGCATCGGCGAGACGGGCTCGCGCTCTTATCAAGCGGCGTTGAAAGACCAGCAGCGCGTCATCCAGGCGCGGCTGGATGGCGATCCCGGCCCCGTTCGTGTCCCGCGTCGGGCCGGGATCGCCTCGCTCGCCACGCCGATCGGCGACAGTAACGTTGTCACCTTCCCGCTCGGCAGCGGAGAGCCGGCATGAACGCGCTCTCCCATCTCGCCGCCGGCGTTGCCCGCGAGATTGGCCCGGCGGACCTCGCCGGCCAGCTCGTGCTCGACCAGGTCATGGGCCAGCTCCAATGGCTGGTCTCCAGCGGACGCCTGCGCGTCACGGCGCCGATCGACCCGATCGCGGTCGCCGAGCGCGTCATCGCTTCGCCCGAGCGCGAGGCGGTGCGCGTCTCCACCCTCGAAATCACAGCCATGTCACTCGCGCTCCTCGCGCTGCATGGCGCCACCACCGAACCCAGCCAGAGGACCTAAGATGCAGACCGCCCAGCCTGAAACCATGCCCATCCTGTCTGCGGCCGCAGATATCGAGTTCGCGCCTAGCCGCCCCGTCCCGGCGCTCTCGACCGGCATCACCACCGTCGACGGCCAGCCCTATATGCGGGACGTCAAGGGGCACCTCGTCCCGCTCTCTCTGGTCAACGCTGAGGACAAGCTGGAAGACGAGACAGTGCGCAAGGTCATGGCCTTCGCCCTCGACCTCTCGGCGCAGATCGCCCGCTTCAAAGCGCACACCTTCGCCGACCTCAGTGGTTTTCAGGCGCTGCTCGATCAGGAGTACGGCGCCACGAAGGGCGGTGCCAAGGGCAACGTCACCTTCCAGACCCATGACGGGCTGATGAAGGTGCAGATCCAGATCGCCGATGTGATCGAGTTCGGTCCGCAGCTGCAGCAGGCCAAGTCACTCATCGACGAGTGCCTGGTCGAGTGGGGCGCGGACAGCCGCGCCGAGATCCGCGCCATCGTCACCCGCGTCTTCAACGTCGAGAAGGAAGGTCAGATCAACAAGGCCGAGCTGTTCTCGTTGATGCGGCTCGACATCGGGGACGATCGCTGGAAGCGGGCGATGGACGCTGTCCGCAGCGCCATCAAGCCCAACGGCACGAAGGAGTATGTCCGCTTCTACCAGCGCAAGAGCCCGCGGGACCGCTTCGAACCGGTCACCATCGACCTCGCGGCGGCGTGAGGCTCCCGATGGCTCTCCGCAAGCTCAAGCCGATCGAGGAGCGCGACCCTTACGCCGCGCTCGTGCTCGACGCCTTCGACCGCCTGTGCAAGTCGCCGGCCGACTTCCCAGCAGGTGCCCTGGTCCAGGTCGACACCTTCGATCATGCGAAGGGCGAGCTCGTTTTCAAGGCCCGCGTCGTCGGGCCGAGCTCGGAAAGCCATCTGCGCATCCGCGTCGATGACGGCCTGGTCTTCGCCGTGCCGGCGTCGGACTGCAAGCTGATCCCGGAGGAAGGTCGGTGAGCATGCGCGCGTTCACGCCGCCGGAGGAAAGGGCGCTGGTGAAGCTGCACGCCCTCACCGGCGAGACCTTCCTCGACATCACCCGCGACCGCCCGTCGATCTACGAGCGTCTGGCCGACAAGGGGCTGACCACGGTCATGCTCCACAAGCGCCAGAAGCGCGCCCGTCTCACGGCCACCGGTCGGTACTTCGCCACGCTCGTCGCAGCCAGAAAGGCTCCGTGATCATGGTCATCCTTCTCATCGCCGGCTGTGTCTGCCTTCTCCTGGGCTCCAGGCTCGTCAGCTATGGCCAAGAGGACAAGGACCGCTTCAGTCGCCGCATCGGCCTTCTGCTCGGCCTCTTCGGCGCCGCTGCTCTCGTCGCAGGCCTTACTATCACGCTTTCGGTGTCGAGCCCGAGGTCATGATGATGGCCCGCCCGATCCCGCCCGCACCATCCGATACTGCGCCGCTGATGGCGCTGCTGGCGAGGCACGATCTGGCGAAGCTCAACGCCGAGCGCGCGCGGCTGATCGCGGTCATCGAGACCGTGAAGCCCAGGCGCTCGACCATCCTTGAAACCCGCTTGAAGCAGCTAACCCGAAAGGCGGTCGAGCTGCAGGCCGCGATCGCGAGGGCGGAACGGTGACCCATCGCGATATGCTGGCGAAGATCCATATCGCCAAGAAAGACCTACGCCTCGAGGACGGCGAATACCGCGCGCTCCTCGTACGGGTCTCCGGCGTTAATAGCGCCAAGCTCCTATCCGATCGGCAGGCCGAGGCGGTCCTCGCCGCGATGCAGCGGCTCGGCTGGAAGCCGAAGGTCTCGACCAGGCCGGCGGCTAAGCGCGCCGAGATCCGCATGATCTACGCCCTGTGGGGCGCGCTGCATTCGGGTCCGCTCGACCGCGAGGCGCTGCGGAGCTGGGTCGAGACCCGCTTCAAGATTTCAGCGCCAGAATTCCTCAAGCCGCCGCAGGCGCGCGAGGCGATCGAGCAGCTCAAGGCCTGGCAGAAGCGACTGCGGGGGCAGGAATGACACGGCTGGGCTGGCCAGAACTGCCGGCGCTGCTCGCCGAGATCGCCGAGGTCGCCGGCATCGACGCGGCTCTGGCGATCGCCGAGGCAAAGGGCGGTCAGGAGGTGTTCGTCGTCGCACGGCTGACGCCGGACAACTGGCTCGTCCAAACTGTCGGAGCCGGAAAGGCTCAGCTTCTGAGTGATCATTTCTGCTCGGGCCGGTCGCGTCAGAAACTCACGATACCGCTTGGTCCCGCTGGGAGCTTCAATGCTTGGCGGCAGCGCACCGCGAGGGCGCTGGCGGAAGCCGCTTCGCGCGGCGCCTCGGCTAACCAAATGGCAGCTGCGGCCGGTGTCACCGAGCGCACTGCCAGACGCTTCCGTAAGAGGCAGCGCGAGCATAACAGCGGGCAGCTTAAGCTGTTTTGATTAGTGTCCTCCTCTCTACCGCTGACTAAAATGCGAGGAACCAACCTTAGGGGCCGAGCATTCTGATGGGCGACGAATTCCAGGAAATAGGCCACTGTGGCGGACGGTTTATACTTCGTATTCAAACCGGCGAAGATGGAATGAAGCAGTCATTCTGGCAGTTTGTCTTCACACGCCCTGTACCTGCTGAGATGGTGACATATTGGGTTCTGCTTACGGCAGGCCTCGCCGTGGCGCCGGGCCGGTTAGGCGGTGACGCGGATCCTCCCCCCATGGGCGGATGTACTTTAGTTATGATCGCGTCAGATAGCGAAGGAAGATTCGGTCACACCTGTCAGGCTTGCCGGGGATACTGGCGTAGCGGTGCGCTTCCGAATCTGTGCCCTTACTGCCGCCACCAAGACGGTCCGCAGTTCTTCTTGTCGGACGCTCAGCGTAAATATGTGAGGCGGTACTGCGAGCTGATCGTCAAGCTCGGAGAAGACAATCTCGATCGGGAGTTTCAGATCGATTTTGATGAAATCGCCGACGCTGTTGGACGAGAAGGCGAGAAGCCAGCGTTTTACGTCTCGGAAACCTCACAGCAGAACAAGTTCACATGCGACGCGTGTGGTGAGTTTAATGATGTTCTCGGCCAGTTTGCGTACTGCTCGTGTTGTGGAACACGAAACGATCTTGACGCTTTTCGTCAGCGAATCGCGAAGCTTCGCCAGCTAGTAACAGTCGAAAATTCTCACATTGTTGTAAGAGATGCGATATCGGCCTTCGACACTCTGGTGGGGCAGATTGGACGCGAGCTTCTCCGCTTGGTTCCGCTCTCCAGAAGGCGCGCTGAGCGGCTCCGAAGGGGGCGTTTCCACGATTTGGAGGCGACGCTTAGTGTATTGATGTGGTTCGATATTGATCTGACCGCCGATATGGCTGAGGGAGAGAAAGCCTTCTTGCGTCGTATGTTTCTGCGACGCCACGTCTATGAGCACAATGGCGGCGAGGTGGACCAAGTTTATCTTGAAGCTTCCGGAGATGACTCGGTACGACTAAAGCAGCACATTAGAGAGCGCGTGGAAGACCTTCATCGGCTGCTGAGCGGACTCAATAAAATGGCACAGGCCCTAGTTGCGGGCTTTCACGAGTTATTTCCTCCCCTGTCCGAACCGATTGATCGTCATGCTGAGCATTTGAAACGCATAAGCCGAGGCCAGCTGCCTGAGCCCAACATGGCGCGGGACTACCTCAAGTAGCCCTGACACACGTCAGGGGCCGCGCGGCCCTCAGAACTCGAGATTATCAGGACCACCTGTTCATCTCGAGGTCGGCCTGATCCCTCAAGCGGCCTCCTAACGGAGGCCTTCATGGTGGCCATTGTCGAGAAGCTCGGCCCGAAAGTCTTGCGTGCTCTCGCGCCGGGGGGGAAGCTCGCGATAATGGAGCCGGTCGGCCGTGCGCTACCGGCGGTCCTCGCCGAGTTTGAGATCAATACGCCTCGTCGGATTGAGCACTTTCTCCCCCAGGCGGCGCACGAGACGGACCGCTTTCGCACCTTAGAGGAGTATGGTGGGGCGGCCCATTTTGAACGCTATGATGGCCGTGCCGATCTCGGCAATATTAGGCCGGGCGACGGCGCTCTTTTTCATGGCCGCGGAGTATTTCAGCTCACCGGCCGGGCGAACTACCGACAATACGGCCCCATGCTCGGGCTCGACCTGGAGCGCAATCCCGAGATCGCGGCCGACCCAGTAATTTCGTTACGGATCGCCGGTCTCTACTGGCGTGAGCGCAAGATCAACCAAGCCGCGGACAACGACGACATCATCGGCGTCACGCGCCTCATCAACGGTGGCAAGAACGGCCTCGCCGATCGACGCGCTCTCTTGGCGATCGCCAAGCGCGAGGTGGCCGCGCTCGCAGCCGGCGACATCGCCAACGACAATGCCGATAACCCGGTGCTGCGCCGCGGCTCGGATAATGACGCCGTCGAGATCCTGCAGGCGCGTCTGCGCAAGTTCGGCTTGGCGCTCACTCTCGACGGCGACTTCGGCGCCGCAACCGAGCTTGCAGTCCGCACCTTCCAGCAGCGTGCTGGACTGAAGGACGACGGCATCGTCGGCCCGAAAACCTGGGCTGCCCTTTACGTCGCCGTGGCGGCCTGACCTGGCCGCATCCACGTCTGTCGCCGCGCGGGTGTCGTCACCGGCGCCGTGATCGAGCCATCGGGGCGCAAGCCCCGTCTTTGGGCATCTGCCCCCGCTTCTCGTGAAAGGTTGTCATGTACCCCAAAGTCTTCCTGGCGGCGGCATTCGCCATCGCCCTTGCCGCCCCCACCACAGCGGCCACCATCGACGCGTCGCCGCTCGTGCTCGGGATCAAGCCGTATCTCGAGACCACGCTGTCCGCTGTCGCCCTCGCGGCGATCGGCTTCCTCGGCAGGCTCGTTCAACGCGTCTTCGGCGTGCAGATGGAGAAAAGCCATCGCGACGCCCTGCACTCCGCACTGATGACCGCCGCGGGCTGGGGGCTGTCGATGGCCACCGACCTTGCCAGTCAGAAGCTGTCGAAGATCGAGGTCCAGTCCGCCGCCCTGGCTGAGGGGGTGAACTACGTCACGCGCGCCGTGCCCGATGCCGTGAAGTTCTTCGGCCTCGACGAAGCGCAGCTCCAGACCATGCTCCGCTCCAAGCTGGCTCAGATCCAGTTCGTCTCTTCGCCGCTGGTGGCTTTGCCGCCGGCAGTGCCCGCCGCCGCCTGATGCCTGGCCCGCTGCGGCGGCACCTGAGGACTTGCCGTGAACGACGTGATGGCCTTCCTGCAGCAATACGGAACCGTGCTCGTTCTGGCGAGCCAGGTGGCCGTTATCATGCTCGCCTCCAAGTTCGTCACTCGGGCGGACCATGAACACGCCGTTTCGACGCTCGATGCGAAATTCACGCTCGCGATCGACAAGATCGACAAGGCCGAGGACCGCATCGCCAAGCTCGAGGGCGAGTTCCGCCACCTTCCGGATCGGGACAGCGTGCACAGCATCAATGTCTCGCTGGAGCAGATGAAAGGCGAGCTGAAGGCGCTTGGCGCCCAGCTGCAGCCCGTCGCCAAGATCTCCGACCGGTTGCAGGAATTCTTGTTGGAGCAAGCCAAGCGATGAGCATGGATCTTCTCATCCGCACCGAGGCGCGCCTCATCGTGCTGCGCACCCTCGAGGAGCAACCGGACGGCCGGCTCAACAGCGAGCTACTGCGCGTCAATCTGGAAGCCTTCGGCATCACCAAGTCGCGTGACTGGGTTCATGACGAACTCAACTGGCTGCAGGAAATGGGCGCCGTTCGTGTCGTCGAGGCCGGCAGCGTCCGGGTCGCGACGCTGACCGCCAAGGGCAGCGACCATGTCAATCGCCGCGTCGTCATCGAGGGCGTCAAGCGGCCGTCGCGGGAGTTGTGACGATGGCCGGGACGAAGAACCGGCTGTCCTCTCTCGACCTGGTGCCCGAACACGCCCAGGACGATATCGTCTGGGCGATCGGCGAACTCAACCAGCGTCAGCGTACCCAGATCGAGATCCTGGCCGAACTCAACGAGCGGCTGGCCGCGAAGGATGTCGAGCCGATCTCCTGGCAGGCCTTCAATCGCAAAGCGCTGAAGCTGCGAGCGGTGCAGATCCGTCTCGACGAAGCCCGCTACATCTTCACCGGCATCGCCGACCAGTTCACGCCTGAGAAGGTCGACGACAACTCGATCGTCCTGGGCGAGTTCATCAAGATGCTCGTCTTCGAGCTGACCCAGACAGACGCAGCCCAGCGCTCGCCGAAGGAGGCGATGGAACTTGCGCGCGCCTACCATGACACGGTGAAGGGCCAGGCCATGTCCGCCGTTCGCAGGACCAAGCTCGAAGCGGAGTTCAAGGAAAAGGCCGAGGCCGCGATCGAGAAGGTCGGCGCGGTCAAGGGCATCTCGGCCGAGGCGAAGGAAGCTTTCAAGGCCATGCTGTTCGGCCAGTCCAATGGCTGAATCCGACGTCCTCAAAGCGGCTGGAGAGGCCCCCCGCAAGGGCGCGCCAGCAGCCGTCGCTGCCACCATGGCCATGACCGCTGCGGCCGCTGGCGTCACGGACCGTCCGACCCGCGATCAGTGGATCTCCGTCCGGTCGCAACAGGGCCGAGCCACAGCGGTCGGATGGCGCGAGACCGCGCCATTGCTCGCCTACCAAAGTGCGATCGCGGTCGCCTGCGAATGCTACGACGTCGTTGTCGTCGAGAAGTCGCGCCGCACCGGCGCCACCTGGGGCGCCGCCGCAGATGCTGTGCTGCGCTCGGCCAGCGCTCGCAACATCGGCGGCATGGATACGCTCTACATGGGCACCTCCCATGACATGGCGAAAGAGTTCATCGATGCGGCGGCCAACTGGGCGCGGCTGTTCGAGCACGTCTGCAGCGAAATCGGCGAGACCATCTTCGACGATGGTTCGGAGAACGGCGTCAAGGCACTGAAGATCGACTTCGCCTCGGGCTTCTCGATCGTGGCGCTCTCGTCGAAGCCGCGCAGCCTGCGCGGCCGCCAGGGCTTCGCCATCCTCGATGAGGCCGCCTTCGTCGACAACCTCGCCGAACTGATCAAGGCCGCCATGGCCTTCCTGATCTGGGGCGGCAAGGTGCTGATCATCTCGACGCATAACGGCGTCGACAACCCGTTCAACCAGTTGATCACCGACATCCGCGCCGGTCGGCTGCGCTATGGTCTCATCCGCTTCGACCTCGACGATGCGCTGAAGGATGGGCTGTTCGAGCGCATCTGCCTGATGAACGCCCACAAGCACGGCGAATGGACGCCGGCGAAGGAGGCGGACTGGCGAGAGGAGCTGATCGGAAAGTACGGCTCCGGCGCCGACGAGGAGCTTTACTGCGTCCCCTCGCAAGGCTCTGGCGCCTGGCTTTCCGGGCCGCTGATCGAGGCGCGCATGGTGGACGCGCCTGTCCTGCGTCTGTCGTTCCCGGACAGCTTCAACCTTGAGCCGGAGAACCGGCGCCGCGCCGAGGTGGACCGTTGGATCGAGGAGGAGCTGCGGCCGGTCATGCTGGCAACGCTCGACACCAATCTGATGACCGGCTTCGGCATGGACGTCGGTCGTCTGCGCGACCTCTCTGTGATGTGCCCGATGCAGATCACGCGACTCATGCGCCGCGTGGTGCCCTTCCTGGTCGAGCTGTCGAAGGTGCCCTTCCAGCAGCAGGAGCAGATCCGCGACGCGATCGTCCGCGGCCTGCCCCGCTTCATCGGCGGACGTACCGACGCCACCGGCATCGGCGCCAGCCTGGCCGAATCCGGAATGCAGAAATTCGGGCCGCAGATGGTCGAGGTGAAATTCTCGACCGAATGGTACCGGGTCGAGATGCCGCCGGTGAAGGCGGCGTTCGAAGACGACGTGATCGCGGTTCCACGCGACGCCGAGGTCGCGGCGGATCTGCGCGCCTTCAAGGTCATAAAGGGCATTGCCTGCCTGCCGGACCTGCGCGTTGCGAGCAGCGCCGGCGGCACGCGCCATGGCGACGCCGGCATGGCGATCGTGCTCGCCTATTCCGCCACCCGGAATCCGGTCGAGGCTTACGGATATCAGTCGGCGCGAGCCGGCGCGGACGAAGCCCGCCCTGGCAGGCGCAACATGCGGCCGGTCGACGAGGTTCGCGATGCGATGATGCCGGGCCGTCATGACGGCTTGTGGTGAGGGTAGCAATGGCTGACACATTCCGCCTGTTGGATGCCTACGGCGTTCCGCTCCAGATCCGGCGCTCGGCGCTGTCCCAGGAGCGGGCAGTGCCGGAACTCACCGGCATTCGCCACCAGTTCGACGAGATGGTGGCGCCGGGCCTCAATCCCGCCCGACTGGCTCGCACCCTCCGCGACGCGGCGCTCGGCGAGGACTACGATTTCCTGACCCTGGCCGAGGAGATCGAGGAGCGCGAGCCGCATTATCGCTACGTCCTGGAGACCAGGAAGAACGCAATCACCTCTCTGAATGCCCAGGTCGATCCGGCATCGGAGAGCGGACGTGATGTCGAGATCGCCGACTTCCTGCGAAACAATGTCGTCGAGACGCCGGCCTTCCAGACCTTGCCCGACATGCTCGTCGATGGCCTGTCCAAGGGCTATTCGATTGTCGAGACGGTTTGGGCGACGGGCTCGGCCTGGCTCCCGCAGCGCTACGTCTGGCGTGATCCGCGACTCTTCCAGTTCGATCGCGAGACCAGGACCAGGTTCCGGCTGCGCATCCAGGGCGAGCCGGACGGCGTCGCACTCGATCCGCTGAAGTTCATCGTCCATGTGCCTCTGCTGAAGATGGGCCTGCCGGCCCGCAACGGCCTGGCGCGAGTCGGCGCCTGGTCGTTCATGCTGAAGAGCTTCAGCATGCGCGACTGGGCCCAGTTCCTCGAAATCTACGGCATGCCTCTGCGCCTGGGGAAATATTCGCCCGGCAGCTCGAACGACGATCGCGCTGTCCTGCTCAACGCCGTGCGCAATCTCGGACGCGACGCGGCCGCGATCATTCCGATCGGCATGGAGATCGACTTCGTCGAGGCGAAGGGATTTTCCGACAAGCCGTTCGAGAGCAATGCCCGCTTCATCGACGAGCAGGTTTCCAAGCTCGTCATCGGCAAGCCGGGCGATGGAACCGCGTCGAGCAAGGCCGGCGAGGAAGTGCTCGACAAGGTTCGCGGCGATATCAGGAAGGCAGATGCCCGCGACCTTCATCTGACCTTGATGGAGCAGCTGATCCGGCCGATCGTCGACCTGAACTTCGGCCCGCAGAAAGCCTATCCGAAGGTTCATTTCCCGATCGCGGAGCGGAAGGATCTGCAGGTCTGGTCGGATGCGGTCGGCAAGTTCGTCGATCGCGGCCTCGCAGTCGAAGCCAGCCAGATCTATGACCAGCTCGGGCTGAAGGAGCCGGCCGCCGGCGCCACTCTTCTGAAGACGCCTGACAAGGGCGGGCCGCAGCCGAAGCCTGCGCAAGTCACTCCGGTCGAGAAGGCTGCGGCCGCCTCGGCATATCGCCTCGATCCACGCATCTGCCCGTCCTGTGGTCCCGCTCGCCTTGCGGCCGATAACCCGGAGCCGGACGAAGTCGACGAGCTCGTCAGCGAGGCGCTTGACGGCTGGCAGCCCGACCTCGGTCCGATCGTCGGCGCGATCCGCGCCGCAGCGGACGATGCCTCTTCATATGAGGAGTTCCAGGCCGCCCTCGCGCGCCTGGCGCCCGACCTTCCAGTCGATCGGCTGGCGCGCCGGCTCGGCATCGGCGCGATGATCGGTCGAGGCCGTGGTGATGCTGGACTGGAGTGAGACGGCACCCCGTCCGCCGGAAGGCCCCGCGCCGGGCCACAGGACGTTCAATTCCGGTTTCAAAAAAATCTGGCTCGCTCGGGAGCGGAAACAGCCCGCGGCCGTCCTGAGCCATTTGTGGGGCTCGCGCTTCAATGGCCGTTGAAGACCTCTTTTCCACCGCGCCCAAGCCGGTCGTGGAGTATTTCGACCGGCGGCCGTCGCGGCCTTCCTTCCGCTGGGACGAGGTCGCCCCGCGCGAGCATGCGCTCGCCTTCACCGTGGCCCGAACGGCCGGCTTCGACGTGCTAGAGGATATCCGTGCAGCAACGCGCAAGGCCGTCGTCGACCGCATTCCCTTTTCCCAGTTCCGCGACGAGCTCGTCCCGCTGCTGCGGCAGAAAGGATGGTGGGGCGAGAGACGCGTCACGGATCCGCGCACTGGTGAGGTCGCCAAGGTGCAGCTCGGTTCGCTGCGCCGGCTGGATCTCATCTACGACGCCAATATCCGCTCGGCCGAGGCTGCCGGCGACTGGTCGCGGATCCAGCGCGTCAAGGACGTGCTGCCCTATCTCGAGTATCGGACCTCGACCTCGGAGCGAAAGCGGCCGCTGCATCTGTCATGGGTCGGCACCACATTGCCGGTCGACGATGGCTGGTGGTCGACGCATTACCCGCCGAACGGCTGGCGCTGCAAATGCCGGGTGCGGTCGCGCTCGATGCCGCGCGAGGGCGCCCCGACGGAGCGTCCGCCGCTGAACCTGCGCTCCTGGACGAACGGCACCACGGGCGAAAGCCGCATGGTCCCGGCCGGCATCGATCCGGGCTGGGACAACAATCCCGGCAAGGTGCGGGAGAAGTTGGCGGGCAAGCGCCTGGCCGATCGTATCGACCAGATGGGCCGCGAGGCGCGGCGTGAGGCGGTCACGCGGCTGCGTCAGGATCCGGTGATGACCTACGTCACGGAGAACGGCGCCGGGTTCGTTCATCATCGCCGCCTCGATCCGGCCCAGGCGGGCGCCGGCCGCTTGCGCTGGCCAGTCGCCGTCCTGCCGGATCCGCTGGCGGCACAGATCGGTTCGACCAGCAGGGTAGTCGCCTTGTCGGTTGCCGACGCAGCGAAGATCCGCGTCAAGCATTCTGAAATCGGGCCAGGCTTCTGGGAGAGCCTGCAAGCCGGCATCGACGAGCCCGAGGCCGTGACGAGCGACGGAAAGCTGCGCCTGCTGATGCGCGTTGAGGGAAAGCCCTATGTCGCAGTCCTGAAACGAACCGCGGCCGACGAAATCCTCCTCAACAGCGTGCACCGCGTCGAGGAATGGCAGGCCGATCGGATGAAGGGGAAAGACGCGGCCGGCGGGGCATAACTCCCGCGCGTCACAGGGACGGAGGTACTGTCTCGACCGCACCCCCAATATAGGCCATCATCCCGTCGAAGCCAAATCATTGGCCCCTGACACGCGTCAGGGGCCTTTTGCGTTTCCGGGCTCGCCATGGTGCGGGCATGCACAAGCGCCTCGCCCTCTGCAGCTCTTTGCCCGCTGGCCTTATCGCCGGCGTCGCCGCCTTCGAGGTGGTGATGGCGGCCGCGCAGGTCGGGGGTGAGCTTCAGCCGCCCGAGTGGGTGCAGTTGACGCCGCGCGGCGACGTCATCGCCCGCGACGGGCGACCATTCCGTTTCGACCCCGAGCGCCTTGCCGCGGCCTTCTCGCAAGGCGGCCTGAAGCTGCCGATCGATTTCGAGCACGAGAGCGAGTTCACGATCACGCTCGGCGCCAAGCCGGCGCGCGCCTGGATCGTCGAAGTCGAGGCCCGCCCGCAAGGTCTGTTCGGTCGGGTCGACTGGCTGCCCGACGCCGTCGCGGCGCTGAAGGCCAAGGCCTACCGCTACATCTCGCCGACCTTCTACCGCGACGACGATGAAGTCACCGCCCGCCTGATCAAGGCGGCCGCGCTCGTCTCGGCGCCCGCGCTCGGCATGCCGGCGCTCGCTTCCGCCACCCATCACAACGGAGCCACCATGCTCAAGGACTTGCTCATCGCGCTCGGACTGCCCGAGACCGCGTCCGCCGGCGATGCCGTCTCGGCGATTGCGCTGCTCAAGGCGGGCGATCCCGCCAAGTTCGTGCCGAAGGCGCAGCACGATGCGACCGTCACGGCCTTGGCTACCGCCGAGAAGACGATCCAGGACGCTGCCGATGCTGCTCATGTCGCGCGCTGCGGCACGCTCGTCGACGATGCGGTCAAGGGCGGCAAGATCGCTCCGGCCGCGAAGGACCAGTACCTCGCGCTCGCCAAGTCCAACTTCGACGGCACCAAGGCGGCTATCGACGCCATGCCGGTGGTGCTGAAGGCGGGCACGGATGTGGCCGTCGCTCAGGCCGACCCCGACAAGGGCGCGGCTGGCACGCTTTCCGAGGCGGAGAGGGCGATGGCGAAGGCCACCGGCGTCTCCGAGGAGGCCTTCCTCGCCGCCCGCGCGGCCTGAAACCCTTCATCACCGATAGGAGCCGCCACCATGGCGCTGACGAAAGCCCGAGACACCCGCGAGCGAGGCCGCGACCTGCTTGTCCTGCCCGTCGCTGCGGCAACGACCATCTGGCAGGGCGGGCTCGTCGCTGTGAATGCGGCCGGCTACGCCGTGCCGGGGTCGGTGGCGACCACCCTGAAGGGGGCTGGCCGCGCCGAGGAGACGATCGACAACTCGGCCGGATCGGCCGGCGACAAATCGGTCACCGTCCATCGCGGCGTGTTCAGGTTCAAGAACCACGGCGCCGACGCCTGCGTCCAGGGCGACACCCTGGCCGATTGCTACATCGTTGACGACGAGACGGTCGCGAAGACGAACGGCGCCAACACGCGCTCCAAGGCCGGCAAGATCCTCGAAGTCGAGGCGACCGGCGTCTGGGTCGAATTCACCTGACATCGGCGGGGTGGCGCAGCGGCCGAGCGCCGGGCTCATAACCCGGAGATCGGCCGCCCCCTGCAACCAGAAACCTGATCGCGAGGACGGTCCATGATCATCAATTCCCCCAATTTGCGGATGCTGACGACCGGCTACCGCGCCAACTTCCAACTCGGCCTTGCCGCGGTCACCTCTTCGTGGGCGCGCTTTGCCACCGAGGTTCCCTCGACCACGTCGGACGAGCTCTACCCCTTCCTCAACCAGATCCCTGGCATGCGGAAGTGGATCGGCGAGCGCCAGCTGAAGAACGTCAGCACCGGGGAATATCGCCTGGTCAACGAGGACTGGGAGGACACCATCAAGGTGACCCGCAACGCGATCGAGGACGATCGCTACGGGATCTACTCGCCGCTGATGACCATGCTCGGCGACGCGGCTGCCCGCCAGCCGGACGAACTTGTCTTCCCGACCTTCGCCAGAGGCTTCAACACGAACTGCTTCGATGGCCAGTTCTTCTTCGACACCGACCACCCTGTGCTCGATGCCGACGGCTCGGCAACCTCGGTCTCGAACATGCAGGCCGGCGGCGGTCCGGGCTGGTATCTGCTCGATCTGACGAAGGCCGTGAAGCCCATCATCTTCCAGAACCGGCGGAAGCCCGTCTTCGCTGCCATGGACAATCCCGACGACGAGTCGGTGTTCATGCGGAAGGAGTTCGTCTACGGCGCCGACAGTCGCAACACCTCGGGTTTTGCCTTCTGGCAGACCGCTTTCGGCTCGAAGGCCGCGCTCGATGCCCCCAATTTCAAGGCTGCCTTCGACGCGATGTCGCTCTTCAAGAAGGACTATGGCGCGCCGCTGGCGATCACGCCCAACGTCCTCCTGGTTGGCCCGACCAACCGCAGCGCCGGCGAGACGATCGTCAAGAAGGCGAACCTGGCCGGCGGCGAATCCAACCTCGACTACGGCCGCGTAGAGCTCGTCGTCGCGCCCTGGCTCGGCTGATCGGCCGGGTTTGCGCCGAGCCCTCCGGCCGGAGGGCTTTGGCAAGCCCGTAGGAGATCGGCATGAAAGAGCCCAGCAAGTCCAAGGCAGCCGGCATGGCCGCCGCTGTCGCGAAGGAAATCGAAGGCATCCGCCAGAAGCCGGGTTCCGGCCTGGTCCTGGTGTCCGCGACCGCGAAGGAAGGCCGGCGCCGAGCCGACATCGAATTCAGCCAGGCCGGCACCGTGATCGATTTTGCCGAGATCACGCAGGAGCAGTGGGAGCTGATCCTCGACGATCCGCAGCTCACGCTTCGCCCGGCGAAGGAAGAGCGACCCGCCAAGGATCAGGACGAGCCGAGCGCCTGACGAAATTCCCCGAGAGGGCGGTCTGGTACGGCTCGCAAGGCCCCCAGCACCCGATGGGAGCCCGGCTAGCGGATGGCGATCCGCTCCGGTGCAGGGACGATAGTCCGCCGCCCGCCACGAACGCGGCCACCGTCGCCACGGTGGCCGCTCCTTTCATAGGGCCATCATGAGCTACGCCACCCGCGCGGACATCGAGGCGATCTACGGCGCGCGTCACCTTGAGACGCTGGTGCCCGCCGACGTCGACATGGACGTCGCCGTCGCCAACGCGATCGTGTCGGCGCAGGCGATGATCGACCCCTATCTCCGCAAGCGCTACGTCCTGCCGATCACGGTGCCGACGCCGGCGATCCTCAAGCAATGCGCGATCGATATCGCCTGCTGGCAGCTCGCGCCGGCGGCTGACCGCTTGTCCGAAGAGATCGAGAAACGGGCCAAGCTGCGCCTCGCGTTCCTGAAGGACGTCGCCCAGGGCAATGCCGAGATCGTCGAGCTCACGCCCGTTCCCGGATCGGGAGGCGGCGGGGATGTCACCTCGGGCGGTGGCGCGGCCTTCTCTGCCGAGCCGCGGCGTTGGTCGGGATCGGGCGAATGAGCACGCTCGCCATTGAGATCGATGTCGCCGGCTTCGCCCAGGTCGAGCAATTCCTCGCCCGGCTCAATCCGTTCGAGGCCGAGACGCTGCTGGAGGCGCTGGCCCGGCTCATCCGCGAGTCCACGCGCGAGCGCTTGATCGCCGGCGGCCCCGCCCCGGATGGTTCGGCCTGGCAGCCGAACCGGGAGGGCCGCACGCCGATCCTGCACAAGTCCGGCGCGCTTGCCCGCTCGATCGACTACGCCGTCAGCGGCATGCAGGCGATCATCGGCTCGGGCCTGGTCTATGCCCGCATTCATCAGGAAGGCGGCACGATCGTGCCGAAGAGCGCCTCCTCGCTCGTCTTCTCTGTCGGCAACCGGCTCTTCCGGGTGAAAAAGGTCACGATGCCGGCCAGGCCCTATATCGGGCTCTCCAGCGAAGACCGCAGTGAGCTGATCCATACGGCCGTTGCCTATCTGCGGAGGCTGTTCGGATGAGCCGCCTCTCCGAACTCCTGATCGCCGCCGGCGGCCAGTTGCGGGCACTGAGAGACGAGGCCAACAAGCCGGTCTTCACCGAGGTCAGGGCCGAGCTTGATCGGTTCGATCTGTCGGACCTGTTGAGCGACTCGACGCGCGCCCCCACCGCACGCGTCTGCTTCATGCGAGCCAAGCCGGTGGCCCGCAGTGATGCCGGCTACGACCTGGACGTCTCGGTCGCGATCGTCGTCGTCGCCGGACGGACGGGTCGGCCGAACCCGGACTTCTCCTCCGCGGATCTGCACGCGCTCCAGCTGCTCGACGCCTGCTCGCTCTCGATCATGCTCGATCCCTATGTCGGCCTCGGTCAGCTCCAGGCGGCCGAGCTCGGCGACCAGCTCGTCGCCGTCTCGGAGCAGTCGAACAAGCATGGCATCGCTATCGCGCTGATGGAGGTGAAGTGGCGGCTGCTCGACGTCGCGATCGGACGCCCCGTCATCCAGGCCGCGCTCGAAACCGGCCGCGTCCCGTCGCCGGCGACACAGGTCGCGATCAATGATGGCGAGCCGGAGCCGCCACCGCTGCCAGAGACGGCGCCATGAGCGGCGAGCGCGATCTCCGCAAGCGCCTGGCCGCGCTCGAGCGGCGGATGAACACCCTGATCATGGTGGGCACGGCCGAGGCCAATCAGGGCGGCAAGACGAAGGTCCGCTTCGATGACGCTGGCGCCGGCGGGCAGCCATTCAGCTCGCCCTACCTGCCGCAGGCATCGAGCTCGGGCAAGAACGGCCAGGGCGTCTCCAGCTTCAGCAAGATCGGCCAAGGCGAGCCGGTGCTCGTCTTCTCGCCCGGCGGCGAGCTCGGCCAGCATTCCCGCGTCATGCCGGCCGGCCCGGTCGAGGACCATCCCTCGCCAGGCACGGCGGAGGCGAACGGCCATGTCCTGACGATCGGCAACGCCACGGTCGCGGTGAAGGACGGCGAGGCGAAGATCTCGGTCGGCGGCAGCAGCATCACGATCACGGAAGGCCAGATCGAGCTGAAAACGGCCGCCATCAAGCTGGTGCAAGGCTGATGCCGGGGATCACGGTCAAGGCCCTCGATGCCGCCGGCGGCGCCCAGCTCGCCGGCGGGCAGTCTTTCGTCACGGTCGGCGGCCAGCTCGTCGTCGTGCTCGGCGATCCCATCACGCCGCACGGCCCGCCACCGCACTCGCCCCTGCCGGTCATGGCCGAGGGCTGCGACTGGCTGACGATCAACGGCATCCCGGTTTGCCGCGAGGGCCATGCGGCCAGTTGCGGCCATGCCACCACCGGCCGGCCCTGGGTCCAGGTCATCGGCTGAATTCAAACGGCTTTGAAGGAGCCTTTCATGTCTGAGAAGAAGCCATACAAGACGACTGCCTCCGCCGGCTTCTTCGTCGCCGGCCAGCGCGTGCCCTCGCTCAGCGATGAGGACGGCGTCCGGATCCCGAAGGTCGGGCACATCCTCTACCTGACGGACGAGGAGGCGAAATACGAGCTGCTGCAGCAGTCGATCGAGCCGGCCGACCAGGCCGTCGAACCGACTCCGCTGGCGCCACCGACGCCGGCGACCAAGGCCAAGCGCGGCAAGGCCGCCTGACGTCATGCGCAGCGGCATCGATCGAGCGACGGGGAAGCTGCTGACCGGCTGGGACCATTGCGCCCAGTCGATCGGCGTCATCCTGACCACGCGGGTCTCCACGCGCGTGATGCGCCGCGCCTTCGGTTCCGCCGCGCTCGAGCTGCAGGACCGCAACGCGACGCCCAAGCGCATCATGCAGATCTACGCCGCTGTCGCCGCCGCCTTGAAACGTTGGGAGCCGGGCTTTCGCCTGAAGACCGTGCAGCTGACCCAGGGCGGCCCGGACGGCGTCTTCGTCTTCGATATCGCCGGCACCTTCTTTCCGCGCGGCCATCTCGGCGACTACTCGGCGAGTGAGGACCGCGCGACGCAGATCGGGCTGAGCGATACCACCTCGGGGATCGTCCTGGCATGAGCCGCTTCACGCCCGTCGACCTCTCGCTCTATCCGATCTCGGACGTCGTCGAGGCGCTCGACTTCGAGAGCTACCTGGCACGCGATCGCGCCACCTTCGCCGAGCGCTGGGAGCTGCGGCGCCTCACGAACCCGTCGCTGCCGGCGGTCGATACGCTGCTGCTCGAGTCGGACCCTTCGGCGGCCGTCCTCGAAGTCGGAGTGTATCGCGAGACCCTTCTGCGCGGCCGCATCAACGACCGCATTCGCGCGCTCACCCTTGCCGGCGCGCTCGACCGCGCCCTCGACCATATCGGCATCACCTATTACCGCACCCCGCGGCGCGTCATCACGCCGGCGACCGAAACAGCGCCGGCCGTGATGGAGGATGACGAGACCTATCGCCAGCGCCTGGCGCTCGCGCCGGAATCATGGTCGACGGCGGGGCCGGTTGGCGCCTACCTGTTCTGGGCGCTCTCGGCCTCGGGCGATGTCCTGGACGTCGCCGCCTATTCCGAAGACGAGGGCGTCACCCTGGCTCCCCGGATCCGGGTCGTCATCCTGCCGCGCGACGGCCTGACCGAAGACGAGAAGACGGCACTTGCCGCGACCGTTCGGGAGGCTTTGAGCCGGGTGCGCCTGCGGCCGATGGGCGACCTCGTCACCGTGGAGTTTGCGACCGCGCTCGATTTCGACGTCACCGCCCATCTCAAGATCCGCCAGGGCGCCTCGGCGGAGATCGTCAAGGCCCAGGCCGAAAAGCGGATCCTGCAATATTGCTCCGGCCGCCTCCGCTGGATTGGCGACGACATCGAGGGACCGGTCTGGCTGATCGGCCGGCGCATGCGGCAGGCGACGATCGCGGCCGCCGCTCTCGGCACCGATGCGAACGTCGTCGAGGTCGAGATCCCGGATCCCGCCGGCGACGTCAATCCGCCTCATGTCGGCTACACCGAGGCGGCTCTGGCCGGCGTTGGCTCGTTCGCATTCGAGCCACTGGCGGCGCCGGTCACCGCCCATCTGTTCACCGCGCCGCGGCTCGGCACCGTCACGGTGACGCATGAGATCGTGGCGGAGAGCTGGTCATGAGCCTCGACCTGCTTCCCGATAGTGCGACTCCATTCGAGCGCGAGCTCGCCGGGCTGTCCTCTGCTCTCGACGATATCGACCCCGAGGTCATCGAGACGATCTGGGACGCCTGGCGCTGCCCGTCGCCGCTGCTGCCCTGGCTCGCCTGGGCGGTCAGCGTCGATGTCTGGGACGATGGCTGGGCCGAGCCTGTGAAGCGCCAGGCGATCGCCGACAGCCCCGACTACCACCGGATCAAGGGCACGGTTCAGGCGGTCAATGCCGCGCTCGCACTGGCACAGCGGCCGACCGAGCTGACGGAATGGTTCGACCAGGTGCCGCCTGGTCGGCGGGGCACGGCGCGGATCTTCGTCGAGACGACGCTCGACGATGTCGGGCGCATCCTCAAATCGGTCCGGCCCCTCGTCATGTCGGCAAAGCCGAAATCGCGCCCGATCGTGTTTGGCGCCGGCGAGATGGCAGCGGGCAGCTTCGTGCTCGGCGCCGGATTGGTCGCCGAGGAGCTGGTCATCATCGAGCCTTACGCCTTCCTCGGCGAAGACGCCGACGCACTTCTCGTCGTCGGCGCTGGGCTCTTCACCGAAGAACTTGTCACGCTGGAGCCTTACGCATGACCACGGGACTCTTGATCACCGCGTCCGGCCAGGCCGCGATCATCGCCGATCTGGGCGGTGGCACGAACTTGGTGCTGACGCATGTCGCCTGGGGCGATGCGGCCGGCGTGCCCTACAACCCGAACGAAGCACAGGTCGCGCTGGTCAATGAGAAATACCGTGCGACCATCGCCAGCGTCGCGGTGGTCGACGGCGCGATCGTCGTCGACGCCGTCATTCCGGCGGACACGAACGACGGCTCGGCCCGGCCGTCGCACAGCTTCAACGTCGCCGAGGTCGGCCTGTTCAACAATGCCGGCACGCTGATCGGCGTTGCGCGTCTGGGCAATGGCTACAAGCCGCCACCCTCGTCCGGCCAGGCGAGCATCGCGACCTATCGGTTGAAACTCGCCGTAGCCAATCCGAGCGCGATCTCGGTCGTGGTCGACCCTCAGGCCCAGATCGCGCTCGGAAGGCATATCCGCGCGCCTTGGCTCACCATCGACGGCGTGGTGAATGCGCCTCCCGGCGCCCCCAACCAGGGCGACACCTACATCGTCGGCGCGGCGCCAACCGGCGCCTGGGTCGGCTTTGCCCACCGGATCGCCCAGTGGGTCGGGGTTTGGTCGCTATCGACCGCACCGATCGGGCACATGGTCTGCAACAACGCGGCCGACGTGGGTGATAGCGGCCGCTTCCTGCGTAGGACCGCCGCGGGCTGGGCTCCTGCCATCGCCAGCGCCACGGAAATCGGCCTGGTCAGGCTTGCCACCCTGGCCGAAACGGCGGCTGGCGCCGAAGCGAGCAAGGTGGTTTCCCCGGCGGTTCTGAAATTCGCCGCTCGCATCCGCCTGCAGGCGGACACAACGCTGTATGTCAGCCCAACCCTCGGCAACGATGCCAATCCGGGGACCATCGGGCAGCCGTATCAGACCCGGCAGCGCGCCTGGAACCGCTTCGCCAACGAGCTTGATCTGAACGGCTACGCCGGCACGATCAAACTGCTGAACGGCACCTATACCGACGCTTTCGCCGCCACATCTGCTCCCATCGGAACGGCTCGAGGAACGGGCGCGGTGACGTTCGAAGGGGACCCGGCGACCCCGACGAACGTCGTCGTCGCCCTGACGAATGCAAACTGCTTCTACGCCCAGGGCGGCGCGCAATTCAGTGTGAAGGGTTGCCGGTTGCAGACCGCCGGCGCGAACACCTCCGGCCTAGTCACCTCGGTCGGTGGCATCATTGCATTCGAGAACGTCGATTTTTTCAGTTGTGTCCTGGCGCACGTCCTTGCTGCTTCCGGAGGCTTCATCCAGGCGTCGGGCAACTACACGATCTCAGGCGGCGCGGCGATCCATATCTCTTCGGTCAAGGGCGGTGGGACAACTCTCGACGGCAAGACGGTCACGTTTCTGACCACTCCCAACTTTTCGAGCGCGTTCGCCGTTGCATCCGAAGGCGGCGCGATGAGCGCGGTCGGGTATCTCCAAACGGGGAGCGCCACCGGCAAGCGTTACGAGATCACGTCGGGTGGCATCATCAGCGTCGGGGGAGCCAACCCGACCGCGCTTCCGGGCAACGCGGCAGGCACAAACGTGGGAGGCTCCTATGTCTGAGTTGAGCAACGAGGTTCCCGCCGAAGACGAAGGGGAGCTCGACGTGCCGGCCCCCCTGTTCGGCGAAGACGGCGAACCGCTTTTCGATCTGCCGCCTCTCATCAGCGTCTTCATCTGGTCGGACTGGTACTGGGCGGCCAGTGACGGGCGTGTTTATTCCTCGGCGCGGCAGCTCGTCACCGGGGCCGACGACGAAGGCTATCTCGCCTGGCTGGATATCAATGGCGCCGCCAGCCCCTGGCCGAGCACTCCCGAGGGCGAACAGACGGATGCGGAGCTGCAGAAGGCTCTTTCGCCCTTCGGCCTCTTGGTCGGTATTCCGGCCCACATCGCCGATCGACGGTGGCGTCGCGAGGTTCGCGGCATCACCGTTGAAATTGCGGGCGAGCCCGTGCTGGTCTCCACCCAACGCGGCGACGACAGGGCCGCCTTGCACCAGGTCTATTCGGCGATCCGGGATGGCCTGCGCCAAGACGGCGCGACCTTCAATTTTGCCGATGGCAAGCCAAGGTCCGTCAGCAATGCCGACATGATGGCGGCCATTCTCGCCGCCCTGGCGCATGTCCAGGCTGCCTTCGATCTCGGTGCCGACGTCCTGGCGCAGTACGAGGCAGGGCAGATCATGACAGTGGCCGACATCGACGCCGCCTTTGCCTGACCGAGCGGCTCACCCGCTGCAGACGACGAAGGCCCCTGACACGCGTCA
The DNA here is from genome assembly GCF_004341515.1 of Allobosea sp. BK604. Taxonomy (GTDB): domain Bacteria; phylum Pseudomonadota; class Alphaproteobacteria; order Rhizobiales; family Beijerinckiaceae; genus Allobosea. Next base: position 951,432 of record NZ_SLZF01000001.1, read on the forward strand.
GGGGCCTTTTCCTTTGCCTCGACACCTAGCGTCGGACCCGACCTCGGCGCTGTCAAGCGCGCCGCCATGTTCGGGATCCGGAGCGCACGATGGCCACCGCTGAATATTTCCACGGCACCCGCGTCTTCCAGGTCGGGCAGACGACGCGCCCGATCTCGGTCGGCGAGTACTCGACGATCGGCGCCGTGCTGGTCGCTCCGGCTGCGGATCCGGACGTCTTCCCGGAAGACACCGTGGTGGAGATGTTCTCCAACGATGCGACGATGCGCGCGGCGCTCGGCGCCGGCGGCAATGTCGATGCGGTCTTCGACGCGATCGATGACCAGGGCGTCGTCGCCGAGGTGCAGGTGGTCCGCGTCGCCGAAGGCGCCTCCGCGGTGCCGCAGACCAAGCTGGAGCAGACCATCGCCAACATGGTCGGCTCCGGTGCCGACTATTCCGGCGTCCACGCCTTCAAGCAGGCTTTAAAGCCGGCCAAGCTGCTGATCGCGCCGGGCTATGACAGCCAGCGCCTGGCCAATGCCAAGAACCCGGTCGCGGCCGAGCTCGACGGCATCGCCACACGGCTGCGGGCGATCAAGATCCTCAACACGCCCGATGCCACGAAAGAGGCGGCCAACACCTATCGCGACGATTTCCCCAACGACCCGCGCGCCTATCTCTTCCACCCTTCGGTAAAGGTGCTTTCCGGTGCGTCGATCGTCACGCAGCCGGCGTCCGGCCGGATCGCGGGGCTGTTCGTCAAACGCGACAAAGAGGTCGGCGGCCCCTTCGAGAGCGCGTCCAACCAGCAGATGGGCGGCATTGTCGGCCCCTCGCGCCCGATCCCGTATTACACCGGCGAGCCGGACAGCGAGGCGAACTGGCTCAACGAAAACCGCATCGCCACGCTCCGCGCCGGCTTCATCCTGTGGGGCAACGAGACCTGCGCCGAGGATCCGCTCGACCGCTTCGTCAATGTCGTGCGCACGCAGGACATGATCGACGAGGCCGTCATCAATTCCTTCTACTGGGCGCTCGACCGCAATCTCTCGGTGCCGCTCGCCGTCTCGGTCATTCAGTCGCTGGAGAGCTTCCTCGACAGCCTGAAGGCCAAGGGCGCGATCCTGGGCGGGCGCGCCTGGTTCGACCGCAGCCTCAACAGCAACGAGGAACTGGCCTCCGGCATCCTGCGCGTCGAATACGACCGCGAGCCGGCCGCGCCGCTCCAGGATCTGCAGTTCGGCGCCCGCCGCAACGTCGCCTACTACGCCGATCTGGCCGACGGCATCCTGCAGTCGCTCGATCGCGTCTGACCGCCGCGCCACCGCAGGAGAGCATCACCCATGGCCAGCATCCCCTTCCTCGTCCTTCGCGGCTCGAACCTCTTGGCGGAGGACGCGGCCGGGCAGACGATCAACACCCATCTCACGCTCGGCAAGACCAAGCTGCCGGTCCAGCGCGAGAAATACGACGAGTTTTCGCCGGCCGCGAGTAACGGCTCGATCGAGGTCGCGACCACCCGCGAACCGTGCTCCGCCGGCTTCAACCTCAAGGGCTTGCAGCCCGAGGTGCTGGCGTTGTTCCGCACGCCCTTCGGTGTCCGCCGCAAGTTCACTTGCCTCGGCGCGCTGGTGAACGAGTACGCGACCGCGGGCACCGATCGCGAGGTTCAGGTGGTCGCCACCATGTATGGCCGCCTCAATGCCGAGACGGATGAGCACGAAGGCGGATCGCTCGTCGGCACGGAATACGAGATCAAGTCGATTTCGTCCTACCTGCTCACGATCGGCACGGCCGAGATCGCCCGCTTCAATATCGAATTGGGCGGCTGGGTCGACAGCGACGGCCAGTCCGTGCGCATCGCCAATATGCTCGGGCTGACCTCGTGAGCGAGCCGGACCTCTCTCCGGTCAAGCCCTATCCGGGCTTTGCGGCCGCGGCTGAACCGACGCCGGCGCGATCGCCGGCGGTGGCTGTGACACAGCCTGACATCCGGCCAGCCGACCCTGCGGCCTGGTCAAGGACCGTGCCGCTCGATCACGCGCTGGTGGTCGGCGGCGAGCGGCTCGACGCGATCACGATGCGGCGGCCGACCGGTGCCGATATCGCCGAACTCCTGGAAGAGGACTCGGACGAGCTGTCGCTCCCGGTTCGGCTGCGGGCTCGGATCTGCGGCGTGCACCCGGCCGTGTTCGGGGCGCTCTGGGCCGACGATTCCGAGAGGGTGGCGGAAGCCGTCGCCCCTTTCTTGCCGCGCGCCGTCCTCGACCTCGAGGCGGCGCTGGAGCCGGCCGGCGCGAGCGCCTGATCGAGCGCAGCGCTCTGGCTTCGGTGCCGCTGCTCGCGATCGAGGTCGCGCGCGGCACCGGGACGTCGCTGCCGACCGTGCTCGCCTGGCACGTCGGCAGGATCCTGTTCTGGCATGGCGAGCTGCAGGATCTCGCCGGCGCATAGGAACCGCATCGCATGAACATGCGCGTCAAGATGATCCTCGATCTGATCGCCAATACGCGGGGCGGCGCGCGCCAGGCGCAGCGCGACATCAAGGGTGTCAGGGATGCGGCCAAGGCTCTCGACGGGACCCGCGGCCCGCAGCGGATCAGCCGGGACTTCCTGAACCTCGCCTCGAGCTCGAAGACCGCTTCCCTCAACATCAGGGAGACCAAGGCGGCGGCGACCAGCCTCGGCACCAACTCCGGCGCCGGCAAGCTCGCCCGCGATCTCGACCAGGTCGGCCGCAGCGCGGATCGCGCGCGCGCCAGACTGAACGGCCTGAAAGCGACGAGCGGACAGCTTCGAGATGGCAAGGGCCGGTACACAGCTGGGGGCACCACCGAAACCAGCGGCTCTGCCCTTTTCGCAGGTACCAAGGGACTGCTCGGCGGCTATCTCGGCGTCCAGGGCATCCGCATGGGGACACGGGCAACCGTGGGCCAGTCGATCTCCTTCGAGAAGGCGATGGCGGAGGTCCGCAAGAAGGTCGACGGGATGGATGATCCCGCCGAGCTCGCGAAGATGGAGCAAGCCGTCTCGAAATGGGCGATCGCATATGGCCGCACCCGCGAGGAGGTCGCCTCCCTCGTTGCGGAGGCCGGTGCCGGCGGCGTCACGCTGAAGGACATGCCGGAATTCGTGAGGATCAACCTCGCCGCGGCTACGGCGTGGGACGCGACTGCCGACAAGACCGGCAACGCGCTCGCCAAGATTCGGGCGGCGACGGGCTGGGGCAATGGGCAGCTCGAAGACTTTTCCGACAAGGTCAACGCGCTTTCCGACGCCGGTGCAGCGAAGGAAATGGACGTCGTCGACATGTTCCAGCGCGCCGGTGCTGCTGCGAAGGCCGCTGGGGTCGAGTTTGATGCCTCGCTAGCCTTCCTGACGGCCATGAACAACGTGGCGATCGCGCCCGAGGTCGCATCACGCGGCTTCGCGGCGCTCGCGTCGACCCTCCGCACGGGCGGCGGCAAGAAGTACACCGAAGGCCTGGGCATGCTGGGGCTCACGCCCGCCAAGGTGAAGGCGGGCATGAAGAAGGATGCTACCGCCACGATCATCGATGTGCTGGAGCGGCTCCAGAAGCACGCCGACCAGGCGGACGTGGCAATCAACATTTTCGGAAAGGAGTGGTGGGACGAGGTTGCGCGAGCGGGCCAGGCGCTGCCCGAGATCCGCAAAAATCTTGAAATCGTCCGGGATCCCAAAATCTGGAAGGGCTCGGCTCAGAAGAGCCTCAACATCGAGCTCAACACCACTGACAAGCACTTGAAGCGCCTTTCGGCATTGGCAAGCGCCGTCGGCGATCGCCTCGGGCGGTGGGCGTTGCCTGCCATCAACGAGGGCATCGAGAAGATCATTGCCGGCATGGACGAGCTCGATAAGCACGCCGCCGACAAGAGGGCCGAATCCGACCTGGCGCAAAAGGTCGCCGGTGGAATTCCATTGACGGCCGAGGAGCGGGAGAAGCTCGCCAACGACCGACTCTTAGCCGCTCGCGTGAAGGGCGAGAGCAATGCCATATCGGCCAGGGCCGATTATGAGGACACCGCCAACCGGACGTCGCAAGCCAATCCGCAGACCGTTCTCTCCGAAAGGGCCCAGCTGCTGCGGCGCCAGCTGCTGCGCCAGATCGAGACGCTTGAAACCGAGCTGAAGCTCGCGCCGGACGGGCTCGGCGACCGCCGCAAGAATCGCCGGCTCGAAAATCTGCGCAAGCAACTGGCCGATATCCCGACTAGCCCCTTCGACCAGCGTGTTTCAGCCCCTGATCCGCGTAGGCCGGCCGACCAGGAGGAGCGCGGCGGGCCCGATCGCGGTGAGGTCATGGCCCTGCGCGAGCGGGTACTGCAGCTTGAAGCCCGGCTGACGACGCTGGACGAGTTGCGCCGCACTGCCGGCAACCGCGCTGATCGACTGGCGTTCGGCGCCGATGCCGATCCTTACCTGCGCCGGCGTAACGAGGCCGACCAGGCGCTGCGCAATCGCATCGCGCCGAACGCAACCGCGGCCGGCCGCTTCGGCTTCGGACCAGGCGGCGCGCCCGTCTCGGCCGAGCCACGTGGAGCCGGTCCCGGCGCGGGCTCTTTCCGCCCTTCGATCAAGGATTGGGCCCAGAGCCTGATCGGCGCCGGCGATATCGACCTCGGCGGCGCCGGCATCACGATCGCCGAGAGCCTCGCCTCCGGACTGCGGCAGGGCGGCGCCTCGGTCGAGGCGGCCGCGGACGGCATCCGCACCGGTATAACCGGGGCCTTCGGCGGCGCTGACCTCTCGGCTTCCGGTGCCGCGATGATGGCGACCCTGGAATCCGGGATCCGGAGCGGTGGCGCGCGCGCGGTCGCGGCCGCGCACGACGTCGCGTCGCAGGTCAGGGCTGCCGCCGGCGGCTCTGGCGGCGCGCCGAGCAAGCGCATTTCCGGCGCGCTCCATGACGGGGTCGAGTGATGGCCGGCTATCCTGTACTGGCCATTGGCCCGCATATATTCGAGACTTTGCCGCTCTCGCTGCAGGAGATCAGCGAGCGTACGAAGATGAATTGGCCGGCCACCAAGCGCTTTGGCGTCGGACCCGCCCGTCAGTTCACCGGTCGCGATGACGACAGCTTCGAAATCGAGGGCGTCTATTACGACCAGGAGTGGGGCGGCCATGCCGAATATCTGGCCCTGAAGGCGACACAGGCCGCCGGACGGCCGGTCGAGCTGCTCGGCTGGTCCGCCGGCGGCTTTGCGGCCAGCGTCTTCGGAACCGTCGTCATCCTCGAGGTCGGCGCCGACCACAAGCACATCCACGACAACGGCATCGGCCGAAAGGTCGAGTTCAGCGTCAAGCTCGCGCCCTTCGGCGGCGACGGCGGCCCGTTCGGGGGGCTGTTCTGATGGCGAGCGTCAAGGTGGTCCAGGACGAGATGACGCTCGATCTGCTGATCTGGCGGGCCTTCGGCCGGCAGGATCAGCAACTCGTCGAGCAGACGCTCGGGCTCAATCCCGGCCTGGCCGCGTCCGGCGTCGTGCTGCCGATCGGCGCCATCGTCGTGCTGCCGGAGCCGCCGGCGGCCACGGCTCGCCTGCGCGACTCCGTGAAGCTGTGGAGCTGATCGTGTTCGTGAGCGATGCGCTGCAACAGGGCTTCCGTCCCTTCATCTACATCACGGTCAACGGCAACGAGGTCTCGGGAGGCTTCTATTCGCGGCTTGTCTCGGCAACGGCGCGCGACGAGGCGGGGCAGACCTCCGACCGTATCACCTTCACGCTGGACGACGCCGACAACGCGATCGAGCTGCCGCCGGAAAAGGCGACCATCGTCGTCTATGGCGGCTGGCTCGACGCCGAGCAGGGCCTGATCGGCACATATGAGATGCAGTCGATCGAGCTGAAGGGCGATGTCGACGAGGGCGAGTTCGTCGTCATCCAGGCGAGCGCCGCCGATCTGAAGCGCAAGCTCAAAGGCGTCGACCGCGAGCATTTCGAGGAAAAGACGCTTGGCGAAATCGTCGAGGCGATCGCCAAGCGCAACGGCATGACCGCGCGCGTCGAGTCCGACCTCGCCAAGGTCAAGATCCCGTATCGCGCCCGGATCGATACCTCCGAGATCGACTTCCTGACGACACTGGCCGACGAGCATGGCGGCGTCGTCAAGCCGATGGGCGACAAGCTCGTCGTGTCCAAGCGCGGCAAGGCCAAATCGACCAGCGGCCAGAGCCTCTCGTCGATCTCGATCGAGAAGAGCGACTGCAAGACTTGGTCGATTGAGCCCTCCGGGCGGGCGCAGTACGGCAAGGTCAAATCCGCCTATATCGACCAGAAGACCGGCAAGCGGACCAAGGTTGAGGCCGAGACCGGAATGGACGGGCCCGACTACACGTTGAAGAACCCGCTGCCGAACAAGGAGCAGGCCGAGAAGGCCGCCCAGGCCGAGGCGCAGCGGCTTACCCGCAATACCGGCGACGGTCACTTCCAGCTCGCCCGCGGCCGATTCGACGCCCAGGCCGAAGCCGACGTCATCGCCGGCAAGAGCTTCCGCTCCGGCATCGCCGGCACCTGGCGGGCGGACGCCGTCGAGCACGTCTGGGATGAGAACGGCTGGCTCACCAAGGTCGAGGTCAAATCGAAGGAGGATGGCTCCTCCGGAAAGAAGGACAGTTGAACATGTCGACGCAGATCTACGACATCACCAACAAGGCCGGCCCTTACATCGCCGGCATCAAGCTCACGCCCGGTCAGAGCGAGATCACGCTGACGGCCGAGCAGGCGGCCTATGAGCTCGCCCAGGGCACGATCACGGCGACAGGCGAGCCGGGCCCGCCCGAGCAGGAGCCGGCACCAGTCGTCGCCGGCGATCGCGTCGAGTTGAAGCGGGCCGGCCTCGCGACCAGGCCGACCGCGGCCGAGCTGGCCGCCTTCGTCCAGCAGACCGCCCAGCGCATCAATCCTTATGCGGCGAGCCTCACGCTCACGGCGGCCGACAAGAGCGCGCTCGTCGTCGTCTCCAACGCAGCGGCCCGCGTGGTGACCCTGCCGAACGACTGGGCGCCGGGCGATAGCGTGACGGTTCGGCGCGGCGGCGCCGGCGCGGTCACCTGGGCGCTGGAAGCCGGCGCCACCATGGTGCTGCCGGCGGCCAAATCCGCTCACACCGGCATTTCAGCCCAGCATGAGGAGGTGGTGTTCAAGGTGCTTTCAAATGCCGGTGAAGCTGCCGTCTGGGCGGCATCAGGCGCGACCACCTGAAGTGACGTGACAGGGGAGCCCGAGGGCTCCGGCGGCCGGTTCCGGGAAGTTCAAGCCGCCCGACGAGGAACCTAATCACATCGCCTGCCACGACGGCCGCGAGGCCGCGCGCGATGGGCGACGATTCGGGTTAGGATCAGGTGAAGGACATCCGTTGCGCCGGCTGCGGCGCGCTCTTGTTCCGCGCGGAGGAGAACGCTATCTCCGGCCGCGTTGAAGCGAAATGCCGGCGCTGCCGGTCGATCAACATCCTCAGGGCCTCCGAGCCTTCATCCGAACGCCAGAGCGAGCGTCCAACCCAAGGACGCGACCGTTGTGGCTCTACATTCCGAAAATAATTCTACCGGCCTCCTGCGAGGCCTCTCCCTCTGTGCCGGCGTTGGCGGGCTGGATCTCGGCCTGGCAATCGCAGAACCCGGATTTCGAACCGTGGGTTATGTCGAGCGGGACAGTTTCGCCGCGTCCGTGCTCGTGGCCCGGATGGGAGACCAGGCCCTTTGTGATGCACCTGTCTGGGATGATCTTGCCACCTTCGACGGCAGCCCTTGGCGCGGAGCGGTGGATATCGTCCTGGCAGGCTACCCCTGCCAGCCCTTCAGCTCGGCCGGCAACCGGCTCGGCGAAGATGATCCACGCCACCTCTGGCCGCATGTGCGACGGATCATCCGCGAGACCGGCGCCAGGCGCATATTCCTCGAGAACGTCGAAGGCCATGTCAGCCTCGGTTTCGACAGCGTACGATCCGACCTCAAAACGATGGGCTTCCGAATCCGGGCGGCTCTCTTCTCGGCTGCTGAGGCAGGCGCTGCGCATTGGCGCCGACGGCTCTTCGTCCTGGCCGACGCCAACCGCCCAGATGTCGGCGAACCGGCCGGAGTTCGGCCTCTGCGCCACCGGCTGGACGCTACGGACCTCGCTGCACCAGGAGGGCAAGCAGGTCGGCATCAAGGAGGTGGCGATCGCCTGGACGCTGCTCTGGCGGGCGAGCAAGGCGATGGGCGCGACCTACACGGCGCCGGCGAGCTTCCCCTTTTCGCACCCGCTCCATCTGATGGTGCAGGCTGGGAGCAGGCTCTCCGACAACGCCCTGACCTTGAACCCGCGCTTCACCGACTGGATCATGGGCTGGCCTATCGGCTGGACCAACCCCGAGCAGCCGGTAACGGGGTTTGCAGCCTGGCTGCAGCGATCGCGTATCGAACTCTTGAGGAGGCTCTCGGCGCGGGCTAGTGGCTGACGTGACAACGCGCCACTTGCCCTTACGATACCTAGTGGCCTTAACTCTTGAGGCAGTGAGGGGAACGGTGATGACAGTTTCGCGGCCCGAGCCACCTGAAGCCCCCGTCATCCAGATTTTGTCGGATGCTGAGTACCGGACCGCTCTGGTGCGGATCAGGGACCTCGAATCCGCCACGTCAGGATCAGCGGAAGAATTGGAACGAATGACTTTCGAGCGCGCTATTGCTGCCTATCTCGAGCGGAAGGGCTCTGAGCAAGAGCCTTCCGACCGCGAGCCCCGCGTCGCGTCGTAAGAACGTGCGGCCGCTTTAGCCAATCCTACATGCGCATGCCTATGCATTGAGACAGCGACGATGAATCCGCACTCTCCGACCCGCCGTCACCAGGTCGAAACTTCGTTGAATGAAGCCCGGATAGAGATCGTCGATAAGAAGCCCCAATATGTGCAGCGGACCGGCCTGACCGCGCGGAAGGCTGGAGGCATCATCGAGATACGGGTGCTCGACCATCTCGTCATCAAGTTCACGCCCGCGGAGGCGCGCGAGTTCGCAAGGGCGTTCGAGAAGCTCATCTCGACGTAGGCGGCGCTGTCGATCATGGCGCATTTCTGGGCTCAGATTCTTCATTTTGTTGAGGCCTGGGTCGCATTTTTGGGGGGCGGATGAAAAAAATTCTCTGGTTGATACTCATATTCGTTGCGGGCGTAGGCGCGGCGGCGGTCTTGTCGATCGTGCTAGCTTGGGGACCAGCTCAATTTTTTGGATGCGGAGGCGAAAAGCTGCAGATTTCGCCTGCGAACGGGGGATGTGTCGAATTCTGGCTCAACCGCTACCAGCAGCTTATTTCGGGCTGGCTATCATTTATTCTAGCCAGCCTTGCTGCTTGGATCATTTGGGCGCAACTGAGGACGATGGAGCGGCAGGCGCTCCAAAACAGCTATGAGCGCCTAATTGGGGACCTCTCAAAATTTGATGACTTGCTCGACCTTGGAAGGCAGCTTGATGTGCTTTCGAAGTTCGACCTCGCAGGTTTCGAGGAGGCGATAACCCGCAAAGATATTCACAAGGTTGAAACGGAGATCAACCGCGCGTTGATGGCTGGAATTACCCAGCCGGTGTCAAATTTCCTGCGGAGCCCTGTCGGAAAGCCGGGGGCATTGCCCCACTGGCGCGAGTTGTCGCGTTCAGTGAAGTCGATTGAAGCGTACTTTCGGCAATTGTTAGTCCTCGCTGGCGACGTCCGGGCATTCCAACCCAGAATGTTGCATCCGGGAGGGGGATTTAGAGGCACTCCCGTGCCAACGGCCGAGGAGAAAGCTGCGGTGGCAGATTATAACAGGGACGAGACTGCAAAGCGGTGGGCCAAGCTTTCTGACTTCGTGGCGGCAACACCCCGCACCTCATTCAGCTCGATCGAAGAATCGTGGAAGCATATCGAGGACTCTCTACGATCGCAGCAGGACGAAACCCAACAGCGCGTAGATCGGGTCTATCCGCGAGCTCATCCCACCGAATGAACCTGCGCCGAGGAAGCTGACCCATTTAGGGTCAGCTGTGCGCGAAATTTCAGCCTGTTGTCATTTGGTTGTTCGCGCGTTGCCATTTGAAAGTTCGCGCTACACCAGCACCCCGCTTGACTCCCCCGCCCCTCCCATCCTACCCCCATCGACGGGACACGCCGCCCCAACGCGGCGCGCCCATCTGTAAGGATGGAGAACATCGATGGCGAATACTGCTCCGGCCGCGCGTCCGCGCGTGCCGCATTTCTCGTCCGGCCCCTGCGCCAAGCGCCCCGGCTGGAATCTGAAATCCCTCTCCGACGCGGCGCTCGGCCGCTCGCACCGCGCCAAGATCGGCAAGGACAAGCTCAAGCTTGCGATCGACCTGACCCGCGAGGTGCTGCAGGTCCCGGCCGATTACCGCATCGGCATCGTGCCTGCCTCCGATACCGGCGCCGTCGAGATGGCGATGTGGTCGCTGTTAGGGGCCCGCGGCGTCGACATGCTCGCCTGGGAGAGCTTTGGCGCGGGCTGGGTGACCGATGTCGCCAAGCAGCTCAAGCTGCCTGATGCCCGCCTTTTCGAGGCTCCCTATGGCGAGCTGCCGAACCTGAAGAAGGTCGACACCAGGACCCGTGACGTCGTCTTCACCTGGAACGGCACGACCTCCGGCGTGCGCGTCGCCGATGCCAGCTGGATCGCCGATGACCGCGAAGGCCTGACCATTTGCGACGCGACCTCGGCCGCCTTCGCGCAGAAGCTCGACTGGGCGAAGCTCGATGTCACCACCTTCTCCTGGCAGAAGGTGCTCGGCGGCGAGGCCGCGCATGGCATGATCGTGCTCTCGCCCCGCGCGGTCGAGCGGCTCACGACCTACAAGCCGGCCTGGCCGCTGCCGAAGATCTTCCGCATGACCTCCGGCGGCAAGCTGATCGAGGGCATCTTCTCGGGCGAGACGATCAACACGCCCTCCATGCTCGCGGTCGAGGATTATCTCGATGCGCTCGCCTGGGCGAAGAAGGTCGGCGGGCTCGATGGCCTCGTGAAGCGCGCCGACGCCAATACCCGCGTCATCGCCAAATTCGTCCGCGAGAACGACTGGATCGACTTCCTCGCGGTGAAGCCGAAGACGCGCTCGAACACCTCGGTCTGCCTGAAGTTCACAGACCCGGCCGTGACGGCGCTGTCTGCGGAGGCTCAAGGAGCCTTCGCCAAGCAGGTCGTCTCGATCATCGAGAAGGCCGGCGCCGGCTACGATCTCGGCCATTACCGCGACGCCCCTCCGGGCCTGCGCATCTGGTGCGGCGCGACCGTGCAGGCGCGCGACGTCAAGGCGCTGCTGCCCTGGATCGAATACGCCTTCGCCGAGGCCAAGGCCGGCCTGGGCAAGAAGGCGGCGTAAGGCCCCTTTAGCGGCGCCCCATGTCGTCATGGTCGGGCTTGTACCGACCATCCACGTCTTGCGGCGCCGATGACGCGCACAGGCTGAGCCTGCCTCTATCCGAATACGCTCGCCTCGAGCCGCGCGAAGACGTGGATGGTCGCCACAAGGGCGACCATGACGACCTTCCCCTTTTCAGCCCGCCGCCAGCGCGCGGGCCATTTGAGGTATCCTCATGACCGCCCCCAAAGTCCTGATCTCGGACGCCCTCTCCCCCGCTGCCGTGCAGATCTTCAAGGATCGCGGCATCGACGTGACCTTCGACACCTCGCTCGGCAAGGACAAGGACAAGCTCGCCGCCGTGATCGGCGAGTATGACGGCCTCGCCATCCGCTCCGCCACCAAGGCGACCGCCAAGCTCCTGGAGCAGGCCAAGAACCTGAAAGTGATCGGCCGCGCCGGCATCGGCGTCGACAATGTCGAGATCCCCGCCGCGACGGCGCGCGGCATCATCGTGATGAACACGCCCTTCGGCAATTCGATCACGACAGCCGAGCACGCCATCGCCATGATGTTCGCGCTCGCCCGGCAGATCCCCTCGGCCGACCTCTCCACCCAGGCCGGGAAATGGGAGAAGAACCGCTTCATGGGCGTCGAGATCACGGCCAAGACGCTGGGTCTGATCGGCTGCGGCAATATCGGCTCGATCGTCGCCGAGCGCGCCATCGGCCTGAGGATGCGCGTCATCGCCTTCGACCCCTATCTCTCGCCGGAGCGGGCGGTGCAGCTCGGCGTCGAGAAGGTCGAGCTCGACGACCTGCTGAAGCGCGCCGATTTCATCACGCTGCACGTGCCGATGACCGAGAAGACGAAGAACATCCTCTCGGCCGAGAACCTCGCCAAGACCAGGAAGGGCGTGCGCATCATCAACTGCGCCCGCGGCGGCCTCGTCGACGAGGCGGCTTTGGCGGAGCTGATCAAGTCCGGCCATGTCGCCGGCGCCGCCTTCGACGTGTTTTCGCAGGAGCCGGCCGAGACGAACCCGCTCTTCGGGCTGGAGAATGTCGTCTGCACGCCGCATCTCGGCGCGTCGACCAACGAGGCGCAGGAGAATGTCGCGCTCCAGGTCGCCGAGCAGATGTCGGACTATCTCTTGAAGGGCGCCATCACCAACGCGGTGAACTTCCCCTCGATCTCGGCCGAGGAAGCGCCGCGGATCAAACCCTTCGTCTCGCTGGCCGAGAAGCTCGGCTCCTTCCTGGGCCAGCTCACCGAGGCCGCGGTCAAGGGCATCCGCATCGAGTATCAGGGCGCGGTCGCGAGCCTGAACCTCAAGGCGATCTCGGCCGCCGCGATCACCGGCGTGCTCCGGCCCTTCCTGCCGGAGATCAACATGGTCAACGCCGCGATGATCGCCAAGGAGAAGGGTATCGTCGTCGAGGAGCTGACGCGCGAGGCCGCCGGCAATCTCGAGAGCGTCATCCGCATCGTCGTCGAGGCCGAGGACATGCCGCGCCACGCCTCCGGCACGGTCTTCCAGGACGGCAAGCCGCGCATCGTCGAGATCCGCGACATCCAGGTCGATGCCGAGTTCGCGCCGCACATGCTCTATGTCCGCAATGCCGACAAGCCGGGCTTCATCGGCCAGTTCGGCTCGCTGCTCGGCGCGGCCGGCGTCAATGTCGCGACCTTCAATCTCGGCCGCGACAAGCCGGGCGGTGACGCGATCTGCTATGTCGCCGTCGATGAGCCGATCTCGGACGAGCTGCTGGCGAAGATCCACGAGATCCCGATGGTGAAGCGGGCACGCCGGCTGCGCTTCTGATCTCGGCCAGAATAGCGCCCAAACGGCGCCGCAATTGCTCTCCCCTGTGGCGCCCTGCCACAGGGGATTTTTCATGCCGTCTCGCCACGCCTATGCCTATGCCGCCCTCGCTCTCCTCGCCGCCACGCCCGCCTTCGCCGATTGGGACAAGGCGAAGCTCGATGCCGAGATCCCGGTGATCGAGCAGCAGACCGGCGGCAAGCTCGGCGTCGCGCTGATCGACCTCAAGGACCGCAAGAGCTGGTCGCATCGCGGCAAGGAGCCCTTCCCGCTCCAGAGCGTCTTCAAGCTGCCGCTCGGCATCGCCGTGCTGCAGGCGGTCGAGGCCGGCAAGTTCAAGCTCGACCAACCGATCACCGTCACCCGCAAGGATCTCTCGCTCTATCACAGCCCGCTCGCCAAGAGCTTCAAGGGCGAGAGCAATCCCTACCCGCTGCGCGACCTCCTCACCCGCGCCACCGGCGACAGCGACAACACCGCCGCCGACCTCTTGCTGCGCCTCGTCGGCGGGCCGCAGGTCGTGACCAAGATGCTCAGGGATGGCGGCGTCGAGGGCATCTCGGTCGACCGCTACGAGCGCGTGCTCCAGCCCGAGATCCTCGGCCTGCCCGGCTTCGGCTGGGACAAGGCGATCGATACGGCCGCGTTCTACAAGCAGATCCAGGCGATCCCCGCCGCCGAGCGCCGCAAGACGCTGGCCTCCGTCCTCGACGACAAGCGCGACAGCGCGACCCCGGAGGCCTCGATCGCCTTCCTCGACGGGCTCGCCGCCGGCAACTGGCTGCGTGAGCCGGCGCATAACGCGCTGATCGAGAAGATCACCGTCGAGAGCAAATCCGGCCCGCAGCGCGTCCGCGCCGGCCTGCCCGAGGGCGCCCGCTTCGCCCACAAGACCGGGCTTGGCCCGACGCCAGGCGGCCTCAACCACGCCACCAACGATATCGGCATCGTCACCTTGCCGAACGGCCGGCGTTTCGCCATCGCGGTCTATCTCAAGGGCGCGACGGTCGACGAGAAGGCGCGCGAGGCCGCCCATGCCGCCGTGGCAAAGGCAGCCGTCGCCAGCCTGAAGTAGACGAGCCCCATCGTCATTGCGAGCGGAGCGAAGCAATCCAGGGGTCTCGCCCAGTCCTCCTCGATTGCTTCGTCGGCTGCGCCTCCTCGCAATGACGAGCCAGGGCTTCGCCACGCGCCGCTCGGCGATCAAGGCAGCCGTCGCCCGCCTGAAGAGAACAAGGGCAAGGCCTGGCTGAGAATTCGCTGGCGTGAGTCGACTGGCGCGGCGGTCGAGAACCGGAGCGCAGCGGACTTCATGTCCGTGAGCACCGGAAGCGCAGACGGCCGCGTCAGGCGGCCTCGCCAGTAGAATTGTCAGCCAGGCCTTCGCTCGGCGATCCAGATGCCGCCCAGCACCAGCGCCAGCGCCAGCCCGTGATAGAGCGCGAGCTGCTCGCCGAGGATCAGCACGGCGAGCAGCGGCGCGAAGACGGGCACGAGATTGACGAAGACGCCGGCCCGCCCGGGCCCGATCAGCTCGACCGCGCGCATGAAGAAGAGCTGCGCCAGCAGCGACGGACCGAGCACCACGAAAGCGAGGATCAGCCAGCCCTTTGGCGTCGGCCAGACCACGGTGCCGGTCCAGATCTCGAGCCCGAGCAGCGGCAGCGAGACGACGCAGGCAACGAGCGCGACCGCGCAGAAGAACACCAGTCCCGGCACCGCCGGGCGCGAGCGCAGGCCGACCGTGTAGCCGGCATAGAGCACGCAGGCGATGACCATCCACAGATCGCCGGGCACGAAGGTGAAATGCTGGAGGATGTGGATATCGCCCTGGCTCGCGGTGACCAGGATGCCGAGCATCGTCACGCCGACGCCGAGCGCCTGCATCCAGCCGATCCGCGCGCGGTGGGCGAGGAAGGCGCCGATCAGGACGAAAACCGGGATCGAGCCCTGGAGAATGCCGATATTGATGGCGCTGGTCGAATAGCCGGCGATGTACATCAGCGCGTTGAAGGCGGTGAAGCCGAACGTGCCGAGCGCGACGATGAGCCAGCGATGCTTGAACAGGACCGGCGCATAGTCCTTCAGCTCGCGCCGCAGCAGCAGGGGCAGGATGGAGCAGACGAAGACCCAGCGGAGCGAGGTCAGCGCCATCGGCGAGATCTGCCCGACGGCCATGCGGCTGGCCACGGCATTGCCGGCCCACATCAGCGTCGTCAGGGTCAGCAGCAGATAGGCATTGGCCCATAGCCGCTGCGGAAGGGTGGTGCTCGGGGGCAAGTTGCAACCTGTACGGTAACGGAGCGCCTCAATAGCCTTGCCGACGCCTCCCGTCATGTGAGATGAGGGCAAGGCTCCCCGTCACCCGACGCATCCCTTCTTCGGCCATGCTCCACGTCTCCAGACCGCTCCGCCTGCTGATCGTCGACGGCAACACCCGCGAGCAGCGCGAGAACCATGCGGCCGGCTATGGCTCCCAGCCGGGCGAGGCCTATGCCGAGTCGATCCGCGGCATCGTGCCGGACTGCATCACCGATATCTGCCTGCCGGCGGATGAGGGCGCGAACCTGCCGGATGGCGCCGGCCTCGCCTCCTATGACGGCATCTTCCTGACCGGCTCGCATCTCCATATCTACAATCTCGACCCGGCCGTGACCCGGCAGATCGAGCTGATGCGGGCGATCTACCAGAGCGGCACGCCGAGCTTCGGCTCGTGCTGGGGCATCCAGATGGGCGCCGTCGCGGCCGGCGGCACCGTCACGGCCAATCCGAGGGGACGCGAGGTCGGCTTCGCCCGCAGGATCACCTTGACCGAAGCCGGGCGCGGGCACGGGCTGCTCGCCGGCCGCCCGCTCAGCTTCGACGCGCCGGCGATCCATCTCGACACGGTCGTCACGCCGCCCGGCGAAACGAGCGTCCTGGCCTCGAACGGCTACAGCGCCGTGCAGGCGGCCGAGATCAGGCATGATGGCGGCACGTTCTGGGGCGTGCAGTACCACCCCGAATTTCCGCTCGGACAGGTCGCCTCGATCCTTGTACGCATGGTGCCGATCCTGATCGCCGAAGGGTTTCGCAGGGACGAGGCTTCGGCCGAAAGCTGGCTCGCCGATCTTCGTGCGCTCGATTCCGATCCGGCGCGGCAGGACCTCGCCTGGGCGCATGGGCTCGATGCCGAGGTGCTCGACGCGGAAAAGCGCGTCACCGAGCTGCGCAACTTCCTCAACCTGCGCGTCAAGCCGCATGTGAGCGCGCGCGGGCGGGCCTGAGCCTCGCTCCGCGGAAAGACGCCCCTTCCCTTCTCCCCCTGCGGGAGAAGGTGGCAGCGCAAAGCGCTGACGGATGAGGGGTCGCGCGGCGTTTTCAAAGTGAGCGTGCTTGTAGGGCTTCGATCGGGGTCGCGCGACCCCTCATCCGGCGCTTCGCGCCACCTTCTCCCGCAGGGGGAGAAGGGATGAGCTCATCGACATGAAGGACGCGACGGTGTCCTGACGCGCCCTACAATCTCCAATCGATCGCCTCCAGTTTTCCGGCCGAATTCCGCCTTGGCGGCGCCGGAATCGGACGCGCCTATCACGTGGTCGTGATTTGCCGGGGATAGCTGAAATGATGAGCCGACTTACCGCCGCGTTGATCCTGTTTCCCAGTCTCGCCAGCGCCGCCGATATCGATCTCTCCTCCCGCATCGACCGGGTCACGGTCTATCCCGATGGCGCGGTCGTCACCCGTCTCGGCAAGGCCGAGCTGAGCGAAGGCGCTTCGCAGATCGTGCTGCGCGGCCTGCCTGCCTCGATCGACCCCGCCTCGATCCGGGTCGAGGGCAAGGGCACGGGCGCCTTCTCGCTCGGCGCGGTCGATGTCCGCACCGTTCCGGGCGACGTCAAGCCGGTGATCGACAAGGCGCTGGAAGACAAGATCAGGGCGCTGCGCGAGGAGAAGAGCAAGCTCGACGGCGATGTCGCCGCGGTCGAAGCCAAACGCGCCACTATCGAGCGCTTCAGCCAGGTCGGTCCCGACAAGCTTGGACCGGACGGCAAGGCCTTGCCCGTGACCGATTGGCCGGCGGTCTTCGAGGCGATCGGCACCTCGCTTACCAAGGTCAATGGCGAGTTGCGCACGCTGCGCAGCCGCGGTTCCGAGATCGATGCCGAAATCGCCGTTCTGGAGCGGGCGCGGCCGCAACCGGGCCGGCCGGGCGCGCCCAAGCGCGACGTCGCCATCGCGGTCGAAGCGGGCGCGCCTGTCTCGGCCGAACTGGCCGTCAGCTACCGCGTCGGCGGCGCCAACTGGCTGCCGCAATACGAGGCGCGGCTCTCGACCGGCAGCGCCGCGGCCAAGCCCGAGATCGCCTTCATCCGCCGTGCCGAGCTGCGCCAGCGCACCGGCGAGGATTGGAGCGATGTCGTGGTGACGCTCTCGACCACACGCTCGGCCGGCGGCACGCGCGCCCCGGATCTCGCGCCGGTTCAGGTCGCCTTCTACGAGCCTCCCAGCGTCTATGAGCTGCCGCGCAGAAGCGGGCCCGTTGCCGCCCCTGCCCCAATGGCGGCGGCAAAGGCCAAGGCCGAAGCCGAAGCCCAGGCCGATGCCGAAGCGCGGCAGCGCAAAGCCGGCCGCACCGCCGACTTCTATGTGCCGGAGGTCCAGACGGCCCAGCTCGAAGCCGGCGCCTATCAGGCGAGCTTCACCGTGCCCGGCCGCATCACCATTGCGCAGGACGGTTCCTCGAAGGCCGTGGTGCTGTCGCAGGGCAAGGTCAGCCCGACGCTGTCGGCCCGCGCCACGCCGGAGCTGGAGGAGAAGGCCTATCTCGAAGCGGCCTTCACCCATGAGGAGGAGGCTCCGCTGCTCGGCGGCCAGGTCTTCCTGCATCGCGACGGCGCCTATATCGGCCAGGGGCGGATCAGCCTCGTCGCCCCTGGCGACAAGGTCGCGCTCGGCTTCGGCGCCGACGACAAGCTCAAGGTCAGCCGCGTGCCGGTGCGCCGTCGCGAGAGCGAACCGACCTGGATCGGCCAGACCCGCACCGATCTGCGCGAGTTCAAGACGGTGGTGAAGAGCCTGCACGCCCAGCCGGTCAGCGTCACCGTGACCGACCGCGTGCCCTTCTCGGAGAATGCCGCGGTCACCGTCGAGACCTTGCCCCAGACCACGCCTCCCACCGAGAAGCAGCCGAACGGCAAGCGCGGCGTCTCGGCCTGGACCTTCGACCTCGCGCCCGGCGCCGAGAAGGAGATCAAGCTGGTCTACCGGATCAAATGGCCGGGAGATCGCGAGCTGAGCTACGAAGCGCAGCCGCTGCCGCAAGCGACGAACTGAGGCGCGCCCTCAACGCCGAACCGCGTAGCGCAGCAGCATGATGCCGGACCCGAACGGCCTCGCCTCGAGCAGGGCGAGGTCGACCTGGCCGCCATCGAACAGCTTGCCGCCCCGGCCGAGCGCGACCGGATAGACCATCAGGTTGTACTCATCCACGAGGCCGCGCGCGCTGAGATGCTGCACCAGCTTGCGGCTGCCATAGACGAGGATGTCCCCGCCTTCGCCCTGGCGCAGCCGGGACACCTCGCCGGCGATATCACCGCGGACGATCCGCGTGCTCTGCCACGGGCCATCCTGCAGCGTGGCCGAGGCGACGAGCTTCGGCATCGTATTGATACGATCCGCGAAGCCGGTCTCATCGGTGATCTGCGGCCAGACCGGAGCAAAGGCGTCATAGGTGCGCCGGCCGAGCAGCAGCATCTCCGCCGCCATCAGCTCCTCATGCTTGAAGCGGTCGCCCTCCGGCCCGCGCGAGAACGGCCCGACCCAATTCCCGAGGCCCGAATCCTCCATCCCCACCGGATCCTCGATGACACCGTCGAGGGACATGTACTGCGCGACAACAAGTTTCCTGGGCATCGTGACGCTCCGTCATTGGTGGGCGGCGCCGGCCTGGCGAGCCCTTCTCCGCCCACACGACGAACGCAAGCGGCCCGTTTCGACAGACGATCCGAAATTTTCGACGGCGCGGCATAAACTAGCCGGCAAGCACCAATCTTGACCTCGCCGCATTGTTGTCCCATGAGGGCTTGCAAGGACATGCCCTGAAACCCCGGCCTTGCGCCGGGGTTTTTCATGTGTGCGGCACTTGCAGAGAAAACGCAGGGATCGAGAGCCGATGGCAAATGTGGTCGTGGTCGGCGCCCAATGGGGCGACGAGGGCAAGGGCAAGATCGTCGACTGGCTGTCGAGCCAGGCCGATGTCGTGGTGCGCTTCCAGGGCGGCCATAATGCCGGCCATACCCTCGTCATCGACGGCCAGGTCTACAAGCTCTCGCTGCTGCCTTCGGGCATCGTGCGCCCCGGCAAGCTCTCGGTCATCGGCAACGGCGTCGTCGTCGATCCCTGGCATCTCGTCGAGGAGATCGCCCGGCTGCGCGCCCAGGGCGTCGCGATCTCGCCCGAGAACCTGCGCATCGCCGACAATGCGACGCTGATCTTGCCGCTGCATCGCGAGCTCGACCATTTCCGCGAGACCAGCAATGCCGGCCTCAAGATCGGCACGACCAAGCGCGGCATCGGCCCGGCCTATGAGGACAAGGTCGGCCGGCGCGCGATTCGCGTCATCGACCTCAAGGATCCGCAGATCCTCAAGGCCAAGATCGAGCGGCTCCTGGCGCACCACAATGCGCTGCGCCGCGGCCTCGGCATCGACGAGGTCAACGCCGCCGAGCTGCTCGCCGAGCTGACCCGGATCGCCGGCGACGTGCTGCCCTATGCCGACACGGTCTGGGCGCTGCTCGATGCGCAGCGGCGCGCCGGCAAGCGCATCCTGTTCGAGGGCGCGCAGGGAGCCCTGCTCGATGTCGACCACGGCACCTATCCGTTCGTGACCTCCTCCAACATCGTCGCCGGCCAGGCCGCGACCGGCTCCGGCCTCGGCCCCTCCGCCGTCGGCTATGTGCTCGGCATCGCCAAGGCCTATACGACCCGCGTCGGCGAGGGCCCGTTCCCGACCGAGCTCTTCGACGAGATCGGTGAGCTGATCGGCCAGAAGGGCAAGGAATTCGGCGTCGTCACCGGCAGGAAGCGCCGTTGCGGCTGGTTCGATGCCTGCCTCGTGCGCCAGACGGTCAAGACCTCCGGCATCGACGGCATCGCCCTGACCAAGCTCGACATTCTCGACGGCTTCAAGGAGATCAAGGTCTGCACCGGCTACAGGCTCGACGGCGAGGTGCTCGAGCATCTGCCGGCCGGCCAGAGCGACCAGGCCAGGGTCGAGCCGATCTACGAGGTGATCGAGGGCTGGGAGGGCTCGACCGCCAATGCCCGCTCCTGGGCCGACCTGCCGGCGCAGGCGATCAAATACGTCCGGCGCATCGAGGAGCTGATCGGTGCGACGGTCGCCGTGCTATCGACCAGCCCGGAGCGCGACGATACGATCCTGGTGCATAATCCATTCGAGGGTTGACGGGGCAGCCTGACACGGACAATTGAGCCCCATGGCCGATTTCTATCCCATCCTGGCGCGTGCGATCGCCGGGCTGCCGGACAAGTCCCCCGAAGCACGCCGCGCGGTCTATGACCGCGCGCGGTCGGCGCTCGTGGCGCAACTGCGCAGCCTCGATCCGCCGCTGGGCGAGGCGGAGATCATGCGCGAGCGCCTGGCGCTCGACGAGGCGGTCTCACGCGTCGAGGCCGAGCTCAGCGAGAACGAGGGCGGCCTGCCGCAGCAGCCACAGCCGCAACCCCAGCCACCTGCGCCCGCGCCGCGCCCCAGCCCGCCGGAGCCGGCGGCCGCGCCGCCGGAAGCGACGCCGCGCTCCTTCCAGGATGCAGCCGAGGACGAGCCGCGCAATTTCGACGACGAGCCGCTTGAGCCGGAGCCCGTGGAGGCGCAGGTCATCCGCCCGCGCGTCGCGCCGCCGCGCGAGCGCCGCGTCGACCCCGTGCATATTCGCACCGCCATCGTCGGCGGCGGCGTCGCCATCGCCGTCATCGCCATCGCGGGCACTGCGATCTACGTCAACAAATTCAGCCCGACGGACACGACGACACGCCCCCGCGTCGAGACGCCGGCGCAGCAGCAGCCCTCCTCGACCGATTCCGCCGGCAAGATCAACGACCGGATCGGCGATAGCGGCGCACCCCAGAACAACCCGAACCAGGCGCCGCGCACGGGCGGCAACGCCACGGCCCCGGCGGCGCAGGGCAGCGATATCGCCGTCGCCCAGCGCGCGATCCTCTACACGGAGGTGCCGGATAACCCGCAGCAGCCACAGGCGATCAACGGCCGCGTCTTCTGGCGGCTGGACAGCGAAAGCGCCGGCCAGGGCCGCCCGGTCGAGACCATCGTGCGCGCCACGGTCGAGATTCCGGATGCCGGCCTGAGCCTCGATTTCACCATCCGCCGCAATGCCGACAGCGCCTTCCCGGCTTCGCATATCATCGGCATGCGCTTCACCCGCACCGGCGCAGCCGCGGATACGATCCGCGAGGTCGGCGTGCCGCAGTTCAAGACCGACGAGAACGAGCGCGGCGCGCCGCTCTCGGCGATCAGCTCGGCCCTGGGCGAAAACCTCTTCGTCGCCGCCTTGTCGAATGTCCCGGTCGAGATCGACCGCAATATCGACCTGATGCAATCCCGCTCCTGGATCGACATCCCCGTGCGTTTCGCCTCGGGCCGGCGCGGCATCATCACCTTCGAGAAGGGCGTATCCGGCAACCAGACGCTGGCCGACGCCTTCAGCCGCTGGCGCTGAGGCTAGCGCATCGGCCCGAAAAGTGGATTGCGGCTTTCGGGAAAGCCGATGCGAAAACAAGAAGCTAGAGCGTTTCATGTTTTGATTGAAGCGTATCCGGCGTTGTTGAGGTAATTTGCGCATTCGTCTGAGGTGATGGTCTCGACGAGGTGTCCGACCTGTCGCCAGGTGTCTTCGACGGACCGCATCTGGGCCTGCCTCAGCCAATGTTTGATCTTGGCGAAGGCCTGCTCGATCGGATTGAGATCGGGCGAGTAGGGCGGCAGGAACCAGAGCCTGGCGGCAGCCGACCTGATGATTTGGCGGACGGCTGCGGATTTGTGGCTGCCGAGATTGTCCATGATGACGATGTCACCCGGCTTGAGGGTCGGCAGGAGCACCTGTTCGACATAGGCGCAAAAGCATGGGCCGTTGATCGGGCCGTCGAAGACGCAAGGGGCGGTCAGGGCGTTGGCGCGCAGGGCTCCGAGGAAGGTCAGGGTGCGCCAGTGGCCATGGGGCGCACGGGCGCTCAGGCGCTTGCCCTTCTGTCCCCAGCCGTAGAGCGGCGCCATGTTGGTCTTGATCCAGGTCTCGTCGATGAAGACGAGCCTGTCGGGATCGAGGCCACGCTGCCATGCCCGCCAACGCTGGCGCCGGCGGGCGATGTCGGCTCTGGTCTGCTCAAGCGCGAATATCGTTTTTTTTGAAGCGCAGCCCCTCGCGTCGCAAGAAGCGCCAGATCGCGTCATGCGAGATGCAAACCCCATGCGCCGCCAATTCCGCCTTGAGGGCGTGAAGCGTCAGATGCGGGGACTGCTCGATCCGTTCGGCGATGAAGCTGCGGTGCGGCTCCAGTACCCGCTTGCGATGGCCGCCCATCTGCCCTGGTGCAACAGAGCCTGTCGCACGATGCCGCTGCGCCCACTTGATCACCGAAGAGACCGCGACCCCGAACCGGGCCGCCACAGTGCGGCTCGTCTCGCCGGCAAGAACCGCCGCAATCACACGTTCACGCAGATCATTCGAGAGAGCTCGGACCATGCGATGCTGGCCTCCGCCCAGCCAGCATCTTGAATCACAATCCAAAACCCAGGGGAATCCCTCTCGATTCAATCAAACCGGGAAACGCTCTAGAGCATTTTCGAGCGAAGTGGATACCGGTTCGCGTGAAGAAAATGCGTTAAAACAAAGGGCTAGAGAATTTCCGCGATTCGGAGAAGCGCGGAAATGCTCTAGAGCGTCGGCAAGATAACGAAATCCGCGCCGGCGCCATCAGAGCGCAAGCTCCGATCCTCGCGGCGGTCGATGCCATCCACCCTGGCGCCGGACGGGCCGCGCATCGCCTCGCCCACGAGTGTCTCGACTGCCTCGGACTGGCCTGACAATACCGCCTCGACCGTCCCGTCGGCGCGGTTCCTCGCCCAGCCCGTCAGGCCCGCGGCGAGCGCGCGTCGCCGCAGCCATTGCCGATAGCCGACGCCCTGGACCACGCCGGAGATGATCAGGTGCAGGTTCATGGCGGCCTCGCTCCCGCTTGGAGCATCGGCCCGAAAAGTGGAAGGCGGTTTTCGGTAAATGCCGATGCTGAAACAAAGGGTTAGATCATTGAGCGCCTAAGAAGGACGTTCCAGCTTATACCCGCAAGTCCGCAAGCGCTGCCGCGCCCTCAGCCGCCGCCATTCGCCTTGCCGAAGATGCCGTGGAAGCGGCCGAGGAAGCTGCGCAGGCGCTCGCTTTCGGGATTGTCGAACACCTCGGCCGGCCGGCCCTGCTGGGCGATACGGCCCTGGTCCAGGAAGACGACATGGTGCGAGACGTCGCGCACGAACAGCATCTCGTGGCTGACGAGCAGCATCGTCATGCCGGAATCGGCGAGCGAATGCATCACGCCGAGCACCTCCGCCACGAGCTCGGGATCGAGCGCCGAGGTCACCTCGTCGAAAAGCAGCAGGCGCGGCTGCATCGCGACCGCGCGCGCGATCGCGACGCGCTGCTGCTGGCCGCCGGAGAGCTGGTAGGGGTAATGGTCGCGCCGCTCGGCCAGGCCGACACGGCCGAGCCAGTGCTCGGCGATCTCCCGTGCCTCGGCCTTGCCCTTGCCGAGCACCTTGGTCAGGCCGAGCATCACGTTGTCCCCCGCCGTCAGGTGCGGGAACAGGTTGAACTGCTGGAAGACCATGCCGATCCGGGCGCGCTGGGCCGAAACCTTCGTCTCGCTAAGCCGGCGCCGCTTGCCGCCGCGAAGCTGATAGCCGATCGGATCGCCATCGAGCAGGATCTCGCCGCCATCATGCTCCTCGAGCAGGTTGACGCAGCGCAGGAAGGTCGTCTTGCCGGAGCCCGACGCGCCGATCAGGGAGACGACCTGGCCCTGCCGGACCGTGAGGTCGATGCCCTTCAGCACCTCGATCTGGCCGAAGCTCTTATGGACGGCCGTTGCCTGCAGGAGAGGTTGGTCGGTCATCCTGGCCCTCAGTAGCGCAAATAGGAGAAGCGCCGCTCCAGCAGCCCGCCGAGCTGCGCGAGGGCGAAATTGATGATCAGGTACATTGCCGTGGCGAGCAGGTAGAAATCGACGATCATGTAATTGCGGGCCATGACCTGCTGCGAGGCAAGCAGCAGCTCGACCACGCCGATGATCGAGAGCAGCGTCGTGCCCTTGACGATTTCGAGCCCGGTATTGACCCAGGGCGGCAGCATGCGGCGGAAGGCCTGCGGCATGATCACGTACCAGAGCCGCCGCGGAAAGGTCAGGCCGATCGCCTTGGCCGCCTCCATCTGGCCGGCCGGGACCGACTCGACGGCGCCGCGGAAATTCTCGGCGACATGGGCCGTGGCGAAGGCGCCGAGCGCGATCACGCCTGCCCAGAACGCCGCGACATTGATGCCGAACAACGCCAGCCCGTAATAGGTGAACAGGATCAGCACGAGCACCGGGATACCGCGCATCAGGTCGACATAGAGCCGCGACAGCAGGCGCAGCCACCACCAGCCGAAGGTGAGCGCAACGCCCATGGCCAGGCCGCAGATCGTCGCCATGACGATGCTGAAGATCGAGCTCAGCAGCGTGACGCCAAGCCCGCTGAGCAGGCCCTGGCGCGCCTGCCAGGCCTCGAAGAGAAAACTGCCGGGGGTCATCCAGGCGTCCATGAGCGCAGCCTCAGCGAATGGCCGCGTAGCGGCGCTCGAGCAGCCGCAGCAGCAGGGCGATCAGATAGGCCGTGGCGAGGTAGAGCGCGCTCGCCGTCAGCCAGACTTCCATGACGCGGAAGGTGTTCGCGTTGATCTGCCGCGCGGTGAAGGTCAGTTCCGGAACGGCGATCGCCGCCGCCAGCGAGGTGTCCTTGAACAGCGAGATCAGGTTGTTGCCGATCGCCGGCAAGGTGATGCGGAACATCACCGGCAGGATGACGTAGAGCTGCCGCTGCCAGGGCCGCAGGCCGATCGCCTTGGCCGCCTCGACATATTGCTTCGGGATCGAGGACAGGCCGGCACGAAAAACCTCCGACATATAGGCCCCGGCATAGAGCGAGAGCGACAGGACGAAGCTCTGGGTCTTGTCGAGGAAGGTGATGTCGAATTCGGGCAGGCCGAAATAGAGGAAGAAGATCAGGAGCAGGAGCGGCGTGCAGCGGATGAACTCGACATAGAGCCAGGCCGGCCGCGACAGCCACCATTTGCCGGAGACGCGGGCATAGGCGGCAAGCAGGCCGATGACGCAGCCGATCGCCAGCGAGATGACCGCAAGGGTCAAGCCCAGCATCAGCGCGTCGAAGAGCTTGCCGGAGTTCCGCGCAATGACGGACCAGTCGAAATGATAGTCGATCATGCCAGCCGCCAGGTTCCAGGAACCGGCGGACGGAGGGCCCGCCCGCCGGCAGAACGAGGGCCCGAAGGCCCGGCGGCGCTCAGGCGAATTCCTGCGGGAAGCCGACCTTCGGGATCGGCAGCTCGATGCCGAACCATTTCTTGTAGGAGGCGGCGAAATAGTCGAAATCGACGCCCATCATCGCCTCCTTGTAGACCGTATTGACCCAGTTCAGCCAGGTCGGGTCGCCCGGTTTCACGGCGGACGCATAGGAATTGGGCATCCAGCCGAAGCCTGAATCGACGAAGCGGCCGGGCGCCTGCTGCATCAGCCAGCGCATCGCCGACTGGTCCTGCATGGAGGCGTCGATGCGCCTTGCGTTCAGCGCCTGCATCGCCGCGTCAGGGCTCTCGAACGCATCGACCTTGGCGTCGGGCAGCGCCTTGTGGATCCATTCCTCGAGGAAGACGTTCTGCATGCCGCCGATGGCGACCTCCTTGCCGGCCTTCTTCAGCTCCTCGTAATTCTTGTACTTGCCCCCGCGCGCCAGCAGGATCAGGCCGACGCCCTCGCGATAATAGGGAATGGTGAAATCGACCTGCTGGGCGCGTCCGCCCGTCACGGTCATCCATTGCACGACGATGTCGACCTTGTCGGTGACGAGGCTGGGAATGCGCGCATCCGAGCCCTGCAGCACGAACTCGACCTTCTCCGGATCCTCGAACAGGTTCTTGGCGAGCAGCCGCGCGAGGTCGATATCCATGCCGACGAGCTTGCCGCTCGCATCCTGGAAGTGCCAGGGCGGGTTGGTGCTGCCGGTGCCGACGATCAGCTTGCCGCGCTCCTTGATGGTGTAGAGCTTGCTCTTGGCTACCGTTTGAGCGCTGGCCGCGGTCGGCGCCAACGTCGCGAGGCTTCCGGCAGCGAGGCCGCCAAGCGCCGCCCCGGCGAGGCCGAGGCCGAACAGGCTGCGCCGCTCCAGTGTCAGGTCCGTATCGCTGCTTGAAGCCTTATCGTCATGAATGCCCATTACGACCTCCCATTTCCCGATGCGCTCGCACTGCCGACACGGCCAGCAGCATAGCTAGCCGGGCAAGAAATGGGCCAGTTGTCAATCGGTTCTTCGGGAGTCGCCAGGGGCCAGCGCGAGTGCGCTAGTTCAGGCTGAGTGCCCGAAATGCCCGCGTGCTGCGCGGGCACTCCGTGCAATGCCCTCTCGACTAGTTTTCCTTCGTCACCGCCGAAGGCTTGGGCTGGATCGGAGACGCAGACGCAACCGAGGCGGCCAGCAGAGCCTGGGTCGGGTCCGCGCCCTTGAAGCCGGCCTGATTGAGGATCTCATCCAGGATCGGCTTCTGCGCCGTGAAGCTCAGCAGCTGGCTTGTGAGATCGCCCACGGCGCCGTCGGTCCGCTCGCCCGCAGCGGCGCCATTCAACGCGCCGACGAGATTGCCCGCGCTGAAGATCCGGATATCGGAGATCTTCTCGATCGGCTTCATCGCCTGCGCCAGCGCCGCCGGCACGATCTCGACGCGCGCCTTGCTGAGCTCGAAATCGATGATGGCTGGGGCCAATGCGTTGCGCGCCTCGTTCTTGGCACGCTCCGCCCGCGCCTGGGCCTCGCCGAGCTCGATGACGCCAACGGCCCGGACCTTTGCCGCCTCCGCTTCCGCCTCTGCCTGGATCTTGGTCGCGGCGGCGAGGTTTTGCGCGGCCTCGCGTTCGGCCTCGGCCTTGACCGTGATGGCGGTGGCGTCCTGCTCGGCGCTTCGACGCGCATCGATGACTGCGATCCGCTTGGCGCGCTCGGCAACCTCGACGGCGCGGGCCGTCGTGACCTGCTCTTCGGCCGTGACTGCAGCGGCCTTGGCCTCGTCGGCCTTGGCGCGCGCGGCCGCCTCCTCCTCCGTCTTCTGCGCAACTGCGATGGCGGCCTCGATGCGGGCCGTCTCGGTGATCTTGCGAGCCTCGGCTTCGCGCTCGGCAATGCCACGCTCGGCGGCGATACGGGCGGATTCCCGCGCCTGACGGGCTTCCGCATCACGCTCGGCGATGCCGCGCTCGGTCTCGAGGCGGGAGGTCTCCTCGGAGAGGCGCGCTTGCTGCTCGGCCTTGGCGGCTTCGGCGCGCGTCTCCGCGGTCTTGTTGGCGATGTCGCGTTCCTGCGTCAGCTCGGCGTCGCGCTGCTCGCGCTCGATCGTCAGGCGGCGAAGGCTGGCCTCGCGGTCCTTCGTGGC
Source organism: Allobosea sp. BK604 (assembly GCF_004341515.1). Taxonomy (GTDB): domain Bacteria; phylum Pseudomonadota; class Alphaproteobacteria; order Rhizobiales; family Beijerinckiaceae; genus Allobosea. Next base: position 979,345 of record NZ_SLZF01000001.1, read on the forward strand.
GATCTCGACCTCGTTGTCGCGGACGATCTGGTTGCGCTCGCGCTTGCGCTCTTCGGTGATCTTGGTCAGCGCCGTCAAGCCTTCCGCGTCGAACGAGTTGTTCGGATTGAAGTGCTTGATATCGGTCTGGTCGAGGCGCGTCAGCGAGACGGATTCGAGTTCGAGGCCGTTCGATTGCAGGTCATGGGCGACGGCGGCCTGCACCGACTTCACGAACTCGGCGCGCTGCTCCTGCAGATCGCGCAGCGACATGGTCGCGGCCACGGAACGCAGGCCGTCGACGAACTTGGCTTCGACGAGGGCCTTCAGTGCGTCGGCGTCGTTCGTGCGGTCGCCGAGCGTCTGGGCCGCCAGAGCGATGTTCTCGGCATCGGGCTTCACGCGGACATAGAACTCGGCCGTGATATCGGCGCGCATCCTGTCCTTGGTGATCAGCGACTCGTTTTCGGCGCGCTTCACCTCGAGCCGCAAGGTGCTGAGCGAGACCCAGGAATAGGAGTGGAAGATCGGCAAGATGACCGAGCCGCCATCCACAACCACCTTCTTGCCGCCGAGGCCCGTGCGGACATAGGCCTTGTCGCGCGTGGCGCGGGTGTAGAGCGACGTCATGATGACGCCGATGACGACGATCGCCGTGAGGATGGCGCCGGCGATGATACCCAAGGACAGAAAATCCATGTCTCAAATCCTGTTCGGGGCCGCGCCTGTGACGTTTTCGGGAGCGGGAATCGCCTCGAAGAGGCCATCGGCTCCGTCGACGATCAGGACGATCGTGCCGGTTGCAATGGAATGGCCCGGCGCAGCCTTCGTGCGCAGGGTGTGGATGTTGTCGTGGCGGTCCTTCACCCGGACCGAGCCGGGATTCCCCTGATCGAGCGGGCCGATCGTGACAGTGCCGACAAGCCCGATGAAATCGACCTGGCTCAGCGCATTCGTCTCGTCGCGCGGGATGATGCGGGCGATGCCGCGGCTCAGCCATCGCGTCGGCGGGATCGCGGCGAGGAGCGCCGCCGGCGCGGCGATCATGATGGGGAGCGGCCGCACGATATGGGCTGCGACGCTCTGCATGGCGAAGCCGATCGCGGCGAAGGCCGAGAGCAGGATCACGGCGAGCACCAGGATCGGCACGCCGCCGGCATTGAGCCAGGACATCCAGCCTCCGAGCAGGCCGGCCTCATGGTCGCCAGGTCCGTGATGGCCCAGGCCGTCATCGAGCAGGCCGGAGGCCGATGCCCCGATCAGGACCGAGACGATCTCGATCAGGCCGATGCCGGCGACCACCATCAGCGCCACCCAGAAGGGACCCGTGCCCGGCTGGATGATGCCGTCCATCAGCGTTGGCCTTCCTTGAACGCCCGCAACCGCGCCTCGATCGCATCGTCCCGCTGGATGCGGCCGAGTTCCTCGACCTCCGCGGCCCCGGTCGTGGGCTTGGCGGGAACGCCGGTCACGCGCTCGACGGCCGACAATGCGGCGGCGAGGCGCTGATCGTTGCGCTGCGAGGGCGAGGCCGGCGTGCCGGCGGCGGCTGCCGCCTGCTCGGCCTTCCTGGCATCGTCGAGGCGTTTCACCGCATCGGCGCGCGCCGAGGCGATGCTGCGCAGCGTCGCCTCGGCATCCGCGGTCTCGCCGGCATTCTCGGCGATCGCCTTGGTGATCGCCGTGAGCTGGGCTTCGAGATCGATCTGGACGCCGGTGGCGGCGCGGGCGAGATCGTCCCGGCCCTTCTCCAGGCCGGTCCTGATCTTCTCGTCGAGATCCTTGATCTCGTCGTCGAGATCCTTCGCCTTCGCCTTGAGGCGATGGCCGGCGGCGACAGCGACGCCGAGAGCCGCCCTCGCCTCCTCGGCGATCTTCTCGATCTCGCGCACGGCCTGCTGCGCGACGGCGGTGGTATTGGCGCCCTCCGCCACATCGACCGCATTGTTGACGACGCCGGCGATCACGCGGCCGAGGCGGGCAAGGATACCTTCATTGGACATCATGCTCTCCTTCTTCGGGGTAATTCTGGCCTGGACGGCGACCTGGACGCTGATGGCCGATCCGCTGAAGGACAGGCGCGCTTCGGCAAAATCGTCCCAACCGTCGCGATAGCCATCCACCGTATAGGGGACGACGACACGGCCTTTCACGGTAGCGAGGCTGATGCTGTCCGGGCCTTTGACGGCGAACAGCTTGGAATCGAGGGGTATGTCGACGATCTCGTCGCCGGCCGAATGCCTGCTGTGGTCGCGCAGGGCCAAGGTCGCCATCCGTGAGGGAAGGCCGGTGCGGGCCCTGATCTCCTCATAGGCCTCCTCGTGCAGCGCCACGAGATTGGCCCCCTTGGTACCGTCGAGGATCGCCATCGCCTGGCGATAGGCGTCGAGCGTCGACTGCAGCGCGTCCCGATCCTCGTCGGTCGGCATCAGCAAGAACGCCATTGTCGCTTGGGGCTTCCTGACCATGCAAATTATATAAAGCACTGCTTGAGTGCTTTCAAGGTCGCGGCATGGCTCACGGAAGTTGCAGTTAAGATTCTTGCTACCTGCAAGCGAAATTTCGCGGGGATCGCCTCACGGAGCGGACGATCGGCCTGGTGGCGCGCGTCCTCGCCGGTGCAGGGCCGCTCGATAGCGTGCACATCGCAAGCCTGGCCTGATATGAAGGCGGATCGCTCGCCTCGCCAGGACCGACAATGCCGGCTCCCCTCGACCCTGAACGACTAAGGCTGCGCGGGACGCCCGGCGAGGTCGAACATTGGCGGCGCTGGGGACCCTATGTCAGCGAGCGGCAATGGGGCACGGTCCGCGAGGATTACAGCCCGGACGGCTCCGCCTGGGAATATTTCCCGCATGACCAGGCCCGCAGCCGCGCCTATCGCTGGGGCGAGGACGGCATTGCCGGCTTCTGCGACGACCGCCAGCTGCTCTGCCTGTCGCTGACGCTCTGGAACGGCAAGGACGCGATCCTCAAGGAGCGGCTCTTCGGCCTGACCAACCATCAGGGCAATCACGGCGAGGACGTCAAGGAACTCTATTACTATCTCGATGCGATCCCGAGCCACGCCTATGGCCGGATGCGCTACAAGCTCACCCAGGGCGCCTATCCCTATCAGCAGCTGATCGACGAGAACGCCCGGCGCAAGGGCCATGGCCAACCCGAATTCGAGCTGATCGATACCGGCCTGTTCGACGATGATCGCTATTTCGATGTCGACGTCGAATACGCCAAGGCTGCACCGGGCGACATCCTGATGCGCGTCACCGTGCATAATCGCGGTCCGGAGGCCGCACCGATCCATATTCTGCCGCAGGCCGTCTTCCGCAACATCTGGAGCTGGTCCGAGAGACGACGCCCGCAGATGAGCGAGCAGGGCCAAGGCGAAGTCCTCGGCGACCATGACGCGCTCGGCCGCTTCGCCCTGAGCTTCGAGGCACCGGACCGGCTGCTCTTCTGCGACAACGATACGAACATCGCCAAGGTTTTCGGCAGCGCCGCCACCCGCGGCTATTTCAAGGACGGCATCAACGACTTCGTCGTCGAGGGCCAGGCGGCCGCGATCAACCCGGAGAGCCGCGGCACCAAGGTCGCGGGACTCTATCAGCGCGACGTGCCGGCTGGAGCTACGGTCACGGTGCGCGTCCAGCTTTGCGTCGGGGCGGATAGGACGGCCGGCTTTGCCGATTTCGATGCGACGGTGGAAGCACGCAAGGCCGAGGCGGACAGCTTCTATGCCGTGCTCCAGGCGAACATCGCCGATGCGGATACGCGCCTCGTGCAGCGCCAGGCGCTTGCGGGCATGCTCTGGAGCAAGCAGTTCTACTGTTACGACGTCGCCGAATGGCTCGACGGCGACCCGGGCGAGCCGCCGCCGCCCGAAGCGCGCAAGCACGGACGCAACAGCGACTGGCGCCACCTGAGCGCGGCCGACATCATCTCGATGCCGGACAAATGGGAATATCCCTGGTTCGCTGCCTGGGATCTCGCCTTCCACTGCATCGGGCTGGCGCTGGTCGATCCCGACTTCGCCAAGCGCCAGCTCCTGCTGCTCTGCGAGGTCTGGATGATGCATCCCAACGGCGAGCTGCCGGCCTATGAATGGGAGCTCAGCGACGTCAATCCGCCGGTCCAGGCCTGGGCGGCCCTGCATCTCTACGATTTCGACAAGCGCTGGAACGAGGGTGTCGGCGATGTCGAGTTCCTGGAGCGCATCTTCCAGAAGCTGCTGATGAACTTCACCTGGTGGGTGAACCGCAAGGATGCGCGCGGCCTCAATATCTTCGAGGGTGGTTTCCTCGGGCTCGACAATATCGGCCTGTTCGACCGCTCGAAGCCGCTGCCGGGCGGCGGCTATATCGAGCAATCCGACGGCACCGCCTGGATGGCGATGTATTGCCTCAACATGTTCCACATCGCCGTCGAGCTCGGTCAGCACGACAAGGCCTATGAGGACATGGCCTCAAAGTTCTTCGATCACTTCCTGCATATCGCCTCGGCGATGACCGGACGCGACGGCAAGGGCAGCGGCCTCTGGGACGACACGGACAATTTCTACTACGACCAGCTCTGCCTGCCCGACGGCTCGGTCCAGCCGATGCGGGTCCGCTCGGTCGTCGGGCTGATCCCGCTCTTCGCCGTCGCTGTGGTCGAGGGCGAGAACCTGCGCAAGCTGCCCGGCTTGCTCGAGCGCATGGCCTATTTCCACCAGCAGCACAGCGCTCTCGCGCTGCTGGTGTCACGCTGGAACGATCCGGGAGCCGATGGCCGCCACCTGCTGTCGCTCGCCCGCCGGTTCCGGATGGTCAAGCTGCTCGAACGGATGCTCGACGAAAGCGAGTTCCTGTCGCCGCACGGGGTGCGCGCGCTGTCGCGCGCCTATCTCGACCAGCCCTGTATCTTCGAGCTCGAGGGCAAGCGCCATGAGGTCAGATACCTTCCGGCGGAATCGACGCTCGGCCTGTTCGGCGGCAACTCGAACTGGCGCGGCCCGGTCTGGATGCCGGTCAATTTCCTGCTGCTGGAAAGCCTGCGGCGTTTCCATGATTATTATGGGCCGGGCCTCACGGTCGAGGCTCCGACCGGTTCCGGCACCAGGCTGACGCTGGACGAGGTCGCCGACGAGCTCAGCCGGCGGCTGATAGGATTGTTCCTGCGCGGCAAGGACGGACAGCGACCGGTCTTCGGCGATAATGCCAAGCTGCAGACCGATCCGCATTTCCGCGATCTCGTGCTGTTTCATGAGTATTTCGACGGCGATACCGGCCGCGGCCTCGGTGCCTCGCACCAGACGGGATGGACCGGGCTCGTCGCCTGCCTGATCGACCAGCTCGCGACCAGGTCCGCGCCGAGCTGAGGGGATGGCTGAGAGATCCTGCAACGCGTTGAACACCTGCGATCGGAAGGACGAGCGATGTCACTGAAAGGCAAGGTTGCGATCGTCACTGGCGGCAATAGCGGCATCGGCAGGGCGATCGCCCTTGGCCTCGCCAAGGCCGGCGCCAATATCGTCATCGACTTCATCTCCGACGCCGCGGCAACCGAGACGCTCAAGCAGGAGATCGCCGCGTTCGGATCCGAGGCGATCGGCGTCGAGGCCGATGTCAGCAAGGTCGAGCAGTTGCAGCGACTGGTCGATGCGGCGGTGGCAGAGTTCGGCCATATCGACATCATGGTCAATAATGCCGGGGTGGAGACCCGCACCTCGGTGCTGGAGACGACCGAGGCGCAATATGACAAGGTGCTCTCGATCAACCTGAAGAGCGCCTTCTTCGGCACCCAGATCGCCGCCCGGCAGATGATCAGGCAGGGCACGCCGGGCCGGATCATCAATATCACCTCGGTGCACGAGGATTGGCCGATGCCGGGCAACACGGCCTATTGCCTGGCCAAGGGCGGCATGCGGATGTTGACCCGCACGGCGGGCGTCGAGCTCGCGCCCCACGGCATCCTCGTCGTCGGCGTCGGCCCCGGCGCGGTCGCGACCCCGATCAATCTCTCGACGATGAAGGATCCGGCGCTGCTGGCGAAGCTCGACGCCGCCATTCCCCTGGGCCGTCTCGCCGACCCCGGCGAGATCGCAAATGTCGTGGTCTTCCTGGCCGGCGAGGGCGCGAGCTACCTGACCGCAACGACGATCTTCGCCGATGGCGGGATCATGCAGGGTAGCGTCGGGCTCTAGTCGATCACTGCGCCGCCCGAGCTGGCCGCCGCGCTCGCCGGCGGCGGGCCTTCGCTTTCAGATCGCCGCGTCCGGCAGCTAATCGTCAGGCGACCCCGACGCTGCCGAAAACCATGCGGCCGCGATGGAAGGTCGCGCTGCGATCCGGCAGGCGAGCGACAGCCTCTGCCGAGCAGCTGGCGGGGACCAGCGTGAAGGCGGCGTCGTCGCCGATCTTGGGCCATGCCCGTTTGCCGTTGTCGTCGAGTGGCAGCACCCCGCCGGTGGCGATCGCCATCGCCCGCGACAAACGGAACTCGTCGCTCCCGCGGTAGAGCTGGGCGTAGAGATTCGCCTTCTCGAGCATGTCGGCGCGCCCGAAGGGCGACCAGTGATCATAGACGCTGTCAGTGCCCGTCATCACGAACACGCCCTTCTCGCTCAGCTGCGGCAGCGGCATCGTCATGCTGCCAAGCGGCACCGTCGAGGCGATCGTCATACCCTGCGTCGCCATGCGCGCGGCGGTCTCCGTGACCGCCCCCGGGGCCAGCGTGGCGAGGGCGAAGGCATGGCTGATCGTCACCTTGCCGCGCAAGGCCGGGTTCTTCTCGACGGTGGCGATCATGTAATTGATCGCGGCGACACCGGCCAGGCTCGTCTCGTGCAGGTGGATATCGACACCCTTGCCCGTATCGAGCGCAATCTGGAACATGGCGTCGAGCGACCTTTCCATGGTCCCGTCGACATTGGTCGGATCCAGCCCGCCGACATAGGCAACGCCCATCTGCATCGCTTCCCGCATCAGGCCATCGACCTTCGAATGCAGAAGCCCGTGCTGCGGGAATGCCACGATCTCGCAGCTGAAGTCGTCGCGATGGTTCTCCAGCGCGCGCAGCAGATGCTCCAGGCTCTTGAGGCCGCTGACCGGATCGATATTGCAGTGGCTGCGCGCCACCGTCGTGCCCTTGGACTGAAGCAGGGCGATCAGCGCTTCGGCCCGTTGCTGCGAAGTCGGCAGGAGCTGCGGCAGCAGCTTTTCCTCGCGCGCGATCATGTCCAGGATCGTCTTGCCCTGGCGCGGCAGCGGCGCCTGCCACGGACCACCATAGAACGTCTTGTCGAGATGGATGTGCATGTCCCGCATCGTCGGCAGCGCGAGCTGGCCATGGGCTTGATAGCGAGGCAGGCCGGCCGGCAGAGCGCTACCTGCCGAATGCAGCGCGACGATCTTGCCGGCCTTGATCTCAAGCGTATAGAGCCCCGTGCGCGTCGCGATCACGGTGTCGCCGTCATACTCGAAGCCGTCCTCGAGCCGTACATCCGTCAGGCAGTAATGCTGGTCGGTCACGCTCTGCGTTCCGGTCGTGGGCGCGGCGCTGCTCCTGGTAGCGGGCGCCGCCGTAGCACTGCCGCTCGCCAGGCCGATAACGGCGCAAGCGGTGGCCAAGCCTCCCGTCTGGCCGAGAAACGCGCGTCTGCTCTGCTGAAATCCCGCTTCCATGGTCGCCGCCTCCGTTTCGTTGTTTCCGTTGGATTACGGGCGGAAGGCGCGATTTGGCAGCGATATTTGCCAATGCTGGCTATTTGAAACGGCAATGCGGCGAGCCCATCGGCCCGAAATATGGATTGCGGTAGTCGGAAAAGCCGATGCGGAACAAGAAGCTGGATCATGGCTCCAGTCGGCAGAACGCGGCGAGCCGCTCGGCCAGAACCAAGGTCGAGACGGGTGCGTTGTCGCGATAGTAGAGCGCCAGCTCGAAATCGGTGATCTCGACCAAGCCTTCAGCGGCGCCCAGCGTCCGATGGCCCGGCAGCTGGCAACTGGCGGGCAGAAGGGTCACGCCCAGCCCGGCAGCGGATGCCGCGGCGAGCGCGGCCAGGCTGCCGCTGCAGTAGCCGACGCGCCAACGCAGGCCGAGCTCGTCGAGCGCCTGGCACAGTTCGTCACGATAGAGCCCGCCGAGCGGGAACATCGCCAGCGAGACCGGCGAGCGCTCGATGGCGGGGTGCGCCATGCTGTCGAGCCACAACAGCGGCTCGTGCCGCGCGGCACGCGGCGGCTGGCCGCGCCGCTGCTTGACCAGGATCAGGTCCAGCTCCTCGCGGTCATAGGCGCCGCGCAGGTCGGTGCTCAGCCCGCTGGTGACATCGAGGCGCAGATGCGGTTGCTCCCGGCTGAATGCCGCAAGCAACTCGACGGTGGGGACGGCAAAATCCTCCGGCATCCCGAGCCGCAGGACACCGTCGCGCCAGGCGCCCGTCAGCGCATCATGCGCCTCCTCGTTGAGAGCGATGATCCGCCGCGCATAGGTCAGCAGCCGCTCTCCCTCCTCGGTGAGCTCGACCTGATGCGACGAGCGCTCCAGAAGCGGCCTTCCGAGCAGATCCTCGAGCCGCTTGACCTGCAGGCTGACGGTGGATTGCGACAGCGACACCCGATCGGCCGCGCGCGTGAAGCTCAGTGTCTCGCAGACGGCAACGAAGCTGAGCAGCAGTTGCGGATTGAACATCGGGTATCGATTCACGCCTCCGCCACTCCATGATGCTTCGGCCGATGATCCGGTTCATACACGCAATGCCCGGCCCAATCGACAGGCCACCATCCTGTCGTCTCGGGATCGCTCTGACCGCTCACGCTGCGCCAGCACAAACCGTGGACGGAATCGGAAAGGGCGCCCTCGCGGGCGCCCTTTCGCTCGGTCTTGGTCGTGACGCTCAGACGAAGTGGAAGTCGTCGGCGTGGAGGCTGGCGAGCTGGAGGTTCTTCAGCGTCAGCGACGTGTCGGCATCGACCGTGAAGACCGTGTCCGCGCCGACCTGATGAGCAGCGGCGATCGCCGCATCGAAATCGGCGAAGACATTTGTCGCGAACTCGATGACGTCCGAGCTCGAGCCGGTCGTCTTGAAGTCGCTGATCGTGTCCTTGCCGAAGCCCGCCGCGAAGACGAAGGCGTCGTGGCCCGAGCCGCCGGTCAGCGCATCGTCGCCCGCGCCGCCGGTGATCCGGTCGTCGCCCGAGCCGGCATCGACGGTGTCGTTGCCGGCACCGGCAACGATGATGTCATTGTCCGAGCCTGCGTCGATCACGTCATTGCCCGCGCCGGCATCGATCGTATCGTTGCCGGAGCCTGCCTTGATCGTATCGATGCCGGCGCCGCCGTCGACATGGTCGTTACCCGAGCCGCCGTCGAGCAGGTCGTTGCCGTCGCCGCCGGAGAGCGTGTCGTCGCCGGCGCCGCCCTTCAGCGTGTCGTTGCCAGCGCCACCATCGAAGCCGTCATTGCCGTTGCCACCAGTGACGGTGTCATCACCCGCTCCGAAGAGCAGTTTCTCGATGTTCGAGAAGCTGTCGGTGCCGATGCCCGCGCCCGAGATCAGGCCGCGGGTGGTGTCGACCGAGATCGGGCCCGTCGCCGCCGAGAGATCGAGCGTGTCGAAGCCCGCGCCACCGTCGATCGTGTCGTTGCCGGCGCCAGCGAGAATGAGATCGTCACCCGCGCCACCATTCAGCGTATCGTTGCCGGCACCGCCATCGAGCGTGTTGGCGAGATCGTCGCCAGTGATGACGTCGTTGCCCGAGCCGCCGATGACGGTTTCGATCGAGCTCAGCTCGTCGAAGCCGATATTGTCGCCCTCGGCCGTGCCCGCCGAGAGGTCGACCACGATACCGGTGGTGTCGTCGGAGTAGTTGGCCGTGTCGATGCCCGCGCCGCCATCGAGGGCATCGTCGCCTTCGCCGCCGAAGAGCATGTCGCTGCCGGCGCCACCGATGAGCGCGTCGTCGCCGATGCCGCCCTTCAGCACGTCGTTGCCATCATCGCCGGAGAGCTCATCGTCACCCGCGCCACCGTCGATCACGTCGTTGCCAGCGCCGCCGAAGACCGTGTCGTCACCGCCGAGCGCGTTGATCGTGTCGTTGCCGATCGTGCCCTGAAGCGCGTCGTCGCCTTCCGTCCCAACCGGACCGTCGAGCCTGCGCAGCGAGATGTCGTCGAGCGCAGCACCATAGCCGTTCTTGTTGGTCTCGGTCCCTTCGAAGACGAGCTCGTTCTTGCCGTCGCCGGCACCACCGACCACGCTGATCGTGTAGGTCTCCCAGCTCGCGCCCGGCTTGCCTTCGAAAATGATCTGGCCGCCCCATGAGACGCGGACGCCGTCGTCATTGGTCGCAGCGTCGATATCGGCGAGCGAGAACTTCAGCTCATAGGCCTTGCCGGCCTCGACGCCCGCAACCGCCTGCACCAGACGGGCATTGTTCTTGTTGCCGTCCATGTCGAACCAGGCCTTGCCGTCCTTGGCGCTGACACCGTTCAAGGTGTCGAAATGCACCTCGGCGCGGCCACCGGCGGCCGTATTGGTCTGCTTCCAGCCGGGAATGACGCCGCTATCGTTGCGATAGCCCCAATCGCCGACCCAGTTGCCGTTATTGGCGCCGGTCAGATCCTCGAAGCTGCCATTGACGATCAGGTTCGGATTCTTGTCGATCTTGATCATCGAGACAGCGTCGAGCGCGACGCCTGCGCCATTCGGGCTCGGCGTGGTGCTCTGGAACATCAGCTTGTTGGAGCCGTCGCCGGCGCCGCCGACGACGTCGATCGTGATCTGCTGCCACTTGCCCTTGGGAATGCCGGTACAGATGAGCTGGCCGCCCCAATAGACGTTGACGGTGTCGTTGGCCTGCGCCGTATCGGTGTCGGCAATGGAGAATTTGAGCTGGTAGGTCTTGCCGGCCTCGACGCCGGCAACGGTCTGGACCAGCTTGGCATTCGTCGGAGCGCCTTCGAGGTCGAACCAGTAGCTGCCCTCCGCGGGACCGACACCGCCGACCGTATCGCGGTGCACCTCGGCGCGATTGTCGCCGATATTGGTCCAGCCGGGGATGACGCCCGCGGGGCTGGTGTTGCGATAGCCCCAGTCGGCGCCGTTATCCGCTCCGGTCAGGTCCTCGAAACCGCCATTGACGATCAGATCGACCGGCGCCGGCTTGATGGTCAGGGTCATGGTCGCCTGGTCGACGCCGCCGTGGCCGTCATTCACCTGGAAGGTGAAGCTGTCGCTGCCCGCGAAGCCCGTCGCGGGCGTGTACTTGTAGCTGCCGTCCGCGTTGATCACGACCGAGCCATGCGCCGGGCCGGTGCCGAGGCTGTAGGCCAGCACGTCGTTATTGGCATCCGTCGCCGTGAGCTGGCCGGTGAGGACCTTGCCCTGGTCGCCAGTGGCCGTGCCTGCCACCGCGTCCGGCGCGATATTGTCGGGGAGCTGCTCACCCGGCTCGGCGATCTTGACGAAATGCACGTCGTCGAGCGCGGCACCGTACCAGTTCTGGTTCGTCTCGGTGCCCTGGAAGATCAGCTCGTTCGTGCCGTCGCCTGAGCCGCCGACCACATTGAAGCTGAAGGTATTCCAGCTGGCGTTCGGGATGCCCTCGTAGACGACCTGGCCGTTCCAGAGCACACGCACGCCATCATCATTGGTGGTACCATCCGCATCGGCGATCGAGAAGGTCAGGCGATAGGTCGCGCCCTCTTCGGCCCGGTCGATGTGCTGGACCAGCGTGACATTGTGGCCGTTGCCATCGAGATCGAAATATTTGGTGCCCTCTTTCGGGCCGACGCCGTTCTGGATGTCCTTGTGGATCTCGACGCGGTTGCCGGCACGGTCGACCCAACCGGGCAGCGTGCCGCCCTCGTTGAGCCAGCCCCAGCCATTGCCGGCCACAGTCAGGCCGGTGACGTCCTCGAAGCCGCCATTGACGATGAGATCGGTACCGATCGCGACCGGCGGCTGGGGCGGCTCGGTCGCGAGGTCGGGCGCGGTGGCGAGCACGTCTTCGAGCGCCGGCAGCGCGGCCGCGACATCGCCGTCGGATCCGGTCGTCGCATGGCTGGCGAGCTCGGTGCCGGCCCAGGTCACGCCATCCGAGAAGGTGATCGAGGCCGGCTGCCCCGCGGCAACCGCACCGTTGCGGATCACGAACGCATCGTCGCCAGCGCGGATGATGAGATTGCCACCATCCTGGACGACGGTGACGTCGCCCGAGGCGATGTCTTCGAAGTTGACCGTGCTGGCATTGTCGAGCGAGACGAGATCGATGCCGGCGCCCGTGCGGAACAGGACCGTGTCGCCGCTCGCGACGATGACGTCATTGCCGGCGCCACCATCAAGCACATCGCTGCCCGCATCGCCTTGGAGGAAGTCGCTCCCGCCACCGCCGACCAGATGATCGTTGCCGTCACCGCCGAAAAGAAGGTCGTCGCCGGCATCGCCATAAACCGTGTCGTCGCCGCCCTTGGCGCGAACGATGTCGTCGCCCTGCATGGCGTAAAAGAGGTCTTTGCCGGCACTGCCCGAGACCGTCTCGTCGACGCCCGAGCCGTAGACGGTTTTGACGCCGTTGATCTGCTCCAATGCCGTGCGGGCGACGTTCATCGAGTCGACATAGACCGCATCGACGCCCTGATTGATCAGGTTCTGGATGTCGGTCTGCGCGCCGTTGACGGTCCAGGCATGGACTTCGAGGCCGAGCGCGTGGGCCTGATCGACCTGCTCCTTGGTGAAGGAGCCGACCGACGGCGCGATGCCGTCGGCATATTGCGCGATCTGTTCGAGGTTCGAGATACCGCTCGTCAGCAGCAGCAGCGGGAAGTCGACGCCATATTGCGGCATGATCTGGTCATGCAGGCTCTGCAGGTTCCCCGAGGCGAAGCTGTTGATATAGACCCGCGACGGGTCGGTGAATTCGTGCTCGACCAGCTTCTGGATCACGGCCTCGCTGGTCGCGTAGTTGGTGCTCTTGGTCTCGAGCGTGATGCCGATATTGCGGCCGGTCTCGATCGACTGTGCCTTCACCAGCTCGATGACCTGGTCGAACGTGACGAGGCTCGGGTTCTCCGCCAGCGCCTCGGCATAGGTCTTGTTCGAGAAGTCGTGATTGTCGTGCGAGCAGACCAGCACGCCGTCCTTGGTCAGATAAAGATCCGGCTCGATGAAATCCGCGCCCCAGTTGATGGCGGCCTTGTAGGAATCCAGCGAATGGTCGGGATAGGGGTTGCTGCCGCGATGGCCGAGAAGAACGATATCGGTCATGGTCTGGTCTCCGAAAGACAATAAGAGGCCGACCCCGCCGCGGCGTCGCGACGAGGAGGAAAATCGGGGAAATGCGATCATCGCGCCGCGCCCTCGAGGGCGCGGGGTCACGGTGAGGGCGCGGCGCTATGCCGGCCCGGAGCTCCTGATGAACTGGACACCGGACTGGTCCAGCATCCGTTGAATTCTGGCGGGCGGCTCCGTTTCGCAGAACACCGCCGTCACCTGATCGATGCGCCCGCCATGGACATAGGCCGCGCGGGTGAATTTCGAGGAATCGAGCACGAGGTAGGACTTGCGGCAGTTGCGCAGCATCGCCTCGCGCACGCGCACTTCGTCCTGCGAGAAATCGAGCAGCGAGCCGTCCTCGTCGACGCCGGCGACGCCGAAGATCGCGATGTCGACCTTATAGGAGGCGAAGAATGAGTCGATCGAGGGACCGCAGACGTCGAGATCGCTGCCGCGCACATTGCCGCCGGCGATCGCGAGCGTGAAATCCGAGCCGCGCGCCACCATCAGCGCGAGCGGCAGGTTGTTGGTCACGACCTTCAGGTCGCGATGGGTCGAGAGCAGCGCCTCGGCGACGATCTGCGGCGTCGTGCCGATGCCGAAGGACAGCGACGCGCCATCATGCACATGGCTCGCGACGGCTGCCGCGATGCTCTGCTTCGCTTCGCGGTTCAGCACGGAACGATCCTTGAACGCGAGGTTCTTGCCCTGCGTCACGCTCTCGATGCCGCCATGGCGACGACGCGCGACGCCCTGATCGCACAGGGCGATCAGGTCGCGCCGGATCGTCTGCGTGGCGACGGCGAAATGCACGGCCAGCTCCTCGACAGTGATGAAGTCCCGGCTTCGCAGCATCTCGGCGATCGCCATTTGCCGTCCGTCGGAACCGGTGCGCATGCTCAAATGAATGTTCTGCGTGTTCATATGAGTTCTATAGCCTCCAGCCGTGACGCTTTCACGACGGTGAACAGGTTCTTAAGATTTCCTGCCGCCAGCGCCGCTTCCCGCTTTCGGAGGGACCCCGGGCGAGCGAATTCGCAGCAGTTGCAGATTTGAAAGTCACGTGAAAAGATGCCTCAGAGCCGGCAAATAGATCGGTAAATCGACGATTTCGGACCGATCCATCGTAACCGCATCGCATAGGGAGTCGACCATGGCCACTCTCCCCCGACCAGCCCCGCCCGCCATAGCCACGGTCGCGCCGGACGAATGCCCCGCCGTGAGCAAATGATCAGAATGCCGCCCAGTCGCGCTCATTTGAATTTCATATGAACGTCATGGAGCTGACGTAGGCCCGTCAACGGGACGTTCTACCAGCATAGGCACTGCCCGAAGCGACACTGCGCCGGAGAGATGCCGTCGCGCCAGTGCTGGCGATCCGTCCCTGCCGCGCCCCGAAAGGCCCACCGAACCGCCTACGCACGTCATCGAGTTCATCCATGTCCGCCTCCCCCTTCCTGACTATAAAAGGACTGAGCCGTCGCTTCTCGGCGCGCTCGGGAGTCGGCGATGTCTCGCTCACGATCGGGCGCGGGCAATTCGTGGTGCTGCTCGGACCCTCCGGCTGCGGCAAGTCGACGACGCTGCGGCTGATCGCCGGGCTGGAGACGCCCGATGCCGGCCGCATCGAGATGGACGGGCGCGACATCACCGCGCTCACGCCCTCCGAGCGCGGCCTCTCGATGGTCTTCCAGTCCTATGCGCTCTTCCCCCATCTCGACGTCGCCGAGAATATCGTCTTCGGCCTGAAGGTGCGCGGCGTGCCCCGCGCCGAGCGCCGGCAGCGGCTCGACGAGGCCCTCGCCATCACCGGGCTCGAAGGGCTCGAAGACCGTAAGCCAGCAAAGCTCTCCGGCGGCCAGCGCCAGCGCGTCGCGCTCGCGCGCGCCATCGTCGCCAACCATCCCCTCTGCCTGATGGACGAGCCGCTCTCGAATCTCGACGCGCAGCTGCGTCACAGCGTGCGCCAGGACATCCGCGCCCTGCAGAAGCGGCTCGGCATGACCGTCATCTATGTCACGCACGATCAGACCGAGGCGATGAGCATGGCCGATCTCGTCGTGCTGATGCGCGATGGACGGATCGAGCAGGCCGCGAGCCCGGCCGAGATCTACGAGAAGCCCGCGACGAGCTTCGCGGCCAGCTTCATCGGATCGCCGCCCATGGTGATGCTGCCGGCGCAGCTGCTGGGTGACGCATCCGATGCCGTCTTCGCCGTGCGCGGCGAGGACATCGCGCTTCGCCCCGAGGGCGAAGGCCGGCTGGCGGCACAGGTCATCGAACAGGAATTCCTCGGCGCCGAGACCTTCGTCCATCTCGATGTCGCCGCCAAAGCCCGCCTGACCGCGCGCCTTCCCGGCCGTTCGGATGTCGCGCCGGGCGAGCGCCTCTCGCTCGATTGGCCGGCCGAGGCGACGCATTGGTTCGACCGCGTCAGCGGCCGCCGCATCGACCCGCCCATTGCCCCTTCACCCTCCGACAGGCCGCGCAGCGCGCCGGCCCCCTCTTCAGCAGCGAAAGGTCCCTGACCATGAAATCCCTCTTTGCCGGCCTCCTCCTCGGCCTGGCCGCCGCTGCGACACCCGTCGCCGCCGCCCAGACCAAACTCACGATGTATTACCCCATCGCCGTCGGCGGCCCGCTGACCGACGTGGTCGACGGCATGATCAAGGGCTTCGAGAAGGAGAACCCGGAGATCGATGTCGAGGCCGTCTATGCCGGCAACTACGACGACACCCGCATCCGCGCGATCTCTGCGATCAAGAGCGGCCAGCCGGCCCAGCTTTCGGTGCTGTTCTCGATCGATGCCTATGACCTGATCGAGCAGGACCTGATCGTGCCCTTCGAGGAGGTCGCGACCTCCGACGAGGACAAGAAGTGGCTCGGCAGCTTCTATCCGGCGCTGATGGCGAACGGGAAGGTCGACGGCAAGACCTGGGGCGTGCCGTTCCAGCGCTCGACCATCGTGATGTTCTACAACAAGGACATGTTCCGCGAGGCCGGACTCGACCCGAACCAGCCGCCGCGCACCTGGGACGAGATGGCCTCGGCCGCAAAGAAGCTCACCAAGGAGGGCCGCTGGGGCCTGATGATCCCGACCACCGGCTATGCCTATTGGATGTTCCAGTGCTTCGCCATCGAGAACGGCAAGGAGCTGATGAGCGCCGACGGCACCAAGACCTATTTCACCGATCCGGCCGTCGTCGAGGCGCTCGCCTTCTGGCGCTCGCTCTCGGCCGAGAAGAAGGTTAGCCCCGAGGGCGCGATCGAGTGGGGCACGCTGCGCCAGGCCTTCACCTCGGGCCAGACCGCGATGATGTGGCACACGACCGGCAACCTCACCGCCGTGAAGAAGGAAGCCAAGTTCGACTTCGGCGTCGCCATGCTGCCCGCTCACAAGCAGCCGGGCTCGCCCACCGGCGGCGGCAATTTCTACCTGTTCAAGAATGCCAAGCCGGACGAGCGCAAGGCCGCTCTGAAGCTGATCAAGTACATGACCTCGCCCGAGCAGGCCGCCAAATGGTCGATCGCAACCGGCTATGTCGGCGTCAGCCCGGCTTCCTATGAGACCGAGGCGCTGAAGCAGTACGGCAAGGAATTCCCGCAGGCGGTCGTCGCCCGCGACCAGCTCAAGGTCGCGATCTCCGAATTCTCGACCTATGAGACCGGCCGCGTCCGCGAGGCGCTGAACAACGCGGTGCAGGCCGCCGTCGTCGGTACCAAGACCCCGCAGGCCGCTCTGGCCGAGGCCCAGGCCACGGCCGAACGGCTGCTGAAGCCCTTCCAGAAGTAAGCATTCCCAAGCTGCGGGGGCGGCCAAGCCGTCCCCGCAGCCCCTTTTGCGAGAGCGGCCATGTCAGACATGCTGAAACAGGAGCGACGGCGCACGGCCCTCTACGGCTGGATGCTGCTCTCCCCCGCGCTCGTCCTGCTCACGACCTTCGCATTCGCTCCGACGGTCGCGACACTCTGGCAGAGCCTGTTCTCGGCCGGCACGCGCCGCCGCCCGCCCGCCTTCGTCGGCCTCGACAATTACACTGATCTGATCGCCGATCCCGTCTTCTGGCGCGTGCTCGGCAACAACCTGCTCTATGCCGGAATCACCGTGCCGGCCTCGATCGTCATCGCGCTCGGTATGGCGCTCTGGGCCAATGCGAACATCCCGGCCCGCGCCTTCGTCCGCGTCGCCTATTTCACGCCGACCATGCTGCCGATGATCGCGGCGGCGAACCTCTGGCTGTTCTTCTACACGCCGGGCATCGGCCCCTTCGCCTTCCTCGGCCTCGGCTCTGTCAACTGGCTCGGCCAGCCCGACACCGCGCTCTGGGCCGTGATCGTCGTCGCGATCTGGAAGGAGGCCGGCTTCTTCATGATCTTCTATCTCGCGGCGCTGCAGACCATCCCGCCCGACCTCAAGGAAGCGGCGCTGATCGAGGGCGCCGGTCGCTGGACCTATACCCGCCGCGTCGTGCTGCCGCTGCTGATGCCGACGACCCTGTTCGTGCTGGTCAACGCGTTGATCAATTCGGTGAGACTCATCGACCAGCTCTTCATCCTGACCAAGGGCGGGCCCGACAACGCCTCGAAGCTCGTCCTCTACTGGATCTGGGAGCTCGCCTTCTCCTATTTCGACGCGCCACGCGCCGCCGCGATGACCATGCTCGTCCTGCTCGTGCTCTGCGCGATCGCCGTGGTGCAGTTCACCCTGATCGACCGGCGGGCGCATTATCGATGAGAACCGCGATGCAGCGCTGGCTCACACTGGACGCTCTCGGCGCGCTCGTGCTCGCACTCACCTGGATCTCGCCGCTGGCCTATGCGGTCTTCGCCGCCTTTCACGATATCCACGCCGTGGTCGGCCGTGATCTCACGGCGCCCTGGATCTTGGCGAATATCCGCACGGTCTGGCAGCAAGCCCCGTGGCTCGCCTATATCGCCAACACCGTGAAGCTCGTCACCACGGTGCTGATCGGCCAGCTCGTGCTCTGCACGCTCGCCGGCTTCGCCTTCGCCCGCTTCGAATTTCCGGGACGCGGCGTCGTCTTCATCCTCGTCCTGATGCAGCTCTTCATCCTGCCGGAGGTGCTGATCGTCGAGAACTACGCCACCATCGCCAGGATCGGCCTCTTCGACACCACGCTCGGCATCGGGCTGCCCTATATGGCGAGCGCCTTCGGCATCTTCCTGCTGCGGCAGGCATTCAAGTCGGTGCCAAAGGAACTCGAGGAGGCAGCGCGGGTCGAGGGCTGTTCCTGGCTCGGCGTGCTCTGGCGCGTCTATATCCCCGCCGCGCGGCCGGTCTATCTCGCCTATGCGCTGGTTTCGGTCGCCACGCACTGGAATAACTTCCTCTGGCCGCTGATCGTGACCAACTCCCCGCAGACACGCCCGCTCACTGTCGGCCTGTCGCTGTTCGGCGCGCCCGAGAGCGGCGTCGACATCTCGCTGATCAGCGCCGCCACGCTGATGACGATCGCCCCGCTGGTCCTGGCCTTCATCATCTTCCAGCGCCAGTTCATGCAAGCCTTCCTGACATCGGGCATCAAGTAGAAGCGGCATTGCCCGAGGGCGCGCGAACATCGCTCACGCAGATTGCCGCAGCGCGATCCGCTTCGCGGCGAAGCCGGATCTCCCAGCGTGGGATTTATTGTCGTAAATGACCCCAAAATTGTCGTTTGCGACGATACGCCGCTAGCCCGACGGAGACTAGGTTCCTCGTGCTGCCGGCATCCCGGTCGTCCGGACGCTCGCATGTCTCGTCGGCTTCGGCGGCCAGCTGCGCCGCTCAAGGCAACGCACTCCCTGCCATTCGCGAGGCGGTTCATGAATCAGTCGTCAACCAACTTATCGGCGACATCGCCCTTGCTCGACAGCCCCGTCTGGGCCGCCCTGACGACCGGGAACGCCGCTCTTGCTGAGGGCAACTCGCTGGCAATGCGATACCCGCCCGAGGTCGCGCCGTTTGCAGCCGTGGCGGGCGAAACGCCTGCGTCGTTCGAGGCCCTGGCCTCGCTGACTTCGGCTGGAGAGCGGGTGGCGTTGGTCGGCCTCGGCGTTCTGGACCCGCCGGCCGGCTTCAGGATCGAGCGTCAGGCTTCGATCGTTCAGATGATCCTGGAGACGCCGGCAACGGCCGAGCCGGCCGGGCCGGAGCCGGTGGTCCTCGGCAGCGCCGATGTCGCTGATATGATCGATCTCACCGGACGGACCCGGCCCGGCCCCTTCGGGCCGCGAACGATCGAATTCGGTCGGTATATCGGAATTCGGGCCGATGGCGCACTCGCGGCGATGGCCGGCGAGCGGATGCGGTTTGACCGCTTTGTCGAGATCAGCGCGGTCTGTGTCGATCCCGGCCACCGCGGCAAAGGCTATGCAGCGCTTCTGATGATGCGGCTCATCCGCCAGATGCAGGGGCGCGCGCTGACGCCGATCCTTCACGTATTCGAAGACAATGTGAACGCGATCTCGCTTTACGAAAGGCTCGGATTTCGCTGGCGAAAGACCATGCAATTGACCGTGCTCGCGCGATACTGACCCCGATATCGCGATTTCAGGCGTTGCTTTGGCGAAATCTAAAACGCCTTCAGCAATGGGCCGAGTGATCAAAATATCACGTTCGGGAGGTTTTGGCGGCTAGCCTGCAAAAGTAAGAAATTATTCAACTTCACAGACTTAGTTTCATATGCAACGGTCAGCCTTGGTAACCGCCACTATGGGAGGATAGCATGCGCCTAAGCCTCGTATCCACAGCCGTGCTCGCGGCATGCCTGGCGACATCGAGCTACGCGGCCGATCTGCCGGTCCGCGCGGCCCCCCCTGTCATTTACGCCCCCGTGTTCACCTGGACCGGCTTCTATGTCGGTCTGAATGCCGGCGTGGGCTGGTCGGATTCGCGTGACGTCGTCATCACCGGCCCGACGCCAGGCTCCTCCGGCATCCTGTCCGGCGGCGGCGGCGACGGCGTCTTCGTCGGCGGCGGCCAGATCGGCTATAACTTCCAGGTCGGCTCGATCGTCTACGGTGTCGAGACCGACATCCAGTATGTCGATGTCGGCGGCGACGTCTCCTGGGGTGCCTATAGCTGGTGGGCCCGCGGCGGAAATGACGGCGGCTATCTCGGCACCGTCCGCGCTCGCCTGGGTTACGCCATCGACCGGACCCTGATCTACATCACCGGCGGTCTGGCCTATGGTGGCCTGAACAGCAATCCGCTGACCGGCAACAACACCAGCAATATCGGCTGGACCATCGGCGGCGGCGTCGAATACGCCTTCACCAACAACTGGACGATGAAGATCGAAGGTCTCTACATCGAGAACGGCGAGGGACGTAAGAGCCGCGCCTTCGTCAACGGGCCGGGCGGCGTGCTTCCCGCCGGTCTCTATACCGCGACCACGGACGGCAACGGCGCCGGCGGCATCCTGCGCGTCGGCGTGAACTACAAGTTCTGAACCACAGCCTTTGGACTTTTGGAACAGCCTGGCGCATGGCGCCGGGCTGTTTCCGTTCGTCTGCCCCAAACAGCTTTGCCTGAGAGACGATCATCCGGATCGAGGCCAACGGACTTAGCGCATCGGCCCGAAAAGTGGATTGCGGCTTTCGGAAAAACCGATGCGAAAACAAAGAGCTAGGTCATCTGGGATTTCGCGCTCGCGTCCTGGTTCCTGAACGCCGCCTCGCCGGCATCCGAGACCTCGACCCATCTCTTGTCGGGCGCCGCGTCCGCGACATAGCTGTCGTGCCAGTTCCACCACTTATAGGTCGGCGTCTGCGGGTAGCCCTCCGGCGAATCCTCCCAGACCTCCTGACGCCCCAGCGGCGTGATATCGAGATAGTTCCAGGTGTTCCCCATCTGCTCGTCGCCGCGGTTGTTGACGAAATAGGTGCGGAACACCTGGTCGCCGTCGCGATAGAACACATTCGTGCCGTGCCACTCGTCCACCCCGAAATCACCGTCGAAACTGTCCGTGATGGTGAACCACGGCATCGTCCAGCCCATCCGTTCCTTCAGCCGCACGATCTCGGCCTGCGGCGCGCGCGAGACGAAGACGAGCGTGGTGTCGCGGGCATTCAGATGGGCGAGATGCGCGACTTGGTCCGCCACCATCGAGCAGCCCCGGCAGGCATGCTCTGGCCAGCCGAACACGCCCGGCTCATAGAAAGCGCGATAGATGATGAGCTGGCGCCGTCCCTCGAACAGGTCGAGCAGGCTGACCTTGCCCGCCGGCCCCTCGAACGCATAGGCCTTCTCGACGGCCATCCATGGCATGCGCCGGCGCTCGGCGGCGAGCGCGTCGCGGGCGCGGCTCTGGGCTTTTTCCTTCACGAGCAGCTCTTTGTGAGCCGCGTCCCATGCCTGCTGCGACACGACCGGCGGCTTATGCATCGCCGGCTGCGCACCCTGGCTTCCATTCTCGGCTGATGTCGTCATGACCCTGAAACCTCCTGATTTGAGCGATGTTCCCGCCTCGGGCGGGGTTCATCGCTGATGTCGATCAGGTGGCAGTCTGGCGCCGGATACCCGGCACCGAGAGTAACAAATGTGACGATATTCCGGGAAAGGCCTCGCCCCGGGGTCATCAAGCGGTACGGCACCCCGGCCTGGCGCATCGGCTCGAAAAGTGGGTTGCGGTTTTCGGAAAAGCCGATGCGAAAACAAGAAGCTGGATCATCAGACCGGATACGATATCCGGTCCAATCATCTAGGCGTGCTCGCGCATCGCCTCTTCGCAGAGTTTCGCCACCGCCACCGTGTTCTTCGGGTCTTCGACGCGAAGTGTGCGAGCCGGCATCTCCTGATAGGCCCGGCCATCCTTGAAGCCATGACCGGTGATCAGGCAGACGACGCGTGCGCCTGCCGGCAAATGCCCCTCCGTGACGAGCCGAGGCAGGGCCGCGATCGGGCTCGCGCCGGTCGGCTCGGCATAGACGCCTTCCAGCCGCGCCAGGCTCCGCATGGCGGCCCGCAACTCGTCATCGCTGACCGAGAGCGCGAGCCCGCCGCTCTCCCGCACCAGCCGCAGCGTATAGGTGCCGTCGCGCTCATAGCCGATCAGCGGGTCGCTGATCCCCGACGCGATCGTTTCGGGCATGCCCCAGGCGGTGACCTGCTTCGCGTCCGCTTCGAAGGCCTGGACGATCGGTGCGCAGCCTTCCGCCTGCACCGCGACCAGCCGGGTCGTGGCGCCGGCATCGAGCAGCCCCTGCCAGACGCCCTTCACCAGCGGCCCGCTGCCGGTCGGGATCAGGACATGGCTCGGCGCGGCATGACCGAGCTGCGCGAGGATTTCCGACCCGACCTCGGTGAGGCCGGCGACCGCGTAGGGGTTGATGAAGGTCGTCGTCAGGTTGGCAAAGCCGTGCTCCTCGGCCAGCGCGCGCGCGAGGTCGTAGGAGCGGCTGTAATGGCCCTCGACCAGAAGCAGCACGGCGCCATGGGCGGCGATCTGCGTGACCTTGCCCATCGGCGTATGGGCCGGCACGATGATGATGGCGGGAACGCCGGCACGCGCCGCATAAGCCGCGGTCGCCGCCCCGGCATTGCCGGAGGAGGCGCAGACGACGCCCTTCACGCCCATGGCGATCGCCCGGCCGAGCGCAGCCGAGATCAGCCGGTCCTTGAACGAACCCGACGGGTTGCGCGTCTCGTCCTTGAGCCAGATCTCGCCGGAGAAGCCGGGCAGGCTCGCCTCGATCCGGCTCGCGCGCAGCAGCGGCGTCCGGCCCTCGCCGAAGGAGAAGGGCGCGACCTCGTCATGGCCCAGCTGTTCGAGGATGCCGCCACAGGTCTTGCAGCGGTAGATCAGCTCCGGGGCGAATGTCGCCCCGCACTCGACACAGCGTAGTTGCATGATGCCTCGCTCCCCTTCCCTCGCTCCGATGAGCTCCGCCGCCCTCGTTCGGATCAGCTCCGCCGCGCCGCTGCGAACCGCGCCGCGGCGCGCAACATCCCAGCCTCTTCGCCGAAGCCCGCCAGCGCCGTGATCGCCTCGTCGCGCAGCCGGTCGCGCTCCCGCTTGGCGGCCTCGAGCCCGAGTGCCGAGACCAGCGTGCCCTTGCCCTTGTCGGCATCCTTGGCCGTGGCCTTGCCGAGTTCTTCCGGCGTCGCCTCCACGTCGAGGATGTCGTCCGCGACCTGGAAGGCCGCGCCGACCGCGCGGCCATAGCGCCTGAGCGCATCGAGCGCGGCCGCATCGGCGCCGCCGATCAGCCCGCCGATCTCGACGCTCGCCCGGAGCAGCGCGCCGGTCTTCATCGCCTGGAGGCGGCGGATATCAGGCTCGCCAAGCGCGCGCGGCGCGGGCTCGAAGCGGCCTTCCGCTGCAAGATCGAGCATCTGGCCACCGACCATGCCGGCAAGGCCGGAGGCTCGGGCCAGGCACAGCGCCAGAGCCGCGCGCACCTCGCCCGATCGGTGCGTCTCCGGATCGGCCATCACCTCGAAGGCGAGCGTCAGCAGCGCATCGCCGGCGAGGATCGCGGTCGCCTCGTCGAAGGCCTTGTGCACGGTCGGGCGTCCGCGCCGGGTGTCGTCGTCGTCCATCGAGGGCAGGTCGTCATGCACGAGCGAATAGCAATGCAGCAGCTCGACCGCCGCTCCCGCGCGCAGCGCCTGCGCCTCGCTCGCGCCGAACAGCCGCGCCGTCTCGACAACCAGGAAGGGCCGCAAGCGCTTGCCGCCGCCGAGAGCGCCATGGCGCATCGCCGCAAGCAGGCGCTCGGGACGGGCGATCTCGCCTGGCCCGTCCTCGAAGCTGAGCAACCTGTCGAGCAGCGCCTCGATCGCATCGGCATTCCGCGCCAGTCGCGTCGGCAGGGCTTCGTCGTGATGGGCGGAACTCATGCGCGCGTCTCGGGGTTTGGTGACGTGGCGGGGCCTTGCCGGACGGGGGCGGGATCGTCAAGGTGCGGGGGCATGACGGTCGTGGTTAGTCGGGAGCGCTCGAGGCGGCGCGGAATCATCAGCCGTGTGGTCGGCTGGTGCTACCGCATCCTCGTCTCCCTTGTCCTCCTGCTGGCACTGGGGCTTGTGCTCTATCGCTTCGTGCCTGTGCCCTCGACCTTGATGCTCGGCCGCTGGCTCACGTTCAAGCCGGTCGAGCGGGAATGGGTGCCGCTCGAGCAGATCTCCCCCAACCTGATCCGGGCCGTGATCGCCTCCGAGGACCAGCGTTTCTGCAGCCATGCTGGAGTCGACTGGATCGAGCTCAACAGCGTGCTCGATGACGAGGACGGGCCGAGCCGTGGCGCCTCGACCCTCACCATGCAGACGGCCAAGAACGTCTTCCTCTGGCCGGACCGTTCCTACATTCGCAAGGGACTTGAGATTCCGCTCGCCATGCTGATCGAGCTCGTCTGGCCGAAACGGAGGGTGATCGAGGTCTACCTCAACGTCGCCGAATGGGGTGACGGCATCTTCGGGGCCGAGGCCGCCTCGCAACATTATTTCCACAAGCCGGCCGCCCGCCTCACACCTGCGGAGGCGGCAAGGCTCGCCGGCGCGCTGCCCAATCCGATCCTGCGCAATCCGGCGAAACCGAGCCGCGCCCTGCAATCGGCCGCGGGCAGAGTGCAGCGCCGGACGATCCAGCTCGGCCCGCTCGGCGATTGTGCGATCCCCTCTGGCGGAAAAGCCGATTAGGCACTAGCAATCCCCGCGGCGAGCGTGTATGGGCAACGCCTCACGAGATTGATCCGTCGTCATGGCGGTGGCGTGGCTTTGACTGCCAGCCTCCGGGCGATGGCACGATGGAGAGTAGAATGGCCGTTCCGAAGAGAAAGACTTCGCCGTCGAAGCGTGGCATGCGCCGCTCGGCCGACGCGCTGAAGCAGCCGACCTATATCGAGGACAAGAACTCCGGCGAACTGCGCCGTCCGCACCATGTCGACCTGAAGAGCGGCATGTATCGCGGTCGCCAGGTGCTGAAGGCCAAGTCCGAGGCGTGAGCCTCGCGATTTGCTGAAATGTTGAAGCCGGCCGAAAGGCCGGCTTTTTCTTTGGCGCGCGCTCAGGCGGTCAGACGGGGTCGGCGCATGGTCGCATGCCGCGCAGCCGCTGCACGATACCGCCCCGCCGCCACCTGCGGCGCCTCACGCCCACGCGGGGCGAAGGGGCCGATTTCGGCCTGGCTCGCCGCCAGCTGCAGCAGCACCATCGCCAGCGCGCGCGGCGCCGTGATGCTGCTCTCCTCCCGGCTCTCGGCTCCGGTCATGTCCCGCTCCGACGCGAATCGCAATTTTCGGAGCAAATTCTGCAATCCCGCTGCCAGCCTTAACGATGCGTTAGGGCAAAAACCTGCATCGTTTCGGGACATATCCCCAACCCTCGTCCAGCCAGGACGGCACGGTGCCGAACAGCCCCGTGCAATCAGCGCCATTGAGGCCTCAGAACGATGCCCGCGCCATCGATATTCGGTCCCCGCGACGAGGCCCTTGCCGATCCGCGCAGCCTGCTCTCCTCCATCGGCGAAGTAGCCTATAGCTGGGACATCGCCAGCGACGGCCTGAAATGGGGCCCGAATGTCCAGGACGTCCTCGGCGCGCTTCCCGCAGCGGTGACGAATCGCGGCTTCGCTTTCGCCGCCTTGGTCGAGCCCGGCAGCGGCCGCAGCCGCTATGACGCGATCTTCTCCTCCGGCGGCCAGGACCATGGCGAGGGCGTGATCTACCGCACCCGCTATGCCGTCGCCCTGCCCGGCCGCAAGATGTGGGTGGAGGATGCCGGGCGCTGGTTCGCCGGCATCGATGGCCGCCCGGCCAGTGCGCGCGGCGTGTTGCGGCTCGAGCAGGCCGTGAGGGCCGACGAGCTCAACCGCCCGAACCACGACAATTGCGACCGCGCCGCCCTGGTCGAGCGTGTCGAGATGGCGCTTGGCGAACATCTTCCGGCTGAGCGCTCGGTCGTGCTGCTGGTGGCGGCGATCGATGAACTCGCCCGGCTGAACGACGATTTCGGCCACGAGGCCACCGATGAGATCATCGGCGTGGTCCAGGAGCGCCTGCGCTCGGTCCTGCGGCGGCGGGATCATCTCGTGCGCTATTCGAGCAACCGCTTCGCCATCCTGCTGGCGGGTTGCCCCGCCAACCAGGCCGAGCCCGCCGCGCGCCGCTTCATCAAGGCTGTGGCGCTGTCGGCGATCGAAACCTCGCACGGCATCGCGCTCGCCCGCTTGCGCGTCGGCGCCGCGATCGCGCCCGATCTGTCGCGCCAGGCCGGCAGCCTGGTCGCCGCGGCCGAGAATGCGCTCACCTTCGCGCGCAGCGGCGCGGTCGATTCGGCCGTCGTCGCCAAGCAGCGCGTCGTCCGTGAGCCCGGGACCGAGCAGACGGGGCTCGATGTCCAGGCGGTCGCCGCGCTGAACGAGCGCCGCGTCACCCTGGCATTGCAGCCCATCGTCTCCGCGAAATCGCGCGAGACTGTCTTTCACGAGGCCTTGCTGCGGGTCGGACGCGGTGCGCACGGCTTGTACTTCGCGTCGGCGGAGCTGATCCCGCTCCTGGAGCGGCGCGGACTGGTGCGGCTTTTCGACCACCGCGTGCTGGAACTGGCGATCGCGATGCTGGCGAGCGACCCCTCCATGACGCTATCGATCAACGTTTCGCCGCGCTCGCTCAGCGATCCGGAATGGCTCGAGGCCTTCCTGGCGGCGACGAACGGCGCCAAGGGCGTCGCCTCACGCCTGATCGTCGAAGTCACCGAGACCGCGACGATCGAGGATCCGTCGCGCATGGCTCGCCTGCTCGGCACAGTCAAGGCGCAGGGCGCGCGCGTCGCCATCGACGATTTCGGCGCCGGCCATACCTCGCTCAAGCACCTGCGCGCCTTCCCGATCGACATACTCAAGCTCGACGGCGCCTTCACCCAGAACCTGCGCCGCTCGACTGACGACCGATTCTACGTGCGCACGCTGATCGATCTCGCGCGCCATCTCCAGGTCGACACGGTCGCCGAATGGGTCGATGACGACCTTCAGGCGAGCATGCTTGCCGACTGGGGCGTGACCTATCTGCAGGGCCATCTCGTCGGAAAGGCCGAGCTCTGGAAGCCGGAGACGGCCAATCCGCTGCGCGCCGCAGGCTGAGCCGACATCAATCGGGGGGCGGCGAAGCGCACACCGGGAATTTCAGCTAGCGCATCGGCCCGGAAAGCGGATTGCGGCTTTCGGAAAAGCCGATGCAAAACAACTAGCTAGATCATCAGACCGGATACGATATCCGGCCCGATGATCTGGAACGAGACTGCATTCCGTCACGAACTGCCCGGCTCAGGCCGGGGCACGACGCCTCGACGTCATTTCGCCTTGGCGAGCTTGTCCAGCCTGTCGCGCATTTCGGAGAGCTCGCGCTTCAGGTCGCCGAGTTCGTCGCCTTTCTGCGCTGCCGGCGGGGCCGCTTCCGCCTCGGTCTTCGCCTTGGCGGCGGCCGCGGCGGCAAAGGGATTGAACAGCCGGAAAGCCTCGGTGAACATCGCCATGTTCGCCCGCGTCTGCGCCTGGATCGCATCCATCGGATTCGTGCCGAAGGCCTTGCTCATCTGATCGCGGAACTGGTTCTGCTCCTTGGCCAGATTATCCATCGAGAATTCGAGATAGCGCGGCACCAGCGCCTGCATGCTGTCGCCGTAGAAGCGGATGAGCTGGCGCAGGAAGGTGATCGGCAGCAGGTTCTGCCCGTCCTTGCTCTCCTCGTCGAAGATGATCTGGGCCAGCACCGAGCGGGTGATGTCCTCGCCTGTCTTGGCGTCGTAGACGACGAAATCCTCGCCGCCGCGAACCAGGCCCGCGAGATCCTCCAGCGTGACATAGGAGCTCGTACCCGTGTGATAGAGCCTGCGATTGGCGTATTTCTTGATGACAGTCGGTTCTTTCTCGCTGGCCATCGTGTCCCACATCGTTTTGGTTCGCGCCTGACCTAGAGACCGGACGGAACGATCCTCCCGGGGGAGGACGATAGCCTGTCAGCAGCTTGCTGCAAGTTTTTTAAATGACAGCATAAAGTCGAGTCTGAACCCGCCCTGAACGGGCTTGCGCCGTCTCTGTCACAAAAGGACGTTCTGCCGCTGGCTATACAGCCTTTCGGCGGCTTGACGCGGCAGCGGCGGCCTTCGATGGTGGGTCGAAACCGGCCGGTCCGAAGCCCGGATCGGCACGGCAACAGCGAGGAATGTTCAATGGCCGAGACTGATATCGTGATCGTCGGCGCCGCGCGGACCGCGGTTGGCGCCTTCAATGGCGCTTTCGCCAACACACCGGCCCATGATCTCGGCACCGCCGCGATCAAGGAAGCCCTCAGCCGCGCCAAGGTCGAGGCCGGCGAGGTCGACGAGGTCATCCTGGGCCAGATCCTGACCGCCGCTCAGGGCCAGAACCCGGCCCGCCAGGCCGCGATGAACGCCGGCATTCCGCAGGAGGCGACCGCCTGGGGCCTCAACCAGCTTTGCGGCTCCGGTCTGCGCGCGGTCGCGATCGGCCTGCAGCAGATCGCCAATGGCGATGCCGACATCATCGTCGCCGGCGGCCAGGAATCGATGTCGATGGCCCCGCATGCCGCGCATCTGCGCAACGGCACCAAGATGGGCGACACCAAGTTCGTCGACACCATGATCAAGGACGGGCTCTGGGACGCCTTCCACGGCTACCATATGGGCACCACGGCCGAGAACGTCGCGACCAAGTGGCAGATCAGCCGCGAGGAGCAGGACAAATTCGCGGTCGGCTCGCAGAACAAGGCCGAGGCCGCGCAGAAGGCCGGCCGTTTCAAGGACGAGATCGTCCCCTTCACCATCTCGACGCGCAAGGGCGACATCGTCGTCGATGCCGATGAATATCCGCGTCACGGCGCCAATCTCGAGGCCATGGCCAAGCTGCGCCCCGCCTTCTCGAAGGACGGCACCGTCACCGCCGGCAACGCCTCGGGCATCAATGACGGCGCCGCCGCGCTGGTGCTGATGACCGCCAAGGAAGCCGCCAAGCGCGGGCTCACCCCGCTCGCCCGCATCGCCTCCTGGGCCACGGCCGGCGTCGACCCGGCGATCATGGGCTCGGGCCCGATCCCGGCGACCCGCAAGGCACTGGAGAAGGCCGGCTGGAGCGTCGGCGATCTCGACCTCGTCGAGGCCAACGAAGCTTTCGCCGCCCAGGCTCTCGCCGTGAACAAGGATCTCGGCTGGAATCCGGACCTGGTCAACGTCAATGGCGGCGCCATCGCGATCGGCCATCCGATCGGCGCGTCCGGTGCCCGCGTGCTGGTGACGCTGCTGCACGAGATGGCCAAGCGCGATGCCAAGAAGGGCCTCGCCACGCTTTGCATCGGCGGCGGCATGGGCGTCGCCATGGCGCTGGAGCGCTGAGATCTGCGGCAATGCCGAAGCAGAACACCCTCTACCGCTACCTGACCGGGCCCGATGACGCCTCCTTCTGTCATCGGGTCTCGGAAGCCTTGAGCAAGGGCTGGGTGCTCTATGGGCACCCGACCCTGACCTATGACGAGAAGACGCAGCGCGTGATCTGCGGCCAGGCAATCATCAAGGATGTGGAGGTGCCCTACTCACCCGACCTGAAACTGTCAGAGCAATAGTCCAGAGCCATAAACGCACACAGGGGAGAGACGACATGGCTAGGGTGGCACTTGTCACGGGGGGAACGCGCGGCATCGGCGCGGCGATCTGCAAGGCCTTGCAGGAGGCCGGCCACAAGGTCGCGGCCAATTATGCCGGTAACGACGAGGCGGCCGCCAAGTTCAAGGCCGAGACGGGCATCCCGGTCTATAAATGGGACGTCGGCGATTATGACGCCTGCGCCGCCGGCATCGCGACTGTCGAGGCCGAGAACGGCCCGGTCGATATCCTGATCAACAATGCCGGCATCACCCGCGACGGCTTCTTCCACAAGATGAGCAAGGATCAGTGGTCGGCGGTCATCCGCACCAATCTCGATTCGCTCTTCAACATGACGCGCCCGGTGATCGAAGGCATGCGCGCCCGCTCCTTCGGCCGGATCATCGTGATCTCCTCGATCAATGGCCAGAAGGGCCAGATGGGCCAGGTCAATTATTCCGCCGCCAAGGCCGGCGATATCGGCTTCGTCAAGGCGCTGGCCCAGGAGAACGCGGTGAAGGGCATCACCGTCAACGCGATCGCACCGGGCTACATCGGCACCGACATGGTCTCGGCCATGCCGGAGGAAGCGCTGAAGCGCGTCGTCGCCGGCATCCCGATGGGCCGGCTCGGAAAGCCGGAGGAAATCGCCCAGATGGTCGTCTTCCTCGCGTCCGATCACGGCGCCTTCTCCACCGGCGCGACCTTCACGGTGAATGGCGGCCAGTATCTGGCGTAGCGGCTGGGCCAGGCGTCGACGGGATCATCGCGCGGCAGCTTCGCGCGATGATTCTCGTGGAATCACCGCCTGCGATGCGATCATTTCGAGAATTTGGGTGAGAATTCGCGTCCCGCTCGCGCCAGCCCACCCTGTTTTCGACGCATATCGGCCGCAGGTCGGCTTGGAACCTTTGCGTTCCCGGAATGACAGATATTTCAGGCTGTTGCCGCCCCTGGAGAGCCAATATGGCGGCCGGCAAGCCCCCGCCATGTTCGGATTGCCTTAATCATCCCCGGCAATCTCGGCTGGACCGAAAGCTAAAACCGCCCCCAGAATAGGCAGCATTAGTTGGTGAGCCGCCCTTCATACGTAGTGGACGCGATGCTTGGCCGGTTGTCCAGCATACGACATAGCGAAGGGGGGAAGAGTGTCCAAACTCAACCGAAGCCGCTATTTTGCGCTGCTGTCATCGACCGCCCTGCTAGCCTCGGCAATACTATCGGACACCGCCTCGGCCGGATGCGGAGCGACGTCCGCCGGTGACGATATCGTCGTCTGCGCGGCGGTGACCCCGCCCGATCCGACAGCCGCTCCCATCGATCTCCTGGCCGGCAACGACACGCTGACGGTGAACAGCGGCACCTACTCCGGCGGCATTACCGGCGGCGCCGGCACCAAGACCGTGACCATCGCCGGCGGCACCATCGCCAGTTATTCCAACACGGTCGGCATCAGCCTGATCACGCTTCCCGGCGGCAGTACCGCAACGATCACAGGCGGCGTTAACACCGGACCGGGCGTGGATCGCTTCGAGATCAATGGCGGTACGGTGAGCGGCCTCGCCCAGCAAGGCGCCGGTACCGACGCCTTCATGACCGGCGGCAGCATCGGCGCCTTGGCGCAGGGCGACGGGCTCGACACGTTCTTCATGTCCGGCGGCACGATCGTCGGGGCGTTCGAAGACGGCGACAATGCGGTCATGACCGGCGGCACGATTGGCCGCGTCGATATGAAGCTCGACAACAACGTCTTCAACATGTCCGGCGGCAGGATCATCGGCAATCTGATCACCGGCTTCGGCAACGACACGATCACGATCTCGGACGGCTCGATCGGCGGCAATATCAGCGTCAGTGGCGGCACGGACAGCGTCACCGTGACGGGCGGCGCGATTGCCGGCGAAATCCGGATGAGCACCGGGACCGATACCTTCCTCTGGCAGGGTGGCGGCACGATCGGCGGGCTGATCGACCTGGGCACCGGCGACGACACCGCGACCTTGCGCAATCTCGGCGATGCCAATGTCTCGCCGGCGCAGCAGATACTCGGCGGCGAGGGAACCGACGCGCTCGTGCTCGCCGGCAGCGGCCCCTCGGCGCTCAACGCCAGCCTCGTCACCGGATTCGAGACGCTGACCAAGATCGAGCCCGGAACCTGGACCCTGAGCGGCTCGCTCACCGATGTACAGGTGGCGACCGTGCAGCAAGGGACGCTGCGTCTGACCGGCGACAATTCCGCCTATGCCGGGCAAATGATCGTCGATCCGGCCGGCACCCTCGAAGGCCCCGCGCAAAGCCTTACCCCGACCGTCACGAATAACGGCCTCGTCCGCTTCACCCAGCCGGATACCGGCACCTATGCCGGAACGGTCAGCGGCATCGGCGCGCTCGACAAGACGGGGCCGGGCACCACGATACTGACCGGCGCGAACACCTACGCGGGCGGCACCACCATCACCGAGGGCACGCTCCAGCTCGGCGCCGGCGGCACCAGCGGCAGCATCGTCGGCAATGTCACCAATAACGGCACCCTCGTCTTCAACCGCTCGGACATAGTGACCTTCGCAGGCGCTATCTCCGGCACCGGTGCGCTGGCGCAGATCGGCTCGGGCACCACGGTATTGACTGCCGACAACAGCTACGCGGGCGGCACCACCATCACCGCCGGTACGCTCCAGCTCGGCGCCGGCGGCACCAGCGGCAGCATCGTCGGGAACGTCGCCAATAACGGCACCCTCGCCTTCAACCGCTCGGACATACTGATCTTCGCAGGGGCAATCTCCGGCGCCGGTGCGCTGGCGCAGATCGGCTCGGGCACCACGGTGCTGACCGCCGCCGATAGCTACACGGGCGGAACCACCATCGGCGCCGGCACGCTCCAGCTCGGCGCTGGCGGCACCAGCGGCAGCATTGTCGGCAACGTCACGAACTACGGCGTCCTCGCCTTCAACCGCTCCGATACGGTGACCTTCGCAGGCGTCATCTCCGGCGCCGGATCGCTGGCGCAGATCGGCTCGGGCACCACGGTGCTGACCGCCAACAACAGCTATACCGGGGCAACGGCAGTGACCGCCGGGGTCTTGGCGATCGGCAACGCGACGAGCCCGCTTGCCGCGCTCTCGGGTGGCGGCCCGGTCAGCGTCGCGGCCGTCGCGACGCTCGGCGGCTATGGCAGCGTCGCCGGCTCCGTGACCAATGCCGGCCGTATCGCCGCGGCGGACGCGGTGCCGGCCTTCGCCGGCGGCGCCAAGGGCAATTTCACCATTGCGGGCACGCTGATCAATGCCGGCCTGGCGCAGGTGGCCGGCAGCGGAATCGGCAACACGCTGACGGTCTCGAACTACGTCGGCCAGAACGGCACCGTCGCCCTGAACACCTTCCTCGGCAGCGACGGCTCGCCCTCGGACCGGCTCGTGATCAATGGCGGCACGGCAAGCGGCGGATCGCTGCTGGCGATCAACAATGTCGGCGGGCCGGGCGCCGCCACCACCGGCAACGGCATCCTCGTGGTGGACGCCATCAATGGTGCAACCACGAATCAGGCCGCCTTCTCGCTCGCTGCACCGGTCGCTGCCGGGGCGTTCGAGTACATCCTGTTCCATGGCGGCTCGACCACCGATTCGACCCATAATTGGTATCTGCGCAACAACGTCGCGCCACAGCCTTCAGCCTCCCCACCGACGCCCGGCAGCCCTCTTCCGGCACCACCTGTCGCAGCACCCGGCTCACCGCCATTGCCGCCGCCACCGCCTGCCGGTTCGGCGCCCATCCCGCTCTACCGCCCGGAAGTGCCCGTCTACGCCGCCGTTCCGGCGACGGTGCGCCGCCTCGGCCTGGCGGCGCTCGGGACCTTCCACCAGCGCCAAGGCGAACAGAGCCTGCTGACCGGTCAAGGCGCCTTCTCCGCGGGCTGGGGCCGGGTCTTCGGCGAACGTATCGACCAGCGCTGGTCGGGGACGGTCGATCCTGAATTCGATGGCCGCATCTGGGGCCTTCAGGCCGGCCTCGATCTCTACGCTCTCGACCGGGCGAACGGGCATCGCGACCGCTTCGGCCTGTTCTACGGCTATGCCGGCGCTGAAGGCGATGTCCGCGGCTTCGCCCTTGGCCTGCTGCGCAATAGCGTCGGCAAGCTCGATCTCAATGCCAACAGCCTCGGCATCTACTGGACCCATATCGGCCCGGGCAACTGGTATGTCGACACCGTCCTGATGCACAGCTGGCTCGACGGCGACGGCCGGTCCGACCGCGCCATCCGCGCGGACATCGGCGGCACGGCGATCACCGCCTCGCTGGAGGGCGGCTACCCGATTGCGCTGGGCGCCGGCTTCACGCTCGAACCGCAGGCGCAGCTGATCTGGCAGCACCTGTCACTGGACCGGAGCTTCGACAGATTCTCTTCCGTCTCCTTCGATGACAGCGACAGCTTCACCGGCCGCATCGGCGCGCGGTTGCAGACAAGCTTCCTGCTGGGGTCGGCGCAGATCCAGCCCTATCTCAACGTGAACCTCTGGCACAATTTCAGCCGCACAGACGACGTCACGTTCGGCACGATCGATGTCATCCCGACGAGATTCAAGGGCTCCTCGCTCGAGATCGGCGGCGGCGTGACCGCCAAGCTCACGGCCAATGTCAGCCTCTACGCCACCGGTGGCTATGTGACCGCGCTCGGCGACGACAAGGGCCATGGCGTGCAGGGAAATCTCGGCCTGCGCGTCACCTGGTGACGGATTCGCGCCGTCAGCGCGCGCCCGGGCGCAGGGATGACGCCGTGCAGCGGTGCCAGCTCATTTGGTAGCCGAGCCCGCCCTTCTTGCCATAGCACCAGCCCAGCTGGGCTAGGCGCTGGCCATAGGCGTCGCGCTGGTCGCAGGCCGCAAACGTCTTCGGATCGTTTCCCGAACCGCCGCGGCATTGCCCGTTCGCCTGGCCCCACAGGCTGATCATCATCTTGGGATCGTCCCTGGACTGGGCGAGCGGGGCTTGGACGCTGACGACGCACGCAAACAGCGCCACAGCCAAGCGCTTGCTCGGGACCTGCATCAATCCACTCCGATCGCAGCTTCGGCTTCGCGAGCCTAAGCTACTCCTGTGCCCGCCGGACCAGGTTCCGCAAAAGCCGCATGCGGCTTTTGCGGTTGGAGCATGCTACGGGGCGCGATCGCAGTCGCGCCGATCACTCGCCCCCCATGGGCGAAGCGCCTTCGATCTGCTATCGGCAGCGGCACACAGCCATGACCTCCCGAACCGCCACCCTCATTGGCTTTTGCGCCATCCTGCTCTGGTCGACGCTGGCGCTCTTCACCGCCATGTCGGGCAAGGTGCCGCCGTTCCAGCTCGTCGGCATGACCTTCGTCATCGGCGGGCTGCTGATCCTGGCGATCACGGCCGCACGTGGCGAGCTCTCCCGCATCAGGCCGACCGCCGCCTCCTTCGCGCTCGGGCTCTATGGCCCGTTCGGCGACACGGCGCTCTACTATGCCGCGGTCAAGACGGCGCCGCCGGCCGAGGCCAACCTGATCCATTATCTCTGGCCGCTGCTGATCGTGCTTTTCGCGGCGCTGCTGCCCGGCGGCGGCCTGAAGCTGCGCCATCTCGTCGGTGCGCTGATCGGGCTCGCCGCAACGGCGCTGCTGATCTCCGACAGGCTCACTGGCGCGGGCGGCGGCCTCTCGCTCGGCCATGTCCTCGCCGCGTTCGGCGCCTTCGTCTGGGCGAGCTATTCGGTGGCATCGCGCCGCTTCGCCGACGTGCCGTCCGAAAGTCTGAGCGTCACCATGCTCGGCTGCGCAGTCGCCGCCTTCGCCTGCCACTTCGCCTTCGAGACGACGCAATGGTCGCTGAGCCTCGTCGAGTGGGCCGGCGCGCTTGGCCTGGGACTGGGCTCCATCGGCCTCGCCTTCGTCTGCTGGGACATCGGCATGAAGCGCGGCGACGTCGCCTTTTTGGGCGTCGCCTCCTACGCCGCCCCGGTGCTCTCGACGATCATCCTGGTGTTGACCGGCTACGCGCCGGCGAGCGGGCTGCTCGCCGCCTCCTGCGTGCTCATCGTCGTCGGAGCGCTGGTCGCGAGCGCCGGCGGCAAGGCGAAATAGGCAGACCGCCTGAGAATTCGCTGGCGCGAGTCGATTGGCGTGGCCGTCGAGAACCGGAGCGGAGCGTATATCAGTAGGTGAGCACCGGAAGCGCAGACGGCCGCGTCAAGCGGCCGCGCCAGTAGAATTCTCAATTCCGCCTGAGCAGGCGCTCCAGATAGTCGAGCTCTTCCATCGGCCGCGACGGATCGCCGAGACGGCGGCGCAGCTCTTCGAGGATGCGGCGCGCGCGCTGGGTCGCGCTCTCGTCGGCGCCGGGCACGCGCACGCGGCCATCGGCCCAGTCACGCTGACGCTGCGGCCGGCCGAGCGGATCCTCGCGGCCGCGCTGCTGTGCCGAAGGCCGGCCGGCCGGCTGGCCATCGGGCTCGCCATAGGCGTTGTCGGTGCCGTCGCCTTCGCCGGGCTCGCCGCCGGGCTGCATCTGCTGGGCGAGATTTTGCCCGCCGCGGCGCAACGCATCCAGGGCCCGTCCCTGTGAATCGAGCGCGCCTTCGCCCTCGCCCTGGCCGAGCTGGCCCTCGGCCTCGCGCATCGCGTCCTCGGCCTCGCCGAGCTCGCCATTCTCCTGGGCGCCCATGCCGCGCATGCGCCGCTGCAGTTCCTGCAACCGCTCACGCAGGGCCTGCTGACGCTGTGACAAGCCCTGCCCCTGGCCCTGGCCCTGCCCGTTCTCAGCGTTCTGGCCGTCTTCGCCCTCGCCGTCCTCGCCCTCTTGTCCGGGCTGCTGCTGGCCTCGCTGACCGCGCTGGCCCTGCTGCCCTTGCTGGCGCTGGCCCTGCCCGGGGCGCGCCTGCTGCTGGCCGGGGCGTTGGCCGCGCTGGGTCCGGTTCTGGCGCTGTTGCTCCTGCTGATAGGTCTGGTCGCGCAGCTCCTGCTGCTCGCGGGTGAGGCGGTCGAGATCGCCCAGTGCCTGGTTCATCTCGCGCTGGCGCGGATTCTGCTGGCCCGGGCGCGCCGTCTTCAGGTTGTTGAGGAGATTGTTCAATTCCTCCATCAGTCGCTGCGCCTCGGCCATGTCGCCGCGCTTCGACAATTCCTCGATGCGGTTGAGCATGTTCTGCAGGTCGCGCGGCGTCACCGTGCGGAAATTCTCCGGCAGCTGCGCCTGGTTCTGCTGGCCGTTCTGTTGCTGGCGCTGCATCTGCTGGGCGAATTCGCGCATGAAATTGTCGAGTGCCCGGCGCATCTCCTCGGTGAGCTTGCGGATCTCCTCCTCGGAAGCGCCGCGTTCCAGCGCCTGCTGCAGGCGCTCTTGCGCCGCGCGCAGCTCGCGCTCGGCATCGGAGAGATCGCCGTCCTCGAGCTGCAAGGCCAGCGTCCACATCTGGTCGGCCACCTCGCGCAGCTGGTCGTCGGTATTCGCCCGGCGCAGCCCCTCGGCGATCATCCGCATGCCGAGATAGACGCCCGCCTCCTTCATGAACCGATCGGGCTCGATCATCAGCGCGTCCATGGCGAGCTGGACCTGCTTGCGCGTATCGACATCCATCACGAGCTTGCGCCGCTGCTCGACCAGCGCCTTGGCGAGCGGCTTGGTGAAGGTGCGCTGCGGCAGCGTGACCTCGACCGCGTCGCTGCGGCCTTCCTGCCCGGCCTCGTCACGGGCGAGCAAGGTCATCCTGACCTTGGCGCCGGCCCAGGGATGGGCCGAGAAATCGACCGTGCTCTTCAGGTCCTCCTCGCCCGAGGGCGAAGACGGCACGCTGAGCGACTGTTTCGGCGGCTCGACCAGCGAGCGCCCGGTCGAGGGCGGCCCGGCGCGCGAGACCAGCACTTCGGCGGCGGCGATGCCGTAATCGTCCTTGGCGCGATAGCTCAGGCCAAGCCCGCCCTGCACGCCGCCGCTGACGGCCTTCGGCGGCTCGGTGAAGCTGATCTCCGGCGGCTGGTCGGCGATCGCGGTCAGGTTGAGTGTTGTGTGCGGCGCGCCGCTGCCGGTGATCCGAAGGGTGCCGTTGCCGGCGAGCATGTAGCGCTTTTCCAGCACCGCGACATCGCTGGCCTCGGCCGGCTTGGCGCCGTCCTTGGCGTCCGGCGGCGGCAGCGCGTCGAGCCGGCCGGTGGTCGCGACGTCGAAGCCCGACTTGCCGGCGATCCGGACGACGACGGTCGACTTTTCCGGCGCGCTGAAGCCGGAGCCCTGGAGCCTGGCGAAATCGATCAGGATCGGTGGCAGACGGGTATAGCCGGGCGGATCGATCCAGGCGTCGATGCGAACAGCCGGCGCCGCGGCGGAGGGGCCACGCCAGTCGAAAGCCGCGGAAAGCCGCATCCCGGCCTCATGGCCCGCGACGAAGAAGGCGGTGACGGCGGCAAGCAGCGGCACGGCGCGCAGCGCGAAACGGTCGCGCCTCGCCATGAAAGGCTGCGGCGGCGCGACCTTCAGGTTGGCGACGCGCGCGCTCTGGCGCTCGACATGCAGCTTCCACAACGCCTGCGACACGGGGTCGGCAGCGCCGACGGCCAGACTGTCCTCCAGGGCGGAGGCCGGGCGGTGACCGCCTTCCAGCGATTGGTCGAGCCGGGTCAGCGCATCCCGCCGCGTCGGCAGCGGCGTGATGGCGACATGCCAGAAACTCGCGGCGAGCGCGCCGAGGAACAGGACGAGGCCGATGGCGCGGCCCTGCCAGGGCAGATGCGTCCACAGCCCGAACCAGGAGACGGCGAGGAAGGTGAGGATGACGGCGGCCGGCAGCCAGAGCCGTGGCCACAGGCGCTCCCAGGCCAGCGACGCGCGAGATGCCGCCGCGAGCCGGCCGAGCCGCTGACGGATGGTCCCGATGGGATCAAGCGCCGTGCGGCGCTGCGCCTCATTCATGCCGTGCTCCGAACGCCCCCAACACGTAAAACCCTTCAACCACGCACACGCTAACACGTGAATGTGGCAAGGCCAGTGCCGAAGCGCGTCACCCACAACGGCTCCGCGTTTCGTGAACTGGCGTCAGGTCGTGATGGCGACCGGGCGCTCAGCTCAGCCAGGGCGGTGCACGATCCGTGCCGAGAAGCTGCTCGAAGGTCTGGCGTGGGCGCGTCACCGCATATTCGGCGCCCTTCACCAGCACTTCGGCGACGAGCAGCCGCTGATTATAGGTCGAGGACATGCTGGCGCCATAGGCACCCGCGGTCATGAAGGCGATCAGGTCGTCCGGCTTCAGCTCCGGCAGCACCCGCCCGGTGGTGAAGGTATCGCCCGATTCGCAGATCGGCCCGACCACGTCATAGGCGATCTGCGGCGCATCGGCCGCGGCTTCCGCCACCGGCCAGATCTCGTGATAGGCCTCGTACATGGCCGGCCGCACCAGATCGTTCATGGCAGCGTCGACGACGAGGAACTGCTTCGACGGACGCGGATTGAGATGCAGCACCTTGGTCATCAGGATGCCGGCATTGCCGACGATCAGCCGCCCCGGCTCGAAGCCGAGCTCGACATCGAGCCCCTTGGTGACGCGCCCGACCATGGCCGCATAGTCGCGGATCAGGTCCGGCCCGTGATCGAAGGCCTTCGGGATTTCATAGGGAATCCCGAGCCCGCCGCCGAGATCGAGCCGCTCGACCCGATGTCCCTCGGCCCGCAGCGAGCCGACGAGGCCGGCCATCTTGGCATAGGCCGCCTCGAAGGACTCCGTCTCGCGGATCTGGCTGCCGATATGCAGGGCGAGCCCCATGATCCTGACGCCCGGCATGTTGGCGGCGCGCGCGTAGAGCCGACCGGCATCCTCGAAGGAGACGCCGAACTTGTTGGCCGCCGAGCCGGTGGTGATCTTGGCATGGCCGCCGGCGCCGACATCGGGATTGACGCGGAATACGGCTTCCTGCCGCTTGCCCATGCGCGCCGCGACGCGCGAGAGCAGCTCGAGCTCGCCCTCGGTCTCGATATTGACCTGATAAATGCCGGCCTCGACCGCGAAGGCAAGCTCCTGCTCGCTCTTGCCGACGCCGGAGAAGACGATCTTGCTGGCCGGGAAGCCGGCCGCGAGCGCCTTGCGCACTTCACCCTCGGAGACCGTGTCCGCTCCGGCGCCGAGCGCTGCCAGCGTCTTCAGCACGCCGAGATTGCCGTTGGCCTTCAGCGCGTAGAAGACATGCGGCGGGCGCGCCGGGGCGATTGAGGCCATCGCCTCCTCGAACAGGCGGTAATGCCGCTCGATCGTCGCGGAGGAATAGACATAGACGGGGGTGCCGACCTCGCCCGCGATCCGGCGCAGGTCGACATCCTCGGCGAAGAGCGCGCCGTCGCGGTAGGCAAAGTGATGCATCAGGCCCTCAAGACCTTTGAATTCGCCAGCTATCGGCTGGCGTGGTTGCCGAGAACCGGAGCCAGGCGGACATCTGGTCCGCGAGCACCGGAGGTGCCGGCCGCCGCGTCAGGCGGCCGCCCTGGAATTCACATCAAGGGATCGAGCACGAAGCTCTTGTTGGGGATGGTGATGGCGCGGTTGGTCTTCGGCGCACGGGCGAGCGGCGAGGTCTCGCCCGGCGACGGCACCCGTTCCTCGACAGCGCCGATCTGATCGTCCGGGAGGTCGATCGCATTCGTTGCGTTCGGCGGCGGCTCGAGCGGCCCCCTGCGACCACAGGCTGTCAACGCGAGGCCAAGCAGGCCGGCGACCAGGATGGCGCGGCCGATTTTCAGGCGGGTATGCGGCACGAACGAAAATCCTCGGGCGATAGGTGGCGGCAATGTAGCGAATGGCGCGCGGTGTTGCGAGGGCCCTCACGCTTTCGCGTGCTGCCCCGCCTCCTTCGCGAGTTGCTTCAGCCAGCGCTTGGCCTGGCGCTTCACGTTCGCCGGGGCCGTACCACCGTAGCTGACGCGGCTCTTCACCGACTGCTCGACGCCGAGCACGGCGAAGACAGCCTGCGTGATCTTCGGCTCGACCGCCTGCATCTCCTCGAGCGAGAGCCTCTCCAGCCCGACGCCCTTGGCGGAGGCGATGCCGACGAGGCGCCCGGTGACGTGATGCGCGTCGCGGAACGGCATCTTCAGCACCCGGACCAGCCAATCGGCGAGATCGGTTGCGGTGGCGTAGCCCAGGCCCGCCGCCTTCTTCATCACCTTCAGGTCGGGCGCCATGTCGCGCACCATGCCGCTCATGGCGGCCAGGCAGAGCGACAGGGTCTGGACGGCATCGAACGTGCCCTCCTTGTCCTCCTGCATGTCCTTCGAATAGGTCAGCGGCAGGCCCTTCATCATCGTCAGCAGCGCCTGCAGCGCCCCGAAGACGCGCCCCGTCTTGCCGCGCACCAGCTCGGCCGCGTCGGGATTGCGCTTCTGCGGCATGATCGAGGAGCCGGTCGAGAACTTGTCGGAGAGCTTGACGAAGCCGAACTGGGGCGTCGCCCAGAGCACGATCTCCTCGGCGAGGCGCGAGAGATGCATCGCGCAGATCGAGGCGGCCGAGAGCGTCTCCAGCACGAAATCGCGGTCCGAGACCGAATCGAGCGAGTTCGCCGTCGGCCGGGCGAAGCCGAGCGCCTGCGCCGTCATGTGCCGGTCGATCGGGAAGGAGGTGCCGGCGAGGGCCGCGGCGCCGAGCGGGCACTCGTTCAGCCGCTCGCGCGCATCGCGGAACCGGCTGCGGTCACGCGCCAGCATCTCGACATAGGCCAGCATATGGTGGCCGAACGTGACCGGCTGCGCCGATTGCAGATGGGTGAAGCCCGGCATCACCGCGCCGGCATAGGTCTCGGCCTTCTCGGCCAGCGCGAGCTGGAGATCGGCGATCTGCGCATCGAGCTGGTCGAGCGTGTCGCGCACCCATAGCCGCATGTCGGTCGCGACCTGGTCGTTGCGCGAGCGCGCGGTATGCAGCCGGCCGGCTGCGGGGCCGATCAGGTCCTTGAGGCGGCTCTCGACATTCATGTGGATGTCCTCGAGCGCGCGCGAGAACGTGAAGCTGCCGGCCTCGATCTCGCCTTCGACGCTCTTGAGTCCGTCGCGGATCGCAGTCACATCCTCAGACGTCAGGATGCCTGTCTCGCCCAGCATGGCGGCATGCGCGAGCGATCCGCGGATGTCCTGGCGCCACAGCCGCTGGTCGAAATCGATGGAAGCGTTGATCTCTTCCATGATGGCGTCCGGCCCTGTGGCGAAACGTCCGCCCCACATGCGATTGCTCACGACCGATTTTCCTGTTGTTTGGACGCCGATGACGCCGGTTAAGAAAAGTCTCGCCGCATTCAGCCTCGTGCTCGTCGCGGCCGTGGGCGGTGCGGCCGCCTTCTACTCCGGCTGGGGCGCAGCCGGCAATTCCGCTTGCGCACCTGCACAACCGATCACGCAGAAAATGGCGGCGCTCGCGCGTGGCGAGGTCGCGGCCGCGCAGGTCTCGGAGCGGCCGGGCCCGCTGCCCAATCTCGGCTTCACCGGCCCCGACGGCAAGGCGATGACGCTGGCCGATTTCAAGGGCAGGACAGTCCTGGTCAATCTCTGGGCGACCTGGTGCGCGCCCTGCAAGGCCGAGATGCCGGCGCTGGACAAGCTGCAGGCCCAGCTCGGCGGCCCGGATTTCGAGGTCGTCACCGTCAATATCGACACGCGCGACCTCGACAAACCGAAGCACTGGCTCAAGGCCAAGAAGATCGAGAAGCTCGCCTATTACGCCGATCCGGAAGCGAAGGTCTTCCAGGACCTCAAGGCGGTCGGCAAGGCCGAGGGCATGCCGACGACGCTGGTCGTCAGCAAGGAGGGCTGCCAGCTCGCGATCCTGCATGGCGCCGCCGACTGGGGCAGCCAGGACGCGCTCGCCTTCATCAGCGCAGCGGCCGGGCGCTGAACCTCGGCGCGATCGCGCCGGTACTCGCGACGTCATATGAACGATATGCCGCCCTTGCACGTTGATGCCGGTCGTCAAAGTGATCTGGAGGGATGGAATGCCTTTGATCCGGGGCCGCGCGGTCCGCTTCTCACGGGCAGCCTTTGTCTGGCTGGCGCTTCTGGCAGCGCCTCTGCCTGGCGGGCAGGCCGCTTTCGCGCAGGATAAGCAGGCGATCGCCGGCACCAGCGTCTCACTCGTGCCCCTGCCCGGCTTCAAGCCGGCCTCAGGCTTCGCCGGCCTGCAGCATCCCGAGACCAAGGCGAGCGTCCTCATCGTCGAGATGCCCCCTGTCGCCTATGACCAGATCTCGACCCTGTTCCGCGACGAGGAGACGGCGAAGGCCGCCTTCGCCAAGCAGAACGTTACCGTCGAGAAGCTCGCGGAGATCGAGACTCCCGCTGGAAGAGTTCCGTTGATCGCCGGCACCCAGGACATGGCCGGCACCACCTTCGATAAATGGATCGGGCTGTTCAAAGGCGCCAAGACCGTGCTGGTCACCGTGCAGTCGCCGCAAGGCAGCGGCCTCGGCAATGATCGGGTCCAGGCGATGTACGCCTCGGTCACGCTCGGCGCCGAGCCCAGCATGGCCGAGAAGCTCAAGGCGATGCCCTTCACCGTCAAGCCGGCGGAGCCCTTCCGCATCGTCGACACGATGGGCGGGTCCGGCCTGCTGATGACCGTCGGCGATCGCAACATCGATCCCACCGGCAGCCAGCCCTTCCTCATCGTCGCCTACCAGACCTCCGGCCCGACCACGGCGGCGAACCTTCCGCAGACCGCCGAGCGGCTGCTCAAGCAGACCCGCGACTTCTCCGACGCCGCCGTCACCCGGCGCGAGAACGTGCGCTTCGCCGGCGGCCAGGGCTACCTGCTCGCTGGCACCTATACGCACGAGAAAGCCGGCAAGCAGGGCTTCGTCCAGTACATGGGCGTCGGCGAAAGCGGGCGCTTCGTCAGGATGATCGTGATGGCTGATCAGAAGCGGCTCGAAAGCCTGCAGCCGGCGATCAGGGCGATCGCGGCAAGCATCGCCTTCAACGATCGCAAGTAGAGCATTTTCGAGAGAAATGGACACCGGTTCGCGCGAAAAAATGCGTTAGAACAAAGGGATAGGGGATCCTCACGCTTCGGGGAAGCGAGGCACGGCGCGACGCTGGACAGGGTGCGCCGTTTGCCTCGATCGGCCTTAGTCCCTACCCTGCATTGCCATGACCTTTAAGATTGGGCTCGCCACGACTTTTCATGATCCGGCGATCGCCATCATCGACCCCGATGGCATGGTGGTCTTCGCCGAGGCGACTGAACGCTATCTGCAATTCAAGCGCGCGCCGAATTGCGAACCCGATACCGTCCCGCGCATGGAGAGCCTGCTCAGGCGCTACATCCCGAAGGGCGCCGAGGTCACCATTGCGACGAGCTGGAGCGCCGAGTTCACCGGCTTCCTCGACCAGATGGATCGGGCCGGTTCCTTCACGCTCGACGCACTGCTGAAGCTCTCGCCCTCGCTCAACCGCTCCCTGGTGCCGGAGCGGGCCGAGCGCGCCTTTATCGCCTCGCTCCACCTTGGCCAGCAGCGCGCCGGCATCGGCACAATGCTCGGCCTCGACCGCGCCTTTGGTGACGCGAAGATCACCGGGCTGAAGCGCTATGGCCACCATCTCAGCCACGCGGCCTATGCCTGCTGGTCCTCTCCCTTCAGCGATGCCGCCTGTCTGGTCGTCGACGGCATGGGCGAGACCGGCGCCTCCGCCATCTTCGCACTGAGGGGCGGTGAGATCAGCGAGGTGAAGCGCCATCGCGGCCGTGAATCGATCGGCTTCTATTTCGGCCTGGTCACCGACCTTGCCGGCTTCGACCAGACCAAGGGCGAGGAGTGGAAGATCATGGGGCTCGCGCCCTATGGCAGGCGCGATCCCGACTTGCTCGCCCTGCTGCGCCAGCTCTACCGCATCGATGGCCGCAAGCTCGCCTTCACCGACGCGGCGACGACGCGACGGGTCGCGGCCGAGATCCTCGCCCGCCGTCCAGCCAACGCGCTCGATCAGGGCTGGGCGGATCTCGCCCGCTGCGGCCAGGACGTCTTCGCCGAGATGATGGAAGCCCTGCTGAGCGAAACGGCCGCGCTGGTGCCCTCGGAGAATCTCGTGCTCGCCGGCGGCTGCGCGCTCAATTCCTCGTTCAACGG
Source organism: Allobosea sp. BK604 (assembly GCF_004341515.1). GTDB lineage: Bacteria > Pseudomonadota > Alphaproteobacteria > Rhizobiales > Beijerinckiaceae > Allobosea. The sequence goes on from NZ_SLZF01000001.1 coordinate 1,024,274, forward strand.
CAAGATCGTCGGGCGCCACGGCTTCCGGCACGTCTTCGTGCCCTCGGCCCCAGCCGATGACGGCAACGCGATCGGCGCCGCCTGGCTTGCTCACGCCGAGGACAACCATGGCTGGCGCGCACCGAAAGGACCGATGACGCCCTATCTGGGCTCCTCGGTGTCGACCGAGCCGCTGGAGCGGATGACAGCCTGGGAACCGCGCCTGCAAAAACTCTCGCCAAACGAGATCGCGCTCAAGACCGCCGAACTCCTGGCCGAAGGCAAGCTCGTCGGCTGGGTCCAGGGCCGGGCCGAATTCGGCCCGCGCGCGCTCGGCAACCGCTCGATCCTCGCCGATCCGCGCCCGGCCGACGCGAAGGACCAACTCAACGCCAAGGTTAAGTACCGCGAGGCCTTCCGCCCCTTCGCCCCCTCGATCCTCGCCGAGCACGGGCCGGACTGGTTCGAGGATTATCAGGACGCGCCCTATATGGAGCGCACGCTGACCTGGAAGGAGGCCGTGCGCCAGCGCGTTCCGGCCGTGGTGCACAAGGACGGGACGGGCCGCCTGCAAAGCGTCACGTCAGAGCGCAACCCGCGCTATCACGCCCTGATCTCGGCCTTCCATGCGCTGACCGGCGTGCCGGTGATCCTCAACACCTCGTTCAACGTGATGGGCAAGCCGATCCTGCATACGACCGAGGATGCGGTGCTGATGTTCTACACGACCGGTCTCGACGCGCTCGTGGTCGAGGACTGGCTCCTGGTGAAGTGATCGCTGCGGCTGATCGCAGGCATCAGCAACAAGCATTGGCGCAAACGCAGGATCAGCGGCATCCTCCTCGGCAAGAGGGGAGAGAATGTCATGCTGCAACTGCGCCCGAACTGCGAATGCTGCGACCGCGACCTGCCCGCCGAGAGCCGGGAGGCGCGGATCTGCACCTACGAGTGCACCTTCTGCGCCGGTTGCGCCGAGGCGCGCTTCAAGGGCACCTGCCCGAATTGCGGAGGCGAACTGGTGCGCCGCCCGGTCAGGCCGGCTCATATGCTGCTGAAGCACCCGGCCTCGACCGAGCGCTTGCTGAAGCCGCATCCGGAATGCCGGGCGGCGTAGAATCGAAAGTCAGCCCGCCGGCTGCTTGACGGCGATGCCCTTGTCCTCGAACAGCGCCTGCAACTCGCCGGCCTGGAACATCTCGCGGGTGATGTCGCAGCCGCCGATGAACTCGCCCTTGACGTAGAGCTGCGGGATGGTCGGCCAGTTCGAATAGGCCTTGATCCCCTCGCGGATCTCCTGATCCTCGAGCACGTTCACGCTGGCATAGGGCACGCCGATATAGCCCAGGATCTGCACGACCTGACTCGAGAAGCCGCACATCGGGAATTGCGGCGTGCCCTTCATGAAGAGCACCACGTCATTGGTCTTCACGGCATTGTCGATGCGGGCGGCGATATCGCTCATCATGTCTCTCCTCAGGCGGGGTCAAGGCCCGCTGGATGATATCGTTCTAATTCTGGGGAATGGCTGTCGTGAGTGCAAGGGCATGCAGCACTCCGCCCATGTTTCCTTGCAGGGCGGCATAGACCATCTGGTGCTGCTGGACCCTCGTCTTGCCCTTGAAGGCGGCTGAGGTCACGGTCGCGGCATAATGGTCGCCATCGCCGGCGAGATCCTTGATCTCGACCACCGCATCCGGCAACGCCGCCTTGATCATGCGCTCGATCTCGTGCGCGTCCATCGCCATCGTGCTTGTCCTCTTACGCGCTCTTGCCGGACATATAGGCCGGGAACCAGGCCTCATGCGCATTGTTCAGCGTGGCCAGCGATATGGGCGCTTCACCCGGCAGGTTCAACGCGGTCCCACCGGTCGTGCCGATGATCGCGGCGGCAACGCCGGCAGCCTTCGCCTCGGCGACGAGCGCCTCGGCCGCGGCTGCAGGCAGCGTGACGAGATAGCGCGCCTGATCCTCGCCGAAGAGCGCGGCATGGGCCGGGCCGGCCGGCAGCGCCGTGACCGTCGCGCCGATCTTGCCCGCCATCGCCATCTCGGCGAGCGCGAGGGCAAGGCCGCCATCCGAGAGATCGTGGCAGGCGCTGACGCGGCCATTCACGATCAGCCCGCGCACGAAATCGCCGTTCTTGCGCTCGATCGACAGGTCGACTGGCGGCGGCGCCCCTTCCTCGCGGCCGCAGATCGTCGCCAGATAGGAGGATTGACCGAGCCACCCCTGCGTCTCGCCGATCAGGACGATCGCCTCGCCCTCAGCCTTGAAGCCGATCGTCGCGTGCCTGGTGACATCCGCCAGCACGCCGACACCGCCAATGGTCGGGGTCGGCAGGATCGAGACGCCATTGGTCTCGTTGTAGAGCGAGACATTGCCGGAGACGACCGGGAAGTCGAGCGCCTTGCAGGCCTCGCCGATGCCCTTGATGCAGCCGACGAACTGGCCCATCACCTCGGGCCGCTCGGGATTGCCGAAATTCAGATTGTCGGTGATGGCGAGCGGCGTCGCGCCGACCGCGGTGAGGTTGCGCCAGGCTTCCGCGACCGCCTGCTTGCCGCCCTCGAACGGATCGGCTTCGCAATAGCGTGGCGTCACGTCGGTGGTCATGGCGAGGCCCTTCGGCCCGTCCTCGATGCGCACGATCCCCGCATCGCCGCCGGGCGTGACTACCGAATTGCCAAGGATCAGCGTGTCGTACTGCTCATAGACCCAGCGCTTCGAGCACAGGTCCGGCGAACCGATCAGTTTGACCAGCGCAACTGCATTGGAGAGCGGGGCATTCACCGTTTCCGGCGCGATGCGCTGCTGACGCGGCGTCTCGATCCAGGGCCGGTCATATTCAGGCGCCTCGTCGCCGAGTTCCTTGATCGGCAGGTCGGCCATGACCTCGCCCTGATGCTTCACGACGAAGCGGAGCGTGTCGGTGGTGTGGCCGACGACAGCGAAATCGAGCCCCCATTTGCGGAAGATCGCCTCGGCCGGCTCCTCATGGCCGGGCTTGATCACCATGAGCATGCGCTCCTGGCTCTCCGAGAGCATCATCTCATAGGCGCTCATGCCTTCCTCGCGGCACGGCACCTTGTCGAGATCGAGCTCGACGCCGAGATCGCCCTTCGCGCCCATCTCGACGGCCGAGCAGGTCAGGCCGGCCGCGCCCATGTCCTGGATCGCGTCGACATGGCCGGCAGCCATGATCTCGAGGCAGGCTTCCAGCAGCAGTTTCTCGGCGAAGGGATCGCCGACCTGCACGGTCGGGCGCCGCTCCTCGCCGCCCTCGCCGAAGGCGGCCGAGGCCATGGTCGCGCCATGGATGCCGTCGCGGCCGGTCTTGGAGCCGAGATAGACGATCGCCTTCCCGACGCCGGTCGCCTTGGCGTAGAAGATCTCGTCCGCCTTCGCCAGGCCGACCGCCATGGCGTTGACCAGGATGTTGCCGTCATAGCGCGTGTGGAAGCCGACGAGCCCGCCGACCGTCGGCACGCCGAAGGAATTGCCGTAGCCGCCGACACCGGCGACGACACCCGACACCAGATGGCGGGTCTTGGGATGCGCGGGGTCGCCGAAGCGCAGCGCGTTCAGGGCCGCGATCGGCCGCGCGCCCATGGTGAAGACGTCGCGCAGGATGCCGCCGACGCCCGTGGTCGCACCCTGATAGGGCTCGATGAAGGACGGATGGTTGTGGCTCTCCATCTTGAAGACGATGGCGAGCCCGTCGCCGATATCGATGACGCCGGCATTCTCGCCCGGGCCCTGGATCACCCAGGGCGCCTTGGTCGGGAGCGTGCGCAGATGGATCTTCGACGACTTGTAGGAGCAGTGCTCGTTCCACATCGCCGAGACGATGCCGAGCTCGGTGATCGACGGCTCGCGTCCGATCAGATGCAGGAAGCGCTGGTACTCGTCCGGCTTGAGGCCATGCTCGGCCACGAGCTGCGGGGTGATCTTGATCTCGTTGGGAAGCACGGCTCGCCTTGTCCCTGAAATGCGGACTCCAAGAGCCCTACCTGTTACCGGGCGGCATAACCTGACTGTCGTGCCGAGACAACGCATTCCGCGCGATCGGCGGTTGGCACGTGAACTGCGCTGTTCTCCCCGACACGAGGCGGATCGTGTCAAGGAGGAACAGTCTGATGTCGCTTCTGGCTCGTTTTGGGAAAGACAAGTCCGGCAATGTCGCCCTGATGTTCGGTCTGGCGATCATCCCGGTGCTGGGCCTCGCCGGAGCCGCAGTGGATTACGGCCGCGCCAGCTCGGCCCGCACCGCCTTGTCGAACGCGATCGATTCCGCCGCGCTGATGGCTGCCCGGGACGCACAGAAGCTGAGCGACGCCGATCTGCGCAGCCGCACGGAAAAATGGGTTCGTTCCACGCTCGAGAACAACGAGCGCGCCACGCTCGAAAACGTGACCGTCGACATCAACCGCACCAGCCGCACGGTGAGCATCAGCGCCAAGGCCAATCTGCCGGCCAGCATGACGAAGATTATCGGCGAGGATACGCTCGAAGTTGCCAGCTCGACGCAATCGACCTGGGGCACGAACACGATCGAGCTCGCACTGGTGCTCGACAATACCGGCTCGATGGCCTCGTCCGGCAAGATGGCCGCGCTGAAGCAGGCCTCGCTCGACCTGCTGAAGGTGATGCAGCAAGCCTCGACGGAAACCGACCAGATCAGGGTTTCGATCGTCCCCTTCGCCACCGAGGTGCGGCTCGATGCGAAAACATATGGAGATGCGGACTGGCTGCGCTACGGCGTGAAGAAGCGGAACTCGAACCAGTCGGCCTCGAAGTCGAGCTGGCAGGGCTGCGTCATGGATCGGGACGATCCCTACGATTCCAGCGACGCCGGAATCGTCCCGAAGGACAAGAGCACGCTCTACCCCGCCGTGATCTGCGAGCAGTCGACCCTGGCACGCATCCAGCCGCTGACGAGCAACTGGACGGCCCTGACCAACACGATCAATTCCATGACCCCGGTCGGAAACACCAATGTCACGATCGGCGCCGCCTGGGGACTGGCCACGCTCACCCCCGGCACGCCCCTCACCGAAGCCGCTCCGGCGACGACGCCGCGCCTGACCAAGTACATGATCCTGTTGACCGACGGCGACAACACCGAGAATCGCTTCGGCGATAACCAGAACGGCATCGACAACCGGACCAAGCTCGCGTGCCAGAGCGCCAAGACGGCTGGCGTGAACGTCTATACGGTCCGCGTCATCGAGGGGAACCGCAACCTGCTGCGCGGCTGCGCCAGCAAGACCGACATGTATTACGAGGTCAACAACGCCTCGCAGCTCGGACCGGTCTTCAAAAACATCGCCAACCAGATCAGCCAGGTTCGCCTGACGACGTGAGCCCTTTGAGCGCGGCGCGCAGCCCCTCCGGAATCGGAACGGGCTTCTGCGCGGCGCGCTCGACATAGACATGGGTGAAGCGGCCCTGCGCCGCCGCCTGCTCGCCACCCTCGCGAAAAATGCCGATCCGGTAGGTCACCGAGCTGCGGCCGAGCTTCTCGACCGCGAGCCCGGCCTCCACCGTCTCCGGAAAAGCGACGCTCTCGAAATAGGTGCAGCTGGTCTCGACCACGAACCCGACAATCGCACTGCCGGCAATATCGAGATGCGCCTCCTCGACCAGCCAGGCGTTCACAGCCGTGTCGAACCAGGAATAATAGACGACATTGTTGACGTGCCCGAACACGTCATTGTCCATCCAGCGCGTCGGGATGGCGCGGAACAGCCTGAAGTCGCCGCGGCCGAGCCGCACCGGACGCTCGCTCATCGTTCCCCCTGCTGCCCCGGCTTCTCGCCCGTGCCGATCTCCGGCACCCCCAGCGCATCAGCCAACCTCGCCTTGGCCGAACCCGGACGCAGCGGTTTCTGCTGGCTCTCATGCGGCGCCCAGCCGGAGACCCAGACCATTTCGAAACTCGCCCGCAACCGTCCGTCGGGATCGGCGAAGCGCTCGGCATAGATCGCCGCCGCGCGCAGCAGCGTCTCGCGCCTGAGGCCGGTCCTGCGCCGGTCGGCCAGCGCATTGGTCCAGCCCATCGCGCGCAGGTCGCGCAACAGCCCGAACATGTCGCGATAGCGCACCGTGACGAGCTCGCTATCGACGACAGGCAGTGCGAATCCGGCGCGCTGGAGAAGGCTGCCCATATCGCGCAGATCGGCGAAGGGCGCGACACGCGGGCTGACGCCGCCGGTGGTCTCGGCCTCGGCCGCGAGCAGCGCCTCACGCAATTCCTGCAGCGTCCGGCCACCGAGCAGGCAGCCGATGAACAGCCCGTCGGGCCTCAGCGCCCGCCTGATCTGGATCAGCGTGCCCGGCAGGTCATTGACCGTGTGCAGCGCCAGCAGCGAGGCGGCCAGGTCGATCGACTCCGCGGCGAGCGGCAGATTCTCAAGATCGCCGACGAGATTGGCCGGCGCCAGCCCGGCTTCCGCCATCCGCCACAGGGTTTCGGCCTTGGCCCTCAGCGCCGCGTCCGCAACCGGCAACGCCGTGCCGAGATCGACCGCCCGCCCAAAACGCCTGAGCACGGCGGCGAGGCGCTCTTCGAGGTCCTCCGCAGCGCGGGCAAGCAGGAAATCCGGGTAGTCGCCGGCAACGGCCCGCGCGAGGCGGCGGCGGTAGAGGACACGGTCGAAGACAAGCGGGGAAGACATGTTACTGCGCCCCCGCGCCCATCACTCCATCCCCTCCAGCTCGATGATCAGCCCTTCGATCATGCCGAGCCCGATCTGCCAGAAGGCGGGATCGCGCGCATCGAGGCCGAAGGGCTTCAGCAGCTCGGAATGATGCTTGGTGCCGCCGGCCGAAAGCAGGGCGAAATAGCGCTCCTGAAAGCCCTCGGCCGAGTTCTGGTAGACGCCGTAGAGCGAATTCACCAGGCAATCGCCGAAGGCATAGGCGTAGACATAGAAGGGCGAATGGATGAAGTGCGGGATGTAGCACCAGAACGGCTCGTAGCCTGAGCCGAGCCTGATCGCCGGCCCGAGGCTCTCGGCCTGCACGCTCATCCACAGCTCGCACAGGTTCTCCGCCGTCAGCTCGCCCGCCTTGCGCGCCTCGTGCACCTTGCGCTCGAAGGAATAGAACGCGATCTGGCGCACGACCGTGTTGATCATGTCCTCGACCTTGGCGGCCAGCATCGCCTTGCGCTGGCTGACGTCGGCGGTGCCGTCGAGCAGCTTGCGGAAGGTCAGCATCTCCCCGAAGACGCTCGCGGTCTCGGCCAGGGTCAGCGGCGTCGGCGCCATCAGCGCCCCGTTCGGCGCCGCCAGCACCTGATGCACGCCATGGCCGAGCTCATGGGCGAGCGTCATCACGTCACGCGGCTTGCCCTGGTAGTTCAGCAGCACATAGGGATGCGCGGACGGGACGGTCGGATGCGCGAATGCGCCCGGCGCCTTGCCCGGCCGCACCGGCGCATCGATCCAGCCCTCGTCGAAGAAGCGCCTGGCGATCCCGGCCATTTCCGGCGCGAAGGCGCCATAGGCGCCGAGCACGGTATCACGCGCCTCGCTCCAGGGAATGGTGCGCTGCTCGACCTTCGGCAGCGGCGCGTTCCGATCCCAGTAGTCGAGCGCATCGCGCCCGAACCAGCGCGCCTTCAGCTTGTAATAGCGATGCGACAGGCGCGGATAGGCAGCGCGCACCGCCGAGACCAGCGCATCGACCACGTCGCGCTCGACCCGGTTCGCCAGATGACGCGAATCCGCGACATCCTCGAACTTGCGCCAGCGGTCGGAGATTTCCTTGTCCTTGGCCAGCGTGTTGGTGATCAGGCAGAAGGTGCGCAGATGCGCCCGAAAGACCTCGCTGAGCGACTCGGCCGCCGCCTTGCGCACAAGGCCGTCCGCATCCTGCAGCTTGTTGAGGGTGAGCTCGAGCGTCAGCTCCTCGCCCTCGGGCTTGAAGCGCAGTGAGGCGATGGTCTCGTCGAACAGCCGGTTCCAGGCAGCATGCCCGGTCACCGACTTCTCGTGGAACAGTTCCTCGATCCGGTCCTCGAGCTGATGCGGCTTGTCCTTGGCGAGGTCCTCGAGCCAAGGCTTCCAATGGGCGAGCGGCGGCCGCTCGGCGGCACGCGCCAGCACGGCCTCGTCGATCCGATTGAGCTCGAGCCCGAAGAAGAGCAACTCGGTCGAGGCCGCCGTCATCTTGTCCTGCGTATCGCCATAGAACTTGGCGCGCTGCGGATCGGTCGTGTCGCCGGAATAGACCAGGCCGGCATAGGACATGATCCGGCCGATCAGATCCTCGAGCTTTTCATAGGCCATGACGGCCTCGGCAAGGACGGTGCTGGCATCCTCGCGTGCCGCGAGCGCCGCGAGCTTGCCACGATAGAGCGCCGCGAAACTCTGCGATTCGGCCTGAGCGCGTTCGAGATCGGCGGCGAATTCGGGCGAATTCATCGACGGATAGAGATGGCTGAGATCCCATTCCGGGAGCGGCCCCAGCGCCTTGGCGGCCCTTGCAGCAGCCCCGGAAGCGCTGTTCGCCAAGCTCTTAGCAGAGTTCCTGGCCAAGCTCCTGGCGAGACCCCTGGCGGTCGTCCCGTCTAACGCAAGCGTCATCGCTTCCAAACCTCGCTGGCGAAACCGTTCGCCTCCTCATATGCGCGGACAAGGGCGCACGATCAATGTCGCGACGCGTGCGACTGACCTGCTTTCCTCTCTCTGCCACTTAAGAGCCGCTTAACCGTTCTGGATGACATTGCCCCGAAACGGAACATCCGATTCTCGGCCCGCCCACCGGCTGGCCGCAGCGCTTCGAGGGTTCATGACCGCCACCGTTCTCGTCGTCGATGACGATCCCGTCCAGCGCCGTCTGCTCGACGCCATGCTCAAGCGTTCCGGCTATGATGTCGTCGCTGTCGACAGCGGCAACGAGGCCCTGAACCTGCTCGGCCATGGCGATGGCGAGAAGTTCGACGCCATGGTGCTCGATCTCGTCATGCCCGAGCTCGACGGCATGGGCGTGCTCGCCCTGCTGCGCGAGCGCGGCATCGAGATCCCGGTGATCGTGCAGACGGCCCACAGCTCGATCGAGACCGTGGTCAACGCCATGCGGGCCGGCGCCGTCGATTTCGTCGTCAAGCCGGTCGGCGCCGAGCGCCTGCAGATCTCGCTCAAGAACGCCCTGAAGCTCGGCGCTCTCGAACATGAGCTGCGCCATATCAAGCGGCGCGCCGCGGGCCAGCTCGGCTTCCGCGACCTCGCCACCAAGAGCCCGGACATGGGCCGGGTGATTCGGCTGGCCGAGCGTGCCGCCAAGTCCAACATTCCGATCCTGGTCGAAGGCGAATCCGGCGTCGGCAAGGAGGTGCTCGCCCGCGCCATCCAGGGCTCCAGCGACCGCAAGGGCAAGGCCTTCGTCACCGTGAATTGCGGCGCGATCCCGCACAACCTCGTCGAATCGATCCTGTTCGGCCATGAAAAGGGCTCGTTCACCGGCGCGACCGAGCGCCATGTCGGCAAGTTCGTCGAGGCCAATGGCGGCACGCTCTTCCTCGACGAGGTCGGCGAGCTGCCGCTCGACGCGCAGGTCAAGCTGCTGCGTGCCATCCAGGAGGGCGAGGTCGATCCGGTCGGCGGCAAGAAATCGGTGCGGGTCGATATCCGCATCATCTCCGCCACCAACAAGAGCCTGCTGGAGCAGGTCAAGCGCGGCGAGTTCCGTGAGGACCTCTATTACCGCCTCAACGTCTTCCCGATCACCCTGCCGCCGCTCAGGCAGCGCCGAGAGGACATTCCCGATCTCGCCCGCGGCTTCCTCGCCCGCTTCGCCGCCGAGGAGGGCCGCAAGCTGCGCGGCATCTCGGCCGAGGCCCTGAACCTGATCAGCGGCTATGACTGGCCCGGCAATGTCCGCCAGCTCGAGAATGCGATGTTCCGCGCCGTCGTGCTCGCCGATGGCGACGAGCTCACCGTTGCCGAGTTCCCGCAGATCGCCGCGCAGATGGACGGGTACGACATCCGCATCCCGCCGGCGCCGGCCGCGGTGGCCCGAGCCGAGACCCGCGACGAGACGCCGCGCATCATCCAGGTGCCGGTGCGCGACCCCAACTCGCTCGAGCTCGTTGCCGGCTCCGATATGCGCAAACTCGACGAGCTGGAGCGCGAAATCATCAAATTCGCGCTGACTCACTATCGCGGGCACATGTCCGAGGTCTCGCGCAAGCTCGGCATCGGCCGCTCGACCCTTTACCGAAAACTTAAGGATTACGGTCTGATTGAAGGTGATGACGCCTCCGAGGGCTCGGACGCGGCATAGCCAGTCGGACGAATCATCCCCGCTGTTGCTCCGCCGCATCTTGTCGAAGCAGACCGAGTCACGCACCTATTGGGGCGGTACTCGGCGGATAACGGGAATACGGACCATGCCTCGTCGCCATTGGGCGGGCTCAGCCTCTGCATCGGTCCTCGTCCTGTTTCTCGGTGCGGCCTCAGCCTTCGGGCAGCCTGCCGCCACGATCGACTCGACGCTTGGCGTCCCGCTGCCCGAGCAGCCCGAGCTTCGCATCCTGAAGGGCGACGCGCCGATCGAGCATCTCGACGTGCCGGCGCTGCCCGAGGTGACCGTGAAGGTCGAGCCCGAGCACGCCGACGAGCCCGCGATGGTGACCGGCACGGTCTCGCCGTCGGCCCGCCCGGAAGCCGCGGTTCCCGCGCTGGAAGCCCCCACGGCACCGGCAAGCACGCCCGGCGTCGACGACGGCCCGGTCGTCCTCGACATTCCCGAAATCGAGCTGCCGCCATCCGACCCCGCTCTGGTACCGGCCGCCAAGCCCGAACCTGCGCCGCAGCCGGAAGCTCCGGTACCGCTGCGCGCCGCCCAGCCGCCGGAGACCGTGATCCCGCCGCCCGACCTGCCCAAAGTCGTGGTCGAGCTGCCGGTGCCAGGCCCGCTGGTGCCCGAGATCACCGAGCACGCTGCCGCTGCCGTCGCCCTGCAGCGCCTGCCGGAGCGTGAGCGCGGCGAGATCCTCGCCGCCTACCAGGCCAACGGCAACAAGCCTTTCTGGATCGACGGCAAGGGCTGGAGCGAGACCGCCAAGCTGCTCGTCGCCCGGCTCGAGCGCTCGAGCGAGGACGGGCTGCGGCCGACCGACTATGCCCTCCCCGTCTTCGAGGCCAGCGACAAGGTCAGCCTCGCCGAGGCCGATATCCGCCTCTCGGCGCTGGCCGTTCTCTATGCCCGCGACGCGCGCGGCGGCCGCATCGATCCGCGCCGGCTCTCGAAGCTGATCACGCCGACGCTCTATCTGCCCACGGCCACCGAGGTTCTCTCCGAGCTGACGGCGGTCAAGGATCCGGGCGTGGCGCTCGCTGCCTACAACCCGCCGCACCAGGGCTATCTCAATCTCAAAGCCAAGCTCGCCGAGCTACGCAAGCACCAGGATGACACACCGATGGTGCGCATCCCGGCCGGCCCCGAGCTTAAGCTCGGCATGCGTGACGACCGCGTCCATCTCGTGCGCGCCCGGCTCGGTCTCGGCCCCTCGCAGGAGCCGGTCTTCGACCGCTCGACCTCGACGGCCGTCGCCGAGTTCCAGAAGCAGGCCGGGCTGCGCGCCAACGGCATCCTGAGCCCGCAGACCATCGCCGCGCTCGGCACGCCGGTCACCGCGCGCCAGCAGCAGGACATCATCGCCCAGATGGAGCGCTGGCGTTGGCTGCCGCCTGATCTCGGCGAGCGCCACATCATCGTCAACGTGCCGGAATACCAGGTCCGAGTCTTCGATCACGGCAAGATCGTGCATCAGGCCCGCGTCATCGTCGGCAAGCCCGACTCGGCGACGCCCATCTTCTCGCACAAGATGGACCATGTGATCGTCAATCCGTCCTGGTTCGTGCCGCCCTCGATCCTGAAGAAGGAATTCCTGCCCGGCCTCGCCGCCGATCCGGAATATGCGGCCAAGCGCGGCTATGTCGTCACCCGCCGCGGCAACTCGATCTCGGTGCGCCAGCCGCCGGGCGAGCGCAACGCGCTCGGCTGGATCAAGTTCATGTTCCCGAACGAGCACGCGGTCTATCTGCACGACACGCCGAACCGCCGGCTCTTCGCCGCAGAGAAGCGCGCCTTCAGCCATGGCTGCGTCCGCGTCGACAATCCCTTCCTGCTCGCCGACCAGGTGCTCGGGCCGCAATGGACGACGGAACGCCTGAAGCGCCTGATCGGCTCCGGCGAGCGCATGATCAAGCTACCGGCGCCGCTGCCGATCCACCTCGTCTACAACACGATCGTCGTCGACAACGATGGCCGCGTGACCAGTTTCGACGATCTCTATGGTTTCCACAGGCTGGTGCGGCAGGCGCTGGAACAGCGCGCCGACGCCAGCGCGGCGCCCGCCGCGAAGACCCGCGAAGCAGCGGCCCGGCGCTGATTCCACGCATCCGATAGCAGCTCGCGGCGGCGCATTTCCGCCGCGATTTGTGGTCCGGGCCGAGGCCTGACCCATGGCCCTTATTGCGGCATGGGCACCATTTTGCCACGATCCACCGCTAGCCAGCGCCTGTCGAGAAAATCGTGGCGTCACGGTTTTTCCGTTGCTAACGTGCTGTTAACGCTTCTCAGCAACTGTTCGTTCACGTTTGTAGCGCCGCCTGCGTAGGGCGCATCGAGACGGGTCAGGCAGATTTTGGGCAGATCAACCGCCACGATTCCGAGACGGCTTCTGCCATGCGTGAAGCCCGGATTAAGGCAGAGCGCCACAATGGCGCTGGCCTTCGTCGCGCTGATTTGCGGCGTCCGCGGAACGCAGAATGCCATCGCCAATGGCGACACGCGCACCATCACCATCCGGCACATGCACACGAAGGAGGAGACGACAGTCACCTTCAAGCGTGACGGGCGCTATGTTTCCGAGGGGCTGGAGAAGCTGAATTGGGCCCTGCGCGACTGGCGCACCGACGAACCGATCCGCATGGATCCGCGCCTGTTCGATCTCGCCTGGGAGGTCCAGCGCACGGTCGGCTCCGAGCAGCCGTTCCACGTCGTCTCCGCCTATCGCGCGCCCGGCACCAATGCGATGCTGCGCCGACGCTCGCGCGCCGTCGCCAAGCACAGCCAGCACATGCTCGGCAAGGCGATGGATTTCTATTTGCCGGACACCTCGACCGCTCGCATCCGCGAGGCGGCGATGCGCATGCAGCGCGGTGGCGTCGGCTTCTATCCCGGCGCACACACGCCCTTCGTCCATCTCGATGCCGGCTCGGTCCGCTCCTGGCCGCGCATGACCCGCGACCAGCTCGTGCGGCTCTTCCCCGACGAGAAGACCGTGCATTTGCCGGCCGACGGCCACCCGCTCGGCGGCTATGAGCTCGCCAAGGCCGATATCCTGGCCCGCGGCGGCGCCGTTGCCGGCTACGCCGCCGCCGATCTCGACGAGGGCGCGGTGATCTCCTCCGGCCGCAAGAGCCTCTGGGCCTCGCTCTTCGGCGGCGATGACGAGGAAGAGGATGCCAGGCCGACACGCGGTCGCCGTGGCGGACCCAAGCAGCAGCCGGCGGTCATGACCTACGCCAGCAATAGCCCGAGCTACACCGACAGCAACTCCTCCGATGGCGGCCGCTTCGCCGTCGCAGCGGCGGCGCCCGAACCCGAGCCGACGACGCGCTCGCTCGTCCGCGAGCGCTCGCAGCGCTCGACCACGGTGCAGCCGCAGGAGCCGCAGGTCGCCTCGCTTGCCGCCGCGCCGCCCGCTCCGGCCGCAGCCCCGCAGGACAACAAGCCCAAGCTGATCGACGCGCCGATCCCGCTAGCGCGTCCGAACAGCCTGCCCGCGCTGCAGCAGCAGGGCGAGGCGGTGCAGCTCGCCGCCCTGTCGCAAGGCGGCGCGCTCGCCTTCGCGCCCGGTTCCCTGCGGCCCGGCGAGGAGCAGAGACTGGTGCTCGCCTCGCTTCCGCCGCCGCGCCCGGGCGAGATGACCACGCTGGTCAATTCCCTCGTCGCCGGCCGCCCGGTCGATGCGCCGCTGCCGCCCGCGCGCCCGGCCGCCCTCGTCAGCCTCGCGCTGGCCGAGCCGCGCAACGCCAGCGATGCGCCGGAAACCATGGGCCGGCTCGTCGCCGTCAACCATCCGCTGCCACCGGAACGGCCGCGCGCTCCTGGCGCGCCCGCCAGCGCGAGCAGCGCCCATGCGACGACGCCGATCGTCGCGCAATACGATGCCGACCGCACGGGGCTCGATTCGCTCTTCGCCACCGTGGCGCGCACCAGCCCGCCGCCTGAAGGCCGCAGCGTCACCGTCGCGACCGCTCGCGCCAGGGCAGGCAACCAGTTGCCACCGGGCTGGGTCCAGGGTCCCGCGCCCGCCGCCGCGCTCGGCTTCAGCCATGCCGATCCCAGCGACGCCAAGACCGGCAGCTTCTCCGGCCCGGCGGTGAGGCCGCTGCCGACGAATTTCGTGCAGAACTGAGTCTGGCGGCTATTCCAGGTCGATCGGCCAGCGCTTGAACACGTCGAGCGCCTCGCAGGCCTCGGCTTGCGCGGCGAGCGCCGGCCAGCGGCCCTTCTCGACATAGTCAGGGATCACGAACTGGCAGAAACCCCAGGCGATCGCGGCCGCGATATCGCCCGGCCAGAGCTCGGGCCCGGAGCCGATCTCACCGCGAACCGCCGCCTGGTCGAGCAGGTCGAGCGCGGTATGGAGCTGCGTCGCGATGCGCTCCTGCCAGGGCGCATAGCGCTGCGCCTCCGGCCTCTTGCGCTCGTACTCGATCCCGACCGCCTTGTCGGCCGCCACGATGGCGATGCCGGTGAGCGACAGGTCGCGGTTGCGCGCGCCGGGCTCGAGCGGCCGCAGGCTCCTGCCCGCGACATCCTCGAAATGCTGGATGATCAGCAGCGACTCGCAGATCATCGCCCCGTCGTCGCAGATCAGGCTGGGCGCCTTGATCAGCGGATTGATCTTCCGGAACTCGTCCATGTGGCGGAACACCGAGACCGAGCGGTGCTCGAACGCCACGCCGAGCAGGGTTCCGGTGATGGCGGCGCGCCGCACATAGGGACTATCGAGCATTCCGACGAGCAGCATCGCGATCTCCATCGAGGACCGCGACGAGACTGGCCGGCATCGCGTCCAAAGCCACGCGAAATACCGTGATGTCGAAGATCACGCCGGCTGATGTTCGCCCTCCGCGATCTGCCTGAGGCGCCTGGTCCCGGCTGGATCGGTGAGGTCGATGCCGCGCTGGCGCGCTGCCATCTGGCAATCGTCCCAATAAGGCTCGCCACCGAAGCGCTCGACGAGCAGGTCGATCAGCACACGCACCTTGCCGGGTACATAGGCGCCGGGTGGCCGCACGACGAACAGCCCCTGCTCCGGCATTGGGAATTCCCAGAGCAGATGCTGCAAGGCGCCGCTGCGGATCGCCTCCGACGCCATGAAATTCGGCAGCGCCACGATGCCGTGCCCGGCGATGGCCCATTGCATCAGGGTCTCGCCACTATCCGAGCGGAGCCGGCCGCTCGGCCTGACCGGAACCCAGCGTTGATTGATGCGGAACAGCCAGTCCGGCGAGCTAGCGCCGCTATGGACCAGGCATTCGTACTGCGCGAGATCCAGCGGCGAGGCCGGCCGGCCACGGCGCGCGATATAGTCGGGACTTGCAAGGAGGCTGGTATAGATCGGCGCGATACGCCGCGCGACCAGGCTCGAATCCTTCAGCGTGCCCAGCCGGATCGCCGCGTCGAAGCGCTCCCCGATCAGGTCGACGCGCCGGTCGCTCGCGTCGACATCGAGTTCCAGCTTGGGATGGCGGCTTGCGAGCTCGGCCAGCACCGGCGCCACATGCTTGATGCCGAAGCCGAGCGGCATCGACAGGCGCAAGCGTCCCGCCACGCCGCCCGCCTGCTGCGCGACCGCTTCGCGCGCCTCGACGAGATCGGCCAGAATGCGCTCGCCCCGCGCCTTGAACTCGATGCCAGCCTCGGTTGGAGCGACCCCGCGCGTGGTACGGCTGAGCAGGCGCGTGCCGAGATCTTCCTCCAGCCGGGCGATGCGTCGGCTGACGATCGATTTCGACAGGCCGAGACTCTTGCCCGCGCGGCCGAAGCCGCCCGTCTCGACCACGGCGATGAAGCTCCGGATATCGTCGATCTCGGACATCTTGCGTTCCTGGATGAGCAACAGTCTGGTGCCCAATATGGGCATTCCGGCGCAACAAGTGAACCGCTACCTCTTCCTCATCAAATCTCGCTTTCACAGGAAGGGCGCCCTGGGAGGCGCTCCGAGAAAGCGCCCCGTCTCATCGGTCCGCGACCGTGACACGCGTTCAGACATGAGGATGCCATGCTCGACAAGCTCAAGAAGCGCCGCACGCAATATGCGCTCGGCAAGACTCTGCCGCTCCCGGAAGCGCAGGTGGATGCCCTGATCAGGGAGGCGATCCGCCACTCGCCCTCCAGCTTCAACTCGCAGAGCTCCCGCGCCGTCATTCTCTTCGGCGAGGAGAGCGACAGGTTCTGGAACATCGCCAGGGAAGCCCTCCGCGCGATCGTGCCTGCCGCCGATTTCGCCGCGACGAGCAAGAAGATCGACGGTTTCGCCAGCGGCGCTGGGACGGTGCTGTTCTACGAGGATCAGGGGCCGGTTAAGGCCCTCCAGGACAATTTCCCGCTCTACGCGCACAACTTCCCGATCTGGTCCGAGCATTCGACCGGCATGGCGCAGTTGGCGGTGTGGTCCACGCTTGCCGACGCTGGCATCGGCGCGAGCCTTCAGCACTACCATCCGCTCGTTGACGCGGAGACCGCCAAGACATGGAACATTCCCGCGTCCTGGAAGCTCACCGCGCAGATGCCCTTCGGCTCAAATGAGGCGGGTTTCCCGGAGAAGAGCTTCATCGATGATGACGTGCGGTTCCGCACCGTCGGTACCCGCAGCCTGGAATCACGGGCCGCCTGAGCGGCCTGCCTCAGGGCGAGCCCGCCCTGGCAGAGCTCAAGCCGGCTGCCTGAAGGCAGCCGACCAATCATCCGGACCAACCGAGGCAGGCCCTGCGTGAAGCGGGGCCTGCCTCTCTCGTTTTCGCTTCGGCAGAAAGAGAGATATCCTTGGCCTGTTCGAGACAGGCGAGGCAGGCCGGAAGGCGGGCCGAGTACGCATGCCCCTCCGCTGCCGAGCCAGTGTAGCCACACTGGGAGGACCTGATCATGCCCGCCAAGGAAGTGAAGTTCTCAACGGAAGCGCGCGAGAAGATGCTGCGCGGCATCGATGTCCTCGCCAACGCCGTCAGGGTCACGCTCGGACCGAAGGGCCGCAATGTCGTGATCGAGAAGAGCTTCGGCGCCCCGCGCATCACCAAGGACGGCGTCGCCGTCGCCAAGGAAATCGAGCTCGCCGACAAGTTCGAGAACATGGGCGCCCAGATGGTGCGCGAGGTCGCCTCGAAACAGCATGACGCCGCCGGCGACGGCACGACGACCGCGACGGTGCTCGCCCATGCCATCGTCCGCGAGGGCGCCAAGGCGGTTGCCGCCGGCATGAACCCGATGGACCTGAAGCGCGGCATCGATCTCGCCGTCGAGGCCGTGGTCGCGGATTTCCGGAAGAACGCCAAGAAGGTCACGGCCAATAGCGAGATCGCGCAGATCGGCACCATCTCGGCCAATGGCGACACCGAGATCGGCCGGATGATCGCCGAGGCGATGAAGAAGGTCGGCAACGAGGGCGTCATCACCGTCGAGGAAGCGAAATCGCTCGCGGTCGAGCTCGACGTGGTCGAGGGCATGCAATTCGACCGCGGCTATATCTCGCCCTATTTCGTCACCAACGCGGAGAAGATGCGGGCCGAGCTCGAGGACGCCTATATCCTCATCCACGAGAAGAAGCTTTCCTCGCTCCAGACCATGCTGCCGCTGCTCGAAGCGGTCGTGCAGACCGGCCGGCCGTTACTGATCATCGCCGAGGATGTGGAAGGCGAGGCCCTCGCGACGCTCGTCGTCAACAAGCTGCGCGGCGGCCTGAAGGTCGCCGCCGTCAAGGCGCCGGGCTTTGGCGACCGGCGCAAGGCCATGCTCGAGGATATCGCCATTCTCACCGGCGGCACCGCCGTCAGCGAGGATCTCGGCATCAAGCTCGAAACCGTGACCCTGCAGATGCTCGGCCGTGCCAAGCGGGTGGAGATCGAGAAGGAGACCACCACGATCATCGACGGCGCCGGCCGGAAGAAGGATATCCAGGCGCGCGTCGCGCAGCTCAGGGCGCAGATCGAGGAGACCACCTCCGATTACGACCGCGAGAAGCTGCAGGAGCGCCTGGCCAAGCTCGCCGGCGGCGTCGCGGTCATCCGCGTCGGCGGCGCGACCGAAATCGAGGTCAAGGAGAAGAAGGATCGCGTCGACGACGCCATGCATGCCACGCGCGCCGCGGTCGAGGAAGGCATCCTGCCGGGCGGCGGCGTGCCGCTGCTGCGCGCGCTCAAGGTGCTCGCCGCCGTGAAGCCCGGCAATGCCGACCAGAAGACCGGGGTCGAGATCGTGCGCCGCGCGCTGCAGGCCCCCGCGCGGCAGATCATCGAGAATGCCGGCGCCGACGGCTCGATCATCGTCGGCAAGCTGATCGAGAAGGACGACTATAACTGGGGCTACAACGCCGCAACCGGCGAATACCAGGACATGGTGGCGAATGGCGTGATCGACCCGGCCAAGGTCGTGCGCACCGCGCTGCAGGATGCAGCCTCGATCGCCTCGCTGCTGATCACCACCGAAGCCCTCGTGGCCGAGTTGCCGAAGAAGGAAACAGCACCTGCCATGCCGGCGGGCGCCGGCATGGATTACTGATCCCGCGCCGAGGCCCGGTCTAACCGGGCCTCACCCCCGGCCGGGGAGCAGGCCGACCTGCCTCAATGCGAGAAGCGCCGCGCCCCACCATCGACATGGATCACCTGGCCTGTGATGTAGCGGGCGCGGGGCGAGGACAGGAAGGCGACGAGCACGGCGAGATCTTCCGGCTCTCCGATATAGCCGGCAGGGCAATTCTCGGCGACCCATTGGCGCTGGGCCTCCTCGCTCGGCAGCAGACGCTGGTCGATCTGCTCGGAATGCAGCCGGCCGGGCGGGATCGAGTTCACCGTGATGCCGTCCTTGCCGACGACGCGTGAGAGCGACTTCGCCCAGATATGGGTCGCGCCATTGGGCGGGACGCCGCCATTCAGCGCCACCGGCTCATCGCCGCCGGTCAGGTTGATGATGCGGCCGAATTGCTGCGACTGCATGGTCGGCACGAAGGCATGGGCGAGGTCGCGCCCGGCATGGAAGTTCAGCGCCATCGCCTCGTCCCATTGCTCGCGCGTGCCGAGCCCGTCGAAGGGGCGCGAGCCGCCGGCATTGTTGACGAGGATGTCGAGCCGGCCAAATGCCGCCAGGACCTGATCCCTGATCCGCTCGGCCGCATCGCGTTCGGTGATATCGGCAGCGATCACCAGCGGCCGCTCATGGCCGGAGGCCGCGATCTCGTCGGCGGCCTTCTGCAGCCGCTCCTCGCGGCGGGCGACGACGACGAGGCGGCAGCCCTCATCCGCGAGGATCTGCGCGATGGCGCGCCCGAGTCCGACGCTGGCGCCGGTCACCAGCGCCACCTTGCCCGCAAGCTGAAGGTCCATGGCGGTTTCCTTTCGAAAGCTGACTGCGTGGCAAGGTTCGGTCAGAGGCCGAGATAGGCCTTCCTGACCCGGTCATCGTCCTGGAGCTCGGCGGCCGGCCCCTGGATGGTGATTTCCGAATGCTCGAGCACATAGGCGTATTGCGCCTGTTTCAGCGCCAGCGCGACATTCTGCTCGACCAGCAGGACACCGATGCCCTGCGCCGCGATCTGCCCGATCACAGACATGACCTGCTTGACCACGATCGGCGCCAGGCCGAGCGACGGCTCGTCCAGCAGCAGATAGCGCGGCTTCGACATCAGCCCGCGCGCGATCGCGCACATCTGCTGCTCGCCGCCGGAGAGCGAGCCGGCCTGCTGCGAGAGACGCTCCTTCAACCGTGGGAAGATGCCGAAGACCCAGTCGAGCACATCCTTCTCATGCCCCCTCGCCCGCGGTGCATAGCTGCCGAGCTCGAGATTGTCGCGCACGCTCATGAAGGCGAAGAGCTGGCGCCCCTGCGGCACATGGGCGATTCCGGCCTCGACCCGCTCATGTGCCGGCATGCGGGTGATGTCGGTGCCTTCGAGCTTGATCGTGCCGCTGCTGACGCTGGCCTGCAGGCCTGAGATCGCGTTGAGCGTCGTGGTCTTGCCGGCCCCGTTGGCGCCGAGCAGCGCGACCACGCCTTGGGCCGGCACCGAGCAGGTCACGCCGCGCAGCACGGTGATGTCGCCATAGCCGGCGACGAGATCGGAGATGTCGAGCGCCATCAATCGTCGCTCCCGAGATAGGCGGCCACCACCGCGGGGTTGCGCACGACCTCCTCGGGCTTGCCCTCGGCGATCTTGCGGCCGTAATCGAGCACGACGACCTTGTCGGCGAGCGACATCACGGCGTGCAGGTTGTGCTCGATCATGATCACCGCGAGCCCGTCGTCATGGGCGAAGCTGCGGATCAGGTGGATGCTCTCATTGATCTCCGAGGCATTGAGCCCGGCCAGGATCTCGTCGAGCAGCAGGATCTTCGGCTCGATCGAGAGCGCGCGAGCGAGTTCGAGCCGCTTGCGCGATTCGAGCGTCAGGCTGCCGGCCTGCTGGTCGAGCAGCGGGCCCATGCCGACCCGCCTTATGATCTCCGCCGCCTTGTCGCGCGCAGCCGCGAGCGGATGATGCAGCAGCGCGCCGACCGTGACGTTCTCGTGCACGGTGAGGCTGGTCAGCGGCTTGACGATCTGGAAGGTGCGGCCGATGCCGGCGCGTGCGCAGAGCGTCGCCGAGGCGCCAGTCATGTCCTTGCCGGCGAAGCTGACAGAGCCCGAGTCGGGCTTGAGCTGGCCGCTGAGGATATTGAACAGCGAGGTCTTGCCGGCGCCGTTCGGGCCGATCAGCCCGACGATCTCGCGGTCGGCGACGGTGAACGAAACCTCGTTGACTGCGACGAGCCCGCCGAAGCGACGCACCAGTCCGCTCGCGCGCATCAGCTCTCCGCCCATGGCGGCTGCTTGCGACAATCCGGTCATTTGCGCCGCCATGCCTTCACCGTGCCGACAATCCCCTTCGGCGCGAGCAGGACAGCCCCGAGCAGCGCGACGCCGTAGATCAGCAGGCGCGGTCCGCCGCCGAAGAACTGGCTGAGCGCGCCGTCGAGCGGCGTCATCACCAGCGAGCCGACGATCGGGCCGAGCGGTGTGCCGAGCCCGCCGATGATGCTGAGCAGCGCGATCTGCACGGAGATGTTGATCGAGAACACGCTCGGCGGATCCAGGAACAGAATGTACTGCGCGTAGAAGAAGCCGCCGACCGCCGTCAGCGCTGCGCTCATCATGGTGACGATCAGCTTCACCTTGACCGTGTTGATGCCCATGCTCTGCGCCGTCGCCTCGTCGTCGCGCACGGCGATGAGGTAGAGCCCAAGCTTGCCGCGATGCATCCAGCGCGTGATGCCGTAGACGATCATCATCAGGATGAAGGCGGCGATCAGGTAGGCCCAGCGCGAGGAGAACATGAAGGTGTCGAGCCCGGGCCGGAACGGGATCGCGATGCCGCTCGGACCACGGGTGAGATCGCTCCAGTTATTGGCGACGATCTCCATGGCGATCGGGAAGACCAGCGTCGCCAGCGAGAAAAAGGCGCCGCGCAGCCGGAAGCAGGGCCAGCTAATCACCACCGCGAGCCCGGTCGTGACGATCACGCCGGCGATCAGCCCGAACCAGGGCGAGACGCCATATTTCGTGTAGACGATCGCGGTGATGTAGGCGCCGATGCCGAAGAAGGCCGATTGCCCGAGCGAGACCAGCCCGCCATAGCCAGCCATCAGGTTCCACGCGCCGGAAAGCGCCGCCCAGAGGCAGGTCATCACCAGGATGTTGAGATAGTAGTCGTTGAACAGGTTGCTCATTTCGTGCCGACCTCTTCCATGCCGGCGCGGCCGAACAGTCCCTGCGGACGAATGAGCAGGATCAGGATGAAGAGCACGAGCGCGATCACGTCCTTGAGCTCGACCGAGATGAAGAAGCCGGTCAGCGTCTGGGTGACACCGATGATCAGCCCGCCGACCATGGCGCCGGCGACGCTGCCGAGCCCCCCGAGCACGACGACGACGAAGGCGGTGATGATCAGGTCCACGCCGGCGGTCGGGAAGGTGTAGTAGATCGGCGTCAGGATGCAGCCCGCGACCGCCGCACAGGCGACGCCGGCACCGAAGGCGAGCCGGTTCAGCCGCTCGGTATTCACGCCCATCAGCGAGGCGGCGTAGCGGTTCTGCACCATGGCGCGCAAAGCCTTGCCGTCACGCGAGAATTGCAGGAAGGCGATCAGGATTGCCGCCATCACGAAGGCGACAATGAAGGCGTAGAGCGAGGTTGCGGAGATCGCGACATTGCCGACGATGAACGATTGCGAGGCGTATTCGGTCTGGACCGAGCGGTAATCCGGACCCCAGAAGGTCAGCGCGATATTCTGCAGGATCACCGACAGGCCGAAGGTCGCGAAAATCTGCATCGCGTGCGGCGCGTGCAGGATCGGCTTGATCACCACCCGCTCGGTCAGCAGCCCGAGACCGAACACGATCGGCGTGACCAGGAAGATCGAGAGATAGGGGTCGATGCCCCAGAGCGCATGCAGCCAGAAGGCGCCGAACATCGCGAGCATGATGAATTCGCCCTGCGCGAAATTGACGATGCGCAGGACGCCGAAGATCAGGGTCAGGCCGATCGACAGCAATCCGTAGACGCCGCCGATCAGCAGGCCCGAGACCAGCAATTGGGGAAGGATGTCGAGCATCTCTTGTCCGGTTTAAGGCGGCGACCGGGACTGCCGGCCGCCGCGGCTGCGTCAGCGCTTGTCCCAGGCCGGCAGCGGCACCAGCACGGGGTCCGCCGTCTTCACGTTCTCCGGCGCGACGACGACGAGCTTGCCGTCCTGCCATTGCTGCGCGACCGGGAAGGCGCGCTCGTTCTGGCCCTGCATCTCGTTGCCGGGAGGAGCGAACTTGACGCCCCAGCCGAGCGAGGTGCCGCCCATCGGGATGTCGAGTGCGAGCGCGGCGGCCTTCAGCTTGGCCGGATCGGCGGCGCCGGCGGTGCGCAGCACCTTGTCGAGCAGGATATAGGTGCCGACGAAGCCCTGCGTGCCGACATAGGAAGGCGGCTTGCCCTGGCTGGCCTGGAAGCGCTTCTGGAAATCGGCGAGCAGCGTGCGTGCCTCCTCGGAGAGCGAAGCCGGGTTGATCGCAGCCGAGCCCTCGGTGTCGAAAATGCCGTTGACGGCCGAGCCCAGGCCCTCGCCGAAGCTCGGCAGGCCATAGATGCCGCCAGTGCCGATGAAGGCGCCGACATTGACGCCGAGCTGTTTCATCTGGCGCTGGATCAGGAGCGCATCATTCGCATAGGACGAGGCGATGACGATGTCGGCGCCCGCCGCCTTCATGCGCAGGACGAGCGGCGCGAGATCGGTGGTCGAGGCCTTGTAGGGCAGCCGGCCGGAGACCTTGAAGCCGAGCTCCTTCGCCTTGGTCTCGGCGGCGGTCGCGACGGACGTGCCGTAATCGGAATCCTCGTGCACGACGAGCACAGTGAGCTCGGACGGCTTCTTGCCCAGCTTCGGCGCGATCAGGCTGGAGGCGATGTTCGCCGCGAGCTGGCCGTTCGAGCTGGCGGTGAAGACGATGCGGAAATAGCCGTTGAAGCCGCGCTTGGTCAGGCCGTCGGCAATGCCGCCGGTCTCCCAGTAGAGCCCGCCGCGGCGCTCGACCACCTGGCTCGCGGCATAGGACAGGCCGCTCGAATAGGTGCCGGTGATGATCTGCAGGTTTTCCAGCGAGGCGAGGCGCTCGGCCTCGGACTGCGCCTTGTCGGGCGTCGAGGCATCGCCCTGGACGAGCTCGACCTTCTTGCCGGCGACACCGCCCTTCTCGTTGATCATGTCGACGGCGATGCGGGCGCCGTTGAGGTTCTCGTTGCCGAGCAGCGCGAGGCTGCCGGTCAGCGGGTAGAGCGCGCCGATGCGCCAGGTCTCCTGGGCCTGGGCGGCGAATGTCGACGCCGCGAGCGCGAGCGCCGTCAAAGCGAAGCGTTTCATTGGTTATCCCCTTTTGCTGTTGTTCTGCAGTTCGGCGATGACCGCCGCCGAATCCGTCACGTCGGCGAATTGCCGGTCCATGTCGAAGAGGCTGATCGCGTGCGAGATAGGCAGCCGGTCGAAGACGGCGTCGGCCGGCACGATCGCGCGGTAATTATAGGAGGCGGCGTCGAAGACCGTGGCCCGCACGCAATTGCTGGTGGCGCCGCCGAGCACGATGACCGTGTCGATATTGCGCTCGATCAGGTAGCCGAGCAGCGGCGTGCCGTGGAAGCCGCTCGGCTTCTTCTTGACGAAGACGATATCGCCCGGCTTCGGCCCGACCTCCGGCAGCAGCTCGGCGCCTTCAGTGCCGTCGATGCACCAGTCGTCGCGCTCCTTCATGAAGGCGCGCTTGCGGCCGTAGACGCCGATATCATTACCGCTCTCGTCGAGCGCAAAGCGGGTCAGGAAGATCGGTACGCCAGCGGCGCGGCCCGCATCCAGGATCGCGGCGATCCGATCGACCGCGGCCCAGCCGATCTCGCCGCAGGAGGAGGGATAGCGCTCGTTGCGGATGCCGCGCTCGCCGACCATGTAGCGCTGCGCGTCGATGACCACGATGGCCGGCTTGGCGCCGAAGCCCATGCGCTGGGCGAAACGGCCGCGCGCCAGCACGGCGCGGTCGGCCTCGGTCAGGAATTCGTCCCAGGGTTTCGTGACGGTCGTGCTCATCGGTCGGTCTCGGAGGGCGGATGCTGCGCGTGCCAGTGTTGCGCGACGTCGAGACGCCCGCAGACCCAGACGCGGTCATGTTTCAGGATATGGTCGAGGACATTGGCGAGGGCGCGGGCCCGCGCCGGCCGGCCGGTGATGCGCGGATGCAGGCCGACCGACATCAGGCCGGGCCGCTCGGCACCTTCCTCATAGAGCTGGTCGAAGGTCGCCTTGAGATAGCTTTCGAAATCGTCGGGCGACGAGAAGCCGGAGGGAGCCGCGAACTTCCCGTCATTGGCATCCATCGTATAGGGCACGATGAGATGGTTCCGACCGGAGACCTCGACCCAATAGGGCAGCTCGTCGTTATAGGCGTCGGAATCGTAGAGGAAGCCGCCCTCCTCCACGAGCAGGCGGCGGGTATTCTCGCTCGGTCCGAAGCGGCAATACCAGCCGAGCGGCCGCTCGCCGGTGGTGCGCTTCAGCGAAGAGATGGCCTGCGCGATGCGCTCGCGCTCCTCGTCCTCGCTCAGGCGAAAGTGCTCCTCCCAGCGCCAGCCATGGCAGCAGAGATCGAAATTGGAGGCCGCGAAAGCCTCGGCGACGTCGAGATTGCGCTCCAGCGCGACGGCGCAGCCAAACAGCGTCGCCGGCAATTCGCGTTCCTGGAAGATCTGGAACAGCCGCCAGATGCCGACGCGGCTGCCATATTCGTACATGGTCTCGAAGGCGAGGTCGCGCTGCCCTGCCGGAACGCGCCCACCGGGCGCTTCGGCCAGGCCGAGCTCCGTGCGCCCGCTGCCATCAGGCACGCTATATTCCGAGCCTTCCTCGTAGTTGATCGCGAAATTGACCGCGATCCGCGCCTTGCCGGGCCAGCGCGGGTCCGGCCGCTTGCGGCCATAGCCGACGAAGTCGCGGGGATTGTCCGAGCTCGGGCGCCAGACGCGGTTCATCTACTTGCCCTCCGCCTCGACGTTCAGCGCCGGCAGCCTGCCGGCCGCACGCAACTCCTCGAGGATCTCCTCGCGATGCTGGTCGACCCTGCCGCCGGTACGCCGGATCGCGCCGGGGGTGCGCGACATGACCGGGAAGACATTCTGCATCCGGACCGGCCCGAGATCCTCGTCCGGCACGGCGACGACGGACTTGCGCGCGACATATTGCGGGTCGTCGAAGATCTGCTCGATATCGTAGATCGGCGCGATCGCCGCCTCGACCCGCTCAAAGGTCTCCAGAACCTCGTCGAGATCATGCCGGCCGATCCAGCCGCCGACGATCGCATCGATCTCCTCGACATGCTTGATGCGGTCGAGATTGGTCTGGAAGCGCGGGTCGTTGGCCGTGCCGGGCCCGCCGGTCAGGTCGAGCACGCGCCTGACAATGCTCGGTGCCGCCGCCGAGAGCGCGACCCAGCGATTGTCGCGGGTGCGATAGGCATTGCGCGGCGCATTGTTGACCGAGCGGTTGCCGGTGCGGTTCTGGATCACGCCGAGCTGATCGAAGATGATCGGCTGCGGGCCGAGCAGCGCGAAGATCGGCTCGTAGATGGCGAGGTCGATATACTGGCCCTTGCCGCTGCCGCGGACATCGCGCTCGTAGATCGCGAACATCGAGGCGAAGCAGCCGTAATAGGCGGCGATGCCGTCGGCGAGGCCGAAGGGCGGCAGGGTCGGCGGACCATCGGGCTGGCCGGTGATATGGGCAAAGCCCGACATCGCCTCGGCCAGGGTGCCGAAGCCGGCGCGGCGGTTATAGGGGCCGGTCTGGCCGAAGCCGGTCACCCGCACCATCACGAGGCGCGGGTTGATCTGCGACAGCACATCCCAGCCGAGGCCCCAGCTCTCCAGCGTGCCGGTGCGGAAATTCTCGACGAGGATATCGGCATCGGCGACGAGCGCCTTGAAAATCTCGGCATCGGCAGAGGCCTTGAGGTCGAGCGCGATGCAGCGCTTGTTGCGTGCCGTCGTCTTCCACCACAGGCCGTGGCCGTCCTTCTTGGCGCCCATGTTGCGCAAGGGATCGCCACTCGGGTGCTCGATCTTGATGACGTCGGCACCGAAATCGCCCATCAGGGTCGAGATGATCGGCCCGGCGAAGAGCGTGGCGCAGTCGATGACGCGCAGGCCCTCGAGCGGCCCCTTGGCCGCGGCCGGCGCATTGGTGGTGGTCGTGGTCTCAGACATGCTGTCCTGCCGATTGGGCGAGCTTGAGCACGGCGCGGGCGCGGTCGATGAAGGGACCGTCCGCCATCACGCCGTCGACGGTGAAGGCGCCGACGCCACGCGCCAGCATCTCGTCCGCTTTGTCGACGATGCGCCGCGCATTCTCGATTTCCGCCGGGCGGGGGAAGAAGACCGCGTTGGCGATCGCGATCTGGTTGGGATGGACGCAGCTCTTGCCGGCAAGGCCGAGCGCGCGCGCCGCCTCGGCATCGGCGCGATAGGCCTCGCCATCCGAGACCGCGACGAAGGCGCCGTCATAGGCGTCGATGCCGGCCTCGGCCGCCGCGAACCGCACCTTCAGCCGCACCGGCAGGAGGGCGGCCGGGCTCCGCTCGATCGCCAGCGGCTCGAACAGGTCGCCGAAGCCGAGCTGCAGCCCGATCACACGCTCGTCGGCGAGCGCGATCTCTGCGGCCATGCGCAGCCCGCGCGGCGTCTCGATATTGGCGAGTATACCGATCGGCCGGGCGATCCCTTGCTCGCGCTCCAGCCGCTCGAGCAGGCGCACCGTCTCGACGATCGGCTCGGCACTCTCGATCTTCGGCAGGTTGACGATGTCGAGGCCCGGCCGAACCACCGCCTCCATATCGTCATCGAACAGCTCCTCGCCCCAGGGATTGACCCGGACGATGGCGATCTTGGCGTGGTCGACATGCTCCGAGAGCGACTGGGCGACATGCTCGCGCGCTTCCGCCTTGCGGTCGGCGGCGACGGCGTCCTCGAGATCGAAGGAGATCGCATCGGCCGCCGAGTTCCACGCCTTGTCGAAGAGCTCCGGCCGGGAGCCCGGCACGAATAGCTTGCTTCGCATCGAGGGAGAACGGGTGACAGGCATGAGCGGCGCCTATGAGAGAAGGTTATGACCTCGCCATCGGGCTCCTGCCGGCTTTTCCCCCGGCATCGGCAATAGCGATGCGGGTATTCCATCCCTCAATTGCCAAGTCGGCAAATATCATGTTGTTAGAAGGGCATTCCTTCGAGGAATGCCCTGTCGCAAATCGCCGGACCTGGCCGATGATGGATCTCCGCAAGCTCCGCTATTTCAGCAATGTCGTTGAGGCGAAGAGCATCAGCAAAGCGGCCGACAGCCTGCATGTCGCCCAGCCGGCGCTGAGCAAGAGCATCCAGGCGCTGGAGGAGGAGCTCGGCACGCCCCTCCTGCAGCGGTCCGCCA
Source organism: Allobosea sp. BK604 (assembly GCF_004341515.1). Taxonomy (GTDB): domain Bacteria; phylum Pseudomonadota; class Alphaproteobacteria; order Rhizobiales; family Beijerinckiaceae; genus Allobosea. The sequence continues at coordinate 1,052,532 of NZ_SLZF01000001.1, forward strand.
AGGGCGTCGCGACGACCGAGGCGGGTGCGCGGCTCTACGAGCATTGCCAGATCGTGTTCAAGCAGCTCGACCGGGCTCGGCTCGACGTGCGCAAATCGGTCGAGCGCCCCTCGGGCGTCGTCACCGTCGGCCTGCCGCACAGCCTGATGACCGTACTTGCACTGCCGATGCTGCAGCTGACCACGGCGCGCTATCCCGACATGCGCCTCGAGCTCAAGCAGGAGCATAGCCATGTACTGAGCACCAATATCCGCGGCGGCAAGCTGGATTTCGCGGTGATGGCGAATCCACGCTCGGCCTCGGGCCTGCTCTGCCAACCTCTGCTGGAGGAGGAGCTTCTCTTCGTCGAGCAGGTCCGCCCGAACGAGACGAGGTCCGAAATCCATATCAGCTTCATCGAGGCGTCCCGGCGCGAATTCATCCTGCCTTCGGTGGGCAACGGCCTGCGCGCCTCGGCCGAAGGGCATTTCCGTGCCCGCTCCCTGCCGCTCAATGTCAGGTATGAGGTCGACGCCATCGCCCTGATCACGCAATGCGTCGAGGCGGGGCTTGGCGTCTCGCTCCTGCCCGGGGGCTGCCTGCGGATGGATGTCGAGCAGGGTCGCGTGCGGGCAAAGCCCTTTGCCGAGGGCTGCCACCGCACCATCGTGCTCTGTCACGCGGCGGAGGCGACATTGTCGCCCGCGGCGGCGACCGTCATGTCGCTCGTCGAGGAAACGGCGCGGGACATGGTGATCCGCGGGCAATGGTCGGGCGCGCGGCTGGCGTGATACCCCAGGCCTGAAGCGTTTCAGCCGAAGCCATCCCTATTCGCTCTCGGCATTCGCACGCTCGAATTCCCAGACCCGCTCGAAGCCGATCATCCGGACGAAATCCGAGAACTGGGACAACCCGCCGGCCCAATCACGGGTCGAGCCGGTCGCCTTGAGATGCGCATAGACCGATTGCAGCGCATGTGCCGCCGCGAGCAACCCCGCCACCGGATAGATCGCGATCCTGTAGCCCAGCGCCTCAAGCTCCGCGCGAGCGAGGATCGGCGTGCGGCCGCCCTCGACCATATTGGCGAGCAAGGGCACGTCGAAGGCCCGGCCGATGCGCTCCATCTCCTCCACGCTTTCCGGCGATTCGATGAAGAGGATGTCGGCGCCGGCCTTCAGGAAGGCCTCGCCACGCCGCAGCGCCTCGTCGAGACCATGGGCGGTGCGGGCATCGGTTCGGGCGATGATCTTGAAGTCCCCGGAGGAGCGCGCCTGGGCAGCGACCTTGATCTTGCGCGCCGCATCCGCCAGCGGGATCACGCGGCGGCTTGGCGTATGCCCGCATTTCTTCGGGAATTCCTGGTCCTCGAGTTGGATCGCCTGCGCCCCGCCCGCCTCGTAGCCGCGCACCGTATGGTCGACGTTGAGAAGCCCGCCATAGCCGGTATCGCCATCGGCGATCAGGGGCGTCGCGGTCTGATCGGCGATCTGGCGGACGCGCCCGACCATGTCGGAATAGGTGGCGAGCCCGGCATCGGGATAGCCGAGATGGGAGGCGACGACGCCGAAGCCGGTCATATAGAGCGCGTCGAACCCGGCCTGGTCGGCGAGCTTCGCCGAAACCAGATCATAGACGCCGGGCGCGACGATCAGGCCCGGTTGGCGCAGCCGCTCGGAGAATGTCTGGGACATCGGAAATCCAATCTTCGAAAGCCTCTGCCCGGCCGCCATGACGGCCGGGCCGATCGTGCCGGATACGGGCGTCAGGGCGCGGGATAGGTGATCTTCGCCGCCGCCTTTTCGGCCGGCCAGACCACCTCCTGGCCGCCATCGGGCTTGTACTGCACCGCGATCATGCTCTTGTCGGTGATCAGCTGGTGCTTGCCGCCCATTTCCGAGGCGGTATAGGCGACCTTGCCGTAGGGCGTGTCGAAGGTCATCGAGCCGAGATTGGCGAGGATCTTCGCCCTGTCCCAGGAGCCCGCCGCCTTGGCCGCGTCCCGCAGCGTCTGCATCGCGACATAGCCCTGCACCGCGCTCGACACGACCTCGCCGCCACGCTTGGCCTCGGCCTTCTTCACCCATTCGGCCAAGCCGGGCGTCGTCTGCTTCGCGGACCAGAGATCGACGACCACGACATTGTCGCCGGCCGGGCCGAAATCGGAACGCTTCTCGCCGGCGCCCTGGGTCACCAGCAGCTTGGGCTTGATGCCGAGCTGCGCCGCCTGGCGCGCGATCTGGATATTGTCGCCGGAATAGCCGATCAGGAACAGGACATCGGGGTTCAGGCCCTTGGCGCGGTTCAGGATCGGCGCGAAATCCGGAGTGCCGGCGCGGAAGGGCTCGTTCATCACGACCTCCAGCCCCGCCTCCTTGGCATATTGCTGGGTGAACTTGGCGCCATCGGTGCCGTAGAGCTTGTCCTCATAGGCGATCGCCAGCGTCTTCACGCCCGGAATGCTCTTGAAGAAGTTCACCGCCGCCTTCTGGCGGTGATAGTCCCAGATATAGACGTGATAATACCAGTCGTTCTTACCGAAGGTCTCCTCCAGCCGCACAGAGGAAGAGCCCGGATGGACGAAGATCGGCTCGTAGCGCTGCACTGCACTGAGCAGCGCGAAATCCGAAGTGCTGCCGAAGCCGCCGACGAAGGCATCGACCTTGTCCTGCGTCGCGAGCTTCGCCGCGATGCCGGCGGAGGTGTTGGGCTCACCCTTGGTATCCTCGACGACGAGCTCGATCTTGCGCCCGAACAGCCCACCTTCGGCGTTGATCTCGTCGGCGGCATATTGAATGCCCCAGAGGATCTGCGTGCCGCCGCCGGCCAGCGCGCCGGTCAAAGGCAGCGGCACGCCGATCTTGATCGGCCCCTGCTGCGCGAGCGCGGGGGCGGCGATTGCCGTTCCGGCGAGCATGGCGCCGGCCATGAGACGTCTCAGCTTGGTCCACATCGTCCATTCCTCCCTGGATTCGCCTGCTCGTGGGCGCAGGTCTTTGCTTGCAGTCATCTTGGCGTAGATACGCGGCTCACAATCCGAGATAGGCGATCCTGAGCTTCTCGTTGCGGGTGACCTCCTCCATCGTCCCGGTCAGGGCGACATGCCCTTCGTCGAGCACGAGGCAGGTATCGGCGACGCTCATCGCCGCGGCGAAATTCTGCTCCGCCATCACGATGGCGCAGCCGCTCGTCGACTTGATCCGGCCGAGCGCCTCGAACAATTCCTCGACCAGTTTCGGCGCGAGCCCGGCCGAGGGCTCGTCCAGCACCATCACCCTGGGCTCGATCATCAGGGCACGCGCCACCGCCAGCATCTGGCGCTGGCCGCCGCTCATCGAGCCCGCGAGTTGGCCGAGGCGCTCGCGCAGGATCGGGAAGAGCTCGAAGACGAGCTCGAACAGGCGGCGGCGCTCGCCATGCGCATCGCGCGGCGACAGCGCCTCGAAAGCGCCGCGCAGATTCTCCTCTACCGTGGCGTTGGCGAAGCAGCGGGCACCGTCGGGGACGAAGGCGATGCGGGCGCGGGCGAGCTGCCAGGCCGACAGCGCCGAGAGATCCTGGCCATCGAGTTTGAGCCGGCGCGCCGCCGTCTCGACGGTACCGACGAGCGCGCGCAGCGAGGTCGTCTTGCCGGCGCCATTGGGGCCGAGCAGGACCAGGAGCTCGCCGCCGGAGACCTCGAGCGACAGGCTCGGCACCACGACGAGCTCGCCATAGCCCGCCTTCTCGATCGTGACCTCGAACCGGTTCACAGCGAAAACCCCTTGCCGAGATAGGCTTCGCGGACGCCCGCATCGCGCAGCACCTCCTGCGGCGGCCCTTCCGCGAGGAGACGGCCCTGGTTGAGCACCACGGCATGGCCGCACAGGCGAGCGATGATCCGCATGACGTGTTCGATCACCACGATGGTGACGCCGGAAGCATGGATCTCGCGCACCAGCCCGATCACCTGCTCGGTATCCTCCAGACTCAGGCCGGCCATGGCCTCGTCGAGCAGCAGCACGGACGGGCGGCAGGCGAGCGCCCGAGCGATCTCCAGCCGGCGCAAATCCGAGACCGAGAGTTGGCCGCAACGCGTGGTGACGGCGGGGCGCAGCCCGCAATAGCGGGCGAGATCCCCTGCATTGCGCGCGCCGCCCGGCAACGCGCGGCCGGAGCCGGCATAGAGCAGCGGGACCGAGATCACCTCCTCGATCGTCAGCTCCTTTGGGACCTTCGGCACCTGGTAGGTTCGCGCCAGGCCGCGCTGGACGATCAGATCGGGCCGCAGCCCGGTGATCGCTTCCCCGCCGAGACTGATCCGGCCGCTGCGCGGCGGGATCTGCCCGGAGACCATGTTGACGAAGGTGCTCTTGCCGGAGCCGTTCGGCCCGATCAGCGCTGTGATCGCCTGCGCCGGCAGCGCGAGCGTCACGTCGTCGATCGCCCTGAGGCCGCCGAAGGCGACGGTGCATTGCTCGATGCTGAGGGCGGTCACAGCGCGAGCCTCGCCTTGGCCGACGCCTGCCCGGGCTCGGCGGCCTGGCGCCGCCGCGACCTGATGAGCCGACGGACGAAGCCGACGAGGCCCTCGGGCATGCCGACGATGAACAGGATGATCACCGCGCCATAGACGACCTGATAGCCGACGCCGCCGACGAGATGGCGCGCCACCTCTTCGAGCAGGCGCAGCACCACCGCACCAACCACCGGGCCCAGCGTCGTGTCCATGCCGCCGAGGATGGTGACCGCGAGCGGCAGGACGTTCCAGTTGGTGGTGAAGACGTCGTCCGGGATCACGTAGCCGTAGAGCCCGCAATAGCAGGCGCCTGCCAGGCCCGCGACCATGCCGGAAACGACGAAGGCCAGGATCTTCAGCCGCGTCACCGGCACGCCCGAGGCCGCGGCGAGATCGGGATTGTTGCGGATCATGAAGAAGGCCGGGCGGAAGCGGCCGCCGAGGAACACGTCGCTGACGACGGCGGCGACGACCAGGCAGCCGGTGATGAACAGAAGCTGGAGCGGCGGCGAGCCACCCGCGATCACCGGCGGCATGATCCCGGTCGAACCGCCGGTCAGTCCCGGCGTGACCAGGATCACGACATGGATCGACAGGCTGAAGGACAGGGTCGCGATCGTGAAATAGAGCCGGCGCAGGCGCAGGGTCACCGCCCCGAGCAGCAGCGCAACGACACCGCAGAGCAGGATGCCGACGGTCCAGCCGAGCACCGGGCCGAGCACCGGCGTCAGCAGTGCCGAGCCGTAGCCGCCGATGCCGAAGAAGGCGGCATGGCCGAGCGAGACCTGGCCGGTGCGCGAAAGGATATCCCAGGCCAGCGCCAGGATCGCCGAGATCGCCGTGCCGATCGCGACCTGGACTAGGAAGGGCCGGTCCGAGGCGGCGATCCGCAGGAGCGGCGCCGCGATCGCCGCATAGAGTCCAATACGGGCGAGGAGGCCGGCGCTCATGCGTGCACCTGCTTGCCGAACAGGCCGCTCGGCCGCACCAGGAGGACGAGCAGCAGGATCAGGAACGCGACGCCAAAGCCCCAGCTGCCACCGCCCGGCACGAAGGTGCTGATCAGCCCCTCGACCAGCGCGAGGATGGCGGCGCCGATCAGCGCGCCGGGAATATTGCCGAGGCCGCCGAGCGCGATGATGGCGAAGGCGCGGATGACCAGGTCGACGCCGACCGTGGGCTGCACATAGAGCACCAGCGCGACCAGACCGCCGGAAAGGCCGGCAGCCGCGCCGCCGATCACGAAGGACAATTCGAAGATGCGATCGACATTGATCCCGGCATGCATGGCAAGTGCCGGATCATCGCTGGCGAAGCGCATCTGCGTGCCGTAGCGCGTGTGGTTCTTGATGCCGAGCATGACCAGGAACAGCAGCAGGCCGACGATCGCGACCACGATGTTGTTGCCGGGAATGGTCACGCCTGCGAACTGGGCCGAGGGCAGCAGCGCGGGCGCCTGCATCACGCGCGGATCCGGCGACCACAGGATGATCGCGATGTTGAGGATCAGGATCGACAGCCCGAGCGTTGCGAGGAGCTGGTTATGCTCGTCCTGCTTCAGCACACGGGCCAGGAAGCCCCGATAGACCAGCATCGAGAACAGGCCGAGCGCGACGCCCGAGGCCAGCATACCCAGCCAGGGCGACAGGCCGAAGCGGGTGTAGAGCCAATAGGTCAGGAAGGCGCCGAGCATGACGAATTCGCCATGGGCGAAATTGATGATGCGGGTGACGCCGACGGTGAGCGTGAGCCCCGCGGCGACGGCCGCATAGAGGGCTGCGACCGTCAGCGACAGGAGCACCGCCTGGATGATCGCCGCGGTCATGGCCGCAGCCTCGCCCTGCACGCGGTATCAGGCATCGAGCGCCTCCGCCGAAGCCTCGGAGAAGTCGAGAAGCCGCGACTTGTATTCGCTGCGCGGCAGCGTTCCCGCCGGCGCGAGCTGGACTGCGGTGGTCACCACCAGCGTCGCCCGGATGTCGCTTTCGATCTTCTCGCGCAGGCCGTCCGAGGCGTCAGTGCCCTCAGCCAGTTCGACGATGACCTTCAGCGGCGGGGCCTGCTTGACGCCCTTGGCCGCCGGGCGAACCGAGACGACGCCGCTGACTGCGGGGGCGAAGCGGTTGACGACCTCGCGGATCGCCGACGGGAACACGTTGACACCGCGGACGATCAGCATGTCGTCGGTGCGGCCGATGCAGCGCACGCGCGGCGAGGTCCGGCCGCAGCGGCAGGTGCCGGTCCAGACCATGACATGGTCGCGGCTGCGGAAGCGCAGCAGCGGCGCGCCGCGATGCCTGAGATGCGTATAGACCAGCTCGCCCTTGGCTCCATCGGTGACGGGGACCTGCTTGCCGGTCTCGGGGTCGATCAGCTCGAAATGCACGAAGCCGCGGCCGGAGAAATGCATCCCGTGCTGCTCCTCGCACTCCCCCCAGAGCGAGACGGAGATGTCGCCGATGCCCATCGCCTCGGTGACCTTGGCGTTCCAGGCCTCCTCGAGCTTCTCGCGCATGGCCGGCTCGCCGCCGCCCGGCTCGCCCGCAACCATGATCCGCTTGATGCTGCTATTGCGCAGATCGAGGCCGCGCGCCTCGCCGATCTCGGCCAGATGCAGTGCGTAGGACGGCGTGCAGGCGAGGATCTGTGGCTTGAGCAGCTTCACCGCTGCGAGCAGCCGCTCGGTATTGCCGGTTCCGACAGGAATATGACAGAGCCCGAGCCGCGGAAAGGAATCGAGCGCCGCGCCCGCGACGAACGGGCCCGCATTATAGGTCGAGATGATGCGCTCGCCCTTGTTCAGGCCGCTGGCGCCATAGCTGCGCGCCGAGGTCCGCACCCAGTTCTCCAGGTCGCCGGCAGTCAGCGGGATGTAGCTCGGAATGCCGGTCGTGCCGCTGGTCGAGAAGATCCGCACGACCTCTTCCAGCGGGGCCGCGAGATGCGTCCCGATCGGGTGTTCGTCATTGCGGCTCTGGCGCAGCTCGTCCTTCTCGGTCAGCGGCAGCGCCCCGATATCGTCGAGGCCGCCGACGGATTCCGGCGTCGCGAAGCCGTTCGCCTTCAGCTTCTCGCAGAAGAAGCGCGACTTATCGAAGAGATAGCGAACCTGCTCGCGGTAGAGGCGGTCATCCTGCGCATGCTGCTCGGGCCAGGGAAGCGTCTCGATATCGGGCTCTTGGAGCATCTATCCAGTCCTTTGCTCAGCCGGCCGGGTCGTAGGTGATGGCTTCCTCGGCATGGTGCGCGAGGAGGAAGCCGATCGGCCGCCGCTGCTCTTCGGCCAGATGCCCGAGCAGTCCCGCGGTGCGGGCCAGGATCGGCACGGCCTTGATCATCGTGTGCGGGAAATCGAGGTCCATCAGCACGGCGGCGATCGGCCCGGAAACATTGAGCGGCATCGGCCGGCCCCAGGCGGCCGCGACGGCGCCGCGCATCCGCTTCAGCAGGTCGAGATGGCGGCCAGCGATGCCGCGCTCTTCGACCAGGGCGAAGATGCGCTCGGTGCGTGGATCGACCGGATGATGGATCGGATGGCCGAAGCCCGGCATCTTGCCGCCCTCGCGGCGCGTCCTCGCCGCGATGTCGTTGACGACCGCGTCCGGATCCTCGCCCGCATCGACCCGGGCCGCGGCCTCGGCGAGCATCTTGGCGCAGAGCTCGGCCGTTCCCAGCACGACCGTGCCGCAACCGAGGATGCCCGCCGCCACCGCGCATTGCAGGGCGTCAGGGGCCGCGGCGAGCGTCATGCGCGCCGCCTGGGCCGTGGGCGTCAGCCCATGCTCGGCGATCGCCACCAGGAGAAGGTCGAGGAAATAGCGCTGCTGCTCCGATGGCTTCTTGCCCGTGACCAGGAAGAAGAAGAACTCCGTGAAGCCGTAATGGCCCATGATCTCGTTGGCGAAATCCTTGCCGCGGATCTCGATCCGATCCGGGTCGGACGTACAGATGCCGGTGATCGCGGGTCCGGCCTTGCCAATCAACATAGCGCTCCTCCTGCCGTATCTGGCGCGGGCCGAAGCGAAAGCCTCGCAGCGGCGAGAGCCGTGCGATCATCCCTGGTCGGGGTTTCTGGCGTTTCCTCTTCGCCGCTTTCGGCGTATTTTGTCTTTTAAGTTTGTAGGACAATATTGCAGGCGGAAACGTTGTCAACCGTGTTTCGGACTGGTAGGCACATCCTCATGGCGACACTGGACGATCACCTGGCCGACGCTTCGCTGGTCCCTGAACATGCCGACAGCCCGGCCCGCGGCGGGACCGTCGAATATGTGCTCGATCATTTGCGCAATGGCGTCCTCCAGGGCCGCTACGCTCCGGGACAGCGGCTGATCGAAGCCGATCTGACGCGGGATCTGCGTGTCAGCAGAGGGCCGCTGCGAGAGGCTTTCCGGCGTCTCTCGGCGGAAGGGCTTCTCGAGATCGTGCCGCATCGCGGCGCCCTGGTCCGCCGGCTGACGCTGCGGGAAATGAAGGAGCTCTTCCAGATCCGGATCGGACTGGAGACGCTCGCCGCGCGGCTGGCAGCGGAGGCGATGACCGATCCAGCGACGCGGGAACGCTTCGAGCGCGAGATCGAGCCGATCTGGGGCGAGCACCCGCGCGCGCCAGGCGCGGGCTATATCGACGAAAACCACCAGTTCCACGACGCAGTGGTGACTGCGAGCGGCAACGAGCAGTTGCTCAGGCTGACGCGGCAGCTCCGACTGCCGCTCCTGATGTACCAGCTCGCCGGGACATTGAAGCCCGAGAACATCGCAGCCTCGCTCGCTGAGCACCGCGACATCGCGCGGGCCATCCTCGCAGGCGACGCCAGCCAGGCCGAAGGGCATGTCAGGCACCACCTGCAACGCGCCACGGGGATTGCCGAGGCCATGCCGCACCGCGTTTTCGCCCGCTAACGCATATGCCCGAATACTGGGGCGCGGCTTTCGGAAAATCCGATGCAAAAGCGGGGACCCAGGTCATCGCACCGGATGCGATACTTGGTCCAATGACCTGGAAGCCGCCCAGTCGGCTGCTGGCAGTTTTGGTACATCAGGAAAGCGCGCTTTTGGTCCTATCAGAGCTCGCTTGAGTGGCGCATGGCTTCCCCGGCGATCAAGTCGAGGACACCATGAAACGCATGCTTCGCTTCGCGATCCTGCATTGGCTGGGTCCATTGCTCTTGCTGGGCAATGCGCCCCATGCTCTGGCCCAACCAGTTCCGCCGTCGGCGCAAATCCAGCCGGGACCGGCGACCGACCGGGCCGGCGTGCCCACCGCACATGCACAAGGAGCGCCGATGACGACGCAGGCCCAGCCGGCGAAGCCGAAGACCAAGAAGCTCGGCATCGTGATTTTCCCGGGCTTCGAGACGCTCGACGTCTTTGGCCCGGTGCAGATGTGGGGCCGTCTTCCGGATTACGAGCTGGTCATGGTGTCAGAGCATGGCGGCGCGGTGACCTCCGCCCAGGGCGTCGCGACGGTGACGACCTATTCCTTCGCCACGGCGCCTCAGCTCGAGATCCTGATGATCCCCGGCGGCATGGGGACACGGACGGAGGTCAACAATCCCGCCATGCTGGAATTCCTGCGCAGGCAGGATGAGGGGACCGAGTGGACGACCTCGGTCTGCACGGGATCGGCTGTTCTCGCCAAGGCCGGGCTCCTGAAGGGTCGGGCCGCCACCTCGAATAAGCTGGCTTACAAATTCGCCACCAGCCAGGACCCCGAAGTGCATTGGCGCAGCAGTGCGCGCTGGGTCGTCGACGGAAAATACATCACCTCGTCGGGCGTATCGGCCGGAACCGACATGGCGCTCGGACTGGTGGAGAAGATCTACGGCCGCGCCGTCGCCGAGCGGATCGCCCATGGCGCCGAATATGCGTGGAACGATGATCCGGCGAACGACCCTTTCGCCGTCGCGGACGGCAAGTAACCGACAGCAAGCAACCGACGCCAAGCAACCGACCTCTCCGGCTACCGGAGAGCGGCATCGAGACCGGACATGAGAATCTTTCTGGCAGGCGCCTCCGGCGTCATCGGGCGCTCCCTGATCCCTTTGCTGCGCGATGCCGGCCATATCGTCACCGGCATGACGCGAACGACCGAGGGGCAAACCAGGCTGGAGGCCCTCGGCGCTCGCGTCGAGATGGTCGACGTTTTCGACGGAGGCGCGCTCGGAGGTGCCGTGAGAAGAGCCTCTCCGGATGTCGTCATCCACCAGCTCACCGATCTCTCGGATCTCTCCGCCAGCCTCGATCCGGCGGCACAGGACGAAATCCGCAAGCGCAATGCCCGCCTGCGCCGGGAGGGCACGGCCAATCTCGCGCAGGCCGCCCGCCTCGCCGGCGCCGGGCGGCTGATCGCGCAGAGCATCGCCTGGGCCTATGCGCCAAAGGACACGCCCTATCGCGAGGACGATCCGCTCGATCTGGCGGCGACGGGCGCGCGGGCGATTTCGATCGGCGAAGGCATCGTCCCGCTCGAAGACACTGTCCTTCGGGACAGCGCCTTCGAAGGGATCGTCCTGCGCTATGGCGAGCTCTACGGGCCGGGCACCTGGACCTCAGAGCCGAACGGCACGTCACCCGTCCATGTCGAGGCGGCCGCCTATGCCGCCTTCCTCTCCGTCGACCATGGACGCCCGGGTCCGTACAACATCGCCGAGCCGGGCGGCACGGTATCGATCGACAAGGCGATCAGCGAGCTGGGCTGGCGGCCGGATTTCCGTCTCGGGCAAACCAGCTAGATCATCAGACCGGATATCGTATCCGGTCCGATGATCTAGCTTCTTGTTTTCGCATCGGCCTTTCCGAAAACCGCAATCCACTTTTCGGGCCGATGCTCTGGAGGCGTGCAACGGGCGCCAGCGTCGAAGGCAATCGATCTGATCAGGTCAATTGCCGGCGAAGCAGTAGAGAAGGCCGGCGCCACCGGTGCTTTTCAGGGCATCCTGGCTGCAGCCGCCGCGCGAGAGATGCGACATGTTCCACGACTTCGCTGCCGCTGAGTCGTCGAGTCCCCTGCGGTCATGGTGCCCGAGCATCACCGCGCCCTCCGTACCGCTCTTGGTGTAGTTGCCGCAGGTACGGTCTTCGCCCGGGGCGAAGGCTGTGCCATCGGCCTGCGAGCCGGTCAGGATGTCGTGCGTGTTGGGCGTATCGCCGCCGCCGTTGACGATCTCGCCCTTCTCGGTAAGCGCCGTCTGCTTCGTCAGGTTCGTCGCGGCACCATGCAGGTCGGCGACGCCGCTGGCGATCACCGTACCCTTGGCATTGCGCCACGGTCCGGCCCCGATCCGATCGCGCGCATTCACTGCAGGTGCCCCGCCCGTTGCCTGCGTCGACAGATAGGCTCGCCAGGTCTTGCCGCCGGCGCCAACTGCCTGGGCAAGGCGCTGGCAGATCGCATCCGCTCCTTCGAGGCCGCCCAGATCCGCGCCCTTGCCGGAGCCCGCGCTGGTGACGAAGAAGGTCATCTCGGCAGTCTGGGCTCGGGCGCCGGTCGCGCTGAGCGCCAGCAACCCGGTGAGAGCAACAAGTTCGAGACCGTTCAAGCGCATCGTTTGGTCCTCCCTTCGCGTTGTGTTTTCTTTGGTTAAGTCCTGGTCCGATTGCTCCTCGATATCCCGCCATCGGCGTGAGATTGTTCTAGCACGTCGGCATGCCGAGAGCAGAACCGCTGCCCCGACGCCCCCCAACCAGCCTCACCTCGGCTGAGTGCGGAGCGCGGCCTCTCTACCCGTCGCCTGGAACGACACAAACTCACCCACTCCGTTTCAAATGTCGTTTGACCCGCGGAATCCCGCATTGCTAGCGTCGCAATCAACAACAAGGTCGGCTGTGGGAGGCTCGTCCGGATCGACCGTCGATTGAGCAGGGACGCGTTCCGCACCAGGGTGCGCGCGCCAATACTCACATCGGTCTTCCGACTTGCCTCTCCCCCTATCGACAGCGAGGAACGGTCGGAGATGCGTCTGCACCTTTCAGGAGTCGAAGAGGCGTCGGCGATTGCCGCGGCAGGACCCGAGGATTGCCTGAACGGCTCCGGCGTCTCCGATGGCATACCCCGCTCCCGGCAAACCCTTGCAGGCCCGGCGCAATGCCACTGATCGTCGCGGGTGTCGCTGCGCTGGTCGCAGCGCTTTACTTCTACGGGACGACCCAGATCTTCGTCTCGCCCTTCGCCGATCCCGCGGGGCCGCGCGCCTACCCGTACCTGCTCGTCGCTCTGATGCTGGTCGGCGTCGTCGTGCTCTCGCTCGAGCACCTGAAGGCGCGGCGCGAGACGGCGACGGCGCCGCGCGCCGAAAGCGCCATTCGTTGGTCGCCCCTGCTCCCCGTCAGCGCCTGGACGCTGGTCTATATCCTCGTCTTCGAATGGCTCGGCTATCCGCTGGCGACGGCGATCTACCTGATCGTGCTGATGACGGTGTTCAACCCCGGCAAGCATCGCACGAACCTTGCAGTCTCGCTCAGCTTCGCCGTCATCAGCTACGTGCTGCTGGCCGTGCTGCTCGGGGCGCAACTGCCCGCCGGGCATGTGGTCGAAGCCCTGACCAATCATTTCCGCGGTTGACCGGCAGCAATCCCATGAGCGCCATCCATTATATCCTGCAGGGTTTCGAAACCGCGCTTCTGCCGCTCAACCTGCTCTATGTCTTCGTCGGCACCTTGCTGGGGACGATCCTCGGAATCCTGCCCGGAATCGGTCCCGTGGCGGGCATCGCCCTGCTGATGCCGGTGACCTACGGCATGGACCCGACCTCGGCGCTGATCCTGCTCTGCGGCATGTATTACGGCGCGCAATATGGCGGCTCCGCCACCGCGATCCTGATCAATACGCCGGGTGAGGCCTCGTCGATGATCACCTGCATCGACGGCTACCAGATGGCGCGCAAGGGCCGGGCCGGCGCGGCACTGGCTGTGTCCGCCTGGGGCTCCTTCATCGCGGGCACGCTCAGCGTCATCGGACTTGCCGCGCTTGCGACCGCGCTGTCGAAGCTCGCGCTGAGCTTCGGTCCGGCGGAATATTTCGGGCTGATGATCTTCTCGCTCGCCGCCGTCTCGGCGCTGTCAGGCAAATCGCCGGGCATGTCGATCATCGCCGTCGTGACGGGCATGATGATCGCGACGATCGGCCTGGACTCGCAGACCGGATCGACCCGCTTCACGCTCGGCCTGCAGGATCTCGAGAACGGCCTTGCCTTCCCGATCATCGCCATCGGCCTGTTCGCCCTGGGAGAGGTCTTCCTGACCCTGGAGGAGAAGAGCCAGGGCAAGACCGAGATCATCAAGCTCAGCGGCTCGACCTGGATGACCCGCGAGGACTGGCGCCGCTCCGCCGGTCCGATCGTCAGAGGTGGGGTGATCGGCTTCTTCCTCGGCGTTCTGCCGGGCATTGGCGGCGTTCTCGCCTCGATCATCTCCTATGCGACGGAAGTGCGCCTCTCGAAGCGCCCCCAGGAATTCGGCCAGGGCGCGATCGAGGGCGTCGCCGGTCCGGAAGCCGCCAACAATGCCGCCGCCTCCGGCTCCTTCGTGCCGATGCTCGCCATGGGGATTCCCGGCTCCGTCACCACGGCCGTACTGCTCGGCGTGCTCATCATGTTCGGCATCCAGCCCGGGCCGCGCATGATCGACGACAATCCCGGCCTGTTCTGGGGCCTGGTCAACAGCATGTATGTCGGCAACGTGATGCTGCTGATCCTGAACCTGCCGCTGATCGGCCTGTTCGTCCGCATCCTCTACACGCCGACCGGCATCCTGATGCCGCTCGTGCTGGTCTTCTCGGTCATCGGCATCTATGCGACCGACACCAATGTCGTCGAGCTGGAATTCCTGCTCGCCTTCGGCGTGCTCGGCTACATCTTCAAGAAGATCGAGATGCCGATCGCGCCGCTCGTGCTCGGCCTCGTGCTCGGCGACACGCTGGAGAAATCCTTCCGGCAGGCCCTGATCCTCTCCGGCGGCGATCCGTCGATCTTCGTGAAGAGCCCGATCTGCCTCGGGCTGCTTCTCGTCTCGCTCGCCTGCTTCCTGCTGCCGGTGGTGCTGCCGTTGCTGCGCAGCAGGGAAATCGCCGAGAGCGCCGAGAACGCCTGATCCGGCGGCTATGGCCGCGCCCGACACCGGCCGTTCGGCCGACAGACCTTGCGGAGACCTGCGCATGCGCATCGCCATCCTCGACGATTATCAGGACATCGCCCGAAGCTGCGCCGATTGGAGCCGGCTGCCGCCGGGTCATGAGGTGACCGTCTTCCGCGACCACGTGCCCGATGCCGATGTCGAAGGCCTGCGCCGGCGGCTGGAGCCGTTCGACATCGTCTGCATCGTCCGCGAGCGCACGACGATGCGGATCGGGCTGATCGAGAAGCTGCCGAATCTGAAGCTGATCGTCCTGGGCGGCACCGGCAGCTCGGTCGTCGATATCGCCGAGGCAGCCAAGCTCGGCATCACCGTCTGCGGAGCGCGGCCGGGCGGCGCCGGCGGCGTGCCGGCGGAAGAACATACTTTCGCGCTCCTGATGGCGCTCGCCCGCAACATCGTTCCGGAGAACCAGTCGGTGCGGTCAGGCGGCTGGCAGGTCGGGCTGGCACGGTCGCTGCGCGGCTCCACCCTGGCCGTGCTCGGGCTCGGACGCCTGGGCCCCAACCTCGCCGGTTTCGGCCGCGCCTTCGGCATGAAGGTCATCGCCTGGAGCCAGAACATGACGCAGGAGCAGGCGAGCGCCGCCGGCGCCGAACTGGTCTCGAAGGACGAGCTCTTCCGGCGCGCCGATTTCCTCACCGTGCTGCTGCGACTGTCCGAACGCACCGTCGGCATGGTCGGAGACCGCGAATTGTCGCTGATGAAGAAGAGCGCTTTCCTGATCAACACCTCGCGCGGGCCGATCGTCGACAACGACGCCCTGGTCAGGGCGCTGGCGGAGAAGCGTATCGCCGGCGCGGCGCTCGACGTCTTCGCGAGCGAGCCGCTGGCGCCGGATGATCCGCTGCGCAACACCCCCGGCCTGCTGGTCACGCCGCATTGCGGCTACGTCACCGAAGAGCAGATGCGCTTCTACCACACCAGCCAGCTCGAGGCGATCCTGGGCTTCCTCGAAGGCAGGCCGATCAACGTCCTGGACGAGCGGCACCAGGTTCACCGACCCAACACCGCCGAGCTTGCCGCAGTCTCGGCCTGACGGGCCGGCCGGATAGAAACGACCGACAGGAGAGGAAGCATGCGAACCATCCGAAAAGCCGCGCTGATGAAAGCCGCGCTGCTGGGCGCAATGGCGCTCGGCCTGCTTGTCGTCGCTCCCGCCGGCGCCGCCGAGTGGAAGCCAAGCCGCAATGTCGAGCTCGTCGTCGGCGCCGGAGCCGGCGGCTCGATCGACGCCCAGGCGCGCCTGATTGCGCAGGCGATCGAGCGTCACAAGCTGATCGACACGACGATGACGGTGGTGAACAAACCCGGCGCCGGTTCGAGCCAGGCGATCTCCTATCTTGGCGGGCATGCCGGCGACGGCCATTACATCACGCTGCTCGCCTCGTCCTGGATTGGCACCGCGATCCTGATGAACAAGCCGAACACCTTCAAGGAGGTCACCCCCCTGGCACGTCTCTTCGACGTCCCTCTGGGTTTCATCGTCAAGGCGGATTCGCCGCTGAAGACGACGAAGGATCTTGCTGAGGCGCTCAAGAAGGATCCGGGTGCCTACCGCTTCGCGATCAGCACAACCGCCGGCAACAACAACCATCTGGCGGTGCTGCGCTTTGCCCAGCTCGTCGGCGTCGACCCCAAGAAGGTCCGCGTCATCGTCAACGATTCCGGAGCGACCTCCTTGACCCAGATGCTCGGCGGGCATCTCGAGATCTGCGTCTGCGGGATCGGGGATACGCAGTCCCTCGCGAAGGCCGGGCAGATCCGCTATCTCGGCTCGCTGCGCGACGAGCCAATCCCGGGCTTCGAAAATATTCCGACGGTGAAGAGCCAAGGCTACGATGTCTCGATTGCGACCTTCTACACCATGGTCGCGCCGAAGGGCGTCTCGCCCGAGATCGTCGGCTATTGGACGGATGTGCTCGCGAAGGCCATCGCGACACCCGAGGTCAAGAATGCTGCGGAACAGCTCGGCATGACCATCGAGCGGGTCGACGCCGCGACCACGGCTGCCTTCATCACCAACGAGCGTGAGGTGACGAGCAAGCGGCTCGGCGAGTTCGGTTTCGTCCAGAAATAGCAGTGCCATAAGCGTCTGCAGGCAGGACGTCCCGGCGCCCTGCCTGCTTGTCGGCCATGCAGCGAATGTGAGGCGAACTCAACCAAAGCTGCCGCCAAATCCCTTGACCCGGCCGGCCTCCAGACGCCCTATTCCGGCCGATTTCGAAGGATCTGGCATGCCGTCACGCCCTGCTCTCGCCTACATCGTCGGCGCCTACGAACACCCCACACGGGACGCCGCGGACCGCTCGCTGGCGCAGATCCAGGCCGAGGTCGCGCTCGGCGCGCTCGCCGATGCCGGGCTGTCGAAGGACGATGTCGACGGCTTCTTCTGCGGCCCGGATGCGCCCGGCACCGGCCCGCTCTCGATCGCCGACTACCTCAACCTGAACAAGCTGCGCCATGTCGACACCACAAATACCAGCGGCTCGTCCTATGTGATCCATGTCGCCCATGCCGCGCAGGCGATCGCCGCCGGCAAATGCGATGTCGCGCTGATCACGCTGGCGGGAAGGCCGCGGGCCGAGGGACGCGGCAAGGGCGGGCTCGTGCGTCGCGACGACCCCAACCAGCCGGACTTCCAGTGGGAACAGCCCTTCGGCATCCAGATCCTGAATGTCTACGGCATGACCGCGATGCGGCACATGCACCTCTACGGCACGACCAGCGAGCAGCTCGCCTGGATCAAGGTGGCCGCCTCCCAGCACGCGCAGCATAATCCCCATGCCTTCAGCCGCGACGTCGTCACGGTCGAGGATGTGCTCGCCTCGCCCGTGGTCTGCGATCCGCTGCGACGTCTCGATTGCTGTGTCGTCACCGATGGCGGCGGCGCCTTGATCGTGACGCGCGAGGAGATCGCCCGCAGCCTGAAGCGCCCGCTGGTCAAGGTGATCGGAACCGGCGAGCGGCCACAGCACCAGCAGGGCGGCTATTTCGAGATCACGCAATCGGGCGCCGCCTGGTCGGGCCGCACCGCCTTCGAGCAGGCCGGGCTCGTGCCGGCCGACATCAAATACGTGTCGCTCTATGACAGCTTCACCATCACGGTGCTGATGCAGCTCGAGGATCTCGGCTTCTGCGCCAAGGGCGAAGGCGGCCGCTTCGTCGCGGACGGGAACCTGATCTCCGGGGTCGGCAAGCTGCCCTTCAACACCGATGGCGGCGGCCTGAGCAACAACCACCCTGGCAACCGTGGCGGCATGACCAAGGTGATCGAGGCGGTCCGGCAGGTCCGCGGCGAGGCCCATCCGGCCGTGCAGGTGAAGAATTGCGATCTCGCCCTCGCCAACGGCATCGGCGGGCAGCTCGGCGTACGCCATGCCAGCGCCACCCTGATCCTCGAGCGAGGCTGAGACATGTCGGACGGACGCATTTTCATCGAGCCGGTTCCGACCGCCGAGACCGAGGCCTTCTGGGCCGGGACGGCCGAGGGCCGCTTCCTGGTGCGGCGCTGCCGCAGCTGCGGCAAGGCGCATTGGTACCCGCGCACGATCTGCCCCTTCTGCAGCAGCGACGAGACCGAATGGGTCGAAGGCACGGGCGAAGGGACGATCTATTCCTTCAGCATCATGCGCCGCGCCAAGCCGAACTACGTCATGGCCTACGTCACGCTGACGGAGGGCCCGACGATGATGACCAATATCGTCGATTGCGACCCCGAATCCCTGCGGATCGGCGATGCCGTACGCGTCACCTATGTGAAGACGGCCGAGGGGCGCGCCCTGCCGATGTTCACGCCGAAGAGCGAGGCCAGCGCATGATCGACAAGCAGGTCACCAGCCTGGCCGATGCGATGGCCGGCATCACCGACGGCTCGGTGGTTCTGGTCGGCGGCTTCGGCCAGGTCGGCCATCCCATGGCCCTGATCGACGCGCTGATCGAGCAGGGCGCGAAGGATCTTACCATCGTCTGCAACAATGCCGGCGTCGGTCGCAGCGGCCTGCCCCGGCTGATGAAGCTCGGTCGCGTCCGCAAGATCGTGTGCTCCTATCCGCGCACGGCAGCCGTCTTCAGCGAACTCTATGCCGCCGGCCAGCTTGAGCTCGAGATCACGCCGCAAGGCACCCTGGCCGAGCGCATCCGCGCCGGTGGCGCCGGTATCGGTGGCTTCTACACCCGCACCGGGGCTGGCACGCTGTTGGCGCAGGGCAAGGAGACCCGCAGCATCGACGGCAAGGACTATGTCTTCGAGACGCCGCTCAGGGGCGATGTCGCGCTGATCGAGGCCTGGGAGGCCGATCGTTTCGGCAATCTGACCTATCGTGGCTCCGGCCGGAACTTCAACCCGGTGATGGTCACCGCCGCCGCGCTCTCGATCGTCCAGGTGCAGCGCGTCGTAGAGGCCGGGACCATCGTTCCGGAAGCGGTGGTGACGCCCGGCCTGTTCGTGAACCGGGTGGTCGAGGTGCCCTACGCACCGCCCTTCGCCGCGATCGAGTATTGAAGGAGCGCGTCATGAGAGCTGCCGCAGACCGCATGGTGGGGCCGGAACTCGCCGCCCGCAAACTGATCGCCGGCCGGGTCGCGCGCGACATTCCCGAGGGCTGGAACGTCAATCTCGGCATCGGCATCCCGACCCTGGTCGCGGATCTCGTGCCTGAGGGCCGCGAGGTGATGTTCCAGTCCGAGAACGGCATTCTCGGCATGGGGCCGGCTCCGGAAGGCGAGGTCGACCCCTGGCTGGTCAATGCCGGCAAGCAGAATGTCACGCTGCGGCCAGGCGCGAGCCTGTTCGACCATGCGCTGAGCTTCGCCATGATCCGCGGCGGCCATATCGACCTTTGCGTGCTCGGCGCGCTGGAGGTCTCCGAGCGCGGCGACCTCGCCAACTGGTCGACCTCCTCGAACGATACCGCCCCCGCGGTCGGCGGGGCGATGGATCTCGCGGTCGGGGCCAAGCGCATCTGGATCGCGATGGACCACACCACCAAGCAGGGCGCGAGCAAGCTGGTGGAACAATGCTCCTATCCGTTGACGGCAGCCGGCTGCGTCAAGCGCATCTACACCAATCTGGCGACGATCGACGTCACCGAGCGCGGTTTCGAGGTGATCGAGCTGATCGGGGGCACGACGTTCGAGACGGTGCAGACACATACGGCTGCAAAGCTGCACCGGGGCAAAGGGCTGGTCTGAAACAGACGCCGAAAACTCAAGCAAGGCCCGGTCTTCATCGTTTGACCCTGCCGCGTCGCGACGCGAATTTCCGGCACCGGCCGGATGCACGGCCACTGCGAACCGAAGGCTAGCATGAGCGAAAAGCAATTGAGCCGCGCCATGGCCGGCGTCGCCGCCATCGCGGGCGTCGGACATAGCGACTGGATAGCCGACTACGCGGCAGTGCGCGGCGGCACCAAACCCCATGACAGCTTCGGCTACGGCGCCATCGCATTCAAACGCGCGCTCGAAGATGCCGGCATCGACAAAAGCGAGATCGACGGGTTGGTCTCCGGCCCGCCAACCGCGCACGAGCGCATGTGCGAGGTCCTCGGCATCGATCCGCGCTGGGGCGTGCAGGCCGATGCGATGATGGGCATCCAGGCTGCGGCGCTCGCCATCCATGGCGGCATGTGCGAGGTCGTGGCGCTCGTCTACGGCAACGACCAGCGCTCCGCTGCGGTCAACTATGGTGGCAGCAACGCGGCCGGCGGCAACGCCTTCCTGTCCTATATCTACCATGCTCCCTGGGGCTTCACCTCGCAGGGCGCACTCTACGCCATCATGCTGCGCCGCTTCATGCACGATACCGGCTTCAGCGAGCGCGACATGGCGGAGGTCGCCGTGGCGCAGCGCCTGCATTCCAGCCTCAATCCGCATGCGATCATGCAGAAGCGCATCACGATCGAGGATTATCTCGCCTCGCACTACGTGACCGAGCCGCTGCATCTGTTCGACTACTGCCTGATCAACGACGGCGGCGTCGCCTTCATCATGATGAGCGCCGAGCGCGCCCGGCGCTGCAAGAAGAAGCCGGCGGTGATCCATGGCATCGGCCGCTACGATCTCAGCCGCGAGGCGACCAGCCTCACGCCGCGCCTGACCAATTTCTACCGCCCGGCCCAGAAGGCAGTCGCCGAGCAGGCTTTCGGCATGGCCGGCATCGGGCCGAAGGATGTCAGCTGCATGCAGGTCTATGACAGCTTCTCGGTCCATGTGCCGCTCGCGCTCGAGGGCTATGGCTATTGCGGCTACGGCGAGGCCGCCAGGTTCATCCGCGAGACCGGCATCTCGCTGGAGCGCGGCATCCCGGTCAACACCTCCGGCGGCCATCTGTCCGAGAGCTACATGCAGGGCTGGAACCACCAGGTCGAGGCTGTCCGCCAGATCCGTGGCGAATGCGGCCCGCGCCAGGTGCCGGACTGCCGCTTCGTCCACTATTCCTCGGATGTCGCCGGCAAGGCGCTGTCCATCATCTACGGCCACTGAGGAGGCAGCGATGGGCAAGTCCAACCGCGTCCTGGGGCACTATGACGGGCCGATGTGGGAGAGCATCGCGCGCAAGCAATGGGCGCTGCAATATTGCCCCCAGAGCGACAGCTTCCGCTATCCGCCCTCGCCCGTCTGTCCGATCTCGCTGTCGCTCGATTATGAGTGGCGGCCGATCAAGGGCACAGGCGAGATCCTGTCCTGGGCCGTGTTCCACCGAAAGTACTTCGACGACCATCCGCCGCCCTACAACACCATCGCGGTCAGGCTCGACGAGGGTCCGATCGTGATTTCGAACCTGATCGGGCCCGAGCCGGAAGGCAACTGGATCGGCCGGCGCGTCGAGGTCGTCTACGAGGAGCATGAAGGCTATCTCCTGCCACGCATGCGGCTGGTTTAGGGTCGGCGCGACCGCCTGCACGCCGGGCTGCGCTCGTGGCGGGCAGCATCATGCCGAACGGGCCCGTGCTTGACCTCAGCTCACACAACGCCAGCGCCCTCGCTTTCGATTCGCGGCCAGCGCTGGCGCTGACACCCCTCACTCTCATGCTGCGTTGAGGAATGCTCCTTTGACGCGGTTCCACGGCATGCGGATGGTCGGCTACGCCTCGTGCCATCTCGCTGCGACGCAGGCTATGAAGGAGTCTCCCGATGAACGGCGCCGAATCTCTGGTGCGGACCCTGGCCGCTGGCGGCGTCGATGTCTGCTTTGCCAATCCCGGCACCTCGGAAATGCATTTCGTCGCGGCGCTCGACCGCGTTCCGGGCGTGCGCTGCGTGCTCTCGCTGTTCGAGGGTGGTGCGACCGGCGCCGCGGACGGCTATGCCCGGATGGCCGGCAAGCCGGCGGCAACGCTGACCCATCTCGGGACCGGGCTGACCAACAGCCTCGCCAATGTCCACAACGCCCGCAAGGCGCAGACGCCGATGGTCAACATCGTCGGTGACCACGCCACCTATCATCTCAGGTACGAGTCGCCGCTGAAATCCGATCTCGATGCGCTGGCCAAGCCGATGTCGGATTGGTTCGGCCGGGCCGAGGCCGCTCAGGAAGTCGGCCCCAAGGCGGCCGAGGCCATCGCGGCCGCCCAAAGGGACGCGGGAAAGATCGCCACCCTCGTCCTGCCGGCCGACGCCTCCTGGGGCGAAGGCGGCACTGTCGGGACGACGCTGGCCCGCACGGTCCGTGCGGCGGCTGACGCCAAGGCGATCGCGCAGGCCATCGATGCCCTGAAGGGCGGCAACGCCTTGCTGCTGCTCGGCGGCGAGGCGCTCCGCGCCCAACCGATCGAGATTGCGGCCGCGATCGCCGCCAAGTTCGGCGCCGAGATAGCAGCGCAGTCGCGTGACCCGCGGATCGAGCGCGGCGCCGGCCGCGTGCCGATCAAGCGGCTGCCGAACATGACCGATGCGGCGGTCACCGCACTGCGCGAGACCCGCTCGGTGATCCTGATCGGAGCGAAACTGCCCGTCGCCAATTTCGCTCACCCGGGCAAGCCGAGCCTGTTCGCGCCCGAAGGCTGCCGCATCGTCGAACTCGCCACGGGCCAGCACGATCTCGCAGCGACACTGGACGCGTTGGCGGAGGAAGTCGGGGCCAAGGCCGATCCGGCCGCCCGCCTCGCGCTGAAGCGGCCTGGCCTCGCCGAGGGCGAGTTCAGCCCCGAGAAGCTCGCACAGTCGCTTGCGGCGCTGCTGCCCGAGAACGCGATCATCTGCGACGAGGCGGTGACGAGCGGCCGTCCCATGTACGGCGCGCTCGCGGCCTCGGCCCCGCACGACTATCTGGCGCTGACCGGCGGCGCGATCGGCATCGGCCTGCCGCTGGCGGCCGGCGCGGCCATAGCCTGCCCCGATCGCAAGGTCGTCCTGCTGCAGGCCGATGGCAGCGGCCTCTACACCGTCCAGTCGCTCTGGACCCATGCCAATGAGCAGCTCGACATCGTGACCATCGTTTTCGCCAATAACCGCTACGCGATCCTGCGCAACGAGCTGAAGAATGTCGGGATCACCAATCCCGGCGACAACGCCATCCGGATGCTCTCCTTCGACAAGCCCAGGATGGACTGGGTCTCGCTGGCGCGCGGCTTCGGCGTGCCGGCCGAGCGCGCGACCTCGATGGAGAGCTTCAACAAGGCTCTTGAAGCCGCTTTCTCGCAGAAGGGTCCTGCCCTGATCGAGGTCGCCCTGTAGGGCTCGCGGAATCCACCGCAGCATATGGAGATGCGCATGTATCCCGATACCCAGCTCTTCCTGGCCGGCCAGCTGCGGCCAGGCGGGGACAAGGCCACCGCACCGGTCTACAACCCCGCGACCGGCGAGCAGATCGGCCGCTTTGCCGTCGCGACCACCGGCGATCTCGACGAGGCCGTCGCCGCCGCGGAGCGCGCCTTTCCGGCCTGGCGGGCCATGGGACCGCTGAAGCGCAGCGCCATCCTGCGCAAGGCCGCCGATCTGGTCCGCGAGCGCGCGGCCGCCATGGCGCCGGTCATGACCATGGAGCAGGGCAAGCCGCTGGCCGAGTCCGAACGCGAGGTGACGAATAGCGGCGACGTGCTCGAGTGGTTCGCCGAGGAAGGGCGGCGCGCCTATGGCCGCCTGATCCCGGCGCGGGACCCGAACGTCATGCAGCTGGTGACGCGCGAGCCGATCGGCATCGTCGCCGCCTTCTCGCCCTGGAACTTCCCGGTCTCGCAGGCCGCCCGCAAGATTGCCGCCGCGCTCGCGGCCGGCTGCCCGATCATCCTGAAGGGCCCCGAGGATACGCCGGCCTCCTGCGCACTCTTCGTGCAGTGCCTGGCCGACGCGGGCGTGCCCGCAGGCATCCTCAGCCTGGTCTATGGCGACCCGGCGACGATCTCCGACCATCTGATCGCCCATCCGTCGGTGCGCAAGGTCTCGTTCACCGGGTCTACGGCCGTCGGCAAGCTGCTCGCCGCCAAGGCGGGCGCGCAGATGAAACGCTGCACCATGGAGCTCGGCGGCCACGCCCCGGCGATCGTCTGCGACGACGCCGATCTCGAGGGCGCGGTTAAAACGCTCGCCATGGCCAAGTTCCGCAATGCCGGACAGATCTGCATCGCCCCGACGCGCTTCCTGGTTCAGGACAAGGTCTATGACACCGTCCTCGGGCGCTTCGAGCAGGCGGCCAAGGCCGTGAAGGTCGGCGACGGCCTTGCCGCCGGCACCACGATGGGGCCGCTGGCGCATGGCCGCCGCATCGAGGCGATGGAGGGCTTCCTCGCCGACGCCGCGCAGAAGGGCGGCGAGATCAGGCTCGGCGGCAAGCGCCACGGCAACACGGGCCATTTCTTCGAGCCGACCATCATCGAGGGGCTCGGCTCCGATGCCCGGCTGATGAACGAGGAGCCTTTCGGCCCGATCGCCTTGTTCTCGCGTTTCAGCGAGATCGAGGAGGCGGTCGCGGAGGCCAACCGCCTGTCCTACGGGCTCGCCGCCTATGCCTTCACCCGCTCATCCGCCAAGGCGCACAAGCTCTCGCAGAGCATCGAATCCGGCATGGTGTCGATCAACCACCACGGCATGTCACTGCCGGAGGTGCCGCATGGCGGCATCAAGGATTCCGGCTACGGGTCGGAAGGCGGCGCCGAGGCGCTGGAAGGCTATATGACCTTCAAATACGTGACCCAGATGATGGTGTGACAGGCTTGGGCATACCCCGCGGGACCGAAATCCCGCGGGTTGTAGTCTTTAGAGATTAGGCCGCGGCAGCAATCGGATTGAGCAGCCGCCCGACGCCGGGGATCTCGACGGCGATCTCGTCGCCCGGACGCAGCCAGCGCTGCGGGCTGCGATCCCGCCCCACCCCTTCCGGCGTGCCCGTCGCGACGATGTCGCCCGGCCGCAATTGAATGATGGTCGAGACATAGGCGATCGTCTTTGGGATCGAATGGATCATCATGTCGATCCCGGAATGCTGGACCAGCTCGCCATTGTGATAGGTCGAGAGCTGGAGCCTGGTCGGGTCCGGAATTTCGTCGGCCGTGACGAGGAACGGGCCGGCGGAGCCCGACGACTGGAAGTTCTTGCCGGCTGAAATCGAACGTTTCTGATAGTCGCGCACGCTGCCATCCATGAAGCAGGTATAGCCGGCGACATGGCCGAGCGCCTCGGCCTCCGCGATATTGCGTCCGCCCTTGCCGATCACCACGGCGAGCTCGCCTTCGTAATCGAACTGCTCCGATACTTTCGGAGCTTCCAGGGCCTGGCCATGGCCGACGACGCTGTCATCGACGCGGATGAAATAGCCCGGCCAGTCCTTGACGGCGTGGCCGCCCTCCTCGGCATGGGCGCGGTAGTTCAAGCCGACGCAAAGCATCTTCGAGGCATCGGGAATGATCGGCAGGAAGGTCGCGTCCGCGATCGCGAGATCGGGCTTCGCGGCGCTGGCGAGCGCCCATAGCTGCGCCAGCACGCCGCGCTCGATGGCGGTTCGCAACCCGTCGACTCCCGGGATTCGCCCCGCAAGCGTCACCAGACCGTCCTCGCCGCTCACCGCCCCGAACGTCGGGGCACCGTCCTTGAGATAGCTCGCAAAGCGCATGGCATTGTTCCTTCAGTCACTCAGGAAATCGCGGCGGGCCGCATCGAAGGAGTCGGCGCGCGTCAGGCGCCGCAGGAGCTCGGCATGCGTCGCGGCCAGAGGCGCCGCGCCGGCGCGCTGGGCGACGAGCGTCACCTGCGCCGCATCGAGCGCGGCGGTGATCGCCTTCGGCGCCGCCGGGAAGCAGACCCGGACGCGCCGCGACGCCAGGTAAGCCGGGTCGGCGATCTCCGTAGCCGGCTTGGGCATGACGAAAGGCAGATCGACCGCGTCGGCCAAGGCATCGAGCGCATCTTTGGTCTTTATACCCTGGACGAACAGCGCATCGACCCCGGCCGCCGCATAGGCCTTGGCCCGCATCAGCCCTTCCTCCAGCCCACCCACCGCAAGCGCGAGATTGGTCCGCCCGATCACGGCAAAGCGCGGATCGCGCCGGCCGGCCAGGGCGGCGCGCAGCTTGCCGACCGTCTCTGCCTGCGGGATCAACCGGCCCCTGCTCGTGCCGAACGGCGCCGGCAGGTCCGTATCCTCGATCGTGACGCCGCAAAGGCCGATCTGATCGAGTTCGGCGACGAAGCGGCGGACATTGAGAGCGTTGCCATAGCCATGGTCGCCATCCGCGATCAGCGGCATCTCGGTCACGCGGGTCAGCCGTTGCACCTGTTCGACGAACTCGCTCAGCGTCACCAGGGCAATATCGGGCGCGCCGAGTACGGCGAGCGCGATATCCGATCCGGGGATCATGCCGAGCTCGAAGCCGAGCTCCTCCGCCATCCTCGCGGTCAGCGGATCGGAGACGATGGCGGGTCGGATGCAGCCTTCGCCTGCCAGGATGGCACGGAAAGCATCTCTGCGGTCGGGCCGTACCATCGCTCAGGCCGCCGCCTGGCTATTGCGCCGCCGGCCTTGCGGCGGCGCATCGTCGGCCGCCAGAGCAAGCGTGCTGTCGAAGGGGATCTCGACCGCGACCTGCGCGCCCGGCTGCAGCATGGTCTGCGAGGCGATGCTGGCATGAAGGGTCAAGCCGGAGCCGACATCGATGGTGTAGCGGGCGAGGTGACCGAGGAAGCTGGCGCTCGCGACGGTACCGGAGAGCTGATTGGCGCCGCCAGAGCCCGAAGCCGCCGGCAGCAGCCTGATATCCTCCGGCCTGATCGACACGGCGACCGCATCGCCGGCCGCCGCCGAGCGGGTGAAGCGGCAGGTCAGGCGCCGGCCGCCGGCAAGCGTCACCGTGCCGAGCGAGCCGTCAGGCGCCTGCGTGTCGACGGTTCCGGCCAGCACGTTCGCCGAGCCCATGAAGGTCGCGACGAAGCCGGTGGCCGGGCGGAAATAGATCTCCTGCGGCGTCCCCATCTGGACGATGACCCCGCCATTCATCACCGCGACGAGATCCGACATCTCCAGCGCCTCGGACTGGTCATGCGTGACGTAGATGGTGGTGACGCCGAGGCGGGCCTGCAGGCTCTTCAGCTCGGCCCGCATCTCGTCGCGCAGCAGCGCGTCGAGATTGGAGAGCGGCTCGTCGAGCAGCAGCAGGCTCGGCTTCTTGACGATAGCGCGGGCCAGTGCGACGCGCTGCTGCTGGCCGCCGGACAATTGCGTCGCCGAGCGGCTCTCGAACCCGGTCAGGTCGACCGAGGCGACGGCACGCTCCACCATCTCCTTGATCTGCGCCCTGCTGTAGCGCTCCTTTCCGACGCGGAGCGGAAAGGCGACGTTCTCGAACACGGTCAGATGCGGCCAGATCGCATAGGACTGGAACACCATGCCGATATTGCGCCGGTTCAATGGGATATTGGCGCCGGCCTGCGCATCGAAAAAGCTGGTATCGCCCAGCCTGATCGCGCCGAGATTTGGCGTTTCCAGCCCGGCAATGCAGCGCAGCGTCGTGGTCTTGCCGCAGCCGGAGGGGCCGAGCAGCGTGAAGAACGTGCCGCTCTTCAAGGTGAAATCGACTGTTTTGACGCCGCCGGTCGAGCCTGCATAAATCTTGGACAGGCCTTCAACCTTCAGCGTTGGTCCAGGAGTGTTCATTGGTCCTCGCTCGTATCGTCTACTTGGCCGAGGCCATGTCGGTGCGCTGACGCGTCACCCAGTAAAGCGCCGACGAGAAGATCGTCATCACGCAGGTCCAGATCACTCCCATCGCCGAAACCTCGCCGCCGGCGCCGTTGGTCCACTGATCGAACATCGCGACCGAGATCGTCTTGGCGTTGTAGCCTGCGAGCAGCACCGCGATGGACAGTTCCTTCGCGCCGATCAGGAAGATGAAGAGCCAGCCCGCGATCAGCGAGGGCGAGATCAATGGCAGCAGGACACGGCGCAGGATGGTCGGCCGCGTCGCCCCCGAGATGCCGGCCGCGTCCTCGAGCTCGCGATGGACCTGGATGATGCCGGCATGGGAATAGCGCATGCCATAGGGCAGATAGCGGATGACGAAGGCCATGCCGATGACCCAGAGCGTACCGTAGACCGGGATCGGCGCGTTCAATGCCATCTCGATCATGGCGACGCCGAGCACGATGCCGGGGAAGACGAGCGGCACGCTGGTCAGCTGGTCGATCAGGCCGCTATAGGGCCAGCGGCGCACGCTCATCCAGGCAGCGATGGCCGTGAGCGCAACGGCGACCGTCGCCGCGCTCGCTGCAACGATGACGGTGTTGAGCGCCAGTTCCACATAATGCGCCTGCGCGAAGACGGCGCGGTAGTGATCCAGGGTCAGGTTGGACAGCCCGGCCAGGTTCATCGCGCGCACGAAGGGCGTCAGCGAATTGTAGAGGATGGCCAGCAGCGGCAGGACCAGCACCAGAAGCGCGTTGAGCACGATCAGCGCCGCACCGAGCCAGCGACCCTTGCCGAGATCGAACGGGCGCGGCCGGAAGCCTTTGCCGGTGATCGAGGCGTAACGCTCGGCCTTTTTCGAGATGCGGCCGTAGAAATGCAAGAGAACCGCGACGATGACCATCATCAACATCGAGAAGGCGCTGGCATGGCCGAGCTGCGGTGGCACCTGCGTCATCGACTGATAGATATCCGTGGTCAGGAGGCTGATCTTCGAGGGGGTGCCGATCAGCACCGGCACGTCGAAGGCTTCCAGATTGCGGATGAAGACGAAGATGCCGAGCCCGGCGATCGCCGGCATGGCGAGGCGCAGCGAAATCCGCGTCACGGTCGCGAAGACCGAGGCGCCCGACATGCGCGCCGCCTCCTCCATATCGGCATTGGAGCGGCGGAACGTCGCCGACAGGAGCAGGAAGACGAGCGGTGACCAGAGCACACCCTCGATCAGCACCATGCCGGGGATCGAGTAGACGTTGAACAGCAGACCGGTCTCGCCCGTCAGCGCACGATAGCTCGCATTGAGCGGCCCGGCGCGGCCAAGGATGTAGAGCCAGGCGCTGACATAGATGATGTAGGGCGTGCCAAGCGAGATGATCGCGGAGAGATAGGCCAGCGGCTTGAACGGGACATTGGTGCGCTCGACCAGCCAGGCGACGATGCCGCCGTTCAGGAGCGAGAGCAGCATGGCGAGCGCGGAGAAGGTCACCGAATTCCAGGCGCTGACATAGAGCCTGGGATCGCTGAACAGCGTGGCGTAATGCGCCAGCGTCCATTGCGCACCGTCGTCGCTGAGCAGGCTGGTGCGGATCAGCACTGCCACGGGCGGCAGCACGATCAGGCCGATGACGATGCTGACGATGATGGCCGGCAGGCTCGCCGCCAGTCGCTCACCGAGCGGGCGGCGATAGGCGATGGCCTGATCGCCAAGCGGAAGCGCGGTCATTTGAACAGCTCGTTATAGACGCTGATCCATTTCTGCAGGTCGCTCTCGACCAGCTCCGGGCTGAGCAGCAGCGCCTTGTAGTTTCCGCCCTCGGGCTTCTGCGCCGCGACCTTGGCCTGGACCGCCGGATGGGCTGGAAGATAGCCGGCATTGGCGACCACCTTCTGACCGTCCTCGGAGAGGATGAATTCGAGGAAGAGCTTGCCGGCATTGGGGTTAGGCCCCTTGAGCAGGAAGGCGGTGTCGAGCGTGCCCGTCACCGGCTCCAGCTTCAGCCATTTCACCGGGGCGCCCTTCGCGGCGCTGATATCGGAATGGTAGTTGAAGGTCGCGAGCGCGAGCGGGTATTCGCCGGCGATGACCTGATCGAGCACGACACGCTGGTTCGACGGCACGTTGACCAGCTTCTGGGCGGCGAGCTGCTTGAGGAAGGCCATGCCCTTCTCCTGCCCCATCGCCTGCAGCACCGTGCCGATGAAACCGGCGGCGCCGCCTTGAGTCATTTGCGTGGTCCACGCGATCTTGCCCTTCCATTTCGGGTCGAGCAGGTCCTGATAGGTCTTGGGCTCGGAGCCCGCGGGAACGAGCTCGGTATTGACCGCCGCGACGAGGTAGTAGAGCGCGTCGGCGACCCAGAGCCCGTTCGGGTCCTTGAGCTCCGGCGGATAGGCCTTGGCCGCCTCCGGCATGTATTTCTCGATCGCGCCGGCCTTGGCCAACGGCCAGACGGAGGAGCCGCCATGGTGCACATCGCCGCGAATCTGACCGGCCTTGGTCTCGCCGAGCAGCTTGATCACCAGATCGGTCGCAGTGCCCGGGACGATCTGCACCTGGATGCCCGGATATTTCTTCTCGAAGGCGGCGGCGAGCGGGCGGGCGAGCTGGTTCTCGACGAGGGAGACGTACCAGACGACCTTGCCCTCCTTCTTCGCCGCGTCGATCAGCGCCTGCTCGACAGCATGGGCGGGGGCGGCTGCGAGAAACGCGACAGCAAGGAATGCTGCGCACAGCAAGCCGCATAGGCGGGTCCAAAGGCTTTTCATTCGTTCCTCCCTGCGGCAGCCGGACCGACCGCTCGCATCGATGTCGGCGGGTGGAGCCGCTCTCTTGCGGGCGTCTGACGCGCCCCTTCGATTCAGTGTCCCTTGTAGACCGGCGCGCGCTTTTCCTTGAAGGCCACGCGCCCTTCGATCCGGTCCTTGGTGTCGCGCAGCAGACCCCAGGTCATGCGCTCCTCGTTGATCGCGTCGGCCAGCGGCAGGTTGATCCCGCGGCGCACCAGCCCCTTCACCGCGTTGACGGCGAGCGGCGCGTTGGCGGCGATCTTGGCTGCGATCGCATGCGCCGTCACCATCAGTTCGCCGGCCGGCACGACCCGGCTGACTAGGCCGATGCGCAGCGCCTCGGCCGCATCGATCCGCTCGGCCGCGAGCAGGATCAGCATCGCATCGCTCATACCGATCGTCCGCGGCAGGCGCTGCGTCCCACCGGCGCCGGGAATCGAGCCGACCTTCACTTCCGGCAAGGCGAACACCGCCGTGTCGACGCAGATGCGGATGTCGCACGCCAGAGCCAGCTCCATGCCGCCGCCCATCGCCATGCCGTTGACGGCACAGATGATCGGCTTGTCCATCTCGATCGCGTCGATCCAGCGCGGCGCCTGCGCGCCGCCGCCGAAGGTCAGCTGGGCATGGCTCTCGCTCGGCGGCATCGTCTTCTTCAGATCGGCGCCGACGCAGAAGGCTTTCTCGCCGGCGCCGGTGACGATCACCACCCTGGCCTGCGCATCGGTCTTGACCGCGTGGAAGGCGTCCCAGAGTTCCTGCTGCGTCTCCGGATCGAGCGCGTTCAGCGCCTCCGGGCGATCGAGCGTGATCGTCGCGACATGATTGTCGATGCTGAATTTGAGCGCCACGTTTCAATCCCTGCAGACGGCGCGCTCGCAACGGCGCGCTTCGCTAGGCAGGACCATCGGAAAGCAGGACCGGAGCGTCAAACGACCTTTCCGTCCCGGCTGCTTGATGAAAGCTCATCCAAAAGCCTTGTCGCACCTGCGAATAGCAGCGCGCCTATTGATTGAGGATCAAGCGTAGGCGGTCGACGACGAGCTCCGGCGTGAGCATCGGCATGACATGGCCGGAGACGACAGCCTCGAAGCGCGCGCCCGGGATCAGGGCAGAATCCCTGGCCAGTTGCTCAGGCGGGCGCGTCCCGTCGCGCTTCCCCGCCAGAACCAGGGTCGGGCAGGCGATGCGGGCGAGATCGCCGGCCAGGTCGAGGTTCAGCAGCATATCGTAATAGGCGCCGTAACTCACCGGATCATTGGCCAGCGCCCGTCCGCGCGCGGAGCGCCTGCGCCTATCATCACCACCGAACTCCTCCGGAAAGGTCGCAGGCAGGCGCGAGACGACCCGCTCGCGCAAGCCTCCTTCGCGGATCTGCCGTGCCAGCGCTTGCGTCGCTTCGCGCCGGGCTGCGGGGATACCGGTCGCGAGCGCCATCAGAAGCAGCCCGTCGACGCGCTCCGGATGGCGCACGGCATAGCGCACCGCCACGGCGGCGCCGACGGCGACGCCGGCCAGCACCAGTGGCCCCTCGATCGCGAGCGCATCGAGCAAGCCTTCGAGATCCGCGACGAGATCATCGAACGAGAGCGCCGTGATCTTTTCCGACAGGCCGCAGCCCCGCATGTCGTAGCGCAGCATCCGCTGCTCGGTGAAGGCGGGGGCGACATGGTCCCAGGTCTCGAGCGTGCCGCCCATCTCGTGCAGCAGGACGAGGGTTGGGCCGGCGTTGCCGCCGCTCAGCGCATAGCGCAGGCTGATGCCGCCTATGTCGATATAGTCGATCATGCTCAGCCGTCCCGAAACGCCGCGGCCTGGAAGGCCGGGCGGCTCTCCACCGCCTCGTGCCAGGCGGCCAGTGCCGCGTGTCCGTCCCGCCAGTTTTCGGCGCCGAAGCGGAAATCGGCATAGGCCAGCGCGCAGGCTATGGCGATGAAACCGAGGTCGATCTGCTCTGTCGACCAGCCGGCAGCCTGCGCCTCCCAATGGCCGAGCACGCGGCGGAACTTCTCCCGGCAATTGGCGACATAGGTGGCGCTGAGCGGATCGTCCGATCGCCGCCGCTCGCCATACCAGCGCATATAGGTGTTCATCAGCCCGTCGGCGGTGGCCTGACGCACCAGCGCCTCGCGCCGCGCTGCCCGATCCTCCGGTACGATCCAGCCGGTCCCGGAGATCTCGCCGAGATAATCGCAGATCACGCCGGAATCCCAGAGCGCCGTACCGTCGTCAAGGAGGAGGGTCGGGATCTGCCCGAGCGGGTTGTGGCTGCAGACCTCGTCATCGGCCTTGGTGAAGGAGACCACCTTCGGCAGCAATTCGATTTGCCCGTTCAGGCCTGTCTCATGCGCTGCGATCAGCACCTTTCGGACGAAGGGCGACCGCGTCGAACCATAGAGCTGCATGCATGCCTTCCGGGCTGGCGTTTCCTGCCCGCGAGTTGACGCCCCCCGACAATTCTGTCAATCGAACAGAAAAAGGGCTCGGTTGAGCTTTAATCAAGGGAAGAACGCATGAGGATGCGATTGCCGCCGCTGAACGCGCTGCGCGCGCTGGAGGCGGCTGGACGTCATATGAGTTTTAGTCGTGCAGCGGACGAGCTCTGCGTCACCGCCGGCGCGGTCAGCCGGCAGATTCGCGGGCTCGAGGAATTGCTCGGCTTCTCGCTGTTCGAGCGCCATCACCGCGAGGTGCGGCTGACGCCCGAGAGCAAGATCTATATCGACTCGCTGACCGATGCCTTTTCCGAGATGGAGCGCTCGACGCGGCGCCTCGTCGACTCGCGCAAGCTCAATTACCTGCACGTCCATTGCGCGATCACCTTCACCCTGTGCTGGCTCGTGCCGCGCCTGGTCAATTTCCACCAGCGCCACCCGACGCGCGAGGTCAGGATGTCGACCGGCCTGCCCGGCGCGGTCGAGCTCGGCGCGCTGCCGACGGATGTGTCGATCCAGATCCGCAACGAGGAGATCTGCGCCAGCCTCGCCCCGGCGATCCTCAGCCACCCGCTCGTCGATGTCGACCTCGTGCCGGTGTGCAGCCCGTCACTGATCGCCGAGAACGGTCTGGGCGACGATCCGGCCCGTTGGGGGCAGGTGACACGGCTGATCTCCTCGGCGCGGCCGAACGACTGGCAGGAATGGGTCACCGCCGCGAATGTCGATGTCGATCCGCAGGCCGGCATCGTCTTCCAGAGTTCGAGCCTGGCCTATCAGGCCGCTATCCAGGGCATGGGCGTCGCGCTGGCCATGAAGGGGCTGGTCAAGAAGGAACTCGCCTCGGGCGAGCTCGTCGTGGCGCATCCGCTGGTCCATGTCACCGGCACCGCCTTCTACCTGCTCTACTCGCAGGCGGCGGCGATCATGCCGCAGATCAAGGAATTTAGGGACTGGATCGTCGCCGAGGCCGCTCATCCCCGCGCACGCTGAGTTCGCCGCCAGGCGACCTCGCTTGAGGTCAGATCACAGGAACGCCGCCGAAAGCTCGTTTGACCGGGATATGCCCCGCAGCGCCAATGGGGACCATCCGGCGCTATCGGGAAATGCGCCGATCAAGGGCGCTGCATGCCGAGATCTCGCCAGATTCCATCCCGCCTTCGCACGGAAGGCGCTGCACCGTGAGCGGCACAACGGCCCCGCTGGCCGGGCTCCACATCATCGAGGCCGTCGCCGGATCGGTTCCTGATGCTCTGCGGCTGGCGATCGGCCTGTGCGGCCGGATCGCAGCCGATCTCGGCGCCAACGTCATCCGACTCGAAGACGGCGATTGCCCGCAGGAGGAGGCGCTGTTTCTCCATCCCGGCAAGCGGCGCTTCAGCGTGCGGGCCGACGCGAAACCGCTGATGATCCGTGATCTTGCGGCGAAAGCCGATGTCCTGATCTGCGATCCGCTGACGGCCGCCGCCCTGCCCCAGCTCGATGGCGGCCTCGTTGAGGTCATCATCGAGATGGCGCAGGATACGCCCGTCGCTGGCAGCGAATTCACCATTGGCGCCCGCTCCGGCCTGCTCGACCTCGTCGGCGACGCCGCACGCCAGCCGCTGCGAATCGGCGGGCACCAGAACGCCTACGCGGCAGGCCTCGCCGCCTATCTCGCGATGACCTCCGGCCTGCTTCGGCGCGCCGGAGGAGAAGCACCGCCGCCGATGACGGTCGGCCTGCTCGATGTCGCGGTCTGGCTGAACTGGAAGACGCTGGCGATCGCGGATCGCAGCGGCGTCTCGCCGAGCCGCAACGGCCCGAATTCCGAATGGACCATCCTGCCTTGCGCCGACGGCTATTTCGCACTGGTCTACCGCGTGCCGGAATGGCCGGCGCTGATGCGGTTCGCCGCAGCGGCAACCCTGTCGGAAGAGCGCTTCCAGACGCCGGCCGGGCGCAGCCGCCACCGCAGCGAGCTCAACCAGATACTGACCAAGGCCTTCGCCGGGCGCAGCCGTGCCGATATCCGTCTCGGCGCCTTGGAGCACAAGCTGCCGCTCGGCCCGGTCTGGACGCCGGAAGAGCTTCTGGGCGATCCGCACATGCTCGCCCGTGAGTTCTTCCATCTTGGCCCCGAAGGCGGCCCGGCCAGGGCGCGCGTACCGGTTCGCTGGAACGGCGCGAGCTTCACACCTGGCGCGGATTACCGGCCCGTCGCCGGATCGAGCGCAATGGAGTTTGCCTGATGGCCGCCCTCACTGGCTGCCGGGTGCTCGACCTCGGCATCATCACTGCCGGCGCCGCGACCTCGGCGATCCTCGCCGATCTCGGCGCCGAGGTGCTCAAGATCGAAAGCCCGTCCTACAAGGATCCGTTCCGGCGCTGGACCGGCGAAACCTTGCCTGGCGAGCATCCCGACCTGCCGCCCTTCTTCCGCATGACCAATCGCGGCAAGCAGAATGTCGGCATCGACCTGAAGACGGCGGAGGGTCGCGCGATCTTCCTCGACCTCGCCGCGCGCAGCGACATCGTCGTCGAGAATTTCAGCCGCGGCGTGCTGCACCGGCTCGGTCTCGACTTCACGGCGCTGAAGGCCGTCAATCCCAGGATCATCCTCGCCTCGATCTCGAGCCAGGGCGATGACGGTCCGGACGCGAATTTCGTGTCCTTCGGCTCGACCTTGGAGGCCATGGCGGGCCTTGCCGCCATTACCGGCTATGAGGGTGGCTCGCCCGTCGTCTCCGGCATCGAGCTCAACTATCCCGACCAGGTCGTCGCCATTTTCGCCGCGGCGATGATCGCAACGGCCTGGCACGCCACAAAGTCCGGAACGGCAAAAGGCGTCCATCTCGACCTCTCCCAGCGCGAGCTCACCAGTTTCCTTTGCGGTGAGCAGTTCCTCGCCCCCGAGGCGGCGCGGCGCGAGGGCAACCGGCAGGGACCCGGCCTGCAGGAGTGCTTCCGCAGCCGCGACGGGCATTGGATTGCCGTCACGATCGGCGCCGCGCAACTCGCCACGCTCGGCCTGACCGTCGACGGCAACCCGAACGATGCCGCAACGTGGTTTGCGGCACGTGACGCCGACGAGATCATCGCGGAAGTGACCGCAGCGGGCGCGGCCGCGGCGCGCGTGCTCGACGGCAACGGCGTGCTGGCCGAGCGCGGCCGCGGCTGGAGCGGGGCACTGGCAGCGGGCCGCGACGGTGATCTGGTCAAGGGCACCGTCTTCGCCGAGGCGAACCGGAAGTTCGACCCCGGTACTCCGGCGAGCCTGCTCGGGACCCATACGCGCGAGGTTCTCGCGCGCCTGCTCGGCTATGACGAAACCAAGCTCGACCGGCTGATCTCCGCGGGCGTGATCGCGGAGCCCGAACAGCAATCCACCCCTCAGAAAAAGGCGATGGCATCATGATCGTCCGGGGGCGGGACTACGAACACACAATCGGCTGGCCAGGCGGACGCGATCTCGCCTACGAGCCGACCGAACTTGGCCCGATGATCCACGGTATCCTGGCCGGGACGCCGTTCGACGCAGCCGAATTCAGCCTCGCCGCCTTCCTGATGCTCAAAGATCGTGGTGACGAGCGGCTGGTCGGCATGCCGGTGTTTCCGGCCCGCTCCTTTTTCCACGCCTGCCTCTGGGTGCGGCGCGACTCGGCTCTGAACGGCTTCGCCGACCTTGCCGGCAAGCGCATCGCCCTGCGCGACTACACCTCGACCACCTCGGTCTGGTTCCGCGGGCATCTCAAGGAGGCCCATGGCGTCGACTGGCGTTCGATCCAATGGATCGTCGGGCCCAACCGGCGGTTCCCGCCCCCGGCTGCGGCCGACATCGTCCCTGCCTCCGGCGATCTGGAGGAGATGCTGCTCGACGGCGCCATTGACGCCTTCTTCTCGATGCGTGTGCGAGACGGCAAGCTACCGGAGGCGGAGCGCCGCCTGCGCCCGCTGCTCGCCGACCCGCGCGCGACCGAACGGGCTTACTTCGAGCAGACCGGCCTCTTCCCGCTGCTCCATATGGTCGTGCTCTCACGCGAACTCGCGGAGCGAGCACCGGACGCACCGCGCCAGATCTACGACGCCTATCGCGAAGCCAAGGGCAAGGCCCTGGCGCGCCGCCTCGGCACCACCTTCCTGCCCTGGATGGAATCGATCTGGGACGAAACGCTGGACCTGCTCGGTCCCGATCCGCTGCCTTATGGGCTGAGCGAGGCCAATCTGCGTAACGCCGCGACCCTGGCCGGCTATCTCGTCGAGCAGGGGCTCATCGCCGAGGAGCCGGACCTGGCGACGCTGTTCATCGCGGGCAGCCAGAATTGGCCTGTTGGCTGATTGGCCCGCGGGCTGAACCGGGACCGGTCTTCGCCAAACTCATGGGCGCATGACAAAAGCTCTTTTGACGTCGCGCCCCGCGGCGCGGCAGCTATGGCCAGGCCGCGCCGGCCTCCAAGCCGAGGCCCGACGGTAAGGAAATGTCAGAATCATGAGCGAACGCCCTCAACCCCAGCCGGGCCGCAAGCGCCCCGTCTCGCGTCCGCAGATCCCGCTCCCGCCCGGCGCCTGGGATTGCCACGCCCATGTCTTCGGCCCGTTCGACCGCTTTCCGGTCATCGCCGAGCGGCGCTACGAGCCGCCGCACGCGCCGGCCGAAGACTATCTCGCGATGCTCGATACGGTCGGCTTCGAGAATGGCGTGATCGTCCACGCCTCGGCCAAGGGCTTCGAGATGGCCAATGTCGCCGACGCGCTGGCGCGCCGGCCGGACCGTCTGACCGGTATCGCGGTCCCCTCTCCGGACGCGGGCGACGCCGACTTTCGCAAGCTCCATGAACAGGGCTTTCGCGGCGTGCGCGTCACCGAGAGCGGCAGACATGCCGGCCGCTCGCCCGGCACGCTCTATTTCGACGACCTCCCCAGGATCGCGCCGCGGCTCAAGGAGATGGGCTGGCACCTGCAGATCTGGGGCCGCTGCGATCTGGTGATGGACAACAGCGCCACGCTCGCCGGCTATGGGCTGCCGCTGATGTTCGACCATCTCGGCTTCGTCGACGCGACGCAAGGCGTCGACGGCGCGGCCTTCCAACGTTTCCTCGGCTGGCTGTCGACCGGCGATTTCTGGGTGAAATCGACGCCGATCCGCGTCTCCAAGACGGCGCCCGACTACCCGGACGTGCGCCCCTTCTACGAGGCCTTGCTGCGCGCGGTGCCGGATCGGATCGTCTTCGGCTCCGACTGGCCCTATCTCAGCCTCGACGACGCACCGCCCGATGCCGGCAAGCTCGTCGACCTGCTCGATTCCTGGACGCAGGACGAGAGCCTGCGCCGCAAGATCTTCGTCGACAACCCGAAAGCCTTCTATCGCCGCTAGGTCATGGCGAGCGCGCATACCCCCAGTCGAGCGTTCCTCACGCAGGGCCGGGGGGTGATCGCACTTAACTCCGAAGCCCTTGCCAATCCGCGAGACCGACGATTTCGGCCAGCAATTCGGCGGCCGGCACGCGTCGCTCGAGAGGCTCCAGCGACTTCCCTTGAGCGAAGCCGCCGAGCCCTTCCAGGCCGCGCTCGAGAGCATCGACCACGCGGGTGATCAGCAGTCCCGGATACATGACCTGCCGGAAGCCCATCTCGCCATACTCAGCCGGAGGCCGCCAATTCGGACGGCCCTCGAAAATCGGAGTCGCCAGATGGACATGGCCGAGACGCCGGCCGATCTGCTCGAGCTCGTCGAGATTGGTCACGCCGACGACGAGGAAACCGGCAGCGCCCGCCTCGACATAATCCTCGGCCCGGCGAAGAATGCCGTCCAGGCCTTCCAGACCATAGGCGTCCGACCGGGCGATGATCATCGTCTCGCTGCCCTGGCAGCGGGACACCGCCACCCGGATCTTCTCCTGCATCGCGGGGATCGACGCGACGGAGCTCGCCTTGGCATCGCCCGGCCTTTTCTCCGATCGCTCCTGGTCTTCCAGGACGATCGCCCCGACTCCCATCCGGACATAGGTGTCGGTCATGCGAGCCACGCTCTTGATGTCGCCATAGCCGTCATCGCCATCGACGACGATCGGAAGGTCGGAGGCATCCATGATGTCCTTCGTGCCCGCAGCCATCTCGCCGAGAGCGGCAATCCCGATATCGGGAAGGCCGTAGCGGGCGGCGAGCATGGCGGAGCCGCCGATGCCCATGGCCTTGAAGCCGGCCTTGGCGATCATCCGGGCCGTGAGCGCGTCATGGGCCAGCGGCGTCACCAGAGGCCGCTGCTCGGCGGCCGCTTCGCGGATCGACTTTCGTGCCATCTCTTCCTCCCGGATCTGATTATTGGCGTCAGCGCTGCTGCGAGTTGCCGATGGTTTCGGGAGGCGGATTGCTCTCCGTCTCGACATGGTCGGGGCCGAGGAACAGGCGCCGGCACGCCTGGTCGAGATGACGGCGCATGGCCGCCCGCGCATCCTCCGACCGTCCTGCCTCGATCGCCTCGAAGATCGCGACATGCTCGTCATAGACGACGGAGGAACGGGATTCCGGATAGCTCAAGGCCAGCATCGTCCGCGTCAGGTCGATCGAGAATTGCATCGAGGGCTGGATCGACTTGAGGATCTTCAGGAAGAGCGGATTGCCGGCCCCGGACGCGATCGCGAGATGGAAGGCGAGATCGGCCTCGCGCGCGCCGGCATCGGTCTCGGATTCCGTCCGCAGCCGCTCCAGCGCCACACGGGCATGTGCAAGCGGCTGTACGTCACGCCGCGCCGCCGCCAGCGCAGCCGCCTCGCCCTCGACGGCGGCCCGCAGCTGGTAGATGTTGCGGATATCTTCGAGGCTCCGGACCGGCCCGAGCATGAGATCGGGCGGGTGCGTGATCCCGCCCGTCGCATCCTGGACATAGGTGCCCGAGCCCCATTTGGATTTGACGACTCCGGCATGTTCGAGCCGGGAGATGGCGTGCCGGATCATCGGCCGGGATATGCCGAAGCGCAGGGCCAATTCAGCCTCGCTCGGCAGCTTGTCGCCGGCCGTCAGCCCGTCCTCGCTGATCAGCGTCAGGATCGACCTGTAGCCTTCCTCGACCCGGCTTGGTTTGCCATCCGCCACGAGCCTGCTCCGCTTCGGCATTCAAACTCCAAGAGGTAAAGTCAATTTATCCCATTCCGTCGCCTTGGACTGCCATATCGCGTTTCAAAGCGCAATCATGGGCGATCCGGACGCGGAACCTCTTCCCTCGAAAAGCGTGTTCTCGCCGCGACAATAGCAAAAAATGCAAGACGTAAAATCTCTTCAAAATGAGAATTGACATCTTTCAAACCCTTTTGCACTCTTCAAATCAAATGGAGGCTTACCCGCATCGCAGGGTGCCCCAAAAACTGGCCGCAACCGGCCGGGAGGAAACATGTTGGAGAGGCCGGCGCCGTCCGCGCTCATTTCTGCGTGGCTTGGAGATTTCGCCGCGGCGCTCGAAGCCGGCGACCGCTCCGCATTGCCGGACCTTTTCATCGACCACTGTTTCTGGCGCGACATCGTCGGCTTCACCTGGTCGATCGAAACCGCCGAAGGCCTGCCCGCCGTCAGCAGGATGCTCGCCGCGACCATCGACTCGGCACGCCCGAGCGCGTTCTGCGCGACCGGCGAGGGCAGCGAGGATAATGGCTCGGTCGAGGGCTGGTTCACTTTCGAGACCGCCTCCGGCCGCGGAACGGGTCACCTGCGGCTTATCGACGGACGC
Source organism: Allobosea sp. BK604 (assembly GCF_004341515.1). GTDB lineage: Bacteria > Pseudomonadota > Alphaproteobacteria > Rhizobiales > Beijerinckiaceae > Allobosea. The sequence goes on from NZ_SLZF01000001.1 coordinate 1,093,165, forward strand.
TGCCGGACGCTGATGACCTGCCTCACCGAACTGAAGGGCTTCGAGGAACGCGTCGGCGAGAGGCGTGCGCTCGGCTTGATCCATGGCAGCCAGAAGGGCCGGAAGAGCTGGTCGGAGCTCAGGGCGCAGGAGGAGGCGGAACTCGGCCGGACGCGGCAGCCTTATTGCGTCATCATCGGAGGCGGCCAGGGCGGCCTTGCCCTGGCGGCGCGCCTGCGCCGGCTCGACGTGCCGACGATCGTCATCGACCGCCATGAGCGGCCCGGCGATGCTTGGCGCAAGCGCTACAGGCAGCTCTGCCTGCACGACCCGGTCTGGGCCGATCACATGCCCTACCTGTCCTTCCCCGATGACTGGCCGATCTACACGCCGAAGGACAAGCTCGGCGACTGGCTGGAAATGTACGCCAAGGTGATGGAGATCAATTTCTGGGGCGGCTGGGAATGCCGGCGCGCCGCCTACGATGCTGAGAAGGAGGAGTGGGAGGTCGAGGTCGGGAACGCGGACGAAACCATCATCCTGCGGCCCCGCCAGTTCATTCTCGCCACCGGCCTCTCCGGCCTCCCGAATATGCCGAGCATACCGGGCGCCGAAAGCTTCGGTGGCGAGCTCCATCATTCCAGCGCTTACCAGAGCGGAGAGAGCTTCGCCGGCAAAAGATGCGTGATCGTCGGCTCGAACAACTCGGCTCACGATATCTGCGCCGATCTCTGGGAGCATGGGGCCGACGTGACCATGGTCCAGCGCAGCTCGACCCTCGTCGCCAGGGCTGAGACGCTGCGGGCGATGACCTCCGGTCGGCTGTTCTCGGAAGCCGCGCTGAAGCGGGGGCTTCACACCGAGAAGGCGGATATGACCTTCGCCTCCCTGCCCTATCGCCTGCTGCCCGAAATCCAGCGTCCGATCTTCGACCAGATCAAGATCCGCGACGCCGATCTCTACGATTCCCTGCGCAAGGTCGGCTTCGAGCTGGATTTCGGCGAGGACGAGTCCGGGCTCTACATGAAATATGTCCGGCGCGGTTCCGGCTACTACATCAATGTCGGCGCCTCCGAGCTCGTCGCCAGCGGCGAAGTGAAGCTCAGGAAGGGCTCGATCGACCATATCGAGCCGGACGGCCTTGTCTTCACCGACGGATCGAAGCTCCCGGCCGACCTTATCGTCTTCGCGACGGGGTTCGGCCCGATGAACGGCTGGGCAGCCCAGCTGATCTCGCAGGAGGTTGCGGACAAGGTCGGTCATTGCTGGGGCCTGGGCTCGGGCACGACGAACGATCCCGGCCCCTGGGTCGGAGAGCTGCGGAACATGTGGCGGCCGACGGCGCAGCCGGGACTCTGGTTCCATGGCGGCAACCTGCAGCAATCCCGTTTCTATTCGCGGGCGCTGGCCCTGCAGCTCAAGGCCCGGATGGAAGGGCTGGCGACGCCTGTCTACCGCCAGCCGGCCGCGGTTTCGGAGGGCGCGTGATGGCCACCGCACAGAACCGATCCGGCCATCGGCCGCGCACGCTGTTCGAGAAGATCTGGGATCAGCATGTCATCGCCGATCTCGGCGACGGATCGAACCTGCTGCATATCGACCGCCACATCATCCACGAGATCACGAGCGCCCGGGCCTTCGAGAATCTGCGCAAGGCGGGCCGCGGCGTGCGCTGTCCCGAGCTGACATTCGGCGTCGTCGACCATGTCGTCGCGACGGTCCTGGGGCGCAACGAGGATACGAACCCGGCCGGTGGCAGCTTCATCCGCAACATGCGCCGGAATTGCGAGGATTTCGGGATCAGGCTGTTCGACATGGGCGACCGCCGCCAGGGCATCGCTCATGTCGTCGGACCTGAGCTCGGCACCGACCTGCCCGGCTGCACCTTGGTCTGTGGCGACAGCCACACCTCGAGCAATGGCGCTCTCGGCGCACTTGCCTGGGGCATCGGCGCTTCGGAAGTCGAGCATGTGCTCGCGACGCAAAGCATCGTCCAGCGCAAGCCGCTGCGCATGCGCGTCGTCTTCGACGGCACACTCGGTGCCGGCGTTTCCGCCAAGGACATGGTGCTGCATCTGATCGGCCGGGTCGGCACCGCCGGCGGGCGCGGCTGCGTCGTCGAGTTCGCGGGGCCCGGCATTCGTACGCAGTCGATCGAAGGCCGGCTGACGATCTGCAACATGTCGATCGAGCTCGGCGCCAAGGCCGGGCTGGTCGCGCCGGACGACACAACCTTCGCCTATCTCGAAGGGCGCGAGTTCGCCCCGAAAGGCGCCGCGTTCCAAGTCGCCCTTTCCGCCTGGCGCGAGCTCAGCTCCGACGACGACGCGCAGTTCGACCGGGACGTGACGATTGATTGCAACGGGCTGCAGCCGCAGGTCAGCTGGGGCACGAGCCCGCAGGACGTGATCGGCGTCAACGAGCAGATTCCGGATCCCGACGCCATCGCCGACAGCACCCGCCGCGCCTCGATCAGGAGCGCGCTGGACTATATCGGCCTCACGCCGGGCGCCGCTCTCGCGGGAACGCCGATCGACTACGCCTTCATCGGATCCTGCACCAATGGCCGGCTTTCCGATCTGCGGGCTGCGGCCGAGGTCGCGCGCCGCGGCAAGGTCTCACCTGGCGTTCGTGCCCTGGTCGTTCCGGGCTCGGCCAGCGTCAAGCGCGATGCCGAGGCGGAAGGGCTGGACAAGATCTTCCTGTCGGCCGGTTTCGAATGGCACGAGGCTGGCTGTTCGCTTTGCGTCACCGCGAACAACGACGTCGTGCCGGCCGGCAAGCGGTGCATTTCCTCGTCGAACCGCAATTTCGAGGGTCGGCAGGGCCCGCGCAGCCGCACCCATCTGGCCAGTCCCGCGACGGTCGCGGCTTCCGCGATCGCAGGGCGGATCGCCGATGTGCGCGCCGTCCTCGACGGCCGGTTGTAATAGGAGCCGCGCGATGGAACCGTTCCGTCTCGTCACCGGCGTCGCGGCCTCGCTGCCGATGGAGAACATCAACACCGACGCGATCATGCCGACGCGCTGGATCGTCAACAACAAGGACCTCGGCGAAGGGCTCTTCGGCGTCTGGCGCTACCGGCTCGACGGCAGCGAGCAGCCGGATTTCGTGCTGAACCAGGAACCTTATCGCCAGAGCCGAATCCTGCTTGGCGGCCCCAATTTCGGCTGCGGCAGCTCGCGGGAGGAAGCCGTCTGGGGTCTCGCCCGCTTCGGCATTCGCTGCGTGATCGCGCCGAGCTTCGGCGACATCTTCCAGGAGAACGCCTTCAAGAACGGGCTGCTGCCCCTCGTCCTGCCATCCGACGCGATGGCAGCGCTGTCGGCGGCCATGGACGGCAGCAACAGCCGCGAGCTCACGGTCGATCTGGAGGATTGCACCATCCGGACGCCGGACGGCACGCGCATCGCCTTCGCGATCGACCCGGCACGGCGGCAGTTCCTGCTCGACGGCCTCGACGAGATCGACCTGACGCTGAAGCTTTCGGACGAGTTCGAGCAATTCCAGGACAGGGACCGGCGGGAAAGGCCGTGGATCTACGGAGAATCCACGCCGGCCTGAAGCAGAACAAGCAAGGAAAGAGGGAGCGAACGCATGAGACCCTATCCGATGATCGCCGCCCTGTGCGGGCTGCTCGCCCTCGGAGCCGTGGGCGGCCCCGCGGCCACGGCTCAGACGAAGCCAGCCGGGCCACCGCTCGACGTGTCCGTGCTCGTCGCCACGCCCGCCTTCTACGACCTGCCGGTCTATGCGCTGACCAAGGTCGGGGCGGATTACGGCATCAAGCTCAACATGGTCGAAACCCAGGGCGGTGGCGACACCGGAACGATCTTCGCCGGCGGCCAGGGCGACATCCTGATGGCGGGCATCGACAAGGCCTTCGGCTTCAAGAAGCAGGGCGTCGTCGACGCCAAGATCGTCGGCGTGGTGCTGACCGCGGCCAATTGGTCGCTCGTCGTCCCCGCCAAGTCGAAATACCAGACCGTCCAGGACCTGAAAGGGTCGACCATCGGCATTTCCGGCCCCGGCTCGTCCTCGGACCTCCTGGTGCGCTGGGCTTCGCGCAAGGTCGGCCTCGATCCAGCCAAGGACCTCCAGCTGATCGCGCTCGGCTCGGTCGCCAGCCTCTATGCCGGCCTCGAGAACGAACGCGTCAACGCGGCCGTTCTGGTGTCTCCCTTCCTGGAGAAGGCGACCGGAAGCGGCATGGGCCGGGTCGTCGGCGACTGGGAGGGCATGGCCTATCCGAACAATGTCTTCATGGCGCGCACCAGCGACCTGAAGGCCAATCCGGAGAAGGCAAAGCGGTTCATGGCGGCGATGCACGACATCCTGCAGCGTTTCCAGAAGGACCGCCCCTTCGCGCTCTCGATCGCCAAGGCCCGTTATCCGCGCGAGAGCGAGGAGACGCTTAACCGGCAGCTTGACCATGCCATCAAGGTGCTCTGGGCACCCATGGACGGCATCCTCAGCGAGAAGCTCTACGACAACGCGCGCGACGTGATGGTCGGGTCCGGCAGGCTGGTGGCCTCCGACATCCCGCCCTATGCCGATCTCGTCAGCAATCTGGTCGGCCAATGACGGTGCTCGAAGCCATTCGCACCCCAGCTGCCGTCGATCGTGCCGGGGCATCCGCCCCGGCAAAGATCGAGGTCGCCAATGTCACCCTGAGGTACACCCGAAAGCAGGACCAGTCGGAGAGCACCGCGCTGGACAATGTCTCGCTGCGGGTGGGAACCGGCGAGTTCCTCGCGATCGTCGGCCCCAGCGGCTGCGGCAAGAGCACGCTGCTGAAAGTGATCAACGGCTTGCTGCGCCCGAGCGAAGGTTCCGTCCGGATCGATGGAAAGCCGGTCGAGAACGTGCCCGATGGTGTTGGCTTCGTCTTCCAGTCCGACGGCCTGCTGCCCTGGCGAACGGCCGAGGAGAACGTGGCGATCGGCGCCACGCTCGCCGGGCGGTCGGCGACCGACGCCCGGCAGAGGGCTCTGGAGCTCCTGACTGAGCTCGGCGTGCAGCGCGCGATCGGCAAGCACCCGCACGAACTCTCCGGCGGCATGCGCAAGCGCGTGGCGCTGGCCCGCACCATCGCCTACGAGCCGAAGCTCTATCTGCTCGACGAACCCTTTTCCGCGCTCGATGCGCAGACGCGCATCCATGTCGGCAATCGCTTCATCAAGACGCTCGAAGAAATCGGGCAGACCGTGATCATCGTGACGCACGACCTCGAGGAAGCGATTGCGCTGGCCGACCGCGTCATCGTCATGAGCGCGGCACCGGGCCGGATCGCGGCCGAGTTCAAAATCGATCTGCCGAGACCGCGCGATTATTATCAGTCGCGGTTCCACCCTGACTTCCGGCGCCAGCAGCAACAGCTCTGGGACGTTCTGCAACGCGAGATGGCGGGAGAGCTCAACTCATGACCGCTCTATCGGAGAACCTGTCGAAGCCGGTCGTGGCGAGTTCCCGCCCGGCGGCGAGCAAGCGCCGGCAGCGCAGCTGGCTCGCCCTGCGCGGCGCGCTCGATCGCCTCGCCGCCATCATCTTCATGATCGTCGCCTGGCAGCTCGCCGCCCAGTTCTGGATCGGCGAGAAATGGATCAGCACCCCCGTCAAGATCGCCGAACGGCTCTGGGAGATGCTTCTCGACGGCTCACTGCAGATCCACACCTGGGAGACCTTCAAGGAGGCCTTTGTCGGTCTTCTCATGGGGGTGGCGCTGGGCATTGTCGGCGGCATGATCCTGGGGCTGTCGCGCCGGCTCTCCGAGGCCATCGATCCCGTCCTGATGGGGATCTACAGCCTGCCACGCGTCTCACTGGCGCCGATGTTCGTGATCTGGCTCGGCATCGGCCTCCTGGCCAAGGCGACGCTGGTGGCCTCGATGGTGGTCTTTGTGGTCATGCTGAACGTGCGCGAGGGCATCCGCAGCATCGATCGCGACCATATCGACGCGTTCCGGAGCATGAACGCCTCGCGCTGGATGATGTGGCGCCACGTCATGATCCCCTCGATGATCCCCTGGCTGCTGGCCTCCATCCGCATCGGCATCGGCATGGCGCTGGTCGGCGCCGTCGTCGGCGAGTTGATCGGCGCGAGCCAGGGCCTTGGCTGGTACGTGTCGTCATCGAGCAGCATCTACGACATGACCGGCGCCTTCACCGCGCTGGTCGTGCTGATGATCCTCGCCATGATCTTCAACTTCGCGCTGTCACTCCTCGAGAAGCGCCTGATGTTCTGGCGGCCGTCCGTGTCCTCCTGAGCGGCGGGGCGGGGCTGCCCTAAGGCCGACGCACGCTAGAGCATTTTCGAGCGAAGTGGACACCGGTTCGCGTGAAGAAAATGCGTCAAAACAAAGGGATAGAGAATTTTCGCGATTCGGAGAAACGCGGAAATGCTCTAGCGCATCGGCCCAAAAGTGGATTGCGGTTTTCGGAAAAGCCGATGCGAAAACAAGTAGCTAGGCAAAGACCGGCAGCGCCGACGGCACGGTCTCGGTTCCCGGCAGTCGAAACCCGCATCTGTCATGCAGTTGCTGCAGCAGGGTCGTTACGGCGAAAGAGCGCAGCGAGTCCGTGCCTATGCAGACATCCAAGCGCATTTGCACCGGCTGAACATTGGCTCGCAGCGGGATCGCGACGAATTGGCCGCTCGCGAGTTCCGATTGCACGGAATGGACGCAGAGGATCGAGGCCCGCCTCCCGGACGCGCAGAACTGCTTGAGGGCGTCGAGCGAGTTGGTCACCAGTGTCGCGGTCAGCGGTGTCCCATCCTTCTTGGCGATCTTCTGGAGCACGCGTCCGACACCCGAGTTGCGCTCGAAAGTGCCGAGCGGATAGTCGGCCAGTTCGGCCAGCGTGGTCGACGCGGCCCTCGCGAGTGGATGGCCGGGCGCGACGACCGCCGCGAGGGTATCGGTCAAGGTCGCGGCGATCTCGACGCCGTTCTCCATCTCCAGGTTCAAGCCGGCGCCGATATCCGCGCGTCCTTCGCGAACGGCGGGCACGATGAGCTCGCTCGAGGCGCGGTAGAGCTCGAACTTGAAGCCGGGATAGGTCTCGTAGACCTCGGTCAGCGCGCGTGGAATTGGGCTCGCGATCGCGCCGTCCGTCCCGATGATGCGCAGGATGCCGGAGCGCAAGTTCTGGATGTCGGCAAGCTGCTGGCGCACCTTCTCGTCGGCGCGCAGGACCGAGGCGATGTATTCCGCGACCGCCTGCCCCGCCGAGGTCAGCCGGACGCCGCGCCCGTGCCGGTCGACGCTCCGGCGCAACCGGAGCACTCCCAAGTCTCGATCAGCGTATGGCGCGCCACGATGGACAGGCCACACGCCGCATCTGGGCAGAATATCCAGGCCGAGCAACGATCCCGGCTGCAACGCTCGTTTGGACAATTCGCGAAGCAGCATTCGGCCGCCGCGGAGAACCTGGAACAATGACCCCGCTTCGAACTTGCATCCGCAGAGTTCGCCCGCCTCGGAATCGCGACGCGCTCAGCTTGCCGCCGCCGGACATGTCGGGACGTTATTTGAGATTGCTCAGGCTCACGAGGATCAGGAAAGCGGAGGCCGAGACTCGGCGCTGTTCGCTTTCGGATATGCTGCGAATGCCCGCTTTTGACGTATCTCGTCCGGGGAGACAGCGAGCGGCCGTGGCCCTGGATCAAAAAGGCGGGGCGTGCCGCCTCTCGTGGACGGCACCTCTCGATCCGAAGACTCTGCCCCGGATCGCACTTGTCAATTGAGTCCCGCGAGAGAACGACACCCCGGCATGCGCCGGGTAGCGCATGCCCAAATCACTGGGGTGGGGTAGTTATCGGTTCGATACCCAAATCATGGGTAGGTGCACCGGGTCTCGCTCAGGCCGTCTCGCCGACTGCCTGCAGATAGAGGTCGAGGATCGCTTCCTCTTCCTTGCGCTCGTCGAGGTCGCGCTTGCGCAGCGCGACGACCTTACGCAGCACCTTGACGTCGTAGCCGGTGCCCTTGGCCTCGGCATAGACCTCCTTGATGTCGTCGGCGATCGTCTTCTTCTCTTCCTCGAGCCGCTCGATGCGCTCGACGATGCTCTTGAGCTGATCGCCCGCAACCGGATCGTCCATTCCAGTACCCTTCACAAAAATCCTGGCCGGAGGGGTTCGCGCGGATGGGCGCTGAGGTCAAGCGGCAAGGCGCCGCGCCTGGGGAAAGCTGTTCATGACTGCCCGGCGCGGACCGCCTCGACGCAGGACGGCACGATGCGCGCCAGCCTCAGGCCCCAGGCTCGCGCCGTCTCGGACGCCGCGATCAGATCCTGCCGGACCTCGATCAGCGTATCCGGCAGGCCGCGCCGTGTCGCATGACGGTCGATCGTGTCGCCCGGCAGGCCGCCGCGATAAGGCTCGTTATCGCCGACGACGAGATCGCCCTCTGCCTGCAGGGCGGCGATCAGCGCCTGCGACAAGGCGCTCTCCCGGTCCCAGAGCACGCCGACATGCCAGGGCCGGGCCGCCGCCTTCCAGAACGGCGTGAAGGAATGGATCGAGACGATCGCCGGCGGCTGCCCGGCGGAGGTGGCTGCCTCGATCGCATCGTCGATCGCCGCATCATAAGGCGCATAGTAGCGCTTCACCCGCGCCGCGACCCCGGCATCGTCGATGCGGGCATTGCCGGGCACGATCGCGCCGTCCGAGAGCCGCATTACCAGGGTCGGATCGTCGAGCCCGCGGTTGGGATCGATCAGGAGGCGCGAGAAGGTGGTCAGGACGGCCGGCGCGCCGGTCGCGCGGGCCATGGTCCGTGTCAGCTCGGCCGCGCCGATATCATAGGCGATATGGCGTTCGAGCTGTCCGGCCGGCAGACCAAGCCCGTTCAGCTCGGCCGGGATCGCGTTCGAGGCATGGTCACAGAGCAGAAGCATCCCCGTCGCCGGGTCGCCGGGAATGATCTCGACCTCGCCCGGCGCAAGCGGCACCTGAGGTCCGGCAGCAAAGGAATCGGACCGCATCTCCGCTCCGAAAAGGATGACCGGCTGGACAAATCACAGGTGACGTCCGCCGCTCGCCGACTTAAAAGAGCACGCAACGAAAGTCGATCCGATCGACATCTCAAGGGCGGAATGGCGGGGCTGGTTTGCAACACGATTCGGCTGGGACCCTGCGCATCGCCCGCACCATCTTCGACGCTGCCGTCGCCCGCGCCCAGCCGACGGGCTGCCTCCCGGCGCATTTGCCTGCGCCGCCGCGCAACGGCCGCCTGATCCTGCTCGCCGCCGGCAAGGCCGCCGGCAGCATGACGGCGCTGGCCGAGGCGCATTATCTCGATTCGGGGCTCGATCCCTCCCGCCTCATCGGCCATGCCGTCGCCCGTCACGGCTACGAGACGAAGACCCGCCATATCCCGATGGTCGCCGCCGGCCATCCGGTTCCGGACCAGGGCAGTCTCGACAGCGCGGCGCGGGCACTCGAACTGGCACAATCCGCCACAGCTGACGATCTCGTGCTCGTGCTGCTTTCGGGCGGCGGCTCGGCCAATTGGGTCGCGCCTGCCGGCTCGCTCACGCTTGCCGAGAAGCAGGCGGTCAACAAGGCGCTGCTGCGTTCGGGCGCGCCGATCGGCGAGATGAACATCGTCCGCAAGCGGCTCTCGCGCATCAAGGGCGGCCGGCTCGCGCTCGCCGCCGCCCCTGCCCCGTTGCTGACGCTCGCCATCTCCGACGTGCCCGGCGACGAGCCGACCGCGATCGCTTCCGGACCGACCGTGCCCGATCCGAGCACCATGGCGGATGCTCGCGCCATCGTCGCGCGCTATGGTCTCGACCTGCCGCCGGCGGCGCGCGCGCTCATCGACGACGATGCCAGCGAGACACCCAAGCCCGGCCATCCCGCGTTCGCCAACAGCGAATTCCGCATCATCGCCCGCCCGCACGATGCGATCGCAGCGGCTGTCGCGGCGGCGCAGGCCGCCGGCTACGAGACCATCGATCTCGGCCCCGATCTCGAGGGCGAGGCGCGCGACGTCGCGGTGTCCCACGCCGCCATGGCGTTGCAGCTGAAGGCGGAAGGGCGCCGCGCCGCGATCGTCTCCGGCGGCGAGCTCACGGTGACCCTGCGCGGCAAGGGTCGCGGCGGGCCGAACCAGGAATATGCGCTGGCGCTCGCCGTCGCACTCGCCGGCGCCCCCGGCATTGTCGGGCTTTCCGGCGATACCGACGGCACCGATGGCGGCGGCGGCGAGGCGACGGACCCGGCCGGCGCCGTGATCGATCCCACGACCTTGTCGCGCGCCAGGGCGCTCGGCCTTGATCCTGCCCAATCTCTCGCGAACAACGATTCGACCGGCTTCTTCGAGGCGCTCGGCGATCTGCTGCAGACGGGGCCGACCTTGACCAATGTGAATGATTGCCGCGTCGTCCTGATCGATCCCTGATGCGACTAGACCGCTTGCCTCTTTACGTTGCGCCGCTATTGGCCGGGCTCCTCCTGAGCGCGCCAGCCAAGGCCGACCTGCGCATGTGCAACACCACGGGCAGCCGGATCGGCGTCGCCATCGGCTATCGCGACGCGCAAGGCTGGGTCACGGAGGGCTGGTGGAATCTTTCGCCACGCGGCTGCGAGACCTTGCTGCGCGGCACGCTGGCGGCGCGCTTCTACTACGTCTACGCGCTCGACTACGACAAGGGCGGCGAGTGGACCGGCAAATCGATCATGTGCACGCGCAACAAGGAATTCACGATCCGCGGTATCGAGGATTGCCTGGCGCGCGGCTATGACCGCTCCGGCTTCTTCGAGGTCGATACCGGCGAGCAGAAGAGCTGGACGATCCAGCTCACCGACAACAACGCGCCGGCCGCGCCGCGGCCATAGGCCTCCGTCATTGCGAGGAGGCGCAGCCGACGAAGCAATCCAGGGGGACTGCGCGAGACCTCCTGGATTGCTTCGCTGCGCTCGCAATGACGTTGGAGCTTCGCAACGCGTCAATCCTTATCGCGCCAGCGCCAGTCCCGAACTCGGTCCGGCGATCTGGTCGATCGCCGCAACGATGATCTCCGGCGCGGCGTGATGCGGCATATGGCCGACACCGGGCAGCAGCACGAAGCGCCCGAGCGGTGCCTCCCCCGCGATCGCCGCGGAATGCAGCACCGGCGAGACGACCGAATCGCTGTCGCCGGTGATCGCGACCACCGGCATGCGTAGCTCGCGATAACGCGGCGCCTGCCGGGTGACGAAATCCTTCAAGGCTGAAAGATCCTGGGCATTGGCCTCGAAGACCCGTGGCCGCATCAGCAGCTTGATCTCACCGGCTTCGACATAGCCCGGTGTGACCGGCCGCGGCGCGAAGACGCTCTGGACCCCGGAGGAGAGCTTCAGGTCGAGCGCGGGGATTGCGACGAGCCGCGTGAAGACCGGGCCGATCACGGGCCAGGATGCCACCCGATAATGCCAGGCGACGTCGCCCGGCCAGGGATGCGTGACGGCGCCAAGCAGCACCAGCCCGCGCACGCGCTCCGGCCGCTCGAGCGCGATCCGCGTCGACATCGCGCCAGCCAGGGAATGAGCGACCAGGACAATGGGCTCGGGCGCGATCCGATCGAGCACCTGCATGATGACGTCCGCCTGGCGCGCCGGATCGGCCATCGCCCTGCCCTCCAGCCTGTCGCTCCAGCCGAGTCCGGGCCGGTCGAAGGCGAGGACGCGGTAATGTCCGAGCTCCGGCCCGAGTGCGGCCAGCAGGTCGGCATGATCGGAGGAGGCGCCGTGGAGCAGCACCACCGTGCCGCGAGCCTCGCCCTTTGGCTTGCGCTCGACATAGTGCAGCCGCCCGGCCGGAAGCTGGAAGAACGTGCCCTTCGCCGGATTCTGGCGCTCCGCGACCGCGCCGAGCCATTCGGTCCTGAGCAGCAGCAGCAACCCGACAATGATCAGGATGGGAAAGACGCGCACGGCCCGCGTCAGCATGGTCTGCATCAGTCGCCGCTCCCGCCTCGGCCATAGCGCCGTGGCAGCCGCGAACGCATCACGCGTCGCGGCCGTCGACTTCCATCTTCAGCGCCTCGACTGCGTCCTTGATCGCCTCGAATTGCGGGTAGATCTCAAGCGCCTTGCGATAGGCGACCATGGCACGCTTGTCGTCGCCCTGCTGGCGCAGGATCGTGCCGAGCCCCATCATCGCGCCGTAATGTCGCGGCTCGCGCTTGAGCGCCTCGCCGATATCATACATCGAGCGGATCGGATCGCCGGCGAGAAAGAGCGCATTGGCGCGCTGGTTCCAGGCCTCCGCCCAATTCGGCTCGATGCTGATGATGCGGTCGAGCAGCTCGATCGCGAGGTCGAGTTCCTTCGCCTGCATCGCCTCCTGTGCGCGGCTCATCAGCAGGTCGGCCGTGTCGGAACCGGATCGGGCCCAGCGCCGCTGGATCAGCCGCGCGATGCCCTTGGCCTCCTCTGCCGTCTTGGCCGCGGCGAGCCGCTCGAACAGCCGGTCGAGCGTCGCTGCCGGCGATCGCGAGGGAGCCGGGGCCGGCAGGGCTGGGTTTTCTTCCCGATCCAGATTGGGAACCGCGCCAGGCCGGCGCGGCCCACTCTCCTGCGCTTGCACGGAGCCAAGCGACAGCGTCGCGGCGAAAGCCAGCGCGAAAGCGGCGGGGAACAGACGTGAGCTTTTCATGCCCGGAAAGTTTACGCCGCTCCGCGCGAGCGTCAATTCACGGGACAGCGACCTTCTGCCACGCGAAAAGGCGGGTGCGCCCAGCGCACCCGCCTTTTCGAACTCAACACGGCTCTTCGCGGCCTGACGGCCGCTTGAAGCTCAGCCCTGGCGCGCCTTGAAGCGCTTCTGGACCTTGTTGATGATGTAGACGCGGCCCTTGCGGCGCACGAGCTGGTTGTCGCGATGACGCAGGCGCAGCGACTTCAGCGAATTGCGGATCTTCATCGTCTTAACTCCGGCGACTCGCTCTCGCGAACGAATCGGACAAAAACTTGACGCCGCGACGCGGATCGGCGGGCGATCCTCATCGACCACTCGAACGGCGCGGCTGATGCGATGCCGGCTGTATACGGATTTTTCCGTCTTTCGCAAGGGTCGTGACCAAAAGCATGTTCTGGAAAAGCGGCATGCACTTTTGCGACAAGACCATGCTCAGGGATCAAGCTGGCGCGAATTCTGATCGTTCGGCCGATTTCGGCCGAATGGAGGGACGCGCCGATGATGTCAGGCAATCGCGTCGAGATAGCGGGCGAAGGACCGCGCCAGGGCCGATTTTGCTTCGCTGTCGATCACCCGGCCCTCGAAGGCGCCGTAGACGCGGCTGAACGGATAGGGATCGAGAATCGCCGCGATCCGGCGGATCGTGGCGGCATTCACCGGGATCATGTTGGGATAGGAATACATCACGCTGACATAGCGCCGGTCCTGCGCGACCTGCAGCACGTCGCCGCAATAGAGCGTGCCCTCGCCGCCGGCATGGTGCAGCACGGTCGCGCCCGCAAAATGCCCGCCGCAACGCAGCAGCGTCAGGCTTGGCCCGAGCTTCAGCGCCTCGCCGTCCCAGAACCGGATCGCCGGATCTGGCTCCGTGACCCATTGCCGATCATCGGCGTGGAGATGCACCGGAACATCGAGCGCCGCCGCCCATTCCGCCATCGCCGTGTAGTAATGCGGATGTGAGATCGCGATACCGAGCACCGGCCCGCGCGCCTTGATCGCCGCGATCGCTTCCGGCGTGACGAGGCCGATGCAATCCCAGAGCAGGTTGCCCTCCTCCGCCTCGACCAGGAGCGCTCGCTGATCGATCGCGAAAGCCGGCTTGATGCGCAGGCTGAGCACGCCATGGTCCTCGCTGCAGGTGAGGCCGTAGCTCGCCGCAAGCTCCTCCGGCGTCAGCCAGGCCTGCCCACCCCAGCGCACATATTGCCGCTCGTCCCGGCAGATCGGGCAACCGTCCGGCGGCGCACCGGCTTCGGGAAAGCGAGCGCCGCACTGGCGGCAGATGAAGCGTGGCATGGCGCATCTCCTCTAGACGGCGTGATTGCAGAACGCGCGAGCGCGGCCTTCGCCCAATGCTCGTCGCAGATATCTTCAGATGAAGATATTTGTCCGCAAACTATCTTCATGTCAAGATAACACCGATCGGAGGACAGCTTGAGCGACCCGCAGAGCGAGAACGACCATGTCGACCGGCTGCGCGCGCAATGGGCGCGCGAATTGCCCGATCTCGACACGGCGCCGATGGCGGTGCTCGGACGCGCCTATCGGCTTGCAAATCTGGTCAGGCCGAGCATCGAGGCCACCTTCGCCGGTTTCGGCCTCGATCGCGGCGAATTCGACGTGCTGTCCTCGCTCCGCCGCGCCGGCGCGCCTTTCCGGCTGACTCCGACTGAGCTCTACAGGGCGCTGATGATCGCCTCGGGCAGCCTGACCCATCGCCTCGGCCGGCTCGAAAAGGCCGGACTGATCCGGCGCATTCCCTCCGATTCGGATGGCCGCAGCCTCGCCGTCGAACTGACCGAGCCCGGTCGCGTCCTGGTCGAGACCGCCTTCCGCGCGGATATGGCGAGCGAAATGCGGTTCCTGGCCCATCTCTCGGAGGATGAACTGGAAACGCTCGCCCTCCTGCTGCGCAAGCTCAATCGCAGAATTGAGAACGCCGACGGCTAGCCCCACTCATTTCCGGCAGGCGAAAGGCAGGAAGGTGCTGCCCATCCCGGCATTCATCGCTCGGATCGTCAGGACATTGGCGAGATCGAGCTCTTCCTTGGAACGCGGGCAGACATCGGGCTGCTCGGTGCAACCGCCGGCCAGGAACGCCTCGTGCCGCTCGATGAACTCAGGCCCGAGCCCTTTGCGGCTGAAGCGCTCGAGTGCGTCCGACCACGCCTTCTTGTAGCGATTGCATTTCTCGACGGTCCAGCTCTCGGCCCGTGACTCCTGCGCAATGGCCTCCAGCACGCCGCCGCCGAACAGCGTCGCGAACATCGCCGCGAAAATGAACTGGCTCGATGACGTCACCACCCGCTCCCGAATCCCTGTCGCCAAATCCCTGTCGCAAGTGCGTTATGGCGAGAATGGTGACGAAGTGGTGGCGGCGGGCGGGCCAGAGCCTGAACCAGTTTGACAGCGGCCCGTTTCCGGCGTGATCTTTTCGAGCGCTATCCTATGCTGAATAGACACAGTTTTCGCGCAGCTGATCCTGCCTTGCGATCATCACAAGGCCATAGAATCTTATATCATTACATGAGTGACGGCTTAGTTTTGCCGAATGGAGCCTGAAAACCAGCGCCGCACGACACATTTGGGGGGAAGGCCATGGCACATGAGGACATCGATCTCGATACATTCCTGACCGCCGCCCGGCTGACCGCGATCTGCCCCTCGGCCGATCCGGAGATCATCGAGACCATCCTGACCGACGCACCGAAGGCCTTTCCGATCGCGGGCCTCACGAGCCGTGTCACCATCGCGCATTTCATCGGGCAGATCGCGGCCGAAACCCTTGGCCTGGGGCGCCTCGACGAGAATTTGGACTACTCCACGCCGCAGCGCCTCATCGACGTATTCGGCCGGGCAAAATTCCCGGATGTCGAGTTCGCCAGAGGCTATCTCCATAGCCCGAAGAAGCTCGCCAATTACGTCTACGCCGGTCGCAACGGCAACACCTTGCCCGATGACGGTTATACTTATCGCGGCAGCGGGCTCATCCAGCTCACCGGCCGCGGCAATTTCCGCAAGGTCGGCCGGCTGGTCGGCATGCCGCTGGAGGAGCAGCCCGAACTGGTCCGCGCGCCCGACAGCGCCTTGGCCATCGCCTTGGCCTACTGGCGCCTGAACGATATCAGCTCTGTCGCGACCGACACCTCGGACGAAGCGATCGAGGCGGTGACCAAGCGGATCAATCCGGCCCTGCAGGGGCTCGCCGACCGGCGCACCTACGTCAAGCGAGCCTTCCGGATCCTGGCGCCGCCGCGCCCCCTATCGGCCAGGACCGAGAAGGCCGCCGCAGGGCTTGCCGCCCTTCTGGAATATGCGGAGCGTGAAGCCGCCACCGAGGCAGCCGTCCCCGCCAGCCTGTCCGGCGCCCATTGGGTCGCATTCTTCCCGACCAGTCGCTCGATCGACGATCTTGCCGAGCCCTTCAGGAGCAATGTCACGGCCTTCGTCAAGGCGCTGCGAAATGCCGGCGCCGATGTCAGGATCAGCGCCACCTTCCGGCCGGAGGAACGCGCCCATCTGATGCATTTCGCCTGGCGCATCGCCGAGGAAGATCTCGACCCGGCCGAGATCGCCGCCAAACCGGGCGTCCCGATCAACTGGGAGCATCCGACGCTGGCGAAATCCCGGGCGGCGGCACGCGACATGGTCAATGGCTATTCCATCGCCTTCAAGCCGTCCCTCACCTCGCGCCATACCGCGGCTTTGGCGATCGACATGACGATCTCCTGGAGCGGAACGCTCAGCGTCCGGCAGCAGGACGGCACGACCCTCGCGATTGACACGACGCCGCGCAATGGCAGCAATTCCAGGCTCATCGCGGTCGGCCACGGCTACGACGTCATCAAGCTGCTGAGCGACCCGCCGCATTGGTCGGATAACGGCCATTGACCACCGATTCGATCGGCGATCGGGAGGTGCGGGCCCTATCACGGCAAAGGCCCCCGGAAGCGGCAGCTTCCAGGGGCCTTGAAAATGGTGGGCGCGACAGGGATCGAACCTGTGACCCCTACGATGTCAACGTAGTGCTCTCCCGCTGAGCTACGCGCCCGTATCGCCTTGCGGCAAACGGAACATGGCGGCGTCTTGCGGCGTCACCATGTTGCGAGGTGTGCGGCTATAGCCGCTCGCCTTGTCGCTTGCAAGGCGCTTCATTGCAAAATTGTGGAGAGACCGCTCGCGAGCTCTGTCGGGGTGAGTCGACTGGCGTGGCCCTCGAGAACCGGAGCCGAGCGTACTCGACTGCGTCAGCACCGGAAGCGCAGACGGCGGCGTCAGGCGACGCCCCCCGGCAGGCGGATCGAATGGCCTCAGGCGGCCAGCAGCTTCTCGACCTCGTTCACCAGTTCGCGCAGGTGGAAGGGCTTGGAGAGCACCTTGGCATCCTTGGGCGTCTGCGAATCGGGGTTGAGCGCCACCGCGGCGAAGCCGGTGATGAACATCACCTTGATGTCGGGATCGAGCTCGGTGGCGCGCCGCGCCAGCTCGATACCGTCCATCTCTGGCATCACGATATCGGTCAGGAGCAGTTCGAACGGTTCCTCGCGCAGCCGGTTATAGGCCGAGAGCCCGTTATCGAAGGAGGCGACGTCATAGCCCGCATTCTGCAGCGCTTTGACCAGGAAGCGACGCATGTCGTTGTCGTCTTCCGCAAGAAGGATCTTCGTCATTGGCCCGCTACATCCGTCCCCATCGGCCTATCAAGAAGGGCCGCCCAGCCCGGACAGCCCCGTTTCAACTCATCCTGCCGGCTCGATTCGAGCCGGCGCGCCGCAGCGTTAGCCGCCACTCAGAGCGCTTGAAACAAGCTCCTTCTATAAGGCACCATCATGGTAAACAACGAGTGAAGATCGGCGTTGAAACAGCTTCCTCGCAAGCGTGACTTCAACCGCGCCGCTTTGTGTGCTTGACTTGACCGGCATGAGCGTCCCACCCGGCTATTCCCTGTCTGATTCCGACGATATCGTCGCCGAGATCACGCGTCCCTACAGCCTCTACCAGCCGGCCCTCCAGGTCGTTCCGGTCGTTGTCGACGTGCCCCATGCCGGGCGCCATTATCCACCGGCCTTCGTCGACAGGGCGCGCCTGCCGCTGCGCTCGTTGCGCCGCTCGGAAGACGCCTATGTCGACCGGCTCTTCGCCAATTGCATAGCGCTCGGCGCCCCGCTCCTCGTCGCCGAATTCCCGCGCGCCTATCTCGACGTCAACCGCGAGCCCTATGAGCTCGATCCGCGCATGTTCGAGGGGCGGCTGCCCGCCTTCGCCAATACCCGCTCGATGCGGGTCGCCGGTGGGCTCGGCACGATCCCGCGCATCGTCGGCGACGCGCATGAGATCTATTTCGGCCGCATCCCGGTCGAAGAGGCGCTCGCCCGGATCGATGGGCTCTACCGGCCCTATCATGCCGGCCTGCGCGGTTTGGTGCAGCGCACACAGGCTGCCTTCGGCACCTGCATCCTGGTCGATGCCCATTCGATGCCTTCCAACGGGCTAGACCGCGACGGCGTCGCCAAATCCGATGTGATCCTCGGCGACCGCTTCGGCACCAGCGCCAGCGGCCATGTCATCGACATCGCCGAATCGGCTTTCCGCGCGCTCGGCCTGAGCGTGACGCGCAACCGGCCCTATGCCGGCGGCTTCATCACCGAGCATTACGGCGCGCCCGCTTCGGGCGTGCATGCGCTGCAGATCGAGATCAACCGCGCGCTCTACATGAACGAGACCACGCTGGAGCCGCATGCCGGCTTCGTCGAGCTGGAACAGGCCATCGCCTCGGCCATGGCCGATTGCTTCGCGCGCTGGAGCGGCTGGACCGACGACTGGCGCGAGGCCGCCGAATAGCCAGGGAATGCTCGCCGACCTTCGGCGATAATGATGCGGGAACAACGACCTGCGGTCCGATGCAGCGCAAATTGCTTGCCGCCGCAACCCAGAAAAAAGGGCCGCACACTGACGTGGCGGCCCAAGTCTAGGGAGGAAACGCCCAAGGAGGGCAAGCAAAGGCTTGAGGTCATCTCCCCTTCGCAGTGCACAATCTAACTGTGCAGCGCAAAAAAGCAAGGGCTTTTGCCGAGAATCTTAAGGGGTATGCACAAGACGCAGAGCGTGAACGAGTTTTCCTGATCGATTTCCTTGTTTTCCGCCGAAAGCCCCCGCATGAAGCGCCAGCGTCGGCAATCTCGGCGCCGACCTTTGCTGCACAGCAGCGTGATTCTGAGGAGAGCAGCATGAGCGCGGTCGATTTCGGCGCTTTCGTCGCGGAGCTGGCGACGCAATCGGGCCAGGCGATTCTGCCCTTCTTCCGCGCCAAGCATACGACCGAGAACAAGGCCTCCGCCGGCGGCGTCTTCGACCCGGTCACGGAAGCCGACCGGGCCGGCGAGAACGTGATGCGCCACCTGATCAAGCGGCATTTCCCGGAGCATGGTGTGCTCGGCGAGGAATATGGCAGCGAAAATGCCGATGCCGACTATGTCTGGGTGCTCGATCCGATCGACGGCACGCGCGCCTTCATTTCCGGCATTCCGGTCTGGGGCACCTTGATCGGCCTGACCCGCAAGGGCGTGCCGGTCTACGGCATGATGCACCAGCCTTTCACCGGCGAGCGCTATTCCGGCGACGGGCGCAAGTCGCTCTACGAGGGACCCGGCGGCAGCCGCGTGCTGCGCACCCGCGACACCAAAGACCTCTCCGCTGCGACCCTGATGACCACCAGCCCGTCCCTGTTCACCGAAGCCGAGCAGGACGCCTATTGGCGGGTCGAGGCCAAGGTCCGGATGCCGCGCTATGGCTGTGACTGCTATGCCTATTGCATGCTCGCCAGCGGCCATATCGATCTGGTGATCGAGAGCGGGCTGCAGCCCTATGACATCGTCGCACTGATCCCGATCATCGAGGGCGCGGGCGGCATCGTCACCTCATGGGACGGCGGCAGCGCCGCTGGCGGTGGCCGGGTCATCGCCGCCGGCAACAAGGCCCTCCACGAGGCTGCCCTCGCCCTTCTCGCCGGCTGAGGTCGCGGCAGCGCGATCCTCGCCCGGCACGAACGCGTCGAACGCGGCCCAGAACTGGGCGCGGATATCGTCGGTTTCCATCAGGATCTCGTGGCGCGCCGTCGGCAGGACCAGGGCCGCGCCGGTCTTCAGGCGGGCGGCGAAACGCTCGATCGCCGGCGTCGAGACGACCGGATCCCGCCCGGCCGCGATCACCAGGGTCGGAATCCGGACCTCGAGCGCCGCCGAAGGCGCGTTCAGCCGGGCCATCAGCTGGAAGGCCGTCCTGACCCAGGCGATCGTCGGGTCGCCGACGCTGAGATGCCGCGCCGCCGCCGAGAGCGCCGCGTTGCGGGCATAGCGAACGGGATCGCCGGTCAGCCGGTTGCCCTCGAACGGCTTGGTCGCGATCGCGGTATCGCCACCGCCCGGAACGAAGGAGCGGCCGAGACCGAGCCAGAACAGGACATTCGCCAGCCGTTCCGCCGCGCCCGGCCGCGCGATCATGGTGAGCCCGAGCATGGGCGCCAGCGCCACCTGCCGCGAGACCGGCAAGGCGCCACGCCGCGCGGCGTCGAGGCAGAGCGCCGCTCCCATCGAATGCGCCAGCACGAAATGCGGCTTGGGCATCTTCTCCTGCATCTCGGCCATGGCCAGCGCGAGGTCGCGCTCATAATGCCGCAGCCGTCCGACATGGCCCTTGCGCACCCGCCCGACGAAGCGCTGCGAGCCGCCCTGCCCGCGCCAATCGAAGGCGAGCACATGGAAGCCGCGCCGGCGCAGCTCGGCGATGGTCTCGCCGTAGCGCTCGATGAATTCGGCCCGGCCCTGGACGATGACGACGGTGCCGCGCATCGCCTTCACGGTCGGTCGCCAGCTCGCGAAACGCAGGGAGGCTCCGTCCTGGGTGCTGGCGAGCCAGACCTTGGCATGGCCGGGAGGCGGATAGCCCGGATGGACGAACAGTTCGGCTTCGGCCATCGCGGCCTCCAAATCACGGCATCGCAAGCCGCTGAACAGGACGGGTTATGCCCGTCTTGGCAGCCCCTTGAAAAGCCGAAATGCTCCCCCAACTCATAGTCACGCAGGCCAATCATGGCTGCGTGAACCTGAACCAGGCCTGCGCTCAGACCGAGGCAGGCTGGACCACATGTCGCTTCTTTGGAGGACAACCATGCGTCACTTCGATCTTTCCCCGCTCTATCGCTCGACCGTCGGTTTCGATCGTCTGTTCAACCTGCTCGACCAGGCCACCAACGTCGACAACGCGCCGACCTATCCGCCCTATAATATCGAGCGCACTGCCGAGAACGCCTACCGCATCTCGATTGCCGTCGCCGGCTTTGCCGAGGACGACCTCGCCATCGAGAGCAAGGAGAACACTCTCACCGTACGCGGCGAGAAGAAGGTCTCCGAAGAGGCCGGCCAGCGCGAGGTCCTGCACCAGGGTATCGCCGCGCGCGCCTTCGAGCGTCGTTTCCAGCTTGCCGACTACGTCCAGGTGACGGGCGCGAGCCTCGAGAACGGCCTGCTCCATATCGATCTCGTCCGCGAGATTCCGGAGGCGAAGAAGCCGCGCCAGATCGCCATTGGCGGCAAACCCGCCAAGGTGCTCGAGGCCAAGGTCGCCAAGGCCGCGTAATCGTTCGGCTTCATCGCCGGCACGAATGAGGCGCTCCCGGGCAACCGGGAGCGCCTTTTCATTGGGCTCAGTCCAGCGGCACGACCGGCGCGATCGGCGTGTCCGGGCGCGGCACCGATGGCGCCGGATCCGGAACCTGTACCGGCGGCATGGCGCCGGCCGCTGGCGCCGCGCCGGGTGACGGCTCGGCCCTGGCGAGAGGCGGCTCCCGCTCGGGCTCGTTGGTGCCGCGGACATCGTTGGGGTTGACCAGCCTGGGCTTGTCCTCGCCGGTCGCCGGATTGACCGGGCCGGGTGTCGGAGCGGCTGGAAGAACGGGGGAAGCCGGCGCGGTGGTGGCCGGAGCGGCCGCTTCCGCCGGCGGCTTCTCGGCCGGCGCCGCAGGCTCCCCGGCGCGTGGCGGAGCGGCCGGCGATGGCGGCACAGCCGTGGCCGGGGCATTCGCCTCGGCCGGCGGGGCTGGGGCCGGCTCGGGCGCTGGCGCATGCGGCGGCGCCACTGGCGAGGGCGGGATGGTTCGTGCCGGAGCATTGGCCTGCGCCGGCCCCCTCAGGCTCGGCGGGCGCTCGGGCGGCAGCGGCAACAGGCGCGGCTGGGCTGCGCGCGGCTCCACGGGATCGAGGCGCGCAGCGGGCGGCATCACTGGCGTTCCCGGCCCGGGAGGCTGGAGATTGACCCGCCTGATCAGATCGCCGCTATAGAGATCGAGCACCAGCCTCGTGCGCCGGCCATTCGCCATAGCCCCTTCGACCACGAAGGTCTCGTCGGTCCGCACCGTGCGCTCGATCTGGGCGAGCCCGTATTCGCGCAGCGCAATGCGAGCGATCTCGCGCTGCGACAGCGGCGCCGGGGCATAGTAGCGGCGACCATAGCCCTCGCCATAGCCGTAGCTATAGCCATAGCGCGGCGCATAATCGTACTCGTAGCCGTAATATTGCGCGGTAGCCCCACCGGCCGAGCCCGCCAGCGTGCCGGCCATTGCCAGGCCCATCAGCACGCCCCGCGACCGCGCGGTCGAATTAGAAGCCATGTCGTTCCATCCTCTTAATGGAATGCACCCCGGCTTCAGTCTTCCTTAGGGATTGCGGCACGCTTGCGGCGTCACCCCGGCGATTTCGGAAAGCCGCGGGAGCCTAAAAAATCGGCCCGAAAACTCGATCGCATTTTTCGGATCGATCCGATGCTGGGAGCGACGCGCGCAGGGACCTACGCTGACCTAGCCGTTCAGCACCGCGATAAGCCGCTCGACATCCTCTTTCCTGGTCGCGAAGGACATCACGAAGCGGCCGATCACCTCGCCCGGCTTCAGCGCATTCTCCTCGGCGAGCGCGGTGTCGGACCAGGAGATGAAACCGATTCCGGCAGCCTGCAGCCGCGCCTGCGCCGCCGTATCGAGGATCAGGAAGGCCGTATTCGCCTCGCAGGGCCAGGCGAGGCGCACCGCGCCGTTCCTGGCCACGGCATCGGCCAGCAGCGCCGCCATCGCATTGGAATGGCGCGCCAGCGCGAGCCAATGGCCGCCGGCGAGCAGCCCCTCGAATTGCGCGCCGATCAGCCTGCCCTTGGAAAGCGTATGGCCGGCGCGCTTGCGCCGCCATTTCATCTCGGCCGCGAGCGCCGGATCGAAAAAGACCACCGCCTCCGCCGCCCAGGCCCCGTTCTTGGTTCCGCCGAAGGAGAGCACGTCGACGCCCGCTTTCCAGCTGATATCGGCCGGGGAGCAGCCGAGCGCGACCACAGCATTGGCGAAGCGCGCCCCGTCCATATGCATCTTCAGCCCGCGCGGCGTCACCGCATCCTTGAGCGCGCGCACCTCGGCCGGCGTGTAGACGAGGCCGCATTCCGTCGCCTGAGTGATCGCCAGCGCCTGCGGCTGGACCTGATGCAGGGCGCCCTCCCGCATCCGCGTCAGCGTCCTGGTGACGCGATCCGGCTGGATCTTGTTGCCGATGCCGGGCAGGCCGATGAGCTTGGCGCCATCAGTGAAGAATTCCGGCGCGCCGCATTCGTCATCGGCGACATGGCTTTCCTGATGCGTGAGCACCGCCCCCCAGGGCCGTGTCAGGCAGGCCAGCGCCAGCGAATTCGCCGCAGTGCCGCTGGTCACCAGGAAGACCGCGACCTCATGCTCGAAGAGGTCCGCGAAGAGCCGCTCGACGCGGCTCGTCCAGGCATCCGTGCCATAGGGGGCGGCGGAGCCGTCATTGGCCGCGGCGATCGCCGCCATCACCGGAGCGCTCGCGCCGGCCGTGTTGTCGCTGACGAAGTTCATGGCCGAGCGTTACCGCCGCCACCCCGCCGCTGCCAAGCCGGGCGGTCCTGCGCATGCGGTCTGCGGGCCATGCATGAATTTGGGCCGGATTGCGGCACCGGACACAAGCGTGCAACCAGACTCGGGCTTTTGCGCTGGAAATGTCTTACAGAAGTTGCATATCGCAATAAAATTTCAGCCCGAGGCAAAATCGGCTCTTGTGCGGACCTTAGAACTCTGGCAAATTCGTCCCGATAGGACAGTGATGCTGTCCCAATTTTCACCGCGCCGACGCAAGGCCACGGAGCCTTGCGTCGGACGATCGCAACGGAGCGGAGCAGATGACGAGGGGCACGGCCACTACCGCCAAAGCCAACCGTAAACGCGCCGCCCGTAAAACGGCGGCGTGAACAGGCGCGGCAGGGCTCGATAAGCCCGAAGCGCCTGCGGAGGACGCGGGCGCGAACCGAAAATAGCGCAAGCAAGCCTCTGAGAGACAACCAGGCCGCGTTGGCCCCGTCCTTGCTGCTGCAGACTGCAGACGCGAGCGGACGGTCCGGCGCGACAAGGGATGATGTGGACTCATGCAGGCCCGTCAGTGGAAACTGAGGGGCATTGGCAAGCGGGGTTTGACCATGAGCGGAACCAGCAAGTCGGCGGCCTCTGTCGAGCGCTTCCCTGAGGTGCGCGATCCGGCGATGCCGGAGGCGCAGGGCCTCTATCATCCGTCTCTGGAGAAAGATTCCTGCGGCGTCGGCTTCATCGCCGACATGAAGAACCGCAAGACCCACGCGATTGTCCAGCAGGGCCTGCAGATCCTGCACAATCTCGACCATCGCGGCGCCGTCGGTGCCGATCCGAAGCTCGGCGACGGCTGCGGCATCCTCACTCAGATCCCGCATCGCTTCTTCAAGGAAGAATGCGCCAGGCTCGGCATCGAGCTGCCCGAGCCCGGCCATTACGCCATCGGCCAGTTCTTCATGCCGCAGGCGGCGGAGGATCGCGCCGTCTGCGAGGAGATCGTCGCCCAGACGGTCGAGGAGGAAGGCCTGATCTTCCTCGGCTGGCGCGACGTGCCGGTCGACAACCATGACCTCGGCGATGCCGTGAAGGAGACCGAGCCGGTCCATCGCCAGCTCTTCGTCGGCCGCCCGGCCGAGATCGCCAGCGAGGATGATTTCGAGCGCGAGGTCTATGTCCTGCGCAAGTCCGTCTCGAACAAGGTCTACAAGCGCCACGACCGTGCCACCGCGACCTATTATCCGGTCTCGATGTCCTGCCGCACCATCGTCTACAAGGGCATGGTGCTGGTCACGCAGCTCGGCGACTATTTCAAGGACCTGACCGACGAGCGCTTCGAGAGCGCGATCGCGCTCGTCCACCAACGCTTCGCCACCAACACCTTCCCGTCCTGGCGCCTCGCCCATCCCTACCGGATGGTCGCCCATAACGGAGAGATCAACACGCTGCGCGGCAACGTCAACTGGATGGCGGCCCGCCAGGCCTCGGTCGATTCCGAGCTGTTCGGCACCGACATCTCCAAGCTCTGGCCGATCTCCTACGAGGGCCAGTCCGACACGGCCTGCTTCGACAACGCGCTCGAGTTCCTGGTCCAGGGCGGCTATTCGCTCGCCCACGCCATGATGATGCTGGTGCCCGAGGCCTGGGCCGGCAACCCGCTGATGGACGACAAGCGTCGCGCCTTCTACGAGTACCATGCCGCGCTGATGGAGCCGTGGGACGGCCCGGCCGCGATCGCCTTCACCGACGGCCGCCAGATCGGCGCGACGCTCGACCGCAACGGCCTCAGGCCCGCGCGCTATCTCGTCACCGATGACGGCATCGTCGTGCTCGCCTCGGAATTCGGCGTGCTGCCCATCCCGGAGGAGAAGATCGTCCAGAAGTGGCGCCTCCAGCCCGGCAAGATGCTGCTGATCGACCTCGAAGAGGGCCGCATCATCGGCGACGACGAGATCAAGACCACGCTCTGCCTCGCCAACCCCTACAAGGACTGGCTCGGCCGCACGCAGATCGTCCTGGAGGAGCTGCCGCCGGTCGAGGCGCGCGCCTCGCGCACCGACGTTTCGCTGCTCGATCGCCAGCAGGCCTTCGGCTACACCCAGGAAGACACCAAGCTGCTGATGGCCCCGATGGCCGTGACCGGCCAGGAAGCCGTCGGCTCGATGGGCACGGACACCCCGATCTCGGCGCTCTCGTCGAAGTCGAAGCTGCTCTACACTTATTTCAAGCAGAACTTCGCGCAGGTCACCAACCCGGCCATCGACCCGATCCGCGAGGAGCTGGTGATGAGCCTGCTCTCCTTCATCGGTCCGCGCCCGAACATCCTCGACCTGGAGGGCACCTCGCGCCGCAAGCGCCTCGAAGTGCGCCAGCCGATCCTGACCAATGACGATCTCGAGAAGATCCGCTGCATCGGCCATTACGAGGATCGCTTCGACACCAAGACGATCGACATCACCTACCCGGCACGGGAGGGTTCGGCCGGCATGGAGGGCGCGATCGAGCGGCTCTGCGAGCGCGCCGAGGCGGCCGTCCATGGCGGCTACAACATCATCATCCTCTCCGACCGGCAGGTCGGGCCGGATCGCATCCCGATCCCGGCGCTGCTGGCGACGGCGGCCGTCCACCATCACCTGATCCGCAAGGGCCAGCGCACCTCGGTCGGCCTCGTCGTCGAGTCCGGCGAGCCGCGCGAGGTCCATCATTTCGCCCTGCTCGCCGGCTTCGGCGCCGAGGCGATCAACCCCTATCTCGCCTTCGAGACGCTGGAGGCCCTCTACGAGGCCGGCGAGTTCCCGAAGGAGGTCGACCGCTACGAGGTGGTGAAGCGCTTCATCAAGTCGGTCGGCAAGGGCCTGCTCAAGGTCATGTCCAAGATGGGCATCTCGACCTACCAGTCCTATTGCGGCGCGCAGATCTTCGACGCGGTCGGCCTGAAGACCGAGACTGTCGAGAAGTACTTCACCGGCACGATCTCCTCGATCGAGGGCGTCGGCCTGCCCGAGCTCGCCGAGGAGAGCCTGCGCCGCCACCGCGACGCCTTCGGCGACTCGCCGGTCTTCCGCGATGCGCTCGATATCGGCGGCGAATATGCCTACCGCATCCGCGGCGAGGACCATGCCTGGACGCCGGAGAACATCTCGCTGCTCCAGCACGCCGTGCGCGGCAATGCCAAGGACAAGTTCAAGGCCTATTCCGACCTGGTCAACGACCAGAGCCAGCGCTTCTCGACCATTCGCGGCCTCTTCCATGTGAAGATGGCCGATGAACTCGGCCGCCAGCCGATCCCGCTGGAGGAGGTCGAGAGCGCGGCCTCGATCGTCAAGCGCTTCTCGACCGGAGCGATGTCCTTCGGCTCGATCAGCCATGAGGCGCATTCGACCCTGGCGCTGGCGATGAACACGATCGGCGGCAAGTCCAACACCGGCGAGGGCGGCGAGGAGCCCGAGCGCTTCAAGCCGCTGCCGGACGGGCGCTCGATGCGCTCGGCGATCAAGCAGGTCGCCTCGGGCCGCTTCGGCGTCACGACCGAATATCTCGTCAACTCGGCGATGATGCAGATCAAGGTCTCGCAGGGCGCCAAGCCCGGCGAGGGCGGCCAGTTGCCCGGCCACAAGGTCGATGCCCGCATCGCCAAGGTCCGGCATTCGACCCCGGGCGTCGGCCTGATCTCACCGCCGCCGCACCATGACATCTATTCGATCGAGGATCTCGCCCAACTGATCTTCGACCTGAAGAACGTCAACCCGGCCGCGGACGTCTCTGTCAAGCTCGTCTCCGAGCTCGGCGTCGGCACCGTCGCCGCCGGCGTCGCCAAGGCGCGCGCCGACCACATCACCATCGCCGGCTACGAGGGCGGCACCGGCGCCTCGCCGCTGACCTCGATCAAGCATGCCGGCTCGCCCTGGGAGATCGGCCTCGCCGAGACCCATCAGGTGCTGGTGATGAACAAGCTGCGCGGTCGCATCGCGCTGCAGGTCGACGGTGGCCTTCGCACCGGCCGCGACATCGTCATCGGCGCCCTGCTGGGAGCCGACGAGTTCGGCTTCGCCACCGCGCCGCTGATCGCGGCCGGCTGCATCATGATGCGCAAGTGCCATCTCAACACCTGCCCGGTCGGCGTCGCGACCCAGGACCCGGTGCTGCGCAAGCGCTTCAAGGGCGCGCCCGAGCACGTCATCAACTTCTTCTTCTTCCTCGCCGAGGACGTGCGCGAGATGATGGCGGCCATGGGCGTCCGCAGCTTCGACGAGCTCGTCGGCCGCTCCGACTGGCTCGACAAGAAGCAGGCGATCGACCACTGGAAGGCCAAGGGCCTCGACTTCACCCGCATCTTCCACAAGCCGGAAGCAGGCGAAGGCGTCGCGGTCAGCAACACCGAGCGCCAGAAGCACCCGATCGACACGGTGCTCGACCGCACGCTGATCGAGAAGGCCGGCGATGCGCTCGAGACCGGCGCGCCGGTCGTGATCGACAGCCCGATCCGCAATGTCGACCGCTCCACGGGCGCCATGCTCTCGGGCGAGATCGCCAAGCGCTACGGCTCCGAAGGCCTGCCCGCCGACACGATCACGGTCAAGCTCCATGGCACGGCCGGCCAGAGCTTCGGCGCCTGGGTCGCGGGCGGCCTGACGCTCGATCTCACCGGCCAGGCCAACGACTATGTCGGCAAGGGCCTTTCCGGCGGCAAGCTGATCATCCGACCCGATGCCAAGGCGAATGCCAAGGCGGAAGAGTCGATCATCGTCGGCAACACGGTGCTCTACGGCGCGATCGCGGGCGAGTGTTACTTCCGCGGCGTCGCCGGCGAGCGCTTCGCCGTGCGCAACTCGGGCGCCATCGCGGTGGTCGAAGGCACCGGCGACCATGGCTGCGAATACATGACCGGCGGCGTCGTCGTCGTGCTCGGCCAGACCGGCCGCAACTTCGCGGCCGGCATGTCCGGCGGCATCGCCTATGTGCTCGACGAGGACAAGAGCTTCGCCAAGCGCTGCAACCTCTCGATGGTCGATCTCGAGCCCGTGCCGGAGGAGGAGGAGCTGACCCAGCGCCTCTATCACCATGGCGGCGATCTCGAGTTCAAGGGCCGCATCGACGTGATGGCCAACATGTCCGGCTATGACGGCGAGCGCCTGCACCAGCTCGTGGCGGATCATTTCCGCTACACCGGCTCGGAGCGCGCCAAGGACATTCTCGAGAACTGGGCGGAATACCTGCCGAAATTCGTCAAGGTCATGCCGGTCGAGTACCGGCGTGCCCTCCAGGAAATCGAGCGGGCGCAAGCCGGCATGTCGGTCGCGGCCGAGTAACCTGATCAGGTAGGTTTGAGACGATGGGTAAGGTAACCGGCTTCCTCGAGATCGACCGCCGCGACCGGAAGTATCTTCCGGCCTCGGATCGGATCAGGAACTACAAGGAATTCATCATCCCGCTCGGGCCGGAAGGCACGCGCGACCAAGCGGCGCGCTGCATGAATTGCGGCATCCCGTATTGTCACAACGGCTGCCCGGTCAACAACCAGATCCCGGACTGGAACGACCTCGTCTATAACGACAAGTGGCAGGAGGCCCTGGGCAATCTGCACTCCACCAACAACTTCCCCGAGTTCACCGGCCGCGTCTGCCCCGCGCCCTGCGAGGCCTCGTGCACGCTGAATCTCGAGGACACGCCGGTCACCATCAAGACGATCGAATGCGCGATCGTCGACAAGGGCTGGCAGGAGGGCTGGATCAAGCCCGAGCCGTCCGCGACCAGGACGGGCAAGAAGATCGCCATCATCGGCTCCGGCCCGGCTGGCCTGGCGGCCGCGCAACAGCTCGCCCGCGCCGGCCACGACGTCCATCTCTACGAGAAGCATGCCCGCGCCGGCGGCCTGCTGCGCTACGGCATCCCGGACTTCAAGATGGAGAAGTCCCATGTCGAGCGCCGCGTGAAGCAGATGGAAGCGGAAGGCGTCACCTTCCACTACAACGCCAATATCGGCGTCGATATCGACCCGGCCGAACTCCTCGCGCAATATGATGCGGTCGGCCTGACCGGCGGCGCCGAGAAGCCGCGCGACCTGCCGATCGAGGGCCGTGAACTCGGCGGCATCCAGTTCGCCATGGACTTCCTGCCGCAGCAGAACCGCCGCGTCTCCAACGAGCCGCTGAGCAGCAATGCCGCGCCGATCCTGGCGACCGGCAAGCATGTGGTCGTCATCGGCGGCGGCGATACCGGCTCGGACTGCATCGGCACCTCGGTGCGCCAGGGCGCGCTCTCGGTCACCCAGATCGAGATCATGCCGCAGCCGCCGGAGAAGGAGAACAAGGCGCTGACCTGGCCGAACTGGCCGCTCAAGCTGCGCACCTCCTCCAGCCACGAGGAAGGCGCGGAGCGCGACTTCGCCATCACCACCGTGAAGTTCAAGGGCGAGAACGGCCAGGTCCGCAAGCTCCATTGCGCCCGCGTCGACAATGCCCTGAAGCCGATCCCCGGCACCGAGTTCGATCTGAAGGCCGATCTCGTGCTGCTCGCCATGGGCTTCGTCGCGCCGGTGCAGGACGGCTTGCTCGCCAAGCTCGGCGTCAAGCTCGACGGGCGCGGCAATGTCGAGGCCAACACGCTCGCCTACAAGACCTCGGTCGAGAAGGTCTTCGCTGCCGGCGACATGCGTCGCGGCCAGTCCCTGGTGGTCTGGGCCATTCGTGAAGGCCGCCAGATGGCTCACGCAATCGACAAGCACCTGATGGGCGACACGGTTCTGCCGCGCTGATCTTGCCGTCTCCCACCCATCTCGGGCTTGCCCGAGATGGGCAATCCCGAGTGTCAAAGTCCGCAGCCGACTTGGATGCGGGAGAATGTGATGGCGAAGCCGAGACCGATGAGGGATCGCGCCCGGCCTCTCGTTGCTCGCTTGAGATCCCCCTGCCGGGTTGGGACGACCGCGTGCCCCGTCATCCGGTGCATCGCCTCGTCTTCGTCCTCAATTCGGGCTAATTCCCACGCGGCCAGCGGTAATCGTCGATCCGCCCGGGCTTCGGCTCGCTGCCGACGCCCTCGCCGAAGACGCGATCGAGCTGGTTCGCAAGGTCGCCGCGCCCGCGCGCATCCGGGATCGAGGCGAGCAGCGCCTTGTCACCCCCGGCGCCGGGGCCGGTGAGCGGCTGGATCGGCCCGGCCAATGGCCTGCTCTGCAGCGCCGCCGCGAGCCCGCCCGGCTCCGGCGTGCCACGCACCATCGCGTCGATCAGGCGTTCGACGCCACCGGGCTGTGCGGTCGGGTCGACCGGCACCACGGCAGCATCCGGCGCGCTTGGTCCGGCCGGCAGCGCGATCACGTTCTCGTCCGATGGTCGCTGCTCGATCATCCGGCGGATCAGCACATCGACGAAATGCGCCGCCTTGCGCGCGCCCGCCCTGGTGAAATGGATGCCGTCGCCGAGGCGCAGCCGCGTGGTCTGGCCGCTGACATCGGGCCCCATCGCCGTATAGCGGTTCTCCGCATCGACATAGGCGCCCCAGAGATCGACATATTGCCCGCCGGCACGCTCGACGCGCTGGCGATAGATATCGTTGAAGATCGCAAGATCAGCCGAGAGCCTGGCATTCTGCATCGGCGGCTCGCCGATCCAGATCAGCGGGATGCGCTTGGCGGCGAAGGCCGTGGCGATGGCATCGACCCGGTCGCGATAGAGCTGCAGCCAGCGCTCGCTCATCGGCTCATGGACCACGTCGCCTTCCCGGATGGCCTGACGGTCGTTCAGGCCGAGCATCATCACGGCCGTGGTGATCTTCTGATCGCTCGCCAGGAGATCGGTCACCGCCTTCGGCCAATCGTAGAAATCGCTGCGGACAAGGCCGGAATCCGGCTTGGCCTTGTGGATCACGGCGACGTCGGGCCGGTCGTTCAGCGCCTCATCGAGCCCGCCCGCGACGAGATTGGCGAGCGAATCCCCGAGCACCACGATATGGTGGGCGACATCGACCTTGGGGACGACAGGGTCGTCACGGACCACGACGGACGCCGGAGCGCGCCGCACCGCCGGAGCGGGCCGCGCCACGCGCGGCTGAGCCCGCGGCTGCATCGCCGGCCTCTCCGGAATCTGCCAGAACATGTTGAACAGGCTGCGGCCCTGCGGTGGCGGAATGCGGCCCGGAGGCACCGGATTCTGCGCAAGCGAGACCGGCCCGCCGGTCGCGAGCACGAGCAGGGCGGAGGCCAGAACCATGAAGAGCGAACGCAGGCGCATCATGCTCTCGATCCGCGCCGGTCGACGGCGCTGCCAGGTAATATAGGGCAGAACGAGGCTTTCGTCAGCGCGTGGCGCGCAACTTCTCCAGGAGCGCCAGCGTCGGATAGCCGTCGGCGATCTCGCCGACCTTGAGCTGGTACTGCCTGACCGCCTCACGCGTGCTGGGGCCGATGCGTCCGTCGGCATCGTGATTGTAAAGGCCGAGAGCCTTGAGCCGCCGCTGCACATCCTGGGTGCCGGCCTTGTCGAGCTGCTTCGCCTGCACCGGCCAATCGGCCTGGATCGCCGGACGGCCCATGATCCGGTCGCCGAGATGGCCGACCGCGAGCGCATAGGCGTCGGAGGTGTTGTATTTCTTGATGACGTCGAAATTCTCGGTGAGCAGCATCACCGGGCCGCGGTGCCCAGCCGGGAAGAACAGCCGCGCCTCGCCCGAGGACGGCAGGGGCCCACCATCGATGCGGCGCAACCCGGCCGCGCTGAAAGAGGCAAAGCTCGCCTTGTTGAGACGGTAGTCGAAGCCCTCCGGCAGCGCGACTTCGAGCGCCCAGGGCAGGCCGGGCACCCAGCCATTGCCCTTGAGGTAATTCGCGGTCGAGGCCAGCACGTCCGCGGTCGAATTCCAGATGTCGGCATGGCCGTCGCCGCTGAAGTCGACCGCGTATTTCATGTAGCTCGACGGCATGAACTGGGTGTGGCCCATGGCGCCGGCCCAGGAGCCGCGCAGCTCGTCGCGCTCGACATGGCCGTTCTCGATCAGCTCCAGCGCCGTCAGCAATTCGTCGCGGAAGAAGTCGCCGCGATAGCGGATGCTGGCCAGCGTCGCGAGCGAGCGGATGATGTCCTTGTCGCCCTTGAACGAACCGAAATTCGTCTCCATGCCCCAGACGGCGAGCACGATCTCCCTGGGCACGCCGTAGCGCGCCTCGACCTGCTGCAGCACGGCGGCATTATCCGCCGCAACGCCACGTCCGCGCATGATGCGCGTGCTGGTAACGCCAGTGTTGAGATAGCTCCAGATCGGTGCCGAGAACTCGGACTGCTTCCCGGTCCGCTCCACGATCGAGGCATCGGGCGATAGCCCGCGGAAGGCGAGGTCGAAGGTCCGGCGCGAGATGCCCCGGGCCTGCGCTTGCGGCCAGAGCGTCTCGAGGAAGGCGGAGAAGGCGACGTTGGGCTGGGCCGCGTTTGCGGTCTTCACGCCCTGCGTGGGGGCAGCGGCGCGGACCGATCCGGTCGTCGTCTGCGCCGATGCCGGGATGAAGCTGATCGCGACGACGGCAAAGGCGGCGGGCAGGCGGCGCATGAAACACCTCGCTCGGGCGGGTTGGCAAACGGAGATTGCTGTCTCCAGAGCGCCCGAACAAGATTAATCGTCGGTTAACCGGAGCGATAGCGGGCCTGTCCGCTCGCCGTCATCAACTCACTTGTTGATTTGGGAGTTTAGGTCTGGCGTCGCGGATTTTGGCGTTGGCGATGACGATGAGTTTTCGCATGACGGCGATGGTTGCGACGATTGGCTTTTTCCCGTTTTGGCGGAGCCTTTCGTAGAAGGGTCGGATGTCCGGGTTGTGCCGGGCGGCGACGAGGGCAGCCATGAACAGGGCGCGCTTGAGGTTGGGTCTTCCGCCGCGGGTTGGCCTGTAGGCGTCGCAGGCGCCGCTTTGCCTTGGATGGGGAGCCAGGCCTGCGAGCGCGGCGGCTTGCTTGCGGTCGAGCGTCCCCAGTTCGGGCATGAGGGCCAGGATCGCGGGGGCGTTGGTCTTGCCGAAGCCCTTGATGGTGCGCAGGGTCCGGAGGTCGCGGGCGAGTTCGGCCGTCTCGGCGATGAGGGTGGCGATCTCGGCGTCGAGCCGGGTGATCGCCAGGTCGAGAGCCTGGACGAGATCGGCATGGATGCTGGTGAT
>NZ_SLZF01000002.1 GCF_004341515.1 Allobosea sp. BK604
AACCTGAAGGTCGTAGGTTCAAATCCTGCCCCCGCAACCAAATCTCAAAAGGGCCCGGCAATACGCCGGGCCCTTTTTGCGTTCCTGGGCTTCACTGCACCTGGCCGACATGAATGCGCCCGCTTAGGCGGCCGCCATGGGAGCGCGCCCGGCGATGAAGCGCCCCTGAACGCCAGCCCAAGCCAGTTCAGATCCAAAGCCTGAAACGCGCCATCGCTATCGCACTGCTGCGCCGCGCTGCTGTTGACCATCACGCGAAGACGGTAAAGCGCGACCAGGACTGGACGAGTTGCTCGCCCAGCTCCCCTACCCTGCTTGTTGAAATGCCAATTTGGTTCGCGGACCAGCTGGTCGACAAAGCAAATGGCGCGACTGCGCTTCCAATGAAGTCAATATCTTACCTCCGCGCGAGAAAGCAGCAGTCTCATCTTTCATAAATCAAAAAATGAGATTCTGTATGCGCCATAAATCAAATCATGAGACTCCCCGTCTCATTCTCTTAGTGGGTTCAAAACCTAAGTCGAGTGTCCCGGGCCTCGCGGGCTTCGGCCGTCGGAGGAGTAGTCCCCTGGGCGAGGCGACGCCAGCTTCTGGAACCGACAGCACGCGGCGCTATGCTCCAATGACGACCAGCTTCAGGCTTTCCGACTTGATAGGTGCTTTCTCCAACGCCGACTGAACTCGGAACTTCAAGGCCCAGGCTCGAATATGCCGGTGGTCCTTGTAGTCCGTTCTCCATTCCTCGATCAGCCGGCGAGCGCTCGGCAGTTTCGGAAAATGCGCTCGTCCCAGCATTCGTCCCGGAAGTCAGGCTCTCGACGAAGCCGCTCTGTATAGGCCCACGTGGTGTGATGCATCGCCACTCGACCCGGGTTGTCTTCCTGCCATCGCAGCATTGCGCGCGTGGTCAGCTCGGGGCCGTTGTCACTGACCACCATAAGTGGCCGGCCGCGAAGCGCGATGAGTGCGTCGAGGTCCTGGACAGAGCGCTGGCCGGAGAGCGAGGTATCGACGATGAGCACTGAGCACTCTCACGTAAAGTCGCAGCCGATGACCAGCACGCGGAAGCGGCTACCATCAACGAGCTGGCCTCCGGGACAAAGTCGACGCTCCAGCGCAAGGTCGGCCCCTGCGGCATGGGTATCGGCGGCCCGTGTCCCGAGCGCGCTTGCGCCCGGCACGCCTGCCCACCGTCAGCCGCTCCTCCCTTGTTTTGATTCGACGCGATCCATCCCGCCGCAGGTGGATCGTGCAGGCGCCCGTAGCCGAAGCGCTCCGCTGGCCCGCAAGGGTCTTCAGCCGCTCAAGGATCTCACATCGTCTGATCGTAGCGAGGCATAGCGATAGGTCTTCGGGATCTAGCCTGATCAGACCGCAGGCCCCACGCTGCAGGAGGTCTTCTCTTCGATCGCCAGTTCATAGATGCTCTCCGCGATCGGGGCTTGTGACGTTTTTTCCGAGTCCTTCGCGCAGCGTCGCGACGTCCAGGCTCGATTCCGTCAAAAGATTCTTAAGCTTTCGGTTATCGTCGTCCAACGTCAAGCCGACGTGCGTCGGATACTTCGATGCGCTAGCGATTGCGCCGGTTGTAAAAGGTCGCGTCGCCGGTCCCGTGCTTGCGGCAGATATCCTCTACCGTGACACCGGCTAATGCTTCTTCAGCACCACAATGATCCGCTATTCGCTGAACGGCTCGTCTTCATCTCCGTCTCCTTCAGACGTAGAGCGGTGCACCGCACATTTCTCCAGCAAGACTGCCATATGAATTACAATGAGCCGGGAGCGACACAGGACTCACAGGGCAGTATTCATTGCGCAGTGATCCCTATCGGAATTTTTATTCCACCTTCGCCAATCTCGCGGCCAACTTCTCCACATCGCAACAATCAAACAATGATTGCGTACCAAGAACGAAAAAGGGCGCTATAACCCTCTCCTCCATCAATTTAGTTAGCTCCTCTGGTCTAATTCCTAAGCTTTCGGCGACCTGCCTAAACCCCAATGCGACCCGCATGCGAGAATGTAATTCGTTTACACTATTCGCGGATACGAGATAATGCCTTCGGCGCTTGCCCGCGCGACGCTCCCCTTTCAATTGTCCGCTTTCAACCATACGCGCAACGGCCTTCGAAGATACCCCTAGCCTCTTTGCCGCCCACTGAGTCAGCACATAAGATTGTCGAGAGCCCATTATATTAGCAGACATAGCGCGATTCTTCAGAAAAACAGCTTCGGGACAGGCACCAAAATATGAATTAACTTCAGCCCGAACTCTTCGAAGCCCCTGATTATCGAGAGTAGACCGCATGCTTTCATAAAGTCTCCCGTAAGCCAAATTCAGCGAAACCTGGCCCTCGCTCGCCAAGCGACGTCGATCCAACCAACACTTCAGTCCTTCTGGCCAGCTCCAAAGTATTGGCGATGCCTTCTGGATCGCCGTCCTGCTGTTCCTGGCTGAAGGCTTGCCTATATATGTCGCGCGCCATCCGGGATCGTGATCAAACGCGGCACAAAAACGCAACAGCTTCGCCGCCGCTTCGACGCCTTCAATCGGCGCCGCATCTTGTGCAGGAGGACGCCCGTGCGCAAGGTCGGAAAAAAGCTGCGACGTGCGAAGTAAGACATCTTCCGGCCGACCAAGGTCCTCCTGAAGCTCCCGACGGCATTTACACCTGAGTGGCCCCCGGCGAAACCAGGTCGCCGGGAGCCGACATCCGCACTCGTCGACCAGATAAGCTAAATGATCGGGACAGGCGAGGTTTCCGAAGACGTCCCACTCCGGTTTAGTCCGGCCCTCTCGCACACACCGTATGCAGATTCGAGGCCTGGAATAATTTACAAGACTCATCGCCATAGGGGTACTTCCGAAGCGCAATCGCTCCGGATCACCTTCGCTCGGCCATGTCGCCCGGTTCTCAAGGATATATTTTGGGACATCGAGTAGCTTGGATAATCGCGACACATCACATCGCGTAGTTACGAAGTTCGATGGCATTCCGGCCAATTCTAAGAGATTCGAACTATTCCTCATCCGATTCAATTCGCTCAACCGTAGAATATAATGTGGCAAAATCTCATTGTCGTTTGGCGGACTTCGGACTACGAGGCGAGTCAAGAGCCTCAGACCTTCGTCAATGCACCGTTGGCCGCGCGTCGCCGGTCATTCCGCGATGAGCGTCGGCCCTTAGATGGAAGCAGCAACTGTGAGTGGTCGGGGAGCGGTGGAGGCAATTGCTCGATCCATCCTGATGAGAACGGATTACCAAGGCCATCGCGGCGTCGCTCTTTGATGAAGGCACGACAAAACGCTTCGCTTAAGGTTGCGTTGTCAATGCGGCTGCGATTCGCTCTGCACGCGATTTCTGTTGCCTCAAGGATCAGCTTCTTCAATAGGCCGATAATGCCGCGGCTTACGTAGAAGAACTTCATAGCCGTCCTGCGATCTTCGACATCAATTTCGTCTGCAAGCGGAACCGGCATGTTAGCCCGATACACAGTAAGTAGCGCCAAAAAGTTTAGCCGGCTTTCTACATTCGCATCCTCTTCATCGATCGCTCCCCAGTCGTACGGCTGCAACTGAATTTCTTCGTCCCAACGCCTGGCGATCTGGCTATCGTGTTCAAAAATTACACGCGTCCGCCCCATCCCTAACAAGCAAACGCTTACCTGAGCACGCTCGCTCAAGTCCTTTAGGGCCTCAGCGATTTCAAACCGTCGAACGATGCCATCCCGATCTACAATTAGCTGAGCCTCATCCACTATGACCATTCGCACGCCGCAAACCTTCAGCAGATGGAACAGACGCTCTTCTAAATCTTCCTTTCCCTCTTTCTTTTTAAATAATGGATCCCCAATCTTGCTCAACATTTGTCTAATCATGGCGATAACCGTCGGTTGCCCTTTAAGAGAGACGGCAATAACTGGTATCTCGTCACAGACAGCCTTTCCTCCAATTGGCAGCTCAATCGTTCGTGCATTGCGGCGTATCGGGTACTTAGAAATGAGGTGTTTTCTAAGCGTTGACTTTCCAATACCGGAAGGCCCCGAAACAAAGAAATTTGGCTTCTCACTCAAATTTTTGCGCACCTCTAACTTGAAGCAGATACTCTCCATCACGGATCTGTATGCTGGATGCATGATAAATACTTTATCCAACTGAAGCAGTCGTTCGCTGGCCTCCTCGACAAGCATCGGAATTCTCCTTCTTAGAAGGGCATTCGAGAGACCTCGAATTGGGCGATCGTGTGTTCAACACGGTCTTGTCTCGAAGGCTCAGCTGCCCGGACGGATTGAGCGCGCGCACCGCCGTTCCGTAGCCCGGGTCCATCTTGCTTTATGCTTGATCCATCGCATCCGCTACGCTCCATCGATCCCTTCTGCTGAGATCCCTCATAGCGGAGCAAATGCGTCCCGAATCCGAGGGCGCGGGCAACGCGAGCATTCGCTTGAACGCCAAGATCCTCCTGGCGCCATGCCGCGATCTTCTCCTCGAGATCAAGCCTTGCGCGCACGTATGCCTCTCGGTCTACATTACCAAAGAGTTTCTTAGCGTGCCGCTGAAATAACGCGTGGCAGAACAGACTTAACCCGTTTGTACGCTCTGGTTCTAGCGAATCGCAGCGAATCCAGGCGTCCTCGCGCGCATGCCGTACGTACACCTTCGATAAATCAGCGGGATTTACTTTGACCGAGACGTTCAACGATGCGCCGTGGTGGTGTCGAAGAGAATGAAGCTCGTCACTATAATAATAGATATTTTCGTATCTCACTCCGCGGTGATCGAGCCTGCCTGACCTCACAATGCCGAACATGGCGTCCAAGTCGGTACCCTTTCGTAGAAATTCTGGTTTAACTAGTCGGGTTCCATGCTCCCAGCGTTGGTTGGGCGAACCAATCTCGGGGCGATAAGCTGGCGCCGTTCCGTGATAATCGACGATCCAACAGTGTATTATGTAAAGTAGCTGATCAAATGATATGCATGCATTCTTGCCCGGATCGTAGTCACGACTGGGTATCTCCTTTGAAAGCACAAAGCCCGGCATGTCCTGCAAGAGCGCTCTGTTAAACACATCGAATGAGCTTTCCACATGCGCCTTTGTCCACGGCTCCCACGGCTTGCTGAAGGTCCATGGAATATCGAGGTCTTCCAATATGGTTTGTATTGTCGTGCCGTGGGCGCTGAGCGAGTTGTCAAACGTTATAAAGCGGGGGCGCCCCGCCATTTTGTACGTCCCCGCGAAACCTGGATACTGTTCAGAGACGTAAGATTTGAAATTGCATGCGTGCCTTAATACGCTTGCGAATACCGTGTCTCCGGCAGGTTCGAATCCCAGATAGAAGCCAAGAAACCCCCCACAATATACGTCGAGAAGCCAAGATAACCAGGGGCGCCCTAACGGTATTCCGCCACAGCGTGAAACGCAGTAAAATGGAAGACGCGTTTCGTCATATTGGACCAAACTCAGACATGCTTCCGGCTCTTGATGCCCGTGCGGTCGTCGATGTAGCATTCGAGCTCGCGTCACACCCTCGCGGGCGACATCGATTCGGTACTGTGGAAACAATTTCAGCCGCTTGAGAATCGTCACGCGCGAGGGTAAGCGGAATTTCTCAGCAAGTGCAGGATATGCTTCCCGTAAAGTATCAAGCTTGGACAATAATCTCGTTTCGATCGAGTGGGTTGAAAACGCTGGGCTACCCTTCGGCCGCCCCCTTTGGCTTGTCTCGTCGAGCCGTTCTTGTATTGCTGCATCCAACGCGGAGCTAACAAGTGGATGCATTTGCTGGCGGTTTCCCCGCGCGCCCCAATTCGGCGCAAAATCATCGATAAAACCTCCCTCGATGAGACGCTTACGCATCCTATAATATTGAGCCCGGCTAATATTTTTGGGAGCGCCGAAGTGTTCAATTCCGTATTTGTTGCCTAGGTCACGAAGTACTTCCGCGAGTAAAGGTTTAGCTATCCTAACGCTGAGGATCGAATTCGACGTATAATCGCTTTCGCCCATAATCACAGCAACTTCACGGATAACGTCTCGAAAAAAGCGCATATATTTCTGCGACTTTTCATCGCGATCAGATATTTTCCGCGCTCGGCGTCGCAATCTCTCAGCAGCCTTTGCCGGCGTGTCGCCATCCAACTCCTCGTCAAACTCAAAGTCACCTCGATAGTGGGACGCGTGCAGTTCCTCAGTCGGGTGACTCTCTATTATGCAAAGGTGGGGTGCAGCTCCTAGTGGACATAGCTGCCAATGCTCCCGACCGTCCAAGGTCACCGCATTGAGCAGTCGATACCGCTTTCCATGAAGGAGAACGCGCTTGCCCTCCTCAAAGCAGTGCATTGCCATCGAACCGCTCCTCGCGAATGAGCCCGTCCCGCGCTCGTCGCCCCCGGAGAAAAGACGTGTGTTCGTCGATTGGCCCCGTTAAGTCGACGCTCAAGAAACCGTGACGTACAAGAGCAAGAACCTGTTCGAAGGATAGGCTAGGGAATTTTTGCTTCAGGTGTTCAAATGAGCAAGCGCCGGAACTTTCCAAAAATTCACAAATATAAATCCGCGAGCTTCGACACGGCACCGGCGTTAGTCGATGCGCGAAGATCCGCTTTACGTTGGTAAATTTCTGCGGTGATCTAATCGATGCCTGGGTAAGAACACGGAAATCGAACCCCATGCTGTTAAATGCCTTCGCAATCAACGGCCAGCGAGATTCATTCTCGGAAGCGGCGGCGTCGTGCTCAAGCTTAATCTCGCGAATTTCCGGACGTCCGCTCGCGAGGACGTAAGCGTCTGGGGTATATCCCCTTTTGTTCTCATATCGGAGTTTCAGGGGCTGCTCCACGATGCGCTCGATCGCTGGATCGAGCTCGCAATTCATTGCGTGATCGAGCTCTAAGGTAGAAAACAGGCGAAGCACGTGACCGCCCTTCCAACTCGGAAGACGACACTGACGGCCTCGGCCCCAACCCGGTTTCGAACGAGAGACGGGTAATTCCGTAATTTCGGGCAGAACGTCGCGGAGTGCCGGGTGCCGCGAGACGATGTGCTCACCGGGCAACGCTGTCGGTGGGTGATCAGCTCTCCAGTATCGAATCTTTTCGACGCACAGCGGTGCCGCCGGCGCTGGTACCGGCACCGACAGGAGTTGTCGAAACCAATTTTTGAGTTCTTCTTCTGGATTTTGCCGTAATTTCATTCGAGTAGCCTCCAGAAACTAGAGGTTTTGCACGGACTCGACCTGAGATCACAGTTTTACGTAAGAACGCACTGACGGCGCTAATCCCCCGTATCATTCGGAAGCTCGGTCGCACATGAGAAACCAAGAGCCATGGGCCCGGAAAATGATCTGATTCGGTCGGGTTTGCAATTTTGACGCATTTTATGCCTCCGGTGGACTCTGACAGAGCAATCCACCCGCCTGCCAACTCATGTTCGCGACCGCTTGCCAGTGTCGCGCCCAGCGTTCACTGTACCCCCACGGGTTATTGGAACCTCGATCGCGCCACTGGCCATTCGTTCCAGCTTACGTGGGCTCTGGTTATGAGAACCAGCGCTCACTTGATCTGGCAGCGGGCCGGAGTCGCATCAACTTGAGCGCAGCAGTTTCTATCGTCCAGATCGCGCGGCTCAAGCGGCGCCTAACGAGTTTGTACATGGCATCGGAAACTCCCGATAAGCCGCACGCGCGGCCAAAACCCCGAAAGGAAGCGGTAAAGGCCGTTCCGGAGACCTTGTCTGCCTCGGTCGATTGGAACTATATCACGGCCATAAAAATTTTCCACCTGAATGATTCCAGGCCTACGCCTCTCCCTAACCTCTCATTTGCACCACTCCCACCGACATCGGTAATTCAAGGGTATCTCTGTAAGGCCGGGAGAGAGGCCTTGGGAGTATCACAAGCGTGGTTGTGGCAACGATCCAGCGTATCGCGGAAGACTATTAACGATTTTGAAAACGGATTTATCATTCCAAAGCGGAAGCTTATCTCTCGTTTAAGAGAGGCTTTGGAGTCTGACGGAGCGATATTCATCGCAGGTCCAGATCTTGTTGGGGTTATTTCATATCGACCTCACCCATAATTTTTTTGGGTCTAACCAGGCTCGCGGGTGCGCGTGCTTCAAGCTCACCTTTCGCCCACCTGAAACTATATAGTGGATATAATTCTGCGCGTGGAATACTATCCCCGTGAGAACGCCGCCGTGTCGGTCATGCCTTTAGTCGCCTTCCCACGGCGGGCAACGACTCGTATCGAGGGACGGTCCTCCGTGATCTGGAGAGTCTTCGGGGGGAGCCCCTACAGTTTCTCAGGTACGCCCATGAAGAGCGAGCCTGGCTGACGGAGCACCACGAGGCCTGGCGGTCTAATGGAGCTTGCTGCTCGATCGACTACGCAGAACGTTAGACGATCAGCTCTCCGTCTGCCGCTATGCTTCTGGCGCCGGGCTCTGCCAGACCGCTCCGAATCAGAGTGACCGTGATTTCGCGACCTACACGGAGGGCAACGTGATTTGGCACGACGGAATGCCTGTGATTCGGGC
Organism: Allobosea sp. BK604; assembly: GCF_004341515.1. Taxonomy (GTDB): domain Bacteria; phylum Pseudomonadota; class Alphaproteobacteria; order Rhizobiales; family Beijerinckiaceae; genus Allobosea. The sequence goes on from NZ_SLZF01000002.1 coordinate 8,537, forward strand.
CGTGTGCTTCGATGGCTTCGGAACCGTCGTTGAAATCAGGGATCGACGCCGCCCATTTCAGGCGCTTCTGGCGGGCGGTTCCTCGTCAGGGTGGGCGGCCAAGGCACTTACCCGGCGGACCGGCCTGAGCGAACTTGCCCGCGACCTTGCGAACTCCCCTAGCGAGGAGAGGATGGCCGAGCTCGAAGCCGATCTCGAAGCGGAATGCGCCTCGACGCGACAAAGGCCAGGAATGGATGAGGTCTGGGATACGCTGCGGAGGCTGGGGCTCAAGATCGGTGTCTGCTCCAACCTTGCTTCAGCTTACGAGCACGCATTGCTGGGCTGTTTGCCTCGTGTTCCGGACGCGCTTGTCCTGTCATTCCAAGCCGGAATTATGAAGCCCCAGATCGAAATCTACCAACTGGTGTGCGAGCGACTGAACCTGGAACCGGGTCAGATCCTGTTCGTCGGTGACAGCCTCGAGGCTGACGTGCTGGGCCCGCGCCGCGCCGGCCTGTTCGCAATGAGCATCGGCGAGTTCGAGCTGGCCCTCGCAGAAGGGCTTACGCCCGACACGCCTGGAGCTATTGCAGAACTGTTCGAACAGATTGCCGCCCTGAGGAAGCTAGGGCCGATCCCTTTGGTGCACACCCCAAAGCAGGCCCTCGACTCCGGGCTGGCGCACGTCAACGTCAGTATCCGACGGAAATACTCGCGACACGAGCTCTTGGAAGTCCTGAGGTCCCCATTGGCCGTCATGCAGGGCGATGACGCTGGGCTGAAGCACCTCCTCAGCGCGTTTATCGACGAGAGTGATGAGGCGCTCCTGACCAGGATCACTGAAGGAGGTGAGATCACCTGGGCCAATCTCCGGGAGGCAGCCTTGGCCGGCCTGCGCCCGGGAGATCTCAAGCTTGCGTGGATTGCCGGTCGAGCAGTCATGGCAGGTGCAAATCCATTTCCGACGTCAGCTGCGGTCGTTGGTGCTCCCTCAGACGATCTGGCAAGGTGAGGGTGGTATGCGGTTGCTAGCGGTCTCCGACCTACATCTCGAATTCGGCCCTTTCGAGTTTCCCCAAACAATGCCGGAATATGATGTCGCGGTGTTCGCCGGCGACATCGGTCAGCCGATCCTAGGCGCGATCAAATGGATGTCCCGCCAACGGCAGGCCGGCCCCCTGTCGGAAAAGCCAATTGTCTACGTCGCGGGAAATCACGAGTTTTATGCCAGTGAACTACAGAGCAATCTGGCCGAAGCCGGACAGCCGGCTGACGAGGCAGGCATCCACCTGCTGCATCGTCGAACGGTGATCATCGGACAAGTCCGCTTCATCGGCTGCACGCTTTGGACGGACTATCGGCTCCTTGGAACGCCCAAGCCCTCAATGGTCTTCGCTGGGCAGGAGCTAAACGATCATCGCCTCATCAAGTACCGTGAGGAGAACGGTCACATCAGCCGATTCATGCCGTGGCATGCTGCGGCGGAGCATAGACTCGACCTGGCGTTTATTCGCAGCGAGCTCGCGACCCAGCACGACGGTCCTACTGTCGTCGTGACCCACCACGCGCCACACCCAAGGTCCGTACAGGCGCGCCGTCAGGGAAGCGCGCTTTCACCCGCCTTCGTCTCGGATCTCGGCAACCTGATCGAGAGTTTCCAGCCGGAGCTCTGGATCCATGGTCACGACCACGGATCACATGACTACCGAGTTGGCAGAACTCGTATCTTTGCGAACCAGGCTGGCTATCCAAGCCTTCATGGAGATCGAGAGAATCGCGGCTTCGATCCAAGTTGTGTTATCGAGGTTTAAAAGGCACGAGCACACACAGTGACGGATAGGTCTTTTTGAAACTGACCCCCGGGCGTGCCTCATCCTGGATATGCCGCGAGGGAAAATACGAGTGCATGAAGTACCCGTTTAGCGAGCATTGCCGGTGACTCTCCCGGCATTTCATTGATAAAACTCAGGACGATGAGAAAGATCCACGAAGAGATCCACCTGAGCGCGACCGACCTAGTCGGTCATCTAAACTGCGGGCATTTAACCGCCCTCGACATCAAGGTCACTGCCGGCGAACTTGAGAAGCCTGTCCATTGGGACCCACTGCTGGAGATTCTCCGTGAGCGGGGATTCAGCCACGAGCGGGCGTTTATCGATCATCTGAATTCGGCCGGCCTGAAAGCAGTGACGATCGAGGGCGTCGAGATTGCGGATGCAAGCGTTTCCGCAACGATCGAGGCGATGAAGGCCGGATACGACATCATCGTCCAAGGTGCGCTGCGACAGGGCCGCTGGTCGGGCCGTGCCGACATTCTGCGGCGTGTTGAGACACCAAGCGTATTCGGTGCATGGTCTTACGAGATTATCGATACCAAGCTCGCCCGCGAGACCAAGAGTGGCACCGTTTTGCAGCTTTGTCTCTATTCAGAGCTGCTCCGCGACACACAGCAAGCCCAGCCGGAATTTGCGTATGTCGTCGTGCCGTGGACCGATCACGTGCCGCAATCATATCGGATCGCGGATTACGCCGCGTATTTTCGCAAAGCGAAGGCTGCGGTCGAGCGCGCGACCACGGGCTCGACGGATGTTGAGACCTATCCTGAGCCTATCGATCATTGCGATATCTGCCGTTGGCACGATAGCTGCGACAAACGTCGCCGTGCGGATGACCACCTGTCATTTGTGGCCGGGATCTCACGCAACCAGATCACCGAACTTCGCGAGAACGGTGTCAACACGCTAGCGGCGCTTGCGGCCCTGCCAACACCAATCGGCTGGAAGCCTCAACGCGGCGCGGTTCAGTCATATGAAAAAGTCAAAAGGCAGGCTCTGATTCAAGCGCAAGCTCGGGAGAGCGGCGAGTTGTTGCACGAATTTCTGCCTGTGATGCTGGGATTTGGGCTCTGCGCTCTACCAGAGCCGAACGCAGGCGATATTTTTTTCGATCTCGAAGGGGACCCCTTCGTCGGTGAACACGGCTTGGAGTATCTATTCGGCTACCATTATCGGGATGAAACCGGCGCTCCTGTTTATCAGGCTCATTGGTCATTCAACCGGGGCGAAGAGAAAGCCGCATTCGAGAACTTTGTCGATTTCGTCACCGAGCGGAAAAGAGCCTACCCCGGACTCCACATCTATCATTACGCGCCCTACGAACCTGCGGCGCTGAAGCGCTTGATGGGTCGTTATGCGAGCAAGGAAGATGAGATTGACGCGCTCTTGCGCGGCCTTGTCTTCGTCGACCTTTATAGCGTCGTTCGAAACGCCGTGCGCGCGAGCGTCGAGAGCTATTCGATCAAGAGGCTCGAAGCATTCTACGGCTATGACCGCGTCGTCTCGCTGCAAGATGCCAATCTTGCGCTTGCCAGTTTGCAGGCAGGCCTGGAGCTTGGTGACAGCGTTTCGATATCGGACGGCGATAAAGCTGCCGTGCAGGGTTACAATCAAGACGACTGCAAATCGACTGAGGCCCTTCGCAACTGGCTGGAGAAGCTCCGGGCCGACATTTTGGCGAGCGGGACCGATGTTCCTCGGCCTCCTCCCGGCCAGGATGCTGGGAGCGAGGAGCTTTCAGAACGCCAGGAACGTGTAAATCGGCTGGTCGTGGCGCTCAGCGCAGACCTACCGGTTGATCCGGCAGAACGCTCAGAAGAGCAGCAGGCGCACTGGATTCTAGCCAACATCCTTGACTGGCACCGCCGGGAGGACAAAGCCACCTGGTGGGAGTATTTTAGGCTGAGTGAGCTCAGCGCCGAGGAGTTGCTTGACGAAAGGCCTGCGCTTTCGGGCCTGACGTTTATCGGCGATGTCCCGACTACGGGCCGAGTGCCAACCCATCGATATGCCTTCCCTCAGCAAGACACGGATGTCCGCGCCGACAAGAAACTTCGCGCGGCTGGGGGAGATACGATCGGCGAGGTCGTTGCGATCTCCACGGAAAGCCGAACGATTGACATCAAGAAGACAGCCAAGACCGCCGGCGAACATCCGACTGCGGTATTTGTTCATGAGATCATTCCCGCCAAGGAACAAGCCGAATGCCTCCTTCGCATCGGCGAGCATGTTCTGGACCATGGTCTCACGAGCGACGGTCCATACCTTGCTGCCCGCGACCTTCTTTTGCGCAGGTTGCCGCGGATTGGTGATGAGCCCGTTCAGAACGCGGGGGAAAGTACGCTGGAAGCCGCCATTCGTATTGCACGCCATCTGGAAGGCGGCATTCTACCGATCCAGGGTCCGCCTGGAACCGGAAAATCTCACACCGGGGCCCGCATGATCTGCACGTTCGTGCAGCAAGGCCTCAAGGTCGGAATTACAGCCAATAGTCACAAGGTCATTCGCAATCTGCTCGATAAGGTTATCGAAGCCTCTGTCGAGATAGGCCTGGACCTTCGTTGCGTCCAAAAGGCCAAAGAGAAGGAGGACGATCTCCCTCGGCTTATTTTTGCAAAGGATAACGCGGGCGTCTTCGATGCGCTTTCATCAGGCCGATGCAAAGTGGCTGGCGCAACGGGCTTTCTTTGGGCAAGAGGCGAGGCTCAGGACGCGCTCGACGTCCTCGTTGTCGACGAAGCGGCGCAGATGTCACTGGCAAACGTTCTCGCCGTCTCTCATGCAGCCAAACGCCTCGTCCTGTTGGGGGATCCGCAGCAGCTCGATCAGCCGACACAGGGCACGCACCCGGATGGAACTGGCGTGTCGTCTCTTGAACATGTCCTCGGCGGAAGACAAACGATGGAGCCTGATCGCGGGCTATTCCTCGCGGAGACCTGGCGCATGAATCCGTCGATCTGCGCCTTTGATTCCGAGCTTTTTTACGAAGGCAAGCTCCATCCTGTCGGGGGCTGCGACAAGCAGTTGGTCTTGTCTGATGGGCCAATCAGGGGCGCCGGGCTGCGCTATGTTAGTGTCCCGCATTCTGGGAATAAGAGCTACTCGATCGAAGAAGCTAGCGCCGTCACTCAGATCGTGATGACGATTCTAGGAAGCAATTCGCGTTGGATCGATCGAGATGGAACCGAACGCCCAGTCACGATCGATGATATCGTGATCATCACGCCATATAACGCGCAGGTGTTCGAGATCCAGCAGCGCCTTCCTGGTGCCCGCGTTGGGACAGTCGATAAATTTCAGGGGCAGGAAGCTCCAATCGCAATCTATTCGATCGCAACCTCGAGCCACGCCGACGCGCCACGCGGTATGGAATTCCTATACAGTTCGAACCGTTTCAACGTGGCCATCTCGCGGGCAAAGTGTCTCGCAATCCTGATTTCGTCACCCGAGATTTTTGAGGCCGGGTGCAAAACCCCCCGGCAGATGCAATTGATAAATGCCTTTTGCCGCTTTCTAGAGCTTGCCCAATTTGTATCACCGCACACTAACGTCCGATAAGTTGCGATGTCGTTGAAAAAGTCGGCGTTGCTGCGGTCGTGAAGTCCTGATTCAGTCGTCCTTACGGAGGGCGGGGCGATGATGGGCGAACGGCAGGTGGCGCAGGAGGCGCTGTTCTACGAGTTCAGCTTGGAGCGTCACGTGCCGGCCGGTCATTGGGTGCGCGCCATCGACCGCTTCGTCGATCTCTCGGAGATCCGCGCGCATCTGCGGCCGTTCTATAGCGAGATCGGCCGGCCCTCGGTCGATCCTGAACTGATGATCCGGATGCTGCTGATCGGCTATTGCTTCGGCATCCGCTCCGAACGGCGCCTGTGCGAGGAGGTGCATCTGAACCTGGCCTATCGCTGGTTCTGTCGGCTCGGGCTCGAGGGCGACGTGCCCGATCACTCGACCTTTTCGAAGAACCGGCATGGCCGCTTCCGCGAGAGCGATCTCTTGAGGGAGCTATTCGAGACGACCGTCCGGCGCTGCATCGCGGAGGGGCTCGTCGGCGGCGAAGGCTTCGCGGTCGATGCCAGCTTGATCAAGGCCGACGCGAACAAGCAGCGCTCGGCAGAGGCCTCCGAGCCTGTCGACTGGGACGATCTCGCCCGGACGCGTCGCTCGGTGCGCGAGTATCTCGACACGCTCGACGAGGCCGCCTGGGGCGCAGCCAGCGAGGCCAAGCCGAAGTTCGTCTCGCGTTCCGATCCCGCTGCGCAATGGACCGGAGCCCTCAAGGGGCATGCCTTCTTCGCCTATGCGACCAACTATTTGATCGACCTCGATCATGCCGTCATCGTCGATGTCGAGGCCAGCCGCGCCATTCGGCAGGCCGAGGTCGGCTCGGCCCGAACCATGCTCGACCGGGCGCAGGAGCGCTTCGGCCTCTGGCCGGCGAGGCTCGCCGCCGACAGCGCCTATGGCTCGGCCGAGAACCTCGCCTGGCTTGTCCATGAGCGTGGGATCGAGCCGCATATCCCGGTCTTCGACAAGTCCCAGCGCAGCGACGGCACCTTCAGCCGCTCCGACTTCACCTATGACCACGCCCGCGATCTCTACACCTGCCCGAGCGGGAAGGAGCTCAGGCCGCGGCAGAAGACCTATCGAACCGAGCGGCCACTCGTCGATGGCGAGGGCATGATGCGCTACCGCGCCAGCAAGTTCGACTGCGACGCCTGCCTGCTGAAGCCGCAATGCTCACCTAACATGCTCGCTCGCAAGCTCCTGCGTTCGATCCACGAGGGCGCCCGCGACATGGCCAGGGACATCGCCGAGACCGACGCCTATGTCACCTCGCGGCGAGAGCGGAAGAAGGTCGAGATGCTCTTCGCCCATCTCAAGCGCATCCTGAGGCTCGATCGGCTGCGACTACGCGGACCAAACGGCGCCAGAGACGAGTTCCACCTCGCCGCAGCAGCCCAGAACCTCAGGAAGCTCGCAAAGCTCCTGCCGAACGGACCGCAGTTCAGGCACGCGTGAGAGGGCGAGACCCGACCGGCCAAATCCGAAACGTGCCGGGATCGCCCTCCAAGCCGACTTTTTCAACGACATCTTGCATTATCGGACATTCTTCTCATTGTAGAAGAATGGCCCGATTTGGCGCTCCAAATGGCACCGGTGGGCTTCGGCTGGGCTGCGGGCCGCGAAATCGGCCACGATCGAGGAGGTCCGCAGGTGTCGGATAACCCGCCTCGTCTCAAGGCAGTGTCCGCCAGGAGCGGCGCGCCGCCAAGCGGTTCGCGCATTCGGTTAATATTATTATCCGGTTGATCATTCCGGATCGCGAGCAGTCGCTCTTCCGACGTCAGCCGGTTGGCGGTCTCGAAGTCGAAGCTGATCAGGGAGCAGGCTCCGGCTAGGATGTGGTCATAAGGCTGGCCCGCTCCGAAATGGGGGGCCAAAGCAGCGGGCCAGCCGCGCGAACGCTCTCCGGACGATTGCCGTCGCGCAACCCGAAAATCCTTGAGGAAGGACAAGGTTCCGGTTCGCTTCCGTACATTGCGGCAGTTTGATCAATGTTAATGAACGCCGCTGCGCGCCCCCTTAGCCTCTGAGCTGCAAAGGGGCTCTGTCATGCACATTCAACGAGACTATGCCGCCGCCGCGCCCGAGATCCGCATCACGACACCGCGTGAGTATCGCGTCGCGCTACAACGACTTCGAGAACTGGAGGGCGCGGCTTGCGGTTCCTCGCATTGGCTGGAGATGCAAGCGTTGGCGCGAGCAATCTCGGGCTTCCTCAATGCTGCATCGCAAGGACCGCACCAAAGGGGGCGCTGACATGCGTCTGCATTGGTTCGATCCGCCGGTGATGGTCGAGAGCGACAAAAGCGGCCACGCGTATTCGGTTTCTCATGTGAAAAAGGCGGCTGAGTTCCTGACGCTATGGGAAGAGCGTGGCGCAGCTTGGGAGACCGCAGCAATAGCGTGCCTCGGCTGTCTACACGGGAAGATCGAAGCCAGCGAAGCCCGCACTGCATTCGAGGATGCGGCGCGAGCGTGTGGCAAATTAATACAAGCGACCTTTAGAGCAGACGCCTGAAGAGCCAGGCCAGTCCTGGCGGAACGATTCCGCGCCAGCGCCGTTGGCGGCTCAGTTGCGTAGGGAGTTCGGTCGGTGTGTGCGCGTCGCGTGTTGCGGTCGGGGCCTGGTGACGGGACCTTGAAAGGGCCGGCCGCGCGCCGTTCTGCCGGCGGCCAGCAAGTCCTGCTCTTCGATCCGATGCCGACGCGAATCGAGCCCAGCCTCGCGCTTCTAGTCTCACAGGCGCCGGAAGGGCCCGACTGGTCCTATGAGGTGAAATGGGATGGCTATCGCCTCGCCGTCCATGCCGAACCCGGCGGTAAGATCCGGATCATCACACGCGGCTGCCATGACTGGAGCGACCGCTTCCCGACCGTGGCGAAGGCTGCCGGTCTGCTCGGCGTCGACAGCGCGATCATCGATGGCGAAGCTGTCGTGCTCGATGCCCAGGGCCGAGCCGATTTCTTCGCCCTGCAGAAGGCGCTCGGCGGCCCTGGCGGCAAGCTGCGAGCGGCCGCCGCGACGCTCTATGCCTTCTACCTGCTCTATCTCAACGGCCACGACCTGCGCCAGCTGCGGCTCGACGAGCGCCGCGCGCTCCTCGAGGGTGTGCTCGGCGAGGCGAAGGTCCAGGGCATCAGCCTGAGCGAAGATATCGATCGCCCGGGCGCTGAACTGCTCGAGCAGGCCCGCGCGCTGGGCCTCGAAGGCATCATCGTAAAGAAGCGCAACCACGCCGGATGCGAAGCGCTGGGCCGCCTTTCAGAATCAGCGTCTCCAGCGTCGGAAAGTCCTCGGCGAAGAGACCATGCAGGCCGACCCCGCCGCGATTGTCGATCAGGCCGACCTGGAACGCGTGACCGCGGCCGCCGAGTTGAACCGCTACAAGAGCGTCTAGCGGGAAATAAATCCATTCGGCACTGGAATCGGGCAGGCGCGCCATCGGCTTGAGGGCAACCGGTTCCGCGTCCATTACGCAGGCCGGCACCGCGGCCCCGAAGGCGGCGCGCAGGAGCCTGTTCTCCGACCAATTCTCCAGGGTCACGGGCACCTCCCAAGCTAGACAAAGTCAAACTGGGATCTCGAGGGCGAGCTGTCTTTAACCTGGGTTATCTCCGCCCGAGCCAGGTTGCCGACGTGACTGTACGTTTGCGGGCCAAGTCGGAACGCTGGCGGCGCTGTTCGGTTTTCGCTGTGCAGGTTGACACAGGCGAGGCCGGCGAAGGGCTCGAGCGCGACGCGGCCGAGATCGATGCGATAGCCGAGCTCGCCGAAGACCTGGGCGGTGCCGGCATTGTAGTCGGCCCTCAGGCTGTTGCCGAAGCCGGGAAAGGCGACGATGCGCGAGGTCTCGATCTCGTGCCAGGTATAGCTTGCGACCGCTAAGCCACCGGATGCGCTCAGTTGCCCTGGTCGGCTAACATCCGCTGTGTCGATTGAAATGTTGAGCTCGGAAGGAAATACCGGACACGTCGGTTTGACACGTCCATTGAGGCGATACATGCGATGGAACCGGGGACGGATAGCGTGTTTGTCGGAAAAATCCGCCCGAGCCATTCGATGATCGTTCGTCCTCCACCACCTCAACTCACGAGTTACAGCCCGGAGGAAAATGAGCGAGCCAGACGGCAAGTCGTCGAATTGGCGAACGCCAAACGCGGCTCGGTCGAGGAAGCTGTTCGAGAGGGCTTGAAGTCGGCCATTGAAGCTTGGTTGCGCCAAACCGCCGTCCACAAGCGCGTCCCGGCTCCAGATGATGGAGGGTAAACAACGACACGATCTTATGCAGGGCCCGCCGGATCCGACACGGCGCCGAACTTGCTGCCGCGGTCAAGCGGGCTGACGTGTGGCACGGTATCGTTCCCCGCTCCGACAGGGCTATACCAGACGTTGGGAAGCTCAGTGGGTCGTGGGCGCGGCCGGTTTCCAACGACGAAGATCAACTAGCGGATCGGTGTCCGCGACCCTCCACGGTTCGATCTTGTCGCCCCAGGGCGAGGTCAAGTGGTCCACATAACCGAACGCGCCGCCCTGTTCGTAAAAGCACCACACCTCCCAGCCATCCCGGCCGATGAACTCGACCATGCAAGCCCGTTTGCCATGACGCGTCGGCGGATTGGCGCTCGCGATGATTTCTGAATAATAATGCTGCATGCTTTCACCTATTGCGGCAGAATTTAGCGTTAAACAATGCGCTCATCATCAGATTTCGAAATGTTCATATGAAGTAGAATTAGTAATTGTAAGCACAATATCTTCCCGATTTTCGTTGACATGGCCAATCTCGGGGCGTCTGCTCACCTCAGCCAGTTCCCTGGATTGGGTTGCTGACATCCCTCGATCGTCGCCGCCATGCCGCGACTGACCGGATTGGCACCAAATGCGTCCCCAGGACGAACCGTACACGGTCGCAATACCGTGGTACGACGAATCGGAATACCTCGAATTATGGGCGCTTTCTCATGACCGAGATGAGATGCCGACCCACTATTCGGTTTGGCTCGCTCAAGCGACCAAGGCGTTGCGCCAGATGCTTAGCAGCGGACGTGCCGTCGAGGTCATTACGGTGCGGCCAGCATCGTATCGCGTTGGCTAACCGAACGCTCGCTGGAAAATACCGCGTCCAATCGGCGGCGCTACGTCGAAGAACTAGCAACGCGCGGCAGCGAGGTCCGGCAAGGTGGTGCACCGGTCCTATCGGGCTCGATCGCCGCCAAACGAGATGACTAACCACGAGGGACGAATTGCATCGTCGGTCGTGGCAGCTTCTACCAAGCGCGCAAAAGACCTCACCGGCAAAGGCCGGCATACCTGCACCGGTTGCGGAACCACCCCGATCACACGCTCTGAATACCCGCCTTCGTTCCTGCGCGGCGGCATCTCAGATTGTCCGTGCGCCTTCGCGCACGCCGCGCCAGCGAGCGCCTCCTATAACGGCAGTAGTGATAGCGACGCGCAGGCGGAGACAGGTTATGATCATTTGAAACAGGACACTTGTCCTGCGCAGCGAACGAAGATTGGGCTCGAAATTCAATTCGGCAGAGCCGATGATGATCGGCGCGGGGGGCTGAAGGCGAATTCTTCATATTTGCCCCGCTGACTTCACCGACTGGTATCTTGCAGTCACAGGCCGGGCAGTCCGGCAGACGACGCAGCTGTCGCCTAGGATCTGCCGAACGGCCGCAAACGATTGCCGCCAGCCATCGTCGCAGGCTATTTCTTGACAGGCCGCCCCGGATCGAGCGCGCTCGGCGTGCTTGATGGCTTGAGGCTGTCGTCGGCAGACCGGCGCGCCCCCTTTTCTTCGCCCTTGGCCACCTTCTCTTCGGGCACACCGGTGCCTGGCCGCGGGCGGCTATCGCTCGATCGACCAGGCTGACCAACTGGAGGAGTCTTGTTTTCCGTTTTCATGTTCGAGGCCTTGTAAGGACGCATTGCCAGAAGACTGAGCGCGTCATCTAAACCTGCAGAAGGACAACTCGTTCCGTCACAGGTCCAGCTTCCTATTCAGCTCGTAAATCTCGCCCATCTCTGCTCCCTCGCGCGCTTTGAACGAGGCTATTCGGGGCTTCGGCTGTTTGAGGAGCGCTCCTGAACGCGAGAGCCGCCGCGCCGTCTGGGCATGCTGCCTCAACTCGCCTTCCGGTCCGGAGGCGCCATCTTGCGTCCGGGAGCGGCTCTCCTCGTGCGCGGCTTCGACACACCAGCGCTCGCCCGCAGAGCCTCCAGAAGGTTGACCACTTTCGCCGCCGGAGTAGCTTTGGGCCGTGCAATCTCCCGCCCTTGGATCTTGGCCCTGACCAATTCGGCTAGAGCAGTCTCATAGCGGTCGCTAAACTGGGACGGATCGAATTCGCCGGCCTTCGTCTGGATAATGTGCTTGGCCAGATCGAGCATTTCGCCTTCGATCTTCAAATCGGGGATTTCGTCGAACGCCTCCTTCGCTGATCGAACCTCATAGTCGATGTTGAGCGTGTGCGCGACGAGACCAGGCCCCTGCGCTCGTATCATCACCCCGCGGTAGCGCCGAAACAGCACCGCATGCGCCAAGGCGGCAACCTTCATCTCGCGCATCGCTTCGCGCACCACGGCGAAGGCCTCGTTCGCCAGCGGACCGGACGGCGCGAGATAGTACGGCTTGTCGAAATAGAGCGTGTCGATATCGCTGCATTGGATGAAGGCGCCGACAGCGAGCGTCTTGTTGCTCTCCGGTACCGCCTTCGCGACCTCCTCCGGCTCAAGCAAAACGACGTTTTGGTCATCGATCTCGTACCCCTTGATCTGATCTTCTTTGGAGACGGGCTCCTCGGTTTCGGGGTCGATGAACTCCCGTCTGACGCGATTGCCGGTTGATCTGGTGACCGTGTGGAACGCCACCCGCTCAGAGGTGGATGCGCCGGTGTAGAGTGCCACAGGGCAGCTCAGCTCACCGATTTTGAGGAAGCCTCGCCAATTGACCCGGGGCGCCACCATGACACCAACTCCACTCGACATGACCGGACTCAACGCCGGCGGAACCGCCAGCGTTCCCCCGCATTGAGTCGGCAGTTTCGTGGAGTAGTGTTGCAATGGCGCCGCGGTCTTTTTGGAAGGGCTATCTCAAGCTCTCACTCGTCACCTGCCCGGTGGCGATGATGCCGGCGACATCTGAGAACGAGAAGGTCCGCTTCCATACGGTCAATCGCAGAACGAGCAATCGCGTGGTCAGCCGCTACGTCGATGCTGTGTCCGGCAAACCGGTTGACGAGGACGATGAGGCGAAAGGCTACGAGGCCGAGTCGGATCGCTTCGTCATTCTGGAGGACGATGAACTGGAGGCCGTCGCACTCGACAGCACCCGCACCATCGACATCGACAAGTTCGTGCCGCGCGACAGCATCGCCTGGATCTACCTCGACAGCCCGTATTTCTTGATGCCCGACGACCCCGTCGGTGAGGACGCGTTCTCAGTGATCAGGGATGCGATGGCTGCGACCAACATGGTCGGCATCTCACGCGTTGTGATGAACCGGCGCGAGCGCGCAGTCATGCTGGAGCCGCGCGGCAAGGGCATCATCGCATGGACACTGCGCTACGGCGAGGAAGTGCGCGACGCTAGCGCCTACTTCTCCAACATCGACCGAGCCAAGCCAGACCCTGAGCTGCTCGAGCTCGCCAAGAAACTGGTTGCCGACCGCACCAAGCCGTGGTCGCCCGAAATGGTCAAGGACCCGGTGCAAGAGCACCTGCTTAAGCTGATCGCCTCAAAACGGAAGCGCAGGCTGGCTCACGCCAAGACCAAAGAGGGCGCGCCGGCGCCGCGCTCGGGCACGGTCGTCAGCATTATGGATGCGCTTCGGCAGAGCATGGCTGCAGAGACAGTAACCAAGGCCCGAAGAAATAGCGAGCGGCCCAATGTTCACCATCGACAATGCTCAGGAATATCAAGGCATTCTCAAGCGCCTCGAAAAGCTCAAGGCTGAGCTGATTTTGGATGGAGCGGAGGCGGCTGAAATCGTCAGCCTAATGGCGGCAGCGGAGGAATGGGAAGCCAAGGCGCCTCATCCTTCGGATTTGCCGCCCAACAGTGCAGACGATAAACCCCGGCGCCAATAGGGGGCGTAGATGAATTCACTGGCGCTCTGGTTATGGATGATCGTAACGGTCGCCATCCTCGCCGCTATCAGTTTCGTATCCTTGTCCCCGCGATAACCCCCAACGAGGTGGTGACAAGGCCCGCTGTTTGATAGGCCCACGGAGGGCCGTTGATCCCCTCCGCCCCCGGGCCACAACACGCGCCAGGTGCGAACCTTACGCGGCGAGCTTTTCGCGCGGTATTTCAATTGTGACCACAAGCCCGGTGTTTCGCCAATCGCGCCGGATAGTTGCATCGAGTGATGTGAGAACGCCATTCTCCAATCGGGTTCCGAAGCCGCTGGACGATGGCGCCGTGGTGACCGGGCCACCTAGTTCAGTCCATTCGAGGTTTATCGAGCCGCCAGCTTCAAACGTGCGAATCTCAAGACGCCCTTCCGACGCGGACAGTGCTCCGTACTTCGCGGCGTTGGTCGTCAACTCGTGCAGCAAGAGTGCGACATGGGTAACGGCTTCGGACCCAACCTCGGAATCAATGCCAGAAATATCGATCTTGTGGCCACCATACGGCTCGACGATCGTCTTCACGAGTGCGAGGAGAGTCGTGCTTTGAGGGCTCAGCCCCTCTTCTGTCCAGTCTGGCATCGTCAATTGGTGAGCTCGCGCGAGCGCAGCGAGGCGCTCGTGGATGATGCGAGCAAGGTCTTGCGGACGTCCGCCTGACCTGGCGGTCAACGACACAATGCCAGCAGCGAGGGCAAAGAGATTTTTTACTCGGTGCTGCATCTCGCCATAGAGCAGCCGCTGCTTTTCCTGCGCCTGGCGCCGCTCAGTGATATCGCGGGCGATCTTCGAGGCCCCGACGATCGCGCCCTCCGCATTGCGGATCGGCGAAATTGTCAGCGACAAATCAACAAGGCTTCCATCCTTGCGCATGCGGACGGTCTCGAAATGGTCAACCCGGTTACCACGGCGGATCTCAGCCAGGATCGCAGGCTCCTCGTCTAGTCGGCTCTCGGGGATGAGAATGGTGATGGGTCTGCCAAGGACCTCTGCCTCCGAATAGCCAAGGAGCCGGGTTGCGCCGCCATTCCAGCTTTGAATGTTTCCCTCGAGATCCTTGCTGATAATCGCGTCGTCGGAGCCATCGATAATCGCAGCGAGCCAGTCCCTGGGGTCAGGCGCGTGTGGCATCGCCCGCACCGGGCCGGAGCCGTTTGCCCCGACAATTCTGCTTTTCAGGACATCTAAGGGGCTGGCCGGGAGTTCGTCGCCCGATGCCGTCTCATCACTCGTTCTAGCCACCATGCCCGCCTGTACTGGGTGCGCCACGTTCAATGTCTATCAGTGACGCAACCGCTAAGCCACCAGCACCGCTCCTCGGGAGGCGCCCAGGCCGGAGTTGACCTCTGAAGGAAATTCCGGACACGTCGGTTTGACACGTGCATTGAGGCCATACATGCGATGGAACCGGGGACGGAGAGCGTGGTTTGTCGGAAAAATCCGCCAGAGCCATTCAATGATCGTTCGACCGCCACCGCCTCAACTCACGATTTACAGCCGGGAGGAATATGAGCGAGCCCGACGGCAAGTCGCCGAATTGGCAAACGTCAAACGCGGCTCGGTCGAGGATGCTGTCCGAGAGGGCCTGAAGGCAGCCATTGAAGCCTGGTTGCGCCAAACCGCCGTCCATAAGCGCGTCCCGGCTCGAGATGATGGCGGGTGAGACATGATCGGACGCGGGACGCGAACTTGCTGCCGCGCGCGCTCAAGCGGCTCGGAACCGTTAGAGGGCGGCGGCCTGAAGGGTGTGCGTCTTCGGCCCGTCCTCCCCCCTGCATTTCACCGGTGGCGAGAACGGCAGCGAAAATTGCGCGGGGTAGTACCTGCCATTCTGCGAAACGCTCTCGAAAAATGTGCTGGATCGCTATAGCCAGCGGCGAACGCGATATCGATTATTTTGTCTGCGGTGCGTTGAAGAAGTTCTACGGCTATTTCAAGCCGGACCCTATCGAGCAATTCAGAGTAAGTAAGTCCGGCGGATGAGAGTTTACGCTGGAGACTTCTGACGCTCAGCCCCAACGCGCCTGCAACATCCAGGACTTTCGGCGTTTTTTCTAAGAAGAAAACTGAAATAAGAAGCTTAACACTAGAGGATATTTTTATAATTTCTGCCTCATCGAAAGCTGAAACAAATTTCGCGGTGTTGTCCGACGGAATAACGGCATGCCTCTGTCCATAATGAACGATGGTCATGGATGCCCCCCGGCCGCATAAGAACCAAAAATTCGAAGGGCGAATGAATTGTACCTAAGGACAAGTGTTTCTCCCAGAAGTTGCGGCCAAACTGCTCGGTCGATGCGACCCGTAAGGCGAAACGATGGGCCCAGTCGAAGACCGAGGGCGAAGCCGGCTCCTGCTCCGCATGCCTGCCTGGCGCGTCGAGCTGCAGCGCGTCACGACGCCTGAGTTCCTTGAGGTTTGCGAAGCCTACGAACTCGTCTGGGACGCGATCATGGCCTTCGAGAGAATCGACGCGACGGACCAGGCCGCGGAGTTCAGGGAACTGGCCGATTTCTTAGAGGTGGAAGCGCTGTCAATTGCGCTGCAACATTAAGCGCGGCCACCCCTGGCAACAGGAGCGCGAATGTCCGACGATCATCTTGCCGCACCAACCATCGTCTTGGCGCTCCAAAGCGCCTTGAGCGAGCTGATGGCAGCGCACGCCCTGACTTGCTCGGCTACACCGATCCAGGGACTTCGAACAGCCCGCAGGGCGGCAGAGGTCGGCGTCGAGCGCATCAGCAGCCATGTTCCCGCATCGACACCTGCACTCGCGCGAATCGGCGACGAGTTGCCGCGGATCATGCGCGGTATCCTGGACAACGCGGAAGAGGCAGCCGTATTCATCATCGATGAGGAGAGAAGGCGTAAGCAGTAGCTAGCCTTAAGAGGGGCGAAGCCGGCTGCGCGAGCGGAGCCAGAGACAAAAAAGGCCTGCCACCCCATTCGAGCGGCAGGCCAGTGTCATGACGGTACTTGGGCCTGGCATGCCCGCTTTTGAAACGCTCGCTCTTGAGATGGGTTCCGACTGATGAGGGCCCGGCACCCTCCTGCCGAGCCCTCTCTTGTATGGCGAACCTATTCAGCGAGCGTACGATTCTCATTTCCGATGACGCGGCTATTAACTTGCTCGCCCTCAGGGTCGCCAGCGCCGTCTCCTCGGTGTCCGAGCCGACGAAGTAGACTAGCCTGTGGCCGACGACCGGCGATACGACTTCGATCTGATAGGCCGCTGCTGCTAACTCCATTGGACTAGGCTCGCGCTTCGACACAGACCCCGCAATATCAAAAGACACCCCTCGGCCCAGGCGAGCGATGGCGCCGGTTCCGAAAATTAAAGGCCCAGTGTCCCTTAGGAGGCGCTGGGCCTTATGACCGTCGTCGCGGGTGCGAACGGTCGCTTCGATCTCGGTGCTACCTCCGACTAGGGCGGCCGGTACATCCGCGGCTCGCTTCCAGGTCGGCGGTAGGCTGGCGCTTGGATGAGTGCCGCGAGACGAACGCTGCAGGCAGCGAGTGGTTCCGCGCGGCCTCGCCTGGCAAATATGGGGCTATCGTCCGGAAGGTGGGCGCGGCTTCCTTGTCGCGGCGGTCAAGTAATCGTCGGAAGCCTCGACCGCGGCCTCGACAATCGGCCGAACAAAGGCACGCAGATCGCGGCGCCATTCCTCCGACGACTCCTCCCAAGTGAATTGCCGCTTCTCGCGGGCATTTTCGTGGAGGGCCTTTGCCCCCGCTTCAATTGCGATGTCAATGCGGGTGTCTGCCATCGCTTTCCTCGTATTCGGCTGAAACTCCGCAACGCTACGGACTCGGCAACGGCGTCACATCAGAATCGTTCCACCCTACTTGAAACCTTTGCAAGCAATGACAAATCTTGGTGGAGTTTCGAGTATCTGGGGCGAGACCGATGCAGAATGCACCATGCCGTGTGATTGCCGTGTCGGATGTCAAACAGATCATCGTCAGCGCTGACCCAAGCGAGGGCGCGATCCTGTTGTTCGAACTGCCCGGGGCGGCGAATCTTGAGCTGAAGATACCGGCAATTGCGTTCGCAAAGTTGGAAGGCCTGCTCGCCAAAGCCAGCGCAACACAAGCGAAGCTTAACGGGCCGCAGTGATGTCGGACATGCTATCCATGCCACAGGAAAAGTCAGTCGCCGAGATTCATTCTCAGAGCGAGTTTCGACGAGCCCTTCGACGCGTTCGCGAACTCGAGGAGCTCCGCGCAGATACCCCCGAATGGTCGGAGCGAACCTCTCTACAGCGTGCTATCGCCGAGTTTATGGAAAGGCGCAGCGTTTCCCGGACGGATCGGAGAAATTGAAACTTGAGCCGCCGGACCCGGATGCGGCATTGCTGATAGCTGCTGCGCTGATCACAGCGGTTGGCGCTTTCTGTATTGTCCAGTTCGCCCCGTTCTAGCGACGCGGTACGAGCCGCTGACGATCGGTAGGCGTCAGTGCCTCGTGAGTTCCGCGGGTCTCCAAAGCCGCAGTTCGAATAGTGGATCGGCGTCTGCGACCGTCCACGGCTCGATTTTGTCTCCCCATGGCGAAATCAAGTGGTCCAAATATCCGAACGAGCCGCCCTTTTCATAGAAGCAGCATACCGTCCAGCCATTCCTGCCGGCGAATTCGACCATGCGGGCGCGTCTCCCGTATCGGGCGGGAGGACCGGCGCTCGCGGCGATTTCTGAATAATAATGCTGCATTTCCTTACCAACTCAGGTGGAATTTAACATCAAACAACGTGTTCATCATTAGATTTCGAAGTTTTCATATGCAGCAGAATGAGTAATTTTACATATAGCTTCTTCTAAAATTACATTGAGGCGAAGCTCGTGGGGCCGCTTATCACTTCGGCCATTTTCCGTGCCGACACACAGCTCCGGGCGGCTCATCTCGTCGACGCTGCTGCATCGAATTCGGTATCGCGGTCAGTGAAATCGGACCTCTTGCCGAGCCTCGATGGCGACCTAAATCTCCGCCGTTCGAATATGCCTGGAGAGAAGGATGAACGACTATTCGGATCAGCAACGAGGTGCGGTCGAGCGTCAGGAGGAGGACGGAACCCAGCGGTACAAGAAACTGCTTGCTGACGAGAAGAACACCATTTTCGGGGTCAAGGACGCCATACTAGCAGTCATGCTCCGGGAAGGAGCGGCGACTTGGCAGTCTGTCGAAGCCCATCTCAGCGGGGAGTGCTACAGGGCGCAGGGAGAGCTCACCCGCTTTAGGCTGGAAGCGACCCTTAATCATGTACGCCGGCTTTCCCGCAAGCCCGGCGATCCGGAAGATGGTTTGGGCGAAACAAAAGAAGTCCCCGCCAGCCGAAGCTGACGGGGCCGGAAGTTCATGGTGATGCAAGGGACCACCCAATAAACGCGCCAGCCCACTGTGTTCCTAGCGCAAAAGCCCCGTCGCGCCGAAGCGAGACGGGGCCGAAATCTAAGGGTGTCGAGGTGCGCCGCCGGGTGCGCGCGGGCTTGAGCCGTTCGGAGATAGGGGTAGGAACACCGAAGCAGTGCCCGACGCCCCCGGCGACGCCTTGGCAGCCTATCCGAGATTGGGTGGGCGCCAAACAAAAAAGGCCGGCCGCCCAAAAGGACGACCGGCCAAGTCTAAGGAGGAAACGCCCAAGGAGGGCGGCTATTGCCGAGGGTTAGCCCGGCAATCTCAGGGGGGCTTTCGCCGGCGATGGATGGGCGCCCGCTTCGGCCCGAGCTCGCGCAACATCTGCTGCGCCATGATCTCGGCCCTCCGTACGATCTCCTCTTCCTTTTCTTCGTCCTGGGCGCACTCGAGCAGGAGGTCGCGGATCGCTTCCAACGCGACGGCGATCCGCTCGTTCACCGCAGCGGTCTTTTCCTGCGCGGCTGCGATCGCGCGGAACGGCCCCATGTCGGCGATGGTGCCGCCGGCGACGACGACATCGGCCGCGCTCGGCTGCGGCGGAGCCTTCCGCTCCTTGAGGTACTTCGCCGCCGCCAGCCAGGCAGCGACTATGCCCACGCCGATGGTGGCCGCGACGTTTTCGACGGTCAGCGAGCTAAGGTCCATCATCCCGGGCCTTGTCCATCTTGGCGGCGTCTGACGCGGCAGCGACCACGTTCATGAGGTCGAGCACGAGCAGGCCGGGATAGACGGCAAGGCCAGTCGTCGTCGTCTCGGCGGCCAGGAGGCCGAAGGTGATCTGGAGCCAGAGGAAGCACGATAGGAACGACGCCACCATGCGCACGTGCGGCGACCAGCGACCGTACCAGGTGTCATGGAACGTGCCGTTGACGATCAGAGCCGCGAAGCGGAACACGCCGGTCGCGATCGCCCAGGCCGCCCATGTGCCCTCGCTGGCGAGTGCGGCCATCTGCGCCCACGACACCGACCGCGCGAACGTCTCATCCGGCCCGAACAGGATCCAGCCCCAAACGACCATGATCCCGGCGAGCACCCATTCGGAGCGCCGCGCCGGGAAGTGATCGGGGATGCCGCGATAGACGCGCAGGATGACCATCGCCCTGCCCTACCTCGCGACCTGAACGGTCGGGTCTGCGACCTGCTCCTTGATCGCCTGCCCCGCGTCGGTCGGCTTCAGCTTGACGTCGATCCCCTCAGGCAGCGCCGCGGCCGACGCGACCAAGCCGGCCTTGCGCCGGATGTACAGACTGTAGCCGGTTGTGAGCAGCGTCATGGTCGCGCCCACAATCATCTGCATTGATCCGTCGTCCATATAGCCGCGCGTCACCAGCGCCGCTCCGGCGGTCTGGAGGAGCGTGCGGACGAGGCTCCAGAACTGCTCCATCGTGAACATGATGCTCTCCTTGATGATCTTCGTTGCGCAGAAGCTCAGCCGCCGGCGCGGGCCGCCGCGATGGCGGCGTAGGCGTTGGCCAAGGCGACGAGCGCCTCGCTGACATCCCGCGGCGGGGCGGCGCAGAAGGTCGCGACGGCGATCCGTGCGTCCTGGGCGGCCTGCTGGACCTTCGAAGGCGAAAGCAGGTCGACCGCGAGCGCGGCGGTCTGCACGGTCGCGCATTGCTCCGCGAGCTTGGCGCTGACCTTCTCGATCTTCGGGTCGATCGTGGTCTCGCCGACGATCGCGCCGACGCCGGCGGCGATCTGGCCCCAGGCGCCGGGGTTGTTGATGCTTTGGCAGCCGGCGAGCGCCAGCGCGCCCAGGGCGACGAGCGCCAGGACGAAACGGTTCATGGTGATGCTCCAGATTGTGGATGCGGCTGGCCCGGCCGCTGCGGGAACCGGAACCACTCATCCGCGTAATTGCTGCGGAGAGAGCGGCTATGGGATTCGGTACCGAGTTTGAATGCAGCAGTTGCGGCTCGCCGGCGGTGACCCTGCCGACAAAACTCTCGGATATCGCGATGGTCCGCTGCGCCGCGTGTCACGCGGAGATCGGGACTTGGTACGATTTCAAGAAGGGGATCTGCGGTACGCTGAGGCGCCTGGGTGTGGGCCTGAGCGCCGACCCAATCATGCTACCTCATGAACAGATATCGGCCCGGTCAGAGGACCGTTTGAACCTGGCGCCGGAGCAAGTCTCCACACGCGGCCGCGCCGACGACCGAAGGGTCGAACGCTAGCCGCGCAATGTCCCACTTGCCTTTTTGCTTGATGCCGAGATTGGCCTGGACCTCGGCATGCGAGAGCACGGTCTTGGGCGTGACCGGAATGCCGTAGCGCCGGCAGAGATCCGCGATGACGGCTGGGAGAGCGTTGCACTGCACCTTCGTCATCGGCGCACTGCCCCGCTTGAAGGGGCTCTCGACCGCGCCGGCCATGCAACAGAGCGAGACTCCGATCGAGCCCGTGTTGCAGTTGAGCGTGTGCGCGGCGTAGCCGGTCTTCGCGCCCCGCGCGTCGTTCAGAGCAATGGAGGGGATGCCGCGGACGAGCTTCCCATCACTCTCGACGAGGATATGATAGTGGCTGCGGTCGAGACCTGACGCCGTATGGTTGCCGGCGGTCCAGTGGACTATGAGGCGGTTCATCTGGGCCGCTGGCATCCAGTCGAGCGGCACGATGCGCTGGCCGCCGCCCCCGCCGCTCCCAGGGTCATTGCTTCCGGGCACAACCTGAACCGGTCCGCCCTTGGCTAGCACTGCCTTGGCCAGAGCTGCGGCGGTAAGTGGCCCCACAACGCCGTCCGGCTTGAGCCCCGCGGCGCGCTGGAACGCGACCACGGCCGCGGTCGTCTTCTTGCCCGGCAGCCCGTCAACAGGCCCCGGGATCATAAACACCAACATCGGGGTCGAGATCGTGAGTGAGAGCGGGCGGTGCACGATGCCCCGCTTGCCGCGAAACACTAAGAAAAGAACTCGATGAGCTCCCGGCTGACGTCCGGCCACGAGCGCCAGGCTTGCGTATCCGCCAGAAGGAGTCGGCGCCCTGCAGAAAATCTGGTTGGGCAGGCCCGTGAGCGTCCCGACGTGCCTTCGACCACGGTTGCAGAAGTCACGCCTGATACCGACCCCATCTTCTTCGTCGTCTAGTTTCTCGAGGTGGAGGAGCTCCTCGCGTGCCCCTTTGAGCCAGATGATGAGTTCGTTGAGCTTGACCTGTATCGCTCAGCGGCGCCGGGAAGCGCGCGGCCAGGAGCAGCCGGCCGATGCCGCCGATCGCAGCGGGAGACCGCTCGTAGCCGATGATCAGGAAGGTCTCGCTCTGGACGCCTTGATCTTCACCCATTCGCCAACGCGCCCGGAGCGATAGCGCGGGTTTGGCTTTTTGCGATGATGCTTTCGAGGCCCAGCGTGCAGGCCTGCTCAGGCAGCTCGGCGCCCGGACGGTCTGTATCCTCGCTCACGCTGATGCCTGCCTTCGCCTCGGGAGGGTGGGGATAGGGGCGACCGGTGCGATAATCCGCTACGGTGCACGTGCACGTGACCATAAGCAGTGGATGACAGTCTCGACCTGCGCGCGGCTAACGAAATGACCCCGCCAGTATGACCTAGCGGGGCATAGTCTCCTGATGTGGGACTGGCATTCCCGTCGCAGAACGCCGACGTCTCCGACATGTTCCAAATCAAAAGGCCCACCGTTCCTATTCGTAACGGTAGGCCAGGTCGTGGGATCTTAGGGGAATGCCATTTCAAACGCCGCACCGGAAGACTTATTCAGCCACGGCTCCTGCGAGGATGGGGCCTTCAAAGCACTCCGGGGCGGTTCGCTGCCGCGGCGGATCAATGTCCAACGCAGACTTGCTGCCCCTTCAGTTCGCCTTCACTTCGACTTTCCTTCCCCGCGACAACTCATTTTGTGTCTTTGGAAGTGTCACGATCAGGACGCCGTTCCTGAATTCGGCCTTAGCCTTCTCGGTGTCGACGCCCGCCGGCAAGGAGATCGAGCGGTAGAACGATCCGTAAGCGCGTTCAGATAGGTGATAGCCCCTCTTGCTGACGTCGTGTTCGATCCTCTTCTCGCCTTTGATGATGAGTGTATTGTCCGTGAGCGAAACATCGACCTCCTTCTGATCGATCCCCGGAAGTTCGACCGAGACTTCCAGTGCGCTTTCCGTCTCGACCATATCAGCTTTCGGCCCGTCGGAAGCCCGTGCGAGACCTGAGAACGGCTGATCGAACCGTTTCCAGAAATCCTCGAATATGCGGTTCACATCGCGCTGCAGTAAGAAGACCGGATTATCCTCATCCCGCTTCGCGATTTCGCTTCCTTTATTATTGCCCCATGGAATCAGGTCTCTGATTTGCATCGTCAACCTCCGCTTGTCACTAGCTAAGCCATCTTGAGTTGAATCTTTCGGGCCTTAGCGGGCGCCGCTTTTGGCAGTACCAGACGCAAGACGCCGTTCTTTTGCGACGCTTCGATGCCGTCCCGATCGATGTCCTCGGACAGTGTAAAGACGCGCTCGTAGTCGCCCAGCCCATATTCGGCATAGACCTGGCGATAGGTCTGATGCGGCCGTTCGGTGGCGTAGCCGCTGATAGCCAGGGTCCGCTTCTCTAACGTGATGTCGACTCCATCCGGCGCAACACCCGGCATGTCGACCAGCAAGACGACGTTATCCTGCGTCTCGTATATGTCGACCCGCGGCACAACGACCGGCCGCGCGCGTGTCCGTTCGCCGCCATCAAGCTTGTTTGGGACCAGGTAGTCTCGCCTCTCCACCTCCTGAGCCATGTTCGCCTCCTTTAACTATTGATCTGGATCTTCTTCGGCCGATCCGCCTCAGGCCGGTGCAGCTCGATTTCGAGCAACCCGTTGGCAAACCGCGTTTCGACGCGCTCAGGATCGACGCGGAACGGCAACTGCACCGTACGCGAGAAGCTTCCGTAGGCGCGCTCGCGCCGATGCCAGACGGACTTCTCGTCCTCCGTCCGCGGTTCGCGCGTGCCCTGCAATGTCAGCGTGTTCTCGCGCACCGTAAGATCGACGTCCTCGGGCACGATCCCAGGCAACTCCGCAGTTACCGCCACACTGTCTCCCCCGATCCAGAGATTGATCGGTGGAAACTCTCGACCGGCGCCCGCGCTCAGTCCGGCGAGCCGCTGGTTCATCTCCTCCTGCATGCGCCGCATTTCCAGAAACGGGTCGAACCCGAAGCGGCCAAAGTCCGATAACAGCATTTGAACCTCCATCGCTTCATGACCTGGCATGACACCTCGCGCGCACGCGCGCTCCGGAGGCGTGTATCGGTCAGTGGCAAGCGAGATGAAGCGATCCGGTCCAAGTCCGAGCCGGTCGATCGCATGAGCTCGCGAAACGCGAGTAGGAGGGGTTCGAGCAAACACCGGACCACATCCTCCTTACGAAGCGACATGAGCCGAACTCGGTCCACTCGTGAGTCGGACCGTCGTTCCCGCGCCAGGATCCGATAGCGGCATCCGGCGACAACGAATTAGGAAGGGCAAAAATGCGTTTCAAGGGGTGATCGATCGCTTGAAGCCGGCGTCATGCGCTTGCAGCCTCAGGCGGGCAACCTCACATCTCTGGCCGTCGAGAATGCAGAGGAAAAATGCGGTTCTCATCACTGGATGCGAATGATCTTGCTCGGGCGCAGGCCGCTCTAGAGACCGCGTGGCGTGCCGTCGACTTGGCGGGCATCGCCGAGGATGAAGATGACTTGGCGCTTCGTGCCCGTCACAGTTAACGGCATCCTTCGCACAGAGGTTCGGGCGGGCCGGCGAACGAGAGTCCGCGAGCACCGCGATCTGCCTTCAAATCTACTACACGGGCCTCTTGAACCAAGCCGGCATATTCCCAGATTTCCGTCGCGAAGCTCTTCGCGCTGAAAGGAGTCATTGGGAGAGCCTGAGATGCCAAAGCCGAATGTTCCAGTTCCGTTTGCCTCAACCGCATGCGGCGACGCGACGATCGCGATCGGTTACTGCGGCCGAGCTGCTTTTATCGAAGGCCGCGCGATGTCCTCGAGGATTGGTCTTTAACCCCGGGAGAGAAACGAGCGATCTTGTCCTCCTGGGCCTCCGATGCCTGCGCGGTCACCTCATGCCCGCAGCTGAGGCATCCTGATTTTGCCGCCGAGCCGGTCTCATTCGACGAGGTCATGGACGCGCTTATCGCACTCGATCGTGGTGACCGCCCAGATCGTGAGGTCGCGAGCCTGTCGCGCGGCACCGAGACTCTGTCAGCCTGATCGGGAGGACATGGTGATGACAACAATCCACTGCTTGGCCGGGGAGCATCACGATGGAGCTCGATGAGTTCAAGCGTCCCATCATCGTGCTGACCGCCTTCGGGCGACCCACGGTGATCTCGTCCGCGATGGAAGCTTACGTCTTCTTGGCGGATTGGCCCGCGGGACGGCGTGATCCAGCCCACAGCTTTGCCATGAAGGCCTGTCGTGCGGCCGTGCGCGGCGACATCGAGGCGGAGACGGCACGCGGCGTTTTCGCAGCCTTCGCCGAGAAGCAAGATATCCTGGCTCCGGATATCGCACTTGTTTCGCGCGGGCCTCGAGCGGCCCCGCAGAATTTCGCGTGAGTCCGATCGGCAAGCAGCCCGCCGGGCTCTTGCCACTCTATTGCAAGTGGAACTCGCCGTTGAGAGCGCTGAGATCGGCTGGTCCGATCAAGTCCCGGTGCGTCACAGTGATGCGAAAGAGCTTGCCGTCGAGCTCGGCTTTCCAGAAGGCGAGGAACTTGTTGAGCTCGGGAAAGCGAGGAGCGAGATCGTAATCCTGCCAGACATATTCCTGCAGGATCGAAGGGTGGTCCGGCAGGCGGTAGAGGATGCCGGCGGTGGTCAATCCGTAGCCCGCGAGTTGGCGGGCGAAGTCTGTCGAAGCCATTCCATTCAGCTCCCTGATTTCACTGCGCCTATGGCAGCGGCTTTCCAACGCCCTGGCAAGATGAAAAGTTGCATTCCTGCTGCCTTATCAGGCTGTTAGCACTCGATCAAAAAAAGTGCTGCCGAGCCCCTTGAAGGCAAAATCGGGCGACCCAAATCATCGCGCGGGCACGGCGCCTCTGGGGCGCGCGGACACTAGCCGCGAGACCCGAACAGGGCCGACCCGCTTTGACATGTGACCGACATGGAAACCGGAGGAACTCATGAAGTTTCGGCCACTGCATGACCGCGTCGTCGTGAAGCGCATCGACGCCGAGGAGAAGACCAAAGGGGGAATCATCATTCCCGACACCGCCAAGGAGAAGCCGCAGGAGGGCGAGGTCGTGGCCGTCGGCCCCGGCAACCGCGACGAGGAGGGCAAGCTCATCGCGCTCGACGTCAAGGTCGGCGACCGCATCCTGTTTGGCAAATGGAGCGGTACCGAGGTTAAGATCGACGGCGAGGATCTCCTGATCATGAAGGAGAGCGACATCATGGGCGTGGTCGAGGCGACCGCGACCCTGAAGCAGGCCGCCTGAGGGGGCCCATCCCAACCCATCTAACTGAAACCTCAAGTCTGAAGGAGTGAGGAATCATGGCTGCGAAGGACGTGAAGTTTTCGCAGGACGCGCGCGAGCGGATGCTGCGCGGCGTCGATACGTTGGCGAACGCCGTCAAGGTCACGCTCGGTCCGAAGGGCCGCAACGTCGTGATCGAGAAGTCGTTCGGCGCCCCGCGCATCACCAAGGACGGCGTCACCGTCGCCAAGGAGATCGAGCTCTCCGACAAGTTCGAGAACATGGGCGCCCAGATGGTGCGCGAGGTGGCCTCGAAACAGAACGACGCCGCCGGCGACGGCACCACGACCGCCACGGTCCTGGCGCAGGCCATCGTCCGCGAGGGGGCCAAGGCTGTGGCCGCCGGCATCAACCCGATGGACCTCAAGCGCGGCATCGATCTTGCCATCGATGCGGTCACCAAGTCGCTCGGCGAGCATTCGAAGAAGATCACCGGCTCGGAGGAAGTCGCGCAGGTCGGCACCATCTCGGCCAACGGCGACCGCACGATCGGCGAGATGATCGCCGAAGCGATGAAGAAGGTCGGCAACGAGGGCGTCATCACCGTCGAGGAGGCCAAGACCGCCGAGACCGAGCTCGACGTCGTCGAGGGCATGCAGTTCGACCGCGGCTATCTCTCGCCCTATTTCGTGACCAACTCCGAAAAGATGATTGCGGAGCTGGAGGATCCCTACATCCTGATCCACGAGAAGAAGCTGTCGGGTCTGCAAAGCATGTTGCCGCTGCTGGAGGCCGTCGTGCAGACCGGCAAGCCGCTGCTCATCATCGCCGAGGATGTCGAGGGCGAGGCGCTCGCCACGCTCGTCGTCAATAAGCTCCGGGGTGGCCTCAAGATCGCTGCCGTCAAGGCGCCTGGCTTCGGCGACCGCCGCAAGGCCATGCTCGAAGACATCGCGATCCTGACCGGCGGCACCGCCGTCAGCGAGGACCTCGGCATCAAGCTCGAAAACGTCACGCTGCAGATGCTCGGTCGCGCCAAGAAAGTGCGCATCGAGAAGGAGAACACCACCATCGTCGATGGTGCTGGCTCCAAGCAGGAGATCACGGCGCGGGTTTCGCAGATCAAGGCGCAGATCGAGGAGACCACTTCGGACTACGATCGTGAGAAGCTGCAGGAGCGTCTGGCCAAACTCGCTGGTGGCGTCGCGGTGATCCGCGTCGGCGGCGCAACCGAAGTCGAGGTCAAGGAGAAGAAGGACCGCGTCGACGATGCCCTGAACGCCACCCGCGCGGCGGTCGAAGAAGGCATCCTGCCGGGCGGCGGCGTCGCCCTGTTGCGTGCGGTCAAGGCACTGGAGGGCCTGACGCCCGCCAATGATGACCAGAAGACTGGCATCGAGATCGTCCGCAAGGCGATCACGGCTCCCGCCCGCCAAATTGTCGACAACGCCGGCGATGACGGCGCGGTCGTCATCGGCAAGCTGCTCGAGGCCGCGGATTACAACCATGGCTACGATGCCCAGAAGGGCACTTATGGCGATCTGGTCAAGGCCGGTATCATCGACCCGACAAAGGTCGTGCGCACGGCAATCCAGGATGCGGCTTCGGTCGCGGGCCTCTTGATCACCACCGAGGCGATGGTCGCCGAGCTGCCGAAGAAGGAAGCGGCCCCCGCGCTCCCGGCTGGCGGCATGGACTATTGATAGCGGCTTGAGGCCCGGAGCCGCTCCGGGCCTCATTTTTCTATTCTGCCTCTGCCGTGTCCTTCGGGAACGGCGGTTCAGCCGCGCGGGCCTCGCGGCCGCGCGCTTTCATTGTCGACGCTTCGCTCTCACGAGGAGGTTTTGCTGATGAAAATCGCCCAGATTGCCCCGCTCGCCGAACGCTGCCCGCCCAGGCTTTATGGTGGCACCGAGCGCATTGTCTCCTACCTGACCGAGGAGCTTGTCCGACAGGGCCATGAGGTCACGTTGTTTGCCAGCGGCGATTCGAAAACCGCGGCGCGGCTGGTCCGCTGCTCCGACATGGCGCTGAGGTTGAACCCGGCGGTGAAGGATCACTTGCCCTACCACATCATGATGCTGGACGAAGTCCGCCAGCGGGCCGAGGAGTTTGACATCCTCCATTTCCACACCGATCTTCTGCATTATCCACTCATCCGCGACATTGCCGATCGCACCGTGACGACACTGCACGGGCGGCTCGACCTTCCCGATTTAAAGTGCCTCTACGCGGCCTTCCCGGAGATTCCGCTGGTCTCGATCTCACGCGACCAGCGCCGCCCCCTGCCTCGACACCTCAACTGGGCGGGCAATGTCGCGCACGGCCTGCCACGCGATCTTCTACCGCTCACGGCCAGGCCAAAAGGGGACTATCTCGCCTTTCTCGGCCGCATCTCGCCGGAGAAACGCCCGGATCGAGCCATCGAGATCGCGGCGCATGCGGGGATGAAGCTCAAGATCGCCGCCAAGGTCGATAGGGTCGATCAAACCTATTGGGACGATACGATCGCGCGGCTGATCGCCTCGCATCCCAATGTCGAGTTCGTCGGCGAGATCGACGAGGAGCAGAAGGCCGATTTCCTCGGCAATGCCCGCGCCTTGCTGTTCCCGATCGACTGGCCCGAGCCCTTTGGCCTCGTCATGATCGAGGCCATGGCTTGCGGCACGCCCGTGATCGCCTTCCGCAGCGGTTCGGTGCCGGAAGTGATCGATGACGGGGTGTCCGGCTTCATCGTGGAATCCGTCACAGATGCCGCCGACGCAGTCTCTCGTCTGGATCAGCTCGACCGTGGTAAAGTGCGGGCGACCTTCGAGAAGCGTTTCACGGTCGAGCGCATGACGCAGGAGTATACTGCGATCTACAGCGGCTTACCGGGCGTCCGCGCCGCGGCGACGTCCATCCGGCGACGCCGTGGCGGCGAGCTTGGTCTGCAGGCGGTAGCTTAGGGCTGTTCTGGAGATGCCATCAATCCGCGCTGAAGTTGTACCGCATGCGCTCGCGCCCGCGGGGCTTTTGGTTCAATTCTTCATTCTTGCCATGGCTTCGCTCCAAGAGCGCAGGCTGCGCACTAATGCATGGCGCTACTTTGCCGCTTTCGATCACAACGACGACGTGCTCTCACCCCGCATTCCGGAGGGCATCTTCCACCATGACGCCCGGCATCTGTCAGCCACGCAGCTGTGATCTCACCAATCCGGATGTGTACGACGACGCCGACGGGCGCGCTCGAGCATGACTTCATGCACTTGTGCCGGTCGCTTTCTCTGGGCCGCGACCTGCTTCGCGCCTGTCGTCGGGAACTAGGGCGGCGCATTTCGATCGAGATCGCCTTCGAGGCCGACTTTGCCGATCTTTTCGAGGCGCGCGGCGCGAGCGTCGCGGCGAAAGGTATCCTCCCGAGCTGAAATCAGACCGGGTTGAATCGACGTTCATCCCGTCTCCAGGCGTCTCAAACCGCGAATTACTTGGATCGTTGCTTTGACCAAACGAGACGACGAATAGAGTCGTTGACGGCCTTGAACCGCTTGTCGGGCGAACCAAATACTTCTCAACTGCTCTTCGCAGTGAGGAAAGGAGATAACCGGAGAGCTCCATCATGAAGCAGCCAGCGAATGCCACCGCTTTCACGAAAACCCCATTTCGCGATGAGCCAATTGATCGGCTCTTGCATCCCGACCGGTTCTACGAACGCCCCGGGGACATTTTACGGGATGAACATCTGAGTCTTGCGGAGAAGCGCGCGCTTCTTTCATCCTGGGCGTCGGACTCATGCGTTGTCGAATCTTGCCCCGCGCTACGCCACCCGCTCTTCGCCACTGATCCAGTGACGTTCGACGAGGTGATGGATGCTCTACTGGCTCTCGATCGTCTCCCTCGTTCCAGCGTTGAATTGCGCTCGGGCCGCAACGGCGCTGGCGACGACAAATTGTCTGCTTGAGAGCGAGGCGGCATGATGTCGATCGATTACATGGACAGGCGAGCTCGGTTCGGCAACGGCAATCACACGGTCGATCGGGCGATTGCGACAGGAATGCTCTTCGCCTCGGCAGCGCTTATCCTGGCTGTCGTACTCAGCTGAGCAGCGATACATGCATTACCAATCGTCTCATCAAGTGGGCCGACGCCCGATTTGGGGGTCGGCTCTGTCTCACCCTGTGCAGCGAGTCCCAGCATGGTGATCCGACAGGCGCAATCCGGACACCGCACCGCTAGGCTCGACGCACGCTCAAATTTTCTGACCGTGATCGGAAGAGTTGCCGGATAGCCGAAACGGATGAGGTCGTCGCGTCTCGGCTTCCTCGCGCAAGCCCTTGAACGAGGCGTGTCGCAGCTGGGGCTCATCCGTAAAGACCGCGGAACTCCGATGCGCTCCAGCATCGGATCGAAGATCAGCGCGCGCGGAGCGGCGCGCAGCCGGCCCCTTCAAGGTCTCGGTGGCAGGCCCCGACCGCAACACGCGACGTGCAGGCCGCTGTAGACGCCGGGAATCGAAAGCGTCCCGGCCGGGCGGCAGACATAGATCATCTCGCGGAGCACATGCGGTCGGTCATTCTCGGCGAGCAGCATCTGCTTGGCACGGTCGTAAAGCGTGTCCGGCTGTCCGAAGGAGACATGGCTTTCGAGGCCGACCGCATCGATGCATTTTTGCGGCCCTTTTCCGCTGGTCAGATCGTTCAGCCGCTCGACGACGCTCTCCTTCAAAATTAATCGTGATCGCTCCGCCGGCCTCCGCCATTGACAGTCGCTCCGGCAGGCAGTCGATCGCGACGACCTGTTCGGCACCGAGCAGGATCGCACTGCGGATCGCCATTTGCCCGACGGGGCCGCAGCCCCAGATCGCCACCGTGTCCCCGGGCTCGATGTCGCATTGGGCGGCCGCCTGCCAGCCCGTCGGGAAGATGTCGCCCAGGAACAGAACCTGCTCGTCGGTCAGGCCGTCCGGGATTTTGATATGGGTCGTGTCGGCAAAGGGCACGCGCAGATATTCGGCCTGGCCGCCCGGAAACCCGCCGGTGAGATGCGTGTAGCCGAAGAGCCCTGCGGTCGAATGTCCGAACACCTTGTCAGCAATCTTCTTCTTGCGATTGCTGCGCTCGCAGATCGAGAAATTGCCGCGCCGGCACTGCTCGCACTCGCCGCAGGTAATGGTGAAAGGGACGACGATCCGGTCGCCCTTCTTCAGGCGCCCGCCGACGCCGGAGCCGGTCTCGACGACCTCGCCCATCATCTCGTGTCCCATGATGTCGCCGGGCAGCATTGCAGGGATGAGATTGTGGAACAGGTGCAGGTCCGAGCCGCAGATCGCGCAGCTCGTCACCTTGATGATCGCATCGCGCGGATGCTCGATTTCGGGATCGCTGACCGTATCGCAGCGAATGTCTTCCTTGCCGTGCCAGACGAGGGCTCGCATCATTCGTTCTCCTATGACGACGCTCCGTTGGCGGCCGTCTAGCGCCGCCGGTACCAGTGGATCAGGCCGAGCGTGGCGAGGGCGGCGGTGAGACCTCCTGCGCCGGCGAGGCCACGCTTGGCCAGCAGCGTTCCATTGACACTCGGGAGAGCCCTGGAGAGGCTGCCGGATACGGGAGCCTTGTTCAACCGCGACGCCCAGAACGCGTGGCCACCGGCCGCGACCAGCAGGAGCGCGGCAACGATTAGGCTGGCACCCACGCGACCGTAGTGAAGCGAGAGCCAGGCATGGAGCGCATCAAGCAGATAGCCGCCGGTGCACAGAAGCAGGAAAGTCGCGGCTGCAGCGAGACCGATTGCCAACAAGCGCCGTTGCAGACGGCTCTTCAACTCGGCCGCGACGAGGGTGAATGCCGAGCCGAACGTGTGGTCAGCGCGCTGCAAGCAGGCCGACGACAACTCCGGCCGCCGCAGCCCAGCATAACGCTTGCATCGGGCGGTTCCGAACCTCGTCTATCAGCATTTGCTGGAAATCGCCTACGCGCTCGTTCGCGGCCTCGGCCATCCGGTCGGTATCGATGCCGAACTCTTTCAGGTTCGCCGTCAATTCGCCGTTTCGGTCGTCGCCCCCGGCCCCCGCCTTTTCGGAGGCGCGGCCTACCGCTCCCTCGTCAACACGTCTACTGAATGCCTGGAATTCCGATTCGGAGTTGCTGGGCGATTGCTTGATGTCATCAGCCATCTTCATTCTCCCGCGCAGATGTGAATCGAGAAGCAAACGTGGCGGACGCGGTTTCGATCCGGCGCGTACTGTTTTGTACGATGGCGGACCAAGCGGAACCCGCGCCGAGCCTGCAGGTTATCGGCGCGCCACGCTCGATGCGGCGCGGCTTCGCGGTCACCCCCCGGAATGCGCTGAAAAGCCCGGGTTTGTGACTCCATCAACCCTCTCGCGGAGAGTCACATGGCCACTGAACCGAAGACGTTGAACGACATGTTCATCGACACCCTCAAGGACGTCTATTACGCCGAGAAGCAGATCCTGCGGGCGCTGCCCAAAATGGCGAAGGCGGCGAACTCGGCGGAGCTGAAGGCCGCCTTCGAGAAACACCGCGGCGAAACCGAGGGGCATGTCGAGCGGCTCGCACAGGTGTTCGAGATCGCCGGCAAGGCGGCGCGCGGCAAAACCTGTGACGCCATCCTTGGCATTGTCGAGGAGGGCAAAGCGGTGATGGAGGATTATGGCGATAGTCCTGCACTTGATGCGGGCCTTCTCGCCTCGGCCCAGGCCGTCGAGCACTATGAGATCGCGCGCTACGGCACGCTCAAGGCCTGGGCGCAGCAACTCGGTCTGACGGAAGCCGTGAGCCTGCTCGACCAGACCTTGGCGGAGGAGGTGAAGACCGACGAATTATTCAGCAAGCTTGGGGTCGGATCGATCAACAAGTCGGCACAGCCGAAGGCTGCGTGATGTCAGAGGCGGGTTGCGGTTATCCGCCGCAACCCGCAATTCCGGAGATACAATGTCCGACTACGATAGCTCACTGAACCAGCTCAATGCGAGCAACGCCTCGTTCTTCACGCGCCTTTCCCAGGTCGTCTCACGCTGGGCCGGCAAGCCTCACACCTTCTTCCTGGCGCTGACGATCATCGTGATTTGGGCGGTATCGGGGCCGTTCTTCGGATTCAATGATACCTGGCAGCTCGTGATCAACACTTCGACGACCATCGTCACCTTCCTGATGGTCTTCATCATCCAGAACAGCCAGAACCGCGATACCGCCGCGATGCAGATCAAGCTCGACGAGCTGATCGTGCGGCTGGAAGGCGCGCGGGAGGAACTCCTGGATCTCGAGGAAATGGATCAGCATCGACTCGAGGAGCTGAGGAACGAATTCGAGCGGCGTGCCGAACGAGCTCGGAGCAAAGGCGAGCCCGCTGCGTAATTCTAGCGGATGGACCGGAGGCTCGATGATGACAGATCGTTCGATTTTTTCGCGCTACGGCTTCGCCTGGGTCACGGGCGGCTTTTTGAGAAACTCGGGCGCATCTCGTCTGCGCGCCTTTCAGAACGGACCAAACCAGATCGCAACGCACGCGCCAAACACCGCTATAATGGCGGCTGCGATCAGGAGCGCCGTTTCCTTATCCGGTGGCTCAAGCTTCAAATCGACCGATCCGTGCCGGAACCGCGCCGCCGGTCCATGAACGCGGCGATAGCACGCTCGAGCGCGGCACGCTCCACGTCATGGGAAGTACCAACTTCTGCATCTTCGAGTTCGCGAACGCGTTGAAGAGCTTGTCGAAACTCGTCATCCGTCTTCATATCGACGGCGGGGTCTTCGGGTGGCAGCCGTGACGTGTCCGACATCACTGCGGCCTGTTGAGCTTCGCTTGGGTCGCGCTCGCTTTGGCGAGCAGGCCTTCCAGCTTTGCGAAGGCGATCGCGGGGATCTTGAGCTCCAGACTAGCTTCCCCTGGCACTTCGAACAGCAGGATCGCACCCTCGCTAGGGTCAGCGCTGATAATGATCTGCTTTTCGTCCGACACGGCAATCACACGGCATGGCTTATTCTGCATAGGTTTCGCCCCGAAGATCGAATGACCTGCTTACCAGTTGTCATCGCCTGTAAGGGTGTCAAGAAGGTTGGAACTATTCGGATGTGCCGCCGTTGGCGCTACGTAGCGTTGCGGAGTTTCGTTCAGTGTGCGCGTCGCGTGTTGCGGTCGGTCGGGGCCGGTCGCCGAGACCTTGAAGGGGCCGGTTGCGCGCCGCTCTGCCGCCGGCCAGCGTGCGTTGATCTTCGATCGTATGCCGGCGCGGATCGAGCCGAGCCTGGCGCTCCTGGTCTCGAAAGTGCGAACTGACGTGCCCGTTCGCGCTCTATACAGCCGCGTCGGGCGCACGCTGGCTGGTAAACGAGTGACCAAGCGACACGATGAACGGAACGTGAGGTGGAATCTCAGGCACTCGCCTCGAAAATGGCCACTAGTATGGCGCTTGCCGACCGTGAATACCCAATGATCCACAGGATTAGAGCGCACAAGTCGCCTGTCTCTCGTCATCGTGACGCGCGGTGTCTTAACCGTAGAAACCCCGAACTGCGGGGCGCCCAGGCTACCGTCGAGTAAGGACATGCCGCGCTTGCGTCCTCTACGTGAAAGAGCCCGCCATTCCAGGCTCGCCAAGCCTGGAGTTGTTCGTGTTGTGGGAGATCGCGCGTCGTGAATTGTGCAGGCACCTGGGGTCACCACGGTGGCGGACAGTCGACAGGCTAAATCAACACCCTCCCAGGTTACGAAAAGGTTGCTGGAAAAGTGCATTATAACCCGAAGCCGGGAAATCCGGTAGAGGTCGCCAGTAGGGCCTGGGTTGGGATCAGCACGGTCTTCTTCGCGAACCAGGTGCTCCTTGAAGTCGTGATAAAGCGACCAAACGAATTCGAAGACCGCAAAGACGGCTGGCTATCCGGCCATGCGTCCTGCAACCGGAGGTTCTCGATTGTCCCGCCCCTACAACCTTCGATCAGATCAGCGGCGCGATCTCTGGGTTCTCTATGGATTCATGCGGTGGATCATATTCGGATGGAACTTCCGCTTTCCACAATTTCAGACTCCGACAACTGCCGGTTTCGGCCAGTTTAGTTGCCGGTTTGGGGGAAGGTCGAGGCTGGCACGAGGGCGTCTCGGGGGGCGGCCGCAGCAAGTGAGCGGGTCGGGTGGCATGCAGCCTTAGGTGATGCGCCCAGCCGACGTCACCCGACACCCAACCGATCGCGCAGGCCTCACCTGTGTCAAAAGCTGACCCTGAGCTGAGCGGTTCCGCCGATGCGGCGGCTGTTCTCGGATAGCTCCGCGTCGATCCGAGCGCCGAGGCTGACGCTTTGGCTGAGCCTGATGTCGGCGCCCGCAGCGAGCAAGACCGCGTTGCGGTCGGGTCTGGCGCCGGCGGCGGTGAAGCTCGCGCCGGGAAGACCGTTGAGCGAGCCAGTCAGGTCGGCGTCGCGCTGGTAGTAATGGGCCCAGGCGGCGCGAACGAAGCCGGTAACGGGAGCGGCGCCCGCCAACAGAGTGGCGTCGATCCGCAGCCCAAGTTCGCTGCGACTGGTCATGTCGGAACGTCTTGCCAGCGTCAGCGTGCCGGGGGCTGAACCCGCCCCCTCGCGCTCGATCGCGGCGGGGCTGCTCGCGCGCACGGCCTGGAAGGCGGCCAGCGGCGCGAACGTGAGGGCACCCCAGCTTGCCAACGGCACGCCGGCCTCGATCCGGCCGCTCCAGCCTTGCGTCACATAGGAGGCGGTGATGCCGTTGCGGGCGAGCGCGGGGATCGCGCGGGTGGTGTTGGCATCCAGCCTGGCATAGCCCAGAGCCGCGGCGAGGTTGACGGTCCCGAGGGTGGTCCTGGCATATAACCCGGCCTGGAAGACGTCAGCCTCCGCCTTGCCGAGCGCACCCGACAGCGAGGCGCGCGACTGGCCGCTCGCGACAGCGAGACCCGCGACCGTGTTCGAGCCAAGTCTGACGTCGGCTCCAACTGCCAGAAAGCCATCGGAGAGGTTGCGATTCGCGGAGCCCACAGCCCTGTCGCCCTCGCTGCGCCCGGTCGAGCCGAAGGTCGCGCCCCAGAGCGAGAAGCGCGAGGGGTCGAGCACGGCTGGCCGCGTCGGCGCGTTGCCCCCTTTGCTGACCAGAGCCGAGAACAAGGCCTGGCCCGGCCCCGGCACGGCCTCGCCGGCGAGACGCCCGGCCGCTTCCGGATCGAGCATGACGCGCAGGAACTGGTCGGCGGCCGAGACCGCCATGGCCGGAACGGCGGTGTGGACCTCCCCCGAGAGCTGGTTGACCGCAGCCGGGATCGCCGCCGCCGGCAGGTTGTAGATCCCGAACAGCGAGGACGGGTCGGCACCGCCCGCCACCGCCCTGTCGATGCCGATAGCGACCGCATAGGCGTTGGCCAGCCGACCAATGCCAAGCCGCGTGCCGGGGCCTGGAGCCGGCGGCGTGACTGGCGGTTCGGACGGCGGCGCGACCGGCGGTTCGGCCGGAGGGTCGGTCGGCGTGACGGGCGGCTCGGGGTCGACGATCGGTGCCAGCGGCTTCGGCGACAAAGTCAGCTGCACATCGGTCGCGGTATAGGCGACGCTCGTGGTGACGCCATCGCCGAAGGCACCTGTCGTGTCGACCGGGCTAAAGCTGCCGGTCCGCCCGCCTGCCGCCGAGAGCAGGGTATAGGGCGCGGAAAACAGATAGGCGCCGCCGAGCGGCACGAGCCGCAGCGTGCCGGCGAGCGCAGCCGTGCCGGTGACGTTGATCCGGTCCGACACCGCGCCCTGCACCTCGGCAAGATAGAGCGAGCCCGCCCCCACCACGAGATTGCCATTCACCGTCAGCGTACCCGGCGAATTTCCGGGCGAGAGCGTGCCGTTCACGGTCATCGAGGGAAGCCGGCCGGAGCCGCCGATCGTGGCGCCGGCTGCCACGGTGACGCCGGACGACGAGAGGATAGAGCCGTTGACGACGAGCGTGCCGCCATTGACGGCGGTCGCGCCGGTATAGGTGCTAACGCCTGACAGGGTCTGCATGCCGGCGGCAAGCGTCAGCCCTCCACTGCCGGCAATCGTACCGGAAAATGTGGTGGATGCGGCGTTGGCGAGCGTCAGCCGCCCGGCGCCGAGCGCCACATTGCCCGCGCCGGCGAGCGAGGCGATGGCCTGATTGAAGCCGTTGGCGTCGAGGGCGGCTCCTACCGCGACCGTGACCGCGCTGGCGGCGCTGAACCGGTTGGCCGCATTCGCCCGAAGCGTGCCGGCATTGACCGCCGTCGCACCGAAATGGCTTGCCGCGCCCGCCAGCGTGGTGATGCCGGTGCCGTTCTGCTGTAGCGAGCCGGTGCCCGAGATGTCACCGGGCAGCGTCAGCGCGTCTGATCGGTTGATCGCAAGCACGCCGTTGTTGGTGACATCGCCGGCAATCGAGCCGGTGGTTCCACCATTGCCGATCTGCAAGGTGCCAGCGTTGATCGTGGTGCCGCCCGTATACGTGTTGGTGCCGGTGAGAGCGAGCGTACCGGTGCCGTTCTGATGCAGCGTGCCGGTGCCCGAGATGTCGCCGGGCAGCGTCAGCGCGCCAGACCGGTTGATCGCAAGGACGCCGTTATTGGCGACATCGCCGACAATCGAGCCAGTGGTGCCACCGTTGCCGATCTGCAAAACGCCGGCGTTGATCGTGGTGCCGCCCGTATAAGTGTTGGTGCCGGTGAGGACGAGTGTGCCGATGCCGGTCTGATGCAGTGCGCCGGCGCCGGAAACGACATTGCCAAATATCACCGTGTCGGACCGGTTGATCGCAAGGACACCGTTGCTGGTGACATCGCCGACAATCCAGCCGGTGGTGCCGCCATTGCCGAGCTGCAGGGTGCCCGCGTTGATCGTCATGCCGCCATCAAAGGTGTTGGTGCCGGTGAGAATGAGCGTGCCGGCGCCCTGCTTGGTCAGGCCAATGCCGGCGCCGACGATGGTCGAGTCGATCGTCGCCGTGACACCGGCATCGGTCGTGATGAAGGTCTTGGCCGGATCGCTGAAGGGATCGCCGGTCAGGTTCAACGTTCCGCCGGTCAACGAATAGCCGTCAACCGTGAATTGCAGGCCCTGAATGTTCTGCGCGCCTGCGACGGTGACCGTTCCCGCCACGCCCCCGAAAATCCCGACGCCCCCACGCCACTGGTCGTTGATTTGCATGCCCGGCTGCGACGTCCAGTTGGTGTTGGAGGCGCTCCAGGAGCCGGTACCGCCGTCGACGGCTCCGTTGCCGGTCGCATCGGCACCATCCCAGAATTGAACGATCTGACCGGCCCCGGCCAGCAGCACGTTGAGCTGGTTCGGAATCGTCGTGTAGATCGTATGGTTCAACGCCCCCGAATTGACGGTGCCGTACGAGCCGGAGATCGTTCCCACCACGTCGTAAAGGCGGTACCAGCCCGCCGTCGCCGCGACGAGGTTGAGCGTGCCGCCCATCGAAAGATTGCCGCCGACATTCACGAAATCATTGCTCGCGCCGCCGACGACACCGGGCTGCCCAAGCTCGAAAGTGTTGATCGAACCGATGTTCTGGACCAGATCGCCGCTGATGGTCAGCGTGCCCGGGCTGAGGCCCGCGGACAGGACGCCGCCTGCATTGACCGCGACGTTGCCGCCGACCATGCCCCCTCCGCCGAGGGTGCCGCCGTTGTTGACGTTGAAGGCGACCGCGCCGTTGCCGAGCGTGCCGCCCGCTCCTATCAGCAGCCTGCCGGAATTGACATTGACCGTGCCGCTGAAGGCAGAGCTGTTTCCCGTCAGGGTCTCGGTGCCGCCCGCCAGCGTCAGCCCGCCGCTTCCGGTGATCGCCCCGCCAAATGTGCCCGACGCGTTCGACAGCGTCAGCGTCCTAGAGCCGAGCGTCACGCTTCCGGCCGCACCGGCCAGCGACCGGATGGCGGCGCCCGCCCCCCTCACGGCTGAAATGTCGAACACGCCCGCTGCCAGGTTCACGCCGCTCGAGGCCGCGATACTGCCCGCTCCGCTCAGCGCCAGCCTGCCGCCATTGACAGTCGTCGCGCCCGTGTAGCCATTACTCCCGGTCAAGGTCTCGGTCCCGGCCGTCAGCGCCAAGCCGCCGCTTCCATCGATGGCACCGGCAAATGTGCCGGCGCCGTTCGACAGCGTCAGTGTTTTCGAACCAAGCGCCACGTTACCGGTCCCGGTCAGCGACCTGATGCTCGCGCCGGGATCGGACGACAGGGAAATGTCGAAGGATGCGCCAGTGGCGATCCCGACGCCACTGGAGGCCGCGATGCTGCCGCCATCAACCAGCGCCAGCAAGCCGCCATCGATCAAGGTCGCGCCAGTGTAGCCGTTGCTCCCGCTCAGGCCTTGGGTTCCGGCCATGAGCGTGAGCCCGCCGCTTCCCTTGATCGCGCCGCCAAATATGGAAAGCGAGGCGTCCGACAACGTCAAAGTGTTGGTGCCGAGCGTCACGGTGCCGCCGAGGCCATTGAGCACCTTGATCGTCGCGCCAAGGCCCGACGACCCAGAAATATCGAAATTCCCGCCCCCACTGATGTTCACGCCGGCCGAAGCCGCGATGCTGCCGCCACCAACCAGCGCCAGCACGCCGCCATCGATCAAGGTCGCGCCCGTATAGCCGTTGCTCCCGCTCAAGCCTTGCGTTCCAGCCGCGAGCGTGAGCCCGCCGCTTCCGTTAATCGCGCCGCCAAATATGGCGAGTACGGCGTCCGATAACGTCAAAGTGTTGGCGCCGAGCGTCACGGTGCCGTCGAGGCCATTGATCAGCTTGATCGTCGCGCCAGGGCCTGACGACCCAGAAATGTCGAAATTCCCACCCGCACTGATGTTCACGCCAGCCGAAGCCGCGATGCTGCCGCCGCCAACCAGCGCCAGCGAACCACCGTCGATAACAGTCGCGCCCGTATAGTCGTTGCTCCCGCTCAGGCCCTGGGTCCCGGTCATGAGTGTCAGCCCACCGCTGCCATTGATGGCGCCGCCGAACGTGCCGGAGGCGTTCGACAATGTCAGCGTCTTGGTGCCGAGATTCACGGTTCCACCGGTACCTGCCAGGGACCGGATCGTGGTGCCGGCGGCTATCAGAGCTGAATGTCGAAGGTTGCGCCCGGTGACAGAGTCAAGCCACTCGAAGCCGCGATGTTGCCCACGCCGCCGAGTGCAAGGGTGCCTTCGTTGACCGAAGTCGAACCGGTGTAACTGTTGACCGAAAACAGCCTCAGTTGGCCGGACCCGATTTTTGTGAGGGCACCGGGACCGTTGCCGTCAACGATGGCGCCCGATCCCCAATTGCCGATGATCCTGAAAGCGGGGGCCAGGGTGACAAAGTTTGCTTGAGTATCGATCGTGCCGTTGGTCGTATTGATCCTGAATAGATTGGATGTGACGATACTTTCATAGATCTGAAATGTCCCGCCATCGATCGTAACTGGTCCTACGCCGAGGCCAGAGCCCACCGCCACCGTACCGCTAAAAATCCTGACGTCGCTGCCGCCCGTGGCCAGCGTCAGCGTGCCGGATCCGTTTTGGATGATCGTCGTTCCAAGTTGACCGAGTACGCTCAAGGATACGTCGTCGAACTGATTGAATGTAAGAGTTCCGCCGCTGAGAGATATGACGCCCTGCGCGGCGCCAGCCTGGAGAACAAGCGTATTAGCGCCGCCTGTGAATTGAATCGCACTGATTGTTCCGCTGATTGTTCCGCTGTTGGTGATGGACAGGTCGCTTCCAATAATGCCGTAGGCACCCGAAATCGTTCCGCTGTTGTTGATTGTCAGGCCGGAACCCGTAACACCAGCCCCGCTATTCGATCCCGTGCCGCCCGTAATGGTGCCGAGATTCGTCAGTGCCGCTCCAGAGATCGTGAATTCCACCCCCACGCCGCCGTTACCGCTAAGACCGGCATCGGCAATCCCGCAGCTGACACAGGCATCGATACTACCACCGCCTCCGCCAATACCGCCCGTGCCACCTGTGATCGTCGATAGGTTGGTGATGGATGTAGCCGCGGTCACCACCAGACCGGCGCCGCCCCCGCCGCCACCGCCGCCCCCGCCGCTCGCTTGATCGAAGCCGCTGGATGATCCACCAAGACCGCCACTGCCGCCGGTCGCGCCGGACAACTGTACCGAATTAACGAGCGGCCCCGCCGTCGTTAGTCCGTTACCGCCGCCGCCACCGCCGCCACCTCCGCCGCCTGTCCCAGAGCCGCTCCCCGCTGTTCCCGGAGCACCCGCCTCGCCGGCCGCCCCCTCCGCACCGGCCGCGCCGCCTGCGCCGCCCGTGCCGCTTACGCCCGCTCCGCAACCAATGCCGCCTGCGCCGCCTGCCGCGCCCGCGCCGCCGCCTGAGCCGCCACCGCCGCCGCCGCCACCACCGCCAGTCCTCTCAAAAAAGCCGCATCCACTGGGGGCGCCGCCAGTGCTACCGTCTGTCCCGGATTGACCGACATCGCCACCCGGTCCCGCAGCCCCACCCCCGTTGCTAGGCGCATTGGCCAGAGCGGTACCGCCACTACCGCCACTGCCCGCGCTGGCCGGCATCGAACCAAGGGTCAGTCCGGCGATCGGGACGAGCGACAGGACGCCGACGAGCGCCGCAGCGGGAAACAGGCCGCTGCGGCGTTCCGAGACAGCCACGCAGCGAAGATCGCCGCGTGAAACACTGCGGCGAGAGTTCGGGATACAGAACAAGTTAGACTCCCCGCAGCCCAAATGGCGACGTTTGAAATTCCATGCGCCTTTGCGGCTCGGGTCACGCGCTAACCCGTTAGGCGGAGCTCCGCGGAATGCTGAGCCATTCGGCGTCGCTGCGCATCATCGGAACCGATGAGATTCGCTGGATCAATCGCGGCCAAGCCCGGTATGACACGCGCCGTCACAGGGCTTGCGGAGCCCGAACCGCCGGCGTCGAGCTCTGCAACAGGCGCAGCAGATCGGCCTGGCGCAGAGTGTTGGTTTTCGAGAACATGTGCTGCAAATGGCTGCGTATGGTGGGCTCGCTAATGCCGAGCATGTCGGCTGCATCCTTGGCGCCCAGCCCTTGCGCCAGCGCCATCAGCACGCGCAATTCGGCTCCGGTCAACTTGTGAAGCCTGGCGAAGGCCTCGCCGGGCATCATCGGGGCTTCGATCGGATCCTGCATGAAGATGGCGACGGAAGCCGCGAACGGGGCCACGATGTCGCGTCGCTGGCCGCGCTGCACCGGCAGCAGGGTTGCGATATAGCCGGCGCCACTTACAGCTGGGATGGCGAGCGAACGCGGGTTTGTAGCCCCTTCATCGTCATGACTCGTCGCCTGGGCGATTGCCACGGACAAGGCGGCCCGTGCGGCGGAATCGACGGGATCGAGGCGGTTGTTCAGGATACGAATCGACGTGCCTATTTTGGCCTGGCGCGCGGCCGTTTCGTTCATGTAGACGACCCGGCCACCGCGGTCCGTGAGGAAAACGCCCGCGGCGAGGACATCGAGCGTCTTCTCCAGCATCTCGGACCGCAGCGTCCGGATGTCGAGCGCATCCGAAATCGTCAGAGCGCGACAGACATGCGGCGAAAGCAGCTTGAACAGGCCGATCTCGAACTGCTGATAATGCGGCGCCTTGTCTTTCCGCGATGCATGCATCGAGGCCATGCGGCCGCCGGTCCGCAACGCCGGAAACCAGATCATGTCCGTCAGCCCGAACGGCGCGAGCACTTCCTGGTAGAAGCGGCTTTCGAGCAAGGCGGGGCGGTCGGTGGAGAGAATGTTGACGTCGCCGACGCTGGCGACGATGTCCGCTGCCGCCATCGGACTTTGAGCATACTGGCTTCCCAGCGTCTCAAGGAATTGCGGCTGATAGCCGAACACAAACAGCTGATCGTTTCGCGCGTGCCGCAGATCGTGCACGCAGATGCCGCCCCCTGTGCTCTCGCAAAGATCGGCAATCTTCAGGCAGGTGTCAGGCCATAGTTGCGGATCGAGCGCGCAGTCATAGATCGCGCCGATCGTGTCAGATAATGCCTGGGCGGATACACCATCCAGACCGATCATCGGCCCAGAGGTTCCTGCCCACGCACGCCGGTTTTCACCACCTTCACGACCCAGGCTCATCTGACCGTCGCCCCCCGCCAGTTCCGAGTCGAGGCCCGTCCGACGTAGGCCGCGGCCACCGCGGCCGCCTGATGAATGCAGTGGATTTCGCCGTCGCCGCGAGTCAACCCGACACCCTGCTCAACTTGCCACGTTATGGACGTCTCGGATGCCAATTCTGAAGCACCTTGCGTCTTGGTCGCCGAATCTGTCCACGCACTGCGAAATCTGTCTATGTTGCGGGCGCGAACGGCTCACGCGGCCGGGATGGGGACATATCGATGGCCGTGCCTGTGATCGAGCCTGCGCTGCTGGCGATGTTCGATGTTGTCCGGGCGAGGCATCCGGGAGATTTGGACGGCCGGCTGCGCGTAACCGAACGAGTCGCCAAATCGGACCGCGTCTACACTTACCAACTCCAGGACCGCGCACTTTGGCACGCGACGTTTGATAAGCCGATTTTTACGCTCGCGACCCGTGCAGCGGGCTCGATCCTGGCAAGTTTCGCCGACAGCAGCTTCGCAACCGATCTCTCCGTCGACGGCGACGAAGGCGACCTTTTTTGCTTCACGACGATGCTCGTCGGCCACATGACATTGGTCCAAAACGGGAATTCGACGACGACAACAACAACAGCCGTCGACGGTCGCGGCCTCGCCTGGAGACCCGGCCCTGGCAGCCGGCTCCTGATCAGCGATGACAACGCGCGCACGAATGTCTTCTTCAAGGTAGCCGATGTCGAGGATGCGCTGGAGCACATGCTCGATGAGCGCCTCCGACAGCCACTCGAATTCGGGCCCAATCTTGATTGGGGCAGAGGGCTTGCTGCCAGTCTGAAGCACCAGCTAGATTTCGTCATGCAGGAGTTTCAGCGACCCGACGGAGTGGCCAGCAACCCCGTCGCATTGGCGTCTCTGACCGATCTGCTTGTCTCGTTGGTGCTCCGCGGCGCGCCACACAACTATGTCGATCAGTTGGACAGGGGAACTTCCGGTGTGATCCCGGCCTATATTCGGCGCGCGGAGGACTTTATGCGCGCAAATGGCGCGGAGCCGATCCGCATGTCGCACGTCGCCGCCGCAGCCGGATGCAGTGTGCGAACGTTGGGCCATGTGTTCAAACATTTCCGCGGCAATACGCCCCTTGGCGTGTTGCATTCCATCCGCCTTGAGCTAGCGCGTGACGATCTGACTTGTGGCGCATCCGGCGCCTCGGTTACCACGGTCGCGCGCCGCTACGGTTTCACCAATTCGGCGCGCTTCGCCACCGCCTATCGTCGCCGTTTCGGCGAGATGCCATCGGAAGCCGCGCGCTTATCGCGCTCCTCCCGTTAAGTGCTGCAAAGGCCACGTTTGGGGCGTAAGCGTGCTTGGCGCCAATGCGGCTTGCCTGCCTCTCTTCAGCGACGCTCAAAAAGCCTCTGACGGCGCCCGCTCTTGGTGAAGTTATTGAGCGTCTTCTGATGGCGCAGCATTTACCGTACG
This sequence comes from Allobosea sp. BK604, assembly GCF_004341515.1. Taxonomy (GTDB): domain Bacteria; phylum Pseudomonadota; class Alphaproteobacteria; order Rhizobiales; family Beijerinckiaceae; genus Allobosea. The sequence continues at coordinate 53,415 of NZ_SLZF01000002.1, forward strand.
CAATTGAGCGCCGTTTGACAGGTGGTATTTCACCTTAGCGACATCAGAGCGCTCATTAGGCGAACATCGACCTCGAATTCCGGGCCTGAATGGATCAGCGACCTGTCTATGCCGGCGTCCCTGAGTTGCTCGTCGCTCAGCGCGCGCAGTATCTTCTTGGTTCGCGCCCGCCGAACATGTCGGTGGGCCATGCTGACATAGAAAGCCGCTTTGCTGGTCATTGGCTCGACCAGTTCGGACGTGAAGCCGTTCAATTGTGGCGCGTTGGAGAGCGTTTCCGACATCGATGATCTCCCGAAGATTCTTGGCCCGAGAAGCAATGCTAGGTGAATTGCTGGCGCCACTGCATCATCGGAAGTAACGATACGGGCGCCAATTTCTTTTCAGAGACTTCGCGGCGTGCCGGTGGCTTACACCAGGCTGCATTCCAGCGGCAGCAAGCAGTATCTGGGCAGAACCGCAAAGATAGGCGAGCACAGCCTGCGCAGACTCAGGGGCCTGGACGTAAGCTCGGCGGTCAAGGTCGCGGCCCGCGGAAGATCAGCTTCAAAGGTCGACTTCTGTAAGGGCACCGCTTGTTGTGCAATTGCGAACATTGCGGCGGCAAGCGCGCGCCCCGACGAAGTAAATCGCCTTTGGCATTTTCGCTGTCGAGCATCCTCGTTGGCGTGTCTTCTAGAGTATTTCCGCGTTTCTCCGAAACTTGAAAATTTTCTAACCCTTTGTTTTGACGAATTTTCTTCACGCGAACCGGTGTCCACTTCGCTCGAAAATGCTCTAGCGCTTAGCCGATGCGATTGGCCCGAGATCGAGAATGCTGTCGTAGAGCGCGAGCGCCTGCTCAATGCGACCCTCATAGCAAGCCGAGCGCGCGCGCAGTTGCATCAGCACCGCGTTGTGCAGCTGATCCGCAGGCAGGTCCTCGGCGGCCCCATGATCCTCGATCAGGGTTATGACCTTGATTTCCTTCAGGGCACACTCGCGGGCAAAGTGCCCTGTCTGCACTTGCGTCTTTGCAGCCATCGTTGATGCGAGGTAGGCGCCTGTGAGGAAAGAACCGCAGAGAAGCGCTTTCAGCCCGCCTTCTCGAATGCTTTGCCAACCAACTGTGCCTCGTTTCATCGCTTCTCGCCTCCGCGTTTGGGAAGATACGCGATGTTTAGGCGGTCGGCTGGCAACCGCATCAGTGGAACCAATGATGCGGGTGCCTATTCTCGCGACGCGGCCACCAAAGTCGTGGCTCGACGGCCATGGACACATGATGCTCGCGGAGCCGTTCCCCGTAATGTCTGCTATCGGGCAGTGTCCGAAAGTCCTCTCCTGTGAACGGTTTCGGATGCCGGGCCGTGCGCACGGGTTGCGAAGCAGCGGGACCTCCTCGGTCCCCAGCACGACCGGCAGTCGCTCCGGCATCGGTATCCGCGCCATGCGGTCACCGAAGCCAGTCCGGCCCAGCGTGACCCGGAAGAAGAAGCGCAGTGCCGTGCAGGCCTGGTTCATCCGGGCGTAGCTCGCGCCGAGCGAAGCCAGGTGAAGCTGATAGAGCCTCCGGCTCGGCCCGGTCGGAGGTGGCGAGATCGCTCGCGACCTGCGCCGCCGCCGGTCTTGGCGTGAGCGCCGCAATCAGCAAGATCAGCACGGCGGCGGAGCCAGTGAACCGGCGTGGCATCACCATCCTGAACTCGCGTGCAGTTCGATCGAAAAGGTAGCCACATGCCTGCCGGACCAGCATCAGATCGTGCCCCTAACGCCAAAGCTCAGTTCTGATAGGACGTCAGCTTTCGGGCAGATTTCGGATTTCTGCAATTGGCGCGGCACCGACGCGTGCCGCGCCATTGCGGATCGGGGTTATTCAAGTGTAATCCGCGTCCAAAGATCGTCAAAAGCGATCGCATCGAAAAAGGCATGCGCTTCGACGATCTGCCCGTTCTGCATGCGCAGGATCCACGCGTAGGTGTTCACGTATGGCTTGCCGTCGCTTGCCACGCCCTCGGCGTCGAAATGCGCCACAACCGTATCGCCCTCAGCGTAAAGCCGGTGAACGCTTGGAACGAGGCGAGCCTTCATCCTTGCGTTGAAGGGCCGAATGACCTCGCCCAGGAACGCTTCCTTCGAAGGATAAAGCTTGGCTGCGCGCGAGTTCCCGGTGATGGTCCAGCGGACATTGGGGGCAAGGAGCTCGTACGGGCTTCCCGTTCCGTCCGCCCAGGCCTGCAGTCCGTTTCTTACCGCCGTACGATTGCGCTCGGCTTCGCTTGTGTTGACGGCGCGAGCGCCTTCGCCGGCACCGAGCATTGCGCCAATCAAAACGGTAGCGGCGGCGATTTTCTTCAGCGTTGTCATTGCCAGGATTCCTTTCTCAGTGCTCGGCCACGAGCGCGGCGACCGCCGCCTCGGCCAATTGTTGATCTTGGGAAACCGCGCCGCCCGAGACGCCAATCGCCCCGAGCAATCGGCCGTCTTGATCACGGACGGGGATGCCTCCCGCGAAGACGATCAGGCCGCCATTGGTGCGATCGAACCCCGGAGACGTGCCGCCGCAGTGCAGGAGCAAAGAGCGACTCGGGAACCGGAGTGAGAGATGGTCGTTCGTTAATACGAGGAGAATGAGATGGACGAAAAACGCGAGGGCCCGACGCTCACGCCCGAGGTCTATTCCACCCCACGACGTCCAGGTCAGCCTGGTGAGGAGCGCCAGACGCGCGCGGGTCCCAACCCGCGCTCAGCTCACCCGACAGGTCCGCACGCGCCCTACGATCCCCAGGATCCGGAAGGCCTCTCCGCGGAGAAGCACTATTCGGAGGCCGTGGTAACAGGGAGTAGCGAGGCAGATCGGCCAAGTCCGAGCGGCACCATCAATTGTCGATCTCAAGAATCCCGATCAGGGCGGGCCCGCCGGCGGATAGGGTCAACCCGTTGCCGATCCTGAGAAGGAAGCTCTAAAGGCAGCCGCTAGACGTTTACTTCCGGAGTGTGTCGGCGAGAAGGAAGCCGACCTCAGAAATGAGGTCGGTCAATGCCTTCTCACCATTTCTCAGGCCAGCCCGCCGCGCGAGGTCGCGCCCGCCGAGCACGGCGAAGAAACCGTTACGTCCACGAACATGCCGGGAGTGGTACCAGCCTGGCGGAGCCGTAGCTGCTCATAATCCTTCGTCGACAGCACGCTTAATCGACGCCACGACCCTATCCCGATCCCCGGGTGAATAGCCGCAAAGGCGCGGCGCTGGTGGAACGCGGACCGTCCGCTTGGCGTTCAGGAGAGAACTCGCCAGATCGGGAGCGTTGTTATGCCGGAGCGACCGCCACCGCCCAGAAAGGCCGCGAAAGGCGCCGTGGTAATCGTTGCCGTCGTCGGAGCAATGATCGTCGCGATATTCATCGGCTTCAACCTCCACCATGCCGGCACCACGCGCGAACTGCGGTCCGGTCACGTCGATCCAAAAGACGCACCAAAGACCCCGACTGATCTCCAGGCGCCTCAAAAACCGGAGCGGCGCGCTAACTAGATATGATCGGACTGATCACGAGGTACCCTATGCCTGCCCATTCGAGACTCTCAGGCGACAAGCTCTCTGGGTGGAATTCGGTCGCAACGATCGAGTGCGAATTGGACTGCCAACGCGTCACCGAACACATTGCCGAACTGTCGGGATGTCTAGAAGGCACTGATGAAGAGCAAAAGCTCGCCATCCTCGTTGAGAGCTTCGAGCGGTGGGAGCATCAACGATGGCCGCATCTCGACGCGCAGCACGGGGAGGCTATCGTGCCTGACGATCTGGCCGACCGCGGCGCCCAAGACCGAGCCCTGATCAATATCAGCGAGCCCCACGAAGTCCGCTACTGGACTCAGAAATGGTCCATAACAGAGGAGAAGCTCAAACGTGCGGTAGCCCGCGCCGGGACCAGCACCGACGCTGTGGCAAGGCATCTTGGGGAGTCGCGGGAATAGTCCTGCTTACGAGGACTGCAGGGGGTCGCCTCAAGCCACCCGGAAAATTGCACCCATTTCGGCCTTGTCGCGGAAGCCTTTGTAGGAAGCGTGTCTCAGTTTGTGGTCATCGGTCCAGCCGCGGAATTCGATCTCGGCCGCAAGTACCGGCTTTACCCAGACCACGCGCTTGCGGCCTCTGATCTTGACCGCCGGCGTGGTCGTCGTGAGGCGATCTAGCCGTCGACGCAAGTCAGTCCCGGTCGCGACGGAGAAGCCTGTGCCGACGTCGCCCGCATAAACCCAGCCGTAGCTGCTGTCACCAGCGAGAAGCAGGCTGCCGATCCCGCCCAGCGCTACAGAGGATGGCTCATAGCCGACGATCAGGAAAGTCTCGGACTGGATGCACTTGGCTTTGATCCATTCTCCGCCACGGCCTGAGCGATAGCGCGAATCCCGCCGCTTGCCGATGACGCCTTCAAGGCCCATGGCGCAGGCTTGTCGCAGCAGCGCGGCGCCGGGCGCGTCGATCTCCTCGCTGATGCGGATGCCGGGTGGGGCGCCCTCGTGCGCTTGGACCAGCATCTCACGTCGCTCCTCGAGCGATAGACCGCGCAGATCGTGGCCGTTGAAGTATAGCAGGTCGAAGGCAAAAAGGATTGCCTCCTCGGCATGGCGCTTGCCACCACGGCCACCGAGCGCCTTCTGGAGAGCCGCGAAGTTCGACGCCCCCTTCTGATCCAGGACGACCGCTTCGCCATCAATGATCGCGGTTTGGACGTCCAACTCAGCCGCGGCAGCGGCGATGGTCGGGAAGCGGTGCGTCCAATCGTGCCCCCCGCGCGTCAAGATACGGACCTTGCGGGCGGGCTCGATATGAATGGCGAGACGATAGCCGTCCCATTTCACCTCGAAAAGCCAATCATCTCCTTCGGGCGGCTTGCCGACGAGGAGCGCGAGGCAGGGCTCGACACGCTCGGGCATCGGATCCTCGAAGAAGCCGGGCTGGCGTAGATCCGCTGCCGGCACAACTGCACCGCTGTGAATGGTGGCGCCAACAGGGCTAGACCTCAGCACGCGACTAGTCCGGCTCGCCGGCGCTTTGACCATGACCACAACTCCACAACGGATGAGCCGGCAACGAAGAACAACACAAATCGTTCCGGCTGCGGGCACGGCCGAGTGCGCACGTTAACTAGGGTAAGGTACTTTGGCTCCGGGTCGGCGGTAGGCCGGCGGAATGACGCCGCGCGAACGCGCTTCGCCGGGGCGGATGACGAAGCTCCTTCAGCTCTCTCTCTGCGGCGATCAAGCACTTACGCCCGATGCGAGTTCTTGCGGGCTGACCGCTAGCACCGCAATCGCCCGTCACCTTATCCTAGTCACTCGAAATTGTCGCGGATTTCGGCGACGCCGGCGCTTCCGTGGTCAATCCCTTGGGATTGATCGCCCAGCGCCCGCCTCCCCTGCCCGCTTTGATCGCGGCGCTGCTGAGCGGGCATCCAGGATTGCTAGTACGAAGTCCCTGGCCTCTCGGATCGCAAGAGTGGCTGTGAAGATGGGCACCCAGGCCGGTATCCGCTCTTCGTCGTGGCACCAACGCAGAACGCGTTGTCGGCGTACACCGGTAAGTCGTGCCCAATCCTCGACGCCCAGATCCAAGGCGGCCAGCCTTTCGCGGAATTGCTGCGACGACATGCGCGCGACCACCCTCACCTCCGCAGAGGTTCGCGGCGCTGGACGATCCGGCTCGAAAGCTGATGCAGCACGAAAGAGAATACGGCGAGCGCCAAAGGTGCGGTAAGAAGCCGCGATATCAGCAGGCTCAAGGGGATCGCGACGACGCGGGGATATTGGCCTCTCGCGATTTGCTGCGCGATGATCATGCCCGCAATATGAACCAGCGCTGCCATGTCTCGTCCCACCTCCATGGTCTAACCGCGACGATCACTAGTCGGTTCCGCGCGTTCCGACTGGCGCGGTTCGCCTGCGCATGAGCCAGGGCCAAGCGTGCCAAAACCCCAGGAGCGACGCCGCGGTTACGACTGCGAAGGCGCCGGGGAACGCATCGTCACCCGCAATCTGGGTAGCGACGAGATAAGCGTCCGCGGAAATGCCGAGAGCAAGGAACGCCGTCGCAAGCAGGATCAGTCTGCTCGAAAGCGTGTGGAAGGCCGGATCGTCGCGGCCGCCATACGCAATCCGGTGGTACGCCGCCGGGGCAATCAGGAGAGCCGTAGCGATGGCGATGAGCGCCAGCCCCAGGCCGTGAATCATTTTCAGGCTCGATGGCAGCTCGGCGAAGGTCTGCGTGAGAACGATCGCGAGCTGAAATCCGAGCAGCGCCTGCGCGCCGGGCAGCACCACCCTGGCCTCGGTCAAGGCGTAGTCGATTTTCGCTTCCATGGGCGTCTTCTCGTGCGATGTTGGCATCTCCTCCCTCCTATCCCGAGCAAGACAAGGCCCCAGCCAGAGCGCAGCACATGCTGCGCAGCCAATGGCGGCCGCCAGCGTTCCAACGGCAGCGCCGGCGATCCGGGAACCGGCAAGGCCGAGGTCAATCCCCATCGCCACCGCGAAAAGCGCGAGCGTCGCGATGGCGATCCTGTCGATGAGGAGCAGGAGCTCCCGGCTCGCCTCGCCCGCGAGCGCGATCCGGTGGTAGGAACTCGGCGTGATCAAGAGGCCTACGACGCCCAAGATGATCGCGAGAACGACAAGTTCGAGCGTCTTTTCGAGCGACGATAGTCCAGAGAACGCGTTCTGGAAGGGTGCCTGGAACTGGAAGCCAAGCAGGACCTGGGCTCCCAGCATCAGCATGCGCGACTCGTCCAGCGCGGTCTTGGTCTTATTGACGAGGGACATCAGATCTCGCCTCGGTGAGCGAATTGAGCAGGCATTCCACTCCCGCCCCGAGAGCCGCCCCTGCCAGCACGTCGCTCGCCCAATGGGCAAGCAGCGCAATCCTGGTCAGGCTGATCAGCGCGCCACCGGTCCAAACCCAGCCTGCGCGCTCCGGCCAGGCGCGCGAAATCGCTGCAGCCAACGCGCCCATGTGAACAGCATGGCCTGACGGGAACGAGTCTAGCGCTTTCCCGGATTTCGGGACGCCATGACGCTTGCGACCGAGTTCGAGACGATCTGGCCGTTCCTGCGCAAGGACGTTCTTCAACGCGTGCGGTAGGGCCGAAGTGACTAGAGCCGAAAGAAGTATGTGGCTGGCGGCCCTGCGTCGGTGGCGCGACTGCGGACGCGTCAGCAGCCACGCTCCCACGGACAGGCCAAGCACGAGCCGCTCATCAGCGAGAAGCGTCGCAAGCCTTAACGGGCGCTCCCATTCAGGCGCGGCACGCCGGGCGATTGCCCGCGCGATTGCCGTGTCAAATTCGAAAATCGGAACGCGCCAGCGCCGCATGTCCAAACAGGTCCTGGTCAGCAAACGCTGAACTTCTCAGGACAGATTTTGTTCGCCAACTCAACTTTTCGAAGCTGTCCCATCGTAAGCGCAACGTCGACCACGCTCGGAGGTTTGTATGTCGGCGGCGGCACCGGCTTCAGCTATGTCAGCGGCAAGGGGCTGGGGGCGGCCGCTTCTCCAGGGACGGCTGGCCTCAATCACGAAGCATCAGGCGGTCCCAGGGGCTCTACTTTCATCGGCTTCACGACGTGCCTTCGATGCCCGCTTGCAGAAATCTCGCCGAATTACGACGAGATCTTCCTCATCGAGTTCCTCTAGGTCGAGGAGTTCCTCACGCGCCCCCTCCAACCGAACAATAAGTTCGTCGAGCTTGATCTGCATCGCCGCGGTGTCGCGGTTCTGGCTGTTCTGGATGATGAACACCATCAGAAAGGTGATGATGGTCGTGGATGTATTGATCACGAGCTGCCAAGTGTCGTTGAAGCCAAAAATCGGGCCCGAGAGGGCCCACACCACGATGAGGCCGACCGCGACAAAAAATGTGATTGGCTTCCCCGTCCAACTGGAAACCGCTTGGGCAAGCCGGGTGAACAGGGAGGCCTTGTTGTCTTTGTGGATGATGTGATCGTAGCCCGACATTGTCTGCACCTCGAACCTGACTTTCTACGTGAGTTTGAACTGCGCCATTCTCAGCGAGTTCCGTTCGGCAAACTCCACGCATGAATGAACGGCTAGGAAGTGGTTCGATGCGAGGGCAAAGGAGCCACGCTATTCCCCGCTCTATCCGAGGAAGAATGGACCAACCGCTATAACGCTGACGAGCACACGTCTGATTGTGTGCGCTTGCGAGGGAAAGTCGCTTACATCGAGAATAGTGTGCTCGCCGCTAGCTGCGCATATCGGATTGAGCGACTGAAATCTCGCAGTTGGCCAGCACTCGTTATCCGCCGGCCGGACCCGCACAAGATTGCATCTCTACCAAACAGGAATTAATTTTGGCTGCTCAATCGCAAGCATACGCGTAGATTATCGGACGCCAGATTGATTCGCTTAAAGTCGTGCTTCGCCGAGCCGGCGGCGGGACCCTCGACTTCGTTCGATCCAGTCGCCTGCGGAGCTCGATATCCCAAGGAGGGGTTAGTGTCTGTTAACACCACCGATCTGGTCAACCGGTCGGCCGATATCGTCACCGCATATGTGGGGAGCAACAATGTTCCTGCGTCGGAGCTTGCCGGGCTTATCGCCAATGTCTATTCGGCGTTGCGCTCCTTGGGGACAGTGACCTTGACGCCTATTGCCCAGGAGCTTGTGCCGGCAGTCCCCGTCAAGAAGTCGATTACGGCAGATTTCATCATCTGCTTGGAAGATGGCATGAAGTTTAAGTCTTTGAAACGCCACCTGCGAACGTCCTACGACATGACCCCGGTGCAATACCGAGAAAAGTGGAATCTTCCGCCAGATTATCCGATGGTCGCTCCAAACTACGCTGAAGCTCGCTCCAACCTGGCGAAAGCAATGCAGCTGGGACAGAAGCGCCGCAAGACGGCTCGAAAGGCCAAGGCAGCGTAGGCTGGCGGGAATGGAGCGTGCGCCGACACGGCGCACCTCGGATCCCGTCATGCCGCTATCCGCCATCACCGACACTGCCAAAACTGAAACGGCTGGTCGAAGCATTCGACGTAAAGGCCGCTATGGTTGCGGCTGGGCCGGCGGTCGGTCTTGCTTAACGCTTTGAGCGTGTTAGCGTTTCCTGCGTCGAACCGAAGCTTGTTAAGGGGCCGGCCCCATGCACCGACGTCACACACGTCCGGCCAGAAATCCGGGAAAGCTGGCGCTCTCGGTAGTGGCGTTTGTCGGCTTCATGATCGGCAATCTTCGTTGGGGTTCAACCTGTACCACGTCGATACGGTGCGCGAGCAGCAGTCGGGCCAGGTCGATAGGCGGAACGCACCAAAGAGCCCAACCCGACTTGCAGGTTCCACGTTTGACAGATCAGTAGCCAAAAAGCCTGCCACAATGGCTTATGCATGCCCCGATGGACTGAAAATTCGGTTATGCGCCCACCGGCGACCTCACCAACCAACCGATGGCGTCCTTCGCCAGGCGAAAAGATCAGTCAATCGACGAGCTGGACAACGAAACGAGCAAGGGAGACGGAGGCGGCGTTTCCGAGGTTGCTGAGCTTTGGTAAGGGTATCGGAGATCGGTGATACGCTGCCAGCAGCTTTGCCTGAGTCATCGGCAGGGCTACCGATTGGAAGGTGGACGCGGTTTCCTTGTCGCGGCGGTCAAATAGTCGTCCGATGCCTCGACCGCAGCCTCGACGATCGGCCGGACAAAGGCTCGCAGATCGCGGCGCCATTCCTCCGATGATTTCTCCCAGGTGAATTGCCGCCTTTCGCGAGCGCTCTCGTGAAACGCCTTCGCTCCCGCCTCGATTGCGAGGTCAATGCGAGTGTCCGCCATCGAAGCACTCCCTCATTTGCGCGAGACAGAGCCTAGCCCGAGACGCCTTCACTGCGAACGTAGTTTGAAATTTGCTAACCACAATAGGCTGCATTTTACTGAATTCGGAACGTCTAGAAGATCCGGGGATTGTGCCCTCATCATCGGGAGGCACGATCCATGCTCCAAAGCACCTATGTCGATGCTTGGCTCTGGCTAGCGATCTACTGGCTGGTGGCCCTAACAGCACTCCTTGCAAAAACTCTCGCGTCAAGCCCGATCCAATAGTCGATCGCGCCGCTCACTCCGCATCGTCAATCTGGCGGCGAAGCTCGTAATCTGCCGCGCCTTGAATAGCTTCCGCCATCCTCGCTGGAAGGTCTGGAAACTCCTCAAGAATCTCACTCTCGGATATTCCCGACCGCCGAGCATCGTCGATGGCATGTCGGGCAAACACATCAAAACGCGCGTCCACCCCGTCCTCGAGAAACTCCTCGGTCGATATGTTTTCCGCGATCCACGACTCGATGAAAGCGAGACCCCGCTCTGACATTTGATTGCTCCCTGCCGCGACGTTCTGGAATAACAACTTGCTTTCGTGGCGCGAGTTGCCCAGTGACGCTTTAAGAGCATTGCCGCGGCCGCCATTGTCATGCCGGCGGGTTTGGCGCGAGCATCAGAAATCGTGTCGGGAAATCGAACGCACAGTACGGTTCCGCGCGTTCATCGCGAGCGGCGGGCATTTTGTGGGTTGAGAGCCTCGAAATCCAATATGCCGGCCGTGAGGTTGACCGTGCTGCCGCCTCTTTCAAACAGGCGCTTCACCATCCCAGCGCTCGCAACTGTTGAGACCGCGCCTTTGCCGGTCGAGCTTTCCAAGGCGCGGTGAAACGCGCGCTCGAAATCCTGTCGTTCGTGAACGAGCTTCGGCGCGCTGAGAAACGGTTGCCGATACCGCAAGGGCCGCAACCGGGCGGCATCGCAGGCGAAATCGATGAGCTCATCCGCGGACAGGAAAGCACTCGCGACCCTTGATTGAGGTTGAGGAACGCGGCGGAACCTAATTCCCGAAGCAGCGTAGTTGCAGCGCAGGAGAGCGGGGATGCGTTGCAGCGGAAGCTTCGAATGTCAGCACTGCGGCTCGCCGGCTGTATCGCTGCCGAAGCCCTTGAACCCCATTGGGCTGGTGAGATGCGCCGGGTGTCGAGCGCAGCTGGCAACGTGGCAGAATTATAAAGCCACTATCTCTGCCGCTCTCGCGAGGAGCGGCATGCTGCTAAGTGCAGATCCGATCCAATTGCCGGCTTCTGCGGAAAACAGACCCTTGGCCGTGACGATCTCGCTCGAACCAGCACCGCGGTCAAAATCACGCTTCGATAGCCCGCCAACCGATTACTCAGGTTCCAATACGGACGTCCTGGAGAAGCGGAGGTCCGTTTGAAGCACTTCATCGCCACGTTTGATATAGAAGCGGCACCTGGAGACCCTAGCAAAAAATTCCTCGAGGCTGCTTGCGCGCGGGGATGGACCAACACCGTCACGGTCGGTGAGCGGTCAGAGCCGTTGCCTTCCGCGACGCTCATTGGGGATTTTCGCGACCTCGATGATGCGTATCACTCATTCGAGGCGGCTATCGCCGATGCAACCGAGGCAATATCGCCCGCCAAGCTGAACGTTGAGCGCCGGTACATCGTCGAACGAGCATCGGGCGGTCGCCTGCTGGCGAGAAAAACGCAATGGGTGAGAACAAACATCGCTCGGTTGAACAAGCTCCTTCGCCCTAAGGTGCGACCGGCCAACGCTCAAATCTCGGAATAGTGTTGAGAGCGAGCGCGCCCCGGCTACCTCCGATAGTGTCAGCATCAGCTAGACCAGAAAGCGCCTGTCCACGGACGGAAATTGCCTTGCAGTTTCGTTGACTGGAAGAGCTTGGCGGCCACCGGCCCGGCTGATTTGCGGAGCCCGTTACGCTCGTCGATTTGCCAACAAGTTTGCCGAAGCACGCGCAGGAGAAAGCGCAGCACCTAAGGGAAGCATCTCTTCGGATTGCCTCTTTTAGCTGGAGCACGGCGCGCAGCAGTTTGAAATGCACAAGGCAACGACGTCGGGGTCGCCGATGGGATCCATGGTGATGGCCGCGTTCGGAACCTCCTGGGTTGGCTCCCGTTGCCCGGAGCGGAAGCACTCACCATGGAGCCGGTTCATGATGTTCGTTGAGCAGATCAAGGAAGGCCAGCAAGTCACCGGCGCGGATGGCGGCCTCGTCGGGACCATCGACGGGCTGAGCGGGCAGCTCCTCAAGCTGAAAAAGAACGACACTGACTCTGGGGGCGCACACCACTATCTCGACCTCGGATTGGTCGTGGCGGTCGAGAGTAGTAACGTCAAACTGATTGTGTCGGCCGCGGAAGCCAAACAGCGGTGGTCCGAGGCTGCGGAGTGAGTGGTATCGACCGAAGATTATTCCTCGCCGCGGTCGGAAGTTCAGCAGCCCCAAGCGCGACGAGCGCGCGAGCGAGCGTAACGGTTGACCGGTTCGGCCCGGCGCAGGGAGCGCCATCGACTGTGATCCTGCTGCACGGCTCGGATGGCCTCACCAACGCAGCTCGTTATCGGCTCGCGGCTCAGATGATTGCGGATGCCGGCCACGCCGTCCTGCTCCCTCGGTATTTCGAGGCAACGGGTGATACTCGCGCGCGTTATGGCGACATTCGTTTGAAATTTCCGCTGTGGCGGGAGGCGGTTGAGATAGTTCTCGGAGATCCAGCGTTTGGGGCGCAGCACGGCCGCGTCGGCATCGTTGGCTTCTCGCTAGGTGGAGCCTTGGCGCTCGCGCTTGCGGCCCGTTCGCCGCGGATCCACGCTGTGGTCAACTTTTTCGGCTTCGAGCCGGCCGGGCTCCGCGATGGGCGACCGCTGCCGCCGACACTGATCCTGCACGGGGGCGCGGACCGGGTCGTCCCCGTCGCCAACGCGGCGGCGATCGAGCGTCACATCAAAGCGCAAGGCGGTACGGTCGAAAGCCATATCTATCCCGGCGAGGGTCACGGGCTTTCACTCGCATCGCTGCCGGATGCTATCGCGCGTGCACGAGGTTTCCTGCAGCGACATCTTTAGTCCATCCGTCCCCAATTCTGGCGCGGCGATCCCCCGACCCGAATGGGGTCGGAGCATCGCTGCGCCGATGGGAAGGATTCAAGGCAGCGCAGCGGACAACGACCGAGCCTAATGGAAAACGCGGCGGGTCCAATGTGCGACGGCCCCTGGGTAGCAATGAGAGAAGACGGACCAACACTCCGAGCAACCGAGCCGGAACAGTCGGTAAATCTAATCGTTTCGAAAATTGAGGGACCGATTCTCGGAGTGGACAGTGTTTACGATCCAGACGGACGAAGCCTATGAGGCCGCATTGAAGCGGGCCGAGGAGTTGCGAACGCAGTCGATTCTGGATGGCGCGGAGGCTGCCGAATTGGTCGCGCTGCTAGCGGCCGTGGAGGAATGGGAAGAAACATCAGCGCTTCGGAAGGCGCCGCCCGGCAGCTTTGTAGCTCGCCGACGCCGCAGAGGCTGCCGTGGGCCATCTTACTCAGCCCCGCTTCGCTTACACCATCATCACTGTTCATGGTCGGTGACTGATGAAGATGGCCTCGGCGGCAGTTTATAAATGAAGCTGTTGTGGTTTCCGTCTCGACTCTATCGAACGGCGAAGAATTGCAGTGGCGATCAGCGTAACAGCACAACAACGATTACGCTTATCGCCGCTGTCAACATGGCGATCGACCAAGCTTGGCCGATTGCGGAGTGAGCACGAAGCCTCCGAGATTCGACGGCCGACATTCTGTCCCTCCATAAGCGGCTGTCGCGGCAGGCCCAGCCGGACGTTCGCGGATCGGGCCGCCGCCTCCTGACTCTGCACCTCACCAGTGCTGCACAGCAGATTTCGACTACGTCCCTAATGCACCGGCTTGTCGGGAACGCTGCCGGAACTGTTGCAGCGCATTCTGAGTGAGGTCGTCCTCATCCAAGGCAAGCGGTGCACAGGCCGCGACAATGTAGGCAAGTCTCTGGCGTTCTTCCTGACGTAGCGCTTCAGGGATCATGTCGACTACCTGGTTCCAGGCGGCTTCCATAGCTGCGTAGGCGCGAGCCAAGTCGGATGGATCGTGCAACGATGAAAAGGGCATGGTCTCCTCACGTTGCTAAGCTAACGTGAGGAAAATCTAGGACGCTGGCGATCCCCTTCAAGAGGCCTCACCGCAATGGAAAAGGCCGTACCCAACCGGGAGTGCGTCGGCGGATCGGCCCCAGGAATCCCAGGGGCCGGTGATGCTGCGCCCAGGTTAAACGACCGGCGGCCGATAGGGGCCCGCGTTCTCATCGAACCTACTCCAACCACCCGCACGGTAATCCGCTTCGCGGCTCGCGCGGTCGATCGGGCTCGCGCCATCGAGGATCGCTTCCACGGTGGCTTCATGCTCGGGCTCGGTGCGCACCGAGACGACCGAACCGCCACGGCGCACCGTCTCCGCGTAATATTCCGCCTCGTCCCTGTCGTGACCTTCCTTCACAAACGAGCCGACCAGGCCTCCCGCCGCCGCACCGGCAACGGCGCCCGCCGCTGTCGAAGCAAGCCACCCCGCCGCTACTACGGGGCCAATGCCCGGGATGGCCAGCATGCCGAGACCGGCCAGCAACCCGGCGGCCCCCCCGACCCCTGCCCCGATGCCGGCTCCCTCCGCGGCGTTAGTCTCATTGGAATCGCCGTTGCGACCAACGAGGCTGACATCGCTGCTTGAGACGCCGGCTGCTTCCAATTGCTCGACGACTGAGCGCGCGGTTTCATAATTGTCGTAGGAACGGGTGATGGTACGGGTCATTTTCGTCTCCAGGTTAGCGTTGCGAGCGGCACAGCTCAGTTGCGGGTGATGTTGCCGCGGTAGTCGACCGAGACGTTGACCTGAGCGCCGGAGTGCGTAGCCGTGCCCTTCCAGACGCCGTTATCGTCCTTCTGCAAGGCGCCGACATTCGAATAGCCGTTGGATTCGAGGCGGCTCTTTGCCTGGCCTTCGGTAAAACTGTTGGCTCCCGGGAGCGGCGCATTCTTGTCAGCCTCGGCGTTCGGTGCGGGTGTGGGGGCCGTGGTCGACGTCTGAGCCAGAGCGCTTAGCGATGTGGCGGAGGCGATCAGGGTCGCGATGAGAAACGTCTTCATGATTGTCTCCTGAGAAGTGGACGGCGCGTGCCGCGATGCACAATCAAACGGCATCTTCCCCTGGAAGGTTCCCCAGTCCCGCTATAGGTCTCGTCTTGCCTCTCTCTCCAGATATGGGCGGACTTGGACCCAGCCACCCGGCCGTGGGCAACTGACGGAATCGTCGGTGGCGACGCCTGCGGATTTACGGCTCCGCCCTCGCAAGCATAGAGGGGAAAGCAGTCCTCTGAGATTGGCAAATCGGCGCCAAGAGAGCGTCGGATCATAACGCGCTCAGTATTATCCCGCGACGTAGTGCACCACGATCCAAGCGATGCCAACGAGTATGAGGCCGCCAATAAGCACCGCGAGGACAGGCCGCCCAAGAAATCCTTGTCGACCTTCCACGGGCGTTTCGAGAGCGGGATTTGCGCTCGAGTGATCGTCCGCGAGTAAGGGCGTCATCGGCTGCCCTCCCGCTAGCTCGCTTTGCAGATCCGCGCGCTCCGCGGTCCTTTTCTTCTGCATTTCAAATTCATTACTCATGACCTTCTCCCCGCTGGCGCTATAAACAGTCAGACGGGTTGGCCCAGCCTTTGTTCCTGGTAAGTCCGGAAATCCTCGGCCCGACAGCACGGGATTCACGATGTGGCAATACGCTGGGTGACCTTCCAAGTATTCCCAGTGGCTGCCCTCGTGGAACATTCGCCGGACATCACGCTTCTTCGGTCTCAATAATCGGAGGCGACAATGCCGGATGATCTTACAAACCGCGGTGGGCGGGACCGCTCCCGCATCAATGTAAATGAACCGCACGAGGTGAAGTACTGGTCTCAAAAGTGGTCAGTGAGCGCGGAGCAGCTAAAGGCGGCAGTAAGTAAAGTCGGCTCCAGTACGGCTGCGGTCGCCAAAGAACTCGGGAAGCCGCTTTAGCCCACAAATTACAGAATGTCGCAGTGGACTTTTTTGGAGGTCCTCTGCGACCTTTCTGGCCAAGACCAGTCTGCTTCGGCAAAGCCGAACGCGCCTAGACATCCTAGCAGCTTGACCCCTCGAGGAATAACCCGCGGGAAATGGGTATGCGGCCCTCGGCTGGCCCCCCTTTTTCAAAAATTTGGCAGGGAGGCTTGTTCGGCAACCAATTGAGTTTTCGCCATTTCCTGCGGAACGGGAGAAGGGACGACGCGTTGGCAGCAACGGGGGGTCAAGAGGACGACCCGAACATGAAAGCACTCTGCTGGCACGGCAAAGGCGACATCCGCTGCGAGACCGTTCCTGACCCGCAAATCCAAGACGCCGGCGACGTGGTGATCAAGGTGACCGCTTGCGCGATCTGCGGTTCCGATTTGCACGTTTACGATGGTTATACGCCTGCAATGAAGGCCGGCGACGTTCTGGGTCACGAGACAATGGGGGAGGTTGTTGAGGTCGGCCGGGGAGTTCAGCAGCTCAAAGTCGGCGACCGGGTGGTCGTCCCCTTCAACATTGCCTGCGGCGACTGCTTCTTCTGCCGCAAGCAATTGTTCTCTCTCTGCGACCGCTCCAACCCAAATGCGGATCAGGCCAGAAAGGCGATGGGCCAGTCGCCCTCGGGCCTCTTCGGCTACTCTCACATGCTTGGGGGATTCCCAGGAGGCCAAGCGGAATATTTGCGCGTGCCCTATGCGGATGTCGGCCCGATCAAGGTTCCCGACGGCATTTCCGACGAACAGGTGCTCTTCCTCTCCGACATCTTCCCAACCGGATACATGGCTGCGGAGAACGCCCAGATTGAAGAAGGCGATACGGTCGCCGTCTGGGGCTGTGGTCCTGTAGGGCAATTTGCGATTCAGTCCGCCTGGATGTTCGGAGCAGGCCGGGTAATCGCGATCGATAACGTTCAAGAGCGGCTCGCGCTGGCGGCCACCAAGGGTCGAGCTGAGATCGTCAACTTCGATGACGGCCCTGTTTACGACAGGCTGATGGAGATGACCGCTGGGCGCGGCCCGGATCGTTGCATTGATGCCGTCGGCGCCGAGGCGCATGGAAGCGGAGCATTCGACGCCGTTGTCGACAAGATCAAGGCTGCGGCCTATCTCGCGACTGATCGTCCGCATGCGCTCCGAGAGGCGATCATGTGCTGCCGAAAGGGCGGCACCATCTCGATGCCCGGCGTCTATTTCGGCCTTCTCGACAAGATCCCCATGGGCGCCTTTATGAACAAGGGCCTGACGCTCAAGACGGGTCAGACGCACACCCATCAGTATCTCGCGCCGCTGCTCGAGAAGATTACCTCCGGCGAGATCGACCCCTCCTTCGTCATCACCCACCGGGCAGGGCTCGAGGATGGACCGGGTCTCTACCAGACATTCCGCGACAAGGAGGACGGCTGCATCAAGGTCGTTCTAACCCCGTGAAGGAACACCACATGGCTTAAGGATTTGGAAAGCTCGCCGTTATCACCGGTGCATCAAGTGGAATCGGCTTAGAGTTAGCGCGGCTCGCCGCGGCGGATAGATATGACCTCATCATTGCGGCCGATGAAACGGACATCCATGAGGCAGCCGAGAACCTGCGAGCCGCCGGAGCAAAGGTTGTTTCGGTCGTCGCCGACCTCAGCGATGAGGAGGGCGTTGGAGAATTGAATGCCGAAATCGCCAAAGCTGGGCGGCCGGTTGATTTGCTCTTCGCCAATGCCGGGCGCGGGCTCGGACACGGTTTCCTCGACCAGGACGACGCGGAGTGGTTGCGTGTCATCGACACGAATATCGTTGGCACGCTGCTGTTGCTCAAGAAGATTGGGCGGCAGATGCGGGACCGCGGCGAAGGGCGGATCCTGATCACCGGTTCGATCGCTGGTTTCATGCCAGGGACGTTCCAGGCGATCTATAACGGAACCAAGGCCTTCATCGATTCCTTTTCCTTCGCCCTGCGCGAGGAGCTCAGGGACACCGGCGTCACGGTTACGTGCCTCATGCCAGGAGCAACCGAAACCCGCTTTTTCGAGCGCGCCGGTCTCTTGGACACGAAGATCGGGCAGGATGAGAAAGACGACCCCAAGGACGTGGCCAAGGCGGGTTACGAGGCACTGATGGCTGGCGAAGGCGATGTCGTAAGCGGGTGGAAGAACAAGATCCAGTCTTCCCTTGCCAATGTCACACCCGCGGAAACTCTCGCCAAGCAGCACCGGAAGATGGCGGAGCCGGGTTCGGCCGGCTGATGCTAGGGTTCCCACGACAACGACCAACGCGATATGTGGCACTACTAGGCCTTCATATCGCCCCGCGAACGGCGCGCGCGGCCGGCTTTTCCGGGCGCGCAGAATGTCAGGCAGCTTTGCGGTTGATGCCGCTGGCCGCCAGCCGTCACCTTCTTGTCGGTTGCAGCTACTGTCCCAGCCTGGTTACTGCAGTGGCAGGCCGGCCGATGGCTCGTCGATAGCCTCGCGGTAGGCCGCGTCCACGAAAAGTCGAAGGCTCTTTCGGACGGCCGTCGTTAGCTCGATATCCACTCCGGCTTCAGTTTTCCCACGCACAACAAGGCGAGCAATTTCTCGTTTGAAGGCCTCATGCAGCGCGGGGACCTGTTCAGAATCGGATGGCGTTGCTCTCGTGTGAACAAAGGCAGCTACGAGCAGCCGGCGCAGACCCGCATTCAGAGCCTTGGCAATGACGACATCTTCGTGGGCCATCGAGTCGGCTCCTCCCGGACACGCGATTGGATGGGAACCATCGCCATCACCGGCTAGTTCCTCGCTCGCGTTGATTTCAAGGACGTAACCCAGGGGAATCGCATGGCTCCGCGTGCTGTCTGGAAAGGCGTTCTCAAGATCGCCGAGGTCACCTGTCCGGTGTCGCTTTACACGGCGGCCTCGACGTCCGAGCGGATCTCGTTCCACACGCTGAACCGCAAGACCGGAAACCGCGTCCACCGCCAATTCATCGACGAGGTCTCGGGCAAGCCGGTGGAGACTGAGGATCAGGTGAAAGGGTACGACAAGGGCGATGGCGACTACGTCATGCTTGAGCCCGAAGAGATTGCGGCCGCCATCCCCGAAAGCGACAAGACCCTCACCGTCGAGACGTTTCTGCCCTGCGACGAGATCGATGATATTTTCTTCGACAAACCATATTACGTTTCGCCCAGCACCGCTGTCGCGTCAGAGGCCTTTGCGCTGATCCGGGAGGGGATGAAGGGCCGAAAATCGGCCGCGCTCGCCCGAACAGTGATCTTCCGCCGGATGCGGTCAATCCTGATCAGGCCTCACGGCGACGGCCTCCTCGCTACGACATTGAACTTTGATTACGAAGTTCGCTCGGCAGAGGACGCGTTCAGCGACGTGCCCGCCATCAAGATCGACGACGAGATGCTCGAACTGGCCGAGCACATCATCAAGACCAAAGCCGGCGAGTTCGATCCCAAGGAGTTCGACGACCGCTATGAAAGCGCGCTGGCCGAGCTCGTTCAGGCGAAGGTCGAAGGGCGGAAGATCAAGCCGCAGAAGCGGCCCGAGCCCACCAAGGTCGTCAGCCTTCTCGACGCGTTGCGGGAGAGCGCAAAGGCAGGCGATGGCAAGAAGTCGGCGAAGGCGCCCGCCTCTGCGAAGCAGGCTCTGCGCAGGAAGGCGAGCTGATCACTTCCGCCGGGGCTCGAGGCTCTTCTTGAGCGCATCCATGATGTTGACGACGTTACCCTCGGTGGGCTGACGCGCTGCCGCCTTGGCGGGCTTGCGCCCCTTCTGCTTCGCCTTGATGATCGCGAGCAACTCGTCCTGGACAGGATCCTTCGCAAGCTCAGGCGACCAGTCCTTCGTCCGGGTCGTAATGAGCTTGTCCATCAGCGGACGAAGGTCGGCTTCGGGCTCCGCCTTGTCGATCCCCGCGAAGTAGTCCTTCTCCGGCCGGACCTCGTCGCCATACCGCAAAGTCCAGAGAATGATGCCATTATCGCGGGCATCCAACAGCACGGCGCGTTCGCGGCGGTAGAGTACGACGCGGGAGATGCCGACCGTCTTGGTCCGTTTCATCGCCTCGCGGATTACGGAAAACGCCTCCTCCCCGACTTTGGCGTCGGGCACGAGGTAATGGGGGGTATCGTACCAGATCCACCCGACGGACGAGCGTGGAGCGAAGGTCTCGATGTCGATCGTCCGAGTGCTTTCCAGGGCAACAGCATCGAGTTCGTCATCCTCCAGGACGACGTATTCGTCGTCGCCCTTCGGATAGCCTTTGACCTCATCGTCGTCAGCGACCGGCTTACCGGTAACCGCATCGACGAAGCGACTCTGGATGCGGTTTCCCGTCTTGCGGTTGAGCGTATGGAAGCGGACTTTCTCGCTGTCGGAATGCGCCGGCATCATCGCCACGGGACAGGTCACGAGCGACAGCTTCAGGTAGCCCTTCCAGAAGGTCCGCGGCGCCATGGTCACATCTCCCAATCGTCCCGGAGAACGCCCCGCCACGTACGATCGTTCCTTATCGAGCGCTTTCGGCAGTCGTTCACGCGGCCTCGCCGCGCTTGCGCAGCTTCTTGATGGCGTCAGCGATCGATCCGGCGGCGGCGTCGTACTCTGCCCAGGCCTTGGTCTTCTGGAGCAGGCCAGGGACGGTCCTGACGGTGTAACGGCTGGGGTCGAGATCAGATTTGACCTGCGACCAGGTCAATGGCATCGACGCGTGCGCCCCCGGCCGCGCCCTGGGCGATAGCGGGGCGACCGCCGTCGCCATCCGGTCGTTGCGCAGATAGTCGAGGAAGATGCGGCCGTTCCTCAGCCGCTTGGCCATGTTGACCACGTAACGCGTCGGCTCCTCGCCGGCTAATTCAGCACAGACACGGCGCGCGAAATCCTTGGCCTTGGGCCAGTCGACGGAGGCGCGTTTGCCGGCGGCCAATGGCGCAACGACGTGAAGGCCCTTACCTCCCGTCGTTTTGCAGAAGGTGGGGAGGCCCAGAGCCTCGAGCCTCTCGCGCATCTGCCGCGCGGCAGCAATCACATCGCCAAAACTGACGCCCGGTCCTGGATCCAGATCGAAGACCAGTCGCCCGGGCGCCTCCGGGTCGCCTGGGGCGCAGTTCCAGGGATGGAGCTCGATGCCCCCGATCTGAGCTGCCGCCGCTAGGGCTTCGATCCGATCGATCTGGAGGTAGGGCTTCTTGTCGCCGAAGACGCGGACGAGCTCGAACAGGTTAGAAGTGCCCATGCCGGCGTGCCTCTGGAAGAACTTCTCCCCGTCGATTCCATCGGGCGCACGTACAAGGGAGCACGGCCGCCCCCTGATATGCGGCAGCAGCCATTCGCCGACGGCCTCAAAATATTCCGCCAGTTCCTGCTTGGAGACGGGACGGCCGTCTTCTGCATCGGGCCATAACGGCTTGTCGGGATGGCTGATGCTGACGCCCATGACATCGGCTCTGCCGCCACGTCCACGAGCGCGAGCGGGCGGAGGCGCCGGCGTTTCGGTCTCCGTCGGATCGGCAGGCAGTTCGGTTTCGACCTCTTCCGCCGGCTTGTCCTCCCGGAGCCCCTTGAACGCCGCCTGGCGGACCATGCCATCGCCGGTCCAACCGGCGAATTCGATCTCGGCGACGAGCTCCGGTTTCAACCAGGTCACGCCCGGCTCGCGCTTCGGCGCGCCCGCCCCCGTGAACGGCGATTTCGTCGCAGCGACGGCTTTCAGCCTTGGCAAAAGCGAAGCGACCTTGGAGGCGCTGTAGCCAGTCCCGACTCTACCGACATAGATGAAATGCGAGCCTCGGTTGACGCCGACGAGCAGCGACCGGAACTTGCCGGCGGTGGTAGACCACCCGCCGATGACGACCTCATGGCCGGCACGGCATTTTGCCTTCGTCCACGTGTCGCTGCGCCCCGAGACGTAGGGCGCATCGGTCGCCTTCGAGACGATCCCTTCCAGGGACAGCTTGCAGGCCGATTTCAGGACGGCGTCGCCGCCGGTTTCGAAATGCTCGACATAGCGCAGGACGACCCCGTCGGCGTGCTCGTCGAGATAGGTCTTGAGCCGCTCCTTTCGCTTCAGGAGCGCCAGCTCGCGCAAGTCGGCCCCCTCCCCGAAGAGCATGTCGAACGCGAAGAAAACTAGGTCATCCGCCTTGCCCTCGGACAGGGCAGCCTGGAGCGCGGCAAAGTCCGGAGAACCGTGGCTGTCGAGCGCGACGATCTCGCCGTCGATGATGGCGTCCGGCAGGATCTGGGCAGCCTCAGCGATCGCAGCGAATTTCGAGGACCAGTCGAGGCCCTTGCGTGTCTTCAACGTGACCTTGCTGGCTTCGATGCGCATCTGGATGCGATAGCCGTCGAACTTGATCTCGTGCACCCAGTCGTTGCCGTTCGCGGGGCGCTCGACGCTCCGGCATAACTGTGGCTCGACGAACGATGGCATTTTGACTGCCACGGTCTTTCGCGACGAAGTGGGCTTGGCGGAGCGCCTCTCCTTCGCGGCAAGCCCCTTTCGGCTATCCCATTCCGCATCCGGCGTCAGGACATCCTCGGAAAGCAAAAATGGCTTGGGTGAGCGGCCCTTGCCCGCCGCGATCGCAGACATGCTCCGGCCCGAGGCGACCGATGTGTCGGTCTTTAAGATGGCTTCTCCTTCGCCATCAACCGCGTGAGCGTCGCGGTGTTTGATGAGGAGCCAATTGGTCCGCTTGCCTCCGTCGCGGTCGCGCCTCATCCTGACAAGCACGAAGCTACCGTGGAGCCGGTCCCCGTGGAGGGTGAACTTCAAGTCCCCCTTTGCAAGCTGACGCTGTGGACTGAGCCTGCCTTCCGGCTCCCAAAAGCCGCGATCCCACAGAAGGACGGTCCCGCCCCCATACTCTCCCTTCGGAATCGTTCCTTCGAAGTCACCATAGGCAAGCGGGTGATCCTCCACCTCCACGGCAAGGCGCTTGTCCTGGGGATCAAGTGAAGGTCCCTTCGTCACGGCCCAGGACTTGAATACACCATCGAGCTCGAGGCGCAGGTCGTAGTGCAGCCGTGTGGCGTCATGTTTTTGGATGACGAAGCGTAATCGGTTTGAAGGCGCAACGGCGACATCATCGCTAGGCTCTCTCGTCTTCTCGAAATCGCGCTTTGCGCGGTAGGATTTCAGCTTTTCTGACACCGCGATCGTCCCCTCTACGATCCTTCAACGTCAGGCCTTTTTTCGTGTTCCGTCCCTGGCGGCGGCGCTCGCCATCGCGATGGAAACGGGATAACGCCGCGTTTCGCTGACCCCCAGAGGCAGGGCCGGTCGGACCAGCATCCGCGCGATGCCGTCTAAATTCTAATCAAATGGCAGAGGAACATTGAGTAATGACGAGGTGTTTGCGGTGTCGGAAACTCTCACCGAGACATCAACAATGCAAATTCGCGTCGGCTACCGGATCGAGATCAGCACGGCCCAGCCCATACCTGGTCTGTTACTCCTCGATCCACATCCCAGCCGCAAGAAGGACATCATCAGCCGACAGTTTAGGGAGGTCGTATCTCTCGCAGACGGCAGCGACATTCCGGTCGAGG
This sequence comes from Allobosea sp. BK604, assembly GCF_004341515.1. Taxonomy (GTDB): domain Bacteria; phylum Pseudomonadota; class Alphaproteobacteria; order Rhizobiales; family Beijerinckiaceae; genus Allobosea. The sequence continues at coordinate 76,894 of NZ_SLZF01000002.1, forward strand.
AATACACAGATGGGTTCGGCAACCGGTGTCGCCGGCTCGTGGTGCCGCAGGGCGGCGCCGTTTTCAGAAGCGACATTTTAGTGCGCGACCCGGGCGTTCCGGACCAGTTCGACAGGGATGCGCCCGAAATCTGGCCTGCCGACCTGCCGGCGGAAACGATCGAGTATATGCTTTCCAGCCGATACTGTGAGGTCGATGAACTGTCGTCGACCGCCTGGAACCTTTTCGGGAACTACCAGCCTGGCTGGAACCGAGTCAAACAAATCTGCAATTTTGTGCACGCGCAGCTTCGCTTTGACTATCAGTGTGCCCGGAGCACCCGAACAGCCGCGCAGGCGTTGAACGAAGGGGTCGGGGTTTGCCGCGATTTCACCCACCTTGCGATTGCACTTTGCCGGTGCATGAACATCCCGGCGCGCTACTGCAATGGCTTTCTGGGTGACATAGGTGTGCCACCCGATCCGGCACCGATGGACTACAACGCGTGGTTCGAGGCGTACCTCGGCGGCCAGTGGTACACCTTCGACGCCCGCCATAACACTCCCCGCATCGGACGGGTCCTTGTGGCGCGCGGCCGGGACGCGGCCGACGTCCCAATGATCCACACTTTCGGGCCGCACTCGCTGCAGAGATTCGAGATCATCACCGAGGAGGTGGCGGCTTAATCGAGCCGGCACCGTGTTACGAGCCAACCGGAATGATAGCTCAGCGCCACAGGTAAGATCCGGCGCAACCGCAGCCGTCTAATGGGGAGCGAGCCGCGGCAGGCGGTCTACGGGGAGATGGTATGTGTAGGGGGCGGCTTGCGTGCCCTCGCCACGGCGTTCGATTTCGCCATTTGCCATCAGGCGCTCGCAGGTTTCCGCAAGCAATTGACGGTCGTCCTGAGGCGAACCAAAAAGTGCAAGGGCCAAGTCCTGTTCAGTAAAGCCTTCCTCACCACCGTCAGCAAGGATCGCCATTAGCTTGTCAGCGAAAGCAAGCATGCTTCCTCCTCCTATAACCAATCTGGAGCGCTAGGGAAGCGCTCTACAGGGCTAACATTCACGGCACGCGGTTGTTTCGGTCAGCGATTTCCGCCGCATGTCCTCAGCAGTGTATGGCCCATAAGGGAGTCAATGTCTCCCGAAGCCAATGAGACGTCAGGCGCCCAGCCCAACACCATGAGGACCGTACTGGACGCCGCGGCCAGGCGCGCAAGACCTCCGAGAGCGCGGCAGCCGCGACGCCGTTGGCGGAACGCTGAGATCACGTCAAGGCGTTTGCAGCCTATCAAAAGATAATGCCGCCGGCTGTGGTGGCAGTAAAAACGGCGTGGATATGCTGTAGGAGAAAATCCATGGTCTCGGGAAAAGCGGAGGTTGTCACGCATTTGGGCAACCGGATTTCACTGATATTCGATATGGTGAGTGTCGACGGCCCTCGGCGGGCTGGACATTTGCGCTGTGACACCTCCAAATTTGAGCCGACGGCGTTCCTCTACCCGTTGCTGCTAAAGTGCGAGGATGGAACCAATCTTGACATTGCAGTGACCAACCAGAGCGATCGGCATCTATCGTTTGTTGGCAAAATCGCTAGCTGAGACCTGAAGCATGGCGATTTTGCTGATAGAACGCGCCGCCCGCTGGCAATGACGGAGGCTAATCTAACCGGGTTGGTCAGGAAGCCTGGAGGGCGGCGCAGGAACTTTGCGGAGAGCTGCGCATTTGAGCGTCATGCCTCGCTTTTACATCGACACATCAGACGGTGATTCAATTCTCATCGATGAGGAGGGCATTGAACTCGCCGATTACCAAGCAGCGCGCTATGCTGCATTAGACAGCCTTCCAGACATGGCGAATGATAAGCTTCCTATGGAGACAATCGGGAATTTGTGGTGCGAGTCAGGAACGGCGCCGGAAGAACTCTGTATTTTGCAACGCTCGTCCTGCGAGGCGGCTGGTGTTCAGAGGGAGCGGATCCCGGTTACGAGTTCTTTTCCAAGAGCACGTCGCGCCCGTCTAAGTAGCTCGCCAGCGCTTTTGCCAAGAAAGCTTTGGTTGCGGGCGCGGCGGGCTAAATGTTTGCGGAAGCGGGTGCCAGCTAGAGCGACTGAATGTCGAATAAAACCGCCTCGAACGTCGCAACCAATCCCTCAGTTTGCCACTGCTGCCACTCCCCCTTTGCCGACCAAGCCCATTTGAATCAATCGTGATCCAAAACTCCGGCGAGTAGGTTCGACGACGGTGGGACCGCGTGATTCCTTCCATCCTCAAGACGGGCTAACCTCCGTTCTCGTCGACCGGCTGTTCGGGGAGTGGGTGCCCGGCGTCATCGAAGTCATTTTCACGATCTATCGATCGTCGCTTAGGGCAAGATTGGTGAGGGAGAATGAGCCGAATTGACTTTGGAAAGACAGGGTTTGACCGTCGCCTTGCTGCTGTGACACACCGGAAATAATGTGATCGCCTGTTTCGTAGATCGTGCGATTAAGACCCTCGACGATCACCAGCTTGCGCGCTTCCGGAAAGAAGCCGTAGCGAAGGTTGTTCTGGCTTCCGGTGGCAGCGAGTGACCCCAAGCCTTCCGGCCAGGCGTCGGACAGGGATGGCTCCTCCCCTACTCCTACTGCCCTCTGTGACTCAGCCATCGGGATCTCCCCGCGACCGAGTGCGGCCGAGAGATCTTTAAGCACGCCGTCGAGCTTGGCCTTTGTTGCCGCGTTGAACATGTCACCGACCATGCTCATACCGCCGGCCGACCATTGGGCCATGCCTCCGAAGGTGGGATGGGAGAACTGAGCCATGGTGCCCTGGCCGCGACGGAGGGCGACCAGCGCAGCCATCACTGCTTCAGCGTCCACGCCGTGGTCTTGCGCGATTTTTGCTATCAAAGCAGGAGTCGGATCCTGATCAGCCGCCGCAGGCGCTCCTGAAGGCCGCCTGATCTCGTCAACTTGCTCCGGGGTAAGCGGATTTCCGTGCCCGTCTCTCATGGCGCTCTCCTCTCAACTGCTTCACACGCAACGCCCAAGTGAAGGAGAGGATCGGGGGGCCGGAAAATTTATCGGCCATGCGCGCCGAGCAGCGACGCGGAACAGGCCCCTTCTGCCACGCGTTAGCGGCGCAAGGAGAGGATACGGATCATGAAAATAGCGACAGCATTGCTCCTGGCGGCATCTGCAGCTTGCGTAGCAGCATGCAACACCACCGAGCAGCGAGTTGGCGGAGCAGCGGTTGGAGCAGGTACAGGCGCTGCCGTCGGCGGTCCCGTCGGTGCGGTCGTGGGTGGGGCGGCGGGTGCAGTGACGGCACCTACAGTTGTGCAGGAGACGAGGCGCGCTTCGCGCCGACGTTGAACGCTAGCGTTGACCTACGCGAACGACCTGCGCCCAGAAGGCACTATGGCCCGTCTTCAACACCCGACCACACCCGATGGCCGTTATTTTTTAGTCGCTGGGCGCCTATGGCGGTCCTCGAATCCCGCGCTGCCTGAAGATCGACGAATCGAACTCGTGGACGAGCTGATGCGAGCCCGGAGGGGCGTCCGAGACGCCAAGCGAGCCGGTGCCGATCCAAGCCAGGCACGACGTGCGGTCAACGCTGCGAAGATACTTTTAGGGGAGCGTGGACCGCCATGGTGGGACGACGGAGCGCCCGACTATAATCGCCAGCTAGCGAAAAATACCCCGTACGCGGAGTGGGCACAGACGCATAGGCTGGTATCGAACCGGGCGTAGTCACCGCCGAAACAGCTTAGGTTAGTGCAGACCAGTAGCGCGCGTCACGCGAAGCGACGATGCGCCCGAACACTAAAATCGGTACAGCGCTACCGAAAGAATGCCAGCAGAAGGATGATCGGCAGCGGCACACCCAGCATCCAGAGAAGAATTCCACGGCCCATCTTCACTACTCCTCTTCGCGGGTGCACTCATGCACCGGATAACGTGATCCCCTCCCCTCGGTTCCGGGCCACCCCATTTCTCACTCGCTGTCCGCGGTCGGAACCAATCGCTCCGACGGTCCGTTTACCGCCCGCGCAGCTGCGCACCACCAATGGAGGGCACCATGGACAGCATCATTTATCTCGTCGGACTGGTCGTGGTCCTTTTAGCCGTTCTCTCGTTTCTCGGCCTGCGTTGAAGGATAGAACAATGACGATGATTCAGACCGAGCAGCCGGCGTCGGCCGCGAAGACGACGCATTCCTATCTCGAATGGGGATCAATTTTCGGAGGTGCCGCGCTCGCAGTCGCCATTTCAACGGTTATGACCGCCTTCGGCTCCGCCATTGGCCTCACGTTGGTTTCACCCGAGCCGGGCCGGAGCACCAGCGTTACTGTAATCGCGATTGTTGCGGGCCTGTGGGCTTTGTGGGTTGCCGTTTCAGCGTCCGCTGCTGGCGGATATCTCGCCGGCAGGATGCGCCGGCCGGTCGCCGATGCCAGCGCCCATGAACGCGATGTGCGCGACGGCGCTCACGGCCTCGTGGTTTGGGCCGTGGGCGCGCTGCTCGTCACCGTATTAACGACCTCTTCGCTGGTGGGTGCGGCTCGCACCGCCGCACAGGGCGTTGCGTCGGCGACATCGGGCGCCGCCTCGCTTCTAAGTCAGCAAGCCGACCCAATGGCAAACGCGCTCGATAGCATTATGCGCTCCACCGGGACGACCCCTGTCACCCCCGATGAACGCGCCGAAGCGGGCCGCGCGTTTGTTAGCGGACTGAGCACTGGCAAGCTGGAAGCGGGCGATCGAGAATATCTAGCCTCTCGCCTGTCTGCGCGGGCCGGAATTGCTCAACCCGAGGCTGAAAAGCGTGTCGACGACGCTTTCGCAAAGCTCACCCAGGCCAAGGAAACGGCGAAGCAGGCCGCGGAGAAAGCTCGCAAGATGGCTGTGCTGACAGCGTTTTTAACCGCGGCGGTGCTGCTCGTGAGCGCTGCGGCGTCCTGGATGGGCGCAATGCTCGGCGGCAAGCATCGTGATGAAGAACTCAATCTTAGCCACTTGATCCGGCGCGGCTGAGCTTCACAATAAGGCACGAGCGTCTCGCAGGCGCTCGTCCGCCGCCGGTCGTGTTCCAGACGCTAGATAGGTTTTCCAGTGAAGCTGACTGCCTCGGCCAAACTTGTTTACAACTTTACGGGACCGACAGAGGTCATAGGCCTCATTCAAGCCTCTCATTCGGGGGATCAGACGATATTGTCTGAGGAGCTAATTCTGAGTCCAGATGCAGCGCTCGTTGAAGACGAGGACGTTCGAGGCGATCGCCGTTTCAGAACTTGCCTGTCCACCGAGACTTCCATCGTTTACACGGCGACGGTTGACAACGGAATGCGGAGTCTGCTTCCGAGGTCTGGCAGGCAGCATTTGTGGAACGAACTGCCGCCTGAGGCGCTTGCGTATCTCTTGCCGAGCCGCTTCTGTCCGAGCGACAGCTTCCAGCGATTTGCCCAGCGAGAGTTTGGCAGTGCCGGCGATGGCGTGAGCCGTGTGATGTCGATCCTCGAGTGGATCGCCGCTGAGGTCGATTATGTTGCTGGTGTTAGCACGCCGGAGTCGTCAGCAGCGCACACCTTCACTGTGAGAGCCGGCGTTTGCCGCGACTTTACACACCTGGGCATCACCTTCTGCCGAGCGCTTTCGATCCCGGCCCGAGCCGTTAGCGCGTACTCGCTTGATGTTCAGCCACCCGACTTCCACGCCGTCATGGAGGTCTACCTTGAAAATGCCTGGTGGCTCGTCGATCCCACGCGGCTCGCCCCTATCGAGGGGATAATAAGGATAGCCCACGGCCGTGATGCGGCTGACACGGCTTTCCTGACCACGGACAAGGCGTGTACGGTGGTTTCGCAGACCGTGCAGGTGTCGCGGGTCGATACGGCCAGCTGAAAACCTTGCGCGACGCCGCGAACTACTGCTATCGCATCAATCCCGCGGCTCGCAGTGCATCCTCGATCACCTTCCCGACGCCTGAAGTTGGCGTTCGCACCTCCCAAACAGCTTTGCCACGATTGCCCCTGAGTTGCTCCGAGCCAAGACCAGATGGCGTCTCCTCGGTCCGGCTGGGGACCGATAGTTCCGACCCCGTTTCCGTCAGTTGCCAAAAGCGAGCGATATGGCGCGTGGATGAGATTCCGGCGTCGAGCATAAATGGTCCCAGCGCGCCTATATCATCCGCGCTGTTGAGCGGCGTGCCATGCCCTATGCCTTCAACGCTGAACGCCTCGATCCGTGCGGTGCCGGCGCCGTCACACCACGCCCGCCTGGTGTGCAAGCCGACGGCGTTTTCTTGATGTTTCACGGCTTGAAGGCCGTGCAAGCCGCGCCATTGTGCGACAATGGCGTCCATGTTGGCCTGCGCGACCGTCTGGTCCGCGGTGCCATGCCAGATCGAGAGCCGTGGCCATGAGCCCCGGTGAGCCGATGCGCCGAGGACGCGCGTCTCGAGCTCCCGCCCCGAGGGCAGCCCATGCCCTTGCATCCGGTCAAAGGCTTCGGGGATTGACGTTGCGCATCCGTATGGGAGCCCGGCGATAATCGCGCCACCTGCAAAGAGCTCGGGATAAGTGGCAAGCATAGCCGTGGTCATCGCGCCGCCGGCGGAGAGCCCGGTAATAAAGACCCGCTGCTTATCGAGGTCATGGAGTTCGATCATGCGGCGGACCATCTGGGCGATTGACAGGACCTCGCCGGCGCCACGTGCGATGTCTCCGGGCACAAACCAATTGAAACAGAGATTTGGATTGTTTGCCCGCTGCTGCTCGGGATAGAGAACCGCGAATTGATGTCGGTCCGCGAGCTGAGACCAGCCCGATCCGTGATCGTAGCCGGCCGCCGTCTGCGTGCAGCCATGAAGCACCACAACGAGTGGAGCCTGTCGCGACAAGCCCTCGGGCACATAGCTGTGCGCCAGGAGCGCGCCTGGATTGTCGCCCCACTCGCTGAGCCGAGACAGGCGTGAAGGGTGAGAAATTGCCCTGCCCAGCGAGATCTTTCCACTGGATGCTTTCATGCGGACCAAGGTGTCGGAGATACTGCGCATCGCGGCATTCCTTTGCGGGTCATACCGAAATGGCTGACAAGGCCTAAACGGCGATCGTCCGCTTATGTTGCATTGCACAATGACCGAAATGCGCTTCTGTTGGCGACGCAGTCCTTCACGACGGGTCGATCTCGAGCTTCACGCGTTTTCTTGGTGCTCACACGCGCGCACCCCCACCTGATCGCGGGAACAGATGTCAAACATTATCGACTGTCTCGTCGTCGGCGGGGGACCCGCGGGGCTAACGGCGGCACTCTACCTCGCGCGATTTCATCTGAGCGTGACCGTTGTCGACGCTGGGCACAGTCGAGCTCTACAGATCGCCTGTACGCATAATCATGCCGGCTTTCCAGCGGGAATTTCGGGCGAGGAGCTCCTGGTGCGCATGCGGTCGCACGCGCTCAAATTTGGCACCCGGATCATTGATGGTCGGGTTCAGGAAGTCCGTCCGCGCACCGGCGGCTTCGTGGTCCGAGGGCATGACTTTTCCATCGACGCGCGCTCGGTGCTGATCGCCACCGGCGTTACCAACCGACGCCCTGCGATGGACGACACGCTTCATTCGAAAGCACTTGCGCTTGGATGCCTGCGCTATTGTCCCGTCTGCGATGGCTATGAGGTGACCGGGCAAGACGTTGCAGTGATCGGCGATGCAGTCGGGGCAGCTAAGGAGTGCGAATTCCTGAGGTCCTACACTCACCAAGTCACTTTCATCCTCGCCGGGCGCGAGGGACTGGCTGAGTCGTCCGCCCTGCATCTCAAGAAGATTGGCGTCCGTCTCATCGGCGGGCCGGCGGAGCAATTTCAGCTGGATGGCAAGAGGCTGAGCTTGTCCACCGCGGCCGGGCGGATTTCATTCGATGCGATATATCCGGCGCTCGGTTCGATCATACACTCGGATCTTGCAACTGCCTTGGGCGCGGACGTCACGGAGGAAGGCTGCGTAAAGGTCGATATGCATCAACGCACGAGCATTAGAGGAGTCTATGCCGCGGGAGACGTCGTTATTGGATTAGATCAGATCAGCCACGCCATGGGCGAGGCCGGGCTGGCCGCCACCGCCATACGAAACGATCTTGATTCATCTTACCCTAGATTTCGCTAGGCCGGGACGAACCGACTGTCGGCGCAACAGCTGCTCGCGGAACCCCCTCAGCAATGGGCTGTTGGACCTGCAGCACTCGCAGGTCCTGCTCACAGGCTCAGCGAGTTCGGCCTCGGGATTGTAGCTCCCGGCTTCATGGCTTCTCGACGAGAGAGGCAAAACGGTAGTCCGCCACTACTCCTCAGGCTGGGGCCAACGGAGACGGCAAATGTTTATGCGAATCGACAAGTTGCAGACCGAACTCCCCGCGCCGAAGAAGAAAGATCCAAACGCTGCCGCTGCCCTCCAGGAGTTGCTAGGAGGGAAGTATGGTGAGATGTCGACGCTTGGAAACTATATGTTTCAGAGCTTCAACTTCCGCAGCAAAGATAAGCTGAGGCCATTTTACGATTTGGTTGCCAGCATCACCGCTGAAGAGATTGGTCATGTCGAGCTTGTCAGCAATGGCGTGGCAATGCTCAACAATGGTCCCGACAACGACGGCGACGAAGCTGATGGTGGGGACATCTCCGACGCCCCGTATAATGCGATGCAAGACATCCGGCTTGCCGCCGCCTTTCTATCCAATGGGGGCGGTGCGACCCCGGTCAACAGTAACGGCGCGCCTTGGAACAATGATTTCATCACCACCACCGGCAATGTCGTTACTGACCTCCTCCATAATTTCCATCTCGAGTGCGGCGCGCGGCTGCATAAACTGCGGGTATACGAGACGCTGAGCGATCCTACGGGGCGCGAGGTCTGCGGCTATCTGTTGGTTCGAGGATCGGTCCATGCCCACGCCTACGCGTTAGCGCTCAAGCAGATCACCGGCGTTGAAATCGAGAAAATGCTGCCGACGCCCAATATCAATTTGTCCAACATTCCGGAATGCCAGAAGTATCTGCAGGAAGGGTCGCATCGCAGGCTCTACACATTTAGCCCCGCCGACTACCGCGGCATGTCGGGCCTTTGGGGAAATGGCGAGATGGCGCTCCCGGGTGATCCGCCTGGCGAGCTCGAGGTTGTGGAGGGCATGCCGGAGGGTGGCAAGATCCACCAACTCACCGGCGTGCCCTCAGCTTTCACTCCCGACTATGCCCCGGAGGAAATGTTTGAGATCGCGACGAAGCTCTACAAGGCGTCGCGCTGATCAGCTGATGGGTCGAACTCGACTGCTCAAGAAGGCGGTCGAGTTTGCCTATGGATTGAACACGTTTGGAGGACACAAATGAACCGCCGCTCCCTCATACAAAGCGCGTTGGCTGCCTCTCTCGTTCCAACGTCTGTCCTCGGGCAATCGAGCCAGACCACGACTTCGCTCGAGGCGAAGCATGCAAGCGAGACGCTCGAAGCCGGCACGGTGGCGTTGGAGACAAGCCGCGTCGCCATGAACAAAGCGACGGATGCGAACGTGAAGCGGTTTGCTCAGTTCGAGGCCGCGGAGCAGGAGACGGTGGCCGCTGTCATCAAGGATGCGGCCCGGATCAGTGACGCACCCAAACCATCTGGCGACGGGAAAGCGATGATCGACACCCTCGCCTCCTTGCCCGCTGGCAAGTCCTACGACTTGGCTTACGTCAAGGGGCAGATCGATGGCCACAATCTACTGCTGCAAATTCAGGAAGCTTATCTGAGCACCGGTAAAGACGCCACGCATCGCTCTATCGCGGCGCTCGCGCGCGGTCACATCAAGGAGCACCTTGCTAATCTAGAGATACTTCAGAAGGCGATCGGTTGATTGCGAGCGCCGCCTGTGCGCCTACCTTTTGCTTTATAAGCCGAGGCCCGACAATGCTACCGGAGCGCCTCATCGGGGTCAGGTGAGGCCAATATGGCTGCGGCGTAGAACGAGGGTCTGGCGCCTCAAAAACAATGCCCCGCCAGCTGACGCTGACGGGGCGAAGCCTAGCGGCTCAAGCGCAGCATCCTAGCTTTGGCCGCCCATTTTGCCAGCCTCAGAGGCCTTCTGAGGATCATTGGCGAAGTTGCCCGAACCGCCACGTTCGTTACCACCTCCACCCTGCTGGCTTCTATCGGACGACGCAGCATCCTGCTGACGGTTGCCGCCGCCGCTGTTCTCACCGCCCTTTTTCCCGGCCTCCGACGCCAGTTCGGAATCCTGAGAGAAGCTGCGCTTTTCGGATGGCACGCTCGATCCACCCTTGGAGGCGATCTCACGCTGCTTGTCGTCGTCCATCGAGCCGAAGCCCCGCTTGTCGTTGTTGGCCATTTTTTCCTCCACAGGTCAGCGCTCGCACACCACGAGGTGTCGCTTGCGATGCCGACATTGGCTGGGTTCAGCCGGGTCATCATTAACCCGGTTAACCGGTCAACAGTGGTGACCGCTGCCGGTTCCGGCGCCCGCTCTGCGGGGAAACCAGCAACCGCGGCCGCCACGTATTTTGCTTCATCGCGACGCTGCAAGAGCGGCTGCACTGGGCATTACGTTGAACGGGCGTGACACCAATGCGTTGGCCTATTCGCCAAAGGAGTGAGAGCCATGACCGCGATGAAAGAGCGTAGCCAATCCGTCTGGATGGATGTTGAAGTCGCTCCCGAGGCAGAACCGCTCTCACAGGACACAGACGTCGAGATCGTCGTCGTAGGATCCGGAATCGCGGGGCTTTCCATTGCCTATGAGCTGGCGGAAAAAGGGGTCTCGGTACTAGTTATCGACCGCGGTGAAATCGCCGGCGGGATGACATCGCGCACGACAGCGCATCTTGCGCCGATCTGTGACGATTCTCTTGCAGAACTCGTCTCAAAGAGAGGGCGCGATGCTGCCCGCGCCTTTCAAGCCAGCCAAGCGGCCGCAGTTGATCGAATCGAGAGTATCGTTGCCCGGCATGAGATCGACTGCGAGTTTCGCCGGCTCGACGGCATCCTCTTCCTCGCCCCGACAGACGAAGAAACTGTGCTTGATGACGAGGTCAAGGCGGCCGCACACATCGCAGTCGACGTCATGCGTGGATCAGGGCTCCCTTTACAGGGCCTGCATGCGACGCCGTATCTTCGCTATCCCGAGCAGGCGACATTTCATCCGCTGAAATACCTTCGAGCGCTTTGCGATGTCATCTCGGCGAAAGGGGGCAGGCTCCACCCTCGCTCGGCGGTCGAGGAAATCGAGGAGACCGAGGATGGTGTGACCGTGCGTGCGGCGAACGGCATCTCGGTCACAGCCAGGCACGCTGTCGTCGCGACGAACTCCCCGATCCACGCCCGGTACGCTTACCACACGAAACAAGCTCCCTATCGAACCTACGCCATGGCGTTCGAGATCGAGCGCGGGCTTGTTAACGACGCGCTCTACTGGGATACGCTTGATCCCTATCACTATGTGCGGCTGACCGGCGGAAGTGATGGCAATGACCTGTTGATCGTCGGTGGTGAAGACCACAAGACAGGTGAGGACGATAACGCCGTCGAGCGTTTTGCTGCGCTCGAAACCTGGGTCAAAACCCTTGTGCCCAAACTCGGCCGGGAGACCCATCGCTGGTCCGGCCAGGTCATGGATACGTTGGATTTTGGCGCCTACATCGGGCTCGATGCAGATAGCAAGCGGGTCTACGTGACAACAGGCGATTCCGGCCAGGGCATTACCCACGGCGTCGTTGCGAGCTTGATCATCCCGAAGTTGATAGCGGACGAACAGAGCGAATACGCCGCGATCTACGATCCCTCTCGCACCCCCGCTAAACGTTTCGGGGCGTTTGTCGGAGAGAATCTGACGGCGGTTTCCAACCTTGCACAATACGTGATGCCGAGCGAAATCACGTCCGTGGACGAGCTGAAGCAAGGCGAAGGCGCGATACTCCGCGATGGCCTGAGCAAGATCGCCGCTTACCGCGCCGATTCTGGTGAGGTCGTGAAAGTCTCCGCGGTGTGCACGCATCTAGGATGCCACGTGAAATGGAATTCATTCGAGCAGTGCTGGGATTGTCCCTGCCACGGCTCACACTTTGCGCCTGACGGCACGGTCCTCAATGGGCCGGCGGTCAAACCTTTGCCTCCCGCATAGAAAGGCAAGTTAGTGCGAGCGCCCGACGAGACGGTGCGGAGTGCTTGTTGCCGGAGTGGAACGGGAAATCCCCGTACTGGGTTGGTTGCTAGCCCTGCAACTTGGAGAGGTTGATCATGCCGGCAAAATCGAAGGCCCAGCAGAAAGCGGCCGGAGCGGCGCTCGCGGCCAAACGCGGAGACAAGAAAAAGAGCGAACTCAAGGGTGCGTCGAAGTCGATGGCCAAATCGATGAGCGAGAAGGAACTCCACGACTTGGCTTCGACTAAGCGGAAGGGAAAGTCTGAGCACTCCTCCAAATCCTGATTGTCATCGGAGCCCGTGATGAACCAGCATCCCAAACCGCCCTTCCCCGAGCAGCAGCAAACTATGCCGGGCGCGACCGGCCAGATGGATCCGCAGCCGGACCATGGCGAGCAGTCCTACAAGGGCTCAGGCAAGCTCAGCGGCAAGCGCGCGATCATCACCGGCGCCGATAGTGGCATCGGTCGCGCCGTCGCCATCGCCTTCGCCCGCGAGGGCGCCGACGTGCTGATCTCCTATCTCGACGAAGAGACGGACGCGGCCGAGACGAAGCATTGGGTCGAGCAGGAGGGGCGGAAGGCCGTGCTCGTGCCGGGCGACATCCAGTCGGCCGCCCATTGCCGCTCGATCGTCGATAAGGCGCTCGCCGAACTCGGCGGCATCGACATCCTCGTCAACAACGCCGCTCATCAGGCCAGCTTCGACGACATCAGCGAGATCAGCGACGACGAATGGGAGCTCACCTTCAAGGTCAACATTCACGCGATGTTCTACCTGACGAAGGCGGCGGTCCCGCACATGCCGCCGGGCAGTGCGATCATCAACACGGCCTCGGTCAACGCCGACATGCCGAACCCGACCTTGCTCGCCTACGCCACGACCAAGGGCGCGATCCAGAATTTCACCGCAGGCCTAGCCCAGCTCCTGGCCGAGAAGGAGATCCGCGCTAATGCGGTCGCGCCCGGGCCGATCTGGACCCCGCTCATCCCGTCGACAATGAGCGCCGAGAGGGTGGCGAATTTTGGCAAACAAGTTCCGATGAAGCGGCCGGGACAGCCGGCGGAGCTCGCGACCGCCTATGTGATGCTCGCCGACCCCCTGTCGAGCTACGTCTCCGGCGCCACGATCGCGGTGACCGGCGGTAAGCCGATCCTTTAATCCCGATCGGAAGGATCAATGAACTGGATCACCGTGATCGGCTTCGGCGCGGCCCTGTGCTCGACTGTGAGCTTCGTGCCGCAAGCCTGGCGGATCCTGAAGACACGCGACACCGCCGCGCTCTCGGCGCCCATGTACGCAATCACGACGATCGGCTTCCTGCTGTGGCTCCTCTACGGGATCCTGAAGGGCGAATGGCCGCTCATTCTGACGAATGGCATTTGCTTCGTCCTGGCCGGGTTTATCCTGGCGATGACGCTGGCTTCCCCAAGGCAGAAGGCCGCCATCGTGAAAGCTTTGAAGTGACGCCCCAAGTCGCGAGGACACACAACCGCCCTCTCCCGGACTTCACCGTGACGCCCTATCGCTTCGCCTTTCGCCAATGCAAACGGCAGCGAGATCAAGGTCGTCTGTGGCGTCGAAGTAGATCGCAAGGGAACGTCAAATGTGGGACGGCAGCGAGCTCAGGCTGACCGATAAGTCGCTTCACCTTTGTGTTGACATGCAACGCCTGTTTTCGCGTGATGGCCCTTGGCCCACGCCTTGGATGGCGCGGGTTCTGCCGAATTGTGTGGCCCTGGTGGAACATGATCCGGCCCGCACAATCTTCACGCGCTTCATGCCGCCCCGTATTCCCGAGGAGGCGCCCGGCGCTTGGCGCCCTTACTACGAGCGTTGGCGGGAAGCGACCCGTGAGAGGCTTGACCCTCAGCTCATCGAGCTGATGCCCGAGCTAACGCGATTCGTGCCGCCAGCCAGCCTTTTCGACAAGCGTGTTTATTCGGCGTTTGCGGATCAGCGATTGGCCGCTTTGTTAACGAAACGCGGCGCCGACACGCTGGTCGTGTCAGGCGCGGAAACCGATGTCTGTGTTCTTTCCACAGTGCTCGGCGCGATAGATCTGGGTTATTTCGTTGTCGTTGTGCGCGACGCTATCTGCAGCTCGTCTGACGAAGGTCACAACGCTCTCGTATCCATGTTCGAGTGCCGCCTCAGCCAACAACTAGCGATCGCCGATACCGACACTGTGCTCAACTCCTGGCGGCCTTAAGCCGGAAGCCCAGTCCTAACGCTGAGAACGCTACAGTCGGTACTGCCGCAAGCAGAGGGCGCTGAGCCCCATCGACCGCGGTGCAGGTTGCATTGAACGAGAGCCCACCCCGGCGGTACCGGGAACAGCTCCTTCTCGTCCGAGTTGAAGGCGGAAACTCAAGGCAAGTAGGAAGTGCCTAATGAACACCCTAGCAGTTAAGTCGATTGGCACCTCAGTTGATCGCAAGCTTGCGTCTGCTGAGTTTGCAAACCCGGTCATATTACTCGCGGGCGCTGTCGACTATTCAATGTACAAATCTTTCCGCGAGCAGCTGAACAGCGCGCCTGCCGAGGGCATCGTCGTTGTCGAATTGAGCACCCTTGGTGGTGACCCGGAGGTTGCGAGGATGATGGGTGAAGACATCCGTTTTCATAGCGAACACGAACGATCGCGCCGGTTCGTATTTCTTGGAAAAGCGGCAATATATTCAGCGGGCGCGACGTTTATGAGTTTCTTCGCCAAACCGAACCGTTATCTGACGCGGGGCACTCGGCTGATGATCCACGAGAGAAAGCTGCAGGCGGAAATATCGCTCCATGGCCCTTTGACAACATGCATCGCGAGCTTGCGAGCCAAGCTCAACGAAATTGACCAGTCGATCCAAATACAGAACGAAGGGTTTGCAAACTTGATCGCCGGCTCGTCCGTCACTATGGAAGACGTGCTCAAACGGGCGCCTGAAAACTGGTATATTGAGGCGTTAGAAGCTCAGTCACTCGGCCTCATCGAGGGAGTGATTTGACTGGCAACGTGCTGCGCGGCGAACTTCAGGGCTGCTGACAATAAGCAGGCTGGAATAACGGCCTCGTTGGAAAGGTGCCAGTTTACGTAGCCAGACGTACGCCCGCAGATTGCTGCCAACCCCCCAACCACGTCCGCCTCGTGGCCCAGCGCAGCGAAAACGCGGCGAACCTGCTTGCCCGTCGGCGGCCGCATGCGCCAATTGCTGATGACAATCGCGGCGTCCAATGAAGGATGATACATACGAGCCTCCACGCGTGACAACGAGTTCGCGAACTCCGCTCAGGTCAACGTCGCTTACCAGGTTCAGTTTCACGGGCCTCCGCTATTTCAGCCACGGCGGCGCCTTCGTCATCGATACGCTTCGCGAGCGGATGCTTCAGCAACTGACAACTCACAGCCTCCTGACGCGGATCCTGCCTCGTCCGGAACTGGGCGCGGAATTTCTCGTTATGTCGTCGTTCCATCAACGCCACCGGGGAGAACCACCATGGCACCATCCGCACCCAAGGCTCTCGACGATCTGTTTCACGACATGCTGAAGGACGTCTACTACGCTGAAAAGCAGATTCTGAAGGCCCTCCCGAAGATGGCCAAAGCGGCGAAGTCGCCGGAGCTCAAGAAGGCTTTCGAGACACACCGCGCCGAAACTGAGGGACATGTTGAGCGTCTCAGCGATGTCTTCGAAGCGATCGGCAAGGCGCCTCGCGGCAAGACCTGTGACGCGATCCTCGGCATCATCGAGGAAGGCAAGGCTGTCATGGAGGATTACGCGGACAGCCCAGCTCTCGACGCGGGCCTCGTCGCTTCAGCGCAGGCTGTGGAGCACTATGAAATGACCCGCTACGGCACCTTGTCTGCGTGGGCCAAGCAGCTCGGCCATAAGGAAGCGGTTGCGCTACTCGACGCGACGCTGGCTGAGGAGACCAAAACCGACAAGCTGCTGACGCAGCTGGGCGCACCGGCGAATTCGGCGGCGGTCGCCAAGGCGGCTTAGGCGCGCTCTATTGAGGGCTCGCCAAAAGCTTGGCGGGCCCTTATTCATCCCAGACCGGATCCGGTCCCTCCTACGGACTTTTACTGCGCGGAAAACCGGAATGAGCGATGCAGTGCCGCTGCAGCAACTCGACGCGGTTGCCTTAGCCGCCCGCCTCATAGGAGCGACTTTGCTCGTTGATGGCGTGGGGGGTACCATCGTCGAAACAGAAGCTTATCGGCAAGACGACCCCGCCTCACACAGCTACCGCGGCCCGACCGTGAGGAATGCCGCGATGTTCGGTCCCTCGTGGCACTCATATGTTTACCGCGCGTATGGTCTGCACTGGTGCTTCAATATCGTCAGCGCGGGCCATGGAGCGGTCTTGATCAGGTCTATTGCTCCGGAGTACGGCATCGAGCGCATGGCGGCGCGACGGCAGAGCTCGGTGCTCCTGTGTTCTGGACCCGGCCGGTTAGCCCAGGCTCTCGGGATTACCTCGGCTCATAATGGTTGCAGCCTATCAAGCTCGCCTTTTACAATCATCGAACGGAAGGGCGCGCCTGCCCTGGTGACAGGCCCTCGCGTTGGCATCACCAAGGCGGCGGATATGCGGTGGCGCTTTGCCCTTGCCGGGTCGCCATTTATTAGCGCACCACGAAAGTCACTGATGCCGCCAGCGCCCGTTTCATCATAGTGGGCTGCGATGACGCGCCCCCGCGCAATGACCTGCTGCCGGTTCTGGACACTCAGGGCGCCAGGCAGAGTAGCTGGATGGGAGAAAGAAATGGCCGACTTCGCAACAGGTACTGAAATCGCCTCTCATATGCGCGAGACGTTTCCTGACAGCGACTGGGTTGGCAAAATTGCCGAACAAACCCAGACGCCGCGAGCCACGCTGGAGGCGTATCTGGAGCGGGACGCCCCGCCTCCTGATCACATAAGGACCGCTGCTCTGCAGTTGATCGAGGATAGCCGCACGCTCCCCGAAGAGCTTCCGACCGGCAATGCGAACCCGGACGACCTCCCGTTCGCCGGCATCCCAAACTTTATTGGTAAGCTCCATAAGGAGTGAACGCTGAGGAATCCGGTTCAAACTGTAGTTCCACGGCGCGGGAGCCGTCGCTAGCGTAGAACCGATCAGTTAGCGGCTCCGATCGAAGAATACGGTATCACTGCTTTGAGGCGATCTTCCATTGGCGACCAACGTCTGCCCTGAACCGACAAGCAGTTATACGCGTCTAGGGAACAAGCTGAGCCCACAACTCTCAAAAATAGCAGCCTCTTGCGGGCTCAGACGAGAGGTTCAGCCGGATTTTGGTCCGCTTCCGTCTCGATCTCGACCGTGGGTGCCGCCCACCGTCGCGTCTCCGTCGCCCGAAAGCACGACAGGATTGGCACTGGATAGGCCGCCTTTATTTGGCTTAGGGTTACCTTTCCCGTACTGCCCGGCAGCGTCACCCCGAATAGCGTCAGCGCCCTTCTTCACTTTGGGGCGCGAGTTGACCTTCTCACTCACCGCATATCTCCCTTTCATCGTGATCGATGAGGAACGGTGTATTGCGAATGTTGTTCGAACATTTCCCTCGTTGTCGGTCCGGCCTGCATCCTCGAAAGTCGCGGAGCCCCGGAGAACAGCTCAAGCTCCAGCCTCATTCGTCTCCGCATCGACCGCTGCCTTCAATCGCTGGCAGGGCGGGGCTGTTACCTCTCTGCCTTTCGGAATCGTCATGTTTGTTTCCTTCACAAGGAGCGTGCTGGAACCCTCATCAGCCCCGTTGTTGCGGTGAGTGCGGGCGGCCATAAAGGCACCTGTGCAAGCCGTCCGATGTGGAGGAGAGGCGCATGCGAGCCCTGGTCTGGCACGGTAAAGAGGACATTCGCTGCGACGAAGTAGACGATCCTGAAATCGAACATCCGCGAGACGCTATCATCCGAGTGACCAGTTGCGCGATCTGTGGCTCTGACTTGCATCTCTTCCAAAACCTAATACCCGCCATGAAGCCGGGCGACATTATGGGCCATGAGGCCATGGGTGAGGTCGTAGAGGTTGGCTCGGGAATAGCCGGGAAGCTGAAAAAGGGCGACCGCGTCGTCGTCCCGTTCACGATCATCTGCGGCGACTGCGACCAGTGCAAGCGCGGGAATTTTTCTGTTGGCGAGCGGTCCAACCGCCGTAAAGATCTTGCGGACAAGGTTTTCGGCCATACGACAGCTGGCCTGTTTGGATATACGCATCTCACGGGCGGCTACCCGGGTGGCCAAGCGGAATATTTGCGCGTTCCTTTTGCCGATGCGACGCACATCAAGGTGCCAGACGGCCTGAGTGACGAGCAGCTTCTGTTCCTGAGCGATATCTTCCCGACGGGATGGCAAGCGGCCTGCAGTGCGAGATCGAGCCGTCGGACACGGTTGCGATCTGGGGCTGCGGCCCCGACGGTCAGATGGCAATCCGGAGCGCCATCTTGCTGGGAGCGAAACAGGTGATCGCGATCGACTGTCTGCCGGAGCGCCTGTCGATGGCGGAAGCCGGCGGCGCCGTCGTTGTCGATTTCAGAGAGGACAGCGTGATCGAGCGCCTTCAGGAGCTTACGCACGGCAAAGGGCCAGACAAGTGCATCGACGCTGTCGGAATGGAAAGTCATGTCTCTCTGGCCCAGCCGGACACGCTTTACGACCGCGCTGAACAGGCCATCTTGATGGAGAACGACAGACCGCATGTACTTCGAGAAATGATCTACGTGTGCCGGCCGGCCGGTGTTATCTCGATTCCTGGTGTTTACAGCGGCCTCGTCGACAATATGCCGATCGGCATGGCGATGAATAAGGGGCTCACTTTTAGAATGGGCCAGACCCACGTCAACCGCTGGACGGACGACCTCCTCAGCCGGATCGAGGACGGGCAGATCGATCCCTCGTTCCTCATCACTCACACTGCAGGACTGGAGGACGGGCCTGAGATGTACCGGCTTTTTCGCGACAAGCAGGATAGCTGCATCAAAGTCGTTCAAAGCCTTAGGAGGCAAGAATGAAGTTTATCGCCAACATGATGCGCGGGCGGGCCGATCCACGGATCCGCCGTTCTGGCCGCAGCTCGCTGAGCGGTTCTGACAGGCTCACGCGTGGCCTAGGCTGGTTTAGCATTGCGCTGGGCGTGGCCGAGCTGGTGGCTGTCGAGCGCATCGCAGCAGTTGGCATGCCTTCAAAAAAAGCCGTTCTGCGGGGTTACGGCGTCAGGGAGATTTGCAGCGGGATTCTGTGCCTTTCGGTGGACAAGAAGGCTGGGCTGATGAGCCGGATCGCGGGCGATGGTTTGGACGTGGCCACGCTGAGCCGAGGGCTACATCGGCTCAATCCGAAACGGGGCAACGTCGTGCTCGCTATTTCGGTGGTCTCGGGGGAGTTTCGATAAAGCCGGTCCGCTTCCGAGATTGCCGGAACGGCTTCGGCTTTAGAAGACGGCCCCAATCGAACGGCAGCAAACCAACTTACCGGTCTATATCATAAGTTAATGCGGCAGCGGCGCCCAGCCCTACGTTGTGACAGGGGATAGCATCTACGCTCGCAGCTCAGGTTTGGATGCAGAACCCGTTGCGAATGCTCATCTCCAACGACGTGAGGCCGCAACGTGACCGCTCGCCCCATCAAGCCTCTTTCCCTTCCCGATGTTCCTCGTGCGGTGGTCGGTACACCGCCCCGTTTGATGCGCATCCATCCTTCGGAGCTTTGGGTCGACGGACTTTACCAGCGAGATCTCTCGTCGAAATCGCTGAAGCTTATCGAAAAGCTCGTCCGGTTTTGGGACTGGAGCCGCTTTAGCATTCCGGTCGTCACAAACGTTGATGGTGCCTGGCACGTTATCGACGGACAGCATACCGCGATCGCTGCGCTGTCTCACGGCGGCATAGGTGAGATCGATGTCATGGTCGTCGAGTCGAGCGCCGTCGGCGAGCGCGCAGAAGCGTTCCTGGGGCACAATCGTGATCGCATCGCCGTGACCACAGGCGAGCTCTTTTTTGCCGCCGCGGCCAGTGGCGACGATGATGTGTTGACTGCGCTTTCGGTCTGCGAGCGCGCGGGTGCCACAGTCCTCCGCAACCCATCGCCAGGTCGCCCGTTTAAGCCTGGCGAAATCATCGCGGTTGCTGCGCTGATGAAGTTGGTCAAGCGCCGATCCGCAATGCAGGCTCGCGTTGTAATCGAATGTCTGGTGAAGGCGAGGTTGGCGCCCGTGAGCGCCGAGATGATCAACGCCGTCGACTCGGTTCTGTATGGCCCACTGTACGGCGATGTCGAGCCCGCCAACGTACTGGACGCCATCTTGAAGTTCGGAAATGCAATCGCTCCCAAGGCAATCGAGCTGTCACTTGCCAAGAAATTGCCCAAGGCGCGAGCACTCGCAATTTTAATCTATCAACACACAAAAAAGGGGAAGCGTCCTGTAGCGGACGCCACTCATCCTGCGCAGAGCAACGGCGAACCGATTGTTTTCAATTAGTGTCTCGCGCGTCGGCGGCGATGTTATTACGCTTTGTGCATGGCCGCTTGCCAGTTAGCTGGGTTGACCGGCGTCCTGATGCGCTGGGCGGCGCGAACTTTCAGCTTTGGAACGCTGAACGTCGGTTTCTTCGCCCGCGGTGATCAGGCGAGCTCCGCGTCGGCGCGTAACGTATCAAACGAGCCATTGCGTCGCCACAAAACCGCGTCCGTCAGCGACGATGTTAGAGGCGGACAACGCGCAGTTCGAGGTCAAGCTCGGACAGGCGAACTCCCCGAGGTTTGGTCGACCGCATGTTCGCGAGAAAGGCCGGCGTTGCTTTCCACTAGCCGCCGGCCCTCTCCCGAGCGGGCGATACTCGCGCAACATGTGCAAACAGCTCCTGGAGTTCAGGTTCGATGATTTGGTTCATGGCTTCGGAGAGGGGAATCCACCGAAAACTGCGCTGTTTTTTCTCGGGCCAATCCACCAAGGTCTGCCTAACTCTCAATGGGTAAACAATGACCTCGAGCAGTTCCCAGCCTGCCCTTAGCCGTTTCCAGTAGCGGTACGTGCCCACGGGCTTTCTGCCGATCCGCCCCAGTAATCCCGCCTCTTCGCGAGCCTCGCGAGCCGCCGCGCGGCGCGCAGAAATCCCTTCGACGGGCCATCCTTTCGGGATAAGCCAACGTCTCGTCACGCGGGAGGTGATGAGACACGTCTCAATCGTGCCATCGCGCGCCTCGCGCATTGGCAGTACTGCGACCTGGTGACGAAGAGCTGGCTGCTTGCGTTTCATCGATCTTCTGGGACCCCTTCGGGCTTATGGGAAGACGCGGGCCTGCAGCCCTCATTTTCTTCGTCGACCAGACCATTCTGTGTTGCCCATCGGGCGAACGCATCCGCGACTACATTACTTCGGCGCCGGGTCCGGTGGTCCTGAGCGCAGTATCGGTCAAGTGCCGTAGCGAGACGCTCGGGTAGTTCTACCGTCACAATGACTTGGTTCATGTCCACCTCGTTCTACACAGCTTGCCGAGCATTGAACGGTTTGGCTCGCGTTCAGTTGCATCGGTCCGTGTAGGCACGGGCTTCAATCATGTCCGGCATTTCGCACAGGTGAAGGTACGCGGGATCGAAATCGCCGATCTCTGCTAAGCGTTCATAGTCAAGGATCTTGATGTTGCGGCCTGATAGAACAGCCAGTCCTTCGTCCTTAAGCTCTTGCATACTTCTGTTGACGTGAACCGTCGACAGCCCCTGAGCGTCTCCCAACTCCGTTTGGGTGATAGGCTGAGGAATCACCATGTCCTGTGCCAACCCCATTGCGCGGTACCGGACCAGGAGTTCACACAGCACGTGAGCAATGCGAGTGATGGCAGGTCGGCGCCCAATATTGCTCATCCACTCTCGGAAGATCGAGGCGTCAATAAGTGTCTCACGCCACAGCTTCTGCCCAACATTTGGATGGACCTTGATGAGTTCGCGGAGGGCAGTGTGAGTAATAAAGGCGACTTGGGTTGACCGTAGGCAGGCGAGATTATGATCCATCCGTGCCAAGTGCAGGCTCTGGAGGTCGGGGATGTCACCGACAATGTGATACGAGTGAATCTGCCGTGCTCCATCGCCAACAATTTTGAAACGACATGCGAGTCCGTCGAGAATCAGGCAGCATTGGCTCGGACGATCACCCTCTCGGACAACCTCCTGTCCCGCACGAAACTCGCGAAAAATGGCCGGCAGCGCCAAGATCGCGGCACTTTGCTCGTTTGTGAGCTTTGAGTCGGCTTGCAACTTTCGCACAAGTGCCGACAATCGCGGGGGCGAGGTGACTGCCATGGCTGTGAGCTCCTAGCAATGCAAACAGGCATCACCGTTCCATTTGGTCCTGCTTCATCATGCCTTATAAAAAGGCTTGGAACAATCAGCGAAGCAGTGGTCCTCACTCTCATAGATAGCTTAGTCGGTACTATAACCCAGAGCAGAGGACGGGATTATCCTGCGACGATGCACTCACCCACAGGGGGAGTAAAATGGTTCACTTGAGACAAAGGAGTGGAGCCATGCCGATCTACTATTTTAGCGAGTCTGAAAATGGTGCGGATGTTGGGTCCGACGATAACGGGGTGGAGTTTAGAACTTTGGATGACGCCTGCAACGAAGCGGATCGAACGCTCCGCGTCATCGCCGCCCAGGCTCCGCTGACGAACACCACGTTTTGGATGACAGTACTGAGCTCAGAGCGCGTTGTCGTGCATCGCTCACGACTTGAGGTCGTGAGCAGCGGCTGCGGGTCCGAAGGCGCAGCCTCTACTGGGCCCCTGGGTTCAAGTGTAAATAATTCGGAGTAAAGCCGGAAAAAATGATCAGATCTTCGACATCATGGATAGTAGCCCGACGGGCTTTTACTGTCAAAAAGCCGCGCTTTCGAAGATCTTTCAAGGTCCGATTGATATGCACCGCTGAAAGCCCTAGCGTATCGGCGAGCTCCACCTGCGTGAGGGGCATAAAGAAGTTATCGTCCTCGGTAAGGCCCACGGCTCGTGAGCGAAGAAACATCTCACAAAAAAAATGTGCCACGCGCAATTCGGCTTCTCTTTGACCGATATTGACCAACCACTCTCGCAAGACCGCTTCGTCGACGAGGGTGGCCCAGAACAAGGCTTGAGCCAAGCGGCTGTTTTCCGCAAAAATTTGCCTCATCGTGTCGCGAGAAATATAAGCCACGCTGCAGTCAGATAAGGCGGCGATCGAGTGGTCCATCCGGTCTAGCAATGCGACATGCGCGTCGCAAAGGTCGCCGGGGATGAGGAACGCTATGATGGCTCTGCCACCATCACGCAGCGACTTGTACCTCACTGCCCAGCCATCGACGATCATGTGAGCCAAGCCTGGAGTCTGGTCCTCACTGATGATGATTTCGCCACGCGAAATCCGCCGGACATGCCCAGAGCAAGTCTCCTCTAGAAATGCCCTATCCTCGTTGGTGAAGGCCGAAATCGTTCAAGCTTTCGGATTAGATGGATCGCTGACATCCTGCATTTTAGCGTGCCCCGTTTGCAGGGTCGAGGACGTGCCGTTCGGGATGCAAGGCTCGGAGAGAAACCTGGAAATTGCGAGTTCCAGGGACGCGCGTTCCAACCCCGCAGCGGTATCGGCGGGCGCGTCCTCGAGCATACGAACCCGGCTCAAGGCCGCTCTATACTCCCAAGCAGTAGTGACACGTATCAACGGCGCTTCCACCGGTCTCTTTTCCACGGCGCCCTCCGTTAAAGTGATGGCGCGACCGATGTTCGCGAGCTTGAGCGAAAAATCTATATCGTGAGATAACCCGCGTCCAAAATGGGCGAATCCCTCCCACCAGCGCATTTAATGCCCGGGAGGACGATCCGTTGAATCCGTGAGGTCGAACGACGGATGGACTGCGCGCTTGTAATCAGGGGTAAACGCGAAGCGAACCGGCACCGCCTTCGCTGCCGGCACTTTGCTCTTCTCAGCGGGTGCCAGAGTGGAATCGGCACTCGGGGTAATAACCATCGCAGTAGCCTTTGGGTATATCGTAGGCCAATGGCTCTGAAGCCCGCTAGTTGGGCATCGCGGTCATGGCCTCGGCTACCGCGGGCGGCAGCCTGACCTCCCGCTCTTCTCGCTGGCATCCCGCTGCCACGGCAAACGCCCCCAATGCAGCGCAGAGCTTTCGATGAACCGCGTGTCGCACAGCTGGCTCGCTGGATGGCCTCGCTCCACCGAATAACGCGCCGAAACGGTGGCGGTTCTGGCGGTTGCGATCAGCCAACCGGTGCTCGGCCCCTATTGCCGCGTGGGCACGGTCTAAGTTACGGCGTCAGAAATTGGGATAACGGCGACCCGTTCGCACCCCACCCGACGGGCTCAGTTTCCGGTTACCGCCGCCGAGCGCTCAACCGTGAGCGTGAGCCGTGTCGAAGTAATGCGGACGTGCCAGCGCTCAGGTGCCTTTGACGAAGAACAGTGCGCTGAGCGGCGGAAGCAGTAACCCAAGCGAAAATGCCTCACTGCTTTGGGATAGAGCCTGCGCTTCGGCGCCGCCGCCGTTGCCGCTCCCCGTTCCGCCATACTCGCTCGCGTTGCTGTTCAGCACTTCACGCCAGTAACCCGGTTGCGGCACGCCCACTCGATATCCGGAGCGCTCTATCGGTGTCATGTTAACGACCACCAGCACCGGCGGATGTCCGGCCTTCTCGCGGAGAAATGCAAGGACGCTGTTGTGCCGATCGTCCTGGATTATCCAACGGAAGCCTTCAGGCAATGAATCCGTCGCGTGAAGCGCTGGCTGCTCGCCATAAATCCGGTTCACATCCCTGACGAGAGCCTGCACTCCAGCGTGGCGAGGATCATTAAGCAAATCCCAGTCGATTTCGCCATCGTGATCCCACTCTCGGACCTGGGCAATCTCGCCGCCCATGAACAGCAGCTTCTTGCCGGGATGCCCCCACATGAAGGAGAGGTAGGCGCGCAACGCCGCAAGCTTCGTCCAGTGGTCGCCCGGCATCTTGGTGAGGAGCGAGCCTTTTCCATGCACGACCTCGTCATGAGACAGGGGCAGAACAAAATGCTCGGCGAACGCATAGACGAGGCCGAAGGTCATTTCGTGATGGTGATGGCGGCGGTAGAGCGGATCACGCTTTTGATACTCCAAGGTGTCGTGCATCCAGCCCATATTCCATTTGAACGTAAAGCCGAGCCCGCCCTCGAGAGGGGGCCGCGTTACGCCGGGCCATGCGGTTGATTCCTCGGCAATCATGATCGCTCCGGGATGCCGTTCGGCCACTAGCCCGTTTAGACGGCGCAAGAACTGGATCGCCTCAAGATTGTCACGGCCCCCATGGATGTTGGGAGACCATTCTCCGGGACCTCGGCTATAATCCCGATAAAGCATCGACGCGACGGCATCGACACGAAGACCGTCAACGTGGAAATGATCCAGCCAATGCAGCGCGCTAGCGATCAGGAAACCTGATACCTCCCGTCGCCCAAAATTGTAGATCAGCGTGTTCCAGTCCTTGTGGAAGCCTTCCCGGGGATCCTCGTGCTCGTAAAGCGCTGTGCCATCGAACCGCGCCAGCCCGTGGACGTCTGAAGGGAAATGCGCGGGCACCCAGTCGATGATCACGCCCAGCCCTCCTTGGTGGCAGGCGTCAACGAATACGGCGAAGTCCTCGGGCTCGCCGAAGCGTCGTGTCGGCGCGAAAAGGCCTAGCGGCTGATAGCCCCAGGACCCGGTGAAGGGATGCTCCGCAACTGGTAGCAGCTCGATATGAGTAAACCCCATTTCCTTAGCGTAAGGCACTAGTCGATCCGCCAAGCCTCGCCAATCGAGCGGCTTGCCCTCGGCTCCCCGCACCCAGGAACCTGGGTGAAGCTCGTAGATCGAAACCGGCGCTTCTTGGTCCTGGTGCCGCGCCCGCGACGCGAGCCAGGTCTCGTCCCGCCAGACATGCGAGGGAGTCCGTGGCACCACCGATGCAGTGCCGGGCGGCAGTTCGGCAGCCCGCGCCAACGGATCGGCCTTTTGCGGGAGGAGATGCCCGTGGCGGTCTACGATCTCGTATTTGTAAAGTTCGCCGCTCCCTAGGCGCGGAATAAAGATTTCCCAAATGCCACTATCACCGCGGCGGCGCATCAGGTGACGCCTGCCGTCCCAGGCGTTGAAGTCGCCAACCACTGAAACCCGGGCGGCATTCGGCGCCCAAACGGCGAAGCGCACGCCGCGGATGCCGTCGATGGTCGCAAGCGCCGAGCCGAGAGCGTCAGCAAGCTTGAGATGGTGACCTTCTCCGATCAGGTGCAGGTCGAGGTCGCCCAGCAACGGGCCAAACGCGTAAACGTCTTCGGTTACTTGCGCGCCCCCCGGCCACGTCACGGTCAGAAGGTAAGCCCCCGGATCGAGATCACCGACGAACAGGCCTGCCGGCTCAGACGGTCGTAAAGCCACGGGCAATCCCGAGCCTTGCGACACCGCCACGGCAACTGCGCCGGGCACAAAAACCCTGAGGAAGCGCCCCCGCGCTCCCTGATGCGGACCGAGGACTGCGAATGGATCTCCCAGCCGGCCGGCGGCCAAAGCGGACGCAACGTCGCCCGCAAGGAGCTCAACGCGGTCGATGGTAACGTCAGCCATCGGCCGCATCCTCCCCCAACAGGCGGTTCGCAAGTTCGACCAGGCCGTACAAGGGCACGATTAGCCAGTCGGGCCGGTTGCTGACTTCGTAATTCACCTCGTAGGCCGCCTTCTCGAGCATGAAGAGGTCGAGTAGATCGCGGCCAGTCTCTTCGGAGCCGAACCTTTCGGCTTCGGTGGCAAGGGTTGTGCGATACGAGTCGAGCAGAGCGACCGGCATGACGCCAGCAAAGGCCGCCCCAAGCTTAGCTAGACGGTCCTCGCGCCCGGTGGCCGCACCCGATCGCCGCGCAGCCGCGACTGCGTAATCGAGCGAGCGAAGGATGCCGGCAACGTCCCGCCAGCCGCTATCCTTGGCGCGGCGGTGCTCCAGCGGTTGTGAGGGCTCCCCCTCGAAATCAATGATCATTACGTCGCCGCTAGCGACGAGCACTTGCCCCAGATGAAAGTCGCCGTGGACACGGTGCAGCAGAGTTGATTGCCCAGACCGGCTGAGTTTAGCCACGCAGTTCAGCAGCGCGTCGCGGCGCGCCACGACGCTATCGGCCAACGCCTGTTCCTCAGGTCCGAGGTTGGCCCGGCTCCGCACCAAGTTCGCGCAAGCAGCCGTGACCCTTCCACATATTCGCTCTTGCCAAATAGCAAGCTGCTCGTCACCGACAACCGCCGGGCTGAATGCCTCGTCGTCGGACGGCTGCGCGAGCGCCAAGTGCATCTCGGCCAGGCGCTGCCCGAGCGTGCGAACAAAACTTTGATATGTCGAGAGGAGGTCCTGAAGCTCAACATCACTCCGGGTCATTTCGTCGAGCGTTCGGACTAAATAGGAGGCGGTCCACTCCCACGCGTCCCCCTCCCCGGGGATGAACGCCTGGGCGACCCCCATGACTTCCTCGTCGCCACTATCAGGCATGTGGACGATCTCGCCGAGCAGCGCCGGCGTATTGCGAAACCCGCGTTCTGTGAGGATACGCGTCATCTCAGCTTCGGGGTGCTGGCCCGGCGCGATGCGCCGGAACAACTTCAACATGACCTTGTGGTCAACGATTACGGATGAGTTGGACTGCTCCGCCGAGAGCCACCTCACGGGATCGTCCGGAAGAACGTCGATCGAATCGAAAGCTGAGGTTGGCCTGAAGGACATATGCCCAACCGTGCTCTTGATCGTGCCGGCGCTCTTGAGAAGCGCGAGCAACTCGTGGATGAACGCGGGGAGCGTGAATGCGTCTGTGAGGAATCCTGTGCGGCGGCCGCGCCGGACGCGCGCCAAGGCAAGTTGTTGGGGCAGTGCCTGCGTCAACTCATCATCCCAGCCGATGCCCAGTGGCAGGAGGTAGCGCTGCTTCGCGCCGGCGTGCGACGTTTCGATAGCGACTAGCGCCATCTCTTTATTAGCCCCGACCCGCGCGGTGTAGGTTACCTCAGCGACGTCCAGCTGCTGATCTTTGGCCGCGAACCAGCGCCGTTTCGCGAGATAGGGAGGCAAGATGCTGGTCTCGAACTCTCGGCGGTATTGCGGCGTGATCATCTCGTCGGGACCGCCGCGCAGCACGAAAGTGGTATAGTCCGGCAGGGGTTCGGGCGTCTGAGCGTGCCAGGAGGGGGTCTCGGCATCTCGGGCCAGAACGAACCAATAGAAGCCGTAAGGTGGAAGGGTGAGCAGATAGGTCAGTTGCCCAATGGCAGGAAAAACCGAATTTCCGAGCATCTCGACAGGGTGTCGGCCAGCGAACTCGGACAGGTCCAGCTCGAATGCCTGTGCGGAGCGCGATAGGTTTGCCACACAGAGGATCGTCTCGCCTTCATGCTCCCGCAAGTAGGCGAAGGCCTTGCGGTTCTTCGGGTAAAGGAACCGCAACTTGCCCCTGCCAAAGGCACGATGCTCCTTTCGGACCGCGAGGATGCGCCGGGTCCAATTCAGCAGGGAATGGGAGTCTCGTGTCTGTGCCTCTACGTTTACCGCCTCATAGCCGTATAGCGGGTCCATTACGGGTGGAAGCACAAGCCCCGCCGGATCCGCCCTCGAGAAACCACCGTTCCGATCCGGAGACCATTGCATGGGTGTGCGCACGCCATCGCGGTCTCCCAGGAAGATATTGTCACCCATGCCTAACTCGTCGCCGTAATAGATAACTGGCGTACCGGGCATCGAAAGCAGCAGGCTGTTCATCAGCTCAATGCGGCGGCGGTCCCTTTCCAACAATGGCGCGAGCCTGCGGCGAATACCGAGGTTGATCCGCGCGCGTCGGTCCGACGCGTAAAAATTCCAGAGATAGTCGCGCTCCCGGTCTGTCACCATTTCGAGGGTCAGCTCGTCATGATTGCGCAGAAAGATTGCCCACTGGCAGTTGTCCGGGATCGCCGGCGTCTGCCTCATGATGTCGGTGATCGGGAAGCGGTCCTCCTGAGCAATCGCCATGTACATCCGAGGCATGAGCGGGAAGTGAAACGCCATGTGGCATTCGTCACCCTCGCCGAAATAGGCCTGGGTGTCCTCAGGCCACATATTAGCCTCGGCTAACAGCATCCTGTCTGGGAAGGAGGCGTCGAGTTCGGTCCGGATTTTCTTGAGTACGGAATGCGTCTCCGGCAGATTTTCGTTCGACGTGCCGTCACGTTCGATGAGGTAGGGCACAGCGTCGAGCCGAAGCCCGTCCACTCCCATATCCAGCCAAAACCGCATCACCCCCAGCACGGCCTTGAGGACCGCGGGATTGTCGAAGTTCAGATCCGGCTGATGGGAATAAAAGCGGTGCCAGTAGTAGGCTCCGGCGACAGCGTCCCACGTCCAGTTCGAGCGTTCGGTATCGAGAAAAATAATGCGTGTTCCGGAGTATAGTTGATCATTGTCCGACCAGACGTAAAAGTCGCGATGGTTCGAGCCAGGCTTTGCGAGGCGTGCGCGCTGGAACCATGGGTGCTGATCCGAGGTGTGATTGATCACAAGCTCGGTAATGACGCGCAGGCCACGGTCATGCGCGGCGCGGATGAAGCGCTTCACATCGACCGCAGTGCCATAATCCGGGTGAACCGCCTTATAAGCGGAAATGTCATAGCCATCGTCGAGCCGCGGCGAAGGATAGAACGGCAACAGCCAAACTACGGTCGCGCCAAGTTCGACGATGTAATCAAGCTTCGACATAAGGCCCGGAAAATCGCCGATGCCATCACCATTAGCGTCGAAGAATGACTTGACGTGAAGCTGGTAAATGATCGCGTCTTTGTACCATAGCGGATCGGAGGCATCAGCATTGCTCGCGCTGATCGTTTCGGTCGCGTTCATCGCGCTGCACTTTCGGAAGAGGCTATCCGCCAGATCGAAAAAGGTTGATCGGGGTTGAGCAGGATCGTTTGAATTTTTCCGTGCCACTCGAACCGATGGCCTTGCATCAGGTCTTCCACCGACACCGAGGCGTTGTCGGGCAAGCCAAACTCCCAAAGGGGGACCTCGATCTCCGCGTATTGAGAGGCAAAAGGATCGAGATTTACCGCGACCAGGACGATCTCATCGTCTCTCTCGGCGCGTTTCCCGAAATACAGGATGTTATCGTTAGAAGCGTTGTAGAAGGTGAGGCCGAGATGACTTTGTAGCGCGCGGTGGTAACGCCGAATTCTGTTCAGTTGAGTGATTTCAGCGACAATATTACCTGGCGACGACCAGTCGCGCGGCTTGATCTCATACTTCTCGCTATCCAGGTATTCTTCCTTGCCCGGAAGCGCAGCTGCCTCGCATAGCTCGAAGCCAGAGTATACGCCCCAGAGACCCGAGAGCGTCGCGGCCAGCGCCGCCCGGATCAGGAAGCCGGGTCGGCCGGAGCGCTGCAGAAAGATGGGATTGATATCAGGCGTGTTGACGAAGAAATGCGGGCGGAAGATGTCGCGTGGCGGCGCGGTGTTCAGCTCAGTAAGATACTCGGTGATCTCGGCCTTGGTGTTGCGCCATGTGAAATACGTGTAGGACTGCGAGAACCCCACCTTTCCAAGACGATACATGACCTTTGGCCGAGTGAATGCCTCCGCCAAAAAGAGCACGCCCGGGTCTCGGGAGCGGATATCAGCGATCAGCCACTCCCAAAAGGGAAAGGGCTTGGTATGCGGATTATCGACGCGGAATAAGCGTACGCCTTCGTCGACCCAATACTGCACGACGTCGCGCAGGCCGGTCCATAGCGCAGGAATGGATCCCGTCGCATAGAAATCGACGTTGACGATGTCCTGATACTTTTTGGGCGGATTCTCGGCGTAGCGCATCGATCCATCCGGCCGCCATTGGAACCAGTCGGGATGCTGCGTGAGCCAGGGGTGGTCGGGCGAGCACTGGATTGCGAAATCCAAGGCCAGCTCCAGGCCATGGCGCGCGGCTTCGCGGACCAACTCCCGGAAGTCTTCATGGCTTCCCAACTGCGGGTGTAGCGCATCATGGCCGCCATCAGGCGACCCAATCGCATAGGGACTGCCTGGATCCTTATCGGACGGCGTCAGCGTATTGTTGCGGCCCTTCCGGTTGGTTTTGCCGATGGGGTGGATGGGCGGGAAATAAACAACATCGAAGCCCATCGCCTTGATCGCGGGTAACCGACCAATCACATCTCGAAACGTACCGTGTCTGGCCGGGTCTTCTGTGATCGAGCGCGGAAAAAGCTCGTACCAACTCGCGAAGGACGCACCAACCCGATCGGCCTCTATCGGGTAGGTCGTTTGAGAACCTGTCGCATGCGGCCGCGGGTCCGCGCGCTCCATCGCTCCGCGCAGATCGTCCATCAGTAGGACGCTGACGCCCTCCTCCTGCGAAGCACCCAGCTGCCTAAGAGAAGCCTCGATCACAACGCGGTCAGGCGGGGTCGCGCTTCTGACGAATTTCTCGAGGATGAGCTTGCCCTCGACGACTTCGAGCGCCACGTCGAGTCCGGCATCCCGTTTCTTCATGAGGTCACGACGATAGGTGCCGAATTCGCTCCACCAAGCCTCGATCGCGAATTGATGCTTTCCAACCCGCAACAGCGGAAAGCGAGCCTGCCATCTGTCGTTCACGACGTATTGCATCGGCGTGCGCGACCATTCTTGCTCGTCGGCCCCACGCCACAGTAGCTCGGCCGCCAGCACGTCATGACCGTCGCTGAAAATGTCTGCCGTGACATCGACCGTATTGCCGACCGTGCCCTTCACGGGAAATCGTCCGCCATCGACGGTCGGCATTACTCCCTCGATGGCGATGCGCGCGTCTTCGCGGAATGGGCGGTCGTCGGCGGCGTCCTGATCGCCTGTCACGGGAAACCGTGGGACAAGCGGCACCAGCGTTCCCGCTGCCGGAGCCAACTCGATCGTTGCGTCGGCACGCTCAGGTCTCATTCCAAAAGACGCGGACGGGATTTGGAGATCGACCGTCACCGAGTTGATCAGGTCCCGGTTCACCACCACGAGCCGGGAAGGTCCGCCCACGCGACCCCGAGCCAGCATCGTCTTCTTTTGTCCCAGCTCGAGCGCCTGGACGTGGCGTTCGGCGCCCTGCAGGCCCGACATGACGCCATTGATAGCCGTAATTTCCGGTTGCAAATCGATGCCGCTTCTGAGGGCTTCGGCGAAATCGTCAGGCTCGGCGTCGCCGAATGGTGCTTCCATGCCGAATTCGAAGCCCATGGGCATCAGCCACCCATCGGCCATCAGGGCGGCAACCGTTGCTGCCATTGTCCGACGCCGTGCAGGATCACGACCGTCGCCAATGCGCTCGGTCGAAAATGGGTCTTGGGGAAAGCCGATCAGCGCGGCTTTGGGCGCCAAATCATTGTATTCCTCAAGCAGGGATGGATCTTGCCCATTCCACCATGCCAGGGACGATGGCAAAGCATCAAAGATGCCGGAGCCTTGCGCTACCAGCGCGGACGCGACGCGCGGCATCCAACCCATTGCTGCGAACGAGGTACGGGCCTGGCGGGCCGGGGCAAGAATTTCCCGCCAAATGGCCAGGTCTATCGCCGCAGCATCATGGCAGCGCACACCAGCGACACCCATGCGCTGCCAGGCCACAACCTGCTCCTGCCAGAACGCGATTAGTTGTCTTCTCGCTTCTGCCTGCTCGAAAGCTGCACGCAGCGCGGTGCGCCGATGAATAATGCGGGGATCAAGGAACGCCGGGGTGGAAGCGGTCCAACACCCGTCAAGCTCTGCAACGAGAGCACCCTCCCCGTCCGCCCGCGTAATGGCGAGGTCCATCCAGAACGTCAGGCCATTTGAGCGGCATTGCTCCGCCAACCCGAGCAGGATCTCGCCGGCGTCATGGCCATTCACGCTTGTGACGTCGTCGCTCAGGAACAAATCTCGGGAGGATGAGAACGGCCACGCCAGCAAGAGGTGCGTAAACCCCATGTTTCGCGCCCGAGCGGCATGTGCTCCCCAGGACTCGGCCCCACCGCCGAGGGTGGGATGAAGGCAATAAAAAGCCGCCGGAGGGGTGTTCGTTTCTGTTCCCTGCATCCGGCGCCGCACTCCTGCTGAGCCAGAGCAACCGGTGTTTGGCGATCAGGTTCCGGCGCGACAACCTTTTTGAGATCTGGAATGGGTGCCCGCACCAGCATCCTCGTCGGAAGGCGACCGTCGCAGTCTCCACTGTCCTGGCGTTCCGAGCCCTGTTGGCGGCTAAGTCGGTGGACCGGCGGCTTTCTTGTTCAAAGATTTAGACCGCCTGGGCCCGAAACTTGGTGGCGCTCTTACCGTTGATGCACATCAACGGATAAGGAGATCTCGATGCGGCGCGGCCACCAAATGCCATTCGGCGCAGCTTTGGCGGCGGATGGAGTCCGCTTCGGCTTCTGGGCCCCGAGTGCCTCCCGCGTCACGCTGCTGACACACGACAGAGAGGAGGAGATGGTTGCCGATGATGGCTGGTTTCGCCTGCACGCGCGGGCCTTGGGCGCTGGAGCACTCTACAGCTTCCGCGTGGACGGAGAGGCGACGGTCCCTGACCCAGCCTCGCGCTTTCAGCCGCGTGACATCGGCGGGCCCAGTATGGTTGTGGATCCATTCGCCTATCGCTGGAGGGACGGATCCTGGCGCGGCCGCCTGTGGGAAGAAGCGGTTGTCTACGAAGCTCACGTTGGCACCGCAACGCCTGAGGGCAGCTTTACCGCACTAACAGGCAAGCTGGAATATCTGCGCGACCTTGGTGTCACAGCCCTAGAGCTGATGCCGATCGCCGACTTCCCCGGCAGTCGTAGCTGGGGTTATGACGGCGTTCTGCATTATGCACCGGACCACGCTTACGGCACGCCCGATGAGTTGAAGGCATTGGTCGACGAAGCACACAGCTTGGGCCTGATGGTCCTGCTCGATGTCGTCTATAATCATTTCGGACCTTCAGGAAACTACCTCCCCACCTATGCCCAAACGTTTTTTACGGAGCGCCATCAGACCCTTTGGGGCGCGGGGATCAATTATGATGGTGAGACGAGCGCGACCGTTCGCGAGTATTTCATCAACAATGCGCTCTACTGGCTCGAGGAGTATCACTTCGACGGACTTCGCTTCGACGCCGTGCATGCGATCGCCGACGACAGCGAGAAGCACATCATCGCCGAACTCGCCGAGCGTATTCGCGCGAGTTTTCCTCAGCGCCACGTCCATCTTGTGCTCGAAAACAACGCTAACGAGGCGCGCTGGCTGGGCGCCGCGGAGAGTGGGACGCCAGGGTTGTATACGGCGCAGTGGAACGATGACATCCACCACGCATGGCATCGCATCCTCACAGGCGAATCCGATGGCTATTACAGAGATTATGACAATCCGGTCGCAAGACTCGGACGCGGTTTAGCAGAAGGTTTCATCTATCAAGGCGAACACTCTCAGCATGACGGAGTGGCGCGCGGCGAACCTTCCGGGCATCTCCCGCCTTCGGCATTCGTGGCGTTCCTGCAGAACCATGATCAGATCGGCAACCGCGCTCTCGGCGAACGCCTGGGATTGCTGACCGATCAAAACAAGCTGGCTCTCGCGCGAGCGGCGCTTCTGCTCGGGCCGCAAATTCCGCTGCTCTTCATGGGAGAGGAGTGGCAGGCATCGACGCCATTCGTCTACTTCGTCGATTTTCCAGACGATCCTGATCTGGCAAATGCAGTGCGCGAGGGTCGGCGGAAGGAGTTCGGCGGGTTCGCGGCCTTCGGGGATGAGACAGGCATCGCCGCCATTCCCGACCCGACCACCGAAGAGACGTTCGCCCGCTCGCGGCTCAACTGGGACGAAGCATTGCGCGACCCCCATTCCTCGGTGCTCGCTGAGACTAAGGCCCTGCTGCACCTCCGTCGCGATGAGGTGGTTCCACTGACGAAAACCGGCCTCCTCGACGCCCGCTGGCGGTCGCCGGGGGCTGATGCGCTCGAAATTTGCTGGCGGTTTGGTGGCGGATCTTTACGCCTTCTGATGAATTTCGGGCCCGATATCTACGTCTTCCCGGTGGAGTCAGGTGAACGAGCGATCTGGTCTAGTCCCGGTGTCGCGCTAGACGGTGATGCGACGCTTCCTCCTTGGACGGGCACCATGCTGGTGGGGAAGTGACGACATGCACGACAAACTGATCGAGACGATCGCGGAGCTCGCGGGGATCGCCAAGCAGTACAGAGATTCGTCAGGCAACTTGGTCGCCGCGAGTTTAGAGACCAAGCGGGCGGTTTTGAGTGCTCTTGGATACGATACCGCCACGGTGTCTCAGGCACAGGACGCCCTGGCCCGCCTTCAAACTCGGCAACGAACCCTGCTCGCCCCGATCGTGGTCGCCGCAGAAGGGCGGCCAACGCGGATATCGATGCGTAATAGTTCACCGCCAAGGAACGTCGAGTTTGTCGCGACAGACGAGACCGGGGGCATATGCCAAGGGCGCATCGATTGTGAGGTGGCCCAGGGTGGGGCGGCCTTCCAGCTTCCGGCTTTACCCTTGGGCTACTGGACCCTGTCGGTGAGCTTCGACGGGCAGGAGCGGGGCCGGTGCCGGATTATTTGCGCCCCCGACCGCTGCCATGAGCCAGGATCCATCCGTCGCGGCGAGAGAGGCTGGGGCGTGACGTCACAGCTCTACTCACTTCGTTCCGACAACAATTTTGGCATGGGTGACTATGGCGATGCAGCCGCTCTGAGCGAGCGGGCCGGCAGGCTTGGTGCCTCATTCCTCGGGCTGAGCCCCGTCCACGCCCTCTTCGTCTCCGACCCCGAGAAAGCATCGCCCTACTCGCCCTCCTCGCGGCTTATGCTCGATCCACAATATCTCAATCCAAGTAATATCGACGGATTCGAGGAGCGTCGCGACGACCTCTG
Organism: Allobosea sp. BK604; assembly: GCF_004341515.1. Lineage (GTDB taxonomy): Bacteria > Pseudomonadota > Alphaproteobacteria > Rhizobiales > Beijerinckiaceae > Allobosea. The sequence continues at coordinate 112,943 of NZ_SLZF01000002.1, forward strand.
GCCCGGGCATGCACGGGCCCATGTCACGTCACTTCGCGAGTCTGGTCTGGTCGATCGGCGCGCGTCATGGGAGGCGAAGCGCTCTCTGCTGCAAGCAATCTGGCGGAGCTTTGACCAGCTCGGCCCGAACGAAACCTTCGCATCGTTTCGCTCGCGGGGCGGACAACCGCTGGTCGCGCACGCGACGTTCGAGGCCCTATCGGAGCTTTTCGCCGAAAGCGGCGCGAGATGGCTCGGCGATTGGCCCCAGGCCTATCGGGATGCCGGCGGCGAGGCCGTGGCACGCTTCGCAGGTGAGCACCCCGGACTGGTTGACTTCCACATTTGGCTCCAGTGGCAGGCCGATCAGCAATTGGGAGCTGCCCAAGCAGCCGCCATTGGTGCCGGCATGGACATCGGATTATTCCGTGATCTCGCGGTTGGAGTTGACGGAGCCGGCTCGGAGGTTTGGTCCGCACCTCAGCGCTTCATGACGTCGCTATCGATCGGTGCACCGCCAGACCCCATCGGCCCAGCCGGCCAGAATTGGGGCTTGCCCCCTTTCCATCCGCTTATGCTCGAGGACGAAGGACTGGAGCCATTCAGGGCCGTGCTCGCAGCCAATATGCGCCATGCCGGCGCGATCCGGATCGACCATGCATTCCAGCTGCAACGGCTCTTTCTTATCCCGGCCGGCGCGTCTGCGAGCGACGGAGCATATATTTCCTATCCATTCAAAGCGCTCCTGGCGCTACTGCGCCTGGAGAGCTACCGGGCCCGCTGCATGGTGATTGCGGAAGATCTCGGCACCGGACCCGATGGCTTCTCGGACGCAATCATGGCCGCCGGCGTCTACAGTTACCGCGTCCTTCCCTTCGAGCGCGATGAACATGGTGCCTTCAAAACGCCGCAGGATTATCCAGAACGCGCCCTCGCCGCACTTACAACTCACGATTTACCGACGTTCAAAGGCTGGTGGAAGGGCCTCGACATCGACCTGCGCCACGCATCAGGACAACATACCGGCGCGGATGCCGATCGCGCTCGCGCCGCCCGTATTAACGACCGAGAAAAGCTCGTCGATGCGATGAGAGAGCAGCAGCTACTCGACCCGGCAGGGCAGTTTCCTGTCGAACCACCTATCGAGGCGGCCGTTGCTTATCTGGCGCGATCAAGGTCGGCGCTAGTCGCTATCCAGACCGAGGATGCAGCCGGCGAACTCAATCAAGCCAACTTGCCGGGAATGGACGCCCAGCACCCAAACTGGCAGCGCAAGCTGTCTCTCGACGTTGTTTCGCTCACTGCGACGCGGAGCAGTCTCGCGAAGCTCGCTGCGCTCTTCGCCAACGAAGGTCGAAGCGGAGAGCCCAGACCAGGCACGGCGCTGGCGGCACCTCCTCCGCGCGCGACCTATCGCCTCCAGTTTCACCGAGATTTTACGTTCGAGCAGGCGGCGGCAATCGTGCCCTATCTGGCTCGTCTGGGCATCAGCCACGTCTACGCGTCGCCGATCCAAACGGCGCGGCCGGGGTCCCTGCATGGGTACGACATTGTCGATCACACGGGTATAAACCCCGAGCTAGGCGGGATGACTGGTTTTTTGCAACTTTCTGATGCGCTCCGAGCCCATGAGATGGGCTTGGTTCTGGATATCGTCCCCAACCATATGGGCATCGGGGGCGCCGACAATAATTGGTGGTTATCTGTGCTGGAATGGGGTCAGCATTCACCGCATGCGGCCGCCTTCGACATCGATTGGGAACGTCTTGGCGCCAACGGCAAGCTTGTCGTCCCGTTCCTCGGGGAGCGTTATGGCGAAGCCCTGGAAAATGGGCGCCTTGAGCTAAAGCTAGATGCGAACGAGGGCACACTGAGCGTCTGGCACGGCGATCACCGCTTCCCGATCAACCCCCTGACGTATCCAATCATTCTGGATCGCGCGTTGCTCCTCGCCGGCGAGTTCACCAAGCCCGGCTTTAGGGAGGCGCTAGCGATATCGTCGCGCCTGCGCACGATAGCTGACGCCGGGCCCCCGGCCAGCAACGCACACGACGCAGCCGAACACCTTAAATTGCGCTTCGCAGCTGCGGTCTCCTCATCGGTAGAGCTCGCCGAGGCGCTTCACCGCACTATCGTCCTGGTAAATGGCTCGCCTGGGATTCCGGAAAGCTTCGAGACGTTGCACCGCATTCTTGAGGCACAGGCTTATCGGCTCGCTTACTGGCGGGTCGCCGCCAGCGACATCAATTATCGCCGTTTCTTTGAAGTGAACTCATTGGCCGGCATCCGGGTTGAAGACCCCGATGTTTTCGAGCGAACTCATCGGACGGTAATCGATCTCGTTCGCCAAGACCGAATTCAGGGGCTACGCGTAGATCACGTGGACGGGCTTGCGGACCCCGCAGCTTACCTCCGAGCGCTTCAGGCGGAAGTTGGCCCAGGCTTCTACATTTTGGTCGAAAAGATCCTCGGACCTGGTGAGGAACTTCCGCCATGGCCAATCTCTGGCACGACTGGCTACGATGTCCTCAACCTGATCGACGGCGTTCTGGTCGACCAGGATGCAGCTGAAAATTTAGAAGAGATTTATCGCGAGGTTAGCGGAGCCACGGAGTCGTATGCAGAGATGCTCCGGGAGGTCAGGCGTGAGACGCTCGAGACCGGCTTCGCCAGCGAGCTCGAGGTCCTCGTATCCGACCTTGTCCGGGTGGCTCACGCAGATCGCCACACAAGGGATTATACCGTCTACGCCATGCGGAAGGCGCTGGCTGAGATCATCGAACGCTTCCCGGTCTACCGCAGCTACGTTGCATCAGAAGCCCCCTCCCCTGCGGACCGACGTCTGATCCGCAGTACCATTGCGGCCGCGTGTGAAGCGACTGCGCTTCCCGAGCAAACGTTACATGAGTTCATCGCTGAGATATTGCTGGCGGAGCTTCCGGCCGCTGCAGAGGGCTCAGCCCTAGCCGAACATTGCGAGAGGTTCCGCCGGCGATTTCAACAGCTCACTGGTCCTGTGATGGCCAAGAGCTTGGAAGATACACTCTTCTATCGCTACGGCGTGCTTCTCGCGCTTAACGAAGTCGGGGCTGAGCCGGAACACTTCGGCATCTCCGCAGAGGACTTCCATGCTGCAAATGGCGATCGGTGTCGAAAATGGCCGCACGCCATGATCGCTACGGCGACACATGATACGAAGCGTGGAGAGGACAGCCGCGCACGCCTCCTGGCGCTGTCCGACATACCGGCGCAATGGGGCCACTACGCTGCGTCGTGGCAAACGCTGAGCCGCCAGCTTGCGCCGGATTCAACCGCGCCAGATGGACTCGATCGATATCTCGTCCTGCAGCAGTTGCTGGCCGCTTGGCCACTTGAGCTGTTGACTGGATCTGATCCCGAAGGTCTGGCTCGGTTCGCAGAACGCATGGACGCCTGGGTGGAGAAGGCATTGCGTGAGTCCAAGCGTAATTCCAGCTGGACGAACCCCCGCGAGCAGTACGAGGCCGCCGTCAAGGCCCTCGTGGCGGGTGCGCTGAAGCCCGAGAGCGCGGTTTTTGCGGAGCTCAACACATGGGCGGCGGAACTGGCCGAGCGGGGCGTTATCAAGGGCCTTGCAAGGACGGCATTGAAATTGACCTTGCCAGGGGTGCCTGACATCTACCAAGGCACGGAGATGTGGGATTTCTCGCTGGTCGATCCAGACAATCGTCGGCCAGTCGATTACGTCGGCCGTGAGAAATCTCTGTCGATCGAGCCGTCGATTGAGGATCTCATGACAACTTGGCAAGACGGCCGCATCAAGCAGCGCGTCATAACTAGGTTGTTGGAGGATCGCCGCACCCACGCCCTGCTTTACGAGCAAGGGCATTATCAGCCGGTATCGGCTTCGGGAGAGCGTTCCAGGGACTTGATCGCGTTCGAGAGACGTTTCGGTGGCGAGCGACTCGTCGTTGTTGTGGCCCGTACGCCCGCAGGAGGCTCGACCCTCCCCGCGGGCGGTGTCTGGGGCGACACAATGGTGGAGCTGCCCGTAGGGACCTGGAGAGATGTTATTGCCGGTACGGAAATCCAGGTCGCCGAGCAAGGATGCTCCGCCTGCGACCTCTTCCGGGCTTTGCCGATCGCCGTAATGAGATCGTTCTGAGGAGCGGTAGAGCCGTCGGCTCTAACTCCTCGCATTTTTAACATCTGGTGTCGGGTTCCCGGGGCGAAGGCCCTAGGGCGTGGCGGAGCCGAGTGATTTCTCGTCGGCTTCGAAGACCCCAGCCGGTTGCATCGGCGATGTCAGTCGCTGCTCCTTCCGCCATTGACGCCACACCCGCCGTGATACCAACCTCGAACAAGAGATTGGCAAGAACCCAGTGGCGCGGCTGGCACGTTCCGCACCGTTAGCGCCATCCAATGGAAGCGAATTCGGGCTGTCTTGCTCGGGTTGCTGATCGGCTGCATCGCCGGCCTGCGCACTATGACGGCCCCTGCCGCTGTTAGCTGGGCCGCTTATCTCGGCTGGATTAACCTCAGCGCGAGCCCGATTGCCTTCCTCGGATATTCCTGTGCGCCGTGGATACTGACCGTGCTGGCCCTCGGTGAGCTGGTCGCCGATAAGTTGCCGTCAACGCCCGGTCGCAAGGTTCCGCTGCAGTTCAGCGGCCGCCTGGTCTTGGGTGGGCTTTCCGGCGCGGCCCTCGGAGTGACCGGGGGCTCGCTCGCTTTCGGGGCTGTTACAGGCATTGTAGGCGCTATCGTCGGCACGTTTAGCGGAGCGGAGATTCGGAGCAGGCTGGCAGCCGCAGTCGGCAAAAACCTTCCCGCAGCTCTCGCGGAGGACGTATTCGCGTTACTCGGCGCGCTCTTGATCGTGCTGGCCGGGCGATGAAGCTCAGGCGCCGGCCTTGAAGTCAGAGCGGGAGTGCGGGCTCGTCAGGATCGACATGCCATCCTGGAACTTCTTGGCCCGAGTGCTGGCCCGAAAGCTGGGTGATACGATAGCAGGTAGCGGGACGACTCCATCTCGCAATTAGTCCGCCGACGAGTTGCGTCGCTACGGGGTCCTAGAACTTAGCGGCACACGTTTGCGCTCCGGCAGAACCTCAGGGGACGTTGCGCCGTCGATGATGGACGGCGCTCGCGATTAAATCCTCGTCTCAAAGGCCGCTGGCGCCACGGTTCTATCAGAGGGAATTTGCGAGATGGTTTCGAGCGCTGGTCGCTTTCTGAATGGAAAAAACTTAGCCCGTGCGACGACGTTTCCAGTTCTTGCTGGTACGCTCGTCGGTCTCGGACTCGGCGGCTTTTTCGATGGGATCGTACTACACCAGGTTCTTCAGTGGCATCATGTTGCAAGCGCATGGTATCCGGCCCATTCGTTGGAAAATATGTCGTTCAATACGTTCTTCGACGGGATCTTTCATATCGGGACATATATTTTTGTGTCCGGATTGCTCCTGCTTTGGCGTCACGCACGCAATCTTGCCGGGACTATCTTGATTGGTTTCGGCGCATTCAACTGCGTGGAGGGAGCGATCAATCACCACTTGCTTGGCTTACATCATGTCAACGAAACGGTTGATCGCGACATGCAAATCTACTGGGACGTGGGGTTTCTGGTCTGGGGTGGAGCAATGCTGTGGGGCGGTTGGTACCCGTTGCACCGAGGTCGCCATGACGTATCGAACCTCACCTCAGCCGCCGGGCAATCTTAGCTCGTCGACGCATTCACCCTGCGCGCCCTGCCAAACCTTTGCCTGCGGCACGGTGGGATCAGATGCCACATGCATCACGATTGATCCCACAGTATCGCCGGTCGGGCTCCGGCATTGACCGCGACTATCGTGGCTCTCGAAATCGGCCGTCGCTGCTGGAACAGGTCGGGTGGCGACCGGTTTTGAATCGCATCGCTTCCTACGAAGCACAATGCATGAGATTCACGGAGCACGTTATGGAAAACGGGAACGGATCGACGGAATCGACTGGTTTCAAAGCCATGTCGCAGAAGGCCGAGGCTAGCGGTGGCGGAAATGATGAAAAGTTCGAAGAAACAGGCGGGCTAGTCGCGAATCTCAAGTCAATTGGCGTCGACACCAATCAGATGACGGATGTCGCGCAAGAGCGCGCTGGAGAATTCCAGGAGATGCTCGAGAGCGAGATTCGCGCGCGACCGATGCGAGCTCTGGGTTGGGCTTTAGGCGTTGGCGTCGTCCTCGGCTTCTGGGCGGCGAAGTAGGACGTGGGCGGCCTAATCGCTTTCTTAGCAGCCGGCGTTGTCGACGCAATCAAGCGCAGAGCGGTTGTTTACGCCCTCATGGGCCTCGGTGGCATTCTAGCCATGTGCGCGGCCGGGTACGTCCTCCGTGCGGCTCATGAATGGTTGCTCGTTCGCTACGGCGAGATTGATGCGAGCTTGATCATCGCCTCCGGCTTGCTGGTGGCGGCAATCATGTCAGTCGTTGCCGCTCGTATTATTAGCCGGCGGCCCGTACGATCGGCGCCGCTTCTTGACCGGGCGGCCTCATACCGTCTGAGTGGTCAACCGTCTCCGCGGCGTCTGAAGGCCGTAAGCTCTGGAGTGGCGGGCGCCATATTCTCCGCCATCGCAGCGGCGATCGTTGTCCGGGTTCGGAACAAGTGATACCTAACGTCTCTGGCATTCACAGGTGCCGCGACGGGCGAGCCTGACCCACTCAATCGCGTTCACGTCGGAGGTTGTCTTGCGGCTCCGACCCGCACCGGTGGTGGGAGGTTTCCTGCTCAGCCGATCCCTCGGCCGATGCAAGCATATTGAGTGCGGCTTCCTTTGCCTTGCTGGGCACCATGTCCCTCTTGAAGATGCCACTCAACCGCGTCGCGGGAGGCGCCACTTTCTAGGGCAAGCACGGCAATCCAGTCTCGACCACGGAACTTTTGAGACATCTCGACGGCTAGCTGTCGGCCGGTCCGGTTGCCCCTACTCCCAAGTTGATCATGGGGGAACGCGAGACACTCAAGCTCGTTCCGAGTGGAGCCGTTGCCGGCTCGCGCTCGGACAAGAACGCGCGGCAAGCAAACCACACGCCGCGTCTCATATTTAGGATTTGCCGTCGGCGGTCGATTCGTCTTGTTCTCTTAGATCGTCTGGAGGCGGCGCTTCGCGAATGGAGACGACGGTGGTGTCACAGGCTTCCTTTTCTTGCGGTGGCGAGTTGGGCGTTCCGTGGTCCCGCTGCCACGCGTTGATCGCGTCAGTCAGCGCCGAAATCTCCCGCAGACGTTCGTCGGTCCTCGGGAGATGCTCCAGCTCGGCGATCTTGCTTTGTGCCTCTTCATACTGGAATTCGTCCAAAATGGTCACGGGCATTCGTCTCTCCTGTTTGAAGACAAACACCCGTTAGACGGGAGCGTTCCTCATAGCGATGGTCCAGTGCTGCGGGCGGAGCGGCCGGACCTCGTAGCGTTGCGTTCTCGACGGGCCCGTGGCACCGCGTGCTCAACTTGTCTCCGGCACGATTGTCAGGCATGGCCCGAGCCAGGAATCTGAGGGATTACATCATGCAGCCGAGCGGCACGTTTGGACCAGGCAGTGTCCTGGGGATCCTGGGCGGTGGGCAACTCGCTCGAATGATGGCCCAGGCTGCTGCGGACTTGGGCGTTCTTTCCCATATCTACACCCCGGAGCGGGAGAGCCCTGCAGCCGAAGTAGCAGGTCGTTCAACGATCGCCGCTTACGATGATGCAGCGGCGCTTCGGCAGTTCGTGGAAAGCGTCGATTTGGTCACCTACGAATTTGAAAACGTGCCCGCTGAGACGGCTATGTTGCTTGCCGCGCGGAAGCCGTTGCAGCCAAGTGCCCGAGCGCTCGCGATCACGCAGGACCGGGTGACAGAGAAGCGTTTTATCGAAGCTCTCGGCTTGCCGCTCGCGCCGTTTCGCGTCGTGACCAATATCGATGAACTAGACAGCTCGTTAGCTGAGCTCGGCCGCCCGTGCGTGTTGAAAACAAGTCGCTTTGGCTATGATGGCAAGGGACAGGTAAAAATCTCCGCTGAAACGGACGCTGCCGGTGCTTATGCTGAGATTGGGGGTGTTGAGGCGGTATTAGAGGGCTTGATTACTTTCACCAAAGAAATTTCGGTAATCGCCGCACGCGGCTACAACGGCGAATTCAAAGCTTACGATGTCTGTGAGAACGAACACGTCGATCACATTTTGAGCGTGACGCGGGCCCCTGCGAGAGTGCGTACAAACACCTACGAAGGCGCCCTCAACGCGGCGCGGCGCATTGCTGATGCGTTGGAGTATGTCGGGATCATCGCAATCGAAATGTTTGTCGTTGAGGAAGGGGACCGGGAGACCTTTCTCATCAACGAGATCGCACCGCGCGTTCATAATTCCGGGCACTGGACTAGCGACGGCGCCAAGACCTCGCAATTTCAGCAGCATGTGCGGGCGATCTGTAATTTCCCACTCGGAAGCTCGGCCCGACTGGGCACGATTGAGATGAAGAACTTGATCGGAGATGCTGCCGAAAATTGGCGCGAGTATCTTGCCGAGGCAGGCGCCCATCTGCATTTGTACGGCAAGAGAGAATCCCGTTCCGGTCGAAAAATGGGGCATGTAACGCGCGTACGGCCCGACGAAAACGTCTAGCGAAAGAGGGAGTCCCGCCGGAGCGGGACCAATCTCCCCGTAGGTCTACGAGCCGAGCGCAGCTCAAGCTGGCGTGTTGGCGAGTGCCGTTTACATCAGCACGATCAGCGACCGTGGCGACAAGGTCAGCGTCGCCTCCGCCTTCAGTCCCTTGCGGCCCTCGTCGGAATTCGGTCCGGTCTCGGTATCAAGCACGACCGACCACGAGCCCTTCTTCACCCGCGCCGGCAGCTCGAACTCCACCTCGCCGTCGAAGGCGTTGAACAGGATCAGCGCCTCGTCGCCGCCCTCCTCGACATTCGGCGCATGCATCAGAAGGCCGATGGCGCGCACGCCTGGATCGTCCCAATGCTCCTCCTGCTGGTCGCCACCCGCAGGGTTGACCCAGCGCAGCACGGTGCCGTCGCGAAAGCTGTCGCGGCGGAAGATCGCGTGTTCCGTCCGCAACTGCGCGACGCGGCGCACGAATCCGGTCAGCGCCTTGTCGCGCGGCCCGATCTTCTCCCAGTCGATCCAGCCGATCTCGTTGTCCTGGGCGTACACATTGTTGTTGCCACCCTGCGTATGGCCGAACTCGTCGCCGGCGAGCAGCATCGGCGCGCCATGCGAGAGCAGCAGCGTCGCCAGCAGGTTGCGCTTCTGGCGCTCGCGCGCCGCGATGATGCCCTCGTCCTGCGTCGGCCCCTCGGCACCGAAATTGAAGGACAGGTTGTGGCCGTGGCCATCCTTGTTGTCCTCGCCATTCGCCTCGTTGTGCTTGTCGTTGTAGGAAACGAGATCGTTCAGCGTGAAGCCGTCATGGGCGGTGATGAAGTTGACGCTCGACCATGGCCGGCGCCCGAACTCATCGTAGATATCGCCCGAGCCGGTGATGCGCGCCGCGAGATCGCGAATGATGCCCTCTTCGCCCTTCCAGTAGGCGCGGACCGTGTCGCGATACTTGTCGTTCCATTCCGACCAGCCCGGCGGGAAGCCGCCGACCTGGTAGCCGCCCGGCCCGATATCCCAGGGCTCGCCGATCAGCTTGACCCGGCGCAGCATCGGGTCCTGCCCCATGGCGTCGAAGAAGCCGCTGCGCGGGTCGAAGCCCTCCGGCTCGCGCCCGAGGATGGTGCCGAGATCGAAGCGGAACCCGTCCACCTCCATGACCTCGACCCAGTAGCGCAGCGAATCCAGCACCATTTGCAGCACGCGCGGATGGCTGGTGTTCAGCGTGTTTCCGGTGCCGGTATCATTGACGTAGTAACGCGGCTTGCCGGCGATCGTCCGGTAGTAGGAATAGTTGTCGATGCCCTTGAAGCTGAGCGTCGGCCCGAGCTCGTTGCCCTCGGCGGTGTGGTTGTAGACCACGTCGAGAATGACCTCGAGCCCAGCCTCGTGGAAGCGGCGGACCATGTCGCGGAACGACGCGAGCCCGGCCTGCCCCTCGTAGCGCTGCTCGGGAGCGAAGAAGCCGATACTGTTATAGCCCCAATGGTTGCGCAGGCCTTTGGCGACGAGGTGATGGTCGTCGACGAAGGCATGCACCGGCAGCAGCTCGACCGAGGTGACGCCGAGGCTCCTGATGTAGTCGACGATGGCCTGCTCGCCGAGCCCGTCGAAGGTGCCGCGCTTCGCTTCGGGAATGGCGGGATGCAGCTTGGTGTAGCCGCGCACATGCGTCTCGTAAAAGATCGTCCTGTCCCAGGCGATGCGCGGCTTGTCGGGCGCCTTCGGATCGGCCTTGAAATCGGAGACAATGCATTTCGGCATGAAAGGCGCGCTGTCGCTCTTGCTGAAACTTAGGTCCTTGTCGGCCTTGGCCGCAACGTCGTAGCCGTAATGGGCGTCGTGCCAGGCGATTTCGCCGGAATATTGGCGTGCATAGGGGTCGAGCAGCAGCTTGTTCGGGTTGAAGCGGTGCCCTTCCTCAGGCACGTAGCGGCCATGGACCCGGTAGCCATAACGCTGGCCCGGCTTCACACCGGGCAAATAGCCGTGCCAGATCGCGTTCGTGTATTCCGGCAGGGTGACGCGGGCAATCTCGTTCTTGCCGCTTTCGTCGAAAAGGCAGAGTTCGACCCGCTCGGCGTGCGACGAGAATATCGCAAAGTTTGTACCCTCCTGGTCGGCGATGGCTCCGAGTTCGGTTGCACTCCCAGCTCTGACATCCATATCAGACATTCGTAGCCCCTTGCTTCCGGGGCTACGCAGGTGCGGGCCCATCCATAACGTGCGGGTCAACTCTCCTCGCAGCGCGCCGGTTCCGGGTTTCTCTTCCCAGCACGGCCTCCATCCGAATGTGCCGCACCGAAGCCAGCGAGAAAGCAAATCCCACCTGATAAGCTAAAGGTTTTACTTCCTCATCGATAATTGTCGTTACAGACGATTTGCGGCTGCCGGATGGCTTCTTTGTATCGGCAGATTGCGACTCGAAGAGCTTTTAGTTCCGTCTCAGCTTTGGCATCCCTCGGAGCTGACGTAAGTCTTTCCAAGCGAGCGAGCGCGTCGATGTACTCGCTCTCGCAAAGCAATGTAGTTTCCATTGTGGTGGCGCTTCGATTTTGCATTTTTCGCCATGAGAGCCTCGCAGTTGAGAGACACTGAACGGCGCAGAGCAGGCGAATGGCGCCGAATGCGCAGAGATGTGCCACATGGAAGTTTACGAGCTTTTCGCTTCGTATTCGCATCCAGCTAGCTCGACTTTGGTTGCCGCAGCGGCAGACTAATGTTAGCTGCCCTGGATGGTGCTGTGGCGCTCGAGCTCAATGCGTCGCCTCAGCCCGGAAAACCGAGCCGTCATGCGCATTTGGCTATTTTCCGACCTGCACCAAGAATTCGACGATCAACTTTGGGACCCGCTTCCGAGCGCCCCTACCGCTGGCTTTGATGTCGTTGTGGTCCCCGGCGATGTGCATATGCCGCTCACCAGGGCGCTGGCGTGGCTCCATGAGAGGTTTTCTGGGCTACACGTCATTTACACTCCCGGCAATCACGATTTCTGGTGGGACAAGGGCGAGGAGCGCTACACGATATGGGACCAACTGCAGCGGGGTCGCGAGCTCGCTGATCGACTTGGCGTCAGCCTCCTCCTCGATAGTTCCGTGGTGGTCGGCGAAACCCGTTTCTTGGGCGGCACTCTCTGGACTGATCTGAGGCTAGGCACCTATTCGCTGCATGCCGCGCTACGCGAAGCGGAAAAGAACATGCGGGACTATCGGCGCATCCGGCGCAAACCGGATCAAAACAAGCGCCTTCGGCCGGCCGAGACACTGCGGCTCCACCGCGCTACCCGCGACTACATTTCCGGCGCGATCTCGATGCCTTGGCTGGGCCAGACGGTCGTGGTCACGCACCACGCCCCACACCCGAACTCACTCGCGGATCGAAGTGATCCGTTGGCTTTCTGCTACGCCTCGGACCTAAGCAGCCTAATCGAGTTCGGTGCCCCAGCACTTTGGGTTCACGGCCATGTTCATAGGGTCTCAGATTACACTGTTGGATTAACGCGCATCTTGGCTAATCCCCGCGGCCATATAGAGGAACAATCCGGGTTCAACCCGAGCCTCTGCATTGACGTGAGATGATGCCTTTACGACGTGCCAGAACAGACCGCTCCACCTGGTCCAGCAACTGGGAGGTGGCGCGCATGAGAACGCACGTACCCGCCGCGATTAGATCCGCAAGTTCATGTCGGGCGAAACGTTGGTAGTCGTTCGCCTCAAACAGATCAACGCCGGGTCTCGGAATTCTGAACTCTCATCTTCGCACACCAGTTTCGCACATCTGACGGCTTAAAAAGGATTCTTTCAACACCGCGAGCTTTCTCATCTACGTAGCATGGCACAACGTGACCGTTCAAAATTGCGAGAATTCGCTCTTGAAATGGCATTTTGTACCAGACTCGACCCGCATTCACACTGCAAAGTAAACGAGGATTAATTCCCTCAACAATTTTAGTCTTGTATCTAATCCTCAGCATTAGTTTGCCGATTTGGTACCTGTCGTAGAAATTCATGCCGCCCGTTTTTGCTTTATCTATTATTTTAGCACGGTTCAGTTCGAGCAACCTAGGAGCGCTCACGTTGAATAAATGGACGGCCGATTCTTCATCAATCCACGTGGCGGAATTGATATTAACGCCAGGCATTCCACGAGCAAATGGTGAATAACTGGAGACATTGATCGCGTAGTCTCCATTTTTGTACGATATAGCTCCTGATTTATACATTTTCTTATTTACGATTACTCGGGACCTGATACCTGGAAGTCTGTTTATCTTGTCCTTTACCCTTTGAATGCACACTTCTAAATTACAGGCTCCTCGATTGAAACCCCCTGCCGCAACACGCAACATCGATTCTCCTAGTTCACCGCCGTATAACTTGACGTTTGAAGTCGTTATGCCATTCAAAAATCTAGCTCGGTTTGATCTGACTGCGGCAATAAAGCTGACAATAGCACCGTATCTGGAATGGGCGTCCGGCTTTTTAGATTGCAAATCGCCTCTGGCGAGCGCCGCTCCTACCACCTCTAGGATGCACTCTGTGCTAGCCTCGTTGAATTCGGGGAGTGTGTAATTCGGCACGAACTTCCCAACTCCGAAACGGGCGGCCAATAACTGAGTTAGCTCGACGGCGACCGGGTTCGCACTTTGCGGAACTATGTTCGTTAATGAATACCGGCAACTTGGTTTCTGACATCGCGAAATGTTTGACCGTGGCCATAGCAAAACGGCTCGACATGCGGGGCAGGCGTGTACCATTTGCACACAATGCTTAGGACACACCCGCCAGAAGCGAAGGTGCCAGGCTGAGACCGCATAACCCTTGTCAGACAGGCACACCGGGCACATGCGGAAAATCTGAAAATCTACAAATCGGTTAGGAATCTTTATATTGTTTAGTGATGAAAATCGCGCGTACTCTGAAGATATGCTAGGCACGATCCGACTGAAAACAGACACACTTGATTCGGTTAGCTTCGCGAGGGCAGCAGCAGTTTTCCTCCGCGAGTCAATATCTTCGCCAAATAACTGAACTGCCGCCAGTATCGCTCTGGGATTTCGGTAGCCGCCTGCCTCGCAGACGCGAGCCACCCAACCCAAGATACTTTCGTCTGGCGCAGGAATAAATCGCACTGGTAGACGAGTATCTTGCCCCAGAGCAGTCATAATGATGATGCCCCCTCGCTCTTTGCCTTTCGCATATCGCCTCGTCAGGCCCTAGGCCGCCCCACAAGGATCAAAACGGTTGTCCGTTATATTGAAAGCAGCAGCCTCTTTGCCGTCGAGACCATGGACGGGTTCGACTTGGTTTACAGGTCTCATGTTTTGGTTAGCAAGTCTCATTTTTTGGTTTTCGGACCACCAGCGTGCGGTGGGAACCCAAGGCAACCCGTACGAAGGGAGCATGGCGCTGCCGTCGTCATATTGTCATTGAAATGTCGCCGGCTCTTCATGTTAGCTTGCGCACCAAACAACAAGAGCCGCCCCCGCGCACCGGAGGGCGGAAGGGAGAACGTACATGACATTCCAGTCCCGCCTCGTGCTTTCCACCGCCCTGCTCACGGCCGCCTGGTCGATGCCGGCCATGGCGCAGACCGAGATCCAGTGGTGGCACGCGATGACCGGCGCGAATAACGACGTCGTCGTCAAGCTCGCCGAGGATTTCAACGCCTCGCAGAAGGAATACAAGGTCGTCCCGGCCTATAAGGGCTCCTATGCCGATGCGCTGAACGCCGGCATCGCCGCCTTCCGCGCCGGCAATGCGCCGCACATCCTGCAGGTCTTCGAGGTCGGCACCGCGACCATGATGTCGGCCAAGGGCGCCATCAAGCCGGTCGCCGACGTGATGAAGGATGCCGGCGAAAAATTCGATCCGAAGAGCTATTTGCCGGCGATCACCGGCTATTACTCGACGACGAAGGGCGACATGCTCTCGTTCCCCTTCAACTCGTCCTCGATGGTGATGTGGTACAACAAGGACGCGCTGAAGAAGGCTGGCCTGCCGGAGGCGCCGCCGAAGACCTGGCCTGAGGTGTTCGAGGCTGCCAAGAAGCTGAAGGCCGCCGGCTACGACAAGTGCGGCTTCTCGACCGCCTGGACGACCTGGGCCAATATCGAGCAGCTCGGCGCCTGGCATAACGTGCCGGTCGGCACCAAGGCCAACGGCTTCGACGGCGTCGACACCGAGTTCAAGATCAACTCCGACCTGTTCGTGAAGCACCTGACCAATCTGGTCGAGCTGCAGAAGGACAAGACCTTCGACTATTCCGGCCGCACCAATACCGGCGAAGGCCGCTTCACCTCGGGCGAATGCCCGATCTTCCTGACCTCCTCGGCCTTCTTCGGCAATGTCAACGCCAATGCCAAGTTCGCCTGGGCCAACGCGCCGATGCCGTATTATCCCGACGTGCAGGGCGCGCCGCAGAACTCGATCATCGGCGGCGCTTCGCTCTGGGTGATGGGTGGCAAGAAGGCCGACGAGTACAAGGGCGTCGCCAAGTTCTTCAACTTCCTGTCGGATGTCGACCGTCAGGTGAAGTTGCATACCGAGTCGGGCTACCTGCCGATCACCAAGGCGGCCTATGAGAAGGTCAAGGCGTCCGGCTTCTACAAGGACAAGCCCTATCTCGAGACGCCGCTGCTCGAGCTCAACAACAAGGAGCCGACCGATAATTCGCGCGGCGTGCGCTTCGGCGGCCTCGTCCAGATCCGCGACATCTGGTCGGAAGAGATCGAGGCGGCGCTGAACGGCCAGAAGAGCCCGAAGGCTGCGATGGACGCCGCCAACGAGCGCGGCAACCAGGCCTTGCGCCAGTTCGAGCGCACCGCCTCGCGCTGAGCCGAACCAATTCAGGCCGGGGCATGAGCCCCGGCCTTTCACTTCATTCCGCGGGCGCCCATGCAGAAGAACGCCTATTTCAAGGGATTGACCATCCCTCTGCTGCTCCTCCTGCCGCAGCTCGCGATCACCATCGTGTTCTTCTACTGGCCGGCGAGCCAGGCGGTCTGGCAAAGCTTCCTGCTGGAGGACGCCTTCGGCACCTCGACCGAATTCGTCTGGTTCGAGAATTACACCGAGCTGTTCTCGCGGCCGGAATATTTCAAAGCCTTCGTCAACACCGTCATCTTCTCCAGCTTCGTCTGCGTGCTCTCGCTCTCGATCGCGCTGCTCTTCGCGGTGATGGCCGACCGGCAGATCAGGGGCGCCGAGGTCTACAAGACCCTGCTGATCTGGCCCTATGCGGTCGCCCCGGCCGTCGCCGGCGTGCTCTGGCTCTTCATGTTCGATCCCTCGCTCGGCATGCTGGCGCGCGGCCTGCAATCGCTCGGCATCGCCTGGAACCCGCGGCTCAACGGCAATCACGCCATGCTGCTGGTGATCCTGGCGGCGACCTGGAAGCAGATCAGCTATAATTTCCTGTTCTTCCTCGCCGGCCTGCAGGCGATCCCGAAAAGCGTGATCGAGGCGGCGGTGATCGACGGCGCCCGGCCGATGCGCCGGTTCTGGACCATCGTCTTCCCGCTGCTCTCGCCGACCACCTTTTTCCTGCTCACGGTCAACATCGTCTACGTCTTCTTCGACACGTTCGGCATCATCGACACCGTCACCGGCGGCGGTCCGTCGGGCGCAACCCAGACGCTGGTCTACAAGGTCTGGGCCGACGGCAAGGGCGGCACCGATCTCGGCGGCTCGGCGGCGCAGTCCGTCATCCTGCTGGTCATGGTCATCGGCATGACGGCGATCCAGTTCCGTTTCATCGAGCGCAAGGTGAGCTACTGATGGCGTCCGTTCTCTGGCAGGAGCTCACGGCTGAGGATCTGAGGCACAAGGCGGCGAATGATGCCGTCGTCGTGCTGCCGATCGCCTCGATGGAGCAGCACGGGCCGCATCTGCCTGTCGGCGTCGACACCATCCTGTGCGGCGGCGTCTGCAAGGCGGCGGCCGAGCGCGCCGGCGATGTCGAGGTCGTGGTCGCGCCGACGCTCTGGTGCGGCATGGCCGAGCATCACATGGCCTTCGGCGGCACCTTCACCTTCGACATCCCGACCTATCGCGCCGTCCTGCTCGCCTTCCTCAGGAGCATCGAGCGCCACGGCTTCAACCGTGTGGTGATCGTCAACGGCCATGGCGGCAATATCGCCGCGCTCGCCGCCTTCCTGCCCGATTTCGCGCGCGAGACCACGCTGCGCATCCTCGGCACGACCTATTTCACCCTGGCGCAGGAGGCGATGCAGCCCTTCATGCAGGACCAGGTCAGCGTGCTCCATGCCTGCGAGGTCGAAACGTCGATGATGATGGTGCTGGCGCCGCAGACGGTGAAGCACGACCGGCTACCCGAGGCGTTCGGCATGCTCGACGCGGATCTCGCCGCACTGACCCGCCCGCTCGTCGGGCGCTACCGGCCCTTCCGCGAGATGACCGAGACCGGCGTGATCGGCGATGCCCGCCGCGCCACCAAGGAGAAGGGCGAGGCCTTCCTCGAGGCCTGCGCCGAGACGCTGGCGAAGCTACTGCGCGACCGGGAGGCCTGGCACTGATGGTTGCCAACACCCTTCCGTCGTTGCGAGCACCCGGGTCTTGCCTTCGGCAAGCCCGGGTACAGGCTCCGCGAAGCAATCCAGGGCGATTGCCTGCGGCCGCTGGATTGCTTCGTCGGCCAGGCCTCCTCGCAATGACGACTTCCGCCGGAGGACAGGACTGATGGTCGAAGACCGGCGCCTCGGCGATCTCATCGCCTATATCATCCTGACGATCGGCGTCGCCATCGTCGCCTTCCCGGTCTGGCTGACCTTCGTCGCCTCGACCTGGGATGCCGCGACCATCATCAACGGGCAATTGCCGCTCTATCCCGGCCCGCATTTCTTCGAGAACTATTACCGGGTCCTCTTCGTCGGCACGTCCAGCACGACGCGCGAGCCGGTCGCGACGATGATGTTCAACTCCTTCGTCATGGCGATGACGATCGCGATCGGGAAGATCATCATCTCCGTGCTCTCGGCCTATGCCATCGTCTACTACCGCTTCCCGTTCCGGATGGCGGCCTTCTGGATCATCTTCGTCACGCTGATGCTGCCGGTCGAGGTGCGTATCTTCCCGACCTTCAAGATCGTCTCCGATCTCGGCATGCTCGACACCTATCAGGGCCTGGCCGTGCCGCTGATCGCTTCGGCCACCGGGACGCTGCTGTTCCGCCAGTTCTTCCTGACCATCCCGGACGAATTGCTGGAGGCCTCGAAGATCGACGGCGCCGGGCCGTTCAAGTTCTTCAAGGATACGATGCTGCCGCTCTCGATCACCACGATCGCGGCGCTCTTCGTGATCCAGTTCATCTATGGCTGGAACCAGTATCTCTGGCCGCTGCTGATCGCCACCAAGGACTCGATGCTGACCATCGTCATTGGCATCAAGAAGATGATCGTCACCTCCGACGCCCTGACCGAATGGCAGCTCGCCATGGCCACCGCCATGCTGGCGATGCTGCCGCCCGTCTTCGTCGTCATCGTCATGCAACGGCTCTTCGTGAAGGGCCTGGTCGAAACCGAGAAGTAGCCCGCTTATGGCCCAGGTCACCCTCACCCACGTCAAGAAGGTCTATGCCGGCGGCGTCGAGGCCGTGAAGGGCGTCTCCTTCGACATTCCCGATGGCGGCTTCTGCGTGCTCGTCGGCCCCTCAGGCTGCGGCAAGTCCACGCTGCTGCGCATGGTGGCGGGGCTGGAGACGATCTCCGCCGGCGAGGTCTCGATCGGCAATCGGGTGGTCAACCAGATCGAGCCGGCCGATCGCGACATCGCCATGGTGTTCCAGAATTACGCGCTCTACCCGCATATGAGCGTCTACGACAACATGGCCTATGGGCTGCGCAACCGTGGCACGCCGAAGGACGAGATCGAGAAGCGCGTGGCCGAGGCCGCGCGCATCCTGGCGATCGAGCCCTTTATGCAGCGGCGGCCGCGCCAGCTCTCGGGCGGGCAGCGCCAGCGCGTCGCCATGGGCCGCGCCATCGTGCGCAAGCCGCAGGTCTTCCTGTTCGACGAGCCGCTCTCCAATCTCGACGCCAAGCTGCGCGTGCAGATGCGCGTCGAGATCAAGAAGCTGCAGCGTGCGCTCGGCGTCACCTCGATCTATGTCACGCATGACCAGGTCGAGGCGATGACGCTCTCCGACAAGCTGGTGGTGATGAATGGCGGCCAGGTCGAGCAGATCGGCGTGCCCTCCGAGGTCTATCGCAAGCCGGCAAGCAAGTTCGTCGCGACCTTCATCGGCTCGCCGCCGATGAACATCCTGCCGGCCACGATCGACGGGCCGGGCATCGTCGCGCTCGGCGATGCGATCCTCGAGGCGCGCGACCTGCAGCAGGATCTCGCGGCCGGGACCAAGGTCGAGGTCGGCCTGCGACCCGAGGATATCGAGATCGTCACCGAGGGGCAGGCCGGCTCGCTGCCCTTCGATGTCGAGTTCATCGAGGAGCTCGGCGCGACCCAGCTCTTCCACGGCCAGCTCTCCGGCCTGCCCTTCGTGATGCAGGCGGCGACAGGCGAGGTCGCGGCACAGCCCGGCCGGCTCTGGATCACCGTCGATCCCGACCGGGTGCATGTCTTCGACGCGACGAGCGGAACGCGGCTCGGGCGGGCGTGAGCGCCCGGCCGGGTACGATGAAGCCTCTCTGTCTCAGCGCTTGAGCGCGTTCAGCGGCAGCCTGAGATAGGAGGTGCCGTTGCTCTCGCTCGCCGGCAGGCGGCCGCCGGCGATATTCACCTGCAAGGCGTGGAGTATCAGCTTCGGCATCGGCAAGGTGGCGTCGCGGGCCCGGCGCAACGCGGCAAAGGTCGCCTCGTCACCGGCCTGTGTCAGGTGGACATTGCTGGCTCGCTGCTCGGCAACGGTGCTCTCCCAGGCCGGAGGGCGCCCTCCCGGCTGGTAATCGTGGCCACAGAACAGGCGTGTCAGGTCGGGCAAGGCCAGGATACGCTGGATCGAGCCCCAGAGCGCCTGCGCGTCGCCGCCAGGGAAGTCGCAGCGCGCCGTGCCAAAATCGGGCATGAGGAGCGTGTCGTGAATGAAGGCCGCGTCGCCGGCGACATAGCTGATCGAGGCCAGGGTATGTCCAGGCGAGAACAGCACGCTCACATCGAGATTGCCGACGCGGAATATCTCGCCATCCGCGAAGAGACGATCCCATTGCGAACCGTCCGTCCTGAACGTGTCCGGCAGATTGTAGATGGCTTTCCAGAGCGTCTGGACCTTCGTCACATGCTCGCCGATCGCCGTCTTCGCGCCGGTCTTCTCCCTGAGATAGCCTGCTGCCGAGAAATGGTCCGCATGCGGGTGCGTATCGAGGATCCAGTCGATCGTCAGGCCCCTTTCGCGGGCGAAGGCGAGCAGGCCGTCGGCCGATATGGTGGCCGTCGCGCCGCAGGTCTCGTCATAGTCGAGCACCGGGTCGATCAGGGCGCAGCGGCCGCTCGACGGATCGGAAAGCACGTACTGGACGCTGCAGGTGCGGGGTTCGAAGAAGGCATCGACCGTCGGGCTTTTCATGCGGCCATCGGGAGCCCGCGGCCTCGGCGAAGACTCGTTCATGCGTGCTGCTCCGGATGCGGTGATGGCCCGGCACGTCGCGAGACGATCTGATGCGGCCTCCGCCGCGCTCCAGAGCAGTTCCGCGATTCCCCGAACCGCGGAACTGCTCTAACTCTTTGTTTTATCACATTTTTCTTAACACGAACCGGCCCCCACTTCGCTCGAAAATGCTTTAGCGGCTCGATCGGAGGCCGAATCGCGGGCTCAGCCGGTGGGCTGAGGCACGATGCGGATATAGGGCTTCGGCGAGGTCCAGCCGTTCGGATAGAGCCTTCGCGCCTCCTCGTCCGGCACGGAGCCGGCGATGATGACATCATCACCCATTTGCCAGTTCACCGGCGTCGCGACCCGGTGCTTCGCCGTCAGCTGCAGCGAGTCGATGACACGCAGCACCTCGTCGAAATTGCGGCCGGTGGTCATCGGATAGACCAGGATGAGCTTGATCTTCTTGTCCGGGCCGATGACGAAGACGTTGCGCACCGTCTGGTTGTCCGCCGGTGTGCGCCCGTCCGAACTGCCCTGCGTGTCCGCGGGCAGCATGTCATAGAGCTTGGACACGGCGAGATCGGGATCGCCGATCATCGGATAGTTCAGCGCAGCGCCCTGCGTCTCGCGGATATCCTCGGCCCAGCGGCCATGGTTCTCGACCCGGTCGACGCTGAAACCGATGATCTTGACGCCACGCCTGTCGAATTCCGGCTTGATCCGGGCCATGTAGCCGAGTTCGGTGGTACAGACCGGCGTGAAGTTCTTCGGATGGGAGAACAGCACGCACCAGGAATCGCCGATCCAGTCGTGGAAACGGATTCGTCCCTCGGTGGTTTCGGCCTCGAAATCCGGTGCGGAGCTGCCGATCTGGAGAGTCATGAGGAGCCTCCTTGTCATCGCTGGATGCGTGAGAGCGAGCAAGGTTAACGCTAGCATAAACTTCTACATTCTCGAATAGCGCGGGACGAATCCGGTGGCGTCCCGGATCGCCGCCCTCTGAGCAGGTCGCAGGAGGTCCAGGGCTCGATGGCCTGGTCGGGTGCGGCCTCCGGCCTTCTTGCGGCCGCATTGTGTGATCTAGCGCACATTCTCGCGGCTCCCGAGCGCCTAAGCGTCAGCCCGCCGACATGCGGGGGACACGACATGAACGCGATCTATTACGAGGAGAAGATCAGGCAGTTCCGGCGCCGGGAGATCGAGCGGACGCGGCAGGCCGGGCTTTCGGCCTATGTCCTGAACGAGGATGGCAGCGTGCTGCACATCGCTCCCGACGGGAAGAAGGAACTGATCGTGGTGCAGGGCGGCCGCCGCCAGGTCACGCCTGTGGAATGCGTCGGGGCTGGCCGGTAAGCACTGGCCCGGCAAGCACCGGCAATGGGTCATCGCTGCCCGCCAGCATCATGCTCGCCCATGTGGCGAGCATCCTCGTCTTGAACACCGCATGGGATCGATGAAGACGGATGGCCGGGACAAGCCCGACCATCGCAAGAACGGTGCGTTCAGCGCCGTGTGGCCGCTCAGGTCGTCGGCGCCAGCTTGATGGCGCAGCCATAGGACTTGGTCGCCGCTTCCGAGATCGGCTTGCCGGCCTTCAGCTCGGTCATGGCCTGGCGGACATAGCTCTTGGCGCCGTTGAGGCTGGAGGCGCTGGCGGAGGGCTTGTCGTCGATCGCGCCGGCATAGACCAGGGTGCCCTGCGGGTTGATGATGTACATATGCGGGGTGGTCTGCGCGTGATAGGCGCGCCCCATCGCCCCCTTCGGATCGAGCAGCACATTGCTCGGCGCCGCGTCGCGGGTCTTGGTCAGGTTCTTGGCCTGCGGTCCGTCTGCATAGCCCTGCTCGCCCGGCGGCGAGGAGATGACGCTCAGCCAGACGACGCCGTCCTTGGTCATATCCTTCTGCAGGTTCTGCATGGTCGCGCTGTTATAGTGCTTCCGGACATAGGGGCAGTCATGGTTGGTCCATTCGAGGATCACCGTCTTGCCGGCAAAATCCGAAAGCTTCTGCGGCTTGCCGTCGGCATCGACGACCGAGAAGGCTGGCGCAGCGGCACCGATCTTCGGCGCATTCTGGGCGAAGCCGGCGCCGGCGGTTAGGGTCAGCCCCGCGAGGGCAAGGCCGGCGATGAAAGTCTGCCTGGTCATGGCTTTCATGTCTGTCTCCGTCGTCTCGGGTTGCATAGACTTACTTGTCGCATCGCTCATGCAGAAAACCGGTTTCCACTTTTCCGCGCGATGCTCTGGTTCGGAGCAAAACGGCGAAACGCTATCTCCCTTCCGCCATCGGGCTCACCGGCTCGCGGCCGTCTTCACCTCGCGGCCGGCTGCGCGCTCGGCCGCGGTGATCAGCATGTCCGTCGTCAGGAGCTGCGGCAGGATCTCGGCCTGCCCGCCCTTCGACGCGGGGTAGAACAGATAGAGCGGCACGCCGGCGCGGCCATGCTCGGCCAAAGCCTGCGCGATGACCTTGTCGCGATTGGTCCAGTCGGCCTTGAGATAGGCGACCTTCAGCGAGGCGAAGGCGTCCTTGACCTCCTGCCGCGACAGCGACACGCGCTCATTGGCCAGGCAGGTGATGCACCAGGCCGCGGTGAAATTGACGAAGACCGGCCGTCCCTGCGCCTGCAGCGCGGCGACGCGCTCGGGCGACCAGGCCTCGACCTCGCCGGCGCGCGCCTCGCTCGGACCGTCGCTCGGCACGGCGCTCTGGACGACGAAGGTTCCGGCGCCGATGGCGACGAGCAGCGCCAGAATGGAGGTGGCGACGCGGGTGCGGCCGCCCGCCCCTCGGCTGAGGCCGAGCAACCAGACCAGGAAGCCGGCGGCGAGGACGGCGACGAGCGCGGCCAGCACGCCCATCGGCCCAGCCTGGACCGAGGCGACCCAGACCAGCCAGATCGCCGTCGCGAACATCGGGAAGGCGAAGGCCTGCTTGAGAATGACCATCCAGCGGCCGGGCTTTGGCAGGAGGCGCAGCCAGCCCGGCGCGAAGGAGAGCATGACGACCGGCGCGGCGAAGCCGAGCGCAAGCGCAAGGAAGACGCAAAGCGCGAGCGCCGGCGGCTGGGTCAGCGCGTAGCCCATGGCCGCGCCCATGAAGGGCGCCGTGCAGGGCGTGGCGACGATGACCGCGAGTGCGCCCGTCATGAAGGCGCCCATCCGGCCGCCGCTGCTGGCGAGGCCGTGACCAACGCCCTGAACCGAGCTGCCGACCTCGAAGGCGCCGAGCAGGTTGAAGCCGATCAGCGCCATGATGACCGCGAGCGCAATCACCACCGGCGGCGATTGCAGCTGGAAGCCCCAGCCGACGCTCGTGCCGAGCGCGCCCAGGCCGATGACGATGCTAGCAAGCACGAGGAAGGTCGCAAGCACGCCGCAGAGGAAGAGCAGGCCCTGCTCGCGCACCTCGGCCCGGTTCGCCTGCGCCAGCTGCGCGAAGCCGAGCGCCTTGATGAAGAGCACCGGCAGCACGCAGGGCATCAGGTTGAGAATCAGGCCGCCGGCAAAGGCGAAGGCGAGTGCGGCCCAGAGCGTGAGATCGCTCTCGGGCGGCGGGGCCGGCGTCCGCACGACGGCGGTGCCGCTCGGCGCAGCCTCGGTGGCAGCGGTCACCAGGGAAGGCTCGACATCCGCCACCAGCGTCAGCGCGCGCGGGATGCTGCCCTCGCGATAGGTGACGACGCCGGAGAGTTCCGGCCTGGTGATCTTGAAGGCGCTCGAGCGGGTGAGCTGCAGGCTGGCGCCTTCGCCCTCAGCCGCGAGGGCTTGCGGCGCTGCGTGGTCGATCAGCGTGTCGGAAAGCGGGAAGAAGCGCAGATCCGTCGCCGCCTTGCCGATGCCGGGCAAGGCGAGCGCGAGCCTGTCGCCCTCCCCCGTCAGCCTGGCCTTGAACTGAGCCGGCTGCGGCAGCGCGGCGCGCACCGCTTCGATGCGCTGCTGCGCCTGTTCATCGACGACCGCCGCAGGGCCGATCGGCAGGTCGAGCGTGAACAGTCCCTCTTCGGGAATGCAGATCTTCTCGCAGACCAGCCAGGTCGCATTGGCCTTGAGCGTGAGCGTCTCGCCCGGCTTGGCGCTCTCCGGCACGGTGATCTCGACCGGCAGCAGCACCGTGCCCTCGAAGCCGAAATTGACCAGCGGCGGGAAAGGGATGGCTTTTGGCGCCGGCCACTGGATCTCGCCGGCGGCATAGCCTTCCGGCAAGGTCCAGTCGATCTTGGTGGCCTCGCCGGAATCGCCGGGATTGGCCCAATAAGTGTGCCAGCCCTTGGTGATCTTCTGCTTGAGCGCGACCTGGAAGCGCTCGCCCGGCTGAACCGTGTCGCGGCTGGAGACCAGGGTGGCGGAGAGGCGCGGGCTGGTGACGGCGGGCGATTCCGCAGCAAAGCCAGCGGCAGGCGTCAGCAGCGCCAGGGCGAGCAGGCCCTGCCGGAGGAAGCGGTTTGCGCTGCGATCACCCATGACTGCCGTCATCGTTCCTTCGAAACTCCCTGCTCTAGTGCCCCAATCCGGCGGCCGAGGCCAATGACAAGCCGGTGAGGCCGGCTTTTTCAGACGTTCTTCAAAACAGCGCGACGCGCCATGATGTCGCCCCGAGCCGCCCCTTAGGTGCCGCCGCCCACCACCCGAATCGCGAGACCTCCCATGACGATCGAGTTTTCCGCCTTCGCCCCCTCGCGCGTCGCCGTGATCACCGGCGGAGCCTCGGGCATCGGCTTCGCCGCCGCCCGGCATTTCGCCTCGCTCGGCATGAAGGTGGTGATTGCCGACCGCGATGGCGAGGCCCTGAAGGCCGCCGGCCAGGTCCTGGCCGCGATCGTGGGCGAGGAGAACGTGCTCGCCGCCGCGACGGACGTCTCGCGCTCGGACGAACTGCGCGCCCTGCACGAGCAGGTGACGACGCGCTTCGGCAATGTCCACGTGCTGATGAACAATGCCGGCATCCAGCCGGGCAGCGCGATCTTCGGATCCTGCGAGAGCTGGGAGCGCATTCTCGGCGTCAATCTCGGCGGCGTCGTCAATGGCTGCCAGATCTTCGGACCCGGCATGGTCGCGAGCGGCGAGCCCGGCGTGATCATCAATACCGGCTCGAAACAGGGCATCACCACGCCGCCGGGCGATCCGGCCTATAATGTCTCGAAGGCGGGGGTGAAGGCCTTCACCGAGGCGCTGCAACACGAGCTGCGCCAGAAGGAGGGCGGCAAGGTCAGCGCCCATCTGCTCATTCCTGGCTGGGTCTACACGCCGCTGGCGGCCAAGGGACGTACCGAGAAGCCCGCCGGCGCCTGGATGCCGGAACAGGTGATCGCGTTCATGATGGAGCGGCTGGAGGCGGGCGACTTCTACATTCTCTGCCCGGACAACGACACGCCGCGCACGCTCGACGAGAAGCGCATGCTCTGGGCGATCGGCGATATCGTCGAGAACCGCCCGCCGCTCTCGCGCTGGCATGGCGCGTATGGCGAGACGTTCAAGGCCTTCGTCGAGGGGCAGTGATCAGATCGCCGCGCCGTCCGTCACGACCTCGCCGCCCAGCCCCAGCCTGACCGCCCGCACGATCTCGGCCTCGCCCTCGGCGCCGCGCTTGCGCGGCCGCTGGGCGCTGATGCGATGCTCGGCGATGATCTGGCCGGGCGCGCCCGACAGCACGACGACACGGTCGGCCAGATAGGCGGCCTCGTCGATATCATGGGTGACGAAGAGTACGGTCTTGCCGGTGCTCTGCCAGACGCGGATCAGTTCGTCCTGCAGGTTCTCACGGGTCAGCGCATCAAGCGCCGAGAACGGCTCGTCCATCAGCAGGATCTCGGGCTCGACCGCGAGCGCGCGCGCCAGCGAGACGCGCTGGCGCTGGCCGCCGGAGAGCTGATGCGGCCAGCGCTGGGCGAGATGGCCGAGGCCCACGAGGTCGAGCATCTCCTGCGCCTTCTTCAGCCGGGCGGCGCGCGGAACCTGCCCTTCGAGCCCGAAGGCAACGTTGGAGATCACCTTGCGCCAGGGCAGCAGGCGCGAATCCTGGAAGACGAGCGCGACCGGGCGGCGGGTCGCGTCCTTCGCGTTGATCACGACCTCGCCGCCGCTCGGCCTGGCCAGGCCGGCGACGACACGCAGCAGCGTCGACTTGCCGACGCCGGAGGGGCCGACGATCGCCAGGAACTCGCCGCGCGCGACTTGCAGGTCGAGCTTGCGCAGCACCTCCGTCGCCTCGCCGTCCCTGGTGAAGGTCAGCGAGAGGGATTTGATGTCGATCACGCTTTCCATCGCAGCAGCCATCCCTGGAGAGCGACGAACAAGGTGTCGAGCAGGCCGTAAAGCGCAGCCATGGTCAGCATGTAGATCACCACGATATCGGTCGCGAGCAGGCTGGAGGCCTGCATCATGCGCTGGCCGACGCCGGCGACGCCGAAGATCTCGGCTGCGACCACCGCCATCCAGGCCTGGCCGAGCGCGGTGCGCACGCCGACGAGGATGCCAGGCAGCGCCGCCGGCAGCAGGATCTTGGTGAGGCGCTGCCAGGAGGAGCGGAAGCCAAAGGCATCGGCGACCTCGACGAGATCGCGATCGACGCCCTTGATCGCGCCCTGTGCCGCGAAGAAGACGATCCAGAACACGCCGATCGCGATGATGAACACCGCGGCCGACGGATTCACGCCGAACCAGATGATGGCGAAGGGCACCCAGGCGAGGCCCGGGATGGGCCGCAGCACCCGCACGACCCAGGCCGTCGCCTCCTCGGCGATCCTGAACATGCCGACGAAAATGCCGAGCGCAGCGCCGAGGCCGGCGCC
Source organism: Allobosea sp. BK604 (assembly GCF_004341515.1). GTDB lineage: Bacteria > Pseudomonadota > Alphaproteobacteria > Rhizobiales > Beijerinckiaceae > Allobosea. The sequence goes on from NZ_SLZF01000002.1 coordinate 139,890, forward strand.
GACGAAGAGCCCGATGAAATAATGCCAGAGCGAACCGAGGATGGCCGAGCCCCAGGCGCCCGAGGTGACCTCGCGCCAGAATGCGACCGGCAGGACGCTCGGCCCCGGCAGGAAGGCCGGATTGACCAGCCCGAAATAGGGGATCGCCTCCCAGAGCAGCAGGAAGACGATGAGGCCCGCGAGGGCGAGGGCCGGAGCCCTGAATGCAGTCAAATCAGCCGCCTGTATCCGCGTCAGCCCTTGATGGCGCGCTCGTAATACTGCGTCTCGAACAGTCCGTCGAACGGAAGTTCCTTCTCGAGCGAGCCGAGCTTGACCTGATAGGCCTGCATGGCGCGCGCAGGCTCGATGATCTTGCGCGGGTCGATCTCGAACTTGCTGGCCGGCGAGACCAGCGCCTTCTGGATCAAGGCCGGGTCGACGATGCCCTTGCCGAGCGCTGCGCCGACATGCGGGGCGGCCTTGTCGAGCGACTTCGCGAGCAGGTCCGCTGCCCTGACGAGGCCGCCGACCAGCTTCTGCACCGCGTCCGGGTTCTTGGTGACGAAGGCGCCGGAGGCGGCGACCACCGTACCGGGCTGACCGGGGAACATCTCCTCGCCGCCGGCGACCAGCTTGATGCCGGGATTGCGGGTCTGGATGATGGTCAGCGCCGGCTCGCGCACGATCGCGCCCTCGACGGCGCCGGCAAGCACGGCCTGCTGGGTCGCGTCGATGCCCATCGGCACGATCTCGACATCGCCCTTGTCGGCCTTGGCGACCTCCCAGAGCCAGTATTGCAGAACGGTGTTGGGCACCGAGCCGGCCGGCTGGGTGGCGAGGCGGGCCGGCTTGCCGCTCGCGGCCTTCTGGGCCTTGAAGGCCGCGGCCGCGCTGGTGCCCGGCGTGAAGAACTTGGCGAGCGAGGGAGCGGCGACGAAGACGTTCTCGCCGGTCGCGGTCGAGGCGACGACGCGGATATCGACGCCGCGCGAGCGGGCGACGGCGAGCGGCGCGACGCCGGCGACATAGAGATCGATCGTGCCCGAGGCCAGCGCCTGGATCATGTTCGGGCCGGATTCGAACACGGTGAAGGTCGGCGCGATGCCGGCTTCCTTCAGCCAGCCCTCGCCATTGGCGACGAAGACCGGCGCGGTGCCGATGACCGGGATGTAGCCGACGCGAGCGGCGACACCGGCCTGCGCACGGGCGCCGCCGGCAAACGACGCTGCGGCCACAAGGGAAGTGCCGGCGAACAGGAACTGGCGGCGGTCCATCTCTAATTCCTCAGGTGTGGTGTGAATTCAGCCTATTGACTGCTCATAAAAGGATTTTCTATCTAAATACAAGATTGATGCGTCAAAAGGAAGAAAATTCTACACTGGCACAGAAAGTGCTAAGAATTTTCTCCGCCGGCATAGGCTGAAGAGAATGGATGCGATCGACCGTAAAATTCTGACCGTCCTGCAGAGCGACGCCAACATCTCGATCGCGGAGCTCGCCGACCGGGTCGGCCTGTCGCAGACTCCGTGCTGGAAGCGGATTCAGCGCCTGGAAGCGACCGGCGTCATCACCAAGCGCGTCGCGCTGGTGGCGCCGGAGAAGATCGGCCTGGGGCTGACCGTCTTCGTGCAGATCGAGACCGCCGACCATTCCGGCCCCTGGCTGGAGAAATTCGCCCAGACCGTCGCCTCTATGCCGGAGGTGATGGAGTTCTATCGGATGGCGGGGGATGTCGACTACATGCTGCGCGTCGTCGTCGCCGACATGGCCGCCTATGACAGCTTCTACAAGAAGCTGATCGATACGATCCCGCTCAAGAACGTCACCTCGCGCTTCGCGATGGAGCGGATCAAGGCGACGACGGCCTATAAGGTGCCGGAATTGCCGAAGGTTTAGCCTCGCCGTCATTGCGAGGAGCGCAGCGACGAAGCAATCCAGGGGGACTGGGTGCCCGGCCTCCCCTGGATTGCTTCGCTGTGCTCGCCATGACGGAATGACATCCGTGCAGCCCCGCCACTTAACTCCGGGTACTTGCCCCCGCGCTCGCGCTCCCGCATGAACGGCACCGAAGTTGTCAGAGGAGTGCCGCCTGCCATGTCGAATTACGTAATCGATCCGCCCGCCATCGCCACGGTGCCGGTCGCGGGTGGCGGGCTCTTCCCGGTGCGGCGCATCTTCTGCGTCGGGCGCAATTACGCCGAGCACACCCGCGAGATGGGCGGGGATCCGGACCGCGAGGAGCCGTTCTTCTTCACCAAGCCGGCCGATGCCGTCGTGACCGGCGGGGCGGATACGCGCTATCCGACCAAGACCAGCGACCTGCATCACGAGATGGAGCTCGTCGTCGCGATCGGGAAGGGCGGCAAGGACATCGCCGAGGCCGATGCGCTCGCCCATGTCTACGGCTATGCCGCCGGCCTCGACATGACCCGTCGCGACCTGCAGGCCGCCGCCAAGAAGGCCGCCCGTCCCTGGGACATGAGCAAGGGTTTCGACCAGTCGGCGCCGATCGGCGAGATCGTGCCGGCCGCCAAGGCCGGCCATCCCGATGCCGGGCTGATCGAGCTGAAGGTCAATGGCGCGGTGCGCCAGACCTCCGACCTCGCGAAGATGATCTGGAACGTGCCGGAGACGATCGCCTACCTGTCCGGACTGGTCGAGCTCGCTCCGGGCGACCTGATCATGACCGGAACGCCGGAGGGCGTCGCCGCCGTCAAGCGCGGCGACCTGATGGAAGGCACCATCGCCGGCGTCGGCACGGTCAGCACCAAGATCGTCTGAGCGCTGAATTTTCGAGGGCCCTCTGTCGCGAAGACGACGGAAGGGCCGCTGCCGCTGTCCTATCAAACACGGCGCCGCGAAGGCGCCTGAAGAGCGAGAGCCACGACCATGCGCCTGACCATCGACGCCGGCGGCGTCTTCCCGATCGCCCCGACCCCCTTCATGCCCGACGGGGCGATCGACTGGGCGAGCGCCGACCGGCTGTTCGAGTATTATGCGAGCATCGGCTCGGATGGCGTCACCGTGCTCGGCATCATGGGCGAGGCGCCCAAGCTCGAGCCGGATGAATCGGTCGAGCTGGTCAAGCGCAGCGTCGCGAAGATGGGCGGCAAGCCGATCATCGTCGGCGTCTCCGCGCCGGGCTTCGCCGCGATGCGCTCGCTGGCGCGGCAGGTGATGGACCTCGGCGCCGGCGCCGTGATGATCGCCCCGCCCTCCTCGCTGCGCACCGACGACCAGATCGTCAACTACTACGCCCAGGCGGTCGAGGCGATTGGCACCGACATCCCGTTCGTCATCCAGGATTATCCGTTGACGCTTTCGGTGGTGATGACGCCGGCCGTGATCCGCCGGATCGTCATGGACAACCCGTCCTGCGTGATGCTGAAGCACGAGGACTGGCCGGGCCTCGAGAAGATCTCGACCCTGCGCAAGTTCGAGGCTGAAGGCTCGCTGCGCAAGATCGCGATCCTGACCGGCAATGGCGGCCTCTTCCTCGATTTCGAGATGGAGCGCGGCGTCGACGGGGCGAACACGGGCTACGCCTTCCCCGAGCTGCTGATCGACGTGGTGCGCTTGAGCAAGGAAGGCAAGCGCGACGCCGCCCATGACATCTTCGACGCGCATCTGCCGCTGCTGCGCTACGAGCAGCAGCAGGGCGTCGGCCTCGCCGTGCGCAAATACGTGATGGCGAAGCGCGGCATCCTCGCCCATGACGCCCAGCGCAAGCCAGGTGCCGGCCTCACCGCGGCTGCCAAGGCCGAGGTCGACTACCTGCTGGCGCGGCTGGCCAAGCACGATCCGCGCGCGAAGCTCTGAGCGAACGACCGGGCGGGCGGCCCCTTCCCTTCTCCCCTTGCGGGAGAAGGTGCCCCGTCAGGGGCGGATGAGGGGTCGCGCCGTCCGAAATCGTTGAGCCTGGTCGAAGCGCCGCGCGGCAATCGTCGCGCGACCCCTCATCCGTCTCGGCTTCGCCGAGCCACCTTCTCCCGCACCAAAGTCGGGTGTTCCCGACTTTGGCACCGATATCTGCCCATCTCGGGCGAGCCCGAGATGGGTGGGAGAAGGAGACCTGCGCCGCCAAGCCTCAATGCTTATGACCGCCGCCGGCCGGCTCGCTGCCGCCGCGGGCGCCCATGCCTTCGACCTTGAACTCGACCTCGATCGTGCCGGCCTTCTCGAAGGTCAGCGTGCCCTTGACCATCTCGTCCTGCTTCAAGGGCTGCTTCAGCTCCTGGAACATGATGTGGTAGCCGCCGGGCTTGAACTCGACCTTGCCGCCCGGCGGGATCTCGACGCCCTTGTCCAGCTCGCGCATGGTCATGACGCCGTCCCTGGTGGCCATCTCGTGGATCTCGCCGCGGACGGCGAAGGGAGCGGAGACGGCGACGAGCCGGTCGGGCGTCGTGCCGGTATTCTCGATGGTGAGATAGCCACCGCCGACCTTGGCACCGCCCGGCGTGGCGCGCGACCAGGGATGGCCGATCTTGAGGGGGCCGAGCTTGAATTCATGGGCGAAGGCGGCGGTGCTCGACAGCGCGAGCAGGGCGGCCGCGAGCATGCGAACGGGCTTGTTCATCGGAAAAATCCTGAAAATGGCTGGCCGCCGGGCGGCCTTGAACCCCTGAGCGCGGCCTCTTTGGGCGCGGCTTGGGCGGGAAAAGCGATGCGTCAGCTGAGAGCTGTGGCCGGCGGGGCGCGTGACTGCGGCAGGCCGAGCAAGACGCCGCGCGGCAGTCCGGCGGCGAGCAGTTGCGGTGCGGCGACGAGCAGAGCGATCCGGCTGCCGGCAGGCTGGAGCGCCTCGGGCGGGGCCGCGACGATGGGGTTCGTCGGGCAGCCCTGGCAATGCTGCTGGCCGGCATCGGAGGCCGGCAGGTTCTGGTCCGGAGCCGGCTGGCCCGAACAGAGCACCGCACCATCGAGCGCCGGATGCGCGGCGAAGGCCGTTGACGGCGCGAGCGCCGCCGCCAGCACCGCCAGCGCATAGGCGCTCGCCAACCAGGCTCCGAGGACGGAGTGGCGCAAGCGCGCAAGCATGGAGGCGGTGGCCGGCATGCCCTGACATGGACTGCTGTCGCAGCCGGCGTCAAGCGGAGTGCTGTCGCAGGCTGCGCTACGACAAGGAGCAGGGAGATTTCGCCGGCGGGCCTGCTCCGAAGAAAATCCTTCTCCGGCGCAACGTTTCTTTAAAAGAACGATTGGGTTGACAAAGAGGACAGTCTCGACCAGATTGGCGTCGTCATCGGGCGAGCCCGGTGGCCGCGGAGATTTGAGCGAGCAGCTTGCGCCGCGTCACCAAACGCTAAAGCGGAGTTTGACATGACCCTTTCGAAGCCGCCCCAGCCAGCCGTCGCGATCATCCCGGCCGCCTGCTGTTGTCGAATGCAGATCCAGCGCTGAACGACTGCCCGCGCCGAGAGCCGGGCTCCTTTCCAGTCAGATCCCATTCGAGCGCCGCATCAGCGGCGAAAGGCAGATCATGTCCACCAGCCAGCAAAGCTATGTCATCGAGATCGGCGAGACCCAGGCCGGACTCGTCAACCGCCGTGCCGATGAGCGCTTCTTCACCTTCATCTCGGCCTCCGCCGCCTTCCGGGCGCTGGAGGGACAGCGCTTCGCGACGCCGAGCGCAGCCGAGCTCGCGGCGCGCCAGCTCGGCAAGCGTCCGGCAAACCGGACGCGGCTGGCGTCATGAACGAGGACAGCGCCAGCTTCCTCGGTGTCTTCCGCGCCCATTTGGCCGACTGGTTCGAGCACGCCTTCCCGGCCGAGCTTGACCGGGGGCCGGAGAAGGCGCCGACGGAGGACGATGACGAGGCCCGTCGCCGCTCGATCCACGAGGTCACGCTCGAACAGCTGGGCCTGACCCACTGGTCCTGCCACAGCCAATTCTGAGGACATGATGAACGCCCCAGTCAGGCGCGACGCCTTCAGCGTCGGCGCCGCTCCCCTTCCCATTGCCGACGCGGCGATCCGCTTCGAGAGCGTCGGCAAGGTTTTTCCAGGCCGCTCCGGCCAGGGCGAGGTCGCAGCTCTGCAAGGCATCGATCTCGCCGTGCCCAAGGGTGCGATCCTCGGCGTGATCGGCCGATCCGGCGCCGGCAAGTCGACGCTCATCCGCCTCGTCAACGGGCTGGAGCGCGCCTCGTCCGGCCGTGTCCTGCTCGACGGCGAGGACGTGACCAACCTGACCGAGGCCGGCTGGCGGGCGCGCCGCCGCTCGACCGGGATGATCTTCCAGCATTTCAACCTGCTCTCCTCGCGCACGGTGTTCGACAACGTGGCACTGCCGCTGGAGATCGGGGGCATTCCGAAGGCCGAGATCAAGGCCCGTGTCGAGAAGCTGCTCGACCTTGTCGGTCTGGCCGACAAGAGCGGGCGCTACCCGGCCGAGCTTTCCGGCGGGCAGAAGCAGCGCGTCGGCATCGCCCGGGCGCTGGCGACCGAGCCGAAAGTCCTGCTCTGCGACGAGGCGACCTCAGCCCTCGACCCGGAGACGACGCAATCGATCCTGGCGCTCCTGAAGCGCGTCAATCGTGAGCTCGGCATCACCATCCTGCTGATCACCCACGAGATCCCCGTTATCAAGGAGATCTGCGACCGGGTCGCGGTGATCGAAGGCGGGCGCATCGTCGAGCAAGGCGAGACCTTCCCGATCTTCACCAGGCCGCAGCATCCGACCACGGCGCGCTTCGTCGAGACCGTGACCGGTGTCGAGCTGCCGGCGCATCTCACTGAGCGCCTGCACCAGCAGGCGCAGCCCGGCGATAGCGCCGTGGTCCGCATCACCTTTACCGGCGAGAACGCCACCGCCCCGGTGATCAGCCGGCTGAGCACCACGATCGGCGTCGACGTCAACATCCTGGCCGGGCGGATCGACGCGATCGCCGGCCAGCCCTTCGGCAGCCTGCTCGTCTCCGTGCCGGCGCAGGAGCCGGCGCTCAGCGCCATCCTCGGCGCGCTGAACAGTCTCAACCTCAAGGCGGAGGTCATCGGCCATGTCTCCTGAGATCATCCGTCTCATCGTCCAGGCGACCGGCGACACCTTGCTGATGGTCGCGGTCGCGGCCGGCCTGGGCACGGTCTTCGGCCTGCCGCTAGGCGTCTTCCTCGCCACCAGCAAGCGCGGCGAGCTCTTCGCGGCCCCGGCCGTCAACGCCGCGCTCGGCGCGCTGGTCAACGCGACGCGCTCGACGCCCTTCATCATCCTCGTCGTCGCGATCATCCCCTTCACCCGGCTGATCGCCGGCACCTCGATCGGCACCAATGCCGCGATGGTGCCGCTGACCATCGCCGCCACGCCCTTCATCGCCCGGCTGATCGAGGGCGCGATCCGCGAAGTCGACCAGGGGCTGGTCGAGGCCGCGCGCTCGATGGGCGCGACGCCGCTGCAGATCGTGCGCAAGGTGCTGGTGCCAGAGGCGCTGCCGGCGATCACGCTCGGCCTCACCCTCGCGATCGTCAGCCTGCTCGGCTTCTCGGCCATGGTCGGCGCGGTCGGCGGCGGCGGGCTCGGCGATCTCGGCATCCGCTACGGCTACCAGCGCTTCATGCCCGATGTGATGGGCGTCGTCGTCGCGGTGCTGATCGTCCTCGTCCAGACCGTGCAGAGCATCGGCGACCGGCTGGCGCGCCGGCTCAACAAGCGCCTGCGCCACGCCTGACCCTCCTTTTCCATTCCCGTTCAGACCAAGCTCAAGGAGCCTTCCATGTCCGTCATCACCCGCCGCACTGCGCTCTTCGCCTCGGCTGCGCTTGCGCTCACCCTGTCCGTGCCGGTGTTCGCCCAGCAGAACCAGGTCATCCGCATCGGCGCCTCGCCCGGTCCGCATGCCGAGATCCTGGAGAAGGTGAAGCCGCTCGCCGCCAAGAAGGGGCTCGACCTCAAGGTGATCGAGTTCTCCGACTATGTCGTGCCGAACCAGGCGCTCGATGCCGGCGAGCTCGAGGCCAATTCCTTCCAGAACCAGCCCTATCTCGACAACCAGGTGAAGGATCGCGGCTACAAGCTGGTCAGCGTCGGCCTCACCGTGAACTTCCCGCTCGGCATCTATTCGTCCAAGTACAAGAACTGGTCGGAGGTGCCTGACGGCGCGACCATCGCGATCCAGAACGACCCGACCAATGGCGGCCGCTCGCTGCTGCTCCTGCAGGACAAGGGCGTGATCAAGCTCAAGGACGGCGTCGGCTTCAAGCCGACCGTCGCCGACATCACCGCCAATCCGAAGAAGCTGAAGATCATCGAGATCGACGCCGCCCAGACGCCGCGCTCGCTCTCCGACGTCGCGGCTGCCGCGATCAACACCAATTACGCCGTCGACGCCAAGATCGAGCCGACCTCCGCCATCCTGCGCGAGGATCCGAAAGGTCCTTATGTGAACCTGATCGCAGTTCGCGAGGCCGATAAGGATAAAGCTTGGGTGAAGTCGCTGCTCGAAGTCTACCACTCGCCGGAGATCAAGGCCTTCGTGGCCGATCGTTTCAAGGGTTCGGTCCTGGCGGGCTGGTAAGGCCTGAACACGTTCCTCCCACCTGGCCCGCAGCGAGGCCGGGCACCTGCCCCGGATGCGACGAGCATCCGGGGCTTTTCATTGGGCGGAATGCTCAGTGAGAGCGCGCCTTCCCTTCTCCCCTTGCGGGAGAAGGTGCCGCGGCAGCGGCGGATGAGGGGTCGCGCCGCCTGTTATCGGTGAAATCAAAAAAGGGCCGCGCGGCAATCGTCGCGCGCGCCCTCATCCGTCCCGGCTTCGCCTGTCTGCTTTCTCCCGCACCAAAGTCGGGTGTTCCCGACCTCGCCGCCTCCATCTGCCCATCTCGGGCAAGCCCGAGATGGGTGGGAGAAGGGGATGGCCTCAATGCGCCAGCTTGCCTAAGGCGAAGAAGGCGGTCTCGCCGGAGGAATCGTCGACGCCGTCATTATCGGTGACGACGAAGAGGTTGCCGTCCTTGTCGACAGCCATGCCCTCGACCTTGTCGAGACCGTAGCCGCCGAGCTTCATCAGGTCCGGCGTCAGGTCGCGCAGCAGCTTCTTCTCGACGGTCGGGATCGTCGAGGAGCCGAACGGCGCCGGCGTCAGGCCCTTGACCGAGAAGGTCGCGAGCGTCTTCACCGCCTTGGCGCCGAAGAGGTTGTCGCGCTCGATCACGGCGAAGCGGTCGTCGCCGAGATAGGTCAGCTCAGACAGGCCCATCCAGGCACCGGCCGCCGGAGCGGTCAGCGGGTAGTAGAGAACGCCCCAGCTCTTGGTCGAAGGCTTGTAGGTCAGGATCTTGACCTTGCCCTTCGGGTCGTCCTTCCACTCGCGCTGCACGGCGATCCAGACGGTCTCGTTGTCTCCGCTGCCGGTGACGGTGACGCCCTCATAGCCCTGGTTGATCGCCTGCTTGGCGAAATCCTCGGGGAGAGCGATCTCCTCCTCGACCTCGCCCTTGGCGGAGACGCGCAGCAGCAGGTTCTGCGTCGGCTTCTCCTTGGCCTCGGGAGCGCCTTCGGAGGCAAGCCAGAAGCCGCCTGCCGGGCGGGCGACGATGCCCTCGACATCATAGCCGACCGGCTTGCCGTCCTTGGTGACGGTCAGGGCCGAGACGATCTTCGCCGGCTTCTGGGTGGCGTCGATATCGAGGATGCGGGTCGGGCTATAGGCGCTGTCGGTGACGGTATGCAGGCGGCCGGCCGTGGTCGGGCTGGCGGCGAGACCGGAGAGCGCGCCCCAGCCGATCGGAGCGCCGTCGACGTCCACTGAGGCGATCATCGGATAATTCGCCGGCGCTTCCGAGCGCTCGTAGATCATCACCGCGGCGCGGGCACCGCCCTTGTCACCGACATCGGCCTCGGAGGCGGTGACGAAGAGGTTGCGCTGCGGGATAGCGAGCAGGCCTTCCGGCGCAATCGCGGTCGGCAGCGCCTGGAGGAAGCGCGGCGCGCGGCCGGCACCCTCGTCCTTGAAGACGAGAACGAGCGAAGCGCGCTCGAGGCCGACGAAGAAGAGACGCTCGCCATTATAGGTGCCGACCTCGATGCCCTCCGGCTCGCTGCCCTTGGCCGCGGAGCGGCGCTCGGGATAGTGGCCGAGCTGCATGGCGGTGCGATCGACCATGTTGCCGGAATCGAACTCGACCGTGCCGTCCTTGCGGAAGATGGTGAAGCCGCGCGAGCCGCCTTTCCAGTCCCCCTCGTTGGCGGTGACGAAGCGGTCATTGTCGAGCCAGCGCACGGCGTCGGGCTCGCGCGCGACGCCCTTTATCTCCTCGGTCGGCTTGATCTGGCCGTCGCGGGTCTTGTCGATGCCCTTGAGATCGACCGAGCCGGCCGAGAAATTGGCGACCACCTTGCCGGTCTTCGAGTCGACCACGGCGATGTGGTTGTTCTCCTGCAGCGTCACCACGATCAGGCCGTCCTGGTTCGCGTCGACGAATTCCGGCTCCGGATCGGTCGGCTCGACCGCGGTGATGCCGGTCAGGTCGACGACCTGGCGCGAGGCGCAGTCGGCACCGCCATCCTTGATCGAGACCAGCGTCAGGTTGCCGGCCGGGAGCTGCGGCAGGTCCCCCTTGTTCAACTTCTCGTCGCGCTCGTTCTCGATGACGATGGCGAGCTTGCCCTTGTCCTTGGTCAGGGTGATCGAGTCCGGCTGGCCGCCGAGCTCGCATTTGGCGGTGATCTGCTTGGTCTTGAGGTCGATCGTGGCGAGGTAGCCGGTCGGCTCCTTGAAATTGCTGCCGGAGGTGACGACGACGGCGAAAACATTGTCGCCGAGGATGGCCACCGAGGTCGGCTCGCCGCCGACCGGGACGAAGCCGGCGGGCTTCGGCGCGCTCGCCGTGGTGATGTCGACGAGGCCGATCGCCTGCTGCTCGGCATCGGTATAGGCGAGCATGGTGCCGGCCTCGTTGGCGGCGATGATCTCGGAGACGGTCTTCTTCGAGGCGTCACGGTCGGCCGGGAGGTTGAGCGGCACGGAGAAGGTGGCGACGCGATTGAACATCGGCTCGGCGAGCGCGGTGCCGCCGAGCAGAATTGAAGCGAGAGCAGCGAGAATCAAGGGCTTGCGCATGGGTCGATCCTGTCCGGCTGGAGCATGAAACTGGCAGGCATCGGCTAGTGAGCGGTGACGACAGTTTCGTGACAGTTTGCCGGCTGAAGCGATGTAAAGAGCCGGCCATTCCGAAAGGAACGGCACGGCCCTGCCGGTCCGGGCTCAGAGGGCGGCACGCGCCGCGCCGCCGACCGGGAGAGAGCGCTTCAGCCCGATCACCTCAAGCTCGGTGATCGCCGCCACGGCCGCAGCCTGGGCCAGGACGAAGGCGATGCCAAGCCCGGTCGGCGCGAACCAGCCGGCGACCAGAATCAGGATGCTGTCCGCGACCCAGAGGATATTGACGCCGATCACCGCGTAGACGGCAAGGCGCGACAAGGCCTCGCGGCCGGCGAAGACGGCGAGCAGCGCCGCGCAGGGCAAGAGCACGAGCCCGGCGCCCATCAGGAAGGAGGCGGGGAAGCCGAGCAGGCCGGAGAGCGGACCGGCCCCGAGAGCGAGCAGGAGCCCCGTCGTCGCGCAGGCGGCGGCATCGAGGGCGAGGGCGTTGCGCAGGAAACGCGAGGAGCGGATCGACGACATGACTGGTCTCCTTGGCTGTGCCCGAGACCGCCATCCGGTCCCGGGCCGTTGCTGATGGGGTCATGCTGACGAAGACGAGGCGGCCGGTCGATTAAGCGGGAGGTAATTGGACAGCGGCGCACGACCGACTAGGTTTGCCGGCATGAACGAGCATTACAGACCCACCGTCGGCCATCTCATCCGCGATTGGCGCCAGCTGCGCCGGCTGAGCCAGCTCGATCTCGCCCTCGAGGCCGAGATCTCGCAGAAGCATCTCTCATTCATCGAGAGCGGCCGCTCGCAACCAAGCCGCGACATGGTCCTGCACCTCGCCGAGAATCTCGGCGTGCCGCTGCGCGAGCGCAATGCGCTCCTGCTCGCCGCCGGCTATGCGCCTGTTTATCTCGAGCGCTCGCTGGAAGACCCTGGCCTTCAGGCCGCGAAGACGGCGATCGATCTCGTGCTCAGGGGTCACGAGCCCTATCCGGCCATCGCGGTCGACCGGCACTGGACCTTGCTCGCCGCCAACGCCGCCGTGGCGCCGCTGATGGGGCTGGCAGCCGAGGCCGAGTTGCTGCGGCCGCCGGTCAACGTGCTCCGGCTGAGCCTGGCGCCTGGCGGGCTTGCGCCCTTCATCGCCAATCTCGGCGAGTGGCGCTCGCATCTGCTCGCACGGCTGCGCCAGCAGATCAGGGCGACGGCCGATCCGGTGCTGGCCGATCTGCTCGCGGAGCTGCTGACCTATCCGGCCCCGGTTCTGCCGACAAGGAAGGGGCACGCGGCCGAGATCGAGCCGGAGGCGGCGATCGTGGTGCCGATGCAGCTCAGGCTCGGCGACCGCATCCTCTCGCTGATCTCGACCACGACCGTGTTCGGCACGCCTGTCGACATCACCCTGTCGGAGCTGGCGCTCGAGACGTTCTTTCCCGCCGACGCGCAAACGGCGGACGCGTTGCGGGCGATGGCGTCCGGGTAACGGATGGCGTCCATGTAACGCTCGCAGGCATGGCCGCCCTCGTGGCGAGCATCCAGGTCTTCACCCCCTCGACCAGCTCAAGACGTGGATGCCAAGACAAGCCCGATTGGGGAACCTTCTCCCGATTGGTCCGTTTCTTCCTCATAGCCGCCATGGCGGCACGAGTTCAGAACGAGGAAACGACCAATGGGCAGCACTGCCGATAAGATCAAGGGCATGGCCAACGAGGCCGCCGGCAACGTCAAGCAGGGCGTCGGCAAGGCGCTCAACAAACCCGACCTGCAAGCCGAAGGCTTTGCGCAGGAGCGCAAGGGCGAGGCCCAACAGGCCGTCGGCAAGACCAAGGACGCGGTGAAGAAAGTGATCGACAAGGCCTGACGGAAGTCGGCGACCTGCGATCGAAAAAGGGCGGGTGACCTCTGGGGTCACCCGCCCTTTTCTTATGGAAGTCCCGCCGTCGTTGCGAGGAGCGCAGCGACAAAGCAATCCAGGAGGACGTAGAGGGCCGCCGCTCGTGGATAGCATCGCTATGCTGGCAAGGACGATTCAGGCTGCCCCGCCGCTGATGCCACCAAGAAAATCCTTGACCCGGCCGAAGAAGCCGGCGGTTTCCGGATGGGTCGAGTGCGAGCTCTCGCGCTCGAATTCCATCAGCAATTCCCGCTGGCGCGGCGTGAGCTTCTGCGGCGTCTCGACGACGACCTCGATATAGAGATCGCCGACCTCGCGCGAGCGCAGCACGCTCATGCCCTTGCCCTTGAGGCGGAACTGCTTACCGCTCTGGGTGCCTTCGGGAACCTTCACCCGCGCCTTCTCGCCGGTCAGGGTCGGCACCTCGATCTCGCCGCCGAGCGCGGCCGAGGTCAGGCCGAGCGGGACGCGGCAGAACAGGTCGGCGCCGTCGCGCTGGAAGATCGCGTGCGGCTTGATCGAGAGGAAGATGTAGAGGTCACCCGCCGGCCCGCCGCGAAGCCCGGCCTCGCCCTCGCCGGCAAGGCGGATGCGGGTCCCGTCCTCGACGCCCGCGGGGATGTTGACCGAGAGCGTGCGCTCACGGGTGACACGGCCGGAGCCCGAGCAGTTCTTGCAGGGATCGTCGATGACCTCGCCGCGGCCGCCGCAGGTCGGGCAGGTGCGCTCGACCGAGAAGAAGCCCTGGTTGGCGCGGACGCGGCCATGGCCGCCGCAGGTCGGGCATTGGCGCGAGCTTGAGCCCGGCTTGGCGCCGGTGCCGGTGCAGACCTCGCAGGCGATCGAGGTCGGCACACGGATCGAGGCGGTCTTGCCCGCGAAAGCCTCTTCCAGCCCGATCTCGAGATTATAGCGCAGATCGGCGCCGCGCTCGCGGCCATTTGCGCCGCGCGGCCCGCCACGACCGCCGCGCGCGTCGCCGAAAAAAGAATCGAAGATATCCGACATGAAGTCGGAGAAGTCGGCGCCGTTGCCCGGCCCGCCGCCATTCTCGAAGGCGGCGTGGCCGTAGCGGTCATAGGCCGCGCGCTTCTGCCCATCGGACAGGATCTGGTAGGCCTCGTTGATTTCCTTGAACTTGATCTCGGCAGCCGTGTCGCCCGGGTTCTTGTCCGGGTGATGCTGCATGGCGAGCTTACGGAAGGTCGATTTGAGCTCGACTTCCGTCACTGTCCGGGAAACCCCGAGGATCTCGTAATAGTCGCGTTTGGACATGAATCCGCGGCCCCTCCGCTCCCTTCCGAATCATGGCCGGGATCGACCCGGCCATGGCGGCATGAGAACGTCCTGTCATTCAAGAGGCCATCCCCGAAGGCAATGGCCGGGTCGAACCCGGCCACGGTATCGCAGGGAGGGCCGAACGCCGATCAGGCGCTCTTCTTCTTGTCACCCTTGTCGTCGCTGACATCCTTGAAGTCGGCGTCGATGACGTCGTCCTTCTTGGCCTCAGCGGTCTCGGCCTCGCCACCTTCAGCGGCTGCGCCCTCGGCCTGGCTCGCCGCATACATGGCTTCGCCGAGCTTCATCGACGCCTGCATCAGGTCCGTGGTGCGAGCCGAGATGGTCTCGGCATTGTCCTCGGCCAGAGCAGCCTTGAGCGCGTCGACCGCGGTCTCGATCGCCGTCTTGTCGGCGGCGGAAACCTTGTCGCCATAGTCCTTCAGCGACTTCTCGGTCGAGTGCACGAGGCTCTCGCCCTGGTTCTTCGCTTCGACCAGCTCGCGGCGCTTCTTGTCCTCGGCGGCATTCGCCTCGGCGTCCTTGACCATCTTCTGGATGTCGGCCTCGGAGAGACCACCGGATGCCTGGATGCGGATCTGCTGCTCCTTGTTGGTGGCCTTGTCCTTCGCCGTCACCGAGACGATGCCGTTGGCGTCGATATCGAAGGTCACCTCGATCTGCGGCATGCCGCGCGGGGCCGGCGGGATGCCCATCAGGTCGAACTGGCCGAGCAGCTTGTTGTCGGCCGCCATCTCGCGCTCGCCCTGGAAGACCCGGATCGTCACTGCGCCCTGGTTGTCCTCGGCGGTGGAGAAGACCTGGCTCTTCTTGGTCGGGATCGTGGTGTTGCGGTCGATCAGGCGGGTGAACACGCCGCCCAGCGTCTCGATGCCGAGCGAAAGCGGGGTCACGTCGAGCAGCAGCACGTCCTTGACGTCGCCCTGCAGCACGCCGGCCTGGATCGCGGCGCCGATGGCGACGACCTCATCCGGGTTGACGCCCTTGTGCGGCTCCTTGCCGAAGAACTGCTTCACGACCTCCTGGACCTTCGGCATGCGGGTCATGCCGCCGACGAGGACGACCTCGTCGATCTGGCCCGCCGAGAGGCCGGCATCCTTGAGCGCCTTCTTGCAGGGCTCGATGGTACGCTGGATCAGGTCATCGACCAGGCTCTCGAACTTGGCGCGCGAAAGCTTGATGGCGAGGTGCTTGGGACCGGACGCATCCGCCGTGATGTAGGGCAGGTTGATCTCGGTCTGCGAGGCGCTCGACAGCTCGATCTTGGCCTTCTCGGCCGCCTCCTTCAAGCGCTGGAGGGCGAGCTTGTCCTTCTTCAGGTCAATGCCCTGCTCGCGCTTGAACTCGTCGGCGAGATACTCGACGAGGCGCATGTCGAAGTCTTCGCCGCCGAGGAACGTGTCGCCATTGGTCGACTTCACCTCGAAGACGCCGTCGCCGATCTCGAGGATCGAGACGTCGAAGGTGCCGCCGCCGAGGTCGTAGACCGCGATCGTGCCGGTCGACTTCTTGTCGAGGCCATAGGCGAGCGCGGCGGCGGTCGGCTCGTTGATGATGCGCAGCACCTCGAGGCCGGCGATGCGGCCGGCATCCTTGGTGGCCTGGCGCTGGGCGTCGTTGAAATACGCAGGGACGGTGATGACCGCCTGCGTGACCGGCTGGCCGAGATAGGCCTCCGCGGTCTCCTTCATCTTCGTCAGCGTGAAGGCGGAGATCTGCGAGGGCGAATAGTCGGTGCCGTCAGCCTCGACCCAGGCATCGCCCGAGGAGGCCTTCTTGATCTTGTACGGGACGAGCTTGACGTCCTTCTGCGTCATCGGATCGTCGAAGGTACGACCGATCAGACGCTTGATCGCGAAGAAAGTGCGCTCCGGATTGGTGACGGCCTGGCGCTTGGCAGGCTGGCCGACCAGACGCTCGCCGTCATCGGTGATGGCGACGATCGAAGGCGTGGTGCGGGCGCCCTCGGAATTCTCAATGACCTTAGGCGTGGTGCCTTCCATCACCGCGACGCATGAATTCGTCGTGCCGAGGTCGATACCAATGACTTTACCCATGGATGGGATCCCTTTCGATTGAGCAGATCGCCGACCTGCGACGCAAGCGCCGCCGGCCGGCCCATGGACCGGCCCGCCCCCACCTCACGCGGCGAACGATACCGGCATTCCACGATTCGCGGCCACAAGGACCGCCTCTTGGCGGCGTATATAGTGAGGGTGTTCCTCCCCTTGCAAGACACGGAGCCGGATTAAGAATCGGCGATAGCGGGGATAATCGCGGTCGTGGTTACGAGCATCGTCCGAATCCACACCCGCCGGATCGATTTCGGATGAAACCGATCGGCAGGAAGCGCATAGTGAGCCCCTGACGTATCGGCAAGTCTCGCCGATGTGCCCGCTCAGGCAAAGCCTACCGGAGGCCGAAAGGCAGCATCATTCACGCAAGGTGTTGCGCGGCTGCTCTTGCGCGCGGCGGCATGGCACTTCATGCAGAAGATCACGTTCCCAGTCGCATGGCGGACAATGCTGACGAATTCACGCCGCATAACCTGCAAGACCTTTGCGATGCTGGCCTTTGCCGGCCTGGCCGGTGTTGCGCAGGCACAGCCGCTGCAACTGCCCGGCGCGCAGCCGTTCAATCCGGCCGGCAGCCAGCAGGCCGCGCCGCCATCCGCCACTCCCAGCGGACCGCCGAAGCCGCGCACGCCCTCAATGCCGCCGATCAAGCTGCCGACCGAGGACTCGATCGCCGGCCGCCCGCTTCGGCATAATGGCGCGCTCGGCCAGGCGAGCCTCGAGAAGCTCGGGACCGGCTATGGCCTGAAATTCAGCGCCGACGGCTACCAGTCCGACAACCTGACCGAGCCTTGCGTGGTCAATTTCGGGGATGCGCCGATCCCGGTGACGCCGCATGGCAAGCCAGCCGGCGTGCCGCGCTACCAGCTCGAAGCCCCGGCCTGCCCGATCGTGTTCGACGTGCTCGACGGCGCCTTCCTCGTGGTCGAGCCGACCGAGCCCTGCGTGATCACGGCCGCGGCCTGCCGGATCGACCCGCGCGGCCTGTGGGGGCCGGATGCGCGCACCCTGAGCAGCCGCACCAAGGAAATCGAGGCCGATCGGGGCAAGGCGGAACGTGCCGTGCTCGAGGGCTACAAGGCGCTGACCGCCAAATCCGACGCCGTCGACCAGCGCTCGATCGCGCGCGAGCAGGCCGGCTTCTCGTCGGAGCGCGAGCGGATCTGCCGGGATTTCCAGCGCGAGGGGCAGATCGGCTTCTGCGCGGCGCGCCTCACAGAGGCGAAGGCCGCCTCGATCCGCGCCCGGCTCGGCCTGCCCGAGCCGAAGCCGGAGCGGCCGCGCCCGCCGCGTCCGGCGGTGGCCCGTCCGGCTGCGCCGGCGCCGGTGCCGACGCAATAGGTCTCAGGCCGGGCGAGCCCGGTCAGAAGCAAGCGCCGCGTCGACGATCGCACGCAATTCCCGGGCTGCCGCCCTGGTATCCGTGCCCGCAAACAGCGCACCTATCACCGCGACGCCATCGGCTCCGGCCGCGATCACCGAGGCGGCGTTGGTCGCGTTGATGCCGGCGATGGCGCCGATCGGGATCGGCCCGAGCACCCGGGCCGCCTCGCGGCGCAGGCTCGCCAGGCCGTCGAGCCCGACCGGCGCGTCGGGGTTATCCTTGTGCACCGTGCCGAAAACGCCGCCGATGCAGGCGTAGTCGATCGGAGCCGACGCCAGATAGGGCAGTTCGCCGGCCTTCTTCAGAGTCGCGCCGATGATCGCGTCCGGACCGAGCAGGCGGCGGGCGTCGGCCAGCTCCATGTCGTCGGCGCCAAGATGGACGCCTTCGGCGCCCGAGGCGAGCGCGACATCGACGCGGTCATTGATCAGGAGCGGAACATTGCTGCCGGCGAGCGCGGCGTGAATGGCCTTGGCCTCGCGCACCATCTCGCGCGTCGATTGCTCCTTGGCGCGAAGCTGGATCAGCGTCGCACCGCCATCGGCGGCGGCACGCGCCAGCTCGGCGAGCGAGCGGCCGGCGCCGATCTGAGGATCGACCAGGCCATAAACACGGACGTCGACTTTCACGCATTCTCTCCCATATGCCGGCGCAGCAGCGCCTCGTCGATGCCGGCGAGCGCGTCGATCAAGTTGACGGCGAAGCTGCCCGGGCCGGCCGATTTCGCGGCAGCGATCTCGCCAGCGATGCCATAGGCGGTCAGCGCCGCACCGGCGGCAATGACCGGATCGGGCTCGACCGCGCAGCAGGCCGCGACCAGCGCGCTGGAGGCGCAGCCGAGGCCCGTGACTCTGGTCATCAGCGGATGGCCGTAAGGAATCGCCAGCGACCCGCTCGCGCCCTCGATCCCGTCGATCCTGCCGGTGGTGACACGGGTGACGCGCCCCGCGCCATCGAGCTCGGCCGCGAGCGCCTGCATCTCGGCGGCGTTGCCCCGCACCACGACATCGGGCAGGCGCAGCACCTCACGCGCGATGTGCCGGCGCAAGGGCGAGAGCTCGACGAAGACCGGATCGAGCACCAGCGGCTTGTGGCGATCGCGCGCGACTTCCAGCAGCTTGGGGATGGCGAGCTCGCCATCGGCGCTGATCGTGCCGAGATTGATCAGGATCGCGCCGGCGCCCTGCGCCACCGCCGCGACCTCGTCGACATGAACAGCCATCGAGGGAATGGCGCCGAAGGCGAGCAGCATGTTGGCGGTGACGTTCTGCGCCACCGTGTTGGTCAGGCAGTGCACGCGCGGGCTGCGCTCGGCGACGCGCGCCAGCACGGCCGCGACCCTGGTGGCGCTGAGGCTAGCCATGCCGGACATGATCGCGCTCATCGGAAGGGCCTCGCTACTGAAGCGTCGAGACGCCGGTGAAGAAATAGCGGCCGAGCCCAACGGTGAAGATCATCTGGCCGTAGAGTGCATGCTCCAGCCAGATCGCCCGAAGCGAGCGCGTCCGTGCATAGCGCCAGGCGAGCAGCACGCCTAGCGCCCCGCTCAGGATGATCGAGACCGGCCCGCCATAGATGATATGGGCGAAGCCGAAGAGCGCCCCGTTCACCAGGGCAAGCAGCCAGAGCCGATCGCCGAAAAGCGGGCCGTAGCGATGGAAGAAGAAGCTGCGGAAGGCGAGTTCCTGCGGCAGCACCGAAAGCAGCGGGTAGAAGACCATCACCAGCAGCCACATCCGCGTGTTGTAGAGCGGAAAGCTGAGGAAGCCACCGGGCTCGTTGATAGAGACCCAGGCCGAGATCGCGCCCGCCACCAGCACGAACAGGCCGATGATGCCAGCCACGACGCGCCCGGACACTCCACGCGAGAATTCCCGCTGCAGGCTGAAATCGCGGGACCAGAGGAGATAGGCCAGCAAGGCAAGCAGCAGCGGTTGCATCAGCACGATCAGCGAGATGCGGTAGGTCTGGATCAGATGCGCGTAGAGCAGCGGCAAGCATAGATAGAACAGCCCGATCTCGGCGACGAGCCGAAGGCGGCGGACCGGCAGGCGCGGCGCCACGGGCAGGCTGCCATGGGCCTGCAAGCCGGCTGCGGGCGGAGCGTCTGAGGTCATGGCGGTGATCGTCGGCGGTGGCGGAGGGCCCTTGTCGCCGACGATCATGGCGTTGCTGCGTCACAGCAGAGGCCCGTGACGCCCGGCTCACTCCGCCGCCGGCAGGTAGAGCTTGCCGCCCTTCTCGAGGAACTCCTCCGACTTCGCCGCCATGCCCTCGAGTCTCTGGTTCTCGATCTGCGCTGCCGCTTGATCGAGCGCGGCACGCTCGTTGTCGCCCATGGCCAGCACCTCGGCGCGCAGATCCTGCGTGATCTTCATCGAGCAGAATTTCGGCCCGCACATCGAGCAGAAATGAGCCACCTTATGGGCGTCCTTCGGCAGGGTCTCGTCGTGGAAGGAGCGGGCCGTATCCGGGTCGAGCGCCAGGTTGAACTGATCCTCCCAGCGGAAGTCGAAGCGGGCGCGCGAAAGCGCATCGTCCCTGATCTTCGCGGCCGGGTGGCCCTTGGCGAGGTCGGCGGCATGGGCGGCGATCCGGTAGGTGATGACGCCGGTCTTGACGTCGTCGCGGTTCGGGAGACCCAGGTGCTCCTTCGGCGTGACGTAGCAGAGCATGGCGCAGCCATACCAGCCGATCATCGCCGCGCCGATGCCGGAGGTGATGTGGTCGTAGCCCGGCGCGATGTCGGTGGTCAGCGGTCCGAGCGTGTAGAACGGCGCTTCGCCGCACTCCACGAGCTGCTTGTCCATGTTCTCCTTGATCTTGTGCATCGGCACGTGGCCGGGGCCCTCGATCATGACCTGGCAGCCCTTGTCCCAGGCGAGCTTGGTGAGTTCGCCCAGCGTCTCCAGCTCGGCGAACTGGGCGCGGTCATTGGCGTCGGCGATCGAGCCCGGACGCAGGCCGTCCCCAAGCGAGAACGAGACGTCGTATTTGCGCATGATGTCGCAAATCTCGTCGAAGCGCTCGTAGAGGAAGCTCTCCCTGTGATGCGCCAGGCACCAGCGCGCCATGATCGAACCGCCGCGCGAGACGATGCCGGTCACGCGCGAGGCCGTCAGCGGAACGTAAGGCAGGCGCACCCCGGCATGGATGGTGAAATAGTCGACGCCCTGCTCGGCCTGCTCGATCAGCGTATCCTTGAACACGTCCCAGTCGAGCTTGATCGGGTCACCGCCGACCTTCTCCAGCGCCTGGTAGATCGGCACGGTGCCGATCGGCACCGGCGAGTTGCGCAGGATCCAGGAGCGGATGTTGTGGATGTTGCGGCCGGTCGAGAGGTCCATGACCGTATCGGCGCCCCAGCGGATCGCCCAGACCAGCTTCTCGACCTCTTCTGCTGCGCCTGAAGTGACGGCCGAATTGCCGATATTGGCGTTGATCTTGACCAGGAAGTTGCGGCCGATCGCCATCGGCTCGAGCTCGGGGTGGTTGATGTTGGCCGGGATGATGGCGCGGCCGCGCGCGATCTCCTCGCGGACGAATTCCGGCGTGACGAATTCCGGCACGGCGGCGCCGAAGCTCTCGCCATCGGCATGGCGCTCGCGGGCGCCGTCCAGCATGGCGGCGCGGCCGAGATTCTCGCGATGGGCGACATAGATCATCTCGGGCGTGATGATGCCGGCCCTCGCGAATTCGTATTGCGTCGCCATCTGGCCGGGCTTCGCCTCGAGGATCGGGCGCTCTGCCGGACAGGCCGGGACGAGCTGCTCGATGGAGATGTTGCCATTATCGGCATCGGTGACGGCGCGGCCGGGCACGGTCTGGAAGCCGCGGGCATCGAGCCAGGCGCGGCGCGGCTGAATGAGCCCGGCATTGAGATCGATCCTGGCCTCGGTCTCGGTATAGGGGCCGGACGGATCGTAGATGCGCACCGGCGGCTCGGCGTCGGTGGTCAGCACGACCTCGCGGAACGGCACGCGCATCTGCGGATGCTCGGGCGCGGCGACATAGATCTTGCGCGAACCGATGATCGGCCCGGTGGTCACGCTATGCGGCGCGGCCTTGACGCTGTTCTTCTGCGGATTGGTATGGGTATTCACTGAGGATCTCCTCCTTGGTCCAAGGTGCAGGAGATCCGGGGTTTAGAAGCGGTTCAGCGCTGTCTGCGGATGCGGGGAAGCAGCCGCGTTCCAGTCCCTCCGCCGGTATGACCCGGATCAGGTTCGATGGGTTCGGCTGTGACGCCGTCTCAGCCCTTGCGGGCACCCCTCGGAACGAGGCGAAGGTTATGCGGCTTCCAGGGAAAGCGCAACTGGCATGCCTGAGCGGGCGTCATGCCAGCCCCCTCCTGAGGGGCTTGCAGAGCGCGTCTCGAAGGATGTGCGCTGAAGGGCTTCGCGTGCGGCAGGCTCAGGCCGTGATATCGACGTTGCCACCCTGCCCCGCCGGCAGCATGGCCTTCTGCTGATCGGCGCTCTGCTGCAGCAACTCGACTGCCGCGTCGCCGGACGCCGCCTGCTGCTTCAGCATCTCGATCTGCAGGGCCTGCTGGGTCTTGACGGCCTCGGTCGCGGCATAGCTCTGCGCGAGGGCAACGGCGTCGCTCATGGGGGAACTCCTGTCACCCCAGCCTTAGGAGCCAAATCTTTCGCGAAGGTGAACGGCTACCGGGCAATGATCGACGGCACCGGCTTCGGCATCGGCAGCTCCCGGTCCGCCCCACGCTCCGCCTTGCGCTCCTGCTGCGCATCAAGGCGCGGCCCCGCCCGATCGGTGCCCGGGCGCATGCCGTCACGCGCAATGTCCTCGTAAACATCCGCCGGCTTGGGCGCGAGCGGCACGCCGGGCGCCCGCTGACGTTCGACCCCGCCCTGTTGGGCAGCTGCAGCCTCCGCCACAACCAGCCCGATCAGGACGAGACCCAGAAAAATCCAACGGCTTCCACGCATGGCAACCTCCCCCAGAGGCGTCCGCCGCGGCCATGCGGCGGCTCATGCGTGCAACGCAGCCGAAGCCGCCGCGTTCCCTCGAACGCGGCGGCCTGGCTCAGGTCAGTTCTGCCCGGCGAGCAGCGGCGTGATGCGCCGGAGCGTGACGCGGCGATTCTCGCGCGAGGCCTCCTGCGTCTGGACCTTGAGATATTGCTCGCCATAGCCCTGCGTCGTCAGGTTCTCGGGCGGGACCTGGAAGTCACGCGTCAGGATCTCGCCGACCGACTGCGCGCGGCGATCCGAGAGCGACAGGTTGTCGACATCGTTGCCGACCGCATCGGTATGGCCCTCGACCAGGAAGACCTCGTTCGGCGAGCGCTCGAGCGCCTTGCGGATCGAGGCGGCGATGATGGCGAGCTTCTGATCCTGGCCCTGCGCGACCTGCCAGGAGCCGGAATCGAAATTCACCGTGTCGATATCGACGCTGCGCATACGCGCGCGCAGGTCGGGCGAATAGCGGACCTCGTCGAGCGTATAGCGGCGCGGAATCGCCGCGATCGGCGGTGCGGTGATCGTCTCGTAGATCAGGTTCTCGTCGGCGCGCTCGGCATCCACGATATAGCGCTCGCGTGGCAGCGGGAGCGGCGGAGGCGGCAGCACCACGACATCCTCCGCGAAGCGCGGGCGGCCATCGTCACGGCGCCTGTTGTCGATGATCACCACCTCGCGCCCGTCCCGGTCGAAGCGCGTCCGCCGGATCAGGCGGCCGCTCTCGTCGGTGACGGTGACGACGCGTGTCCCATCGGGCCGCTCGAAGACGGTGCGGGTCTCGCCGTCGCCCCGCTCCGTCCGACCCTGATAGCCGAGATCGCGGAAGCGCTGCGTCTCGTCGCGCTGGATGACGTAGCGATCGTCGTCGCCGCGGATGATGGTGCGTCCGGGCTCGCGGATGATGGTGACATCGCCCTCGCGACGCTCCTCGCGCCGGCTGCGGACGTCATCGATCCGGTCGGCGCCCTGCGTCGCCATGATGCCGCCGATCGCGGCGGCGCCGAGGCCGATCGCGGCCGCTCCACCGAGCCCGATACCGCCGCGGCGGCCCTGTCGGTCAGGGGGCGGCAAGGGCTGCTGGCCGGGAGCCGGAGGCTGGCCGACAGCCGGCGGCGCCATTTGCGTCTGGCCGGGCTGGGCTGCAGGTGGCGGCACGGGGGCTCCCGGCGCGCGACCGGGCGCAACAGCCGGCGGCTGACCCGGCGCGACGGTCGGCGGCTGGCCGGGCGCGGGCTGCGTCCGTGCGCCGGGCTGCTGGCCAGGCTGCTGCGCGCCGGGCGCGATGATCGGCGGCACGGGACGCGGCATGGGCGGCTCGGCACCGGGCTGACGCTGCGCCGGCGCAGGCGGGATCGCCGATGGCTGTCCCGGCGCCGGCGTCGGACGGGCCGCGGGCGGAATTCCGGGCGTGGTCGCCGGCGCAGGCGCGCCCGGCGTGCGTGCCGCCGGCGGCGCCGTGACGGGAGGTTGGACCGGAGCGGGCGCGGCCTGCGGCCGCTGCTGCGGTGCCGTGGCAGGCGGGGTCGGCGGCGTGGCGCGGCGCTGCTCGGGGGCAGCGCCAGGCGCGCTCTGTCCGGGCGCGCCGCGCAAGGCCGGCGGCTGGCCGGGCGCCGGAGCGGGGCGCTGGGCCGGAGCGCTCTCAGGCGTCGCGATCGGCGGCACGGGACGCGGCATCGCCGGCTCGCGGCGCGGCTCGGCCGGCGGGCGCGGCGCGGTGGGGACGCCCGGGGGCGCAGCGCCTGGGGCAGAAGGCGGCGCCGGGCGCTGGACGGCAGGCGGCGCGCCGGGCGCGGGACGCTGCGCTGGCGGAGGAGCACCGGGCGCTGCGCCCGGGGCCGGTCGGCCTTCGCCCGGACCACGCGGCGGTTGGCCCGGTTGGCGCTGCCGCTGCCGGCCGTCCGGCTGGTCGTCCGAAGGAGCTGGAGCCTGCGCGACCCTTATTGGCCCGCGCGGCGGTTCCTGTGCTTGGCCGCTCTGGGCGAGGGTCAGTGCGGGCAGGATGGTGCCGATCAGGAGCCAACTTTTGGTGCGCGTCATGAGTTCCGTCCGGTTTCAGTTGCCGGGATCACAGCGTCACCGCCGTGAACCCCCGCTGAACCGAAAACGGCCGGAATGAGGCAGGGTTCCGTGCGAATCGGCCCTGCCCCAACGTTATTCCGGTGCTAGAGCCCGGCCTCGTCCTTCACATACTGGGCGATCTCGGCATGGCTGGCGAACCAGACATCGCCCTTCGCCTTGGCATGGCGAACCAGCTCCTCGAGGATCCAGAAGCGCGAGCGGTAGGTGATGACATGCGGATGCATGGTCAGCAGGAACAGTCCGCCATCCTCATAGGCGCCATCGAACTCGCGGCGGAAAATGTCGAACACCGTCTCCGGGCCGGTATAGGGCCGCAGAGCCTGGAAGCGGTTCATGTTGAAATAAACAGCATCATCGCGAATCCATTCGACCGGCAGCTCGACCATGCCGGTCGCCTCGCCCTTGTCGATCAGCTCATAGGGATCCTCATCGGCGAAGAGGGAGGAATCGTAGAGCAGGCCGAGCTCGCGCTGGATCTGCAGCGTCACCTCGGAGAAATCCCAGGACGGGGTGCGCATGCCGACGGGACGAACGCCCGTGATCTTCTCCAGCGTATCGGCCGAGCGGAAATGCAGCTCGCGCTCATTCTGCGGCGGCACGCGGGTATTGACCTCGTGGATCCAGCCGTGAAGGCCGATCTCGTGGCCCTCGGCGATGACCTGCTTCTGCTCTTCCGGATGCAGCAGCGCCGCGACCGCCGGGACGAAAAAGGTCGCCTTGATGTCCTCGCGCTTCAGCATCTTCAGGATGCGCGGCACGCCGACGCGGGTGCCGTATTGGCCCCAGGAGAGGCGCCCGACCGACTGGCCGCCATCGCGCAGCTCGTTGGTCTCGTGATCGGCGTCGAAGGACAGGGCGACGGCGCAGCGGGCGCCATTCTTCCACTTTTTCGGCTTGAGGCTGCGGCCGGCGCGGACGCGATCGACCTTGCCGCGCCAGACCTCTTCCGGCCATTGCCAGCATTCGAGCTCGGGTTGGGTCATGGTCAGGCTCCTTCCGCAGTCAGGGAATGGACGTCATTGCGAGCGCGGCAAAGCGATCCAGGGAATTGCGCGGGGCGCTGGATTGCTTCGTCGCTACGCTCCTCGCAATGACGGATGGGCATGGTCAGGCCGTCGGCAGCACGGGCACGGCCGCGAGCAGGCGCTTGGTGTAGTCATGCTGCGGGTGATCGTAGATCTCGCCCGCCGGCCCCTCCTCGACGATGCGGCCGCGATACATGATCGCGACCCGGTCGCAGAGATGGCGCACCACCGAGAGGTCGTGCGAGATGAAGATCAGGGTGAGGTCGAGCTCTGAGCGCAGGCGGATCAGGAGGTTGATGATCTGCGCCTGGATGGAAACGTCGAGCGAGGCGACCGGCTCGTCGCAGACCACGACATCCGGCTGCATGGCGAGGGCGCGGGCGATGGCGACGCGCTGGCGCTGGCCGCCAGAGAACTGGTGCGGATAGCGCTCGGCGAAGGCAGGATCGAGCCCGACCGCCGCGAGCCATTGCCGGACATACTCGGCCGATTCCGCCTTGGTGACGATGCCATGGGTCACCGGCCCCTCGGCGATGCTGTCACTGACGCGCATGCGCGGATTGAGCGAGGCGAACGGATCCTGGAAGATGGTCTGGACGCGGGTCGTGGTCTTGTGCGGGCGCTCGCCCGCGCTCATCACGCGCTCGCCGTCGAGCAGCACGGTGCCGGCGTTCGGCGCGTAGATGCCGGCGGCCATGCGCCCGAGCGTCGACTTGCCCGAGCCGGATTCGCCGACGAGCCCGAGCGCCTCGCCGCGGGTCACCGTCAGGCTCACCGAATCGACCGCCTGGACGCCGTGTGGAGGCTTGGCGACGCCGAGTTTCTGCAGCAGCGCCCGCAGCGGGCTCGGCTGCTCCTGGAAGCGCTTGCTGACCAGCTCCATGGTGAAATAGGGCACGCCCGGCTTGGGCTCGTGACGCTCGACAGCCGTCTTCCGCGGCGGCGGGGCGGCATCGGAGACCCCGGCGCCGCGCGCCAGCAACTGGCCGGGCTCGGCCCGCGAGGGCAGCGAGTCGAGGAGGCCCTGCGTATAGGGATGCTGCGGCTTGGTCAGCACGTCGAGGACAGGGCCGGCCTCGACGATCTTGCCGTAGCGCATCACGCAGACCTTGCTGGCGATGGAGGCGACCGTGGCGAGGTCGTGGCTGATCCAGATCAGCGCCGTGCCGAGTTCGGCGACGAGTTCCTTCATCTCGGCCAGGATCTCGGCCTGGATGGAGACGTCGAGCGCGGTGGTCGGCTCGTCACAGATGATCAGCTTGGGCCGATGCAACAGCGCGATCGCGATGGCGACGCGCTGGCGCATGCCCCCCGAGAACTGGTGCGGGTAGAAATCGACCTTGGCGTCGGGCTCGGGAATGCGCACCTGGGCGAGCGCCGCGATGGCGCGGCGCCTGCCCTCCTCGGCCGAGACCTTCTCATGCGCCTCCAGCGCAAGCAGGATCTGCGCACCGATGGTCAGCACCGGGTTCAGGGTCATCAACGGGTCCTGGAAGACCATCGAGATGGTCTTGCCGCGAATGGCGCGCAGGTCCTGGACCGGCAGGCCGACCAGCTCGCGCCCCTCCAGCTTGATCGAGCCGTGCTCGACCCGGCCAGGCGGATCGATCAGGCCGATGATCGAGAAGCCGGTAATGCTCTTGCCCGAGCCGGACTCGCCGACAAGGCCCATGACCTCGCCGCGCTTCAGCGAGAAGGAGACGCCGTCGACCGCCTTCACCACACCGTTGCGCGTGTGGAAATGGGTGGCGAGGTCAGTGACCTCGAGGAGCGGGGCTGCGTCGGTCATCGGCGCGTGCCCCTGCGGTCACGTTCGGCCTTGTGCCGAGCATCCATGTCTTGAACATCGCCCTCAACCAGCGAAGACGTGGATGGTCGGGACAAGCCCGACCATGACGGGAACCGTCGGTGCCGAGCGCTCATCGCTTCAGCCTCGGATTGACCTGGTCGCGGATCTGGTCGCCGACGAGGTTGATGGCGACGATCAGGATGATGAGCGCGATGCCCGGATAGATCGAGATCCAGTAACGGCCGGAGAGCATGTACTGGAAGCCGTTCGAGATCAGCATGCCCAGGGAAGGCTCGGTCACCGGCAGGCCGACGCCGAGGAAGGAGAGCGTCGCCTCCAGAGCGATCGCGCTCGCCACCTGCACGGTCGCGACCACGATCAGAGGCGGCAGGCAGTTCGGCAGGATATGACGCCAGACCACACGGCTCGCCGGCAACGGCGTCGAGAAGGCAGCCTCGACATAGTCCTTGCCGCGCTCGGCCGAAGCGGCGCCATGGGCGGTGCGCGCGAAATAGGCATATTGCGCGGCGGCGAGCGCGGCGATGAGCTGGAGTTTGCCCTGGCCGAGCATGGCCGAGATCACCAGCGCGAGCAGGATCGCCGGGAAGGCGAGCTGCAGGTCGACGACCCGCATGATGAAGGCCTCCCAGCGCCCGCCGAGATAGGCGGCGGTGATGCCGAGCGCCGCGCCGAGCGTCAGCGCGATGGCGCCGGCGACGAGGCCCATCTGCAAGGAGATGCGCAGGCCGTAGAGTATGGCGGAGAGCAGGTCGCGGCCCTGCGCGTCGGTGCCGAGCCAGTGCGTATAGCCGCCGGAGCCGACATAGCCGGGCGGGCGGCGTGCATCCATCAGCGGCAGGTTGGCGAGGTCATAGGGATCCTGCGGCGCGACCAGTGGCGCGGCGAGCGCCAGCCCGATCATCAGCAGCACGACGATCAGCGCGACGAGCGCCGTCCGGCTCTCGGCGAATTCGCGCCCAAAGCGGGCGAAGGGCGAGGCACGATCCATCAGGCCCTCCCCTTCCGCAGACGCGGATCGAGCGCGACATAGGTCAGGTCGACCAGGAAATTGATGGTGATGAAGACGAAGGCGACGAGCATCAGGTAGGCGACCATCACCGGCCTGTCGAGCGAGGTGATCGAGTCGATGATCAGCTTGCCGATGCCCGGCCAGGAGAAGATCGTCTCCGTCACCACCGCGAAGGCGAGGGTCGAGGCGAATTCGAGACCGAAGACGGTGACGATCGGGATCGCGATCAGGCGCAGCACATGCCGGCGCAGCACGGTCCATTCCGAGAGGCCGGCGGCGCGGGCGAATTTCACCGTGTCGGTCAGCATGACCTCGCGGGTGCCGGCCCGCGCCAGGCGGGTCATCAGCGCGAGCTTGAAGAAGGCGAGGTTGAGCGCCGGCAGCAGCAGATGGCTCCAGCCGTTCAGCGTCAGGAAGCTCCATTCGATGCCGAAGAGCGTCGCGGTCTCGCCGCGGCCGCCCGCCGGCAGGATCTGCAGCTCCACGGCGAAGGCCATGATCAGCACGAGGCCGATCCAGAAGGTCGGCACCGAGAAGCCGAGGATCGAGATCGCCATGATCAGCTTGGACAGCAGGCTGTCGGGCTTGTAGCCCGCATAGATGCCGGCGGGCACGCCGACAAGCGTCGCGCCGATGACCGCGGTCAGGGTCAGCTCCAGCGTCGCCGGCAGGCGCGACAGGATGAGCTCCAGCACCGGCATGCCGAAGACGAAGGAACGGCCGAAATCGCCGTGCAAGACGCGGCCGAGGAAGGTGAGGTACTGCTCCCAGAGCGGCTTATCGAGCCCGTAGAAGGCGATGGTCTGCTGGCGGATCTCCTGGGTCGCATCCGGGCTGATCAGCACGTCGATCGGATTGCCGATCGCGTAGACGCCGACGAAGACCAGCACCGACATGACGAGCATGACGAGCAGCGCCTGCAGGACGCGCTCGATGATGTGGGTCAGCATGTGATGGTGCGCCCCCCGCGCGTGATCACGGCCAACCCTCCGCGATCACCGCCCGCGTCTCCTCGACGCCGATCTGCCAGAGGCTAAGCATCTCGTTGTCGGAACGCTGGTAGCGGCCCCAGAAATTGCCGTCGCCGAGGATCTCGCGCTTCTTGGCCGGGCTCGAGGCGAGGTAGAGCGGCCGGTCGAAGGGCTCCTTGACCGCGTCGGGCATCGCGACGCCCTCGAGCCGGGTCCAGGGGAAATTCTCCATCCAGGAGGCATGGGAGGCAGCCGGATCGACCGCCTTCACCGCGGCCTGGAAGCGCGGACCGTTCCACCAATCGTGCAGCTTGACGCTGGCATCGGTGCGCTTGCCCATCCATTCCGTGCAGAAGGTCATCACCGGGTTGTTGCCGCCATGGCCGTTGACCAGCACGATGCGGCGGAAGCCGGAGCGGTAGAAGCCCTCGAGCATGTCCTCGATCAGCGCGACATAGGTGCTCATCCGCACCGAGACCGTGCCGGGATAGGCGGCGAAGCTCGGCGTCATCCCGTATGCGAGAACCGGGAAGACCGGCAGGCCGAGCGGCTCGGCCGCGTCATTGGCGACCTTCTCGGCCAGGATCGCGTCGGTGGCGAGGCTCAGATAGGCGTGCTGCTCGACGCAGCCGAGGGGGAGGATGCAACGATCGTCGCGCTTGGCCTGCGCTTCGACCTGCATCCAGTTCATTTCGGCAATACGCACGGCCCGTTCCTTGCTAGCATCCAGAACGCCGCCATCCTTGACTCTGGCCTCGAAGCCCGTCAAGTTCCATTTGGAACTAAATCAAGTGGGGGCTTGATGATGCGCCGTGCTCCGACTGCCCTGTCACGCCTCGACCGCGAGCGCGAGGCCGCGCTACGCGATCTCGACCCGCTCACCATCACCAAGCTCTGGGACAATCCGTGCTGGCTGTCCTTCCGGCTCAACTTCGTCGCCTTCCGCTTCAACGACCCGGTCTATCGCTGGATCGAGACGCGTTACGGGCTCGTCCGCCCCGAATTCGTAGCGCTCTATGCGGTGGGATTGAAGGAGGGCGTCGCGGCCAAAAACATCGTCGCCTCCTCCGGCCTGCCCAAGAACACGCTCAGCCGCGCCATCCAGAAGCTGCTGCACCGCCGCCTGCTCAAGCGCGAGACCGACAAGGACGACCTGCGCAGCTACGTGCTGCGCCTGACGCCGGCCGGCCGCGCCATCTTCGACGAGACGATGCCGATGATGGTCGACCAGCAGAGCGCCATGCTGTCGGCCCTCACCGAGAGCGAGCAGCGCACGCTCTGCGAGCTGATGGACAAGCTCGTGATCGCCTCGCCGACCTGGCCTGCAGATCTCGACAACCAGTCTTAGTCCGGAGGAGACGAACGGTCTTTCCAAAGACCCCCGAAAATAGGGTGATATGTCACTGCCGGCCCGCCTCGATTGAGAAGGATCGGCATGGCGAGATCGCCTATCGTGCCGCCGCGAAGCAGAACCGAAGAAGCTGACAGCCGGCGCGCCGCAACGACAACCGAACAACCAATCCTAATCTTCAGGGGAATCCGCCATGAACTTCGCTCCGACCTTCCGCACATTCGCCCTCGCAGCCGTGCTCAGCGCCGGCGTCTCCGGCGCTGCGCTCGCCCAGACCCTCACGATCGGCGTGCGCGCCGGGCCGGAATCGATCGACCCGCACTACACCGCGACCGGCACCCATGCCGAAACGCTGAAGCATGTCTTCGACACGCTGACCTGGTCGGGCGACAAGCTGCAGATCGAGCCGCGCCTCGCCACGAGCTGGAAGGCGATCGAGCCGAATGTCTGGGAGTTCAAGCTGCGCCCGGGCGTCAAGTTCCATGACGGCTCGGACTTCACCGCCGAGGACGTGAAGTTCTCGATCGAGCGCATCCCGGTCGTCGCCGGCCCGAACCCGACGACGATCTATGTGCGCCGCGTCAAGGAGGTGAAGATCATCGACCCGCTGACGGTCCATATCGTCACCGACGGGCCGGCCCCGAACCTGCCGAACGATTTCATCCGCCTGTTCATCGTCTCGCACAAGGCCGCAGCCGGCCTGACCAAGGACAGTGCCAACGAGGCCTTCAATTCCGGCAAGGCCGCGATCGGCACCGGCCCCTACAAGTTCGTCTCCTGGACGCCGAAGGACCAGCTCGTGCTCGAGCGCTTCGACGGCTACTGGGGCCCGAAGGAGCCCTGGGCCCGCGTCGTGCGCAAGGAGCTGCCGAACGATGCCGCCCGCGTCGCCCAGCTCAAGGCCGGCCAGGTCGACCTGATCGTGCGCGCGCCCGCTTCCGACGTGCCGACCCTGAAGCGCGATCCAAAGCTCTCCGTCGCGACGATCGAGACGGTCTATGTTTTCAACATGGAACTCGACATGCGGGACAAGAGCCCGCAGATCAGCGCAAAGGACGGCTCGGCGCTGCCGAAGAACCCGCTGCAGGATCCGAAGGTGCGCGAGGCGATCGACCTCGCCATCGACCGGCCGGCGCTGGCGCAGATCGCGATGGAGGAGCTCGGCGCCCCGGCGAACCAGCTGGTGACCGACAGCATCGCCGGCTTCAACAAGTCGCTGCCGGCGCTGAAGCCCGACGTCAACAAGGCCAAGGCGCTGCTGACCGAAGCCGGCTATCCGAACGGCTTCAAGATCACCTTCTCCTTCACCAATGACCGCCTGCCCGGCGACCGGCAAGTCGGCACCTCGATCGCGCAGATGCTGGCGCGCATCGGGCTCGACGTGAACGCCAACGCTCAGCCGGCCGCGGTCTATTTCCCGACACGCGCCCGCGCCGAATACTCGATGTCGATGTCGGGCTGGGGCACGCTGACGGGCGAGGCCAATTACACGCTGTCCTCGCTGGTCCATTCCTACGATCCGGACAAGAAGCTCGGCGCCTTCAACCTGCAGGGCTACAAGAACCCGACCGTCGACAAGCTGATCGAGGATGCCTCGATCGAGATGGACGAGCCGAAGCGCAACCAGTTCCTGGCCGATGTCAACGCCATCGTCGCCAAGGACCGACCGCGCCTGCCGATCGTCGCGATCGGCTCGGCCTGGGCGATGCAGAAGGACAAGGTGACGATCGCCCCGCGCGTCGACGAGGACACGCTGGCGATGGACATCAAGCCCGTCAAGAAATGAGACATCGTTTGCCAATTCTACCAGTGAGGCCGTCTGACGCGGCCGTCTGGGCTTCCGGTGCTCACGTACAAAAGTACGCTCCGCTCCGGTTCTCGACGACCGCGCCAGTCGACTCACACTGGCGAATTCTCAAACGATCTCTGCATACTCGAGGTCCCGGTCATGCGCCCGGACCGGCAACAACGCGCTGACCGGATATCCGGCATGCAACGGGAGACTAACGGCGACAGGGCGAGGTGATGTAAAGGCGCCGCCGCTTGCCTTTACCCGTACCCGGCTTCGCCGTTTCGGCCTCTCCCCAAGGATGGAGAGGGAAACGCGTCAGGATGAATTCATGACAACGCACCCGATCGCCCTGGCCATTCATGGTGGCTGCGGCACATTGCCCAAATCCGAGATGAGCGAGGCCGAATGGGCCGAGGCCAAGGCCGACCTCGCCCGCTCCCTCCGGGCAGGCTGGGATATCCTCAGCAAGGGCGGCTCCGCCGTCGACGCGGTCGAGGCGGCCGTGCTGGTGATGGAGGATTCCGGCCATTTCAACGCCGGCCACGGCGCCGCCTTCAACACCGATGGCGAGCATGAGCTCGACGCCTCGATCATGGACGGCTCGAATCTCGCCGCCGGCGCGCTGTGCTGCGCCAAGCGCATCCGCAACCCGGTCAGCGCCGCCAAGGCCCTGATGCGCCGCGGCGACCCGCTGCTGATCGCCGGACACGCCGCGGACGCCTTCGCCGAGGCGGAGGGGCTCGACATGGTCGACAACGAGTATTTCTCGACCGACCGGCGCCGCAAGAACCTGTCCTCGATGAAGATCCGCGAGCTGGTCGGCAGCGCTTCGGAAGCGAGCGAGGCCGAGAAGCACGGCACGGTCGGCGCCGTGGCGCGCGACAAGGACGGCCATCTCGCCGCCGCGACCTCGACCGGCGGTTACACCAACAAGCCCTCCGGCCGCGTCGGCGACTCGCCGATCATCGGCGCCGGCACCTATGCCCGCGACGGACGCTGCGCCGTCTCCGGCACCGGCAAGGGCGAGTTCTTCATCCGCTACTGCATCGGCCACGAGATCGCGTCGCTGATGGCCTATAAGGGCCTGAGCCTCGAAGAGGCGACCCGCCAGGCCATAGCCGAGCTCACCGCCCATAAGATCGGCGCCGGTCTCGTCGCCGTCGGCGCCGACGGCGCGATCGTCGCCCCCTATAATTCCGCGGGCATGTATCGCGGCTGGGTCACGCCGGATGGCTTCATCCATGTCGCGACCCATGGCGAAGTCGAACTCGCCGGACAACTGGAAGCAGCCTGATGAGCACAGCCGAACCGATCGTCATCTGGGGAGCCGGCGCGATCGGCGGCACGATCGGGGCCCATTGGGCCCGGGCGGGCATTCCGGTCCTGCTCGTCGACATCGTCGCCGAGCATGTCGAGGCCTGCCGCACGAGCGGCCTGAGGATCACCGGGCCGATCGAGGAATTCACGCAGGTCATCCCGGCCGTCACCCCGGCCGAGCTGACGGGCAAGTACAAGCGCATCATCCTGGCGGTGAAGGCGCAGGCGACGGAAGCGGCGCTCGACGCGCTCGTGCCGCATCTCGCCGAGGACGGCTTCATCTTCTCGGCCCAGAACGGCCTCAACGAGATCGCGATCTCCGAGCGGGTCGGCGCGAAGCGGACCATGGGCTGCTTCGTCAATTTCGGCGCCGACTGGCACGGCCCGGGCGAGATCCTCTACGGCAATCGCGGGGCGCTGGTGATCGGCGAGCTCGACGGCCAGATGACGCCGCGGGCGCTGGAAATGCACCGGCTCGGGCTGATCTTCGAGCCGGCCTCGGTGCTGACAGACAATATCTGGGGCTATCTCTGGGGCAAGCTCGCCTATGGCGCGATGCTGTTCGGCACGGCGCTGACCGACGATTCCATGTCGGCGAATTTCGCCGATCCGCAGCGGCTCGGCGTCTGGCTCGAGCTCGGCCGCGAGGTCGGCGCGGTGGCTGCGGCGCGCGGCGTGAAATCGCTCGGCTTCGGCGAGTTCGACCCGATGGTCTTCGCGCCCGGCCAGCCGGAATATCCGCAGATCGAGACGATCGCCTGGCTCGCCGACTACACCTCGAAGACGGCCAAGACCCATTCCGGAATCTGGCGCGACCTTGCGGTGCGCAAGCGCAAGACCGAGGTCGATCCGCAGATCGGCATCATCGCCAAGCTCGGCCGCGAGGCCGGCGTCCCGACGCCCACGATCGAGACGCTGGTCGAGCTGATCCATGAGGTGGAGGACGGCAAGCGGCCGCTCTCCTTCGACACGCTGAAGGTGCTGATCGACCAATGCAACTTAGCTTCGACAACCGCGTAGCCCTCGTCACCGGCGCAGCCCAGGGCATCGGCCGCGCCATCGCCACGGCTCTGGTCGAGTCCGGCGCCAAGGTCCATCTCGCCGATATCGATGCCGAGGGCGTCGCCGCGACCGCCAAGGCGATCGGCGCGACCGCCCATGCCGTCGATCTCGGCAGTCCCGAGGCGGCGCAGAAGCTCATTGCCGAGATCGTCGCGGCCAGCGGCACGCTCGACATCCTCGTCCATGCAGCCGGCGGCGTGCGCGGACAGGTCGGCCGCTCGATCGAGGAGATCTCCGAGAGCGACTGGCGCGTGATCTTCGCCGCCAATGTCGATGCCGCCTTCTTCCTGGCGCAGGCGGCAGCGCCGGTGATGAAGCAAGCCGGCTACGGCCGGATCGTGATGATCTCCTCCGGCGCGGGCCTGCGTCCGAGCCTGACCGGCATCCAGGCCTATGCCAGCGCCAAGCATGCGCTGGTCGGACTGACCAAGCAGCTCGCCTGGGAGTTCGGGCCGAAGGGCATCACCGTCAACTCGGTCGCGCCCGGCTTCGTGCGCTCCAATCCGGCGACCGAGCGGCAATGGGAAAGCTATGGTCCGGAGGGCCAGAAGAAGCTGGTCGAGGGCATCCATACCCGCCGGCTCGGCACGGCACAGGACATCGCCAATGCCACGCTGTTCTTCCTGAGCGAGCAGGCGAGCTGGATCACCGGGCAGGTGCTCTCGGTCGACGGCGGACGGTCCTGACGAGCGGGCGCGGGCAGCGGCGGCAAGGTGCCCCTGCCCGCGTGCGAACCGTCTAATATCGCAGATTCTTCGAGAACTACGACTTTAGTATTAGTAAAAGCGGCGCAACCAAGGCGGTTATGGGTGCGGTGCATGATTGCCACACGTGCAGCTTCGCTCCTACACTACGCTTTCGAGCCGGCATGAGGCGGTTCGTATAGCGACTGAAGGGAAGAGCACGTGAGCACGGGTACCGTGAAATGGTTCAACGAAACCAAGGGTTATGGTTTCATTACGCCTGACGCTGGCGGGAGCGACGTCTTCGTTCACATCAGCGCAGTCGAGCGCTCGGGCCTGCGCGGCCTGAACGAGGGCCAGAAGATCAGCTACGATCTCGAAGCCGATCGCAAGACCGGCAAGTCGGCCGCGGTCAATCTCAAGACCGTCTGAGCCAAGCCTATCGCGGGAGGCCGATCGGCGGCGTCGCTTCCCGAGCCACTGAATCTCTCTATATCGATCCATCTCGACTCGAAGACGATTCCCGGCATCACCGTCGCCATCAGGCGGCGGCAGAGGGCCCCAAGGCCAGCCCAGAATGGCCAAGCCTCCCCACCCAGCGCGATCCCGATCCTGAGCCTCACGCGGGCGAAGCCACCCCGTGCCGGAGCGAATGCGCCGCTATGGAGCCGGCAAACAGGCTCGCCCCTGCGCCGCGCGCGTTACCCGACTGTCACATGCCGTTCGCCGAAGCTTGATATTCGCGCAGCTCAGATACGGCGTCTGCACCATAGAGAGCGTGCAGGGGGTGGCAGGGCAATCGAGCAAGATGAACGTCAATCTGCTCCATCTGCGGTCGTTCTATGCCGTGGCTAACGAACGCAGCGTCTCGAAGGCTGCCCGGCGGCTCAACATATCGCAGCCGACCCTCTCCAAGCAGATCAAGGCACTGGAAGAACGCCACAAGATCAAGCTGCTCGAAGGCCGGCGCCCGCCGCTCTCGCTGACGCCGGCAGGGCATGCCCTGCTCGAAAAGGCCGAGGTGCTGTTCGGCACGGCCAACGAGATCGATGCGATCCTCGGCGCCGCCGCCATCGACAGCGACAGGCTGCTGCGGGTCGGGACGGATTCGCCGCCTTATGCGGCCGCGTTCCTCGCCGCGCTGACGGCCCGCGTGCCGCAGCTGCATTTCCGCGTCACGATCGCCAATGCATCGCAGACGACCGACCTGCTGATGAACGCGCAGATCGATCTCGGCATCATCTGCGAGCCGATCATCCAGAGCGAATACAGCTATATCCCGCTCTATGTCGATCGCCTCGTCGCGATCGTGCCGGCCACGTGGAACGTGCCGGAGCCGATCCAGCTGCCGTACATCGTCGAGCAGACGCTGCTGGTGCGCGAGCCGACCTCGCGGACATTGGCGGCGATCAAGCGCCTCTTCGCCGAGGCCGAGCTCGTCCCGCAGCGGCTCGTCGAGCTGCATACCCGTGAAATGATCCGCGAAGCGGTCGCGCAGGGGCTCGGCATCAGCCTGATGTTCGAGAAGGAATGCCCGCCGGATTCGCGGATCCGCGTCGTTCCGATCGATTCCACCTCGCTTGCGCTCTACGCCAAGGGCTATCTCGCGGTGCGGACGGAGCATCAACGCATCCCGCTGATCCGCACGGCGCTCGAAGTCGGCAGGGCGATGCTGGATTCGAATGTGACCGAGGCAAGACGATAGCGCCGCGATAGCCTCCGATTTGCGGTCCTTCTGGCCATCGCCACGATAGCCAATATGCATTGGTCCGCCCACAGCCCGGCCGATACACCCCGCCTTAACCATATCTCTCAGGCGCGATCGATCGGGGAAGAGCAGATGACCAAACACGTCGTTTTCGTGGGGCTCGACGGCGCCCAATACAGCGAGCTGCTGCAGCTCGGCCAGAACGGCATTACCAATCTCGACCATCTCGAGGCGTATGCCGGCGGCGTCCAGGGCACCGCGACCCAGCAGGGCACCGTCAGCGGCCCCGGCTGGTCGACGCTCCTGACCGGCGTCTGGGCCAACCAGCACGGCATCACCGGCAATTCGAATTCCCCGATCAACCCGGCCGTGCAGAGCCTGTTCGAGCGCATCGACGGCGCCATTCCCGATGCGAAAATCGCCTCGATCGTGCATTGGGGCGACATCAATACCGGTCATTTCGGTGACGAGACCGGCCTGAGGGACGGCACCTCCATC
This sequence comes from Allobosea sp. BK604, assembly GCF_004341515.1. Classification (GTDB taxonomy): domain Bacteria; phylum Pseudomonadota; class Alphaproteobacteria; order Rhizobiales; family Beijerinckiaceae; genus Allobosea. Next base: position 177,907 of record NZ_SLZF01000002.1, read on the forward strand.
GTCGACTACGAGGCGCACGGCCTCTCCGACGCGGCCGTCACCCAGCGAGGCGTCGATCTGATCAAGACGGAGGCGCCGAACTTCACCTTCCTGCATCTGGACGACCCGGACGGCGTCGGCCATTCCCTGGGCTTCGGCGACGCCTATGACCAGGAGCTGCGCACCGCGGCCGACCAGGTCAACGACATCATGATCGCCGTGGCGGAGCGCCAGGCCGCCAATCCCGACGAGGAGTGGATGGTCATCGTCTCGACCGACCACGGCCGCGACGCGAACGGCTTCGGCCATGGCGGCCAGTCGGCCGGCGAGCGCCAGATCTTGATCGCCTCGAACGTCGCGATTTCCTCGAACGGCGCCGCGGCCCAGACCTCCGTCGCAGCCACGATCCTCGACTTCCTCGATATCGACGCCACCGGCGTCGCCGGACCGTCGCTGCTCGACGAAGACGCAACCGACACAAGCGCGCCCTATCTGCTCGAAGCGCGCGGCGACGATCTGCAGACCATGCCGGTCGATGCGCCGCTGACGCTGATCCTGAGCGAGCGCGTGCAGAAGGGCGAGGGCGCGATCACGATCCACCGCGCCAGCGACGGCGCGATCGTCCAGACCATCGACGTCAACTCCGACCAGGTCGGCATCTCGGCCGGCCTCGTGACCGTGCATCTCTCGGCGCCGCTCGCCATCGGCACCGAATACTATGTGAATGTCGATGCCGGCGCCTTCGTCGACTTCGCCACCAGCGGCAACGAGCCGGTGCGGCTGTTCAGCGAGAATTTCGAGGAGCTGGCCGATGATCTCCAGGGCTATGTGAGCGCGACGGAAAAGAAGGACGCGGACACGACCGACTGGACCGCCAACGCGCCGGACGGCTGGACGATCAACAATGGCACCACGCCGAGGGGCACGATGAGCGGCGGCAGCGCTGCCGGCGGCCCGCAGGAATTCTACGGTTGGACCTTCCACGACAAGAACGCCTGGATCGATACGGCCTATAACCAGAACCGCTCCCAGTTCACCAAGGGCCAGGGCGTGGTCGCCGTAGCGGACCCGGACGAATATGACGACATCACCGCCAGCAGCGGCGGTGGCACCAGCGGCATTCTCGCCAATGGCGGCTACAAGACGCTTCTGACCACCTCCGCGATCAATGTCGCCGGCCTGGTCGACAACAAGGCGACCCTGACCTTCGACAGCTCCTGGCGGCAGGAGACCTATCAGGAAGCCCGTGTGATCGTGACCTTCGACAATGGTCAGACGGTCGAGCTCATGCACTGGAACTCGGGCCGGGCCGGCGCCGGCGGCGTCTTCAAGGCCGACGCGACCAACGAGACGGTCACGCTCACGATCGATATTCCGGAAGGCGCGACCACCGCGACCATCGGCTTCGACATGGTGAATGCCGGCAATAACTGGTGGTGGGCGATCGACAATATCGCGGTCGACGCGCTGCGCCCGAGCGCCAACGAGGGCAATCCCTTCGCGGGGATCAACGACGCGACGACCTGGAACTTCAAGACCTCGTCGGATACGCCGCTGCCGCAGATCGTCAGCGTCACCCCGGCCGACGAGGCGGGGAATGTCGCGCCCGGCGCTCCGCTCGTCATCACCTTCGACGAGGCGGTGCGTGCCGGCGATGGCTCGGTCGTCATCCACCGTGCCGATGGCAGCGTGGTCGAAACGATCTCCGTCGGCTCGGACCGGGTCAGCGTCGACGGCGCTGTCGTCACGGTGCAGACTGCCGGGCTGGCCTATGGCAGCGAGTATTACGTGACCATCGATGCCGGCGCCTTCCGCGACTTCGACACGGCGCAAGGCAGCGCCTTCGAGGGTCTCGCCGACGCGACGGGCTGGAACTTCACGACCGAGGCCGACACTTACGGGCCGGACGTCGCCGGGCTGACCCCTGCCGACGAGGCCGGTAACATCGCGCCGAACGCCCCGCTCGTCATCACCTTCGATGAGGCGGTGCGCAAGGGCGCCGGCTCGATCGTGCTTCACCGTGCCGATGGCAGCGTCCTCGAGACGATCGACGTCGCCTCCGACGCGGTCGCGCTCGACGGCAAGACGGTGACGATCCAGCCGGCCACGGCTCTGGCCGCCGGCGGCTATTACGTCACCGTCACCGCAGGCGCCTTCGAGGACCTCGCCCTGCATACCGAGAAGGTGCTGTTCAGCGAGAATTTCGAGGAGCTCACCCCGCTGCTGCATTCCTATAGCAGCCCGACCGAGGTCGTGGATGGCGACCCGACCGACTGGACCGCGACGCTTCCCGAGGGTTGGTCCCATGTCAACGGCACGCCGGCCGGTGGTCCGCAGGAATTCTTCGGCTGGACCTTCCACGACAAGGACGCCTGGACCCAGACGGCCGGCGACCAGGGTCGTTCCGGCTTCACCAAGGGCCAGGGCGTCGTCGCGGTGGCGGATGGCGACGAGTACGATGACGGCCGTTCGATCGGCCCCAACCTGTACCGCACGCTGCTGCGCACCTCCGATTTCGGTGTCGCCGGCCTCCAGGACAACAAGGCGACCCTGACCTTCGACAGCTCCTGGCTGCCGGAAGCGCCGCAGGAGGTCCGCCTCGTCGTGACCTTCGACAATGGCGCGACCGCGGAGCTCCTGCACTGGAATTCAACCTCCGGCAGCCCGTTCTACAAGGGTCCGGCGACCAACGAGACCGTCACGCTCACGATCGACATTCCGCAGGGCGCGACCAAGGCGAATATCGCCTTCGACATGATGCAGTCCGGCAATAACTGGTGGTGGGCGCTCGACAATATCAGCGTCACCGGCCACACGCCGGAGCCGCATGGCAACGCTTTTGCCGGCATCAGCGGCTCGACCGCCTGGAACTTCACTGTCGAAGATCAGGGACCAGTCGGCACGCCCGGTGATGACGAGCTTGTCGGGACTGCGGGCGCAGACGAGATCCTGGCCGGCCTTGGCGACGACACGGTCTCGGCCGGCGCCGGCGACGACAGCGTCGACGGCGGCGAAGGCGACGACACGCTCGCTGGCGAGGACGGCAACGACCTGCTCAAGGGCGGTGCCGGCGATGACGCGCTCTTCGGCGGCAGCGGCAACGACGTGCTGATCGGCGGCGCGGGCGACGATCTGCTCGACGGCGGCGCCGGCGTCGACACGGTCGACTACTCCGGCGACATCTCCGGCATCATGGTCGACCTTTCGGCCGGCACGGCCGAGGGCGAGGCCATCGGCGCGGATGAACTCGTCGACATCGAGAACGTCATTGGCGGCGCGGGCAACGACATCCTGATCGGAGATGACGGCGACAATCTCTTTGTCGGCGGCGCCGGCAACGACACGATCGACGGCGGAGCGGGCTTCGACACGCTCGACCTCTCGGCGGCGACCGGAGCGATCTCGGTCGACATCACCCGCGGCATGGTCTCGGGCGCCGGCATCGGCACCGACAGCTTCAGCAATATCGAGAAGCTTCTCTTCGGTGCGGGTAACGACGTGGTCACCGGCGGCAACGGCAACGAGGCCTTCGACGGCGGCGCCGGCAATGACACGCTGAAGGGCGGCGCCGGCGACGACAGCCTCGCGGGTGGCGACGGCGACGACCTGCTCGACGGCGGCTCGGGCGACGACAGCGTCAATGGCGGCAACGGCGTCGACACGATCAAGGCCGGCTCCGGCAATGACGCGATCGATGCCGGCGCAGGCAACGACAATGTCGACGCTGGTTCGGGCGACGACACCATCCTCGCCGGTGCGGGCAACGACGTGGTCGACGCCGGCTCGGGCGACGACCGGATCACCGGCGGCGCAGGCGACGATACGCTGACCGGCGGCTCAGGCCACGACGCCTTCGTCTTCGCCGTGGGCTTCGGCAAGGACACGATCGCCGACTTCAAGACGACGGGCTCAAGCTCGGACGTGCTGGAATTCGCGAGCGATATCTTCGCCGGTTTCACTGAGGCGATGGACGCCGCCCACCAGCTCGGAGCCGACACCGTCTTCACCATCGACGCCGATACGAGCCTCACCCTCAAGGGCGTCCAGCTCGCCAGCCTCGCCCAGGACGATTTCCGCTTCGTCTGAGCGACGGAATATCGACCAAACAAGAAGGGCGCCGCGAGGCGCCCTTCCCTATTCCGGCTTAGAGTTTGAACACTTCCCGCGCCGTCTCGTGGGCGCGGATATAGTCCCAGTCATAGGTCACGCCGAGGCCGGGCCCGGTCGGGACCGGGAAGCAGCCATCCTTGTCGACGCCGTCGAGCTGGTCGCTATAGCCGCAGGCATAGACCGGCGGCACGGCATTCGGGCAGTCGGGGCCGACCAGCGCGAGCTCGTAGAAATTGGTGTTGCGGGTCGCCGCCATGCAGTGCCGGTGCGCCGGGCCGCAGGCATGAATCTCGACATCGACGCCGAAGGCCTCGGCGAGATGGGCGATCTTCATCGCGCCGGTGATGCCGAGATCATATTCCGGATCGGAACGCAGCGCGTCAGTGCCGCCATTGATCAGGAAATCGGCCTTGGGCTCGAAGCCGCGCAGATATTCGGTCTGCAGGATCGGCGTCTTCAGCGCCTCGCGCAGCTTCTTATGGGCGAAGGCGGAGGTGCCGCAATCGCGCATCGGATCCTCGTACCAGAAGTAATTGCCCTCGTCGCAGGCGCGCCCGACATAGAGCGCATCGGCGAAGGTGCGCAGCTCGTTGGCCGGGTCGAGCATCAGCGTCATGCGGTCGCCGACGGCTTTCGCGACATGCAGCACGTTGGCCGCCTCCTCGCGCGGATCGCCATCGTGCCAGCCATGGACCTTATAGGCGCGATAGCCGAGATCGTAGCAATGCTCGGCGAAATCGACGAAGGCCTGCGGCGAGTCGAGCCCGCCATTGCGGTCGCCGTGATAGGTCGATGCATAGGTTTTCAGCTTCGAGCGGAAACCGCCGAGCAGTTGCGAGACCGAGGCGCCGAAGCGCTTGCCCGCAAGGTCCCAGAGCGCGATGTCGATCGGCCCGATGCCCATGCCGTCATGCTGGCGCAGCTCGCGCTTCATGTCGTTCCAGATCTCCTCGCGGTGATCGGGGTTGCGGCCGAGGATGTTGGGCGCGAGCGAGAGGGTCTGGGCCATGGTGGCGCGGGTGCCGCCCCAGTGCATGACATACTGTCCCTCGGCCCCATCGTCGCTGCGGATAACGATCGCGAACTTGGTGAGCTCGAGCTCGGAATTCGGCTTGTAGCCGATATTGTAGATGGCGCGGGCATTCTCGGCCGAGCGGCCGATATTCCTGGCCTTGAACGAGAACTCGACGATCTCGACTTCGGTGATCTTGGTCATGGGTCAGTTCCTCAGAATCCGGCGATGTGCGGCAGCCAGAGGCTCAGGCTGGGCACGTAGGTGATGATGGCGAGCGCCACGACGAGCGCGATCAGGAAGGGCCAGAGCTCGCGGAAGAGCGGCCCGAGCTTCACCTTCGTGATCGCCATGGCGACGAAGCAGAGCACGCCGACCGGCGGATGGACCTGGCCGATGACGAGGTTGACCAGGAGCACGATGCCGAAATGCACGAGGTCGATCTGCAGCGACGTGAGCAGCGGCAGCAGGATCGGCACCAGGATGATCATGATCGCGATCGTCTCCATGAACATGCCGGCGATCAGCAGGGCGATGTTCAGGATCAGCAGCACGACCAGCGGGTCGGTCGAAATCGAGCTCATGTAGGCGGTGACGAGCTGGGGCGCCTGGCCGACGGCGAGGATCCAGCTGAAGGGCGAGGCCGCCGCGACGATGGCCAGGATGACCGCCGTCTCGCGCGCCGTGCCGATCAGGATGGCCGGCAGGTCGGCGAGCCTGATCGAGCGGTAGATGAACATGCCGACGAGCAGCGAATAGGCGGCGGCGACGCCCGCGATCTCGGTCGCGGTGAACAGCCCCGCCCGGAAGCCGACAATGATCAGTACCGGCATCAGCAGCGCCAGCGAGGCGTATTTGAACTCCTTCCAGAGATTGCCGAGCGAGAAGGCGCCGGCCGGCTTGAAGTCGCGTTTCAGCGCCAGGATGGCGATGGTCGCCATGATGCATCCGGCCATGACGAGGCCGGGCACGATGCCGGCGACGAAGAGCTTGCCGAGCGAGACATTGGCCTGCCAGGCATAGACCACCATCAGGATCGAGGGCGGGATGATCGGCCCGAGCGTGCCGGCGATGGCGGAGAGCGCGGCGCCGAAGGCGCGCGGATAGCCCATCTTCTCGAGCTGCGGCACGAAGACCCGCGCCGCGGCCGCCGTATCGGCCACGGACGAGCCGGAAATGCCGGAGAGGAAGACCTCGCCGACGACGAGCGTATGGGCCGGGCCGCCGCGAATATGGCCGACCAGCGCCTTGGTGAAGCTGAACAGCCGCTCCGAGATGCCGGACGCGTTCATCAGCGAGCCGGCGAGCGTGAACAGCGGGATCGCCAGCAGTGGGAAGGATTGCACGCCGGCGACGATGCGCTGCGCCGCGACGGTGAGCGGAATGCCTTCCATGAAGATCGCCAGCAGGGCCGAGCCGGCCATGGCGATCCAGATCGGCGTGCCGACGACGAGCAGGACGGCGAAGGTGAGGAGAAGGGTCGTCACCATGGCCGTTACTCGCGCGTCGTGATGTCGGACCAGAGGACGCCGGTGACGCCTTCATCGATCAGGTTGCGCAGCAGGTGCAGCAGCGAGAGCACGCTGCCGATGAAGAGCGGCGCGATCGCCCAGCCGGCGGAGATGCCGAGCATCGGCGTCAGGTTCGGCAGCTCACGCTGGAGATAGCGCCAGGAGAAGAAGACCAGCGTGGCCAGCACCACGGCCGTGGCGGTGAAGGCGAGCAGGCCGAAACAGAAGGCGAGCCAGCGCGGCGCGAACAGCACGACGACGTCGATGATGATATGCGTGCGGGCATGGAAGGCGTTGGCGATGCCGAGAAAGATCATCCAGCCGAACAGGATGAGGATCAGCTCCTCCGACCAGGTCAGCGGGTCGCTGAGCACGTAGCGGAAGACGACGGCGGCGCAGACGAGCGTCGCGATGGCGGCGTGGAGGCATGCGAGGAACGCGCTCTCCACGCGGCCCGACCAGTCGTCGAGCCGCCGGATGATGGTGAGGCCGGTCATCGTCTCGGACTAGCGCTTGCGCTGGGTGTCGATGGCCGCGACGACGCGGTCGAGATGGGCCTTGCCCCAGCGGCCTTCCATGGCAGTCGCCACGACCTTGGACTTGGCGGCGAAGGCGTCGCGATCGACATCCTCGATGATCTTGGAGCGGCCGGACTTGCGGATGTCCTCCAGCATCGAGGCCTCGCGCTTCTGCTGGAGATAGGTGTTCATCGCCGAGGCGCGTGCGGCCTCCGCGAACAAGACCTCGCGATGCTCGGGCTTCAGCCGGGCCAGGCTGTCCTTGTTGATGACGATCATATTGTTCTGGAGCATGTGCTTGGTCATCGCGACATAGCCCTGCACCTCATAGAACTTGCGCGAGAAGATCGTCGGGATCGGGTTCTCCTGGCCGTCGACCGTCTTCTGCTGGAGCGCGGTGTAGACCTCGCCGAAGGGCACGGGCGTGGGCGAGGCGCTATAGGCCTTGATCATCTCGACCCAGACCGGGCTCTCGGGGACGCGGATCTTCAGGCCGTGCAGGTCCTCCGGCTTCTTCACCTGCCGGTCCAGCGTCGTCATGTTGCGCCAGCCCCAGTACCAGATGCGGGTGATCGGCACGATGTTGTGCTTGTCGCGCAGCTCGTCGAAGATCGGGTCGAAGGCGTCGGAGCGGATCACCGCCTCGGCCTCGGTCCAGTCCTTCCAGAGGAAGGGCGCGCTCGGGATTTCGAGCGCCGGCACCAGCGCCGAGGCTGCGGCCATCGAAGGCGCGGAGATGTCGAGCGCGCCTTCCTTGACCTGCTTGAAGAGATCGACCTCCTTGCCGAGCTGCTCGGCCGGGAAGACGTTGATGGTGACTGCGCCGCCCGTGCCCTTCTTCACCCGGTCGGCGAATTCCTGGAAGAGCTCGCCGGCGATCTCGGCCGTGGTGTTGGCGTGGCCGAAGCGCAGGGTCTGCGCCTGCGCCGCACTGGCGATGACGCTGCCGGCGATCAGCGCCGCCGCGGCAATCCTTTTGAGCAACATGCGTTTTCTCCCTGATGTTGAACCGGGCCGTTTTCGGCCTCGGGTGGTTGCGGTTACTTGATCAGCCTCTCGTAGGAGCCTTCCAGGTGCAGGCGCATGGCCTCGGCCGCTGCATCGGCATCGCCCGCTTCGAGTGCGTCGACGATGCGGAAATGCTCGGCATGGGTCAGGCCGACATCCTGCTCGCGCGTCAGGTAGAGGCGCGAGATGTGCAGGTGGAAGCGCAGGTCGTCATAGCTCTTGAGCGCGACCTGATTGCCGGCGGCCTGCAGGATGATGCGGTGGAAGCGGTCGTCGGCCTCGGTGAAGGAGCGGTGGCTGCGATACTCGCGCGACGGCGCGCCGGCCATCATGGTCGCGACCTCGTCGCGCAGGGCCTTGATGATGTCCGCGTCAGGCCGGCGCCGCGCCGCTTCGCCGGCGGCCCAGGGCTCGATCACGCCGCGGAAGCTGTAGACGTCGTCGTAATAGCGCTGGTCCGGCAATGGCGCGGTGGCGAAGCCGATGAAAGGCTCGGCCTTGACCAGCCCCTCCGCGACGAGCCGCGTCAGCGCCTCGCGGATCGGCGTCGACGAGACCTGCAGCTCGCGCACCAGCCCGTCGACATTGAGCTTCTCACCCGGCGCATAGGCCTGGTCGAGAATGCGCTCCTTGATCGCCTCATAGACCTGGTCGCCGAGGACGACCCGCTCGATTTTTCGTGCGCCGCTCAAAGGCTGCATCCTGCATCTTGGATCGTGCATGATCTACGGATGGCAGCCTTCGAGAGTCAATCCCATTCGCATCAGGGACTGCCAGGGCGTATGCTGCCTATGGCTTGATCACATTCTGGCATCTTGCATGCCAGGGATTGGCAACTTAGAATCGTTCCGATAACGTCGCCTTATCACAAGCAGCCGGATCAACGGCGCGGATAGGCGGAGCCCAGGCTCCGACGAGGGAGAAACGGTCCGAGCGATGACTGCGCACGATCATCAGACTCAGCATGTCCAGCCCTTCGAGCATCCGGGTCTGGGCCGAAAGCGGGCAAAATCCACGCCGAAGGGCCGCCAGGTCGAACCCCAGGCACTGGAGGAGGTCGAGGCCCTGCTCGGCGAGCGGCCACGCCAGCGTGACCTGCTGATCGAGCATCTGCACCTGATCCAGGACCGCTACCACCAGATCACCGCGGCGCATCTGGCGGCGCTGGCGGATATCATGAAGCTGTCCTTCGCCGAGGTCTTCGAGACCGCGACCTTTTATGCCCATTTCGACATCGTGAAGGAGGGCGAGCCCGAGATCCCGCCGTTGACGGTGCGGGTCTGCGACAGCTTGACGTGCGCGATGTTCCGCTCGGAAGAGCTGCTCGCGACCCTGCAGGATTCGGTCGGTCCCGGCGTGCGCGTGGTGCGGGCGCCCTGCGTCGGCCTGTGCGACCACGCGCCGGCGGTCGAGGTCGGCCATAACTTCCTGCTCGGGGCGACGAAGGAGAGCGTGCTGGCCGCGATCGAGGCCGAGGACACGCATCCGCATATGGAAGAGTATGTCGGCTACGATGCCTATATCGCCGGCGGCGGCTATACGCTGCTGAACGCGCTGCGCTCAGGCGAGCGCAGCATCGACTCGATCCTGACGGTGCTCGACGATTCCGGCCTGCGCGGGCTCGGCGGCGCCGGCTTCCCAACCGGCCGGAAATGGCGCGCGGTGCGCGGCGAGCCCGGCCCGCGGCTGATGGCGGTGAATGGCGACGAGGGCGAGCCCGGCACCTTCAAGGACCGGCTCTACCTGCAGACCGACCCGCACCGCTTCCTCGAGGGCACCTTGATCGGCGCGCATGTGGTCGAGGCCGACGAGGTCTATATCTATATCCGCGACGAGTATCCGGTGGCGCGCGAGATCCTCGAGCGTGAGATCGCCAGGTTGCCGGAAGGCGGCCCGAAGCTGCATCTCAGGCGCGGGGCCGGCGCCTATATCTGCGGCGAGGAATCCTCGCTGCTCGAAAGCCTCGAAGGCAAGCGCGGGCTGCCACGGCACAAGCCGCCCTACCCGTTTCAGGTCGGGCTTTTCGGCCAGCCGACGCTGATCAACAATGTCGAGACGCTCTACTGGATCCGCGACATCATCGAGAAGGGCAATGCCTGGTGGAACGCGCATGGCCGCAATGGCCGCACGGGCCTGCGCAGCTATTCGGTCTCGGGGCGAGTCAAGCAACCGGGCGTCAAGCTGGCGCCGGCCGGCGTCACGATCCGCGAGCTGATCGAGGAATTCTGCGGCGGCATGGAGGAGGGCCACCGCTTCCATGCCTATCTGCCTGGCGGCGCCTCGGGCGGCATCCTGCCGGCGCGCATGGATGATATCCCGCTCGATTTCGGCATGCTGGAGAAGCATGGCTGCTTCATCGGCTCGGCCGCCGTCGTCGTGCTCTCCGACCAGGACGATATCCGCGGGGCGGCGCTCAACCTGATGCGCTTCTTCGAGGATGAGAGCTGCGGGCAATGCACGCCCTGCCGCGCCGGCACCCAGAAGGCGGTGATGCTGATGCAGCGGCCGACCTGGAACCAGGAACTGCTCGGCGAGCTCTCGCAGGCGATGCGCGACGCCTCGATCTGCGGCCTCGGCCAGGCGGCGTCGAACCCTTTGACCTGCGTGATGCGTTACTTCCCGGAGGAATTCATGACGAAGGAAGCCGCGGAATGAGCAACGGCATCAGCTTCGAACTGAATGGCGAAATCGTCGAAGCCGCCTTTGGCGAGACGATCTGGCAGGTGGCGCAGCGGCTCGGCACGGAGATTCCGCATCTGTGCTATTCGCCTGCGCCGGATTACCGCGCCGACGGCAATTGCCGCGCCTGCATGGTCGAGATCGAGGGCGAGCGCGTGCTCGCTGCCTCCTGCATGCGCAAGCCGACGGTCGGAATGAAGGTCCACACCGCGACAGAGCGAGCCGAGAAGGCGCGCAAGATGGTGATGGAGCTGCTCGTCGCCGACCAGCCGGCCCGCGAGACCTCGCACGACCCCAGCTCGAAATTCTGGAGCTGGGCGGACAGGACGGGCGTCAGCGAGAGCCGCTTCCCGGCGGTCGAGCGCTGGCACTCGGACACCAGCCACACGGCGATGAGCGTCAATCTCGACGCCTGCATCCAATGTGGCCTATGCGTGCGCGCCTGCCGCGAGGTCCAGGTCAACGACGTGATCGGCATGGCCTATCGCAGCGCCGGTGCCAAGATCGTCTTCGATTTCGACGATCCGATGGGCCAGTCGACCTGCGTCGCCTGCGGCGAATGCGTCCAGGCCTGCCCGACCGGGGCGCTGATGCCGTCCGCCTTCCTCGACGCCAACCAGACCCGCGCGGTCTATCCGGACAAGAAGGTCGACTCGCTCTGCCCCTATTGCGGGGTCGGCTGCCAGGTCACCTACAACGTCAAGGACAACGAGATCGTCTATGCCGAGGGCCGCGACGGGCCGGCCAATCATAACCGGCTTTGCGTCAAGGGGCGCTTCGGCTTCGACTATATCCATCACCCGCACCGGCTGACCAAGCCGCTGGTGCGCCTGCCGAACATGCCGAAGGATGCCTGGGACCAGGTCGACCCGGCCAATCCCTGGACGCATTTCCGCGAAGCGAGCTGGGAGGAGGCGCTTGATCTGGCCGCGGCGGGCCTGAAGCGCATCCGCGACGCGAAGGGCCGCAAGGCGCTCGCCGGCTTCGGCTCGGCCAAGGGCTCGAACGAGGAGGCCTATCTCTTCCAGAAGCTGGTCCGCACCGGCTTCGGCTCGAACAATGTCGACCATTGCACCCGCCTCTGCCACGCTTCCTCGGTGGCGGCGCTGATGGAGGGCGTCAATTCCGGCGCCGTCACCGCGCCCTTCGCCGCCGCGCTCGACGCCGAGGTCATCATCGTCATCGGCGCCAACCCGACGGTGAACCATCCGGTCGCGGCGACCTTCATGAAGAATGCCGTGAAGAAGGGCGCCAAGCTCATCGTCATGGACCCGCGCCGGCAGGCGCTCTCGCGCCATGCCTGGAAGCACCTGGCTTTCAAGCCGGGCAGCGACGTCGCCATGCTGAACGCGCTGCTGCACACGATCATCAGCGAGGGCCTGACCGACGAGCAGTATATTGCCGGCTATACCGAGGGCTACGAGCGCCTGAAGGAGAGCATCCAGGCCTTCCCACCGGAGAAGATGGCGGCGGTCTGCGGCATCCCGGCCGAGGAGCTGAAGGAGGTCGCGCGCGCCTATGCCCGCTCGCGCGCCTCGATCATCTTCTGGGGCATGGGCATCAGCCAGCATATCCACGGCACCGACAATGCCCGCTGCCTGATCGCGCTCGCCATGGTCACCGGCCAGGTCGGCCGGCCGGGCACCGGCCTGCATCCGCTGCGCGGCCAGAACAATGTGCAGGGCGCGTCCGATGCCGGGCTGATCCCGATGGTCTATCCGGATTACCAGTCGGTCGAGAAGGAAGAGGTGCGCTCGATCTTCGAGACGCTCTGGGGCCAGTCGCTCGATCCCAAGAAGGGGCTCACCGTCGTCGAGATCATGAACGCGATCCATGCCGGCGAGATCACCGGCATGTATATCGAGGGCGAGAACCCGGCGATGTCGGACCCCGACCTCAACCATGCCCGCGGCGCGCTGGCAAAGCTCGACCATCTCGTGGTGCAGGACCTGTTCCTGACCGAGACCGCCTTCCATGCCGATGTCGTGCTGCCGGCCTCGGCCTTCGCCGAGAAGGTCGGCACGTTCACCAATACCGACCGGCGCGTTCAGATGGCACGCCAGGTCGTGCGGCCGCCGGGCGATGCGCGCCAGGATTGGTGGATCATCCAGGAGATCGCCAGGCGTATCGGCTGCGACTGGACTTATGGCGGGCCGGCCGATGTCTTCGCCGAAATGGCTTTGGTGATGCCCTCCTTCAACAACATCACCTGGGAGCGGCTGGAGCGCGAGGGCGCCGTGACCTATCCGGTCGATGCGCCGGACAAGCCTGGCAACGAGATCATCTTCGCGCAGGGCTATCCGACCGAGAGCGGCCGCGCCAAGATCGTGCCGGCGAATATCGTGCCGCCGGACGAGCTGCCGGACGAGGAGTATCCGATGGTGCTCTCGACCGGCCGGGTGCTCGAGCATTGGCACACCGGCTCGATGACAAGGCGCGCCGGTGTGCTCGACGATCTCGAGCCTGAGGCAGTGGCGCTGATGTCGCCGCGCGATCTCGGCCGGCTCGGCCTGGTGCCGGGCGGGCTCGTCCAGCTCGAGACGCGCCGCGGCGCGATTGCCGTCAAGGTCCGCTCCGACCGCGATGTGCCGCAGAACATGGTGTTCATGCCGTTCTGCTATGCGGAGGCCGCGGCGAACCTGCTGACCAACCCGGCGCTCGACCCGATGGGCAAGATCCCGGAATTCAAGTTCTGCGCGGTCAGGGCGCGGCCAGCAGCGGAGTCGCTGAGCACTGCCGCGGAATAACCGTCATCGTGGTCGGCCGCGCTCATCGAGCCGGATCCGATCAGATCGGCGCCTGCTCTAGAGCATTTCCGCGTTTCTTCGAATCGCGAAAATGCTCTATCTATTTGTTTCGACGCATTTTCTTCACGCGAACCGGCATCCACTTCGCTCAAAAATGCTCTAGGATCTACCGGCCGTCGGGTGGAACAGCCGGCCCTTCTCGGCGATCAGCACCATGCCGAGCGCGATGGTGCCGCAGATCGCGAAGCCGAGCGTCAGCGGCACCACCGTGCCGTTGAAATGCTGGCCGATATAGAAGCCGAGCAAGGCGCCTCCGACCGTGGTGACGAAGCCCTGCACCGAGGAGGCCGTGCCGGCGACATGGCCGAGGGGGTCCATCGCCATGGCGTTGAAATTCGGCGCCATCAGGCCGAAGCAGAACATCGTGCCGCCCTGCAGGATGGCGAAGAGCCAGATATATTCGTGCCCGCTCGCAGCCAGCGCCGCATGCACGCTGGTCAGCCCGATAAAGCCGAGCAGCGCGCCATGCGAGACGCGGCGCATGCCGAGCCTGACGACGATGCGGGCGTTCACCAGCGAGGCCACCGCCATGAACATCGCGATCAGCGCGAAGACGATGGTGAACCAGTCTCCGGCCTTGAAGACGACATCGAAGATCTGCTGGGCGCTGTTGACGAAGCCGAACAGCCCGCCGAGCACAAAGCCCATCGCCAGCATGTAGAAGACCGAGATCCGCGTCGTCAGCGTGGTGCGGAAGGCCGCGACGATCGTGCGAAGCTCGATCGGCTTGCGGTCCTCCGGGTGCTGCGTCTCCGGCAGGAACAGGGCCGAGCAGAGCAGGACGACCGCGCCGAAGGTCGTCAGCACGCCAAAAATCCAGCGCCAGGGCGCGACCCAGAGGATCGCCTGGCCAATCGAGGGCGCCAGGATCGGCACCGCCAGGAAGACGATCATCGCCAGCGACATGACGCGGGCCATGTCGCGGCCGGAATAGCAGTCGCGCACGATCGAGATGGCGAGCACGCGCGTCGCCGCCGCGCCGACGCCCTGGACCACGCGGGCGAACATCATCGCCTGGAAAGAGCCAGCAAAGGAAGCCAGCACGCTCGCGGCGACATAGATCACGAGGCCGAAGGTCAGGATCGGCTTGCGGCCAAAACGGTCGGACAAGGTGCCGTAGATGATCTGGGTGACGCCGAAGCCGAGCAGATAGGCGGTGACGATCCATTGCCGGTCATTCGGCTCGGCGATGCCGAGCGCGTCGCCGATCTCCGGGAGAGCGGGCAGCATCGCGTCGATGGCGAGCGCATTCGTCGCCATCAGCGCCGCCATCAAGGTCACGAAAGGATAGAAGCCCATGCCATGGCGCGGCATGGCGGCTACGGAAGTCTCGTTCATATCTGCCTGCTGCCGGGAGCCATGTCCCGCTATCCCGCGAAACGGGAGCGGCCGGCGAAATAGCCGGCCGATCTCTTGAGAATAAGAGCAACCGGAAATGCCCGGCAACCCGGCTGCGGCCGGGCGCGGCATGCGCCCGGCGCAAGTCGGTTCAACCCGCCTTCTGCTGCTCCGGCATCAGCGCGTTGTCGAGTTCGTTGGCACGGATCGCTGCCGGGCGGGCCTGCAGGCGCTTGGCATAGGCCTCGAAGGCCGGGCGTCGCTCCATCGAGCCGAATTGCAGGCCCCAGGAAATCTGCGCGCCGAGATAGACATCGGCGGCGCTGAACCTGTCGCCGAGCAGGTAGTCGCCATGGCTCACGGCGCCCTCCAGGCTGTCCATGACGTCGCCGAAGCTGCCATAGCCGCACATGCCGCTGCGCTCCTCCGGCACGACGAAGCCGAGCGCCTTGTTGGTCACCGCCGCCTCGGTCGGCCCCGCGCCGAAGAAGAGCCAGCGGTAATAGGGGCCGCGCAGCTTGCTTCCGGGCTCGGGCGCGAGGCCCGCCTGCGGGAAGGCATCGGCGAGATAGGCGCAGATCGCCGCGCATTCGGTGACGACCATGTCGCCATGCTTCAGCGCCGGCACCTTGCCCATCGGGTTGATCTCCTTATAGGCGGGCCCCTTCATCGCCGGACCGAAAGCGACGACCTCCATGCGGTAGGGCTGGCCGACTTCCTCCAGCATCCAGCGCACGATGCGGCCACGCGACATGGGATTCGAATAGACGACGAGTTCATCCGACATGGGCTTCCTCCGTTGGCTCGCCGCGAAGCTAGAGCCTGATCCTGGCAGGGCAATGACCATGTCCGGTTGCCCCGGGCGCGAAGTTCTGTGAGCTTGGCGCCGGGACGAGGCAGGAGCGTGATGATTCAGGACGGGACAGCACGAGCCGTTTCGGTCAGCGAGGGCCGGATGACGATTGCCGGGGTGGCGGGGCGCTTCGTCCAGGGCATCGGCCGGCACCTGCGACTGGAGGGGCAGAATCTGCGTCTCGTCAGCGGATTCGCCAGCACGGCAGAACGCTTGCGCGAGAGCTGCCGGATCGAGGGCGAGGCACATGTCGCCGGCGATAGGCTCGGGCGCGTCGGCTTCGAGGGCGTGGCCTCGACGATCGTGCTCGTGCTGCGGCCGCTGCCCGCGGGCAGCGAGACCCGCATCCTGCTGACGCTGGGCTATCGCGACGAGGATGACAGCTATCTGGCCGAGCTCTGGACTCCGGTCGTGCTGTTCGAAGCACTCAAGCGCGACGTCGTTGCCGGCGCGGCCCGGCGCCTCTCGCTCAATGCGACGACGAGCCTCTGGGTGCGCGAGGACGAGCGCGACGCCAGCCCGGCCCTGCCCGTGGTCTGGAATCTCGGCCTGGAGCCGGACGGACAGCGTAGCGCCGGTGCGCGCGGGCTGGTCGAGAGCATCGACTGGAGCAGCGCGCTGGCCGAAAGCCCGACGGAACCGCCTCCTGCCGCCGCTCAGGACGACGAGGAGCCCGACGACCCGGTCTCCGACGAGCTGCGGCGGATCAACTGGAGCTTCAAGCAGCTCATCCTGGTGCTGGCCTTCCTGCTGATCGTCCTCGCGATCAAATAGCGTCATCGCGGCGCGGAAACCTCGGCCGCACCTGCGCGTTCGACCCTGGCAGATATCGCCAGGAGACGATCATGTTCGAAATCCTCGCCGCGCCCGATCATGTCGCGGCCTATCGCCTGTCCGAGACGCTTACGGCCGAGGATTATGAGGGGCTCATCGCCGATATCGAGGCGCGGCTCTCGCGGCATGAGAAGATCGGCGTCCTCGTCGACCTCACTGCCTTCAAGGACATCACCTTCATGGCGACGGCGAAGGACCTGCGCTACAGCCTGAGCAAGCTCTTCGAACTCAAGCGCTTTCCGCGCGAGGCGCTGATCAGCGACAAGGGCTGGATCGCGGCATTGGCTGCGATCGCGAGCCCGCTCGTGCCCTTCGTCGAGATCCGCGCCTTCAGGCCGGAGCAGATGGAGGCGGCGCTGGCCTGGGTCACCGAGATCGAGGGCGGGCCAAACGCCTGATCTTTCAGGCGATGATCCGCCAGCGATGTCCGCTGCGACCACGCGGGTCCGCATCGCCGGGCCTCTGCATTTTGCGGTGTCTTGTCATCGCTCCGCTCTTGCCGGGCGGCTTCCGCCGCCCTTGCTCTCGGGGTCGTGGGTATGATGGCTGTCGCGCTCGCCGCCTCCGCCGGAAATTCTGGCGCGCCGGCGGTTATCCTCGTCGGCTGGCGGCTTCCGGATCTCGAGCGGCTTCTTCGCGTTCTCATGCGAGGCGCCCGGCCCACCCTGGCGAATGGTCCGCGGCGATTTGGTCGATGTCGACATCGCTCCCTCCCGATCAGCGATCCTGCTGATGGCCCTGATGGGTCGTGTTCTGCTTGATATTGGCCTGGCGGCCATGCTGATCAGGGTTCGCCGGCCGCTCGCCCGCCGGGCGGCGCGGTGCCTCCCGTTCAGGTGTGGCGGGTTCGCCAGGTCCCTTGGAGCTGCGGTTCTCGGGGGGAATAGGGGGCAGCTTGCTCATCGCGTCCTCCTTGCTCGGCCACTTGGCCTGTCTGGAGGTCAACGCAGCGGTGACGGGGAAGTTCGCTGGCCGGCGGCCAATTGACGCGACGATCGCGGAGGCCGCGCCGTCATTTCGCGGCTTCTGCCTTGGTGACCGCCTCGTTCAAATCCTGCCATTCGTGACAGCGACCGCAGAGCTTGGCGAGCCGCTCGAGATTGGCCTTGGCCGAGGCCATGTCACCGGTCTCGATGAACCATTCGCCCTGATATTCGAGCGCCGGCAGGAAGGTTGGATCGCGCAGTAGCGCCGCGTCGTAGAATTGCTTGGAGACCGGGTAGTTCTTCAGCTTGCGATGCGAAAAGGCGATCCAGTTGAGCAGTTCCGGCGAATTTGGCTGGGTCTTGGCCAGCTCCATCAGCTTGTCGATCGCGGCCGCATAGTTCTTCTCCTCGATCCAGCGCCTCGCCTGGCGGTAATCGGGATTGTCGTCGAGATAGGTCCAGTCGGAGCCGACGGCGAAAGCCTGTGTGCCGGCGAGCAGCACGGCCGGAAGTACGATCTGGCGAAACAGGCTGCGAGGGCGCATCGGACCTCCGGGATTATGCGCGGCGACAGTCATGGCCGCGCCGAAACACGCGACCGGGATCACCCTCGCCGGGCTGTCCGGCATTTTGGCTGAGATCGGATTAGCGCAGCGGTATTACGCGATCGCGACGATCGTCACCGTTTCGGTGCCGATCGCGGCCTGATCGCCCACGGATCTGCCCATCAGGGCGCGGGCCAGCGGCGCGACATAGGGCAAGGTGCCCTGCGCCGGCTCGGCCTCGTCCTCCCCCACGAGCCGCCAGCTCTGCTGCCTGCCATCGCCGCGCTCAATCGTCACCGTAGAGCCGAAGCGGACCTCGTCATGCCGGATCTGCGGCGGCACGAGCTCGGCCGTGGCACGGCGCGCCGTCCAGTAGCGCAGCTCGCGCCTGGTCTGGGCGATCTCGGCCTTGTCCTCGGCTTCCAGGGCGGCTGCGTGCTCGTCATGCCAGCGCTCGAACGCGGCCTCGATCTGGGCGAGGCCCTCCGGCGTCACCAGGTTGGGATGCGGCGAGACCGGCCTGTCCGGCAGGTCTTCATAGGCCTCACCCTCTTCCGCTTCCTTGACGAAGGCACGGCTCATCCTAGGCCTCCTCCCCTGATCCTGCGCGGATCGGGCGAACCGAACCACGCTATTTGCGTTCTTTCATCATGGCCGTTCAGGAGCAGCACGATGACAGCGTTGGAACTTGGAACGGCGGTCACCTGGAGATGGGGTGCCTACACCGCCGAAGGCAAGATCGAGCGAGTCTACACCCGCACGGTCAGCCGTACCATCAAGGGCAAGCGCATCAGGCGCAACGCCTCGAAGGAGCATCCGGCCTACCTCATCCGGCAGGATGATGGCGGTCGCGCTCTGAAATCCGAGAGTGAAGTGGAGAGGGCCCGTGAGCGAACATATCGATCTCGTCCCGCCGCAAACACTGGCGGAGAACGCCGAAATGGGTCTTCGCCTGCGGCGTGAATTCCACCGCGGCGGCACGCAGATCGGCATCGCGCGGGCGCGTGACCTGCGTGCGCGCAAGCGCCTGAGCGAGGACACGATCAGGCGCATGGCGAGCTATTTCGCCCGCCATTCGGTCGACAAGCAGGCCGCGGATTTCGGCAATAGACGCAACCCCTCCGCGGGCTATATCGCGTGGCTGCTCTGGGGCGGCGACGAAGGACGCGACTGGGCCGAGCGCAAGAAGGCGGAGATCGAGCGGATGGGGCAAACAGGGTAAGCCTGTAAACCCGCCTGCGATCCATGGAGAAGCGGCGCGGCTTTGCTGTGAATTGCTATGACGTATTCCGGTCGCTGTTTATGTGCTTGACATAAAGCATGCGGTTGCGGCTCCATACGGGTAATGCCAAATACAGTGCCCAATCCCATCGATCGCCATGTCGGCAGCCGCGTTCGAATGCGCCGCATGCTTGTCGGCATGAGTCAGGAAAAATTGGGCGGGGCACTGGAGCTGACCTTTCAGCAAATCCAGAAATACGAAAAGGGCACGAATCGCATCAGTGCGAGTCGTCTGCAGCAGATCAGCAACATCTTGCAGGTGCCGGTGGCGTTCTTCTTCGAGGGTGCGCCTTCGTCGAATATTGGCGCGTCGAATCCTGTCCAGGATGGCAGGCCTGCGACCGATATCTCCGCCTTCCTCGCGACGGCGGAAGGCGTGCAGTTGAATCAGGCCTTTTCGCAAATCCGCAGCGGCATGGTTCGCCGGCGGATCGTCGATCTGGTGGAGGCGCTGGTCGAGGGCGAGCAATCGTCGCGCTAGATCATTGGACCGGTTATCGTATACGCTGCAATGATCTAGCTTCTTGTTTTCGCATCGGCTTCTTCCGAAAACCGCAATCCACTTTTCGTGCCGATGCGCTAGCGAACAAGCTCACGCGTATTGGTCGTAACCCTCTCGCACCGCCCGAGTCTCGCGGTCGCGCGTGATCGTTGCAATCTCGCCAGGCTTGACGAAGCTGTCGCGAAACCAGGGATACCGGTTGGGGTCGAAGGCCTGCTTGATCCAGTCGATCGTCTTGCGCACATGCGGGAGTTCGGCTGCCTGCCTGTGAAACACCAGCCAGACGTCGCGCCGCAGCGCCCAATCCTCGGCGACATGGACCAGGCCGTCGGTCAGCGTAACCGTGAAAGTAGGCATGGCGGTGATACCGGCACCGTGCTTCGCAGCCACGAGCTGTGCCGAGGCGGTGTTCAGAGACAGGTTCACGAATTCGCGCGGGTCGCGTCCGAGCTTGTCGAGTTCCAGGGCCTCGCTCCGGATTTGCGCGCCGGCGATCTCCAGAACATTGTGATCGACCAGGTCGGCCCGACGCTCGGGCTTTCCGTGCTTCTCGATATAGCGTTGCGCCGCGAAGAGGACGACATGGACGCTGCAGAGACGAACGATCTTGAGGTCGGGGTCGACCTCCGGCCGGTCGAGTTGCACGGCGATATCGACATCGAGCGTCTTGACGTTTCTCGGCCTCGTCTCGCAGTCGAGCTGGACGTGGATGCCGGGATAGCTCTCCGACAATTCGATCAGGCGCGGCAACAGCCAGAACGTGCCGATGCCCTCGGTGCAGCCGACCTTGACCGTTCGCCGAATAGGCTGGCGCCGGTCGCATAGCGCCCGCAGGCTCTGCGCGGAAGCGAGCATCAGGTTGGCGCGCTCGCGAACGACCGTGCCGGCAGTCGTGAGCTCGGCTCCACGGGCGTCGCGGTTGAACAGGACTGCACCGATCTGGTGCTCCAGCGCATTGATGCGCGCCGTGACGACTTTCGGGGAATAGCCGGTCTGAGCCGCAGCCGTTCGGAAACTGCGGACCTCCGCTACCTTCAGGAAAATCCTGATGTCTTCCCAGTTTATGTCTGCACCCACAGTGAGATTGGAGTGATGCGATTCCAACATCGGGTTAGGCGATTTCGACATCACCTAGCCCCTGAGTTTGAGAGTAAATTGAGAACGCCGGCAACAAACCCTTAGCGTTAAACGGAGTAATTGCCATGGGCGTTCACGTCCTCCCAGAAGGGAAAGAGATTTCTCGTGAAGAGGTCCGCAACCTCCTGAACCTCGATTTCGAGAAATACAGCCGGGGCTTCGTCATCTTCACGCCATCCGAAAGCATTGTCGCCCGGATGGTCGAGCGGGCGCGCACATATATTTCCAAGCCTGCCTCGCTCGATGCCGTCATGCGCGTATTCCGCCACAATCCCGACACGATTGTTACCATGGCTAAGGGCGCATGGCGAGACGAGCCGGGTAATGATCCACTCGGCTTCTGGTGCCATCTGCCGCTCAATCCCGAGGGCCACGACGCGCTGTTCGATGGACGGCTCGTCACCCGCGATCCGGACGTGGCGTTCATCGCGCGTCCCTGGGAGCGGCCGGCGGCGATCTATCACTGGTACACCGATATGGCGCCCGCGGTCGCCGGTGGCCTGGCACTCGTCATGGAACGCTTCTCGCTGCCGCGCTATCGCGGCCTGCCGATGTATTGCCATGCCGCGACGGCGACGGCCCATAGCTTCTTCGTCCGCTCCGGCTTCAAGCAAGGTGCAAAGCACAAGGACTGGGTTGCGCCGGGCATGCTCAGCCTGTCGCCTCCCGACCCGGCCGGCGAGCGACCGCGCTATGACAGCTACATGCCGGGCCTGGCCGGCACGCGCCTCGGCATCAAGGTCGCGCATGGGCTCGACGATCTGCTGCTGGCCATCTCGATTCGCGGGGCGGCCTTCGTCGGCGAGCGCTTCCTGCCGGTCTTCGAGGATATCGACGGCAACGATATGACGGCAACGCATCTGATCGGCTATGTCGGGGACGAACCCGCCGGCTGCATCCGCATCCGCTATTTCGCCGATTTCGTGAAGCTGGAACGCCTTGCGGTGCTGCAGCCGCAGCGCAAGGAAAAGCTCGCCTCGGCGCTGGTCCATGCCGCGGTCGATTTCATCCGCACCAAGGGCTATCGCCGCATCTACGGCCAGGCGGCGGAGCCGTTCCTGCCGATGTGGAAGCGCTTCGGCTTCGAGCAACGCGCGGGCGACGGGGTCACCTACCTGACCGACGAAGTCTATTACGAGATCGATCTGGTGATGCCGCCGCTCGCGGAGCCGATCACCCACGAATCCGGCGCCGCGCTCCTGGTTCGGCGCGAGGGCGAATGGCATCGGCCCGGCGCTTTCGACGGGGCGGACGCATCATGAGGGAAGCCGCCGCACCCGAGCGCTCAGAGCCGGAAGCTCCGGCAGAGCTCTCTGCCCTGATCGCGATGATCGACTATCTCATCCCGCAGGTGCGTGATCTCAGCCCGATGGCCGTGCTCCATCTCTACCTCGCCAAGGAGGAGCTTCAGGTCGAGGAAGCGATCCGAAGCAACAAGGTGATGCGCTTCGGGACATGAAGACGTGCGGCCGCCGTCGCAGAGACGGCGGCCGCCGCGCCATCGCCGGGCCGTTCGCCGGATTGTCTCCTGTCAGCTCCTGTCATCAATAGATCGCTCCCCCCTCGCATCGGAGCCGGTTCGGGCCCATATTGCGGCCATGCCGAAAGCTCCCGATACGACCAAGGCGAAGCCCGCCAAGAAGCCCGCCTCCGCCCGCACGCCGAAATCCAAGGCGTCGAAGCCGGATCTGAAGCCGCTCGAGGGCTATCTCGCTGACCTGCTCAACCCGGCGATCAATCGCGGCACGGCGGTGCCCGGCGGCGCCTCGGGCTTCAGCGACCGGCCGCAGGCCGGCTATGGCGAGGTCGAGGACGCTCCCAAGAGGAAGCCGAAGCGCAAGAACGATCCGGCCTCCGCCTTCGACGACGAGGAGAGCCAGACCGCCGCCTCGGTGACGGCGCTGGCGTTGCGCGGCCTCCTGGAAAGCGGCAGCCCCTTCATCGATGCCGGCAAGCCCTGGACGCCGCATCGCCCGGCCCGGCCGGAAAAGTCGGAAGGCGGCATCCGCTTCCAGATGCAGACCGAGTTCAAGCCCTCGGGCGACCAGCCGGGTGCGATCAGCGATCTCGTCGACGGCATCCGCCGGCAGGAGCGCGACCAGGTGCTGCTCGGCGTCACCGGCTCCGGCAAGACCTTCACCATGGCCAAGGTGATCGAGGAGACGCAGCGTCCGGCGCTGATCCTGGCGCCGAACAAGACGCTGGCCGCGCAGCTCTATGGCGAGTTCAAGAGCTTCTTCCCCGACAACGCGGTCGAGTACTTCGTCTCCTATTACGACTACTATCAGCCGGAAGCCTATGTTCCGCGCTCGGACACCTATATCGAGAAGGAATCCTCGATCAACGAGCAGATCGACCGCATGCGCCATTCGGCGACGCGCTCATTGCTCGAACGCGACGACGTGATCATCGTCGCCTCGGTCTCCTGCATCTACGGTATCGGCTCGGTCGAGACCTATACGGCGATGACCTTCTCGATCAAGGTCGGCGAGATCATCGAGCAGCGCCAGCTCATCGCCGATCTCGTGGCCCTGCAATACAAGCGCACGCTCGGCGATTTCGCCCGTGGCACCTTTCGCGTGCGCGGCGATGTCATCGAGCTGTTCCCGGCGCACTATGAGGACCGGGCCTGGCGCATCGGCCTGTTCGGCGACGAGGTCGAGAGCATCTCGGAATTCGATCCGCTCACCGGCCAGAAGACCGGCGACCTCGAATTCGTCAAGGTCTACGGCAACTCGCACTACACCACGCCGCGGCCGACGCTGAACCAGGCGGTGAAGTCGATCAAGGAGGAGCTCAAGGGTCGGCTCGACGAGCTCAACCGCATGGGCCGCTATCTCGAGGCGCAACGGCTCGACCAACGCTGCACCTTCGATATCGAGATGATCGAGGCGACCGGCTCCTGCAACGGCATCGAGAACTATTCGCGCTATCTCACCGGCCGCAAGCCGGGCGAGCCGCCGCCGACCCTGTTCGAATACCTGCCCGACAATGCGCTGGTCTTCGCCGACGAGAGCCACGTCACCGTGCCGCAGATCGGCGCGATGTACCGGGGCGACTTCCGCCGCAAGGCGACGCTGGCCGAATACGGTTTCCGCCTGCCCTCCTGCATGGACAACCGGCCGCTGCGCTTCGAGGAATGGGACGCGATGCGCCCGCAATCGGTCCATGTCTCGGCCACGCCCGGCGGCTGGGAAATGGACCAGACCGGCGGCGTCTTCACCGAGCAGGTCATCCGCCCGACCGGGCTGATCGACCCGCCGGTCGAGGTGCGGCCGGCCAAGCACCAGGTCGCCGACCTGCTCGACGAGATCAAGGAGGTCACCGAGAAAGGCTATCGCACGCTGGTCACCGTGCTGACCAAGCGCATGGCGGAGGATCTGACCGAATACCTGCACGAGAACGGCGTGCGCGTGCGCTACATGCACTCCGATATCGACACGATCGAGCGCATCGAGATCCTGCGTGACCTGCGCCTCGGGGCCTTTGACGTGCTCGTCGGCATCAACCTGCTGCGCGAGGGCCTCGACATTCCCGAATGCGGCTTCGTCGCCATTCTCGACGCCGACAAGGAAGGCTTCCTGCGCTCCGAGACCTCGCTGATCCAGACGATCGGCCGCGCGGCCCGAAATGTCGACGGCAAGGTCATCCTCTATGCCGACCATGTCACCGGCTCGATGGAGCGGGCCATGGCCGAGACCAATCGCCGGCGCGAGAAGCAGGAGGCCTATAACCTCGAGCACGGCATCACGCCGCAGACGGTGCGCAAGAATATCGGCGACATCCTCGGCTCGGTCTATGAGCGCGACCATGTCACGGTCGACAGGGGGCTGGTCGAGGCGCCCGTCGCCGGCCACAACCTCAAGGCGGCCATCGCCGATCTCGAGAAGCGCATGCGCGAGGCCGCGGCCGACCTCGAATTCGAGACCGCCGCCAGGCTGCGCGACGAGATCAAGCGCCTGCAGGCGACCGAGCTCGCCATCGCCGACGACCCGCTGGCCCGGCAGGGCGATGTCGAGGCGAGTGCCGGAAAGTACAAGGGTGAGCGCAGTTACGGCGCCAGCGCCAACCTGCCGACGCGGGCGCGCAAGCCGACCGATGCGGATATGGGCCCGCATAACTGGGGTGGTGGCGAGGCGAAGCCGAGAAGCGGAGAGCGCTTCAGCCCGCTCGGCGCGGGGAATTCGCGCGTCCGCAAGCCGACGCTGGATGAGATGGGGCCGGTGCCGGAATCACGGCCGCTCGGGGCGGGGGAAGAGCGCAAGCGGCGGGGACGGAGATAGGCGTCCCTAAAGCTTCACCGTCATGCTCGGAAAGTAAACTGATATCGGGGTATCAACGATATGATCAGCCTCGAGCGAGCGCCTAACTTGATTTGCAATCTCGGCTCGGTAAGATTCGATCTTCGGAGCAAACGAGTATATATCTGAAGTATCAATTTGAATTGTTCTCATTTGATTTACATCAAACGGAACCTTATCAGCCGATCTAATAATCTGAACGATCGGTAGTTTAACAGAATGTCGGAGGGCCAATTCGTAAAACACGTTAGGATTGTGAAAAGACAAATCTGCGATGACCAATCTCGCACGCATTATGTAGTCAATTATTTGACGTGTGATTACCCCAGGCTTATCAATCGCGTCAGCTCGGACTACCTTTAGTTTAAAATTCTCAACAGCAGGCTCCACTAAAGTTCCCAGGAAAAGATCGGAATGTTTTCGAGCCTCGGACCCCTCCTCGCCAATTGGCGCAACATAAAAGCAAGTTTGTTCGAAGTGCGCATGCTCAGATGTAATAACACTTGTTGTTTGCCGCACCGTTTGCACTTCGATGCCGGCCTTGACACCGGATGCAGGCAACTCATCGAGCAACATATCCAGAGATACTATTCTTTCAGCTCCGGATAATGTCTTTAGCAATCCAACAAATCTCAAATTAACGACAAAAGTATCGATTGCCTCCGGCGCATGCTCGCTCTCGATTCCGATGTCCTTCGCGGCATCAATAAGAACAGCGTGTGCTGGCAATTTATTCCCAACAAATTTTTGGTACAGCTTTTCAAATGGCTCGATGCCCAAAATTGCTAGATTTGCTCTAGTCCTGACTTGCTCTCGCCCCGATACCTGCTCATCGACGGCTTTCAATCCTTCGGGGGTGAGCTCGATATTGTCCGCTTGAACCCCACCTTTCGTTAATCCGTAACGACCGGCGTTAACAATTAGCTGCCTCGACCCTCCACTCTCCGGCGATTTTCCCAGTTGATCGAAGAGAGTGAGTCGTTTTACAGCCTGCCCACTGCCAATTTGAAAAATAGCCTTGGCAAAAGACAACGGCTCCTCAAATGATGAGGCAGGAAAAGAACGCTGAGTCCGCTTCTTTTTTAGTGCGGCTTCGGCAATCTGCGTGGCTGGAGTAGGTTCTGCAATTTTCTCATTGACCTTAGCCATATCAACACAGCCTCAGCATTGAATTTCAACTTTAGAGTGCATAGTTGCGCGATTTGTATGCAGATGCAACTTCAATTCACCCCCGGTTAATTGATAGTTGCGTTACGCGATGCTTGTTGCAATCCGAGAGCCTAGTCGCCGGGGCTGGCGGATGAGCGTGACAAGCGCGAATGTGGCGCGAGAGGGGCCGAAAATCACTCCACAACGCAGATGTGACCCAATCCCCTGCAACACCGCCCCGGTTTCGTGGTTGAATAGCCCACAAGCCGCAGAAGCGCGGCGCGGAAGGGAGAGACCAGATGACGCCGAACCGCCGCAGTCTCATTGCCTTCGGGCTCGTCGCCTTCGCCGCCCCGGCCCTGGCGCATCACGGCTGGTCCTGGGCCGAGGGCGAGCAAATGACGCTCGACGGCACCATTCGCAAGATCTCGATGGCGCCGCCGCACCCGCTGCTGATGGTCGAATCCGGCGGCAAGCTCTGGCAGGTCGACCTCGGCAATCCCAACCAGACCGAACGCTCCGGCTTCCGCGGCGACACCGCCAAGCCCGGCGACAAGGTGACCGCGCTGGGCAACCGCCATCTCGACAAGGAGAAGGCGCATATGAAGGCGGTGCGCATCACGATCGCCGGCAAGAATTACGACATGTATCCGGAGCGCATCCGCACGAACTGACGCGGCGCGGTGGCTGTGATCGAGGCGCTCGGGCAGTGGCCGGGCGCGCTGCTGCTGCAGCGCTCCGGCACCGTCTATCTGTTCGTCAATGCCGCGCATATCCTTGGCATCGGCCTGTTGCTCGGCGCCATCCTGCCGCTCGACCTGCGCCTCGTCGGCGTGATCCGCGGCGCGCCGCTCGCGGTGATCGGCCCGTTCCTGGTGCGGGCGGCCGGCTTCGGCCTGGCGCTCGCGCTGGTCACGGGGTTCTGGCTGTTCACCGTCAAGCCGACCGAATATGCGGCGAACCCGGCCTTCCTCTACAAGCTCGGCCTGCTCGCGCTGGCACTTGGCAATATCGCGCTGCAGCACCATGGCGCTGGCTTTCGGGAGGCGCTGGCCGATGACCGCCCCTCGGCGCGGATCCGCGCGGGAGCCGCGGCCTCGCTCGCGCTCTGGCTGGCGGCGCTGGTCGCCGGGCGCTGGATCGGCTTCGTCTGAGGAATTGTACGCCACTGACGTTCGGGCCCTGAGCCAACCCCGTCATTGCGAGCGCAGCGAAGTAATCCAGGGGGTCTCGCTCGACGTCCCCCTGGGTTGCTTCGTCGCTACGCTTCTCGCAATGACTCTGTTGGCGCGGCCGCCCCACACCTTCGTATGATCCGCCGAACCCTATGTAGGATTCTCGGCCACGAGTCGCTCGCCTAGCTTTTCCGCATCGCTAAACCCGTTGCGGAGCAAGCCATGAGCCACAGCGTACCCCATCCCGGTCTTACCCGACGCAGCGTCGTCGCTGCCGCGGCCGGCGCCTCGGTGGCGAGCCTGCTGCCCACCGGGGCCTTCGCGCAATCCCTCGCCTCCAACCAGCACCCAAGAGGAGACCATCCCATGAGCAGCGGCTTCGTCAGAACCAAGGACGGCACCGAGATCTTCTACAAGGATTGGGGGCCGAAGAACGCCCAGCCGATCGTCTTCCACCATGGCTGGCCGCTCTCCTCCGACGACTGGGACGCGCAGATGCTGTTCTTCCTGCAGCATGGCTATCGCGTCGTGGCGCATGACCGGCGTGGCCATGGCCGCTCATCGCAGGTCGATACCGGCAACGACATGGACCATTACGCCGCCGATGCCTCGGCCGTGGCCGAGCATCTCGACCTGCGCAATTCTGTCCATATCGGCCACTCGACCGGCGGCGGCGAGGTCGCCCGCTATGTCGCGAAATTCGGCCAGCCCCAGG
This sequence comes from Allobosea sp. BK604, assembly GCF_004341515.1. Classification (GTDB taxonomy): domain Bacteria; phylum Pseudomonadota; class Alphaproteobacteria; order Rhizobiales; family Beijerinckiaceae; genus Allobosea. Next base: position 206,287 of record NZ_SLZF01000002.1, read on the forward strand.
GCCGCGTCGCCAAGGCCGTGCTGGTCAGCGCCATTCCGCCGCTGATGCTGAAGACCGAAGCCAATCCTGGGGGCACGCCGATCTCGGTATTCGACGATTTCCGCAGCGCGCTCGCCGCCAACCGCGCGCAGTTCTATCTCGATGTCGCCTCGGGCCCGTTCTACGGCTTCAACCGGCCGGGCGCGCAGGTCTCGCAGGGCGTAATCCAGAACTGGTGGCGCCAGGGCATGATCGGCGGCGCGCTGGCGCACTATGAAGGCATCAAGGCCTTCTCGGAAACCGACCAGACCGAGGATCTGAAGGCGATCACCGTGCCGACGCTCGTGCTCCACGGCGAGGATGACCAGGTCGTGCCGATCGCGGACGCGGCGCTGCTCTCGGTCAAGCTGCTGAAGAAGGGCACGCTCAAGACCTATCCGGGCTATCCGCACGGGATGCTGACCATTCATGCCGATGTGCTCAATCCCGACCTGCTCGCCTTCGTGAAGGGCTGAGGCTCACCATTGCAGGGGCGGAGGATCTCCGCCCCTATTCGCGATGGAAGAGCCGGCGCAGGCTGTGCTTGGCGGCGTCGAGCGTCCTCAACTTCTCCTTCGGCAGGTTCCTGCCGGCGCGGTTGACGTAGAAGGTCAGCATCGACATGGCCGAGCGGAACGGGCTCGATTTGCGCCGCCGGCTGCCCTCGGCCGAGCGCTTGAGCGAGCCGGCGATGCGACGCGGATCGTCGGATTTGAAGACCGAGCTCTTAAGGTCGAGCGCGTCGCTGTGGCGGGTTACCTCGCCCGACCATTTGCGCTTGCTCTGCGCCATCGCGGGCCTCCCTGCGTTGCTTTGGTCTTGAGGCAACGCGGTGAGACCGGCGAGGTTGCGCCGGACACGAGAAGGCCCGGCCTTGCGGCCGGGCCCTGTCGGAAGCGGGATCAGAAGCGGTCGTAGTAGCGCTCCTCCTGATAGCGGCGCCCATAGGCCGGCGCCCAGGGCGGCGGGCCATGATGGCGGCGATAGCCATAGCCGTAGCCGCGATCATAGTGGCGGCGCCGGTCCTGCCATTCCATGTTCCGCTGGATCTCCCACATGCGGTGCTCGCGCGTGTGCCGCACATAGGTGGCCTCGGTCTTGTCGAGCGCGGCCGATCCCTTGAAGACCTCGCTCGCGACGGACGGCGTCGCGGCCGTTCCGAGCGCGATGGCTGCGGCGATCAGTAACTGACGCATGAGTTCCTCCTTCGTCTGTTGGCTCCAGTAGAGCCGTCGGAACTGCAACCGCGCCTGAACGGAAAGGTTTGCTCCCGTTCATCTTCGCGGCTGCGTCGGAAGGAGGAATCGATTTGTCTAGGCCTCGATATCGAAGGAGAAACCGAAGCCGCCCATGACCTCGCGGCCGAGCGTGACCGAGACCTCGAAGGCGCGAGCCCCGTCTTGAGAAGCTGCGGTCGGCGCGACGGTGACCGCCGCGCCCGGCCCGGTCGTCTGGACGAGATCGCTCAGCGCCTGCTCGATCAGCAGGGCGGCATCGTGATCGGAGATGCCGCGCGGCAAGGTCTCGACCCGCTCGCGGCTGACGGATTCGAGCAGGCTGGAGACGAAGCGGAAAGGCAACCCGGCAAAGCCCTCCATCGCCGCCTTCATCTCATCGGTGACGGCGCCGTATTGGTGGACGGCGGCGGCGCGCACGAGCCAGGCCTGGTCGCGATCGGCCCGGCCCACCAGCGCCATCAGCCCATCGCGGGCGAGATCGCGGGCCACGCCGCCATCGAGCGCAGCGCATAGCGGCAGCGCGATGGTCTTGCCGCCGCGGACGGAAAGCTCGACCACGTCGAGACCCTCGACCGGGTTCTGGTTACCGAGGATCTCGGTCGGCCAGCCGCTGCGCGACAGGCTGGAGAGGATCTGCGCGGCGACGACGAGTCCGGCGTCGCCCCAGAGTGGGGCCTGTCCCTCGCCGGCGCGCAGCACGACGTCGTTCCAGGCTGCGAAGAGGAACTGGCTTTCCGGCCGGTCGCGCAGGCCACGCCAGGCGGCATGGGCCGGGCCGTCGAGCAGGGCGGCGGGATTGTCCATCGCCGCGACCTCGGCGGCAGGCTTGCCGAAAAAACCGGCCGCGAGCGAGACGATGACCGGAGTCTGGCTGGCGTAGCCGAGCAATGCGAGATGGCGCAGCGCCTCGAAATCGGCGGCTGAGGTGCCGAAAGCGCCGACGACCAGGATCGCGCTCCAGCGCGCCTCCTGCGCAGTTTCGGCCAGCGCGCCGATGAACCCGTCATTTGCGAGCGCGTCGGTGATGCTCTCGCCGCCGAGATCCCAGAGCTTGAGCGCCGGCTTCGTGCCGCGACCGCGGGCGGAGAGCACGAGCTTCAGGCCACGCCAGGCGGCCTCGGCCGTGAGCCAGGCGGGATGCCGGGTGATCGCCTCGATCTGGCGGGTGACCGCGTCGGGGCGGGCGGCGGATGCGCCGGAGGGCGCGGCTTGCGGCCCGCGCGTCGAGGAGAGGAAGGCGGAGATGGCGGCGCTGGCGGGGTCGGCCTGCTGCGGTGCACCCGGCACATCGACCAGCGAGAGGAGGCTGTCTAGCGAATTGTCTTCGGCCGCAGCCGGTGCGGTGGCAGCGGCGGCCTGGCGCGGCGTGCGCAATTGCCCGGCGAGCGCCGCGGTCAGCTTGTCGAAGCGCGGGCCTTTCGCCTCGGCATCGAGCCCGGCGACGGAGCCGCTGCGGGCGATCTCGGCCGCGATCGCTTCGGCTTTGACGATCTCGGGCACGCGGGCCGCGATCGTGCCCGGGTCGAGATCGCGCAGCGAGCGAACCGGCAGGGCGATGGCGAGCGCAGGCGGCTCGCTGCCGAGATGGTTCGGCACATCGAAGCGGATGACGGCGCCGTGGCCGGCGAGCGCGGAGGCGATATCCTCGCTGGTGAGGTCGCTCATCCGGCTCTCCCCGCCGAAGTCGCCGACGATCAGCAGTTCGAAACGGGGCGCCGCCGCCACCTCATGTGGGGTGCGGCTTTGCAACCCACCGAACCCGGCATTCAGGTGAACGCCGCCCAGCGGCCGATCCTCGCCCGTCATCTGTCCTGCCCCTGCCCTGGAAACGCGCCGCGGAGCGCGGCCGTTCAGGTGGTTAGCAGGCTTATCCGACAGTCTTTCGACAATGCGCCCCTAACTGCGAAGCCAGCTTTCGATCCCCAGCGCTGCCGCGACGCCCGTGGCGAAACAGGCCTGGAGCAAATAGCCGCCGGTCGGCCCCTCCCAATCGAGCATCTCGCCGGCGGCAAACGTGCCCGCCAGACGCTTCAGCATGAGGTTCTCGTCGAGCTCGCTCGTCGCGATGCCGCCAGCGGTCGAGATGGCGCGCTCGATCGGGCGCAGGCCGGTGAGCATCAGCGGCAAGGCCTTGATCAGAGCGGCGAGCGCTGCAGGCTCTTCCGGCAGGCGGCCGGGCTCGCGCAACAGCGCGACCGAAACGGGCGCGAGACCGGCAGCCTTGCGCAGGTGGTTGCTCAGGGTCTCCCCCTTGCGACGGGCGGCGAGGCGTTCCGCAAGATGGGCCTCGTCGAGATCCGGCCTGAGATCGAGCCTGATGGCGACCTTGCCGTCGCGCTGTATCGCCTCGCGCAGTGGGGCGGAGAGCGCATAGACCGCGCCACCCTCCAGCCCGTCGGCATCGATCATCGCCTCGCCCCTCGCCTCCCCGCCGGCGAAGCAGATGGCGATGCGCTTCAATGGCGCCCCAGCGAAACGTTCGCGGAAGATTTGCGACCAGGCGACAGCGAAGCCGCCATTGGCCGGGCGCAAAGGCAAGAGCGCGATGCCCCGCTCGGCAAGCAGGGGCGTCCACCCGCCATCGGAGCCGAGCCGCGGCCAGCTTGCGCCTCCGAGCGCCAGCAGTGTCGCGGCGGGGTGGGCTTCGACGGTTGCGCCGTCATGCTCGAAGAGTAGCGCGCCGTTCTCGCCCCAGCCGCGCCAATCGTGGCGCGGGGCGAAGGCGACGCCGAGCCCTTCGAGCCGGCGCAGCCAGGCGCGCAGCAGCGGCGAGGCCTTCATCGCCTTGGGAAAGACGCGACCGCTGCTGCCGATGAAGGTCTCCTGGCCGAGCCCATCGGCCCAGTCACGCAGCGCCTGCGGCGGGAAGGCACGCAGGGCGGGTTCAAGCCAGGGAGCGGCCTCGCGATAGCGGGTGAGGAAGGTCTCGAACGGCTCGGAATGGGTGAGATTGAGGCCGCCGCGCCCGGCCAGCAGGAATTTGCGCGCCGGCGAGGGCATGCGGTCATAGAGCGTTACCGCGTAGCCTGCCTCGGCGAGGCGCTCGGCCGCGATCAGGCCGGCCGGGCCTGCGCCAATGATCGCGATGTCACGTGCCATGGTCCCGGCCTATCCTCGCTCTAGCCCCGTCATCCCAGCCGAAGCACGGCGTAGCGCCGACACCGCTCTCAGGGCTTGTACCGGGATGACGCGGATAGGTTTCCGCCGGAATAGGCTCTAAACTTCCCGGCGCGTTTGGCAAAGCCGGCGCATGCTGGAGAGATGATGCCGAGCTTTGCCATTTATGCCGCGGCGGCACTTGCCGAGATCGCCGGTTGCTTCGCCTTCTGGGCCTGGTTCAGGCTCGACAAGCCGGCCTGGTGGCTGGCGCCGGGCCTCGTCTCGCTGGCGCTGTTCGCCTGGCTGCTGACGCTGGTCGAGAGCGAGGCGGCCGGGCGCGCCTATGCCGCCTATGGCGGCATCTACATCGTCGCCTCGCTGCTTTGGCTCTGGCTTGCGGAGGGCTCTCGGCCCGATCGCTGGGACATTGCCGGCGGGATCATCTGCCTCGCCGGCGCTGCGATCATCATCGCAGCGCCGCGCTAAGCGGGACACTCAGCTACGTGCAAAGGTCTCGTCGAAGGCGTAGCCGGCACCGCGGACCGTGCGCAGCGGATCCTTGGCGTTCTCGGGCGTGATCGCCTTGCGCAGCCGCCCGACATGAACGTCGACGGTGCGCTCGTCGATATAGACGTCGCGGCCCCAGACGGCGTCGAGCAGCTGGGCGCGGGAATAGACCCGGCCCGGCGCCTGCATCAGGAATTCGAGCAGGCGGAACTCGGTCGGTCCGAGATGCAGCTCCATGCCGGAGCGGCGGACGCGCCGCGTCGTGCGGTCAAGCTCGAGATCGCCGGCGGCCAGCAGGCCCGCGACATGGCCGGGCTTGGCCCGGCGGAGCAGCGCCTGGATGCGGGCGATCAGCTCGGGCAGCGAGAACGGCTTGACGACGTAATCGTCGGCGCCGGTGGCAAGGCCGCGCACGCGCTCGGTCTCCTCGCCGCGGGCGGTCAGCATGATGATCGGCACGCGCTCGGTATCGCGCCGGGCGCGAAGCCGGCGGCACAGCTCGATGCCGGACAAGCCCGGCAGCATCCAGTCGAGCAGCACGAGGTCGGGCGTGTGGTCGCGCAGATGCAGCTCGGCATCGTCGCCACGAGCGACGCTGTCGACCTCGAAGCCTTCAGCCTCGAGATTGTAGCGCAGGAGCAGCGTGAGCGGCTCCTCGTCCTCCACGATCAGGATGCGTGCGGGCATGTTTCAAGAATCCAGAAGGCCAGAGCAATGACCGGCCCAGCTTGGACCCGTCATTGCTCCGGGGTTTTGACTTGACTTTACTTTCCAGGCGCGACGTCGACCAGAATATTGGTCGTGTCGACCTTCGGGCGGGAGTCCAGGGTCTCGCCGGTGACGAGATAGTGGATCGTCTCGGCGATATTCGTGGTGTGATCGCCAATGCGCTCGACGTTCTTGGCGCAGAACAGAAGATGCGTGCAGAAGGTGATGTTGCGCGGATCTTCCATCATATAGGTCAGCAGCTCGCGGAAGAGCGAGGTGTAGAGCGCGTCGATCTCGTCGTCGCGGCGCCAGACCTCCATGGCCTTCTGCTCGTTGCCGGCGGCATAGGCATCGAGCACGTCCTTGAGCTGGGACTGGACCAGCCGGCTGATATGCTCGAGGCCGACGACGGCGCGATGCGGCGGCTGGAACTGGCCGGCAATGGCGACGGCGCGCTTGGCGATGTTCTTGGCGAGATCGCCGACGCGCTCGATGTCGGCGGCGATACGGATCGCCGAGATCAGCTCACGCAGGTCATTGGCGAGCGGCTGGCGGCGGGCGATGGTCAGCACCGCCTTTTCCTCGACATCGCGCTGGAGATTGTCCAGGCGCTGGTCGGCGGTGATCACCTTCTGGGCGAGCGAGGTGTCGCGGCGCACCAGGGCGACGGTGGAATCGCCGAGCATGCGCTCGGACATGCCACCCATCTCGGCAAGGCTGCGACGGATCCCCTCGAGGTCGGCGTCGTAGGAGCGGACGATATGTTCGGACATCTCGGCTAAATCCTTTGTCGGCAAACTGGCTTCATCACGGATCAGCCGAAACGGCCGGTGACGTAGTCCTGCGTCTGCTTCTTGTTCGGGTTCATGAAGATGGTGTTGGTCGCATCGAACTCGATCACCTCACCAAGATACATGAAGGCGGTGTACTGCGAGATACGCGCCGCCTGCTGCATGTTGTGGGTGACGATGACGATGGTGAAGTCGGTCTTGAGCTGCTCGAGCAGGTCCTCGACCTTGCCGGTCGAGATCGGGTCGAGCGCCGAGGTCGGCTCGTCGAACAGGATCACTTCCGGCTTCTGCGCGATGGTGCGCGCGATGCAGAGGCGCTGTTGCTGGCCGCCCGAGAGGCCCATGCCGGAGCTCTTGAGCTTGTCCTTGACCTCGTCCCAGAGCGCGGAACGGCGCAGGGCGCCCTCGACGCGGTCGTCGAGCTCGGATTTCGGCGGCTTCTCGTAGAGACGGATGCCGAAGGCGACGTTGTCATAGATCGACATCGGGAAGGGCGTCGGCTTCTGGAAGACCATGCCGACGCGCGAGCGCAGCTCGTTCACATCGATCTTCGGGTCGAGGACGTTGCGCCCGTCGAGCAGGATCTCGCCGGTCGCCTTCTGCTCCGGATAGAGCGAGTAGATGCGGTTGAAGATGCGCAGCAGCGTGGACTTGCCGCAGCCGGAGGGGCCGATCAGCGCCGTGACGTGGCGATCACGGAAGTCCAGGTTGATGCTCTTCAGCGCGCGGTGCTCGCCATAGTAGAAATCGAGGTTCTTGACCGCGATCCGGACCGGGGCGTTGGCATCAAGGGTTTGGGGGCTTAGTTCCAGCGTCGAAAGCATCGACTTGTTCCTTCAGACGAGGGTTAAAGGCCGATCACTTGCCGCCGCGCACGATACGACGTGCGACGACCGACAGTATCAGAATGGAGACGGTGATGATCAGGGAGCCGGCCCAGGCGAGCTCCTGCCAGTTCTCGTAAGGAGCCGAGGCGAACTGGTAGATCGTGACCGGCAGGTTGGCGACGCCGCCCGACAGGTTCCAGGCGAACCAGGAATTGTTGTTGAGCGCGGTGAAGATCAGCGGCGCCGTCTCGCCGGCGATGCGGGCGAGCGCCAGCAGGATGCCGGTGACCATGCCCGATTTGGCGGCGCGCCAAGTGACGCTGGTGATGACGACGGAGGGCGGCGCGCCGAGCGCCGAACCCGCCTCGCGCAGGCCGCCGGGGACGAGGCGCAGCATGTCCTCGGTGGTGCGCACGATGACCGGGATCGCGATGATGCCGAGCGCGACGCCGCCGGCCCAGCCGGAATAGCCGCGGAAGGGCTCGACCAGGATGACGTAGACGAACAGACCGATCAGGATCGACGGGGCCGAGAGCAGGATGTCGTTGATGAAGCGGATCAGGTCGGCAAGCTTCGAGCCGCGGCCGTATTCGGCCAGGTAGGTGCCGGCGAGCACGCCGACCGGCGTCGCCACGACGATGCCGAGGAAGGTCAGCACCAACGAGCCGACGATGGCGTTGGCGAGGCCGCCGCCCTCGGAACCGGGGCCGGGCGTGACATGGGTGAAGGTGGCGAGCGAGAGCCCGCCGATGCCCTTCACGATCAGCAAGCCGAGGATCCAGAACAGCACGAAGATGGCGAGGAAGGTGAAACCGGTGGCGATCAGCTTCATCGCGCGGTCGGCGGTGCGCCGGCCCTGGCGGACGCGGCCCCAGACGACTTCAGTCGAACCGGCGGGAGTGGTCATGGTCATCGGTCCGGCTCCGCTCAGAACGACTTGACGCGCGCGACGAGGATGCGCGCAGCGACGAGGACGACGAAGGTGACGAAGAACAGGATGCAGCCGAGCGCGATCAGCGAGTTGAGCTGCAGGCCCATGGCCTCGTTGAACTCGTTGGCGATGCGCGAAGCGATGGTCGAGCCCGGATCCATGATCGAGGCAGAGAGGCGGTTGGCGTTGCCGACGACGAAAGTGACGGCCATGGTCTCGCCGAGCGCGCGGCCCAGCCCGAGCATGATCGCACCGATGATCGAGACACCGGCCTGAGGCACCAGTACGTGGCGCACGACCTCCCAGGTCGTGGCGCCGATACCGTAGGCCGATTCACGCAGCACGGACGGGATCTGGTCGAGCATGTCGCGCGTGATCGAGGCGATGAACGGGATGATCATGAAGGCCAGGATGATGCCGGCCGTCAGGATGCCCAGGCCGGACGGCGAGCGCGAATACATGACCGTGCCGAGGATCGGGATGCCCTCGACGAGGTTCGAGACCGGGATCTGCACATAGGCGGCGAAGAGCGGGACGAAGACGAAGAGGCCCCACATGCCGTAGATGATCGAGGGCACCGCGGCGAGGAGCTCGATCGCCGTCGAGACCGGCTGCTTGATCCAGGCCGGGGCGAGCTGGGTCAGGTAGACCGCGATGCCAAGCGAAAGCGGGACGCCGACGAGAAGCGCGATCAGCGCCGTCGACAGGGTGCCGACGATGGCCGGCCAGGCGCCGTACTGCTCGCGCTGGGTGTCCCAGACGCTGGAGGTGATGAAGCCGAGGCCGAACTCGCGGAAGGCGGGCCAGCCGCCGATGACCATCGACAGCATGATGCCGGCGAGCAGCACCAGCACGAACAGCGCCGCCAGGAAGCTGGCATTGCGGAAAATCAGGTCGAATGTCGCCATCGGAGTGCGACGAATGGCGGGCGCGCCGGGCGCGGTCATGTGATCTGTCACGGCAGCCATCCGTGGTTACTCCGGTCGCAGGGGAGAAGCGAAAGTGTAAATCTTAACGTGCTGTCATGAAACGGGGGCCGGACTGGCCCCCGTTCCGTGTAATCCCGCAGCAGCGATCAGAAGATCGGCTTGCCGGAGTTGTCGGTGACGCCCTTCCAGGCGGCGCGGACCTGATCCTTGACGTTGGCCGGAAGCGGCACGTAGTCGAGGTCGAGAGCGAGCTGGTCACCCTTCGAGTAGGCCCAGTCGACGAACTTCAGGGCAGCCTGAACCTCTTCCGGCTTCTCCGGCTTGGCGTGGACGAGCAGGAAGGTGGCGGAGGTGATCGGCCAGGCCTGAGCGCCCTTCTGGTTGTTCAGCGAGATGCCGAAGCCAGGAGCCTCGTTCCAGTTGGCGTTGGCGGCAGCGGCCTGGAAGGCCTTGTCGTCCGGAGCCGGGAAGTTGCCGTCAGCGTTCTTGACGAGAGCGTAGGCCAGCTTGTTCTGCTTGGCATAGGCGTACTCGACATAGCCGATCGAGTTGGCGACCTGCTTGACCGAAGCCGAGACGCCTTCGTTGCCCTTCCCGCCGATGCCGACCGGCCACTGGACCGACTGGTTGGTGCCGATCTTGGACTTCCAGTCAGCCGAGACACGCGAGAGATAGTCGGTGAACACGTAGGTCGTGCCCGAGCCGTCCGAACGATAGACCGGGTTGATGTTGGCGTCGGGCAGCTTGATGTCGGCGTTCAGGGCGACGATCTTGGGATCGTTCCACTTCTTGATGTTGCCCATGTAGATCTCGGCGATCAGCTCGCCCGAGAGCTTGAGCTTGCCGGCTTCGACGCCAGCGACGTTGATGGCCGGAACGACGCCGCCCATGACGGTCGGGAACTGGATCAGGCCGTCCTTCTTGAGGTCGTCGCCCGGGAGCGGGGCGTCGGTCGCGCCGAAGGCGACGGTCTTGGCCTTGATCTGACGGATGCCGCCACCCGAGCCGATCGACTGATAGTTCAGGCCGACATTGGTCTCTTTCTTGTAGGCTTCAGCCCACTTCGAATAGATCGGGAAGGGAAAGGTGGCGCCAGCGCCGGTGATGTCAGCGGCCTGGGCAACGCCGGCAAGACCGACTGTCGCAGCCGCGAGAATGAGAATTTTGCGCATTGAGGAGCCCTCTGTGGGTCACAGGTTTAGCGGCTTTGCTCAAACACCCTCTCTATGACAGTCACATGACAGATCGTCATGTTAGCCGTCTTATATCCGTCATGTGACATCGTGTCCGGACGCGGCTCGTTAACCTTTTCAGGCCGATAGGGGCCGATTCTGCGCTTCCAGGCGCGGCAATATGGCCTTGAAGGTGGCGCCCTTGCCCAGCGCGCTCTCGATGGTGAGCCGCCCGCGGTGGCGTAGCACGATATGTTTCACGATGGCGAGACCGAGTCCGGTGCCACCCGCCTCGCGGCTCGCCGCCGTATCGACCCGGTAGAAGCGCTCGGTCAGGCGCGGCAGGTGCTCGGGCGCGATGCCCGGGCCGTCATCGCGGACGCTGACGCTGGCCTCGGCCGGGCCGGCGGCGACGTCGATCTGGACCTCGCCATTCTCGCGCCCGTATTTGATGGCGTTCTCGACGAGGTTCTCCATCAGCCGCAGCAATTCGTCGCGGTCGCCAGCGACCTTGACCGGCTCGGGCGGCAGGTGGAGGTGCAAGGCGACCTTGCGCTCGCGCGCCATCAGGGTGAGGGAATCGACGATCTCGCGGGAGATGCCGGCGAGATCGACCGGCGTTTCCGGCGCCAGGTGGGCGCGCAGCTCGATCCTGGAGAGCGACAGGAGGTCGTCGACCAGGCGCGCCATGCGCAGGCCCTGCTCGCGCATGATCGAGAGGAAGCGGTCGCGGGCACCGGCATCGTTGCGGGCCGGGCCCTGCAGGGTTTCGACGAAGCCGAGCAGCGAGGCCAGAGGCGTGCGCAGCTCGTGGCTGGCATTGGCGACGAAGTCGACGCGCATGCGCTCGGTGACTCGCAGCTCGCTGAGATCCTCGAAGGTCAGCATGACCGAGCGACGCCAGCCGGCACCCTTGAGCGCGGCGATATGGATGCGGAAGGTCCTCTCGACCGGCACGCGCTCGACCAGCTCGATGACGCGGCGTCCGCCATCGCGCGAGACATCCTCGATGGCGTCGATCAGATCGGGATCGCGCAGGACGAGCGTCAGCGGCTGGCCCTTCTCGAGCGCCGGAATCAGCGCCAGCATTGCCGGGCTCAAGGCCTGTGCGACGCCCTGCGGGTCGAGCAGCACCACGGCCGAGCCGAGCGCCTCGACCAGCGCGGCGGTAACCGGTGCCTGAGGATCGACGACATCGAACATGGAGCCCATGCCTTCCGGGGGGTAGAGGTGGTGCCCTATAGGACGCGGCGACGGCTCTGCCAATCGTGCCGCCTAAGGATAAATGCGAACGGCCATTTCCCTTCAGTCGACTGCCGGTCTAGCTTGACGAGCCAGCAAAGGAGTGAGGCGATGGCGAAACCAGCTTCCGGTCTCAAGGCGAAGCGGGCCAGCCGGCCGAGGGCAAAAGCCAAGGCGAAGCGCCTGGCCAAGACCGTGACCACGCCGACCCTGCGGCGCAAGACGACGCCACGCCTGAGCTTCAACATCGAGGCGGAGGAGCTGCCGGCCGCGATCGAGGGCGCAGCCTTCCGCAGCGGCGACTATCCCTATGACAAGCGCATGAAGCGCAAGCGCTACCAGCGGGAGCTCGTGCCGCTGCAGATCGAGCTGCTCAAGCTGCTGAGCTGGGCGCGCGACAAGGGCGAGCGCATCGTCATCGTCTTCGAAGGTCGCGACGGTGCCGGCAAGGGCGGCGCGATCGCCCGCTTCACCCAGCATCTCAATCCGCGCCAGGCGCGCGTCGTGGCGCTGCCCAAGCCTTCCGATATCGAGAAGGGGCAATGGTATTTCCAGCGCTACGCGGCCGAGATGCCGTCTGCCGGCGAGGTCGTGTTCTTCGACCGCTCCTGGTACAACCGGGCCGGGGTCGAGCGGGCGATGGAGTTCTGCTCCCAGGAGCAGACCGACGCCTTCCTGCGCGAGGCGCCCGCCTTCGAGGGCATGCTGGCGCGCGACGGCATCCGCCTGATCAAGCTCTTCCTGAGCATCGGCAGGGAGATGCAGATGAGCCGGCTGCACGCGCGCTGGCACGACCCGCTGAAGCGCTGGAAGCTGTCGCCGATCGATTTCGAGGCGATCCCGCGCTTCGACGCCTATTCCGACGCGTTCGAGCAGATGCTGATGCGGACCTCGACCGAATGGGCGCCATGGACCGTGATCCGGGCCAATGACAAGCTGCGCACAAGGCTCAACGCCATCCGCCATGTGCTCCATGCCATTCCCTATGAGGACAAGGACGAGGCCGCGATCGGCGAGACCGACACGCAGATCGTGCTCAGCGCCAGGGCCTATCTCGACGATGGCGGCGAGACATAGAGCACGCGAACCGGTGCGCACTTGCTCGAGAATGCCGTAACCGATCCCGGGCCTCGCAGCCTCAGATATCGTGCCGCTTGATGCGCTTGATCATCTCGCTCAGCGCCAGCAGCACCAGCGCGAGAATGAAGGGCAGCAGGTAGTAGATGATGCGGAAGAGCACGAGCGCGCCGACGACCTGCTCGTAAGGCAGCCGGTTCAGCGCCAGCAGCATCGTCGCCTCGAACACCCCAGCCCCGCCCGGCGCATGGCTGGCGATGCCGATCAGGCAGGCGAAGATATAGGCGGCAAGGAAGGCCGGATAATCGAGATTATGCCCACCGGGCAGCAGGACGAAGAGCACGGCGGCGGCGGCGCAGACCTCGCAGGCGCCGAGCGCCATCTGCGCCAGGGTGATGCCGAGGCCCGGCAGCGGCAGGTTCCAGCCGCTGAGGCGCAGGTTGCGCTCGTCGGTCGCGACCCAGACGAGATAGAACAGCGTGCCGAGCGCGACCGCGGCGCCGACGCCCTGGACCACGAGCGGCGAGGTCCGCGCCAGCGTGGCGACGGAATCGGTGGCGTAAAACAGGCAGGCGCAGAGGATCGCCCCGAGGCCGAGCCAGAAGGTCAGGCCGGCGATGACGGTCAGGCTCGCGACCTCGGAGGCGCGCACGCCCTTGGCCGAATAGATCCAGTAGCGCACCGTGCCGCCGGTCACGAGCGGGAAGCCGAGCGTGAACGAGACGGAATAGCTGGTGAAGGAGGCCAGCGCCGTGGTGCGATAGGGAATGGAGAGGCCGAGCCGCTTCAGGGCGAGCGCATCATAGCCGGTCAGCAGCAGATAGCTCAGCGCAGAGAAGCCGAGCGCGAGCCCGATCTGGCGCCAGCTCGTCTGGTAGAAGGTCCGGGTGATCGCGGCCGGGTCCATCTCCCTTACGATGTGCCAGAGCACGACCAGCGAGGCGCTGAAGATGATGATGCTCGCCAGCGGGCCGAGCCACCACCAGCGACTGCGCCGCCGCAACGGCATTCCTGGCTCATGCGGGCCGAACGACATACGGTCTCATGGTCGGTTACGGGCGCAGCCTGTCGCGACGACGCCGATTACGGGCGGGAGGGCGAAGCGCCCCGGCCCGACAGATAGCGCCTCATGCACGATGCACAAGCCGGGATGGCGCGCTGAATATGCGCCATGAGGCCTGCGCAGGGCGGAGCTGTCGCAGATCCGTCACAAGGCATGCGCCGCGTAATCGGAGAAATTGCGACTTCCGGGTCAAGCCCCGACGGCAGGTCGGCTATTCGCCGTCAATTCGTTGGCCGATATAGGCAATCGCCTGCTGGTAGACGCGCGCGGCGTTCCAGGCCTGGATGGCGGCAAAGTTCGACTCGCCTACCTGGTAGCCCGCTCCGGCCGTCCAGCCATGGGACTTCAGATAGTGGGCCGTGGAATTGAGCGCGCCCTGCGTCGTGTCGAGATCCCCGACGGAATATTCCAGAGCCGTCTTCGGCATGAATTGCGTTTGACCGATCTCGCCATGCATGGAACCCCGTGTCTGTGCCGTGAATTGGCCGCGATCGATCAGCTTGAGGGCGGCATAGAGCTGATCGGTGAAGAGCTCCGGCCTGCGACAGTCATAGGCGAGCGTTGCCACGGACGAGAGCATGTTCTGGTTGCCCCGCTGGGATCCGAAGGCCGATTCCAGCCCCCAGATCGCCAGCAGCGGCCCGGCCGGCACGCCATAGCGACGCTCGATGGATGCCAGGAGGGCGGCCTGGGATGTCTTGAGCTGGCGCCCGCGGGCTATGATCGCGTTGGCGCCGCGCTTTGCGAGGAACTGGTCCAGCGAAAGCCGAAAGCTCTTCAGCCCCCGATCGGCATTGATCGTGGCCGTCGCATAGCGCGTGCCCATCAAGGCGCCGATTGCGGTAGGTCCAACACCACGGGCTCGTGCCTCCCCGGCGAAGTCCTGCTTCCAGGCCTCAAAACCGGCGGCGCTCCGACCACATTGCGCGGCAAGGGCATCACCCGTCATGGAGACTTGGCTCAAGACCGTCGCGGCAATCACTATGACAGCTGTCTTGATGCTCATCGGGCGCTTCCTATCGCGTTTATGGCCCGGCAGTGGAGCCGGGAGCCGGATTGCAGGCGACTATACGCTCCTACCACAGCAACATTTCTGTGGCGCTACAATCGGACAAAGGCGCCGCGCCGCCGTGCGGTGATGATATGCCTTCTTGTTTTCGCATCGGCTTTTCCGAAAGCCGCAACCCACTTTTCGAGCCGATGATCTAGCTTCTTGTTTCGCATCGGCTTTTCCGAAAACCGCGATCCACTTTTCGGGCCGATGATCTAGCTTGTTGTTTTCGCATCGACTTTTCCGAAAACCGCGATGCACTTTTCGGGCCGATCCGCTAGAATTCGCGCTTGTACCAGAAGGAGTCTTCCACGCGCGCCATGCCGGCCTTCTCGTAGAAGCCGACGGCCTCCGGAACCGAGGCGAGGATGAGGCTGACGCTCGGCCCGATCTGCCAGCGCACCTCGTCGAGCAGCCCCTTGCCGATGCCGAGCCCCTGTGCGGCCGGCGAAACGGCAAGCTCCGAGAGATAGCAGCACCAGGCGAAATCGGTGATGCAGCGCGCGACCCCGACCAGTTGCCGGCCCGGCTGATCGAGCCGCGCGGTGACGATCAGGTTGGCCGAGGAGAGCATTTTCTCCAGCCGCGGTTCGTCACCGACCGGGCGGATCTTGCCGAGACCGGATTCAACCAGCACGCGCCGGAAATCGAAGACGCCCAGATTGGGCTCTTGGGCATAAATGATGCGGGATAGCTCACTCATATGGCGAGGCTGCACCATCGGGCAGGAAATTCAAAGCCGTTCTGACCGTTTTTTCCGAAGATTGACCAAAAGGGTTGCCGCAGATGGCGCAACGGGAGCGCGATAAAATAGCGGGATCGATGCGGGAATGTGCCACTCGGTCGTAAGATTAGAGCCCTGTTTCGACATTATTTACGACAAGAGGAATTAGCGGAACAGGCTCTGTTCTAGCGCCAGTTCTTTTGCAGACCTGAGCCGCCTCGTCCTATATTTTTACCCAGGCCCGGCTAAATGACGGCTTGCACTCGTCAGCTGCGGGTTGAAACGCGACGGGCTCTCTGTGACGGCCAATACGGGCTGCTTGCCCTGTCCGGCGCCGGCACCGAAGAGGTGACGCCGGCACCGGCTGAGCGGAATCGCCTCAGGCGGTCTTGCGGAAGATCCGCAGCGTCTTGAAGCCCTCGACCTCCTCGACCGGGCACGATTTCATCCAGTCTGCGATCAGCCGCTCGGGAATGTCGTAGGCATAGGAGCCGGTGTAGAATAAGATATGGCCGCCGGCATCGGTCTGATCGGCGAAGAGCTTCATCACCTCGAGATCGGTCAGCGCGCCATAGGCATCGTTCTTCTCGCTGCGGAACTCGCCGCAATGGAAGAGCGTGACGATGTCGAAGCGCGGCAGCAGCCTGGCATTGCTGGTGTAGATGTCACCGAAATAGGCCGAATAGGTCTTGGTGAGGGTGGGGTTCTCGGTCGCGAGCTTGATGAAGGATTCATATTCCTGCGGCGAGGCGGTGATGCCGAGGACGGTATTGTCGAGCGCCGGCTCGGCGCAGCGCATGCCAACATAGTGATGCCCGCCGGTGCCGAAATGGTAGATGCGCTTGCCGGTAAGACGCTGCTCCTCCAGCCATTCGACGAAATGCACGTCGCAGGGGCATTGCTCGATCTCCAGGCCCCAATAGGCATCCCAAATGTTCAGCATCGATCAGCTCCGTGGGTGATGGCGGCCCCGTCGGGGCCAATTGGAAGTTCGGTTTTCCCCCTGCGAGACGGGCCATGCGAGCCCTCCTCGGGATGAGGGCCATGGGCCCTTGAATTCGCGTCATGCGCGGCCATGCGGGCGACGCCGCCGGCGCGCTTCATCAGGAGCCGGTGGCTGGCTGCCTCGGCGAAACCGGCGCTCTGGCCCATCAGCAGCATGATCGCGTCCGGGCGGGCGGCGCGCAGCTCGGCGATCAGGTCGAGCGCCGCATCAACCTCGAGCGCGCTCGTCGCCTCGTCGAGCAGCAGCACGTCGGGGGCCTCCAGCTCGGCGCGGGCGAGCGCCAGGCGCTGGCGGTCGCCCGTGGCAAGCGCCTTGTCCCAGTCATTATGCTCATCGAGGCGCTGGGCCAGGCTGGACAGGCCATAGCGGCGCAGCGCATCGGCCAGGCGCTCCGTCGACAGGGACTGCGCCGTGTCGAGGATCGCGCGCAGGCTGCCCTCGCTCAGGTGCAGGCTGTGCGGAACGACCGTGACCTGCGCCTGCGCCGGCAGCGCGATCTCGCCCCTGCCCCAGGGCCAGAGCCCGGCGACAGCCTGGATCAGCGCCGCCTTGCCAAGGCCCAGCTCGCCCGAGACATGCAAGGTCGCGCCCGGCGGCGCGGTGATGTCGAGATCGGCGACAAGGTTGCGGCCGCCGCGATCGGTCAGCGTCACCTCGGCCAGGCGCAGCATACCGTCCGGGCTCGGCATCACCGTGAGATGGTCGTCGGGCCGGCTGGTGCCGAGCCGCTCCAGCGCGTCGGCGAGCTCGTTGACCCGGCGCGCCGCCGCGAGCCATTCGGCGATGCGCATGAAATTGTCGAGTACCCAGTTGAAGGCGTTCTGGACCGCGACGAAAGCCGCCGCGACCTGGACGACGCCGCCGAGCGACATGTCGCCCGAGAGATATTTCGGCGCCGCCAGCAGCAGCGGCACCACCGGCACCAGCGCGCTGCTGCCATTGGTGATCCAGGTCAGCCGGCCGCGCCAGCGGATCATCGCAAGCCAGCGCTGGGCGAGATTGTCATAGGTGCGGGCGACGGCACGGCGCTCGCCGGTCTCGGCGCGGGCGAGCGCGATCGCCTCACCATGGTCGCGGATGCGCATAAGCGAAAAGCGCAGCCTGGCCTCGCCCTCGTTGCGGGCGGCGGCGAGCCTGGGCAGATGCCGGCCCACGATCGTGATCAGGCCGGAGACGAGGACCGCGTAGACGATCGCCGCCAGGACGAGATAGGCCGGAATGGTCACGCCACCAAAGGATTGCGGCAATGTCAGCCCGCCACCGATCTCCCAGAGGATCTCGATGAACATGATGATCGTGATCAGGGCCGAAAGCAGGCCGATGGCGAAATCGACCAGGGGCTCTGTCGCCCAACGGACGTCGTCGGCGATGCGGTATTCCGGATTGGCCGGCTCGTAGCCGGACAGCGAGAGGCGATAGAAACGGCGTTCGCCGACCCAGCCATCGGCGAGCTTGGCCATGACCCATTTCCGCCAATGCACCTGCAGCGTCTCGCGCGTCACCAGGATGCCGACGCCGACGCCGGCGACAGTGATGGCCAGCACCGGGAAGACCGCCATGGCGATCAGCGCGCCCTCGGTGTCCTTCTTCTCGAGCGTGTCGAAGAACCAGCCGTTCCAGCGATTGACGGTGACGTTGACGAAGACGCTGAAGATGACGGAGGCGGCGAGCGCAAGCGTCCAGAACCAGGCGGTGCGCGCCGTGGCCCCGCGCCAGAAGCCGCCGGTGAGCCGCGCAAAGCCCCGCGCGACCTGCCTGTCAGTCGGCAGGCGCGGTTCCATACCGGGCGCATCGACCGGCTTCAGCACAAGCGGATTTCCCCCGAACGCGAACACAGCTTCGTCCGCGGCCGGATTTTTCCTTTGCCGCGGATATCCCCGAGATTGCGCCTAGCGCAGGCTGGATGAACCGCGGCTGAATGCAGAATGCAGGACGGTCCCTGGAGCCGAATCGGGCCGCCATGGCGTAGCCTTCGCGTACCGATGAGCTTCGCCAACGGCCGCAAGGATTGGCCTTCCCTGGCGGGGCCAGTTTCGAATTGTTCTATTTATCTAACAAAAACAATAGCTTGCGCGAAACCACATACGCGCCTATCCCTCTTCATGGTACAATACACCGACTCAACGCGAGGATTCGGTATGGGCGAGATCTCGGGCCGCGACGTGATCGCGGCGCTTGGGCCGGTCGATGAGATCATCCTGCGCGAAGTGCTCCGAACCAGGGCGACGCAGCTCGAGCTCAAGCGGGCGCTCATCTTCGCCAAGGGGCCGGGCAATGCCGATCCGATCGCCTATGGCGCCCTTGCCGAGACGATGCAGCGGCTGGTCGATCTGCTGACCGTCGCGCTGGAGCAGCGGCCCGAACATCCGCGCGGCCGCAGCGCCAGAGCGGAGGCCCGTCACCGTGCCGCATGATCCGAGCCGCCAGACAGAGATCCTGCGCGCCGAGCTCAAGCAGGCGGTCATGACGGCTTTCTGCGACGCTCTGCATCAATCGCAGCTCTCGCCGCTCAAGGTGATGGGACTGACCGCGGAGGCGCTCGGTGCGGTCTACCGGGAGGTCGCCGAGGCGCATCGCCTCGATACCGATTGCCCCTGCGGCTGGCATCCGAAGGTCGAGGCCGATATCGAGACGCTGCGGGCGGCGCTGGAACGTGCGGCGCGGCCGGCGCCGATGACCGACCTGCTGATGGTGCAGGCCGCCGGCAGGGCCTAAGGCCATCAAGGATGAGTATGAGCAACAGTCAGATCGCCGCCAGCATGGGCGTCCCCGCGGATGATCGCGAGGCGCTGCTGTCGTTTCTCGAGACCCGCCGCTCGGTCGGCATGACCGCCCTCGGCGAGCCGGGGCCGAGCGAAAGCGAATTGCGCCGCATCCTGGGCATCGCGGCGCGGGTGCCCGATCATGGCGGCATCGAGCCCTGGCGCTTCATCGTGCTCGCCGGGGAGGCGCGCCAGCGCGCGAGCGCCGGAGTCTCCGCGCTTTATGCCGCCGAGAATGCGGCGATGGAGCCGGAGCGGCGCGAGAAATTCACGGCGATCATGGGCCGGGCGCTGACCTATGCGCCGGTCATCGTGCTCGTCGTCAGCCGGGCCGATGCGGCAGCGCGGGTTCCGGCCTGGGAGCAGGAGCTCTCGGCCGGCGCGGCCTGCATGAACCTGCTCGTCGCGGCGCAGGCCAGCGGCTATGGCGCGACCTGGCTGACGGGCTGGGCCGCCTATAGCCCGGGCGTCGCGGAGCTGTTCGGGCTCGGCGAAGCCGAGAGGGTCGCCGGGATCATCCATATCGGCACGGCGAAGGACATCCCGCCGGACCGCAAGCGGCCCGATCTCGCGGCGATCACGACCTATTGGTAGCCTATTCGGCCGCCTGGGCGGCCGGTTCCGGCGCGCGCTCGGCCGGGAAGATCAGCCCGCCCGCGATCACCAGCAGGCCGAGCGCCGCCAGCACCTCGAAGGCCAGGGTGAAGCCGCCGCGCGCATGCAGGCCGGCCACCAGCGCGACCGCCCCGCCGGCCGCAGTGAAGCCGATGAAATAGCGCGCCGCATAGGCCCGCGAGCGCCAGCGGTCGCTGGTATATTTCCCGACCATGGCGTCGTTGATCGTGACCTGGCCGAAGAGCGCGATGATGATGCCGACGGAGACGACAAGCAGGGCCGGCCCCGAGAGCAGCGCCGCCAGATAGAGCGCCGGCGCCAGCAGGAAGCAAAGCGGCAGGAAGACGGCCCGCAGGCCGTGCCGGTCGATCAGCCCGCCGATCGTATATTGGGCCAGAGCGCCGAAGAGATAGACGCCGGCCGCGATCACGCCGAGCACGGCCGGGCTGGTGGTGATATCGGCCAGGCGCTCGGCAAAGAGCTTCGGCAGCGCGACGGTGACGGCGTTGAAGGCGGTCGAGCTCGCCAGCACCGTGAGAACGAGCGCGGCCAGCACGCGCCACATGGCCTCCTTCGGCACGCGGGACGAGGCCGTCGCGGCACGGTGGCCGTCACGATTCTCGTGGACGACGGCGCGGGCGAAGGCGAGGCCGAGCCCGATCGAGACGAGGCCGGGCGCGATGAAGGCGGCGCGCCAGCCGAGATATTGCGCCAGCAGGCCGGTGACGAGCGCCGAGGAGGCGACGCCGAGATTGCCGAAGACGCCGTTGATGCCAATCTCGCGGCCGAGCCGCGGCGCATAGGCGACGATCATCGCCGTGCCGACCGGATGATAGATCGCCGCGAAGGCACCGACGAAGAAGAGCGCGACGCCGAACTGGAACGGCGTCGCGACGAGGCCGGTGCCGATCAGCGACAGGCCGATGCCGAGGAAGAAGATCAGCAGCATGTGCCGCCGGCTCCAGGTATCACCGAGCCAGCCGGTCAGGAGCGACCCGGCTCCGAAGGCGATGAAGCCGGGCGTCGCATAGGGCAGGAGCTCGCCATAATCATAGCCGAGCATCGGCGCCATCACGATCAGCGCCGCCGGAAAGACCAGCATCGCGTAGTGATCGATGAAATGGGCGGCGTTGACATAGGCAATGACGGTGGCCGGGCGGTTCATGCCGCTCTCCCTTTGATTTCAGCCTGCACAGAATAGCGCGGCGTGATATCGATGTGACGCCGATATCGATCGTGGAGACGCCAATCCTATGCAGCATGGGCCCTTCAGCAGCCTGCGCCGCTCCTATCCGCGCGGGAGCTCGCTGGGATTCCACGCCCATCGTGAGGCGCAGCTGCTTTATGCGACAGCGGGCACGATGCAGGTCCGCACCGAGACAGGCCGCTGGCTGGTGCCGCCACAACTGGCGGTCTGGGCGCCGCCGCGCCTGCCGCATGCGCTCGACATGCTCGGCGATGTCGAGATGTTCTCGCTCTATTTCGACGAGCAGGCCTGCCGCGACTGGGCACCATCGCAGACGCTCGGCCGCGCCTTCGCCCTGCGGGTGACGCCGCTGCTGCGCGAACTGATCCTGGCGCTGTTCGACTGCGAGCCCAGCGGCGAGCGAGCGCGGCGGATCGCGCCGCTGATCCTGCACGAGCTGACCGAGACGCCGGATGCCCCGACCTTCCTGCCGCTGCCGGCGAGCGTGATCGGCCGGCGCGTCGCCGATATGACGCTTTCCGATCCCGGGGTGCAGCTCGATATCGACGATCTGGCGCGTCGTGCCGGCAGTTCGGCGCGGTCGATCAGCCGGCTTTTCCCGGTGGAGACCGGGCTCACGTTCAAAGCCTGGCGGCAACGCGCCAGGATCGTCGGAGCGATCGACCGGCTCTCGGCCGGCGGCGCCATCGGGCAGGTCGCGCATCAGGCCGGATTCGCCAGCGCGGCCGCCTTCGCGCATGCCTTCAAACAGGTCACCGGGCAAACGCCGAGCGCCTTCCTCGGTGGCTAGGGCATTTTCGAGCGAAGTGGATACCGGTTCGCATGAAGAAAATGCGTCAAAACAAATAGATAGAGAATTTCCGGGTTTCGAAGAAACGCGGAAATGCTCGAAGCGCTCAGATCTGCGCGGCGCTTTCCGGCATTGCCCGCATCCGCGCGATGTCGCGGATCGGCGGGGCGCCGAAGAGCCGGCTGTATTCGCGGCTGAACTGGGACGGGCTCTCGTAGCCGACATTATGGCCGGCAGTGGCGGCATCCATGGCCTGGGCGAGAATCAGCCGGCGCGCCTCCTGCAGGCGCAGCTGCTTTTGATATTGCAGCGGGCTCATAGCGGTGACCGCCTTGAAATGCTGGTGCAGGGCCGAGGCGCTCATCCGCGCCTCCTGGGCCACGCTCTCGATGCGGAACGGCTTGTGATAGTTGCGCTTGATCCAGCCAATCGCGCGATTGACCTGCTGCAGCTTGCTTTCGGCATGGGCGATCTCGCGCAGGCGCGGACCCTGGCTGCCCGTCAGCAGGCGATACAGAATCTCGCGCTCGGCCAGCGGAGCAAGAATCGGCGCGTCGCGCGGCGCCTCGAGCAGGCCGACGAGCCGAGCGGCAGCCGAGAGCAGCTCCGACGTCACGGGTTCGAGACAAAGCCCGGCCTGATCGCTCTCATTGCCGCCTGAAGCCAGCCCCGCATCCATGATCAGCGCGCTCAGCACGCCGGGATCGAGATCGAGCCGGAAGCAGAGATAGGGCCGCTCAGTGCTGGCCTCCGTGACCTGCCCGATGATCGGCACATCGACGGAGACGACGAGATGCTGCTCCGGCCCGTAGCGGTAGATCCTGTCGCCAAGGATGACCTGCTTGCGGCCCTGGACGACGATGCAAAGCGCCGGCTCGTGCAGGGCGTGGATCGGCTCGGTCGGGCTCGAGATCCGAATCAGCGACAGGCGCGGAATCGCAGTCGCGTGGATGCCGTCGCTCGTGGCGAATCGGGCAATCAGATCAGCGAGCGCATTCTGCTCGGTCATGCCGCTTTCTCCGGGACAATGGATCGGCCTTCCCTGCCGCGGTCAGCCTCGCACCACCTACAGCGGGTCTATATAGGCGCCCGTCCGGCGAGGACGAAGGCATCTGACAGAATGTCAGGAGGATCAGGCAAGAATTGCGGAGCTTTGTTCGATCGCCGCCCCGGACCCATAGGCCGCGCTGCGCCTATCGCGCCGGCCGAGGCGCCGGCTGTCATCCCCACGCTACAGCGCGATGCGACACGCGGCCCCACATTCCCCAAGGGCCGCGGAGTATATTTTTTTGCGCCCCGCATCCGACATCTGCTATGCTGAGTATTCATACTGTCGGCCATACAGCACGGGCACAGCTATATAGACGGAGAGTCCATCCGCCATGTTGACTGGCACCGAGCAACTCCAGATTTGGGAAGTCATGTCCTCCCCGGCCGGCCATGCTGCACTGCAATACGCAGCCGAATGCGGGCACCCGCCGATCGAGCCTTTGGTCGGCCTGATCGAGGAATGGTGGGGCCCCTGGCTCTCCATCGATCGGGAAGCGCATTTGCAGTGTGTTCATGGCATGGTGTCCCGCCTGATGGCCGCCGATGGCTGGCAAGAAGCCGGTTTCCGCCCGGTGCGTCGCGGGCATCTGATCACCGAGGCGATGACATTCCGCCGCGCCGGAGAGCACGCGCTGCAGTGATGGGCGTTGCGCGTCCCGTGGACGCGAATCGGCGATGCGTTCATTGCCCCGCATCGGATTGATCCGAAAAGTGCATTCCACTTTTCGGTCCGATGCACTAGCCGGCGGCGAGCCCGTCCATTTCCGCAAGCGCGAAATCATTCTGCGCGACGAGGCGCTCGATCAGCCCGAGTTGCCGGTCGAGACAGGCTTCGAGCTCGAACTTCGCCGTCACCATGGCGCGCGCCGCGCGACGCAGGACCTCGTAATCCTCCTGCCGCTGCAGCGCCTCGACGATCGTCGCCGCCAGCGCCGTGCGATCGAAAAACGGGGCGAGGAGCCCATTGCGGCGCTCGGTGACGACCTCCTGGACCGGCGCGGTGCGCGAGCCGACGACGAGACAGCCGCAGGCCATCGCCTCCAGCAGCGACCAGGAAAGCACGAAGGGCACGCTCAGATAGACATGCGCGGCCGAGACCTGGAACAGGCGAATGAGATCGGCATGCGCCAGCCAGGGAATATGGACCATGCGCTCGCCCAGCCCGGTCTCCTCGAGCATGACCTCACGCCAGAGCCGGCCGTCGCCGCGCGGCCGGCCATAGCCGACGCCGTCGCCGCCGACCACCACGAAGGTCGCGTCGGGCCGGGCCTGCGCCACCAGCGCGGCGGCGCGCATGAATTGCGGATAGCCGCGATAGGGATCGAGATCGCGCGCGACGAAGGTGACGACCTCGTCGCCCCGCTTCAGCACCCTGCCGTCGGGCAGGGTGAATGTAGCCTCCGCATCCGGCCGGCAGAGGCGCGTGTCGATGCCGTCATGGCAGATCGCGATGCGATCGCGCACATTCGCCGGATATTGCCGATGCTGCCAGCGCGTCGGCGTATAGGCGGCATCGACCGCCTGCAGTGTCACGAGCTGCGCGGCATTGCGCATGCGCAGCCGCATCCGGTCCGAATCCGAGGGGCCGAGCGCCGGGTCGAAATCGAAGTCCGAGTTCTCGGCATTGTAGTAATATTCGCAATAGCCCAGCACCGGGGTCTCGGGCAGCACGTCCTTGGCGAAAAGCAGCCCGCCCCAGCCGGTATGGCCAATGATCAGGTCCGGCTGATCGTCATGGCGCAGCCGCTTGAGCACGGCCGCCACCGCTTCCCCCGTCCGGACATGGTACTCCGTCGCGGCAAGGCTGGCGCTCGCCGCTTGAGCTGCGTTCGGTGCATAGGTGACCTGCTGAAGTCCAGGGCGGTTCGGTTCCGCCCGCTCCGTCACCAGTGTGACCTCCGTGCCCGCGGCGAGGAGGCGGTCGATCAGGTGAAAAAATTGACCAGATCCGGACCGATGAACGAATAGGACGTGCATGATGCGACCAGAACCCCTCCATAACGCAACGCATCGCTCCACCATTGCTCGAGCCGGCGCAGCGTGTCGTAGGTCGTCTGCAGATCCGGCTCGATATCCAGATCCTGGCTCATGCCGAATTGGTTGCTCTCGTCGAGCATCCGGAGCCGCTCGCACAGCAGCTGCCCTTTCGGCGACAGCGAGATCCGCGCCAGCCTGCGGTCGCGGGCCGAGGCGCCGCGATCGAGATAGCCGTTCTCGACCAGTTGCTTAAGGTTATAGGAGGCGTTCGAGCCGAGGTAATAACCGCGGTCGAGCAGATCGCGAACCGCGATCTCGCCGGTGCCGATGGTCAGCAGAACCATCACCTGCGATGGTGAAATATCGTCTACGCCCAGCCTGGTCAGTTCCAGCCTCAGGTAGTCCAGAAAGCGGCGGCTGACCCGTTCGATCATCCGCGCCAGTTCGAGCTGGGACATCAAAGTGCGCGGGGCTCCGTTCTCCGAATCAGTTCGCCGTCCTCTTACGTGCTCGCGTTCGAGCACGGTGCCTATGAATTGATCGCTGTAGTGCGGTTTCGAATGCATTCTCTACTCCGCCTGGTTTCGAAATGGGCAATTTGTCCCCGAATGCTCCCCTTTTCACGCCATGGCACCCCCACCCGTCGAATAGCCTAGACGCAAAGCACATGCCACCCCCGATATCCAGAAACTAAGAATGTAGCGTTTTTGAGATAGGTATAAGTTGTTTCGAAATTCGAAGTATTATCTCTTGCTGTCATATTAACGCGGACTATTCGGAGATATTCGATTCTTTTTCTGTCATATTAACGACACAGCGTGGGTGACACGTTAAAAGACGCGTGGCATCATCGTGCCAATCTTACAGCAACCTTACATGCTGGCCGCCTGGCTCTCGCCGCTGCTCCAGCCTTGGTTCATCAAAAACCGGAGATCGGAATGAAGGCCGCAGCTTCGGCGCCCGACAGTTTGGTTCGCGAGCTCCAACGTTCCTTTGCCGGTGGGCTGGCCTATGCCGCCTTCCTGAGCCTGTGCGTCAACCTCCTCCTGCTGACCGTGCCGCTGTTCATGATGCAGGTGCAGGAACGCGTCATCGTCAGTCGCAGCCTCGACACGCTGACCATGCTGCTGGTGATCGCGATCGGCGCGCTCTGCCTCTATGGCGTGATCGAATTCATCCGGGCGCTGACCTTCCAGGCAATGGCCAGCATCTTCGCGCGCCGGCTCAACCTGCCGGCGTTGCAGGCAGCGGTCTCGACCTCGCTCGAACAGGGCTCGGCCGGGGCAACGCAGGCGATCCGCGACCTCAACGACATCCGCTTCTTCATCGCGAGCTCGTCGATCGCGACTCCGCTCGAGGCGGTCTGGTCGCCGATCTTCCTCGCCGTGCTGTTCGCATTCCACCCGATCTATGGGCTCGTCGGCGTGATCTCGCTGATCATCCTGCTGCTGCTCGGCGTGATCGGCGACGTGCTGACGCGGCGCATCATGAAGGAAGCCAACGAAGCCGGCGTCGACAGCGTCAACGATGTCGGCGCCAGCCTGCGCCATGCCGAGACCATCGAGGCCATGGGCATGCTGCCGGCGCTGGCCAGGCGCTGGCGCGGCAAGCAGGTGGCGATGATCGAGCTGCTCGATCTGGCGACGCGCCGTGCCAAGTTCGTGTCCTCCCTGACGCGCTCGACGCGCATGACCATGCAGCTCGCGACCTATGCAACCGGCGCGACGCTGATCATCAAGAACGAGGTGACCGTCGGCACGCTGATGGCGTCGAGCATCCTGGTGGCGCGCCTGCTCGCGCCCTGGGATTCGATGATCAACGACTGGCGGCAATGGGTGCTGGCGGCCGCAGCCTGGAAGCGCGTGCGCGAGCTGCTGCTGACGCGCAGTTCGCAGCGCCAGACCATCCCGACGCCGAAAACCGAGGGCGACCTCGTGATCGACCGCGCGATCTACGCGGCGCCCGGCTCCGAGCAGACGATCATCAAGGGCATCTCCTTCTCGATTTCGCCGGGCGAGGTGCTCGGCATCGTCGGCCCGTCCGGCGCCGGCAAATCGACGCTGGCGCGCCTGCTCGTCGGCGTGCTGAAGCCCAATGCGGGCGGTGTCTATCTCGACGGCCACAGCACCTATCTCTGGGAGCGCGGCTCCTTCGGCGACATGGTCGGCTATCTCCCGCAATCGGTCTCGCTGCTGAACGGCACGATCGCCGAAAACATCGCCCGCATGCGCGTACCGGACCCCGCCGCCGTGCTCGAAGCCTCACGCACCGCCGGCGTGCACGAGCTGATCGGCCGGCTGCCGCTCGGCTACGACACCAATGTCAATGACGGTGATTTCAAGCTTTCCGGCGGCCAGCGCCAGCGCATCGGCCTGGCGCGGGCGCTCTACGCCTCGCCGCGGCTGATCGTGCTCGACGAGCCCAACGCCAATCTCGACGCCGAAGGCGAGCAGAGCCTGATCCGCGCCATCAATGCGGCGCGCGACAGCGGCGCCATGGTGGTGCTGATCGCGCACCGGCCTTCGGTGATGCAGGTGGTCGACAAGATTCTCGTGTTGCGCGAGGGCCGCATCGCCCAGTTCGGGCCGCGCTCGGCCATCGCCGGCATGATCACGCCGAGCGGGCTCGTCGAAATCGAGCCGGCGAAGCAGGGCAAGCCGATTGAAGCCAGACCGCGCGAGGTGTCGGCATGAACAAACTTCCCGAGAGCAAACTTTCCGAGCTGCCGATCAAGCGCCAGCCCGTCACGATCGATCTGGTCCCCGAGCAGGAAGAGCGCGCGCCGTCGCTGCGCAGCCTCGTGCTCGCCGGCGTGGGCGCCATCGCGGTCGGCTTCGGCGGCTTCGGGGCCTGGGCGGTCACGGCGCGCCTCGACAATGCCGCCGTCGCCAGCGGCACGGTGGTCGTCGACAGCAAGCGCAAGACCGTCAGCCATCTCGAGGGCGGCATCCTGAAGATGCTGCTCAAGAGCGAGGGCGATCGGGTGAAGCAGAACGAGCCGCTGTTGCGGCTCGAGGATGCGCGCGCCAAGGCCGAGCTGCAGCAGCTGCAAGGCAAGCGCGTCGGCTTCGAGGCGAAGCTGGCGCGGCTGCGGGCCGAGCAGGCCAATGCGGACGAGATCGACTTCCCCGATTCGCTGGAAATGGCGGGAACGCCGATCTCCGAGGAGGTGATCCGAGCCGAGCGCAAGCTCTTCCAGGCGCGGGCCCAGGTCTATGACGGCAAGATCCGCATCCAACAGCGGGTCATCGAGCAACAGCAGGCCGAGTCCGAAGCGCTCCAGGCGCAGATCGACGCGACGAATTACCAGCGCACGCTGATCGACGATGAGACCAAGATGGTCGCGGAGCTCTACGAGAAGCGCTACGCCAAACGCACCCAGCTCGTCGACCTCCAGACCAAGCAGAGCGAACTCGTCGGCCGGGCCGGCGAGATGAAGGCGCGCAAGGCCAAGGCCGAGCAGGGCGTCGCCGGGGCCGAGCTCGAAATCAAGTCGATCAGCCTCGAGCGCCAGGGCGAGATCGCCCAGGACCTGCAGGATACCCAGCTCACCCTCTCGGAAGTGGTCGAGCGGATCGTGCAGGCCGAGGACGTGCTGCGCCGGCTCGTCGTCCTTTCGCCGCAGGAGGGCGTCGTCGCCAATATCCGCATGCGCACGGCCGGCAGCGTGATCGGCGCCGGCGAGCCGATCCTCGATATCGTGCCGGAGAAGGAGCCGCTGGTCGTCGAGGCCAAGGTCGATCCGCGCGACATCGACTCGGTCAAGATGGGCGCGGAGACCCGGATCAGGCTCACCGCCTTCAACGCGCGGCTGCTGCCGCCGCTCGCTGCCAAGGTCAACTACATCGCGGCCGACCAACTCATCGACGACAAGACGGGCATCCCTTATTTCGTCGTGCGCGCCGAGATCCCGCCGGAGAACCTGGCACAGTACAAGATCACGCTCCATGCCGGCATGGCGGCCGAGGTGATGGTCGTCAACGGCTCGCGCCGCGCGGTCGACTATCTGTTCCAGCCGATCACCGACAGCTTCAACCGAGCCTTCCGAGAGGATTGATCTCGCTCACCAAATGTGGCCGCAACAAGCTTTAGTTCGAATTTCGAAACATAATTTAAGTCCAGAATAAGATCCGGTATTTCGATTTTTGAACTATCTTCGAGCAATTCTTGGAATTCAATTGGCCCATATAAAGTTTAAATCTTGCCGCATCGCAATATCGTCACAATAAAATGCTTGCTGCGGCGCACATATTGCCTCACTCTACCTTTGTCGAACGATGGCGAGCCCTGGCGCTTGTCATCGGAACCGCGTCAGCAGTCCAGACCTAAAGCGTAAGCGTGGCAGGTCCGGCAGACGCTTCCCAGATCGCCCAGGAGGTGACAGATGGCCACGATCGAAGGCAGTGCATTCGACGATTTCTTGATAGGTAGCCGGTTCAGTGACGTGATCCTCGCCGGAGCTGGCGACGACATCGTCCATGGCGGCGGCCAGGTGGATTCGCTGTTCGGCGAAGAAGGTGACGATACCCTCTTCGGCGATGACAACAACGACTTCCTGTCCGGTGGCGAAGGCCACGACACGCTGTTCGGCGGCACCGGCGACGACGTTCTCTCCGGCGACGACGGTAATGATTCGCTGTTCGGCGGTGAGGGCAACGACATCCTCTCCGGCGGGCTCGGCGACGACATCCTGCGCGGCAATGACGGCGACGATGTCCTGATCGGTGGTCAGGGCAACGACATCCTGCAGGGTGGCCCGGGCGACGATATCCTCCAGGGTGGCGCTGGCGACGACGTCCTCCAGGGCGGCGACGGCAATGACATCCTCGATGGTGGCGCCGGCAACGACGTCCTCCAGGGCGGCGCGGGCGACGACATGCTGTTCGGCGGCGCCGGAAACGACATCCTCTCCGGCGGCGCCGGCAGTGACGTCTTCGTCTTCAACGGCGGCGGCGGCAACGATCTCGTGCTCGATTTCGAAGCCGGCAAGGATCTCATGCAGATCGCGTCCGACATCAACGGCACCGGCGTGTCCTCGGCCGAGGACGTGGCGGCGCGCGCCACCACGGTCAACGGCAATGCCGTGGTCGACCTCGGCAACGGCGACTCGCTGACCCTGGTCGGCGTCAGCGCCGAAGACATCCAGGCCGATCCGCACAGCTACTTCAGCGTCGCCTGATGACCCTCGCGACGCCGGCTCCACCGGCGTCGCACCCCTTTTGCCCGAAAGCGTGCGCCATGCTGACGATTGCTCCCGCTCAGGCGGTCGGAGACCAGGTGTCGAATCCGGAATTGCTGCGGCTCTGCGGCTCGATCTTTCTGCTGAGCTGGACGCTCGACGATACGTCGATGGCGAAGCACAGCGTCACGCTGACTTGCGGCGGCAAGCGGGCGCCTTCGGCCTCGCTGACGCTCGACCTGAGCGACGGCCGCACGCGGATCGTCTCCGCCTTCCGGCATACCGGCCTCGATGAGATCACCGCCAAATTATCGAGCGGGCAGCTCGGTCCCGACACTTTTCTCTCCTTCGACCCCGAATTCGTGCACGCCATGGCGGATGCACCGGAGGTCGTGCGCGACCTCGCGCCCAGCGCGCGGCTTGCCCTGGCGAATGCGCTGATCGGCACCTGGCCGACGCTGTTCAACCTGCGCGAGACCGGCGCCTATCTCGTCTTCCTGCGGCAGTTCCTGCTCGCGCTCTCGCTCAAGCCCGTGGCGGCCGTGCCGGTCGCGGCGCTGTCCGGCGGCAGGACGCTGCTCGAAACCTCGGTCCCCGGCCGGCTCAACACGGTGAAAGCGGCCTATTGGCTCGATCAGAGCCATCTGGCCCGCATCGAGACCCGGCCACGCCTCGGCAAAACCGACAAGACCGGACGCCGGTCACTTCATCTCATCGCCGACTCGTTCCAGCCGCGCCATGCCGGCTTGCTCATCCTGCAGAGCGATGCCGGACTGATTGTGCGCGCCCTGCCCGAGCGTGCGCCGGTGCCGACGCTCGGCCGCTGGTGGGCGAGCAAGGCGAGCGCGCGCGACGACCTCAGGAGCTGGCTGGTCGAGCAGCTCGCCGCCGGCTCGGAGCAGGGACGCCTGCTCGCGATCGAGATGCAAAGGCGCCTGCCCCTGCCGGCACAGAATGTGCGCCGGCGCGACGACCTGCCCTCGGCTGAGATCGACCTCGCCATCTGCAACCAGTCGGGGCTGCTGCTCGGCGGCTGGTACCGCGATCCCGACGCGTCGATCGAACAGGTCCTCGTCCATCGCAGCGCCGGCGAACCGATCCCGATTCAGGATCGGCTGGAACGCTTCGGAGCGCTGTTGCCGGCCGAGCCAGGCGGTGATCACAGGACGGCGACCGGCTTCCTCACCCTCCTGCCCGGCTACGCCTCCGGCGCGCCTGTCCTGCAGCCGCGTTGCGAGCTTCGGCTGAAATCCGGCACCTCGCTGTTCCTGCGTCCCGGTCCCCAGCCGGCCGATGCGCTGACGATCCGCTCCCGGGCGCTGGCCTCGATCCCGCCGCAGCATCTCACCTCCTCGATCCTCGAACGAATGCTCGCGCCCATGCTCGCCTCCTGCCAGGCAAGCCTGCGGGCGTCCCTGCCCGAGCCGCGCGTGAAGACGATCGGCACGCTGCCGGCGCAGCCAAGCGTCTCGGTCGTGATCCCGCTCTACCGGGTCTATGAGTTCCTGCGCATCCAGGTCGCCTCCTTTGCCGGCGATTCCTGGTTCCGCGACAAGGCCGAGCTGATCTATGTGCTCGACTCGCCCGAGCACGAGGGCGAGGTCGCGCATCTGCTCGGCGGGCTTCACCTCGCCTATGGGCTGCCGATGCAGCTCGTTGTGATGGGGCGCAATGGCGGCTTCTCGGCAGCCTGCAATGCCGGTGCCGCGGTCGCGCGCGGCGAGACGCTGGCACTGGTCAATTCCGACATCATTCCGAGCGGCAAGGGCTGGCTGCCGACACTCGCCAACAAGCTCGACCGGCGCGGCCGCATCGGCGTCGTCGGGCCGAAGCTGCTCTATGATGACGGCTCGCTGCAGCACGCCGGGCTGTTCTTCAAGCGCGACCGGCATGGGGTCTGGCTCAACCACCATTATCACAAGGGCATGCCCGGCAGTTACGGCCCGGCAAATGCCGAGCGTCTGGTGCCGGGCGTCACCGGGGCCTGCATGGTGATGCCGCGGGCACTGTTCAACGAGGTCGGCGGCTTCGACGACAGCTATGTCATCGGCGACTACGAAGACAGCGACCTTTGCCTGAAGATCCGCAAGGCCGGCTTCGGCATCAAATATGTGCCGGGCGTCGCGCTTTACCATCTCGAGCGCCAGTCGATCTCGAAAAGCCTCGACTATACGCGCGGCGTTGCTTCCCAGCACAATTCCTGGCTCCAGACCAAGCGCTGGGACAGCGAGATCCAGGCGCTGATGGCCGGCGACCTTATGCCCGCGCCCAAGACTCCCGCGATCCGGGAACCCGAAATCCTTTCTCGTACGGTCCTCAGGAGGGCTAGCGCTGCATGACGGCGACCCTGGCGTTGCGCCCCATCGAAACGGCTCCTGCCATCATCCATCCTGCTCCCGGCAAGGAGTTCGACTGGCTGCTGGCGCATGTCCAGAGCAACCTCTTCCTGCCGCATCCGCCGCCCGAGAGCATCTTCGTCGGTGACGGCGACTATCGCGCGATCGGCGCCGAGTTCCTCGGCCATTACGTCCGGATCGGCCGGCTGCAGCCGCATGAGCGGGTGCTCGATATCGGCTGCGGCATCGGCCGGATGGCGGTGCCGCTGACGCAGTATCTCGACCCGGAGCGCGGCAGCTATGACGGCGTCGACCCGGTGATGGACGGCATCCTCTGGTGCGCCCAGACGATCACGCCGGTCTATCCGCGCTTCCGCTTCCAGCGGCTCGACATCGCCCACCCGCTCTACAACCCGAAGGGCTCGCTGCCGGGCACCGAGGTGCAGTTCGGCTTCCCGAACCACAGCTTCGACTTCATCACCATGGTCTCGGTGGCGACGCATCTGCCGCCGGATGAGCTCACCGTCTATCTCAACGAGGCCTCGCGCCTGCTCGCCCCCGGCGGCCGGCTGTTCCTGACCGCCTTCGCCATCGGCGGCCAGACCACCGGCCAGGAGCGCCTGAAGTTCAAGCGCTGGCAGGACGGGCCGGGCTGGTACGCCATCGAGGAAGCCCCGCTCGCCGCCGCCGGCATCGCCGACGAATTCCTGCTGGCGGAGACGCAGAAAGCCGGATTGCAGGTCGAGAGCCTGCGGCCCGGCCATTGGCGCGGCATCAGCGCGGCGCATTACCAGGACCTGCTGATCGCCACCAAGCCGGAGCGCAGCCGATGACGCGCCGCATCCTCGTCGTCGCGCATAACCACCCCGACCTGCATCCGGGCGGGACCGAGATCTTCGCGCATGACCTGGCGAGCGGCTATCGCGAGCAGGGCTGCGAGGTGCTCTTCCTCGGCGCCACCAACGCGATCCATCGCGAGGCCCATCCCGGCACCGCCTTCCAGACGACGGGGCCCGATGGCGATCTCCTGCTCTGGAGCGGGCATTTCGACCGCTTCTATCTCAGCCAGATCGACCATTACGGCACGCTGCAGGATCTGGCCGGGTTGCTGGAGGAATTCCGGCCGGACGTAATCCACATCCACCATCTCATCCTGATCGGCGGCGAATTCCTGACGCTGGCGCGCCGGCTGCTGCCATCCGTCAAGATCGTGATGACGCTGCACGACTATTACTCGATCTGCCATAATGACGGGCTGATGGCGCGGCCGACCGACAAGGAGCGCTGCATCGGTGCCTCGCCGACGCGCTGCCGCGGCTGCTTCCCCGAGATCGGTTCCGACCGTTTCCTGCTGCGCGAGCGTTTCCTGAAGACGCATCTCGCCGCGGTCGACCAGTTCGTCGCGCCCAGCCATTTCCTGCGCCAGCGCTATGCCGACTGGGGCCTCAGGCCCGACCGGATCGAGGTGATCGAGAATGCGCGCCCGCCGCGGCTTTCGATGCCGCATGCCGTGAAGAGCGGCAAGCGCGCGAGCTTCGCCTATTTCGGCAATATCAACCCCTGGAAGGGCGTGCTCGAGCTGCTCAAGGCCGCCAGGCTGCTGCAGGCCGCGGGCGAGAGCGAATTCGAGCTGCGCATCCATGGCGGCGCGCCGTTCCAGAGCGAGGCCTTCGTCGCCTCCTTCGACAAGGCGCTCGCCGAGGCCGGCGCTTCGGTGACCCATTGCGGGCCCTATCGCCGCGAGGAATTGCCGGAGCTGATCGCCGAGATCGACTGGGTGGTGATGCCCTCGATCTGGTGGGAGAACGCGCCGCTCGTCATCCAGGAAGCGTTCCAGCATCGCCGGCCGATCATCACCAGCAATATCGGCGGCATGGCGGAAATGGTGCGCGACGAGATCGACGGGCTGCATGCGCGCGCCGGCGATCCGACCCAGCTCGCCCGCGTGATGCGCCGCGCGATGGACGAGGAAGGACTGTGGGACCGGCTGGTCGAGGGCATCCGCCCGCAGCCGACGATCACGGCCTGCGCCAACGCCCATCTCTCTCTCTTCGACAAACTCAAACTCGCGGAGGCCGCATGAGCGTGTTGCGCGATGCCGACGGAACCGAGAGGTTGCCCAACGTGACCCCCGCCCGGTTGAACGGACGAGTGGACGCGCTCGACGGAAACCGCCTGCATGGCTGGCTCTGGGACGAGGCTCGTCCCGAGGAGCGGCTCAAGGTTCGGCTGATGCTGGACGGCCGCATGGTCGCCGAGACAGTGGCCGACCAGGGTCGTATCGACCTGCGCCGCAACGGCATCGGCGACGGGCGCCACGCCTTCTCGATGGAGCTCGACGACAAGACCGTCGCCGTGCGCGAGCAGCTCGTCGTCCTCGGCATCTCGCCGGCGACCGGCATGGAGCTGGAACTCAGGCTGCCGCCTCCGGCGGAGCTCGCGGCCGAAGCGGCGATCGCCGTGCCGCTGGCGCGCTTCTTCGACCGGGTCGAGGCGCTGATCGCGCTCAACCGCCGCGGCCAGCTGGCCCAGAAGGAACTGGTCGAGAAACTCGACGAGGTGACGGAGCGGCTCGCCGGCAATGCGGTGAAGCGGGACGAGGCGGCCGAGCAGGCCCGTGCCGACCATATCTCGCAGCGGCTCGGCGAGCTCGACGTCTTCCTGCTGCGCTTCGACGCGACCATGCGCGGCTTCGACGAGCGGCTGATCGCGATTCGGAAGGAGGCGCAGCGGCCGCTGCGGCAGGCGACCATGCTGCTCGGCTTCCTGACCGGGCTGGCGGCCGTCTCCTCCATCGTGACCCTGGCGGTCACCCTGGCGAGGCATTGATGAACGAGGTCATCGTCCCCGAGCAGACCAAGATCAGCCCGGCGCCGACTGTCGCCTGGACGCCGCTCGGCGAGAACGCGATCCTGATCATGAGCGCGTGCGACGCCATTCCCGGCAAGGTGCCGGTGGCGGTCGATGGCAACCCGCGCAACAAAGCCGAAACCCTGGCGCTGACCTGGCGCCGGCCGCAGGCCGAGGCCTCGGCCGCGGTCGGCTTCATCTGCCTGGCGCCAGCGCCCGCGACCGACCGCTCGGGCTCGGGCGCGCTGCTGGTCGGCCGGCCCGGACGGCCGCTCCGGCTCGTACTCTCGCCAAAGCCCCTGCCCCTGCAGAATTTCCTCGCGGGCCTTGCCGATGACGCCGGCCAATCCTTCCCGATCGTGGTCGACGGCCTGCTCGAGATCCTGCTCAGCGCCAAGCCGAACCCGCGCCGCCTGCGCGCCGCGGCACTGCTGCTGCAATCGATCGCCAAGCCCGGCGGTTTCGTCGAGGTGATGGGGCCGATCGACGAGAGCGTCTTCCTGCAGGGCTGGACCTCCGATTTCAGCGGCGGTCGCACCAAGCTGCTGGTCGCCCATGGCGGGCTCTCCTTCGCCGCGCTGGAAGCCGGCACCTTCGAGCGCGACGACCTTGCCGATGGCGCACGCGGCTTCTTCGGCCTGCTGGAGGATTGCGCGATCCGCCATCCCAGCGAGATCGAGCGCCTGTTCTTCCGCGCCAATGACGGCTGGCGCGCGATCGACGTCTACGAGCGCCATGTTCTGCTCGAGCCGATCACGGTCCCCGGCCATCTGCGCGACGGGCTGCAGCGCGGCACTGCCCCGCAGGCCACGACCGACAAGCTCCGGCGCGCCTCGCAGCGCTTCGACGGGCGCGACACGGTCGCCCTGCTCGATATCCCGGTCAGGGCCGGCATCGACGATGCGACGGTGATCGAGAGCGCCGGCACCTTGATCATCGGCTGGCTGTTCGATCCCGACCGGCATGTCAGCGCCGTGACCCTGCGCTCCGGCAGCCAATCCTGCGTCATCGACCGGATCTGGACCCGGGTCTCGCGACCGGACGTTGCGGCCGCCTTCGCCGAGGATCCGCGCTTCGCGCATCTGGCCGGCTCGCGCCGCAACAGCCATGGCTTCATCGTCTTCGCACCCAAGCTCGTGCCCGAGGCAGGCCAGCCGCTCCATCTCGAATTCGAGATCGAGGGCTCCGGCCCCGCCTTTCTGCCGCTCAATGCCGGGCGCGGCCAGGCGCGGCGGACGCTGGAACGCGTCTTCAGCCTGCTCGACCCGAAATCCTCGACCGCGACCGCCGTGGTCGAGCGCCAGGTCGCGCCGGCTCTGCAGGCCGCCGAGATCGCGCCGCCGCGCGTAACCGAGACCTTCGACCTCGGCGGCTTCAAGGCCGATGCGCCGCTGGGGCTCGTGATCGGGCTCGATCATCGCCAGCGCGAGCTCTCCGCGCTGTTCGCGCTGCTGGCGATCGATCCCGAGGTCCGCGCAGTGCCGATGGTCCTGGCCGTGCCCAGCGAGAGCTTCGACCGGATCGGCGCCGATGCGCGCCGGCTCGCCCGGTTCTATGGGCTTTCGGTGCGTGTCGCGCTGGTCGAGGGCGTCGAGGACGCCTGCGACGCGCTGGAGGCGGGCGCGCGGGCCTGCCGATTCCAGACCATCGCCCTACTCTCGGGCGCGGCGCAGATCCGCATGCCCGGCTGGCTCGGCCGGCTGGAGCGGACCTTCCGGGCGCGTGGTGGCCAGTGCGTCGCCAGCCCGACCCTGCTGTTCGAGGATAATTCGATCCGCTGGGCCGGAGCCTGGATGGAGGGCGAGGGACCAAACCGACGCGTGTTCAATCGCTTCGTCGGCTATCCACTCGATGCGATCGGCAATCTCGGCCCGATGGAGGTCGCGGCCGGGGCAACCGAGTGCTGCGTGCTGTCGCGCGCCGCCTTCGTCGAGGCCGGCGGCTTCGCCCGCAATTATTTCACGACAGCCGAGAAGGGGCTCGACCTCTGCCTGAAGCTCCGGATGAACGGTGCGCCGTCGATCTGGGTGCCCGAGGTCGAGATCTATGTGGTCGACGATGCCGAGACGGCACGGCCGCATGTCGGCGCGCTCGCCAGCCTCGCCGACCGCACCAGCTTCGACCGCCGCTGGTCACTGGCCGTTTCCAATATGAGAGGGTGATGATGCGCGTACTCGTCGTGTCCCATGGCCATCCGAGCCTGTCGCTCGGCGGGGCAGAGATCGCCTCCTACAACCTGCACAAAGGGTTTCAGGCGAGCGAGGGCGTGGACGCGCATTACCTCGCCCGTGTCGGCGCGCCGACGCCGCGCCATGCCGGCACGGCTCTGATGAGCCTGCGTCAGCGCGGCGGCGAGCTGCTCTACTATGCCGAGGATTACGATCACTTCCTGATCTCGAACCGGAACACGGAGGAGATCGAGCGCGACTTCGTGCGGGTTCTACGCGACCTGAAGCCGGATGTGGTGCATTTCCACCATTTCATCGGGCTCGGGCTCGAATGCCTCTATGCCGTGCGCGATACGCTGCCCGAGGCGCTGATCGTGGTCACCTTCCACGAATATCTCTCGATCTGCCACCATCACGGCCAGATGGTGAAGACCGGCGCGTTCAAGCTCTGCTATCGCTCATCGCCGACGGACTGCAATGCCTGCTTCCCGGATATCTCGCCGGCCCGCTTCCTGGCGCGCGAGACCTTCATCAAGGGCATGCTCAACCTCGCCGACCATTTCATCTCGCCGAGCCGCTTCCTGGCCGAGCGCTTCCAGGATTGGGGCCTGGCGCCGGAACGGTTCAGCGTGATCGAGAACGGCATCGACGTGCCCCATGTCGCGCCGCCCCGGCCCCTGCCGGAACCGAGCGCGCGGCGCTCGCGCTTCGCCTATTTCGGCCAGCTGACGCCCTATAAGGGCGCGGACGTGCTGATCGACGCCGTCACCCGCATTCCCGATGCCGTCTGGGGCGACGACGCGATCCTGCTGGTCTATGGCGGCAATCTCGAGCGCCAGCCCGAGGCCTACAAGAAAAAATTCGCCGAGCTCGTCGAGAGCGCCGGCCGGCGTGTACGCTTCTGCGGCGCCTTCCAGAACCACGAGATGCCGAACCTGATGCGCTCGGTCGATTGGGTGGTGATGCCCTCGGTCTGGTGGGAGAACTCGCCGATCGTGATCCAGGAGGCCTTCTTCCACGGCCGCCCGATCCTTTCGAGCAATATCGGCGGTATGGCCGAGAAGATCGTCGACGAGGTCAACGGCCTGCATTTCCGCTCCGGCAGTCCGGAGGATCTGGTCGACTGCATGACGCGGGCGCTGACCGAGCCGAAGCTCTGGGACCGGCTGCGCGGCGGGATCAGGCCGCCGCTCAGCCATGTCGAATGCGCGGCCGAGCATATCACGCTCTACCAGCGGCTGATCGAGGAGCGCGGCATGCCCGTGCCCGAGAACCGCGCCGCGACGCCGATGATCGCCTGATGCCGGAAGAAGCCAACAGGCCAAGAAAGGGAGAGAACTCGATGGCCCGCATCCTTGTCATGATCCCCTCCGGGGAGGTCTACGACCACGATAATGTCCGCTGGTACCGGTATGCCGACCTCGCGAGTCATATCAATCACTACCACAATATCGGCGACGCCTTCGTCTATGATTCCTCACTGAAGCTGCTGAATTTCGAGAAGATCGACGTCCTGCCGATCGCCAATCCCGACATGGCGCTGATCGACCGGCTGAACGCGGAATACGATTACGCCTTCCTGCGCGGCTCGAACTACATCCATGCCCAGATGAACTGGAGCCAGACCGCCGACGTGCTGCGGCGGCTGAAGATCCCGGTCATCGGTTTCGGCATCGGCGCCCAGGCCCCGGTCAGCGGCAAGCTCGAGCTGAGCGAGGAGAGCAAGACCGTGCTCAAGCTGATGGCGGATTCGACCGCCTCGCTCGGCGTGCGCGGTGCCTATTCGGCCGAGGTGCTGAACGAGATCGGCATCAAGAACGTCCGCATCATCGGCTGCCCCACCGCCTTCCGCGCCAACAAGCCCGACCTTGCGATCACGCTGCCGCCGCTCGAAGAGGTGAAGAAGGTCGGCGTCACGCTGCGGCGCGAGGTCTCGCCGACCTATGCACAGAACATCAAGCGCTACCTCACCTTCCACCGCGACCTGGTGAAGATGCTGGCCGGCCGCTTCGACGCCACGCTGATGGCGCAAGGCGAGATCGAGGAGAAGAAGCTCGCGCTCGGCACGCTGGAGCAGAAGGAGGAGGCGATCGCGGCGCTGCGCCTGAACCGCTGGGCCGACGAATGGTATCTCGATGGCGAGATGGAGCAGCTCTACCGCAGCCGGATGTTCTATTCCGACGTCGTCGCCGAATACGAGCAGCTCGTGCGCCGGCTCGACCTTGTGCTCGGCTACCGACTGCACGGCAACCTGATGGCGCTCGCGAACGGCACGCCCTCGATCTACTTCACCTATGACAGCCGCACGGTCGAATTCGCCGAGACCTTCCGAATTCCGAGTTTCGACGTCTTCGAAGGCACCGAGTTCAAGCTCGAGGACTACTG
This sequence comes from Allobosea sp. BK604, assembly GCF_004341515.1. Classification (GTDB taxonomy): domain Bacteria; phylum Pseudomonadota; class Alphaproteobacteria; order Rhizobiales; family Beijerinckiaceae; genus Allobosea. The sequence goes on from NZ_SLZF01000002.1 coordinate 245,989, forward strand.
GCAGCAGAGCCTGTTCGACCGCTTCAACACGACTTACGCCAAGGTCTACGCGGCGATGCGCGACTTCCTGGTCGAGAACAAGATCGACACCAAGATGGTCGGCGCGGAGCAGTCTCCTGAGGCCGAGGCGGAGCGCAAGGTCGCGTGATGCTGCAGCACCGCACCCTCGCGATGAGGCTGGCGGCTGCGCTGCTGCTGCTCGCCTCATCTGCGGCCACGGCGACATCGCAGGCGCCGGGCTACCGCGTCGAGATCGAGCCCGGGGCGCAGGAGGAGACGGTGGTATCCTGGGCGCGCGAGCGCTGCGAGGAATGGGATCTGCCGGACGCGCCCTTGCGTGCCTTCCGCGACGATAAGGGCGAGGTCGTCGCCTTCGCCAGCCACTACCGCAACCGACCGCTGATCGGCAGCGATCTCGGCTCGATCCGGAAGAGCTGCTCGGTCTCGTTCCAGGCCAAGAACAGCCCGGACCCGAGCGAGTTCAGCGACATGAGCTGGATCGCCGCGACCTGGACGAGAAACGGCCGCGACATCTACGCATTGCTCCACGACGAATATCATGCCGACCGGCATGCCGGCGCCTGCCGTTTCAAGGACGGGATGAGCTGCTGGTACAATGTCGTGACCGCCGCCCATTCCGGCGATGGCGGCAGGAGCTTCTCGGCCGAGCCGCGCCAGCTCGTCGCGGCCCCGGCATTCAAACAGGATGTCGGCCAGGGCCGGCATCGCGGCTTCTTCAACCCTTCGAACATCATCGAGCGCGACGGCGCCTGGTATGCGCTGATCGCGACGACCGGCGGCGAGGGCCAGAAGGGCGGCGTCTGCCTGTTCCGCTCGACGAAGATCGACGACCCGACGGCCTGGCGCGCTTTCGACGGCTCGGACTACACCGTGCGCGCGGTCGATCCCTATCGCGAGGACACGTCGCAGGCGAAGCCGTGCCAGCCGCTCAAGGTGCTGCCGACCACCGTCGGCTCGATCACGAAGCACGAAGCGAGCGGGCTCTACCTCGCGCTGTTCCATCTCGGCCCCGATGCCAGCCAGGGCATCGCGGGCGGGCGCGTCGCCTATAGCTGGTCGTCCGACCTGATGCGCTGGTCGCCGCTGCAGACGCTCGTCGTCCACCCGACGATGTGGAGCAAGAACTGCGCCGACCGGACCCGCTATGCCTATGGTTCCATCGCCGACCCCGCCTCCCCCTCGCGCAATTTCGAGACCACCGGCGACGAGGCCTTCCTCTTCATGACCAAGATGCGGGTAACCGGCTGCAAGGTCGGCCCCGATCGCGATCTCGTCCGGATCAAGGTCCGCATCGTGAAAGACACGCCATGAACGCGCCCGTCATCAACCTCACCGCCAGCAGCTCGATGAGGCACGCCATGAAGATCCTGCGCGCCACGACGGAGGAGATCGTCGTCTCCGTCACCCGGGAGCTCGGCGGCAGCTGGCCGGCCCTGACCCTGAAGCTCGACGGGCACGACTACGCCACGATCAATCCGAGCGCGCTGATCACCGGCGACGCGGCCCTGGCCGAGCTCACCATCCCGCTGCCGCGCCTGCCCGACGGACGCCCGCATTCTGTCGCGGTCGTGGATGCGGCGACGGGCGCGATCGCGCCAGGCTCCTTCCTGCGTCCGGTCGCGACGGCCAAGGCCCTTCGGGCGCTCGTCGTCTATCCGGCCGGCGAGGTCTATGACCACGACAAGGTGCGCTGGTATCGCGCGCCGATGGAGAAGCTGCTCTCCGACTATTTCAATATCGGCGACATGATCGTCTACGACTCGACGCTGAAGCTGCTGAAATACGCGCATCTCGAGCCGATGAAGATCATGTCCCCGACCGATGCGGACATCGAGCGCTATGCCAGCGAATTCGATTACGTCTTCGTGCGCGGCTCGAACTTCATCCACGAGAAGATGGAGTGGTACCGCGCCGTCGAGGTGCTCGAGAAGGTCAAGCTGCCGGTCTACGCCATCGGCGTCGGAGCGCAGGCGAGCGAGAACCGGGCGATCGAGCTCTCGGATGTCTCGAAGCGGTTCTGGAGCATCGTCGGCGACCGCTGTGCCGCCATCGGCGTGCGCGGCACCTTCAGCGCCGAGACCTTGCGCCATAACGGCATCAGGAATGTCGAGGTCGTCGGCTGCCCCTCGATCTTCCGCACCCGCAAGCGTGACCTCGCCATCAAGGTCCCGGACCAGCGCGAGATCCGCAAGGTCGCCTTCAGCCTGAGGCGCGAGGCCGACAAGAGCTATACCGCCGATCCGGCCGCCTATCTGCGCAACCAGAAGGCGGCGCTGCTCAAGGTCGACGGCCAGAGCGAGATGGTGATGTCCTCGCATGGCGAGCAGGAGGAGAAAGCCTTCTTCCTGCGCGACGCGGCGGCGAAGGAGAAGGCGGTCCATGAATTCGTCAAGACTGGCTGGTGGAGCGGGTCCGATGATGCCGATATGCGCCGGATCTACGAGAAGCAGCTCTTCAGCTTCTTCGATGTCGAGCGCTACGACGAGTTCGCCCGCAGCATCGACCTCGCGGTCGGCTATCGTGTCCATGGCGTCTTGCCGGCGGTGGCGCAGGGCGTGCCGGGCGTGCTCGTCGCCTATGACACGCGCAGCCAGGAGCTGGCCGAGACGTTGAAGATCCCGGTCGTGCCGGAAGCGGCGCTGGCCGAGGGCGGCTGGCGCGGCGTCTACCAGGAGGCGCAGCTCCAGGCGCTCGCGCGCTCCTATGCGCAATCCTACGACCGGATGCGGGATTTCCTCGACCGGAACGGCGTGCCGCACCGGATGTGAACCCGACAGGATCGCCGCGATGAAAAAGATCGCCGTCGTCACGATGCAGTATAACGAGGCGTTCTTCCTGCCGCGCTGGATCGACTACTATGCGGGTCTGGTCGGGATCGAGAATCTATATGTCGTCGACAATGACAGCGACGACAGCGTGCGCGAGGCGCTGAAAGGCGTCAGCGTGGTGCGCTATCCGCGCACGGCGCTCGACGACCAGGAGCGGGCGCGTTTCATCTCGAAATTCGTCGGCGCGCTGCTCGAGCTCTACGAGACCGTGATCTACACCGATTGCGACGAGTTCATCAGCCATGATCCGCGCCGCTTCGCCAGCTTCGGCGACTGGCTCGACGCCACCGATTTCGAGTACTCGACCTGCATCGGCTTCAACCTCGTCACCATCCTGGAGGAGGAGAACGCCGTCCTGCTCGACGGGCCGGTGCTGGAGCAGCGCCAACATGTCCGCTTCGTCTCGCCGATGTGCAAGACGCTGGTCGTGCGCAAGCCGATCCGCTGGGGCGGCGGCTTCCACCATGCCAACCAGCCGCCGCATTTCCACGGCGCCTATCTCTTCCACCTGAAATATGCCGATGTCGCCGAGCGGCTGCGCCGGCAGGCGGTGACGCGCGCACTCGACTGGGCCCATCTCGACCAGGGCAACCATCAGCGCACCAACGATCTCGACCTGATGAATGTCTACCGCTCCTTCTCCCAGCTCGGGCGCAAGGACTGGGAGGACGAGACGGTCGGGCGCTATTGCGCGCGCTTCCTCGGCGGCGTGAAGACGTCGCAGCGCGGCGGCGAGGTCGGCACGATGTATGTCGCGCCGCTCGACATCGCGGCGAACGAGGCGCTGAGGCTGCCGGAAAGCTTTCGGAGGTTGTTTTGAGGGGGCCCGCGGCAAGGATGCCAGTGGCCAGTAGCGGCAGGAGTCGACGATGAGAATCGAATACGACGCAGGCACGGCGCTTTCGACGATGCGCGGCAATCCGGTGCGGGGCTGGACCTCCGGCAAGCCCGGGCAGATGGCCAAGGACAGGCTGACCAGCGGCAGCTTCCTCGCCGTCGACCATCGGCCGAAATTCCAGATCGAGCCCTCCTGGCCGATCTTCACCATGGGCTCGTGCTTCGCACGCGGCGTCGAGAACGTGCTGATCTCGCGCGGGCTGCCGCTCCTGCTCGACGGGTACGGTGCGCCGGCCGAGCATTTCGAGACCTGGAACGAGGAGACCGGGCGCGGCGGCGGCGCGGCTCGCGGTCATCTCAGCCGCGGCGCGCTCAACAAATATTCGGTGCGCTCGATGGCGCATGAGCTCAAGCGCGTGCTGCTGAACGAGAGCTATCCCGACGAAGGGCTGATCGAGCTCGCGCCGGACCAATGGTTCGACCCGCATGCGAGCGGGCTGAAGCTGCTCGACAGGGAGACCGCGCTCGCCAACCGCAAGCGCCTGACCGAGGCGACGGCGCAGATCAGGAAGGCGCGGATCTGCTTCTTCACGCTCGGCCTGACCGAGACCTGGCTCGACGCGGAGACCGGGCTGGCGATGAACACGCATCCCGGCCCGGCCTGGCTCCAGCGCATGCCCCAGCGCTTCCGCTTCGTCGACTACGGTTACGAGCAGACGCTGAACGACATGCTCGGGGTCATGACGATGATCCGGCAGCACTGCCATCCGGAGATGCGCTTCGTCGTCACCGTCTCGCCGGTGCCGCTCGGCGCGACCTTCAAGGATGCCGACGTCATCGTCGCCAACAGCGCCTCGAAATCGGTGCTGCGGGCCGTCGCGGAAGAGCTCTACCGGCGCTTCGATTTCGTCGACTACTTCCCGAGCTACGAGATCGTGCTGAACTCGCCGCGAGCGCTCGCCTTCGAGGAGGACCAGCTCCACATCGCCCGCGACATGGTGGCGACGGTGATGGCGACTTTCGAGCGGAGCTATCTCGACGCGAGCAAGCAAGCAGACGCAGCGTAGGCCCGGCTCCGCCCCCTCCCCGGCCCGGGCCACGACGCCGCGCCGGGATCCATCGTAGCCCCCACCCCGGCGCTATGATGGATCCCGGATTTGCGGCGTCTTGTCGAAGCGCGCTTGAATGCAGGCGATCCTGATATTGGGATAGCGGCCGAGCCCCTACTCGCGCTGGACCGCCACGACCTCGCCAGTGCGGCTGATCACGATGCGCATGTCGTCGCCATTGTCGTCGATTCCGACGATGACCCAGCCGCGGCGGCCCTCGCGGACGCGGTCGATCCGAATCAAACCCTCTTCGCGGGCGATGCGCACGGCCTCGTCGGTGGTGATGCTCTCCGGCGCATCGCGGCGATGGCGCGGCGGCTCGATCTCATCCGAGTCCTCGGGCTCCGCCTGCCCGTAGCGCTGACCCTGGCGCGGCGCGACCTCCCCGGGCTCGGTCGAGCGCGGCGCCGGGGTTTCGGGGTTGACCCGGCGATAACGCAATCCGGGCTCGTCCGGCCGGGCCTCGCGATAGCGAGGGACTTGCTGCGGCACCGTCTCGGGCGGGCGCAGCCCCTCCTCTTCCTGCTCCTGCTCCAGATCGGCGCTCTGAGCCAAGGCACTGCCCGCTGGCATGGCCAGCATGGCCGCGACGGCCGTCACGACCGCAAGGGATGCAAGATGAAACATGACGACCTCCCGCCTGATGCGCAGGAGCTTGGCTTCAGATTTCGACGGGATTGCGCATTCTTCGCGGCGGAATTGATGGCTCGGGACCACAACCGGCCACAGGAATGAACAGGGCCGCCTGCTGGCGCAGGCGGCCTGATGGTGGTGGCCGATCAGGCGGCCTCGCCCGTCGTCTGGCCGGCTTCCCAGCCCAGGATGGCGCGCTTGCGCGTCAGGCCCCAATGATAGCCGGTCAGAGCGCCGGACTTGCCGATGACGCGGTGGCAGGGGACCACGAAGGAGATCGGGTTCTTGCCGACCGCCGCGCCGACGGCGCGCGCCGCGCTGGGCTTGCCGATATGGCTGGCGACCTCGCCATAGGTGGTGGCGCAGCCGACCGGGATCCGCAGCAAGGTTTCCCAGACGCGGACCTCGAAATCCGTGCCGATCAGCACGACCCGAAGCGGCGTCTCCGGTGACCAGGCCCTCGGGTTGAAGATGCGGCCCGCATAGGTCCGGGTCGAGGCCGGATCGAAGCGGTAATCGGCATGGGGCCAGCGCCGCATCATGTCGGCCAGCGCCTCGGCCCGGCCGCCGACGACCTTGCCGCCATCGACGCTGGTCGAAACCCAGCCGAGACCGGCGAGACCGCGGTCGGTCGCCACGATCAGCGCCTCGCCGAAGGGCGATTCATGGAAGCCGTAGGAGAGCCGCAAGCCCTCGCCGCCGGTCTTCCACTCGCCCGGCGACATCGCCTCATGTGTCACGAAGAGATCGTGCAGCCGGCCGGGGCCGGACAGGCCGACCTCGTAGCTGGTGTCGAGGATGCTGGCCGAGGAGGCGAGCAGGTGCTTGGCGTTGTCGAGCGTGATCGCCTGCAGGAAGGCCTTGGGCGTCAGGCCGCACCAGCGCCGGAACAGGTGATGCACATCGGTCGGCGTCGCGCCGGCCGCCTCGGCGATCGCCTCGATCGTCGGCTGGTCGCGCCAGTTATGGGTGATATAGGCCAGGATGCGCCGCACCGTGTCGTAATCCGAGCCGGGGGCGGCGATCGGGAAATCCGCCTCGGCGGGGATGGACTGCGCAGCGCGCGCCAGCACGGCGTTGGAGAAGCGGGTCGGGGTCATGGCCGTCTTCATCGCGTTCTGAGCCATCATGATGAACCTCGTGTCTTTCGTCATGACACGAATCTAGGAGCGGCAAGGTGCCGTCTCCACCCGAAAGCTGGCAAGCTCGCCGTCGCCGATTCCCGGGGGATACGAACGATGTCGGAGCATGCCGCGCAAATCACCGGGCTCTATCAGCGGCACGCGCTGGCCTTCGACAAGGCTCGCGGCAAATCGCTGTTCGAACGGCTCTGGCTAGAGCGCTTCCGGGCGCTGCTAGCGCCCGGCGCGACGATCCTCGATATCGGCTGCGGCTCGGGCGAGCCGATCGCACGCCATTTCATCGAGGCCGGGCACGCGGTCACCGGAATCGACGCCTCGCCTGCGCTGATCGGGCTCTGCAGGGAGCGTTTCCCCGCGCAGGACTGGCATGTCGCCGATATGCGCGGACTCGCGCTCCTCGGGCGCCGCTTCGGCGGCCTGATCGCCTGGGACAGCTTCTTCCACCTGACGCCCGAGGACCAGCGCGGCATGTTCGCGGTCTTCACGGGCCATGCCGCGCCGGGCGCGGCGCTGATCTTCACCAGTGGCCCGGCCGAGGGCGAGGCGATCGGCAATTTCGAGGGCGAGCCGCTCTACCATGGCAGCCTGGGGCCCGACGAATACAGGATGCGGCTCGCGGCAAGCGAATTCGAAGTCGTCGCGCATGTCACTGAGGATCCGGACTGCGGCGGCCGCACGATCTGGCTCGCAAAGCTCCGCTGACGGTCGAATTCGTTCAGAAACCAGTTGTAAGCTGTCTGAAATTCTCCTTTAAAATGCGGCGCATACCCTTACGTCAGATATCGCCTGCCCGGCCTTTCCATGAGCGAACTATCCGACCTCCTTTCCGTCAGCAGCGACCTTGAGGCCTTCCCCAAGGACGTACCTTACGACGTCCCCCTGACGGATCTGGAGGAACTGGCGCTCGACCTCTCGATGGCCCGCGGCATGGACGAGATCATGGCCGTGGTGCGCCAGAGTGCCCGAGCCCTGGTCGGCGCCGACGGCATCACCTTCGTCCTGCGCGAAGGCGACAAATGCTACTATGCCGACGAGGATGCGATCGCGCCGCTCTGGAAAGGCCAGCGCTTTCCGCTGGAGGCCTGCATTTCCGGTTGGGCGATGAACCATCGCGAGGTCGTGGTCATCGAGGACATCTATGCCGATGACCGCATTCCGCATGCGGCCTACCGGCCGACCTTCGTGCGCAGCCTCGTCATGGTGCCGGTCCGGCGCGACGACCCGATCGGCGCGATCGGCGCCTATTGGGCGACGCAGCAGCGGCCGCCCGAAGAAAGCGTCACCATTCTCAAGCGCATCGCCAACAGCGCCGCCGTGGCGATGACCAATGTCGCGCTCTTCAACGCACTGCTCGCCGCAAAGGAAGAGGCAGTGCAGGCCAAGGACGCCATCATCCTGGCCATGGCCTCGCTGGCCGAGACGCGCGACAACGAGACCGGCAACCATATCCGCCGCACCCAGCACTATATCCGCGCGCTCGCCGAGGCCTTGCGCGAGCGCGGCCTGCATGCCGCCGAACTCGACGACCAGATGATCGAGCTGCTCTGCAAATCGGCGCCGCTGCACGATATCGGCAAGGTCGGCATCCCCGACCGGATCCTGCTCAAGCCGGGCAGGCTCGACACCGACGAGTTCACGGTGATGAAGACCCATGCCGAACTCGGACTGCGGGCCATCGCCGAAGCCGAGCGCCATATGGGCGGCTCCAGCCTGTTCTTCAGCCTGGCCAAGGAGATCGCCCATACCCATCACGAAAAATGGGATGGCTCCGGCTATCCACGGGGCCTGAAGGGCGAGGCGATCCCGCTGAGCGGGCGCCTGATGGCGATTGCCGATGTCTATGACGCGCTGGTGAGCGAGCGGGTCTACAAGTCGGCGATCCCGCATGACCAAGCGGTCGCGATCATGGCAGATGGGCGCGGCCGGCATTTCGACCCGGCGCTGACCGATGTCTTCATCGAAATCGCGCCGAGCTTCGCCAGCATCCACCGCGAGTTCGCGGACAGGTCCTGACGCAGCCGATCAGCCGAGGCTCTTGGCGCAGTCGATGACGGTGTCCGCCACCGGGCGCGGCGCGAAACCGAGTACTCGGTGCGCCTTCTCCGCAGTCAGCGGAAAGCGGCGCCCCAGCAGCGGGGCGAGCCCCCTCAGCTGCGGCATGAACGGCAGGAGAAGCTTCACGACGACATTCGGCAGGGTCCGTGACGGCACGCGCGCACCGCGCTGGCCGAGCCGGGAGCGCAGCACGCCTGCGATCTCCACCATCCACATGAACTCGCCGGCGGCGATGAAGCGCTGACCGGCCGCCTCGGGCGTGACCATGGCGCGGATATGCAGCTCGGCAAGGTCGCGCACATCGACCACCCAGAAGCCGAGTTTCGGCAATGCGGACGGCTTACCCTCCAGCAGGCGCTGGATGATCTGCACCGAGCCGAGATTGTCCCGCGTCAGGAGCGGACCGAACACGGCGCCCGGCAAGACGGTGACGAATTCGGTCGCTCCGCCGGATTCCGCCATGAAATCCCAGGCCGCACGCTCGGCCAGGATCTTCGAGACCCGGTAGGCATCGAATTGCGGGTCGTCGGGATCGGCCCAGACCGTCTCGTCACTCGTCCGCTCGGAGGCCAGCGGCGGGCGGGCCGTGGCTGCGGCGGAGGTCATCACCACGCGCTTCACGCCGGCCTTCACAGCGGCGCGAAGCACGCGCAGCGTGCCGTCGCGCGCCGGCGCCACCAGGGCATGGCGATCGCCGGAAGAACCGTCCCCGAGCGGCGAAGCGACATGCAGGACGTCGTCGCAACCCGCCATCGCGGCGTCCCAGCCATTGTCCTGCATCAGGTCGGCAACGGCGAAGCTCAGCCGGTCGGTCGGCGCGCCGGCCGAGGCGATGACGGCTCGAACCGAAGGCTCCTTCGACAGGCTGCGCAAGGTGGTCCGGACGGCATAGCCACGCTTCAGCAGCGCGACGATGCACCAGCCGGCGACGAAGCCGGTTCCGCCGGTGACAAGGACGGTTTCAGCCATTGTGCCTCCCGATCGGGGAAGGGGATGAACCGGACTCATGCCTGTGCTGCCATTGCTTGGGATGAGCGGCGCAGGCCGCCGAACGGTTGGCGCCGCGTGATCCGGTAGACTGACGCCGGAGGAAGGTTGCGGATGGTTCCGCCGATGCGCCTGGCCTTGAGGCCGAGCCGGTCGAGGATCGCACGCGGCACCGGACAGCGCGGCCCGTAGGTGAACTGGTAGAAGCCGCCGCCTGGACGGATGGACAGGAAGGCTCCGGCCAGGATCGCCATGATCTTGCGCGGCGGCATCGAGAGCAGCGGCAGGCCGCTGACAACCGCAGCGACATTCGCGGCCGGGAATAGATCGTAGCTGGCGAGCTGCGAGGCATCCATCCAGAGCACGCGCGCCTGCGGAAAGCGGTGCTCGAGCAGGCGGGCAAAGTCGGAGCCGTATTCGACGAGGGTGAGGTCGTTTTCCCTGAGGCCGCGCTCGAGCAGCGCCCGTGTGAAAGCGCCCGTCCCGGGACCGAGCTCGAGGACCGGACCGTCGCCCGGAACGATTTCACTCGTCATCAGACGAGCGAGCGCATCTCCCGAGGGGGCGACGGCCGCGACGCGCAACGGGCTCGCCACCCATGACCGGAAGAACTGGAGATAGTCCGAGTAGAGGCAGACGGCCGTCACGGGTGCGATCCCTTTTTCGAGGGAGACGGCGCGACCAGCCGCTTTGCCGTCCATGTCTGCACCCGTATACTTAGGGATCGGATGAAAGTCTACAGGTGTAGATAAAATGACCAAGGCCACCCCTATCGATGCGGCCGACCGCCCGCGACGCCGCGATGCCGCCGCGACCCGCGCGGCCATTCTCGCCTCGGCGCGACGCGCCTTCGCGGAGGCCGGCTATGACGGGGCGGGCGTGCGCGAGATCGCGGCCGGGGCCGGCGTCACGGCGATGCTGGTCAACCGCTATTTCGGCTCGAAGGAGAAGCTGTTCGCCGAGGTGATCGCCGCCACTATGGCGGCGCCGACGATCCTGACGCCGCAGAATCTCGCATCTCCCCGGCTCGGGGAGACGATCGCCCGAACGCTGGTCGAGATCACCAGGACGGGCGACACCCCGCTCGAAGGCTTCCTGATCATGCTGCACTCGGCCTCCAGCAAGCGCGCGGCGGAGATCGGGCGCGAGCAGATCGAGCATGGTCACCAGAAGACGATGGCGTCCGCATTGCGGGGTGCACTCGCGCCCGAGCGCGCCGCGCTGATCCTGTCGATGGTCGCGGGGATCCAGGTGATGCGGCAAATGATGGGGCTGCCTGCCCTGGCCAAAGCCGAGCCGGAGGCGCTGGTGAAGCTGCTCGCCCCGCTGTTCCAGCAGCTCATCGACGGCGATACCGAGGCGAGCGGGCGCTGACTTCGCCCGGCCCTTTCGTCCGGCGCCGTCAGCTCTGGGCGGCCTCGTAATCCGGTCCGCGCCGCGCGCTCGCCAGCGCCGAGCCGAGCGCATCGGCGAAGCCGGCCCGTTCCTGCGGCGAGAGCGCCGAGGCGATCGAGGTGCTGCGGCCGCGCGAGACGAGGTTCAGCCCGAGCAAGCCGTAATCCTGGTCATGCTCGCGCTCCAGCCGGGTCCAGGCCGGGTTGGAGCGCCAGACGGCCTCCTTGCCGTGATGCGAAACCTTGCGCAGCAGCACTTCGAGCGGCGTCACGACGATCCGTTCGAAGGCGCGGGCCGCACGGAAGTTGACGTGGAAGGCGATGAAGAGCGCGAGCACGTCGATGCCGAAGAATCCGGCCACCGGCCAGGCGCCGAGCACGACGAACGGGATCGAGGAGACCACGCTGGCGAGGCAGACCAGCGTCATCACGATACGGAAGCCGCTGACCCCGAGCGAGCGATGCGGCGTGATCGTGGCGTCGAAGACCGGGCGCTCCGCTTGCGCTGCGTGCGCGGCGATCGCCTCGCCGGAATCGGGCTTGCCCAGGGACATCCGGCGATTATAACGCCGCCATGAGCGAGAGGAACAGGCCTGTGAGCCCAAGCCCCAGGCCGAAGACAATCACGACGCCGCGACCACGCAAGCCGGCCGAGATCCGCGAGATCTTCGAACGTTTCCGCTCCGCCAATCCTGAGCCCAAGGGCGAGCTCGAGCATACCAACCCGTTCACCCTGCTCGTCGCCGTCGTGCTCTCGGCGCAAGCAACCGATGCCGGCGTCAACAAGGCGACGCGCAAGCTGTTCGAGCTCGCCGACACGCCCGAGAAGATGCTGGCGCTTGGCGAGGACAAGGTGCGCGATCTGATCAAGACGATCGGGCTCTACCGCAACAAGGCCAGGAACGTCGTCCTGCTCAGCGAGAAGCTGATCGCCGAATTCGGCAGCGAGGTTCCGATGAGCCGCGAGGCGCTGGAAAGCCTGCCCGGAGTCGGCCGCAAGACCGCCAATGTCGTGCTCAACATCGCCTTCGGCGAGATCACGCATGCGGTCGACACCCATGTCTTCCGCGTCTCCAATCGGCTGCGCATCGCGCCCGGCAAAAACGTCCTGGCCGTGGAGATGGGGCTGGAGAAGGCGGTTCCGGCCGAATTCGGCCGCCATGCGCATCATTGGCTGATCCTGCACGGACGCTATACCTGCAAGGCGCTCAGGCCCGAATGCGAGCGCTGCATCCAGAACGACCTATGCGACTCATCCGACAAAAGGGTCGCTTGACGCTACTTCCGCGATAGGCTCACCTCTGCCGCACAGGCGCTCCGGACGCTGACCCAGGCGATCCCCAAAAGAGAGCGCGAGGCCAGAGGAAATGCGGGAGATTGCCATGATCAAGCAGATGATTCTTGCTGCCGGCCTGGCCGTTGCGGCCATGGGCGTGTCGTCGGCCGCCCTCGCCCAGGCCAAGGGGCCGGTGATCGGCGTCAGCTGGTCGAACTTCCAGGAAGAGCGCTGGAAAACCGACGAGGCCGCGATCAAGGCGGCGATCGAGAAAGTCGGCGGCACCTATCTCTCGGCCGATGCGCAATCGTCGCCGGCCAAGCAGCTCACCGATGTCGAGAGCCTGATCTCGCGCGGTGCCAAGGCAATCATCGTGCTGGCGCAGGATGCGCAGGCGGTTCGCCCGGCCGTGCAGAAGGCGGTGAACGAGGGCATCGCCGTCGTCGGCTATGACCGGCTGATCGAGATCCCGCAGGCCTTCTACCTGACCTTCGACAATGTCGAGGTCGGCAGGATGATGGCGCGCGAGATCCAGAAGGCGAAACCTGAGGGCAACTACGCGTTCATCAAGGGCTCCAGCGCCGATCCCAACGCCAATTTCCTCTACCAGGGCTCGATCGAGGTGCTGAAACCCGCGATCGACGCCGGCAAGATCAAGAATGTCGGCGAGGCCTTCACCGATGGCTGGCTGCCGGCCAACGCCCAGCGCAACATGGAGCAGATCCTGACGCGCAACTCGAACAAGGTCGACGCCGTGGTCGCCGCCAATGACGGCACGGCCGGCGGCGCGATCGCCGCGATGGCGGCGCAGGGGCTCGCCGGCTCGGTGCCGGTCTCCGGCCAGGACGCCGACCGCGCGGCGCTGAACCGCGTCGCGCTGGGGACTCAGACCGTGACGATCTGGAAGGATGCGCGCGAGCTCGGGCGCAACGCGGCGGAGATCGCCATCAAGCTCGCCGGCGGTGCCAAGCTCACCGAGATCGCCGGCGCGAAGAGCTGGAACGAGGGTCCGACCAAGCAGGCCATGACCGCGCTCTTCCTGACGCCCGTGCCGGTGACCAAGGACAATCTCAACGTCGTGATCGAGGCCGGCTGGGCGCCGAAGGCTGCTGTCTGCCAGGGCGTCGCCCCCGGCAAGGCCAAGGCCTGTGACTGAGATCGCACCCGCGCAGGCTCCGGGACAGAGCGCCCGGAGCCTCGCCGACCGGCTGCGCGAGATCGAGTTCGACCCGCGCATGATCGGCATGGTGCTGGCGCTGGCGGTGATCTGGCTCGGCTTCGACTGGCTCTCGGGCGGCGCCTTCCTCACGCCGCGCAATCTCTGGAACCTCTCGGTCCAGACCGCCTCGGTGGCGGTGATGGCCTGCGGCATGGTGCTGGTCATCGTCACCCGCAATATCGATCTCTCCGTCGGCTCCATGCTCGGCTTCGTCGGCATGGTTACCGGCCTCGTGCAGGCGCGGCTCCTGCCGGAGATGATCGGCTTCGAGCACCCGGCGACCTGGCTGATCAGCATCGCCGTCGCAATTGCGCTCGGCGGGCTGATCGGCCTGTTCCAGGGCGCGCTGATCGCCTATCTCGCGATCCCCTCCTTCATCGTCACGCTCGGCGGGCTTCTGGTCTGGCGCGGCGCGGCCTGGTGGGTGACGCAGGGCCAGACCATCGCGCCGATGGATTCACGCTTCAAGCCGCTCGGCGGCGGTATCGAGGGCGCGATCGGCACCAGCGCCTCCTGGGCGATCGGCCTGCTGATCTGCGCACTGATCCTCGTCGGCATGGCATTCGCGCGGCGCCGGCGGCGCAAATTCGGGTTCAGCCTGCGGCCGCTCTGGGCCGAGATCGCCATGGCCGCGCTGAGCTGCGGCATCGTGCTCGGCGCCGTGCTGATCGCCAATTCCTATGCACTGCCCGCCGGCATCGCCCGTCGCCTCGTCGAGGCGCGCGGCCAGGTGTGGCCGGAGGGCGGGCTGATCATCGGCCATGGGCTCGCCGTGCCCGTGCTGCTGGCACTCGCCGTCGGGGTGGCAATGAGCTTCCTGACCAAGAGGCTGCGCTTCGGCCGCTATGTCTTCGCCATCGGCGGCAATCCGGAAGCGGCGCAGCTCTCCGGCGTCAACACGCGCAAGGTGTTGATGCTGGTCTTCGGGCTGATGGGCGCGCTCGTCGGCATCGCCGCCTGTATCTCGACGGCACGGCTCGACGCCGCCACCAACTCGGCCGGCACGCTCGACGAGCTCTATGTCATCGCCGCCGCGGTGATCGGCGGGACCTCGCTTGCCGGCGGCATCGGCTCGGTCACCGGCGCGATGCTGGGCGCCCTGGTGATGCAATCGCTGCAATCGGGCATGGTGCTGATCGGACTGGACACGCCGCTGCAGAACATCGTCGTCGGCCTCGTGCTCGTCGTCGCCGTCTGGCTCGACGGCATCTATCGCCGCAAGCTGAGCTGAGGGAGGAAGCCATGAGCCTCGCTGAAGCCCGGCAACCCGCCACCACCCCGCTGGTCGAGATGCGCGACATCTCGATCGCCTTCGGCGGCATCAAGGCGGTCGACACCGTCAGCGTCCACCTTCACCCGGGCGAGGTCGTCGGCCTGCTCGGCCATAACGGCGCCGGCAAGTCGACGCTGATCAAGATCCTGTCCGGCGCCTATCGCGCCGATGCCGGCGAGATCCTGATCAGCGGCGAGTCGGTCTCGATCTCCTCGCCACGCGACGCCAAGCGCCACGGCATCGAGACGATCTACCAGACGCTGGCGCTGGCCGATAATGTCGATGCCGCCGCCAATATCTTCCTCGGCCGCGAGCTGCTGACGCCGTGGCGCACGCTCGACGACAGCGCCATGGAGGCCGAGACCCGCAAGGTGATGGGCCGGCTCAACCCGCATTTCCGCCGCTTCAAGGAGCCGGTGAAGGCGCTGTCCGGCGGCCAGCGCCAGTCGGTCGCGATCGCGCGGGCGATCTATTTCAACGCCCGCGTGCTGATCATGGACGAGCCGACGGCGGCGCTCGGCCCAGCCGAGACCAAGCAGGTCGCCGACCTCATTCTCGAACTCAAGAAGCAGGGCATCGGCATCTTCCTGATCAGCCATGACCTGCACGATGTCTTCGATCTCGCCGACCGGGTCAGCGTGATGAAGAACGGCCGCGTCGTCGGCACCGCCCGCACCAGCGACGTGACGCAGGACGAGGTGTTGGGGATGATCATCTCCGGCAAATGCCCGGCGGGGGCCGTGCCCGGACCGGGCGCGCTACGGGGCTAGCCTGCCTGAAAACCCGCCAAATGACGGTGCTCGGCATCAGATCAATATAGTTGACTAGGAAATCACATCGAGATAGTTTCCTAGTCAATCAATGAGGTCTCGATGGTACCGCCTCCGTCCGTTTCTGATCTGACCGTCCATATCGGCTTCTGGCTGCGAATGGTGTCCAACCATGTTTCCCATGCTTTCGCGGCCAAGCTGGCTGACAAGGAGGTGACGGTCGCCGAATGGTGCCTGATGCGCAGCCTTTATGCCACGGAGCCGATGCCACCCAGCCGGGTCGCGGACGAGATGGGCATGACGAGGGGCGCGATCACCAAGCTCGCCGACAGACTCATCGCGAAGTCGCTGGTCGTGCGCGCAGCCAACGCGAATGATGGCCGCGCACAGACATTGGCCCTGACGAAGCGCGGGACGGACCTCGTGCCGGTGCTCGCGGCGCTCGCAGATCGCAATGACGCTGAATTCTTCGACGCGCTGACGGCTGATGAACGAAGGACGCTGGAGCGTCTTCTGAAGAGCCTGGCCGAGCGCGGCCACATGACCGCAATCCCGGTCGAATGAACGCGGGCGAGCCTCATCACGGAGAAACAGCGATGGACGATCAACAGAAGAGCGCCGCCCGGACCTGTCTTGAAGCAGCCGCGGGCAACAGCATGACCTTTCCACAAATTGTAGGAACGTTGATGAAAGCCGGCTTCGAAAGCTATGCGATCGACTTCCGGCGGGCGACCGCGACTTACTACCTGCCTGACGGGGAGAGCATCGAGCTGCCGACCCATCACATCCACGCGGCCGTCGCGCCGATTTTCGATGCCGCCCTGGTACAGGCTGCGATCAGGGAAGCGCAGCAACTGGTGCCTGGATATACGTACAAGGGTTTCTGCGAGAAGGTCGTGGCAGCGGGGTGTGCCGGCTACATCGTGTCTTTCTCCGGCCGCCGCGCGCTCTATATCGGCCGCACCGCCGAAACCCACGTCGAACAATTTCCAAATCAATAGGCAACGCGCACTCCCCGCCATGCCCGGCCTGTCCGACCATGGCGGGAGGAACTCAGGAAAACCGCGCTTCCGGGTCCGGAATCACACCCGGCTTCGCCAGGAAGTCGAGGTCGCAGCCCTCGTCGGCCTGCAGCACATGCTCGATATGGAGCATGCCGAAGCCGCGCTCGTAATGCGGCGGCGGCGGCGTCCATTCCGCGCGGCGCTTCTCCAGTTCGGCCTCGTCGACCAGCAGGTCGAGCACGCGGCCCTCGACATCGAGCGAGATCAGGTCGCCGTCGCGAACGAAGGCGAGCGGGCCTCCGACGCGGCTTTCCGGGCAGACATGCAGGATGCAGGTGCCGTAGCTCGTGCCGGACATGCGCGCATCGGAGATGCGGACCATGTCGCGCACGCCCTGCTCGAGCAGCTTCTTCGGGATCGGCAGCATGCCCCATTCCGGCATGCCGGGCGCGCCGACCGGGCCGGCATCCTGCAGCACGAGCACGCTGTCGGCCGTCACCGGCAGGTCGGGATCGTCGATGCGTGCGAGCATGTCCTTGAAATTGCGGAAGACGACGGCCGGGCCGGTATGCTTCTGCAGGCGCGGATCGGCGGCGGCGCGCTTGATCACCGCGCCGCGCGGGGCGAGGTTGCCGCGGATGACGACGAGGCCGCCGGCGCCGTAGACCGGATTCTCCGCCGGCCGGATGACGTCCTCGTTGAAGACCGTCGCATCCGCGATGTTCTCACCCAGCGTCTTGCCTGTGACGGTCATGCAGGAGAGGTCGAGATGATCCTCCAGCCGCTTCAGCAGGGCGAGCAGCCCGCCGGCATAGTAGAAATCCTCCATCAGATACTGGCCGCTCGGCTGCACGTTGCAGAGCACCGGTACGGATTCGCTGGCGGCGCCGAAATCGTCGAGCGTCAGCTCCAGCCCGAGCCGGCGCGCCATGGCGATGAGGTGGATCAGCGAGTTGGTCGAACCAGAGAGCGCCATGTCGGCGATGACGGCGTTGAGGAAGCTCGCGCGCGTCACCATGCCCTTCGGACGCAGATCCTCCCAGACCATCTCGACGATGCGGCGCCCGCACATCGAGGCCATCTGCGAATGGCGCGCATCGACGGCCGGGATCGAACTCGCGCCCGGCAAGGTGAAGCCGAGCACGTCGACGAGGCTCGTCATGGTCGAGGCCGTGCCCATCGTGTTGCAGGTGCCGGGCGAGCGCGACGTGCCCTCGCCGAAGGCGCGCCAGGTCTTCTCGTCGATCTTGCCGGCGCGGAAATCGGCCAGCGCCTTCCAGGTGCTGGAACCGGTGCCGAGATTCCAGTTCTCGCGGAAATGGCCGCGCAGCATCGCGCCGGCCGGCACGAAGATCGCGGGGATGTTCATCGAGGCCGCGCCCATGATCAGGCCCGGCGTGGTCTTGTCGCAGCCGCCGAGCAGCACGACTCCATCGATCGGATGCGAGCGCAGGATCTCCTCGGCGTCCATGGCCAGCAGGTTGCGGTAGATCAGCGTGCTTGGGCGGACATAGGTCTCGCCGACGCTGAGCGTCGGCATCACCACCGGGAAGCCGCCCTCCTGCCAGATCCCGCGCTTGATCTCCTCGATGCGCTGCGGGAAATGCGTGTGGCAGCTATTCAGGTCTGACCAGGTCGAGAGGATGCCGATGACCGGCTTTCCCTGAAAATCCTCGCTCGTATAGCCCATCTGCTTGGTGCGGTAGGACTTGTGGTTGCCCGGCTGGCCGGAGGCGCCGAACCATGTCTGGCTCCTGAGATCCTTGAGCTCGATTTTCCTGGTCATTCCGTGCCGTCGCGAGTGAATGAGGACCGATGCGGCAGCGGGCATCTCGTCCCGGCGCGCCTGTTTTCCGGTGGCACCGCAATCGCGTTGGCCGGCCGGGCAGCGTCACTAAGGGCGCGCCTCCCGATATTGTCAACAAGATAGTTGACTATGATGGCACCATCAACGAAGCTGCCGCCAACAGAACAGGAGATGGCGCGTTGCAACGACCATCGGCTCGGGAGGAGGCGGATCTGGCAGGGACCGGCAGGGCAGCCGGCGCCATTCCGCATGCATGCGCCGCCCCGTTTAGCCGCGCCAACGTCTAGGCCCGGCCCATGGAGAATTTCGACTTCAGCTCGGTCTTTGCCGCGTTCGATCAGCTCATGATCGGCGCCGGGCTGACGCTGCGGCTCACCGTCCAGGCCGTGATCCTCGGCATGGTCGTCGCGATCGTCGGCGCCTGGGCCAAGACCAGCGGCCCGAACTGGTCGAAGAGCGTGGTCAATGTCTATGTCGAGGTGATCAGAAACACGCCCTTCCTGCTGCAGCTCTATTTCTTCTTCTTCGGGCTGCCGGCGCTCGGCTTGCGACTGACGCCGAACCAGGCCGCGCTGCTGACCATGGTGATCAATCTCGGCGCCTACGCCACCGAGATCGTGCGCGCCGGCATCGAGGCGATCCCGCATGGGCAGATCGAGGCCGGCAAGGCGCTCGGCTTCCGTCCCCTGCAGATCTTCCGGCTGATCGTGCTGCCGCCGGCGCTGCGCATCATCTACCAGCCGCTCGCCGGCCAGTTCACCATGGTGCTGCTCGGCTCCAGCGTGGTCTCGGCGATCTCGGCGAACGAGCTGACCTCGGTGGCGAACTCGATCCAGGCCGCCAATTTCAAGACCTTCGAGACCTATCTCGTCGTCACCTTCATCTACCTGATCATGGTGCTGGTGTTCCGCGCCCTGTTCAACCTGATCTACACCCGCAGCTTCGGCAGCCATACGCAGACCAACAGGGTGCCCGGCCTATGATCCGGGAGCTCAACGTCAACGACTTCATCTACATGCTGAGCGCGGCGCGCTGGACGCTGCTGCTGTCAGTGCTGGCGATCGTCGGCGGCGGCGTGGTCGGCGTCGGCATCCTGGCGGCCCGGCTCTCGCGACTGAGATTCGTCCGCCTGATCGCCTTCGGCTACATCCAGTTCCTGCAGGCGACGCCGCTCCTGATGCAGCTTTTCCTGGTCTTCTTCGGCGGCACGCTGATCGGCATCCGCTTCGACCCGTGGACGGCGGCGCTGATCGCCTTCAGCCTGCACGCCTCGGCCTTCGTCGGCGATATCTGGTACGGCAGCGTCGAGGCGGTGCCGCGCGCGCAATGGGAAGGCGCCTATTCGGTGGCCCTGTCGCGGCCGAAGACGTTTCGGCTCGTGATCGCGCCGCAGGCCTTGCGCATCGCCATTCCGCCGACGGTCGGCTTCCTGGTGCAGCTGATCAAGGGCACCTCGCTCGCCTCGATCATCGGCTTCGTCGAGCTGGTCCGCGCCGGGCAGTTCATCAACAACTCAACGCTGAAGCCGCTCTTCGTCTACGGCTTCGTGGCCTGCGTCTTCTTTGTGATCTGCTGGCCCTTGTCGAAATGGAGTCAAGCGCTCGAGGCCAGGCTGGCCAAGGGCTACGCACGCTAGAGCATTTTCGAGCGAGGTGGAAACCGGTACGCGTGAATAAAATACGATAAAACAAAGAGATAGAGAATTTTTGCGTTTCGGAGAACCGCGGAAATCCTCTAGGCGACAGTAAAACCAACGCCTTGGGAAACGACACCAAAGGGAGGACTTAAAATGCTCAGAAAAGCACTTATCGCAGTGGCCATGGCGGCCAGCGCCATGCTGGCAACGGCGCCAGCCAAGGCGCAGTCGGTCGACGAGATCGTCAAGCGCGGCGAGATCGTCATCGGCATCGATCTCACCAACCCGCCCTGGGGCTTCCTCGACGAGAAGCAGGAGCCGACCGGGTTCGACCCCGCCTATGCCAAGCTCGTCGCCGACAAGCTCGGCGTGAAGCTCAAGATCGAGCGGGTGAACAGCCCCGGCCGCATCCCCTTCCTGCAGAGCGGGCGCATCGACATGGTGCTGTCGACGCTCTCGATCACCGCCGAGCGCGCCAAGCAGGTCTGGTTCACCTCGCCCTACGCGCCGAACCCCCTGATCCTGATCGCACCGAAGAGCACGCCCTTCACATCGATGGCGGAGCTCAAGGGCAAGCGCATCGCCGTGCCGCGCGGCAGCCCGCAGGACATCACCGTGACGCGCGACGCCGTCGGCGCCGAGATCCTGCGCTTCGAGGACGATGCCAGCGTGCAGCAGGCGCTGCTCACGGGCCAGGCCGATTTCATCGGCGGCGGCCTACTCACCCCCGCCGCACTCAACAAGATGAGCCCGGGCAAGGACTATGAGGGCAAGTTCACGCTGAACGCGCTGTATATGGGCATGGCGGTGAAGAAGGGGAATGCCGACCTGCTGCAGTACCTGAACACCTTCGTCTTCCTGACCAAGCAGAGCGGCGAAATCGACGCGCTGACCCGCAAGTTCCTGAACGTGCCGGTGGGCGAGCTGCCGGTGTTCTGAGCGACGCTCGGACTTGACGATATCCGCCCGGCGCCGGCACCCCGCCCGCGCCGGGCTCTCCGCGAAAGAGCTGGGCCATGCGCACGATCAAGGGACCGGGCCTGTTCATCGCCCAGTTCATCGACGCCAACGAGCAGCTCTCGAGTCTCGACGGCATCTGTGCCTGGGCCGCCTCGCTCGGCTTCAAGGGCCTGCAGGTCCCGACCTGGCAGAGCCATATCCTCGATCTCGCCAGGGCGGCCGGGAGCCAGGCTTATTGCGACGAGATCCTCGGCACGCTGGCGAAGCACGGCCTCACGCTGACCGAGCTGACCTGCCAGCGCCACGGCCATCTGCTTGCGGTCCATCCGGCCTATGATGCGACGGTGGACGGCTTCGCGCCCGCCGCCATGCGCAACGATCCCGAAGCACGGGCGGACTGGGCCAAAACCCAGCTCCTGCTCGCTGCCGAGGCTGCGAAGCGACTGGGCGTCGACAAGATCGTCAGCTTCAGCGGCTCGCTGCTCTGGCCCTATTTCTATCCCTACCCGCCCGCGCCCGCGGGGCTGGTCGAGGCCGGCTTCCGCGAACTGGCGCGGCGCTGGCGGCCGATCCTCGATGCCTATGACGAGGCCGGCATCGATCTCTGCTTCGAACTGCACCCGTCCGAGGACCTGCATGATGGCGCGACCTTCGAGCGTTTCCTGGCGCTGGTCGATAATCACCCGCGCTGCAACCTGCTCTACGACCCCAGCCATTTCCTGCTGCAGCACATGGACTATCTCGGCTTCATCGAGATCTATCATGAGCGGATCAAGGCCTTCCATGTGAAGGATGCCGAGTTCCGGCCCTCGGCCAGGAGCGGCGTCTATGGCGGCTATCAGGACTGGGCCGGGCGGCCCGGCCGCTTCCGCAGCCCCGGCGACGGGCAGATCGATTTCCGCACGATCTTCTCGCTGCTCACGGCGCATGGCTATGACGGCTGGGCCTGCCTGGAATGGGAATGCTACCTCAAGGAGCGCTATCGCGGCGCTGCCGAGGGCGCGGCGTTCATCGCGGACCATATCATCCCGGTCACCGAAGCCGCCTTCGACGCGCCGATGAAACCGGCGATCGACAACGCCCGTATCGCAGGCGTGCTCGGCCTCAAGGGCGGGGCGCGATGACCAGGCCTGTCGTCCTGCTCGATCCGCATCCGCGGCTGCGCGAGCGCTTTCTCGATGCCGGGCAATGGCAGCGGCTGAACGAGATGGCTGAGGTGATCGAGGATGCGGCCGCGCCGATGTCGGACGCGGTGCTCGAGCGCTTCCTGCCAGAGACGGTCGCGATCATCGGGCAGACGGCGCTGCCGGCTGAGCGGATCGCGCGGGCACCGAAGCTACGCGCCCTGATCAATGTCGAGGGCAATTTCTATCAGAATGTCGACTATGCCGCCTGCTTCGCGCAGGGCGTCTCGGTGCTTTCGATCGCGCCGGCCTTTGCCGTGCCGGTGGCGGAGATGTCGCTGGCGCTGGCGCTCGATCTGGCGCGCGGCGTGACCGTGGCCGACGCCTCGGTCCGGGCCGGCGGCGAGCTCTATGGCTCGGCCGGCAACGCCCATGCCGTGCTGCTCAGCGGTGCCCGGGCGGGAATCATCGGCTACGGCAATATCGGCCGCGCCTTGCGCAAGCTGCTCGCCGGCTTCTCGATGCGGGTGCAGGTCTACGATCCCTGGCTGCCGGGCAACGTCCTGCGCGATGAGCAGACCGAGCCGGTCTCACTGGAGACGCTGCTCGCGACCTCGCAGGTCATCTTCATCCTCGCCGGCGTGACCTCCGAGAACCAGGGCTTCCTCGGCCGCAAGGAGCTGGAGCTGATCGCACCGGACAGCATCGTCGTGCTGGTGAGCCGGGCCGGCGTGATCGATTTCGACGCTTTTGCCGCGCTCACTGAGGTCGGCCGTTTCCGCGCCGCGACCGATGTGTTCCCGGTCGAGCCATTGCCGGCCGACAGCCCGATCCGCCGCAGCAGATTGCTGCTCTCGCCGCATCGCGCCGGCGGCATGCCGGCGTCCATGCATGCGATCGGCGAGATGGTGCTCGACGATCTCGGCCTGATCCTGCGGGGCCTCCCGCCGGTGCGCCTCCAGCAGGCCCGTCGCGAGACGATCCTGAAAATGCGCAGCCCGCCGGCGCAGAGCTATCTCAAGCCGACGGCTTCGGCCTGAGCAGAGCCATCTTCGTTCCCCCACCACCCGAAAGCTCCACCATGTCCAAGACTTCGCTCTCCGCCCTGATGGGCAAGAACGCGCGCCTCATCCCGGTGCTGCATGTCGAGAACCCCGATCACGCCGTGCCGCTCGCCGAAGCGCTGGTCGGCGCCGGCGTGATGGCGCTCGAGGTGACGCTGCGCAGCGAGGCGGCGCCCGAGGTCATCGCCCGCATGCGCAAGGCCGTGCCGCAGGCGATCGTCGGCGCCGGCACTGTCACCAAGCCCGAGCAGTTCGCCAGGGTCCGCGACGCCGGCGCGCTCTTCGCGGTCAGCCCGGCGCTGACCGAGCGCCTGGCCGAGGCATCCGAGAACGTCGACATCCCGCTCGTGCCCGGTGCGGTCACCCCCTCCGAAATGCTGGCTGCGCGCGAACTCGGATTCCACGAGCTGAAATTCTTCCCGGCCGACCTGATGGGCGGCACAGGCATGATCAAGCACGTGCTGCCGCTCTATCCCGATATCCGCTTCTGCCCGACCGGCGGCATCAGCGACGACAACATCATGAGCTATCTCGAACTGCCCAATATCTTCGCCGTGGGCGGCGCCTGGCTCGCGACGCGCGACGCCATCGAAGCGGCGGACTGGAAGGGCATTGCCGAGCGGGCGCGCAAGTCGGTGGCGGTCGCGACCAAGGGCTGAAGGCATCGGTTCCGCTCTGCCGTCATGCCCGCCCTCGTGGCGGGCATCGACGTCTCGACCGTGCCCCGCAAGCAGGGACTTGGAGGGTCGGGACAAGCCCGACCATCACGGGCGGAATGAGCGCGAACTCCGTCGCCCAAATCATCAACCAAATTGTTGACAGGATTTTCGACAGTCTCTAAGGACTCGCCGGACAGATGAGTGCCGCCCCTGCGGATCTCCGACGACGGAGCGCAGGCCACGCGCAGCAAGCGATGGCACCGGACCCGAGGACATCCAGGAGACCACCATCATGAAAACCTCGCTGCTTCGGACGACCGGCCTCGCCCTGCTCGCCGCCTGCCTGACTCAGGCCCCTGCCCAGGCCGAGCCGCGGCTCACCGTCATCTCGCAATGGAGCGCCGGCGCCGAGGGCGCGGCGATGGACGCCTTCGGCAAGATGGTGACCGAGAAGGGCGTGAAATGGGAGCACAGCCCCGTTTCCGGCTTCACCACCGACATGATGAACAAGCTGCGCGCCGACATCATCGCCGGCAAGCCGCCGGCCGCCTCGCAGCTCAAGGGCCCGGAGATCAAGGCCTGGTCGGCGATCGGCGCGACGGTGAACCTGAACGACGTGGTCAAGGCGACCGATTACGAGAAGAACATCTCGGCCGACCTCGCCAAGATCCACAAGCCGAAGGGCGACTGGATCGCGCTGCCGCTGCAGATCTACCGCGTCAACACGCTCTTCGCCTCGAAGAAGGCGATGGACAAGGTCGGGGCGACCGAACTGCCCAAGACCTGGGACGAGTTCAACGCGCTCGCCGCCAAGATGGCCGCCGCCGGCATCACGCCCGTCGCCCATGGCGGCATCGGCTGGGCCGACGCGATGTATTTCGAGCTGACGCTCGCCGGCATCTCCGCCGACGCCTATCGCAAGGCGATCATGGAGCTCGACGACAAGGCGCTGCGTGGCCCTGAAGTGCTCGCCGCCTTCAAGCAGCTGCGCCAGCTCACCAAATGGATGAGCCCGTCCAATGCGGGCCAGCACTGGAGCGTGTTCCTGCCGGCGCTGATGAAGGGCGATTACGGCTTCCTGATGATGGGTGGCTGGGCTTCCGGCGTCCTCAAGAAGGGCAATTTCGAGGAGGGCAAGGACTTCCTCTGCGGCCCGACGCCGAACAACACCGGCAAGCCGGTCTTCGACATGAACGCCGACGGCATGATCTTCTGGGACACGAAGAATGCCGATCTCCTCGCCGGGCAGAAGGCGACGGCGCAGGTGGCGATGAGCAAGGAATTCGCCAAGACCTTCACGCAGATCAACGGCTCGATCCCGGTGCGCACCGATATCGACCTGGCGGATGCCGGCTTCCAGGATTGCCAGCGCGACGCCGCCAAGAACCTCGCGGGCGCCATCCAAGCCAATCAGGCGATCATGAGCCTCGGCCACAACATGGCCCAGACCAGCCCGGTGACCGCAGCTCTCCGCGATGTGCTCACCGAGTTCGTCCATAACGACAAGATCACGCCGGAAGAGGCGCAGAAGCGCCTCGCCGACGCCGCCGACACGGTGCGCTGAGCCCGGCGCCCGCATCGCCATGACCCAGACCGCAACCACGATGCAGGCGGGGCAGACGCGCCCCGCCCGGACGGCCCCGCGCCGCTCCTGGCTCAGCGATATTCCGGATCTGCTGACCCGGATCGTCGCCGGGCTGATCGCGGCCGCGGCGGTGAGCTACGTCGTCGGCTTCACGCTCTGGACGGTGGTGATCTCGTTCACGGATTCGACGCTGCTGCCGGAATACAGCTTCGTCGGCTTCAAGCACTATTTCACGCTGCTGCGCAGCCGGGTCTGGCAGGTCGCCTATTTCAACCTGACGATCTACGGGCTCGGCTTCATCCTCGGCGCGACCGGCCTCGGCCTGCTGCTGGCGATCCTGATCGACCAGAAGATCCGCGCAGAGAACCTGCTGCGCACGATCTACCTCTATCCGATGGCGCTCTCCTTCGTCGTCACCGGCACGGTCTGGGCCTGGCTGCTCAACCCGACCATCGGCGTCGAGCATTTCGTGCGCAGCCTCGGCTGGGCGCAGTTCAATTTCGGCTGGCTGGTCGATCGGGACATGGCGATCTACTGCGTCGTGATCGCGGCGATCTGGCAGGCCTCGGGCTTCGCCATGGCGCTCTTCCTCGCCGGGCTGCGCTCGCTCGATGCCGATCTCTACAAGGCCGCCGCCATCGACGGCGCGAGCCCGGCACGGATGTATCTGCGCATCATGGTGCCGGCGATCTGGCCGATCGTCGTCTCCGTGCTCGTCATCCTGCTGCAGACCGCGATCAAGACCTACGATCTGGTGCGGGCCTTGACCGCCGGCGGCCCGGGCATCGCCACGACGCTGCCGACCAATGTCGTCTACGACTACATGTTCCAGCGCGGCCTGATGGGCGCAGGCTCGGCCGCTGCCGTGATGCTGCTGCTCTCGCTGCTGATCGTGCTGCTGCCCTATGCGCTCTTCCAGCGCCTGCGCCGTGGCAAGGGAGGCGGCCATGGTTGAGGCCCGTTCGCTCTCGGCCCGCGGTGGCCGCATCCTGCTCTACGCCATCCTGATCGCGTTTGCGGCCTTCTACCTGACGCCGCTGATCGTGGTGATCCTGAACTCGTTCCGCAGCTTCCAGGAGATCACCCAGACCTCGGTGCTCGGCTTCCCCAAGGAGTTCCGGCTCGACAACTGGGTCCAGGCCTGGGGCTCCTACTGCATCGCCGGGATCTGCTCGGGCATCAGCCCGTATATGTGGAACTCGCTGCTGATCGCGGTCCCGGCGACGCTGATCTCGACGCTGCTCGGCGCCATGAATGGCTACCTGCTCTCGCTCTGGCGCTTCCGGGGCGCGGGCCTGATCTTCGGCATCATCACCTTCGGCGTCTTCCTGCCGGCACAGATGAAGCTGGTGCCCTGGGCGATCACGCTGCGCGATCTCGGCCTCTCCAACACGCTGGCCGGACTCGTCCTGATCCATGTCGTGCAGGGCATGAGCTTCACCACGCTGTTCTGCCGCAACTACTACGTCAACGTGCCGCAGGACCTGATCAAGGCGGCCAAGGTCGACGGCGCCGGGTTCCTGCAGATCTTCTGGCGCATCATCCTCCCGCTTTCGCCGCCGATCCTGATCGTCACCGTGATCTGGCAGTTCACCGGCATCTGGAACGAGTTCCTCTATGGCATCACCTTCTCGGAAGGCTCGGCCCGGCCGGTGACGGCGGCGCTGATGGCGCTCAGCGCCAATATCGCCCAGGCGCGCGAATACGGCATCGAAAGCGCCTCCGTGCTGATCGCCGCCCTGCCCACGCTCCTCGTCTACCTGTTCGGCGGCAAGTATTTCGTGCGCGGCCTGACGGCCGGCGCGGTCAAATAGGTCAAGCCCATGTCAGCCCTATCCGTCGAAAAGCTGCGCGTCCGCTTCGGCTCGGTCGAGGTCCTCAAGAGCGTCGACCTCGCCATCGAGAGCGGCGAGTTCATCGTGCTGGTCGGCCCGTCCGGCTGCGGCAAGTCGACCTTGCTGAACGTCATCGCCGGGCTCGAGCAGGCGACCGAGGGGCGCATCGAGATCGGCGGCCGCGAGGTCACCGGCGTTCCGCCCAAGGACCGCGACATCGCCATGGTCTTCCAGACCTACGCGCTCTATCCGGCCATGACCGTGCGCGGCAACATCACCTTCGGCATGGAATGCCGCGGCGTGCCCAAGGCCGAGCAGAAGGAGGCGGTCGCACGTGTCGCCAAGCTCCTGCAGATCGAGCATCTGCTCGATCGGAGGCCGGGCCAGCTCTCGGGCGGCCAGCGCCAGCGCGTCGCCATGGGCCGGGCACTGGTGCGCGACCCAGTGCTCTTCCTGTTCGACGAGCCGCTCTCCAATCTCGACGCCAAGCTGCGCGTCGAGATGCGCATGGAGATCAAGCGCCTGCATCAGCGCATCGGCACCACCATGGTCTATGTCACCCATGATCAGGTCGAGGCGATGACGCTGGCGACACGCATCGCGGTGATGAATGGCGGCGTGATCCAGCAATTCGCCGATCCGCAGACGATCTACGACCAGCCGGCCAATCTCTTCGTCGCGCGCTTCATGGGCTCGCCGCCGATGAACGCGATCCCCGCCAGGCTCGCGGCCTCGGGCAGCGAGATTGCCGCCATGGTCGGCCCGGATGCGGCCACCGCCGTGCCGCTGCCCAACGCGACCGCAGCGATGAAGGATTGGGTCGGCCGCGAGGTCGTGCTCGGCATCCGGCCGGAATGCATCACGCTTCCCGACGGCGAGCAGCCCGGCAAGCCGGCGGCCAGCCTGCCGGCGACGGTCGAGATGATCGAGCCGACCGGCGCCGAGACCATGGCGCTGATCCGCGTCGGCCAGAGCGAGATCATGGCCCGGATGCGTCCGGATGCGCGTCCGGCTGTCGGCTCGGTCGCGAGCTTCGCGCTCGATACCGCCAAGGCCTGCCTGTTCGACCCCAAGACGGAAAGCCGGATCGCATGACGCCCCGCGGACATTATCCCGACCTTGCCGGCCGCGTGATCCTGATCACCGGCGGCGCCTCCGGCATTGGCGAGGCGCATGTCCGCGCCTTCGCGGCGAGCGGCTGCAAGACCGCCTTCATCGACAAGCAGGAGGAGGCCGGCAAGGCGCTCGAAGCGAGCCTGCGCGGCGAGGGCGCGAACATCGCCTTCGTTGCCTGCGACCTGCTCGATATCGCGGCGCTGGGAGCGGCGATCGACCAGATCGGCGAGACCCTCGGGCCGGTGCACGGGCTGATCAACAACGCCGCCGTGGACCAGCGCCACGATGTCGACGCCATGCAGCCGGATGATTTCGACTGGATGATGAGCGTCAACCTGCGCCATGCGGTCTTCGCGGCGCAGCGCGTGCTGCCGCAGATGCGTAAGCTGGGCGGCGGCTCGATCGTCAATACCAGCTCCGTCGCCTGGATGCGCGGCATCGCCAATGTGCCGCTCTACAGCGCCGCCAAGGCGGCGGTGATCGGCTTCACCAATTCGCTGGCGCGCGCCGCCGGGCCGGACCGCATCCGCGTCAACGCGATCGCGCCAGGCTATGTCGCGACGCCGCGCCAGCGCGCGCTCTGGCACGATCCCGAGGCCGAGAAGCGCACCATCGCGCTGCAATGCCTGCCCGACCCGATCGTGCCGCAGGACATTGCCGAGACCGCCCTGTTCCTCTGCTCGGACGCGGCGCGGATGATCACCAAGCAGTGCATCACGATCAACGGCGGCTCGCTCTAGCCATGCCAAAAGCTCAACCATACCGGGCGTAAATTTAGCCGCCAGGATTGTTGACAAAAAAGTCGATAATGACAGGATCGCCGGAGGTTGAGCGGCTTGATGCCGGACACGCCATCCGTGCCTCCACCCCAAACGAAGGAAGCCAGCGATGACCAAGATCCGCGCCGTCCGCGCCCGCAGCATCAGCATTCCGCTCGACAAGGTGACCTCGCTTTCCAGCCGCCGCGTCGTCGAGCGCCACTATGGCGTGGTCGAGGTCGAGGGCGATGACGGGCACAAGGGCATCGGCTTCTGCTATGTCGGCAGCGGCGGCGGCCTGCTCTTCGCGGAAGCGGTGCGCTCGCTCCTGGCGCCCGTCCTGATCGGCGAGGATCCGTATCGCGTCGAGGGTTTGTGGCAGGCGATGTACCAGGAAGCGCTGCTTCAGGGCCGCGCCGGCACCGTGGTCCGCGCGATCAGCGCGCTCGACACCGCGATCTGGGACCGCAATGCCCGCGCCGCCGGCCTGCCGCTCTACAAGTTCCTCGGCGCGGTCAAGGACAGCGTCCCCGCCTATGCCAGCGGCGGCTATTACGTCGACGGCAAGACGGCGCAGCATCTCGCCGACGAGATGGGCGGCTATGTCGACGAGGGCTATAGCGCGGTGAAGATGAAGGTCGGCCGCTTCGACCTCGCCGCCGAGGAGGAGCGCATCGCCGCGGTGCGCGAGCGCATCGGCCCCGACACCATCCTGATGCTCGATGCCAACAACGCCTGGTCGGACCTGCCGACCGCGCTCCGCTTCGCCCGGATGTACGAGCAGTACGACCCTTATTTCCTCGAGGAGCCGTTCAGCCCGGACGATATCGACAACCATGCCCGCCTCGCCCAGCAGATCGGGATGCCGGTCGCGACCGGCGAGATCGAGGTCGGGCGCTGGCGCTTCATGGAGCTGATGAGCAAGGGCGGCGCCGCCATCCTGCAGACCGATGCCTGCGTCTGCGGCGGCATCAGCGAGTTCCGCCGCATCGCGGCGACCGCCGCGAGCTTCGGCATCACGCTCTGCCCGCATTGGTTCCACGACCTGCATGCCCATCTCGTCGCGGCCACCTCGAACGCCCGCTATGTCGAGTTCTTCGCCGACGACCAGGTGCTGAACTTCCGCCGCCTCGTCGATACGCAGCTCAGCGTGCGCAAGGGCATGATCGACCTGCCGCAGCGGCCGGGCCTCGGCTTCGATTTCGACGCCAAGGCGCTCGACACCTACGCCATGGGGCCCTGGACCGAGCTGCGCTTCGCTGCCGGCAAGGCTGCCTGATCCTCACATAGCGACTGGAAGCTCGATCATGTCGAACGCGACCCTACAGCCGAACCTGTTCAAGCGCGGCCTTGCCGAAGGCAAGCGCCAGCCCGGCCTCTGGCTCACGCTGGAAAGCCTGAACGCGACCGAGATCCTCGCTGGTGCCGGCTATTCCTGGCTGCTGCTCGACATGGAGCACACGCCCGTCGACCCCTCGCAGGTCTCCCAGCACCTGCGCGCGGCCAATGGCGGCACGGCGGAGGTCGTGGTGCGCATCCCGTGGAACGAGCCGATCATGATGAAGCGCCTGCTCGATGCCGGCGTGCGCTCCTTCATGGTGCCCTTCGTGCAGAATGCCGAGGAGGCGCGCGCCGCCGTCGCCGCGACGCGTTACCCGCCGCACGGTATCCGCGGCGTCAGCGGCAACATGCGTGGCAACAACTACGCACGCATCAAGGACTATGGCGAGCGCTACCACGAGGAGCAGTGCATCATCGTGCAGATCGAGACGCCGGCTGCTGCCGCCGCGATCCCCGAAATCGGGGCGGTGGACGGCGTCGACGGCATCTTCGTCGGCCCCAACGACCTCGCCGCCAATATGGGCCTGTTCGGCAAGCCGAGCGCGCCGGAAGTCCGGGCAGAGATCGACAAGATGGTCGGCGCCATCAAGACGACCGGCAAGGCGCCGGGCATCCTGAACTTCAACGTCGGCGAGGCGCGCGAGCTCTTCGACGCCGGCTACAGCTACATCGCCGTCGGTTCCGACACCGCGATCCTGGCGCGGCGCAGCGAGGCGCTGCTCGCCGAGATCAACGCGGCCTGAGCCGCTTCCCATCGAGGATTGCCACCATGTATGCCGCCAGCCTGTTCATCGACGGGGCCTATCTCGAGAAGACCGGCGCCGACCGGATCGAGGTCATCAATCCCGCGACCGAGGAGACCCTCGGCTCGGTTCCTTCCTCCACTCCGGCAGAGGTTGAAGCCGCGCTCGCCGCCGCACAGCGCGGCTTCGAGACGTGGCGCAAGGTGACGCCCTGGGAGCGCTGCAACGTGCTGCGCAAGATCGCCGGCCTGCTGCGCGAGCGGCAGGAGATGATCGCGCGTCTGCTGACCATGGAGATCGGCAAGCCGCTGGCGGAAGCCCGCGTCGAGGTCGCCGTCTCCGCCGAGTATTTCGACTATTGCGCCGATGAGGCCCGCCGTCTGCATGGCTATATGCTCGACGGCCGCACGCCGGGCGCGCGCTTCGAGGTCTCGCACGAGCCGGTCGGCGTCGTGCTGGCGCTGGCGGCCTGGAATTTCCCGATCAGCCTCGCCTCGCGCAAGCTCGCCATGGCGCTCGCCGCCGGCTGCTCGGTGATCCTGCGCCCGGCCGAGGAAGCGCCGGCCTGCGTCGCCGAGCTGGCGCGCTGCTGCCATGATGGCGGCCTGCCGAACGGCGCGGTCAACCTGCTCTTCGGCTCGCCCGAGCAGGTCGTGGTGCCGCTGATGGCGGCTCCTGCCGTGCGCAAGCTCTCCTTCACCGGCTCGACCCGCGTCGGCCAGATCCTGATGCGCCAGGCGGCCGATACGGTGAAGCGCATCACCATGGAGCTCGGCGGCCACGCCCCCTTCATCGTGCTGGGGGATGCCGATGTCGAGAAGGCGGCGACCGCCGCGGTCGGCGGCAAGTTCCGCAATGCCGGCCAGGTCTGCACCTCGCCAAGCCGCTTCTTCGTGCATGAAAAGATCGCCGACGCTTTCACCGAGACGATGGCCCGGAAGGCGCAGGCGCTGCGCCTCGGCAACGGTCTTGAAGATGGTGTCGTGATGGGTCCGCTCGCGACCTCGCGTCAGCGCGACCGGGCCGAGCGCCTGGTCGAGGACGCAGTCGGCAAGGGCGCGACCCTGGCCACGGGCGGCAGACGCCCGGCCAGCCTCAACCGCGGCTATTTCTTTGAGCCGACCGTGCTCGCCGACCTGCCGGAGGACGCTTCGATCCTGACCGACGAGCCCTTCGCCCCGGTCGCGGCGGTGGTGCGCTGCGCGAGCGCGGACGAGGCGATTGCGCGCGCCAATGCGGTCGAGTTCGGCCTTGCCGGCTATCTCTTCACCGCCTCGAAAAGCGCGATCGACCATGTCACGCGCGAGCTGCAGGTCGGCGTGCTCGGCGTCAACACCACTGTCGTCGCCGTGCCCGAGGCGCCATTCGGCGGCATCAAGCAGAGCGGCTTCGGCCGCGAGGGCGGCGCCGAGGGCGTGCGCGAATATCTCAACACAAAGTTCGTTCACAACGCGCCGGCCTGAACTCGGGCCGGACGATAAGAAGCAGTTCAGGGATGGCGGCGGCATGAGCGACAACGAACCGAAGCGGCGCGGCATTGCCGGAGGCCTGACCAATTACGGCGATCCGGAATTCGCCGCCTATCTGCGCCGTTCCTTCGCGCGCTCGATGGGCTATTCCAACGAGGCGCTAGCGCGGCCGATCGTCGGCATCGCCAATACCTATAGCGGCTTCAACAATTGCCACCGCCACTTCCCCGAGCTGCTCGAGGCGGTGAAGCGCGGCGTGCTGATGGCGGGCGGCCTGCCGGTCGAGTTCCCGACCATCTCGCTCGGCGAGGTCTTCCTCAATCCGACAAGCCTGAAATTCCGCAACCTGATGGCGATGGGCACGGAGGAGATGATCCGCGCCCAGCCGATCGACGCCGTCGTGCTTATGGGCGGCTGCGACAAGACCGTGCCGGCGCAGCTGATGGCGGCGCTCTCGGCCAATGTGCCGACGGTGCAGCTCGTCGGCGGGCCAATGTCGACCGGACGGTACAAGGGCGAGCGCCTCGGCGCCTGCACCGATTGCCGTCGCTTCTGGGCGAAGTTCCGCGCCGGCGAGGTCGATGCGCAGGAGATCGACGTGGTCGAGGGCAGGCTTGCGACCACCGCCGGTACCTGCGCCGTGATGGGAACGGCGAGCACCATGGCCTGCATCGCCGAGACGCTCGGCCTGGCGCTGCCGCGCTCGGCCGCGATTCCGGCGGTTCATGCCGACCGCCTTCGTTGCGCCGAGGAAAGCGGCAAGCGCGCGGTCGAGCTGATCGGGACCACCGCCTTGCTGCCGAAGCAGATCGTCACCGAGAAGTCGATCGAGAATGCCTGGCGCATGCTGCTGGCGATCTCCGGCTCGACCAATGCCGTCGTGCATCTCACCGCCGTCGCGCGTCGCGCCGGCATCAAGGTCGATCTCGACCGGCTGAACAAGCTTTCCGACGAGACGCCGGTGCTGGTGAACCTGAAGCCGGTCGGCGACAATTACATGGAGGATTTCTTCGCGGGCGGCGGCGTGCCGGCCGTGCTGAAGGAGCTGCGCGACCTGCTGCATCTCGACTGCCTGACCGTGACCGGCAAGACGCTCGGCGAGCTGATCGACGAGCCGCTGGTCGACCAGGTCGATCGCAGCATCGTCCGCGCCCGAGCCGAGCCGGTCGATCCCGATGGCGGGCTCGTCGCCGTGTTCGGCACGCTGGCGCCGCGCGGGGCCATCGTCAAGCGTGCCGCGGCCGAGAAGCGGCTGCTGGAGCATGAGGGACGGGCCGTGGTCTTCTCCTCGCTGGAGGACCTTGCAGCGCGGATCGACAGCCCCGAGCTCGACGTCGCCGCCGACGACATCCTCGTGCTGCAGAATGCCGGGCCGCGCAGCAGCGCCGCGATGCCGGAGGCCGGCTACCTGCCGATCCCGAAGAAACTCGCCTCGAAAGGCGTCAAGGACATGGTCCGCATCTCCGATGCGCGCATGTCCGGCACCGCCTATGGCGCGATCGTGCTGCATGTCGCGCCGGAGGCCGCAATCGGCGGGCCGCTCGCATTGGTGCGCAATGGCGACCGGATCAGGCTCAGCGTCGCCGAACGCCGGCTCGACCTGCTGGTCGACGAAGTCGAGCTCGAGACGCGACGCAAGGCGCTGCCGGCACGGAGCGAGGTGAAGCGGCGCGGCTATGACCGGCTCTATGACGAGCACGTACTGCAGGCCGACGAGGGCGTCGATTTCGATTTCTGCTAGGCGGTTCCTGTATCGTTGAGCTGGATGAGGGGTGCTCGGCAATCGTCGTGCGACCCCTCATCCGTCAGCGCTTCGCGCTGCCACCTTCTCCCGCAAGGGGCGAAGGGAGATGTTCGGCCAAGTTTCGATTTCACATTCGTTTGCGGCATGGTTTCATGCCGATTCGAAAGAGCGGATGTGGAAGCGAAACTCCCATGGACCAGTTCAGCACGCCACGCCAGGCCGATATCCTCGCCATGGCGCGGGCGCAGGGCAAGGTCAGCGTCGATGAGCTGGCGGCGCGGTTCGAGGTCAGCCCCCAAACGATCCGCAAGGATCTCAACGAGTTATGCGACCGCAAGCTGATGACGCGCGTGCATGGCGGCGCGGTCATCGCATCGGGCGTCGAGAATGTCGCTTATGAGGCGCGGCGTTTCATCTCACAGCCGGAAAAGCGCGCGATCGGTGAAGCGGCGGCGCGACTGATTCCCAACAACGCCTCGCTCTTCATCAATGTCGGCACCACGACCGAAGAGGTGGCGCGCGCGCTGATGCAGCATGAGGGGTTGCTGGTGATCACCAACAACCTCAATGTCGCGACCCTGCTCTATCGCCAGCCGAAGATCGAGGTCGTGGTCGCGGGCGGGCCGGTGCGCCGCGCCGACGGAGCCCTGATCGGCTCGACCACGGTCGATTTCATCAAGCAGTTCAAGGTCGATTACGCCGTGATAGGAGCCTCCGCCATCGATGAGGATGGGGCCCTGCTCGATTTCGACATTCGCGAGGTGCGGGTCTCGCGCGCGATCATCGACAATGCGCGCCAGGTCATGCTGGTTGCCGACCGGCTGAAGCTCGAACGCGCCGCCCCGATCCGCATCGGCCATCTCAGTGAGGTCGATGTCTTCGTCACCGACGAATTGGCCTCGCCGGCGTTGCGCACGCTGTGCAAGACCGATGCGGTCGAACTGGTCGAGGTCGGGCTTCAGGAGTGATGGACGCGCATTTCGACGCTCGTATTGGCACATTCGAGTTTCGTTATCTTCATCTTGCTTTCGCTTTTCGGCTCACATACTCTCCAATCGGCATTTGAATGAAAGCCGCCCCAAGGGTGGCTTGGGAGTTGTCGTGAACGCCAGCCGCCCCAGCCCCGCAGCGCCTTTCGACCTCGCCATCATCGGCGGCGGCGTGAATGGCTGCGGCATCGCGCGCGATGCGGCGGGTCGCGGCGCCTCGGTCGTGCTGTTCGAGCAGAACGACCTCGCCAGCGCGACCTCCTCGGCCTCGACCAAGCTGATCCATGGCGGGCTGCGCTACCTCGAACACTATGAATTCCGTCTGGTACGCGAGGCGCTGATGGAGCGCGAGGTGCTGTGGCGCATGGCGCCGCACATCATCCGGCCGCTGCGCTTCGTGCTGCCGCATCATCAAGGCCTGCGCCCGGCCTGGCTGCTGCGGCTCGGCCTCTTCCTTTATGACCATCTCGGCGGGCGCAAATTGCTGCCGCCGACCCGCACGCTCGATCTCGGCCGGGAGCCCGCCGGCCAGCCTCTGAAGGACGACCACGCCAAGGCTTTCGAATATTCCGATTGCTGGGTGGAGGATTCGCGCCTCGTCGTGCTGAACGCGGCCGATGCAGCCGCGCGCGGCGCCGAGATCCGCACCGGCAGCAAGGTGGTCTCGGCCGAGCGCAGGGATGGTCTATGGCGGATCGAGACCGAGCATGACGGCCGCCGGGAGAGCATCGAGGCCAAGGTGCTGATCAACGCGGCAGGCCCCTGGGTCGGCTCGGTGCTGAACGGCGTGGTGCGCGCCAACACGAAGGCCGCCGTGCGCATGGTCCAGGGCAGCCATATCGTGGTGCGCAAGCTGTACGACCATGATCGCTGCTACATCTTCCAGAATGCCGATGGCCGCATCGTCTTCGCCATTCCCTATGAGGGCGATTTCACGCTGATCGGCACCACCGACCGCGACTATCACGGCGACCCGAGCGAGGTCGCCATCAGCCCCGAAGAGATCGACTATCTCTGCGCCGCGGCGAGCGAATATTTCCGCGAGCCCGTGACCCGTGATAATGTCGTCTGGACCTATTCCGGTGTGCGCCCGCTTTATGATGACGGCGCCTCGAAGGCTCAGGAGGCGACGCGCGACTACGTGCTCACCCTTGATGCTCCGGAGGACCAGGCGCCCCTGCTTTCGGTGTTCGGCGGCAAGATCACGACCTATCGCCGCCTCGCCGAGGCCGCCATCGAAAAGCTGGAGCCGCATGCCGGCTGGGCGCAGCGGTCGGCCTGGACCAAGGAGGCGAGCTTGCCGGGGGGCGATTTCCCCGTCACCGGTTTTGACGCGCTGGTCGATGCGATCGGCGCCGAGCATCCCTGGCTGCGCCGCCCCATGATCACCAGGCTGGCCCGCGCCTATGGCACAAAAGCCCGCGAAATGCTCGCCGGCGCGCAGGGCTCGGCGGATCTCGGCCGGCATTTCGGCGCCGACCTCTACGAACTGGAGGTGCGCTACCTGATGCGTGCCGAGTTCGCGCGCCGGGCAGCGGATGTGCTGTGGCGCCGGAGCAAGCTCGGCCTGCGGCTTTCGGAGGCTCAGCGCGAGGCGCTGGATGAATTCATGCGGACGGCGGCAACGCCAACGGAGATAGCGACGGCGATCAGAAAAACTGCGTGAGGGAGGCTGGCTTGGGTCTGGTTCTCGACAAGGTCCGGCGCGAGGTCGGGGCTGAAACGCATATCCATGAGACGAGCCTGCGCCTGAAGCCCGGCACGATGACCGTGCTTCTCGGCGCGACGCTGTCCGGCAAGACCTCGCTGATGCGGCTGATGGCCGGGCTCGACCGGCCGAGCGCGGGGCGCATCCTCACCGATGACGGCGTCAAGGAGACCGACGTGACCGGGATACCGGTGCGCCAACGCTCGGTCGCGATGGTCTACCAGCAGTTCATCAATTACCCGAACTTCTCGGTCTTCGAGAATATCGCCTCGCCGCTCAGGGTGAAGGGCCTGCCCAAGGCCGAGGTCGAGAGCAAGGTGCGGGCGATGGCGCGGCTGATGCAGCTCGAGCCCTATCTGGAGCGCATGCCGCTCAACCTCTCCGGTGGCCAGCAGCAGCGCACCGCGATGGCGCGGGCGCTGATCAAGGGCGCCGATCTCGTGTTGCTCGACGAGCCGCTCGCCAATCTCGACTACAAGCTGCGCGAGGAATTGCGCGAGGAGCTGCCGAAGATCGTGCGCAGCTCGAAGGCGACCGTGGTCTACGCCACGACCGAGCCGCAGGAAGCGCTGCTGCTCGGCGACTACACCGCGACGCTCTGGCAGGGCCGCGTGACGCAATATGGTGGCAGCGCCGAGGTCTATCGCCGGCCGCAGGACCTGACCACGGCGCAGATCTTCTCGGATCCTCCGCTCAACCTGATGCCGGTGACGAAGCGCGGCGCCACGATCCTGCTGCCGGGCGATGCGAGCGCGCCTGCGACGGGGGCGCTCGCCGGGCTGGCGGATGGCGAATACCGGCTCGGCTTCCGTGCGCATCAGCTGGCGCTGCGTCCCGGCGCAGGAGCGAGCCTCGGTTTCGACGGCACGGTCACGGTGGCCGAGATCACCGGCTCGGAAAGCTATGTTCATGTCGAGGTCGCCGGCTCGCGCTGGGTGGCGCTGGTGCCGGGCGTGCAGGAGCTGGAGCCGGGTGCGGCGGTGAGGGTCCATGTCGACCCGGCTGCGGTCTTCGTCTTCGGGCCCGACGGGGAGCTTGCGCATGCTCCCGCCTTCCTCTCGGCGGCATGAGGGCACGGCAATGGCGCGTATCGAACTTTCGGATCTCGCCCATTCCTACAAGCCGGACGCGAAGGATGCGCGCGATTTCGCGCTGAAGCC
This sequence comes from Allobosea sp. BK604, assembly GCF_004341515.1. Taxonomy (GTDB): domain Bacteria; phylum Pseudomonadota; class Alphaproteobacteria; order Rhizobiales; family Beijerinckiaceae; genus Allobosea. The sequence goes on from NZ_SLZF01000002.1 coordinate 284,235, forward strand.
AATGAACCTGACCTGGCGCCAGGGCGGCGCCTATGCGCTGCTCGGCCCCTCCGGCTGCGGCAAGACCACCCTGCTCAACATCATTTCCGGGCTGCTGACGCCCTCGCACGGCCAGGTGCTGTTCGACGGGCGCGACGTCACGGGGCTGCCGACCGAGAAGCGCAATATCGCGCAGGTCTTCCAGTTCCCGGTCGTCTACGACACGATGAGCGTGTACGAGAACCTCGCCTTCCCGCTGCGCAATCGCGGCATGGCGGGCAAGGCGGTCGATGCGCGCGTGCGCGAGATCGCCGGGCTGCTCGAGATGAGCGGCGAGCTCGGCCGCAAGGCGCGCGGGCTGACCGCCGACGCCAAGCAGAAGATCTCGCTCGGGCGCGGGCTGGTCAGGCCGGATGTGGCGGCGATCCTGTTCGACGAGCCGCTGACCGTGATCGACCCGCAGCTGAAATGGGAGCTGCGCTCGAAGCTCAAGGCCCTGCACCGGGCACTCGACGTCACCATGATCTATGTGACGCATGATCAGACGGAGGCGCTGACCTTCGCCGACACGGTCGTCGTGATGCATGACGGCAAGGTCGTGCAGGCCGGGCGGCCGGACGAGCTGTTCGAGCGGCCGGCGCATACATTCGTCGGCTATTTCATCGGCTCGCCCGGCATGAACGTGCTACCCGCAAGGGTCGAAGGCGCCAGCGCCCATGTCGACGGCGCCGCGATCGCGCTCAGCCGGCGCTACGACATCCCCGCGGGCAAGCGCATCGAGATCGGCATCCGGCCGGAATTCGCCAGCCTCACCCCTGCCGGCGAAGGGCTGCCGGTCACGGTCGAGCGCATCGACGATCTCGGCCGCACGCGGCTCGCCCGAGTCAGGCTCGGCGGGCATGCCTTCGCCGCCGGCGTACCGGATGCGCTGAGCGGCATCGGCGCGACGGCTGGCGTCATCCTCCGGCCCGGCCATGTCCATGTCTATGCCGATGGCGAACTACTTGAGCCGGATGACTCCGAATGGAGGCGCAAACCGCCGCCATCCGGGGCCTGAATCCGTCTCTCAATAAAGCGTAGGAGCATGAGGTCGGGGAGAGCCTGATGGACAAGCCTTACGACAACCGCGCCTGGCTGCTCGTCCTGCCGGTGCTCGCCATCGTCGCCTTCTCGGCGGTGATCCCGCTGATGACGGTGGTGAACTATTCGGTGCAGGACACGTTCGGGAACAACCAGTTCTTCTGGAACGGCACCGGCTGGTTCAAGGAGCTGCTCGACCCGTCGACCGATCTCGGCTCGCGCGTCTTCGACTCGTTCTGGCGCAACCTCGCCTTCTCCGCGATCATCCTCGCCATCGAGGTGCCGCTCGGCATCGCGGTCGCGCTCGCCATGCCGCGCCAGGGCTGGAAAGTGGCGGCGACGCTGGTGCTGATGGCGATGCCGCTGCTCGTGCCCTGGAACGTCGTCGGCACGATCTGGCAGGTCTTCGCGCGGCCCGATATCGGGCTGCTCGGCTACGCGATCAACCGGCTCGGCATCGACTATAATTACGTCGCCGACCCGCTCGACGCCTGGATCACCATCATCGTGATGGATGTCTGGCACTGGACCTCGCTGGTGGCGCTGCTCTGCTATGCCGGGCTGAAATCCATCCCCGACGCCTATTACCAGGCGGCCCGCATCGACGGCGCCAGCCGCTGGGCGGTGTTCCGCTTCATCCAGCTGCCGAAGATGCGGCGCGTGCTGATCATCGCCGTGCTGCTGCGCTTCATGGACTCCTTCATGATCTATACCGAGCCCTTCGTCGTCACCGGCGGCGGTCCCGGCAATTCGACGACCTTCCTCTCGATCGAGCTGGTCAAGCTCGCACTCGGGCAGTTCGACCTCGGCAAGGCGGCCGCCATGTCGATCGTCTACAACCTGATCATCCTCGCCGTGTGCTGGGTCTTCTACACGGTGATGACCAATCTCGATGTCGAGCGCCGGCGCCCGCCGGCGGATGCGTGAGGGGCCGCCGATGACGACGGACAGCCTCGCCTCGACCTCCTCGCTTCCCGCCGCCAAGGCGATGCCGGCGGCGCGCTCGGCCTTCCGCTTCAATGGCGGGGCGCTAACGCTCGGGCTCTACCTGATTTTCCTGCTGCTGCCGATCTACTGGCTGATCGTGATGAGCCTGAAGACCAATGCCGAGATCAATTCCGGCATGACACTCTGGCCGCGCGAGATCACGTTCGAGAACTACCGGACGATCTTCACCGACCCGTCCTGGTATTCCGGATATATCAACTCGCTGACCTATGTGGTCATGAACACGGTGCTGTCGATCTCGCTGGCGTTGCCGGCGGCCTATGCCTTCTCGCGCTACCGTTTCCTCGGCGACAAGCACCTGTTCTTCTGGCTGCTCTCGAACCGGATGGCGCCGCCGGCGATCTTCGCCCTGCCCTTCTTCAACCTCTATTCGGCGATCGGGCTGTTCGACACGCCGCTAGCGGTGGCCCTCGCCCATTGCCTGTTCAACGTGCCGCTCGCGGTCTGGATCCTCGAGGGCTTCATGTCGGGCGTGCCGCGCGAGATCGACGAGACCGCCTATCTCGACGGCTATTCCTTCCCGCGCTTCTTCGCGAAGATCTTCACGCCGATCATCGCCAACGGCATCGGCGTCACCGCCTTTTTCTGCTTCATGTTCTCCTGGGTCGAGCTGCTGCTGGCGCGCACGCTGACCACGGTCAACGCCAAGCCGATCGCGGCCACGATGACGCGCACGGTCTCGGCCGCCGGCATGGACTGGGGGCTCCTGGCAGCAGCCGGCGTGCTGACACTGATCCCCGGAGCGCTCGTGATCTGGTTCGTCCGCAACTACATCGCCAAGGGCTTCGCCCTGGGGAGGGTATAGCCATGCCCGATCTCGCATGGATGGCTTGGACGCCGCAGACCGGCCTGTTTTTCGTCACGCTGCTTTGCCTGCTCCTGCTGATGACGGCGCTGGCGATCTGGCGGCCGGAGATCGAGCGCATCGGCGTGCTCGGTATCCCCACCACGCGCGGCGACCGGCTCTTCCTGAGCCTGTTGGGGGCCGCCTTCATCCATCTCGCCTGGCTCGGGCTCGCCAGCGGCGAGCTGTGGTGGGCCTCGCTTCTCTCCCTTGCTTATGCCGCAGCGGTTTTCCGCTTCGTCTGACCAACCACGGAGGCTGACCACGATAGACCCCGCCTTCGCAAGAAGAGGCCGCCAAGGCCCTGCTCGGAAGTTTCCAACGACAACAATCAACATGTGGAGGAAACGATGAAGAAGCATCTTTTAGCCGCCACCGCGCTTTGCCTCGTGCTCGGCAGCGCACCCGCCTTCGCCGACATGGACGCGGCGCGACGCTGGGTCGACAGCGAATTCCAGCCCTCGACCCTCCCCAAGGACCAGCAGCTCAAGGAGATGGAATGGTTCGTCAATGCGGCGAAGCCCTTCGCCGGCATGGAGATCAACGTCGTCTCCGAGACCATCACCACCCATGAATACGAGGCCCGCACGCTGGCGCGCGCCTTCAGCGAGATCACCGGGATCAAGCTGAAGCATGACCTGATCCAGGAAGGCGACGTGGTCGAGAAGCTGCAGACGCAGATGCAGTCGGGCCGCAACGTCTACGACGGCTGGATCAACGATTCCGACCTGATCGGCACGCATTTCCGCTACAAGCAGACGACCAACCTGACCGACTGGATGGCGGGACCGGGCAAGGACGTCACCAATCCGCTGCTCGATGTCGACGACTTCATCGGCAAGTCCTTCGGCACCGCCCCGGACAAGAAGCTCTACCAGCTCCCCGACCAGCAGTTCGCGAACCTCTATTGGTTCCGCTACGACTGGTTCACGCGGCCGGACCTGAAGGAGAAGTTCAAGGCCAAATACGGCTACGAGCTCGGCGTGCCCGTGAACTGGTCGGCCTATGAGGATATCGCCGAGTTCTTCACCAATGACGTCAAGGAAATCGACGGCACCCGGGTCTATGGCCATATGGACTATGGCAAGAAGGACCCGTCGCTCGGCTGGCGCTTCACCGATGCCTGGCTCTCGATGGCTGGCAACGGCGACAAGGGCATTCCCAACGGGCTGCCGGTCGATGAATGGGGCATCCGCATGGAGGGCTGCCGACCGGTCGGCTCATCCGTCGATCGCGGCGGCGACACAAACGGACCTGCCTCGGTCTATGCCGTGCAGAAATATGTCGACTGGCTCAATAAATACGCGCCGCCGCAGGCGCGCGGCATGACCTTCTCGGAATCGGGGCCGGTGCCGGCGCAAGGCGCCATCGCCCAGCAGATCTTCTGGTACACCGCCTTCACCGCCGACATGGTCAAGCCCGGGCTGCCGGTGGTGAATGCCGACGGCACGCCGAAATGGCGGATGGCGCCCTCGCCCAAGGGCTCCTACTGGAAGGAGGGCATGAAGCTCGGCTACCAGGATGCGGGCTCGGCCACGCTGCTCGAATCGACCCCGATCGAGAAGCGCAAGGCGGCCTGGCTCTATCTGCAGTTCATCGTCTCGAAGACAGTCAGCCTGAAGAAGAGCCATGTCGGGCTGACCTTCATTCGCGAGAGCGACATCTGGGACAAGAGCTTCACCGAGCGGGCGCCGAAGCTCGGCGGCCTCATCGAGTTCTACCGCTCGCCGGCGCGCGTGCAGTGGACGCCGACCGGCAACAACGTGCCGGATTATCCGCGCCTCGCCCAGCTTTGGTGGCAGAATATCGGCGACGCCTCCTCGGGCGCCAAGACCGCTCAGGCGGCGATGGATTCGCTGGCGGCGGCGCAGGACTCGGTGCTGGAGCGGCTGGAACGCTCGGGCGTCCAGGGCGATTGCGGGCCGAAGCTGAACCCGAAGACCTCAGCCGATGCCTGGTTCCAGAAGTCGAAGGCCGACGGCAATATCGCGCCGCAGCCGAAGCTCGCCAATGAGAAGCCGAAGGGCGAGACGGTCGATTACGACACGCTGATCAAGTCCTGGCCGGCCACCCCGCCGAAGCGGAGCAACTGAGCGGGCGCCGGACGCGCGAAAACCCGGAATCCCCTTTCCCGCAAGGAGAGGGGTAGGGGTGAGGTGTAGGCCGCCGGACGCGGGGACCGCTTCCTCCCGGCGGCGACCGTGGCATTCCATCCGCCGTAGGGCCTATTCCTCACCCTGCCCTCTCCCTCTGGGAGAGGGTTTCTGCGCCGGCCTTGTTGTCGCCGGCCTTGGTCTGTTCGGCAAAGCCCGCCCCGCCTACGGCGCGAGCGACCTGTCCCTGCGTGATCAGGCGCGCGGCGCGTTGATTGCGGGCATGGATCCAGAGCCAGCTCAAGGCCACGCTGAGCCGGTTGCGCAGGCCGATCAGGAAATAGATGTGCGCCAGACCCCAGATCCACCAGGCGATGGCGCCGCGCAGCTTGATCCAGCCGAAATCGATCACCGCCAGCCGCTTGCCGATCGTCGCGAGACTGCCATCGTGCTTGTAGCGGAACGGCCGCGGGGCGGTCTCGCCGCGCAGCCGCGCCTTGATGGTATCGGCGACATGGCGGCCCTGCTGCTTGGCCGCGGGCGCGATGCCCGGCACCGGCTTGCCGTCAGGAGCAGCGATCATCACGGTATCGCCGGCCGCGAAGATCTCGGGGCGGCCGGGCACGGTCAGGTCCGGCCCGATGAGCAGGCGTCCGGCGCGATCGGCCTCGACACCCAGCCATTCCGCCGCAGGCGAAGCGCGCACGCCGGCTGCCCAGATGATCGTCGCGGCCTCCAGGCGACGGTCGCCATAGATCACGCCAGCGGCCGAGCATTCGGAGACCGGCTGGCCCAGCTCGACCTCGACGCCGAGCCCTTCGAGCGAGCGCTGGGCATAGGCCGAGAGGTCCTCGGCATAGCCTGCCAGCACGCGCGGCCCAGCCTCGATCAGGACGACACGGGCCTTGTCGGTGTCGATGTTGCGGAAGTCGGGCGGGAGCGTGTCGCGCGCCAGCTCGGCGATGGTACCGGCGAGCTCGACGCCGGTCGGCCCTGCGCCGACGATGACGAAAGTCAGGAGCGCGGCACGGCGCTCGGGATCGGGCTCGCGCTCGGCCCATTCGAAGGCGAGCAGGATGCGACGGCGCACGGTCGTGGCATCTTCCAGCGTCTTCAGGCCGGGGGCGAAGGGCTCCCATTCGTCATGGCCGAAATAGGCATGGCGGGCGCCGGTGGCGAGGACCAGCGTGTCGTAGGGCACGGAGCTGCCGTCATCGAGCAGGACCTTCCGGTCCGCGGCATCGACACCGGTCACGGTGGCGAGAAGGGTCGTGACCTCCGGCCGGTTGCGCAACAGGTAGCGGATCGGCCAGGCGATCTCGGAGGTCGCCAGGGAGGCGGTCGCGACCTGATAGAGCAGCGGCTGGAAGAGATGGTGGTTGCGCCGGTCGATGATGGTGATGTCGACATCGGCTCCGGCGAGGCGATGCACGGCTTCGAGCCCGCCGAAGCCGGCGCCGACGATGACGACGCGATGGCGAGGAGGCTTGGCAGACTGTCGATCCTGGGCTTGGTCTTCGGCCGGCAGCGTCATGGCGGCATGCTCTCCGGGTTGGGCGCCCGGATGATCGGACGTGCGCCGGCGAGCGCCCCTGCCTCCTAGGTGGGTTGCCAAGACGCAGATGTCGAATGCAAGGCCCGGGGCATTGCCATGCGTTGGCGACCAATACGCCCTCGGAGCGTCCTCACGTCTCCCTGAATGCCCGCGCCATGCTGTCCTTGATGGGCTGCATCAGGTATTCGAAGAAGGTGCGCTCGGCGGTCTGGATATAGACCTCGGCCGGCATGCCGGGTGTCGGCTCGAAGCCCGGCACGGCCGCGACGCTGTTGGGCTCGAGGCGTACGCGCACGATATAGAGATCGATGGCGGTGGGCGTGCGCTGCCTCTCGTCCGGTAGCGCGTCGGCGGAGATGTAGATCACCTTGCCATTGATCATCGGCGTGGTGCGCTGGTTGAGCGCGGTCAGGCGCACGGCGGCGATCTGGCTGTGCTTGATCTTGTCGATATCCTGCGGGCGCACCCGGGACTCGATGATCAGTTCCTCCTGCAGCGAGACGATCTCCATGATATTCTTGCCGGGCTCGATGACGCCGCCGGAGGTGTGGTAGCGCAGCTTGACCACCGTGCCCTTCACCGGCGTCGTGATGCGGGAGCGTTCGAGAACGCCGCGGGCGGTGTGGATGCGCTCGCGCACGTCATTGAGATCGGCGCCGATGTCCTGGAGCTGCTCCGACGCGAGCTTGATCGCGCTCTTGCGCACACCGTCGATCTGCTCGACCGAGCGGGCGATGCGCTCGCGGGCGTCGCCGATATCGCCGGTGATGCGCCCGGCCTCGCCCTGGAGATTGGCGGCGAGGCGCTGGAGCGACAGCACCTCGGGCTTGCGGATATAGCCGCGGTCGAGCAGGGCCTGCTTGCCGGCGAGCTCCTCCGTGATCAGTTGGCCTTGATGCTGGATCGCCGCGAGCTGGACCTTGCTGCCGGCGATCTTCTCTTCGAGCCCATCGATGCCCTTCTGATAGGTCGCGATCTCGCTGGCGATGTTGTTCCGGCGCGCGGTGAAGGCAGCCCTCTGGGTCTGCATCAGGGCGCGGATGTCGGGATCGGACTGGTACGCCAGCAATTGCGGGGGAAACTCGAATTGCGACTGCCCGGCTGCCTCGGCGCTGAGCCTGGCCTCGATCGCCTCGAGCCGCATCTGCTTCAGGAGGTGGCGGCGCAGCTCCGCCTTGGAGGAGGTATCGTCGAGCTGCACCAGGAGCTGGCCGGGCGTGACGACATCGCCCTCGCGCACCAGGATCTGGCGGATGACGCCGCCTTCGAGATGCTGGATCGTCTTGTTTTGCCCGGTGGTGACGAAGACGCCGGTGGCGATAACGGCGCCCGAGATCGGCGCCGTGTTGCCCCAGACGCCAAAGCCCATCACCGTCAGGGCGACGATGACGACGCCGCCGATCGTCGCGGCGCGCGAGCTGCGCGGAACGTCGGAATACCAGGGCTGAGCCTCGACCATGGGCGTCATGGGATCCCCCTCAATTCGGCCGCGGCGCGTTGTCGATGCTGCGCTGACCGATGATCAGCGGCAGGATCTCGTCCCTGGTGCCGATCGCCTGCACGGCGCCGTCCTTGATCATCATGATCTTGTCGACGCTGCGCAGCAGCGCCGGGCGCTGGGTCACCGCGATCACGGTCATGCCGCGTGCCTTGGCGCGTTCGAAGGCACGCGCCAGCGCGGCCTCGCCGACTGAATCGAGATTGGAATTGGGCTCGTCGAGCACGACGAGGCGCGGATTGCCGAAGAAGGCGCGGGCAAGGCCGAGCCGCTGCTTCTGACCGCCCGAGAGCGGGGCGCCGTCGATGGCGATCTGCGTCTCGTAGCCATGCGCGAATTGCGCGACCATCTCGTGGATATCGGCGATCTCGGCGGCCTCGAACACCGCTTCATCGCTGGCGTCCTCGCGCATGCGGGCGATGTTCGCCTTGATCGAGGCCGGGAAGAGCTGCATGTCCTGCGGCAGATAGCCGACATTCTCGCCGAACTGGCGCGGATCCCAGTTGCGCTGCTCCATCATGTCGAGCCGGACCGTGCCCGCGGTCGGGCTGATCGAGCCGACCAGCATGCGCGCTAGCGTCGACTTGCCGCTGCCGGAGGCGCCGACGATGGCGAGCGAGTCGCCGGGCTCGAGGCTGAAGCTGATGCCGTTGAGGATGACCTTCTTGTTCGGCGGCGGCACGTAGAGGATGCGCTCGACATCGAGCCGGCCCTTCGGACTCGGCAGGCGCAGCCGGTCGAGATTGAGCGGCGATGCCTGCAGCAGCGCCTGAATGCGGGAAAAGGCGGCGCGGGCATGGATGAAGCTGCGCCAACCCTCGATCGTTCCTTCCAGCGGGGCGAGCGCCCGCCCGGCCACGACCGAGGAGGCGATGACCATGCCGCCGGTCAGCGAGCCTTCGAGCGAGAGCCAGGCGCCCCAGCCGAGCATGGCGATCTGGGTGCCGAGACGGAAGAATTTCGACAGCGCGGTCATGATGATGTTGCGGTCCTGGGCGCTGACCTGCGCCTTAAGGGATTCCGCGGTCTCGCGGCCCCAGATCAGCACGCCCTCGGGGATCATGCCCATGGCATTGATGACCTGGGAATTGCGCGACATCGCCTCCGATTGCAGGTTGGCGCGGGTCGAGAAGGCGCTGGCACGGGCGAAGGGCACGGCCGTCAGCTGCTGGTTGAGATAGGCGATGAGGACCAGGACCAGCGCGGCGACCGTGACGATGTAGCCGAGATGCGGATGGATCAGGTAGACCGCCAGCAGGTAGATCGGCGCGGTCGGCGCATCCAGCATGGTCAGGATGACCGGCCCGGTCAGGAAGCTGCGGATCTGCTGGAGATCGGCCAGGGTCTGGAACTCGCGGTTGGAGCCGTTCTGCGCGGCCTTGGCGGCGGCGGCGAGCACCGGGCCGCCGAGCCGGCTTTCGACATCGACGGCGACGCGCATCAGGATGAATCGGCGCATCATGTCGAGCAGGACATGGGCGGCAATCGCGGCCATCACGATGATCGAGAGCATGACCAGCGTATCGATGCTGCGGCTGGTCAGAACCCGGTCCGACATCTGGAAGAGATAGATCGGGACGGCGAGCACCAGGGTGTTCACCACGATCGAGAAGATCGCGACGATCACGAGATTGCGGCGGGCATCGCCCAGGCCGCGGCCGAGGACCTGCTTGAAATCGCGATCGCCGAGACGCTGCTCGATCGGCGAGCGGCCGGAGCCACCGCCGCCACCGCCCTTGCCGCCATGGCCGCCTCCGCCACTGCCACCGCCGGGGCGTGGCCTGGCCTCGGGTTCGGGCTGCGGGGCCTGCGGACGCGAGGTCGCGACATCCGGCTCGGCGGGCGCCGGCTGCTTCGCCTCCGCCCGGGCGGGGCTGCCCGGAACGACACGCGGCTTGTCGTTGGAATTGGCAGCGCCGGACATGTCGAGCCCGGTCAAGCCGATGGCGCGCGGCAGCGCGGCGTGCCCGGAGAGGGCGCCGGTGCGCGTCTTGCGCAAAGGTATGGCCGGCTTGGCATCGTCGCTCATGCTGCCCCTTGCTCCATCATTGCCTCAGCTCAGCATGTTCGACATCAGGTGGTCGTGCTGCGCCGGGTCGACCGGCAACGGCAGATCGGGAGGCGGTCCGCGGTCGTGTTCGTTCAGCTGAGCGAAGGCGACGAGTTCGGAGACCAATGTCTGCGTGTCATGGATCGTCACCGTGTCGGTGTCGGTGATCATGTTGACCTGGATCAGCACGCTTTCCTCATAGGCGTCGCCGCCGAGATATTTGGAGGTCGAGAGCGTGCCGGGATCGATGATGTGTGCTTCGTTGATCGCGGTGTTGCCGCCGGCCGCGATGCCCTGGGTGGTGCCGCCGCTGGCGCTGGCCTGGATGCTCTGGTCGGCATCAACCAGCAGATTGACCTGCGTGATGACGTTGATGTCGTAGTAGTCGCCGGGAATGTAGAGGACCTTGAGCGTGCCGCCCGGGCCGTAGAGGTTCCAGTCGGAATGCGGGATCACGATGGTGTGGCCCGCGCCAATCGCCTCCATGAGCTCGCGCCGCGCGTGGTTCAGCTCCTTGAATTCGGCGCTGTCGTAGGTCTCGATCGTCGCCAGATTGACCAGCTGGTTGAAGCCCGTCGTGACGTCCGTCTCGCCATCGGCGTCCCCGGTGGCGAAGATCTTGGCGCTGTCGGGGTCGAGCACGATGTTGTACTGATAGATCCAGTCGGCTCGATAGTAGTTCCCCATGACGACGATCATGTCGTAGCTGTCGACGCCATGGACCTCGGTCAGATTGACCTGCGCGTTGCCGCCGGTCTTCAGGTCGAAATAGGTTCCGTTCTCGGCCTGTACGGTGCGATCATTGTCGTTGAGATCGTTGATCTGCCTGATCGACTTGATGTCATAGAAGTCGCCCGGCATGAGGTCGATCGACCAGAGCGGCGTTGCCGCAGCGCCATGAACCGACGCGGTCATGACATGGGTGACGAATTCCGCGACGTTGTAGGCCGCGTTCTCCTGCGTGACCACCGTCGGCGCCAGCGTGCCTTCCACGGCGATGTCGACATGGTCGCTATCGGTGAGGATGTTGACCTGGACGATGCCGCGGCTGAAGAAATGATCGCCGCCGATCATCAGAGAACCGACCGCCTCGTCGAGATCGATGATGATGGCCGCGTTGATCTGCGTGTTCATGCCGGTCTCGGCGATCGTCGCGACGCCGTCCGTGGGCCCGGGCGCATCGTGGGTTTGCTCGACTTGCGCGGGCGCAGGCGAGGCCTCGCCGGCATCCTCCGCCTTCGCGGACTCGTCCGGCCGCCAGGGCGTGATCTCAAGCAAGCTCGGTACCGGAAGATCGGCATCGCTGGCCACGCCGTCGACGATGCGGCCCTCGGGCGCGGTCTGAGCCGGGCTGCCATCGGAATTCGGGCTGCCGGTCGCGACCCATGTCTCGGCCCGCGCCTTGAAGGTCTCGATCAAAATCTCGGTGCTGGCTGCAGAGGCCGGTTGAAGCTCGGCCGGCACGGCCGCCTCGGCCTGTGCGACCATGGCGTCGCGCACATCGTCGAGATGGAGCTCGGCCGGGATGACCGGCGCGCCATCGCTACCGCGGATGGCGTTCGAGGTGACGAGGTCGCGGTCTTCGGCATGGTTGAGCTGGCGCAGGTCGGCCAGGGTCTCGCTGCCTCCGGGTTGGTATTCGACCTTGATGACATGCGCGCTCGGGATGGAGACGAGGCGCTGGAAGCCCGGCTCCTCGATCAGTTCCAGGCGCGGCAGCGTGGGTGCGGAGATGACGAGCTTCGCCGTCACCGGAACATGGGGCAAGGTTATCAGGTAGTGCGGAGCGTCGAGATGGGTCACCGGCGGCGCGGGCTCGCGGACAAAGACCGGCTGCGAGGAGGTCTCGTCAAAGCTCAGCTCCTTGGCGGACTCCCGCAACGGATTGGCATCATCCTCGGAAGGCAGCTTTTGCGGCTCGCCGGAATAGAGCGTCGAAGCGCGCGCAACCTCGTCGGCGATGTGCAGGTAGCCAGCAAAGTGCCAGATGGTCTCGGTGATACCGCCGCTATTCATGGCACGGCCTCTTCATCGTCCGGCAAGCGCCAGTCGTTGAAAGGTTCGGGCTCTTCGCCGCCCACTGGGATGGAGCCGGAGCCGGAAAGCCGCGCGGGGGGCCACCCCCCGCGCGTCCGTTGGCCTTCGTTCGCTTACAGCGCGTCGCTGATGTCGTTGCCGGCAACCGTCAGCTCGAGCGAGTTGAACTGGATGTTGGCACCCATCACGATCGACTGGGTGAAGGCCTCCTGGGTGATCGCGGCATTCGCAGCCGCCGAGCCGAGGCCGCCGAAATCGCCGTCGTCGCCGCTCACGGCGCCGAGGGTCGAACTGACATCGCCGCCCCAGGCCTTGGCAGTCATCGAGAAGTCACCGACCGAATGACCATCCGCGCCGTCATGGCACGGATCACAGGAGGCGCCATCGAGGCCGCTTGCACTGTAGCTCACGCTCGGATTGTAGAGCTTGTCATTGTCGGTCAGGTTGCTGACCTGATCGAGGTTGAAATTGTTACCCGTCGTCAGGCCCTGCGTAACGACGTCCGGCATGATGATCGATTCTTCGATATCTTCGATCCTGTCGATGTCGATCGCCTCGTTGTCTGAAGGAGTCTGCAGCGCACCGCTGAGATCCAGATCCACCTTCACGTTGACGGTATTGTCGACCGTGTTCTCGATGTGATTGACGTTCTCGTTATAGTTAAGATTGCCATTGGCGTTCAGGTTGCCACTGACATTGAGACTGTCGTTGGCGTTGCCGTTCTCATTGACCGAGGTGTTCCACACCGAGGTATCGACGGCTTGACCGGCATATTGGCCGGCATATTGCGACTGACCTTGATGCTGGCCCTGACCTTGTCCCTGGCCTTGTCCCTGCCCCTGGCCCTGCGCTTCGGCCTGGGCCTGGAGCTGCGCCTGCAGCTCGGCCTGACCTTGCAGCTGGGCCTGGGTCGGGTCATCGTGGTCGTTATGACGATCTCCGGACATGACGCTCTCCTGATGATGAAATTAGGAGGCATCCCGTCGCTCACGAATGACGCATCTCTTCTGTGCTGCGGCAATTCATTTACGACGGACGCCGATCGAATATAACTTTCATGAAAGTCTAACGAGGCGAATTCCTGCTACGTAACGCAGGGGATCCCCTTAACGATTTCGCGCTCAAATCGGAGCGAAAACATATATATAAGCTACACCATTGCTTCACCCCCTTTCTGTTCGCACAAATCTTCAAGTAATTAATTTCACTCAACTCTGTAAACATCCAATATAAAGTTTAACTCAAGTCCAAATTATCAAACTACCTTAGAATGCCAATATACCTTAATAAATACCATATTTTACTATTCACTGCGATAGCATCTATCGTACTCTTTTGAGGTAGTACTTTAGTCACAATCGCATTTTACTATATTTCTAAATATCCTTTTTGAAATTGTGTGACAATTTTCTCACTCAATGTGTTATTAATAGAAGCGGAACATCTCGCGACGCTGCGTCCCCGTCAACGTGTCGAATTTATACCCAAAATTAATCATCCATTGACTTTCATCGACCCAGCTGGAACTATCCAACCTGATCGGGGGGCCAGCCATGCCAAACACGATCCGGCTGCATAACGAGCACGCTGCGCATTTCTCGCTGGAGCGGCTGGTCTGGCCTTCGGGGCCGACCTGCCCGCATTGCGGAGAACTCACGCGGCTCGGCCGGCTCAACGGACTGAGCACGCCCGTCGGCACGTGGAAGTGCTATGCCTGTCGCAAGCCCTTCACGATCCGTAACGGCACGATCTTCCACAACAGTCATGTGCCGCTGCATGTCTGGCTTCAGGCGCTGTATCTTCTGACGGGAACCAAGCTGAAAGTGGGGTCGCAACGGTTAGCCCAGGTGCTCGGCGTGTCGGTGCGCACCGCATGGCATCTGAAGCAGAAGATCGTGGCCGGCCTGGAAGCCGCACCGTCCAAGGCAGTTCCCGCCGCGGGCTGGCATGACGGCGATATCGTGATGCGCTGCGCCTCCCTTGCCTGCCAATCCGAGAACCGGCCAGGCAGCGCGATCAGCGAAGCGCGCTATGAGCGCTTTCTCGCGGCCGTCGACGGCGACGCGAATAGCGAAACCGATCTACGCTTCATCCAGGCCCTGCATCAGCTTCTCGCCGCCCGGCGGGACGCCGCGGAAGGCGAGGATGACGGCACGATCGAGGTGCAGCTCGAACTGGGCCTGCTTGCCAGCGAGGAGCCAGAGCCGCGGACAGCGATCGCTCCGGCGTCGGCCCAAGCCCTCCGCATCATCAGATGAAGGGCTGGTTTGGCCGGATGTACCGCTCGACATGCTCGCCCCACAGGTCCTCCAGCGCCTTCCAATCGCCGTCCTGCGGATCGGGAGCGGCGTCCAGGGCTTCGAGGAAGGCGATCGCGCCCAGCGAACCTGCGGTGAAGGCTGGATCGCGCCGGCTGCTCAGGAGACAGATCTCCTCGCCGATGAGCTCCGGGCCGATCCCGGTCAGCGCGTTGAGGACGGAGGCCTGGACCGCGGCGAGCGCATGCGTACGCAGCTGCCCGCAGGTCCGTTCCGCGATCAAGGTGACGAGCGTCGCCAGGAAGCCGAGGATCTGCGGCTGGAGCCAGTCGCCTGCCTGGGACTCGCTGCCGGCGCTCTTTTGAACGAAGGGCTCGAGAACGGAATAGGCTGCGCGGCGGGCCGGCCTGACTTTGAGAAGATCGAACATGGTGTGTCAGCGGTGCCGGGAACCTGCGGGAGCTGGGTGAGATGCGTAGACGCAACCGAGCCGGACAATCCGCACTGCCGCCCCGTCCTGATTTCGACGCGCTGGAACTGGCGGCGCAGCGTTCAGGCGAGAAGAGACTAGTCTTTCTCGCCTTGATAGGCGATCTCAATTTCGCCTGGTCCAACAATGAGAGCCTGTTCATCTATGTGCTGAGGCTTCTGCTCGACACCAACGAGCCGGCGGCCGCGATCGTATTCTCCACGCTGAACACGACGCGGGCCCGGCTCGACCTGGTCCAGCGACTTGCCAAGATCAGCCTGCGCGACAGGCAGCTGAAGGCCGAGCTGGACGAGATCATCAGTGCCTTCAGCGCCAGCACGCGGCTGCGAAACGACCTCAGTCACGCGACCTTCGTCATCGACCAGGGCGGCGAGATCACTCACACCCAGAGCATGAAGCTCGAGGAGAGCAAGGGCCATTTGCGCTTCGGCGTCCGGCGCGCGATCGACCAGCAGCGGCTCGACGAGATCGCGATGGCGGTGCGCAGCCTCTACGCGCTCAACCGGCGGATCTGGGATTTCCTGCCGCAGCTCGAACGCAGCATCAGGATGGTTTCGGATCCGCAGCCCCCGCCCTGAACAGGCGCGAACGGCGTCTCGCAGGGCCCGGCGCCAACCCCGCTCCGATCAGGGCTCGAGCAGCGCCCGGATTTCGTCGAGATTGCGGATCGTGTGCTGGAGATGGGCGCGCAGCAAGGTCGCGGCGTCTTCCGGCCGGCCGGCCTCCAGGCGATCGAGGATCAGAAGATGCTCCTCGCATTGCCGGCGATAGCGCGAGCGGTCGAGCATCGAGCGATAGGACAGCAGCCGGCGGATGCGGTTGATCCGTCTGACCGTGTCGAGGAAGAACGGGTTGCCGGAGGCGCCGACGATCGCCTCATGGAAGCGCACGCCGCGCTCGTGCAGCTCATCGGCGCTATCGGTCTCGATCGCGCCTGCCAGCAGGCGCTGCTCCGCCGCCCGGCATTGCGCCGCGACCTCCGGCGCCAGTCGGTAGCCGGGTTCGAGAAGGGCGGCGGGCTCGACCGCGAGGCGCAGCCGATAGGTCTGGGCCAGGCTTTCCGGCGTGGTCAGAACCGGCGTGAAACTCCAGCCATAGCCGGCACGGCGCTCGGCCCAGCCCTCCTGGGCGATCCGGCCCAGCACCGCGGCGAGCTCGGCCCGGGTCAGGCCATAGGCCTCGCGCAAATAGGTTTCCGAGACCTGATCCGGCAAGCGGCCGCGCAAATGGTCGTCGGCAATGCGGAAATAGCTCTCGGCGATCGAGTCCCGGGCGGACAGGCCGAGCGCCCCGGCATCGGGGAGCTTGCCCTCGGCGACGAAATAGCCGCGGTTGCGCTCGTGCCGCAACGCGCCCCTGTCGGCGAGGAGCTGGAGCGCCTGCCCAACCGGAAAACGCGAGACGCCGAAGCGGGTGGCGAGATCCTGCGAGCGGATATGCGCGCCGCCCTGCAGTCCACTGGCGTGAACATGGTCGAGGATGCGCACGGCCAGCGCTTCGGCGATATCGCGTCTCTCGCTGCCGGCCATGATCCGCCTACCTCCTTAGAGCGATCAGACGCCCTGTCGTGTACGGGAGGTA
Organism: Allobosea sp. BK604; assembly: GCF_004341515.1. Lineage (GTDB taxonomy): Bacteria > Pseudomonadota > Alphaproteobacteria > Rhizobiales > Beijerinckiaceae > Allobosea. The sequence goes on from NZ_SLZF01000002.1 coordinate 300,708, forward strand.
CTCCGGAATGGTCAAACGGCCGGGCCCCTACACAGGAGGCCCGGCCGCTCGTTTCATTTCACCAGGCCGATCGAGCGCAGCACATCGCCGACGCGACCCTGCTCCTCCTTGAGGAAGGCGACGAAAGGATCGCCGGCAAGATAGTAATCGTCCCAGCCGCGCGCCTTCAGAACCTCGGCCCATTCCTTCGACTTCACGAGGCCGTCGACGGTCTTGAGCAATGCGGTGCGCTGGTCGGCGGTGATACCGGGAGGCGCCATGATGGCGCGCCAGTTCACCACCTCGACATCATAGCCGAGCTCCTTCAGCGTCGGCACGTCGGCGCCCTCCAGCCGCTTGCCGGAGGAGATGGCGAGCGCGCGCAGCTTGCCGGCCTTGATCTGGCCCTCGAACTCGCCATAGCCGGAGACGCCGGCGGTGACGCGGCCGCCGAGCATCGCGGCCAGGGCCTCGCCGCCGCCGGAGAAGGGCACATAATTGACCTTGCCGGCATCGACGCCGGCCGTCTTGGTGACCAGCGCGGCAAGGATGTGATCGGCGCCGCCGGCCGAGCCACCGGCCCAGATGACGCGGCTCGCATCCGTCTTGATCGCGCCGATCAGGTCCTTCACCGACTTATGCGGTGAATTGTCGGGCACGACGATGACCAGAGGATCGCCGGTCAGGCGCGCCAGCGGCGTGACATCGGCAAGTGTGACCGGCGACTTGTTGGTCAGGATCGCGCCGACCATGGTGATGCCGTTGACCATGAGCTGGCTCGGATCGCCCTTGGCGCCGGTGACGAATTGCGCGAGCCCGACCATGCCGCCGGCGCCGGTGACGTTGAAGACCTGGACGCTCTTGGCGAGGCCCGTCGCGGTCAGCACCTGCTGGATGCTGCGCGCCGCCGTATCCCAGCCGCCGCCCGGACCGGCCGGCGCCATGATCTTGAGATCCGGCGGGCTCGCCGGCTGCGCCAGGGCCGGGCCGGCGAGACCGACCACGGCCAAGGCGGCCAAGAGACATTGTTTCAGCTTCATCAAATCCTCCCGTGAGTGATTGCTTGTGGTTCGTTTCAGCCGCGCCCCTCTTTGCGCGTGCTGCCTTCATCGCCTGGGGCGAGAGTTCGAGTCGTCGCCGCGAGATGGCGCGCGAGGATCAGTGGGATTATGCCGCCCTTCGCCAGGGTCTCGCATTCCAGTGCGGTCTCGACGGCGGCGCGGGCCTCGATGCGCTGGCGCTCGCCGGAGCGGCGCAGGATCGTGACCGCGATGGAGCCGCGTGGGTGGAGTTCCGCCGCCTCGGCCTCGACCTCGATCCGGTCTCCAGGTCGAAGCTGCAACGTGGCCGGCACGATGCCCGGACCGAATTGCAGCGGCAGGATGCCCATGCCCACCAGGTTGGAGCGATGGATACGCTCGAAGCTTGCCGCCAGCACGGCGCGCACGCCGAGCAGGCCGAGCCCCTTCGCCGCCCAGTCACGCGAGGAGCCGGTGCCATAGCGCTCGCCGGCGACGACGACGGTCGAGAGCCCGTCGTGCCGGTAGCTTTCGGCCGCCTGCCAGAGCGGCAGCGTCTCGCCGCTCGGTGCATGGATGGTGCGGCCTGGCGGGATCGCCTCGCCCAGCCCGTTCACCACCGTGCGGTTGGTGAAGAGGCCGCGCAGCATCACCTCCCAATTGCCGCGGCGGGAGGCATAGACATTGAGATCGCCCGGGTCCTCGCCATGCGCGACGAGCCATTCGCCGGCTTCGCTACGCAAGGGCGTCTGGCCGGCGGGGGAGATGTGATCGGTGGTGATGTCGTCGCCGAGCACAAGCAAGGGATGGGCGAGATAATGCCCGAGCCGTGTCTCCTGCTTCGCCGCGGCGAAGGGTGGGCGGCGCAAATAGGTCGAGGCCGGGTTCCAGGGGAATTGCGCGGTCGCGGGCGCATCGAGCTTGGCCCAGATCGCGCTGGCGGCGGCCTCGGCATAGGCCGCGTCATAATCGGCAGCGTCCGAACCCAGCGCCAGCGCGGCGTCGATCTCGGCGCCGCTCGGCCAGAGCTCCGCGAGCCTGACCGCGCGCCCATCGGCGAGGGTCGCGATCGGCTCGCGGGTGATATCGCGGTCGGCATCGCCAGCCAGTGCATAGGCGACGACCAATGGCGGCGACGCGAGGAAGCCGGCATCGATCTGCGCATGGACGCGGCCAGGGAAATTGCGATTGCCCGAGAGCACCGCCACCGGCAACGCGGATTTCCCGGCAGCCTCGGCCATCTCCGCAACCAGCGGTCCGGCATTGCCGATGCAGGTGGTGCAGCCATAGCCGACAATGCCGAAGCCGAGCGCCTCGAGATCGTCGAGCAGTCCGGCGCGGCGCAAATAGCGCTCGGCTGCCGGCGAACCGGGCGCGAGCGAGGTCTTGACCCAGGGCGGCGGCTTCAGCCCGAGCGTGCGCGCCTTGCGGGCAAGCAATCCGGCCGCGATCGTGAGGCGCGGATCGGAGGTGTTGGTGCAGCTCGTGATCGCGGCGATGGCGACGGGATAGCGCGGCAACATCGCTGAGGGCTGCTCCGGCTGCGGGCAGGCGGCAAGCTTTGCGGGAACCTCGGCCGGCGAGACGCGATCCTGCGGCCGGCGCGGGCCGGCCAGGCTGAGCTCAATCTGCGCGAGATCGATCTCGATCACATCGGTATAGCGCGGCTCGGCCTGCGGCTCGAACCAGAGCCGCTGTGCCCTGGCATAGGCCTCGACTAGCGCAACATGTTCAGGCCCGCGGCCTGTCGCCGCGAGATAGGCAAGAACCTGCCCGTCAATGGGGAAATAGCCGGAGGAGGCGCCGTATTCCGGCGCCATATTGGCGACGACCGCGCGCTCGCCGGCGGCGAGCGTGCCGACGCCGGGACCGAAGAACTCGACGAACTCTCCGGCAATGCCACGCTGGCGCAGGCGCTGGGTGACGGCGAGCGCGAGATCGGTCGCCAGCACGCCGTCGCGCAAGGCGTTGGTGAGACGCACGCCGATCACGTCGGGAATGCGCATCATCACCGGCATGCCGAACATGACGCTCTCGGCTTCGAGCCCACCGACGCCCCAGGCGAGAACGCCGATGCCGTTGATCATCGGCGTATGGCTGTCGGTGCCGATCAGCGTGTCCGGCGCGGCCCAGGTCTCTCCGTCGCGCTCGACCGTGGTGACCACCGTCGCCAACCGCTCGAGATTGATCGTGTGCATGATACCGCTGCCTGGCGGATGGACGCGCACGCCCTTCAGGACGCGGGTCGCCCATTTCAGGAAGCGATAGCGCTCGCCATTGCGCTGGTATTCGCGGGCGATGTTGTACCCGAGCGCATCGGCCTCGGCGAAATGATCGACGGCGGTCGAATGATCGATGGAGACATCGACCGGCAGGACCGGGCCGAGCGAGGCGGGATCACCGCCCGCCTCGGCAATGGCGTCGCGCATCGCGGCGACGTCGACCAGGGCCGGAGTGCAGGTCGTGTCGTGCATCAGCACGCGGCCGGGACGGAACGCGATCTCGGCCGTGCTGGTGCCGGAGGCGAGCCAGGCGTGAAACGCGGCGAGCGCTTCCCTCAGCTCGTCTTCATCCTCACAGAGCCGAATCTGATTTTCGATCAGGATGCGCAGCAGATAGGGCAGCCGCGCGAAGTCGTCGCCAAAGGCGGCGGCGACCGGCGCGATACGCAAGCCTCTGGGCAAATAGGCGGGCGGAACGAGGAGATTGCCGGTTCTGGTCATCGCAGGCTCGCTAGATAGGAGCCTATATTGCATATTAGGAATTTAAAATGCAATATTGGTCGCGAACGAAACCGCTGCACGGACGCTGTCGGTGGGCAGTTGCCGGCCGGCAGCTACCCGGATCGAGGCCGCAGGTTCAGTCGTTTCGACCTGGCGAAGTCGATGACGGGATGATACCGCCGAGGGTCGCGCCGCGAGCATCAAGCGTTTGATTTATCGCATTTTCGTCACGCGAGCCTGCGCCCGGTTCGCTTGAAAATGCTCTAGTTCCGGAACCATGTCCCGGATCTGACGGCGCAGAGCATGATCAGGCCATAGGCGACAAGGCCGAGCGCGAGCGCGGCGAAGAGCCCGTTCAGCGAGCCGGTGAGCCACAGCACAGGCCAGCCCAGTCCGAGCGCGATGACGAGGCGGACGAAGCCGCTGGCGACTGGCCAGAACAGCCGGCCGGCGCCCTGTGAGGCGAAGTAGAGCGACAGGCCGAGGCCCAGGAAGCCATAGGCCGGCCCGACGATCCGCAGATAGGCGCTGCCGGTCGCGATCGTGGCGGGGTCGGCGCTGAACAGCACCAGCCAGGCTTGCGGCCAGAGCGCGGCGACGAGGCCGATCGCCTCCGTCAGCGCGAAGGCCATGCTGCCGCCGATCAGGGCGATGCGAAGCGCACGCTCCTGATGGCCTGCACCGATATTGGTGCCGACAAGCGCGACCAGCGGCGCCCCGAGGCCGAAGACCAGCGGGATCATCAGGTATTCGAGCCGCGCCGCCGTGCCGAAGCCGGCGACCGCATCGGTGCCGGCCGCCGCGCCGACCAGGGAGGTGGCGCCGCCGATCGTGACATTGGTGATGACCGAGCCGATCGCGCCAACCGCGCCGATGCGCAGGATATCGTGGAACAGCGGCCAGCGCAGCGGAACGCGGCGGAAGTGCGCGAGATTGCGGCCGGACAGGATGTACCACCCGAGCACGAGCGCGCCGCCTGCATAGTAGAGCACCAGGGCGACGCCGCCGCCGGCGATGCCGAGCGCGGGGATCGGCCCGAAGCCGAAGATCAGCAGCGGCGAGAGCGGCACCAGAAAGACGATGCCGGCACAGATCACCAGCGCGGGGACGAGCATGTTGCCCGTGCCGCGAATGACGCTGGCGAGGCCGTTCATCAGCCAGAGCAGGATATTGCCGGCGAAGACGACGTTGGAATAGGCGAGCGCCGCTTCGAGCGCTGCGCCCTCGCCGCCCATGGCGCGATAGAGCGGCCTGCCGAAGCTGAGCACGAGCACGGCGAAGACAATGCCGAGCACGATATTGATTACCACCGCATGCAGGACGAGCGCATCGGCATCGTCGCGGCGGCCCGCTCCGAGCGCGCGGGCGACCGCGGACGAGATGCCGCCGCCGATGGCGCCGGCCGAGATCATCTGCATCAGCATGACCGGCGGAAAGACGAGCGCCATGCCGGCAAGCGCATCATTGCCGAGATGCGCGACCCACCAGGTCTCGATCAGCCCGGTCGAAGCCTGGGCCAGCATGATCAGGATATTGGGCCAGGCCATGCGCAGCAGGGTCGGCACGACCGGATCATGCAGCAGACGGCGCGTATGCGGGCTGAGCTCGGTGGCGACGGGGGGTGGCGCTACGGTCGGCGTGGCGAGGCTCATGGCTGATCTCCGGCCGCGGCGGCGCGGCTGTGCCTGGCGTGGGTGCGCGCGCTGGCCGCAGGGCCGGCGACAGTGCGGAACACCGGATCGCTGAGCGGACGGCCGCTGACCCTGTCTACGAGGATCGGCTCGGCCGGCTCGCCGGTCTCGGCATTGACGATGAGGACGCTCGGCCCTTCCGGCGCGAAATGGCGGTTGCCGAAGGCGAGCAGGGCCTGGCTCACCTCGCGGAAGTCGCGGCCGCGCTCGGTCAGGATGTACTCGTGGCGCAGCGGGCGCTCGCTATAGGGCCGGCGCTCCAGCAGCCCGGCCTCGACCAGCGCGTTCAGCCGGCGCGTCAGCATATTGGTGGCGATGCCCAGGCTCTGCTGGAATTCGTCGAAGCGCGTCAGGCCGCCGAGCGCGTCGCGCAGGATCAGGATGCTCCACCATTCGCCGACGCGCTCGAGGCTGCGGGCGATGGGGCATTGGGAATCGAAGCTGGTCCGCTTCATCGCCGTCCGATCCTCCCGTGAAGATGACGGTCGTCATTAATCGAGCGACTTTCATCATGCAAGTCATATCGTGCGAATGAGACGAGTTCTGCGTCATTGCGAGCGCAGCGAAGCAATCCAGGGCGGCAGCGCTCAACGTCTTCCTGGATTGCTTCGCGGAGCCTGTACTCGGGCTTGCCGAAGGCAAGACCCGGGTGCTCGCAATGACGAAAGTGTGTCCTAGCCCGTGGCCTGCCTCGCCAACGCGAGCGCGGCCTTGCGACCGGCGGCCAGCAATGAGTCGGAAGCCGCGGCATCGGGCGCGGCGCGGGCGAGTTGCAGCGTGCCGACCATCAGGGCGAGCACCATCGCGGCCCGCGTGCGGGCATCCGCCGAGGCGGGGTCGGGCAATTCGCCGGCGATCAGCTCGATCAGCTCGCCGGTATCCCGAGCGAAGATCGCTCGCGTCTCATCCGAGCTGCGCGCCAGCTCGGCGGCGAGCGTGGCGATGGCGCAGCCCGTCTCGGGATGATCGCGATGGGTCCTGCTCAGGTAGCGCCGGACGATGGTCTCCAGGCCGTCGCCGCCTTCGGCGCGCACGCCAGCCACAGCACTGGCGTGCTCGGCGGTCGCGCCCGTCAGCGCAACATCGACGGCGCTGCGCACCAGATCCTCCTTCGAGGGGAAATGCGCGTAGAAGCCGCCATGGGTCAGGCCGGCTTCGGCCATCAGCCCAGCGATGCCGGTCGCCTCGATGCCGTCCTTCCTGAAGCGGCGCGCGGCGGTCTCGACGATGCGCCGACGCGTCTCGTCCTTGTGACCCTTCTCGTAACGCATGGGCGCCCCTCCCCGACTCGCTGACTTGCCGATGTCATTATACCCATCATATTATATGTCGATCGACATATGAACTGGAGAGAGCCATGTCCCAGGATCCCATCGTCATCGTCTCCGCCGTCCGCACCCCGCTCGGGCGCTTCCAGGGCGAGCTTGCCGGCGTCGAGGCGCCGGCGCTCGGGGCGCATGTCATTCGCGCCGCGCTGGACCGGGCCGGGCTCGCGCCAGAGCGTGTCGACGAGGCGTTGATCGGGTGCGTCCTACCTGCCGGCCAGGGCCAGGCCCCGGCACGACAGGCGGCGCGCGGCGCCGGGCTGCCTGATGCGACCGGCGCGACCACAGTCAACAAGGTCTGCGGCTCGGGCATGAAGGCGACCATGCTGGCCCATGACCTGATCCGCGCCGGCTCGGCCGATATCATCGTCTCCGGCGGCATGGAGTCGATGTCGAACGCGCCCTATCTGCTGGCCAAGGCGCGCGGTGGCTATCGCGTCGGCCATGACCGTATCTTCGACCACATGATGCTGGACGGGCTTGAGGACGCCTATGAGCGGGGACGCTCGATGGGCGATTTCGGCGAGGCGGCGGCGCAGGCTTACCAGTTCACGCGCGACGACCAGGATGCCTATGCCGTGGAGACGCTGACGCGAGCGCGCAATGCGGTCGAGAGCGGCGCCTTCAAGGCCGAGATCGCGCCTGTATCGGTGAAGGTGAAGGGCGGCGAGGCGCTGGTCGAGAATGACGAGCACCCGCTCAAGGTCTCGCCGGAGAAGATCCCGGCGCTGAAACCGGCCTTCCGGCCGGACGGCACCATCACCGCCGCGAGCGCCTCGGCCAATGCCGACGGCGCGGCGGCGCTGATCCTGACCCGGCGGTCGCTCGCCGAGCGGGACGGGCTGCCGATCCTGGCCGAGATCAAGGCCCATGCCGCCCATAGCCAGGAGCCGGCCTGGTACACGACCGCACCGATCCCGGCGATCCGCAAGCTGCTCGACAAGACGGGCTGGAGCGTCGGCGATGTCGACCTGTTCGAGATCAACGAAGCCTTCGCCGTCGTCGCCATGGCGGCGCAGCGCGACCTCGCCATCCCCCGCGAGAAGCTCAACGTCAACGGCGGCGCCTGCGCGCTCGGCCACCCGATCGGCGCGACGGGCGCACGGCTGATCGTGACCTTGCTGCACGCGCTGCAGCATCACGGCCTGAAGCGCGGCGTCGCCGCGCTCTGCATCGGCGGCGGCGAGGCGACGGCGATTGCCGTGGAGCGGGTGCAGTAATCGCGCTTGCCGAGTGACGGCGCTTGTCACTGGCGCGCACCTTCTCTTTCCGCTATTGCATGCCTACATTTTTGTAGATTGCATGGATATGCTGAGAGGGTGCGCGCCATGGCCGGCGACCGGACACCGCAATGGCTCAAGCCGCTCGATCCGGCGGCTGGGCCGCGCTATCTCCAGATCGTCAACCTGATCGAGAGTGCGGTCGAGAGCGGCAGCCTGCGGCCGGGTGACCGACTGCCGCCGCAGCGCAGCCTGGCCGATCTGCTCGATGTCGACCTCACTACCGTGACCCGCGCCTATGCCGAGGCCCGCCACCGCAACCTGTTGGACGCCGTGACCGGACGCGGCTCCTTCGTCTCGGCGCGCAAGGAGCAGTTTGGGCCGCCGGTCGACCTCAGCATGAACATTCCGCCGGCGCCGAAGGGCGTGCGGCTCGCGGAGCTGATGCAGCGTGGCATCGCCGAGGTGCTGGCCCGTGCCAGCGCCGATCTGCTGATGACCTATCATGTCGGCTCAGGCTCGCTCGCCGACCGCGCGGCGGGCTGCGCCTGGCTCGAGCCGATCCTGGGGCGGGTCGAGCCGCAGCGGCTCGTGATCTCGCCCGGCGCGCAGCCGGCGCTGGTGGCGCTGCTCGGCACGCTTGCCGCGCCTGGCAGCGCGATCCTGACGGAGCCGCTGACCTATCCCGGCCTGCTGGCGGCGGCGCGGCAGCACGGCCTGCGCACGGTGCCGGTCGCAGCCGATGGCGACGGCATCCAGCCCGAGGCCCTCGAGCGCGCGGCACGCGAGCATCGCGCAAGGCTGCTTTGCCTGACGCCGACGATTCAGAACCCGACCGCGATCACCATGCCGGAACGACGCCGGCGCGAGATCGCGCGCATCGCCAGGGCGCATGAGCTCGTCATTGTCGAGGACGATCCCTACAGCCTGCTGGCGGGCAATGCGCCACCGCCCCTCGCTGCGCTGGCGCCGGAGCGGACCTACCATGTCTCGACCCTGTCGAAGGGGTTGACCCCGGGACTGCGCACGGCCTTCGTCGTGATTCCCGCCGGAACGGAGCCGGATGCGCTGGCCGCGGCGCTGCGGGCGCTCACGCTGATGCCCGCGCCGCTGATGACTGCGCTGGCGACGCATTGGATCAGGGTCGGCGCAGCCTCCGATCTGCTGAAGGGCGTGCGCGAGGAAGCCGCCGCGCGGCAGGTCCTGGCCCGCACGATCCTTCCGGGCTCGGCGCAGGCGCATCCGAACGGCCTGCATGTCTGGCAGCCCCTGCCGGAGCATTGGGACCGCTACAGGCTGATCGAGGCCGTGCGCCAGCAGGGCCTCGGCGTGACGCCCTCGGATGCGTTCAGTGTCGAGGGCCGGGCACCGGATGCGGTGCGGATCTCGTTGGGCGGCGTGCCGGAGCGGGCCCGGCTCGTCGAGGCCCTGAGGACGCTGGCCGCGACGCTCGGCGACCAGCGCAGCCGGGCTCACGCGGTGGTCTGAGGCCGGGCGAAGGCGAATTGAGCCAGGAGCATGAGGCTCCTCACGGCGATCCAGCCGATGATCAGGTTGGCGGCGACGAAGAGCGGCAGCGCGAGCTGGACGACCGGCGCGCCGGTGCCTTGCTCGACCAGGCGCATGGCGGCGAGCGGAAGCGCCGAGACACCGAATGTATAGCTCCAGGCGCCCGGCCCGAAGCCCTGCTCGCGCAGGAAGGGCAGGAGCCGCAGCATGATCAGCGCCAGGAAGAGACCGTAGCCGAGCAGGAGCAGCGCGACATGGTTCGTGCCACCGACCATGGGGCTCACGCTCGAAAAGGCGACCGAACCGACTGCGGCCGGAGCAAGGTGGATGCCGAGCGTCGCCCGCAATTCGACCGGCAATTTGAGGGTGAACAGGCGGGTGAGCATCACTGATTCCAGGCCGAGCCAGGACAAAAGCCCGATGCCGAAGAACATCCAGGCGGCGTCCGGCGCGCCGAAACTGGCGGAGGCGAGCGCTGCGACGAAGCCGCCGCCGACAACCGGCAGGTAGAGGATCGGCGTGATCGCCGCAGGGTCGCGCCCGCCCAGCCAGAGGCCGCCAATGCTCCAGGCGGCAAAGGCAAGCATGCCGAGGGAGCCGGCGAGATAAAGCCACCAGCCGAGCACCGACGCATGCGGCGCGATGGCGAGGCTCGCGATCATGGTCGTGACCGGGATCAGCGCCGCGACGAGCGCCTGGACGGGATGCTGCACCTCCTCGCGAGCGGCCACGGGATGGCGTAGCCATTTCAGCGCATAGAGCGTGATCAGCACGGTCCAGAGTGCGAAGGCGGTGCAGGCCAGGGCCTCACCGATCCCGGCCGGGACACCCCAGAGACGGGACGCAGCCCGCCAGTCATTTGCAAGCCCGCCAACGCCGAGAACGGCACCGAAGAAGACGGGCTTGAATGTCAGCACGACAGGTTCAGGCGGAGGGCGTGCCGCTCGCCTTCGGGCGGGCGAGACGCCCCTCCTCGGCCTTGTAGAAGAATTGCGACGCGACGAGCCAGCCCTTCAGCGGCTGCAAGGGCGGAATGCAGGTCAACAGGACAAAGGGCAGCGTCGTGACCAGATGGACCCAGAGCGGCGGCTGATAGGTGACCTCGAGCCAAAGCGCGAAGGCGACAGCCGGGACGCAAACGAACATCATCACGAAGAAGGCCGGGCCATCGGCCGGATCGGCGAAGGAATAGTCCAGGCCACAGACCTCGCATTTCGGCCGCAGCTTGAGGAAGCCGTCGAACAGATGCCCCTGACCGCAGCGCGGGCAGCGACCGCGCAGACCGGTCTGCATCGGCGAAAGCGGTGGCCATTGGTCGGAGGGCATGACGGAACTCCTACGAAAGCACGCCGGTCCAACCGGCGTGCACTCCACATGATCCTCGATGCAGACAATGTCAATATTGTATGCATACATCAGGACAGAATGACGCATGCACCGACATCATGCCGGCCGGAACGACGGGAGCTCCGGGATCCATCGTAGAGCGGCGGAGCCTTTGATGGATCCCGGAGCTGCGCGCTTCGCGGCTTGCCCGGAACGACGGCGTGGTTCCACGCCTAGGCGCGCACCCGCGGCTTCAGGATGTCGTCGAGCCCGATCCGGCGCAGCAACTCGGCGCGGACGCGATCGGCGACGCCATTGACGATCTCGGCTCCGTCTTCCGACGGATCGATATGGACCCGGAAGGGGCGCCTGCCGAAAGGCAGGCCGACCACCGCGACGGTTGCATCGGCCACGGCCTGCGGATCGGCATCGGCAGGCTCGAGCGCGGCGAGGCCCTTGAAGGCGACCTCGCCGAAATCGGCGGTCGGGCCCGCGGCATATTCATCCGCCCGCGCCTTGTCGGCCGGCGAGCCGGAATGGGCGAAATGGTTGGTGCCCTTGGTGAAGGCGCCGGGCACGATGATCGAGGTCTCGATGCCCCAGCGCGCCAGCTCGCCGGCATAGCTGACCGCGAGCGCATCCATGCCAGCCTTGGCGGCGAAATAGGGCGCGAGATAGGGCGGCGTGCCGCCGCGCGCGCTGCTCGACGAGACCCAGACGACGAGGCCATTGCCCTGCTTGCGCAGCTGCGGCAGCGCCGCGCGGTTGACCCGCTGCGTGCTCAGCACATTGATGTCGTAGAGCTCAGCGAATTGCTCGGGCGTGAAGGCCTCGGCCGGGCCGTAGGACATATGGCCGGCATTATGGACGATGACGTCGAGCCGGCCGTTATCGGCGACGATCCTGGCAATCGCGACATCGACAGAAGCCTGCGAGGCGACATCGAGCTCGATGCTGCGCAGGTCGATGCCGTGCTTCTGTGCGTAGGCGGCGATCTCGGCGACCTGCGGCGCGTTGCGCCCTTCGGTCTCGCGCATGCTGGCATAGACGCTGTGGCCGGCATGAGCGAGGGCGCGCGCGGTCATCAGCCCGAAGCCGCTCGACGCGCCGGTGACGACGATGATCTTGCTGCTGTGCTGGGTCATGTTCGTTCTCCTTGTCGACCCGTTGTCGACAGGAGGAGGTTGCCCCATCGCAGTACCCGGATAATCGCCGCATCTTCAGCAATACAATCCGAATTTCTAGAACAATCATTGTCTCAGGATATCGCGCCCGATCGCCCGGTCGACGTGACGGGCAACAACGCCAGGGCGCTCGACATCAATCTCGAAGCCGCCCGCCGCTTCCATGATGGCGTCAGGCAGCCGGACGAATGGCGCTGCAACGTGTATGGCGCGATCAGGTTCTGAGCGGGCCGCTCAGGCCGCGCCGATGCGCTTTGCGGCCTGGCGGAACAGATGCTCGCCATCCGGCGCGAAATGCATCGCCCTGAAGAAGTCGTCGATGCCGTAATGCGGGAGTGTCCGGTGGATCGCCGCGAGATAGCCACGGGCCTGCTCCGTCCGGCCGGCGAGCGCGAGGCAATAGGCGGCAATCGCCATGATCTGCGCGTGGGCGTTCGGGCGCGCCGCGGCCTTGAGGCTCCAGTCGGCGGCCTCGTCGAAGCGGCCAAGCCGCGCCAGCGCCATGGCGCGCGCACCGAACATGGCGAAGAGCATCGGGTCGAACGGGCTGAGCTGGCGCGAATGGTCGGAGGAGGAGATCGCGACCGAGGGATCGCCGCCCTGCGAATGCACGAAGGCGAGCGCATAATGGCCCTGGGCGAAATTCGGGCTGAGCGCGATCGCCTGTTCCAGCTCGGCGATGGACTGGTCGTGCTGGTTGCGCAGCCAGAGCGCCCGGCCCATGGCCCAATGGGCGGCAGGGTCGCGGTCATCGACCAGGAGGCTCTGCCCGGCCGCAGCGAAGGCGCGGTCGATCTCCTGCCTGCGCTCCGCCCAGCCTTGGAACGCGCTCTGGAAATGCGTGAATGACAGGCCGGCATGGGCGCGCGCGAAGGTCGGATCGAGCCCGATCGCCCGCTCGAAGAAATGCCGGGCCTCGCCGTTATCGGCCTCGGTGAACCGATACATGTGCCAGAGGCCGCGATGATAGGCCTCCCAGGCATCGAGCGAGTTCGGCGGCTTGAGGATGGCGCGGTTGCGCTCGCTCGTCTCGATCTCGCTGGCGATGGCGGCGACGATATGATTGCCGATCTCATCGAGAACCTCGAAGGCGTCGTCGAGCGGCCGGTCGAAGGTTTCGGCCCAGAGGATCCGGGCATTGCGCGTCTCCGACAGCTCGACCGCGACGGCAAGGCCGCGACCATGGCGCCGGACCGAGCCGCTGACGACAAAGTCGACATTGAGCAGGCGGCCGGCCTGCTCGGCGCCGATCTGGCGGTCGTGCAAGGTCAGCACCGTGCCCTGCGCGATGATGAACAGGCTGCGCAGCTTGGCGAGACGGGTGATGACGTCATGGACCAGGGCTGCGCCGAGGCCGCGGCGCCCGGCGAGCGGGCCCGACAGATCGGCAAAGGGCATAACCGCGATCGAGGCACGGCGGGTCGGGGCCAGAGCGGCCTCGACATGAGCGGGGGCAGCGTCCGGCGCTGGCATGGCCGGAGCCGGCTGGATCAGCTCAGCTTCGCTTCGCATCCTGGCCTGACGCCAGAACGCATGGAGCGGCCGGGCGTCCAGCTCCTCTGTTTCGAACAATCTGGCCGCTGCGGCGAGATGCTCGTCACCTTCGCGGAACCGGCCCTGCCGGGCGAGCGCCGTCAGCAGCAGCTCATGAGCGGCGAGATCGAACGGCGCGGCTTTCAGCCATTGCTCGAGATGAACGAGGCCGCCATCCTCCGCGCTCCGCGCCAGATGCTCCAGCAAGGCGACATGGCAGCCGCGGAAATGCCGGCGCTGCGCGGCAAGCCAGGCGCTGAAGACCGGGCAGCGCTCAATCTCCAGCCCTTCGAGGAAATCGCCGGCAAAGAGGGCCGCGAGGTGCTTCAGGCGCCTCGGCGGCAGCGCCGCGATGCCATCGCGACTGGCGGCGGAGACCTCGACGGCATCGACCGTGCAATCGGCGAGATCGAGCCGGACCGTATCAGCCTCCGTCACGACCCGCGGCCGATCCGGGTCGTCCAGCAGGCCTCTCAGCTTGCTGAGGCACCAGCGCAACTCGCCACGCGGATCATTGGGAACATCCCAAAGCAGCTCGCAGAGCCGGCTACGCTGAACCGGCTGCGGGGAGAGCGCGAGATAGGCCAGCAGCGCGCGCACCTTGCGCGACGCCGGCAGGGCCAGCGCATCGCTCCGCCTCGCCAATGCCAGCGGGCCGAGCATGCGCAGGCAGCGTGGCGGCGCGTCGCCGACGGCACGCTGCCGATGCGTTTCCATGAGCGTTTCCACGCCTGCTCCCACGCGCGTCTCCACGAGTGACCGCTAGCATCGAAATCAAGGTCACTTGTGTGACCTAACGCACTGTCGTCGCCGCTGGGCTGTACGGCAGGCTGTCAGCATAGCAGACATGCACGAAGGAGAGCGACCATGACGCCATCCGCCGCGGCTACTGCCGTCCAGAACCCGCCCATTCAGCCGATCGACCTCGGCGCCCTCAAGATGCGCCAGCAGGGCGCCTGGTCGTCCGGCGACTATGCCGTGGTCGGCACCACCCTGCAAATCGTCGGTGAAAACCTGTGCGAGGCCCTCGATCTCCGCTCCGGGCAAAAGGTGCTCGATGTGGCCGCCGGCAACGGCAATGCCAGCCTTGCCGCGGCACGGCGCTGGGCCGACGTCACCTCGACGGATTATGTCGGCGCGCTGCTCGAACGCGGGCGCGAGCGCGCCGAGGCCGAGCGGCTGACGATTGGCTTCCGCGAGGCCGATGCCGAGAACCTGCCCTTTGCCGATGGCAGCTTCGATGTCGTGCTCTCGACCTTCGGCGTGATGTTCACGCCCGACCAGGACAAGGCCGCGGCCGAGCTGATGCGCGTCTGCCGACGCGGCGGCAAGATCGGGCTTGCCAACTGGACGCCCGAGGGCTTCATCGGCCAGCTCTTCAAGACGATCGGCAGCCATGTTCCGCCGCCGGCCGGGGCGCGCTCGCCGGCGCTCTGGGGGACGCGAGCGCGGCTGGAGGAATTCTTCCGCGGGCAGGGCGCTATCGAGACGACGATGCGCCAGTTCGTCTTCCGCTACCGCTCGTCCGAGCATTGGCTCGAGATCTTCAGGACCTATTACGGCCCGGTGCTGAAGGCCTTCGCGGCGCTCCAGCCCCAGGCGCAGGAGGTGCTCGAGGGCGATCTCATCAAGCTGATGACCCGCTTCAACCGCTCGGGAGACGGCACGCTGGTGGTGCCAAGCGATTATCTCGAAGTGGTCGTCACCAAGCGGTGACGCAGCCTTCTATCACGCAAAAGGGCCGCAGCGATGCTGCGGCCCTCGTCATGTATCGGGAAGTTGGGCTCACTCGCCCTTGTTGACCGAGATCGGCTTCAGAACATTGCTCGGCTGGACGTATTTGGCGACGATCGCGTCATAGGTGCCATTGGCCTGCAGGCGCTCCAGCGCGCCCTTGACCGCATCGCGGAGCTGGTTGCCCTCGGGCGTCTTCGCGAACGGGATGCCGGTCAGCGAGCGGGTGAAGGGCTCGCCGAGCGGGATATAGGTGTTCGGCTCGAGCTTCTGGAAATGGGTCATGGTCTCGCTGCCCTGGACGCCGCCCTGGAGGCGCTGCGTCTTGAGCTGGGTGCGGGCGTCGACCGAGCCCTCGGTGCCGACGACATTGATCGCGGGCTTGCCCTTGGCGACGCAATTGGCCTGGCTCCACTCGCCGATCTGCTGCGGCCAGTTGGTCGAGCGGCTGGCGCCGACGCTCTTGCCGCAGAGATCCTCCGGCGTCTTCACCTGGCCGGCAAAGGCGGTGACCGTGTAGAACTGCGCGCCCGAGACCATGTAGTCGACGAAATCGACGGTCTCGCGCCGGGCCGGCAGGTCGCTCATGCCGGCCATGACCATATCGACGCGGCCGGTCTGGAGCGAGGGCAGCATCTGGGCGAAGGCGGTCTCCTGCCACTCGACCTTGACGCCGAGCTCCTTGGCGATCGCCTCGCCGAGCTCCACGTCGAAGCCCATCATCGTGTTGGTGGCCGGGTCCTTGTAGACGATCGGCGCATAGTTCGGCTGGGTCGCGACGACGATCTTGCCGGCGGTCTTGATGCGCTCGGGCAGCGCCTGGGCGTTGGCGGCGAGCGCCGTGCCGGCGAGCAGCGCGGTCGCGAGAATGGTGCGGATCATGAGTTTTCTCCTCTTCAACTCACTGGATTACTTCAGAACGGCGGCGATGAAATCACGCGTGCGGGCCTGGCTCGGCTTGACCAGGACCTCGCCCGGCGCGCCGCGCTCGACGATCTCGCCCTTGTCCATGAAGACGACGTCGCTCGCGACCTCGCGGGCGAAACCGAGCTCATGGGTGACGACGATCATCGTCATGCCGGTGGCGGCGAGATCGCGCATGACATTGAGCACCTCGCCGACCAGCTCCGGGTCGAGCGCCGAGGTCGGCTCGTCGAAAAGCATCAGCTTCGGCTTCATCGCCAGGGCGCGGGCGATGGCGATGCGCTGCTGCTGGCCGCCGGAGAGCTCGATCGGATAGGAATCGCGCTTCTCGGCAAGGCCGACCCGTTCCAACAGGGCCATGCCTTCGGCGACGATCTCGCGCCGCGGCCGCTTCAGCACCGTCAGCGGGCCCTCGATGATGTTCTGCAGCACGGTCATGTGGCTGAACAGGTTGAAACGCTGGAAGACCATGCCGGTGGTCAGGCGCTGGCGCGCGACCTCGGCATCGCTCAGCTCGTGCAGTTCGTCGCCGACGCGGCGATAGCCGATCAGCTCGCCATCGACCCAGATCGCGCCCTTGTCGATCTTCTCGAGCTGGTTGATGCAGCGCAGCAGCGTCGACTTGCCGGAGCCGGAGGGGCCGATGATGCATTGCACGGCGCCGGCGGGGATGGTCAGCGAGACATTGTTCAGTGCCTTCAGGCTGCCGAACTGCTTGGTGACGTCGACCGCGACGACGATGCAGGCCTGGGAAACGGTGCTCATGCGCCGGTCTCCTCGGCGATCTTGGGCTTCGAGCGGCGCTCGCCCCTGCCCTTCGAGAAGAAGCGCTCGAGGAAGAACTGGCCGATCTGGAGCAGGGTGACGACGATCAGGTACCAGCCGGCCGCGACGATCAGCAATTCGATGACACGGGCATTGGCGTAGTAGATCGTCTGCGCGTTGCGCAGGATCTCGGAATACTGGATCACGCTGGCGATGGAGGTCAGCTTGACCATGCTGATCACCTCGTTGCCCACCGGCGGGATGATGACCCGCATCGCCTGCGGCAGCACGATCCGGCGCAGCGTCGTCAGACGTGTCATGCCGATCGACTTGGCGGCTTCGGTCTGGCCGATATCGACCGAGAGGATGCCGCCACGGACGACTTCGGCGGTGTAGGCGCCTTGATTCATGCCGAGGCCGAGCAAGGTCGCCATGAACGGGCCGATGACGTCGATCGTGCGCCATTCGACGATGCCGGGGATGCCGATGGTCGGGAAGACCAGCGCCAGATTGAACCAGAGCAGCAATTGCAGCAGCAGCGGAGTGCCGCGGAAGAACCAGATGTAGAACAGCGCGACGCCGCGCAGCACCGGGTTCGGCGACATGTACATGATGGCGAAGACGACACCGAGGATGATGCCGAGCGCCATGGCGCAGACGGTCATGATCACCGTGTTGACAAGGCCGCTCAGAATGGCCGGCGCGGTGAAGAACTGCGCCACGACCGGCCAGGCGATCTGGCCCTGCGCGAAGGCCTTCACCACCCAGGCGAGCGCAAGCAGGATCAGCGCAGCCGCGACCCAGCGCCCGTAGAAGCGCTTGGGCACGATGCGCAGGCCGGCGATGCCGGCGAGATCGCGGCCGACGGGAGCCCCGGTCACGGCGCTCATGGCCGCCCCTCCCCGGTCCAGGCCTTGAAGCCGGCGAGCCAGAGGTTGAAGCGCTCGATCTGCTCGGCGACGCGCTTCGGTGCGGTACCGCCAAAGCCGCTACGGGCGGCCACCGCGGCATCGAGCGTGAGGCACGTCTTGACGCCCTCGTCCAGGCGCGGATCGACCGCACGCAGCTCGACAGGATCGATCGTCTCCAAGTCGCGCCCCATCTCCTCGCAATAGCGAACGAGCGCACCGGTGATCTCGTGCGCCTCGGCGAAGGGCACGCCCTTGCGGGCGAGATAGTCGGCGACTTCGGTCGCGAGCGCAAAGCCCGAGCCGGCCTGGGCCCGCATCACCGCGGGATGGGCTTCCATCGTGGCGATCAGCCCGGCGAAGGCGGGCAGCACCTCGGACAGGACATCGACCGCATCGAAAGCGGCGCGCTTGTCCTCGGCGAGGTCGCGGTTATAGGCGAGCGGCAAGCCCTTGAGCGCGCCGAGCATGGTGACGAGATCGCCGGTCAGCCGCGCCGCGCGGCCGCGCGAGATCTCGGCAATGTCGGGGTTCTTCTTCTGCGGCATGATCGACGAGCCGGTGGCGAAGCCGTCGTCGAGCGTGACCCAACCGAACTGCCGCGACGTCCAGAGCGTGACCTCCTCGGCGAGCCGCGACAAGTCAGTCAGCAGCATCGCGGCAACGAAGAGGAATTCGGCGACATGGTCGCGGGCGCCGACGGCATCGACCGAGTTCTCGAAGGGACCGTCATAGCCGAGCGCCGCGGCGCTCTGCTCCGGCGTCAGCGCGATGGCCGAGCCTGCGAGCGCGGCCGCGCCGAGCGGCGACTGGCCCGAGCGCTTCTCCCAGTCCTGCAAACGGCTGGCATCGCGCGCGAGCACCTGGCCATGGGCCATCAGCCAATGCCCGAAGGTCACCGGCTGAGCGCTCTGCAAATGGGTGAAGCCGGGGCAGACCGAGCCAGCATGCGCCTGCGACTGCGCCGCGATCGCGTCCAGCAGTTCGGCGAGCATGGCGCCGAGCTCGCGCGCTTGCTGGCGCAGGTAGAGTTTGAGATTGTTGGCGGCCTGGTCGTTACGCGAGCGCCCGGCCCGGAGCTTGGCGCCGGTCGCGCCGATGCGTGCAGTCAGCACGCGCTCGACGAAAGTGTGGATGTCCTCGTCATCGGCGCTGGGCAGGAGCGTGCCGGCGGCGACCTCGGCCGCGATAGCATCGAGCGCGGCGACGATCGTGTTCATCTCCGCCTCGGAGAGCAGCCCGGTGCGCCGAAGCTCTGCGGCATGGGCCTTGCCGCCGGCAATGTCCTGCGGCGCGAGGCGGGCATGGGCGCCGGCCGCGCTGGAAAGGCGCATCATCCGCGGATCCGGCGGCTTGCGGAAGCGGCCGCCCCAAAGCCTGGTGCTGTGATTGTTCATTGGCCTGTCCCTCTTGACGGAAACTACTGCCTCTTGACCGGCGAGCCAGCAAACGAAACGATCTCCGCAGGGTAGTCGAAAAAGGAATAGCTATTTGGCCGGCAGCCGCCTCCCGCCATCGACCACGGCGCTCAGGGTCTTCCTCGCCGTCGCCGAGTACGGCTCGACGGCACGGGCGGCGATCGCAGTGAACCTGACGCAGAGCGCGGTCTCCAAGCAGATCCAGACGCTGGAGGAGCATCTGGCGACGGCCCTGTTCGAGCGCGGGCCCTCGGGCCTGAGGCTGACCGAGGCCGGGCTCATCTACCGGCCCTATGCCGACGCGGCGATCGAGCAGATGGAGCGTGGCGCGCGGCGCCTGGCCGAGCGGGCGGCGCTGGGCCGGCCGATCCGCCTGCATATGCTCGCCATCGTCGGCGAGCGCTGGCTGATGGAGCGCTTCCCGGTCTTCGCCCAGGCGCATCCCGGGATCGACGTGCAGTTCACCAATTTCGTCTCGGAGAACGAGACCGAGGATCCTGATATCGACATCGTTCACGGCACCGGCCCCTGGCCGGAGCGCGAGGCGCATTACCTGTTCGGGCGGCAGGTGGCGCTCGTCGCCGCGCCTTCGCTGCTGGACCGCATGGGCGGGTTCGCGCGTCCCGCTGATATCCAGAAGATGACGCTGCTCCAGCATTTCCAGATGCCGGCCTATTGGGCCGAATTCACCGAGACGCATGGGCTGCGTGGCGCAGTGCCGGCCCATACGGTGCGCTACGGCTATTACTCGGTGATCATTCGCGCCGCGGTGGCGGGGCTCGGCGTCGCCCTGGCGCCGCGCTGCTTCGTGGCGGAGGAACTCGCCTCGGGCGCGCTGGTCAATCCGCTCGGCCTCGGCTTCGAGAGCGCGGCCGGCTGCTGGCTGACACTGAAGGCGGCAAGGGAGAGCCAGCCCGGCTTCGACGAGCTGGTCGCCTGGCTGCGCGAGGAAGCAGGGCTGTTCGAGGCGACGACGCGCGGCTGAGGCGCCCGGCATCGGCCGGAAAGCGAAGCGGCGCTATCGGCGCCGCCCGTCGGCCCGTTGCGTGCGGCCCGTTGCGTGCCGGCAAAATATATCTCGAAATCCCGCGCCCCGTTTATAGATTGCGCCCCTCAATGTGGCATAAATCGGACTTACTTCCAATTTTGAAATAATTAACACGCACGTGTTCGACAATATAGAACTTAATCTTCTTGCATGATCCATAATTGAATTGTTGACATCGAAGCGAGTAGATTCTTTAAATTGGCACGCCTGTCGAATTCAATTTTGTGATTATCTGGCGTACAAATGGAAGCCATCTTGAAAGAGTCCCCCTCCGCGACGATTCATCGGCTCCCGCGGCGCAATCGCTACGTGGTCGCCTCGACCCGCGACCGGGGCGCTCTCGAAGGCTCGCCACTTGGCGACCTGCTCGTATTCGTCGATCCGGCGTCGGACGTGAGCTGGCTGCGCAGTACGTTTCCGCTCGTCGGCGTCGCCGCTTCCGAAGCGGGCGGCGATGACCTGCGGGCCGCGCTCAAGCGGCTCGGCAAGGTCAAGTCGCTGCCGGATATTCCGATCATCCGACTGCAGGATGCGGCGCTCGCCACGGAGGCCGCGCTCGTGGCGCAGGTGGTCGAGGGCGGTCTCGGCCGGCTGTCGCGCCATATGGCGAATGTCAGCACCGAGCTGGCGATGCTGCGGCGCGAGCGGGAGACGCTCTTCGAGAACTATCGTGCGCTCGAAAACGCCTTCCATGCACGCAATTGGGACACGGTCTCGGAGGTGTTCTGCCACGAGCCGTCGATCGATCCGAAGGACCAGGGGCTCGGCGCCCTGCTGCGCCAGTCGGAGATCGAGCAGCTTTTCCCGGTCTCGAGCTATGCCGTATCCGGATTCGCCCTGCATTTTCGCGATCCGCCTGTGGGGGAGGCCGGGCAGATCATCGTCACGCTCGACTATGTCGAGAGTGGCGAGGGAATCGCGGAATGGCTCGTTCCCTATGGCAGCGTCACCCCGGGCTGGAATTTCTTCTCACTGCCCAAGGCCTGCGACGGCAGCCACCGCACGCTGCGGCTGAAGATTTCCGCCAGCGGCGGCATGCCGCCGGAACTTTCGCTCGGCCATGTCATCGCCAATGAGCGCTACGCCGCCCGGGCCCGGGTCCAGCATGCCGATCTCGACATGCGGCCGCTGGCCTTCCGGGTCTTCACCGGGCTTCCGGGGGTGCGCCCGACGGCCCTGCCGAACGTCTTCGTGCCGTCGGCGCTGATCTCCGGGCGCAAGGTCGAGGATTACCGGCTGCCGGTCGAGTTGCTGCGCTCCGTCGCCAATGTCTCCCTGAGCACGATCGAGCCGGGCTTTCCGACGGTCCGCTTCCTGGAGCTCGAGGACGCGATCGTCTGCCATCCGCTCAGCGAGGGCATCACCGCCGGCGCCGTCCGCCGGGTGGTGGCGCCGGGCACGGCTCGGATCTCGGCGCGCGCCGTGATCGACCATCCCGAAGGCAAGCCCGGCGCAGTCGGGCTGATGCTCGCCCCGCTCTCGTCCAACATCAAAGGCGAGATCGCGGCCCTCGCCGGCGGCGGCGCAGCGCCGAGCACCGCGTTCTTCAGTGGGTGGACGGAGATCACCGCCGCGCATCCGGTGGATATCAACTTCATGCTGGAGACGCCGGCGGCGCGCACCATGGATCTCGTCGTGCTGAGCAAGGCGACCAGCAATTCGGTCGATTTCGCCTGGCTCAAGGTCTTCAATTTCCGGCTGGTCAAATATCTGGAAACCCGCCCGGCCCGGGAGCGCGCCGATGCGTGAGGCGCCGCAGCAGGACCTGATCGCCATCGCCATGCCGCTCTACGGCCATGCGGCGCTGGTGCTCGAGGCGCTCGAATCCGCGCTGGCCTCGGTGACGGATTGCCGGCTGGCGATCGTGGTCTCGGTCGATGGCGACCCGCGCCACGAGGTCTTCGACCAGCTCGTGTTCCAGGCGGCGGCGCATCCCGAAATCCGCGTGATCTTCGCCGAGAATGCCGGTCCGGGCGGCGCCCGCAACCGCGCCATCGACTACATCCTCGAGGAATTGCCCGAGGCCAAGGCGGTCTATTTCCTCGACGCCGATAATCGCGTCCTGCCGCATACGATCGAGACGCTCTACCGCCGGCTCCAGACCAGCGGCGCGGGCTGGGTCTACACCAATATCGACACGTTCTCGGTGAACTGGCGTGCGCATTACGGCAACCGCTATTCCCGGCTGATCCACTGCATCAGCGACAATATCTGCGACACCGGCTCGATGATCTCGATCGACGTCTTCCGGCGCGGGGTGCGGTTCGACGACGATCGCCAGAACGGCTTCGAGGATTGGGAATTCTGGCTCTCGGCCATCGAGGCCGGCTTCGTCGGCGAGCCCTGCCATGACGCCGCCTTCGAGTACCGCCTGCGCGCCGAGGGGCGCTTCAAGGAAGCCAATCGCGAGCGCTCGACCTCGGTCAGCTTCCTGCGCCGGCAGCACAAGGCGCTGTTCCGCCGGCCGACCCTGGTCGGCTTCGAGCATCAGGAGGCGCCGCGCTACGCACTGATCCGCACCGGCGAAGGCGCGCTCGACATCTTCACCGACCCGACGCAGCCGGCCGGCGCGATGGCGATCGACGATGCGGTCCGCGCCTTCTGGGGCAGCGTCGGCGAGCCGGACAATTTCCATTTTCCGCCCTTCCTCGCGGCCTGCAACAGCGAGACGCTGAAGCTGCTCGCCCGCTCGCGCCTGCTGCCGAATATCCTCTGCCATCTCGAGAAGCTGGCGGAGAAAGCCAATGTCGTCTTCGTCGAACTCGGCAACGTCGAATCCGAGCGGCGCATCGACTGGGAAGTCCTGCCCTCCGGCGCCCGGCCGGGCGCGGCCGATCTCGCCTTCGTCTCGACCGGGCTGATCCGCAACGTCATCGAGAACAGCGCCATCGACTGGTTCTCCTCGATCGGCGGCGAGCAGGCCTGGCCGACGACGGCGCGCCTCAAGGTCCGCTTCCCGTTCCCGAAGGCGCGCCAACGCCGCTCGCTGGTCAGGCCCGAGCAGGCGCTGCTCAACCTGGTCAGCGCGATCGCGACGAGCCCGCTGAGAAAGACGGCCGCGACGCGCTGGACCTGGCGGCCGCGCCGGCTGCCGAGCCTGTCCGAGCTCTACAAGGTGCTGCGGACCGAGCTTGGCGGCGCGCCGGTGCTGCCGCTCGCGCATAACGCCGCGAAGCGCCGAACGGCTGCCGTGCTGGTTCCGAACGCCTCCTTCGGCGGGGCCGAGAAGGTCGCCTATGCGGCCGGGCGCGAGCTCAAGCGGGACGGGTTCGAGACCCATCTCTTCGTGCTTGGCGCCGGCCGCATGGATGTGCTCGACGAGTTCGATCAGTCCTTCGACTACGTGCATTTCTGGAAGGACGGCATCCCGGCCTGGGGCGAAACCAATCATTTCCTCGGGCAGGATTTCATCACCGAGGAGCATCCGCTCGACTGGGCCGGCCTCAGGGGGCTGCTCTCGGGCTTCGACCTGATCGTCAACAACCATGTCATGGCGGCGCATCCGCTGATGGCGAAGTTCCGCTCGGAAGGCACGCGCACCGCCTGCTATCTTCATGTCGTCGATGAGACGGCGCTGAGGAGGCCGGCCGGGCAGCCCTATGCCGCGATCGCCTTCGAGCATTCCTACGACGCCTTCCTGACCTGCTCGGAGCAGCTCAAGAGCTATCTGCACAGTTTCGGCGTCCCCTTCGGCAAGATCTTCGCCGTGCCCAACGGCCCGGGCTTCTCGATCGATGCCAAGATGCAGGCGCAGGTCACCGAGGCCCGCAAGGCCGGGCGCGCGGAAGGGCCGCTGCGCCTGCTCTATATGGGCCGGCTCGACCGGCAAAAGGGCATCGACCGGCTGCATTCCACGCTCGGCCAGCTCAAGGAGCGCGGCATCGCCTATGAGGCGCGGGCCGTCGGTGGCGAAATCCTGTCCGACGATCCAAGCTCGTCCTGGATGGCGCGACTGCGCAATATCGGCGTCCAGGTCTCGCCGCCGGTCTTCGCCGCCAAGGACATCGCCGCCCATCTCGCCTGGGCCGATATCCTGGTGATGCCGTCGCGCTGGGAAGGGGCGCCGCTGATGATCGCCGAGGCGCAGCAGCTCGGCTGCGTGCCGATGGCGACTGCGGTCGGCGCGGTCGACGAACTGGTCATCCCCAGCCAGGACGGCATCCTGATCGGCAACGCCACCGACGCTCAGATCGTCGCCGAGATGGTACGGGCGATCGCTGCGCTGGCGCGCGATCGCGCCGCACTGACCCGGCTCGCCGAGGGCTCGCTGGCAACGGCGGCACAGCGCTCCTGGAGCGCCTCCTTCGCCGATTTCATCGCCTGGAACCGTGGCGTCGCACCGGCAGCCGCGATCCTGAGCAACGCGGCTACGGCCGCTCCAGAACGGGATGGGACCACGGCCGAGGCCGGGCTCTCCGTCCGCGCCGTCGCGTGACGATCATCGGAAGGTCCTGAACCATGGCCCCCAGAATCCTGCTAACCGGCATACCCAGCCATTTCACCCGCCTGATCCAGCGGGCGGAGGGCGCCAATGTCTTCTATTCGGAGACCCCGCAGCAACCCGAGAGCAAGGAGGCCTTCCTCCGCGAGCTCAAGAATATCAGCAATACCGGCAACTACCTGATCGGCGAAGGCGCGCTGCGGGCGCTCTCGCCGAACGCGACCCATATCCCGTTCTGGCACCTCTGGAACGCCGTCAACAACGGCACCGGCCTCGACACGATCAACGACCGCTTCGACATCTGCGTCTTCACCTGCGCCAACCTGCTGCGCAAGGGCCTCTCGGCCGATGCCGAGGCGCTCGTCCTGTCCAAGCTCGACATGCCAGTGGTGATGCTGGGTATCGGCATCCAGAACCGGCCCGATCTCGAGCAGTCGCTGCCGGAAGGCACGCAGCGCCTGCTGCAGGTGCTGAAGCAGAAGGAGCATTATTTCCTGACGCGCGGCGAAGAGACGGCCTCCTATCTGCGCGACCAGGGCTTCTCCTTCGTCAGGCCGGTCGGCTGCCCGTCGATCTATTTCATGCCGGCCAATGTCCGGCGCGCGCTTCGCCGGCTGCCGGACGTCAAGGTCGGCGAGGGCCGCACCGTCTTCACCGGCTATATGGGGGCGGCGCTCGACACGATCGGCGACATGAACGCGCTCTCCTCCGATGACGGGCGCTCCTCCTATGTCATCCAGGACGAGCTCCTGCATTTCGACATGCAGGTCGAGCCGGATGGCGACGGCCGGGTCTACGATTCCGCTTCAGGCGAAGTGATCGGCGATCTCGCCTTCAAGGGCTCGGAGGAGCTGAAGAAGAAGGTCAAGGTCCATACCTTCTTCGACACCAACCAGTGGCGGGCCTGGACCGCCTCGATGGACTTCGCCTTCGGCCGGCGCTTTCACGGCAACATCATTGCGCTCCAGGCCGGCGTGCCGAGCCTGATCGTCGCCGTCGACGACCGCATGCGCGAGATGCTGAATTTCTCGGGACTGCCCAAGGTCGAAGCCGCCGACTTCAACAGCGCCAATGATCGCGCGGCCTTCGTCGCCGATCACCTGGCGGCGATGAATATCCCGCAGGTCATCGAGACCTATTCCGACCGCGAGCGCAATTTCCGGTCGGTGCTGAACGAAATCGGCATCGCCTGATGCCGTGTTTGACGAACCAGGGCTAAGGGCAGACTGACATGCGGGTTATGGTCACGGGCATCCCATCCTATCTGATGCGGACTGTCGAAAGCGTAACCGGGGCGACGGTGAAGCATCGCCCCTATTTCGAGCCGGTGCGGACGAAGAAAGACCTGATCGACCAGGTCAAGAAGATAGCCAATACCGGGAATTACCTGATCGGCGAGGGCGCGGCCAACAGCGTGCGCGGCCATGACGTCACCTATGTCCCGTTCTGGCATCTGGCGAACGCCCTCAACTCGCCGGAAACCTACGAGAAGCTGAACCAGAGCTTCGATCTCTGCCTGTTCGCCTCGGCCAACCTGCTGCGTCCGGGCTATGCGGCTGTGACCGAGTCCTTCGTCTTCGAGCGGCTCGACATGCCGGTCGTGGTCATGGGCATCGGCATCCAGAAGAAAGAGAACCTCAAGGACACGCTGCCGGAGGGCACGCGCCGCTTCCTCAACGTGCTCAAGAAGAAGGAGAGCTTCTTCCTGACGCGCGGTCATTTCACGGCCGATTTCCTCAAGGCCGAAGGCCTGAAATATGTCCGCCCGACCGGCTGTCCCTCGCTCTATTACGAGCCGACGGGGATGAAGCGCTCGCTCAGCCACCTCGCCGATCCCGATCTCGCCGATTCCCAGAAGATCGCCTTCGGCGGCTATCTCGGCAGCGTGCCGGACACGATCGTCGATGCCCATGCCCTGCTGCGGCAGGACAGCGTCGCGAGCTATGTGATCCAGGACGAGATCACCGTCTACAACATGAACATCACCACCGATGAGGGCGAGGAGGCCTATGACCAGGCCTCCAGCAAGATCACGGCGAAGATGGAGTACAAGCACGCGGAGAAATGGCAGCGGAACTGCGATTTCCTCGCCTTCTTCGACACGCATAAATGGCGCAGCTGGGTCTCCGGACAGGATTTCTGCTTCGGCCGCCGCTTCCACGGCTCGATCATCGGCATGCAGGCCGGCGTGCCGGCGCTGATGATCGCGGTCGATGATCGCATGCGCGAGATGCTCGACTTCGTCGGCTTCCCCTATATCGAGGCCTCGATCTGGAACCGCGAGGCCAAGAAGAAGGCCTATCTCCAGGACTATCTCTCCAAGATCGACGTCCCGGCGGCGATCCATCGCTATTCCGCCTGCGAGGAGAATTTCAACGCCGCGCTCAAGGATATCGGGATCCGATGATGGGAGGCTTCGCGAGCAGGGCCTCGGGATGGAGATGGCGTTTCAGGCGGCCGGCTTTTTTGCGCCGCCTGATGCCGCTCGTCGCGGCGTCGTTTCTCGCAGCCGGCGCCTTCGCGGCGACCTCCGTTGCGACGGCGCAGGCGCAGTTCGGCGTCAACCGGGTCAATCTCGCCTGGCTCGATGCCGGAGCCCGCGAAAAGGTTCTGGACCAGATCGCGCAGAGCGGCACCAAGCTGGTGCGGCTCTCGATCAGCGTTCCGATCGATGCCAGCATCGATGCGGTCAAGGTCGCGCATCAGAAGGGCCTCGCCATCCTGCTCGAGGTCTCGCTCAACAACCCGGCCTTCTACCCTGAGGGAACCGAGAAGCGCTCCGGCCGCGGCCGGATCTGGGACACGTACCGGCTCTCCGACGTCTCGCCGGATCAATATCGGACGGTGATCGGCGATGTCCTGCAGCGGATCGACCGGCTCGGCGTCCCGCTCGTCGCCGTCGAACCCGGCAACGAGATCAACTGGGGTCCCTATAACGGCGATCTCGACATCAAGGCGCAGGAAAAGACCCGCACAGCCCGCTCGTTGGCCGATATCGGCGATGTCGCTGCCGTCGAGCGCGGTGCGGCGAAATATGTGCAGTTGCTTCAGGTGACGCGGCAGGAGCTGGCGAAGACGAAGCTGAGCAGCCACGCCAAGCTCGTCTCGGCCGGGCTCTCCGACATTCCGCCGGAGCATGCCGACCGGCGCGGCGTCGACAGCATCGACCCGGCAAGCTTCACCGCGCTGCTGCGCAAGCACGGACTCGACAAGGCGGCGGATGCCTATGGCATCCATATCTATCCGGGCGGCGACGGCTCGCCGACGGCACGCGCTGAGCATGTCGACCAGGCGCTCTCGATCTGTCAGGCGCGGCCGGACGAGGGCAAGCCGTGCTGGATCACCGAATGGGGCTTCGCCAATACCGCCAAGACCTGCCCGGCCGATGACAGCCGGCGCGAACGCCTGGTCAAGGCGACGCGCGAGCGCTTCGCCGAGCTGATGCGGGCCGGTCGGATCGGGGCCGCCTTCTATTTCGACTGGGATGCCTCGACCTATGGCGTCTGGCGCTGTGGCGAGCTCTCTCCCGCCGGCCGCGCGGCGGTGACGCCATGAAGCTGAAGACCCTGATCATCGGCGGCTCCAACACCGTGATGCAGCCCGGCTATCTCTCCGCGCTGCTCGCGAGCATGGCGCGGCGCGGCATTGAGCTCGATATCGTCGCGGATCTCGCCGTCGGTGGCACGACCAGCGCCTTCGGCCTCTACCAGCTCAAGATCCGCGAGCAGGAGCTCGCCGAATGCGACCTGCTTCTGATCGAATATGCGCTGAACGATTTCTTCGTCTATGGCGACGAGCGCCGGCCGTTCCGGCATTGGGCGAGGTTCTATGAGGGCATCATCCGCTTCGCCCGCGAGCGCAATCCGAAGCTGCGCATCGCCACGATCATCTTCGGCCAGCGCAACGGCCCGTTCCTGACCTCGGTCCCCTCGATCGACGCCGGCATCAACTACATCTCGCATTGCTACGGCACGATCTGCGTCGATGTCTCGCGAATGCTGATGCAGCGGCTCGGGCGCGATGTCGTCGGCCACCCAACCTTCTATTCCGACCAGGGCCATTATGCCCGGCCGGTGACGACAACGATCGTCGCCAACATGATCGCTGACGAGCTGGAGCCGGCGCTCGCCACGCCGCCGCGTCCCGCGGCGCTGCCGCCGGCCATCGACCCGGAACACTTTGCCGGCGCCCGCGCGCTCGACGGCACCTGGCTGGCCAAGCGCCTCGGGCGCCCCATCGTGGACTATGCCAACCGTCGCTTTTCCATCGCGGCCGTCGATCTCGGCCGGGACCGGCTGCGCTTCGACGTCGAGAAGGGCATGCTGCTCGCGCTGAACTATGTCTGCGAGCCGCGCACGCCGCCGCTCGATATCCAGCTCGGGGACGACATGCAGCGTGCGGCGCTGCTCAAGGGCGGGGTGCGCGACGGCATCTACAAGTTCCTGGTCTCGATGCTCAGCTTCGAGTTCCTGTACGGACCAACCCTGCTCGACATGCAGCAGACCCGGGCGCTGACCCTGTCGAGCGGGATCTCCGCGGCCGAGCACAAGCAGCACGTGCCGAAAGACAGCATCCGGCATGAGAGCTTGCCGGCCGAGCCGGTGCTGCCGATCGCCGGCATTCTCTTTACCGGCAATCTCAAGACCTGCGCCATCGAGAAGGCGGCCGAGCCCCCTGCCCTGCCGGCAGAGCTGCCTGCCGAAGCCGCGCCCGCACTCATCGCGCAGAGCGCCTGATCCGCTTTCAGCCCATGCGCCGATCGGTTCACGGAAACGTGCGCCGATCCACGCCCGATAGCCGCCCCCCGGCCGAGAAACCTCGGTGCGCCACGCTTGCGAAAGCCGACCGGCGGACTATGTCTGGGTCGAAGGGGTCGTTTCGCGGAGGTCCACATGCTCCACGGGAGACTAAGACAGTTCCACTGCCAATCGGTCGAGAAAGCGCGCGAGGCGGGCATTCCGGCCTATTTCCTCGATGAGTTCGACGGCGTTCTGCGTGTCCTTCCGGATGGAAGGAAGGAGCGCATCGTCATCAGCGAGGGCAGGCCAATCGTTCATACGATCGGCCATATTCAGGTCCAGCCTCAGCAGATCAGCCTGAGCTGACACCCTCATAAAAATACAATGATCAAGCCGCCGGCGGCTCGTCTGGTCTGGCTCGGACCAGATACGCAGCCGCCGCGGCGCTCATCAGAGCGAGGCAGAACCAGGTCAGCGCATAGACGAGATGCGTGTTGCGGAAGATGACCTGGGTCATCCCGCCCTGCGGCAGCGGGCCGGGCTCGGAGGCAGCATCGGCATCGACGAAATAGGGCGCGACCTCGCCGAGGCCGCGCTCCTGCGCGATCGCGGCGACGTCGCGTGAGTACCAGCGCCCCGCCGCGGGATCGTTGGCGCGCAGGAAGCCGCCGCCCGGCTTACTCAGCCGCAGCAGCCCGACCACGCGCGTCTCGTCGCCAGCCGCCTTGCGCCGCTCATCGGGACCGCGGCGCACGTCCGGCACGAAACCGCGATTGACGAGGACCGTGAAGCCCGCCTCGGTCCGGAACGGCGCCAACACCCAGAAGCCCGGGCCGCGCTCGGTCACCGCCATGGCCAGCGTCTCCGGCGCGTCGAGATAGCGTCCCTGCATGGCGACGCGACGATATTCGTCGTCGCCGGCACTGACGCCCTGCCAGTCGGCCGGCCCCGGCGCGGCGGCGGGCGGCGCATGAATGCGCGCGTCGACCCGCGCGATCAGATCGAGCTTCCAGGCCCGTCGCTGAACCTGCCAGAGGCCGAGGCTGGTGAAGACCAGGACGAGCAGGCAGGTCAGCGCGAGGAAGGCGTATCGCCCCGCGCCCGAGCGGCGCCGCGCCGGCGCCTGCGGCAGCGTCACGGCCTGCCCTCACATCCGATGCATGTCCGGCATCATGTTGGCGTTGAGGTGGTACATCACCCAGAGCGAACCGGAGAGCGCGATCACCACGATGATGATGGTGAAGATCAGCGCCATCATCGACCAGCCGCCCTCGGCGCGGCCGTTCATGTGCAGGAAATAGATCATGTGCACGACGATCTGGACGGCGGCGAACCCCATGATGACGAGCGCCGTCAGCGTCGAGTTGCCGAGCACATCGGCCATCACCAGCCAGAACGGGATCGCGGTCAGGATGACCGAGAGCACGAAGCCGGTGACATAGCCGCGCAGGCTGCCATGGGGCGCCTCGTGGGCGTCATGGTCCGTGGCGTGGCTCTCGCCGTGATGGCCCTGGGCGTGATGGCCTTGGGCGTGATCCTGGCTTCCGCTCATTTCAGCACGCCCATCAGGTAGACGAAGGTGAAGACGCCGATCCAGACGACGTCGAGGAAGTGCCAGAACATGCTCAGGCACATCAGCCGGCGGCGGTTGGCCTCGATCAGCCCGCGCCGGGAGACCTGGACCATCAGCACGGTCAGCCAGAGCAGGCCGAAGCTGACATGCAGCCCGTGGGTGCCGACCAGGGTGAAGAAGGAGGAGAGGAAGGCGCTGCGCTGCGGCGTCGCGCCCTCGTGGATCAGGTGCGAGAACTCGTAGAGCTCGATCCCGATGAAGGCGAGGCCGAACAGGCCGGTGACCACGAGCCAGCCCTGCACCGCCGCCTGGCGACCCTTGTCCATCGCCAGCATGGCGAAGCCATAGGTGATCGAGGAAATCAGCAACATGGTGGTATTGACCGCCACCAGCCTGAGATCGAAGAGGTCGGCGCCGGACGGGCCGGCGGCGTAGTTGCGGCCGAGCACCCCGAATGTCGCGAACAGCACCGCGAAGACGAGGCAGTCGCTCATCAGGTAGATCCAGAAGCCGAGCATGGTCGAGCCGCCGGAGTGCTCGTGCTCGTCTTCCTTGACGTAGAACACCGGAGCGCCGTTGGCGGCCTGGGCCTGTGCTGTCGCGGTCTCCATCGTCATGCCTCAAGCCCGCCCGAGAAGGTCGCTGCGCGCATCCTCTTCGCGCAGGACGGTGTCGGCCGAGATGTGAAAATCGCGGTCGTAGTTGAAGCTATGGATGATCACGCTGGCCACGGCGGCGACGAAGGACAGGGCCGCGAGCCACCAGATGTACCAGATCAGCGCGAAGCCGCAGAGCGTGGCGAACCCGGCGATGATCACGCCGGCGCCGGTGTTCCGGGGCATATGGATCGGCCTGAACCCGGTCAGGGGCCGCTGATAGCCGCGCTTCTTCATGTCCGCCCAGGAATCATGATCGTGGATCACGGGCGTGAAGGCGAAATTATAATCCGGCGGCGGCGAGGAGGTCGACCATTCCAGCGTGCGCCCGTCCCAGGGGTCGCCGGTCGTGTCGCGCAGCTGCTCCCGGCGCATGATGCTCACCGCGATCTGCACGAGGAAGCAGAGGATGCCGAGCAGGATCAGCACGGCGCCGATCGCGGCGACGACGAACCAGATCTGCAGCGAGGGATCCTCGAAGCGGTTGAGCCGGCGCGTCACGCCCATCAGGCCGAGCACGTAGAGCGGCATGAAGGCGACGTAGAAACCGACTACCCAGAACCAGAAGGAGAGATGGCCCCAGAACGGATCGAGCTTGAAGCCGAAGGCCTTCGGGAACCAGTAGGCGATGCCGGCGAAGACGCCGAAGACCACGCCGCCGATGATGACATTGTGGAAATGCGCCACCAGGAACAGGCTGTTATGCAGCACGAAATCGGCCGGCGGCACCGCCAGCATGACGCCGGTCATGCCGCCGATGACGAAGGTCAGCATGAACGCGACGAGCCACATCATCGGCAGCTCGAAGCGGATGCGGCCGCGATACATCGTGAACAGCCAGTTGAAGATCTTCGCGCCCGTCGGGATCGAGATGATCATCGTCGTGATGCCGAAGAAGGAATTCACGCTGGCGCCCGAGCCCATCGTGAAGAAATGGTGCAGCCAGACAAGATAGGACAGGATGGTGATGACCACCGTCGCATAGACCATCGAGCCGTAGCCGAAGAGGCGCTTGCCGCAGAAGGTCGAGGCCACCTCCGAATAGATGCCGAAGGCCGGCAGGATCAGGATGTAGACCTCCGGATGGCCCCAGATCCAGATCAGGTTCACGTACATCATCGGGTTGCCGCCGAGATCGTTCGTGAAGAAGTTCATGCCGACATAACGGTCGAGCGCCAGCAGCGCGAGCGTCGCCGCCAGGATCGGGAAGGTCGCGACGATGAGGATGTTGGTGCAGAGCGCAGTCCAGGTGAAGACCGGCATCTTCATCAGGTCCATGCCGGGCGCCCGCATCTTGACGATGGTCGCGACGAGGTTGACGCCGGACAGGGTCGTGCCGATGCCCGCGACCTGCAGCCCCCATAGGTAATAGTCGACGCCGACCCCGGGCGAGTAGGCGGCCCCGGAGAGCGGCGGATAGGCGAGCCAGCCCGTCCTGGCGAATTCGCCGACGAAGAGCGAGGTCATCACCAGGACGGCGCCGCCGACCGTCATCCAGAAGCTGAAATTGTTGAGGAAGGGGAAGGAGACGTCGCGCGCGCCGATCTGCAAGGGCACGACGAAATTCATCAGCCCGGTGACGAAGGGCATCGCCACGAAAAAGATCATGATCACGCCATGGGCGGTGAAGATCTGGTCGTAATGGTGCGGCGGCAGATAGCCGTCGCTGCCGGCGAAGGCGATCGCCTGCTGGCCACGCATCATCAGCGCGTCGGCGAAACCGCGCAGCAGCATGACCACGCCGAGGATCATGTACATGATCCCGATCTTCTTGTGGTCGACGCTCGTGAACCACTCATGCCAGAGATAGCCCCAGGCCTTCAGCCAGGTGACGAGCGCGAGCAGCGCGATGCCGCCGAGCGCCACGACGATGAAGGTGACGACCAGGATCGGCTCGTGCAGCGGCAGCGCCTCGAGCGTGAAGCGGCCGAAGACCAGTTTCCACCAGTCGGGATAGGAGGTCATGGGGTCCTCGTCTCGCTAGCTCAGTCGGCGAGGCGGGCGGTCGCGCCCGCCGTGCCGTAGACATCGGTCGGCGTGCAGATCGCCGTCACGAAGGGGCGCGGCGGCAGCGGCTGGCCGCCCCGGCGCTGGTTCCCGTCGTCGCCCAGCGTCATGACGGTCGCGATGCCCTCCTTGCCACCGCCCCCCTTGGCGTCCATCGCCATCATGTCGCGCGTGCACATCCTGGCGCGGTCGACGCATCGATTGAGCACGGCCTCGAAGAGATCCGGCGCCACATCGCGGAACTGCCTGATGGGCTCGCGCTCGCTCGGCTTCTCCAGCGTGAGATAATCTTCACGCTGGAGCGGCCCGCCCTTCTCGCGCGCAGCCCGGGTCCAGTCCTCGAAGCGCTGGCTATCGACGCCGTGGAAGCGGAAGCGCATGTCGGAGAAGCCGGCGCCGCTATAATTCGCGGAAAAACCCTCATAGTCGCCGGCATGGTTGATCACGGCGTTGAGCTTGGTCTGCATGCCTGGCATCGCATAGATCTGGCCAGCGAGCGCGGGGATGAAGAGCGAGTTCATCACCGAGGAGGCGGTGATGCGGAACTCGATGGGCCGGTCGACCGGCGCCACGACCTCGTTGAGCGAGGCGATGCCCTGCTCGGGATACATGAAGAGCCATTTCCAATCGAGCGCCACGACCTGGATGACCAGCGGCTTCGGCAGGGGCGCGACATCGCCCGTCTTCACGACCAGGGCGGGCTTCGCCGCGCTGATCCGGCCCAATGGCCGGTAGGGATCGAGCAAATGAGTGCCCATCCAGGTGATCGCGCCGATGACGATGATGATCAGCAGCGGCACCGACCAGATCACCACCTCGAGCGGCAGGGAATGGTGCCAGTCGGGATCATAGGTCGCCCTGGCCGAGGCGCGGTAGCGCCAGGCGAAGAACACGGTCAGCGCCATCACCGGGATGATGATGATCAGCATGAGCGCCGTGGAGGCAAACAGGATATTTCTCTGCTGCAATGCAACATCGCCGGATGGCGACAATAGCACCATCTGGCAACCGCCGAGCAGGGCAAATAGCGGAAGAGCCGCTAGAAATCGACCAATTCGCAAGAGACTCGAGACCTCCCTGCTCCGGGAACGCCCTTCTCTATCGCCATCCTTTCGCACCGCACATAAGACAATCTGTCCCATTGCGGCGGTTTGACGGGTGGCTTCTATCCACCGTATCCATTTGTATCAGGTGCGGGCAAGACCGGTGCTGTCCGGGGGACCCCGCCAACGAGGAATTCCCGGTCATGAGCGCTGACGCAGCGAGCCATTCATCGGGTCACCTGACGGACGAGCAGGGGCGCGACCATGTCTCGCCCGGCGAGATCGCCATCGGCGTCATCATCGGGCGCACCTCGGAATATTTCGACTTCTTCGTCTTCGGCCTCGGCTGCGTCCTGGTCTTTCCCGAGCTGGTCTTTCCCTTCACCGACCGGCTGACCGCGACGCTCTACGCCTTCGCCATCTTCGCGCTCGCCTTCGTCACGCGCCCGATCGGCACCGTGCTGTTCATGGCGATCGACCGCCATTACGGCCGGGCGACCAAGCTGACGGTCGCGCTCTTCATGCTCGGCGGCTCGACGGCTGCGATCGCCTTCCTGCCGGGCTATGAGACGATCGGCATCTGGTCGGCGATCATCCTGATCATCTTCCGCCTCTTGCAGGGCGGCGCGCTCGGCGGCGCCTGGGACGGCCTGTCATCCCTGCTCGCGCTCAATGCGCCGGAGAACCGGCGCGGCTGGTTCGCGATGCTGCCGCAGCTCGGGGCGCCGCTCGGCTTCATCCTCGCCGCCGGCCTCTTCGCCTATTTCGAGGGCGCGCTGTCGAAGGAGGATTTCCTCAGCTGGGGCTGGCGCTATCCCTTCTTCGTGGCGCTGACGATCAATGTCGTGGCGCTGTTCGCGCGGCTGCGCATGGTTGCGACCCATGAATTCGCCGAGCTGATGGACACACGCGAGCTCATGCCCAGCCCGGTCTTCGAGCTGATCCGTGCCCATGGCAGCACGCTCATCCTCGGCGCCTTCGTGCCGCTGGCGAGCTTTGCGCTCTTCCACCTCGTCACGATTTTCCCGGTGAGCTGGATCAATCTCTTCACCGAGCGCTCGGTCTCGGAATTCCTGATGGTGCAGGCCGCAGGCGGCGTGGTCGGCGCCGGCGCGATCGTCACCTCCGGCCTGATCGCCGACCAGATCGGCCGTCGCAACACATTGCTGCTCTCGGGCGCGATGATCGGCCTGTTCAGCCTGTCGAGCATCATCGCCCCGCTGCTCTTCGGCGACAGCCTGGCCGGACAGACGATCTACGTCATCATCGGCTTCGGCCTGCTCGGCCTCTCCTACGGGCAAACTGCCGGCGCCGTGGCCTCGAGCTTCGGCACGCAATATCGCTATACCGGCGCGGCGCTGACATCCGACCTCGCCTGGCTGCTGGGAGCCGGCTTCGCGCCATTGGTGGCGCTGACCGTCTCGAGCAAATTCGGCCTCGCCTGGGTCGGCGTCTACCTGCTCTCGGGCGCGCTCTGCACGCTCGCGGCGCTGGCGATCGATCGGCGGCTACAGGCACGCTACGGCTGAGCCGAGGGCATAGAGCATTTTCAAGCGAAGTGGGCACCGGTTCGCCTACGGAAAATGCGTCAAGCCAAACAGATAAAGCGCTTCCGCGATTCTGAGAATCGCAGAAGCGCTCTGGCATTTGCGGGAGCTGTCACTCGACCGTGATCCCGCGCCGCCCCAAAGAAGCCGGGTGACATGACCGTAAAAAGCCCCGTCAGCCGGAACTGACGGGGCCAAGGACATCGTGGTGTAATCGCAAGAGCTGCGCGGAAAACGTGCGTGGCACGGCTTGGTTCCAAACAACAGGCCCGCCGCCAGTTTTCGAGAGCGGTGCGCCCGGCACAGTCCCGCAACAAGCCGAATTTGGGTAGCCGTGTTAGCGAATTGCTCATCACGCTTCATCCGGCCGATTGCAGCTTCAGCGTGTGCGTGCTGGCGTGGCGCGATGGTGGAGGACTGCCATGGCGAAGCGAGGTTTGGTTGCCGACCCGGAGGAGCTGGATCGGATCACAGCGGCGTTTCGAGAAGCATGGGGAGCCGTGCAACCCGGATTGTTCGGCGCCATGCGCGAGCGGGCTCATCGGGAATGGCTGGCCATGATCATTCTGGGCCTGCGCGCATCCGGGCACACCGAGAACCTGAGCGCGCTCGCCAGCGAGCAGTTCATCGCGACGGCGCCAGCCGTTGCCACGGATGGCCCGAAGCCGTGACCGGCGGGTAGATATTGGGCTGCGCGAATCCGAACCCGTCCGCTTCCCCTCCCGTCAGCTCCCCCGCTCGGTGTTGAGCATGGGCGGGGGCTGCAGCTCGGGAATATTCGTCAGTTCATCGGGCAGAGGCGCGCTCGAGCATTTCAGGTGCAGATCCCGATTGAATTGCTTGCGGCGCACATTCTGCTGATTGGTCACGTTGACGGTTGCCAGGGCGCTGGACGGGCTCAGCAACCCGATCATGGCGGATGACTTCAGCCGCTCGGTTTCCTCCGCCTCGTAGCCGCCGGCCTTCTGCCGAGCCTCTCGACAAGCAGCGCTTTGCCATTTGCGATCGGAGTGACTGAGAGAACTGGCGTAGCTCGCGGGCTGCGTCGTGCATCCCACGCAAATCAATCCCATCACAGCGATCGCGACTTGGGTTTTCATGAACCAGCCCTTCGGATCAGCGGCCCCCGATCGCAGGCCGGACGAGGCAGGAAACTCACGTGCTGCGTGTGCAGTTCCAGCAGCGCCGATGATAGCATTGTAAGCATGACGCGATAGTCTTCGATGGCACAGTTGGCGTCCTCGCCTTCTCGGCTACAGTGCCCTGCCTTGCGGGACATGTCCGTTAATCCCGGTTCGGCCGAATCTCCTCCAGCGAGGCGTGCCATGGCCCTGAGCGGCGATCAGTCGAAGTTGCTCCACGAGGCTCTTGTTTCGGCATTCACCTACGACGAGCTCCAACGACTCACTTGGTTCAACTTGAACGTGATGCTCCCGGTGGTCGTCGCGAACGGCCCGGTTGATAGGGTCGTCTACGACCTCATCAAATATGCGGAACAATACGGAATCATCGAGGACCTGGTTCGCGCCGCATCCGAAAGCCGTCCGCGCAATCCGCTTATCAAGAAGGCCGCGAGCCTGATTCTAGCGCCCGGCGGCTCAGTTGAAGAGTAGCGTCAGCTGGAGCATTTCCGCGCTTCTCCGAGTCGATCAATCGCCACTTGCGGGCCGTTCCTGCGCGACGGCCATCCAGGCCTTTCCTACCGTGGTCAGGTAGGCAATGGGCACCGCGGTCGAATGATCGAAGATCCCCGGCGTCGCAAGAAGCGTCATGTGACGGCGCAGCCAGTCCGGAGCAAGGTCCCAGGCTCTCGGAACGACGCCCAATTCAGTCAGTTGTTGCGCGAGAGGAATTGCGTTTCGACGCGCCTCGATGGCGATCCGGAGAAAGCCTATCACGACGTCCGGGCCCGGCGCACGCGCTGACCTAAATCCCCCATTCAGCAGGACCAGGGTGAGGACGGATGGAGCTTGCGGGCTGGAGTTCCTGACGGCCTCGACCCACCATGCCGACCGATCAGCGGGCAAAATTCCACTCAACTCCAGACCGGACTTTTGAGCTTCCTCGATCGTGAAGAAGGCTGGGCCGCTGTCGAGCAGATATTGGATCGCGGGCCAGAGTTGATCTTCGGGAGGCACTTCCGATTGTCTCTGCCCCAACCATCCGCTTAGTCGGCGAAGGATTTCGGCCTCGCGATCCAGATCGGTTTGCCTGAGTGCCGGCAAGAAAAAAGGGTCGAAGCGCAAAAGCGGGTCATTACCTGCCCAGGCCTGCATGAATCCGTGCTCGGCAAGGGCATGAAACAGTCGCTCACTCTCGGACGCACTGAGCCCCGTAAGGACTTCGGCCAATTCAGCCGGGACTGCCATGCCGTCGAAGAGAAGCAGCGTCTGAATTTCGTCGTCGACCGATTTGCCGAATGTCTTGGCAATCATGGAATCGGCGAGGTCCGCGAAGCCGTTCAGCGCGCCATTCAGGATCGCTTGATGCGCCCGGGTCGTTCCCCTTTTTGAAAGGACCGCCTGCAATTTCTTGTAGGCTGCCAGTGCCTCTTCGTTTTGCCCCACGCTTTGCAGCGCATGAGCGTATTGGAGCGTCGCCAGGGCCAGGACCTCAACCTGCTCGGCGTCCCCCTCTACAGCTGCAATCGCAAATGGATCGGCGTTGAACGAGCCTTGCGAATTCTCGCCCCCAATAGTCAGAATGGAGTTCCAAAGAGGGATGGCTTTCTCTGCTTTTCCTGCGCGCTGGTAACTGAGAGCGAGGAAAGCGAGCGCATCCACCCAGGGGCGGTTTGCCGAGAACGCAAAGCCGCGCTCATTCAATGAAACTCTGTAAGTCCACTCGAAGGATCCCGGCACGAAACGGATCGCGCTCTCGAAGAACCGAACTGCAGCTTCGTAATCCCTGCTATTGAAGCGCTGCATTCCAGAAATCCATGCCACCAGGAAATCCACATGTCCCAGGAGGCGGCCACTGGTGAGCGTGGAGAGGCTTTGGATGCTGGAAATGCCTGTCGTTCCATCGGGCTGAGCCGCGGACGGGAAGGTTACCCGCCCGGCGCTTGCCCAACGAAGCTCGAACTCGACGGCATTCGTCAGGTCGTAGAGATCCCCCCAGATGACGATGTCCGCTCCGAACCGCTGGCCGAGCTTCAATACACCGGCCAGGTCGGCCGGCGCTTCGTCATCGCTGCTTGTGACTTCAACCTCCATCCCCTGCCCCTCGGCAAACCGGGCGAGGTGCTTTTCCAGGGTGCGTTCGAGACGCAGCTCCCTCTCGGTCGCCATCAACCGATCAAAGCGAAGAAGCAGCACATGCAGTGCAGACCGATTATCGCCACCTGGAACCTCGATTGGCACCGAGAACAGATCGGCGATTTGGGCGATATCGCTGCGCCGCCCGGCGCGGGCATTGCCGAGGGCCGAGAGAAATTCGGATAAGGTACCTCGAGACTGGAGCCAGAGAATGATGTCAAAAACGACATCCCTCAAGGATTTATCCCAATTGATGTCCGCGTTCGCCCGTTCGCCGAATGTTGCACCCCAGATCTTGCGAAGGTCCCGGGGATGCTGAAACAGATCAAGGAACAAACCCTCGAGCAGACGAGCGCGTTGAGCGGTGCGCGTCATGTCGCGGGCTCTCCAAGTGACCGGGCCGGAGCGTGACTAAGCCGGAGCCAGCGGTCGATCGCTGGCACTGTGAGCTTCGCAGCTCGAGCCGCCGCACTCCAGCATAACCCGAGTGGAACAGCATCATCATCTCGATAAATTGATCCCGGCGCTCGACGGCCGGCACCATGTCTTGATCTGGTCCGCCGCCATAGGCTGAGCGGCTTCACGCTCGATCAGCAATGCGGCTGAGCCCGAGCCGCCCCTGATCAACGATCAACGGCCGGAGTTTGTCGAGAGTGTCCGCGCAAGCACGGCAATCGCCAAACGATGCCGCCCGCTTAGCCGATGTGACCGGGATGACATTCCAAGCCATTGGAAACAATGGCGCGCCCGACACGATTCGAACGTGTGACCTTT
Organism: Allobosea sp. BK604; assembly: GCF_004341515.1. Taxonomy (GTDB): domain Bacteria; phylum Pseudomonadota; class Alphaproteobacteria; order Rhizobiales; family Beijerinckiaceae; genus Allobosea. Next base: position 341,051 of record NZ_SLZF01000002.1, read on the forward strand.
GCCTTCGGAGGGCAACGCTCTATCCAGCTGAGCTACGGGCGCTAACCGTGGAAGGTGGATAGCTGATTGCCGCTGCTTCGGCAACGAGGGATTTGCGACGGAGCAAACGTCCGAAACACCACCTTTGATTTTCGATCACATCACCCCGAGGAACACTCGGTCAACTCACAGCATAATCTCCAATTCGGCCAGTCTACCAGCAGCCTCCCCCTCCAGCGCACTGAGCCGAGTGATGGTCTCCTCGGGCGGGCGGCGCTCAGCGACGTCGTTCGAGGGTTCGCTCCGCGCTCTCAAATTGCGTTCTCCGACAGGTAGCGCTCGACCACCTGCGATCGCACACTCCACGGCGTTTGAAGACTGGCGTATTCGTTGTCGCGCAGGTCCGGGTCCTTCAATGCCAGGATCCACATGTCCCAATTGTCTCGCAGCGCAGGCCCCTCCCAGAAGTTCACCAACGAGCGATAGAAGTCGGCCACGAGCCGTTTCCGTGACATCTCGACGATGAATTCGCTTCGGCTGGCGTCGACGGGAGTGCAAACAAGGTAGACGAGATCGGCCGTCGAAGGCACGACCTCCAGCCTCGCGAGAGACCCCTCGCTATCGACGACAAGTCGGGCCGGCATATTGGTGGCAATGTGTTCGAGCCAGCGGGTCAGGCTGCCTGCAAACGGATCGAACACCTCGCTCAGCGGTATCTCCGTATGCTGCCGCTCACTCCGCAGGCTCAGGTCAATCCACCCCCAGGACGGCGGGCCGAACTCTACGACAACGGTCTCGACGCGCTCGGCTTGGGCTGGCGGCTCGATCCGCTCGCCAGAGGCGCGCCAGCACAGCGCGCGATAGTCCCAGACATGCGCTGTCTCAGCCGGAGAATTGCCGAGATCGTAGGCATCCGGCTCGCCGGCGAAGCGCAGTATCTTATGGGCAGCCGGATCGGTCCACAGCGTGCGGTCGATCGCCCGCCATTCGCGCAGCTCAGGAAATCTCTCGAGCGCCCAGGACTTCGCGATCGCGGAGGCGCCATCAGCCGCGATCAGCGTCCAGCCGTCACGATCCGGCGTGCGGAATCCGTAGACCGGCCAGTACGCCGGTTGCCGACTCGTCTCGGCAGGCTTGCGTCGAGGGGGCGTTTTGCGGTTTGCCGCCGGCTTCCCGGCTCCTGTCACAGCATCGCCTCCAACTCATCCAACCGCTCCGCGATCTCCTTTTCCAGAGCCTTCAGCTCGGCGATGATCACGACGTAGCCACCGTCGATCGGCCGATTGTTGACGTGCCAGCCCATATGCACGCCCCGGGCGGTCGGCTGAACGGCCATTTGTAGTCCCCCTTGCCCGTGCGGAACCTAGGGGCGAACAGCGATGCGCACAACGACGAATGCGTGCATCATCGTCTGGTTGGGTTCGGCGGGCGATGCCCTCTCACCCCAGCAGTCCGGCGGGCTTTCTCGCGACCTGCATGTTCAGCCGCGCCGGCGGCCTCTCGAAACTCAGGCGCCCGCGCTTGAAGCCCATGACCGGCTCCGCGATCTCCGCCAGCGCATCGGCGGGCGTCGCGGCATCCAGGATGACCAGATCGGCGGGATTGCCGATCGCGATGCCGTAATCGTCGAGACGCATCAGCCGTGCCGGCGCGGTGGTCACCAGGGCGAGGCACTGCCCGAATTCGTGCGGGCCGCATTGCGCGACATTTGCGTAAAGATTGGCCATGCGCAGCAGCGAGCCGTCGCCGAACGGCGTGAACGGATTGAGGACGTTGTTGGTCGCGACCGAGCAGACGACCCCCTGCCCGGCCAGCAGATGCGCTGGCGCGAGACCGCGAGGCCTCGCATGGCTCTCCTGCCGCCCCATCAAATAGAGGTCCGTCGCGGGCAGCACCGTCAGGGCGACGCCAGCGTCGGCGAGCCTTTGTCCGATCGTCGCGAGGCTGTCGGGCGGCACCATCGAGAGCTTGGTGACATGCCCGATGGCGACGCGGCCGCCCCAGCCATGGCGCTGCGTCTGCCGGCAGACCTCGTCGAGATGCATCCAGCTCGGATCGAGATCGAAATCGAGATGGAAATCGAGGTCGACGTCGAAGCGCCGCGCGAGCGTGAAGAGCCGCTCGATCTGCGCCGCCGGATCGGTATCGGTGTAGGGGCAGCCCCCGAGAAGATCGGCCCCATCCTGCAAGGCCGCGACCAGGAGTTCCTCGGTGCCGGGATCGTTGGTCAGCCCCTCCTGCGGGAAGACGCAGATCGAGAGATCGAGCCCCCAGGCATAATCCGCCTTCAGCGCCTTGATCGCCGTGAAGCTGCGCAGGCCGACGCGGGGATCGACCTCGACATGGGTGCGCATCCGGGTCGTGCCCTTGCCGATCGCCTTCTCGATGACCCTGGCACCGCGCGCGTAGACATCGGCCTCGGTGAAATCGCGCTTCATCATGGCGACGGATGCGATGGCGCCGGCGAGCCCGCCATGGTCGTGGCCGCAGCGGCCAAGCAGGCAGGCCTTGTCGAGATGGATGTGGCTGTCGACGAAGCCCGGCAGGGCGAGCCGCCCAGCGACATCGATCTCCGGCGCGTCGCAGTTGATCCGCGGGGCGATGGCCGCGATCGTCCCGGCGCTCACGCCGATATCCCGCGGCTGGTCATGGCCGGCGATCGTGGCCTGGCGGAAAACAAGATCGAGTGCGCGGTCGTTCGGCATGGTTCTGCTTATCGCTTGGTATTCAATTGAGTAAAAAACATGCATGCACTTTGTGTGCCGAGACGATAGGATTTCGGCCCCGACAGATTGTCTCACGACGGACCAGACCATGCTGCACGGTGTTGACGCGCTCTCGGACGCCGGGATCGTGCGAGCCTATCTCGAAGCCTCGATGGTGCCGGATCCGGAGGGCGCCGCGCGCTATATGCGGCCCGGCACGCCGATCACCTTCACCGGCGGGCGGCTGTTCGATCATCCGAGCGGTCCGTCGAGCTTCAACGCCTTGCGCTATCGCTGGGTGAAGAAGCGCATGGAGCGCTTCGACGTCTGCCCCGGCGAAGGCGAGACGATCGTCTACAGCACCGGCACGCTCTATGGCGAATGGCCCGATGGCACGGCCTTCGAGGGCAATCGCTATGTCGACCGCTTCGTCGTGCGCGACGGGCTGATCGTCAAGATGGACGTCTGGAACGACAGCGCCGAGCGCATCCTGGAGCAGCGCGGCATCACCGCCTGAAGCGCTATTCGGCGGCATCCAGGCGGCGCTTGCGCGAGGGCGGCGGAGCGGCGGGCGCAGTCTCGGCATAGGGCGCCAGGATGTCCATGATGTCGCGGCCACGCGGTTTGGCCTGCGCCACGAGCGCGCGCTCCGCGACCGAGTCGAGGTGGAGGTGCATCAGGCTCGCCACCTTCTCGGAATCCCCCGCCTCGAGCGCGTCGATCAGCAGCCGATGCTCGTTGATCGCGCATTCCGATGAATGCGGCCGGCTGAACAGCGACAACGTCAGGCAGCAGCGATAGGCGATCTCGCTGACATAGCGGATCAGGATCGGGCTTTCCGTCATCGTTGCCAGCAGGATGTGGAACTCGGTCGCGAGCCGGATCGAGACCGCGTCCGGACCGCCGCGCGCGGCATCCTCGGCATCGACATGGGCTCGCAATGTCGCAAGCTGCGTCTTGCTCAGCCGCCCGGCGAGCTGGCGCACGACGAGGCGCTCCAGTTCGATGCGGATATCGAATGTGTCGCGGGCCTCCTGCCAGCTCGGCGTCGCGACCACGGCGATGCGGTTGCGGCGCAGCTCGACCAGCCCTTCCGCAGCCAGTTGCCCAAGCGCATGGCGCGCGATTGTGCGGCTGACGCCGAAACGTTCACCAAGCGCATCCTCGGGCAGCTTGGCGCCCGGCTCCAGCGCCTGTTCGATGATCGCACGGCGCAAGGCACGGCAAATCAGCCCGACCTTGTCCGAGGAGCCGCTCTCTCCGCCACCGTCACGCGCCATGTTCGTCGTCCAATCCTGGATCAGCCCGTCTTAGCGCCGTCCCCGTGGAATGCGCAATGCATGCAGCGGGCCGTTCCTCTTGCTCACGCCCGCGTCGAGCGCATTGCGCCCGGTGCCCGCGTGAGGCCCACGCGGGGTGTTTGACTGGAATGCATTATGGCATCCCAATTGCATGCACTTTCAGTCATGAGCAAGACCAGCCCTCTTCTCGCCGTCGTGAATGCACCGGAGCCGGACCGGGAACCGACCGCACGGGCACAGCTAGCCGTGGAGCTGTCGCAGGCCTCGGTCACTTTCGGGCGCGGTGCCAACGCCGTCCCTGCCCTCGCCGAAACGACGCTGCGCATCGCGGAGGGCGAGTTCCTCGCGCTGGTCGGCCCGTCCGGCTGCGGCAAGTCGACCATCCTGCGGCTGGTCAGCGGCCTCGTGCAGCCGACGTCCGGCGCCGTCATCGTCGGCGGGCGCGAGGTCGCGGCCAAGGCACTCAGGCTCGGCATGGCCTTCCAGAACCCGACCATGCTGCCCTGGCTGACGATCGAGCAGAACGTCATGCTGCCGCTGAAAATCGTCGAGCCCTTCCGCTCGCATTTCCGCAAGGAGAAGCGCGGCAGCTTCCGCGACAAGGCCCATGCCCTACTGGCGCAGGTCGGGCTGCAGGGCTTTGCCGGCAAATTTCCCTGGCAGCTCTCCGGCGGCATGCTCCAGCGCGCCAATCTTTGCCGCGCCCTGATCCACGAGCCGCGCATGCTGCTGCTCGACGAGCCCTTCGGTGCGCTCGACCAGTTCACGCGCGAGGAGCTCTGGGCGATCCTGCAGGAACTCTGGCTGACCCACCGGCCGACGGTGCTGCTGGTGACGCATGATCTGCGCGAGGCCGGATTCCTGGCGAGCCGCATCTGCGTGATGAGCGCGCGGCCCGGCCGGATCATCGACGACAGCGCCGTCGCCTTCGCCCGGCCGCGCAGCATCGCCATGACCTTCGAGCCGGACTTCGTGGCGCTGAACCAGCGCCTGCGCGAGCTGATCGTCGATGCCCGCTCGGCCAAGCCGACAGAAGGGAGCGCCTGACATGTCCGAGACCCTGAAGCGCAAGTTCTGGGCTGCTGGATTGATCGTCCTGTTCTTCGTCGGCTGGGAGGTGTTCTGCCTCGTCTCGGGCATGTCGGACCTGATCCTGCCGCGGCCGAGCCAGGTGTTCGCGACGCTGTTCCAACGCATGCCGATCCTCTGGCCGCATATCCTGCAGACGCTGGCGACGACGATGCTCGGCTTTGCGCTCGGGGTCGCGCTCGGCGTCGTGCTCGGCGCGATCATCGGCGTCTCGCGCACGGCCTATGACACCGCCTATCCGCTGCTGATCGGCTTCTCCTCGATCCCGAAGGTCGCGGTGGTGCCGATCTTCGTGCTCTGGTTCGGCTCGGGCACTGTGCCTGCCGTGCTGACCTCGCTCGCGATCTGCTTCTTCCCGATCGTCGTCAACATCGCGACCGGCCTCGCCACCACCGAGCCCGAGATGGAGGACGTGCTGAAGGCGCTCGGCGCCAGCAAGCTCGACATTCTCTGGAATGTCGGCCTGCCGCGGACGATGCCGTTCTTCTTCGCCTCGCTGAAGGTTGCCGTCACCTATGCCTTCGTCGGCACCGTGCTGGCCGAGACCGTCGCCTCCAATCGCGGCATCGGCAACGTGATGATGAGCGCCTCATCCAATTTCAACGTGCCGCTGGTCTTCGCCGGGCTCTTCATCCTCGCCGGGCTCGGCGTCGCGCTCTACGTCGCCTTCTCGCTGATCGAGATGCGCGTCACCGGCTGGGCCACCCGCAAGAACGATTTCGCCGCTGCCTGATCACGTCACGAGGGGAGAACCATCATGCTGAGGACATTCGCTGCGACGCTGCTTACCGGCCTCGCCTTCGCCGGCCCGGCCCTGGCGCAGGAGACGAACATCAAGTTCACGCTGGGCTGGAAGACGCAAGGGTCGGACGCCGCCTTCTTCGTCGCCCGCGACAAGGGCTACTACAAGGCCGAGGGGCTCAACGTGCAGATCGACCAGGGCGAGGGCTCGGGCGCCACGGTGACGCGCATCATGAGCGGCGCCTATGACGCCGGCTTCGGCGACGTCAACGCCATCATCCAGAACGCGGCGGCCAAGCCCGGCGAGGCGCCGGTGATGGTCTACATGATCTGGAACCGTCCGCCTTTCGCCATTTCCAGCAAGAAGGCGACCGGCATCGCCAAGCCTTCCGATCTCGAAGGCAAGACGCTGGGCGGCTCGCAGGGCACGCCGACGACCCGCCTGCTCGAGGTTTTCGCGCGCAAGAACAATGTCGACATGAGCAAGATCAAGCTCTCGAACATGGCGCCGAACCTGCAGGAGCCGTTGCTGATCAAGGGCGAGATCGACGGCGCGCTCGTCTTCAACATCACCGGCTATTTCAACCTGCTGCTCAACCGGCAGGACCCGGACAAGGACTTCAACTGGCTGACCTTCGGCGATTATGGCCTCGACCTCTATTCGAACGGCCTGATGGTGTCGCAGAAGCTGCTCAAGGAGAATCCGAAGGCGGTGGCCGGGCTGGTGCGCGCCACCAACAAGGCGATGATCGAGATCGGCAAGGACCAGAATCTCGGGATGAAGGGCGTGATGAACTTCGACAATCTCGTCGACGAGAAGGTCGAGAAGCGGCGCCTGCAATATTCCTTCAGCGAGCTCATCGTCTCGCCGGAGATGAAGGAGATCGGCGTCGGCGACACCAAGGACGACCGCATGGCCCGTGCCATCGGCATCATCGTCGAGGGCTACCAGCTTGCGCGCACGCCGAAGCCGGAGGAAATCTTCTCCCGCCAGTTCCTGCCGCCGAAGGCCGAGCGCGAGCTGGTCTATACCGCGAACTGAGGGGCGGACCACGCCATGAGCGAAACGGAGTTCGCGACGAGCCTGTTCACCGGCAAGGAGCTCGTCGCGAGTGCCGCGCTTCGCTACGAGGACGGCGTCATCGGCGCCGTCCTGCCGGACCAGCCGGCGCAACCGGGTCCGCGCCGCCTGATCATTCCTGCCTTGGTCAACGCGCATGATCACGCGCGGCCGAGCGCGACGTCCTTCGGCGCATCGAACATGCCGCTGGAGACCTGGATCCTGCGCTCCGCGCTCGGCACGCCGCCAGACCCGTATCTCGCCGCGGCTGTCTCGCTCGCACGGACGGCGCGTGCCGGTTGCGGCGCCATGATGGTCCATTACACGCGCCCCAGCGGCACCATGCCGATCGTGGAGGAGGCCCGGCAGATCGCCCGGGCGGCAGGCGATGTCGGTATCCGCATCGCCTTCGCCCTGGCGGTGCGCGACCAGAACCCGCTCGTCTATGGCGACAGCAACGCGCTTCTCGACGCGCTTCCGGCCGAAGCGCGCCAGCCCGTCGAGGCGCTGTTCGTCAGGACACCCTCCCCGCCTGCCGCTTATCTCGATCTGGTCGATGAGATCCACGCCGTCATCGCCGGGCCGCTGGTCGATGTCCAATATGGACCGGCCGGGGTTCAATGGTGCTCGCCGGCGCTGCTCGAGGCCATCGCCGAGCGCTCCGCCGCGACCGCGCGCCGGGTCCACATGCATCTGCTGGAGACGATCTACCAGCGCGCCTGGGCCGACAGGACCTTTCCGGGCGGAATGGTGCGTTTTCTCAAAGATATCGGGCTCCTGTCGGAGCGCTTGACACTGGCCCATTGCGTCCATGCCCGGCCGGACGAACTCGACCTGATCGCCGAGGCCGGCGCGACCATCGTCACCAATTTCAGCTCGAATCTGCACCTGCATTCCGGCCTCGGGCCGATCGCCGACGCACACCGGCGCGGCTGCGCCATCGCGGTCGGCGTCGACGGCGCCGCGCTCGACGAGGACGATGACGCCATCCGTGAGCTGCGCCTCGTCCAGCTCGCGCATGACGGGTTGGGCTTCAAGCGCAACTGGAGCCGCGCAGAGTTCCTGGAACGGGCAGTCCGCAATGGCCGCCGGGCCGTCGGCGCGCCTGCTCTAGGCACGCTCGACCCCGGCGCCCCGGCTGATTTCACCGTGATCGACCTCGACCGGCTCGACCGCGATGCCATCATGCCGGTCGACCCGCTCGACCTGTTCTTCGCGCGGGGCAATGCAAGTTGCGTGCGCGATGTTGTGGTAGCCGGCCGCCGGATCGTGCGCGACGGACAGCCGGCCGGGATCGATCTCGACGCCCTCCAGGCGGAGCTGCGCTCGCTCTTCCGGAAGAACCTGCCGGCCTTTGCCGCGATGCGAGCGGCCTGGCCGACATTGGAAGACGCGACTGCGCGCTGGTTCGGGCATGCCGGGTGCAGCTAGGCGAGATACCGCCGCGCGGTCCTGTGGCGTAGCTGTGCCATTTGCTCGCACCGATGAGGTGCGTCCCGCTTAAAAGCAATTTCGGAGCCCGCGAGTGCTCACACGCCAACGTTAGCCGGTTCACAATTTTCGACGATCATGCTCACATTTTCCTATAGTCATCGACGACCGCCTGCCCATCTGCGCCAGCCTTTTTCAGCCAGTCCGATGTCAGCTGCTCACCGATCTTCTCGAAGCCGACTTTTAGCGCAGGCGATGGCGGTTGCACTTGCAGTCCCTTGCCTTTGAGCTGATCGAGATACCAGTTGGTCTTCACCTCCAGGTTCTTCCAGCCACGCTCTTCAGCCGCTGCAGCAGCTTGTAGGATGGCCTCTTGGATTGGCTTGTCGAGCGCCTCGAAGGCCGCCTTGTTGACCAGGGTCGCTTCTTTCGGGAGCCAAGCCTGGACGTCATAGAAATGGGTCAGCGTCTCCCATACCTTCGAATCATACCCGATGCTGCCCGATGAAATGAAGGCGTTGACGACGCCCGTCGCAAGCGCCTGAGGCAGTTCGGCATGTTGGATCGTGACTGACTGCATGCCGAGCAGATCGGCAAGGCGTGCGGTGCCCACATTGTAGGCGCGCCACCTGAGCCCCTTCATATCCTCAACAGTGTTCAGGTCCTTCTTGGCGTAAATGCCCTGTGGCGGCCAGGGGACCATGAACAGCAGCTTGACGCCTTGGCTGTCGAGCTTCTTCTCGATTGCCGGCTTTGACGCAGCGTAGAGCTTTTTGGCTTCAGCGAAGCTGGTCGCAAGGAAGGGGACGACGTCGATGCCGAAGATCGGCGCCTCATTCTCGTGAATCGAGAGAAGGACGCCGCCCATCTGCGCCTGGCCGGTCTGGACGGCGCGCTTGATCTCCGGCCCCTTGAACAGCGAGGCGTTGGGGTGGACCGTGATCGAGAGCTTGCCGCCCGTTGCCGCCTCAACGTCCTTGGCAAAGGCAAAGAGGTTTTCGGTGTGCGGATTGTCGGCCGGGTAGGCGTTGGGCAGATTCCACTTGGTCTGGGCCACGGTTACGTTCGCAGTCGCAACGAGCAGTCCGACGGCAAACGCGCTCCTGATGAAATCGATCCGTGTCATGCTGTCGTCTCCGTTCCCCTGTGGTTGACGTGGCATCATCCGAAAGGTCCGGCCAAGCTTTGCGGTTTTCAGCGCGCCGTTGCCGCCTGCTCCGCTTCAGTCGACCGCCAGCCGTAGAGTTCTCGCGCCTGGGATGGGCTGACGAAGCCATTGGCGAGATCGCTCTCTAGCGCCTGCCGCCGCCTCTCGCCGGGCTCACCGTAGCCGCCTCCGCCGGATGTCTCGACGCGAACGATGTCGCCGCGCCGCAATCTGATGCCGGCGACCTTCGAGTCGAGCTCCTCAACCGCACCATTGCGTCGAAGGCTAAGTCGCCCAAGTCCTCCGGGACCGCCTCCGAAGAGTCCGTAGGGCGCGAATTTGAATCGATCGAAGGCGGCGGCCAGGATCCCTTGCGGCGCATCCAACCGCCATTCGCGGATAACGCCGAGCCCGCCTCGCTGGCGGCCCGCGCCACCCGAATCTGGGCGCACGCCATATTCCGTAAAGGTGACCGGATACATCGCCTCGATCATCTCGATCGGCGTGTTGGGAATGTTGTGAATCCCCGCGGAGAGAGCGCTGGCTCCGTCATCCTCGCTGTCCGCACCATAGCCGCCGATCTCAGCGTCCAGATAGACTTGGCGCGATCCATCGGCGTGCAGCGCCTCGAGTGCGTAAACGTAACTGACACCATAATACGAGGCGGGAATGCGATCCGGCACGGCCTGGGCCAGAGCCCCCATGATGACATTGACGACGCGATGGCAGACGGCGATGCGCGCGACTACCGGGGCTGGGAAGCGGCAGTTCACAACAGAGCCTGCCGGCGCGATGACCTCTATCGGCGCATAGCAGCCCGCATTCGCTGGCACATCGCCCGCGATGGCTGCGATCAGGGCGTAGTAGATGCCGGATTTGGTCATGTTCAGCGTGCAATTGATCGGTCCGGTCGCCTGTGGGCTCGAACCCGAAAGATCGACCAGCATCCGGTCGCCTTCGATCGTGAGCGTCACCGCGATCCTGAACGGGTCCGCAGTGATCCCGTCGTCGTCGAGAAAATCTTCGAAGCGATAGACGCCATCGGGAACGGCCGAGATCGCGCTGCGCATGCGGCGCTCCGATTCAGCAATAATCCGCGCAGCAGCATCGGTCAGGAAGGATGCACCATATTTGGTAGCCAGCTTCAGGATGCTGGCCTGACCGATCGAGAGCGAGGCAATCTGGGAAAACAGATCGCCTTTGACCATATCCGGTTCGCGCACATTGCGTAGGATCAGGTCCAGAACCTGGGCGTTGAGAACGCCGCGCTTGATCAGGTGGAGCGGCGGGATACGGATGCCTTCCTGAAAGATGTCCGTCGCCTTGGCGTCGTAGCTGCCGGCCGCACCGCCGCCGACATCGACATGATGCGCCATCGCCCCCGTGATTGCGATACGCCGTCCCTCGAAGAAAACGGGCCGAAAGACGACGAGGTCGGGCAGATGCTGAGCCCCGCAATAGGGATCGTTGGTCAGGATGACGTCGCCTTCTTCCCATTGGTCAACGGGGAGATAGGTCTCGAGGAGGCCCTGCAGACAGGGGCCCATCGAATTTAGATGGTTCGGAAGCCTGGCGGATTGCGCGACATTGCGGCCGTCAGCGTCGAAGACCGCAGTCGAGTAATCGAGCAGCTCTCGCACGACAGTCGAGCGGCTGGTGCGCCAGACCGCAATGGACATCTCCTCGGCCGTTGCAACCAGCGCCTGCCGTAGGACTTCGAGGCGGAACGGATCGGTGCTGTTCATGATGCGAGCCTTTCGGCGATCAGGTCACCGCTCGGCTCCGATGTGAGTTCCCAGCCGTCCGGCAAGAGCAAGGTCGAGAAATCCTCGGTGACCAGGGCCGGCCCCCGGACGGTGATGCCAGGAGCGATCGTCGTCCGATCGAGCGTCCTTACGTCGCGCCAGCCTCCCCCAAGAAAGACCCGTCGCGTGCGCTCGGTCTCTGGAGGTTTCCACTCCGCGGTCGAAACCTGTGGCTTGGGCAGAAGGCCCCTGCCAGTGACGCGCACGGTCACGAGTTCGACGGGGGCGCCGGGCGTGTTATGCGAGAAGCGCCTCAGGTGCATCTCGTGGAAATCCGAGACGGCCTGGGCCAGTCCGGCCTGTGTCGGCATCACATCGCCCCAGGGCACCGACAGCTCAAACCCCTGCCCCTTGTAGCGCATATCCGTCGCCAGGCTGATCTCGCGCCGTTCCTCGGCTATCGCGTCGTCATCGAGCATACGGCGGATTTCTCCGACGAGATCGTCGACGAGCGGCACGAGTTCGTCGACCGTCTTGTCTTTAATGGGACATAGCAGCGAGCGCGAGGCGTCGTGAACGATGTCGGACCAGAGAATGCCATATGCGGACAGAGTGCTGGCATTCCTAGGAAAGATCACACGTCTGATCCCGAGCTCGTCCGCAACATCGGCGCCGTGCAGGCCGCCGGCGCCACCGAAGGCGACTAGGGCGAAGTCGGCCGGATCCAGTCCCTTCTCGAACAGGCTGAGGCGGACGGCCGAGGCCAGCTGGGCGTTCGCGACCGCGAGGATGCCCTCGGCCGCGGTATCGGGATCCTGTCCGAGTGGCTCCGCAATGCGGTCCGAGATCGCCTTGCGGGAGCGCTCCGGCACGAGCGGCATGCCGCCACCGAGAAAATTCGCCTCGTCGATGCGCCCGAGCGCCAAATTGGCGTCTGTGACCGTTGGCTCTGTTCCATGCCCGTAACAGGCAGGCCCGGGATTGGCACCGGCGCTATGCGGCCCTACACACATGCGGTTGCCGGAATCTAGCCAGGCGATGGAGCCACCGCCTGTGCCGATCGTCCGGATCTCGACCATGGGCAGCCTGACCGGGAAGCCCTCGATGCTGGTTTCCGCCACGCTGGCGGTTTGGCCGTTCTGGACGACGGACACGTCAAAGCTCGTGCCGCCCATGTCGACGGCGATCAGATTGGGCTCGCCCAACTTGCGGGAGAGTTGCTGCGCCGCGACCGAGCCGCCGCAGGGACCCGACAGAAGTAACCTGGCCGGATGGGCGCCGGCCTTTTCCGGGCTGGCGACGCCGCCATTGGATTGCACCAGGAAGAGACGCGACAGCAGCCCGACATCGGAAAAGCGCGCCTTCAGTCGCTCAAGATAGCGCTGCACCACCGGCATCAGCAGGGCGTTGAGCACCGTCGTCGACATCCGCTCATATTCGCGGATTTCGGGATTCACTTCACTGGACAGCGAAATATACGCATCTGGCAAAGCGGTCGCGACAATGTCGCGCAGCACGCGCTCGTGGACGGGGTTGATGTAGGCGTTGAGGAGGCAGATCGCGACGCAACCGACCTCCTCCGCGCGAAGGCGTTTCGCCAGCTCCAGCGCCGCGAGCTCGTCGATTGGCTCGCTGATCTCGCCCGATGCGGAAATCCTCTCGCGGGCGCCGAAGCGAAGCGCACGGGGGATCATCACATAGCGTTGCTCAGATTTGAGTCCATATATGTGCCGGCGCAGATGCCGGCCGATCTCGAAGACGTCACTGAAGCCGGCGGTCGTAATCAGCGCGCCTCGCGGTAGTTTGTGCTCCAGAACCGCATTGGTCGCGATTGTCGTGCCGTGCATCGCGAGACGGACGCCGCCCAAAGGAAAGTCGAATAGCTTCGCTGCTGCCAGCAGACCTTCCGTGAAGCCGCGTGCAGGATCGTCCGGCGTCGTTGCAGATTTGAACTCGTGAAGCTGACCGGTTCCCTCATCCAGAATCTGGAAGTCGGTAAAGGTGCCACCGACATCGACCCCGATACGCAGAACTCTCTCGGGCGCCCTCTCAACTACCTGTTCGGTCACGCGGAAAATGCCTCCGTCTCATGACATGCGTCGGCGTCAGTTGGCTGTCCATCGATTTATTGACTAGTTAGTCTATAACGAGTCGGCCGGCCGTCAACCGTCTGGATGACCGAGTTTGCGGCAGCCTCTGCCTAGCTTGCGGGCGCCAACCTGCGTTGCACACCAGTCGGAATGAGGACATAAGACGGCGCACGCCGCCCGGACGACCCGAAGGCCAGCCATTGCACCGGTAATCGCAGCGGTCCGAGGTCATTGCTGAGAGATGATGCATGGCTGCTTCCCCGCACCCCAAAAAGGATCTCCCCCAACTTGCGCCCCGGCCGGTCCCGGGCAGGCGCGTACGGGCAGGCCGCGTCGAACGAAATGCCGAGCAATCGAAGAGCCGGATCCTCGAGGCCGCACTCGAGATCTTCGCGGCTGGCGGGTTTGGTGGTGCCCGGGTTGATGAAATCGCACTCAAAGCCGGAGTCAGCAAAAACCTCATTTATCATTACTTCGGCAACAAGGAGAGCCTGTATGTCGCGGTCCTAGAAAAATCATTGAACGCGCTAGCAGAATACCATGATAGCTTGCCCGTTCATTTTGACGACCCCGAAGAGGCGATGCGCCAAATCATCAGAAACACATTCGACTACTTCGTCGCAACGCCGAAAATCATCAGCTTGATGAATACGGAGAACCTTCTCAGGGCAAAATATATAAAATCATCCGATCTGATTCGGTCAATATATAAACCTATCATGGAAAGATTTCACCGGATTATCGAATTCGGATCCCAAAAAAGTGTCTTCAGAAGCGATATCGATGAGGTTGATTTGTATATTTCTATATCGGCCCTGTCTTACTTCTATCTCTCCAATCAATGGACGCTCTCTCATATATTTAAACGCAACCTGGGAGATGCGCCGTTTCTAGCGCAGCGCAAAGAACATATCGTCGCTATGGTGATGAGTTACCTGAAACCGTAGCGCTTAGGTGCTCGCTGGCTGAATCAGGCTTCGGCGGGCAGTGCGCTTAGCTCGGCGTCAGGCGGGACCGCATCGGCCGGTGTTGTCGAATGCATCAGGCCGGCCGGCAATCGAGTCGGCTCCGTCAGAGTTAGCGCAGCGACAGCGTTCAAGCTCTCGCCGCCAACGCAGACAAAGCCTCTAGCGCGACAGCGTGGCTCGGTCGTGCCGCTTGATGTAGCCAAGCGTCTAGCCTGACCTACAAAGCGCCTTAACTTGTTGTTGAACAATATGAAATTCGGGACCGCGCTTACCACAATTCCCAGCTTCGGAGGGACCTGCTCCCTCAGGCCGGTGCCTTCGACGGGCAGTGCTCTCAGTGGCGTCCCTGGCGTGATCACTACTTCTCGCGATAACAGCGGTAGCTTTTCCCACCGCTCACCGAGTATCTAGCTGCGTGCCCAGTTCTATACGGATCGCTTCCGCGAGCGCTATAGCGATCGGGCGCGGTTCCCAATGATCTGGCCAAAACAAGCCAATCTGTAGCGACAGGCGAGGTCGAAAGCGTCTTAGCCTTTCAACACCTCCGGGCACGCGACCTGCAGTCAGTCGATCCACGAAGGCAAGCCCGGCCCCGCGCATCGCGAGTTCGAGCGCTACAGACGTCCAGAAGACCTCGATCCGGCGGCGCGGCATGACCTGATGCTGATCGAGCAGAACGTCGAGCGCGATCTGCGACTGGTCGTGATTGCTCAGCGCGATAACGTCCTGTCCGGCAAGATCGTGGACGCCGATCTCTTCCTTGCTCTCCAGCTCGTGCCCAGGCGGCAGCGCGCAGAAGAGCTCCAGGTCGACGAGCGGCTCGAAGGACACGCCGCTATGCGTCGAGGCATAAATGCCGACGCCGAAATCGATTTGCCGCGCGGAAACCCATTCGGCGATCCGTGTCGAGCTGCGTGTCTGCAGGGCGATCGAGACATCGGGGCGATCCTGCGTGAAGGCGGCGACGACCTGCGGCATGACCGTGAGCGACAGCAGCGGAAGGCTCGCGACGGTCACGTGCCCACGGCGGAGCTGGGCCATGTCTTGCATGAAGCGCTCGAGCTGGCCGAGCCCACTGAAGACCCGCTGGATCTGGGTGAAAAGCGCCCTCGCCTCGGCAGTCGGCGCGATGCGGTTGCCGTAGCGCTCGAACAGCTTCAGCGCCAGACGCCGCTCCAGCTGCGCGACGTATTTGCTGACAGCCGGCTGAGCGACGTTCAGTGCCACCGCGGCACGGGATATCGACCCGGCGTCCATTACGGCGCGGAAAATCTCGATCTCGCGAATGTTCAAGCCCATGAATCGAGCATACCCGAACGGTTATGCTCCTGCGAGTTACTTGTATTCGATGGTCATGAGAAAGGGTGGTAGGCTGCACGCTTTCGATCAGTCTGGATGAGCTTGGTGATGACGCAGGGTGATTATGCACGCATGGAGACGGCGTTCGCGCGTGACTATTACGTGCGCAACCTCGCGCTGCTGCAGGCCGACATGGCAGAGCGTGGCCTCGGCGCGCTTCTGATCTTCGATCCCGAGAGCATCTATTGGCTCACCGGCTATCGCTCAATCGGCTATTTCACCTTCCAATGCGTGCTTGTGCTGCGCGAGGGTGGCCCCGTAATGATCTCGCGGCGCGTCAACCAGCAGGTCGCGCTGTGCAACGAGAACATCCCCATCTTCGTCGCGATCGAGGATACCGACGATGCGATCACGATCCTAGCAGGCGTGGTGCGCGAGCGGGTCGCCCCCTCGGCCGCGATCGGCGCCGAGACCGGCTCGACCTATCTGACCGTCCAAGCCTGGAAGACACTGAAGAACGCTCTTCCCAACCCCATGCAGGACTGGGGCGGCGTGATCGAGCGGGCGCGGACGATCAAGAACGCCACACAGCTCGGCTACATGCGCGAGGCGGCGCGCTGCGCCGTCGCCGGGCTTGATGCGGCGGTGAAGGCGATCGTGCCTGGCGCGAGCGAGAACGATCTCGCCGCAGCGATGCTGCACGGAGCGACCGCCGCCGGCAGCGAATATACCCGCGTGCCGCTTGTGGTGACTGGGCAGGCGACGGGCGTGTGCTTCACGACGTGGCAGAGGCGTCCCGTCAAGCGAGGAGACGTGGTCTTCCTAGAGGCTGCCAGCAATGTGAACCGCTACCACGCTATGATCGCGCGCTGCTGCATCGCCGGCGAGGCGACCGCCGAGCAGAAGCGGCTGGCCGGCATCGTGATTGAATCGCTGGATCGCGCTATCGAGGCCCTGAAGCCCGGCACCACCTCGGGTGTCGTCGACGCGGCATGCCGCGCCGTCTTCGAAAAGGCCGGCATCGCCACCTATTTCGACCATCGCACAGCCTATGCGATCGGCATTGGCTTCCCGCCAAATTGGGCCGAGGGGCGCTTCCTCTCGCTGCGGCCCGACGATCCGACCGTGATCGAGCCAGGCATGACGTTCCACATCGTGCCCTCGGTCTTCATGCCGGAATTCGGCTTCTGCTTCAGCGAGAGCGTCGCCGTCACAGATGCGGGCTGCGAGGTCCTGACCGACTATCCGCGTGAACTCATCGAGGTCGCGTTCTGACATGGCAGGCGCCTGGCGCTACCCCACCGCGGCGTTGCTGATCTGTCTGGCCGCCTGGCATTTCGGAGTGCAGATCTTCAACGTCCCGACCTATCTCGTGCCGTCTCCGGCCGCCGTGGCGGAGCGGCTATGGAGCGATCGTTACTTCATGCTCTGGCATGCGACGGTCACGCTACTGACCACGCTTGGCGGCTTTCTCCTGAGCGTGCTTATCGGCGTCCCGCTCGGCATGTTGCTGGTCTGGTCGCGAGTGCTGGAGCGCGCGATCATGCCTTTGCTGGTCGTCTCGCAAGCCTTCCCGAAGGTCGCGATCGCTCCATTGATCGTGATCTGGTTCGGTCTCGGCGCTCTGCCCAAAATCCTTATCGCCTTCTCCGTGGCGTTCTTCCCGATAGTCATCGCGACGATCGCCGGCATGAAATCGGTCGAGACGGACATGCGCGACTTAGCGCGCTCGATGCAGGCCTCTGCCTGGAAGACCTTCCGCAAGATCAACTTGCCCTTCGCGCTGCCGCAGATCTTCTCTGGCATCAAGGTCGCCGTGGCGTTCTCGACGGTTGGTGCCGTCGTCGGCGAATGGGTCGGCGCCGACGCCGGGCTCGGCTACCTGCTGCTCTGGTCGAACGCCAATCTCGATACGCCGCTGCTGTTTTCGGTGCTCATCCTGCTGATGCTGATCGGGCTCGCTCTCTACTACGCGGTCGAGGCAGTCGAGTCCTGGGCGCTGCCCTGGCATGTGAGCATGCGGGGCGACGAACTCAGGCTCACCTGAACAACATCCAAAACCAAAAAGGGGAACAGTCGACCATGAACATGCTCAAAGCCCTGGCGGGCGCGGCCGCCGCCATCGTGATCTCGACTGCGGGCGCAAGCGCCCAGTCGAAGCTCAGCTTGCGGCTCGACTGGAGCCTCTACGGCACCCATGCCGCCTTCTACCTCGGCGTCGAGAAAGGCCTCTACAAGGCTGAAGGCATCGACCTGACCATTAACGAGGGCTCCGGATCGGGCACGACCGCGCGGCTCTTGGCGCAGGGTGGCGACCCCGTCGCCTTCGTGGATTTCGGCACGATGGCCAAGGGCATCGGATCGGGCATGCCGATCAAGGCGATCCTCGGCGTCCATCAGGCCTCGCCAATGATGATCCTCAGCCATGCCGATGCGCCGATCAAGTCGCCGAAGGATCTGGAAGGCAAGGTCATCGCCATGGCGCCGGCAGAATCCACGGCGCAGATGTTCCCCGTGCTGCTTTCGGCTGCCGGCGTCGATGCGGCGAAGGTCAGCGTGCTTGCCCCGGCGACCGGTGCGAAGACCGCACTGTTCCTGCAGAAGCGCGTCGATGCGATCACCGGCGTGACCTATTTCCATCTCCCGCCGATGGAGCGCGATAAGGTCGCCGTGCATTATTTCACCTATGCCGATTATGGCGTGACGGCGCTCGAGGGCGGCGTGGCCGCCAATACGGAATGGCTCGCAGCAAATCCGGATCTCGCCAAGCGTTTCGTCAAGGCGACACAGACGGCCTTCGTCGCGGCCAAGGCCGATCCCGCCGCAGCCGTCGACGCGCTGGTGAAGCTGCGCCCGGAGCAGGCCCGCAACCGTGACCTGCTCATTCGCCAGCTGCAGATTTCGATGGAGTCGATCGCGACGCCGAACACGAAGTCAATGCCATTCGGCCGGATGTCGGAGAAGGACTGGCAGACGATGATCGACCAGCTGGTCGCGTCGAAGCAGCTGGCTACCCCAGTCGCACTCGACAAGCTGTTCAGCAACGAGTTCCTGCCGAACTGAGCCACGAGATCATGAGCGCAGCAGCGATCGGCATCGCCGCGGTCGAACAGACCTTCACGACCTCCGGTGGGCCGGTCAGAGCCCTCGCGGGCATCGATCTCGATATCCGCCAAGGCGAATTCGTGTCCATTGTCGGACCAAGCGGCTGCGGCAAGAGCACGCTCATGCGTATCGTCGCCGGACTGGTTCGTCCGACCTCGGGCGAGGTGCGGATCGGCGGCCGTCTCGTCGATCGCCCCGCGGCCGATGTCGGGATCGTGTTCCAGAAGGCCACGCTTCTGCCCTGGCGCAACGTCATCGACAATATCGCGCTCCAGCTCGAGATGCGCGACTTGCCGAAGGCGGCGAAGGCCGATCGGCTGCTCGAGCTCATTGACCTCGCCGGTCTCTCGGGCTTCGAGGGCGCGCTGCCTCATCAACTCTCGGGCGGTATGCAGCAGCGCGTCGCGCTTTGCCGCGCGCTGATCCACGATCCGGCGATCCTGCTGATGGACGAGCCCTTCGGCGCGCTCGACGCTATGACGCGGGAGACGATGAACACAGAGCTGCAGCGCATCTGGATGGCGAGGCGCAAGACGGTTCTCTTCATCACGCATTCGATCTCGGAAGCGATCTTCCTGTCAGACCGGGTTGTGATCATGTCGTCGCGACCGGGAACGATCTCCCAAGTTGTCGATATCGATCTGCCGCGCCCGCGTGGCTTCGATTTGATCGCCGATCGGCGCTTCGCGGAAGCCGTCACAACCGTGCGCAAGGCGCTCGAAGCTACCGGTATGGTTGAATAGCGCCACCGCTCAACCTTAGCGGTGCGCCCTCGCTGGACTGCAGAGCAACTAGTTCCGAGCAACGGCAGGCCGCGGATTCGCCGCTTAGGCATCCAAGGTGCGCTGGGCGACGTTATGTTTTCGGCCGCTCTGTGGCGCAGTCGTGCCGCGATCTTTTCCAGGCCGCTAGTCGAACGGCTGTTCCGACCTTAAATAATTGTGATTAATTGATTTTTTCTGGTGGTCCTTGGCGCCAATCTCAGCTTCGGAGGGCAACGCTCTATCCGGCTGAGCTACAGGCGCTAACCGTGAAGGCTGGACAGCTGATTGGCGACGCTTCGGCAACGCGGGATTTGCGGCTGAGCAGAGCCCGAGGCGGCAAAAATCACGGGTTCGAATCGCGCCGGGTGCGCCGCGGGTGTGGCGTCAGGCGGTAGCGCTCTCGCTGAGGTCTTTGATCGTGGAGAATAGCTTACCGATCCGCAGCTCGTCGAAGACCTGCTCCGGCCCCGTCGGCGCGATGTCCGTGAAAAGCGGCTCGTAGAGCAGGCCGGAATCCATCGTGATGCGTCAGGGGCTCAATTAAGGGGCCGACGAACTGGAACCTGCCGATCGGCGGGCTGCTCAGATCGTTCAACTGGCCGGGGCACCGGCTGGCCGCGCGGGCACCTAGAGCATTTCCGCGTTTCTCCGAATCGCGAAAATTCTCTAACCTTTTGTTTTGACGCATTTTCTTCACGCGAACCGGTATCCACTTCGCTCGAAAATGCTCTAGCCCGCCCGCCGCAATTGCGGCGCGCGACGCATCGTCGTCGCGGCAGGGCCAAATGCATCGAACTTGACGTGCACGACCGTTGCCGGGATCCGGCGCGTCAGCACGTCATATGAGACCTGCCTGTCCGGGCTCGCTTCGTTTCGCTTGATCGCATGGACGATGCCTTGGGTCGACGCGATCGCGAGCAGCAGCAGGATGGCGTAGGCGCCGAGCAGGCCGCTCGCCGGAACGACGAAATTGAAATGAGGCATCGCTCCCAGGATCAACGGCACATACCAGGAGGTTGCCGAGATCGTTCCGAATGCGAGCATCAGAGCGCATTCCCGGCGGGGCAATCCCGCAAACAGGGCCCGGCCGACCTGCCTCTTGATCAACGGCACCACGCTGCTGTGGATGAAATAGCCGTTGATCGTAAGCACGACGACGATCGCGATCTTGGCCCAGACTTTTTGGTTCGCGAGCTTGGAAGGATCGAACATCACGTAGTGGAAGAGGTAGGACAGACCCGAGATCCACAGGATGACCAGCCCACCGGTCACGATCTTGGTCATGAATTCGATGAGAACGACATGCTCGCTCCGGACCTTTCCGGCCAACAGAAACCTGACCACGATAAGGTCCAGCACGGTCGCGGCGCCGAGCCCGAGAATGATTCCGATGAGATGACCGACCTTGATGATCGATTTGACCATCGCGCTTGGCTCAGCCGAGACGATGCTGTGAAAAACCTGCAGGATTGCCGACAGCGAGAACGTTGAATCCGGGGGGCATGGCGATGGTTTGCAAACTGCTGCCGTGGGTTGCGCCGTGTCGGATCTTTCCGATTTCCCGATCGAGCTGAATACGCTTGCCGCCTTGCTGATCGTGGCGCCGTCCTCCGCCCCGGCGGACCATCCCGCCCGCGTGCCGTCGAGAGACTGCCGCAATCCTCCATCGGACCATTCCGAGAGGTCCGAACCAGAGCCGCTGAACGAGATCGCGACGGTTGAAAGCTCGGCCGGGGCCGTTCGCCTGTCGCTGGACATGTGGACGAATGTGCAGCCCATGAGGGCCATGCTCGACATGAAAAGCGCGAGCGTTACTTTCGCGCAGCGAAGTATCTGAAGTATATCCAAGTCAGATCGCCCCTGTTCTGGGTGCTCGCGCTCGTAGCGCTTGTAGCAACGGCAGTGGAAGGCAGATTATTAGGCAGTCGCCATAGGCAAGCCGCCCCTCAATCCAAAGATGAGGGTGTCAGAGCGGCGCTTTCAGTCGAAAATACGCCTCAGGAGGGACGCCGAATCACGAACTGATCCAAACACTCATGTCCGTTTGAGGCAATTGTGTGTTTACAAATCGACATATTCGGTGATCGCGGGCCTGGCGCCGATCGCACGCGCGGCCCCCGCCAAACACTGGTTGGGAAACGAGCGAAAGGCCCGAGGCGGCAAGGGTCAGAGGCTCGAGAGCGCCGCAGCTCTGGAGCGGCGCTTCCGTGTCGGCAATGCATATCCGGCAGGACAGGAGCAAATCACCGGATGATCATGCGGGCTGTATGTTAGCATCGCCGGCATGACGAGGGTCGGGAGCCCGCTCAGATGACTCAACGCGACAAGGTCCGGCTGGCGATTTTGCCGACGCCGTTCGAACCGCTGCCACGCCTGTCACAGGCTCTGAGCCGCAACGGCCGAGCCCCGGCAATCTGGATCAAGCGCGATGACTGCACCGGCCTTGCCGGGGGTGGAAACAAGGCCCGGAAACTCGAATATCTGGTTGCCGACGCGGTGAAGGGTGGCGCCGATATGCTGGTGACGATGGGTGCGCTCCAGTCGAACCACGCTCGCCAGACCGCAGCGGCGGCCGCGCGACATGGATTGGGCTGCCTGCTGCTCTTGACCGACTCGGTGGCGGATCGCGGCGAGACCTATCGAACGAATGGGAACTGGCTGCTCCACCGGATCTTGGGCGCGGAGATCCGCGTTCTCGCTGCGAGCGAGGACAGTGCGGCGATCGCCGCGGAGACGATGACAGACCTGACGGCGCAGGGGCGCAGGCCCTATTTCATCCCGATCGGCGGCTCGAATGGGCTCGGAAGCCTCGCCTATCGCGACGCGCTTCTGGAGCTGGCGGCCCAGGCGAAGGATGAAGGCCGTCGCATCGACCATATCGTCCTGCCGACGGGGAGCGGCGGCACCCATGCCGGCATCCTCGCCGGCGTCGAGGAGGCAGGGTTGCCCTGCCGCGTTCACGGCATCAGCGTCTCGCGCTCATCCGAGCAGGCGCAGGCCATCGTGTCCGGGCTGGTTCAGGATATTTTTGCGCTGGAAGGGCGCCAGAGGGACACGATGGCCGCCGTGGAGGTCGATGATTCCCAGGTCGGTCCCGGATACGGCCAGCCCACCGCTGCGATGATCGAAGCCCTCGAACTGGTCGCACGCACGGAAGGGATCCTCCTCGACCCGGTCTATACGGGAAAGGCGATGGCCGGGCTTGTCTCGCTCGTCAGAATCGGCGCCATCGCTCCCGACGAGACCGTCGTGTTCTGGCACACAGGTGGCCTGCCCGGCCTCTTCGCCTATCCCGAGGTGTTCTAGGGATAGTTTCGATGCCGCCATCGTCGGTTGCGCCGGCAGCGGCATCGCGGTGGGCAGCAGGCGAGGCTGGCGGAGACGCTGGATCGGCCTGCCGGTAGCGCATGGCCGGGCGGTTGCGTTGCCGGCTGCCTTTCCTCGACACTGCGCCCCTGTTCGAGGCAGGGAGCGCCGGAATGGTCAATTGGTCGCAGGCCAGAGCGGAAGCCCTCGCCATCGTCGAGGCCTGGAGGCGCGAGGGCGGTCCCGGCGGCGCCATCGTCCTGTTCGATAGCGAGGGGATCCGCGATGCGCTTGGCGGCGGCTATGCCTCGATCGAGCATGGGTTGCCGTTCACGCCGGACACGCCGAACCGGTTCGCATCGATCAGCAAGCATTTCCTGGCGGTCGCCCTGCTGCAGGCCAACGTCCCGCTCGAGGCGCCGCTGGACCAGTTTCTGGACGACTTGCCGGAGCCGCTGAGCGAGGTCCCGCTTGGCCGAGCGCTCGACATGACCGGCGCCCTGCCGGATATGATGGAGGTGCTCTGGCAGCAGGGCATTCCCTTCACCGCAACGCTGAGCGCCGCGGATATCCGCCGGAATGTGCGACGCCTGCCCGGCCTCAATGGTGTCGCCGGCGAGGAGATGGCCTATTCCAATACCGGCTGGCGGCTGGCCCAGAGCATCATCGAGCAGCGCACCGGATCGGGCTATGCGGAGGTCATCGGCAAGCTCGTCGCTCCGCTCGACCTGCCCATCCGCTTCGTCTCCGACGAGACCGAGATCGTCCCCGGCCTCGCCAGCGGATATTGGCAGGACGGCGCCAGCTGGCGGCGCGGCCGCTACGGTCTCAATTTCTCGGCGTCGGGCGGCATGGCCGGTAGCGCCGCCGGATTGGCGCGCTGGTGCTCTGCGCTGATCGCCGGCCGTGCCCCGCTGGCCGGTATGCTGGAGCGCCTGCTTGCGCCGAGGCGCTTCAACGACGGCGCGGAAAGCGGCTATCGGCTCGGGCTCGTCGCCAGCACGCTCAACGGGATCGCGCTGGTCGGCCATGGCGGCTCGCTGCCGGGCTACCGGAACCATATGCTGATGGCACCGGCACTCGGCATCGGCGTCGTCGTCCTGACCAATCGCGAGGAGGAGGCGCTCTGGCCGGCGCTGCGCGTGCTCGCGGCCTTGGCCGATGTCGAGATGCCGGAGGCCGCGCGCGATGTGCCGGCCGGCCTCTTCGCCGCCGAGGCCGGCCCGTTCTGGGCCGAGCTGGCCGCCGATTCGGTCAGCGTCATGGGCGGCTTCGAGCGGCTTGTCGCGAACGGGGCGGGCGGCCTGCGCAGCCTGCCAGCCTATCTCGACCTCGACCTGATGCCCTCCGGCCCCGACATCCTGGAAGGGCGGATCGGCGGCGTGCCGCGCCGGCTGCTGCGGGTGCCGCCGACGGCTCTCGATCCGCGCCTCGCCGGCGCCTGGCGCGAGCGGAGCTTCGGCCTCGCCCTGACGATACGGCCGGACGGCACGGCACTGCTGCCCTGGGCCGGGACGACGGGAAGCGAGAGCCTGCTGACGCCGCTGCCCGGCGGTCGCGCGATCGCCGATCTGACGCATGGCCCCTGGCGGCACCGGCCCTGTCTGTGGCTGCAGCCCGACGGGAGCCTGCGGATGGCCAGCCATCGCGCACGCATCCTGCATTTCGACCGCGTTCACGAAGGAGCCACATCATGACCATTCGTCGCCTGGTCGCCCTGGCCTGCGGGATCGGTGCATGGGCGCTGGCGGCCGGCGCCCTCGCCCAGCCCGTACCGAAGACCGTCCTGCGAGTCGCTCCCCATGCCGACCTGAAGACGCTCGATCCGGTCGCGGCCTCGATCGTGATCACCCGCATGCACGGGCTGATGATCTACGAGACGCTGTTCGCCTGGGACGCCAATCTCCAGCCCAAGCCGCAAATGGTCGAGAGCTTTTCGACCTCGCCGGACAAGCTGACCTGGAGCTTCACCTTGCGCCCCGGGCTCAAATTCCATGACGGCCAGCCGGTGACGACGCGCGACGTCATCGCCTCGCTGAAGCGCTGGATGGCGCGCGACACGATCGGCGGCAAGCTCGCCGAGTATACCGACCGGATGGAGGCCAGCGACGACAGGACCTTCCTGCTGCACCTCAAGCGCCCAATGGCGCTCGTGCCCTTCGCGCTCGGCTCGGCGGTGGGGCAGATTCCGGTGATCATGCGCGAGAGCGACGCCACGAGCGACCCGATGAAGCCGATCACCGAGACGATCGGCAGCGGACCCTTCCGCTTCAACCGGGAGGAATGGCGCAGCGGCGCCAAGGTCGTCTATGACCGCAACCCGGATTATGTGCCGCGGCAGGAGCCGCCGGACGGGCTAGCCGGCGGCCGCGTCGTCAAGGTCGACCGGGTCGAATGGCTGATCATGCCGGATCCGGCGACCGCCGCGGCAGCGCTGCAGACGGGCGAAATCGATATCTGGGAGCAGCCGAGCCAGGACCTCGTCCCCGTCGTCGCCGCAAACAAGGAGATCAAGGTCGAGCGCTATTCGAACCTGGCCAACCAGGTGATGCTGCGGCCGAACAGCCTGCATCCGCCCTTCGACAATCCGAAGGCGCGGCTTGCCCTGGCCTATGCCACCGACCAGGCCGAGTTCCTCGCGGCCGGTTTCGGTGACGAGGAATGGTGGCGGCGCTGCAATGCCTATTTCATCTGCGGCGGCCCGAACGGCACGGAGGCCGGCACGGAGGGCTATGCCAAGCCGGACCTCGAGACGGCACGCCGGCTACTCACGGAGAGCGGCTACAACGGCGAGAAGCTGGTGCTGAGCACGAGCAACGACATCGCGCCGATCGGCCGCATGGCCGAGGTGGCGGCGGCCTCACTGAAGAGGGTCGGCTTCACTATCGACCTGCAGGTTTCCGACTGGGGCACGGTCACCACCCGCCAGCAGAACCGGGGAACGCCGGACCAGGGCGGCTGGAACCTCTTCGTCACCTATGCCTCGGGCGCGACGATGCAGTCGCCGCTGACCAATATCGGCACCAACATGGCCTGCGACAAAGCCTGGGCCGGCTGGCCCTGCGATGCGGAGGCGGAGAAGCTGCGCGGCGCCGTCGTCGATGCGCCCGACGATGCCAGCCGCACGCTTGCCGTGGAAACGCTGCACCGGCGGCTCGCCGAGATGCAGCCCTATCGCGTGCTCGGCCAGTTCGACCAGCCCTATGCCAGGCGCAGCACCGTGTCGGGCGTGCTGAAGGCGCCGGTCATGCTGTTCTGGAATATCGAGAAGAAGTAGCGGGCGGCGGGCCGGCCGACCGCTGCTTGTTCAGCTCTTCGCTCGAAAATGCCCTATCTTTCCCGGAAGATGCGCGATGCGTGGTCGAGGAAGGGCTTCGCCAGATAGGATAGCGCGGTCCGCTCCTCGGTCGAGATAAAGACTTCGACCGGCATGCCCGGCAGGAGCCTGCGCTCGCCCAGGGCGGCGGTATCGCCGTCGATCTGCACCTCGCCGACATAGAAGGTCGTGCCGTTCGTCGGATCCTTGGAGGTCGCGGGCGAGACATGCACGACCGTGCCCGGATATTCCGGCGTGCTGTTGCGCGCGAAGGCCGAGAAGCGCAGCCGCGCCGGCTGGCCGGGCCTGATCTGATCGATATCGGCTGGAGCGATCTTGACCTCGACAGTGAGCTTGGCCTTGGTCGGCACGATCGTGGCGAGGCGCGCAGCCGGCGTGATGACGCCGCCGACCGTGTAGACCATGAGTTCGTTGACGACCCCCGCGATCGGGGCCCGGATTTCGGTTCGCGAGAGACGGTCCTCGGTCGCCAGGCGCCGTTCGCTGAGTTCGGAGACCTTGGCTTCGACCAGGCGCAACTCGCGCTGCGCCTCCGTGCGCGCAACATCGTCGACGGCAATGATCTGGAGCCGCGCCTCGCTGATGCGCAACTTGGCGCGGGCGAGCGATGCCTCTATCTCACCGCGCTCGCCAAGCAGGCGCGTCCATTCGCGGTTGACGCTGTAGACCCTGGTGCCGTCAATCAGGCCCTTCTCGAACAGGCTCGTGAATTTCTTGCGCTCGAGCTCGACGAGCCTGAGCTCCTCGACCTTGGCGACGTGGCGCGCCTCGAGGCCTTTGATCTCCTCCCCGGACTGGACGATGCTGATCTCGAGCTGCTCCTTGCGGCTTTCCCGATTGCCCCTGTTGCCGTCGAACAGGCGCGTCTCGCCCTCGATGATGTGAGGTGCGTTCTCGGAGAGCTCCGCCAGCTCGGGGGGAAAGGTGATGGCGGGAAAATTGTCGCGCTCCGCGGCGAGCCGGACCTTGCGCCCGAGATTTTCGCTGAGCTGCGAGCGGATGATGGAGAGTTCCGCCCTTGTCTGGACATCGTCCAGCCGGAACAGCATCTGGCCTTCCTCGACGACATCGCCCTGCCGGACGGCGAGCGCCTGGATGATGCCGCCATCGCGATGCTGCACCTCCTTGAGGTTCTGGTCGACCTTGACGGTCCCCTGCGCGATCACGGCACCGCTGAGATGGGCGGTCGCGGCCCAGCCGCCGCAGCCGACGACCAGCACGAGCGCAAGCGTCGAGCCGGCGATCATATGGGGACCGAGCCGGAAGCTGGCCTTCTTCCCTCGCTCAGATCCTTTGGCCTTGGCGGAGATGAACGCGGCGAAGTTCTGCATGTTCACGGTGCTGTCTCCAATAATCCGGCATGGACGCAGGATATCGCGCCTCAGCGACGTCACCAGCTATAGTGAAATTTATGACTTCCCAGGATTTCGATGGTGAAATCCTTCTCATCGGTCTGCTCAATATACACGTCTACATAAGTATAATCTTCGTCGCCGATCTTCTCGATGCGGAAGCGGAACGGCCGTTCGCTACCGTCCTCGCTGTCGCCATAGGCGCTGCCGAAGCGCTCGCCCTCGGCGGTCTCGTCGCAATCATCCCGATCGGTCCGGATCTGATACTCCTGGATGACGATGCGGTCGCCCGCCTCGAGATCGAGGATCTCATGGATGAGCTCGCGCTGCTCGTCGTCGCAGGTGACATCGAAGTTGAAGATATCGTCGCCGGCCCCGCCGGTCAGCGACATCGCCTGAGCGCCGACAGTGAACTGGTCGTCTCCGGAGCCGCCGATGATGGCGTCGAGATTGACGATCCTGTCCTCGCCGATCTCGATGCCGATCGCCAATCCATCGGTCACGTCGACCGTGACGCCCAGAGTCGTGCCGGAAAGATCGAGCGTATCGAAGCCCTCGCCGCCATCGTAGCAATCCTCGTCGTCATCGAGCGCCACGATGATCCGGTCCGCGCCTTCGCCGCCCCGCACGATATCCGCGCCGGTGCCGCCATCGAGCGTATCGTCGCCCTCGCCGCCCGAGACGTCATCGTCACCGTCGCCGCCGTCGACGACATCATTGCCTTCGCCGCCGTCGAGCGTGTCGTCCCCGGCTTCGCCGAGCAGCACGTCGCTGCCTTCGCCCCCATCGACCTCGTCGCAGCCGTCGCCGGCCACAACGATGTCGGCGCCTTCGCCGCCCGCGATCCGGTCGCGGCCCTCACCGCCATCGATGATGTCGTCACCGTCGTCGCCGTCCAGCACGTCGGAGCCCTCGCCGCCGACGATGTGGTCATTGCCCTCGCCGCCGGACACGACGTCATCCCCCTCGCCGGCGAAGAGCGTGTCGTCGCCATCCTCGCCGAAGATCCGATCGTCGCCCGCTCCCGCAGCCACGACGTCGTTGCCGCCGCCGGCACGCACGGTGTCGCGGCCTGTTCCAAGCGTGACCTGGTCCTGGCCATTGCCGCCGGTGACCGTATTGTTGCCGTCGCCAGCGGTGACGCGGTTGTTGCCGTTGCCGGTGACGATGATGTTCTGGCCCGAGCCGCCATCCATCTCGTCGTCACCATCGCCACCGTCGAGAATGTCGTCGCCATCCCCGCCCGTGATCGTGTCGTTGCCGTCCCCGCCCATGATGTGATCGTTGCCGGCCCCGCCCGAGAGCGTGTCGCGGCCCGCGCCGCCATCGATCACGTCGTCGCCGTCGCCGCCCTCGACCACGTCATGGCCGCCGCCGCCATCGATCGTGTCGTTGCCGTCATCGCCGTGGATCTCGTCATTGCCGGCTCCGCCGGACAGCTGATCGTTGCCGGCGCCGCCGGTGATCAGGTCGTCGCCCTCGTCGCCATAGATGACGTCGTCGCCATCCTCGCCATGGAGCTGGTCGTCGCCGGCGCCACCATGGATCGTATCGTTGCCGGTGCCGCCATAGACGATATCGTTGCCGCGCCCGGCATAGATCAGGTCATTGCCGCCGCCACCGTGGATGATATCGGCGCCGCTGCCACCATAGACGATGTCGCTGCCGCCGCGCGCGTCGATCGTGTCGTTGCCGCCGAGCCCGTCGATAAGGTCGGCGCATTCAGTGCCGACGAGATCGTCGTCGCCGGGCGTGCCGATGATCTCCATGAACTCGACGACGCTGAACGAGGCCGTCTGCGTGACGGCGACCTCGCCATCGCTGATCTCGAAGCTGAACGAGACCGGGCCATAATAGCCGGCTGCCGGCTTGAACTCCCAGCCGCCCTCGACCTTCGTCAATGTGCCGCTGGACGATTTGAGGTTGACGATGGACAGCGTGTCGCCGTCAGCATCGAAGGCGCCGGACAAGAGCGCAGCCGCAGTGATCAGGATCGTCTGGCAGATGCCGGTATTGGCCAGCGTCAGGGGGCCGCTGAGGACGGGCGCGCGATTGCGGATCGGATCGGGATCCTGATCCTGATCCTGATCCGAGGGACCTGCGCCGCCATCGGTTTCATCGTCTTGGTGATCGTCCTCCCCGTCCGGGTCGAGCAGCTTCACGCCTGGCGGATCGGAGACAGGAGTCAGCGCCTCGAAACCGCGTGAGCTGACGGCGCCGACGCCAGGGAGGCCGACCGCCGTGTTGTCGAAGGCGACATTCGAGCGGTTGTCGTTGCTCGGGCGCCTGAGCCCGAAATTCGGGTCGATCGGGAGCGGTGTTGAGCTGGGCAGGGGCAACAGCTCGTAGTCGATCGCGGGTGAATCGATTCCCATGAAATCGGCGATGCCGCCAACCTCCGGCCCCGGACCACCGGAGCCGATCGCATTCTCGTCATCCGGAGGAAGCGAACCGGTTTCGTCCTCCGCCTCCATGGCGGCTTCCCGGACACGGTCTCCCCCAGCCCCTTCCGCTTCCTTATTCTCAGTGGGCGGACCGAGATCGGATTTGGCGAGGCTGGGGAAGAGGCTTTTAAGGTAGATGGCGACAGCCGTGAGCGCGAGCACGACCACGGCTGGGCCACGTGCGGAAGGCGCATCCTCCGGCTTGCGGTAGATCTCCTCCGCGCTCGGGACATGCGTCGTTTGCTGCTTGAAGGGTTTGACCTCGATCATGCCGACACCCGTTCGTGCTTGGCATTGAAGTGAGCTGGATGCGGAGCGCCCGGAGGCATCTTGAGCTGCGTCGGAGCCGCCTGCGTGCCCTGGCCCGCCGCCGAGGAGGAGAGGATCTCGTTCTTCGGCCCGAACGCCAGGAGCTTGCCATTCTGGATGACGCAGACGAAATCGACCGCGACGAGTGCGCTCGGCCGATGCGCCACGACGACGGCAATGCCGCCGCGCTCCTTGACCGCCTCGATCGCCGTCTTGAGAGCCGCTTCGCCCTCGCCGTCGAGATTCGAGTTGGGCTCGTCCATGATCACCAGGAACGGCTTGCCGTAGAGCGCACGGGCGAGCGCGATACGCTGGCGCTGGCCGGCCGACAGCGAGGTGCCTTGCGGGCCGAGCTGCGTCTTGTAGCCGTTCGGCAGCCGCACGATCATCTCATGGATGCCGGCGGCGGTCGCAGCCGCGACGATGTCGAAGGCATCCGCATGGGGATCGAAGCGTGAGATGTTCTCCTCGACCGTGGCGTCGAGCAGGCTCACCTCCTGCGGCAGATAGCCCATGGAGCGCCCGAGGCTCTCCTCCGGCCACTGCCCGAGTTCTGCGCCGTCGAGCCGGACCGAGCCGCGCAGCGTCGGCCAGATGCCGGTCAGCGCCTTGACCAGGGTCGTCTTGCCGCCGCCGCTCGGGCCGATGACGCCGAGCGCCGTGCCGGCCGAGAGATCGAAGCCGACCTCGCTCAGAAGAACCTGTCCCGAACCCGGCGCCGCGACGGTGATCTTGTCGACCTTGAGATATTTTGCCGGCATCGGCAGCTTCATCGGATCGACCGCCTGGCTTAGCGCCACGACGGTCTCACGCAGCCGGGCGAAGGCCAGGCGGGCCGCGACGAAGGATTTCCAGTTGGCGATGGCAAGATCGACCGGCGCGAGCGCACGCGCGGAGGCGACCGAAGCGGCGATGATCGCGCCGGCGGAAAGCTCGCCCTTGATCGTGAGATAGGCGCCGAGGCCCAGGATGGCCGATTGCAGGATCATGCGCAGCACGCGGGAGATCGCGCCGAAGGTGCCGATGAGATCATTCGCTTGCGTTTGCAGCGCAAGATGCTCGCGATTGGCCCCATCGAAGCGATCGACCGCCCGGCCGGCAAAGCCCATCGCCTTGAGCACCTCGGCATTGCGGGCATTGGAATCGGCGATCGTGTTGCGGACGATGGCAGCCTGGCGCGTCGTGCCGTTCAAGCGGCGCGTCAGCACCTCGCTGAGGACCGTGAGCAAGGTCAGGAGGAAGGCTCCGGCGAAGGTCAGGGCGCCGAGCCAGGGGTGCAGGAAATAGACGAAGGCGAGATAGAGCGGGATCCAGGGCAGATCGAACAGGGCGCTCGGACCCTGGCTGCCGAGAAAGCCGCGGACGGTGTCGACGTCCCGGCCGCGTTCGAGCGCTTCCGCGCTGGAGAAGCCGAAACGCGGCATGTCGATCGCGACCCGGTGGGCGATCGGCGCGATCTCCTCGTCGAGCCTGGCGCCGACCCGGACCAGTACCTGGGAACGGATGACGTCGAAGACGCCCTGGAAGAGATAGAGGCCGATCGCCAGGGCAGAGAGCGCCATCAGGGTCTGGACGGAGCCGCTGGTCAGTGCCCGGTCGTAGACCTGCAGCATGTAGAGCGAGCCGGTGAGCGCCAGGACATTGATGATGCCGGACATCGCGAACAGAAAGACGAAGACCGAGCGGAAGCCTTGCGTCAGTTTTGCTGCGTCACGCCGCCTGGCGTTCGTCAGTTCTCTCGAAGGAGCCATGATCGCAACCTGTCAGAAGCTTGTGCACCGATTGATGAGGGCGAATTGGGGAGCGGCCATCGCTGACCGCTCCCCGGAAGGCCTCAGCCTCAGAGGTTGAAGTTGCCGCCGCTCAAGCTGTGGCTGCCCTTCAGATCGATGCGGAACTCATCGTCGGTATTCGCATCGGTGCTGCCGCTGATGATCGTGTACTCGCCATCCACGCGCATCTCGTAGGTGACAGCCACCTGGCCGGCGCCGGTGATCGGCCCGTTCACCAGGGTGAAGCTCTGGTTGCCTGCCTGCGAGCTATCGGCATCGATGCCGCTGAGATCGAGCCGGTCGCCCGGTTCGAAATCGAGGATCGTGTCGCCATCCGCGCCCTCGGCGCTGAGGAAGCGGAAGGTGTCGTCGCCGGCGCCGCCCTCCATCACGTTGACGGCCTTGCTGGCGGTGATCGTGTCGCTGCCCGAGCCGGTCGCGACATTCTCGATGCTCCACAGCGTGTCCGTGCCGCTCTGCGCGCTGGAAGCGCTGCCGCGTCCGAGCAGGCCGTTGCCGAGATCGACGGTGAGGTTCGCCGTGATCGCCGACAGGTCGAGCGTATCGATGCCGGTCCCGCCATCGCTGTCATCGCCGAAATAGGTGTCGTCGCCGTCACCCACCGCGCCGGTGATCAGGTCGTTGCCCGAGCCGGCGATCACCGTGTCGTTGCCGGCACCGGCGGTGATCAGGTCGTCGCCGCTCTCGCCAAAGATCCGGTCGTCGCCGGCCTCGCCGTCGATCACGTCGCCGCCAGAGCCACCGAAGACCACGTCGTCGCCAGCCCCGGCCTGGACGATGTCGAAGCCCTCGCCGGCATTGACGAAGTCGTTGCCCTCGCCGGCGGAGATATTGTCCTCGCCATCGCCGCCGATGATCACGTCATCACCGGCCAGGCCGATCATGTCGTTGGCTTCGCTCGTGCCGAGCAGGACATCGGCCTGGGCCGTGCCGACCCTCAGGCTGCCCGTCGACGGGTTGGGCGCCGGATCGCCGGGGCCGTCCTCGTCGTCGCAGCCGCAATCGTCGTCATCGTCGTCATGGCCATGATGATCGTCGTCATCATCGTCATCGTCGCCGCCGTGATGATCATCGTCGTCCTCGTCATCATCGTCGTCATGACCGGGATCTTCGTCGTCCTCGTCCTCGTCATCCTCATGATCGCCGGAGCCGAATTGCGGCATGCCGCCTTCGCTGGTGAAGCAGATGCTGTGGCTCGGGCTCGTCATGGTGGTCACGCCGTTCTCGTCGGTCGTGACCTCGTAATCCTCCGGCACCGCGCCATCGGGCAGCTCGATCACGTCCTGCGGCCGCAAGGTGCCGACGATCGTGTCGTTGCCGCCATTCGAGCGGAAGACGATGCGGTGCGCAGAGCTCAGGGCCGAGATGTTCACCGTGTCGTCGCCCGCCTGGCCATCGATCGTGATGGTGTTCAGGCGCAGGCTGGTGGTGGAGAAATCGCCCACGACGGTGAAGGTGTCGCCGCCGATCGTGCCGCCGGCTCCCGAGGGATCAACACCGTTGATCCGGATCTCCTCGATCTCCGTGAGCTCGGCGATGACCGAGGCGTTGTCGCTGCCGTTGCGGGTGACGACGATTTCGGTTGCCGCATTGAGGCTCGCCGCGGTGTTGCCGGCGACCGCCAGCCACGCCGCCCTGGTGTAGATCGTGTAGGCCTCGGCCGAGGCATTGCCGTTGATCACGAAGGTGTCGCCGACAGCGCCTTCCGTACCGCCATTGACGATGTCGCGACCATCGGTCGGAGCCGCCGCATTGGCATTCCAGATGATCGTGTCGTCACCGGCATCGCCATTGACGGTGTCGGCACCGAAGCTGCCGGTGGCATTGATGGTGAGAGCGTCGATATTGACGCTGTCGCCGGTTTCGAGGCTCGAGGCCACGAAGCGCACCGCGGCATTGGCTGTGAACGGACCGGTGCCAAACAGGCTGAGGTCGATCGAGCGATTGGGGACCGTATTCGTCCCGTCGTTGATCAGGTCGACCTGGACAAAGTTCACACCGTCACGGGAGAAGAACACGGTGATCGTGTCATCGCCCGCATCGAGTCCGGTTTCGACGATCGAATAGTTGAGAGTGGCCGCGGTCGCACCGGCGAGGTCCACGCTGCGCTGGATTTGCGCCCCGTTGAAGTCGCCGCCGTTTCCGCCGATGAACTGCAGGACATTGTTGTTGCCCGCATCGATGCGGATCTGCCCGGTGGTCGTGCCACCGCTGTCGCCGCTCTCGACCCAGTCGGGACCCCAATTGTTCGTGCCGTTGGAGTTGCCCTGGCTCGCAGCTTCGAAATTGTCGACATAATTCGCAGTGGCGATGCCAGTGCCACCGCTCAGCGTGTCGTTGCCGTCGCCGCCATTGAGCGTGTCCGCGCCCTCGCCGCCATTGACCACGTCGTTGCCGCCATTCGCGTTGACGGTGTCGTTGCCGCCGAGCGCGTTGATCGTCTCGGAGGTGGTCCCCACCCCGTTGAGGGTGTTGGCGGCGTTGGTCCCGGTGATCGTGCTGGTCGGAGCTGCGGCCGCCAGGGTGAAGTCCGAGATGTCGATGGCCCCGGTATTGCTGCCATTGATCAGGATCGTGCCCTGGATGGCCGAGGCCGGTCCGTTCTCCCGGATGGTGATGAGGGTGTTGTTGGCACCGGAGGCGGATTCGAAGACGCGGTTGTTAAAATTCGCCGCCGTGACTCCGAGCCCGCTCAGGTCGATGCGGTCCTGTGTCGCCGGCGTGCCGCCGGCGCTGTCGAAGCTGTTGATCGTGTCGGCACCGAAGCCGGGCGCGTTGTAGACGATGGTGTTGAAGCCCCCGCCGACATCGATGGTGTCGTTGCCGGCGCCGCCGATGATGGTGTCGTTGTCGTCGCCTCCACTGATCGTGTCGTTGCCGTCGCCGCCATCGAGCAGGTCGTTGCCGTCATCGCCGTTGAGCGTGTCATTGCCACCGGCGCCGAACAGCTGGTTGGCCTGGCCATTGCCGTTGATGACGTTGTTGAGGATGTTGCCGGTGCCCCTGACAGCAGTGCCGTTGAGGTCCAGATTCTCGAGATTGGCGCCCAGCGTGTAGTCGACGTCGGATTCGACACGATCGGTGCCGCCGGTGACGAGATCCGCATTCGCCTCGGTCACGATGTCGCCGGCTTCGTCGACCTCGTAGATGTCGTTGCCGTCGCCGCCGATCATGGTGTCCGCACCGAGCCCGCCTTGCAGCGTGTCGTTGCCGGCGAGGCCACTCAGCGTATCGGCGAGATCGCCGCCGGAGATGACGTTATTGCCGGCATTGCCGGTGCCGACGAACTGGTCGGCATCGATGCCGGTATAGGTCAGGTTCTCGACATTCGCCATGAGCTCGATCGAGAGCGCGGCCAGCTCCGTGAAGACTTCATCGGTACCCGCACCAGCCGCCTCGACGACCACGTCGAGGAGATCGTCCACGATATAATCGTCGTTGCCGCCGCCACCGACCATGGTGTCGGCTCCGAGGCCGCCGTCGATGACGTCGTCGTCGCCAGCGCCCGCACCACCGACGATCAGGTCGTCACCATCACCACCGGTGAGGGTGTTGTCGCCGGCAGCCCCGAAGATCAGGTCGTTTCCGGCACCGCCGATGATGGTGTCACCGGTGCTCTCACCGACGATCACGTTGTTCGCGATCGAGGCAGAGAGGTCTGCTCCGCCGTCGTCGCGGCTGATCAGATAGTCCTCGGTACCAAGCAGGTAGCCGGCATAGACCGCGCCGTTGAAATTGATGCGCTCGACGCCGCTCTGGGCGTTGGTGCCGTCGAAGTGGTTGTTGACTGTGATCTGCTGGGTCACCGTCTGGGCGCCGTTCGGCAGCCCGTACGTGATGACAAGGCTGCCATCGTTGTTGTCGGTGTCGTCGTCAGCCATCGACAGGCTGTTCAGCGTCAGGATCGGAAGCCCGTCGATATCGACCCCGGTGGCCGGCGCCAGGATCGAGATGCGATCCTGCGCGCCTTCATTGGCGAGTTCGTTGATGACGTCATTGCCGTCGCCGAGGGCGAAGGCATAGGTGTCATCGCCGAGACCGCCGTTAAGGGTATCCACGCCGGTGTTGAGCGCCGGGTTGGTGAAGTTGATCGTCAAGGTATCGATGTTGACGCTATCACCGGCTTCGAGGCTGGACGCGACGAAACGAATGGCAGCATTTGCCGTGAACGGGCCGGTCCCGAACAGGGACAGGTCGATCGTACGGAGCGGGACAGTGTTCGTCGCATCGTTGATCAGATCGACCTGAACGAAGGTGGTCCCGTCGCGTGAGAAGAACACGGTGACCGTGTCGTCGCCCAGATCCAGCCCGGTCTCGACGATCGAGTAGGTCAGGGTGGCTGCGGTCGCTCCGGCAAGGTTCACGGTGCGCTGGATCTGTGCACCGTCGAAGCTCCCCGCGGGCGTGCCGCCGATGAACTGCAGCACGTCATTGCCGTTGTCGATACGGATCTGGCCGCTCGTCGTACCACCACTGTCACCGGTCTCGACCCAGTCAGGATCCCAAGCCGCGGTGCCGTTCGAATTGCCCAGGCTGGCCGTGTTGAAGTTATCGACGTAGGTCGCGGTGTTCACGCCGGGGCCGCCCACCAGGATGTCGTTCCCTGCCAGGCCGTTCAGCGTATCGGCGCCGGCAAGGCCGAGGATCAGGTCATCGCCCGCCGTGCCGTTCAAGGGAACGTCATTGCCCGGCGTGCCGACGATGATGCCGAGCGAGCCGTTGCTGAACTCCAGCCTCTCGATGTTGCGCAGCTTGTCCGAGCCGTCGAGATTGAGCTCGGTGACATCGGTGACGGTGACCTGGCCATCGGCGGTCGCACTGAAGGTGTAGTCGGAGCGCAGGCCCTGATACTTCGCCGTATCGATATCGCCCGTCGTCGTATCGGTCTTGATGTCGCGGATGATCCTGAGCTGGCCGGGATTATAGGTCCCGTTGAACATCTTGGCGGCCAGCGTCGTCATCGACTTGTGCACCTCGAGCACGGTGCCGACGCCGCCATCGGGGCCGATGCCCGACATGACCGCGATGTTCACATCGAGCCATTTGTCGCCGTCGATGATGTCATCGCCGCCGCGGCCCATGATCACGTCGCTGCCGTCGCCGCCGAGGATGATCTCGCCGGCATTGTAGACGACCGCGTTGGCCGCGAGCGCGTTGACCTGCGCCTCGCTGAGACCGAGCACCTCGCGAAGGCCGGCGATCAGGGCAAGGCCCTCCTTGGTCAGCTGGCTGCCGCGATAGCCTTCCGAGCCGCCCTGGGCGAAGGGCAGACGCTCTGCCGCCGTAACGTCCGAGCCCGTCAGGACGTCGTTGAAGCGCGAGCCTGACAGACCCTCGACCGACTCATAGGCGTCGAGCGTGCCGTTCGCCGGCGGCGTGGGGTTCTCGTCGAAGACGATGCCGCGGGTGAAGTCGGCATCCACCCCCATGGTGTTGTCTTTATAGGTCGCCCAGTCGAAGCCGGACATGCCGGCCATTTTGCCGCGGCCGGCGCTGCCGACCATGATGTCGTCGCCGCCTTCAGCGATGAACTCGTCGAAGCCGCCATCGCCGAGGAACACGTCGTGCCCGTCGATGCCGTCCTGGGCGAAGACCTCGTCGAAATTGTCGCCGGGAGCGCCGTCGAAGGTGCCGGTCTCGATCCAGTCATTGCCCTCGTTTCCGAGGATGCGCTCGGCGTTCTTGTTGCCGTAGATGTAGTCGTTGCCGGTGCCGGCAAAGACTTCCGAGCCCATGTCGGTGCCGAGGAAGATGAAGTCGTGGCCGTCATTGCCCATGACCAGGTCGAGGCCCGGTCCGGCATGGACGACGTCATTGCCCCTGCCGGCCTTGATGTTGTCGTCGCCGCCGCTGTCCTTGATGATGTCGTCGCCGTCACCGCCATTGATGATGTCGTTGCCGAAACCACCTTCGAGCAGATCGTTGCCGCCATCACCGAACAGCGTGTCGTCGCCGATGCCCGCGATGAGCGTATCGTTAGCCTCGGTGCCGCCGAGGACGACGTGGTCGCCGCCGGTGTAGCGGAGATAGTTGGTGTCGACGCCCGGAGTTGCGGGGTTGTCGCGAATGACGAGCGGCGTCAGCAGGCTCGTGCCGAGCGGGTCGAGGCCGCGATTATCGGCGCTCTCGTCGACCGCCGTCGTGAGGGGATCGTCCTCCAGGATGCCGTCGGCGCCGGCATCCTCGCCGAGGCCGGGATTGTATTGCTTGGTGCGGTCGACCTCGAGGATCAGGCCGGGCGTCGAGAACACGTCGGACGGCAGATGCGTCGCGTCGGTATTGCGCATGATCATCGCGGCGAAGGAGTTGTTCTCCATCTCGCCGAAGAGATGCAGGCCGTCGAGGCGCTGCAGGTAGTAGAAGCGGTCGCCGTTCTGCAGCTTCTCCATCTGCACTTCGAAGACGAAGTTGAAGGTCGAGCCGAGCATGCCTCCGAAGGGCATGATCTCCTCGGCGAGGCCGCCGATCCAGAGATCGACATTCTCGAGACCGCCACGCACGCCGCCGGCATAGGCGCCAGTGGCGTTCAGGAAGTCGAACCGATCGGTATAGGTCACGCCGGCAATGGTCACGCCATCCGCATCGTTGCCGTCGCCGATGATGAGGGCCAGGGCTGCGTCGCGCTTGGCTTCGAGAGTGGTCGCGCTGGTGATCGCAGCATGGGTGCCGTAAGCCGCGATGAAGTTGATGATCGATGCCTCGTGCTTGAGATGCCCGGCGAAATCGGCCCAGCTCTCATAGGGCTTGAGCAGCACGTCCTCGTTGGTCGCCTCATAGAAGGTGCGCCGCGCCGCGTTGAGCGAGGGCACGCCGGTGTCCCGGCCGCGGGCGAGGTTGATCGTGGCGAGGTCGAGCGGCAGGCCGAGCAGGTTGTTGCGCAGCGCAGTCGTGACGAACTCGTCGATCTCGTTGCCGACCTGCCGCGTCATGCCGCGGATGATCGCGCCGGCAGCGACGTCGTCGGTGATCGAATGGGCGATGCCGCTATCGCCGCCGTCGAAGGCGAGCGGGTTGAGGAAGCCCTCGATCAGGCCGATATGGTCCGCGTTGAACGAGGGATCGAAGCGGTCGATCGACTCGGTCAGCATGGAGTGGCCGAAGCGATAGACCACATGGGCGAACTCGGCGACGATCGACGGGTCGATCGTCGTGTCGAAGCCGTCAGGCACCAGGAACACGTTGATATTGGGCTGGACCTTGCGGGCGAATTCCTCGAACACGAGGTGCTGGTACTGCATCTCGGTGCCGAACTTGGCCGCCTGGAACAGCCGCTCGCCATCCCAGACCAGCGTCGCGACCTGCGCCGGCGTCGGGAGCGCGGCCAGGTCGACTTCGAGCCACTCGTTGATGAAGGCGAGGTCGTTGCTCGCCAGCACCGTGTCCTTGGTGTGCTGGACGAGACGGTTGTGCTCGGCATGGAAGACGTGGTGGACGGCGGTCAGGCCGATATTCTCGTTGACGCGGCCGTCGCCGGCGATGAAGTGGGCGTCGAGCAGCTCGTTGTCGTATTCGGTGTCGCCGTTGCCGGGATTGCCCAGGCCGATGGTGATGTCGCCATCGGCGATCTTGCCGATCGGCACGGCCTCATGGGCGATATCGGCCAGGAAGGCGCTGGCCGTGCGCAGGGCGTTGGTCGTGGAGATGCCCAGACCGCCATTGGCGGTCGGATCGCCTTCGATCACGACGTCGTCGGCGGTGTTGGGAATCCCGTCGGCGCCGATGCCGATGATCACCTGCGGGAAGCCATTCGTGCCGGGGATGAAGTTGCCGTAGGGATCGGTCCGCAGCAGCGGCACGGCGCCGACATCGGCATCGGTCAGGTTGATGCCGAGCAGCGTCTTGGCCTGAAGCTTGACTTCGCCCCAGGTGGCCATGCCGCCATTGGCGCCCTCGATCAGCTTGCCGGTCGCGACCGGGTCCCCCGCCGCATTGAAGGCATATTGGCGCAGGAAGACCTGGTGCGACGCGTGCGAGGCATAGGTCTGGTTCTGATCGACATAGGCCGTGGTGGTGTTGACCGGCCGCACGTCGTCGGCGGTGCCCATGACATTGTCGGGACCCGCCGAAACCGTGGCGCGGGTCAGCACCATGAAATTGGTGTGGCTGCCCTCGACATAGAGCGGATCGTCAGGCTGCAGCGGGATGAAGACCGTGCCGCTGCCGCCCTTGTTGATCAGGTCGAGGCCGTGATCGAAGAACTGGCCGAACAATGTGAACCACGAGTTGAACGGCGCCGAGAGGCCTTCATCCGGCGCGACGGCGGGAAGATGGACGTTGTCGCCCTGCATCGCGATGCCGAAGGGCTCCAGAGCCGCATCGCGCACCACGCGGGCGGCGTCCAGAGCGGTCACCGTGGCGGCATGCGCGCTGGTGGCCGCCGCGAGGGCATCAAGCGCGGCCTGTTCTTCCGGGGTCGGAGGCGTCCCGGGATCGCCATCGCCGAGCGCATCGGCCGCGGTCTTGGCGTTCTGCATCACGACCCGCGCCTGGTATTCGGCGTCCCAGGCCGGCTTGAACGCCTGGTAGATCGCCGTCACTGCCGGCAGGTCGGTCATCGGGCTGGCGGAACCGGCGCGCTCGAGCGCGGTCAGGATCGCGGCCGGATTGCCGAGCGTCTGGTCGACGAGCAGGTTCGAGATCGTGCGCAGGCTCGAGTCGAAGACGAGCGAATTGGGATTATTCGAGGGGTTGTAGTTCGGCGCCGTCGGCATCGAGGGAGCCGGACCCATCGGACCATCGGGATCGAACGGCGTGCCATCCGCCGGCCGGTAGACCGGGGGGATCAGCTCGGGAAACTCGGCGCCGGCAGCGCCCCACGTTTCCTGGCCGGGCAGGAGGTGATTATAGGAGCCGTCGACCGTCCGCAGCCCCCAGGCCACGTTATAGGCGGGCACCAGCCCGCCGGCGCCGAACAAAGGCTGGCCAGCGGAATGCGCCTCCGCAATCTTGATCTGCGCGAGGATGAAGTCCAAGTCGCTGCGGATGTAGGTGACCATCGTATTTGCTCCAAGATTGCAGAGAGCCAAGCGCAAATCAGCGCAAATTGATTTTTAAGTATTCGTCTCTACGCAAATCACTCGGAACTGATCTTGAACAACCCAGATCAACCCGAGCAGACATGATGCGGCATTTCTGATCCCACCGTGTGGATCATCAATCGACGGCGCGTTGGTTGGTAGATCGGAAAGTCCAGCCAAAGTTTGAGACTTTGGTCCCTATTGGAGGGACGACGTTTGGCTCTTAGTTTCAGCCAGATACGATTCTCGCGCTTGAGCCGTATGCTGCATCGCAAACACGATACGACGACGAATCCGCGCCAGCCGGATAAGTTCAAAATGCGATAACGCCGAAGGATGCGACAATAACGCCGTTACAGAGAGTTCGGGCGAACGACCGGAGGAGTTTGATTAGTTGTCGACAGCGTTCCCGAATGAGCCCGGAACGGCCGAGCTGACGACCCGAATTGGCTGATCGGCAGTATCTATGCGTCAAAGTGATTCAGAGATGAGTACCGCAGCGCGCAGAAAGACCGAACAAGACGTGGTCTCAGCATCGCCACCTCCGGGCGCCCAGAAGGCCGGGTTCTGGTCGACCAAGTCGAATGCCGTCCTGAGGCAATGGCGCGCGCTCAGCCTGGAGCGCAAATTCCTGATCACCGCGACCCTGACGGTCGGGCTGTCGATGGCGACGCTGGGCTATTGGGTCGAAAAGCGCATTCGCAGCGGCTGGATCCAGGGAATGGCGGAGACGGGTGCCCTCTATCTCGAGGGTTTCCTGGCCCATCACGTCCAGGCGCTCGAGACGTCGCGCAGCCTGCCCGCCGCAAACCAGGCCGAGATCGAGGACCTGCTGTTCAATACCAGCCTCGGCGCCCGCGTCGCCATCATCAAGATCTGGGATCTCGACGGTAATCTGGTGTTCAGCACCAATCGATCGGATTCCCATGAAAAGCTTCATTCCGGCTATCTCGAGCGCATCAAGGCCGGACAGGTCGTCGTCGATTCCGACACGGATGATCACGTCGAGGAGCTGAAATCACAGAACCTGTCGCCCAAGCTGATCGAGATCTACGCGCCGATCTACAATCTCAAGACCAGGAACATCATCGCGGTCGGAGAATTCTACGAATTCGACCGGTTCCTGCAGAAGGAAATCAGGGACGTCAAATACGCGACCTGGTTCCTTATCTTCAATGTCGCGGTGATCATCATCGTCCTGCTGCACGTCATCGCAAGGAAGACCAGCAGGACGATCAGCATGCAGCAGGAGCTGCTGGAATCCAATTTCGCCCGAGCCGCCGCGCTGGCGAAGCGCAACAACGCCTTGCGCCGCGCGGCCGATCGCGCCCGGCTGAATGCCACCGTCCTGAACGAGGCCTATCTCGCGAGCATCGGCGCGGACATCCATGACGGACCGATCCAGATCCTCAGCCTGATGATGCTCAAGTTGCCCGATAGCGGGCCGCAAGTGATGCCGCCCGACGAGCTGGCCAAGACCATCCGGAAGGATCTCGAGCCCCTGATCCAGCAGACCCTGGCGGACCTGCGCAACCTGTCCGTCGGCCTCGTTCTACCAGAGGTCGAGGACCTGCCCGCCAGGGACACGATCGACCTCGCGATCACACGGCACGAGCACCAGACCGGAACCTTGGTCCTGCGCGCGCTCGGGGATTTGCCCGAGCACGTTCCGCGCGCCATCCGCGTCTGCGCTTACCGGGTCGTTCAGGAGGCCCTCAACAATTCCTACAAGCATGCCGGAGGTCATGGGCAGCGTGTATCGGCCCGCATCGACGGCAAGATGCTCGAAATCGTCGTGGCCGATAGCGGCGGGGCTTCGACGCGTCAGCCCGGCTCCCCGGCGAGCCGGGCCAAGCTTGGATTGCGGGGTATGGAGAGTCGCATCAAGGCGTTGCGCGGCAACCTGGCGATCGCCAGATCGCCGCATGGCGGCACCGAGATTCGTGCGACCTTGCCGCTGCGCTCGTAGCCGCTAGCGCATCGGCCCGAGAAGTGGATTGCAGTTTTCTGAAAAGCCGATGCGAAAACAAGAAGCGGGATCATCGGACTGGATTCGATATCCGGTCCGATGATCCAGGGCATTTTCGAGCGAAGCGAGCACCGGTTCGTGCAAAGCAAATTCGATAAAACAAAGACTTAGATAATTTTCGCGGTTTGAAG
Organism: Allobosea sp. BK604; assembly: GCF_004341515.1. GTDB lineage: Bacteria > Pseudomonadota > Alphaproteobacteria > Rhizobiales > Beijerinckiaceae > Allobosea. The sequence goes on from NZ_SLZF01000002.1 coordinate 384,193, forward strand.
AAGCACAGAAGTGCGCTAGCTCGGCCTCTGTACGCGGGGGACGGCGCGCGTGCCCTCGAATGCGGCGGGATTGAGCTTCTGCGCCGCGATCACGACTTCCAGCCGGTTGCGCGCATTCAGCTTCTGCATGAGATGGGTCATGTAGCCCTTCACGGTCTTCTCGCTGAGCGACAAGGCCCGTGCGATCTCCCGGTTCTGCTTGCCGCACAGCAGCAGCCTGACGATCTGGTCCTCGCGGACGCTGAGCTTCGCACCCTGGGCGGCCTTCTTCTCCTGCGCCTTGTTCTGCAAGGCACTGATCACCTTGGCGGCGAAGCAGGCGGTGATGTAGATCTCGCCGCGGCACGCGGTTTCGATCGCTTCGATCAGTTCATCGGCGGGGCTGCCCTTTAGGACGTAAGCTTTCGCGCCCGCTTCCAGCGCATGAATGGCGTGATCCGTGTTGGTCGACGCGGTAAAGACGACGATCTTCATCTCCGGCGCCGCTCTTGCAGCATCGGCGATCGCCTGGAATGCGTCTCCGGGCATATTGAGATCGACGATCATCGCATCAGGGCGATGCTTGGCGGTAATCGCATAGATATCGCTTGCCGCAGCACCGGCCGCAGTCAACGAAAACCCCGGCTTGCGCTGCATCAAAGCGGCAAGCCCTTCCATCAGCAGCGGGTGGTCGTCGACGACGGCAATGGATATTTTTGCCATTCAGCCCCCCTCCTATAAATTCTTTTGATGCTGACCTAATTACTGCCGGCTGTAAATACGATGGTGAACAAAGGGTTAACATCTAAAATTTCAGCCGTTGTTACACAGTGTTGCACGCGGCAGCACACTTGCGGCAATCACCAATAACGTCGGTCGATTTGCTATTCGGGATAATTGACATGCGTGGTTGTTGGTGCATCACCTTGACGTGTCGCAGTACCAAGAGCGGCCGCCTCCATGACAGTGGACATTGACCATCGACCGAGAAAAATCGGTTGGCAGCGCACGCCGCGCGAGCCTTCGCTCGTCGAGGCCTTCGCCTCGGTGCCGGTGGTGGCGGGGGCAAGCTCGTGGCGCAAGTTCCTGGCGTTCCTGGGCCCGGGCTACCTTGTCGCCGTGGGCTATATGGACCCCGGAAACTGGGCGACGGCCGTCGCTGGCGGATCGCGCTTCGGCTATGCGCTGCTCTTCGTCGCCCTGCTGTCGAATGTCATGGCGATCGTGCTGCAGGCGCTTTGTGCCCGGCTCGCGATCGCGACCGGGCGCGATCTCGCCCAAGCCTGCCGGGATGCCTATCCGTCCTGGGTCAGCATACCCCTTTGGGTCCTGGCCGAGCTCGCGATCTGCGCGACCGACCTCGCCGAGGTGTTGGGAACCGCGATCGCGCTCAACCTGCTCTTCGGCCTGCCGATCGAGATCGGCGTGGTGCTGACAGCGCTCGACGTCTTCGTCGTGCTCTGGCTGCAGAACAAGGGCATTCGCTCGATCGAGGCCTTCATCATCACGCTGCTGGGAGTGGTCGCCATTTCCTTCGCGATCCAGCTGGCGATGGCCAGCCCGGACTGGCGTCAGGTGGTGGGAGGCTTTGCACCGAGCCGCTCGATCCTGACCGATCCGGACATGCTCTACCTGGCGCTCGGCATCATCGGCGCGACGGTGATGCCGCATAATCTCTATCTGCATTCGGGCATCGTCCAGACCCGCGCCTACGGCCATGGCGAACACGAACGGCGCGAGGCGCTGCGCTATGCGAGTTTCGATTCCGGCGCGGCATTGCTCTTCGCCTTCCTCGTCAACGCCTCGCTGCTGATCGTCGCTGCCGCGACCTTCCATGCGGCCGGCCAGACCCAGGTCGTCGAGCTGGAGCAGGCCTACAAGATCATGACGCCGCTGCTGAACAGTCCGGCGGCGCCGACGCTCTTTGCGATTGCGCTCCTGTGCTGCGGCCTGAATGCCAGCGTGACCGCGACCATGGCCGGGCAGATCGTGATGGAAGGCTTCATCGAGATCCGTTTGCCGGCATGGCTCCGTCGCCTGGCGACCCGCCTCATCGCCATCCTGCCGGCCGTGATCGTGCTGCAATTCTACGGCGCGACGCGGACCACAGATCTGCTGATCCTGAGCCAAGTCGTCCTGGCTCTGCAATTGCCATTCGCGGTGACCCCGCTGGTGCTGCTGACGGCATCGCCCAAGAAGATGGGGCCCCTGGCGCCGCCGCTCTGGCTGACGGGGCTGGCAGGGGTCATTGCCGCCGTGCTGATCAGCCTCAACGTGACGCTCCTGGCGGGCATGCTAACGCGATGATCCCGGCAGCCTTCCGCACTGGCGATCAGCGAAGCTCAATCTCAGCCAGATAGGCGCGCACCGCGCGCTCCGGCCCATGCCAGGAGGCGCTGCCCTTGCCCTGCAGATCCGGCGGCTCCTTCCAGCCGGGCTCGATGCCGCTCATGTCCGGCAGGAGATGGGCGATGCCTTTGTGGCAGTCGATGCAGGTCTTCTCCTTCGGGATCAGGAAGCGGCTGTGGATCTCGGCGGCACGGCGGGTCTGCTTGGTGAAATCCATCGCCACGGCCGAATGGCAGTTGCGGCATTCGAGCGAGTCGTTCGCCTTGAGCCTCGCCCATTCGTGCTTGGCGAGCTCGAGCCGGTGATCGAGGAATTTCTGGCGCGTCGAGATCGTGCCGAAGATCTTGCCCCAGACCTCCTTCGAGGCCTGCATCTTGCGGGCGATCTTGTCGGTCCATTGATGCGGCACGTGGCAGTCCGGGCAGGTGGCGCGAACGCCCGAACGGTTGGAGAAATGCACGGTCTGCTGCAGCTCCTGGTAGACGTTGTCGCGCATCTCGTGACAGGAGGTGCAGAATTTCTCGGTATTGGTGATCTCGAGCGCCGTGTTGAAGCCGCCCCAGAAGAGCACGCCGCAAATGAAGCCGCCGAGCGTGAGGAAGCCGAGGCTGAGATAGGCACTCGGCCGGCTGATGATCCGCCAGAACCACAGGACCCAATTCCAGCCCCACAGGAACAGAGCCTTCAGCTTAGCCATGATGGCGCCCCGCTAGAGCATTTCCGCGCTTCTCCGAACCGCGTCAATTCTCTATCCCTTTGTTTTGGCGCATTTTCTTCACGCGAACCGGGATCCACTTCGCTCGAAAATGCTCTATCGCTTGCGGCCGATATCGTTTGCGTCCTGGAACAGGTTCGGAACCAGCGCGCGGGCGTCGGTCTGCTGGACATGACAGGCGGTGCAGAAATAGCGCCGCGGCGTCACGTCGGAGAGAACCTGCCCATCGCGGTCCTGGAAATGGGTGATGCTGATCATCGGCGCGCCCGAGCCCTCGGTGAACTCGCGCTTGTGGCAATCCAGGCAGCGGTTGGTGTTCACCGTCAGCTGGTAGCCGTCGATCGAGTGCGGAATGATCGGCGGCTGCTCCGGATAATTGCGCATGCGCCTGACATCGTCGGTGACCGGGCGGTCGAGCGGCGGCGCCCGCATGTCAGCCATGGGCTCGGTCGCGCCGGTGAGGCGCGGCACGATATGGACAGGCGCGGCGTCCTGAGACAAGGCGCCGAAGGCGAAGACGAGCAGGCCCGCCAGCGCGGCCCCGAAGGCGGTTCCCCAGCGCATCACGCCGAGACCGGAACGATCTTGACCGCGCATTTCTTGAAATCCGTCTGTTTGGAGATGGGGTCGGTCGCGTCGAGCGTCGTCTTGTTGATGAGCTGGCTGGCGTCGAACCAGGGCACGAAGACGACGCCGGGCGGCATGCGGTTGCGGCCGCGCGTCTCGATGCGCGTGCGCATCTCGCCGCGCCGCGAGATCACCCTGATCTCGGCACCCTGGTTGAGGCCGCGCTTGCGGGCGTCCTCCGGATTCATGAAACAGCGCGCGCCGGGGAAGGCCTTGTAGAGCTCGGGCACCCGCATGGTCATCGAGCCCGAATGCCAATGCTCCAGCACGCGGCCGGTGACGAGCCAGAGATCGTAATCCTCGTCCGGCGACTCCGCCGGCGGCTCATAGGGCACGGCGATGATCCTCGCCCGGCCGTCCTTGTTGCCATAGAATTCGACGCCGGCGCCCGGCTTCACATAGGGGTCGAGCCCCTCGCGGAAGCGCCAGAGCGTCTCCTTGCCGTTCACGACCGGCCAGCGCAGGCCACGCACCTCGTGATAGGTGTCAAAGGGCGCCAGATCATGGCCATGACCGCGGCCGAAACTGGCATATTCCTCGAACAGCCCCTTCTGGACGTAGAAGCCGAATTCCCTGGACTCGGCGTTCTCATAGCCGGGGTCGATCTCGCTCAGCCCGAAACGGTCGACATGGCCGTTCTTGAACAGGACCTCGAACAAGGTCTTGCCGCGATAGTTCGGATTGGCGTCGAGGATCGCCGCCGGCCAGGTTTCATCGGTCGTAAAGCGCTTCGAGAACTCCATCATCTGCCAGAGGTCGGAGCGGGCCTCGCCCGGCGCCTTGACGAGCTGGTGCCAGAAATGCGTGCGCCGCTCGGCATTGCCGTAGCCGCCCTCCTTCTCGACCCACATCGCGGCGGGCAGGATCAGGTCGGCCGCCATGGCGGTCACGGTCGGATAGGCGTCGGAGACGACGATGAAATTCTCGGGATTGCGATAGCCGGGATAGGTTTCGCCGGTGCTGTTCGGCGCCGCCTGCAGGTTGTTGTTGACCTGGATCCAGTAGAAATTGAGCTTGCCGTCCTTGAGCATCCGGTCCTGCTCCACGGCGTGGTAGCCCGGCTTCTCCGGAATGATGCCTGCAGGCACCCGCCAGATCTCCTCGGCATGCTTGCGATGCTCGGGATTGACGACAGTCATGTCGGCCGGGAGACGATGGGCGAAAGTGCCGACCTCGCGCGCCGTCCCGCAGGCCGAAGGCTGGCCGGTGAGCGAGAACGGGCTGTTTCCCGGCTCGGAAATCTTTCCGGTCAGCAGGTGCAGGTTGTAGACGAGCTGGTTCGCCCAGACGCCGCGGACATGCTGGTTGAAGCCCATCGTCCAGAACGAGACGACCTTGCGCTTGGGATCGGCATAGAGCTCGGCAAGCTGCTCGAGGAAGCCGGGCTCGACGCCCGTCAGCGCGGAGACCTTGTCGAGCGTGTAGTCCTTGACGAAGGCGGCATAGGCCGCGAAGTCGATCGGCGTCGTCGCGCCCGGATCGGCCGCCTTCTTCGCCTTGAGCTCGCGCGGATCATCCGGTCGCAGGCCATAACCGATCTCGGTCGCGCCCTTCACGAAGCTGGTATGCTTGCCGACGAAATCCTGGTTCACCCGCCCGGTCGTGATGATGTGGTTGGCGATGTAATTGAGGATCGCCAGATCCGTGCCCGGCTTGAAGACGATCGGGATGTCGGCGAGATCGGCGCTGCGATTGGTGAAGGTCGAGAGCACCGCGACCTTGACATGCGGATGGCCGAGCCGGCGGTCCGCGACCCGCGTCCACAGGATCGGATGCATTTCCGCCATGTTCGAGCCCCAGAGCACGAAGGCGTCGGCATGCTCGAAATCATCGTAGCAGCCCATCGGCTCGTCCATGCCGAAGGTGCGCATGAAGGCGTAGGCGGCCGAGGCCATGCAGTGGCGCGCGTTGGGATCGAGGTTGTTGGAGCGGAAGCCGGCGCGCATCAGCTTGGTCGCCGTATAGCCCTCCCAGATGGTCCACTGGCCTGAGCCGAACATGCCGAGCGCGGTCGGACCCTTGTCCTTGAGGACCTGCTTGGCCTTGGCGGCCATGGTGTCGAAGGCCTCGTCCCAGGAGACCGGCGTGAACTCGCCGTCCTTGGCGTAGACGCCGTTCTTCTTGCGCAGAAGCGGCTGGGTCAGCCGATCCTCGCCATACATGATCTTGGAGAGGAAATAGCCTTTCACGCAGTTCAGGCCGCGATTGACCTCGGCTTTCATGTCGCCATGGGTGGCGATGACCTTGCCTTCCTTGACGCCGACCATGACGCCGCAGCCGGTACCGCAGAAGCGGCAGGGTGCCTTGGACCATTTGATCTGCAAGGCGTCGACCCCGCCGGTGACGGGCTGAGCCTCGGCCGGACCGCTCATATTGGCGGCGAGCGCGGCGATGCCCGCCGCCTGCGCCTTCAGCATCTCGCGACGGGACAGCGTCATGTCTCGGCTCCTCTATCGTCGAGGCTATCGATCTGTTCGAAAACCATATTGGCCGACAGGACGCCGTCCATCAGGGCGATGCCGGCGAGACGGCTGCCAAGCTCGCCGCTGCTCCCGGCTTCCATGACGATGACGATCTTGCCGTTCTCGACCCGGTGGACCTCGGTGCCGGGCAGGGCGCTCAGGCGCTCGACCAGCTCGGCGCAACGCGCGGGGAAGGCCGAGACGACCGCGCTGGAAATATGCACGACGGGCGCAACGACACGTCCCGTCAGAAAGCTTCGTCTGTCGAGATCGTGACGGTTCGCCATGGCCGGTTCCTCAGCGCGGAGGGCCGGGCGGTCCGAGGACCAGTTGCGACATCCAGACCAGGAAGCCGTAGCCGCCGACGATGCCGACGGCGATGATGGGCCAGATCAGGACTGCAAGGATGATGAACGCGACGATTTCGTCGCGTTTGGTGCGGGCGTCTGCCGCGACATGGACAACGTCGTCCTCAGACATCGCGATTGCTCCCGAAGCGTGGTCATATACCAGGCCGACTGGGTTCAATTGTCTGGATCTATTCTAAGAACATTATGGCGCGGAGGTAGGGCTGTCCAGAGCGGCGTCTCGCATCTGCTAAGCGGTTTTTGGCCGGAGGGGACGGTTGGTGCCCGAGGTCCTCCACCGCCACGGCCGATGCCAATCTCGGCCGTCGCGACCGAGCCTGAATAGCAGGTCAAAGTCAGTTTAAGCCGCCGCAAGAGTGGATTTATTCGGCGCTTCACCTGCGAAACTCTTGCAAACCGGGTGGCAATAGCGTCGATTGAAGAAGAAGCGCGGCCTCCATTGCAGCAGCGCTATTACGTCAGGCATTCGGCAGTCAAGACGCGGGGTTGGGGGATCATGACAGGCAAGCTCAAGCCGCCATCCCTGAAGGATGTCGTGAAGCAGCTGCGCTATGACTGGTTCGGCAAGGATGTCCAGCAGACGCCGACCGTCAGCTATGTCTGGACCGCCGACCAGTTCGGGCATTTCGGCCTTGGCTTCCAGATCACCTTCCTGTTCGGCTGGATCATCGCGGCGATCTTCACCGATCTGCCGGCCTGGAAGACCGCGATCATCGCGGCGGCGCTGAACATCGTGCTCTGGGTCGCGAAGGAGGTGCTCGACATTGTGCGCGAGCGCAAGCGGCAGGGGCCGCTCTTCCCGCTCAACACCCGGGAGCTCTGGTGGAACGTCGCGACCGCGCTGTTCTATATCGGCGCCGGCGCCATCGTCGCCGGCGCCGCCGGGCTCGGCGGCTGGCACGCCATCGTCGCCCTCGTCATCCTGCTCGTGCCCGCCGCGATCCTGGTGATCTGGTGGGTGCGCCGCAAGATGACCTTTCAGCAGGTTGGACTGCCCTTCCTGTTCCGGCTAACGAACCTATGCTCGAAATTCAGCGAGGGTGCCGACCATCGTGACACGGTGATCGCGCTCTCGACGCCGGAGCGGGTCAATCCGTTGCCGCCGACCGTCCGCCATGTCCTGGTCACCGGGTCCGTTGGCTCCGGCAAGACCTGCCTCGCCTGCGGCATCGGCACCGAATACGCCTTCCGGCTCGGGATCGCGCGCTACACCACGCTCACCAAGCTGTTCGAGGCGACGGCCGATTGCCTGCCCAAGACCACGCCCGACAAGCCCCATGTCGATCTGGAAGAGCAGGACGGGCGCGTGCTCTGGCCCTGGCGCGATGTCGACCTGCTGATCGTCGATGATGTCGATGCGCTGCTGGTCGAGCCGCCTTTGCCCGCCTACGATAAGGATTCCTATGTCGAGGCGGCCGTCACCAAGCGCGCCGACGACCAGATCTCATTGCGTGAGATCGTGCGCCACCAGCTCACGATCGTCGGTATCGAGCGCTTCAAGCCGCGCCGCACGGTCTGGATCATCAGCGATCCCGAGGAGGCTGAGGCCTGGCGCGACACGATTGCCCAGTCACTCGGACTGAGCGGTGGCGGCAATGAGGCCCTGCCGATCATCCATCTGGAACGCGACGAGCAGGCGCTGCTGGCGCTGGCCAAGACCAAATAGGCCAGCGCCGATCACGGGGGAATTGGCGTCAGGGGCAATTATAGCCGCCGCTGCGGCCGTCCGGCAGGCAGCGGGCACCGTTGGGCAGGTTGAGCGCGCCCGAGGCATCTCGCCTGACATAGGAGCCATTGGGCAGGGTGAAACCGCCGGTGGCATCGGTCGCAACACGCGTGCCGTCAGGCAGGACAAGGCCGCCGGCGCCGTCATTGGCAATGTGCTTGCTGGCGGTCGCCGTCGGCGCCTGAGTCGGGACCGCCACACGCGAGGAGCCGGCGCAGCCGGCGGACAGGGCTGCCAGGCCCAAGGCAGCGGCACGGAAGATATTGCTCATGTCCTGAATCCTTCGAATTCCCTGGCTTCGTTCGCGCCTGACTCGCCGGCACCGGGACAGACCGATGAGGAAAGCGAAGCTGGCTGATCTCGGCCGCTCCGGCAACCCGCAACCTCCTGCGAAAATCGCCACGGTCCGGTGCGGCGGTGGCCCTTGCCGAGCGGCGGGCTTTGGTGAAGCTGCCGTCGGCCTGCGACGCAGCGATGAAGGATTCCCACTATGTTTCTCAGCAATTCCGACCTCGTCGAGCTGGTTGCTTTCCGACGCGAGCTGCATCGCGCACCGGAAATCTCCGGCGAAGAACGGGAAACGGCGAAAGCCGTGCTCGGGTTCCTGACACCAAGCAAGCCGGACCAGATCGTCACGGATCTCGGCGGTCACGGCGTGGCGGCGATCTACGAGGGCAGCGAGCCGGGACCGACCGTGCTGGTGCGCTGCGAGCTCGACGCGCTGCCGATCGAGGAGCTTTCCGAGAGCGAGCACCGCTCGCAGGTCCCGGGCAAGGGCCATCTCTGCGGTCATGACGGACATATGGCGATCGTCGCGGCGCTGTCGCGCGGGCTCGGACGCTCCCGGCCGCGACGGGGCCGGGCGATCCTGCTGTTCCAGCCGGCCGAGGAGACCGGCGCAGGCGCCGCCGCCGTGATAGCCGATGGCAAATTCGAGGAGATCGCGCCCGACTACGCCTTCTCGCTGCATAACCGGCCGGGCCTGCCGCTCGGCTATGTCGCGCTCTCGGAAGGCTACGCGAACTGCGCCTCGCGCGGGCTGCGGATCGTCCTGACCGGGCATACCTCGCATGCCTCGACGCCGGAGCACGGGCTCTCGCCCATGACCGCGGTCGCAAAGCTGATGCCGGCGCTCACCGCGCTCGGCCCGGGTGGCGCACTCGACGAGGATTACGCCCTGGTCACCGTCACCCATGCCGCGATGGGCGAACCTGCCTTCGGCATCGCGCCCGGCCGGGCCGAGATCTGGGCGACGCTGCGCACGCTGACCGATGCGCAAATGGGCGCGCTCTGCGAACGCGCGGAAGGTCTGGTCAGGCAAGCCGCCGCGGAGAGCGGGCTCAGCGTCGAGACCGATTATCACGACGTCTTCCATCATTGCGAGAATAACCCGGAAGCCGTGGCGCTGCTGCGCCAGGCGCTCGACGACGAGAAGATGGCTCATGGGCCAACCGCCTCGCCTTCGCGCGGCTCGGAGGATTTCGGCCTGTTCGGGCGCAAGGCGAAATCGGCCATGTTCCTGCTCGGCTCGGGCGAGAGCAGCCCGCATCTGCATAATCCCGACTATGACTTCCCCGACGACATCATCGCGCCGGGCGCGCGCGTCTTCATGCGCACGCTGCGCAACCTGCTCGGTTAACCATTCGGCCGCCGCGCCGTTAACCTGCTCAATACGCCCCACGCTGTTGGATATCGGCAGTGATTCGTCAGCGTGGGGTGGCCATGGGCCAGGTTCTTCAGTTTCGCGTACCGGAGCGGCAGCCCGTCAAGCATGAGCCTCTCGAGATCGATCTCATGACCGCGGTCGACGTCGCGCTGCGCGATCTCGACGACATCATCCCGCATATCTTCCATGACCATATCCGGGAGCAGGCCGAGGCCTGCCGGCGCATGCTGCAGGACAGTTTCGACGCCGCGCTGCGGGCGGGCTAGAAGATCACGGCCCGCGTCGGGCCGGAGGATGAACCATGACTGCCGCCTATTCGCAGCTCGCCGCGCATTTCGGCAAGATCGCCGCGCTTTCGAACGCCGTCGGCATCCTGCAATGGGACAGCGACGCGATGATGCCGAAGGGCGCCGCCGGCACACGGGCCGAGAGCATGGCGCTGCTGCATGTGCTGCGCCATGGCATGGTGACCGATCCGCGCATCGGCGACTGGCTCGGCGAGGCCGAGAGCGATGGCAGGCTCAGCGACTGGGAGCGCGCCAACCTGCGCGAGATCAGGCGCAGCTGGACGGTCGAGACCGCGCTGCCGGCCGATCTGGTCGAGGCATCCAGCAAGGCGATCTCGGCCTCGGAGATGGCCTGGCGGCAGGCCCGCGCCGATGCCGATTTCCCGGCGCTGTTGCCCTATCTCTCCGAGGTGCTGAAGCTCCAGCGTGAGATCGGCCAGGCCAAGGGGGAGAAGCTCGGCCTTTCCGCCTATGACGCGCTGCTGAACGACTACGAGCCGGGCGGACGCTCGGCCAAGATCGACGCGCTATTCGATGATCTTGCCGGCTTCCTGCCAGGCTTCGTCGAGGAGGTGCTGACGGTTCAGGCGCGCCGGCCGGCCTCGCCCGCTCCGGAAGGACCCTTTCCGGTCGAGGCGCAACGCGCGCTCGGGCTCAAGATGATGGCGGCGCTCGGCTACGATTTCGAGCGCGGACGGCTCGATATCTCGACCCATCCGTTCTGCGGCGGCGCCGACAACGATGTCCGCATCACCACGCGCTATGACGAGACGGATTTCTCGCGGGCGCTGATGGGCGTGCTGCACGAGACCGGCCATGCGCTCTACGAGCAGGGCAGGCCGCAAGCGTGGATGAGCCAGCCGGTCGGCCATGCCCGCAGCATGAGCCTGCACGAAAGTCAGTCGCTGCTAGTCGAGATGCAGGCCTGCCGCAGCCGCGAGTTCATCGGCTTCGCCGCGCCGGAGATGCGCGCCGCATTCGGCGGCTCTGGCCCGGCCTGGGAGGTCGACACGCTCTGGCGACGTTATACGCAGGTGGAGCGTGGGCTGATCCGCGTCGATGCCGACGAGGTCACGTATCCGGCCCATGTCATCCTGCGCTATCGCATCGAGAAGGCGCTGATCGCGAACGAGATGCCGCTTGCGGAGCTGCCGGGCGCCTGGAACGCCGGAATGCGCGAGTTGCTCGGCGTCGAACCGCCCGATGACCGCCTGGGCTGCCTGCAGGACATCCATTGGCCGAGCGGTGGCTGGGGCTATTTCCCGACCTATACGTTGGGCGCGATGACCGCCGCGCAGATTTTCGACGCTGCCTGCCGGGCCGTGCCGGACATCCTGCCGGCGATCGGGCGCGGTGATTTCAAGCCGCTGGTTGGCTGGCTGCGCGAGCACATTCATGGACAGGGCTCGCTGTACGAGACCGACGAACTCCTGAGCCGCGCCACCGGCCGGCCGCTCGATGCCGGCGTGTTCAAGGCGCATCTCAAGCGGCGCTATCTCGGCGAATAGTCGCAACCGCCCGCGAAATGCCGCTTGCATTCCGCGACGCACGGCATCAATGTGCGCATCAACGTATACGTTATTGGACGCACAAACGCATATGACGGTTCCCGACCGCCTTCCCGAGTCCGACCAGCGCCCGGCGCGGGCGCCGCGATCGACGGAGACGGTCTATGCGCGGCTGAAGCAGCAGATCCTCGACAATCGCTATCCGCCGGGCGCGCAAATCCTCGAAAGCGAGGTCGCGACCGAACTCAACGCCTCGCGCACGCCGGTGCGCGAGGCCTTCGTGCGGCTGCAGCAGGACGGGCTGCTCGAGATTGTCCCGCGCCATGGCGTGCGCATCTCCGCACTGTCCCCCGACGACATGCGCGAGATCTACGAAGTGCTGATGTCGCTGGAGCCGACCGCGGTCGAGCTCCTCGCGGCACGCCGGCCGGACCGGACGGAACTGGCGAGCCTGATCGAGGCCTGTGACGCGATGGAGGCGGCGCTGCAGGGCGAGCCCGATCTCCACGCCTGGGCGGCGGCCGACGAGTCGTTCCACCTCAACCTCGCCCGGCTCTGCGGCAACAAGCGGCTCGCAGCGATGATCATGCAGGTCTGGGACCAGGCGCATCGCGCCCGGATGTTCACGCTCTCGCTGCGGCCGCTGCCGATTAAATCGACCGCCGAGCACCGCGCCGTGGTCGAGGCGATCCTTGCCGGCAACTGCGAGCGCGCCCGCGACCTCTACTTCATCCACCGCAAGCGTGGCGGCCACGAACTCACCGCCATCATCGAACGTCACGGAATCCAGCGGCTATGAGCTCCAATTCCTTCCATCTCGCGGTGATGCCGGGCGAGGGTATCGGCATCGAAGTCATGGAGGCGGCGCATGCCGTGCTCGGTGCGGTCGAGGAGCGCTTCGACCTCTCCTTCCGCCAGGAGCTGATCCCGGGCGGGGCCCATCACTACAAGGATACCGGGGCGATCCTGCCCAAGGACGGGCTGGAGCGGGCGGGCAAGGCCGACGCGATCCTGTTCGGCGCGATGGGCTGGCCCGATATCCGCTTTCCGGATGGCACCGAGATCGCGCCGCAGCTCGACATGCGCGTGGCCTTTGGCCTCTATGCCGGCGTCCGGCCGATCCGCGCCATTCCCGGCGTGCCGCCGGTGCTGGCCGACGCGCGCGCAGCGAAGATCGACCTCGTCATCGTCAGAGAATCGACCGAGGGCATGTTCGCCTCGCGCGGCAAGGGCGAGATCATCGACGGCCGCGAGGCGCGCGATACCCAGGTGATCACGCGGGCGGTGACCGAGCAGCTGACCGATTTCTGCTGCGGGCTGGCGCGGCGCCGGCGCGAGACGCGCGGCACGCCCGGGCGGGTGACGCTTATCGACAAGGCCAATGTCTTCCGCTCCTTCGCCTTCATGCGCCAGGTCTTCCACGAGGCGGCGGCAAAGCATCCCGATATCGAGGCGCGCCACCACTATGTCGACGCGATGGCGCTCGATCTCGTGCGCCGGCCCTGGGATTTCGACGTGCTGCCGATGGAGAACCTGTTCGGCGATATCCTGTCGGATCTCGGCGCCGGGCTGATCGGCGGGATGGGCTTTGCGCCCTCGGCCGATATCGGCGCGGCCAATGGGATGTTCCAGCCGAGCCATGGCACGGCGCCGGACATTGCCGGAAAGGGCATCGCCAACCCGACGGCGATGATCCTCTCGGCCGCGATGATGCTGGACTGGCTCGGCGAGCGCCATGGCAGCAATGCTGCGCGCGACGCCGCCCGTGCGATCGAACTCAGCATCGACCTCGCCTTCGGCACGATGAACCTGCGCAGCTACGATATCGGCGGCAGGAACGGCACGCGCGAGATCGGCCAGACTGTCGCCGACCTGATCCGCAGCGGCGGGGCCGATCCGCAATGACGCTGTCCGTCGCCATCGCTGGCTGCGGCTATTTCAGCCGGTTCCACCAGGATGCCTGGAGCCGGATGGAAGGCGTGCGCGTCGTCGGCGTGGCCGACCGGGACGAGGCCAAGCGCATGGCGGCAGCGTCGCTATTCCCGGGCGCAGCAGCCTTCAACGAGGCCGAGGCGATGCTCGATACGGTGAAGCCCGACCTGATCGACATCGTCACGCCGCCGCAGACGCATCGGGCGCTGGTCGAGGCAGCGACGAAACGCGGCGTGAAGATGATCTGCCAGAAGCCGGTCGCGCCCGAATATGACGAGGCTGCCCTCATCGTCGAGACAGCCGAGAAAGCCGGTGTGATGCTCGCCGTGCACGAGAATTTCCGCTTCATGCCCTGGTTCATGGAAGCGCATCGGCTGATCCGGGCGGGCGCGATTGGAAAGCCGCTCAACATCACCTTCCGGCTGCGCCCCGGCGATGGCCAGGGGCCGGAGGCCTATCTCTCGCGCCAGCCCTACTTCCAGCAGATGCCGCGCTTCCTGATCCACGAGACCGGCATCCACCTGATCGACGTCTTCCGCTACCTGCTCGGCGAGATCACCGGCGTCTTCGCCCGGCTGCGGCGGATCAACCCGGTGATCAAGGGTGAGGATGCCGGGCTGGTGATCTTCGATTTCGCGGATGGTGCGGCCGGGCTGTTCGACGGCAACCGCCATGTCGATCACCCGTCCGACGATACGCGCATGACCAATGGCGTGCTGCTGGTCGAGGGCGACCAGGGCGTGCTCAGGCTCGACGGTTACGGCAAGCTCTTCCTGCGCAAGCTGCGCGGCGAGGAAGCCGAACATCCCTATGCCTGGCAGGATCGCGGTTATGGCGGCGACTGCGTCTACGGGCAGTCGCAGCACATCGTCGAGCATCTGACCAAGGGCACGCCGCTGGTCAATTCCGGCCGCGACTACCTGCGCAATCTTGCGATCGAGGAAGCTGTCTACCGCTCCGCTCGGGAGGGTCGCTTCATCACGCTCTGATCCACGAGAAGGCGGCCGAAGAAGCCGCTCGACTGGCCATCACACATCATCCGGGGAGGATATCATGCAGAACAGACGCGATCTCTTGAAAGGCACTGCTGCCGCGACCGGCCTCGCCGTCACCGGCTTTCCCTTCATCGCCCGCGCGCAGAATGTGAAGACGCTGCGCTTCAGCCATACCGACACCTCGATCGGCGCGCGCCAGCAGGCAGCCGAGATGTTCGCAGCCGCCGTCGAGAAATACACCTCGGGCCGCTACAAGGTGCAGGTCTTCCATTCCGGCCAGCTCGCCAACGACGCCAAGTCGCTCGACCAGCTCCAGCTCGGCGGACTTGATTTCGCGGTCACCGGCGTCGTCACCTTCACGCCGCATGTGAAGGACCTCTCGCTCGTCGCCCTGCCCTATCTCGCCGAGAATTACGAGCAGGGCTGGAAGCTCTATGACAGCTCCAAGTTCATCCAGCAGCAGGCGGACCAGCTCCCGGCCAAGGGCATGCGGGTGATCGGCAACTGGGAAGCGGGCTTCCGCAGCTTCACCACCAACTTCCCGCTCAACAGCCCGGCCGACGCCAAGGGCAAGAAGCTGCGCATCGCCCCGGTCGAGATGATCCGCTGGATCATGGAATCGATCGGCTTCTCGCCGGTCGTGATGCCGGTGACCGAGGTCTATCTCGGCATCCAGCAGAATACCGTCTCCGGCCAGGAGAACCCGATCGACACGATCTTCTCGCAGCGCTTCTACGAAGTCGCGAAATACGTGACGCTGTCGCAGCACGTCTATTCGCCGCTCTGGCTCGCCATGGCCGAGCGCTCGTTCAAGGGCATGTCGGCCGAGGACCAGCAGGGCGTCATCAAGGCGGCCAAGGAATCCGGCGACTGGAACCGCAAGGAGGTCCGCGCCAATGACGACAAGCTGCTGGCCGAGATGACCGCCAAGGGCGCCACGATCACCAAGCCCGACCTCTCCATCTGGCGCAAGGCGAGTGAAGGCGCCTATGACCGCGCCCGCAAGGAGTTCGGCGCCGCGGCTGTCGACCAGATGCTCAACGAGGCGGCCGAGATCCGCAAGAGCATGAGCTGACAGTCCAAGCTGCTGAGGCGGAGGCCGGCATGAGCTTTCTCTATCGCCCGGACCGGGCCGAGCCGGCCCCGCTGCGCTGGCTCGGCGACGCGATCGACGTCGCCGTGACCTTGCTGGCCGCGACCCTGCTCATCGTGATGTTCGCCAATGTCGCGGCGCGCGTGGCGCTCAACAGCGACATCGCCTGGAACACCGAATTCGGCGAGTTCGTGTTGCTCTGGGCGACGTTTCTGGGCGGCGCCTCGGCCGCTCGGCGCGGCGCCCATATGCGCATCACCGAGTTCGTGGACTCGTTCCCGCCCGCGATCGGCCATGCGGTCGAGCTCGCGACGCGTGTCGGCGTTGTCGGGCTGCTCCTGCTGCTGATCTGGTACGGCTTGAGCATTTCCGAGAGCACGATGGGCCAGGAGATGACCGTGCTGCACTGGCCGATCGGCGTGCAGTATCTGGCCATGCCGGTCGGCTCCGCCTTCGCACTCGTTTTCGTCATCTACGAGACCGTCCTGCTCGCCATGGGTAGGCCGATCCCGCAAGAAGCCTTCCAGGACTGACGCCATGGTTCTCGCCGTCATTTGCGTCGTCTTCTTTGCGCTCGCCCTGCTCGGCATGCCGCTGGTCTGGGCGCTGCTGCTGACCACCGTCGCGACGATCTGGATCTTCGGGCAGGGCTACCCGCTCGAGGCGATCTTCCTGTCCTACATCTCCAGCGTCGAGCCGCTGCATCTGGCGGCGATCCCGCTCTTCATCTTCACCGGCGAGCTGATCACCCATGGCGGCGTCGGCAAGCGGCTGATCGATTTTGCCCGCTCGCTGCTCGCCTTCATGCCGGGCGGGCTCGGCGTCGTCACCGTCTCGGCCTGCACCATGTTCGGCTCGGTCTCGGGCTCGGCTGTGGCGGATTCCGCTGCGATCGGCTCGATCATGGTGCCGCGCATGGCCGAGCGCGGCTATCCGCGCGCCTTCGCCGGTGCGCTGATCGCGGTCGCCGGTACGATCGGCGTGCTGATGCCGCTCTCGATCCCGCTCCTGGTCTATGGCTTCGTCGGCAATGTCTCGATCCGCGAGCTGCTGGTCTCCGGCGTCTTCCCCGCCTTCACGCTCGCATTCGCCCTGATCCTGATCTGTATCTGGAAGGGTCGTTCGCTCGGCTGCGATCTCGGCGGCGCGATGCCGACCAAGGCCGATATCTGGAAGAGTTTCGTCGCCATCCTGCCGGCCTCGGGCATGCCCGTCGTCATCCTCGGCGGCATCCTCTCCGGGATCTTCACGCCGACCGAGGCGGCTTCCGTCGCCGTCTTCTACGGGCTGATCCTGGCGCTCTTCGTCTATCGCGAGGTCAAGCCGGCGCAGGTGCCGGGCATGCTGCTGCAGAGCTTCCGCACCAGTGCGGTCGTGATGCTCGTCGTCGGCGCCACCGGCGCTCTCTCGTGGCTGATCACGGTCGAGCAGATCCCTGCAAACCTGGCGCAGTCGATCCTCAACATTGCCGAGAACAAATATGTCTTCCTGCTGCTGCTGAACCTGGCGCTGATCCTGGTCGGCATCTTCCTGGAGCCGCTGCCCTCGCTGATGCTGACGGCCCCGCTCTTCATCCCGACAGCCAAGGCCTTCGGCATCGACCCGGTCCATCTCGGCCTGATCATGGTGTTCAACCTCGTCATCGGGCTCTACACGCCGCCGGTCGGCGGCACGCTCTTCGTCGCCGCCAAGATCGCTCGCGTTGGCATGGTCGCGATTTCGCGCGAGTTGATCCCGATGTTCATCCTCGCGCTCTGCGTCCTCTTCCTCGTCACCTATGTCGAGGCGATCCCGATGGCCCTGGTCTGGTTCATGCGCGGATGAAGCTCTCCCTCTCGGACGTCGCGCTCCTCGGCAAGGGCCTCAGCCGCCCGGAATGCGTTCTCGCCACGGCAAAGGGCGATCTCTTCACCGCCGACTGGCGCGGCGGCGTCGCCCATCTGAAGCCAGACAGGACACAGGCGCTCTATGCCGGGACGACAGCCGATCTGCCGGAGGGCCTGCGCCCGAACGGCATCGCGCTCGAGCCGGACGGCTCCTTCCTCATCGCCAATCTCGGCAGCGAGATCGGCGGCGTCTGGCGGCTGACGCGGGACGGGCAGGTCTCGCCCTATCTGACCGAGATCGATGGGCGGCCGATCCCGCCCTCGAACTATGTCGTGCGCGATCATCGCGGCCGGCTCTGGCTCACCGTCTCGACAACCGTCGTGCCACGATCGCTCGATTATCGGCTCGATTCGAAGAGCGGCTTCATCGCCGTGCTGGACGAGACGGGCGCGCGCATCGCCGCCGACGGGCTCGGTTTCACCAATGAATGCCAGATCTCGCCCGATCGGCGCTGGCTCTATGTCAACGAGACCTATGGCAGGCGGCTCAGCCGCTTCCCGCTGAAGGATGATGCCAGCCTCGGGCCGAAAGAGGTCGTCTATGAATTCGGCGAAGGCCAGTTCCCCGACGGGCTCGCCTTCGATGCCGAGGGCAAGGTCTGGATCGCCGGGGTGATCTCGAACCAGCTGATGCGGATCGATCCCGAGAGCGGCGATTGCGCGATCGTGCTGAGCGAGAGCGATGCCGACCATGTCGCCTGGGTCGAGGCGGCCTTCGGCGACAATGCGCTCGGTCGGCCGCATATGGATTCAAATCCCGCGGCCAAGCTGCGCAATCTCTCCAGCATCGCCTTTGGCGGACCGGAGCTGCGCACCGCCTATCTCGGCTGCCTGCTCGGCGACCATATCGCCAAGGTCGAGCTGCCTGTCGCCGGCCTGCCGCCGGTGCACTGGCACTATTAGCCGGCCTCCGGCTGCGGCACGCCCGAGGCGTGCCGCAGCCAAGATTCCGGTCATGCTCGGCCTAGCGCCAAGCATCCGCGTCTTGGATACAGCCTTCGACGAGCGGAGACGTGGATGGTCGGGACGAGCCCGACCATGACGGATTGCGCGTGTCCCTGGCGCTCGCTCAGCCGCCGATGTTGAACGCTGCCAGCGCCGCCATATTGACGATGTCGCTGTCCTTGGCGCCGAGCGGCACGATCTGTACGGGCTTGTCGAGGCCGACGATCAGCGGGCCGATCACGGTGGCGCCGCCGAGTTCCTGCATCAGCTTGGTCGAGATCGAGGCCGAGTGGAAAGCCGGCATGACCAGCACGTTCGCCGGCCCGCTGAGGCGGCAGAACGGATACTGCGCCATCAGCTCGGGGTTGAGCGCGACATCGGCGGCCATCTCGCCATCATATTCGAAATCGACACGCTGGCGATTAAGGATGCGCACCGCCTCCTGCACCTTCTCGGAGCGCTCGCCGGCCGGATGGCCGAAGGTCGAGAAGGCGAGCAAGGCGACGCGCGGATCATAGCCGAGGCGCCGCGCCACGCCGGCGGCTTCGGTCGCGATCTCCGACAGCTCCTGCGCCGTCGGCATCTCGGCGATGGCCGTATCGGCCACCAGCACGGTGCGCTCGCGCGAGATCACGACGGAGACGCCGATGACGCGATGGCCGGGCTTCTCGTCGATGACGCGGCGGACCTCCTCCAGCGCGATCGAGTAGTTGCGGGTGACGCCGGTCACCATCGCATCCGCGTCGCCGAGCGCGACCATGGCGGCAGCGAAATGATTGCGGTCCTGGTTGATCAGGCGCTGGCAATCGCGGAACAGGAAGCCCTGACGCTGCAGCCGCTCATAAAGATACTGCGCATAGGCGCTGTTGCGATGCGAGAGGCGGGCATTGTGGATCTCGATGCCGCGAGCCGCGAGATCGACGCCGAGCGAGGCTGCCGTCGCCAGGATCGGCTCCTCGCGGCCGACGAGAATGGCCTTGCCGAGTCCCTGGTTGACGAAGGACATGGCGGCGCGAATGACCTGCTCCTCCTCGCCCTCGGCGAAGACGACGCGCTTGGGATAGCGGCGGACGCGCTCGAAGATGCGGTTCAGCGTGCCCGCAACGGGGTCGCGCCGCGCCGAGAGCTGCGCCTGGTAGCCCGAGAAATCGGCGATCGGCTTGCCGGCGACGCCGGTCTCCATCGCCGCCTTGGCGACCGCCATCGGCACGACATGGATCAGGCGCGGGTCGAACGGGACCGGGATGATGTAGTCCTTGCCGTAGCGCGGACGCGAGCCCTGATAGGCGGCGGCGACCTCGTCCGGGACATCCTCGCGCGCCAGCGAGGCGAGCGCCTCGGCAGCGGCGATCTTCATCTCCATGTTGATCGTGGTAGCCCGCACATCGAGCGCGCCGCGGAAGATGAAGGGGAAGCCGAGGACGTTGTTGACCTGGTTGGGATAGTCCGAGCGGCCGGTCGCCATGATGGCGTCGTCGCGGATGGCGGCGACCTCTTCCGGCGTGATCTCCGGATCGGGATTGGCCATGGCGAAGATGATCGGGTTCGGCGCCATCGAGCGCACCATGTCGGCGGTCACGGCGCCC
Source organism: Allobosea sp. BK604 (assembly GCF_004341515.1). GTDB lineage: Bacteria > Pseudomonadota > Alphaproteobacteria > Rhizobiales > Beijerinckiaceae > Allobosea. The sequence goes on from NZ_SLZF01000002.1 coordinate 404,317, forward strand.
TTCTGCGAGAGGCCGAAGAAGGCGTCGGCGCCCTCCATCGCCTGCGCCAGGGTGCGCCGGTCGGTGATGGCGGCATGGGCCGATTTCCACTGGTTCATGCCCTCGGTGCGACCCTGGTAGATCACGCCCTTGGTGTCGCAGAGGATGACGTTGTCGGGCTTGAAGCCCATCGCCTTGAGCAGTTCGGTGCAGGCGATCGAGGCCGCGCCGGCGCCGTTGATGACGAGGCGGGTCGACTTGACGTCGCGGCCGGTCAGGTCGAGCGCGTTGATCAGGCCTGCGGCGGCTATGATCGCCGTGCCGTGCTGGTCGTCATGGAAGACCGGGATGTCCATCAGCTCGCGCAGGCGCTGCTCGATGATGAAGCATTCGGGAGCCTTGATGTCCTCGAGGTTGATGCCGCCGAAGGACGGGCCGAGATAGCGCACGACGTTGATGAAGGTGTCGGGATCCTCGGCATCGACCTCGAGGTCGATCGAGTCGACATCGGCGAAGCGCTTGAACAGGATCGACTTGCCTTCCATCACCGGCTTCGAGGCGAGCGCGCCGAGATTGCCGAGGCCGAGGATGGCTGTGCCGTTCGAGATGACCGCGACGAGGTTGGCGCGGGCGGTATAGTCATAGGCCTTGGTATGGTCATCGGCGATGGCGAGGACGGGCACAGCGACGCCGGGCGAGTAGGCGAGCGAAAGGTCGCGCTGCGTCGCCATCGGCACGGTCGGCACGATCTCGAGCTTGCCCGGGCGCCCTTCGGAGTGGAAAAGCAGGGCTTCCTGATCGGTGAATGTCGGGCGGGCGTGCTTGATCGGCTTTTTGTCGGTCATGCGCTTGTTCTTTTTGTGAGCGTTTCCGGGAGGGAGGCGGACCATAGGGCAGCGCTAGGCCGCTCCACAAGGCGCGTCTGTCAACCAGATGGCATGACGGTCCAGCAAAAATCGCCTGCCTGTTTTGCGTGCGGCGAAAAGGCTCAGAGCCGGCCGCGCACGCTGCGGACGAAGTCGCCGACATAGCGGTCGAGCGCCACGGTCTGATCGCTGACCTGGCGCGCCGCTTCGACGACGCGGATAGCGGTCTCGCCGGTGCCGCGCGCTTCGGTGCCGACGCTGCCGACGCTTTCGCTGACCGCATTGGTGCTGCCCGCGACGAGCTGGGCATCCGAGGCGATGCCGGAAGCGATCTCGGCCTGGCGGCTCACCACATCGGCAATGGCGCCGGAGGTCTGCTCGATGACGCTCATCGTGCCCTCGATCTGCGCGATGGCGTCTGAGGCCGTGGCTGCGGCGGTGCGGATCTCCTGCAAGGTCTCGCCGATATCGCGAGTCGCCTTCTGGGTCTGTTCGGCGAGGTTCTTGACCTCGCCGGCGACGACCGCGAAGCCGCGGCCGGCCGCGCCGGCGCGGGCGGCCTCGATCGTGGCGTTGAGCGCGAGCAGGTTGGTGCGCGAGGCGATGTCCTCGATGAAATCGAGCACGGCGCTGACCTTGTCAGCCGCAGCGCCGAGGCCCGAGACATCCTGCCGGGTGGACCGGACATAGCTTGCGGCGTCGCGGGCCGTGTCGTCGGCGTGAGCGGTGCGGCGCGTCAATTCACGGATCGAGGCATCGATTTCCTCCGCCGCCATCGCGACGCTGCCGACACGCTGCGAGGCGTGCTCGGCCTGACGCGTGACATCGACGGCGCGCAAGGCGGTTTGATTGGCGCTTTCGGCCATCTGGCTCGCGGCCTGATGCATGTCGCGCACCGAGGCCGCGACCTGCTGCAGCGCCTGGCCGACCGTGATCTCGAGATTGGCGGCAAGCTCGTCGAGCGCCGATTTGCGCTGCTCCTCTATCTCCTGCCGGCGCGTCTCGAGCGTCTTCTCGTCGGTGACATCGAGCAGGATGCCGTCCCAGACCATAGAGCCATCCCTGAGCCGGCGCATCGCCGCCTCGCTGCGCAGCCAGGCTATGGAGCCGTCCGGGCAGAGATAGCGGGCCTCGAAACGCCAGAAATCGGCTCCACCCGGGGCGGCTCGCTCCCGTTCGAAGCGGGCGCGATCCTCCGGCAGCATCTTGCCGAGCCAGATCTCGGGATCCCGCTCGACCGCCTCCTTGGAGATGCCGAGCAATCCGTCGATGCTGAACGAGGCGAAATGGTAGCTCAGCGTGCCGTCGGGTCGCACCACGCGCTGATAGAGCGTGCCCGGCGCCCGATCGATCAGCGAGCGCAGGCGATAGGCGTTCTCGCGCCGCTCGGCATCGCCGAACAGGATCATGCCGGCCAGCATCGTGCCGGTGACGTTGACCAGCAGCGCCGGTGGCGTCGCCATACGCAGCACTGACAGGGCGACGTCCCAATCCGGCAGCAGCAGCACGGGTGGAAACAGCACGAAGGCGGCGGCCAGCCCGAGCAGCCAGACATCCGTGATCGCGGGCTGGCGCCGCTTGCGTGCAATGTGCAGATGGATCGCCAGACCGCAGGCGGCGCTGAGCAGGATGCCGGCTATGCCGCCCGGCATGCCGGCGCCGCCATTGGAATAGCGAAAGAGCGCCAGAGGCACGGCAGTGAGCATGGTCGCGATGGGGCCGCCCAGCGGCCCGGCGAGAAGAATGGCGATATTACGCGAATCGATGGCGATGCCAGGCTTCAGCATCACCGGCTCGATCATGCTGCAGAAGCCGGCCGCGCCAAGGATCAGCCCCGTCGCCAGCGGCGGCAGATATCGCCAGCGTTCAATCCGCGGCAAGATGATCGTCAACGCCAACGCCGCAAGCAGGACGAAGGACAGGCTTTCGATCAAATCGAGAATCAACGCCATCCGCGGACTTTCGGCCAGTAAGATTTCACTGACGATGCTTTCAATTGTTGAAAGCCGTCCTAACGCATGGGCGAGGCGCCGCGCTTTTTGATAGCGTCCGCCGCCATGCGCCGAGACGACACCGCCACCCCGCCCGCCATCGACATTTCCGCCGCCAAGGCGCCGGCCGATGCCGGCCGCGTCACGCCGATGATGGCGCAATATGTCGAAATCAAAGCCGCCAATCCGGACTGCCTGCTGTTCTACCGGATGGGCGATTTCTACGAGCTGTTCTTCCAGGATGCCGAGATCGCCTCGCGCACGCTCGGCATCGTGCTGACCAAGCGCGGCAAGCATCTCGGCGAGGACATCAAGATGTGTGGCGTGCCGGTCGAGCGCGCCGACGACTACCTGCAACGGCTGATCGCAGCGGGACACCGCGTCGCGGTCTGCGAGCAGACCGAGGATCCGGCCGAGGCGAAGAAGCGCGGCGGCAAGTCGGTGGTGCAGCGCGACGTGGTCAGGCTGGTCACGCCGGGCACGATCACCGAAGAACGCCTGCTCGAGCCCGGCCGCGCCAGCCTGCTGGTGGCGGTGGCGCGCCGCAAGCTGAGCGATGCGGGCTCGCTCTACGGGCTTGCCGCCGTCGACATCTCGACCGGACGCTTCTCCGTGCTGGAGACGCCGCAGGAGCGGCTCGCCGTCGAGTTCGCTCGGCTCGAGCCGCGCGAGATCGTCTGCCCCGAGGCGATCCATGACGATCCGGAGCTGCGCGAATTCTGGCGCGAGCTCACCGTCCCGGTGACGCCGCTGGCGCGCGAGGGGCTCGATGCCGCCTCCGCCGAACGGAGGTTGAAAGAGTTCTTCGGTGTCGCCACGCTCGACGCTTTCGGCGCCTTCAGCCGAGCCGAGATCGCGGCGGCGGGCGCCGCCCTCGCCTATGTCGAGCGTACTCAGTTCGGCGCGCGCCCGCCGCTCTCGCCGCCGGTGCGCGACAGCGGCAGCGCGACCATGCTGATCGATGCGGCGACGCGCGCCAATCTCGAGTTGACCCGCACGCTCTCGGGCGAACGCACCGGCAGCCTGCTCTCGGCGATCGACCGCACGGTGACGCCGGGTGGCGCGCGCCTGATCGCCGAGCGGCTCGCCGGGCCGCTTACCGACCCCGCCGCCATCGCAGCGCGGCACGACGCGGTCGAGGCGCTCGTGACCGACACACCGCTGCGCGACGATCTGCGCCGCGATCTCGCCCGTGTGCCCGACATCGCCCGCGCGCTGGCGCGACTCTCGCTCGACCGTGGCGGCCCGCGTGATCTCGCCGCCCTCGGCGCCGGCCTGACCGCTGCGCGCGACCTCGCGATGGCCCTCAGCGGGCGGCGCGAGTTGCCGCGCGACCTCGCATTGGCGGCCGATGCGCTCGCGCAGACCGATGCCACGCTGCCGCTCAAGCTGACGGAGACGCTCGCCGACGAACTGCCGCTCAACAAGCGCGACGGCCGCTTCGTCCGCGACGGGCACGACGCGGCGCTCGACGAGCTGCGCCTGCTCCAGGTCGATTCGCGCAAGGTCATCGCCCAGCTCCAGGCGCGCTATGCCAACGAGACCGGCTGCCGGACGCTGCGCATCAAGCACAATTCGATGCTCGGCTATTTCGTCGAGGTGCCGCAGGCCGTCGGCGAGGATTTTCTCAAGGAGCCCTGGCGGGCGACATTCGTGCACCGGCAGACCATGTCGGACGCGATGCGCTTCTCCTCGGTCGAGCTCGGAGAGCTCGAATCCAAGATCGCCTCTGCCGCCGACCGGGCTCTGAAGCTTGAGCTGACGATCTTCGCCGCCCTGACCGAGGCCGTGCTGGCCGAAGCGGAGCCCGTCAAGACGGCGGCTCTGGCGCTGGCCGAGATCGACGTCACCGCCGCGCTCGCCGAACTTGCCGCGAGTGAGGGCTGGACGCGGCCGCTCGTCGACGAAGGCACCGCCTTCGCGATCACAGCCGGGCGCCACCCCGTGGTCGAGGCGGCGCTGAAGCGCGACGGCAAGCCCTTCGTCGCCAATGACAGCGAGCTTTCGCCGCCGGATGCCAAGGCCAGGGGTGGGCGCATCTGCCTGATCACCGGTCCCAACATGGCGGGTAAATCGACCTTCCTGCGCCAGAACGCGCTGATCGCCGTGCTCGCCCAGATGGGTGCCTTCGTGCCGGCAAGCCAGGCGCATATCGGCGTGGTCGACCGGCTGTTCTCGCGCGTCGGCGCGGCCGACGACCTCGCCCGCGGGCGCTCGACTTTCATGGTCGAGATGGTCGAGACCGCGGCGATCCTGAACCAGGCCGGCCCTCGCGCGCTCGTCATCCTCGACGAGATCGGCCGCGGCACCGCGACCTTCGACGGGCTCTCGATCGCTTGGGCCGCGATCGAGCATCTGCATGAGATCAACCGCTGCCGCTCGCTCTTCGCGACGCATTACCATGAGCTGACCGCGCTCGGAGACCGGCTCGACCGCGTCGCCAACGCAACCGTGCGCGTCACCGAATGGAATGGCGAGGTCGTCTTCCTGCACGAGGTCGTGCCGGGCGCGGCCGACCGTTCCTACGGCATCCAGGTCGCCAAGCTCGCCGGCCTGCCGCCCGCGGTGGTCGAGCGTGCCCGCGCCATCCTCGGCGAGCTGGAGAAGACCGAGCGCGAGAAGCCGGTCGCCTCGCTGGTCGACGACCTGCCGCTCTTCGCTGCGCCGGTCAGGCGCCCTGCCCCCGTGGCCGAGGCCGCTCCGGCGGCGGACGCGCTGCGCGATGCGCTGACCGAGCTCGACCTCGACGAGATGACGCCGCGCCAGGCGCTGGAAGCACTCTACAAGCTCAAGGGTCTTAGCTAGGTTTCACCCGAGCCTGCGGATGCCCGTGATCGCGCCAAAACTGTTCTTCGCGATCCGATCGCGGGCGGTGCGCAAGGGCTCGCGGTAGACGCTCATCGTGTAGGCTGTCGCGTGCAGCAGGGTCTCGGCATCGGTCATGATGCCGACATGGCCTTTCCAGAAGACGATGTCGCCGCGCTTCAGGCCGGCGAGGCTCTCGTCGAAGGGAAGCGCTGCGCCGAGCGCCTTCTCCTGCATGTCCGTATCTCGCGGAGCGAAAAGGCCGGCGGCGGCGAGCGAGATTTGAGTCAGGCCGGAGCAGTCGAGGCCCTGAGCGGTCTTGCCGCCCCAAAGATAGGGCAAATGCTCGAAGCGCTCGGCGACCGCGACGAAATCGGGCTCGACCGCTCCGAGCGGCTGCAAATGCCCGCGCCAGACATGGCCGCCATCGGCCAGCACGAGGAACTCGCCGGCTTCGCCCGTCACGGCCACCGCAGCGCCCATCGGCAGAAGCGAAAGCGGCGGCAGCTTGATCGAGGCCCCGGGATAGACATGGCTGAACAGGGCGGAGACCCGATGCGTCGGCGTCATCACATCAGGGCGCAAGGCATCGTCGGGCAGGTAGCCGACATAGCCGTCCGCGCCGAGCTGGCCCCAGGCCCAGCCCTCATGCTGCTCGTAGACCGCGACCTGCTCGCCGCAGAGCACCTCGGTATCGAGCGGGGCATCGGGGCGCGGCTCGCGCCGCAGCGGCGCGGAGGGAGCGACGACGCGCATCGCGATCGGATCGGCGAAGGCGCGGGCTTCGACCTGCCCTTCGAGATGACGGGCGGCGAGGTCGGGGCGGGCGGGGGTCAGGCGGCGGTCGAGAATCGTGCTCATCGCGGCAATCTAGCCGCTACCGGTTAATGGGCGAAGATCGTTGGTGCATCTGCCCTCGTCGTCATTGCGAGTGCAGCGATGCAATCCAGGGGCGGCAGCGCTCCACGTCGCCTGGATTGCTTCGTCGCTGACGCTCCTCGCAATGACGGCTAGCCCGGCCCCAGCTCGCGCGAGCGCTGGACGATGAGATCGGCCAGGCGCTCGACCGCGAGGGCGCCCGCGACCGTGCGCTGGATGACGACATTGCGCTTGTCGAACTCGTCGCGCCGGCGCGTGACCAGGCCGAGCTTGCCCATCGTGTCGAGCGCGCGGGTGATCACCGGCTTGGTGACGCCGAGCTGCTGGGCGAGACCGCGGACCGTATGCGGTGGCAATTCGAGGTAGATCGTCAGCAGGATCGCGGTCTGGCGCGCCGAGAGATCGGCATCGCTATCCTTCACCAGGTCGAGATGAACCTGCCGCCAGAGCTTGAGCGCCTGCGAGGGCCTGATCTCCAACGCCATGAATGAAGGGGTCCCGATCGTTACGGACCCGTATCATTATCGGCTTGGCGGAACCGCGCAATCGCTGTCGGCGAAGAGGCTTAACCGACAGGGTAAAACTGCTTCACCAGGGCATAGGTCAGCCGCGCCGCCTGGCATTCGCCGCCCTCGGGGCGCCCCGGTTTGGCCGAGGGATTCCAGGCGTAAATGTCGAAATGCGCGTAGGACTGCGTCTTTTCGACGAAGCGGTTGAGGAAGAGGGCTGCGGTGACGGAACCGGCGAAGGAGCCGCCGGAGACATGGTTCACATCGGCCACCTTGGAGTCGAGCATGTCGTCATAGGGCGGCCAGAGCGGCAAGCGCCAGACCGGATCGTTGACCGCCCGCCCCAGCCTGGTGATCTCGGCCGCCAGCCCCTCGTCATGGGTGTAGAAGGGCGGCAACTGCGGCCCGAGCGCGACGCGGGCTGCGCCGGTCAGCGTGGCGTAATCGACCAGCAGCTCCGGCGTCTCCTCATCGGCCAGCGCCAGCGCATCGGCGAGGATGAGCCTGCCCTCCGCGTCGGTATTGCCGATCTCGACGGAGATGCCCTTGCGGCTCGGCAAGACATCGCCCGGCCGGAAAGCCGAGCCCGAGACGGCGTTCTCGACCGCCGGCACGAGCAGGCGCAGCCTGATCGGCAGCTTCGCCAGCATGATCATGCGCGCCGCGGCGATCGCGGCGGCCGCCCCGCCCATATCCTTCTTCATCAACAGCATGCTGGCATCGGGCTTGAGGTTGAGCCCGCCCGTGTCGAAGGCGACGCCCTTGCCGACCAGCGTCACCTTGGGATGGGATGGATCGCCCCAGACCAGGTCGATCAGGCGCGGCGCCCGCGAGGAGGCGCGGCCGACGGCATGGATCATCGGAAAATTGCGGGCGATCAGGTCGTCGCCGACGATGCTAACGACGGTGGCACCGCATTCCTGGCCGAGCTGGCGGATCGCCTGCTCGATCTCGGCGGGGCCGAGATCGTTGGCCGGCGTGTTGACGAGGTCGCGGGCGAGCGCGACGGAATCCGCCAGCGCGCTCAGCTCCGCGCCATCGACACCCTCCGGGATAACGAGGCGTGCCGCGGCGGCCGGCTTCTTGCGGTAGCGCTCGAAGCGATAGGTCTGGAGCAGCCAGGCCAGCGCGGCGAGGCCCGGATCGTCGATCTCACCGGAGAGCGCGTAATCGCCGGCGGGAAGCGTCGCGGCAAGGCGGCCGGGCGCGAAGGGATCGCGCCAGCGTGCGCCAGCCGGCTCGACGCCGAGCAGCGCCGCAGCGATCGCGCCTGACGCATCGGGCAGCACGAGATGCTGGCCGGGCCGCGCGACAAAGCCCTGAGCCTGCGCGAATCGGCCGGCCTGGGGCGGCAAGGTCTCGGCCAGCGCGGCCCAGCCGGCCTTGGAGACGATATGGACCGGAATGGCGGCGGGCGCCGAGGCGAGGAGCAGGCTATGCACGGTTGGCGGACCAGGTCGAGAGCGGGAGGAACAGGGAACGGCAGGACCGGTTAAGGAAGCATTAGGGTTAACGTTTTATCACCTGAGCGACCAGAGCTTCCAACGCGGCGAGGCGCCCTTCCCCATGTCTCACAGCCTTTCCCAGCCCGCACGCCGGACCGCTTCCTCCCGGCATGGCCTGTTCGCGGCGGTCTGCCTCGCTGCGCTGGCGCTGGCCGGTTGCCAGAGCCGTGGCGGTGGCATCGGCGATATCACGGGCTCGATCGGCCAGGCGCCGACCCAACCGCGCAGCCAGGCCGAGTGGGCGAGCGAATCCAGCAAATGGGGCAAGCGCTACGAGGCGAACCAGAAGGATCGCAACGCCGCCTTCTACTATGCCCGCGCGCTTCGCGCACAAAGACAGCACGCCCAGGCGCTGGCGATCCTGCAGAACGCCGTGCTGACCTTCGGCGACGACAAGGAAATGCTCGGCGCCTACGGCCGTTCGCTCGCCGATAACGGCCGGCTGAAGGAGGCCGACGAGGTGCTCGGGCGGGCGCATTCGCCGGAGCGCCCGGACTGGCGCATCCTGTCGGCGCAGGGCACCGTCGCCGACCAGCTCGGCGAGCATCCGCGCGCCCAGCAGCTCTATGAGACCGCGCTGAAGCTCGCTCCGGGCGAGCCGACCATCATGTCCAATCTCGGCCTGTCGCTGGCGCTGTCCAGGCACCTGCCGGAAGCCGAGCGCGTGCTGCGCGAAGCGGCCTCCTCGAACAGGAGCGATGCGCGGGTCCGGCAGAATCTCGTGCTGGTGCTCGGCCTGCAAGGCCGCTTCACCGAGGCCGAGGAGCTGGCGCGGCAGGACCAGAGCCCGGCCGAGGCGGCCGCCACCGTCGCCTATCTCAAGCGCAGCGTCAGCCAGCCGAACAGCTGGGACATGCTGAAATCGGGCGGGCGGAACAAGCCGGCGCCGGCGAAGCAGGCGGCGCCGCTTCAGCAAGGCGCGTCGCAGGGCTGAGCACCGTCTTCGGCAGGGTCGCATAGGGTCGCAGCGCGAGCGCACACGAGACCTATTTCTGCAGCTATTCGCAGCAAATGACCGTTCGTGGCGTCGCAGCCCGGCGGTCGCCTGCAGCCTGTCGGCTGCTGTCACTCGGCTTCTGCGCGAGATGCGGCTCGCGACCAATCCCCCCTTAGGGCACGCCACCGGACGGCAGCCAGCGCCAGGTCGAAACCGATCCAGGTGACGACTTGACATTGGCGCCGCCCCGCGGAAAGTTGTAACCAGTCAGTTACAAACCTCCGGGTAAAAATTGTAACCGATCGGTTACCTCCCTCGTGACGAAAATGGCACGAGGCAATGCCGAAAAGCAGCGACGACAAAGCATCGTCAGCTCAACAACGGGAGGATCGCCATGGATGGCGGAAGCATCAGCAGGCGCAGTCTGCTTGGAGCCGGTGCCGGTGCACTGGCGATCGGGCTCTCATCACGGCCAGCGACAGCGCAGGAACTCCGCCTGCGCATGTACTGGTGGGGATCGCAGGATCGCGCGCGGCGCACGCTCGCGGTGGCCGATCTCTACCAGCAGCAATTCCCCAATGTGAAGGTCGCCGGCGAGACCACCGGCGCCGATTATTGGACGAAGCTCGCGACCCAGATGGTCGGGCGCAATATTCCCGATGTCTTCCAGCTCGAGCCGACGACGCTTCCGGACTATGCACGCCGCGGCGCCTGCGCCCCACTTGATGCCTATATGCCGAAAACGCTGGATATCGAGCGGTTCGGCAAGAACATCGTCGATCTCTGCCGCGTCGACGGAAAGGTATGGGGCGTAGGACTCGGCCTGAATTCCTTTGCACTGCTTTATGACACCGAGGCCTTCGCGCAGGCCGGCATGGCGCCGCCGAACGAGAAGACGACCTGGAAGGAGTTCGCCGATCTCTCGGTCGAGCTGACCAAGGCACTGAAGAAGCCCGGCTATTGGGGCGCGCCCTATGGCGCGCGCTATCACTATGCGCTCGATGTCTGGCTGCGGCAGCGGAACAAGTTCCTGTTCAACGCCGACGGCAAGCTCGGCTTCGTGGCGGATGATGCCGCGGAATTCTTCAACTACTGGGAAGACCTGCGCAAACGCGGTGGCTGCGTGCCCGCCGATGTGCAGGCGCTCGATCAGTTGCTGATCGAATCGAACCCGCTCGGGCTCGGCAAGGCGGCGATGGGCCTGGTCTATTCGAACCAGCTCATCGGCTATCAGCTGATGCTCAAGTCGAAGCTGGGGATCACGACCTTCCCGATGACGAGCGCGAGCGCGCCCTCGGGCCATTATTATCGCCCGGCGCTGATCTGGAGCGTCGGAGCCACGTCGAAACAACCCGAGGCCGCCGCCGCCTTCATCAACTTCTTCGTCAACGATGCCAAGGCAGGCGAAATCCTCGGGGTCGAGCGCGGCGTGCCGCTCTCGCCGGCGATCCGCGAGGCGATCCTGCCGACGCTCAACGAGACCGAGCAGGCGACGGTGAAATATGTGAGCCAGCTCGCCGACAAGGTCATGCCCTATCCGGCGCCGGCGCCCAAGGGCGCCCAGGAGTTCGAGCGCACCGTGCTGCGGCCGATCGCCGATCAGCTCGCCTTCGGCAAGCTCAGCCCAAGCGACGCCGCGAAGCAGCTCGTCGCCGACGGCTCGCGCGTCCTCTGAGCCCAGGGGCGCGGCGGATGCGCGAGGCGCTGATCGTCTGGGGCGGCTGGCCCGGGCATGAGCCGGAAGCCTGCGCGACGATCATCGCCGGGATGCTGCGCGAGGACGGCATGAACGTGCATGTGACGCATGATTTCGCCGCTTTCGGCGATCCGTCATTGCAGCGCATGAGCCTCGTCGTGCCCGTGATCACGCGAGCGAAGATCGCCCGCGAGCCGCTCGACAACCTGATCGCGGCGGTGAAATCCGGCACCGGCCTCGCGGGCTGCCATGGCGGCCTCGCGGGGTCGTTCCGCGAAGAGGTCGATTTCCATTTCATGTGCGGCTGCCAATGGGTGGCCCATCCCGGCGGGATGATCGATTTTCGCGTCGAGGTGACGCGGCCGGACGATCCCATCATGGCCGGCATCGACAGCTTCGATTATGCCTCGGAGCAGTATTACCTGCATTACGATCCGGCGATCGAGATCCTGGCGACGACGACCTTCTCGGGCGGCCATGGCGCGCCCTGGACGAAAGGCGTCGTGATGCCGGTGGCCTATAAGAGGCGCTTCGGCGATGGCCGCATCTTCTACAGCGCGCTCGGGCATTCGGCGCGCGAGTTCGACCATGCCGCGATGCGCATGATCCTGCGCCGCGGCCTGCAATGGGCGGCACGATGACGATCGACATTCACGCCCTCGACATGTCGATCCGCGGTAATCGCCTCGCCAATCGCAACGATGCACGCCGCCTGCTGCGCGATCTGTTCCAGCCGCTGGTTCCGGCTTTCAGCCCGGGCCGGGCGCAGGTGAAGCTCGGCCTTGACGCCGCGCATTTCGACCGCAAGGCCGCCTGGTTCGAGGGTTTCGCACGCCCGCTCTGGGGGCTCGCGCCCCTGCATGCCGGCGGTGGCGATTTCGAATTCTGGTCCTTGTTCAGGGACGGGATCAGCAGCGGTGTCGATCCGGACGATCCCGAATATTGGCAGCTGACGACCGACCATAACCAGCGCTCGGTCGAAATGGCCGCGCTCGGCTTCGCGCTCGCGCTCGCGCCGGACATGCTCTGGCAGCCTCTGCCGCAGAAGACCCGTGAGCAACTGGCAACGTGGCTCGGCCATATCCAGTCCGTGGCGATGGCCGACAATAACTGGCGCTTCTTCCCGGTGATGGCGGGGCTCGGGCTGCAGCGCGTCGGCGTCGCGATCGACGAGGCGGTGCGCGACGCGCATCTGCGGCGCATCGACGAATTCTATCGCCGCGACGGCTGGTACATGGACGGGCCCGGCGGCTTCATCGACCACTATAATGGCTTCGCGCTGCAGTTTTACGGGCTGATCTACGCGCGCCATGCCGCCTCATCCGACCCGGAGCGCGCGACGCTGTACCGCGAACGCGCGCGCGACTTCGCGCAGAGTTTCCAGCACTGGTTCGCCGAGGATGGCGCCGCCCTCGCGATCGGCCGCTCGCTGACCTACCGCTTCGCCATGGCCGGCTTCTGGGCCGCGCTCGCCTATGCCGGCGTCGAGGCGCTGCCCTGGGGCCGAATTCGAGGCCTATGGGCGCGGCACATGCGCTGGTGGCTGGAGAGGCCGATGCTCGATGCGGCCGGGCATCTCTCGGTCGGCTATGGCTGGCCGAACTATCTGATGAGCGAGGAGTATAACTCGCCGGGCTCGCCCTATTGGGCGTTCAAGGCGTTCCTGCCGCTCGCATTGCCCGAGGATCATCCGTTCTGGACGGCATCGGAAGAGGATGCGCCGCCGCTGGACCGGCCTGTGCTGGTTCCGGGCGCGTCGATGCTGATCCAGCGCGATCGGGGCGATGTCATCGCCCTGCCGGCGGCGCCGGTGCGGCTCGACATGCGCAACTCGACCGACAAATACGGCAAATTCGCCTATTCCTCGCGCTTCGGGCTCTGTGTCGAGGCGGATCGCTGGATCAGGCACGGCTCCGTCGGCGACAATATCCTCGCCGTCAGTGACGACGGCATCGATTTCCAGGCGCGGCGCGCGATCACATCGTCGCGTCTCGGCGATGACTGGCTGGAAACACGCTGGTCGTCGACCGCTGGCGTGGCCGTCGTGACATTGCAGGCATTCGTCCGCGGCTGGGAATTGCGCCTGCACGATGTCGACAGCGAAAAGCCGCTGATGCTGATCGAGACCGGCCATTGCGTGCCGACCCGTCTCGGTACACGCGGCAGGTTGCGCGCCGAGCTCGCGGAAGCGCCATCACAGGGGGCGCGCGGCACCGCGATCCTGCTCGATGACGGGCATCGCAGCGCGATCGTCGATCTCGGCAGCGCCCGCTTCGCCAGCGCGACCGATGCCGCGCCGAACACGAATATCCTGTTTCCGCACGCGGCCGCGCCCTGTCTGGCGGGGCCGCTCGCGAGCGGCCGCCATTTGCTGATCACGGCCGTGCGCGCGGTCAAGGGCGCGCCGGATGGCCCCTGGGACGGCCTTCCGACGGTGGAAGAGGTGATCGCCCTGGCAGGCGACGCCGATTGGGAGGTGGAGCGGGTCGAAGCGATTGTGCGCAGCCCCGCCGCAAGCGACCTGCGCACCACCCACGTACCTGCGGTATCGTGAGCCTCGGATGCGCGGCGCTGGTGACGATCCCCTACGCGATCCGCTCCAGCGCCGAGATATCGATGCCATGCTGCAGCGGCTCGCCGCGGGTATAGCGTTCGATTTCCTCGACGATCAGCGCGCCGAGCCGCTCGCGCTCGCTGCCGAGGGCGCCGGCGACGTGCGGCGTCAGCAGCACGTTGGGCAAGGTGTAGAGCGGCGAGCCGGCCGGCAGCACTTCCGGTTCGGTCACATCGATGACAGCGTCGATGCGGCCGCTGACGAGTTCGGCCTCCAGCGCCGCATGATCGACGAGCGCGCCCCGCGCCGTATTGATCAGCGTCGTCCCGTCGCGCAGCAGCGCCAGGCGGCGCGCATCGATCATATGGCGCGTCGCTTCGAGCGACGGTGCGTGCAGGGAGAGGATGTCGCAGCGGCGGATGAGATCGTCGAGATCGAGCAGCGTGACGCCGAGCGCCTTCGCTTCGGAAGGCGTCACGAAGGGATCGTGCAGCAGGATCTCGAACGCGAACGGACGCAGCAATTCGATGACGCGACGGCCGATCCGCGAAGCACCGACGATGCCGATCGCCTTCCGGTAATTGCCGATCGGCTCGTCCGCGAGCGGCATTGCATGCCGCGTCACCTTGCTCTCGGCATAGATCTGGCGAAAGCGCAGCACGCGCTTGTTGGCGAAGAGGATCGCGGCCAGCGTGAATTCTGCGACGGGCAAAGCGTTGGCGGCGGCGGCATGCGTCACCGCGATGTCGCCGGCGAAGATCTCCGGGGCGATAAAGGTCTTCACGGTTCCGGCCGCATGCGCGATCAGCCGCAGCTTCGGGGCGCGCACCAGCATCTCCGCGCCGATCGGCGCACAACCCCAGCTGGTGATCAGGATTTCGACCTCCGCCAGCACGGCAGCGGCGCGCGCATCGTCGAATTGCCGGAGCGGAACGGCGTCGGGGATATCGCAGAGCTCGGCCAGCCGCTGCAGATGCGCCGCCGCGAAGACATGGGGCGTGTGGTCCGGCGACAGGGCGTAGGCGGCGCGCGGGCGCTGTCTTGCGGAGACCGTCGAGCGATCGTTCATACGTGGCCTCCCGCTTCGGCGTACCGCACGCCACGCCCGAATGCGGAGCGCGGCCAAGTCCTCGTCGCGGCGATCAGGCTCACTCCGAAAGGCAAAATCTCGGCACCCGCAGCCGGTTGTCAATTCGAAACTCGCGCAGCCCTCGCACCGAGCGGCCACGACAGATCATGGAGGCCAGCACCATGACGACAACGCTTGCCGATGGCGTATCCACGCGCGAAGTCCGCGAGCCGGGCAGGAGATGGCTGCCGCATTGGGCGGCAGGCTACCTGTTCCTCTCGCCATGGTTCCTCGGGTTTTTCGGGCTGACCTTGGCGCCGGCCCTGGTCTCGCTCTACCTGTCCTTCACCGAATTCGACCTGCTGCGCGATCCGCGCTGGATCGGCCTCGGGAACTACACGCGCCTCGCGACCAACGATCCGAAATTTGTGGCGGCGATGCGGGTGACCTTCACCTATGTCCTGTTCGCCGTTCCGCTGAAGCTGATCTTCGCGCTCTCCGTCGCAATGCTGCTGAACAAGGGCGTGCGCGGCCTGTCGATCTACCGCGCGCTGTTCTATTTGCCGTCGCTGCTCGGCGCGAGCGTCGCCATCGCGGTGCTATGGCGGCAATTGTTCGCCGGCGACGGCCTGGTCAACCAGATCGTGCTGGCCGTGTTCGGCGTGCAGGGGCCAGCCTGGATCGCCGATCCGGAATATTCGCTCTACACGCTGGTGATCCTGAGCATCTGGCAGTTCGGCTCGCCGATGATCATCTTCCTCGCCGGCCTCAGGCAGATTCCGCAGGACGTCTATGAGGCCGCGGAAATGGATGGCGTCAGTCGCCGGCGGGTCTTCCTGCGGATCACGCTGCCGCTGCTCTCGCCGGTGATCTTCTTCAACGCGGTGGTGCAGACGATCGACGCGTTCAAGGCCTTCACCCCGGCCTTCATCATCAGCGACGCGACCGGCGGGCCGGTGAATTCGACCCTGTTCTACACGCTCTATCTCTACCAGGAGGCCTTCGCCTATTTCCGCATGGGCTACGCGTCGGCGCTCGCCTGGGTCCTCGTCGTCATCGTCGCGATCTTCACCGTCTTTTCATTCCTGACGTCGCGCTACTGGGTGCATTACGATGAATGATCAGCCCCGCGCCGCAAGCGGTGGGCGAGCCGCCATCTCGTCCAATTCCCTGCTTCGCCACGTGCTGCTCTGCGCGGCGTCGCTTGTCATGCTCTATCCGCTGCTATGGATGCTCGCGAGTTCGTTCAAGCCGGAGAGCGAAATCTTCCATTCGATGTCGATCTTGCCATCGCATCTCGATTTCGATTCCTATGTCAGGGGCTGGTTCGGGCTGCGCGATACCTTCGGAACCTTCTTCCTCAATTCCGCGATCATCGCGGTGCTGGCGGTGATCGGCAATGTCCTGTCCTGCTCGCTCGCCGCTTTCGCCTTCGCGCGGCTGGAGTTTCCCGGCAAGACCATCTTCTTTTCGTTGATGCTGGGCACGCTGATGCTGCCCTATCACGTGACCCTGATCCCGCAATACGTGATGTTCCTGCATCTCGGCTGGGTCGACAGCATCCTGCCGCTGGTCGTACCGAAATTCCTCGCAGCGGATGCGTTCTTCATCTTCCTGCTCGTGCAGTTCTTCCGCGGGATTCCGCGCGAGCTCGACGAAGCGGCGATGATGGATGGCTGCAGCCCGTGGCGGATCTATTGCAAGATCATGCTGCCGCTCTCGCTGCCGGCGCTTGCGACGGCGGCGATTTTCACCTTCATCTGGACCTGGGACGATTTCTTCGGGCCGCTGATCTATCTGAACGACATGAGCAACTATACGGCGCAGCTCGGCCTGCGCAGCTTCGTCGACTCGACCGGCAAATCCGATTGGGGCGCGCTGTTCGCGATGTCGTCGCTCACGCTCCTGCCCGTCTTCATCGTCTTTATCTTCTTCCAGCGGCTGCTGATCGAAGGCGTCGCGACGACCGGCATGAAGCGCTGAACGCTCGGTGCGGCCTCCAACGCCGGCCGCTCAATCCTCGCGTCGAACGAGGTCCGGGGCCATCTGACGGGCCCCGATGAAGAAGCCACGCACAGCATCCGCGACGATGTCGTCGAGCCTATGAGGTGTCGGGGTCTGATACACGTAGCGGCGGATGGCGATGTAGAAGATGCGGCCGTGCAGGCCCCAGAACATCTCGGTCTCCCGTTCCGTCAGCGGCTGCTCGGCCGCTCCGGGAAGGCCGAGCTCGGCGCGCAGCTCCAGGCAGGCCGGCTCGATGATCTCGCGCCGCACGATATCGAGATAGCGCCCTGTGATGTCGACCGCCCGCAAACCCGAGAAGACGAAGATCCTGACCCAGTCATGGTCGAAGACGCGGGCGACGTAGTCCAGGTAGAACTGGGTGAGCCTTGTCTCGAGCGGGCGTGAACGGTCCGCGATCAGCGGCGCCCAGGAGGCCTGCCAGCGGCTCAGATAGACATGCTGGTAGACCCGCTCGATCAGCGCCTCCTTGCTCGGGAAATGGCGATAGATCGCGGAATGCGTGATTCCCATGCGCTTGGCGAGCTCGCGGGTCTGCCCCTCGAAACCATGCTCGGCGAAGAAGCGGATCGCCTCGTTCAGGATGGCCTGTTCCCGCTCCGGCGCCCGCATATTCCGCCGGCGAGGGCGAATATCCGCCGCATCTTCAGAGGTCGTCATTCTCACTCCGCTATAGTCATCCGGGTATAACGCATTGGCCCGGCTCGGTAAATTTGTGACCGAATGGTCATTTTAGCTTGACGCTCTCCGGATGTCGTGCATCCTTTTGAGACCAGATGGTCACAAATCTGGAATGGGAACGCATCAACGGAGTTCGGCGGCTGTGAAAGCCCGCGCCTTCAGCTATGTCCGTCCAGCGACGCTGGCCGAGGCATTCGACGCCTTCGCGGCTGCAGGGGGCGAGGCGAGCTATATCGCCGGCGGGCAAAGCCTGGTGCCGGCGCTGGCCCTGCGCCTACAGGCTCCGGAATGCCTGGTCGATATCGCCGATATCGCCGAGCTGCGCGGCATCTCGCAGGAGGGCGAGTGGCTGCGCCTCGGCGCGCTGACACGCCATGTCGAGGCGCATGACGATCCGCTGATCGCCGCCTGCGCGCCCCTTCTGGCGCTGGCGGCGCCGCATGTCGCGCATCCAGCCATCCGCAACCGGGGCACGCTCGGCGGCAGCGTCGCCCTGGCTGATCCGGCCTCCGAATTCCCGGCGATGATGCTCGCCATGGACGCCGAGATGGAAATCGCAGGCCCGGCCGGACGGCGCCGTGTGCCGGCGACCGAGTTCTTCCAGGATCTCTATCAGACGGCAATCGAGCCCGGCGAATTGCTGGTCGCGCTGCATATCCCGCTGGCGCGACCTGAGCATCGCTGCGACTTCGACGAGCTGGCGCGCAGGCGCGGCGACTATGCCATTGTCGGCTGCGGCGTGATGCTGGCGCTGCCACAGGAGGTGGTGAGCGAAGCCCGCATCGCCTTCCTCTCGGTCGGGCCGACGCCGGTGCGCGCCCGCGCCGCCGAGGCGGCGTTGACTGGAAACCGTCTCGATGGAGATGCCACTCGCCGGGCCCAGGCGGCGCTGTCGGAGGATCTCGATCCGGCTGAGGACGAACAGGTGCCGGCGGCGATGCGGCTGCACCTCGCCCGCGTCCTGCTCGGCCGGCTTCTCGGCCGGATCGCGGGGGCGGCATGAGCGCGCATCTGCCCCTCACCCTGTCCGTCAATGGCGAGGAGGTGAGCCGCCTCGTCGAGCCGCGCGAGACGCTCGCCGATTTCCTGCGCCGCGACCTCAGCCTGACCGGCACCCATACCGGCTGCGAGATGGGCGTCTGCGGCGCCTGCCTCGTCATGCTGGACGGATTGCCTACGCATGCCTGCCTGGTCTTCGCGGTGCAGGCGCAGGGCGCCAGCGTCGAGACCGTGGAGGGGCTGACCCAGAGCGCGGCAATCGCCGATCTGCAGCGCGCCTTCCATGAGCGCAATGCGCTGCAATGCGGCTTCTGCACGCCGGGCATGCTGGTCACGGCCCAGGGGTTGCTCAGCCGCAAGGCTCTCCCGAGCCGCGAGGAGATCCGCGACGCACTCTCGGGCAATTACTGCCGCTGCACCGGCTACGAGGCGATCGTCGATGCGATCGAGATGGTGGCGCGCCGCCGGGCAGCCGGTGAGACGGCGACCTCCTTCGTGGAGGAGCCGGCATGAACGCCCCGCTCGGCACACTCGACCGCCCCAACTCCTATATCGGCCGTTCCGTCTCGCGCCCGAACGCCAAGCGGCTGCTCGCCGGACGCGGGCGCTATGTCACCGATCTCGTGCTGCCGCGCATGCTGCACGCCACCTTCCTGCGCAGCCCCTATGCCCATGCGCGTATCGTCTCGGTCGATCTGGGGGCGGCGCGCGCCATGCCGGGCGTCCGGCTCGTTGCAACCGGAGCGGAGCTGGCGAAGCTCTGCACGCCCTGGACCGGCACGCTCGACCATTTCAAGGGTATGAAGTCGGCGCCGCAACTGCCGCTGCCGGTCGAGGAGGTGCTGTGGTCCGGGCAGGCTGTCATCGCCGTGGTGGCGGAGACGCGAGCGCAAGCGGAGGATGCGGCCGAGGCGATCATCGTCGCGTTCGAGGAACTCCCTCCCGTGGTCGAGATCGACCAGGCCCGCGAACCCGATGCCGATCGGGCCGCGCTCGCTGTCGCTGACAATCTCTGCTTCCATAGCCGGCTCGATACAGGCAGCATCGACGAGGTCTTCGCCGGCGCCGCCCATATCGTCGAGGAGGAGTTCCTGTTCGGGCGGCACACCGCCGTGACGCTGGAGCCGCGCGCGATCATCGCCCACTGGGACGCGAGCGAAGGCAAGCTCACCGTCCACCACGCGACGCAAACTCCCTACCAGTTCCAGGACCTCTATTCCCGGCACTATGGCATCCCCGAGGCCAGCGTGCGGGTGATCGCGCCGGATATCGGCGGCTCCTTCGGCATGAAACTGCATGTCTATCCCGAGGACATGGCCGTGGTGGGCCTGAGCATGCTGTGCGGCAGGCCGGTCAAATTCGTCGCCGATCGGATCGAATCCTTCGTGTCCGACATCCACGCCCGCGACCATCGCGTACGAGCTCGCATGGCGCTCGATGGCAAGGGAACGATCCTCGCCGTCGATGTCGACGACGTCACCGCGATCGGCGCCTTCTCGACCTATCCGCGCACCAGCGCGGTCGAGGGCAATCAGGTGATCCGCCTGATCGGGGCGCCCTATCGCTTCCGCGACTACCGGGCCGAGCTCTCCGTCGTCTTCCAGAACAAGGTGCAGACCAGCCAGTACCGGGCGGTCGGGCACCCGATCGCCTGCACCGTCACCGAGCGGCTCGTCGATCTGGCGGCGGCGAAGGCCGGGCTCGACCCCATCGCGATGCGCGAGAAGAACCTGATCGCAGACGACGCCTATCCCTGCGACTCGCCGACCGGCTACAAATTCGAGGCGCTGTCGCATCAGGCGAGCCTCAAGAAGCTCAAGGCGCTGATGGACTATGACGCCCTGCGCGCCGAGCAGGCGGCGCTGCGCCGGCGCGGCATCCATCGCGGCATCGGCATCGCCAGTTTCGTCGAGATCTCCAATCCGAGTCCGGCCTTTTACGGCATCGGCGGCGCGCGCATCTCGGCGCAGGACGGCGCCATCATCACCGTCACGCCGTCGGGCGAGGTCCGCTGCCTGATCTCCGTGACCGAACAGGGCCAAGGCACCGAGACGATCATCGGACAGGTCGTGGCCGACCAGCTCGGCGTCCCGCGTGAGCGCGTCCGCGTGATGACCGGCGACACCGAAACGACACCGCATGGCGGCGCGACCTGGGCCTGCCGCGGCGCCGGCATCGGCGGCGAGACGGCGCTGCAGGCTTCGCGGAAGCTGCGCGGCAACGTGCTCTTGGTTGCCGCGACGATCCTGCAGGCGAAGGCCGACGAGCTCGACATGCGCGAGGGCGTCATCGTCGATGCGCCGACAGGCGCCGAGCGCATCAGCCTCGCCGAGGTCGCCCGCATCGCCTATTTCCGCTCGGACACGCTGCCGCCCGGCGTCAGCGCGCAGCTCTCGGTCGCGCATCACTACGCGCCGCAGGGCTATCCCTTCGCCTTCACCAATGGCGTCCAGGGCTGCCATGTCGAGCTCGATACCCAGACCGGCTTTGTCAGGATCCTGAAGCATTGGGTGGTCGAGGATTGCGGCCGCATCATCAACCCGCTGCTGGTCGACGAGCAGGTGCGTGGCGGCGTGGTGCAGGGGCTGGGCGCGGCCTTCTTCGAGGAATGCCGCTACGACGAGAACGGCCAGCTGACCAACGGCTCGCTCGCCGATTACCTCGTGCCGATGGCCTGCGAGATGCCCGACATCGTCGTCGGCCATATCGAGACGCCGACCGCCGATACCGAACTCGGAGCCAAGGGCTGCGGCGAGGCCGGCACTGCCGCAGCCTCCGCTGCCGCGCTCAATGCCGTCAATGACGCGATGAGCCCGTTCGGGGCGAGCATCGCGCAGATCCCAATGACGCCCGCGCGCCTGCTCAGGGCGCTCGGGGCGATATGACGACCGAACCAACGACAAGAACGACATCCGGAGGAGACCATGACAAGCCAGGGCAGCCATTCCATCACCCGCCGCGGCGCGCTGGCGGGCCTCACGGCCGGCACGGCGGCGCTCGCAATGCCGGCTCTCGTCCGCGCGCAGGGCGAAACGATCCGCATCGGCTTTCCGACCCCGCTGACCGGCCCCTTCGCCGCCGAGGCCAAAGACCAGGTCAAGAGCGCCGAGCTCGCGGTGAAGCTCGTCAACGACAAGGGCGGCATTGCCGGGCGCAAGGTCGAGCTGCTGGTGCGCGACGACAAGCTCAATGCCGGCGAGGCCGCGACGCGTACGCTCGAGCTGATCGAGAAGGACAAGGTGCATGCGATCGTCGGTGCGCTGTCGAGCGCAGTGCAGCTGGCGGTCAACGAGGTCACGCGCGCCCGCAGCGTCATCTATGTCTCGATCAGCCAGTCGGACACGATCAACGAGGTCAAGGATTTCAGCCGCTTCACCTTCCATGAGGCGCTGAACCCGCACATGACCACGGCCGCGGTCGCCAAGCATACGTTCAAGCAGGGATCGAAGGTCGCCTATCTCGTCGCCGATTATGCCTATGGCCATGAGATGCTGCGCGGCTTCAAGCGGGCGCAAGCTGCGCTCGGCGCGACGAGTGTCGGCGAGATCCTGCATCCGTTCGGCGCGGCCGATTACTCGACCTTCATGCCGCGGCTGCGCTCGATGCGCCCCGACATCCTGTGCATCTGCAATTTCGGCCGCGACCAGGCCAATGCGATCAAGCAGGCGGTCGATTTCGGCATGAACCGCCAGTCGAAGATCGTCGTGCCGGTGCTGCTGCACAACCAGCGCCTCGCGATCGGGCCGGAAGCCTTCGAGGGCGTGATCGGCGGCGCCAACTATTATTGGGGCCTGGAGGAGACGATTCCCTCGGCCAAGGCCTTCAACGACGCCTTCAAGGCGGCCAATAGCGGCGCCTATCCGACCGATTACGGCGCCTATGGCTTCACCGGCGTCTATTCGCTGCTGCTCGCCATGGAGAAGGCGGGCGGGACCGACACCGACAAGGTGATCGCGGCGCTGGAGGCGCTGAAATACGACGCCGCCAAGGGTCCGCAGCACTACCGGAAATGCGACCATCAGTCGGTGCAGTCGGTGCTGGTGCTGGAATCGAAGAAGAAGGCCGAGATGAAGAACGAGGCCGACCTCTTCAAGGTGCTGGCCAGCGAGCCCGCCTCGGAGGAGATCCTGCGCAGTTGCTCCGAGCTCGGCTTCCCGGCCTGACCGACATCGCAACCCGAGTCATGGAGGCTCCGTGATGGATGCCGAACTCATCGCGATGCAGCTCTTTTCGGGCGTCGCGCTCGGCGCGATCCTGATCATGGTCGCGCTCGGCCTGTCGATCATCTTCGGCATGCTCGGCGTGGTGAACTTCGCCCATGGTGCCCTGTTCATGGTCGGGGCCTATGCCGGTCTCTGGGTCGCCTCGCTTACCGGCAGCTTCTGGTGGGGGCTGCTCATCGCGCCTCTCGCCATCGGCGCCTTCGGCATGCTGATCGAGCGCGTCCTGATCCGGCCGCTCTACAAGCGCTCGGTCGACGATCCGCTGCTCCTGACCTTCGGGCTCGGCTATGTGCTCGTGGAAGCTGTGCGGATCGTCTTCGGCAGCGACGGCATCCCGTTCTCGACGCCGCCGGAGCTGGCCGGTGTCGCCGATCTCGGCATCGGCTTCTTCCCGATATACCGGCTCTTCGTCGTCGGCGTCGTCGCCATCATCTTGCTGCTGCTCTGGCTCGGGCTGGAGAAGACCAAGTTCGGCCTGATCGTCAGGGCGGGCGCCAAGGACCCGCAGATCATGCGCGTCCTCGGTATCGACATCGCCAAGGTCTGGCTGCTCGTCTTCGGCCTCGGCATCGGACTGACCGCACTCGGCGGCGTGCTCGCCGCGCCGATGCGCAACGTCAACCCCGAAATGGGCTCGCTCGTGCTGGCGGAAGCCTTCGTCGTCACCGTGATCGGCGGCATGGGCTCGCTGGTCGGCGCGGTCGTGGCCGGGCTGCTGGTCGGCGTCGCGATCAGCATGACCGCGCTGTTCGCGCCGGAAATGGCGACGATCGTGATGTTCGCGCTAATGGCGCTCGTGCTGCTGGTCAGGCCCCAGGGCCTGTTCGGCAAGCCCGGGCGGGCGTGAGGAGACCAGGATGAGCGCCTCGACCTCCTCCATCGCCGCCGGCATGCCCGGCCAAGCCGGGCAGCGCGGCTGGCGCGCACGGCTCGTCGCCTGGCGCGTGCCGCTCTCGATCCTGGCGCTGTGCCTTCTGCCCTGGCTGCTGCCGTCCAAGGCGCTCGCTGTCAACGTGCTGGTCTATGGGCTGGTCGCCGTCGGCTACAATCTGCTCTTCGGCTATACCGGGCTGCTCTCCTTCGGCCATGCCGCCTTCTTCGGGGCCGGCGCCTATGCCACCGGCATCGCCATCGGCCAGTTCGGCGTGCCCTGGTTCGCGGCGGTCCTGCTCGGCATAGCTGTCGGCGGTGCGCTCGCCTTCGTCATCGGCCTGCTCTCGATCCGCACGCGTGGCATCTATTTCTCGATGGTGACGCTCGCGCTGTCGCAGCTCGTCTACTACACCGCTCTGCAGGCCTCGTCCTGGACCGGCGGCGAGAACGGCCTGCGCGGCTTCACCGTGGCGAAGCTCGACATTTTCGGCTGGTCGATCGACTTCCTCGATCCGGTGAAGAAATACTATGTGCTGATGGTCTTCGCCGCCGCGGCGCTCTGGCTGGTCTCGCGCATCCTGAACTCGCCCTTCGGCGCAGTGATCGAGGCGATCCGCGAGAACGAGACGCGGGCTCGCGCCTGCGGCTACGATGTCGAGCGCAGCAAGCTGATCTCGTTCACGCTATCGGGGCTGATCTGCGCGCTGGCGGGCACGCTCTCGGCGCTGCACCTCGCCATCGTCCCGCTCGACATCCTGCACTACCAGACCTCGGGCATGATCGTGATGATGACGCTGCTCGGCGGGGCCGGCAGCTTCTTCGGCCCGTTCGTCGGCGCGCTCGCCTTCCTGCTGATGGAGGATGTGGTCTCGCTCTGGACCTCGCACTGGCAGATCGTCGTCGGCACGGTTTTCATCCTGTTCGTGCTGTTCCTGCCCAAGGGCGTCTGGGGAACGCTGCTCGCCTGGAGGGCCGGGCGATGAAGGCTCCCCTGCTCTCGGTCGATAATATCGGCCGGCGCTTCGGTGCCTTCGTCGCGCTCGAGGGCATCACTGCTTCGTTCGAGCCGAACAAGGTGACGGCGATCATCGGGCCGAACGGCGCCGGCAAGAGCACTTTCTTCAACCTGCTTTCCGGCGTGCTGGCGCCGTCGGCCGGCGCGATCCGCTTCAAGGGGCGCGACATCACCGGCACGCCGCAGCACCGCTTCGCCCATCTCGGCATTGCCCGCTCCTATCAGATCACGAACATCTTCCCGGAGCTCTCCGTCCACGAGAATGTCCGTGTCGCGGCGCAGGCCTTCCGCTCGCGCTACGACATCTGGCGCGACCGCACGGGGATGACCGAGCTCGACGACAAGGCCGATGCCGCACTGGCCGCGGTGGGACTGACGGGGAAGCGCGGCGAGACGGCGAAATTCCTCGCCCATGGCCAGCAGCGCGCGCTGGAGATCGCGATCGCGCTCGTCGCCGCTCCCGAACTTCTCCTGCTCGACGAGCCGACAGCCGGCATGGGGCCGGAGGAGACCAAGGAGATGGTCGCGCTGCTCGAGCGGCTCGCGGCCGAGCGCACCATCCTCCTGGTCGAGCACAAGATGAAGATGATCCTCGGCCTCAGCGACCGCATCCTCGTGCTGCATCACGGCCGCCTGATCGCCGATGGCAGCCCGCAGCATATCCAGGCGGACCCGGAGGTCCGCCGCGTCTATCTGGGACAGAGCGATGGCTATGCTTGAGATCGAGGGGCTGAACGCCTGGTATGGCGCGAGCCATGTCCTGCACGGCATCTCGCTGACGGTGGAGCCGGGCGAGATCGTCGCGCTGGTCGGCCGCAACGGCGCCGGCAAGACCACGACGATCCGCTCCGTCATGGGGTTGATGCCGAAGGCGACCGGCTCGGTGCGCTTCGCCGGAACCGACCTGCTGCCGCTGCCGGCGCATGCCCGCTTCAGGCTCGGCCTCGCCTATGTCCCGGAGGAACGGCGGATCGTGCCCGGGCTTTCAGTCCGCGAGAACCTGCAGCTCGGCCTCGTCGCGACCGACGGCTCGATCGATGAAAAGCGAGCCATCGACGAGATCGCCGAGAGCTTTCCGCGCCTCAAGGAGCGGCTCGACCAGCAGGGCGTCACCATGTCGGGTGGCGAGCAGCAGATGCTCGCGATCGCGCGCGCCATGATCGCCAAGCCGAGGATGATCCTGCTCGACGAGCCCTCCGAGGGCATTATGCCCGTCCTCGTCGAGGAAATGGGGGCGCTGTTCCGCCGTCTGCGCGACCAGGGCGTGACGCTGCTTCTGGTCGAGCAGAATGTCGAATGGGCGCTGAAGCTCGCCGACCGCGCCGTGATCATCGACCAGGGCGAGGTCGTTCATCGCAGCACGGCTGCCGCGCTGCTCGCCGACAAGGCCATCCAGGAACGCTACTGCGCCGTCTGAGCGGCGCCCGGGAGAAAGCCATGGACATCACCGGCGAACACCGCATCGCGGCTCCGCGCGAGCAGGTCTGGGCCGCGCTCTTCGATCCGGAGACGCTGAAAGCCTGCATCCCCGGCTGCAAGGAGCTGGAGCAGAGCTCGCCGACGAGCTTCGCCGCCAAGGTCCAGCTCAAGGTCGGCCCGGTCTCTGCGACCTTCGCGGGCACTGTCGAGCTGCAGGATATCGACGCGCCGAATGGCTGCCGCATTACCGGCCAAGGCAATGGCGGCATTGCCGGCTTCGCCAAAGGCGGCTCCGAAGTGAGGCTCGTCGCCGACGGCGACGAGACGGTGCTGAGCTATGACGCCAAGGCGGAGATCGGCGGCAAGCTCGCGGCACTGGGCAGCCGCCTGGTGCAGGCGACGTCGCGCAAGCTCGCCGACCAATTCTTCTCCGCCTTCACCGAGCGGCTCAAGGCATAGCGGCCGCGGGATACGCGACGATCAGACGAAATCGGCCCGCATCGGCGTGAAGACGTCGACCAGCGTGCCGGCTTCGACCGCGACCGCGCCATGCACCGCATCCGGCGGCACGAGGAAGCTGTCGCCCGCATTCAGACGCTGGGTGCGGCCGCTGATGGTGATGTCGAAGACGCCGCTCTCGACCAGCGAGCACTGGATATGCGGGTGGCTGTGCGGCGTGCCGATGGCGCCCGCCTCGAAGCGCACGCGCACCATCATGACCTCGTCGCGATAGGTCAGGATCTTGCGCACCACGCCCTCGCCCGCCGGCTCCCAGGGCAGCGCGGCATCGCTCGCGAAGGGCTCGTCCTTGTGGCTCATCATGATCTCCTATCTTGCGAGCCAGCCGCCATCGACCGGCAGAACGACGCCATGGATATAGGCCGCAGCGTCCGAGGCGAGGAAAACGGCCGCGCCACCGAGCTCTTCCGGCTTGCCCCAATGGCCGGCCGGGATGCGCGACAGGATCGCGGCGTTGCGCTCCGGGTCGGCCCGCAGCGCCTCGGTGTTGTTGGTGACGAAATAGCCCGGCGCGATGGCGTTGACGTTGATGAGCTTGCCGGCCCATTCGCAGGCGAGCAGCCGGGTCAGCCCGGCAAGCCCGCTCTTGGAGGCCGTGTATGAGGGTATGCGGATGCCG
This sequence comes from Allobosea sp. BK604, assembly GCF_004341515.1. Taxonomy (GTDB): domain Bacteria; phylum Pseudomonadota; class Alphaproteobacteria; order Rhizobiales; family Beijerinckiaceae; genus Allobosea. The sequence goes on from NZ_SLZF01000002.1 coordinate 431,480, forward strand.
CCCTGGAAGGAGAGCAGCGAGGCGATGTTGATGACCTTGCCGCCCTTGCCATCGGCCAGCATGGTCCTTGCCACGGCCTGGGTCAGGAAGAAGGTCGATTTCAGGTTGACGTCCATCACCGCGTCCCAATCGGCCTCGGTGAAGTCGATCGCATCGGCACGGCGGATGATGCCGGCATTGTTGACGAGGATGTCGAGCCGCGAGCCATCGGCCTTCGCCGCCGCTTCGGCCTCCCGAACGATGCGGGCGATCGGCTCCAGCGTCGACAGATCGGCCGCGACCTCGTGGAAGGGCCGGCCGCTCGGGGCGACCAGCGCGCGGGTCTCATCCATGGAAGAGCGGCCGACCGCGACGATCCCCGCCCCGGCCTGCGCCAGCGCGACCGCGATCGCCTGGCCGAGACCGGTATTGGCCCCGGTGACGATGGCGGTGCGGCCCGTGAGGTCGAAGCCGGCCGGCATCAGCGCAGCTCCGTCGTCGGTACGGGATCCATGTCGGTGTAGTCCATGTTGTCGCCGCCCATCGCCCAGATGAAGCTGTAGGAGCGGGTGCCGACGCCGGAATGGATCGACCAGCCCGGCGACAGGATGGCCTGCTCGTTGGCGACGACGAGGTGGCGGGTCTCCTGCGGCTCGCCCATCAGGTGGAAGACGCGGGCGTCCTCGGCGAGATCGAAATAGAGATAGACCTCGCAGCGCCGGTCATGGACGTGGGACGGCATCGTGTTCCAGTTGCTGCCCTCCTCGAGCTGCGTCAGGCCGAGCACGAGCTGGCAGGAGTCGCAGACGCCGGGGATGATGTACTGGCGGATGACGCGCTTGTTGGCGGTCGCCTGCTCGCCGAGCGCGATCGCCTTGGCGTCGGAGGCGGTGATCCGCTTGGTCGGATAAGTCTGATGCGCCGGGGTGGAGATCAGGTAGAACTTGGCCGGGTTGGCGGCATCGTCGCTGGAGAATTCGACCTCGCCGGCGCCCTTGCCGACATAGAGCGCGTCGCGATGGCCGAGCGCATGCGCCTCGCCGCCGACCGTGACGCGGCCGGGGCCGCCTACATTGACGATGCCGAGCTCGCGGCGCGCCAGGAAGGCGTCGGTGCCGACCGCCTTCGGCGTCGGGAGCGTCAAACTCTTGGCCGCCGGCATGGCGCCGCCGACGATGACGCGGTCGACATGGCTATAGGTCAGCGGGATCTCGCCGGAGACGAAGAGCTTCTCGATGAGAAAGTGCCGGCGCAGCTCGGCGGTGTCGTAATGGCGGGCGGCCTCGGGATGGCTGGCCTGGCGGATGTCGATGGTCATCGCTTGCAATCCTTCAATGGAACAGGCGCGGCAGCCACATGGACAGGCCGGGCACGTAGGTGATGAGCATGAGCACGGCGACGCTGGCGCCGAGGAAGGGCCAGATCGTCTTCATCGCCTCGCCGATCGTGATCTTGCCGACGGCGCAGCCGACGAACAAGACCGAACCCACCGGCGGCGTGTTGAGGCCGATGCCGGCGTTGAGGATCATGATGATGCCGAAATGGATCGGGTCGATGCCGAAGGCCTTGACCACCGGCAGGAAGATCGGCGTGCAGATGATGATCATCGGCGCCATGTCCATGAAGGTGCCGAGGATCAGCAGCGCGACATTGATCAGCAGGAGGACGACGATCGGGTTGTCCGAGATCGACTTCATGAAGGTGATCGCCGCCTGCGGCACCTGCAGGAAGGCCATCAGCCAGCCGAAGGAACTGGCCGTGCCGATGACGAGCAGCACCATGGCGGTGGTGCGCACGGCGCCGAGCGTCGCATGGATGAAATCGGCGAAGCTGAGCTCGCGATAGACGAAGGCGGTGACGAAGGCGGCGTAGAACACCGCCACGACCGAGCTTTCCGCCGCCGTGAAGATGCCCGAGCGCACGCCGCCGAAGATCAGGCCGATCAGCAGGATGCCGGGGAAGGCCGCGATCAGGTAGACGAAGACCATGCGCAGGCCCGGGAAGGGCTCGGAGGGATAGCCGCGCCTGACCGCCACGACATAGGCCGTGACCATCAGCGCCGCCGCGAGCAGCAGGCCCGGGATGATGCCGGCGGTGAAAAGATCCGCCACCGAGACGATGCCGCCTGCCGCGATGGCATAGATGATCATGTTGTGCGAAGGCGGCACGAGCAGCGCGATGATCGCGGCGTTCACGGTGACGTTGACCGCATAGTCCTTGGCGTAGCCGCGCTTCTCCATTTGCGGGATCATGATGCCGCCGACGGCCGAGGCATCGGCGATGGCCGAGCCGGAGACGCCGCCGAAGAAGGTGGAGGCGACGATATTGACCTGCCCGAGGCCACCGCGAAGGTGGCCGACGAGGCTCGCGGCGAAGCGGATCAGCCGGTCGGCGATGCCGCCGCGGATCATCAGGTCACCGGCGAAGATGAAGAACGGGATCGCCATCATGGCGAAGGCGTTCATGCCGGCATTGAGCTGCTGGAACACGACCATCGCCGGCAGGCCCATGTAGAGCACGGTCGCGAGCGAGGCGATGCCGAGGCAGAAGGCGACGGGCGTGCCGATGATCAGCAGGACGGTGAAGACGCCGAAGAGAATGGTCAGTTCCATGACGCTCACTCCGGCCGGGCGACGAGATGGGGATCGGAGAGATCGGGTTCGGCGACGAGCGGCGTGGCCTCGCCCAGCACGAGCAGACGCACCAGCTTCTCCAGGCCGAAGATCGCGATGAGCACGCCGCCCACGGCGAGCGGCAGGTAGTCCATGCCCTGCGGGATCGGCAGGCCCGCCATCTTGGCCGACCAGGTCTCGATCGAGAGGATGGCGCCGTACCAGGCCATGCCGATGCCGAAGCCGATGGTGAGCACCTCGGTCGTCAGCAGCATCAGGAAGCGCAGCGGCCGCGGCGCGTAATGCAGCGCGGTCTCGAAGCCGAGATGGTTGCCCTCACGCACGCCGATCGCCGAGCCGAGCAGGATGAACCAGCTCATCAGCAGCAACGCGCCGGGCTCGGTCCAGCTGGGGGAATCGTTGAGCACGTAGCGGCCAAAAACCTGCCAGCCGACGAAGAGCGTCATCAGGAGAAGGCCGGCGCCCGAGATCCAGAGCGCGGCGGTGCTGATGCGCCCGAGAAGTGGCGGCAGCGCGGAGACGAAACTGCGCATGGTTCACCGATGGATTGGGAGATGCGGTGCAGGCGGGGCCTGATCGCCCCGCCCTGCCGGCGCGTCAGCGCCGGCGACTGATCGTTCGCTCAGGGCGTCGCCTGGATGCGCTGGATCATGTCCTTCAGCTTCGCATCCTTGGCGTATTTCTCGTAGACCGGCTTCATCGCCTCGATGAAGGGCGCCTTGTCGACGCTGTTGACCTGCACGCCCGCGGCGCGGACCTTGGCTTCCGAGGCCTTCTCACGGGCTTCCCAGAGCTCGCGCATCTTGAGGACGGATTCCTTCGCCGCCTTGCGCACGACCTCCTGGTCGGCCGGCGAGAGCTTGTCGAAGCTGCGCTTCGACATCACGAAGACCTCCGGCGAAAGCGAGTGCTCGGTGATCGAATAGAACTTCGCCACCTCGAAATGGCGGAAGCTGTCATAGCTCGGCCAATTGTTCTCGGCGCCGTCGACGACGCCGGTCTGAAGCGCCGAATAGACCTCGCCGGGCGGCATCGGGGTCGCGTTGGCGCCAAGTGCGTTGACGAGATCGAGGAAGAGGTCGGACTGGATGACGCGGACCTTCATGCCCTTCATATCGGCCAGCGTCTTGATCGGCCGCTTCGAGTTGTAGAAGGAGCGCGCGCCCGAATCGTAGAAGGCGAGGCCGACGAGGCCCTGCGGTTCGAAGGATTTCAGGATCTGCTCGCCGATCGGCCCGTCCATGACCTTTCGCATATGGGCGGTGTCGCGGAAGATGAAGGGCAGCGACGGGATCAGCGTCTCGGCGATGATGTTGTTGAACGGCCCCATATTGATGCGATTGAGGTCGATGACACCGAAGCGGGCCTGCTCGATCGTCTCCTTCTCCTGGCCGAGCTGGGCCGAGTGGAAGACCTGCACCTTGATGCGGCCATTGGTGCCCTTCTCGACGAGCTCGCCGAAAAATTTCACGGCCTCGACGGTCGGATAGCCGTCCGGATGGATATCGGCCGAGCGCAGGGTCACCGTCTGAGCGGCGGCCGGCGCGGGCGAAAGGGTCATGGCTGCGAGCGCGGCGGCCGCAGCCGACGCCAAAAGACGGCGTGAGATCATCGAGGCGTTCTCCCAGAACTGTTGATCCCGTCGCGCGCGCCGCTCTCCGGCTTGTTCGTTCGCGCTCCGGGGGTCATGCTACGGCTGCGTCGCCATGCCATGGCGCCCAGTGATTGTATGGTAGTATAACATTGTATGGTAATCAACAGGCCGCGGAGGAGTGCGCCTTGAGTCTTTCGTTTGCGACATCGCCTGCTTCTTCCGGTGCTTCGGCGGCCGGCCGGGTCGAGGCCGAGTTGCGCCGGGCGATCATTGCGCTCGAGCTGCCGCCCGGCACGCGGCTTTCGGAGCAGGACATCGCGGTGAAATACGGGGTGTCGCGCCAGCCGGTGCGCGAGGCGCTGATCGCGCTCGCCAGGACGCGGCTGGTCGACGTGCTGCCGCAGCGCGGCACCGTCGTGGTCAAGTTCTCGGTCAGGAAGATGATGGAGGCGCGCTTCGTGCGCGAGGCGGTCGAGACCGCCGTCGTGCGCCAGGCCTGCAGCGTGTTCTCGCAACAGAGCCGCGCCCGCATCGAGGACCTCATCGATCTCCAGGAGAAGGCGGCCACGCGCGGCGATCACGACACGTTCCAGCGCTATGACGAGCTCTTCCATGTCGAGCTGACGGAAGGAGTCGGCATGCCGCTGGCCTGGGAGGCGATCCGCGACATCAAGGCGCATATGGATCGCGTTTGCCAGCTAACGATTCCCGGCCCCGAGTCGATGTTGCCGCTGGTCGAGCAGCACCGCCGCATCATGGCTGCCGTCGACGCCAGGGATGCCGACGCGGCTGAGGCCGCCATGCGTCATCATCTCACCGAGATCCTGCGCGCCCTGCCTCGAACCGAGGCGGCCTACCCGCACCTGTTCGAGTGACTCAGATTTCGGCGAGGATGGCTTCCGGAGGCCTCTAGATCGCCGCGCGTCCTTTCGGACGCGAAGTGGCGATCTATCCCTTTGATCTAGCATCGGATTTACCCGAAAAGTGGATTCCACTTTTCGGTCCGATGCTCTAGAACCAGCGTTCCTTGATGACGATCGTGTCGCCGGGCTGGACCGGGAAGGTGATCGGCACGGCGCTGGTGACGAGCTGCCCGTCGATCTGGCGGGTGACCTCCGCCCAGTCGCGCTGGCCGCGCGGGGTGAAGCCGCCGGCGATCGCGACCGCGGTCTGCACGGTCATGCCGTTGACGAAGGGGAACTGTCCGGAACTGGTGACCTCGCCGAGCACGAAGAAGGGCCGGTAGGCATCGACCTCGACCGAGACCTTGGGCTCGCGCAGGAAGCCGGCGCGCAGGCGGCCCTCGATGGCGCGCTCGAGCTGCTGGGTCGTGCGCCCCTGCGCCTCGACCGCGCCGATCAGCGGCATCGAGATCCGGCCGGAGCCGTCGACCGCATAGATGTTCGAGAGATTATCCTGGCCGAAGACGATGATGCGCAGCCTGTCGCCGCTCGCCAGCACATAGGGCGCATGGACATCTGCGACCGCGAATTCGGACACGACATAGCGCGGCGCGCAGGCGCTCACCGCCAGCGCGACGGCCAGTGCAAGAGAGGTGAGCGGTCGACTCATCACGTGCAAAACCCATGCGCAGCCCGGGCGCATGGTTAGCGGATATGGTTAAGATAAGCTGACCAAGCCGCCTTCCGCGACATTCCGACAGGCATTGGTGGGGTCCAGGGAGCGAGCCTGTTCGAGGCCGCGAGCACAGGCTCTCCATGAGTCATCCCGAACTCGACAGAGCATCCAATACCACCATTTTTAGTTATTTCATTCAGCCTTTGGAAATATAAACTGCATGTTCCGTAGAATTCCGTCAAATTAATGCGATTAAGACTTCGCTATGAATTCTCGGCTAGAGCATTTTCGAGCGAAGTGGATACCGGTTCGCGTGAAGAAAATGCGAAAAAACAACGGGATAGAGAATTTTCGCGATTCAGAGAAGCGCGGAAATGCTCGAGAGCCGAACGAAACCATCGACAGCTCCGAATGGCCTACCGGCTCAACGAGCCCATCATGGTAAAGCGGAAGCTTAAAATCGAAACGTCACGGGCGTGAACGGGCGGGCCTATGTCGATCAGCAGCGTCGTCGAAATGATCATGGAGAAGATATCCGGCGCCAACCTGCTGACGGCCGGCCTTCTCCTGCTGACCGCGTTCGTGAGCGCGCTGGTCGCATATTGGCGGACGACCGAGGACAAGAGCTTCAGGGAGTTTTTCGATTTCGTCTTCCCCAACGAGATCATCACCCACCCGTCGGCTCGGGCGGACCTGCTGTTCTGGGTGACCAAGAAGGCGATCATGCCCTTCCTGATGATCCCCGCCGGCGTGACCTTCGTCGTCGCCGTCGGCTACGCGACGAACCGGGTCCTGTCCACGCTCTTCCAGATCGACCCGCCGCTCTTTCAAGGCCCGCCGGGACCGGTGACGATCATCATCTTCACGGCGACGATGCTCATCGCCTATGACATTTCCTATTACCTCTACCACGTCGCCCAGCACCGCTTCCCGTTCCTGTGGGAGCTGCACAAGGTGCATCATTCGGCGGAGGTGATGGTCGGGATCACAAAGGACAGGGTTCATCCGCTCGACGAGCTGATGAACCGGATCTGGGATGGCGTCATCCCCGGGATCTGCTTCGGTATCTGGACGCTGCTGTCGCTCAATCTCGTGGAGGTGACGATTTTCGGCGTCAATGTCTATGTCATGCGCAATATCCTGATGATGGACTTCGTCAGGCATACGCATTTCAAGATATCGTTCGGGCCCCTGAACAATGTCATCCTGTGCCCGCACTGGCACCAGCTGCACCACAGCGTCGACCCCCGGCACTACGACAAGAATTTCGGCCTGATGTTCTCGTTCTGGGACCGGCTCTTCGGAACGCTCTGCGTGCCCCATCCGAACGAGGACTTCAAATTCGGCCTGATGGAGCGCAACGCCCGCGATTACCAGTCACTGTCGGGGCTCTATCTCCTGCCGCTCAAGAAGATGTGGGAGCATGTCGCACGGCGGTTCCGCCGCACGTCCCCGGACGCCAGCGAACCGACGCAGAGCTCGCAGCCATGAACGCCCACGCGACGGTCGCCGGCCCCGGGACGGATGCGTTGGAGATCGTCATCTCCGAGGCGCGGCTGGCGGCGATCGGGCCGGCCTGGACGGAGCTCTGGAGCCGGGCGGACGGGCTGATCTTCCAGAGCCATGCCTGGGTCACCGCCTGGTGGGACACGCTCCCTGATCGGGAGCGTCGCGACCTGCGGATCGGCCTGCTCTGGAGCGGCGAGCGGCTCGACGCCGTGATGCCGTTCGCGACCTTCCGGCGCAAAGGCGTCCGCGTCCTCGAATGGGCTGCCAAGGACCATAGCGACTATGGCGATGTGCTGGTCGCTCCGGGCTGTGATCCGGCCGCCATCATGCCCCTCTGGAAGAAGCTTTCGGCCGAGGGCGGCTTCGACCTCGTCTATCTCAACCGCCTGCTGCCCGATGCGGCGATGCGCCCTCTCCTCGCCCCCGCCCGGATGCCGGGCGTCAGGCTGCGCCCCAACCACCGTAGCGAAACCAGCTTCCGTGTCGCCGGCCCCTGGCAGAAGGGCGCGGACTGGTTCGCCCTGCAATCGAAGAAGACGCGCCAGAACTATCGCCGCGGCCGCAAGTTCCTCGAGGAAGCCGGTGAGGTCCGTTTCCGCCTAATGTCGCCGGACGAGCCGATGCAGCCGGTTCTCGACAGGCTCGCCGGCTTCAAGCGCAAATGGCTCGCCGCGCATGGCCACGAATCCAATCTGTTCGATGAAGGGGCTCCGGCGCTCGCGGCCTTGGTCGCCGTCCTGGCGAAGGAAGGGCTGCTGCATGTCTTCGTGCTGGAATGCGCCGGGTCGGTGGTCGCGGTCGCGATCAATTTCGTCCAGCGCAATACGATGATGGCCTTCGTCACCACCTATGATTCCGATTTCGAGCGCGCCTCGCCCGGCATGGTGCTGATGATGGACTACATCCAGTGGTCGCTCGACCGCGGCCTCACGATGGTGGACTTCCTGTGCGGCGGCGAAGACTTCAAGCGGCGTTTCGCCACGCAATCCGTGACGCTCGACTCGGTCCTCGGCGCGCGGACGCTGCGCGGCACGCTCGCCGCGCTTGCTGATCAGGCCATTCATAACGGCAAGGAACTGCGCCAGCGGATGCGTGCGCGTGCTGAACCTCGCCAGGCGGAAACAGCGGACTAGCCCATCGGACCGGATATCGTATGCGGTCCGATGGGCCTACTTCTTGTTTTTCGCATCGGCTTTTCCGAAAACCGCGATCCACTTTTCGGGCCGATGCGCTAGGGTCGGGCCCGCGAACCGAACAGGCTGCGACGCGCGAAGGCCGAGCCATCGATGAACTCGAAGCCGCCGGCGCTGTTGAGCGTGTGCAGCTTGCGCCCGGCCCAGAGCTTGCCGGTGCCGATGATGGTTTCGACCTCCTGCGCGAAGCCATCAGGATCGAGCCGCGTCACCTTGGCGATGCCGAGCGCCGTGCCATATCCGCGCCGGCAATCCTGAACCGGGCGCAGCAAAGCGCCATCGCGCAAGACCATGCGGCCGGCAGGCCGCGCCGAGGCGATGTCGATCAGCACCGGATTGCGGGGATGGGGCGACCAGGGGCCGCGGAAATCCGGGGCCGACCAGAGATGGAGCGCATCGGAAAAGGCGCCGCCGCCATCGCGCACCGTGGCGAAGAGCCACCAGCGGCCGCCATGCTCGATGAGCGTCGCATCGCTCGCGACGGTGCCCTCGACCAGCGTCGCCTCCCGGACCCAGCCGCCGGGAAAGGCGGTGGCGCGGAACAGCTCGATCCGCGCCGCGTTGCAGGTTTCCGGAATCATCCAGACCTGCCCCTCGCGCTCGAAGACGAAGGGATAGGAGAGATGATAATCCTGCTCGAGCCCGCATTGCGGCGCGCCGAGCGGACCGTCCGGACCAAAAGCCACCGCGGAGATGACGCCCTTGCCGAGATCGTGGGCATAATCCTCGACGAAGAGCGTGACCTCGCCATCATGCTGGATCGGGAACGGGTCGGCGTAGAAGCGCTGACCGTCATCGGCGAGCTCACGCCAACCGCCATCCGGATGCTGCCGCAGATCTAACAGATCCGGGCCGCCGAGCTTGCGCCAGCCGACCCGCCAGTGCGGCGCCTGGTAGAGATGCCGATAGACGCGAGCCGTCAGCGTTCTCGCCAGTTCCTTGGCCGCGACCTTGGCCAGGACGCCGGTGCCGACCGCATCCGCGGATCCGCGTACCGGCTCCGCGCCGGGCAATGCGGGAACCTTGGCGCCGCATCCGGACACCGCGGCAACGATCAACGTCATCAGGCGTTCGAGGACATCCGTGAATGCGGCCAGGACGATGTGGCCATTCTCGGTCCCGAGGCGGCCGGCCGCGACCAGCGCGTCGCCCTCGCGAATTTCAGCCAGGGGCGTACGCCCGGCCAGCAGCGCGTTGAGCAGTGCCGCCTCTCCCGCGACACCATCGAAGCTCAGGCGCCAATGGCGTGAAGCGCCCGCGCCATTGCCGCCGCCGAGATCGATAACGAGATCGGGTCGGGCGCCCGTATCGGCGCGGTACCTGTCGAACGCCGTCGCGGGCAGCAAGGCCGCCGGGCCGCTCGTGGCAAGGCCATGGAGCAATGCTTCCAGCTTGAAAAGCCGGTCAAAGCCTTCACTGGAAGCTTCGCTGGTCGATAGAGCGACCGACGCTTGTAGTCCCGCAATGGCGCCGAGCCGTTCCAGCAGCTGCAGATGCCATCGGCGGACACAAGAACCGTCGATGCGGAGAACCAGTCGCATGCCCTCAAACCAGCTTATTGGCCGATCGTCGAATCGACCGCGCGCCATCTCTCCATGCCGAGATTTCGATTTGGTTATTACCAGAAATATACGGAAACACAGCAACGGCAACCGGACGCTGCGGCGACCTCCGATCGGCCTGAAAATGGCCGCCTTGCCTGATCAGTTGTTAAGGACTTGATGGCAATGATCCGGAAGGACGCGAGGGGTTCCGCGGCGGATCTGCAGGATTTCATGGCCCGGGAATAGGAATGACAAGCCTTGTTTCCACCTCACGTCGGCCTGACCAGCCGACGGAGGCGGCTGTGCCGGAGACATACCGTCGCCAGAGCGACGGAACCGTCGAGATCGCTGAACTGTGGCGGATCTTGTGGCACCGCCGATATCTCATCTTGGGGGTAGCAGGCCTGCTCGTCGCGGCGACGCTGGTCTATGGCCTGATCACGCCCGCCACCTATACCGCATCCGCGCAGCTCCTGATCGATCCGCGCGACCGGATCGTCGTCAGCAACGACGTCAACCCGAACACGGTCTCGCCGGATGGCGGCATCGCGCAGATCGAAAGCCAGACCAGCGTCATCCAATCGACGAGCGTCCTCCTGCGCGCCATCGCCGATACGAAGCTGACGCAGGACAGGGAATTCAACGGCGCGGGCTTCCTGAGCGGCCTGTTCGGGTTCCTTCGGACCGAGGAGCCGGCGCGCGACGGGAAGCTGAGCCAGGCCGAAACGCGCACGCTCGCCAATCTCCGGCGCAAGGTCTCGGTCCGCCGGGCGGACAAGGTCTTCGTCGTCGACGTCGTCGTGACCACGCAGGACCCGGACAAATCGGCAAGGCTCGCGAACGCCATCGCCGATGCCTATCTCGCCGATCAGGCGGAAGCGCGCAGCCAGGGTGCGCGCGAAGCCTCCGAAGCCCTCACTGCCAGGCTCGCCGAACAGCGCAAGCGCGTCGAAGCGGCCGAGAACGCGATCGAGCGCTACCGCGCCGAGCATAATCTCACGGCCGCCTCGGGCCGGCTGATCAGCGAGCAGCAACTGACCGAGATCAGCACGCAGCTCTCGGCCGCCCAGGCCCGGAGCGCGCTGCTGAAGGCCCAGGTCGAGCAGGTCGCGCAGCAGCGCCGCAGTGGAGGGCTGGCCGGCGGCTCGACGGAGGCGATGCAATCTGCCGTCGTCGCGAAGCTGCGCGAGCAGGAATCGACGCTGGTCCAGCGCGAAGCCGATCTCCAGAGCCAGCTCGGCCCGCGCCATCCGTCGATCGCGGCGGCGCGAAGCCAGCTCGCCCATGTGCGCCAGCTCATCACGACCGAGCTGGAGCGCATCCAGCAGGCGACGCGCGCCGATTACGACCGCGCTCTCGCCAATGAGAAGCTGCTCTCGGCCAAGCTGGACGGCCTGACGCAGCAGACGCAGACCTCCGACCAGGCTTCGGTCCGGCTGCGGGAATTGCAGCGCGATCTCGAGGCGGTTCGCGCCGTCTATGCGAATTTCCTGCTGCGCGCCCAGGAGACGCGCGAGCAGGCGACTATCGACACGACGAATGCGCGCATCATCGGCCGGGCGCAGCCGCCGCAGCAGAAGAGCTGGCCGCCGCTCGGCCTGCTGCTGGCTGGTGCCGGCGGCCTCGGACTCGGTCTCGGCGCGGGCATTGCGCTGATCCGGGAATATGCATCGCCGACGCTGCTGTCGCCGAAGCAGGCTGAAGCCCTGATCGGCGCGCCGGTGATCGGACTCCTGCCGCCGGAAAGAAAGCCAGGCGGCAAGCCAAAATCCGTCGCCGGCGCGAAAGCCCCCTTGCCTCCAGACGCGCATGTCGACGGCATTGCCGGCCTCGCGCTGCTGCGGCTGATGGAGATGCGGGGAGCGGCGCCGCGCAATGCCGCGCGCAGCATCCTGCTGATTTCGACCGATGGCGATTCCAGCGAACGTCTCAGGACGGCGCTGCTGCTGGCGGACGCCGCGGCCGACCAGGGCGAGCGCGTCCTCCTGGTCGATGCCGATGTCGACAAGAGCCAGGAGAGCGGCGCCGCCGGCCTGCTCGACGTCCTGCGCGGCGAATGCGGGCTCGATGTCGCGATCCATTTCGAAAGCACGCAGGATGTCGCCCTGATGCCGAAAGGGCGCCAGAAGGCGGCGCCGCAGAAGGTCGACGGGAGGGCGTTCGCCTCGCGCATGCTCGCCGAGGCCAGCCGGCATTTCGACATCGTCGTCATGGATGGCGGCGTGCTCACGCAGAACATCAAGATCGCGCCGCTCGTCGCCACCGTCGAGCATATCGTCCTGGTGGGCCAGCTCTACGTCACCCAGCAGAACGAGATCGGCCGGGTCGTCGAGGCTGCCCGCCTGATGGGGCGGACCGTCACCGCCGCCGTCCTGATCGACTCGCTGGATCGCCGCTGAATGCGCACGGCAATCACGCTGGGGGCCAACCCCGGACGTGCCGCCTCGCCGCGCTGGGCGCGCCTCGACCGTTTCACCACTTTCGGCATCACTGCCGCCATCCTGGTGCTGTTTTGCGTATCGGGCGGAATGCTCTGGCTCGTCGGCTATAATTACGACGGGCTCACGGGGGGCGCGGCCACCAAGATCCATCCCTCGACCTACATGATCGTGCTGGTCTTCGCCTGGAGCGTCGTCGCCTGCGGGGACCCGATCAGCCGGAGCATCCACCTCGCCAATCGCAGGCCCGCCACGGTGCTGATGCTGGCCGTCAGCATTGCCATCCTGATCGTGACCGTCCTGCGCGACGGCCCCGGACTCGGCGGCATCATCGATACCTATGTCGCCTCTTGCCTGCTCGTCCTGCTCCTGGCCGATGCCGACGAGCCCCTGCTGGCACGGCTGGAACGGCTGCTGCATGTCGTGATGGGCGTGAACGCGCTGCTCGCCCTCGGCGAATTCGCCACCCATGTCAGGCTCTTCCCCTACCGTTTCGACGGGGCGGTGTTCGAGACCGACACGCGCTCGGCGGCCTTGCACGGGCATCCGCTCGCCAATGCCATGATCACCGGCTGCTATCTGATGGCACTCCTGACCGGCAGCCGCGACATGTCCACCCCCGTGCGGGCGGCGCTGATCGGGCTGCAGAGCGCCGCGCTCGTCGCCTTCGGCGGCCGCACCGCGCTGTTGTCGTCGCTGTTCCTCGGCGGGGCCTATGGCATCATGGCCCTGCTTCGCTCGCTGAAGGGCGGGCGCGTCTCGCTCATCGGCGCCGCAGCCGGCCTCGTCCTCGTCGCCTTCATTCCGGCTGCGATCGCAGGCCTGGTCGCAGGCGGCTTTTTCGACGAGGTCGCGACCCGCTTCGTCTCCGATGGCGGCAGTGCCAATGCCCGAAAAGAGATGTTCGAGCTCTTGAACATGTTCTCCGTGCGGGATCTGATCATCGGCCCCGATATCGACCTGGTCGACACGCTGCGCCGGATCAACGGGCTCGAATGGGGCATCGAAAACCCGTTCATCCGCATGACGCTCTATCAGGGCGCAGTAGTCACGCTGATGGTGACCGTCGCCTTCACGCTGTTCATGTATGAACTCGCCAATGCCGGCCGGCCAGGCGTGTGGCTCCCAATGATCGTCTGGGTCATTCTGCTGAACGGCTCCGAGAGCATCGCGACCAAGACCACGATTCCGGCGAAATTCGCGGTGGTCGTGCTCTGCATGTACCGGCCGGAGCGGCCGATCGCGCCGCGCGCCTTCAGGGCACCAGCGACAGGCCGAGCGCCCTGACGATCGGCGGATCGAACTGCCGGGTCACGTCGTCCATCAGTCCCATGCCGTCGAAGGCATTCCAGAAGGCCCAGGGGAATCCGAACGCCTCGGCGCTCTCGCGGACATCGGCGATATAACGCGCGCGGTCCTCCGCCGGCGCGGCGACATAGCGCGCATCCGAACGCAGGGCGCCGAATTCTCCCATCAGGACGCGCCCGGGCGCGATGCCCTCGCGCTCGGCCCAGGCACGCACCTTGCGGAGATAGCCGTCGACAAAGCGGCGATCGGGCTGGGCATCGAAATAGACTTTGAGGACACGCTCGGTCTCCGCATAGGCCGCGCGCTTCGCCTGCTCCGACCTCTCCCTGTCCTCAGCCATTCTGGCTCGCACCGCGGCGAGCGTCGCCGTCAGGCTGCCCTTCGAGGCGGGCCAGGGCACGGCATTGAGCGACCGATAGACCGGCTCGCTCATCCACGGCGCGCCCTGATGGCTGAACAGGTAGGGCTCGTAGAAATGGAAGGTGAAAAGCAGTGGCTCGAACGCGGCGAGAGACTTCGCGAACAATGCCTCGATGCCCTGGACCATGCTGCCGCAGCTGCCGGTCGCGACCAAGGTGAGCTGCGGCGCCGCATGGCGGGCCGCCCCGAGCAGCGCCTGCTGCATCCGCGTCCATGCCGGCGCGCCGCAGCTTTGCGGCGGCTCGTTGACCGGCTCCAACGCCACCCGGCCCCGATCGAAATCGGAGAGGCGCGCCGCCAAGGCGCCGACGAGATCGCGATAGGCGGGAAAAGCGGGAGCCTCGGGGCCATCGAGGATGCGCGCGACGTTCCAATGATGCGTCGCCGCATTGACCTGAAGGTTGAGGATCACCGAGAGGTCGCTCCGCAGCGCCTCGGCGACCGCCGCCATGACCTGTCCGATCAGCGCAAGGCGCGTGGCTGCCGAGCCGGCCAGGAACGGGCCGGGATCGACGGGGATCCGCACGAAATCGAGGCCTGAGCGACGCAGCCGGGCGAGATCGAGCGCTGTCGGCACGGGACGGTCGAGCTGGAAGGGCGGCCAGTCGTAATCGGTGCGCGGCGCCGGGAACTCCCGCGTCAGCGAGAACCACGGCCAGAGATTGACGCCGCGCCGCAGCGCGAGCGGCTGCGCGGCGGTGGCAGATCCTGTGCCCGCGAAGCCAAGCGCCGCGCTTGCGGCGCCCGCGATGAAGCTGCGCCGCGCGATCCTCACCCTTGGCGGCTGCCCATCGCCGGATCGAGCGGCGCGATCTCGGCGCCGCGCGCGGTCCGCAAGAGCGCCAGCGCCTCGCGCTCGTAATGCTCGAGGATCGCCGGCCAGCTGAACGCGTCCTTGGCGCGGGCCAGGGCGGCGGCGCCCAGTTTCGCTGCCACTGCATCGTCCTGGATCAGCGTCTCCACCGCCTGCGCGCAACCGTCCCGGTCGGAGAAGAAGAGCCCGGCCTCGCCGGCCGTCCAGCGATTATAGGCGTTGTCATGGGCGATGACCGGATTGGCCGCCCAGAGCGCCTCGACCAGCGAGGGATTGGTGCCGCCAACCGTGTGCCCGTGCAGATAGGCGCGGGCATGGAAGCGCAGGGCCTGCACGATCCCGGCATCGTAGATCGCCCCGGCGAACAGGACCTCGTCGCCGGCCGCTTCCTTGATCTCGCGGTGATAAGGATTGTCGTCGGCCAAGGTGCCGAGCACGACGAGGCGCATGCCGCGACGTTGCCGCGAGAAAGCCTCGACGATCGGCAGGATGGAATTATCGGGCTCGATGCGCGCGATCGAGATCAGATAGCGGCCGGGCTCCAGCCCCATCGCGCGCACCGGCGCCTCGGGCGCCGAGGGCACGGGCGTGCCGCCATAGGCGATCATCGCGGTGGCGCTGCGCGGGCGCCGGGTGGCGAGGTGGTCGGCAATGATCGGATGATCCGCGACGAGGCGATGCGAGGTCCAGGCCGCAATCCACTCGTTGAGCCAGAACCAGGCCTTGATCGGGCGCGACCATTTCGGCCGGCGCCATTCGATGCCATCCATATTGGTGAGGATCTTGCGGCCGGACAGCCGGAGATAAGGCAGGAAGACGGCGCTGTTATAGCCGAGCACCAGGCAGAGAGCGGACCGGCGGGCGGCATCGCGGATGCAGTGCCAATCGAATTCCAGGGTCGCGCGCGGTCCCGTCGACGCAACCTGCGTCTGGATGAGCTCGACGCCGCGCCACTGCTCGCTGCGGAAGCGTTGCGTCACGGCTGGAACCTCGTCCTGGCAGTAGACCCCGACCTGCCAGCCCCGATCGGCCAGGAAGAGCGCGAGATGCTCGGCGAAGGTCTCGAAACCGCCGTGCGCCGCAGGGATGCCGCGGGTTCCCAGAATGAGGATCGATGGAGGAGAAGCAGCCATGCGTTGTCCAGCCGTATAAGGAGCCTGGATCAACGCCCACAGGGTTTAAGATACCATTGAAATTAAGTACTTAAAACTGGTGCATGGCCCGGCGACCTTTGGCATGCCTGTTGCTCGGGTCGGTGGTCACCGGCGGAAGCTGTATCATCGTGAAACGGAACCTGGTCGTGCCGATCCAGATTGCCTGCGTCCATCAGGGCTATGAGCTCTATGGCTCGGATCGCAGCTTCGCCGAAAGCGTCGCCGCCTTGCGCGCGGCCTATCCGACGGCCGAGATCGAGGTCGTACTGCCGCGGCCGGGCCCGATCCTCGCATTGCTCGAAAACGTCGCCAGCCGTGTGTCCTTCGAGCCGCTCTGGATCCTTAGGCGCAAGGCACTGCCGAAGCTCCTCGCCACCGGCGCCGTCACGTTGCCGCTGGCCGTCAGGCGCGCCGCCGCGCGGATCGCACGCTGCGATCTGGTCTATGTGAACACCTCGGTGATCGTCGACTATTGCATCGCCGCTCGGTTTTTCCCCGGGAAAGTAATTCAGCATATTCATGAAATTCCCGAGGGCTCGACGCGCCGGGCGCTCCGGGCGCTAGCGCTCTGGGGCCGGAGCAGGCTGATCTTCAATTCGCAGGCGACGCGCGAGGCCTTCGCGCCGCCGCCCGGACAGCCCTGGGACGTGATCTATAACGGCATTGCCGGGCCGCCCGATTGGCAGCCGACGCGCTATGACGGCTCGCGCCCCCTGCATGTGCTGCTACTCGGCCGGATCAATCGCATCAAGGGACAGGAGATCCTTCTCGCGGCGCTGGCCGCGCTGCCGGCGCCGCTTCACGCAAGTATTTCCGTCCGGATCGTCGGAAGCGCCTTCGAGGACCAGGGCCTCGAACAGGCCTTGCGGGACATGGTTCCGGCGATGGGCCTGAAGGACTGCGTGAGTATCGAGCCGTTTCTCGACGACCCGACCCCCCTCTATCGCTGGGCCGATGTCGTCGCGGTGCCGTCGCGCCGCCCGGAATCGCTCGGGCGCGTCGCGATCGAGGCAATGGCCTTCGGGCGGCCTCCGCTCGCGTCGGCGATCGGCGGATTGCGCGAGGTCGTGGCCGACGGGGTGACCGGCTGGCTCCTGCCGCCGGGCGATGCGGAGGCGCTGACGCAAGCGCTGATCGAGATCATCGAGTCTCCCGGACGGCTTGCCCCGATGGCCCGAGCCGGGCGCGAACGCTATGAGCGGCTGTTCAGCGCAGAGGCCGTCGCCAGCGCGATCTCCGCTGTCGCGCGGGAGATGCTGGAAGCCGCCGAGGCGAGGCGAGCGAGCGCGAACCCGCAGCAGCACGCGGCGGATTCCGCATGAACACACGGAATATCCGGCGCATCCTCGGCCGCCTGGTCATGATGATCGGCGGCGAGGCGATGCAGAGCGCATTCCATCTGGCGCTCAACCTCGCATTGCTCCATGCGGTCTCGGCCTATGAATACGGAATCTTTGCGCTGGTCATGGTGATCGGCGGGCTCGGCCTCACCTATATCCGCTCGCTCACCGCCCTGCCCGCCAGCATCTGCATCACGCAAAGCCGCAGCAGCGCCGCCGCGAATGCGTTCGAGATCACCTTCGGCTCGGCCGCGCTTCTGCTGTCGGTCGTGCTGGCGATCGGCCTCGCCTGCGTCCTGAACGTCTGGCTCAAGGAGGGCGTCCTGGCCGGCGGCGCCTTCGTCGGCCTGTGGACGCTGCGCAGCCATCTGCGCACCGTATTCTTCGCCCGGCACCGGCAAAGGCTGGTCAGCGTCAGCGATCTCGTCTTCACGCTCAGCGGCGCCGCCGGCGCGGCACTCGTCCTGCTCGATGCCGAGCATGTGCTGCAGCACACTTTCCTGGCGCTGGTCTGCGCGAATGCGCTGGGCATCGCGGTCCTGCTCGGCTTCGCCAAGCGGCCGGTCCGGATCAGCCTGGGCGTTCATGTCTGGCGTCGATACGCGAAGCTGTGGCGCGATCTGCGCTGGTCGCTGCTCAGCGTGACGATCACGAATGTCCAGGGACAGGGCATGGCCCTGCTCGTCGCCGGCATCGCCGGGCCTGCGGCCTACGCCCCGATCGCGGCCGCGCTCGTCATGTTCGTCCCGTTGCGGATCATCTCCACGGCCTTCGCCAATATGCTGCATCCGGAGATGTCGATCTCATTGGCGCGGGGCGAGATCCAAAAGGTCTGGCGGTTGATGCGGACGTGGCCGATTCCGCTAGGGCTCTTCGGCCTGCTC
Organism: Allobosea sp. BK604; assembly: GCF_004341515.1. Lineage (GTDB taxonomy): Bacteria > Pseudomonadota > Alphaproteobacteria > Rhizobiales > Beijerinckiaceae > Allobosea. The sequence continues at coordinate 449,868 of NZ_SLZF01000002.1, forward strand.
TATGGCGTCGTGATCATGGTTGCCCTGCCGTTCATACAGCCTGATACACTCGAGAACACGCAATTCTACAAGATCGCGGCGCTGGCATGGGCGATCTACACCGTGCCGATGCTCTATGTCATGCCGCGCATCTGGCTCGAGATCATGCTGGACTTCCGCACGATCGCGATCCTCTCGGGCCTCGCCGCGGCGGTCGGATTGTCGCTCGTCCTGGGAATCCTGCTGACCGGCTCGCCATCCTGGTCACTCTTCGGCAGCGCGGTCTCGGAACTGATCGTTCTGGCGGGTTCGTGGATCGTGGTGTGGCGCAGGCAGGGCGTCGCGGCCAAGCGTCTGGCCACGTCGTGAGCGCGCGGCGGGACGGCTACCCAGCCGGGTAACCATCGCGGCGTAAGAACGACCGGTATCCACCGGAGATAGTTTGCTTTTTCCTGCCGCCGATTTATGGTCTCTTAACCATTTATCCGTTGCGGCAGCTGGAGCATTCACATGGCGTCGTCCTTCGCCACTGCCGTCTACGGTATGATTGCAGGCTGGATCCTGCTGAATTCGATCCTCGAATCGCACGATCGTGGTCATCGTCTGGCCGGATATGGCGTCATAGCCATCGTCGCGGCCGCCTGGCCGCTGATTTTCCTGGCCTGGCCGGTCCTGACCTGGTCGGTGCCAACCAGGGTCAATTTCGCAGCCCTGGATTGACGGCCCTGCGATAGGAGCCAGCTGGGATCGTCATCGCTGGCGCAATCCTCAGAGCGACATCAACGCGACCAAGACAGGCCCCCAGGCCGTCAGCAGGATATTCCCGATTGCGTAAGGCACCGTGTAGCCCAGGGCGGGGATGCTGCTTTGCGCTTCGTCCTGAACGGCCCTCAGCGCCGCGGTGATCGTGCCCGCACCGGCGCAGGCGCCCAGCACGATCAGCGGGTTCATCTTCAGGACATAGCGGCCGAACAGGATGCCGATCGTATGCGGCAGCAGCGCCGAGACCAGGCCGACCGCGACGAGGCTGAGGCCCGTCGTCTTCAGGCCCGAAATGAAGCTCGGCCCCGCGCCCAGCCCGACGATGCCGATGAACATGCATAGACCGAGTGTGTCGAAGATCCAGATCGCCGGCTCAGGGATGCGGCCGAAGAACGGATAGACGGATCTGAGCCAGCCGAAGACGAGACCCATGATCAGGGCGCCGCCGCTCGTGGTGAGCGTCAAGGGCACGCCGCCGACAACCAGGGTCAACAGGCCGACCAGCCCGCCCAGGAAGATGCCGAGCCCGACGAAGACCATGTCCGTCGCCGTGGTGCGCCGGTCGGCATAACCGAGCTGGGCCGCAGCGCGCTCGACCAGTGGCAACGGCCCGACGAGGGAGAGCACGTCACCGCGGTTGACCTGGCTCTCGATCGTGATCGGCATGGCGATGCCGGACCGCGTCAGCCTGGAGAGGAAGACGCCGCGCGCGAACTCCTCCTTGGCCAGGACCGCGAGCGACAGGCCATCGAGCGCACGGTTGGTCAGGACCACGTCGAGCGATTCGAGGGGTATGTCGAGCAAGCCGGCGTCGCTGACCTCGGGGCCGATCACATCGCCGCGGCCGGCATGGATCTCCTGCCGCGCCATGACCGCGATGATATCGCCCTCGCGGATGGCGAGATCGGGCGCAGGCTCCTGCAGCGAGCCGCCGCTGCGGACGCGCAGCACATAGACGCGCGCATCCCGCGGCAACGCCTCGATCTCGGCGATCGTCTTGCCGAACAGCACGGCGTTGGTGACGCGGTAGGCGCGCACGTCGAACATCCGCGCGGCTGAGACGACGCCTTCGGTCTCGCCGCCCGACCCGGCCGACTGGGAGCGCATCTGCGCCGCTTCCTGCTTGAGGTCGATGCCCATCAGCTTCGGGCCGATCTTCGGCAGGAACCAGACGAGCGAGGCCGTGCCGACGAGATAGGTCACGGCATAGGCGACGGGGATGTTGTTGATCAGCGCCGTTCGCTGCTCCTGGGGAAGATCGAGGCGCTGGATGGCCTGGCCGGCCGTGCCGATCACCGTCGATTCCGAGAACGCGCCGGCAAGCAACCCGGCGGCCGTGCCGATGTCGTAGCCCAATAGCTTGGAGAAGCCGAGGGCCGTGAGCAGACAGGCGACACAGAGGACGACGGTCAGCGCCATCTGAGGGAAGGCGTCCCGCTTCAGCGCGCGGAAGAACTGGGGACCGACCTTGTAGCCGGTGGTGAAGAGGAAGAGATCGAAGAAGATCGCCTTCACCAGCGGCGAGACCTTGATGTCGAGCTGCCCGATCAGCACGCCGGCCAGCAGGCAGCCGACGACGATTCCGAGGCTGAAGCTGCCGAATTTAAGTCGGCCGATCAGGAAGCCGAGCGCGACGGTCAGGAATATCGCAAGATCAGGATTGTCCCGCAGCGCGTTCGCGACATAGCTCATGGGCCGCCTCGATGAGGCAAGAGAGCCCCGGACCGGGCCAAACCCCGATCCGGCAGATATCCAAGGCGGCTCCGCCGCGGGCCTGCCTTGGCAGGCCGACTATTCGCCTGCTGCCGGCGCCGGCTGCGCCTTCTGGGACAGGGCCAGCTTGTAGGCCTCGAATGCCTGGCGGTAACCGCGCGCCACGGCCCGCGTCGCGCGGCCGATCTGCCCGTAGACCTCGTCGTCGAGATTGGCGAAGGAGACGCGCACGGACCAGTCCGGCGCATGGAAGCCGCCGCCGTTCAGCAGGACGATGCCGTGGTCCTCAGCGAGACGGAAGACGATGTCGAGCGGGTGGACGTTCTTCTTCATGTATTCGACCACTTCGGGGCCGACATATTTATTGGCCCAGAACTCGAAATCGACGAGGCCGTAATAGCGATCGTAGAGCAGGTTCTCCGAGAGCTCGATGCCCAGGCCTTCGATCATCTTGGTGAACCGGTGCTGGACGATGTCCATGCAGGTCTTCTGGTAGAGCTTGGCCTCATCGAGCATTTCCGACAGCGAGAACAGCGTCATCATCACCTGCTGGGGCAATGACAACCCGGCCGTATGGTTCAGCGCGATATCGCGGCTGTCGGCGACGATCCGGTCGATCAGCCTGAGCTCGCGCGGCTTCAGCGTGATCGGTCCGTAGCGCTTGTCGAGCGCGCCGAGGATCTTCTCGGGATGCTTGGCGATCGCCTTGTCGAAGATGTTCTCGCGATGGATCGCGATGGTGCCGAGACGCCAGCCGGTGCAGCCGAAATACTTGGAGTATGAATAGACGCCGATCGTATTGTGCGGCAGCGCGCCGAGCAATCCGCGGAAACCCTTCACGAAGGTGCCATAGACATCGTCCGTCAGGATCATCAGGTCGGGACGCTTGGTCTGGACCAGCTTGACGATCTTGGCGATCGTCTCCTCGCTCAGCGCGACCGCATAGGGATTGCCGGGATTGACGACGAAGAAGGCCTTGATCTTCGGATCCTCGAGCTTCTTCAGCTCCGCGTCGGTGAACTGGAAGCGGTTCTCCTGCGGCGCAGCGATGGTGACGATATCGAGGCCGTAATCCTCGAGATGCGGCATCTCCAGATACGGCGTGAAGATTGGTGTCCCTAGCGCGATCGTGTCGCCGGCATTCAGCAGCCGGTTCGCCTTCAGTGACTTGAAGATGTAGCACATCGCCGCGGTGCCGCCCTCGACCGCATAGATGTCGAACTGGCCGGGCGGGCGCGGCTCGCCGCACATCGCCCACATCAGGTATTCGTGCACGATGCGCTCGTTATGGACGAGCATGCGATCGGGCACCGGATAGTTGTCGCCGATGATGGAATCGACGAGCTCATGCACGAAGGCATCGGGCTTGAAGTCGAATTTCTTGATCGCGAAATTGACCATCTCGCCCAGGTGCTTGGCGCCAGGCGAATCCGGATGTCCAGCGAGCCAGGTTTCGAGCCTTTGCGCGATTCCGTCGGCCTTGGGCATGCCGCCGATACTTGCGGGCTTGTCCATGACCCGCCGGCTTTCGGTGATGGCGAACTGACCGAGCAGAAAAAAGGCTTCGCGTGGCGCCATCGCGACCCAGTTCGGGTTGCCGCGGCCGGCATTCAGCATCGTGATCGCAGACTCCTGCGCCACTTGCTTTGCGATCTTGATCAGTTCGTCCTTGATCTCGAACGGGCTGAGCTTCTCGAAATTCCGCAGTGTAACGACATCCATTGGTCTTCTCCCAATCGTGATCGCCGGCGCATCATCGGTTTCGGAAAGCGGGACCCGCTTCTGAAAATCGGACGATAGAACAAAGGCCTAGGCCATCTCTGCGCACCCGGAGAGGCGCGGCGGCTATGTCATCAGGATGATGATCACCATTCCCCAGATCGTGAGCAGCGTGTTGCCGACCGCGTAGGTCACGGTGTAGCCGAGCGCCGGAACCTGGCTCTTGGCGGTCTCGCAGATCATTCCGAGCGCAGCCGTCGTGGTACGGGCCCCGGCGCAGCAACCGAACAGGATCGCGGGGTCGAAGCGAAAGACGTATTTTCCGACGAACATTCCCAGGATCAGCGGGACCGAGGTCGCGACGATGCCCCAGATGAACAGGCCGACCCCCTGCGTCTGCAGTCCCTTGACGAAGCCTGGTCCTGCCGAGATGCCGACGACGGCGATGAAGATGTTCAGGCCGACCGAATTCATGAACCAGACGGTCGAGCTCGGGATACGGCCGAAGAGGGGTCGGACCGATCTCAGCCAACCGAAGACGAGGCCGGAGATCAATGCGCCGCCCGCGGTCGACAGGGTCAGCGGAACGCCGCCAACCTTGAAGACGAGTGCGCCGATCAGCGCGCCGAGCGTGATCGCGCCGCCGATGAAGGCGACATCGGCAACATCGCTCGGTCGGTCGGGATGCCCGATGACCTTGGCCGCCGCGGCGATATCCTGGGTGCGGCCGACAACGGTGAGGATGTCGCCGCGATGGATGATCGTGTCCGGCAGGATCGGGATGCTGACCGCGGTCGCGCCCCGGACGATCTTGCGCAGGAAGACGCCGCGCGCCGAAGGGAGCTGGGCCATCTCGCTCAGCGTCTTGCCGTCGACCGCCTTGCTCGTGACATAGATGTCGACGCCCTCGGCCTTGACGTCGAGGAGTTCGGGATCCTCGACCTCGTCGGCATTGGGCTCGATGACGTTGACCAGAATCTCGCGCGGGCCGGCGATCGCGACGATGTCGCCCTCCTGCAGGATCGTGTCAGCCTTCGCGTCCTCGATCACGCCGTTGCGTCGGATGCGCTCGACGAAGACGCGTGCGTCCGGCACCAGGGCCTCGGCTTCCACGGCCCGCATGCCAGCGACCCGCGCACCGCTGCGCAGGCGGTAGGCGCGCAGTTCGAAGCGCCGCCAGACCGAGCCGGGGCCGCCGAGCTCCTTGCCGCCGCCAAGCCGCGCCTCGTAGTCCTTGCAGGCCTTGACGAGGTCGATTCCAAGCAGCTTCGGTCCAAGCAGCGCCAGGACGATGGCGGAGCCGACCGTGCCGAATATGTAGGTCACGGCATAGGCGACCGGCATCGCATCGAGCCATTCCTTGGTCTGTTCAGGCGAGAGGCCAAGCCGGTTGATCGCGTCGGTGGCGAGGCCCATGGAGGCGGAAATCGTCTGTGAGCCGGCATAGAGACCCGCCGCATAGCCCGGGTGATAGCCCGCCACCCGCGCAGCGATCCATGCCGTGAGCAGGCAGAAGACGGTCACGACCACGGCGAAAAGGGCCTGAGGCGCGCCATCCTTGGCGATGCCGCGGACGAATTGCGGCCCGACGCCGTAGCCGACCGCGAACAGGAACATCAGGAAGAAGGTCGATTTGACGTTCGGGGAGATCGTGATGCCGAGCTGTCCGATGATGACGGCGGCAATGAGTGTCGACGTCACCGCGCCGAGGCTGAAGCCCTTATAGGAGAAGCCGCCGACATAGTATCCGATCCCCAGCGAGAGAAAGAGCGCGATCTCGGGGTAACTACGTAACGTACTGACGAACCAGTCGAACATGTTCTCCCCCTATCTCCAGACGTATCGTTCTCCGAATTCAGGCTATGCGGCTCTCGGCTTCTTGCGCGCGCCCTCGGTATTCGCGCTCCTCTTGCCGAGCGCATCGGCTCGCAGCAGCTTGAGACCCCTGGCCTTCTCGTAGCCATGGATCTCCTTCACATCGAGCTTGCGCATGAAGGTGATTGTCTCGCGGGTCACGACCTGGCCCGGCACCATGATCGGGAAGCCCGGCGGATAGGGGATCACGAAATTGGCCGAGACCAGTTCCGGCCCCTCGCTGAGGCGGCGGTCGCATTCAGGGCTGTCGATGCGCAGGTATTCGCACTGCTCCTCCGCATAGGCCGCGAAGAAGGCGCTGCGAATATCACCCTCGGGCGTCATATCGCCGGCATCCTTCCGGAACGCCTCATGGAACCGGCTGAAATTCGGCAGATCGGGCACATCGTTCATCAGGGCGTGCACGCGCGTTGCAAAGGCCTTGCGCTCTTCCTCGCCGCCCTGGCGCAGGCGGGTCTCGATGCCATTGGCGATCTTGAGAAGGACGCTGATCAGGAGCGCGACATCGCTGCGCGTATTGTTGATGTTGGATTGCAGCAGGACGGAGTTTCGCGAGGTCTTGTTGACCTGGATATTGTACTCTGCGGCGAGCAGGCCCTTGAAGCCGGTACCGTCGAAGCCCGCGGTGCCGCAGACGAGCGTCATCCGGGTCGGATCGAGGCAGAACTCGTCCTCCCGCATGCTGCGCAACTGGTCGTCCCAGCGCGTACCGGGCGCGAGGAAATCGACGAAGCCGCTGCTGCGATACTCCTTGGGCACCATGCCGTCGGCGCCGACGATCGAGAAATATTTCGAGATCAGCGGGTGGCTGTTGACCTCGCGCCGGATATCGAGGGCGACCTCGATGGCATTCATTACCAGCCCGTAGCCCTCGAGCTCCATTTGCCGGCGCGCGACATCGAGGCTGGCGATGAGCTGCTGGTTCGGACTGGTCGAGGCATGGGTGAAGACCGCCTCGTGGAACTGCGCCTCGACGGAATGGAAATCGACGTCCTTGACCAGGACCATCGAGCCCTGACGGATCGCCGACATCGACTTGTGCGTCGAGTTGGTCTGGTAGACGCGCAGCCGAATGGCACGCGGGTCCGGAACGAGGCGCGTATCCAAGAGCTTGTCCTGGGACGGGTTGCCGCCGAGTTCCTTCTGCTGCCTCTCATATTGCTTGAGCGCGTCCGCGCCCTGCATCGAGGCTTCGATATCGGCGGCCGCACCCATCGCAGTCCGTGGCCGGAGGAAGGGCGACCAGCGCGCGAAGCCAAACCAGGCCTCGTCCCAAAGGAAGATGAGGTCCGGCTTGATGGCCAGGCATTCCTCCATCACGCGCCGCGTATTGTAGATATGACCGTCGAAGGTGCAGTTGGTCAGGTCGACCATCTTGACGCGGTCGAGCCGGCCTTCGGCCTTGAGATCCAGCAGCGCCTTCTTGATGGTGCGCAACGGGACTGCGCCGTACATCGAGAATTCCGTCATCGGGAAGGCCTCGACGTAGAAGGGCTGGGCGCCGTTCAGCACCAGCCCGTAGTGGTGCGACTTGTGGCAGTTGCGATCGAGAATGACGATGTCGCCCGGCGCGATCAGCGCCTGCAGTACCATCTTGTTCGACGTGCTCGTGCCGTTGGTCACGAAGAACACGTGATCGGCGCCGAAGGCGCGCGCGGCCATGTCCTGCGCCCGCTTGATGTTGCCGGTCGGCTCCAGCAGGCTGTCGAGCCCGCCCGTCGTGGCGCTGCTCTCCGCCAGGAAGAGGTTGATGCCGTAGAAGTGTCCCATGTCGCGGATCCAGGGCGAGCGGAACACCGATTTGCCGCGGGCGATCGGCAGCGCGTGGAAGGTGCCGATCGGCCTTTGCGCATAGAGCTTGAGATTGTCGAAGAACGGCGTCTCGAACCGGGCCTTGATGCCTTCCAGCACCGAAAGATGCAATTCGAGCGGCTCCTCGATCTGGTACATGACGCGGCGGATCATCGCCGCCCGCGGGTCGCCGGCGAGTTGTTCGACCCGCCGGTCGGACAGGAGGTAGATGTCGAACTCCGGTCGGATCGCCTTCAGCCCGGCGGCCAGGCGGAGCGCCAGATCGGCCTCGTCCGCCTTGTCGAGCAGCGGCTGCTGAGCAGCCAGCACGCCGCGGAGTATCGGCGCGTCATGGCGCGACTTGAGCGCAAAACCTTCATAGATCGCGACCGCCGCGATATCGGGATTGAGCACGGCCGCACAGATCGCGTCTTCGAGACTGCCGACCAGCACGCTTTCGTAGACGAAAGCGTCTTCGGGCCGTCGCAGCCGGCGGAACTCGGCGGCGATATGGTGCCAGCGACCCTCGGGCGCCGGCGTCAGTGTCAACAGCTCGAAATAGGGGCGGTGCGGCTGGACATCGCCGAGCGAGGACGGAAGCACGTCGACGGGATCGGCCAGGGAGACGTCGACCGTCTGCCATTCCTTGGGGTCGTGCTTGAAATTGCCGGTGATGATCGCCAGCGAAATGCGCTTGGCGAGAGAGAGGAAGCCACCTGAATCGTCATTGTGGAGTCGCTCGCGCAAGGCGGCGATCAGCTCCTGCCCCGGAAATGCGAAGAATTCCTCGACGACGCCGACCTCCGCCAGGGCCGCTTCCACCGCGCTGCGCTTCTCGTCGCCCTTGGCCCAGGATCTGGCGACGGCATGAAGCTCCCGCCAGCGATCCTGGCGGCCTGAGGGCGCCGAAAAGAAATGATCGATGGACCGCGAGTCCTGGACGGTGGAGGCCATCTCGAATCCTTCCGTGACTGGTGAGGTCTGAGAGCCGGCTCGTCGCGTTTCTTGCAGGCGTCGTTGGCCGGCCCGGTTTCCAGGCAGGCACGGCAGCGTGTCAGTGCGGCCAAATTCAACACAACGGAGATCGCCAGCGTATTGTCCTTAGGGACAGGTTCTTGTGGCGCTGAATCCGCTAGAATTGGCCACGAGAATTGGGCGTGAAACGCCGCCCGATCATGACCCGCGCTCTCTCCGTGGAAGCGGCGGCGGCCCGCGGGATTGCGCCTACGCTCAGTGCAACCGTCACGGAGTTCACGTCATGATCAGCAAGATCGTTCTCGGAACATTCGTCGTGGTCGTTGTCAGCATAGCCTCGCAGGAAATCGGACTGAGGCCGGCATTTGCCTGCAACAGGACCGCAGGCTGCGCGATGGATGTTATCGAGGAAGGCCGAGACATGATGCAATCCGGCAAGATGATCGGAGCGATGCGCGAGGGCCAGGAGAATATCGCGGCATTCAAGCGGCTCCAGGAATCTGAACGGGCCTGGGCACAGGGCGGCAACTCCGCCCGCCGGAAAAAATGAGCGAGTCAGCTCTGTAACTTCAAGGCATCCGGCCAGAGATTGGCAAATTCGTCTGACAGAACGGCAGGCTCTGCTTGAGCGCTGCCCGTTTTGTGCAGTCTATCGCTGAATTCAGGCCGCCTCGGATTCACGCCTGGACGGCTTGTGCGGCTTGCGCAGCGGCCATAGCTCCGACAGCTGCCTGGCGACGTCCATGACGAGGGGGCCGAGCTCGCTGAGCCGGCGCTCGCCCATGCGCACACCCGGACCCGCGACGCTGACGGTCCCGACCGGCGCCCCGTCGAGGCCCGAGCAAATCGCTGCGGCTACGGCCGTGACGCCGGGCTCGGCCTCGCTGACCGCGATGCCGAAGCCGCGGGTCTTCGTGCGCTCGAGCTCGACGAAGAGCTGGTCGAAGCTGCGGATGGCGTTGGGTCCGAATTGCCCCGGCTCGCCGAAGCCGCCATTGCGGCCAATGATATCGCGGACCTGCTGCCGGGGAAGGCAGGCCAGCCAGGACTTGCCGCTGGCGGTCGCATGCAGCGGCACCGTATTGCTCGTCAACAGCGGCTGGTACATCAGCCCGCCGCGGGCGCCTTGCGCATCCGCGACCCAGACCAGCGCGTGAGCGTCGATCACCGCGAGGCGGATGAATTCCTTGGTTCGCGCAGCGAGCTCGTCGAGCAGGGGCTGGCACATGTCGGGAATGCCCGTCGCCATGTAGTGGCGCTGGCCCAGGATGGTCAGGCGCATCGTCAGGCGATAGGCACCGCTCTGCTGATCCTGCTCGACCCAGCCTTGCTCGATCAGCGCCGCAAGCAGGCGATGGACACCGCTCTTGGGCAGCGCCAGGCGCTGCGCGACCTCGCCGAGCTGCATGCCGACCGGGGCTTCGACCAGAAGCTGGACGATCGACAGGCAACGCTCGGCGGGGATATGGGCCATGACGGGTCTGGATCTCCTTGCGTCGGTGCCGCTAGCGGCCGGTGAATACCGGGGGGCGCTTGCCGAAGAAGGCAGCCGCTCCCTCCTGCAGATCATCGGAATCGAAAATGCGCTGCTGGGCGACGGTCGATTGCGACAGCCCCGCATCGAGCGCGAGATCAGCGGCGGCATCGACCAGTTCCTTCGCCAGCCGATTCGAGATCGGGCCGCGCCGGGCGATCGTCGCCGCCATGGCGCGGGCGGCCTCGAGCGCGCTGCCTTGCTCGGCGATCTCGTTCACGACGCCCCAGGCCAGCGCCTGCTCGCTCGATATCGGCTCGCCGGTGAAGAGCATTCGCTTCGCCCGCGCCGGCCCGATCAGACGCGTCAGCCGGATCGCGCCACTGCCGGCGAGTCCGCCGAGCTGAGATTCCGGCAAGCCGACATCGACGCCGCTGCGCAGGATCCGCAGGTCGCAGCACAGTGCGATTTCCAAGCCGCCGCCAAGCGCGGGTCCGTCGATCGCGGCGATCGTCGGCATCGGCAGGCGCGCCAGATTGCGCAGGACCATATCCTCGAACAGGATCTTCTGCTCGCTGGCATCGTGCCGGATCGGCCCAAATTCCCTGATGTCGCTGCCGGCGCAGAATGCCCGTGCCGCGCCGCCATGGAGGATGACGCAGCGCAGATCGCGCCGTTCTGCCAGGCCGGCGAGAATAGCGTTGAGCTGGCGCAGCAGCGGGCGCGTCACGAGGTTGAGCGGGCCGTTCGCCAGCTCGATCTCGGCGACGAAACCGTCCTCGACCAGCTTGGCCGAGCCGCTTGCAACGAATTGTGCCGCTGTGCCCGCAGTCATGGTCAGGCCGCCGCGGGCTGTGCGAGCGGCTGGCCGTGAAGCACGCCCATGCGCTCGAACTGCCGATGGATCCGATCGACATAACCAGCGAATTCCGGCGCATCGCCGAGCACGATCGGTCGCGGCCGCTGCAGCTCGACCTTGATGTCGTCGATGACCTCGCCCGGACTGGGGCTCATCACGAGGATGCGGTCGGAGAGGCCGACAGCCTCCTCGACGCTATGGGTGATGAAGACCACGGTCGGCCGCTTGCGCAGCCAGAGGGCCTCGAGATCCATGCGAACCTGCAGGCGGGTCAGCGCATCCAGCGCGCCGAAAGGCTCGTCCATCAGGATGACCGAGGGTTCATGCACCAGTGTCCGGATCAGCGAGACACGCTGGCGCATGCCGCCTGAGAGCTGGCGCGGATATTTGTCCATCGCATGGGTGAGCCGCAGCTGCGCGAACAGGTCCTTGGCACGGCGCGCCAATGCCTCGCGGTCGATCCGGCGGATGTCGGCATGCAGCATGACGTTCTCGAACGCCGTGCGGAAATCGAGCAGCAGATGGTCCTGGAAGGCGATGCCGACATCGGTGATCGGCCGCGTCACGGTCTTACCGTCGACCATGATCTCGCCCGTCGTCCGGGCCAGCAGCCCGGCGACCATCAGCATCAGCGTGCTCTTGCCGCAGCCGGAGGCGCCGACCACGGAAATGAACTGTCCTGCGGGAATCTCGACATCGACGCGCTTCAGCGCACGGAACGGCTTGTCGCCATCCTCCCCGAAGACCTTGGAGACATTGCGGATGACGATCGGCACGCCCGAACGCGCCTCGGTGTCCAGCTTCGCGGCCATGTCCGAACCTGTCAGCTTGCGGCGGCCGCGGCGCCGGTCGAGGCTGCCACGGCTTCCAGAGGAACCTTGGAAACCAGCAGGGCCTTGCGGCCCTGCTGCACGATTGCGCCGTCCTGCTTGACGACCTTCACCTCGAAGGTCGCGATCGCCTGGGTCGGGCGCGAACGGCTGTCCCGCAGCTCGGCCAGTTCGTAATCGACGAAGATCGTGTCGCCGACGAAGATCGGGCCGAGGAATTTCCAGCCGTCGATGCCGAGGAAGGCGATTGCGGTTTCCCGCAATTCGCCGGTGCGGGCCCACATCAGGCCATGGGCATAGGCGAGGCCGAGCATGCCATGCGCGACCTTGCGGCCGAACTGGCTGCTCTGCGCGTAGACGTCGCTGGTATGCAGCTCCGAATAGTCTCCGGTCAGGCCGGCGAAGCCGACCAGATCGGCGTCGGTAATGGTGCGGCCCGGGCTACGGAACCGCATCCCGACGAAGAGGTCGTCATAGCGATAGCCCAATCTCGGCTTATCTTTCATGGCAAGGCCTATGCTTTATCTTTCTCGCGCGATGGGAATGGCCGCGCTGCGGCCAGCCTTATTTGCAGGCCCTCATCTCGCCGTCCGGCGGCAGGAATTCGCTGGTGTAGTAGCTCTTCGGGTCCTGTCCCTCCGGCAGCAGCTTCACCTCCGAGAGGAGCTTCTGCGTGCGGACCCAATGCGCGTCTTCGGCCTTGCCGATATACTTGGCGCCGCCGCTGCAGAAGAGCGGCGTGATCGCGGCGAGCTCGGCCGTGGCGAGCTTGACGTTCACGTCCGGGAAGATCTTCTTGACGTGCTCGATCGACTTCGCGGGGTTGTCGAGGGCGAAGGACCAGCCCTTGAGGCTCGCCGCGATGAATTTCTTCACGACGTCCGGATTCTGCTTGATGAAATCGTTCGAGGCGAAGATCGAGGTCGCCACGGTCGGTACGCCATTATCGGCGAAGGTGTAGTTGTCGAGCTCGGCGCCCTGCATCTCCAGCTGGATCTGGTAGGCGTCGGTCGAGCCCAGGATCGCGTCGACCTGGCCCTGCAGGAGCGAGGGCACCATCGCGGCGACCGGCATGTTCATCAGCGTCATGTCCGATTCCTTGAGGCCGTTGGCCTGAAGGAGAAGCGGCAGCATCGGCCCCTGCGAGCCGCCGGCCGGCACGCCGATCTTCTTGCCCTTCAGGTCGGCGACCGACTTGATGCCGGTCTTCTTCAGAGCGTTCACGGCATTCGGGTTCGACTGGTAGATCGTCGAGACGACCTTCATCGGCGCGCCCTTGGCGATGAGCTGCGCGACGGCGACGGCATCCGCATAGGCGAGCTGCGAGCGGCCGCTGGCGACGAGCTGGGCGGTGTTGCCGGAGCCATTGCCCTGGACGATGGTCACGTCGAGGCCGGCGGCCTTGTAGTAGCCCTCGCCCACGGCCGCGGCGAAGCCGGCATTGGGGCCGCCCGCGGTCCAGTTGAGCTGGAATGTGACCGGTGTCTGGGCGAAGGCGGCCGAAAGCCCAAATCCGGCTACGAGCGTGGCTGCGGCCAGCGATCGATTGACCCAATGCTTCATGATGTTCCTCCCGTTTCTTTGTTGTGCTGGTTCGTTCGTGGTGAAGTGGATCACGGCCCGCTGGAGCGCTGCCATGGCGTCATCAGCCATTCGCTGAATTCGACGACGTAGTTGATGACGATCCCGATGAGCGTGAGGACGACGAGGACGGCGAAGGTCAGCTCGATGTCGAGCGTGCTCGTGCCCTTCAGCAGCACGTAGCCGAGGCCCTGATTGGCGCCGACGAATTCGGCAACGATGGCGGCCGTGGCGGCGATGGTCGCCGAGGTCTTGATGCCGGAGAAGATGACCGGCAGGGCGGCTGGAATGCGCAGATACCAGAAGGTCTGCCAGATATTCGCACCCATCGAATGGGTGAGATGGAGCAGCCGCGTGTCGAGGATCTGGAAGCCGCTGATGCTGGCGAGCAGGAGCGGGAAGAAGGTCATCAGGATGGTCAGCAGAACCTTCGATTCCATGCCGAAGCCGAGCCAGACCAGGAAGAGCGGCGCGACCGCGATCTTGGGCACGAGCTGCAGGAGCATGATCGGCGGGTAGAGCGTCTGCTTCGCCAGCGGCGACAGCGCGATGAGCAGGCCGAGCGGGATCGCCAGGACGATCGTCAGGCCGAAGCCGAGGATAATCTCCGTCAGCGTCACCTTGGCATTGAGCCAGAGCATGCCGGCATCGGTCACCAGGCGCTGAAACACCGCACCAGGGCCCGGCAGCAGATAGGCCGGGATCTTGAAGATCTGGATGGCGAGCGACCAGAACGCGACGATCGCGACGAAGGTCAGCGGCGGGATCAGGTTCCAGCCGATGCGCTTCAGCCGGCGCACCGTGCGCGAGCGCCGCCGCGGCATCGCTTCCAGGTCCGTCGAAGGATTGGACAAGTCGAAGTCGGACGTCGCGGGCGACGTCAGTTGCGAAGCCATTCCTCGGCTCTCCCTCGTTCAGCGACCGGCGCGCTAGTGACGCGCTTCTTGGGCCGCCATGCCTGTGCACCGGTCAGCCTCGATGCTGGAACGCTATTCAATCTTCCGGCCGATGACAAGCAAAATGTATCCGTTTACATTTGGTCGCGCGCGCCGCGCCGACGGCTTGGGGAGGAGAGACATGGAAGATCCGCATGTGGTCGTCGCCGGAGCAGGCGCGATGGGCAGCCTGTTCGGCGGGTTGCTGGCAGAGGCGGGGTTGCGCGTCACCTTGCTCGCGCGTCGCGCCGAGCATGTCGGCGCGATCCGGCAGCATGGACTGCGCATCGTCGGCGAGGGCGGCGAACGCTCCGTCCCGGTCGGTGCCGCGACCACCGTCTCGGACATCGCGCCGGCGGATATCGTCCTCGTCCAATGCAAGGCGAGCGCGACGCGGGCCGTGGCCGAGAGCATCGCCCCGCTGATGGGGCGCGGGTCGCTGGCCGTGAGCTTCCAGAACGGTCTCGGCAACGAGGAGATCATGGCGGAGGCCTTGGGCAGCGAGACCGTCCTGGGCGGCCTGACCTCGCTGGGGGCGACCCTGGAAGCCCCGGGCGTCGTGCGCAACTACGCCGCGCTCCCGACTGTGGTGGGCGAACTCGGTGGCGGCCTGTCCTCCCGGGCGACCACGCTCGCTGCGCTGTTGTCGGCCCACGGCATCCCGACGACCGCGAGCTCCGACATTCTCGCCGAGAAATGGCGCAAGCTGATGCTGAACGTCGCGATGTCGGCGACCAGCGGCCTCACCGGGCTGACGATCGGCGAGGTCGCCGGCCTGCCCGCGCTCGCCGACGTGGCGCGGCGCGCCATGGACGAGGCTGCCGCCGTGGCCGAGGCCTGCGGCGTCCCGCTGCCGCAGGCGACGCGCTACGCCATCTTCGACGGCATCGTCACCAGCGGCGCGGCACGCAACAAGACCAGCATGCGCCGCGATATCGAAGCGGGGCGCCCGAGCGAGGTCGAGGCGATCTATCTCAGCGTGATCGAGCGCGGACGGGCCAGGGGGATCGCGACGCCGACGCTCGAGGCGCTTGCGGCCCTGGTTCTCGGCGTCGAGGCCGCGCAACGCGCGGCCTGATGCGAAGGTGGGTCAGGCAGGCTCGGAGACGCGGGCCGCCTGCTTGTCCGCCAGGCGCCGACGCGGCTGGCGCGTCTGTGGCCCACGCGCGGCAATGTCGCGCTTCAGGCCCATCGGCTCCGGCGAGAACAGCCGCTCGTCCATCGTCTTGAGATCCGCGGCGATGCCCGGGCGGAAGGCCATATGCGCCACGATATCGCGCTCGATATCGATGCCGGGCGCGATCTCGCAGAGCTCGAGGCCGGTCGCGCCGACGCGGAAGACCGCGCGCTCGGTGACGAAGACGGCCTCTCGCCCCTGCTCGCGCGCGAAGCTGCCATTGTAGCAGATCTGCTCGACGGCACTGACGAACTTGCGGCTGCGTCCTTCCTGGAGGATGCGCAGCTTTCCATCGGTCGTCGCGACCTGCAGGCCGCCGGCGGTGAAGGTGCCGCTGAACACGACCTTGCGGGCATTCTGGCTGATATTCACGAAACCGCCGATGCCGACGATGGTGTCGCCGAAGCGGCTGACATTGACATGCCCCTCGGCATCGACCTCGGCGAAGGACAGGAAGGCGATGTCGAGCCCGCCGCCATCGTAGAAATCGAACTGATAGGGCTGGTCGACCATGGCGTCGTAATTCTGCGCGGCGCCCGAATCGGGGCCGGTGAGCGGCGCGCCGCCGAGGAAGCCCTGCTCGTTGGTCAGCACGATCTCGTCGAGGAAGCCCTCCTCGGCTGCGACGGCGGAGACGCCGGTCGAGATGCCCGCCCCGAGATTGCAGATGGCGCCGGGCGCGATCTCCATCGCGGCGCGCCGTGCGACGATCTTGCGCTCGGTGAAGGGAAGCTTGCGCATGCCCTCCAGCGGGATGCGCATCTCGCCGGAATAGCTCGGATTATAGTCGCTCCAATAGGTCTGGCGCTGGTTCTCGTCGACGACGACATAGTCGACGAGGACGCCGGGGATCTTGACGCTGCGCTGCGGAAGCGTGCCGCGGCGTGCCAGGCGCTTGACCTGTACGACCACCGCCGCGCCGAGGCGCCGCCCGGCCTGGGCCGAGGACAGCATCTCACCCGGGATCGCCTCCTGCTCCATGCTGATATTGCCGTCCTCATCGGCGCTCGTGCCGCGCAGCAGCACGATATCGAGCGGATAGGGCTTGAAGCGCAGCCATTCCTCGCCGGCGATCTCGAGCAGCTCGACGAGATCCTCGCGGGCGCTCTCGCTCTGCCGCGCGCCGCGCTGGCGCGGGTCGACGAAGGTATGCAGGCCGGTCTTGGTGATCAGCCCGGGCCGGCCGGCCGCGATCTCGCGGGTCAGCTGGGCGATGACGCCCTGCGGCAAGGTGTAGGATTCGATCAGGTCCTTCTGCGCCAGCTCGATCAGCGGCGGCGAATCGACCAGCGCGCCGGTGATGCTGCGCCTGAGCATGCCGGGATGGCGGAAGCGCGCGGCGCCTTTCAGCTTGCGGTCGCCGATGCCGACCGCATGGATCAGGCAGAGATCGCGCGGCGCGCCCGTTTCCAGGAAGCGCGCCTCGACCGCTTCGAGGATCGCCTCCGGAACGCAGTGGCCGCCGCCCGACCCGCTGACAAGCACGCTGTCGCCCGGCTCGATGAGCGAGGCCGCTTCGCTCGCGCTGATCACCTTCATGTCCCGCTCCCGAACCTGTTCCGACAACAGCCGCGATTGACTTTCACGCCGGATTTTGTAACCGGTTTCATAAAGTTCGGAGCCTTTCAGTGTCAAGCCGCAACCCAATCCCGCTTTCGATCAGCGCCCGTCCCGGGAGCGTGCGATGAACCGTGTTGCGATCGTCACCGGCGCGGGACGCGGCATCGGCTGGGCGATCGCGGATGCGCTCGGCGATGCCGGCTTCGCCGTCGCCGGCGTGAGCCTGGAGGATGGGCCGGACGACGCAACCGATGCGGCTCGGCAAGGCCGCTACTACAGCTGCGACGTCTCCGATATCGCGGCGCATGAGGCCCTGCTCGAGCGCATCGCGACGGAACTCGGCGAGCCGGAATGCCTCGTCAACAATGCCGGCGTCACCTCGCTGGCGCGTGGCGACCTGCTTGCTCTCTCGCCCGAGAGCTATGACCGGACCCTCGCGATCAATCTCCGGGCCGGCTTCTTCCTGACGCAGGCCTTCGCGCGCCGTCGTCTCGCGCACGCTCCCGGCAAGCCGGGCTCGGTCATCTTCATCGGCTCGGCCAATGCCGAGATCGTCGGCGAGAACAGGGGTGATTACTGCATCAGCAAGGCCGGAGTCGCCATGATGGCCAAGCTCTTCGCCGCGCGGCTCGCTGGCGAGGGCATTGCCGTGTTCGAGGTTCGCCCGGGCGTCATCCGCACGGCCATGACCGAACCCGCCGCTGCCAAATACGATGCGCTGCTTGCCGATGGCGGCATTCCGATGGGGCGCTGGGGCGAGCCGGCCGATATCGGCCGAACCGTCGTCTCGCTGGCCACGGGCGCGATTCCCTATGCCACCGGCATCCATATCGATGTCGGCGGCGGGCTGCAGCTTCATCGAGTCTGAGGAGATTGACGTGGCACTGGCGGGCAAGGGCGTGCTGGCGATCTGGAATGGCATCGCCGCGGAGGCCGAGGCGGATTTCGTGGCCTGGCACATGCGCGAGCATATTCCGGAGCGGGTCGGCGTGCCCGGCTTCCTGCGCGGCCGCCGCTACGTCGCCGAGCGCGGCGCGCCGAAATACTTCAATTTCTACGAGACGGAGACGCCGGAGACACTGACCGCCCCGGCCTATCTCGCGCGGCTCAATGCGCCATCGGACTGGACCCGGCGGGTGGTCCGGCACTTTCTCGATACGTCCCGAACCATCTGCACGGTTGCCGCCGGCGGTGGCCTCGGCGATGGCGCCTTCATCGCCACAGTGCGACTGAGCGCAACAAGCGATCGCGCCGCGTTCCTGCACGGAATGGAGGAGGTGATCGGCGCGCTGAGCGAGGCACCATCGATCGTCGCCGTCCATCTGCTGGAGGGACGGGGCGGGGGCGGCAGCGGCCAGACCGCGGAGAAGGAGCTGCGCGGCGGGCCCGACGAGACCGTGGACTGGGTCCTGCTGGTCGAGGCGGCCGATCTGGCGCCGCTGGACGCCGCACTGGACCGGCACGCGTCCGCGCAGGCGCTGGACGGGATCGCAGCAGGTTTCGAGCCGGCGCGCGATTGTGGCATCTATCGCTTCCAATTCGGCCTGGCGAGCAACCAGCTCGCCTGAGCGCCGCAACACCTGATCAGAGCCACCGGAGCCGATGCCAAGAGCAAGGACCACGCAGACCAGGGCTACCGAGACCGTCCCCGCGGTCGCCGATCTGCGCCGCAGCGTCGGTCTGCGCGAGGTCGCGCGCGCGGCCGGCGTCTCGACCGCGACAGTGTCCCGCGCCATCAACAATCCCGACGTGGTCTCGGCCGATCTGCGCGAGCGCATCGCCGGCGCGGTCAAGGAGCTGGGCTGGGTGCCCGATGGCGCGGCACGTGCGCTCAGCACGCGGCGGTCGCACACGATCGGCGCCGTCTTCCCGGCACTCTCTGTCGGCGACTTCGCCCATGCGACCCATGCGATTCAATCGGAGCTGTCGCAAGCCGGCTATACGCTGCTGCTGGCCTGTTCGGAATACGAGCCCGAGCTTGAGCTGCATCAGGTCCGCAAATTCGTCGAGCGCGGAGTCGATGGCCTGATCCTGGTCGGACAGGCGCACCATCCCGAGCTCGAGCCGCTCCTGGTCCAGCGGGCGATGCCCTTCGTCAACACCTTCGTCTACGACCGCGAGACGCACGGCACCTGCATCGGGCCGGACAATCACAAGGCACTGGTGACGATGACGGATTACCTGGCCGATCTCGGCCATGTCCGCTTCGGCGTCATCGCCCAGTCGACCCGCAACAACGATCGCGCGAGCGCGCGTCTGGAAGGCGTGCGCGATGCGCTGGCGCTGCGCGGCCTTGCCGTGCGCCCCCAGCATTTCGCCATGGGCGAGTGGACGATCGCCGAGGGCCGCGCCCTCTTCCGCAAGCTGATGGACACGGATCCCAGACCGACCGCCGTCGTCTGCGGCAATGCGCATCTCGCCGTCGGCGCCGTGCTGGAAGCGGCCGCCATGGGCCTGCGGCTACCGGAGGATCTCTCGATCGTCGGCTATGACGATATCGAGGTCATGAGCCATCTCCCGGTGCCGGTGACGACGGTGCGGGTTCCGAGCGCCGAGATCGGCCGGATCGCTGCCCGGGTCCTCGTCGCGCGCGTGGAAGGGAAGGACTATTCCGCGCCGCTGGAGGCCGTTGCGGAACTCGTGATCCGCGCCTCCTCCGGCCCGCCTCCAACGCCCTAGGGTCGAACAAGCCGTCAAGAGAAGGCCGCCATGACATCCGCCCAAGCTCCCGCACCGCCGATCACCGGCGCCACCCGTCTGCTCGGCTTCATCGGCGATCCGGTGATCCACGCGAAATCGCCCCAGAACGTCAATCCGCTGCTCGCCGCTGGCGGCCATGACGCGCTGCTGATGCCGCTGCATATCCCGCAGCACCGGTTCGATGCGGCGATCGGCGGCATCATGTCGATCGCCAATCTCGACGGCCTGGTGGTGACGATGCCGTTCAAGGAGCGGCTGATCGCCCATCTCGACGAGATCAGCGTCCGCGCCCGGGCGGTCGGCGCCGTCAATGCCGCCAGGCGCACGGAGGATGGCCGCTGGGTCGGCGACATCTTCGACGGCGCCGGCCTGATCGGCGCGGTCGAAAGCCTCGGCATCTCGCCGCGCGGCCTGACTGTGGGCCTCGTCGGGGCGGGAGGAGCGGGCTCCGCCATCGCCTTCGCGCTCGCCGATGCGGGCGTCGCCAGCCTGACGATCATGGATCGCGACGGCGGCCGTGCCGAACGCCTCTGCGAGCGTGTCGCCGCGATCTCGTCGCTCCGACCGAAATCGGGGGCGCTGGATGTCGGCAGGCTCGACCTCCTCGTCCATGCGACACCGGTCGGAATGCAGGATCTCGACGGCATCGCCATCGATGTGAGCGATCTCAAGCCCCATACTGCCGTCATCGACATCGTGACCCGCCCGGAAACGCCGCTGCTGCGTGGTGCTGCCCGGCTCGGTTGCCCGCATGCCGGCGGCGGCGCCATGGTTCAGGCCCAGACCAAGGCGATCCTGGGCTTTCTCGGATTCTAGTACTGAAGCCCCGAGCGGTATCAGCAGGCCAATGTTCAGCTAGGCGCGTCCTGACCATGATCGCTGCGTGATGGCGAAGGACAGGGCTCCGAACAGGGCGCAGATCATGAAGCCGATATCGAAGCGGCCCGTCGCGCCGAGCAGCAGGGCGAAAGCCGCCGGCGAGATCACATAGCCGATGAAGATGATCAGCGTGGCGCCGGACGAGGTCTCGCGCACGAGGTGCGACGGGCTGGCCTTCGCGATCTCCGAGAGCTGGACTCCGTTCCAGCTCGACACGGTGACGCCGGCAATCGCGGCGAGACCGCAGAACTGGAGATAGGACCAGTCGCTGCCGACCCAGGCCATCGCGGCGGATGTCAGTCCCGAGGCCAGTCCCAGCAGCCCGAGCAGCCGCCGGGGAGCGACGAATTTATCTGCGACCCAGCCGAGCAGGATGCGACCGATGACGCTCATCGCCTGCATGATCGCGAAGGCGACACCCGCGGCGCTGAGATCATATTTCAGGGCGGACACCGCGAAGGTGATGAGGTAGGCGAACCAGATGCCCTGCCCGACCGCGAGGCAGGCGCCAGCCGCGGCGAGCCTGAAGACCGAGGTGGAGGTGAGCAGCGCTGCCAGAGACGACGACATGTTGGCGGGCGAGAGCAGCGCGCGCATCGTCAGCGGCTCGTCGTATTTGCGGTCAGCGTCGAGCCCCTCGCGGATCGGCTGGACGGCGAGGATCACCACCAGGACGAAGATCGCCGCCGCCAGCAGCGAAGCGCGCCAGCCGAAGGCTTCGACGATCGGCGGCAGGAACAGGCCGGCGACGATGCCGCCGACGGGCACGCCCGCCTGCTTGATGGAAAAGATCATGGCGCGCCGGGATGCCGGTGCGGTCCTGTGCAGGATGTCGTTGCCTGCCGGCGAGGAAGGACCGTAGCCCACGCCGATCAGCAGCGAGGCCAGGGCCGCTGCGGGCCAGAACGGGGGCAGGAAGAGCGACAGGCCGAGGATGCCGACGGCAAGGCCGACCTGCAAGGCCCGGATCGACCCGAGCCTGCGCAGGAATGGAGATCCAAGCGCGAGGAAGAGAATGGAGCCCAGCGTGTTGAGGCTGGCGAGATAGCCGACGACGGCATCGGACCAGCCGCGCTCCGCAGTCAGCGCCGGCGCGAGCGTCGGCGGAATCCGGGACAAAAAGGCCGTGGCCGTCTGTACCGCGACCATGGTCACGAGCGCGACGAGCCAGGTCGGCTGGCCACCGGAAGGCTTGCTGGGCTGCACTGTCTCTATCCCGCGCTCATGCCGCCAGCTCACGCCAGCGCAGGCAGGCGACGCCATGCCCGCCCTCGAACTCGGCAGGCGGATCGATCTTGGCGCAACGGTCGATCGCCAACGGGCAGCGCGTCCGGAAACGGCAGCCAGAGGGCACGTTCGAGGGGTCCGGCGGCTCGCCCTGGAGCGAGAAATTCTCGGTGACGCGTGGCCCGCCGATGCGAGGCGCCGCCGAGAGCAGCGAGCGCGTATAGGGATGGCGCGGGGCGGCGAAGACATCCGCCGTGCTGCCGATTTCGACGATGCGGCCGAGATACATCACGATCACCCGGTCGCAGATCGAGCGCACCACCGCAAGGTCATGGCTGATGAACAGATAGGTCAGGCCGAATTCCTGCCGGAGATCGCGAAACAGCGCGAGCACCGTTGCCTGCACGGAGACGTCGAGCCCCGAGGTCGGCTCGTCGAAGATCACGAGTTGCGGGCCGAGCACCAGGATGCGTGCGAGCCCGACGCGGCGCTGCTGGCCGCCGCTGATCTCGTGCGGATAGAGGTCGAGATGCGCCTCGGGCAGCCCGACCGATTTCACGATCGCCTGGACATGGGCCTCGCGCTTGGCGCGGGGCCAGTCGGTATGGATGATCAGGGGTTCGTGCAACGAGCGCCGCAAGGTCCAGCGCGGATCGAGCGAGGCTCCCGGATCCTGATAGACATATTGCAGCCTTGCCCGGACGGCGGCGGCGCGCTTCTGGCCGGGCGCGGCAATCCGCTCGCCCTGCAGGCGCACCTCGCCTCGGCTGGGGTCATGAATGCCCATCAGCGTCTTGCCGAGGGTGGATTTGCCGCAGCCGGACTCGCCGACGATGCCGAGGACTTCTCCCTCGGAAACCGAGAAGCTGACATCGTCGAGCGCACGCAGCGTGCCGACCTGCCGGTTCAGGAAGCCGCGCACCGGAAAGTGGCGGGCGAGCCGTTCGACTTCGAGCAGGGGAAGGGGCAAAGCGTCAGACATGGAGCGCCGGCGCCTTCGCGGTAACGGGATGATGGCAGGCCACCAGATGGCCGGCCTCGCCTTCGGTGAGCTCCGGCCGCGTCTTGTTGCAGATATCGCTCGCGCGCGGACAGCGCGGATTGAAGCGGCAGCCCGCCGGCGGCGAAAGCGGGCTCGGCACGCCGCCGGGAATGCCGACCGGGTTGCGGCCGGGCTCGGGCAGGCTGTCGAGCAGCATGCTCGTATAGGGATGGCGCGGGGCGGCGAAGAATTCGTCGCGCGGTGCGATCTCCGCCGTCTGCCCGGCATACATCACGACGATCCGGTCGCAGATCTCCCAGGCAGCGCCGAGATCATGGGTGGTGAACAGCACGGAGACGCCGCGCTCGACCGCGAGCCGCCGCAGCAGGCCGAGGATTTGTGCCTGCACGGTGACGTCGAGCGCGGTCGTCGGCTCGTCGGCGATGATCAGCCGCGGCTGCGGCAGCAGCGCCATGGCGATCATCACCCGCTGGCGCTGCCCGCCGGAGAGCTCGTGCGGATATTTGGCGAGTATCGCCTTCGGCTGCGGCAGCTGCACGGCGTCGAGCATGGCGATGATCGCGTCGTCGCCCGGCCGCTTGCCGCCCTCGCGCGGCGCCTTCCAGCGCATCAGGTCGCGGATCTGCGTCCCGACCCGGAAGAGCGGGTTGAAGCTGGCGAAGGGGTCCTGCGGCACGAAGGTGACGGTGCTGCCGCGGACACGCTCGGCCGCCTTGCCGTCACGCAGCATATCGACGCCGTCGAGGCGGATATGGCCGCTGCCGATCTCGGTCAGTCCCTCCGGCAAAGTGCCGAGGATGGCACGGGCGAGCGTGGTCTTGCCGCAGCCGGATTCGCCGACCAGGCCGACAATCTCGCCGGGCTTCACCGCGAGATCGACCATGTCGAGCACGCGGGCGGGGCCCTTCTCGGTGCGAAAGCTGAGCGACAGCTTCTGGATGTCGAGCAGGGTCGTCATCGATCAGAGGCTGCGCCGCGTGCGCGGGTCGAGGATGTCGCGCAGGCCGTCGCCGAACAGGTTGAAGCCGAGCACGGTCAGGAAGATCGCTATGCCCGGCGCCAGCGCGTACCACCAGGCCTCCGGCAGGTATTCGCGGCTCTCGGCGATCATCCGGCCCCATTCCGGCGTCGGCGGCGGGGCGCCGAGGCCGAGGAAGCCGAGCGTCGCCGCGGTCAGGATCGTCGCGCCCATGCCGATCGAGGTGCGCACGATGATCGGCGAGGCGATATTGGGCAGGATGTGCAGCACGATCACGCGCCAGGGCGAGGCCCCGAGCGCTACGGCGGATTCGACGAAGACCTCGTTCCGCATCGAGCGTGTCTCGGCATAGACGAGGCGCGCCCAGAACGGCCAATAGGTCAAGGAGAGCGCGAGGATGACGTTCTCGATCGAGGGGCCGAGCGTCTGGGCGATGGCGATCGCCAGCACGATCTGCGGCACGGCCAGGAAGATCTCCGCGACCCGCATCAGCGCATCGCTGATCCAGCTCTGGTAATAGCCGGCGATCAGGCCGATCGGGACGCCGATGACCAGCGCCGAGCCGACCGCGATCGCGGCCAATGTCAGGGTGATGCGGGCGCCGAAGAGAATGCGGCTGAAGATGTCGCTGCCCATGCGATCGGTGCCGAACAGCGCCTCGGCTGTCGGCGGCAGCAGGCGCCGCTGGATATGGAAGTCGACGACATCGTTAGGATAAGGCGCGAGCAGCGGGGCGAAGATCGCCGCGATGACGAGGAGCGCGAGCAGGCTGGCGCCGAGCAGGGCCGCCCGGTCCCGGGCGAAGCGCTTGAGCAGCGCGATCATGCCGCCCCGCGCGGGTCGATCGCCGCCTGCAGCATGTCGACGATGAGGTTGATCAGCACGAAGAGAGCGCCGGTGCAGAGGGTGAAGCCCATCACGGCATTGTAGTCGGATTGCAGGATCGAGCGCACGGCATAGGCGCCGAGCCCGGGCCAGTCGAACACCGTCTCGACCACCACGGCGCCGGCGAGCAGGATGCCGAAGATCAGGCCGAGCTGGGTGACGGTCGCGGTCAGCGCCATGCGCAGCACGTATTTCCAGACGATGACCCGCCGCGGAAAGCCCATCGCCGTCTGGTAGGCGACGGAGGGCGAGTTGATCACGCCGATGACGCCGTTGCGGGTGAAACGCACGACGGTCGCCGCCGCCGGCAGGGCGAGTGTCAGCGCCGGCAGCGCGATGTGCCGCAGCGCCGAGCCCAGGATCTCGGTGTCACCCGCGATCAGCGCGTCGACGACCATCAGCCCGGTCACCGTCTCCGGCGGGAACCCCTCGATCCGTCCGGAGAGCGGCAGCCAGCCAAGCTTCATCGAGAACAGGAACTGCAGCTGCATCGCGAACCAGAAGGAAGCGACCGCGAGGCAGGAGACCGTGACCACGCGCAGCACATGGTCCATCCAGGAATTGCGGTTGAGCCCGCAGAAGACGCCGAGCGGAATGCCGATCAGCGCCGCGATCAACACCGCGACGACGGTCAGCTCCAGCGTCGCAGGCAGGCGCGTCGCGAGGTCGTCGACGATCGGCTGCTGGGTGAAGAGGCTCGTGCCGAGATTGCCCTCGGCAACGTCGCGGACATAGTTGAAGAACTGCACCGGCAACGGTTTGTCGAAGCCGAAGCGCTCGCGCACCTGCTGCACCTGCTCGCGCGAGGCATTCTCGCCAGCGACCAGGACCGCCGGATCGATCGGCACGACGCGCGACAGGGTGAAGACGATGGCGAGCAACCCGAGCAGCGTCGGTACGAACCAGATCAGCCTGTTCGCCACCATCGACAGCCAGTTCACCGCATCGTCTCCGCCCGTCCCAGATCGTTCTCCTCAGCGCTTGAGCGAGGCCCAGCGAATGTCCTGGCCGTTGCTGACCGGCGAGAAGCGGATGCCCTCGACCTTGCTCGAATAGGGACCGTACCATTTGGTGTTGTAGACGAAGATGCCGGCGGCATCGTCGTTCACCATCTGGGTCATTTCCTCATAGAGCTTGCGGCGCTCCTCCTGGTCACCCGACACCAGCGCGCGGTCGAGCCGCTTGTCGAATTCCGGATTGCTGTAATAGGAGAAGGTGCGCGTGCCGTGATAGCGCGTGCCATAGAGTTCGCCGACCCAGTTGTTCGGGTCGACATAATAGGTGCTCTTCCAGAGCGGCACGATATCGGCCTGGGTGTTGGCATTGCGCATCCGGCCCGAGACGACCGACCAGGGCGAGACCTCGACCACGACCTCGACGCCGATCTGGCGCAGCGTGTTCTGGAACAAGGTGGCCGCCTGCTCGGATTCGCTGAAGCCGGCGAGCGCATTGATGGTGATCGGCCGAAGCGGCTCGGTGACCTTCTTCAGCTCCTCGCGGGCCTTATCGAGATCGTAGCTATAGCCCTTCAACCCGGCCGGCGTGCCCCAGATATTGTTCGGGTTCGGGCCGGGATTGCGGTTGACCGAGCCCTTCATGATATTGGCGATGAAGCCGTCATAGTCGAAGGCATAGGCCAATGCGCGACGGAAATTCGCGTTGTTCATCAGCGGCTTGCTGTTGTTCAGCGCGAGGATGAAGACGCGCATCGATTCCTGCTCGATGATCTGCACGTTCGGCGACTGGCGCAGCCGCTGGATCTGGTCATAGGGCAGGTAGCCGTCGGCGCCCTGATAGTCGCCGCGTATCAGGCCGAGCACGCGCGTATTGGTCTCGAGCACGGTGCGGAATTCGAGATCGTCGAAGGGCTGGCCGGTCCAACCGGCGAAATGCTCGGGAAAGCGGCGCGCGGTCCAGCCGACCGCCGGATCGTGCCGGCGCAGCGCGTAGGAGCCACTGCCGGCCTCGTTGCGCGCCAGCCAGGGTTCGGCCCAGTCGCCGCTCTTCTCATTGGCCTTCACCAGCGCGCTGTTGACGACGAGGATGTCGGGAACAGTTGTGAGGAAAATCGCCGAGGGCTGCACCAGGTTGAAGACGACGGTATGGGCGTCCGGCGCCTTGGTCGTGCCGGGCTTGATCGCATCGAGATAGAGGCTGGCGGCGCCCTTCTTCAGCGCGATCATGCGCTCGATCGAATAGACCACGTCCTCGGCCGTGACCGGCTTGCCGTCATGGAATTTCGCATCCTTGCGCAGCTTGAAAGTATAGGCTTTGCCGTCCTCGGAGACGGTATGGCTCTCGGCCAGCCAGGGGATCATCTTCGGGGGGTTGTCGACCCAGCGGTAGAGCCCGTCATAGAGGTTGAAGCGCGTCGCGGCGCGGGCGGTGTCGAAGATCGTGTGCGGGTCGAGATTGTCGTAGGGACTGTTATTGGCATAGACGAACTTGCCGCCTGCCTGGGCCGAGGCGCTTTCCCAGCCGACCGAGGAGAGGGCGACCGAGCCCAGAACCGTCTTCAAGGCGTCTCTACGCGTCGTCGTCATGCCGTCCTCCTCTCTAAACTCTGCTGGATTCAGGGGCTGCCCGTCACCGAAAGAACCTGGCCGGTGATGAAGTCGGCATAGTCCGAGGCCAGGAACATGACGGCATGCGCGATGTCCTGCGGAGTGCCGGGCCGGCGCCGCGCCGTATTGGCGATCAGGCTCTCCTGCCGCTCGGGCGAGTAGGATTGCCATTGCCGCTCATAGTCCGGGCTGGTGCGCTGGAAGCCGGGCGCGACCGCGTTGACGGTGATGCCGAACGGCCCGAGCTCCTGGCCTAGCTGGCGCGCCAGGCCGATCTCGCCGGCCTTGGCCGAGGCATAGGCCTGGATGCCGGTGAGCGAGGTGCGCAGGCCTGCGCCGCTGGCGATGAAGACGATGCGGCCCTTGCCGCGCCGCTTCATGCCGGGCGTCACCGCCTGGGCGGAGAGAAAGGCGCCGGTGAGGTTGACGTCGAGGATGGCGCGCCAGGCCTCCTCGTCGACCTCCTCGAGCGGCTTGGCGCTCTGCCCGAGCACGCCGCCCGCGACATAGACCAGCACGTCGGGGCTGCGGCCGGCTGTCTTCTCGCTGGTCTCGATCCAGCCGCGCAACGCCGCCTTGTTCAAGAGATCGAGCTCGGTCTTGTGAGCCGGCAATCCCGCCATCTCATCGCCGAGCCGGTCGCCGGCGAAGACCTGCGCGCCGCGCGCGGCGAAGGCCTCGGTGATGCCGCGCCCGATGCCGCGCGCGGCGCCGGCGATCAGGACGGACTGGCTGGTGAACTCAATATTCATGCCGCTTCTCCGAGCCGTCGCGGCACGATCTGGGGATAGAGCTCCAGCAGGCGGCGATAGGCACGCTCGATCGCGGCGACAGGATCGCCCTCCGCAGCTGTATCGGCGTTCACCCCAGCAAAAATCTCGTGCTTCATGAAGAAGCGCCATTCGATCGGCAGCGCGAAGAGCTTTTCCGACAGTGCATCCCAGGCTGCGTTCGACCAGACCCGCTCGAAGGCGAGGCGGGCCGGATCGAAGACGATGCCGGTCTCGCGCTGCTGGCTGTCCGCGCGCGAAGCCTCGGTCGCCGCCTTGTCGAGCAAGCCGTTCCTGACGACGACGCCATAGGCAAGAGCACCGATCTCGCTGACCTTGCCCTGCGCCACGTCGTCCATCACCTCGGCAACCGGGCGGCTGAAGGGATCGCCCCAACCGCCCGCGCCTGCCGCCGAAATCCTCAGCACGTCGCCGGGCGAGCAGCGCACCACATCGGTATTGCCGAGATTCTCCTCCCGCTCCGTCCCGGGATTGCGCAGGAAGCCGCAGGTCGCGCCGGGCTGGCCCCCTTCCAGGCCCCAGCACGAGAAGCGGACGCGGTCGCGGTTGCGCGCGGTGACGACCGAGTTCGGCGAGAACATCTGGAAGGTCATCTGCGCGGCAAGGCCACCGCGATAGCGCCCCGCGCCACCGCTATCGGGAACGAGCTCGTAGCTGAGCACACGGATCGGCACCTCGGATTCAGTGATCTCGATCGGCGTGTTCTTCAGGAAGGAGTTGGAACCGTCCTGGCCGTCCTCGCGGCCGCAGCCGCCGCCGCCGCCGGTGATCGGATTGATCGAGGCCATGGCGAGGCGGCCGGTGCGGCTGTCGGTGGTACGGACATTGAGGATACCGCCGCCGCCGGCCGGCCCGGCCGGGAGCCGATCGGGCAAGGCGAGCGAGAAGGCACCGACGACCATGCCCTGGATGCGGGCGCAGGTCAGACTGCGCATGCCGGTCGCAGCCGGATAGACCGGATTGACCACCGAGCCCTCCGGCAGGATGCAGCGGACCGGGCGCAGCAGCCCGGTGTTGAGCGCCACGGTCGGATCGAGCGAGTAGACGACGTAGTTGTAGCCGACCAGCGGCAGGATGTGCCGCGGCAACCCGCCGGTCGGCATGTTGAGCGCCGATTGCAGCTGGGGGTCGCTGCCGCTGAAGTCGAACACCGCCTCGTCGCCGCTGACGCGCACCGTGAGCTTCAGCCGGCACGGGACGCCGCCCGGGCTGTCCTCGTCGATATAGTCGGTGAAGGTGTAGTCGCCGTCCTGCATCGAGGCGAAGAGGCGCCTGGCCTGGCGGTCGGCGAGATCGAGCACGCCATAGGTGGCGGCGCAGACGGTCTCGACGCCGAAGCGGGCGATCGCCTCGCGGATCTTGCGCTCACCCGTCTTGAGCGAGGCGATCTGGGCCTTGAGGTCGCCCCAGTTCTGGTCGGGCATGCGGACATTGCGCAGCATGATGCGCAGCACGTCCTGGTTCATCACGCCGCGCTCGACGAGCTTGGTCGGCGGGATGCGGATGCCTTCCTGCTGGACCTCGGTCAGTGCCCGCGACAGCGAGGCCGGCACCGCCCCGCCCATGTCGGTGTTGTGGATATGGCCAACGGCGAAGCAGACCAGGGTCTCGCCCTCGAAGATCGGCATCCACAGATGCATGTCCGGCGCATGGGTGCAGACATAGCCGGAATAGGGATCGTTGGTGATGCAGATATCGCCCGGCGCATAACCTGGGATCGCCTCGATCGCGCCCTTGTAGTCGAGCCCGATGAACCAGGTCGCGCCGAGATCCTTCGGACTGGCGAAGGTCTGGCCGCAGGGCGTGGTCAGGCCGCTGGTGAAATCCTCGGTCTCCTTGACGAAGGCCGAATGGGCGGTGCGCAGCAAGGTATAGGCCATGCTCTCGGCGGCAGCCTCGAAATGGCTCTTCAGGATCTGGAGCGTGACCGGATCGAGCGTCGTCATGCCGTGCCCCGCCTCAGGATCAGGTTGCCATAGCCATCGACCTCGCCGGTGAAGCCGGGCGGAGCCCAGGTCGTCGTGTCGTCCTGGATCACCACGGCCGGGCCGGCGAAGCGGCTGCCGGGCTTCAGGTCGCGGCGCTCGAACAGGCCGGCATCGATCTCGCGGCCACGATGACTCACCCGCAGCCTCCGCTGCGGCGTTGTTTCGACAGGATCGGCGGCGCGCTCAGGGAAGTTCGGCTTCGGCGTGAGCCCGGCGATGACGACGCGCAGGGCGACGATCTGGACGGCGGCCTGCTCATCGGCATGATCGTAGATCTCGGCATGGCGGGCATGGAAGGCGGCTGCGATTGCCTTGTCGTCTCCCAGCGTGATCCAGGCTTCCTCCAGCGGCGTCTCGATCTCGTAGGATTGGCCGCGATAGCGCATATCGCCGGAGATCGTGACGGCAGCCTCGCCGCGATGGCCCTGTCCGTCCTGCAGCCAGGCGCGCGCCTCGGCGATGAGGTCGGAGAGCGCCTGCGCCAAGGCAGGCATGGATGCGGCTTCGACGTCCTGGAAGACGACGCGCACGAAATCGGAGCGCAGATCCGCCAGCAGACCGCCGAGCGCGGCAAGGACGCCGGGCGTCTCCGGCACGATGACGGTCTCCATTCCCATCGCCTCGGCCAGGAGACAGCCCAGCATCGGACCGGCGCCGCCGAAGGCGAGCAGCGCATAGCCGCTCGGCTCCTCGCCGACCTGGGAGAACAGCCGGCTGGTCTCGCGATACATGTTGGCGACGGCAAGATCGATCACCGCTTCGGCGGTCGCGGCAGGGCTGCGCGCAAGACCTCCTGCCAGCGGCTCGATCGCGGCAAGCGCGCGGGCGCGATCGACGCTGACGGCGCCATAGCCGAGTTCGGCAGCGCCCAGCACGCCGGTGACCGCGAAGGCGTCGGTGATCGTTGCCCGCTGGCCGCCACGCCCATAGCAGGCCGGGCCGGGCATGGAGCCGGCGCTTTCCGGGCCGACGCGCAGCACACCCAGAGAATCGACGCTCGCGATCGAGCCGCCGCCGGCGCCTATCGAGGAGACCGAGACTGTCGGCAGATAGATCGGGTAGCGTCCGACCAATTCGCCGGAGCGGAAATCGGGCATGCCGTCGCGGAGCAAGGCGACATCCGCGCTGGTGCCGCCGATATCCAGGCTCATCAGCCGGTCGAACCCGGAGCGCTGCGCCACGAAGCCGGCGCCGATCACGCCCGCCGCCGTGCCGGACAGCAGCATCTCGATGCTGCGCTCCTTGCCTGCGGCTGCGGTCATCACGCCGCCATTGGACTTGGTGATCATCGGAGGCGGAACGACGCCGCGCTGGTGCAAGGCCTCTTCGAGCCGGCCGATATAATGCGAGACGCGCGGCTGTACCGAGCCGTGAATGCAGGCCGTGATGGTGCGCTCGTATTCGCGCACGATCGGCCAGACCTCCGCCGAGCAGAAAACCGGCAGCCCAGGGCGCAGGCGGTTCAGGATCTCCTTGACCAGGCGCTCATGCGCGGGATTGGCGTAGCTGTGCAGGAAAGCGAGTACGACGCCCTCGGCGCCGGCGGCCTCGGCTCGCGCGAGGGCGGCCGCGATCGCCGGCTCCTGCGGCACGATCTCGGCCTTGCCATCGGCATTCATGCGCTCGCGCAGGGGGATGACCCGATCACGCGGAACCAGCGGCGGCGGCCGGCGCGAGAACAGATCATAGGGATCCGGGATCTTGAGCCGAGCCAGCTCGAGCACGTCACGGAAGCCTTCGGTGACGAACAGGCACAGCCTGGCGCCGGTGCCCTGGATGATGCTGTTCACGCCCACGGTGGAGCCATGGGTGAAATACGAGACGTCGGATGGAGCGATGCCGAAGCGGCCTTCGATCTCGTCCAGCCCCTGCAGAACCTCGGCGCCGGGAGCATCCGGCCGCGACAGCACCTTCAGCGTATGCAGCGCAGAAGAGGTTTCGTCGAAGACGCAGAAATCGGTGAAAGTGCCGCCGATATCGACGCCGATACGGTATCCCAAAGTTCAGCTCCGTCCGTTCGCTGCGTCGACAGGCAAGGGACGTGCCTTCGCTCCGGCATGCCGCGCAATCTCGGGTGGCGACGGGTTCATGAGCCGACCCTCAGAGCATTTCCGCGTTTCTCCGAATCGCGGAAATGCTCTATCCTTTTGTTTTGATGCATTTTCTTCACGCGAACCGGTCTCCACTTCGCTCGAAAATGCTCTAGATGTGGTACTGGAAGCCATCGACGATCAGCGCCTGGCCGGTGATGAAACACGGTTTCGAATTGGCCAGGAACAGCACGGTTTGCGCGACATCCTCGGGCTTGCCCATGCGCCGCAGGGAAATGCCGGCTTCCGCGAGGGCCGCGCCACGCTCGCGTGTCAGCGTATTGCCGAGTTCGGTCTCGATGACGCCGGGACAGACCGCATTGACCAGGATCGAGGGGCCGAGCTCCTTGGCCAGAGCCTTGGTCATGCCGATGATGCCGGCCTTGGCGGAGGCATAGGCAAAGCGGCTGACCGCCGCCGTGACGCCGCCGCTATGGGCGTTGAGCGAGGACATCGAGATGATGCGGCCGCCGCCCTGCTCGAGCATGACCGGCGCCACGGCGCGAATATAGTTGAAGCAGCTCTTCAGGTTGATCGCGAGGGTCCGATCGAACTCCTCCTCGGAGATCTCGAGGATGCCCTTCGGCATCGAGCGCCCGGCATTGTTCACGAGCACGTCGATCTGACCGAACTGCGCGACGACCTTCCGAGCGATGTCCTGAGCGTCGACGAAGGAGGAGACGTCCGCCTCGAAGGTCATGACCTCCCGGCCGAGCTCGCGGATTTCCCCGGCCGTGCGATCGAGTTCCGGACGGAGCAGGTCGACGAGCGCGATATCGAAGCCGGCGCCGGCCAATGCCTTTGCGCAGGCGCGGCCGATGCCGCGCGCGCCACCGGTCACGATCGCTACGGAGCGTTGATCAGATGCTGCCATGATACGAATTCACCCCGCAAAGCGTCTTGAATTCCAGCCGATTAAGGGGAAGCGTATCGGCGGCTAAATTGTCCGGCAAGCTGGATTGGGTTCACATATATGAATACCGAGGTGAAGTCGGCGGCGCGTATGCTCGATTTGCTGGAGTATCTCGCCGGCTGCCCGGAACCCGTGCGATTAAAGGAAATCGTCGCCGCCCTGGGCTTTCCCAAGAGCAGCGCGCATGCACTGGCGCAGACCCTGGTCTCGCGCGGCTATGCCATCCAGGACGCGGCGGAGCGCTACGTGCTGGTTCATGCCAGCCGGCACCGCTCGGCCACGCGGGCGAATGAGGCGCGCCTGCTATCGGCGGCGCATCCGATCATGGAGCAACTGCGCGACAGGTCCGGGGAAACGGCCATCCTCGTCGTGCGCACGACGCGCGGAGAAACGAAGCGGCTTGCCAAATGCGTCAGCCGGCAGGCCATCAGATTCGACATCGAGCTCGACGGCCAGAGCGAATCCTATTGCACGGCGACGGGCAGGCTGCTGCTGGCCCATTGGGACAGTGCGCAGGCGAACGCCTATCTGGCGCGGGTTCCGCTGATTGCGCGCACGCCCAGGACCGTCGTCGAGCCCGATGCGATCCGTGAGATCTTCAGGTCGATCCGCGAGACGGGCGTGTCGATCTGCGACGAAGAGCATGTGATCGGATCGACCGGCCTGGCGGCCCCGATCCGCGGACGGGACGGTACGGTGGTCGCCGCGCTGAATCTCGGGGTCGTCACCACGCGCTATCGCGAGCGGAGCGTGGACCTGATCGAGATGCTCAGGGACGCCGCAGGTCAGATCAGCAAGCGGCTTGGCTTCGACGGCTAAAGCATTCTCGAGCGGAGCGGAAATCGAGTCGATCGGTCAAGGCACGAGAACGATGCCGGTATCCGCGAAGGCGAGCCGGATGGCGTCGCCGGCCGTGGGCAGGTGCTCGTTATGCGGACTGATCACGAAAAGCTCGCCGACGGGCGTGTCCACGATCAGGTCGACATGGTTGCCGAGATAGGAACTCTTGCGGATCGTTCCCGGCAGGGCATTTTCCGGCCCCGAGCGCGTCACCAGCAGACTGTGCGGGCGGATCGCGATCTTGGCCGCACCGGCCGGGAGCCCGCGCGACGGCAGGCTCAGCCGCGCCGGCCCGAGCGCGACCTCGGCGCGCCCATCCGCGACGGCGGTGATCGTGACATCCAGCAGATTGGCGTCGCCGATGAAATCGGCCACGAATGCGTCGGCGGGGGCCTCGTAGAGCTCGCGCGGCGTGCCTTGCTGCGCGACGCGCGCATTGGACATCACGATGATCCTGTCGGAAACGGCGAGCGCCTCCTCCTGGTCATGGGTGACATAGGCGACCGTCAGGTTCAGGGCCTGCTGCAGGTCACGGATCTCCTGCCGCACCCTGCGCCGAAGCTTGGCGTCGAGATTCGAGAGCGGCTCGTCGAAGAGCAGGACCTGGGGCTCCAGCACGAGCGCGCGTGCCACCGCCACGCGCTGCTGCTGGCCGCCGGACAGCTCGGACGGATAGCGCTTCTCGAATCCTTTCAGCCCGACCAGCGCGAGCTTCTCCAGGGCCATCTCCTGCGCCTGCGCTTTCGACAAGCCCTTCACGGTCGGGCCGTAAGCGGCGTTCTCCAGCACGCTCATATGCGGGAACAGGGCATAGGACTGGAACACCATGCTGACGTCGCGATCGGCCGCCGACAGGCGCGTCACGTCCTTGCCGCCGATCAGGACCTGGCCTTCGCTGGCGATCTCGAGCCCGGCGATCATGCGCAGCGTCGTGGTCTTGCCGCAGCCGGAGGGGCCGAGCAGCGTGACGAGTTGCCCGGCCTCGATGGTGAAGCTGACATCGTCCACCGCCGTGACCGCGCCGTAGCGCATGCTGACATGGCGGAACTCGACGGAGGCGGGTCCTGCTTTGGGCATGGCGGCGTCAGGTCCTACTTGGAGAGGGTTCGGCGGCCGAACTCGCCAGCGCGACGTGCCGGCGGCCGAGCTTGCGTTCGCCCACGCCGAGCTGGATCAGCGCGATGCCGGCCGCCATGACGACGATCAGCACCGAGGAATAGGCGATAGCCAGGCCGAATTCCCCGGCCTCGACGCGCCCGACGATATAGGCCGTGGCGAGATTGTACTCGGCCGAGACGAGGAAGATGACGGCGCTGACCGAGGTGATGCTGCGCACGAAACTATAGACCAGCGCGGCAACCAAGGCCGGCTTCAGCAGGGGCAGCACGACGCGGCGCAAGGTGGTGAAGCTGCGGGCGCGCAGCGTCGCCGACGCCTCGTCGAGGCTCTTGTCGATCTGGGCGAGGCCGGCAATGCCCGAGCGCACGCCGACAGGCATGTTGCGGAAGACGAAGGCGAGCACCAGGATCAGCCCCGTGCCGGTGATCTCGACCGGCGGCACGTTGAAGGCGAGGATATAGGCGACGCCGAGCACCGTCCCGGGAATGGCGAAGCTGAGCATCGTCGTGAACTCGAGCAGCCGCCTTCCGGCGAAATGCTGGCGCGTCAGCAGATAGGCGGTGAGCAGCCCGATCAGCGCAGTCAGCGGCGCCGAGATCGCGGCGACCTTCAGCGTCGTGAACAGCGAGGGCCAGGCGGCACCCTCGAAATAGAGCCCGTGGCTGAAATCGATCGCGAAGCCGGTGCGGTAGTGCTCCAGCGTCGGCGTGTGGTCGCGGCCCATCGTCTTGACGAAGCCGCCGACCAGGATGACCGCATAGATCACCGCGGTCAGCAGCACCCAGGGCACGATCACGATCGCCGAGAGCACCGTCGCAGAGGTCGGCAGCTTGGCCGGGAGGCCGGAATCGCCCTTGCCGGAGACGGTCGTGTAGGATCGCGAGCCGAGCCAGCCCTGCTGGACCCAGAAGGCGCCGAGCGTGAAGACGAGGAGCACGATCGCCAGCACGGCGGCCTGCCCCTGGTTATGCGCCGCGCCGACGACGGCGAAGAAGATCTTGGTCGAGAGCACCTCGAAATTGCCGCCGAGCACGAGCGGGTTGCCGAAATCGGCCATGCTCTCGACGAAACCGAGCAGGAAGGCATTGGCGAGCCCGGGCCTGAGCAGCGGCCAGGTCACCGTGCGGAAGGTGGTCCAGCGCTTGGCGCCGAGGGTCTGGGCCGCCTCCTCCAGGCTCGGCGCGATGCCCTGGACCACGCCCATCAGCACGAGGAAGGCGATCGGCGCGAAGGCGAGCACCTGCGCCAGCAGGACGCCGGGAAGTCCGTAGATCCAGCGCGAGCGGGGAATGCCGAACCAATCCGCCATCAGGCCGGTGACGGCGCCGGAACGCCCGAACAGCAGGATGAGCGCGAGGCCGATGACGAAGGGCGGCGTGATGATCGGCAGCACCGTCATCGCGCGCATCAGCCGCTTGCCGGGCATGCCGGTGCGCAGAACCAGCAGCGCGCAGGCGAGCCCGAGCAGAGTGGTGATGACCCCGGTCAGCACGGCGAGGATCAGCGTATTCCAGGCGACGCCGCAATTCGTGCCGGCACTGATGCAGCCGAGGCCCCAGATCGTCGGGGAGAACAGGCGCTCGACGAAATCAGCGAGAGCGAGCGCGCCGTTCTGGTCGATGAGCGCGCTGCGCAGGATCGTCGCGACCGGGAAGAAGATGAAGAGGCCAATCAGCAGCACCACGACGCCAATGGTCGAGGTGGTGAAGATGTCGCCGCGACAGACGCCGCGATAGGCGAGACCGTGGCACATCAGCAGCAGCAGCGAGAACAGCGTCAGCAGCGCGCCGAAGCCCATGCCCGGCTGCGACTGGCCGGCACCGCCCAGCAGGGCCGCCAGCCAGGGGATCCCCTGCTCGGGCAGCGTCACCGCAAAGCCCTGCGCGAAGAAGGCGACAAGGCCGAGGAGGCCGATCCAGACCAGGGCCCGCCCGGTGCCGGCCGTCTCCGCGCGCCCGGAGAGCAGGGTGGCGACGACGAGCGCGAGACCGATCGGCATCAGCCAGGGCGAGGCTCCGGAGAGCACGAGCGCGAGCGCCGTGCCGGCCCGCCCGAACGGGTAGCCGGCGAGGCCCCATCCCTCCGGCAGATACCAGGGGATGAGCGCGTAGCCGAGCCAGCCGGCCAGCAGGGCGAGCCGTGTCGAGGGACGCATGGGCCTTCTCTCCGAAGCGGACGCGTCTTACTTCGGCAGCGCCTTGATCTCCTTGTCCCACTTGGTCAGCAGGCGCGTGCGCTCGGCCGAGGAGCCGTATTTGACGAAGTCGTAGTTGATCAGCTTCATCTCCGACATCTTCGGAGCCTGCGCCGGCACGGGTGCATTCTTGTTCGACGGCACCTGGTAGGATTTGGCCGGAGCGCCGAGCGCCTGCGCCGCCGGGGTCAGCGCCCAGTCGTAGAATTTCTTGGCGTTGTCGAGATTGCGTGCGCCCTTGATGATCGACATCGAGCCGATCTCGTAGCCGGTGCCCTCGCAGGGCGCGACCGGCTTGATCGGATCGCCCTGGACGGCGAAGACGACGGCGTCATGGATGAAGACGATGCCGACGGCCGTCTCGCCCAGGCTCGCGGCCTTGGCCGGCGCAGCGCCCGACTTGGTGTACTGGCTGACATTCTTGTGCAGGGCCTTGAGATAGTCGAAGCCCTTGTCCTCGCCCATCAGCTGCACGACCGTCGCGAGCAGCGTATAGGCGGTGCCGGACGAGTTCGGGTCGGCGACCTGGACGTCGTCCTTCAGCTTGGCGTCGAGCAGGTCGGCCCAGCATTTCGGCTCGGCCAGGCCCTTGGCCTTGATCTGCTGGGTGTTGAAGCCGAAGCCGAGGGCGCCGGCATAGATGCCGATCGCGCGCTGCTTCGCCGCCTTCCATTGCGACAGGGACCAGTCCTGCAGGTCCTTGTTGTTGGGCGACTCGTATTCCAGGGTCAGCCCTTCCTCGGCTGCCTGCAGATGCGGATCGCCGGTGCCGCCCCACCAGATGTCGCCGCGCGGGTTCGACGCTTCCGCCTTGACCTGGGCATAGACCTCGCCGGCCGATTTGCGGGTCATCGCGACCTTGATGCCGGTCTCCTTCTCGAAGGCGGTCGACATGGCGCGGCACCATTCCTCCTGGACGCCGCAATACATGACGAGCGAGCCCTGCGCCGAGGCCGGGACGGATGTGAATGCTGCGGCTGTGGCGAGTACGCCGGCGCCGAGCCAGGTTTTGAACTGCATGACTACCTCCCTGATACGAGAACTTTGCGTTCTTCGGTCTTGTCCCAGACAGTGGAACCACCACCGTCTTTGAGCAATAGGTCTATCGTCGGCTAAGAAATCCCCGTGATCTCGCGCAGCTGGGCCGCCAGCGCCGGCGTGGAGCAGAGGATCGGATTGCCCTTGCTGATGCCCTCGCCGGCAAAGAAGTCGTTGATCGATGCGCCCGCCTCGCCGGCGATGACGATCCCGGCGGCGACATCCCAGGCGTTGATGTGCAGCTCGGCATAGGCGTCGGTGCGCCCGTTCGCGACATGGCAGAGCCCGAGCGTGCCCGAGCCCGAGCGCTTCATCGAGCAACCTGCGGCCTGGCCGCGCTGGAGGACGGCAAGATAGTGCTCGAAGGGAACGCGGGTGGACCAGCCGAGCTCGACATAGGCGCGCTTGAGGTCATCGGCGCCGGAGACCGAGATCGGCCGCCCGTTCAGCGTCACGCCCTCGCCGCGCTGGGCGACGTAGAATTCGTTGAGCGCCGGGGCGGCCACGATCCCGATCGTGGGGACGCGGTTCAGCAGGAAACCGATCGAGATGCACCAGTTGCGGTCGCCGCGGGCGAAATTCGCGGTGCCGTCGATCGGATCGATGATCCAGACCGCGTCGCTCGCCTGACCGCCGCCTTCCTCTCCGATCACCGCGTCGCTCGGGAAGAGCACGGCGAGGCGCTGGCGCAGGAAATCCTCGACGGCGCCGTCGGCGACAGTCAGCCAGTCCTGGGCGCCCTTCATGGTGACGCCGAGGCTGTCCTGCTTTCCGAAATAGTCGAGCGCCATCCGCCCCGCCTCGTTGACGAGGCCCTGGACGGCATAGCGCCGCAATGCGAGCTCAGCCGGCGTCATGGTCAGGCGGCCTCGATGGCGACCGGCTTGCCGGTGCGCGCGGATTGCGTGGCGGCGTCGGCGAGGAGCTGGGCCTTGAGCCCGTCGAGGCCGCTCGGCGACGGCGCAGCCTTGCCGGAACAGGCCGCGATGAACGCGTCGAGCTCGGCCCGATAGGCGGCGGCATAGCGCTCCAGGAAGAAGTTCTGGACCGGGTCGGCGCGGAAGCCCTTGCCCGTCGCGATCTCGACCGTCGTCTCGTGGATATTGCCGGCGCGCAGCATACCCTGCGAGCCATGGACCTCGATGCGCTGGTCGTAGCCATAGGTCGCGCGGCGCGAGTTGGAGATCTGGGCGATGCGTCCGCTCGCCGTCTTCATCAGGACGGCGGCAGTGTCGACGTCGCCGGCCTCGCCGATCGCCTTGTCGACCAGCGAAGAGCCGAGCGCGAAGACTTCGACCGGCTCCTCGGCGAGGAGGAAGCGCGCCATGTCGAAATCATGGATCATCATGTCGCGGAACAGGCCGCCCGAGCGCTTCACGTAGTCGACCGGCGGCGGGCCGGGATCGCGCGAGATCACGCTGACGATCTCGATCTCGCCGGCCTCGCCCTGCCGCAGCCGCTTCTCGAGCGCGGCGAAATTGGGGTCGAAACGGCGGTTGAAGCCGATCATCAGCGGCTTGCCGGACTTGGCCACCACATCGAGGCAGCGACGGATGCGGGCCGCGTCGAGATCGACCGGCTTCTCGCAGAACACCGCCTTGCCGGCGGAGACGGCGGCCTCGATCAGGTCGGCATGAGTATCGGTCGGCGTGCAGATCAGCACGGCGTCGATACCGGCATCGCCCAGGATGGCGTCCGTATCGGCCGTCTTCGCGCCCGTGGCCTGGGCCAGGGAGGCCGCGGCCTCGGCGGAAGCGTCCGCCACCGCGACGAGCCGCGCATCGCCGCGCTGGGCGACATTGAGCCCGTGGATGCGCCCGATCCTGCCGGCGCCGAGAAGTCCAAATCGCATCACCATATCCGTGTCCGTCTTCGTCTCGTCGCGGCGCCGTCAATCATGGGCGCCAAGGATCGTCTGGTC
The DNA here is from genome assembly GCF_004341515.1 of Allobosea sp. BK604. Lineage (GTDB taxonomy): Bacteria > Pseudomonadota > Alphaproteobacteria > Rhizobiales > Beijerinckiaceae > Allobosea. The sequence continues at coordinate 490,229 of NZ_SLZF01000002.1, forward strand.
GAAATCGATATTCGCGCCGGTCAGCAGCCCGGATTCCCCGGATGCGAGATAGGCGACGGCCTTGGCCACCTCGCGCGGGTCGACGAGCCGGCCGAAGGGCTGGCCCTTGACCGCCTCTTCGAGCCAGCCATCCTGCGCGCCATGGCGCAGCCGCATGATCGCGTCCTCGCCCGGCGTCGCCATCCAGCCGATATTGAGCCCATTGACCCGGATCCGGTCGGAGAGCAGCCCGTAGGCGGCATTGCGCGTCAGCGTGGCGAGCGCGCCTTTCGAGACGCTGTAGGCGGCGAGGAAGGGCTGGCCGCCATGCGCCGACATCGACTGGATGTTGACGATCGCGCCGGCGATGCCGAGCCGCTTCATCAGCGTCACCGCGTCCTGGATCAGGAAGAACGGTGCGGTCAGGTTGACCGCCATGATCCGGTTGTAGAGGTCCGGCGTCGTGTCGAAGATCGTGCCGCGGTCGGTATCGCCAGCGGCATTGACGAGGATATCGAGACGCCCGAATGCGCGCTCGGCTGCCGGCACGATGGCGCGGACCGAGTCGAGTTCGGCGAGATCGGCCCGGTGGAAGACGGCGCGGCAGCCTTGCGCCGACAGGTCCGCTGCGACAGACTCGCCGCGCTCCCGATTCCGGCCGGTCACGACGATGCCGGCAAGTCCGCGGGCTGCGAATTCGCGCGCGATCGCCTCGCCGAGGCCTTGCGTACCACCGGTGACGACGGCGATTTTGCCGCCGAGATCTCGGTCAAAGGGGGCCGTCTCAGGCAAGTCGCTCCGCTCCCGGGTCGAAATGATACATTCGTTTTGTTCTTCTTGACTAATGGAACAAACATTCCATTCTCTGCGCCGCCAAGTCAAGGCGGGAGAGCCGTTCACCCTCATGTCGCAAGTGTTGTCCCCGGAGCAGGTCAGGCCCGACTATGAGGGCTTCGTCGCGCGGCTGCGCGACCGGGCCGAGGCGCTGCCCAAGCGGTTGCGGCAGGTCGCCGATTTTGCGCTCGCCCATCCCGACGACATGGCGCTGCATACAGCCGCGCAGGTGGCCCAGCAGGCCGGTGTCCAGGCCTCCACGCTCGTGCGCTTCGCGCAGGCGCTTGATTTCTCCGGCTTCAGCGAGCTGCAGCAGGTCTTTCGCACCCGCCTGCGCCAGCAGTTCCCCGATTATCGCGAGCGCATCGAGACCTTGCGTGACGAGGGCGCGGCCGGACCGGACATGGCGCGCGTGCTGCTCGACGGTTTCGTCGCGGCGAGCCGCAAATCGTTGACTCAGCTCGAATCCGGGATCGTCCACGCCGATATCGACCGCGCCACCGATCTGCTCGCGGGGGCGCAGAGCATCGTGCTCGTCGGCGCCCGGCGCATGTTCCCGGTCGTCTCCTATCTCGCCTACGCTTTCGGCAAGCTCGGCATCCGCGCCATCCTGGTCGACCATGTTGCCGGGCTCGGAGCGGAGCAGGCCGCCGTGGCGCGGAAAGACGATGTCATGCTCGTCGTCAGCTGCGCCCCCTATACGCCGGCAACCATCGACATCGCGGCCGACGCGCATCGGCGCGGGGTTCCCGTGATCTCCCTGACCGACGGCCCGCTCAGCCCGCTCGCCCAGAACTGCCGCCTTTGGCTCGAAGTGCGCGAGGCGGATTACGGCGCCTTCCGCTCGATGGCCGCCACCTTCGCCCTCGCCATGACGCTGGCCGTGGGCACCGCCGAGAAAGTGCAGACCGATGGCTGAACCGACGCTCGACCTGATCTCGATCGGCCGCTCCTCGGTCGATCTCTACGGCCAGCAGATCGGCGGCCGGCTCGAGGACATGGCGAGCTTCTCCAAGGCGGTCGGCGGCTGCCCGACCAATATCGCGATCGGCACCGCGCGGCTCGGCCTGAAATCGTCGGTGATCACGCGCGTCGGCGACGAGCAGATGGGCCGCTTCATCCTCGAGCAGCTGCAGCGCGAAGGCGTCGACATATCGGGCGTCGTCGTCGATCCGAAGCGCCTGACATCGCTCGTCATCCTCGGCGTGCGCGACGAGAAGACGTTTCCGCTGATCTTCTACCGCACCGACTGCGCCGACGCGGCGCTCGACGAGAGCGAGATCGACGAGGGCTTCATCGCCTCGGCCCGCGCGGTCGTGGTCACCGGCACGCATTTCGCCATTGCCAATGCGGCCAAGGCCCAGCGCAGGGCGATCGCGCTGGCGCGCAAGCATGGCCGCAAGGTCGTCTTCGACGTCGACTATCGCCCTAATCTCTGGGGCCTCGCCGGCCATGGGGCAGGTGAGGAGCGCTATATCCGCTCGGACACCGTTACCGGCCATCTCCAGGCCATCCTGCCGGATTGCGATCTCGTCGTCGGCACGGAGGAGGAACTGCACGCCGCCGGCGGCAGCGAGGACACGCTCGCCGCCATCCGCAACATCCGGGCGCTCAGCGCGGCAACGATCGTCTGCAAGCGCGGGCCGATGGGCTGCGTGGTCTTTCCCGGTGCGATCCCGGATTCGCTGGAAGCGGGCATCAAGGGACCGGGCTTCCCCGTCGAGGTCTATAACGTGCTTGGCGCGGGCGACGCCTTCATGTCCGGCTTCCTGCGCGGCTGGCTGCGCGAGGAGCCGATCGAGACCTGCTGCGCCTGGGCCAATGCCTGCGGCGCCTTCGCCGTCTCGCGACTACTCTGCTCGCCGGAAAGCCCGACCTTCACCGAGCTCCAGTATTTCCTCGAGCATGGCTCGCCGCATCGCGCACTCCGGCACGATGTCGACATCAACCACATCCATTGGGCGACGACCCGGCGTCCGCAATCCGACACGCTGCTGGCGCTCGCCATCGACCATCGCGCGCAGATCGAGGCGATGGCGGACGAGGCCGGCGTCCCGCATGAGCGTATCGCGGCCTTCAAGCGGCTGGCGGTCGAGGCCGCGGCCCGTGTCGCCAAGGGCGCTCCGGGCTTCGGCATGCTGCTCGACGGGCGGCATGGCCGCGAGGCGCTGTTCCGGGCTGGCGATCACCGTTTCTGGGTGGCGCGACCGCTGGAAGTGCCGGGCTCGCGCCCGCTCGCGCTGGAGACCGACACGGACGGCTCGCTCGGCTCGGCGCTGAACGAATGGCCGGTCGACCATGTCGTGAAATGCCTGTGCTTCTATCATCCCGATGACGACGCGGCGCTGAAAGCCGTGCAGGAGGCGACGCTGAAGCGCGTCGCGCTGGCCTGCCGTCAGGTCGGGCGGGAACTGCTCGTCGAGATCATCTGCTCCAAGCACGGCCCGGTCGGTGACGACACCATGGCGCAGGTCATGCGCCGGCTCTACGCGATCGGGATCAAGCCCGACTGGTGGAAGCTCGAGGGACAGCCGAGCGCGGCGGCCTGGGCCGCGGTCGATGCCGCCATCGCCGAGAACGATCCCCATTGCCGCGGCGTCGTGCTGCTGGGGCTCGACGCGCCGCTCAACCAGCTGGAAGATGCATTCCGGCTGGCGCAGGGTGCGGCCAGCGTGAAGGGCTTTGCCGTGGGTCGCTCGATCTTCGGCGATGCGGCGCGCGACTGGCTCGCCGGGCGGATTGACGACGAGGCCGCGACCGCTGCGATGGCGGAGCGCTTCGGCCGCCTGGTCGAGACCTGGCGGCGCGGCTGAGGAAACGGACGATGGCAACCATCCGACTCACCATGGCGCAGGCGCTCGTCGCCGCGATGGCGGCGCAGAAGACGCTCGTCGGCGGACGGGAGGAGCCGCTCTTCGCCGGTGTCTGGGCGATCTTCGGCCATGGCAATGTCGCCGGGCTCGGCGAGGCACTGCATGCTGTCCGTGACCGGCTGCCGACCCTGCGCGCCCATAACGAGCAGGCGATGGCACATGCGGCCATCGCCTTCGCCAAGGCTTCGCGGCGGCGGCGGATGATGGCGGTGACGAGTTCGATCGGCCCCGGCGCGACCAACATGGTGACAGCGGCCGCCGTAGCCCATGTCAACCGCCTGCCGCTGCTGCTGCTGCCGGGCGATGTCTTCGCCGGGCGCCGGCCCGACCCGGTGCTGCAGCAGATCGAGGATTTTGGCGACGGCACCGTCTCAGCCAATGACTGTTTCCGGCCCGTCTCGCGCTATTTCGACCGCATCACCCGGCCGGAGCAACTGATCCCGGCCTTCGAGCGGGCCATGCAGGTGCTGACCGACCCGGCCGAATGCGGTCCGGTGACGCTCGCGCTCTGCCAGGACGTGCAGACGGAGGCCTATGATTATCCCGAGGACTTCTTCGCGGAACGGCTCTGGCAGCCGCGCCGGCCCCGGCCGGACGAGACCGAACTGAACGATGCGGTCGCGCTGCTCAAGGCTGCGAAACGCCCGCTCGTCATCGCCGGCGGCGGGGTGCTCTACAGCGAGGCGGAGGCCGAGCTGGCGGCCTTCTGCGCCGCTCATGGCATTCCCGGGGCGGAGACGCAGGCCGGCAAGAGCGCCCTGCCCCACGACCACGCGCTCAATCTCGGCGCCATCGGCGTAACCGGCACCGGCGCTGCCAACGAGGCGGCGCGGCAGGCCGATCTCGTGCTCGCCATCGGCACGCGGCTCCAGGATTTCACCACCGGCTCGCGTGCGCTCTTCGCGGATCCCGCCTGCCGGATCATCGGCCTGAACACGCAAGGCTTCGATGCCGGCAAGCATCGCGCCCAGCCCGTGGTCGCCGACGCCAAGGCCGGGCTCGCCGAACTTTCCGCGGCCCTCGCCGGCTGGAAGGCGCCTGCGGCCTGGAGCGCGGAGGCCGAAACCGGCCGCGCCAATTGGCTCGCAACCGCCGTGCGCTACACGGCGGCCGGAAACGAGGCCCTGCCGAGCGACGCCCAGGTGATCGGCGCGGTGCAGCGCCAGAGCCGGCAAAGCGATGTCGTGCTTTGCGCCGCCGGCGGGCTGCCCGGCGAACTCCACAAGCTCTGGCAGCCGGGCGCGCCCGGCGGTTACCACATGGAATACGGCTATTCCTGCATGGGCTACGAGATCGCCGGCGGTCTCGGCGCCAAGCTCGCCGATCCGGCGCGAGAGGTCGTCGTCATGGTCGGCGACGGCTCCTACCTGATGATGAACTCGGAGATCGCGACCTCGGTGATGCTGGGCGTGAAGCTGACGATCGTCGTGCTCGACAATCGCGGCTTCGGCTGCATCAACCGCCTGCAGAACGCGACGGGCGGGGCTTCCTTCAACAACCTGCTGCGCGACGCCCGCCACGAAACCTTGCCCGAGATCGACTTTGCCGCCCATGCGGGCGCGATGGGCGCGCTCGCGCGCAAGGTCGAGAGCATCGCCGAGCTGGAGACCGCCCTGGCCGAGGCGCGCAACCATGAGCGTACCAGCGTCATCGTGATCGACACCGACCCGATGCGCTCGACCGATGCCGGCGGGCATTGGTGGGAGGTCGCGGTGCCGGAAGTATCCGGACGTGACGAGGTTCGCGCGGCACGCAGCCGCTATGACGAGGCGCTGGCGCGCCGCGACAACTGAGACGAGGACGACATGCCCATCCGTATCGGCGCCAACCCTATCGGCTGGTCGAATGATGACCTCCAGGAGATCGGCGGTGCGACACCGCTGGAAGCCTGCCTTGCCGAGGCCCGGGAGGCCGGGTTCGAAGGCATGGAGCTCGGCCACAAGTTCCCGCGCGAGCCGAATGCGCTGAAGGCTGCGCTCGCACCCTTCGGCATGGCCTGCATATCCGGCTGGTATTCCGCCGAATTGCTGCGCCGCGACGCCGATGAGGAGATGAAGCACCTGCGGCCGCATCTCGACCTGCTGAAGGCGATGGGATCGCCCGTTCTGGTCTTCGCCGAGACCTCGAACGCCATCCATGGTGACCGGACGAAGCCGCTGTCGCAGCGGCCGCTGATGCAGGCCGGTGACTGGGCCGAGTTCGGGCGGCGCATCACCGAAGTGGCCGAGCGGACGCTCGCCGAGGGCGTGCGGCTGGTCTACCACCACCATATGGGCACGATCGTCGAGAGCGAGGCCGATATCGACGCCTTCATGGCGGCGACGGGCGAGCCGGCGCATCTTCTGCTCGATACCGGCCATGCCACCTGGGGCGGGGCCGATCCGGCTGCCTTGGCGCGGCGCTATCGTGCCCGGATCAGCCATGTCCATGCCAAGGATGTGCGCCGCCCGGTGATGGAGCAGGCGCGCCGCGAGGGCTGGAGCTTCCTCGACGCCGTGCTCGGCCAGGGCGCGGAGCTCGGCGTCTACACAGTGCCGGGCGACGGCATGGTCGATTATCCCGCCGTCTTCCGCGAGCTGCCCGGCTATTCCGGCTGGGTCGTCGTCGAGGCCGAGCAGGATCCGGAGAAGGCGCATCCGCTGACATACGCAAAGAAGGGCGTCGCCCATCTCAAGCAGAGCCTGAAGGAGGCGGGGCTCGCCTGAACCCCGAACCACCATGTCCAAGCTTCTGGTCAAGCCGAGCGCTCCCGATACGCAGGGGCGCATTCACAATGTCACGCCCGCCAATGCCGGCTGGAGCCATGTCGGCTTCGCCCTTCATCGGCTCGCCGACGGGCAGAGCCTCGCCCGCGAGACCGAGGATCGCGAGCATTGCCTTGTCCTGCTCTCAGGCAAGGTTTCGGCCATGTCGGGCGGCGAGGATTTCGGCACGATCGGCGGGCGCGCCTCGCCCTTCGAGCCCGATCCCTGGTCGCTCTACGTGCCGGCTGGCTCGCAATGGTCGATCACGGCCAAGGGTCCGTGCGAGGTTGCGATCTGCTCGGCCCCCGGCACCGCCGGTTCGCGACCGGCGCGCGTGATCGCGCCGCAGGATGTCGGCAGCCTGACGCGCGGACAGGGCAGCAATACCCGCCATGTCCGCAACATCCTGCCGGAGACCGAGCCGGCGGACGGGCTGTTGGTGGTCGAGGTCGTCACGCCGGCCGGCTGCTGGTCGAGCTACCCGCCGCACAAGCATGACGAGGACCGGCTGCCGGCGGAGTCGCAGCTCGAAGAGACCTATTATCACCGCCTGCACCCGCCGCAGGGCTTCGGCTTCCAGCGCGTCTATACCGATGACGGCTCGCTGGACGAGACCTTCGCCTTCAAGGACGGCGATGTCGTGCTCGTGCCCAGGGGTTATCACCCGGTCGGCGCGCCGCATGGCTATGACCTGTACTATCTCAACGTCATGGCGGGGCCGAAGCGCGTCTGGAAATTCCATAACGACCCCGCACATGAGTGGATGCTGGGCGCTTGACCCTTCCGTCGAGCCAGCCTGCGCCTGAGGACGACGCCACCGGGGACGACATCACCACGGTCTCGAGCCGGGTCGCCTACGAGAACCGCTGGATGCGCGTTCGCGAAGACGAAACCCGCCTGCGCGATGGCACGGCCGGCCTCTACGGCTTTGTCGAGAAGGCGGATTTCGTCATCATCGCGCCGATCGACCGCGGCCTCGTCCATCTCGTCCAGCAGTTCCGCTATCCCATCCGCTCGCGGCAATGGGAGTTTCCGCAGGGAAGCTGGGAAGCCTCTCCGGATATCGATCCCGTGGAGGTGGCGCGGGGCGAACTGGCGGAGGAGACCGGGCTTCGCGCCGGGCGCATCGAGGAGGCGGGCCGCCTCTACCCGCTCTATGGGACGGTGACGCAGAGCTTCCGCATCTTCCTCGCCTCCGAGCTTTCACCCGGCGAGGCCAGGCTCGAGCATTCCGAGCAGGATCTCGTCTCGGCATCGGTGCCATTGGCCGAGTTCGAGCGCATGATCGTGGAGGGCTCGATCAGGGACGCCGGCACCGTCGCCGCCTTCGGGCTCCTGCGCCTCAAGGGACTGGTCTGACGCCGATCCCCATCAGAGCCGCTTCAGCGGAGCCGTCGCCAGGATCGACCAGTCGGCAATCGGGACGTCCTGGCCCGACCTGACCACGCAGATCCTGTCGAAGCCGATCGCGCGGCCCGCGAGCCGCTGCCCGAACTCCGCGGCGGCAGGCGCCTTCACATCCGCTTCCAAATTTCCATAGAGCAGCGACACATGCGGCATGAACGGATCGGCCGCGTGCGGGTCGAGGCCGCGCTTCAGCGTCGCCAGCGGGGCTGAGACCGCGAAACGCGCATAGAAGGCCCGGAAAAAGGCTTCGGTGGTCTCGATCGCGCTGATCGGCTCGGCGAAGGCGGGCACTTGGCTCGCTGCCGCCGCGATATCCTCGGCGAGTTTATTAGCCGGGACATCCGTATCGCCCCTGAGCGTCAGATGGGGCGTGAAAACCGGCGTGCCGAAGCGTCCCGCGAGCTCCCTGACCAGCGACGAAAGGAAGGCTTCGTCGTCGTTTTTTGGCATCAGCCAGATAGATCTCACGTCGGTCGGCATGGCTTCACAAATCTGTTGCAAGAGCGCGCTACGGGTCGTTATGTTTATTCCAAGCCGGTCACGGAATGGAAGAACAATTCCATTCTGGAAAAATTAGAGCGGCATGGAGGGGACGGATCGTGCAGGCGGAAACGCAAGGCGTGTCATGCGTCGGCGCGGCCATCCAGGTGCGCGACCTGCACGTTTCCTATGGCGGCACGCCGGTCCTGCACGGGGTCAGCCTCGACTTCGCTCCCGGCACCTTCACCGCTCTGCTGGGCTCCTCCGGCTGCGGCAAGACCACCCTGCTGCGTTCGCTTTGCGGCTTCGTGCCGGTGAGCTCCGGCTCGATCGTGGTCGGAGACCGCGATGTCGCGCCGCTGCCGCCTGAGAAGCGCGGCATGGCGATGGTGTTCCAGTCCTATGCGCTCTGGCCGCACATGACCGTGCTGCAGAATATGGGCTACGGGCTGAAGCTGCGCGGCATCTCCAGGGCCGAGATCTCGGCGAAAGTAGCGTCCCTGCTCGCGATGCTCGGCCTCAGCGGCTACGAGGAGCGCAAGGTCACCGCGCTCTCGGGCGGGCAGCGCCAGCGCGTCGCGCTCGGCCGGGCCTTGGCAGTCGATCCCGGCATCCTGCTGCTCGACGAGCCGCTGTCCAATCTCGACGCCAAGATCCGCATGGTGATGCGCCACGAGATCCGCGCCATCCAGCAGCGGCTCGGCGTCACCGCCATCCACGTCACGCATGATCGCGAGGAGGCCATGACCATGGCCGACCGACTCGTCATCATGCAGGCGGGGCGGATCGCCCAGGTCGGCACGCCGGAGGAGGTCTATGACCGGCCGGCGAGCGCCTTCGTCGCCAATTTCATGGGCGCCGAGAATGTGCTGCCTGTTCAGGTCACCCGCACGGGCGGTGGGACCGCGGTTCGCGCCGGCACGGCTGTCGCCCAGCTGTCCGACGATGCCGCTTCGGCGCTGCCGGCAGGCGAGGCCGTGGCCTATTTCCGTGACGATGTCGCCAGCCTCGACGCGCCCGACGCGGCGCCGCAGGGCGACCTCCTCGTGCCCGGGCGCATCGCCGCCCGCAGCTATCCCGGCGGCCTCTACCGCTATCGCATCGAAGCCGCCGGCCGGCAGATCACCGTCGACGATGCCGCTCGCCACGAACCGGGCGCGGCGGTCGGCCTGCGCATCCCGGTGCAACGCCTTCACCTCTTCCCGGCGGCCGAGGCCGCCATTGCTGCCTGACAAGGAGCCAGACCCATGCGCATTCTCTCCATTGCCTGTTCTCTCGCTGCCTTGATCGCAGCATCGCCGCTCGCGGCGCAGACCCTGAACGTCGCCACCGCCGGCGACCAGAACATGGTCGACTACGTCAAGGACTATCTCGGCCCGATGTTCGAGAAGTCGCATCCCGGCGTGAAGGTCGTCTCGGTCGGCACCGGCCCCGGCGATGCCGGCTCGCAGAAGATCTACGAGAAGCTCGACGCCCAGAAGGCCGGCAACGCAACCGATTTCGACGTCGTCGTCATCCACCAGAAGGCCGCCGGCACGATGGTGAAGGAAGGCCTCCTCGCCAAGTACACCGACAAGGTCGAGACCGCGAAGATGGTCTCCAGCGAAGCAGCCAAGAACTCGCTCGGCTCGGACGTCTCGGGCTTCGTCATCCCGATGTTCCAGTCGCAGACCGCGCTCGCCTACAATGCCGACCTGCTGAAGACGCCGCCGAACACCTTCGCCGAGCTGAAGGACTGGGTCGCGAAGAACCCGAAGCAGTTCGGCTATAACGGCATCAAGGGCGGCATGTCCGGCGTCGCCTTCGTCACCGGCTGGGTCTATGCCTTCGGCGGCGATGCCGACAAGCTGATCAAGGGCCCCTATGATCCGGCCGTGAAGGCTGGCTGGGACAAGGCTCTCGGCGAGCTCAAGGACTTCAACAAGAACGTCGTGATCACCCCCGGCAATGCCGGCACGCTCGACATGCTCAACCGCGGCGAGATCGCCATGGGCCCGGTCTGGGTCGACATGTTCTACTCCTGGCAGGCCGACGGCAAGCTGCCGCCGAACATGAAGCTCAAGCTCGCCGCGCCCGGCATGCCCGGGCAGCCGATGTACTACGCCGTGCCGGACAAGACCGCGAACCGCAAGCTCGCCGAGGAGTTCATCGCGCTCGCCACCAGCCCGCAGGTCCAGGCCGACGGCATCGTCAAGAAGTTCAACTGGTATCCGGGCATCGACGCCAAGAACCTCGAAGGCAAGCTCGACCAGGCCGCCTGGAACAAGCTCTTCACCGACATCACCCCGGCCGACCTCTCCGCGAAGGCGAAGTCGTTCCCGATCGCGCCCTATTTCAACGACATCCTCGAGAGCTACGAGAAGAAGGTCGCGAACTGAGGCCCGCCCTGCGGGATGGCGCTCGCCATCCCGCTCAAGGCTGAGTGAATCATCGGGACCCATGCCTGACCGGTTCAGGCATGGGTCCCGCATCGTCGTCGCTGCCCCGATCTGCCGGGGAATGACGCCCGACCATGCCGAGAAGCGCCCGAACATGAGCCTCTCCCAACGCCAGCTCGCTCTGCTGCTGATCGCGCCCGGCCTCGCGCTCGTCGGAGCGCTGTTCCTCTACCCGCTGTGCTTCTCGCTCATCTCTGCCTTTACCGGCCCCGGTGGCGGCTTCTCGTTGCAGGCCTTCGCCAAGGCCTATGAGCTCTATTCCGGGGACATTCTCTTCACGATCCTCATCGTCGTGACCTCCTGCGCGCTGACCGCGCTGGCGGCGATCGCCATCGCCGGCACGCTGACGCTCGGCGAAAGCCGCTGGGTGGTGGGGACCCTGAAGGCGCTCTATCGCTGGCCGCTGTTCATCCCCTTCATCGTCGCGGCGCAATGCATGCGCACTTTCCTCGCCAAGAACGGGCTGATGAACAACACCTTCGTCTCGATGGGCCTGATGGAGCCGCTGCAGGCGATGAGCTTTCTCGACTGGCGCGGGATCATCATCACCTTCGTCTGGAAGCAGACCCCGTTCGTCGCGCTGCTGCTCGCCGGCGCGCTCGCCTCGATCGACCGGGCGACGCTGGAGGCGGGGCGCAATCTCGGCGCTTCGCGCCTGCGCGTGCTGATCGAGCTGGCGCTGCCACAGGTGATGCCGACGCTGCTCGTCGCACTCGTCCTCTCCTTCGTGACGATGCTCTCGGTGCTCTCGGTGCCGATGATGGTGGCCGGCTCGCAGCCGACCATGCTGACCGTCGACATGGCCTTCCGGATCAATGCCTATGGCGACTACGCCACAGCGAACGCGCTCGGCGTCATCACCTATCTGATCAGCGCTGGCGCCGCGATCATCTATCTCAGGCACGGCATGGCCAAGGAGAACGCGCCGTGAGCCATGTCGTCTCCTGGCTACGCGCCGCGCTGGCGGGCCTGCTTCTCGCGGGTTTCGCCTTCGTGCTGATCGGCCCGCTCGCCAATCTGGCGCTGTGGTCGGTGGCCGAGCGCTGGTACACGCCCTACAAGCTGCCGGTCACCTACGGCACGCGCTACTGGGAGCAGGTCTTCCGGCCGACGGGCGACGCCATGGCCTCGCTCGGGACCTCGGTCTGGATCGCGGTGCTGACCGTCGTCGTCGCGCTCGCGCTCTCGGTGCCGGCCGGCTACGCGCTGGCGCGGCTGAAGCTGCCGATGCGCGCCCTGTTCATGATCGTGTTCCTGCTGCCGCAGGCTTTCCCGTCGGTCGCGATCTACATCAACGTCGCCCGGATCTTCTACAATCTCGGCATCAACGGCACTGTGCTCGGCGTCGTGCTGGTCCATGCCGCCCACGGTCTGGTCTATTCGGTCTGGATCGCGGCCGCGGCCTTCGCGGCCGTCGACAAGGATCTCGAGCTGGCCGCCCGCAATATCGGCGCCTCCGGCCTGCGCACCTTCTTCACGGTGACGTTGCCGCTCGCAGCTCCGGGCATCATCGCGAGCGGCATCTTCGTCTTCCTGGAATCGCTCGACGAGTTCACCGGCACATTCTTCGTCGGCGTGCCGCAGGTCACGACCTTGCCGCTGCTGCTCTACAATGCGGCGCAGGGCGGCAACTACCAGGTCGCCTCGATCACGGCGCTGATCCTGCTCGTGCCCTCCGTGCTGTTCATGCTGTTCATCGAGCGCTTCCTGCGCGCCGACGTCCTGGCCAAAGTCGGGGCGTGATGCCGCACTCCCGCAAAGCGCGCGTTGGTCAAGGCGCAGGACTGGCCCGCGAAAACGACGGCTTCAATAGTAATATCGTGGTCCGTAGAAGCGCGGACCATAATAGCCACGATAGCCAGCGTAATAGCGCGGTGCGTAGTAAACCGGCCGCGCATAGTAGCGCGGAGCGTAATAAACCCGCGGCCGGTAATAGCCATAGGCATAAGCCGGATAGCCATACCCATAGGCCGGATAGCCATACCCATAATAGCCATAGGCGGGAGCCGTTGCCGCAGCGGTGATCAAGCCGCCCAGCAGGGCTCCGCCGACGAGCCCGGCCGCAACGGCTCCGCCGCCATAGCCATAATAGCCGCCGCGGTATCCCCAACCGCCACCACGCCAATATTGCGCGTTGGCCGCACCGATACCGCCGGTCATGATCAGAGCGGCGGTGGCCATGGTTGCGAGTTTCCTCATGACAACCTCCACCAATTGCTGTGACGCTGCAGGACAAGGCCAGTTCCGAAGCACGATCATTCGCGTGCCGGCCTATGCAGGTCCGCTTCCGGCATCCGCGAGCGAAGCGCTGCCTTTGGCCGGCTCTCCAACGCCAACCGTCTTCCTCGGCAGGAATTTACACCCCATCGCGATCTGGCGCCACGTCTACCCACGCGGAGAAGCGGCCTGCGACATCGGGCTCCGCGTGTTTCAGCCCGCGTCGCCCCGCTTTTTCAGGAGCTCGTTGAGCCGGTCCTGCTTATCGTTGATCAGAGCGGCCAGGCGCTCCTCCTGTCCGGCGCCTGATGCGGCTGCAGCCTGTTCGGTCAGGTCGGAAATTTCCCTGCGCAAGAGCGCAATCTGATCGTCCAGCGCTTCGTGGTTGCCACTGGCCATGACCGGCTCCTCCATCCTTCGTTGCGTGGATGTCGCCTTCTGCGTTTCGCACCAGATTGAGCTTATTGTCGCGGAACCGATGACTGCCAGCAAGCAGGATCGGCGCCTAATCGAGGTGTCGCCCGGATCAATCTTGGCGGAGTTGCCGAAAGCGCCGCCGCGGGCGAGATACCGCCGAGCCGACCTCCTTCCGCGGATCGCTGGTAGCAATAGAATGAAGGGTCCGGAGGTTTGCCGGCCGCCGTGAGCCCGGTTTCCAGCCGGCCCAACCCGCGTAGCCAGGCGGCGGTGCGAGCGAGCGAGACCTCGACGAGCCAACTGCCCCCCTCGCGATGACGGTGGTCGAGCGCGATCATAGCCCCCAGAGCCATTAACTGGCCCGAAGCGTGATCGAGGACCTGGCAAGGGAGCTCGCGGGGAATCCCGTCCCCGGCGGCGAGCATCTCCGCATGGTTGAATCCCGCTGCGGTCTGGACCAGGGAATCGAAGCCGCGCCGGCCAGCCCAGGGACCTTCGCGCCCATAGGCGGAGAGCTGCACATAGACGATTCCGGGCCGCAGCCGCGCCAGCGCTTCGGGGCCGAAGCCACGCCGTTCGAGCGCGCCCGGGCGATAGCTCTGCAGGAAGATATCGGCTTCGGCCGCGAGTTCGCGCAGGCGCGCTGCAGCCGGTGCCATGTCGAGATCGAGATCGGCACTGAATTTCCCGCGATTGGTATCGAGCACGAGCTGCGGGATCGAGGGCAGAGTGTGCGAGCTGATCGCGAGAACCTGCGCGCCATAGGCCGCGAAAGCGCGTCCGCAGACCGGGCCCGCAATGACGCGCGTGAGATCGAGGACGCGCAAGCCGCTGAGAACGCCATTCCCGGCCTGAACGGACAGATCCCGTGGCGCGTCGCCGATGCGCTCGATCCGAACCAGGGGCTCCTGCGCTGCGGCGCGCGCCTGGGGGAGAGCGTCCCATTCGGCGAAGCTGCGAAGGGCGGCGCCGGCCGCGCCGCGGGCGATCACGGCGTCTTCAAGCGATACGGCATCCCAGTCCGCGATCGCTGCGGCAAGGCTCTCGCGGTCCGGCGCCTCGGGCAGCCCCAGAAGGGTCGTCAGCAGGCGCTTATGATGCGGGAAGGTGATGTGCGGCCGGAACCAGCCACCGTCGCGACAGCGGTAAATTCCCGCCAGCGGATCGCGGAAGCCCTTGGCGGCGACGCCATCGATCGAGACGAAGCGCTCGCTCTCGAACTCCGCGACAGCGTGCTGCATCGCGACGGACACGGTCTGCGACTTTCCGGTGCGGCGGCGATACCGCACCGAGGCAGCCAGTCCGAGTGCCGCGATCGTCGCCTGCGCGGCAGCGCCGATCCGGAACGAGGAAGGGAGGCCCGGCTCCTCGCCTGTGAGCCGGACATCGTTCAGGGCATCGGGCTCGCCTCCGACCGAAGACCAGAGATCGGCGAGACTGTCGAAGACCGATTTCATGACCATGCTTCTAGAGTATTTTCGAGCGAAGTGGACACCGGTTCGCGTGAAGAAAAATGCGTCAAAACAAAGGGATAGAGAATTTCCGTGGTTCGGAGAAACGCAGAAATGCTCTAGTAGGGGCCGGAACTGTTCCTCCGGCCGCCTCGTTGGCTTCAGTCGATCAGCTTGAGGGATTTCAGCGTGCCGGTCACCTTCCTGTCCTCATTCGCGAGGAAATCGGCGAACGTGTCGGACGGCATATAGAGGTCGACCCAGCCGCGATCGGCGAGGAGCTTCTGCCAGCGCTCGCTCTTCACCATCTCGCCCAGCGCCTTGTCGAGCCTGACGCGGTCCGTGTCGGAGATGCCGGCGGGAGCGAGAAAGCCGCGCCAGTTCACGAGATCGACGTCGAAGCCCTGTTCCTTCATGGTGGGGACATCGATGCCCGGCAAGCGTGCCGGGGCGGCGATCCCGATCGCGCGCAAGGTCCCCGATTTGATCTGGCCCGCGAATTCGTTGTAACCGCCCGCGCCCGTCGAGATATTGCCGCCCATCACCTGGGCCAGCATCTCGCCGCCAGCCCCCATGACCACATAGTTCATCTTCGAGATGTCGCCGTTGAAGGACTGGACGACGGAGCCGTAAAGCAGATGGTCGCTGCCGCCCGCGGCAAAGCCGCCGAGCGAAAGCGTGGCCGGGTTCTTCTTATAGGCCTCGGCGAAATCGGCCATGTTCTTGATGGGCGAGTTCTTCGCCACGACGATGGTGAGATACTCGCCCGTCATCAGGGCAAGCGGCCTGGTTTGATCCATGCGAACCGGCGACTTGCTGGTCACGATCGAGCCGACCATGCCGATGCCGGTCGCAATCAGATTGACCCCTGCCTTGTTCTTGTTGACGAATTCCGCCAGCCCGAGCGTGCCGCCTGCGCCAGGCCGGTTGCTGACCACGATGGACGTCGCCAGCCGTTCTTCCATGAGCGTGCTCTGCGCGGCGCGCGCGAGCTGGTCATAGCCTCCACCGGGACCGGCCGGAGCAATGATCTCCAAAGAGGTCAGTTCCGCCGCTTGAGCCGCGGCGGCAGCGCATACGAGCGTCAGGGCAGCCAGAAATCGCTTCATGCATTTCCTCCGATTTTCTTGATTAGAGATAGCCGTAGACGGTTCCCGCCATCAGCTTGTTGGCGGTCGAGTAGACGATCGTCCTGTCCGCCCGGGCGATCCCGCCCGTCTGGGAGACGATGGCACCCACGCTCAATACGCCGGACGGGTTCCCGACCCGAACCTCCGGCGCGTTGCGGATTCTGGCCAATTCGGCCGGGACCGTTCCCGCCGACAACGCCGTGGCCGCAAGGCACATCGCCGCCGTCAGAGGCACGGCCTTATGAGCCTTGCCCATCGAGATCATCCTGATTCCGATATCGTAGTCACCTGCGGAGACCGGCGTGCCATCGAGTGCGATATAGTCGGCCGGCGTGCTGACGATTCCGATCTTGGGGCTGGCCTGCGCGGCGGTCTCAACCGTATCTGCCAGCCCCATCCTGACCGCGCCCTGACGTCGCAACGCCTCGAGCAGCCGCATGGCCTCGGTATCGGCATCGATGTCGGAAGGGCTCGCGCCCGGCGCCACGCCGAGATCGGCTGCACGGACGAATACGCATGGCAGCGCCGCATCGGCGAGGCTGACCTCGACCTCGCCTCCCGCGGCTTGCACGACGTCGATCGGTGCGCCCGACCGAAACAGCGGATCTGCCGGCATCAGATATTCGAGGGTGACGCGGCTGCTCGTTCCCGACACTCCCGGCATTTCGAAATCGCCCTCATAGTCGGGCAGACCCTGCACCAGCGAAAAGCGTGAATTGATCAGAAGCCCCGCATTCAGATTTCGCATCCGAACGACCGTCTCGGCCTGATCGAAAGGCTCGAAGAGCCCGGCCTCCAGGGAGAATTGCGCGACCGCGGATGACAGGTTTCCGCAATTGGCGCTGTAGTCGACGAGCGGCGTGTCGACCGAGACCTGTCCGTGCAGATATTCGATATCTGCCTGAGGGTCGCTGGATCTGCGGACGATGATCACTTTCGAGACCGACGAGATGCCGCCACCGAGGCCGTTGAGCTGACGGCCATAGCGGTCCGGGCTGCCCATCACGGAGAGCAGGAAGCGATCTCGCGACGGGCCCGCCGCCGGCAGGGCATCCTCGCGGAAGAATACGCCCTTGCTCGTTCCGCCGCGCATGTAGATCGCAGTTGCGCTGGCCCGTCTGGCTTTGATCGCAGTCGTCATTCGATGGCTCCTGCACTCAGATAACGCCGCGTCTCTCCCGTGGTAAAATATATCTTTCGATGGCCTGTGATCCGATTGTACTATCAATGGCGATGGACTTTCGCCGTCTCCGCTATTTCGTCACCTTGGCCGACGAGCTGCATTTCAGGCGCTCGGCGGAAAAGCTCGGCGTGTCGCAGCCACCGCTTTCGATGGCGATCCAGTCGCTTGAAAGCGAGCTTGGCGTCGCGCTCTTCGAGCGAACGCGCCGGTCCGTTTCGCTTACGGCTGCCGGGCAGCGCTTCCACGCCGATGCGAAGCGGATCCTGGCATCGGTTTCAGAGGCCGCTCTGGCAGCAAGGAGGGCCAGCGAAGGCGAGGTCGGCCAGTTGCGGATCGGGCTGACGCCCTCAGCAGCCTTCAACCGCATCGTGCCCTCGATCCTGCGGACTTACCGGGAGCGCTTCCCGATCGTGGAATTCTCCTTGTCGGAAGCCAACACCCCCGCGCAGATCGAGGCAGTTCATGCCGGCGCGCTCGACGGGGCCTTCGTAAGACCGACCGATATCAGGCTCACCGGCCTGGTTGCGACGACCGTGCTGGAAGAGCCGATGCTGGCGGCGATCCCGTCGCGGCACAGGCTCGCCGGCGCCGAAAGTATCGCCTTGTCGGCCTTGAAGGACGAGGTGATCATCCTGCGCCCACGCCCTATCGGCGCACGACTGGTCGACCGGATCATATCCGCTTGCGAGGGCGCCGGCTTCAGCCCGATCATCGCCCAGCAGGACGCTCCGCAGATGACGTCCATCCTCAGCCTGGTCGCGGCCGATCTCGGGATCACGTTCGTGCCGGCGTCGATGGCCAGCCTCTATACCGACTTCGTCGTCTACAAACGCGTCTCGGACGATGTCCTGCCGCCGGCCCTGCTATCCTTCGTCAGGCAGAAGGAAGCGGCCTCCCCGACGCTTGCACATTTCGAAGCTGTCGTTGCGCAACAGGTTGCCGGCTCCGAGCGGCAATAGGTCTCGAATCGCCCTGCGGGCCCGGCAAGAGCGCGCTCATTCAGCACCCGCTCACGGCGCGCCGCAGCTTCATATCTTCGCTGCTTCCGCCGAGCGGCTGAGACCGAAGAGGCAGGGAAGCGAGGCAAGGTTCACGAGCGCGACGATCGCGAATGCGAGGTCGTAACGACCTGTGAAGGTCACGAAGAGCGTGAACAGGGCCGGCGCCAGAATGTTGCTGACGAAGATCAGGATCGTCGACCCGGCCGCCGTCAAGCCGACGAGCGGAGGCGGCGAACGCGCGGCGATCTCGGCGATCTGCACGCCGTTCCAGCTCGAGGCGGACAGCCCGCCGGCCGCAGCCAGCAATGTCAGAGCCCAGACCGGCCATTGCCTGTCGACCAGCGCCAGGAGCGCCATCGTCACGGCCGAGGCCAGGGCGGCGACCTGCATGATCGCAATGCCGGAGCCGACGCGGTCCGAAATCCAGCCCAGCAGGATGCGCCCGACGACACCGGAGGCCTGCATCACGGCGAAGACGAAGCCCGCCACCGTGAGCGGTAGCCCGATGACGCTGACGAGAAAGGCGACGCTGAAGGCCAGCCAGCAACTTTGAGCCGTCGCGAGCAGGGCCCCGGCCATGGACAGGCGCCAGAGCGAGGCTTCGCTCGACAGGCTCGCGAGAGCGTCGATCGGCTGGGCCATCAAACGTGCGAAGCGGCCTGGCCGACGGATCCGCTTTTCCTCGCCGGCATCCGTTCGATCGGAATATCCCTGCAGCAGGAACGCCGAGGCGGCAAAGCAGGCGACCATGCCGGCCGCCACGGCGAGAGCACTGCGCCATCCGGCGTGGTCGACAATGAAGGGAAGCATGGCTCCGGCGAGAACGCCACCCAGAGGCACGCCCGCCTGCTTGATCGAGAACACCAGATTGCGCCGCCGCCGTGGCGTGAAGCGCTGCAGGATATCGCTTCCGGCCGGAGTGGCGACGCCGTGCGCCAGGCCCATGACGGCGCTTGCCAGCATCGCGACCACCGGCAAGGGGGCAAGCAGCAGAAGCATGCCGAGCGCGCCCAGGCCGAGCGTGAGCTGCATCGATCTGATCGATCCGACCCGCCGGACAGTCTCCGCGCCGAAGAGCAGCACCAGCATCGAACCGGCTGTCGTTGCGGCGACCGCATAGCCGACGAAACTGTCCTTCCAGCCGAATTCCGCGAACAGCGCCGGAGCGATGGTCGGCATCACCCGGGTGAGGAAGGCGGCCATCGTCTGCAGGACGAGGATCGCCACGACCGGGGCGATCCAGGCTGATGGCGGGGGCGGCGGAGAGATGCCGGCACCATTCACGATACCGCGTCTCCCCGCCTGCCGATCAGACCTGCTCGCGGATGAACAGGTTGCCGTGGACGTCGACGACCGCTCTCTGCCCCGGCAGCAGGTAGGTGGTGGCGTCGAGCTGCTCGACGATGGCCGGCCCGTCAATGGTCGCGCCGGCGCCCAGCCGCGTGCGATCGTAGATCGGGCAATTCAGCCATTGCCCGCCGGCATAGACCTTCTGCGCGCCGGAGCGCGCCTCCTCGATCGCCGTTCCCGCCGCCACCGTCTGCGTGCGCGGCTTGGCGAGCTGACCCGTCGCGTTCACCCGGATCAGGACGATCTCGACCGGCATTTCCGGCTGCGAGAAGGTGTAGAGCTGGTGATGCGCGGCGTGGAAGCCCTCGATGGCGGCCCGCAGCGCGCCTTCGTTCACGGCCTGCGCCGGCCAGGGCACGCTCAGCTCGAAGCCCTGGTGGATGTAGCGCATGCCCACCGACCATTCGATCTTGCGGCCGGCCGCGGGCACGTTCTCGGCGTCGAGCCAGGCAATGGCGTCGGCGTTGAGTTGGGCGAAGACGGCGGTGAGCTTTTCAAGATCATAGGATGGCGGGCGCAGGATGCTCGTCATCGAGAAGTCGTTCTTCAGGTCCGACCAGAGCAGGCCCAGGCTGGAGAGCACGCCGGCCTCGGGCGCGACGATCGAGCCCTTCATGCCGAGCAGCCGGGTCAGGAAGCCGCTATGCAGCGGGCCTGCGCCGCCGAAGGGCACCAGCGCGAAATCCGCCGGATCATGCCCGCGCTCGACCGAGACGACGCGGATCGCGCCGACCATGTTGTTGTTGGCGATCTCGATGATGCCGCTGGCGGCATCCTGGATCGACAGGCCGAGCGGCCGCGCGACCTGGCGTTCGATTGCTTTGGCGGCGGCGTCGAGATCGAGCGCCATGCTGCCCTTGAGCAGGTGCGGCGGCAGGTGGCCGAGAACGACATGCGCGTCGGTCACGGTGGGCTCCGTGCCGCCGCGCCCGTAGCAGACCGGTCCCGGCATCGCGCCGGCGCTCATCGGCCCGACGACGAGCGAGCCGTTCGAGACCCGCGCGATCGAGCCGCCGCCGGCCCCGATCGTATGGATATCGATCATCGGCAGGCTCAGCGGCCAGTCGCCTATATTGCCTTCCATGGTGATGTCGGGATCATGGCCGTTGATCAGGGCGATATCGGCCGAGGTGCCGCCGACATCGAAGGAGATCAGCTTGTCCTCGCCGGTCAGCCTGCCGACCAGGCTCGCCCCGACCACACCGGCCGCAGGACCGGACAGGGCCGTATGAACCGGCTGACGACGGATCGTCTCGACGCCGGTAACGCCGCCGCTCGACTTCATCAGCAGCAGGCGACCCGAGATCTCGTCGGAAGCGATGCGCTGCTCCAGATTGGCGACGTAACGCGACACCTTCGGCATGACATAGCTGTTGAGCAGCGTGACCATGCTCCGCTCGAACTCGCGGAAGGTCGGCAGCACGTCCGAGGACAGCGAGATCAGCGCGTCCGGAAACTCCTCGGCGATGATCTCGCGCGTGCGCTGCTCGTGGGCCGGGTTGGCGTAGGAATGGATATAGCAGATTGCGATCGCCTTGATGCCGCGGCTGCGGATCTCGGCTGCGGCCCGGCGCACGGCGTCCTCGGCGAGCGGCTCGAGCTCCTCGCCCTCGAAATTCATCCGCCCGTCGATCTCATAGATGCGCTGCGGCGCGACCGGGCGCTTCGGCTTGACCCAGGAATAGACATTGTCCGCACGCGGGATGTCGTGGCGGCCGATCTCCAGGACATGGCGGAAGCCGGTCGTGGTCAGCAGCGCGCATTCGGCGCCGTTCATCTCCAGGATCGTGTTGGTGGCGACGGTCGTGCCATGGAAGACATGGCTGACATCGGACGGAGCCACGCCCGCTTCCGTCAGGATCTGGCGCACGCCGTTGACGAAGCCGATCGAGGGATCTTCCGGCGTCGAGGGCGTCTTGGCCTTGTGCAGGGCGCCGGTGCGCCGGTCGACGAGCGTGACGTCGGTGAAGGTGCCGCCGGTATCGACGGCGATGGATACCATCTGGGTCATTGTCGCGCTCTCAGGAACGGGCGTGTTTGGCATGGGTCACGCTGTCGGCATGGTCCCACCACTGGTCAGGGTCGAAATAATCGCGGCGATGCAGCAGCTTGGTCTGCCAGCGATGGGCCGCGCGATGAGCCTTCGTCGCCTCGAGGTCGACGGTCTCGCTGGCCACGTCGAGGATCACGCCATACTCGTCCCGCGCGCTTTCCGGACTGACGAAGCCGCCGAGGACATCCGCCAGCACGCGCTCGGGCTCGCGGTCGAAGGGATGGCCGAAGCCGCCGCCGCCGGGCATCGCGATGCGCAGCACGTCGCCGGTCCTGAGCACCACGCCATCCTGCAGGCTGGGCAGGACGCGCTCGTCGGGCCGGCCGGGATTGATGATGAACTGGCCGGAGCGCCCGCTCATGCCGCCGGCGACGCCATAGGCCGGGAAGTCGACATTGCTCATGCGCAGCGAGATCGAGGCGGTCTCGGAACGCATCTCGAATTCTCGGATGACGCCGCAGCCGCCGCGCCAGCGGCCGGGGCCACCGGAATCCGGGTTGACGGCATAGCGCTTCACGACAAGCGGATAGTTCTGCTCGGCGAACTCGACCGGGTAGTTCTGCTGATTCAGGTAGTAGATCGCGTCCGGCCCGTCCGAGTTCGGCCTGGCGCCCTGTCCGGCCGCGATCGCCATCGTCTTGAGGAAGGCCTCGCCGCTGCCGGCCCAGGTGCCGCGCAGCTTGTTGGCGCTGTAGGCGGAGCTCGAGCCCATCGCCCTGTCGGGGCTGGCGACGTTGATCAGGCCGAGGCAGGCGCTGGTAACGCGCGACAGGGTGACCGAGCGCTGGCCGAGCGAAGCCGGGAAGCGCGGCTGGATCACGCTGCCCTCGCGCAGCTTCACCTCGTCGATGATCGAAAGCAGCCCCTCGTTGAACATGAACTCGGGATGCCCGGCGACGGCGTAGATGCCGAACATCATCTGCACGCAGGAGGGATGCATGATGAAGTTGATCGGCCCGCGCGTCTGGTCGTCGGTCTCGGTGCAGTCGATCTCGATGCGGTCCTTCGTCGCCGTCAGCGTCATGCGGATGGCAATCGGGCCGGTGCCGTGGCCGTCGGTGTCGATCAGCTCGGCGAAGCGGTACTCGCCCGGCTTGAAGATCTCGTGCATCTGCGCGCGGGCATAGTCGCGGGTCTGCCGGATGAGCTGGTCGAAGGCGATATGCGCACCCTCGACGCCGAAGCGGTCGAACAGCTCGATCATGCGGCGCCGGCCGAGCTCGACGGCCGCCATCATCGCCCGCACATCGCCCTTGCTCATCTCGGGCAGCCGCGAATTGCGCAGGAAGGTCCGGAACAGGTCCTCGTTCAGCACGCCCTCGCGATAGAGCCGCACCGGCGGGATCAGGATGCCTTCGTGGAAGATCTCGGTGGCGTCAGGCGTCGTCGAGCCGGAGCGCATGCCGCCGATATCGAGGAAATGCGCCCAGGAATGGGTGAAGCCGGCGATCTTGCCGTCGACGAAGATCGGGCTGACGAAAACCTGGTCCGGGGTATGGGAGACGCCGCCCTTCGAGAGATAGGGATCGTCGTACCAGTAGACGTCGCCCTCGCGCATCGTCTCGATCGGGAATTCCTCGAGGATGGGCGCGAGGATGTTGCCGAGGATCGGCAGTTTCGTGCCGATCAGCAGGCGTCCGTCCCGGTCGAACAGGCCGCAGAAATAGTCCTGCTTTTCGCGGATGACCGGCGACATCGCCGTGCGCTGGAGCAGCCGTTCCATTTCCGCCTGGGCGGAGCGCAGCGCACCCTTCACGATCTCCAGCGTGACCGGCGTCACGGCAGGCGCATTGCGCAATTGGTTCTCGGGGACGATGTGATTCACGATAGGCCTCTCGGACATCAGGATGCGTGGCGCACCGGCTGCGGCTTCGACCGCAACAGCGCCTGCGACAGGAAATCGAGACTGCCCTTCGCCTCGATCGCGCAAAGCTCGCCATAGAGATCGCGAGCCTGGATTTCGTCGAAATAGCCGGCGCAACAATCCATGAACTTGGCGCGGCGGTCGGCCTCGTCGAACGGATCGGCGAGCGTGCCGCGCTCCATGTCGCGCTCGGCGCGCAGGACGGTGCCGTCGGTCAGGCGGACGAGGACCTTGTGCGGCAGATAGGCCGAGGAGGCTTCCTCCTCCGGCGCATAGGCCCGCATCGCGGTCAGCGGCAGAAGCTTGCGAATCTCCGGCCGCGCGACCGCTGCAGGAGTGAAGTCGGAAATGCTGAGCCGGCCGCGCTCCAGCGCGACGGCGACGCAGTAATGCATCGAGAAGCGGGCCTGCATCTCGTCGACGGGGGCGTCATAGGACAGGTTGTTCTTGTTGATCGAGCCGACCAGCGTCTCGACCGCCGCGACATCGCCCGCGCCGAAGCCATGGGCTGCGCGCAGGTCGAGGACCATGTCGAGCGTATTATGCGTCGAGGCGCAGCAGGGATGGCGCTTCGGAGTCAGGCCGATCGTCTCGATCGAATGCGGCGCGCCGATCCGGCCGATGACAGCGTCCCAGCTCTCGCCATCGCCGCCGTAAAGCGCCTGGAAGCCGAAGCGGTGCTCCAGGATGTCGAGCCGACCGGTCATGCCGGTCACGGCGAGCAAGCTGGCTTCGACCGCATTGCGGGCCGAGAGGCCGGCATGAAGCGGCTTGGCCGGCGTGCCGAACTGCCCTTTGACGCCCGCCGCCATGCTGGCGGCCAGGCTGAGCGCGCGGGCGATTCCGGCAGCGTCCAGCCCGAGCAGCCGCGCGACGCCCGCGGCGGCGCCGACCGCGCCGATGGTCGAGGTCGCGTGCCAGCCCAGCGCATAGTGCCGCGGGTTCATGCCGTCGCCGATCACGGCCTGGGCCTCGAGGCCGACGAGATAGGCCTCGATCAGCTCAGCGCCGCTCGCTCCCCTCGCCTCGGCCACCGCCAGGAGCGCTGGCACGAGAACGGCCGAGGCATGCCCCATCAGCGGACGAAACGTATCGTCGAAATCCAGGCAATGAGCCGCCGTCCCGTTGACGAGCGCCGCATGGCCCGGCGTCGCCCTCCTGCCGGTGACGGTCGTCGACGGACCCTGCCAGCGATCGTCGAGGAAGGCGGAGCTCATCACCGTCGCCTCGTCGCCCGCGCCGGCGACGATGCAGCCGACCGTGTCGAGAATGGCGTGGGTCGCGCGTTCGCGGGCCAGCGGCGTGAACGCGGTCGTCTCGCTTCCCCAGCGGGCTATGGCTTCGAAGATCGTCACGGGCCGGCGCTCCTCATGTGCTCGTCGGGTCGAGCGCATCGCGCAGGCCATCGCCGAGCCAGTTGTAGAGCAGCACCGTCAGGAAGATCGCAAAGCCGGGAATGAAGGCCAGCAGCGGCGCGTTCCACATGTAGCCGCGCGCCTTGGCGAGCATGTTGCCCCAGCTCGAATCCGGCGGCTGGACGCCAAGGCCGAGGAAGGACAGCGACGATTCCATCAGGATCGCCCAACCGATGCCGAGGGTGGCGGAGACGATGATGGCGGGCCAGGATTGTGGCAGGACATGCCGGAACAGGATGTAGAGCGGTCCGGCACCCAGGCTGCGCGCCGCCTCGACATAGGGCATCTCGCGATTGCGCAGCACTTCGCCGCGCACGATGCGCGCCACGCTCATCCAGCTCGTCGCGCCGATGACGAGGATGATGTTGCCGAGCGTCGCGCCGAACAGGGCGAGCGTCGTGATCATGAAGAAGAAGATCGGCACGGACAGCATGCCGTCGGTCACGCGCATCAGCACGCTGTCGGTGATCCCTCCGGCGAAGCCGGCGGCGCCGCCGACGATGGCTCCCAGGAAAACGGCGAAGACCACCGCCGCGAGGCCGACGGAGAGCGAGATCCGCGCGCCGTAGAGCAGCCGCGACAGCATGTCCCGGCCGTTCTCGTCGGTGCCGAGCGGGTGCTTGATGCTCGGCGGCTGCAGGCGCTCGCGGATCGACATCGCATTGGGCGGATAGGGCGCGAGAACCGGCGCGAATACCGCGGCGATGTTGATCGCGCCGAGCAGCACGAGCGCGAGCATCGCGATCCTGTTGCTGCGGAAGCGGATCCAGGCGCGCCGTCCCGGCGATTTGCCGGCAGTGGCAGGCGCAGGCGCCTGCTCGAGGGTCGAGACGCTCATGGCTTCCCCGCGACGCTGATGCGAGGATCGATGCAGGCGTAGAGCAGGTCGACCAGGAGGCTGGCCAGGATCACGATGGCCGAGGCCACCATCGCGACGCCCATGATGACCGGATAGTCGCGCTCGAAGGCGGCCCGGACGGCGAGCTGCCCGATTCCCGGCCAGGCGAAGACGGTCTCCGTCACGGCCGCGCCGCCGAAGAGCTGCGGAAGAAGCAGGCCGATGACGCTGAGGACCGGGACCAAGGCGTTGCGCAGCGCGTGCCGGAAGATCGTCAAGCGCTCGCTGACGCCCTTGGCGCGCGCCGTGCGGACATAGTCCTGCCGCAGCACCGAAATCATGGCCGAGCGCGTGTGCCGGGTGAGCTGGGCCATATTGCTGGTCGCGAGCACCAGCGTCGGCAGGACGAGATGCTTGGCCACGTCCCAGAAGCTGCCGTCGCCGTCGGTGGCCATGCCGCCAGCCGGGAGCCATTCCAGCTTCAGCGAGAACGCGATCACCAGCAGCAGGCCGAACCAGAAGGCGGGCACGGCGAGGCCGAAGGAGCTCAGCAAGGCGACGGCCTGGTCGACCGGGCCGTTACGCTTCGCCGCGGCGATGACGCCGAGCGGGACCGAGATCGCCACGGCGAGGACGAGCGAAGACGTGGCGAGCACCATCGTGTTGGGAAGCTGCTGCCGGATGATGTCGTAGACCGGAAGCCTGACGCTGAGCGAGAGGCCGAGATCGCCTTGGGCGATCGCGGCGAGCCAGCGCCAGTACTGGACGTGGAACGGCTCGTCGAGCCCCATGAGATTCTTCATGAGCGCCGCGTCTTCCGGCGTCATGTTGGGGTCGAGCAGGATCGCAGGCCCGCCCGGAGCCATATAGACCAGCAGGAACGCGACGAAGGAGACGACCAGGATCAGAACGGCCGCCTCGCCCGTACGCCGGATCAGATAGCGCGCCATGACGGCAGGCCCTCTCCGTTTCGCGCCAGCATGCTACCTGGCCTTCCAGATCTTCTCGGCCTGGCCGAGGGCGTAGCGATAGCCGAGCGTCGGCGACCAGCCGCGCAGGTTCGCGCTCACGCTCTCGATCTCGCGGGCGTAGTAGAGGAAGACGCAGGGCGCATCCTGCGCGATCAGTACCTGCGCGTCCTTGTAGAGCTTGGCGCGCTGCGCGAGATCGATGGTCTTGCGGCCTTCGTCGAGGAGCTTGTCCACCTCAGGGTTCGAATAGGCGAAGATGTTGAGGGTCTTGTCGGTGCCGTAATAGCTGATGATGTCCGGATCCGGAGCGGTGATCCACCAGCAGATGAAGGCCTGCAGCTCGGAGGGCTTTGCGCGCATGCGCTGGACGAAGGCGCCGAAATCGCCGGTCTTGATTGTGGTGTCGACGCCGATCTTCTTCCAGTTGTCCTGCACGATCAGCGCGATCTGCTCGCGGGTCGTGTTGCCGGCATCGACATCCAGCGTGATCTTGAGCTGCTTGCCGTCCTTGGTCCGGATGCCGCCGGAGCCCATCTTCCAGCCGGCCTGGTCGAGCAGCTCGCCGGCCTTCTTGAGGTCGATCGCGTAGCTTTCCACCTTGTCATTGTGGAAATTCGCCAGCACGGGCGTGATCGGCGAGGCCGCGATATCCGCGCGGCCCGCCAGTGCGCCGTCGATGATCGCCTGGCGATCGACGGCATAGGAAAACGCCTGGCGCACGCGCTTGTCGTCGAAGGGCGGCATCGCGTCGTTGAGGCCGACATAGAAGTACATGTTGGACTTCACGTCGTTGATCTTGACGCGCGTGTTCCCCTTGAGCGCGTCGATCTGGTAGGGCTCGATGATCATCCAGTCGAGCTGGCCGCTCTGCAGCTGGGCGAATTGCTGCTCGACATCCGGCATGACCTTGAAGACGAGCGCATCGAGGAGCGGCTTGCCGCGGAAATAGGCGTCGTTCCGCACCAGGCGGACCGAGGATCCCGGCGTGAATTCGCCGAACTTGAACGGGCCGGTTCCGACCGGGCTCTTGGTGAAGGCCGTCGGCTTGGTGAAATCCTCGTTGGACCAGGTCGAGAAGATATGCGCCGGCAGGATCGGCGCGAGATAGCCGAGCATCACCGGCAAGGCCGGCGTCGGAACATTCGTCGTCAGCTTGACGGTGCGCTCATCGACCTTCTCGGCACCGGTCAGGGTCGCGAAATTCGAGCGCTGCGGGAATGCGATCTTGGGGTTCAGCCAGATCTTGTTGATCGTGAAGACCACGTCATCGGCCGTGAACGGCTTGCCGTCGTGCCAGGTCACGTTCGGATAGAGCGAGAACGTCCAGGTGAGGCCGTCCGTGGAGACCGACCATTTTTCCGCGAGATCGCCGACGACCTTCTGGTTCGGGTCGTCATAGCTGGTCAGGCTGTTGAACAGGACGCGATTGACCATGACGTTCTGCACGCCGCCGATCAGCGGCCACAGCGCCGGGTTGCTGATGACCGGGATCGTGAAAGCCCCGCCCGTAACCGGCGCCTGCGCTCCGGCCGGACCAGCCAGAAGGCTCGCCATCGCCGGAGCGCTTGCAAGTCCCGCCAGCAGCGAACGGCGGGACAAACCTGATGAAATGAATCCTTCTGACATGCCGATACCCCTCTTTTTTGGTTTCAGCCGCCTCGTTGGACTGGCTGCGTCATTTTCAGGCCCTGGTGACGGCCGTATCGATGCGCGACAGCAGCCGCACGAGCTGCTGCAGGCCCGGCACCACCGAGGCAATCTCCATGCTTTCGCCGAGCGTGTGCACGCCGCGTCCCAGGCTGGACCCGACGCAGATCGCGGGGATGCCGAGCGAGAGCGGGATATTGGCATCGGTGCTGGACGCCGAGAAGCGCGGCTTGCGACCCATCTCCTCAAGCACCGCGGCCGCCGTCGTGACCAGCGGATGATCGGCGGGCACGCTTCCCGCCGGCCGGTCGCCGACCTTCTCCAGCGTGACCCGGCAGTCGAATTCCGAGGCGGTCTCCTCGAAGATCCGCAGCGCCTGAGCGCTCAGCTTGTCGAGCACGCCCTGCGAGACCGAGCGCATGTCGGTCAGCGCGACCGCTTCCTCGGCAATGGCGTTGACCGAGGTACCGCCCTGAATCGTACCGATATTGAACGTGGTCTTCGGCTCCTTCGGAACCTCGATCCGGCAGAAGCGGGCGCAGGCCGTGGCCAGGCCATGGATGGCGCTGGGGTTGCCGAAGGCCGCGAAGCTGTGGCCGCCAGCGGCGCGATAGGTCACCCTGTAGCGCTCGCTGCCGACGCCGCCATAGACGACATTGCCGAGATCGCCGTCATAGGCGATCACGGCGTCGAGCTCGCCGCCGTGATCGGCCATGAGCCGGCGCATGCCGCGCAGGTCGCCGAGCCCCTCCTCGCCGACGCTGCTGGCCAGGATCAGGTCGCAAGGCGCCTGCCAGTCCGCCTTGGCGGCCAGAGAGGCCAGGCTGATCAGATTGGCGACGGCCGTCGAATTGTCCCGGATACCAGGGCAATAGATCGATCCGTCCTCGATACGGGGCTGGAGCGTGGTCCCCGCCGGGAATACCGTGTCCATATGCGAGACGACCATGACCCGCGGGCCCGGCCCCCGCTTGCGTCCGACGACGTTGCCCAATTCGTCGGCGGCGACATCTTCGAGCCCGACCTCACGGAAGCGCCTGGCGATATGCGCACTGCGCTCAGCTTCTGCGAACGGCGGAGCGGGGATCGTCGCGACGCCGATCGCTTCCTGGAGAAGCAACTCGCCGGATTGAGCGATCAAATTGAGAAGACTTGCCTGCTTATCGACTGAACTCATGGCTGGACTCGATCAATCTCATCGCATTTTGTGCAGCGCCACATGATATCGAGCCCAATCACTCGCCACGAGATACTGCAATAGACCTACCGAATAGCGTCGCAGCCGCAATATTATGCACAGGCGCATGCAGAATGTGCAGATCGAGTACGCTGAAAGCTAGCGTATAAACCACTTGAATCGGGGTCAAGGTTGAATCAATATTTCAACATGTTTCGAGATTGGCCGTCATGAGCATCGACCCCGCCAAGGCGCTGATCGACGTGGACGAGGCGACGCGCCGGCTGCGCGTCAGCCGGGCGACGCTCTACGCCTATGTCAGCCGCGGGCTGATCCGCTCCGAGCGACAGGCGGAGAACGGACGGGCCCATCTCTATGCGCTGGCCGATATCGAACGCCTGGTCTGGCGCAAGACGCGGGCCCGTAAGCCCGCCGGCGCCGCGGCGACAGCCTTGAGCTGGGGGCTGCCGGTGCTCGAGACCGGCGTCAGCCAGATCGAGCGGGGCATGCTGAGCTATCGCGGCCGGCCGATCGGCGAGTTCGCGGAAGAAGCCTCCCTCGAAGAGGTCGCGGCCCTGCTCTGGGGCGTGTCGGACGAGCCTTTCAGCGAGGCACGTTTCGACCCCGCCGGCGTTGCCGGCTGGACGCAACTGGTGGCGCTGCTGGAGACGGAAAGCCCGGTCGACCGTGCCATCGCCTTGATGGCCCTGATGCGCCGGGTGGCCTGGGCACGACAGCTTTCCGCCGTTCCCGGCCTCAACGAGGCGAAGCTGGTCCAGGCGCTTGGCTGCGCCGCGACCGGGCTCGCCCTCGATACCAGGCTTCCCATGCACGAGGCCTTCGCGCAGGCCTGGAACGCCCCCGATGCCGCCGATGTCATTCGCCGCATCCTCGTCTGCAGCGCCGACCACGAACTCAATACATCCGCCTTCACGGCGCGGGTCGTCGCCTCGACCGACGTGGATTGCTGCACCGTCCTGGTCTCGGCGCTGACCGCGTTCTGCGGCTACGAACATACCGGGGTGATCGGCCTGTCCAGGGCCCTGCTCGCAGCCGCCCGACGCGGCGTCGATCTCGACGCGCTCATCGACGAGGCGCAGGCGGGCGAGAAGCCGCTCGCGGGGTTCTACCATCGGCTCTATCCCGACGGCGATCCGCGCGCGGCGATGGTGCTCTCGCGCTGCCGGATCATCCCCGAAGCGCCACGGCTGATCGATACTGTCGAGCGGCGCACGGGCCTGCGCCCGAACATCGATATCGCGCTGGTGATCGCCGAGGCCGGTTACGGGTTACCGGTCGGGGCGGCCGAGGCGATGTTCGCGACCGGCCGCTCGGTCGGCTGGATCGCCCATGCGGCCGAACAACGCGCGAGCGGCATCCGGATCCGCCCCCGCGCCTCTCACGCGACGCTCGCGCCGGATTGACGGCCCCGGCTCACGCCAGACGATCGATCAGCGCCAGCATCGTGTGGAAGTCGGGCATCGGGATCACGGCATCGATGCGCGGCAGGATGCGGTCCTTGACCAATGGGTTGCCGCTTTCGCCGGCAATGCCGAGCGGACCACGGAAGCCGTGCTTCGTCCAGGCGATCTCCTGGACCTCCGGCGTCATCAGCGCCTCGATCAGGGCTCCAGCCTGATCGTCGACGGCGATCAGCGGGTGCGCCGAGAACACGGTCGGCTCAGGATAGAGGATGACCGGCTTCGCCGGGGCCGCCGCCTCGAGCCGCCGCCAGCGCGCCTCGTCCTCCAGCACCCATTCGACGAGCTGGTTCTCGTAGCCGACGATGAGAGGCTGGGCGCCGGGCCCGCCGGCGAGATAGTCCTCGAACATCTTCCCGGAGGAGCTCGGCTTGTAGCCCATGCGGGCAAAGATGGTCGCGACCTGCTCGCCGATCGTGGCAGGCGTCGCGCTCGTGGCGACTCCTCCGCCCAGCAGATTGGCGGCGAGGCCGACGAGCATGAAGCCGGAATTCGACCGGTTCGGATCGGTCGAGATCAGGCGCGCATTGCCGTAGAGGCCGGGCACGCCGATATCCGACCAGCGCTTGTTCTGGAGGATCGCGCCGAGCAGCGCGGAGAGATCGAGGCGATAGCGCAGATCGCCATCGGCCTTCGCGAAGCCGCCGGCGACCAGCCCCTTGGCGACATTGTCCCAGGAATAGACCACGATCGGGGAATTCAGGATGACCTGATCGCGCCGGATCTTCACCCCGCTCGCGCGCGCCAGATCGACCACGACCGAGGAGGACGGCCAGAGAAATTGCGGCTTTTGGTCGAGGATCGCGCGTTCGCGCGCCATCTCGATGCTACCGGCGCGCCGCGCGTCGAGTTCCAGGCCAGCGCGCCGGCGCAGTGCCGTGACGACGTCGGGATCGGCGACGAAACGCTCCTTCTCGCCCCCGATGAAGCCGGAAAGCTTGGTCGTTTCACCGAGATAGCCGCGAATGAGCGGGTTGGAGCGCCCGTAGAGCGCGGCGCCGGTCGCCGCCGCGCTGAAGCCGAGAAGGCCAAGGCCGAGGGTGCGGCGACTGATCGCCATTCAGGAGTTTCCCTTCTGGGGCAGGCTCGCAAGTCCCGTCGGGCTGCCGATATCCTCGGCGAGCGAGCGTCCGAGTAGTTTCAGCTCGACATCGAGAAGGTCGAGCTGGGCCTGCGCGAAACTGTCGGAATAGTAGGTGAAGGCCTGGTCGAGCTTGCCCAGCATCTCGCCGAGCTCGGCGAGCCGCTTGGGATCGCCGCTGCGCTGCCCCTCGACCACGGCCATGCCCTCCGCGATATCGACGGAGCGCGGCAGGTAATAGGTGAGGAACCGCCGTATCGCCGGCAGCCTGCCCGGCTCCTGCGCAAGGCGGTCGAGAATGCTGCGGGCGATCTCGGCCATATGCGCGGCGCGCCTGGCCGCCTCCTTCGACGTCAGGTTGCCCGACGCCTGCCGCAGGCGCGCGACCAGCGTCTCGCCCTCCTCGATCAGGCCGGCGACGAGTTCGGCCTGCGCCCGGCCGATCCGCTCTGCGGAGATCCGGTCGATCGCCCGCGCCGGCGCGAGCAGGAAGGCGGTGCCGAGATAGAGCCCGAGCGCGACCGGAACCACGACCAGGAACGGAAGGCCGAGGCCGAAGACGCCGGCCGGAATGGCGAGCGCCGCGACGCCGCCGGCGAGCAGGTGGTTCCAGCCATTGGCGCCACCCGGATCCATGCGTCAGTTATAACCGCGCACGGCGCGGAACGCCTCGACCAGCCCCGAGCGCCCGTCGAATATCCGCCCGCCGGTTTCGCTTGCGAGACGCTCGAGCTGGGAGCGGTCGGCATCGCCGAAGGTGATGCCGAAGACGGGCACCCTGTGCCCGTCCTGCCGCCAGTCGCGCAGGAAGCTTTCGGGAGAGCCCTGGCTCTGACCGTCGGTCATGATGACGATGGCGGGCAGGAACCTGCCGGTGCCGAGATCGGCCGCCATGGCCTGCAGCGCCGAACGTGCACAGCTATACATGTCGGTTCCACCTCCCGCCCGCAATTGCAGGCCCCAGGCCTTCAGCCGATCCTGATCGGCAGGGACACCCGTGCCTTGCTCGGCCTTGCCCGGCACGCTGGAGAACGGGATCGCGATGATGCGATCCTCCGCCGACCATTGCACCAGGAGCGCGCGGGTGGTCTGGGGGGTAAACAGGAAGGAGGCCGCCTCATGCAGCTGGCGGATGCCCTCGCCCTCCATGCTTCCGGAGACGTCGAGGCAAAGTGCCGATAGCGAAGGCAGCCGCAACGCCTCCTGGTAGAGATTGAGCGCGTCCCAGATGACCTTGGGCTCGGGCGGCCGCACCGCCGTGATCGGGCGGGACGGATCGAAATTCCAGTCCGCGACCGGAGGGGCGTTGTCGCCGGCGCCGAGGGGAAGGCGGCGGCCGGTCGCTGCGATGCGCTTGCGGATCTCAGCCGAGGCGAGGAATTTCTGCAGATCGAGCACGAAGCTCTCGACATCCTTGCCGCGGCCGCGATCGAGATAGCCAATCGGCCCGTCCGAGACCGCGACGCCGTCTTTCGGATAGACCAACCAGAGCGGTTCGCTGCGGCGCGCGACGAGCGCGTCGTTGGTTTCCTTCAGCACCGCCTCATAGTTCCACATCGCATCGTAGCGGACGCCACGCTTGTCCTGGTCGAGGAACAGGTCGCCGAGCCAGCCGCTCGAGCCCGAGCTGCGCTCGACGCCGGCGAGCAGCGCCCGGGCCTTCTGCCGGACATCGGGACTGGAGAGATCGCCGCTGGTCAGGACATCGCCCTTGCCGACGGCCGTGGTCAGCATCGCGAGATAGGCGCCGGCTCCGGAATTCGATTGCGTCGCCGAGGACATCAGGAATTTCAGATCGCCCTTCTCGACCGCCGCGACGATATCTGCGGTGGTCACCTCGTCCCTGGTCCAGCCCAGCGCCTCGGCCTTGGACTTGCGCACGCCCAGGATCACGGGACTCTGCGAGACCGAGGCCAGATGCTTGACCTTGCGGTTCTCGTCGAAGAGATCGATCCAGATCGATGCTGCCGGCCAGACCACATCGGCCTGGAGCGGGGCGGTCGCCGATTTCAGGCCGAAGCCGATATCGAGCGACCCCTGGTAGTTGAAGCCGCATTTGGCGCCGCGCGACTTGCAGAATTCCTGCACCAGCGGCTCGAGCACCTTGTTCTCCGAGCCGGCGGCGATCGCGATCTCCGGCCCGGAGGGCGAGCAGGCCGCGATGCCCAGGCTCAGGCCCAGCGCCCCCGCGAGGGCAAGCGCCAGCCGGACCGCGAAGCGGGACAGGACCATCGGCGTGCCCGCTGCACCGCCGCCGATCACGCGGCGGAACTCGCAAGCGCGGTCTTCAACTCCCCGGTCAGCTGCTGCATGCGAGTCTCGACCGCGGCGCGCTTCTGGCGACCTTCGCGCTGCACCGCGAGCACGCCGGTGACCGTGTCGATGAGATCGCGATTGGTCTTCTCGAGGGTCTGGATGTCGATGATGCCGCGCTGGGCCTGCTTCTCGATCTCGATCGCCTGGCTCTTCATCATCTCGGAGGCCTGCCGCATCATCGTGTTGGTGGCGTCGGTCACCGTCTTCTGGAGGTCGAGCGCGGCCGATTGGCGGGTCAGGCCGAGCAGCAGCACCATCTTCTGCTTCCAGACCGGGATCGTCAGCTGTGTCGTGGCCTGCAGGTTCTCGATCAGCGTCTCGTCGCCAGCCTGGACGAGGCGAATCTGGGGGAGTTGCTGGATCCCGATCTGGCGCGCCTGCTGAAGATAGAAGACGCGCTTTTCCAGCCGGTCGACCGCCTGGGCGGCATCCTGATAGGCCTGCGCCGCCATCAGGCCATCGCCCGTCGCCTGCGCGCTATCCGCCTCGGACTTCAGCTCCAGCAGGCGTCCGTTGCGGAATTCCTCGGCGAAGACCTTGCCGGCGGCGATATGGGCTTCGAGAAACTGGATCGAGCGGCGGGTCTCCTCATGGAGATCGTCGAGCAGCGAGATGTCCCGCCGCAGGATGTCCTTGTGCTTGTCGAGCTGGATATTGATGCCTTCGATCTGGCTGGCGACGTCCTCGAACCGGCCGACGAAGCGACGCAGGCGGCTTTCGGCCGATGAGATCAGCTTCTCGAAGAAGCCGGCCTTCTGAACCGTGGCGGGGTCGAGGCCGCGCGCCTTCTCGATCACGTCGAGCAGCAATGCTCCGGTATCGCCCATCTCCCGGTTACGGGTCTGGGCCAGGACGCGATCGGCGAAGGCGACGACGTCGCGCTGTGACCTGTCGCCGAAACTCGTGACCAGCGCGCGGTCCCCGAGATCGATGCCTTGCTTGATCTGCGCTACGAGATTGGGATCGGCGACGACCGTCGGCAGGTTGGTCGTCATGGTCGTAAGATCCTCGGTCATCATGATCTCCTGATTCCCGGGCTCGACCACGCGCCGAATTTTGCGACAGCTTTACGACAGTTGGGTGATGGTCGGGATGCGGCCGGATCAGCCTGTGAGGTCAGTGGCCCCCGGCCTTTCAGGCCCGCCATCGCCGACGGAGGTTGACCGATCCGGCTGAGCGGGCGGGACGGGAGCAGGTTTTATCGAGATCGCCTTGAGGCTTAGGCCCGATCGTCGTGGCCCGCTGTCGCTCGCGATGGGAGCGCCTCAGCTGGAAGCTCTCAGAATTTAGTGCTGGTTATCTTGTATGCGCTAGCCGCAGATCGACAATATAAATCCAGCTTCTCTTCAGCCGTAAAATCCTTCGTGATGCGCTTGAAGGCGTTCCAGAGGACAAGATAGCTGGTCGACTGGCCATCGACGGGAAAATTGCTTTCGAACATGCATCGGCCGACCCCGAAACAGTCAATGCATGTCATGACGTAAGGCCGCCAGGCGGAGGCCAGATCGAGAGAATTCGGCGGCGTATCGCGCCTGTGAAAACCAAAGCCGTAATAGAGCATCCCGAGCCCGCCGAGCTTCATCGCCACGTTGGGACACCCGGCGAGTGCCTTGATGCCCTCCCGCCATTCCAGGAAAATCTCATTGCGGCGGTTGGAATAGGGTCCGACACCGAGCGGGCCGCCCACGTGATTGACGATGACGGTCGTGTCGGGAAAGGCCCTCGCGAGATCTGCGATCTCGTCCAACTGATGATGAAACGCCCAGGCGTCGAAGCTCAGCTGCCGCGAGGCAAGCAGCGAAAAGCCGGCGCGGAATGCGGCATCGGCGGCCAGATGAGCGGGATCGGCGCGCCCGAACATGCCAATGCCCGAGGCGTCCCAGCGCAAATGCTGACGGATGCCGCGGAACCGCCCTCCGGCGAGCGCGATATGGGCATCCAGCACGGGAGCAAGGCCTTTGCCGAGGCGCAGGTCGGCATGGCCGACGATCGCGGCAGCGATCCGATCGCCCTTTTCGGGCAGACAGGAGACGTTCCGAACCACAAAGCCGGTTTCCCCGGTCGGCCTCAGCTCGACCGGGCCGTCGCTCAGGTGCTGCGAGCTTCCTTCGATGAAGACGGTGGCGACGATGTTGTGGCCCAGATTGGCATTGGCCAGCATGTCCTCGGCAGAATATTCGCGGCCTGGATGCGTCCAGATGTGATGATGCGCGTCGATGATCGGGAGCTCGGGCTCGAGCACCGGCTCGCCATGGCGCGCGTGCCAGTCGTTCATCTCCGCGCGTGAGCGGATGGCATTGCGGGTGTAGTCGTAGTCCAGCATCGTCGGGCTCGCGCTGACCGCGCCAGAGCATTTCCGCGCTTCTCCGAAGCGCGAAAATTCTCTCGCTATTTGTAGTGACGCATTTTCTTCACGCGAACCGGTGTCCACTTCGCTCGAAAATGCTCTATGCCGGCCGGACATTCCAGAAGACCGGGAAGCCGTTCAGGATGCCGTCGATGCTCGTCCGGCTGGCGGTCTGCTGGAGATACTGGCCGAGCGGATAGTAGGGGACATCGACAAGGCACTGCATTTGAATGTCGGCGCAGATTTGCCGCTGCGCCGCCTCGTCCGGCGCCTCGAACCAGTCGACCCGCAATTGCTCCAGCCTCGCGCTCGTCGGCCAGCCCGTGATACCCGCGGTGCCATTGCCGCGAATATAGGAATGCACGGCGGGGCTGAGCCAATCCATGCCCGCGGAACCGACCACGAAAGCGTGCCAGCCGCCCTGGGAAATCGGCTCCCGCTTGTTGCGCCGCGCCAGCATCGAGGCCCAATCCATCGCGGCGTATTCGACATTAAGGCCGGCATCCTTCATCAGCTCGGCGCAGACATCGCCGAGCGCCTTGAGGGGCGGATTATCGGCCGGAACCATCAGGACGATGCGTTCATTGGCATAGCCCGCCCGCGTGAGCTCTTCCCGCGTCTTCCGGGGATCGGCATGTCCGCGAAACGTCTCGAGCCCGGCTTCGCTTGCCATCGGCGTGCCCGGACAGAAATAGCCCAGGGGCACGCGATAGGAGGCTGGATCCGAGCCGACGATCGCCTCCATGCAGGCGGTCTGGTCGAAGGCACCGAGCAGTGCGCGACGGATTGCCGGATTGTCGAATGGCGGTTGGAGGTGGTTGACGCGCAGCATGTTGACCATGCCGCTCGAATCGAGCTGCTGAAGGCGAATGCCCTTCGTCTCCCGAAGCAAAGGGGCGAGATCGGGCGAGGCATAGGCGAGCCAGTCCTGCTCGCCGGCCTGCAGGGCGGCGGAGGCGGTGCCGACATCGGATATTGTCGTCCACTCGACCTCGTCGTAATGGGCAATCTTCGGCCCGGCGGTCCAATCGGGCGTTCCGGTATCCCGCGGCCGGTAGCCCTCGAATTTGGTGTAGACGCTCTTGATGCCCGCCTGCTGCTCCTCGGCCCTGTAGCGGAACGGCCCGCTGCCGACCATCTCGGTCAATGCCTTCATCGGGTCGGTCAGGGCGAGCCGCTCCGGCATCATCGCGCACATCGGAGGCGTCGTCTTGCCGAGCGCCATGCGCAACCCTGGAAAGGGACGTTTCAAACGAAACTGGATCGTGCGGTCGTCGACAGCCACCAGCTCTTCAGTGACCGCCATCAGATAGCTTCCGAACGTGTCGCGGGCGGCCCAGCGCCTGATGCTCGCGACGCAATCGCGCGCCAGAACCTTCTCTCCGTCATGCCAGAGCAGGCCCTCGCGCAGCATCAGGGTCCAAAGACGGCCGTCATTCTCGACCTTGTCGCCCTCGAGCATCTGGGGCCTGATCTGGTAGGTCCCGTCCATTCCGTAGAGCGTATCGAAGACCATATAGGCGTGATTGCGGGTCACGTAGGCGGTGGTGAAGATCGGATCGAGCAGGACGAGCTCGGTTTGCGGAACGAAGCGGAGCGTCGTGCGCTCGACCGCTCGCACGAGTGCCGGGGATGCAATCGAGGCAACCATGGACACGCCGGCCTGTTTCAGAAAATCTCGCCTGTCCATCAACATCTCCCGGGTAACGCCCCGTCGAATCGTCGTGGCCGACCGATGCGTTGCCGTAGCCGGTCTTGTTGCGATGGGGCCTGCGGCAGCCAACGAAATGCTAACAGAATGTTTTTTGTAAAACAATGATCATTTATGACGACCATCCCCGAGGACGAGCCCGCCGATCACTCCGCGTGGAAGCCAAACGTATCGCCGGCGACACGGATTCTTTGGCTCCAGA
This sequence comes from Allobosea sp. BK604, assembly GCF_004341515.1. Lineage (GTDB taxonomy): Bacteria > Pseudomonadota > Alphaproteobacteria > Rhizobiales > Beijerinckiaceae > Allobosea. Next base: position 528,836 of record NZ_SLZF01000002.1, read on the forward strand.
GCGTTGCTTTTTACTGACTGAAAGTCACGCTGACGCGATTTGCAGCGGGGCCAACATCGTCGCGGTCGCCGCCGGCTTTTCCGAGATTGTGAGACCTGATAGCGTCCCGGAATGGGCTTCTCGGATGCGATGGCGAAGTGACAACCAAGGCCCGTGGCGGCTCAGTTGGCGCGCTCGGCGCCATTGTTGCGGGGGCGCTGATCCTGCAGGTCGCCGGAACGATCGTGAACACGGTCGTGCCGCTGCAAATGGCGATCGCCAACCAGCCCCCGCTCCTGATCGGTCTCGTCGCATCGTCCTATTCGCTGGGCTTCCTGCTCGGCTGCTTCGCCAATCCTTCCCTGGTCCGGCGGGTCGGCCATATACGCGGCTTTGCGGTGTTCGCCGCGCTTCAGGCGGTCTCGACGCTGAGCTTCCCCCTGCTGCCGGAAGCCTGGTGGGGCGTGTCGCGGCTGGTGATGGGCCTGGCCGCGGCCGGTCACGGCATCTGCATCGAGAGCTGGATCAGCGGGCAGGCTGACCGTGCCCAGCGAGGCCGGATTTTCGGTATCTACCAGATCCTCAATCGCGTCGCGCTGATCGGCTCCCAGATCGGCGTCGGCTATGTCGCGATCCAGACGCACGACATCTTCCTGTTCGCCAGCATGGCCTTCTCGATCGCGCTCATCCCCGTCGCCCTGACACGCGCGCGCGGCCCTGAATCGAGCGAGATCGTCTCGGTCGGCTTGCGGACGCTGTGGCTGCACGCGCCGGCGGCCGTCGTCGGCTGCCTCTATGTCGGGCTGGTGGGCGGGCCGCTGACGAATGTCGCCCCTGCCTATGGCATCCTCTCCGGCCTCGACCAGAGAGCGACCATCCTGCTCACGGCCAGCATCCAGATCGGCGCCCTGCTGCTGCAATGGCCGATGAGCCTGCTCGCCGACCGCGTCCCGAGCCGCCTGATCATGCTCATTGCCACCAGTCTCGTCGCCGTGGCTGCGGCGGTGCTCGCGACGCTCCTGCAGCTCGATGCGAGCCATGGCCGGCTCTGGCTCTTCGCCCTGTTCGCGCTGATCGGCGGCTGCAGCATCCCGCTCTACACGGTCGCGGTCACGCATGCCTATTTCCGGATGGGGCGCGACCATGCGGTCGGGCTCTCCGCGCAACTACTGTTCCTCTGGGGGACGGGCTCGGCGCTCGGGCCGCTCGCCGCGACCCTGCTGATGCAGCTCATGGGTCCGCAGGGCATGCTGGCCTATCTCGTCGCCCTGTCGCTCGCCGTCGCGATCTATATCGCGCTCCGGATCTCGCGAAATCCCTCGCCGCCCCATGTCGATAGCGAGCTGGGCACGACCAGGCCGACGATTCCCGACATCGAGATGACCAAGCGCTAGGGTCTGTTCTCATATTGGAGGGTGCCATGGATGAACAGGTTCGGGATAATCCCGCGATGAGCCGCTTCGAGATGCCGCTCACCGGCGGCACGGTCGCCGCCGCCTATTACAAGATCGAAGACGGCCGCGTGCACCTTCTCCATACCGAGGTGCCGCAGGAATTCTCGGGGCAGGGCAAAGGCTCCACGCTGGCGCGTGGCGTATTCGAGATTCTGCGGGCGCGCGGTCAAAGGGCCGTCGCGACATGTCCTTTCATGGCAGGCTACGCGTCACGCCATCCCGAATATGCCGCAATGCTCGATGGATGAGGGATAGAGAATTTCCGCGCTTCAGCGCGAGCGCGGGTCGAGGGCGTCGCGGAGGCCGTCGCCAAGCAGGTTGAAGGACAGCACCGTCACGAAGATCGCCATGCCCGGCCAGAGCGCCATCCACGGCGCATTGCTCAGGAAGCGCTGGGCCGAGTTCAGCATCGAGCCCCAGGACGGTGCCGGCGGCTGGAGGCCGAGGCCGAGGAAGGACATGCTCGCTTCCGCGATGATCGCCGAGGCGATCGTCAGCGTCGCCTGGACCATGAGCTGCGGCAGGATGTTGGGCAGGATATGCCGCACGGCGATACGCCATTGCGGATTGCCGACCGCGCTCGCCGCCTCGACATAGTCCTCCGCCTTGATCGACAGCACCTGGCCGCGCGTCAGCCGGATGAAGAGCGGCATGGCGGTGATGCCGATCGCGAGCATCGCATTCGTCAGGCTGGGCCCGAGGAAGGCTGCAAACGCGATCGCGAGGATGAGGAACGGGCAGGCGAGCATCGCATCGGTGAAGCGGCTGATGAAGCCGTCGACGAGGCCGCCGAGAAAGCCCGCCGCGAGCCCGAGCGGCACGCCGATCGCCATGGCGATGCCGACAGAGGTGAGGCCGGCCATCAGCGAGGCCCTGGCACCCCAGATGATGCGCGAAAGCATGTCGCGGCCGGCCTCGTCTGTCCCGAACCAGTGCGCGGCGGAGGGAGCCTTGCGCACCGCGGTCCAGCTCTGCGCCGCCGGGTCGTAGGGCGCCAGAAGCGGCGCGAAGGCAGCCACAAACACGACAAGCAGCACGACGGCGAGACCAACCAGCGCACTCTTGCGCTTCGACAGCCGCCGCCAGAGGCGGCCACCCAAGACATTCGCGAGCGGGTTGGTCGAGGGAGCGGTTTCCGAGATCGTCGCCACAGTCAGCTTCTCAGTCTGGGGTTGACGAGGATGTATCCGATGTCGGCCAGCAGGTTGAGGATGATGTAGAAGAGCGAGGTCACCAGGACGACGCCCTGTACCACCGGATAGTCGCGCGTGAAGACGGCATCGACGATCAGCTTGCCGAAGCCCGGAATCGTGAAGATCTGCTCGGTCAGCACCGCGCCGGAGAGCAGCGCGCCGAATTCGAGCGCGCCGAGCGTGATGATCGGCGTCAGCGCATTGCGCATCGCATGCTTGATCACGACGACCCATTCGCTCAGGCCCTTGGCGCGGGCGGTGCGAACGTAGTCGCTTTCGAGCGCCTGGAGCATGGCGCCGCGGGTATGGCGCATGATGACGCCGGCGATCGCGGTGCCCAGCACGGTCGCGGGCATGATCGTCGTCGCGAGGTTCATCTTCAGGTCTTCCCAGGGACTGACGAAGCCGGAAGCCGGAAGCCAGCCGAGATACACCGAGAAGAACAGGATGAGCATGATGCCCAGCCAGAAGTTCGGCACCGAGATGCCGGCGAGCGAGACGACATTGGTGGCGTAGTCGATGGCGGTGTTCTGGCGCAGGGCCGAGATGACGCCGGCGGTGATGCCAACCACCATCGCGATGCAGATGCCCATGATCGCCAGTTGCAGCGTCACCGGCAGCTTGAGCAGGATCAGGTCGAGGACGGGGCGGTTATGGCGCATGGATTCGCCGAGATCACCGGTCACCACGCCTTTCAGCCAGTAGAGATACTGGACGATCAGCGGCTGATCGAGATGGTACTGGGCGCGGATGGCGGCCAGCGTCGCCTCGTCCGGATTCTCACCGGCGAGCACCAGCGCCGGATCGCCCGGCAGGAGATGCTGCAGCGAAAAGATGATAATCGACAGCAGAATGACCGTCGGGACGAGTTGCAGAAGGCGGCGGGCGAGAAGTGACGACATGGCTCAGCCTCCCGTCATGGCCTGGGTCGGCCGAGCGGCCATGGCTTCGAAGGCCGCGAACAGCTTTTCGAGCTTGGGATTGCGGGGTTCGCGGACGATCTCCGCCGCATCCTGTGCCGGCAATTCGTTCCAGAAGGCGCAGGCATTGGCATGGCCGTTCGCCTCGACCTCCAGCACCATGCTGACGCTCTTGCAGTCCGGCCGGGCATGCGGGCAGCGGGTATGCAGCCGGCATCCCTCGGGCGGCGAAAGCGGGCTCGGAAGATCGCCATGCAGCCGCACCGCGCGCGAGCGCGGATGGCTCGGCGGTGCCGCGACCGGAATGGCCGATAGCAGCGCGCGCGTATAGGGGTGGCGCGGCGCGGCGAAGATGTCTTCGGACGTCCCGATCTCGACGACCTTGCCGAGATACATGACGGCGACGCGATCGGCGATGTGCTTCACCACGCCGAGATCATGCGAGATGAAGACGAAGGCGAGGCCGAGCCGCTTCTGCAGATCCTTCAGCAGGTTGAGGATCTGCGCCTGGATCGAGACGTCGAGGGCGGACACCGCCTCGTCGCAAATGATCGCCCTGGGCTCCGAGGCGAGCGCTCTGGCGATGACGACGCGCTGGCGCTGGCCGCCGGAGAATTCATGCGGATAGCGGCTCGCCTGTTCCGGGCGCAGGCCCACCATCTCCAGGAGCTCCGAGACGCGCCTGGCGCGCTGGCCAGCCGGCACGATGCCGTGCAGCATCAGCGGCTCGGCAATCGTCTGGGCGATCGTCATGCGCGGATTGAGCGAGGCATACGGGTCCTGGAAAATCAGCTGCACATGCCGGCGCTGCGCACGCATGACGGCGTGGCTGGCATGGGTGACGTTCTGCCCGTCGATGAAGACCTCGCCGGTGCTGGCCTTGATCAGCCGGATCAGCAGACGGCCGAGGGTCGACTTGCCGCAACCGGATTCCCCGACGATGGCCAATGTCTCGCCCGGCATCAGCGCCAGCGTGACGTCATCGACCGCACCGACCGAAGCCAGCGGGCGGCCGAACAGCGAGCGCTTGACCACGAAGGTCTTGCCGAGGCCACGGGCCTCGATGATCGGCCGGGTGGCCGAGGAGCCGGAGGCGTTCTGGATCATGGGACGAGCTCCTCCATCGGCGCGCGCCAGCAGCGGCTGAGATGCCCCGCCGAGACCTCGATCAGATCCGGCATCTCGGCGCAGCGTTCGATGCGGAAGGGGCAGCGCGCCTGAAAGCGGCAGCCCGACGGCGGATTGGCCATGTCGGGCACGGTGCCGGTGATGGCGACCAGTTGCTCGCGCCGCTCGTCGAGGCGCGGAAGCGAGCCGAGCAGGCCGACCGTGTAAGGGTGCTGCGGGAAGGTGAAGAGGTCCTCGACCGAACATTGCTCAACCACCTGGCCGGCATACATGACGATCACGTCGTCGCAGGATTCCGCGACCACGCCGAGGTCGTGGGTGATCAGGATGATGGCCGTGCCGGTCTTCTGCTGCAGCTCGCGCATCAGCTCGAGCACCTGCGCCTGAATGGTGACGTCGAGCGCGGTCGTCGGCTCGTCGGCGAGCAGCAGTTCGGGATCGCAGGCGAGCGCCATGGCGATCATCACGCGCTGGCGCATGCCGCCGGACAGATTGTGCGGATATTGGTGGTAGCGGGTCTCGGGCGAGGGAATGCGCACCAGCTTGAGCATGGCGATGGCGCGTTCGGTCGCCTCCTTCTTCGAGACCGGCCGGTGGCGCAGGATGACCTCATTGATCTGCTCGCCAACCGTGTAGGACGGGTTGAGCGAGGTCATCGGCTCCTGGAAGATCATCGCCAGCCGGTTGCCGCGCAGGCTGCGCATGCCGCTCTTGCTCTCCTCGAGCAGCTCGCGGCCGTCGAAATTGACGCTGCCTGAAATACGGGCGCTGTGTTCGGGCAGAAGCCGCATGACGGCGAGCGAGGTGACGCTCTTGCCGCTGCCGGATTCGCCGACGATCGCCAGCGTGCGCCCCTTCCGAACGGAGAAGCTGACGCCGTCGACCGCGGTCACGGTGCGCGTGTCGCCTTCGAAGACGACACGCAGGTTGTTGACGTCGAGCACGGACGCAGAGGCGTCCGTGGCCTGAACGGGTCGGAGCGAGGTGCTCATCGCAGCCTTGGCGCCGGGTCAGTTCTTGCGGCTGACATTGGTCAGGCGGATGATGCCGTCCGGAGCGGGCTTGAAGCCCGTGATCGCGGAGCTGTGCGCGAAGATCCACTGCGAGTGGTAGAGATACACGATCGGCAGGTCCTGGAGCAGGATCGCGATTGCCTTGCCGTATTCGGCCTTGCGCGCTTCGGGATCGCCGAGCGAGCGGGCTTTCGCGAGGATCGAGTCGAGCGTCTCGTTGCAATAGCGGGCATCGTTGGTCGCGACACCGCAGGTGAGCATCGGCGTGATGTTCAGGTCGGGATCGACACGGCCGCTCCAGCCGACGAGATGCGCCTGGAACTTGCCCTGGCGCGCGATGTCGAGCAGCGTCATCAGCTCGGTCGGCTTGATCGAGACCTTGATGCCGATCTCCTGGACCATCGCCTGGATGAGCTGGGCGACCTGCTGACGCTCCGCATCGGTCGGAACCAGCAATTCGAGATCGACCGACTTCACGCCGGCTTCGGCCATCTTCTTCTTGGCGGCCGCAACGTCACGGCCCGGAACCGGGAAGTTCTTGTCGAAGAACGGGCTGGAGGGCGGGAAGGGCTGATTGCCGGTGCTGGCCTGGCCGTCGAAGACGACATTGCTGATGGCCTGCCGATCGATCGCGAGGCTGAACGCTTCGCGGATCGCGGCCTTCTTGCCGGCATCGAGATTGGCGCCGTCGCCGCCGATGCTAAAGGTGATGCCGTAATAGCCGAGGCCGATGACGGGGTCGACGGCCAGCGCCTTGTCGGCCTTGACGGCGTCCACGTCGGTCGCAGCGAGGCGCTCGATCAGGTCGAGCTGGCGCGAGCGCAGGTTCAGCAGGCGAACGTTGGAATCCGGCATGCCGCGATAGACGAGGCGATCGAAATGATACTTCGCCGCGTCGTAATATTGCGGGAACTTCTCGAGGACGATGCGGTCCTGGACGACGCGCTCGACGAATTTATAGGGTCCGGAGCAAACCGGCGCGTCGGTGAACTTGTCGCCGAGCTTCGCACCGGCCGCCGGGCTGATGATCATGCCGGCGCGATCACTGAGCGCGGCGAGCAGCGGAACCGAAGGCTCCTTGAGATTGATCTTGACGGTGGTCGGATCGACGGCGTCGACGCTGCTGATCGCGCTGATCTCGGCCTTGCGCCGCGAGATGCTCGCGCTGAGCGCGCGTTCGAGATTGTACTTGATCGCCGCGGCGTCGACCTTGGTGCCATCATGGAAGACGGCGTCCTTGCGCAGCTTCAGGGTCAGCGCGGTACTGTCGGGGCTCCATTCCCAGCTTTCGGCGAGCATCGGGATGATTTTGCCGCTCTCATCGATATCGACGATCTTGTCACAGAGTGACTGGAGAACGTGCCGGCCGACGAAGCTCCAGTTGGAGACGGGGTCGAGCGTATCGGGATCGTCCTGCAGGCCGATCCTCAGGACGGATTGGGCAGCGGCAGGCACAGCAGTCGCCGCCAGGCCAGCAAGCGCCAGGCTGGCTGCGAGTGCGAGGTAAGCTGGTCTCATCAATGGTCTCTCCCTTGATCTGGAGCATTTCCGCGCTTCTCCGAACCGCGAGAATCCTCTAACCTTTTGTTTCGACGCATTTTCTTCACGCGAACCGGTATCCACTTCGCTCGAAAATGCTCCGGAACGCCGATTTCTTGGGATCAGCGGGCGACCGCATAACCCTGTACGCCGCGCGGATTGGCGCCGGCCTTAACCAATTGAACGTCGCCATCCATCTCCCGCGCAACCGCCGACAGGCGCCCTTCGGACCAGGCGTCGCCGACGGTGATCTTGTGCCCCCTCGCTGCCAGCTCATCACGGACCGTTTCCGGGAAGCGGGATTCGAGCGTGATCGCGCCGAAATTGATTTCGCGCGGCCAGAAGGAGCTCGGCAAATGGTCGGTATGGAAGGATGGCGCGTCGATCGCTTCCTGCAGGTTCATGCCCTTGTGGAGATGACGCAGCAGCATGATCAGCTGCCATTGATCCTGCTGATCGCCCCCCGGCGTGCCGAAGGCCATGTAGGGCTGGCCATCCCGGAACACGGTGGACGGGGTCAGCGTCGTGCGCGGGCGCTTCGACGGCGCCAGGCTGGAATTCAGGCCCTCTTCGAGCCAGAACATCTGCCCGCGGGTCGTCAGGCTGAAGCCGAGGCCCGGAATGACCGGGCTCGACTGGAACCAGCCGCCGGACGGCGTTGCCGAGACCATGTTGCCCCAGCGATCGACGGCGCTGACCTGCACGGTGTCGCCGCGCTGCGCGCCTTCCCGGGTCAGCGCGGGTTCGCCCTGCCGGTCGTTCGGCAGCCTGGCCTCGCGGGCGACCGTGGGTTCGCCGCCGCCAATGCCGGGCTGCGGAATGGTGCCGACCGTTCGCAGCGGAGGCAGGTTGGGATTGCGGCCTCCGGGAGCGCCGGGGCGGACATCCATCGAGGCTGAAGCCGTGATGAGCGCCCGCCGGATATCGGCATATCCCGGGGAGAGCAGCGCAGTCGTCGGCACGTCGGAACTATCGCCATACCAGGAATCGCGGTCGGCCATCGCGAGCTTTGCCGTCTCGACGACGAGATGCACGAAATCGGCGCTCATCGGATCGAGATCCGCAATATCGGTGCCCTTGAGGATCTGCAGCATCTGCAGGAGCACGGGTCCCTGAGACCAGGGACCGCATTTGAAGACCTCGCAGTCGCCATAGCTCACCGAGACCGGCTTTTCGATCAGCGGCTGATAGTCGGCCATGTCCTGGGCGGTGATCAAGCCCTTGTGGCGGCGGCCCGAGACGTCCCAGACCTCCTCGGTCGCGCAATATTCCTCGATCCGCTCGGCAACCGGGCCGCGATACCAGAAGTCCAGCGCCGCATCGATGCGCGCCTCGCGACTCCTGCCGGATTTCGCGTGGTCGAGAATCTGCTGATAGAGCGCGGCGATCTGCGGATTGCGGAACAGCTTGCCGGACTGGGGAGCGACGCCGCCCGGCAGGTAGAGCTCCGCCGAGCTCGGCCAATGGGTCTCGAACAATTCACGCATCGTCGCGATCGTGTTGGCGATGCGCGGCACCAGCGGATGGCCGGTCCTGGCATAGGAGATCGCCGGCGCGAGCACATCCTCGAGCTCGGCCGTGCCGTAGTCGCGCAGCAGCGTCAGCCAGGCGCCGAAAGCGCCGGGAATGCAGGCGGCGAGCAGGCCGGTGCCCGGAATGATATCGAGGCCCAGTTCCTTGAAATAGGTGATGGTCGCCTTCGAAGGGGATGGTCCCTGGCCGGAAATGACGATCGGGGCCGGGGCGCCGGCCGGCGTGACGATGATCGGCACCTCGCCGCCGGGGCCATTGAGATGCGGCTCGACGATCTGCAGGACAAACCCCGTCGCGACCGCGGCGTCGAAAGCCGTGTGCCCCTTTTCCAGAATGGACATGCCGACGGTCGAAGCCAGCCAATGTGTCGAGGACACGGCCCCGAATGTGCCCCTCAGTTCCGGTCGCGTCGTGAATGTCATCGCCATCCTCATGTCCAGCCGTTTGCGACCCGCCTTGAGGCTTCCTGGCGGACGCTATCGATATGGCCGTATATTGTATACAAATCTCGGTGACATGCGTTCACCCGCATGCCGATGCCGCCTTTTGTATATTTACGAGCCAGAATGCAATCCGATTGTGTGATCCGGAGCGACCAGCCGGCATGCCGGAAAAGAGGATCCGCGATCCCGGACGGGCCGATCGCCACCAGGAAAAGTCGCACGAGGCCATCGTCACCGGCCGGATTGCGGTGGGCGCGCGGCTGGGCGAAACGCCGATCGCCCGGCCGTTCGGTGAGCCCGGCACCTCCGTGAGAGAGCCATTGACGGCACATGAAGTCCTCGTCAGACAGCGGCGGGAGAGGGCAACCAGCTGGCAAGCCAGATGCTTCGAAAGGTAAGTCCGAGATGTCCGCTACGATCGAGAACGAGGCCATCACCGCGCTGATCGCCGGGATGCAGGCGGCCTGGAACCGCGGCGATTTCCACGGCTATATGGCTGGGTTCGCCAATCCCGACGTGGTTTTCGTCTCCCGCGGCCGCATGCAAAGGGACTGGCAGGCGACGCTCGACCACTACATCGCCGACTATGGCGGCGCGCCGGGCTCGCAGGGCGAGCTCGCCTTCTCCAACATCCGTATCGAGATGCTGGCGCCGGACGCCGCCCAGTTGATCAGCAATTACAAGCTGGTGCGTGCCGCCGGAAACCAGACCGGCATCAATACCCGCCTGATGCGCAAACGCGATGGCAAATGGGTCATCGCGCTCAACCACGTCTCGCATATCGAGAGATAGGGAGATCAGCGGGCGCTCCGAGGCGACACAACCGTCCCGACGTCGGTGGCATGCTGACCTCCTGCCGCCGGATTGATCTGGGTCAGCGCTCGGTTGCTGCCCTCATTGCAGACATCGGGATATTCCCCGGAACGGACTTCCCAGCTCTGACGCCACCGCGAGGCGCGGCGTCAGAGCCGCCGCAGCGGATTGGTGGCGGCGAGGAAGATGCCGACCGTGGTGAAGACCGCGATCGTGCCGAAGGCGATCTGGAAGGCATTGGCGATCGCGTCGCGCAGCACCAGCCGTTCCGCCGCCGCCAGCGTCTCGAACACCACCGGCCCGTGCTCGACGATGCGGGTGAAATGCTCGGCCGTCCTGACGTCGCTCGCGGCCAGCACGGCGAAGAGCACCGCGCCGACGATCGCGGTGCCGAGCGCCGAGCCCATCGTCCGAAAGAGCTGCACGGATGCTGCGGCGGCTCCGATCGAATCCGGCTTCGCCGAGGATTGCACGATCAACTGCACCACCGCCATGACGCTGCCCATGAACAACGTGGTGAGCCCGAGCAGCAGGCTGAGCTCGACCAGGCTGAGATAGCGCGCGGTCAGCGTCAGCGCGATGATCGATGCGGTGGTCAGGACGAGGCCGATCGTCGGGATGATGGCGACGCGCCCGCTGGCGGTGACGAGTTTCCCGGTGAGCATCGAGCCGATGCCGACGCTCGCCGTCAGCGGGATCAGCAGCAGGCCGGTCTGCGCCGGACTCGCTCCGCGAGCCACCACGAAATAGATCGGCAGGTAGGTGACGAGCGAGACCAGCGCGGCGCCGTGGAAGGTCGCCAGCATGTTCGCGCGCCAGATCGCGGAATGGCGCAAGAGCTTGACCGGGATCAGCGGCTGTTCCGTGCGGCTCTCGTGCCGGAGCAGCAGCGCGAGCAGCGCGAGCCAGAGCGCGCCGCCGAGGCCGAGCAGCCAGAGCGGCAGCGAGATTCCGCCATGCGGCAGGTGCGACAGCGTCAGAAGCAGCGAGACGACCAGCGCCACGAATAGCGCCAGGCCCAGGAAATCGAAGCGGAACCTGGTGTCCCGCCTGATCTTGCGCGCCGGCAGGCGCCAGGCCACCAGCACGGCCGCCAGCAGCGCCACCGGCAGGTTGATCAGGAAGATCGAGCGCCAGCCGAAGGCATGCGTCAGGAAACCGCCGGCGACGGGGCCGAACATGTTCGAGGAGACGACGATCGTCGCCATATAGCCCTGGTAGCGCGGGCGCTCGCGCGGCGGCACGATCTCGCCGATCAGCGCCTGCGAGGTCGTCATCAGCCCGCCGCCGCCGAGCCCTTGCAGCATCCGGCACAGGATCAGCATCAGCATGCTGTCGGCGAGCGCGCAGAGCACCGAGGCGACGGCGAAGACGCCGAGCGCGATGAACATCATCCGCCGCCGGCCGAAAGCATCGCCGAGCCTGCCATAGACCGGCGCAGCGATCGTGGCGGCGACAAGGTAGCCGACCACGACCCAGGAGACGTTCTCGACATTGCCGAGCGTCGCCGCCATCGCGGGCAGCGCCGCGGCGACGATGGTCTGGTCGATGATGGCGAGGAACATGGGCAGCGCGATCGACGAGAACAGCGCGCGGAACGTGCTCTTGTCGGCCGGGATTCTGCCTTCCTCGCGCTCGGCGAGATCGATCGAACCGACACTCATTGTTCTTCGTTCACCTGTCGGTCCATAAAAGTACTAGAGCGAGGGACGGCGCTGGCCACCATCGACCGGGATGTCGGCGGCATTGATCCAGGCCGAGCGCGGCGAGGCGAGGAAGGCGGCCACGCTGGCGATCTCCTCCGGCGTGCCGAGCCGGCCCCAGGGGAATTCGGTGCTTTCGAAACTTGCCATCACATCCGGCATCTCGGCCTTTCGCCGGGCCCAGCCACCGCCCTCGAACAGGATCGAGCCGGGCGAGAGCGCATTGACGCGGATATGCTTCGGCCCGAGCTCCCAGGCAAGGCTGCGCGCTGCATGGATGAGTCCCGCTTTTGCCGCAGCGTAAGGCGCGCCGGAACTCATCGGATTGCGGCCGGAGATCGAGGCGATGAAGATCGCCGAGCCCTGCCCGCTCGCCGCGAGATGCGGCACGGCCGCGCGAAGCAGCGCGACGGAATGGCCGACATTGAGCTGGAACGTCCCGAGCCAGGCCGCATCGTCCGCCTCGGTGAAGCTGCGCGCTCCGACCACGCCGCCGGCATTGGCGATGAGCGCATCCAGCCGGCCGAACGCGGTCATAGCCGCCTCGACGATTGCCGCCCCGGCCCCCGGAGCGGTCACATCGACCGCCAGAGTCGCGACCCTGGCGCCTGCCGCTTCGAGATCGGCCGCGGTCTTGTGCAGGCCGTCCTTACCGCGCGCGGCCAGCAGCAGCGAGCAGCCCTCGGCCGCCAGCGCCCTGGCGCAAGCCAGCCCGATGCCGCGACTGCCGCCGGTCACGATCGCGGCCTTGCCATTCAGCTCGAGATCCACGGCAGGATTCCCTTTCCGGTGTCAGGCCGCTGCGCCATGGACGGCCGATTTGGCGATCATGCAGTGGATGCCCTTCCAGACATTGACCGCCTGGGTGACGCGCAGATCGGCCGCCAGCGAGCAGAGCGTATAGGCGTCCTCGCGCGAGAGGCCGCGCTTCTCGCCGAGCAAGACGATCATGTCGCGCAACGCGATCACCGCGCATTGGTCGAGCGAAGGGTCCATGCCCATGGTGATGTAGTGGGTCGGCGTCTCGGCACGCGGATAGGTCAGGCCCGCCCCCTTGTGCAGCGAAAAGGCGAAGCGGCCGCTCAGCGCGGTCTCGATCGCGGTGACGCAGACCTCGCCATCGCCCTGCACGGCGTGGCCGTCGCCGCAGGAGAACAGCGCGCCCTCGGTGAAGACCGGGAGGAAGAGCGAGGCGCCCGGCACCAGTTCCTTGTTGTCGAGATTGCCGCCCATGCTGCGCGGCACGATCGAGGTGATGCGGCCCCAGCCGGGAACGGGAGCGACGCCCATCACGCCGAAGAAAGGCTTGAGCGGCAGCTCGACGCCCCAGGGCATGGTGCCGACCATCCTCTCCCGGTCGAGCGGGATGTGCAGCAGCCGCGTCTCGTGGAAATCGGTCGGCAGCGCGCCGGAAAGCGGACGGATGACATTGTAGCCCCAGTTCTGCCGGAGCTGGATGTCGAGGATCTTGACCTCCAGCATGTCGCCGGGAACGGCGCCCTCGATCGCGATCGGCCCGGTCAGGATATGGCCGGGGATGGTGCGGTCGCATTTGGCGTGGACCTCGGCAAGCTCCGGCGGGACCTCGAAGCGCGGATCGGTCGGGGTCACCTCCGGCGCGCCGCTCACCGTCTCGACCGTGACCTCGTCACCGCTCCTGATCGTCAATGCGGGTTTCAGCTTCGCGTCGAAATAGCCCCAGTGGCAGGTCTCGGGGCTGGATTTCAGGTGGTGATGAGCCATGGTCGCGTCCGTTCAGGTGGCGGGCTCCGCCACCAGCCCGGCGCGGGCGACGCGCCGGGCATTGTGACGGACGGTGTAGAGGGTCGCCGCGACGACGATCGTGCCGCCGATCAGCGTCGAGAGCGTGAGGGTTTCAGCGAAGACGAGGTAGCCGATGGCGGTCGCCATCAGCAAGCGCACGAAGTCGAGCGGGGCGAGCGCGGCGGCATCGCCAATCTGGTATGCCCGGGTGATCAGCCATTGCCCGACGGTGCCGACCGTGCCGATGAAGCCGAGCAGCAGCCATTCGTCCGGCGTCGGCCAGATCCAGGCGCTCCAGGCCGGATAGGAGAGAGCCATAAACAGCACGAGCGACTGGTAGGCCATGATCGATTCCGTGCGCTCGCTATCGGCGAGCACGCGCACGGTGATGGTGATGCCGCAGGAGAACAATGCGCCGAGCACGGCGAGCAGGGCATAGGCATCGAGTCCGTGCCCGCCGGGCCTGACCATGATCAGCACGCCCACGAAGCCGATCGCGGTGGCGAGCCAACGCCTCGGACCGACCTTCTCCTTCAGCACGATCACGGCCGCGACGGTGACGAACAGCGCCTGGCTGAAGCTGATCGCCGTCGCCTCGGCCAGCGGAATGTGAAGCACTGCGGTGAAGCCGGCGAACATCGCCCCAAGCGCAAAGAGGCCGCGCAGGATCTGCAGGCCGGGATGCCGCGTCCGGAACGCCGCCATGCCGCCGCGCAGAAACAGAGGCGCCAGCAGCAGCGCGATGATGACCTGGCGGATCACCAGCACCTCGGCCAGCGGCAGCCGCGTGCCGAGTGCCTTCACCGCCGCGACCATGGCGGAGAGGAAGACGAAGGCCGCGATCATGTAGACCGAGCCGCGCAGATTATGCGGCGCCTCGCGCCACCACCCCGAGACGCGGGAACGCCACGCCGCCGCCGGCAGCGTGGTGTCTCCGATCTCGGCATGGACGGCCGCGACCTCGCCGAGCGCCTCGGCGGCTCGCGATCCCGCGGCGTGGAACATCAGGCGGCCTGCGCCAATTCGAACGAAGGCCGCTTGGTGTAGAGCTGCGTCGCCGCCTCGAAAGCCGCGCCGATGCGCAGGATCGTCGGCTCGTCAAAGGCCTTGCCCGCAATCTGCATCGAGAGCGGCAGACCGGAGGCCGAGAAGCCGGTCGGGATCGACATGGCCGGATTGCCGGTGACGTTGAACGGCATCGTGTGGATCGGCCAGTTCGCGGGCATGCCGACGGGCATGTCGGCGAAGCGCGGCGCCGGCGCCAGCGACGAGGCGCAGACGATCGCGTCATAGCTCTTGAGCTTGGCGTTGACGGCCTGTGCCAGTTCACGCCGCAGCCGCATCGCCTGCGTCAGGTCGGCGGCGGTGATGAAAGCGCCGAGCGTCATCCGCATATAGGTCAGGAGCCCGTAGTCGAGCGGCCGCGTCTGGTAGTCCTGCTCGTGGATGGCGAAGGCCTCCGAGAACATGATCACCCGGCCGCAGGCATTGAACAGATCGTATTCCGGCAGCTCGATCGTCTCGATCTCCGCCCCGAGCTTGGCGAGCACCTGCGCCGCATCGTCGATCGCCTTGACGGTCTCGGGCGAGGCGCCTTCGGCCTTCTCGTACCAATGACGGGGCATGCCGATCTTCAACCCTGCGACGCCCTTGTCGAGGCCGCCGAGATAGTCCGGCTTCGGCACGTCGGCGCTGCCGGGGTCGAGCGGATCGTAGGCCGTGATTGCATCCATCGCGATGGCGCAATCCTCCACCGTCCAGGCCAGCGGACCGGCATGGTCGAGCGTATAGGAGAGCGGGAAGATGCCACGGCGCGAGAGCAGGCCATAGGTCGGCTTGAGGCCGACCGTGCCGCAATAGGCGGCCGGACCACGGATCGAGCCGCCGGTGTCGGATCCCATTGCCATGCGCATGAAGCCCGCCGCCACGGCGGCGCCCGAGCCCGAGGAGGAGCCGCCCGGGATGTGTTCGGGATTCCAGGGGTTGCGTGCCGGTGGGAAGGGCAGGTCGAAACTGGGGCCGCCAATTGCGAATTCATGCGTCGCGAGCTTGCCGAGCATCACGCCGCCCTGCGCCTTGAAGGCCTGCTCGACGACGCAATCCGCCTCCGGGACAACATCGACCCGCAGCTTGGAATGGCAGGTCGAGGGAATGCCGGCGGTGTCGTAGATGTCCTTCAGCGCATAGGGGATGCCCTGCATCGGCCCCTTGTCGATGCCTCCGGCGAAATCGGCGTCGGCCGTCTCGGCATCGCTCAGCGCGCGCTCGGTCGTCACCAGGATGAAGCTGTTGATGGCGCCGTCGAGCGCCGCGATCCGGTCGAGCGCATGCTTGGTCAGCTCCACCGAGGTGACCTTGCCCTCGCGCAGCATCTTGCCGGCCTCGGCGATGGAATAGTCGTGCAGCGGCTTGCCGGTCATCTCAGACGCTCCGCGTGATGGTGTCGAGCGAATAGGTGCCGGCCGGCTCGGCGGCAGCGGTGCGCGGCTGGCGAATGACCGCCAGCATCTTCCGCAGGTCCTTGAAGCCCAGGAACAGCGTCTCCTTGCGGTCGGGAGGGATCTCGAGGCCGGCGCGTGCGGCGAAAACGTCGAATTCCTGCATCAGCGCGGTGTCGTCGGGCTGCGTCGCCATGACCTCACTCCTCAATTCGATGGAACGGCGTGATTGTATCCAATAAGGTCGAGCGCACAATCAATGCGCACTGTGAAATTCTGAGCATTGCGCGTCGGTGGTCCGGCTTCAAAATGCCCGATACGGCACCATAGGCGCCGCTTTGTGAATGGTTTTCAAGGAGATCGCAGGGCTGCATACGATTCGCGCAAGCAATGGCCCTGCTTGTGCAACTTTTTTGCATCGCTCCGGATCCGGCGACAACGGCTCTCCCGATCTCTTCGATTTGGTGCATTTGCTCCGCCGGCAGCCTTCGGGGCAGGACGTGAAGCGTATGAATATCTCAAAAATCGACAGAGATGGGCGCGTCTCGATCGCCCGATCGTGCATTGGCTGGATTGCGTACAATTCATGACTGCTGGCATGTCTGCTGCATGGTGCCTTGTCGTCGCTGACCATGCCGGGAGGATCGCATGCACAAGGTCGAGATTCCGCAATCCGTCGTCGATCGCGTCGTGGCGCGGCGGGGAACCGCCCATCCGCACGAAAATCTCGATCCCGAGCGCACTGCCCTGATCGTGGTTGACCTCCAGAACGGCTTCATGATGGAGGGCGTGGCGCATGCGCTCTGCAAGGAGGCCATCGACATCGTGCCGAACGTCAACCGCCTCGCCGATGCGGTGCGCCGCACCGGCGGCAAGGTGTTCTGGATCAAGAATACCCATGACGAGGAATGCCTGACCTCCTGGTCGCATATGCATGCGATGTCGCCACCGGCGCAGCAACGGAAGCGCGTCGAGTCGATGTCGGAGGGCACGTTGGGCCACCAGCTCTGGGCGGATCTCGATGTCCAGCCCGGTGACGAGACCGTCCAGAAGTCGCGCTACAGCGCCCTGATCCAGGGCTCGTCCGACCTCGAGGCCCGGCTTCGCGCCGGCGGCTACGACACCGTGCTGATCACCGGCACCATGACCAATGTCTGCTGCGAGTCGACCGCGCGCGACGCGATGATGCTGAACTTCAAGACGATCATGGTCTCCGATGGCAACGCCACGGCAACCGACGATGAACACAACGCCTCGCTGATCGCGATCTACCTGATCTTCGGCGACGTGATGGATACCGACTTTCTGATCGGTTGCCTGGAGCGCAATCAGGTGGTCAAGCAGGCGGCCGAATAGGGCGATCCGAGGCAGATGGAGCGGCGGCGATGCGGACCGAGCCGGCTGGAGACCAACTCGCGGCCGGCGCAGCCTCCATCACGTCGGGCCCGCGGCGGGATCCGTTGCGCGGAGCCATCATCATGCTCATCGGGATGGCGCTGTTCTCCATCCTCAACGGCGTGGTGAAGGCGCAGGCGCAGCACTATCCGGTCAACCAGATCGTCTTCTTCCGCAATGCCGGCGGCGTGCTGCCCTTGCTGTTGATCCTGCTCTGGAGCGGGCGGCTGCCCGAACTGCGCACGCGCCACGCCCTGCGCCATGTCCTGCTCGCCACCTCGATGACCGGTGGGCTGTTCTTCAGCTTCACCGCCTTCCACCTCATGCCGCTCGCCGATGTCATGGCGATCGGCTTCACCCAGCCGATCCTGGTTACGGTCGCCTCGGCCCTGCTGCTCAAGGAGCGGATTCCGCCGGCGGGCTGGATCGCGGTCTTCGGTGGGCTCGCCGGTGTCCAATTGATGGTCCAGCCCAGCGGCGCCGGCTTCAATATCGGCGCAGTCGCCGCCGTCTTCGGCACGTTCTGCAGCGCGACCTCGATGCTGCTGCAGCGCAGCCTCGCCTCCCGCGAGGACCCGCTGGTGATCACCACCTGGTATATGGGCCTGTCCTCGCTGGCGCTGGCGCCGACGCTCGCCTTCTCCTGGGAGCATCCCTCGCTGCCCGGCCTCGCCGGCCTCGTCGCCATGGGCGTCGCCTCGGGCCTCTGCCAATGGCTGACGGTTCAGGCGCTCTATCATGCCAGCGCCGCCGCGATCGCGCCGATCAACTATACCAACATGCTCTGGGCCATCATCATCGGCTATCTCTGGTTCGGCGATGTTCCAACGCTCGGTGTCCTGGCCGGCTCGGCCATCGTCATCGCCTCGACCGCGGTGCTATTGCATGCCGCCCGCAACGCGCGTTCGGGCTTGAAGCCTTCCGGGGCGCGGCAATAGGGCGCCAGCTTAGTATCCAGAATTCCTCAATCCTGTTGTCTGCATGCAATTGACTTTTCTGGTCATGCACACCATGCATCGCCTCCACGCGCCGACCGCTGGACGGAAGCCCTCGTGGACCGAACCTGCGGCGACGATCGAGGAGGGAGTTGGAATGGCGACTCGGGGCTTGCAGATCCTGTCGCGGCTGCGCGAGGCCGTGCTGACGGGCGAGTATACCGGCGGCATGCGCATGAACGAGGCCGATCTCGCCGCGGCCCTTGGTGTCTCGCGCACGCCGATCCGCAACGCGCTCTCCACGCTCGGCGCCGAGGGGCTGCTCGATTACACGCCCAATAGCGGCTATGTCGTGCGCACCTATACGTCCAAAGATATTGCCGGCATCTACGAGGTCCGTGCCACGATGGACGGGCTCGCGGCCAGGCTCGCCGCCGAGCAGGGCCTTTCGGACGCGCATCGCGGCATCATTCACAAGATCGTTGCCGATGGCGACGAGCTCGTGGCCAGCGCGGCCTGGTCGGACGAGGTGCGCGAGCGCTGGGTCGAGCTCAACCATCGCTTCCATGCCACCATCGCCGAGGCGGCCAATAACGACTATCTCGGCGGCCTGATCCGGAAGGCGCGCGACATCCCGCTGATCGCGCAGCTGCGCTTTCGCTGGTTCGACGGCGAGGACCTGCTGCAATCACAGCAGGATCACACCGAGATCTTCGACGCGCTGGTCAATGGGCAGGGCGGCCGGGCGCAAGCGCTCGCCTATGAGCATTCCTACCGCGCCGGTCGGCGCATCGTCACGCATTGGCGCAAGCACGAGGCGAAGCGGCCCGAGCGCGGCGAGCGTCCGCGCAACGCGGCTTAGGCGGCTTCGTACCGAACATCCGCGCCTTGCGGCGTCGAACTCGATCGCAGCCTGGAAGAGACGTGGATGGTCGGGACAAGCCCGACCATGATGGCTAACCCGCTATCACGCAGCCGACGGCCTAAACCGCAAAGCCGGACGGCCGCTCGCGGTGGAAGCTGGTGTCGCGCTGGAACGCATCCACGACCTTCAGCGCCTTGCCCTCGCCGAAGGGCCGCCCCTGCACCTGGAAGCCGATCGGCATGCCCCTGGAATCCAATCCGCAGGGCGCGCTGACCGAGGGCAGGCCCATATAGTTGATCGGCCGGGTGTTCAGCGAGAGCGTATTGAAGGCGTCGAGCGCACCGGGCGTGCCGGCATCGACATCGGTCGCGAGCAGTGTCGGCGACTTGCAGCGGATCGTCGGCGCGACGAAGACATCGACCTCGGAGAATAGCGCCGCCGCGATAGACTTGAGGATCGGTCCACGCCGTGACAGCGCCTCGACATAGGCGACCGCGGGAATGCCCAGGCTGGCGTAGAGCCGCGAGTTCAGGTGAATGGCGTAATCCTGTGCCTGCCTGCGCATCCATTCGGCATGGATCGTCGCGCCCTCGACACGCGAGACGACGCCGCCATAGGTCGCGACCGCGTCCATATGCGGGATCGTGACCGGAACCAGCGTCGCGCCACGGCCCTCGAGCACCCCAAGCATCGCCTCGAACCCGGCCATCACGTCAGGGTCCACATCATCGAGGAAATAGTTCTTGGGCACGCCGATCTTGATGCCCTTGAGATCGCCGTCGAGCGCGGCCTCGTAATCCGGCACCGGCTCCTTGGAGGATGTCGCATCCTTCGGGTCGTGCCCAGCGATCACGGCCATGATCCGCGCGCAATCCCTGGCGCTGCGCGCCAGCGGGCCGACATTGTCGGCGGAGAAGGAAAGCGGCATCACGCCATGGCGCGAGACGCGGGTCTGCGTGCCCTTGATGCCGGTGACCCCGCAGAGCGAGGCCGGCAGGCGGATCGAGCCGCCGGTATCGGAACCGAGCGCGGCATAAACGAAGCGGGCAGCCACGGCCGCGCCCGAGCCGGACGAGGAGCCGCCGGGGCAATAGTCGAGCCCCCAGGGATTATGGCAATGGCCATAGTGCTGGTTGTGTCCGGTGGCGTTCTGGGCGAACTCGGCCATGTTGAGCCCGCCGAGCGCGAAGGAGCCCTCGGCCTCAAGCCGCTCGATCACCGTGGCGGTATAGCCCGGCCGGAATTCGGCGCGGATCTTCGAGCCGCAGGTCGAGAGCTTGCCTGCCTTGTAGTACATGTCCTTGTGCGCCAGCGGCACGCCGTGGAGCTTGCCACGTTCGGCCTTCGGCACCTTGTCGAGCCTGGCCGCAGTCTCCAGCGCCTGCTCGCCCTCGAGCCAGATGAAGGAATTGACCCGCTCGTCGCCGGCCGCGATGGCGGCAAGCGCCGCTTCGGTCAGCGCGACGGCGGTCGTCTCGCCCTTGGCGACGGCGTCCGCCGCCTCGGTCAGGCTGAGCGAGGTGAGCGTGCCCGGGGGCTTGATCGCGATATTCATGGGTTTGGCTCCTTCGTCGCCTGCAGCGCGGCCTCGAAGCTCGACGGCTCGTCCTCGAAGGCGAGCTGGCCGCGCAGCGCGGAAAGGCCCGCCATCAGGCTGGCGAAGCCGGCCGCCAGCTCCTCGCTGACCGCGTTTGGCGGCACCACGCCGGACCAGGCCTCGGCCTGTTCCTTCACCAAGGCCTTGATGTCCATCGACATGGGTCGTCTCCTCTCTCAAGAGCGCGAGCGGATGATGCCGGGCGGACCGGCACCACCTTGCCTGCAATCACTTTGCCATCGAGATGGTCGTGAAGTCCTGCGACCAGCTCTGGGCCGGGCTGAAGCCCTGGACCTTCTTCGACATCGCCCGCGGGTTGAGATCGTGGACGATGAAGAGCCAGGGCGCCTCGTCGACGATGATCGCATGCGCCTTGGCGAGCAGGTCGAGCTGCTTTTCCACGTCGAACTCGGTCTGGGCCGCCATCAGCAGCTCGTCGACCTTGGCATTGCCGAAATGGGCCCAGTTCCAGTTGGTCGGCGACTTCGAATCCGAGTGATAGTAGCGGTACATGGTCGAGGGGTCGGCGAAGCCGAGGCTGATATTGATCGCGTCGACGCCCATCGAAGGGGGTGAATCCGGCGTGCTGCGCACCGCGACCAGCATCGTGCCCCATTCCACCACCTCGAAGTCGAGATCGATGCCGAGCGGCTTCACCATTTGCTGGATCAGCTCGTTCATCGGCAGCGGCAGCATCTGGCCGGAGCCGGCGGTCGAGACCATGATCTTGGCCTTGACCGGCTTGCCCGGTCCGTAGCCGGCTTCCTTCAGCAGCGCCTTGGCCTTTTCCGGATCATAGCTGTAGCGATTGGCCGGCTTGCCGAAATAGGGGCTTTCCGGCGGATAGAGACCGGCCGCCGGCTTGGCGGTGCCGTTCAGGAGCTGGACCAGCGCCTGCCGGTCGACGGCATAGTTCATCGCCTGGCGCACGCGCTTGTCGAAGAACGGCGATTTCGGGTTCACGGTGTTGAAGACATAGGGCCAGGTATGCGGATAGGGCTTGAGATTGATCTCGAACCCGGCCTGCTTGAGGCTCTGGATCGCATCCGGCGGAGGCACCTCGATCCAGTCGACCTGGCCCGAGCGCAGCGCGGCGAGGCGGGTGGTCGGCTCCGGCATCGGATAGAGGATCATCCGGTCGAGCTTGGGGACGCGGTCCTTGTCCCAATAGTCCGGGTTCTTGGCCAGCTCGGCGCTGACGCGCTGCGTCACCTTGACGATCTTGAACGGCCCGGTGCCGCTCGGCGTCTTGCCGAACTCGACCCAGTTCTTGCCGGCCTTCTCGTATTGCGTCGGGCTGACGATCAGCAGGCGCGTGATCATGTAGGGGAAATAGGCGAAGGGCGTCTTGGTGTAGATCGCGACCGTCATGTCGTCGATCTTCTCCCAGCGGTCGACCATCGAGAGCTGCGACTTCACGATCGGAGCGGCCGGGGCGTCGTATTCCGGCGCCTTCTCGTCGAAGACGCGGCGCATATTGAACATCACGGCATCGGCGTTGAAGGGCGAGCCGTCATGGAATTTCACGCCCTGGCGCAGCTTGAACACCCATTTGGTCCGGTCCTTCGGGTCGGACGACCAGCTCTCGGCCAGGCCGGGCCGGACATTGGCGATGTCGTCCTGCTTCTCCTTCAGCTCCCAGTTCACCAGCGCGTCATAGGCGGGGAAGCCGAGGAAGCGGTAGCCCTCGCCGCCATTGTTCGGGATGCCGCCGGTGGTCGGCACGTCGACCGAGGTCATGCCGATCCTGAGCGTGCCTTGAGCCTGAGCGCCAGTCGTTCCGAGAGCCAACGCCGCGATGAATGCGGCGGCAATTGCCGTAGATCTGCGCATCGTCATTGTCCCCGTTGGTTAGCACTGGGCCAAGCGGACCAGCCGCATCCATTCCCTTCAAGGAGTGTGCCAGTGGATACAATTTGTGCATTTGTCACAATTTGCGCCCGGTAAATCGCAGTCATACTGCGCTCACATTCAAACGATGGATACAATCTGGCGCGACGCTTGCATGGCCAGGCCCGGGCGCAGGGAGCGCCCGACGCTTCGAAGGAGTCATGCCATGAGTGACGAAGCCGTTTCCCAGGAGGCCTTCCGCACCCTCGTCGCGAGGGCCGGACTGAACTTGACGCCGACGCAATATGCCGAGCTCGGAGGCGTCTTCCCCAAGCTCGAGGCCATGGCCGCCCGGCTGCGCAAGCCGCGCCCGGTCAGCGCCGAGCCCGCCGCCGTTTTCTCAGCGAAGGTCTGACGCCATGACCGATCTCACCCTGCTCACTATCGACGAAGCCTCAAGCCTGATCGCCGACAAGAAGCTCTCCCCGGTCGAACTGACCGAGGCCTGCATCGCCAAGACCGAGGCGCTGGATTCGACGCTGCTGACCTATGTCACCTTCACGCCCGAGGCGGCGCTCCAGGCCGCCAAGCAGGCCGAGGCCGAGATCATGGCCGGCGACAGGCGAGGCCCGCTGCATGGCATCCCGATCGGCCTCAAGGACATCTACGACACCGCCGGCCTGCGCACGACCGGCCATTCCCGCCTGATGCTCGAGCGCGTTCCGGAAGAGGACGCGACCACCGTCGCCAAGCTGCGCGAAGGCGGCGCGGTCTTCACCGGCAAGCTCGGCACCTGGGAATTCGCCATTGGCGGCCCGTCTTTCGACCTGTTCCACCCGCCGGCGCGCAATCCCTGGAACACCGAGTGCCAGACCGGCGGTTCCTCCTCCGGCTCCGGCTCTGCGATTGCGGCGGGCATGGTGCTCGGCGCCATGGGCTCCGATACCGGCGGCTCGATCCGCAGCCCGGCCGCGCTTTGCGGCATCGCCGGCATCAAGCCGACCTACGGGCTGCTCAGCCGCAAGGGTGTGCTGCCGCTCTCGCAATCGCTCGACCATGCCGGCCCGATGGCATGGACCAGCAAGGATTGCGCGCTGATGCTGCAGGTCCTTGCCGGTCACGACCCCGATGATCCGGCCTCGGCGGATGTCGAGATCCCGGATTTCTCCGCGCTGATGGGCAAGTCGCTGAAGGGCCTGCGCATCGGCGTCGTCAGGCATTTCTACGAGACCGACAATGTCGCGACCGACGATGTGAAGGCTGCGATCGAGGCCTCGCTCGTCGCCTTCAAGGAGATGGGCTGCACCGTCAAGGACGTGACGCTGGCGCCGCTGGCGGAGTTCGCCGCGGTCAACACCA
Source organism: Allobosea sp. BK604 (assembly GCF_004341515.1). GTDB lineage: Bacteria > Pseudomonadota > Alphaproteobacteria > Rhizobiales > Beijerinckiaceae > Allobosea. The sequence continues at coordinate 552,737 of NZ_SLZF01000002.1, forward strand.
CCATCATGTCGGCCGAGGCCTATTCGATCCACGAGCCCTACCTGACGACGACGCCGGAGCTCTATGGCGAGATCTGCCGCGACCGCATCATGCTGGGCGCACTGATCCGCGGCTCCGACTACGTCAACGCCCAGAAGCGCCGGCGCGAGCTCTCGTTCGAAGTGGCGGCAGCCATGGCCGATGTCGACGTGCTGATCAGCGCCGCCTCGCCCTTCCCGGCGCAGAAGATCGAGTCCGTGCCGAAATGGCTGATGTATGACCGCCCGAGCATCACCTGCCCGTTCAACGTCACCGGCCTGCCGGCCCATGCCGTCTGCGTCGGCTACAATGCCGGCGGCATGCCGCTCTCGATCCAGATCGTCGGCAAGCCCTTCCAGGATGCGATGGTGCTGGCGGTCGGCGACGCCTACGAGGCCGCCACGGCCTGGCGCTCGCGCCGCCCTGCGATCGCGCTCGGCTGGCAGGCCAAGGCGGTTGCCGCCTAAGCGATTCCCCCGGGCGGGCGGCCCTCGACGCCCGCCGAAGCGAGAAGGCCGCGGGAGGCAACTCCCGCGGCCTTCCCGTCTTTCGTCGGCGAACGCTTACTCGGCCGCGACCAGCGCCGGCTTGGCTGCGCCTTCCAGCAGCGCGACCACCTCGTCCGTGCTCATCACGTCGGCAAAGATCGTCAACATGTTAGCCAGCGTGGCGTTATGCTCGGCATCGGTGAAGGTTGCTGTGCCGTCAGAGATGAAGATCACCTTGTAGTTCATCATCATCGCGTCGCGCGCCGTCGACTCGCAGCAGACATTGGTCGCGGTTCCCGTGATGATCAGCGTGTCCACGCCGCGCTTCTGCAGTTCCGCGTGCAGGCCCGACGAGCCGTCGACGAAGGCGCCGAAGCGGTATTTCAACACCTTGAGATCCGCGTCGGCGACCTCCAGCCCCGGCCAGATCTGGTGGCCGAAGCTGCCTTCGGCGAAGGCGGCATCCATGCGCCTGCGCCGCTCCGGGTTCGAGAAATAGGCGAACCAGTTTGCCCAGGAGGCATGGGTCTCCTCGTCGATCGTGTTCTGGATGAAGACGTTGAGCGCTCCGGCCTGCCGGCAGGCGGCGCTGATCGCATTCACATTGGGCACGATCTCGCGTGCGGTCGCGATCTCGGCCGGCTGGCCCGGCGCCATGAAGCCGTTCTGCAGGTCGACGACGATATGGGCCGTCTTCGCCGGGTCGATGCTGTCGAACAAGTGGATGCGGCCGCGCCGTTGCATCGCGCGTTCCGTGGCATAGGCGGGGATCTCGATCCTGTGCATCGCTCTCTCCTGTCATTGGGCAGGAAACGGGCAAGCAAGCGCCGAGCCATCGACATCCAAAACCTGCCTGGCGCTCATATTGTATGCATTCAGGCTAGTCGCGCGGCATTCACCTTCGATTTTACGAGGCGTTTCTGCTGGCACACCCCTTGCAGGTATCCAAACGGCTCAATTGTCGAATGGATGACGTGAATGTTCCTCTTCGCCACGCGCCGCTTGTTCCAGGCCATTCCGATCCTGCTCGGGGTCTCACTCGTCGTCTTCGGGCTGCTCCAGATCGTCCCCGGCAACCCGATCGACCTCCTGCTGCCGCCCGAGGCCTCGCCCGAGATGATCGCGCAGATGAAGGCCGAGTTCGGCTTCGACAAGCCGCTCTACATCCAATATTTCAACTGGCTGCTGCGGGCGCTCGCCGGCAATTTCGGCAACTCGATCTTCTCCGGACAGCCTGTCGCCGGCGAGATCGCGGTCGCGCTGAAGAACACGCTGCATTTGGCCTTGCCGGCCGCCGTGCTCGGCTTCTCGCTCGGCATCCTGCTCGGCATGCTGGCGGCCTTCAATTCCGGCCATTGGCTCGACAAGCTGTTCTCGGCACTGGCCATCGCCGGCGTCAGCCTGCCGCATTACTGGTTCGCCATCATCATGGTCGTCATCTTCTCGGTGACGCTGAACGCGCTGCCGGCGCAGGGCATGGGCGAGGGCTCCCTCACCGAGCAGATTCCCTTCCTGATCCTGCCGGTGATCACGCTTTCGCTGATCCCGATGGGCGTCGTCGCCCGGCTGGTCAGGGCGACCGTGCTCGACATCCGCAGCCAGGATTTCGTCGGCGCGCTCGAGGCCAAGGGCCTGAGCAAGGGGCGCATCCTCTTTCATGTCGCCAAGAACGCGGCCCCGCCGGTGCTCGCCATCATGGGCCTGCAATTCGGCTACCTGCTCGGCGGCTCGATCCTGGTCGAGACGGTGTTCAACTGGCCGGGCTCGGGCAACCTGCTCAACCTCGCGATCTTCCGCCGCGACATCCCGGTGCTGCAGGGCACGATCCTCGTGCTCGCCTTCTTCTTCGTCCTGCTCAACCTCGCCGTCGACATCGCCCAGGCGATGATCGACCCCCGCATTCGCCGCTGACGGAGCCTGCGATCCCATGACGAACGTGCCCGCTTATGCCGAGGCCAAGGGCGGCCAGGCTCAGGTCGCCAGTGCCGAGGTCCGAAAGCAGCCCGCCAACGAGGTCGGCCAGGGCTACTGGCGCACCGTCTGGGGCCGCCTGAAGCGCGACAAGGTGACGATGACGGTCACCTTCATCCTGCTGATGATCATCCTGATGGCGATCTTCGCGCCCTTTGTCACCGCCTATGATCCCTATGCCGGCGGCATCATGCGGCGACTCAAGCCGGTCGGCACGCCCGGCCACTGGCTCGGCACCGACGAGACCGGGCGCGACATGTGGACCCGCATCGCCTATGGCGCGCGGCTTTCGCTGCTGACGGGCATTCTGCCCGTCGGCGTCGCGCTCGCGGTGGGCGGCCTGCTCGGAATCGTCGCCGGCTATGCGGGCGGCATCGTCAACACGCTGATCATGCGCACGATGGACGTGTTCTACGCCTTCCCGTCCATCCTGCTCGCCATTGCCATCTGCGGCATGCTCGGCAGCGGCATGACGAACGCGATCCTGGCGCTCTCCATCGTCTTCATCCCGCCGATGGTGCGTATCGCCGAGAGCGTGACCACACAGGTCCGCACGCTCGATTTCGTCGACGCGGCCCGCGCCAGCGGCACCACGACCTCGCAGATCATCCGCCACCACATCCTCAATAACGTCATGGGCACGATCCTGGTCTACGCGACCAGCCTGATCTCGATCTCGATCGTACTCTCGGCCGGCCTCTCCTTCCTCGGCCTCGGCGCCAAGCCGCCGGAGGCGGAATGGGGGCTGATGCTGACCTCGCTGCGCCAGGCCATCTACGTGCAGCCGCTCGTCGCCGCCATTCCCGGCTTCATGATCTTCATCACCTCGATGTGCTTCAACCTCATGAGCGACGGCTTCCGCGGCGCCATGGACATCAAGCTCAACAAGTGAGGAGCGAGCCCATGTCAGCGCCTGCGTCCTACAAGGTCTACATGCCGCCGGTCCCCGAGGAGATCCGCGGCGGCAAGGCCCAGCCGCTCCTCATCGTCGACAAGCTCAAGAAGCATTTTCCGGTCCGTGGCGGCGTGCTCAATCGCGTCACCGCCGTGGTCAAGGCGGTCGACGACGTCACCTTCGAGGTCCAGAAGGGCGAGGTGCTCGGCATCGTCGGCGAATCCGGCTGCGGCAAGTCCACGACCGCCCGTCTCGTCATGCAGCTGATCAAGCCGGATTCCGGCACGCTGGTCTATGACGGCGATCCTGTCGGCGCGTTCCGCGGCATCTCGGTCTCGCAGCTGCGCCGCAAGGTCCAGATGGTCTTCCAGGAGAGCTTCGCTTCCCTCAATCCGCGCCTGTCGATCTCGGACTCAATCTCCTACGCGCCGAAGATGCACGGCACGGCGCGCGCCGAGGCGGAGGAGCGCACCGAGCGGCTGCTGCGCGATGTCGGCCTCAACCCGGCTCAGTTCGCCAGGCGCTACCCGCATGAGCTCTCTGGCGGCCAGCGCCAGCGCGTCAACATTGCCCGCGCGCTCGCGCTCGAGCCCAAGCTGCTGATCCTCGACGAGTCGGTCTCCGCGCTCGACAAGTCGGTCGAGGCGCAGGTGCTGAACCTGCTGGTCGAGCTCAAGGAAAAGCGCGACCTCACCTATATGTTCATCAGCCACGACCTCAACGTGGTCGAGTTCATCTCCGATCGCGTGCTGGTCATGTATCTCGGCAAGGTGGTCGAGACCGGGCCGGTCGACGAGATCTACCGCAACCCGCGCCACCCCTACACCAAGGCGCTGCTGCGCTCGAAGCCGAGCTTCGACCCCGCCCATCGCACCACCGAGATGCCGCTGACCGGCGATCCGCCGAGTCCGCTCAACCCGCCCTCGGGCTGCCGCTTCCGCACGCGCTGCGCCTTCGCCGAAAGCATCTGCGCCGCCACGGCGCCTGAGCTCGACGCGACCCCGGATTCCCCGCCCCAGCACGCGGTCGCCTGCCACATGTTCGTCGCCGGCTCCGGCCATAGCCGCGCCATCTCGGGAGGGCTCGTCTGATGGCTGAAGCCGCACCCAAACCGATCGTCGACGTCCGCGACCTCAAAGTCGAGTTCCGGCGTCGCGAGCAGTCCGTCGCCGCCGTCAACGGCGTCACTTTCTCGCTGATGCCCGGCGAGGTTCTGACCATCCTCGGCGAGTCCGGCTCCGGCAAGAGCGTGACGCTGAAGGCGCTGATGGGGCTCGTGCCGGACTATGCCCATGTCACCGGCCAGGCCCTGGTCGACGGCAAGGACGTGGTCGGCATGTCCAGGGACGAGTTGCGCCAGATCCGCGGCCCGGTGGTCTCGATGATCTTCCAGGAGCCGATGACGGCGCTCGACCCGGTCTTCACCATCGGCGACCAGATCGCCGAGATCATCAAGACACATGAGGGGCTCAGCCATCGCGCCGCGATGAAACGGGCGCTCGAGCTGCTCGAGATGGTCTCGATCCCGTCGGCCGCGCGAAGGCTGAAGAACTATCCGCACGAGATGTCCGGCGGCATGCGCCAGCGCGCGATGATCGCGATGGCGCTCGCCTGCCGGCCGAGCGTGCTGCTCGCCGACGAGCCGACGACGGCGCTCGACGTCACCGTGCAGATCCAGATCCTGCTGCTGCTGCGCCAGATCCAGAAAGAGATGGGCATGGCGGTGGTCTTCGTCACCCACGATGTCGGCGTCGCCGCCGAGATCTCCGATCAGGTCGCGGTCATGTATGCGGGCCGCCTCGTCGAGACCGGCACGGTCTACGAGGTGCTGAGCGAGCGCTCGCATCCCTATACCGAGGGCCTGCTCTCCTCGACGGTTCATGGCGGCATGAAAGGCCAGCCGCTCGACATGATCCGCGGGCAGCCGCCGAACCTCGCCGCGCTGCCGCCCGGCTGCTCCTTCGCCCCGCGCTGCAGCCAGGCGGTCGAGAGCTGCCACCGCGTCGAGGCGCCCGCCGTCACGCTCGGCCCTGGCCGCCTCGTGCGCTGCATCCGCGCGCAACCGCTGCTCGCCGCCGAATAAGCCGTTTCCGTTCCGTCCGTTCGTTCAGCACAGGAGTCCAGAAGCCATGTCCCGTCTCGCGAAACTCGCCACCTTCGCCGCGCTCGCGGCGGCGGGGCTAGGCCTCGGACTGTCAGGCGCGAGCGCCCAGACCCTGCGCATCGCCATGACCGCTTCGGATATCCCGACGGTCGGCGGCATTCCGGACAATGGCAGCGAGGGCTACCGTTTCACCGGCTTCCCGGTCTACGACGCCCTGGTCAACTGGGATTTCGGCAAGACCGACCAGCCGGCCGATCTGACGCCCGGTCTCGCCACCGAGTGGAAGGCCGATCCGGAAGACCCGCGCAAATGGGTGTTCAAGCTGCGCAAGGGCGTGAAGTTCCATGACGGGACGGACTTCACCGCCGATGCGGCAATCTGGAATTTCGACCGAATCTTCAACGACAAGGCCGCGAACTACGACAGCGCCCAGGCGGCGATCGTGCGCGTCTCGCTGCCTATGCTGGAGAAATACGAGAAGCTCGACGACGACACGATCGTGCTCTGGACCAAGAAGCCATTCAGCCCCTTTCCCTACCTGATCACCCGCGTGCTCTTCGTCAGCCCGGCGCAATTCGCCAAGGTCGGGAGCAAATGGGTCGATTTCGGCAAGCAGCCCGCCGGGACCGGCCCGTTCAAGGTCACCAAGGTCACGCAGCGCGTCTCGATCGAGCTCGCCCGCAACGAGGATTACTGGGACAAGGCGCGCGTGCCCAAGCTGGAGAAGCTCGTGCTCGTGCCGATGCCGGAGGCGACGACCCGCCTCGCCGCGCTGCGCTCCGGCCAGGTCGACTGGATCGAGGTGCCGCCGCCGGACGCCATCCCCTCGCTGAAATCGGCCGGCTTCCAGATCAGCCTGAAGCCCTATCCGCATCTCTGGCCCTGGGTGCTCAGCGTCGCCGACAACTCGCCCTTCAAGGACAAGCGCGTCCGCCAGGCACTGAACTACGCGATCGACCGCGACGGGCTCGTCGCCCTGCTCAACGGCACGGCCAAGCCCGCGACCGGCTTCTATGATCCGAGCTATCCCGCCTATGGCAAGCCGAAGACCCCCTATGGCTACGATCCCGCCAAGGCGAAGGCGCTGCTCAAGGAAGCCGGCTTCGGTCCGGACAAGCCGGTCAAGGCCAAGATCATGATCTCGACCTCCGGCTCCGGCCAGATGATGCCGATCCCGATGAACGAGTTCCTGCAGCAGAACCTCAAGGAGGTCGGCTTCGACATCGAGTACAACGTGGTCGACTGGGGCACGATGCTCGTCGCCTTCCGCAACCCGCCGACCGCGGCGATGTCGCAGGGCAGCCACGCGGTCAATATCAGCCTGCCCTTCAGCGACCCGACCAATATCTACCGCTTCTTCCATTCCGGCTCGATGCCGCCGAACGGTTCGAACTGGGGTGTCACCAACGACCCGATCGTCGACAAGGCGCTGGACGAGGCCTTCAACACCTTCGATCCCGCCAAGCGCGACGAATTGCTCGGCCAGGCCAATGCTCAGATCGTCGACGAGGCCTATTGGCTCTTCATCGTCCACGACCTCAACCCGCGCGCCATGACCGCCAAGGTGAAGGGCTTCGTGCCGGCCCAGAGCTGGTTCCAGGACCTGACCCAGGTCACGGTGACGAAGTAGCTCTCCCTGGCCCGCGGACGCGCCGGCTCCGCATCTGGAGCGCTGCCTTCGGCGTGGCGCCCCTAAGGCAGCGCCCGCCATCGAGCGCCACGGGCGTGCAGATCAAGGTAACCTCGCTATCGCGCAAGGCGGGCATTTCCAACATCAGCGGTGAGTCGGCTTTGGCCCATTCTCGACCCGGTGGGCCCGGCCAAGCCTATTTCCAACCGAAGACCTGGATGAAGGCCGGGGTCATGATGACCACGAACAGCACGGGCAGGAAGAACAGGATCATCGGCACTGTCAGCTTCGGCGGCAGTGCGGCGGCCTTCTTCTCGGCCGCATTCATGCGCTGATCGCGGCTTTCCTGGGCAAGCGTCCTCAGCGCCGTGCCGAGCGGAGTGCCGTAGCGCTCGGCCTGGACCAGCGCGGTCGTGACCGATTTGACGCTTTCGAGCCCGGTCCGCAGCGCGAGGTTCTCATAGGCCTGACGGCGCTCGCTCAGATAGGACAGCTCTGCCGTGCAGAGCGCAAACTCCTCGGCCAGCGGCACCGACTGGCTACCGATCTCGCTCGCCACCTTGCGGAAGGCGTGCTCGACCGACATGCCGGACTCGACGCAGATCAGCAGCAGGTCGAGCGCGTCGGGAAAGGCCTGCTGCATCGAGGCCTGGCGTTTCGAGATCTGGTTCGAAAGGAAGATTTCAGGCGCCTTGATGCCGAGATAGGCCGCGCCGATGGCGATGCCGATGCGGATCATCGGCGGCTGACCGAAATCCTTGATGAAGAAGACGTAGAACAGCGCGAAGAGGAACAGACCGGCCGGGGTGACCAGCCGGAAGAACAGGAAGCCGATCTCGGCCTGCTGCCCGCGATAGCCGGCCATGGCGAGCTGCTTCTTTGCGGTTTCGGTGCCGAGCCAGTCACCCAGCTTGAACTGATCGACGACGCGGCGCATGAACTCCTTCGGCTCCTGGCGCAGCGAAACCTTGTCCTTCTGCCGATTGAGCCGGTCACGCTCACGTGCCCGGATCTTCTCGCGCTCGGTCGCGACATTCTTCATGCGCTTGCCGAGCGTATTGCCCTCGACCAACGGGATCGCCAGCGTCAGCACGGTCGCCGCGGCGGCGACGGCGACGAGCAGCGTCAGGAGGAATTGGCTGTCGGCGAGCTTGTCGGCGATGAGGGCAATCATGTGCGCCGCCTCAGATGTTGAAGTTGATCATCTTGCGCATGATCATGATGCCAACCAGCATCCAGACGCCGCAAGCGACGAGGGCGACCTTGCCGGTCTGGGTGATCCAAAGCAGCTCGATGTATTTTGGACTGGTGAGATAAACCAGGATCGCGACGGTCGGCGGCAGGGCGCCGATGATCGCGGCCGACGCTTTCGCCTCCATCGATACTGCCTGGATCTTGTCGCGCATCTTGCGGCGCTCGCGCAGCACGCGCGACAAATTGCCAAGCGTCTCGGAGAGGTTGCCGCCGGTCTTCTGCTGAATGGCGAGCACGATGCCGAAGAAATTGGCCTCCGCGCAGGGCATGCGCTCGAACAGCTTGGCCGACGCATCGGTCAGGGGCAGGCCGAGCGTCTGGCTTTCGATGATCAGCCGGAATTCACCCCCGACCGGCTCGGCAGCCTCGCTCGCGACGATGCGCAAGCAATCGTTGAGCGGCAATCCGGACTTGATGCCGCGTACGATCACGTCGATCGCATTGGGGAATTCGATCGCGAACTTCTTGAGCCGCTTCGTCCTGGCCCGGGACAGGAACCACGACGGCAAGCCGAAGCCGCCAATGAACAGCCCGACTGCGAAGAAGATGAGGTTGGCGGTCAGGATCAGCAGCAGGATACCTGTGATCACCGCGCTGATCGCGCTGACGATATAGTAGCGGCGCCGGTTCCAGCTTAGACCGGCTTGCAGCAGGCGCGTCTCGAGCGAGACCTTGCTGCGGGCGTTTTCCCGGTTCTCGATCTCCTTCAGGCTCTGCGCGATCTGGCCACGCTTCTGCTTGGCCTGGGCTTCGCGATCGACCATGCGCGCCGCCACCGGAGCGGCGAATTCCTTGCGACGCTTCTCGGCCCGCGCCTGGCCGCTCAGCAGCGGATAGAACAGCGCATAGACCACGCCGCCCACCGCGAGGGTCGCAAGCACGATGACGGCGATGAGGCTCAGATCCATGCTATCGGCTCCGCTCGGCTTGCGTCACGCCGCATCGGCGTCGTCCATGGCGGCAAGCTGGTCGATGGCCGTCGCCAGCCTCTGCTCCTCGCCGAAATAGCGCGCCCGATCCCAGAAGCGCGGGCGGCCGATCCCGGTCGAGCGGTGCCGGCCGATCAGTTTGCCGGCTGCGTCCTCGCCCAGCACCTCATAGGTCATCAGGTCCTGCGTGATGATGACGTCGCCCTCCATGCCCATCACCTCGGTGATCTGGGTGATGCGACGCGAGCCGTCACGCAGGCGCTGCGCCTGGATGATGACGTCGATCGACGAGCAGATCATCTCGCGCAGGGTCTTCGAGGGCAGCGTGAAGCCGCCCATGGTGATCATCGATTCGATACGGCTGAGGCACTCGCGCGGCGTATTGGCGTGGAGCGTGCCCATCGAGCCGTCATGGCCCGTATTCATCGCCTGCAGCAGATCGAATGCCTCCGGGCCGCGAACCTCGCCGACGATGATCCGCTCGGGCCGCATACGCAGGCAGTTCTTGACGAGGTCACGCATCGTGACCGAGCCGGTGCCCTCGAGATTGGGGGGACGCGTTTCGAGACGTACGACATGCGGCTGCTGCAGCTGCAATTCGGCGGCGTCCTCGCAGGTGATGACGCGCTCGTCATGCTCGATGAAGTTGGTCAGGCAATTGAGCAGCGTCGTCTTGCCCGAACCGGTGCCGCCCGAGATCACGAGATTGCAGCGAACCTTGCCGATGATCTTCAAAAGCTCGGCGCCGGGCGGCGAGATCGCGCCGAAGCGGACGAGCTGGTCGAGCGTCAGCTTGTCCTTCTTGAATTTTCGGATGGTGAGCGCCGGGCCGTCGATCGCCAGCGGCGGCGCGATGACGTTGACGCGCGAGCCGTCGGCGAGGCGCGCGTCGCAGATCGGCGAGGATTCGTCGACGCGCCGGCCGACCTGGCTGACGATGCGCTGGCAGATATTCATCAGCTGGGCGTTGTCGCGGAAGCGGATATTGGTCAGCTGGATCTTGCCGCCGACCTCGATGAAGGTCCGGCCTGCACCGTTGACCATGATGTCGGCGATGTCGTCACGCGCCAGCAAGGGCTCGAGCGGTCCATAGCCGAGAACGTCGTTACAGATGTCGTCGAGCAGTTCCTCCTGCTCGGCGATCGAAAGCACGACATTCTTGAGCGAGATGATCTCGTTGATGATGTCGCGAATTTCTTCCCGCGCCGATTCACCGTCGAGCTTGGCAAGCTGGGATAGATCGATGGCCTCGATGAGAGCGCCAAAGATCATGCTCTTCATCTGGTAGTATTCGTCGGATCTCGGTGTCTCCACCGGGGCGATCGCCATCGGCTGAGCCGGACGCCGCGCCTCGGACGCAGGCTGGCGCGGCTCAGGCGGCCGCGCGGCGGCAGCCTTGGGATTCAGAGCCGGCGCTGGCGATGCGCTCGTAGACCGCTTTCCGAACATCTCATTCCCTCTCACGCCAAGCGACCGGCAGGCAGGCAGGCCAGCCGGTCATCTGACACGCGCACGGCGTCGCCTAGGCCTTGCGGCGTTTCAGCTTCGCGACCAGCGGCTCGAACAGGCTGCGCTTGCTGCGCTTGGCCTCGCCGCGGCCGGTGACCGCGCTCGCAATCTGGACGAAGGCCTCGTTGATCTTTCCGCCGGCCTGGAGCTCGGCGATCATCTGGCCATTATTGGCGGCGGTGCCGAAGATCTGCGCCTCGAACGGAATCGAGGTCAGCACCTCGACGCCGAGCGCCTTGGCGAATTCGCCCGCATCGATCTCTGGCCGCTTCGGCAGGCCGACCTGATTGAGCACCAGGCGCGGCATCGAATCGTTCGGCCGGCCCGCACGTGCCAGGTCGATCAGGTTCTTGGCGTTGCGCAGGGACGCCAGCTCGGGGCCGGCGACAATCAGGACCTCGTCTGCGCCGATCAGGCTGCGCTTGACCCAGGCGCTCCAGACATGCGGCACGTCGAGCACGACATAGGGGACGCTGGCGCGCAGCAGGTCGAAAACCTGGTCGAATGCGTCTTCGGCGAGATCGCAGGTGCGGTCCAGCATCGCGGGCGCCGCGAGCAGGGCGAGATTGTCGCTGCAGCGCGAGAGCAATCGGTCGAGCATGGCGGCGTCGAGCCGCTCCGGGGCGAAGACCGCCTCGGAAATGCCTTGCGGCGGATCCTGGTTGAAATCGAGTCCGGCCGTGCCGAAGGCGATGTCGAGATCGACGATCACGGTCGAGGCGTCGAGATTGCGGGCGATCGCCCAGGCGACGTTATGCGCCACGGTCGAGGCCCCGACGCCGCCCTTGGCCCCCATCACCGCGATGGTGCGGCCGAGATTGCGGGCTTCCGGCGCGATATAGAGCTCCGACAGCGACCGCAGGATATCGAGCGGCCCGAGCGGCGCGATCAGGTAGTCGCTGACGCCGCGGCGGATCAGGTCGCGATAGAGCAGGACGTCGTTGACATGGCCGATGATGACGACCTTGGTGCCGGCATCGCAGCTCTCGGCCAGTGCCTCGAGGCTGGCGATCAGGGCGGCCGGATCGGACACCGTCTCCAGAATGATGACATTCGGGGTGGGTGCCGAGCGGAACGCTTCGACCGCCGCAGCGGGCCCGCCCATCTGGATGCGGGCATGCGCCTTGTCCATGCGCCGGTCGGCCATGGCCGTCTGCATGGCGGCTGAAACCGCCGGAGTCTCGCAGAAGGCCTGCAGCGTGATGCGTGGCAGCGGCGCGATGATCTCCTCGCCGCCGACCGCTACGCCCTGGGACTCGGTGCTATCGGTCGGGTCCATTACTGACCCCCGACATTGGAGTTGATCTGCGGCGTTTCCTGCCGGTACTGAGTCGAGGGATCCTTGCCTTCGCGCAGCTTGTTGATCGCGTTCATGCGCTTGACGATGTCGGCGCGGCCCTCGCTGCGTCCGCGGACGAGGTCGATCGGATCGGCGACCTGCGCCGCCAGCAGCGCTTGGCTCGAGCAGCCGAAATTCCACAGCGATTCGTTGGAGGCGTCGTGTTTCCACTCGGAGACGCCCGCATCCTGTGGCCATTGCGCGCAACTATGGGGCACGACAGCCTGAAGCGAGGCGAAGGAGAGGCGGATCGGCGAGGCGAGATTCAGGTCCTGGACCGGATAGGTCTGCACCTGGAGCGCGCCCGGCGAAACGCCGCCGCGCGCCAGCGCCCTGCGAATGTCGTTCAGCGTGTCATGCGCGGCAATCTCGCGCTGGGTACCGGTCGGCACCTGGGCAACGAGGCCGCCGCGGCCGTTGCGGCGATATTCGCCGGCGAAGGCGGCGACATCCTCGGCCTGCCGGTAGTCGAGCCCGCCGCCCGCGCGCCCGATGAAGACATCGAGCGAGCGCGGAGCGTCGCGCAAGACGATCGGATGACGCTCGCGCACATCGCTCGGTGCGATCGAGCCGGTGATGTCGGTCTTGGTCGCGCAGGCGCCCAGCAGGAGCGTCAGAGCCAGCACGGCCGGGAGGCCGCTACGGAGCCTGTTCTTTGATCGAGCCATCATGGTCCCGCCATCCCTTCGCATGTCGAGTGCCATCAATCGGCGATGAAGCCGACGCGGCCCTTGTAGGCCTGCGGCAGCGGCCCGTTGGCGGTGCCGTAGATCTTGTTCAGCCGGCCGAGCAGAATGGCCTGGGCGTCATGGGCATCGACGAAGCCGTCATCCGGGCGCTGGACCTGGTTCGGCTCCATCGGCTTGGCGATGTAGGGCGTCGCCGTGATCATCAGCTCGGTTTCCTCGCGCTGATAGTCGCGCGAGCGGAACAGTGCGCCGATGATCGGGAGGTTCATCAGCCCCGGGAAGCCGTTGATCGACTGCTTGGTGACGCGCTGGATCAGGCCCGCCGTCGCCAGCGTGCCGCCGGATGGAAGCTCGACAGTGGTGTCGGACTTGCGGACGCGGAAGGCCGGCGCATTGACGATCTGCTGGTTGGTATTGCGGTTGTCGCTGAGGCGGAGCTGGTTTTCGAAGTCGAGCTCGGTGACCTCGGTCGCGATACGCATGCTGATCTTGTTGTCCGACAGCACGATCGGCGTGAAATTGAGCGCGACGCCGATCGGCTTGTACGTGATGCCGAGCGTGCAGTTTCCGGCGCCGTCGCAGGTATAGCCTTGCGGGACGGGCACCTCGCCGCCAGCGGTGAACTTGGCGCTCTCGCCGGAGATCGCCGTGACAGTCGGCTCGGCCAGGACGCGCGCGAGGCCGGCCCGTTCCAGCGCGCGCAAGGTGAAGTTGTTGGAATTGCCGATGCCGGCCGTGACCGCGGTGGCCGCGAGCGCCTGCGGCTGCAGCGGCAGGGGATTGTCGATGGTCGGCGTGATCGAGAAATTGCCGATCTTCCACTCGCCGGTCGAGTTGATGCCGAGCTGCTTGATCGCCTTGCGCGACACTTCGGAGACGACGACCTTGACCATGACCTGGTCGCGCCCCCGGATCGTGAGCGAGTTGATCACTGCGCCCTTGGACGAGGTGAACAATCCGCTGGACGTGCCGACGAACGCATTGGCGATGTCGACGGCCTGTGTCGCCTCCGAGGCGTTGGCGACATTGCCGACGAGCAGGATCGAGTTGCCTGCGGCCTTGACCTCGATCTGCGCGCTCGGCATGGCGGCGCGCAGGGTCTGGCGCAGCACGTTGAGATCGCGCCCGACCTCGATCTCGAGCGCGGAAATCTGGCGCCCCTCGGCGTCGATCACGAACATCGAGGTCTGACCGTCGGCGATGCCGATGATGAAGAGCTTGCGTGCCGACCGAACGACGGCATTCGCCACTTTCGGATTGGCGACGAAGACTTCCTTGGCGTCGCGCGGCAATTCGATAATCAGCGAGCGCCCGATCGAAAGATCGAGCTTGCGGGAGATAGCGTGCTCGCTCGTGCCGACATTGAGCACCGGGGCGGGGCCGGTCGACTGCGCCTGCGCCGGAGCGGCGAGCAGCAGCGCCAGCGCAGGCAGCGCGGCTGTGAGGATGCGTCCGACGATCATGGTTTCACGCTTCTGCTGGTGACGCCGTAGCGTACGAGGGTCAGGCCACCTTCCTCAGCCGGCCTGCTGGTGTCGCCGGCATCCTTCAGGCTGCGCAGGGCGAGGGAGAGCGTCCCGCTCCGTTGCGCCTGGGCGACGATCTCGACCTGACGCGGATCGAGCTCGAGCGTCGCCGTCTCGCCGACAACGACCTTTTCGCCATTGCGCTCCTGGACGTTCTGGCCGATCGCCAGGACGCGGACATTGGTCAGGATGGTCTCGCTGACATAGCTCTCGTTGGAGTTGTTGCCGCTGTCTTCCTTGAAGGTCCGGACGACGTCGACGCGGTCATTCGGCAGAATGAAGCCGCCGGCGGTATTGGCACCGCGGCTATCTGTCGAGATCGCAGTGGCCCGCTTTCCAGAGGGCAGGACCGCCGAAAGGAAGCCGGTACCGTCGGTCTTGATCAGCTTCTCGCGCCTGATCGGCTCTGCCCCCTGAAGGGCGACGCGGGCGAGCTGGCCGACCACCTCGGTCTCGGCCTCGGGTGCCTCATCCTTGCGGATCACGCCCGCCGGAACGCTGGCGGCAGGCCAATCGAGCCAGCGCAGGTCGCCGGCTGCAAGCGTGTTGCCGAGGGGAATGTCGGCAGCCGCCACCAGGACCGGGACGGTCGGCGCCGGCTGATATTCCGTGACTGTCGTGGGCGGAGCCTTGGACGGTCGCTGAATCAGCAGGGCCGCGCCGAGGCCGGCGACCAGCGCGACAACCAGAATGACGATGCGGGCGGGACTCATTGCTAACGATCCTCAGCCAGCACGCGCTGACCCTTGGGCAGGACCGTGCCTTCCGAATCGTCAACTTATGGTTAATCGGACGTATCTTTTTCGCGGCTTCGCGTGCGGCAGGCCGCCTCAAACGCCAATCGCTGCGCGCCAGATGCCGGTCTCCGGCAGGGTGAAGAGCGCCGACAAGGCCAGAGCGATGCCATAGGGCACGCCGTTATTGGCTGCATGCAGCCGCCGGGCCCAGGACCAGTTCGCGGCAACGGCCGGCAGCGGGGCCGAACGCAGCATGAGCATCAGCAGGGTCAGGACGCCGCCGAACACGGCCGCTAGCGTGAGATAAGGCATCAACTGGCCGAAGCCGAACCAGAGCGCGGTCACAGCCGCAAGTTTGGCGTCACCACCGCCGATCCAGCCGGCGGCGAACAGGCCGAAGCAAATGGCGAGCACCAGGCCGCCAGCGGCGAGATGGTTCCCGATCACACTCCAGGGCAGGCCGAGCAGCACCGCGCATACCGCAAAGGCTGCGACCAGCGCCAGGCAGAGCCGGTTGCTGATGGTCATCGTCACCAGGTCGCTCGCGGCCGCATAGGCCATGGCGGCGGGGAAGATGACGAGAAGCACGACCATTGCAGGCGTCATAGCCCGTCTCCGAACATTCTTCGCCTCAAGTCGGCGGACATTGGAGCATGATAGCGCCGAAGGCTGACCAAGCCGTTACGCGCATGCCAGAAAGCTGCAGTTTCCGCTCGCAGTTGGCGCGCTTTCGAGCCATTCCGCGCTCCAAACCAGAAAACGCCCCGAGACCAGCCCGGAGCGTTCAATGTCTGCGCGGCGTGTGCCGCAACTTGCGGCGACTAGGTGACCTTGAGGTTGTCGGCGATCTTCTGGAAGATCGCGGTCAGGTTGGTGCCGACAGTGGTCATGGCGGTGATGGCGACAACGGCGATCAGGGCAGCGATCAGGCCGTACTCGATGGCGGTCGCGCCGGACTCGTTCTTGACGAAGCGAGCGAAGAGATTGGACATGTGAGAACTCCTTACACCACGGTTTGACGGCTGCCTTCGCTCTAGCGGCTTCGGTCAGCGACAAGGAGGACACTACTCTCGCCCCCTTGCCGATCAGTTAAGCGGAATGAAGAATTCGATGGATTTTACGGAGTTCGTCTCGATGGTTAATCGCGGATTTATATAATCGTAGAGCGAGCCTCGAAGCTTTCCGCAATTTTTCTCCTCCCCCGCCCAATAATATACGTGCGACTACAAGCTTTCGACTTCGCCCTCCGATCATTGCAACAACGCTTCGGCGCAACACGATCGTAGGCGCCCCTTTCCCTTGAGGCATAAGGCGGCGCCGAGACATCTCTCCGGACCGATCTTAGGATTTCATTCATCATTTTCGGCTTCCCTCACACGGTCGGAAATCTTGAGGCGCTGTCATGTCGACTATCCTGCCCGGTGCCCCGCTGCGGGTCGTGGCCGTGACCCTGTCATGGCTCGCCTTCGCGGCCTGTGCGGCGACGGCGCAATCGAGCACCGATCAGCCGAAGCTCGACACGGTGCTGGTCACGGTCGACCAGGCCAAGGTCATCAGGTTGCCGGAAAAGGCCCAGACAGTGATCGTCGGCAATCCGAGCATCGCCGATGTCACGGTGCAGAAGAATGGCGTGATGGTCGTGACCGGCAAGAGCTTCGGCACCACCAACCTGATCGCCCTCGATAGCAGCGGCTCGCTTCTGGCGGAATCGCTCGTACGCGTACGCGCGGGCTCGGATTCGATCCTGACGGTGCAGCGCGGGCTGGATCGCGAAAGCTATTCCTGCACGCCGACCTGCCAGCCAACCGTCCAGCTCGGTGACGCGAATACCTATTTCGGCCAGGTCGGCGGCCAGACCTCGCGGCGCAATGCACTCGCCACCGGCGGCGGCGGCGAAGCGAAATAGCGCGCCGGCCGCGGCAGGGTGAACAAGCCGCTAACGCCGGCTTTTCCTCCGCGGCAGCGTCCCTAACGGATCGGAAATGCTTTCACGCTAGTTTGTGCTTGCCGCGGGACACCGTCCGCAGCGGCAGGACCGGCCGGCCTGCGAAGCGCATCGGCCCGTGAGCTCAGGCGTGCAGATCATGACGGTTCAAGCGAGTGAACGAAGCGAGGCAGCGGCAAGGCCTGGTCAGGGACGCTGGCATGTCCTAAGGCGCTTCAAGCGGAATCAGAATGGCGCAACGATCATCGAATTCGCGATGGTGGCAGGGCCGTTCCTGATGCTGATGATGGCGACGTTCGAGACGGCGCTGATGTTCTGGACCAACCAGGTCCTGGACGAAGCACTGACCCGGACCTCGCGGCGTCTGCTCACCGGCGAGGCGCTCGCCCGCTACGCCAACCCGGCGACGCAGGCCGCCGATTTCAAGCGCGACCTCTGCGCCAATGCCCCGGCACTGATCAATTGCGACCGGCTGTGGATCGATGTCCGTGCCTATACTTCCTTCAGCGATGCGCGGACCAAGACGGCAGCGAGCAGCCCGGTCAGCGGCGGCAATCTCAATGTCGGCGGTTTCGGCTACAGCCAGCCCCAGGCCGAGCAGATCGTCGTGGCGCGCGCGGTGATGGAATATCCGGTCCTGCTGACCGGCTGGAGCGGCTCGCTGGCCAATATCGGCAGCAACAAGCGGGCCATCGTGGCCTCGACCACGTTCCGCGCGGAGCCGTTCAATACTCCGGCAGCTCCGGCGACATAGTGGCGGGCTCGATCATGCGCTTCGTTCTTCCGCGTCATCGCAACGGTCCCGCCCTGCGCCACCTCGCCCGCCTACTTGCGCGAAGCGAGAAAGGCGTGGCCGCGATCGAATTCGCTTTCGTCATGCCGGTCATGCTGCTGGTCTATTTCGGTGTGGTCGAGATCGCGCAGGGCGTGATGATCGATCGCAAGGTCAGCCAGCTCAATCGTGCCCTCGCCGACCTGACCTCCCAAGCCAAGGGCTCGCTGCCGACAGCCGACCGCGACAATATCTTCGAGGCCGCCAAGTCGATCATGGCTCCCTATACGGGGAACCCGAAAATGATGATCGCGAGCATCGTCGTCGACAATTCGAGCATCGCCAAGGTCTGCTGGAGCGAAGCCAAGAATACCACGGCGCTTGCGCGGGGCACGACGGTGACATTGCCCGAAGGCCTGCGCATCGCCAACAGTTCGGTCATCATGTCCCAGGCGAGCTATAGTTTCATGCCAACCGTCGGCTATGTCCTGACCGGCGCGGTCGAGATCGGCGGCAGCAAGATTTTCATGCGCCCGCGCGTCGGCAAATCCGGAGGCTCTCCTTCGGTCGAGCAGATCGAGCGTGAAGGCGTCGCGATGTGCCCGGGCTTCAGCTAGAGCATCGTACGCGAACCGGTGTCCGCTCCGCTCGAAAATGCTCAAGAGCACGCGCCGATCTGATCGCCATGCGATCAGATCGGATCACGCGTTGTCGATCAATCGTTGAGAGGCGGATTCTCCGATCAGGCTGATTCAGCCTGATGGATCCGGCTCCAGCCGGCGCCGTGACCGGCCCGGCCAAAGCCGGGCCGGTGCGATCGTCGCCTCAGATCGTCTGATTATACGCTCCGACTTCCGGATTCTCGCGCAGCACGCCGTCGATCGCGGCGAACATCTCGCGCATGCGCGCTTCGGAGACCGGGCTCTCGCAGACCACGACCAGTTCCGGCTTGTTCGAGGAGGCGCGCACCAGGCCCCAGGTGCCGTCCTCATTGACGACGCGCACGCCATTGACGGTGATGACGTCACGGATGGACTGGCCGGCGATTTTCTCACCCTTGTCGCACATCGCCTCGATGCGCTTGGTGACGCGGTCGCTGACCTCGTACTTGATCTCGTCGGCGCATTTGGCGGCCATGGTCGGCGTGCCCCAGGTCTTGGGCACGGCCGCATAAAGCTCCGACATCGACTTGTCGGGGTTGCGGTCGAGCATGTCGATGACCGCGATCGCAGTGACGACGCCATCGTCATAGCCGCGGCCGACCGGGGCGTTGAAGAAGAAATGGCCGGATTTCTCGAAGCCGGCGAGCGCCTGCAGGTCGCGCACGCGGCGCTTGATGTAGGAATGGCCGGTCTTCCAGTAATCGGTCTTGACCTGAAGCTTCTGCAATTCCGGATCGGTGATGAACAGCCCGGTCGACTTGACGTCGACGACGAACTGGGCGCCTGGATGCAGCTTGCCGAGATCGCGCGCCAGCATGACGCCGATCTTGTCGGCAAAAATCTCCTCGCCATGGTTGTCGACCACGCCGCAGCGGTCGCCGTCGCCGTCGAAGCCGAGCGCGACGTCGGCGCCCTGCTCCTTCACGGCATCGGCCATGGCATGGAGCATCTTCATGTCTTCGGGGTTCGGGTTATAGCGCGGGAAGGTGTGGTCGAGCTCGGCATCCATCGGGATGACCTCGCAGCCGAGCATCTCCAGGATCTTCGGCGCGAAGGCGCCGGCCGTGCCGTTGCCGCAGGCGGCGATGACCTTGAGCTTGCGCTTGATCTTGGGGCGATTGGTCAGGTCGGCGATATAGCGCGCCGGGAAGTCGGGCACGAACTGGTAGGAGCCGCCGCCGACAAGGTCGAAATCGGCCGCCAGCACGATGTCGCGCAGCTGACCCATCTCGTCGGGTCCGAAGGTGACCGGGCGCTGGGCGCCCATCTTCACGCCCGTCCAGCCATTGTCGTTATGCGAGGCGGTGACCATGGCGACGCAGGGCACGTCGAGCTCGAACTGGGCGAAATAGGCCATGGGCGACATGGCGAGCCCGATATCATGGACCTTGCAGCCCGCCGCCATCAGGCCGGTGACCAGCGCCATCTTGATCGAGGCGGAATAGCCACGGAAGTCATGGCCGGTGACGATCTCGGGCTTGACGCCCATGCGGCGGATCAAGGTGCCAAGGCCCATGCCGACTGCCTGCACGCCCATCAGGTTCAGCTCTTTGCCGAAGAACCAGCGCGCATCGTATTCGCGGAAGCCGGTCGGCTTCACCATCGGCAACGATTCGTAGTCGAAGGTGTTCGGGAAGAGCTCGGGCAGGGGCTTTGGGAACATCAGACCATCCATCGCAAGAAAAATACGGAACAGACGAGACACAGCCGACATGAATGCCGCCTGACCACGACACGACTACGACGCAAGTCCAGACATAGCGGATCGAGGCGGGAATGGGAACGTGGGCGGAACTGCCGCGGCAGGCGTCAGCCGCGCAGGACCATGCGGCCGGTCTGGACCTCGTAGCCCTGGAGCTTGCTGAGGAAGGAGGTGCCGAGCAGGCTCACCGAGAGCGCGCCGGCCGGCAGCACCACCGCCTCGACGTTGCGCACGAGAATGGGGCCGAGCTTGACCTCGCGCAGATTGACGCGAGCGCCGCGCACGACGCCATTGGCGGTGCGCAGGCCCATCTTGTACTCGGAACTGGAGGGACGGATGCCGAGGGCGCGGGCATCCTCCTCGGTCAGGGCGACCAGGCTCGCCCCGGTATCGACCATCATCTTCACGCGATAATTGTCGACCTGCGGGTGGACGACGAAATGGCCGAGATAGTCGGCGGAGACGGTCAGCGTCGGGCGCTCGGCCGGCCTGCCGGCCGCGGGCGCCCGGGTCGCGGGCATCACGGCGGCGGCCGAGTCGTCGGCCTTGAAGAAGCCGGCGATCTGCGTGCCCGAGCTCATCGCCGCATAGCCCACGGCGAAGGCGACCCCGATTGCCCAGACGATTGGCCGTTGCGCCATCCCTGCCCCCGTTCAACGCGGCCGACGGTGTGGGCAAGACCCTGAGGAAAGGTGAAAGCGTCCACGAGAAGTCGCCCACTCCACGGCCGGCGGGCTGGCGGATGCAAAACAGGCTTAATCCCTGGTCACTCCGACCGTCGCATTTCAGAGGAACGCGCTGCCGACCAGGGCCTCGATCTCTTCCAGCCGGGGCACGCTCGGCTGCGCGCCGGCGACCGTGCAAGCCAGCGAGCCGGCGGCGAGCCCGCGCTGGAGTGCTCCCGAGAAGCCGTAGCCTCCAGCGAGCGCGGCCGCGAAGGCACCAACGAAACTGTCACCGGCCGCGACGGTATCGACCACCTGGACCTTGGGTGCGGCAAGCTGGCGGCGCACGCCACCTTGCCAACCGACGACGCCGTCGGCGCCAAGCGTGACGATGGTGGCGATGCGGCGCTCGGCATCCAGGCGTTGCGCGAAAGCGTCAGGCTCGAGCTCCGGCCAGCCCAGCGCCCGGCCGAGCACCAGCGCCTCGAGCTCGTTGACGATCAGGAAATCGATGACGGCGAGCAGTTCGGGCGCGGGGGCGCGCGCCGGCGCCAGATTGAGGATGACCCGGCCGCCGGCCTTCTTCATCAGCGTTGCCGCGGCGATGCACTCTGCTTCCGGCACCTCACGCTGCAGCAGCAGGATGTCGCGCTCGCCGAGCTTGATCTCGTGCAGGGCGTGGGCGCTGGCATAGGCGTTGGCGCCGGCCGCGACCACGATCTGGTTGGCGCCCGTGCCGTCGACCGCGATGAAGGCGGCGCCGGTCGGCGCGGCGACCTGCGCCACGTTGGCGGTGTCGACCCCTTCCCAGGCCAGGAGCGAGAGCGCGGTTCCGGCAAAGGCATCGCGCCCGACCGCGCCGACGAGCATTACCTGGGCACCGGCCCGGCGCGCGGCGAGCGCCTGGTTGCCGCCCTTGCCGCCGGGATGCAGCACATAATCAGGCCCCATCACGGTCTCGCCGGGCGCCGGCAGGCGCTCGACGGTGGTGACGAGGTCGACATTCAGCGAGCCGAAGACGACGATCACGCCGCAAGCCCTCCGGCGAGCCGCTTGATGCCGGCGATGAAGGCGGCTTCAGGCGTCGTCGTGGTGAAGGCGAGGCCGGCCGCGTCCAGCGCCTGGCCATAACTTTCCGCCAGGGCGCCGTCGGCGACGAGGTGGATGGTGCCCGGCTCGCCATAGAGCGCGCGGGCGCCGGCGATCTCCTGCCCGACGAGCAGCGCCGAAAGATAGGGGCCGACCGCGCCGCCGCTCATGCGGCCGGCGAGAACCTCGGTGCGCGCGGCAAAGGCGGCATTGAGCAAGCCGCCGGGACGGGCTGCGCCGGCAAAGCCACGCCTGGCGCCCTCGGCCGCATCATCAGCGCCCGGCTCCTCGGCCAGGCGGGAGAGAATCGAATTCTGGCGCAGCAGGCCATAGATCTCGCCGGTCATGAAGCTGGCGAAGCGGGTGATGCGGCCGCCCTTCAGCTCGGCCCATTTCGAATGGGTGCCGGGCAGGCAGGCGATCCCGTCATCGAGGCCGAGCCCGACGATCAGCGTCTCCTCGCCACGCATGACGTCGAAGGCGCCCTCATCCGAGGACAGGCCGGGCAGGATGGTCGCCACAGTGCCCTCGGCAAGCGAGACTGTGATGCCGGCCGAGGCGATCTCGTCGACCGAGGCGGGGCAGGCGACATAGGGCGCCTCGACCCAGCCATTGCGGCTGCCGACCATGCCGGCGAGCACGATCGCAGCCTCCGGCCTGGCCCGACGGAAATCGCCGGCAATCGCCTCGAAAGCGGCGGGAAATCCGCCCGCCGGCACGGACTGGATGCCCTGATCGGCGATACGCCGCGCGAGCGCGGCGCCATCCTCGCCAATCAGGAAGGCGCGGGCGCGCGTCGTGCCCCAGTCGAGCGCGATCACGGGTCTAGGCATGGCAGGCTCCGGCGAAGGATCATCCGGGCGGATGAGCGTCCGGCATGAATAGCGCGACGCCGCCACGCTTCAAGGCTCAATTCCAAGCCTTTTCAACGCTTCGCGCGATTCCGAGATATCAGGGTCGAGCTTCAGCGCTTCGCGATAATCGACGATCGCCTCCTCGCGCTGGCCGAGAGCCTCGCGGATATGGCCGCGCGTGTCGTGGAAGGGGCCGGATTTCGGCTCCTTGAGCAAGGCCTGCTCGATATCCGGCAGGGCCTCCGCCGCCCGCCCGAGCTTGTAGAGCGTCCAGGCGCGCAGGTTATAGGCCGTCGCGCGGTTGCCATCCCGCGAGAGGGATTCGGTCACGTCCGGCAGGGCCTTGGCGTATTGCTCGAGCTGGGCATAGAGCAGGGCGCGCTGGTAATGGGCGAGGCCGGGGCGGCTCTGGCCGACATCGACGGCCGCCGTCAGATCGACCAGGGCTCCGTCCTTGTCACCCTTGCGCGAGCGGGCATTGGCACGCTCGACCAGGAAGGTGCCGAGATTGGCCGGATCGAGCTCCATCGCCTTGCTGAAATCGGCGATCGCCTTGTCATAGTCGCGCGCCCGCACGTGCAGGCCGGCACGCGTCCAGTAGTTGCGCGCATTGTCGGGCGCGAGCTTCAGCGCCACGTCGTAATCCGCCAGCGCCGCCTCGAGCTTGCCCTGCTTGGCGAGGAGATCGCCGCGGATGCGGCGGGCCTCAACATGATCGGGAGCAAGCTCGACCGCCTTGTCGAGATCGGCCATCGCCTCGGGCTCGCGCCCGATCTGGGCGAAGATATTGCCGCGCACGGCGAAAGCGCGTTGCAGCTTAGGATCGATCACCAGCGCGGCGGTCACGTCCGAGAGCGCGCCGTCGGTATCGGCGCGTGCGAGCCTGGCCTCGGCACGGGCGGTCATCATCGCGGCATCGTCCGGCTTCAGGCGAATGGCGTCGTTGAAATCGAGCACCGCGCGGTCGTGGTCGCGACTCTGGAAATAGGCGATGCCGCGATTGTAGAAGGCGCCGGCATCCTCCGGAGTCAGCCGCAGGAGGCTGGTATAGTCGGGAATGGCGCGCTGCGGCTGCCGCAGCTTCATATAGGCGGCCGCCCGGAGCTGATAGGCCTCGACCGAGCCCGAGGCCAGGCGCAGGGTCAGGTTGAACTCGCCGATCGCCCGGCCGAGCTCGCCCTGCAGGAAGAGCACCTTGCCACGCTTGACGCGGACAGAGGCATCGGACGGCGCGAGCTTCGCTGCCTCGTCGAAATCCTTGAGCGCGAGGTCGAGCTTGTTCTGCTCGGTCAGGAGCACGCCGCGATTGTACCAGGGATTGGCGAATTTCGGGCCAAGCGAGATCGCCTTGCCGAAATCCTCGCCGGCCTTGTCGAACTCCTTCTTGTGGAAATAGGCGGCGCCGCGATTGTCATAGGCTTCGGTGAAATCGCGCCTGAGCGCGATGGCCTGGCTGAAATCGGCGATCGAGAGGTCGTATTCGCCGATCGCGCCATAGTCGACGCCGCGGTTGAAGTAGTGCAGCCCATTCTTCGGGTCGCGGGCGATGATGGCGCTGTAATCGGCGATCGCCTTGGCGCGCTCGCCCCTGTCGGAATAGGAGACGGCGCGATTGGAGAGGTAGCGCAGCTCGCCGGGCTGCAGCGCGATCGCCTCGTTCAGCTCCTGGACGGCGCGGTCATACTCGCTGCGCTCGCGGAAGACATCGGCCATGCGGCCATGGGCGCGGGCGAGCACGGCCGGCTTCTCGCGCGTCCCGCGCGCGATCAGCGCCTGGCAACGGGCGAGCAACTGGTCAGCGATAGTGGTGCCGAAACAGGCCCGCGCCTCGCGACTGGTCTGCGCCTCGGCCGCCATCGCGGAGCCCAGCAGGATACCAGCCGCCAGCACCGCCCTCATCCGTTCTCGCATCCCAACTCCTTGTCGCTCGGCCCGACAGAGGCGGGCGCCGGCCGCGGGCGCCAGCTCCGCGCAGCGGCCTCGCCTTGCCGAAGCTGCGCCGGGGTGAGCCGCGGCGTGAGCTTGGCAAGCTCCGCCCTGGCTGCGGCGCCATTCTGGTTCGCCGCCAATGTCAGCCACATGAAGGCGGCGGGAAGATCGGCCGGCACCCCCTCGGCCTGGGCGCGGCCGAGATTGGTCTGCCCGTCGGAATCGCCGCGCTCTGCCGCGAGGCGATAGAGCCTCAAGGCCTCGGCCTTGTCGCCACTGCCCTCGTACGTCACGCCGAGCGCGCTCATCGAGCGGGCAAAGCCCTGATCCGCCGCCTTCCTGAACCAGCGCACGGCCTCGGCATTGTCGAGCGGCACGCCCTCGCCCCTTGCATAGCGCAGGCCGAGATTGTGCTGGGCGACGACGTCGCCGCCCTCCGCCGCCTGACGGTAAAGCGCGACCGCGACCGGGAGATCCGCCACGACGCCCAGGCCGCGTTGATAGGCAATGGCGAGGTCGGTCTTCGCCTTGACGCATCCGGCCGCCTCCGCCTTGCGGATCCAGAGCAGCACCGCGGCATCGTCTTTCGGTATGATCCGGCCGCCGCGGTAGAATTCGGCGAGCGCACGCATCGCGTTGATATGGCCGAGCTCGGCCGCCTGCGTGAAATAGCGGAAGGCCTCACGCAGTGCCGCGTCGTCGCCCGCGGCGGATTTATAGAGGAACGTCCCGAGATTGTACTGGGCGACCATGCTGCCGAGCTTGGCCGCCGCCTGGTAGTATGCCTTCGCCTGGACGGGGTCGCGTGGCACGCCGTTCCCGGTCTCGTAGGACACGCCGAGATTGTTGAGCGCCAGCGGATGGTTCTGCTTAGCGGCCTGTCGGTAGTAGCCGAGTGCCTTGCGGAAATCGGCGCGGACGCCCTGTCCTTGCTGGTAGCGCTTGCCGAGATCGAACTGAGCCTGGGCATCGCCCTGCTCGGCGCGGCGCTGCAGGGCGGGGATGTCAGCCTCGGGCGGGAGCGTCTGGGCCGCGAGCGGCGCAATCAGCAGGCAGGCGAAGGCCGGAACGAGAAATCTGAAAGCGCGCCGCATCGCCCCGTCGTCGAAAGCAGGCCGGACCAGCCGGAGAGCCGGTTTTCCTACAAGGCGGAGATGCAGGCAATATGAAGCTGGCCGTGCCTCCTCCGCCATTGCGAGCGGCGAAGCAATCCAGGGGCCGCCGAGCGCTACGAGTCTGGATTGCTTCGCCTGGCTCGCAATGACGCCGAGGCCGCTTTGCTCATACGTCGAAGAAGACCGTCTCGCCCTCGCCCTGCAGGCGAATGTCGAAGATGAAGGCGCCGTCCGGACCGCGCTGGGCGATCAGCGTTCCCCGTCGTCCCGCCGGCACCAGCGCCAGCACCGGATCGGCCTCATTCGCCGGCTCGTCCGAGAAATAGATCCGAGTCGCCAGCCGGACCAGGACGCCGCGCGCGAAGACCGAGACGGTCAGATGCGGTGCCTGGCTGGTGCCGTTCGGCCCCGGCAGCGCGCCCGGGCGGATCGTGTCGAAATGATAGCCGCCCTCGGCCGTGGTCTCGGCCCGGCCGAAGCCGGTGAAGCCGACATTGCCCTGGGCGTGGAAGCGGCCTTCGGCATCCGCCTGCCAGATCTCGATCATCGCGTCGCCGACCGGCGCGCCATCGCCATCGTAGACATGGCCGCGAACGCTGATGCGCTCGCCGGCGACCGCATCGGTCGCGACCTGCTCATTGGCAAGCTCGGCGCCGCCATAGGCGCGCGGCGTCAGCGCATAGGCGAAGAAGGGGCCGACGGTCTGCGACGGCGTCAGGCCAAGCGGGGCTTTTGGCTCAGTCATCATGCGGCTCCTCGAGCGGCGTGGCATCGCGCCCGCGCAGCACGATATCGAACTGGTAGCCGAGCGCCCATTCCGGCTCGGTGGTGGCGAGGTCGAAGCGCGAGATCAGGCGTTCGCGCGCCTTCTCGTCGGTGATCGTCTGGAAGATCGGATCGAAGGGGAAGAGCGGGTCGCCCGGGAAATACATCTGGGTGATGACGCGCGAGAGGAAGCTCGGCCCGAACAGCGAGAAATGGATATGGGCCGGGCGCCAGGCATTGTGGTGGTTGCGCCAGGGATAGGCGCCGGGCTTGACCGTGGTGAAGCGGTAGCGCCCCTCCGCATCGGTGACGACGCGGCCGGCACCCGAAAAATTCGGGTCGAGCGGGGCCGGATGCTGGTCGCGCAGATGGACATAGCGCCCCGCCGCATTGGCCTGCCAGATCTCGATCAGCGTATGCGGCACCGGGCGCCCATCCTCGTCGAGCACGCGGCCGGAAACGATGATGCGCTCGCCGAGCGGCTCGCCCGCGTGCTGGCGGGTGAGGTCGGAATCGCTCTCCTGCACCGCGACATGCCCGAAGACCGGCCCGCTCGTCTCCGAGAGCGTATGCGGCAGCAGGATCAGCGGCTGCGAGGGAGCGCGCTTCAGCGTGCTCTTGTACTCGGGCGAATTGTTGAGCGGGTGGGCTTTGAGCCCCTCGCGCGGATAGATCAGGCTCATGCCGCGACTCCATGGGCTTTGCGGGTACGGGCGTGAAGTTCACGCAGGACATCGAGCTCCTGCGCGGTCGGCGCGGGCGTCTCGGCGAGATCGGCGGCAAAACGCAAGGTCCAGCCGCAGCCGGCCTCGACCTGCTCGCGCGTCACGCCGGGATGGAGCGAGACGACGGTGAGCTCGGAGGTCTCCGGATCCGGCTCCAGCACGCAGAGATCGGTGATGACCTTGGTCGGGCCCCTGGTCCTGAGGCCGAGCTTCTCGCGGTCGCCCTTGCCGGCGCCGTGTCCGAAAGAGGTGATGAAGGGCAAGCTGTCGACGAAGGCGCGCGTGCCCATCGCCATGGTGATGAAGATCTGGCCGCAATTGCTGGCGATCTCCGGCGCGCCGCCACCGCCGGGCAGGCGCACTTTCGGCGCGTCATAGGGGCCGACGACGGTGGTATTGAGATTGGCGAAGCGATCGATCTGCGCGCCGCCCAGGAAGCCGATGGTGATGCGCCCGCCCTGCAGCCAGTAGCGGAACATCTCCGGTACCGAAACGGTGGTCAGCGCCGTGTCGCAAAGCTCGCCATCGCCGATCGAGAGCGGCAGCACCGAGGGCCGGGTCGAAAGCGTGCCGGATTCGTAGATCAGCGTGATCTTCGGCGCATGGGTCAAGCGGGCGAGGTTGCAGGCGGCCGAAGGCGCGCCGATGCCGACGAAGCAGACATCGTCATTGGTGAGCAGCCGGGCCGCGGCGACGGTCATCATCTCGGTGTGGGTGTGGCTCATGGCGCTCATCCTCACGCCGCCTGTCTTGCAGGCGCTGCGTAGCGTGCGAAGGCTTCCGGCCCCTGCTCCAGCACATTGGCCTTTATCCAGGCCGCGAATGTATCGCGCTCGCGGGCGATCTTGTCCCAGGCGATGTAGAAATCGTTGCCGCGCTTGTAATAGCCATGGGCGTAGGACGGATAGGCGCCACCCGGCACATGGGCGATCGCGGTGACGGTCCAGGATGGCAGGATCACGGCATTGGCGTTGCGCTCGCCGAAGTCATCGACGATTTCCTCGACCGTGACGAGCGAGCGCGTCGCCGCCAGCACCGCCTCCTTCTGCACGCCGACGATGCCCTCGAGCAGGACATTGCCTTCGCGATCGGCCTTCAGCGCATGGATGATCGCCGCATCGGGACGAAGCGCCGGCACCGTCGCCAGCACCTCGCCGGTATAGGGGCAGGTGACCGATCTGATCTTCGGATTGACCTTGGGCAGGTCGACGCCCTTGTAGCCGCGGAAGACGGCGAAGGGCAGGTTGGCGGCGCCGGCCTCATAGGCATTGGCCATCGCGGCGTGGCTATGCTCCTCCAGTTCCAGCCTGTTCGGCCAGCCGTTCTCGACCGCATCCCGCAGCCGGTGCAGCGAGCCGACGCCGGGATTGCCGCCCCAGGAGAAGATGAGCCTCTCGGCGCAGCCCATGCCGATCATCTGGTCGTAGACCAGATCCGGCGTCATCCGGATCAGCGTCAGACGCTTGCGGCCCTGGCGGATCGCCTCATGGCCGGCCGCATGCGGGATCAGATGCGTGAAGCCTTCCATCGCGACGGATGCGCCATCGCTAAGGACCGCCTCGATTCCCTCGGCAAGGGAGAGGAACTCCGCCACCTTGACATCTCCTCAGATTGTGCGTTTATCGCACATCGTTTTGATTTTCGCACTTTATGATGCGATGCCGGAGGGGTCAAGCTTGGACGAGGCCAGCGCGGCGCCCGACCGTGACCATATGGCGGCCCTGGAAAAAGGGCTCGCAGTGATCGAGTGCTTTGATGCGAGCCATGACAAGCTCACCATTGCCGAAGTCGCGCGCGCAACCGACCTCTCGCGCGCTGCGGCGCGGCGCTGCCTGCTGACCCTGGCCAAGATCGGCTACGCGGAATTCGACGGCAAGTTCTTCCGCCTGACACCGCGCGTGCTCCGGCTCGGCCATGCCTGGCTCGCCTCCTCGGCACTACCGCAGCTCGTCCAACCTTTCCTGGAACGGCTTTCCGAGGAAACGCACGAATCATCTTCGGCGTCGCTGCTCGACGGGCACGAAATCGTCTATATCGCGCGCTCGCAGCAGCGACGGATCATGTCGGTCGGCCTGTCGGTCGGCACCCGTCTGCCCGCCTTCTGCACCTCGATGGGCCGAGTGCTACTTGCGGCACTACCGCCGGACGAGGCGAGGCGGCGCATGCTCGCCGGCCGGCCACGGGCGCGAACGGCGCAAACCGAAACCGATATCGACGAGCTGCTGGCCATACTCGCCGAGGTGCGCGGGCAAGGCTACGCGATCGTCGACCAGGAGCTCGAGCTCGGGCTGGTCTCGCTCGGAGTGCCGCTGATCAACCAACGCAACGAGGTCGTGGCGGCCTTCAACCTTTCAGGACAGGTGCAGCGTACCTCGGCCGCGGACATCGCCGCCCAGTTCCTGCCGCGAATGCAGGCGATGCAGACAATGCTTCGCCCGCTCATCAAGTAGGACCCTTCGGCAACGCTTTGTGAACGCTCATCCTGAAGAGTCATCCCGTCGGACATAGCGGACGGAAGAATGATCATATTGCAAGGTGGCGGCTATACCGCGCGGATCGCGCCGGAGAGCGGCGGCATCATCAGCAGGCTCGACTGGACGGCGCCGGACAAGCGCCAGCACTCCCTCCTGCACGCGCCCTTCGGCGCCACACCCTCGACCGCGGCGCCCAACATGTTCGGCACCTGGCCAATGGTGCCCTTCGCCAACCGCGCCTTCGGCGGGCTGGTGGACGATGGCGAGCACTGCT
This sequence comes from Allobosea sp. BK604, assembly GCF_004341515.1. Taxonomy (GTDB): domain Bacteria; phylum Pseudomonadota; class Alphaproteobacteria; order Rhizobiales; family Beijerinckiaceae; genus Allobosea. Next base: position 582,797 of record NZ_SLZF01000002.1, read on the forward strand.
TCCATGTGGTGCACAACAACCCGCGCGGCGGCGGCAATATCCATGGCTTCGGCTGGCAGTCGGCCTGGGACGTCGCGCAGTATGACCGCACTTATGCCGCGCTGGAGCACCGCCGCAGCGAGGGCGAGGACCCCTATCGCTACCTCGCAAGACAGGAGATCGGCCTGAGCGAAGACGGTATGACCGTCGCGCTCTCGGTCACGAACGAGGCCGACCGCGCCCTGCCCTTCGGTCTGGGCCACCATCCCTGGTTCCCCTGTGCCGAGGATACGCGGCTCGGCATGAGCGCCACGCGCGCACTCACGCTCGACGAGACGTTCCGGCCAACCGGTTCCGAGACTCTCAAGGGCCGCGGCCCCTATGCGAAGAAGCCGGTCTTCGCAACCGGCGCCGAGCAGGCCTGGAATTTTCTCGACTGGGACGGCAAGGCGCGGATCGAGACGCCTTCACGCGGGATCGCGATCATGCTGACCGCCGGCGAGAGCCTGCGCGTGCCGGTGGTCTGGGCACCGGCCGGTGCGGAGTTCGTCTGCGTCGAGCCGCAGAGCCACGCGATCGGCGCGCCGAGCGAGCCGGTGGTCCACGAGATCGCCCCGCTGAAGCGGCTGCAGCCCGGCGAGACGCTATCGGGCTGGTTTCGGATCGGGGCCGAAACGATCTGAGATCAGAGCGCGGCGCGTCTATCGGACGCGAAGTCGCGATCCATCTTTCTGTTTCAGCCTCGGATCTCCCGAAAAGTGGAGTCCACTGACCGATGCGCTAGAGCATTTCCGCGTTTCTTCGAATCGCGAAAATTCTCTATCTACTTGTTTTGACGCATTTTCTTCACGCGAACCGGTATCCACTTCGCTCGAAAATGCTCTAGCTTCTTGTTTTCGCATCGGCTTTTCCGAAAGCCGCAATCCACTTTTCGGGCCGATGCGCTAGCGCCAGCCGTAGGGACCCGTCCGGTAAGGCTGATAGCCATAGGCATCGGCGGGCAGGCTCGGGCGCATGAACAGCTGATCGCGAGCTGCATCCCAGTTCGGCGTGCGCTGCTGCTGGGCGATCGCAGCCGCCTTCTGCTTGGCCTTGGCCTGCGCGATCGTGGCCTTGCTGTGCGATTTCGCCTTGGCGATCTTGGCCTTCGAGCCGCCGGCCCTGGCGAATTGCGAGAGACCATCCGACGCGGCGCCGTTCAGGGCGATGCGGGTGCTGCCGGCGCCATGCTTCTTCACGAGGGCGAAGAGCTTGGCGGCATTGGCCGGGTGCAGGCGGATGCAGCCATGCGAGGCCGGGCGGCCGAGCGCTCCGACGGCCGTGGTGCCATGGATGGCATAGCCGCCGCGGAAGAACACGGCATAGGGCATCGCGCCGCCGTATTTGCGCGAATACCAGGAGCGCTCGAGCCGGGTCGGGCGGTAGACGCCGTTCGGCGAGCGGAAGCCCTTGCGGCCGGAGGAGATGGCCCAGTTATAGATCTCGCCGTCGGTCGTCGTGACCTGCATGCGCTGGGCGGCGATATCGACGCGGACCTGGACGCCGGCCTCGGCCGACGCGATCCCGACAAGGGACAGAAACAAGACGGACAGGATGCCGAAGACGCGACGCATCACACCACTCCTGAAGACACAGACTCTGAAGACGCAACTGTTGTGATCATCGGCGTTGTCGGGCCTTGGGCTCCGCCGCCTTTCAGACAAGAAAACGCCACTTAGCCGGAGCCTGTAAAGTACAAAGCCGTAACTTGGTTTCCGTGATCCGGCGCACGTAACCGTGAGCCGTGGTCCGGCGGGACTTTGTCCTCGGTCGCAAGGCGCTGTAACAGGGCGCTCCAGGCCTCCTCCCGTGTCGTCCCCATGCTCGAAACCATCCTGCCGGCAGGCATCTCGCCCGCCATCGCGCTCCTGCTCATCGGCATCAGCTTCCTGACCTCGGCCTTCACCGCGGCCTTCGGCATTGGCGGCGGCGTGGCGATGCTCGGCGCGCTCGCCGGCACGGTATCGCCGGCGATGATCATCGCCGTGCATGGGCTGGTCCAGGTCGGCTCGAATGTCGGACGGACCTATATCCAGCGGGCGCATGCGGTCTGGCCGCTCGTCCTGCGCTTCGCCATCGGCTCGCTCGTCGGCGTCGCGCTCGGGGCGACATTCGTCGTGGCGCTGCCGGAGCGGCTGCTGCTCGGCGTCCTCGGCGGCTTCATCCTGCTGATGACCTGGGTGCCGAAGCCGGAGCTTCCCGGCCTGGCCTCGGGCGGCATCGTCATTGGCGGCGCCGTCTCGACCTTCGTCACCATGTTCGCCGGCGCGACCGGTCCGTTCGTGCAGGCGCTTCTGCTGCCGCTCAAGCTGGATAAGCGTCAGCTCATCGCGACCCAGGCCGCCTGCACGATGGTCCAGCACCTGCTCAAGGTCCTGGCATTCGGCGCGCTCGGCTTCGCCTATGCCGACTGGCTGCCGCTGGTCGCGGCGATGATCCTCTTCGGCTTCGCCGGCACGATGGCCGGAACGAAGCTGCTGGAGACATTGCCGGAACGCTGGTTTCTCGTGACGATCAGGACGGTGCTGACGGTGGTCGGGCTCGACCTACTGCGCCGTGCCGCCGGCCTCTGGAGCTAGGGCGCGCGCTCTATCAATCTATCAATCGTTGAAAAGCGGCTTCACCGATCAGGTGATTCAACCTGATCGGATCCGGCTCTAGAGCATTTTCGAGCGAAGTGGATACCGGTTCGCGTGAAGAAAATGCGTCAAAACAAATAGATAGAGAATTTTCGCGATTCGAAGAACGCGGAAATTCTAGCTAGAGCATCGGCAGCGAGCGCGGCTTCGGGCCGAGCGGGAAGGCGTCGCCGATCAGGGCAATGTCGCGCTCCGACAGGGCAAGCTCGAGCGCACCGGCATTCTCCTCGGCATGGGCCGGATTGGCCGCCTTGGGGATGGCGAAGACGGACGGACGGCGCGTGAGAAAGGCGAGCGCGACCTGGCGCGGCGTCGCGCCATAGGTCTTGGCGATGCCGCTCAGGAGCTTGTCATGGGCGCTGCCCGGCGCCGGGAAATCGTCCTGACCGAAGGGGCTATAGGCGGTGATCGCGATACCATGGCGCTCGCACCAGGGGATGACCGCGTGCTCTATCGCCCGTTCGCGCAGGTGATAGAGCACCTGGTTGCAGGCGATCTTGCCCTCGCCGGCAACGGCAAGCGCCTCCTGCAGATCGTCGACATCGAAATTGCTGACGCCCCAGGACAGGATCTTGCCCTCGCGCTTCAGCTCCTCGAAGGCTCCGAAGGTATCCTCGAGATCGTAGGAGCCGCGCCAATGCAGCAGGTAGCAGTCGAGCCGGTCGGTGCGCAGCCGCTGCAGGATGCGCTCGCAAGCGGCATGCGTACCGTTGCGCGAGGCATTATGCGGCAGCACCTTGGAGACGAGGAAGACCTCGTCGCGCCGGCCGGCGATAGCCTCGCCAATGATCTCCTCGGAGGCGCCGGAGCCGTACATCTCGGCGGTGTCGATATGGCTCAGGCCACGATCGAGCCCGCGCTGCAGCGCCGCTATCGCGGTCTTGCGATCGGCATGCTCGATATTCCAGGTACCCTGGCCGATGCTGACCACATCGGGGCCGCCGGTTCCGAATGCTCGCTTCATGCGCGCCTTTCCTCCTCGAACGGCCTGCCGCAGCTCAAAGCTACCAGACCTCGACGGCGTAGCTGGCCGGCCGCAGCTCACCATCGGAATAGCGAACGCGGACATCGAAGCTGTCCGGCCCGCGATAATCCGGCTTCGACCTATATTCGAAGGCCAGCGCAGGCGCGAGCTTGCCGTTGCAGTGGCGGTAGGGGCCGGGCCCGTAGATCGCCTCGGAGGTGCGGGTGACAGGGCGCACCGAGCCGTGGCCCGGCGGCCGCGTGACGACCGCGCTCGGCCGGGCCTTCGGCCTGCAGTTCTTGTCGAGCGTGAGGAAGGATTGCTCCATGGGAGTCGGCCTGCCGGCCCTCACCGCCTGCGGCGCCTTTCCGTCCAGGCTCATATCCGCGGAGACACAGCCCCCGAGCGCGGCAACGGCGACCAACAGCGAGATCTTGCTGGCAAGCGTCGACACCACAGGATCTCCTTCAGTCACAGGCCCTTCAGGTTACTCAAACCGGCGGCGTGCCGTTCGCCGAAAGCACCTCGCCCGCCAGATAGAGCGAGCCGCAAATCAGCACGCGCGGCGGGGCCGGCCAGGACCGTGCCGCGATCTCGCGCAAAGCCTGTTCAACCGAACCGGCGACCTCGGCGTTCAGCCCCGCCTCGCGCGCCAGCGCCGCGACCTCCTCTGCCGGGCGCGCCACGAGCTGGTTCTGGATCGGCACGGCGAAGAGCGCGAGTGCCAGGCCCTTGAAATGACCGAGCGTCGCCTTGGCGTCCTTGGTCGAGAGCAGGCCGGCGATCATCACCAGCGGGGCCGGATTCTTCTCTTCGAGATCGGCCATGGCCTGGGCGAGGACGCGTCCGCCATCGGGGTTGTGGCCGCCATCGAGCCAGAGCTCGGCCCCGGCGGGCACGAGCTCGGAGAGCCTGCCGCGCGCCAGCCTTTGCAGCCGGGCCGGCCATTCGGCCTCGAGCATGCCGCGCTCGAAAGCCTTGGCCGGCAGGCCGCCATAGCCGGCTGCGCGGAGCGCGGCGATGGCCGTGCCGGCATTGATATGCTGATGGCGGCCGGCCAGGCGCGGCAAGGGCAGGTCGAGCAGGCCGTCGCCATCCTCGTAGACCAGCCTGCCGCCATCCTCATGGACGTTGAAATCCTGCGCGCCGATCAGGATCTTCGAGGCGCCGGCACGCTCCGCCGCGGCTTCCAGGACCGCCGTGGGCTCGGGCTCCTGCGGCGCAATTACAGCCGGCGCACCGCGTTTGAAGATGCCCGCCTTCTCGCCGGCAATCTTGGTGACGGTGTCGCCGAGATATTCGGAATGATCCATCGAGACCGGTGTCACCACCGTGCAGGCAGGATGGGCGACGACATTGGTCGTGTCATAGCGCCCGCCGAGGCCGACTTCGAGCAGGAGCACATCGGCCTTGTGCTCGGCGAAGAGCAGAATGGCGGCCGAGGTCGTGATCTCGAAAAAGGTGATCGGATCGCCGGCATTGGCCTTTTCGCAGCGCTCCAATGCCGCGACCAGCAGGGCTTCGTCGACATAGCGGCCGCCGCCCGGGGCACCCAGCCGAATGCGCTCGTGGAAGCGCACCAGATGCGGCGAGGTATAGACATGGACGCTGAGGCCCGCCGCTTCGAGGATCGCCCGCATGAAGGCGATGGTCGAGCCCTTGCCATTGGTGCCGGCGACATGGATGACCGGCGGCAAATGGTGGTGCGGATCGCCGAGGCGCTCGAGCAGGCGCAGGATACGGCCGAGCGAAAGGTCGATCAGCTTGGGGTGCAGCGCCAGGAAACGCGCCAGCAGCGTGTCGGATGACCCCATGCGCTCAAGCCTGCCCGCTGCGCCGCATCTGCCTTAGGCGGCTTCGGTGACGGGCTGCTCCGGTTTCGGAGCCGCCTCCAGCACCTCGACCTCCGGCTGCCTGGTGAGCAGGCGGCCGAGGCGGGCCAGGGTCTCGGGGATGTCGTGGCGGTGGACGACCATATCGACCATGCCGTGATCCTTCAGATACTCGGCGCGCTGGAAACCGTCCGGCAGCTTCTCGCGAATGGTCTGCTCGATCACGCGGGGGCCGGCGAAGCCGATCAGCGCGCCCGGCTCGGCAATATGGACATCGCCGAGCATGGCGTAGGAGGCGGTGACGCCGCCGGTGGTCGGGTTGGTCAGCACGACGAAATAGGGCAGGCCGGCAGCACGCAGGCGGCGAACCGCGACCGTCGTGCGCGGCAACTGCATCAGCGAGAGGATGCCCTCCTGCATGCGCGCGCCGCCGGACGCGGCGAAGACGACGTAAGGCGTCTTCTTCTCGATCGCGGTCTCCGCGCCCTTTACGAAGGCCTCGCCCGCCGCCATGCCGAGCGAGCCGCCCATGAAGTGGAAATCCTGCACCGCGATGGTCAGCGGCAGGCCCTTGACCCGGCCATAGCCGACCTTGAAGGCATCCTGCGCGCCGGTCTTGGTGCGGGCGTCCTTCAGGCGGTCGGTATAGCGCTTCTCGTCACGGAATTTCAGCGGATCGACAGCGACCTCGGGCAAGGGCACGTCGAGCCATTTGCCCTCGTCGAAGGTCAGGCGCAGCCGGTCGACCGCGGTGACGCGCATATGATGGTTGGAACCGGGAATGACGAAGCCATTCGCCTCGACATCCTTGTGGAAGACCATCTGCCCGGAATCGGGGCACTTGATCCAGAGGTTCTCCGGGCTCTCGCGCTTGAACAGCGTCTTGATGCGCGGACGGACGACTTCGGAAATCCAGTTCATCGGATCATCCTTGAAACTTGAGACAGGCGCGGCCGGTCAGGCCGCAGCCTTCGCCACCGAGCGGACGCCGGCAGCAAGCTCGCTGACCAGCGAGGTGACAGCCGAAACCGTCTTTTCCGTGGCCTTGCCTTCGGCATCGAGCGAGAGCCGGACGCGCTCCACCAGGGCCGAGCCGACGACGACGCCATCGGCACCCTTCGCGATCGCGATGGCATCGGCCGCAGTCTTGACGCCGAAGCCGACGGCGACGGGCAGGTCGGTATGCTCTTTGATGCGGGCGACAGCCTCGCCGACCGCGTCATAGCTCGCAATGGCGCCGCCGGTGACGCCGGTCATCGAGACATAATAGACGAAGCCCGAGGTGTTGCTGAGCACCTTGGGCAGGCGCTTGTCGTCGGTCGTCGGGGTTGCCAGGCGAATGAAGCTGACCCCCGCTTCGAGCGCGGGGATGCAGAGCTCGGCATCCTCCTCGGGCGGCAGGTCGACGACGATCAGGCCATCGATGCCGATGGCGCGGGCATCCTGCAGGAAACGCTCGACGCCATAGGCGTAGATCGGATTGTAGTAGCCCATCAGCACGATCGGCGTGTCATGGCCGGCCTTGCGGAAGGCGTCCACCATGGCCAGCGTCTTCTTCAGGGTCTGGCCGGCCTTCAGTGCACGCTGTCCGGCGAGCTGGACCGGCACGCCGTCGGCCATCGGATCGGTGAAGGGCACGCCGAGCTCGATCACATCGGCGCCGGCTGCGGGCAGGGCGTTCAGGATCGCGCTGGCGGTGTCGAAATCCGGATCGCCGGCAGTGACGAAGGTCACGAGCGCAGCGCGGCCTTCGGCAGCGCAGGCTTTGAAGCGGGATTGGATGCGGGTCTGGCCGGTGTCAGTCATGGGGCTTGCGGTTAGCATGAAGGGGGCGGGCTGGCGAGGGCTCAGGGCGCGATCCGCCAGACGGTGCGCAGCGAGCTGGTCACGGTGATCTCGCCGGGCTCGATCGAGATCGGCGCGGGGCTTGCCGCCATGCGGAAGGCGCGCATGTCGCCCTGAGGGCGGATCGACTCGGCCTCCGCCTCGACGATCGAGACGAGTTCGCCGACCTTCACGCCGAGCGCCTGGGCATAGAGCGTCGCGCGCCCACGCGCAGCCTCCGCCGCCTTCCGGCGAGCCTCGTCCTTCACCTTGCTCTCGTCGGCCAAGCCAAAACTGATGCCCGACATCTCGTTGGAGCCGGCGGCGACCAGTGCGTCGATCAGCGGGCCGGCCTTGGCGAGGTCCCGCACGGTGACGGTCAGGCCGGTACGGGCCTCATAGCCGTCGATCGTCGCGGCGCGCGGCGGACGCGGGCCCGGGTTCACCGGCGGCTGGGTCATGCGCGGCGTCAGTGAGACCTGCGAGGTCATCAGGTCGCCCGGTGCAATGCCGGCCGCCTTGACCGCCTCGACCAGCTTGGCGAGCGCGGGCGTGTTCTTGGCCAGGGCCTCGGCGGCCGTCTTGCCCTCGCTGACCACGCCGACCTGGATGGTGGCGATATCCGGCTTGACCCGGACTTCCGCCTCAGTGCGGATGACGATGCCTTCGGCGGGGGCCGCGTCGCGGTTCTGGGCCTGCGCCTGGCTGGAGAGGGCCAGCATGGCCGCGAACAGGATCGCCTTCTTCATCGTCTGCTCCTTCTCGGCGGGCCGGCGAAGATCAGCGCTTCGCCAGGATCTCCGCCACCTGCGGAATGTCCTTGTCGCCGCGACCGGAGAGATTGACCACCATCAGGTGATCCTTCGGCTTCTGCGGCGCGAGTTCCGCGACACGAGCAAGCGCATGTGCCGATTCCAAGGCGGGAATGATGCCTTCGAGCTTGGAGATGAGCTGGAAGGCCTCGAGCGCCTCCTCGTCCGTGGCCGAGATGTACTTCACCCGGCCGACATCGTTGAGCCAGGAATGCTCCGGACCGATGCCGGGATAGTCGAGTCCAGCCGAGATCGAATGGGCGTCCTTGATCTGCCCGTCCTCGTCCTGGAGCAGATAGGTGCGGTTGCCGTGCAGCACGCCGGGGCGGCCGCCGCTCAGCGAAGCCGCGTGCAAGCCCGACGGGATGCCATGGCCGGCGGCCTCGACCCCATAGATCTCGACGCTGGGATCGTCGAGGAAGGGGTGGAACAGGCCCATCGCATTGGAGCCGCCGCCGATGCAGGCGATCAGCGAATCCGGCAGGCGGCCTTCGAGCTCCTGCATCTGCTCACGCGTCTCCTTGCCGATGATCGACTGGAAATCGCGGACCATGGCCGGGTAGGGATGCGGGCCGGCGACCGTGCCGATGCAGTAGAAGGTCGTCGCGACATTGGTGACCCAGTCGCGCAGGGCCTCGTTCATCGCGTCCTTGAGGGTCTTGGTGCCGGATTCGACGGGAATGACGGTGGCGCCCAGCATCTGCATGCGGAAGACGTTCGGCGCCTGCCGGGCGACGTCGACCGCGCCCATGTAGACGATGCATTCGAGGCCATAGCGGGCGCAGAGCGTCGCGGTGGCGACGCCGTGCTGGCCGGCACCGGTCTCGGCGATGATGCGCTTCTTGCCCATGCGGCGGGCCAGCAGGATCTGGCCGAGCACATTGTTGACCTTGTGCGAGCCGGTGTGATTCAGCTCCTCGCGCTTCAGATAGATCTTTGCGCCGCCGAAATGATCGGTCAGGCGCTCGGCGAAATAGAGCGGCGAGGGCCGGCCGACATAATGTTTCAGCCCTTCGGCGGTCTCGGCGTGATAGGCGGGATCGGCCTTGGCGGCGTTATAGGCCTCTTCCAGCTCCAGGATCAGCGGCATCAACGTTTCGGCAACGAAACGGCCGCCGAACAGGCCGAAGCGGCCATTCTCGTCCGGGCCCGAGCGGAAGGTGTTCGGGTTGCGGGGCGCGTTCATGCTCAAGCCTGCCTTCTTACAATTGCTCAGCGGCGCGGCGTGCCGCGGCGATGAAATCCCTGATCCGGCCGATATCCTTGACGCCCGGCGCGCTTTCGACGCCCGAGGAGACATCGACGCCGGCCGGCCTGGTGACGCGGATGGCGTCCGCGACATTCGCAGGCCCGAGCCCGCCCGATAGCATGAAGCGCCAGCCTGGGTCGAGTTCGGCCAGGATGCTCCAGTCGAAGGGCTTGCCGTGGCCGCCGGGATAGGCGGCGTCCTTCGGCGGCTTGGCATCGAGCAGGATGAGGTCGGCGACCGCTGCATGGGCCGGGATGACGGCCAGGTCGGCAGGGCCGGCGACGCCGAGGGCTTTCATCACGCGCCTGCCGGTGGCGGCGCGGATGGCGGCGACCTGCTCCGGCGTCTCGCGGCCATGCAGTTGCACCCAGTCGGCCTCGAGGTCCGCCGCCAGTTCGGCCGCCTGGTGCGGCTCGAAATCGACGACCAGCGCAACGATCTCGGCGCGGTCGCGGGCCATGGCGGCGAGTTCCCTCGCCCGCTCGCGCGTGACGAAGCGCGGGCTCCTCGGGTGGAAGTTGAGGCCGATCATGTCGGCGCCGGCAGCGAGCGCCGCTTCAAGGGTCTCCGGCGTGGAGAGCCCGCAGATCTTGACGAGGAAGGGAGCAGTCGGTCCGGACATTTGCACGCCATATCATATCGGCAGGTCGCGCCGCACTTGCGACATCTTGGCGGGCAAAGCAATGCTTGGGCGCAAGGGCAACATCAGGCGGCGGTGATCCGGCATGGGACGGCGAGGTTTCATGGGTCTGGCCGGCCTGCTGGCGATCTTCGGTATCGCCGCCTCGGTGTTCTATGTCCTCAACCAGCCCAGGACCCTGCGCCTTGCCGTCGGCCCGCTCGGCTCCGAGGATGCGCGTCTGGCTGCGGGCTTCGTGCAGGGCCTGAGCCGGGAGAAATCCGAGATCCGCATCCGGCTCATCCTGACGGAGGGTTCCGAGGAAAGCGCAAAGCGGATCGACGAGGGCCAGGCCGAGCTCGCGATCGTGCGACCCGATATCGCCCTGCCCGAGCAGGCCGATACCGCTCTGATCATCCGCCGCTCCTTTCCCTTCTTCATCACCCGCAAGGAGAGCGCGATCGGCCGTATCGCCGATCTGCGCGGCCACAAGGTCGGTGTCGTCCGCAACCCGCAGGGCAATCTGGCACTGCTCAAGCTGGTGCTCGAGCAATACGAGGTCCGCTCCGAGGAGGTCGACATCGTCCCGCTCAACCGCGATGAAGTCGTCGCCGCGGCGCAGGAGAAGCGCATCGACGCGTTCTTCTCGATCAACGCAGTCGGCTCGCGGACGAATAACGAAGGGCTCAGCCGGCTGCGCTCGGCCTGGGGCAACGACCCCGTCCTGATCCCGATCCGCGAGGCCGATGCGATCGCGGCGCGGCATCGGCCGATCGAGACCGGCGAGATCGTACGTGGCGCGCTCGGCGGCGACCCGCCCCGCCCGGCGGAGAACCTGCCGACGATCGCGATCACCTCGCGGCTGATGGCGGCGCAGTCGCTCGACGACAGTACCGTCGGCGACCTGGTGAAGGCGCTTCTGGGCCTGCGCATGACGTTGGCCGGCGAGCTGCCGTCGATCCAGGGGCTGGAAGCGCCATCGACCGACAAGGATGCGCCGCTCTCGGTCCATTCCGGCGCCGCCGCCTATATCGATGGCGAGCAGGAGACCTTCTTCGAGCGCTATGGCGACTGGTTCTATCTCGGCGCGATGGTTCTCTCCGTGGTCGGCACCGGCTTTGCCGGCCTGCTCAGCCAGGAGAGCGCGGCGCGCCGGCGCAAGGCGATGGCCGGGCTCGACCGGCTGGTCGCCATGCTCGCGGCCATCCGCGCCGAGGAGAACGAGGCGGCCCTCGTCAGCTACGAGCGCGAGGCCGATGCGGTGCTCGCCGACGTGCTGGGCAATTTCTCCCAGGGCAATGTCGACGCGGCCGGTCTCGCGGCCTACCGGCTGGCAATGGACCAGGTCGGCCGGGCCGTGGCCGAGCGGCGGCTCGTGCTGGTCGAGGCGCAGGAAAGCCCGGCGCCTTAAGCACATCCGCGCCGGCGAGGTTGCCCAAACGCCCTCCAACGTTTATGTGCAGCGCAGCGAATTCCAGATTCTCTTGAAGAGGGGCTGCGCCGGCCGGGCTTTCCGTGCCGGCTCGCGGTCATGAAAAGGCCCGTTCCGATGTCCATGCGCAACATCGCCATCATCGCCCACGTCGACCATGGCAAGACCACGCTCGTCGACAAGCTGCTGCAGCAGTCGGGCTCGTTCCGCGAGAACCAGCGCGTCGCCGAGCGCGTGATGGACTCGAACGACCTCGAAAAGGAGCGCGGCATCACCATCCTGGCCAAGGCCACCTCGGTTGTCTGGAAGGATGTCCGCATCAATATCGTCGACACGCCCGGCCACGCCGATTTCGGCGGCGAGGTCGAGCGCATCCTGAACATGGTCGACTCGGCGATCGTGCTGGTCGACGCCGCCGAAGGCCCGATGCCGCAGACCAAGTTCGTGGTCGCCAAGGCGCTGAAGCTCGGCCTCAGGCCCATCGTGGCGATCAACAAGGTCGACAAGCCTGATGCCCGCGTCACCGAGGTGATCAACGAGGTGTTCGATCTCTTCGCCGCGCTCGATGCCAGCGACGAACAGCTCGATTTCCCGATCCTGTACGGTTCGGGCAAGCAGGGCTGGATGGCGCATTCGCCGGAAGGCCCGCAGGACCAGGGCCTGGCGCCGATGTACGACCTGATCCTGAAGCACGTGCCGGAGCCGAAGGTCGAGGAAGGCCCGTTCCGCATGATCGGCACGCTGCTCGAAGCCAATCCCTATCTCGGCCGCATCATCACCGGCCGCGTCACTTCCGGCTCGGCCAAGCCGAACCAGACCGTCAAGGTGCTCTCGGGCGACGGCTCGGTGGTCGAGACCGGCCGCATCACCAAGATCCTCGCCTTCCGCGGCCTCGAGCGCCAGCCGATCGAGGAAGCGATTGCGGGCGATATCGTCTCGATCGCCGGCCTGGTGAAGGGCTCCGTCGCCGACACGTTCTGCGACCCCATCGTCGAAACCCCGATCAAGGCCCAGCCCATCGATCCGCCGACCGTCTCGATGACCTTCATGGTCAACGATTCGCCGCTCGCCGGCACCGAAGGCGACAAGGTCACCACCCGCGTCATCCGCGACCGCCTGTTCAAGGAGGCCGAGGGCAATGTCGCGCTACGGATCGAGGAAGCCTCCGACAAGGACAGCTACGTCGTCTCCGGCCGCGGCGAGTTGCAGCTCGCCATCCTGATCGAGACCATGCGCCGCGAGGGTTTCGAGCTTGGCGTCTCGCGTCCGCGCGTCGTGCTGAAGCGCGATGAGGCCGGCCAGCTGCTCGAGCCGATCGAGGAGGTCATCATCGACGTCGACGAGGAGCATTCCGGCGTCGTCGTGCAGAAGATGTCGGAGCGCAAGGCCGACATGCTGGAGATGCGTCCGTCCGGCGGCAATCGCCTGCGTCTCGTCTTCCACGCCCCGACGCGGGGCCTGATCGGCTACCAGGGCGAGCTGCTGACCGACACGCGCGGCACAGCGATCATGAACCGCCTGTTCCACGATTACCTGCCCTATAAGGGCGAGATCGGCGGGCGCCGCAATGGCGTGCTGATCGCGATGGAGACCGGCGAGGCCGTGGCCTACGCGCTCTGGAACCTCGAAGACCGCGGCCCGATGATGATCGAGCCGGGCTGGAAGGTCTATCAGGGCATGATCGTCGGCGAGCACACCCGCGAGAACGACCTCGAGGTCAACGTGCTCAAGGGCAAGAAGCTGACCAACATCCGCACCACCTCGAAGGACGAGGCCGTGCGCCTGACCCCGCCGATCCGGATGACGCTGGAGCGCTCGCTGGCCTGGATCGACGATGACGAGCTGGTCGAGGTGACGCCGAAGTCGATCCGCCTGCGCAAGGGCATTCTCGACCCCAACGATCGCAAGCGCTCGCAGAAGCAGAAGGAAGCGGTGGCCTGAGCGATCTGGCCTCCGCCACCACGACGACCGAGATCCTGCTGGTCACCGGGCCGGCAGGGATCGGCAAATCGACATTGTGCTGGGAGATCGCCGCGCGCCTCGCCGAGGCCGGCCTCCCCCATGCGACGATCGAGAGCGACGAGCTCGACCGGGTGTTTCCGCGCCCCGACCGGCCGGCCCTCGACGCGCTGAAGCCCTGCGCGAGCGATGTCAGCCAGCTCAACCTGGCGGCGCTCTGGGGCACCTATCGCAGCCTCGGCCATAACAGGCTGATCATGTCCGGCGTCATGATGCATGTCGCCCATGACAAGCGCTGGATCCTGGCCGCCATCCCCGACGCGACGATCATGGTCGTGCGCCTGCGCGGCAGCGACGCGACGCTGCTGGAGCGGCTCGACCGGCGCGAGATCGGCGTCGGGCGTGACGCGCAGATCGAGCGCTCGCTGCGGCAGGCCAAGCGGATGAACGGCGAGGATGCCCGGGATTTCCTGGTCGTCGATACGGATGGACGCTCGCCGCAGGAGGTCGCGCGCGAGCTTCTTGATCGCATCGGCTGGCTGGCGGCGGCGCCGGCCTGAACCGGCCCGCCATCTGCGCCTGAACGGCGTTGCGTGGGACGCTGTTGCCGCGGCGCGCCGGCTCTGTTGATATATCGTCCTTCCCATCGAAGGACTCCTCCCCATGCTCACCCGCAACCTCGGCCGCTCGGGCCTGCGCGTCTCCCTCGTCGGCCTCGGCTGCAACAATTTCGGCGGCCGGATCGATGATGAATCGACCCGCAAAGTCATCGACAAGGCGATCGACAGCGGCATCACCCTGTTCGACACCGCGGATGTCTACGGCAATCGCGGCGGCTCGGAAGAGGTGATGGGCAAGCTGCTCGGCGACCGGCGCAAACAGATCGTGCTGGCGACCAAGTTCGGCATGGTGATGGACGAGGCCGGGATCAAGAAGGGCGGCTCGCGCCGTTACATCATGGATGCGGTCGAAGCCTCGCTGAAGCGGCTCAAGACCGACTGGATCGATCTCTACCAGATGCATCGCTACGACCCGCTGACCCCGATCGACGAGACGCTGCGCACGCTCGAAGACCTGATCAGCCAGGGCAAGGTGCGCTATATCGGCTGCTCCAACTTCGCGAGCTGGCAGGTCGGCGATGCCGCCTGGACCGCCAAGCTGCTCGGCACCGAGCGCTTCGTCTCCTGCCAGGACGAATACAGCCTCATGGTGCGCGGCGCCGAGAAGGAGCTGATTCCCGCCGCAATGCATTACAATATGGGCCTCCTGCCCTATTTCCCGCTCGCCAACGGCCTGCTCACCGGCAAGTACAAGCGCAACGCGCCGCTGCCGGAAGGCGCGCGCATGACCCGGGAATCGCAGCGCGCCGCCGAGGTGCTGACCGACGCGAACTGGGAGAAGACCGAGAAGCTGGCCGCCTTCTGCGAGGCGCGCGGCAAGACCCTGGTCGAGCTCGCCTTCTCCTGGCTCGCAGCCCAGCCGGTCGTCTCCAGCGTCATCGCCGGCGCGACCAAGCCGGAGCAGGTCGAGGCCAACGTCAAGGCGGCCAGCTGGGCGCTGACGGCCGAAGAACTCGCCGAGATCGACACGATCACGAAGTGAGCCCGATTGGGCTGCGAGAGCCCTCTCCTGTAAGGAGAGGGCTTGTGAGGTCGGCCGGTTGAAGACCCTGCCGCGACCTCGCCCCCGTCATGACCTCACTCCCGTCATTGCGAGCGCAGCGAAGCAATCCAGGAGCCGTAGAGCTCTACGAGCCTGGATTGCTTCGCTGCGCTCGCAATGACGCGGCAGTGTCAGACTGCTGACAGGCTTTTGCGTCAGCCCGCTTCAACAAGCATGGACCGGCCCGCCCTGCCCGAATAAGGTCCGCGCCATGAGCACGACCGCACCCGATCTGAAGCCCGGCGACCATCTCTTCCTGGTCGATGGCTCGAACTTCATCTTCCGCGCCTATTTCCAGTCGATCAACCAGGACCGGAAATACCTGTCGCGCTCGGACGGGCTGCCCTCAGGCGCGGTCCGGCTCTTCGCCACCAAGCTCTTTCAGTTCGTGCGCGAGGGCGTGCTCGGCGTCAGGCCGACCCATCTCGCCATCGTCTTCGACAAGTCGGAGAACTCGTTCCGCAAGCAGATCTACCCGGCCTATAAGGGCAACCGCTCCGAGCCGCCGGCCGATCTCATCCCGCAATTCCCGCTGATGCGCGAGGCGGTGCGTGCCTTCGGGCTGATCCCGGTAGAGCAGGATGTCTACGAGGCCGACGACCTGATCGCGACCTATGCCCGGCAGGCGCGCGAGGCTGGAGCCGACGTGCTGATCGTCTCGGCCGACAAGGATTTGATGCAGCTCGTGCGGCCGGGCGTCGCGATGTACGACCCGGCCTCGGGCGACGCCAAGAAGGGCGCGGGTTTCCGGCCCGAGCGCAAGATCGGCGAGCCTGAGGTTGTCGAATATTTTGGCGTGACGCCGGACAAGGTGGTGGACGTGCAGGCGCTCGCCGGCGACGCGACCGACAATGTCCCGGGCGCGCCCGGTATCGGCATCAAGACGGCCGCGCAGCTCATCGGCGAATTCGGCGATCTCGAAACGCTGCTGGCGCGGGCCGGCGAGATCAAGCAGCCGAAGCGCCGGGAGACGCTTACCAATCCCGAGGTGATCGAGAAAGTCCGCGTCTCGCACAAGCTGGTCAGCCTGGTCGACGACGTGAAGGTCGAGACGCCGCTCAACGAGTTGACGCTGGCCCAGCCCGACCCGGCAAAGCTCGTCGCCTTCCTCAAGGCGATGGAGTTCACCACCATCACCAAGCGCGTCTCCGAGGCCTATGAAGTCGATGTCGCCGCGGTCGATCCCGATCCGGCGCTGGCACCGGGCGGCTCGCGCGCGGCCGAGCTCAAGGCGCTCTATGCCGGAGCGGATCTGCCGGTCGCAGCTGCGGTCGCCGTCGCGACCGATGGTGCGAATGTCGCGGTAGCCGCCGTCGTGGTCGAAGGCGCTGCATCTGCCGCCCCTGCGCTGGCCGACGGCATGCTGAAACCGGGCGATCTGGTGGCGCAGCGCCGCGACGAGGTGGCGAAGGCGCCGATCGACCGCGCGAGCTATGAATGCGTGCGCTCGCTCGCCGATCTGACGCGCTGGATCGGCTGGGCCTACGAGACCGGCCATGTCGCGCTCGATACCGAGACCAATTCGCTCGACGCAATGCAGGCCGATCTCGTCGGCATCTCGCTCGCGGTCGCGCCCGGCAAGGCCTGCTACATCCCGTTGCAGCACCGGGCCGGCGACGGGCTGTTCGATTCAGGTCTGATCGAGGGGCAGATCCCGGTCGCGGATCTCGTGACGGCGCTGAAGCCCGTGCTCGCCGATCCCGGCATCCTGAAGATCGGCCAGAACCTGAAATACGACCTGCTCGTGCTCGAACGCCACGGCATGCCCGTGTCGCCGGTCGAGGACACGATGCTGATCTCCTATGCGCTCGATGCCGGCAAGAACAACCACGGCATGGACAAGCTCTCGGAGCTGCATCTTGGCCACAAGACCATCGCCTATTCCGAGGTCGCCGGCACCGGCAAGGCGCAGGTAACCTTCGACAAGGTGCCCCTCGACAAGGCGACGGCCTACGCGGCCGAGGATGCCGATGTGACGCTGCGCCTGTGGCGGGCGCTGAAGCCCAGGCTCGCGGCCGAGGGCAAGACCTCGGTCTACGAGGTGCTGGAGCGACCGCTGGTCGAGGTGCTCGCCAATATGGAGCGGCGCGGCATCGCCATCGACCGGCAGATCCTGTCGCGCCTTTCCGGCGATTTCGCGCAGGGACTGGCCCGGCTGGAGGACGAGATCTACACGCTGGCCGGCGAGAAATTCACGATCGGCTCGCCGAAGCAGCTCGGCGATATCCTGTTCGGCAAGATGGGGCTTGCCGGCGCCTCGAAGACCGCGACCGGCCAATGGGCGACCGGCGCCGGCGTGCTGGAAGACCTCGCCGAGCAGGGCCATGAGCTGCCCGCCAAGATCCTGGACTGGCGCCAGCTTGCCAAGCTGAAATCGACCTATACGGATTCGCTGCCGGGCTATGTGAACCAGCAGACCCACCGCGTCCACACCTCCTACGCACTGGCTGCGACGACCACCGGCCGGCTCTCCTCCTCCGAGCCGAACCTGCAGAACATCCCGATCCGCACCGAGGCCGGCCGCAAGATCCGCACCGCCTTCGTCGCCGAGAAGGGTCACAAGCTGATCTCGGCCGATTACAGCCAGATCGAGCTGCGGATCCTCGCCCATATCGCCGAGATCCCGCAGCTCCGGCAGGCTTTCGCCGATGGAGTCGACATCCATGCGATGACGGCGTCCGAGATGTTCGGCGTCCCGGTCGAGGGCATGCCGAGCGAGGTGCGTCGGCGCGCCAAGGCCATCAATTTCGGCATCATCTACGGCATCTCGGCCTTCGGCCTCGCCAATCAGCTCGGCATCGGGCGCGAGGAGGCGAGCGCCTATATCCGCAAGTATTTCGAGCGCTTCCCCGGCATCCGCGACTACATGGACCAGGCCCGCACCAATGTGCGCGCCAACGGGCTGGTGACCACGATCTTCGGGCGCGTCTGCCATTTCCCGGCTGTCGCCTCGAAGAATCCGTCGGAGCGCGCCTTCGTCGAGCGCCAGGCGATCAATGCGCCGATCCAGGGCTCGGCCGCCGACATCATCCGCCGTGCCATGATCCGGATGGACGGCGCGCTCGCCGCTGCGAAGATCGACGCGCGCATGCTGCTGCAGGTGCATGACGAACTGGTCTTCGAGGTGCCGGAGCACCAGGTCGAGGCGGCGCTGCCGGTGATCACCAAGGTGATGGTCGACGCGCCGCACCCGGCGGTACAGCTGCGCGTGCCGCTGCAGGTCGACGCACGGGCAGCTCATAACTGGGACGAGGCGCACTAGCTCGCCATCTGTCCAGCCACGTCCGGGATGTCGCAAGGCGGCGCCGCGAAGGATATGCCTGAGAACGCTGGAGCATCCGTCGAGGCGTGAGCCTGCGGATCAGGCTTCAGGACAGAAGCAATAGCTTTCGGGCCTGCCCCGGAACTTCCCCGATAGCCAAAGGTTATTGGCCCGACGCGCCGGGAGCGTGGCGCGCGGGGGAACGTAGACCATGCTCAGCACGTCGGCCTGGAGGCCGTTTCCGCGCTATATGGCGGAACCCGAGACCATCGAGGACGATGGCGCGGTGACGCCCTATGAGCACGACCTGATCCTGCGTTACGCGATCGTCGGCATCTTCGTCATCCTCGCTACCGCGGCGCTCTACCAGACGCGGGTCATCGCTCTGCCGATCACAGCCGGCATGATCTTCGGGCTCGTGCTCGGACCGCTGGTCGACTGGCTGGTCCGGCACGGCGTGCCGCAGCATCTCGCGGCGGCCGCGATCGTCATTCTCGGTATCGTCGCCCTGCTCGCCGCCATCACGGTGCTCGCCGTGCCGATCGCGGCCTGGAGCGACCAGTTCCCGGCGATGCTGGCAGCGTTGCGGGCCAAGCTCTCCGGCGTCTTCGCCTTCATGGAGGAGTTCAAGAAGGCGGCGGCGAGCCTCTCGGGCAAGGAAGGCGTCGAGCTCAATGTATCGCAGGGCAATCCTCTGGTCGACATCGCGATGAGCTCGTCGGCGGCGGCCGGCGGCCTGCTGATCTTCGTCGCGACGGTCTATTTCTGGCTGGCGACGCGCAGGCACCTCAAGGCGCGGGCGCTCAGGCTCTGCCTCGGCCATAGCGCGCGGCGCTCGGCCGGCTCGTTCTTCCAGGAGATCGAGACGCGGGTAGCGCGTTATTTCGGGCTGGTGACGCTGATCAATCTCGCCATGGGCCTGCTGACCATGGCGATCGCCTGGCTCGCCGGCCTGCCCTTCCCGGTCTTCTGGGGCGCGCTCGCCTTCCTGCTGAACTATCTCGCCTTCATCGGCCCGATCATCGTCGCGATCATGCTCTTTGCGGCGGCGCTGCTCACCGCGCCGCTTCTGATCAGCGCGATCTGGCCAGCGGCCGTCTATTACGTGATGCATCTCGTCGAGGGGAATGCGGTGACGCCGGTCTTCGTCGGGCGCGGGCTGACGATCTCGCCCTTCCTGATCTTCATCGCCTTCATCTTCTGGCTCTGGCTCTGGGGTCCGGTCGGGGCCGTGCTGTCGACGCCGATCGTGCTGGTCGGCCTGGTGGCGCAGGAGGAATTCTCCAGATATCGCCGGGCGCAGGCCGAAGAGGCCGGGGCCGAGGCCGAAGCGGCCGGCAATGCGGCTTGAACCCGAAGCGGAACCGGAGTTCCCTTGGGACGTTGGCACGATGAGCAGCCGGGGCACGCTCGGCAAGCACGCGATCTCATGCAGAGGGGATGACAGACATGGCCACCACCGCCGCTTCCGCCAAGCGCCAGGCGAGCGCCACCGTCAGGCGGGCCAAGGCCGAAGCCTCCGCCGCTGCAGACGAGGCGGTGGACCGCGCCGCCTCGGCCAGCCGGAGCGCGAGCCGCGAGGCCGATGCGCTGATGCGCAGCGCCGAGGAACTCGCCGCCAGCGTCAGCGACAAGTTGAAATCCGTCGGCGTCGACACCGACAAGATGGCCGATGTCGCCAAGGAGCAGGCGGGCGAGTTGCAACGGCTGATCGAGGATGAGATCCGTGAACGGCCGCTGCGTGCGCTCGGGCTGGCGGCGGCGGTCGGCTTGTTCGTCGGCTTTCTCGCGGCGCGCTGACCATGCTCGGGGGGCTGGGAGCACTGATCACATCCGAGGTCAGTGGCGCGGTCAGGCGCAATGTCACGATCTACGGTCTTTACGGCTTCGCCGTCCTGCTGCTGCTCGCAGCGGTGGGATTCGCGCTCGGCGCGCTCCACACGGCTCTGGCGCAGTATTACGGCTCGGTCTCGGCCAGCCTGATCGTCGCCGGCGGGCTCTTCGTGCTGGCGTTGCTGGTGTTCGCCATGGCCGCCTATATCAAGAGCAGGCCCCGCCCGGCACGGCCGGTGGCGGCAACCGCCTTCGCTGCGGCGCCGCTCGCCGCGACCTTGCTGGGCTCGCGCAAGGGCTGGCGAGTCGGCCTTGCCGGCGCCGTCGTCGTGCTCGGCGCGGTCCTCGGCAGGCAGATCTTCAAGGCAACCGGCGATCGCGACGATGAGGAGGCCTAGGCATGGGCGCCGCCCGGGCAAGGCGCGTCAAGCGCCCCGGCCCGAGCTACGAAGCCGTATCATGCCAAGACTTTAGCGGACGATCTCCCCCGCAGACACGGCTCGTTTTGGGCCGTATGCGCTGATGCGGATGGGCGACCCGCCAGCCAGGGCACGGACTGGGTCCATCTTTTTACGTAGGGAATCGCGACTCCGTCGGCTATCACGGTGTCCATGCTCGCCCACGCAACGCAACGCGATCGGTCGTCCCGACTTCCGATGATGCAGCTCAGCGCGAGATTGCGCTCCGCCACAACGACGATCGCCGCGATCGGCGTCGTCGGCCTTGCGATCGTGCTCGCCGCCTGGATCAACACCAAGGCGGTCGAGGCGGCGCGGCAGGTGTCGCTCTCGATCGAGATCCGCGAGCGGGCCGAACGCTTCCTCGGTCATATCCGCGACGCCGAGACAGGCCAGCGCGGTTTCCTGCTGACCGGCGTCGACGCGTATCTCGCGCCCTATACCAGCGGTCGCGCCGCTGCGATGCCGGAACTGGAGTCGCTCGAGCGGCTAGTCCAGGATGCTCCCATGCAGCGGGAGCGGGCCGAGCTCATGCGCAGCCAGGCCATCCGCAAGCTGAACGAGCTCGACGCAACGATCGCGCTGGCGCGCGACGGCAAGCGGCCGGAGGCGCTTGCCCTGTGCGCGACGGCAATGGCATCGTCGCGATGGACGAGCTGCGCAACTCCGTCCAGCAGATCCAGCTCGCCGAGAACATAAGGCTGGTCGCGCTCAACAACCGCGAGGCGCGCCGGCGGCTCTGGGCCAGCATCGGCATCGTCGTGGCGCTGGCGGCGCTCGCCTTCGTGGCCTGGTCGCAATTGCGCTCGCGCCAGCGCCGCAGCGCCGTGCTGGCGATGACCAATGCCGAGCTCGAGCAGATCGTCGCCGAGCGCACGCAGCAGCTCGAAGGCGAGCGCGTGCGCATCGAGGCGCTGCTGCGCGACGTCAACCACCGTGTCGGCAACAACCTCGCCATGGTCTCGGCGCTGCTCAACGTGCAGAGCCGGCAGACACGCGAGCCCGCAGTCAAGGACGCGCTGACCCAGGCGCAGTCGCGCATCCAGGCTATCGCGGCCGGTCAGCGCCGCCTGCGCCTCGACATCGAGACCGACGAGATCGACGCCCGGCCCTATATGGAGGATCTCCTGGCCGAGATCGGCAAGGCGGCGGAGGGGCGGCCGATCCATATCGAGCTCGACATGGACTCGATCCGGCTGCCCGGCCGTGATGCGGTATCCTTCGTGGTCATCGTCAACGAGCTTGTCACCAACGCGATCAAGCACGCCTTTCCCAGCAATATTCCGGGCCGCATCATCATCGGGCTGCGCCAGAACAACGGATCTGAGGGGCCGGGGCTGAGCCTCAGCGTCGAGGATGACGGCGTCGGAACGCCGCTGGAGCTGGAGACCAAGGGCCTTGGCCAGACGGTGATCGCCAGCCTGCTGCGCAGCATGCGGGCGACGATGGCGACCGAGGCCGTGTCGCCGGACGCCGAGCGGCCGGGAACGCGGGTGACGCTGACATTCCCGAAACGGCAATAGGACGGCGGTCGTGGCTGAGGCTCGGTCCGGCCCGGACCGTCAGTGGACCTTGAGCGCGCCCGAGACGAAGTTGACGATCTCGCGCGTCGAGAAGGGCTTGCGCAGGAAGCGCACGGCGCGCAGCGGCAGCGGCACGTCGCTCGGGGTCGAGCCCGAGACGAAGGCGATCGGCGTGCCCCGGTCGAGCAGGCTCGCCGCGATGTCGAAGGTCTTGCCGCCGACCACGTCGATATCGAGCAAAGCGCAGGAGACGGGCGTGGCCGCGGCGCGGCGCGCCTCCTCGACGGACTCGACCACGATCAGCTCGGCGCGGTCCCCGAGCTTCTCCATGACGGCATATTCGATGTCCATCGCGATGAACGGATCATCTTCAACAATCAGGATGCGGATATCGGCCATGTGAATCCGGCGTCCCTTCCCCAACTCGAACCCTACCCAATGGCGGGGGGAACGTCGGAGATATCGCGTTGTTCCGGCCCGAGACCAGTGATCGGGCCGGAATAGCATCAAATTGAACTAAACTTGCGACAAGAAGGTTATCGAACCGTAACCATGGCGCCGAAGGGCATTTCGGCGCCGGTCTATTCGGTTCAACGCCGGCGACGCGGCGGCACCAGCGAGAGTTCGAAGCCGGTGACCCCGACCGCGACGTTGTAGCCGCGACGGCTCTGCAAGGAGAGGGGCTGAAGCGTTACCTCGTTATTGACGCCGCCAACCAGAAGGTTTCCGGAACCGCCTGCTCCGGCCGCCGCGCCCGCAGCCGCACCGACATAGGTGCCGGCGAGCGCGCCGAGCGGAGCGCGCGCATAGGGACCATAGACGCGCCAGGACATGGTGCTGCGGCGGATGGTGCCGAGATCGAGCCCGAAGCTGCGAACGACGCCGGTGTAACGTTGGACTGGCCCACGACGGGGCGTGAAAGTGCAGGCCATCGGACGCTGCGACGTCACGACGAGGCCGATTCCGCCCTCGACACTGCAGTTGAGCCGGCCCGCGGGAGCGCCGGTCTGCGCCTGAGCCGCGGAGGGAAGCGCGCCAAAGGCGGCGACGGCGAATGCGACCACAGTCGCGGCATTGGCAAACCGATGGCTCATCACGAATCTCCTAGGCAACATGGTTACTTGAAAACGCCGCATTCGCTCCACAGTTCCTAATCACGCTGGAACCTCCTCGGAGATGATACGTTAACATTCTACTTCGGCCGGAAACGCAGATGTCCATCCGTATCCCCCATGCGCTGTACGCAAAGCATCTCCCGATGCAAGTCTGCCAGGCGGAACTCCCACCGTTCTGGGAGCTGGAAGACCTGATCTCGTCGGGGCTGGACAGGGATACGGCGCTCGCCGTTCTGGCGTTGCGCCGTGAACGGCGCGAACGCGGGCGGAGTTCATCGCTGCCTCTGGCTTTGTCCGAACCGTCGATCCCGGTCGGCATGGACGATCTCTCCGACATTTCCTTCTGATCTTATCCGCTTTTCATTATTGGCAAAATCGTGTCGAGGCCGAGCGTCGCGCCTGGATATCGAGGTGCACGTGGTTCGCATGCGCCGCGTCCGAGCCGGGGCCGAGGGCCGTCGAGAACGCGCCGCAGGCTGAATGGCGGATGGCCTGGACGAAACGGGCCTGGAGCAGGCCGGCCGGCTTTTCGACCACGACATCAAAGCCCCCGGCCTTAGGCTCGCCGATCGAGAAGGCGAAGATGTCAAGCGCCCGGCCCGTCGCGTGCTCGCTGATCGGTCCGGCACTCTGCCGGTTGCGGCGGCGGCATTCATAACCACCGCCAACCCGCAGCCGCGAGAGATCCCTTCCGAAATAGCCGCGCGCCAGCGGCTGGAGACTGCCCTCGAGCCAATCGGCGAGGCCGCGCGCCAGTTCGCAGCCGATGGTGACCGGCGGCTCGAAAGTGATCTGCCCCGGCGCGTCGCCGTTGCGCACGGCGAGCGCCTCGACCGTGACCGGCTCGACGATCTGGCAGGCCGGGTCGGATGTCGCGATCAGCTTCGGTTCGGGGGGGCGGATCCTGTTGCCCGACACCGCCCCGAGCGCGCGCAGGCACGCGCCTTCGGTGGCGGTAGCGGGCGCGGCCGGCGGCGCGCCCTCGCCCTGGCGCTTGCTGTCCTGCTGTGGAGCAGCCGGGGTTGCGGCGGGCGGCTGGGGCCGGGCCAGATCGGCAGGGCGCGCTGGCGGCACCGGGGCGGGCATCGGACGAGGCGCCGCTGCAGCAACGCTCAAGCCTGTCACCAGCGAGCCTGTCACCAGAAGGAAAATGCCTAATCCGCCGGCTCTTGCATGGGCTCGCAGGCCTGTCATCCGCTTCGCCATTGCACGACGGCTCACGCCGTCGGCTTCGCTAAGCGCAACGGTTTCAAGCCGAACCGGTTCCACGGGGGTAAGAGTCTTCAGCCGGCTTGAGGGTCGGAACCTTTGCCGGCAGGCGGCGGTTTTCTCAAGGCGACTAAGCGAGCGTTGAGGGATACCCGATGTCCGGCTGGGCCGTGACCTTTCTGATCGTCGCCCTCGTCGCAGCGATGCTGGCCTTCGGAGGGGTCCCTGGGCTGGCGGTCACGATCGCGCAGGTGATCTTTGTGATCGCGCTCACAGCAGCGGCGCTGGCCGGGCTGGTAGCGTTTCTGCGCAAGACGCGACGGGCACGAAGACTGACCGACGACATGCCCGGTCGCGACGAGGAGAAACAAGTGTGAGAGCGATTGAGATGCAATGGGCCGGACTGACCATGCTGATAGCGCCGTTCCCGGTCCTGCTCGTGCTTTACTTCATGGGCTGGTGAGCGCGCACGAAAATGCCCGCGGCGCAAGCGCCGCGGGCGGGAAACCGAAATCGAAACCGAGCCTCAGGCGGCCTTGCGCCCGGCGCGACGATCGAAGAACAGCGCCTGGCTGATCGCCGCCTTAACCGCCTCGGGCTGGAACGGCTTGGTGATCAGGAAGGCGGGTTCCGGCCGGTCACCGGTCAGCAGTCGCTCCGGATAGGCGGTGATGAAGATCACGGGCACGTCGATCGCGCTCAGGATCTCGTTCACCGCATCCAGGCCAGAGCTGCCATCGGCCAGCTGGATATCGGCCAGCACCAGGCCCGGCCGCTTCTTCGCCACCGATGCGATCGCCTCGCGATGGGTCCGGGCCACACCGGTGACGGAATGGCCGAGCTCCTCGACCATGGTCTCGATATCGAGCGCGATGATCGGCTCGTCCTCGATGATCAGCACATCCGTCGCGACCTGCTCGGCGATCTCCTGACCGGCGAGTTGCACGAGATTGGCCGCCTCCGCCGCGGAGACCTCCATGATCGCCGCGACATCCTCGATCGGAAAACCCTCGACCGTGCGCAGCAGGAAGGCCTGGCGTGGGCGCGGCGTCAGGGCCTCGAGATTGCGCTCGGCGGGCGAGCGTTCGCTGCCGATCGGGATCGGGTTGGTATTGAGGCCAACCGAGGACCAGAGCTTCAGGAAGGTGCGGTAGAGACCGATGCGTGAATTCACGTCGCGCGGAAACGCACTGGGATCAACGACGAGCGCTTCGAGCATTGCCACGACATAGGCATCGCCACTTGCCTGGGTGCCGCTGAGGGCACGCGCGAAGCGGCGCAGATAAGGCAGATTCGGCGCAATTTCTTTCGCAATCGACATGGAAACGTCCTTTTTAACCTACTGAAAATGAGCACCCAGAGTCGCTTTCTGACAAGCGATTTATTTTTTCTTGGAACGGGAACTTTTCCGGCAACAGACTGTTACTTGGCCGGATGAGTGTCGGTATATCTGCCTTCCGTAAGGGCCTTGACCGCCTGGGATGCGAATACCGATTGAATGTTGAAGTTGAGCGGGACCTGCGCAAAGCAGGCCGGCTCGCGGGCGTGA
The DNA here is from genome assembly GCF_004341515.1 of Allobosea sp. BK604. Taxonomy (GTDB): domain Bacteria; phylum Pseudomonadota; class Alphaproteobacteria; order Rhizobiales; family Beijerinckiaceae; genus Allobosea. Next base: position 608,756 of record NZ_SLZF01000002.1, read on the forward strand.
GGGCATTATGAGCGACGTGGACCTGGAGATGACGGAGCCCGACCGGGGCGACGATCAGGAGCTGGAACCGATCCTGGACCCGAAGGTGCAGGAGTCGATCGGCCGCTCGCTGAAGGCTCATTACGACGATCTGGTCAACGCCCCGATACCCGACAAGTTTCTGGTTCTGCTGGCGCAGTTGGAGGCACAGGAGCAGCGTGCGTCCGCCGGGGGAACGACCAATGAGCGCCTCTGATTTCAAGGACGGGCTGATCAAGGAAATCCCGAACCTGCGAGCCTTCGCGGCCTCGCTTTCGGGCTCGATGCAGCTCGCCGACGATCTGGTCCAGGACACCTTGCTGAAGGCCTGGGGCAATTCCGACAAGTTCGAGCCGGGCACCAGCCTGCGCGCCTGGCTCTTCACCATTCTGCGCAACACCTATTACTCGCTCTACCGCAAGCGTGGGCGCGAGGTGCAGGATTCCGAAGGCACCTATGCCGAGCGCATCGCCGTGCACGGCAACCAGGAAAGCCATCTCGACCTCGCCGATTTCCGCAAGGCGCTGGCGAAGCTGCCCGAGGAGCAGCGTGAGGTCCTGATCATGGTCGGCGCCACGGGCCTCTCTTACGAAGAGGCTGCCGAGATCTGCGGCGTGGCGATCGGTACCATCAAGAGCCGGGTGAACCGCGCCCGGACGAAGCTGGCCGAGCTTCTTTCCATCGGCGGTCTCGACGATCTCGGACCTGACCGGCAAAGCGCGGCCGCCGTGCAGAGAACCGGGGCCGAAATCGTCAGACTCTGATGCGGCTGGCGCGGTTCAAGACCGTCCGGGGCCGCCTTCTCGCTCTGCTGGTCGCGATTGTCCTGCCGATCGCCTTCCTGACGGCGATCGCGGCGATCACGACCTACCGATCGGTCATCGGCTCCATCCAATCGTTCCAGATACGCACCGCGGAGGATTTCGCGGTGCGTACGCGAGTCTGGTATCGCGGCGCGCTGCGCTCGCTGCTGACGGTCGGAACGACGCTCGCCGCGGTGAAGACCAGCGACAGCGATTGCAGCCAGATCGAACGCGAGATGCTCACCCAGGTCGTCGGCTACCGCGCGGTCCATATCCGGATGCGGGACGGCCGGATCTGCTCGGCCTCGCTCGAGGCCGGGATCGGCGAGAACGAGCTCGCCAGGGAAGTCGAAACGCTGAAGACCCGGCCCGCGGTTCAAGTCTGGGGCGGGACCGAGCTCGCCAGAGCCCGCTACGATCAGATCACGCTAAAGGGTCGGCGCTACCTGGCTGTTTACGCCCAGTCCAAGACGGATGGAGCGATGCAGGACGCTCTGCTGCTGATCGATCCCGATCTGCTGAACCAGGTCTTCGAGGTCAGCAGCGCCGATATCGGTCTTGCTGTCGCCCTGGTGAACCGGGGCGGCGACGTCATCACCAGCCGCGGTCCGGCCGAGACCGATAATTCCTGGCTGCCGGCACAGGAGATCGTGCCGGTGAGCGACGCGCATTGGGAAGCTCAGAATCGCTCGGGCTCGATGCGGTCCTATGCGGCCAGGATGGTGGCCGAACCCGATCTCTATGTCATCGCCAGCTTCGACGACACGGCCGAGCAAGCGGCGAGGACGCAGTTCCTCGCCTTGCTGGTGACGCCGCTGCTGACGCTGGCGCTGCTCTGCTTCGTCTATCTGCGCGCCATCGACCAGCATTGCGTGCGCTGGCTGCGCGGCATCGAGGCGGCCGCCCGCGCGCGCGCTACCGTCTCGAGCGCGCGCGCCGCGGTGGCCGAGGACATGCCGAGCGATATCCGCAGCGTCGCCGAGGCCTTCAACACCATGGTCGACGACCAGGAGGTGCGCCAGCGCCGGCTGCAGACCGCGCTCGACGACAACCGCTTCCTGGTGCGCGAGTTGCACCACCGGGTGAAGAACAGCCTTCAGGTGGTGCAGAGCTATATCGGCCTCTCCAAGCGCGACTATCGCGGCGAGGCCAGGCTGGCGCTGGCAGATGCGGAATGCCGCGTCCATGTGCTCTCGGCCGCCTATCGCTTCACCCTGGCCGATGGCGAGATGCAGCCGGTGCGCGTCGATCTCTTCCTCGACGACGTGGTGACGATGATCTCCAACCTGATCCGCCGGCGCGATCAGTGGGTCACGGGCAAGATCGAGACCGTATCCTCGCTCTCGGTCGACCGGATCATCCCACTCGGCTTCATGATCGTCGACGTCGTCTCACGCGCGCTGCGCAGCACGCCCGATGTCAGCATCGCGGTTCTGGTGAGGGACATCGATGACCAGACGATCGAGGTCATGATCGAGGCCGACCGCGAGATCGCCTATAGCGAGCCGCCCAAGCTCTTCGCCGGGCTGCTGACGCAGATCGAAGCGGTGCAAGTGAAGAAGCCGGAGAGGCAGATCCTGGGTTCCTGGCGGGTGGTGCATCGCGGCTGAACGCGCACCAGAGCCGCCTCAGCCCACCAGCTCTGCCGGCTCTATGCTGACGCCGACGCTGAGTCCGAGGAAGGACCCGGGCAAGCCGATATAACTCCCAGCGACGGGCGAGGCGTCCTCCGGCACGCGCGCAACCGCGACCCGGAGCAATTGCCGATCGGCGACCAGGTCGTTGGTCGGATCGAACTCGACCCAGCCGTCATTGGGGATGAAGACATCGGCCCAGGCATGGGTCAGGCCCACAGGCGAGGCGATGTCGGCGCCCGCGCCGGTCCGGTCATGAATGTAGCCGGTGACGAAGCGCGCCGCGAAACCCATGCGCCGGGCCAGCTCGATGAAGAGCCAGGCATAGTCGCGGCACGAGCCGCTGCCGGCCCTGAGCGTGTCGGCCGGGTGCTGCGTGCCCTCGTCATAGCGCACCGCATAGGTCAGGCTCGTGGAGATGGCATGGGCGAGATCCCTGAGCAGATGGCCGGAGCCCTGGCCGATCCGGGCGCGGAAATCGGCGAGCCATTGATCGAGCATGCCATCGGGATCGGCCGCCGCCAGATCGAGATAGGGCTGGAGCACGGCATTCTCGGCCGGGCTGTAGACCACGCCCGTCATGGCCACTTCCGGTTCGATCTCGGAACGCGGCAAAGCCGAGCCGAAACGCTGGATCACCAATTCGCTGACGATCTCCAACGTATCGGCCGGTGCCTCGAAATTCGCGATAGCGACGGAATTTCCATAGGCATCGTGCATCCAGCGCAGCCTCGCCTGCGGCGTGATCGTGAGCGCGGTATCGACGACGCGCAGGTCGAAACTGTCGCGCGGCCGAAGCATCAGCCGGTGCGGCCCGAACTCGACCGGCCCGGTATAGCGGTAGGTGGTGGCGTGGCGGATGCGCAGATACATGCTGGCCTCTTGGTGCGCGCGCCAAGCCGAGACGCGGCGGCGCCGAACGGAACGAGCGCTGGCGGCCGACCCAAGCCAAAAAACAAGCCGCCCGGAGGGCGGCTCGTTCGTATTCTGCGCCAGGGGAGCGCCGCATGGAGAACGCGGCGGCCCCCGAAAGGTTCCGGCTGTCCGGACGAAAATCTCAGATTAGCGGAGAATTGTACGAGCGGGATTGGCGAGATGCGCCTCCTGCGAGGAGGTTGCGATCGCGCGCTTGGTCCGGTCGGCAGTCCGATGCGCCGGATCGACCGAGGCGAACTCGCTCCCCGCCGGCAGGTTCTGGCGCTGCTTCGCCTGGGCGACCGCAGCCGAGCTCTGGTCGGCGCCGCCCTGCACGCCTGCGCCGAAGGTCAGCGCGGCGACGACGGTAGCCATGATTCCGAAAAAGGCGAAGGCGCGCCCGATAGGGGCAAGGCTGTCGTTCAACATTCTGTTTCCTCCCCGACGCCACGACCCGGCGATATCGCACGGTTTCCACGGGAGAGAACGTGATCTAACTCACAAAGTTCCGCCGACTCATACTCACGGCCACGTGAGCCGTGGCGCGTTCAGTGGGCCTCGTCATTATCCGCCTGACGGCTGCGGAAGAGGCGCCAGAGCGATTTGCCGAGACGCCGCGACGTTAGATGCGCGCCGGCCTCCCGCCGCTCGAGCGTGATCTTCCGGTCGTGGAACTCCTCGAGTCCGGGGCGATGGCCGACGCTGATCACGGTGGCATCGGCAAGCTCGGCATCGAACAGGCCGAGCAGCGAGGTCTGGCTGTCCTCGTCGAGCGCCGAGGTCGCCTCGTCCATGATGACGATATCCGGCCGCTGAATCAGCAGTCGCACGAAGGCGACGCGCTGACGCTCGCCGCCGGACAGGATGCGGTCCCATTTGTCGTCATCGTCGAGGCGCTTGGCGAGATAGGCGAGGCCGCAGCGCTTGAGGGCGGCGATGATCGTCTCTTCATCCGCCGCCGACTGCGCTTCCGGATAGAGCAGCACGGTGCGTAGCGTGCCCATCGGCAAATAGGGCTTTTGCGGCACGAAGGCGATGATCTTGCCGCGCGGTACCGTGATCATGCCCGAGCCCCAGGGCCAGAGCCCGGCGAGCGCCCGGATCAGCGTCGACTTGCCCGAGCCGCTCTCGCCGACGATCAGCGCCTTTTCGCCGAGCCCGATCGTCACCGAGGCATCGGCGATGACGACCCGACCGTTGCTGTGGGCGAGCGAGAGATTCTCGATATGGATGGCGCCGTCATCGCTCTCCCCGAGCTGGATCTGCGTGTCGCTCTCCATGATCGTGCCGATATCGAGTCCCTCCAGCGCCTCGGCCAGTTCGTCGACACGGGTGACAGAGGCGAACCATTCGGCCAGCCTGACGAAATTATCGACGAACCAGATCAGCGCCGCCTGCACGGCACTGAAAGCCGCGACAACCTGCATGACGGCACCGAGCGTGACCTCGCCCGCCAGATATTTCGGCGCGATCAGCAGTAGCGGCACGACCGGGAAGAGCGCGCCATTGGTGTTGAGCACGAGCGCGATGACGCCCTGCTGGCGCACGACACTTAGCCAGGCCGCGACGACGCGGCCGTAAGTCTCGCCGACAGAGGAACGCTCGTCGGCATCGCCCCTGATAAGCGCGACGCTCTCGGCATTTTCGCGAAGCCGCGTCATCTCGGCCCGGAACCGGGCTTCCGCCTCGTTCTTGGCGGAGATCCTGCCGACCAGCGGCTTGCCGGTCAGGTAGGCGGCGAGGGAGGCGATGAGCGCATAGAGAATGGCCGCGATCGCCATATAGCTGGGAATGACGATCTGCGTGCCCGCCAGCGTGAAGCGGGCCGTGCCCGCCACCTGCCAGAGAATGGCGGCGAAGGTCGCCGCGGTGACGAAGGCGCTGATCAGGCCGATCGCGAATTCGGCCAGCGGCTCGATGGCGAGGCGGACATCCTCGGCGATGCGATATTCCGGCGCCGCCTGCTCCTTGGCGATGAATTGCAGCCGGTAATAGCGCTGATCCGCGATCCACCAGCCGGCGATGCGATGGGTCAGGTATTCGCGCCAGCGCACCTGCAGCAGCAACCGGCTGACCACCACCCCGGAGAGCGCCAGGGCCGAGGCGACGACGAGCAAGGGCAACCAGGTGACGACATTCCAGACAGCAGCAACGTCACGCTTGTCGAGCGCATCGAAAAACAGCCGGTTCCATTGATTGAGCCCAACGGCGGCGCCGAGCTGGGCGGCGATGAAGGCAAGGACCAGGATGGTCAGCAGCCAGGCGCGCAGCCGCGTCTCTCCCGTCCAGAAACGCAGCGCCTGACGGAAGAAGCGGCGCATGCGCGAGCGCGCGGGAGCAGGCGTCTCGGTCATGTCCTTGCGGCTCCTCGTCCAGTCGCGGGAACGCAGGACTGATTGCGGCAGGCCCGGCTCGACGCGAACCAGGGCCGCAGCCTGAAAACGTCATGCGAGCGGCGCAGTTCCAGAGGCGCCGCGGGGATGCTGCAACGCATGGAGCCGGAACAAAGGCCGCGATCCGACGTTGGGTCGGGGTTCATTCTGGAGTGCAACGACATATGATCGGCCCCGGCAGCCAGCCTCGCCCCGGCGCGCCCTGCCTGGCCTGCCCGCTTCGGCTCAGGCCTGCCTTCAAGGACAAGAGCGATGAGGAGGTCCGCTTCATCCAATCGATGAAAATGGACCATCGCTGGCTGCCGGCCGGCGCCGACATCATCCATCCCGGCCAGGAAGACGCGGAACTCTATACGCTCTTCTCGGGCTGGGCCTTCCGCTACAAGTCGCTGCCGGACGGGCGGCGCCAGATCCTGAATTTCCTGCTGCCGGGCGATCTCGTCGGTCTGCAGGCCTCGCTCCTCAACGCCGCCCAGCACGGCATCGAGGCGCTGACCGATATCGAGCTCTGCGCCTTTCCGCGCAAGCGGATCTACGAGCTGTTCCAGCGCATGCCGCAGCTCTCCTTCGAGATCGCCTGGCTCGGCTCGCGCGAGGAATCCCTGATCGACGAGAACCTGACCTCGGTCGGCCAGCGCAATGCCAGCGAGCGCATCGCGGCGCTGGTCATCTCGCTCTATCGCCGTGCCGAGGCGGTCGGCCTCGTCAGCGAGAACAGCTTCGAATTCCCGCTGACGCAGCAGCAATTCGCCGATGCGCTCGGGCTTTCGCTGGTTCATACCAACAAGACCTGGGCGCGGCTGCGCCGGGCCGGGCTGTTCTCGCTGTCGAACGGCCGGCTGACCTTGCTCAATCCGCGCCTGACCAAGCGGATGGCACTGATCTTCGATGAAACACCTGTGCCAAGACCACTGATCTGACGGGGACGACATGGGAGACCATCCCATTCCGCCCTTGAACGGCCTTATTCCGGCGGCTAACGTCGCGCCGCTGGCGAAGAACCGGCCCGACCTGCGATTCCGCTGCCGGCGGCAAGAGGCCTATCATGACACGCTCTTCGACCCCACGGGCTTCCCGCACGCTCGCTGCCAGGTTCGGCCAATCGAGCGTGGCGGCGCGTATCGAGGGTGAAATGCGCGTCACGGCGGCAGAACTCGCCGATAGCGTCGCCGAGGCCAGGCTCAAGGTCGCGGCCGTACGCTACAAGGTCGAGGACGAGTTCCGCAACCACGCCGACAAGTTGAGATCACGCGTCAGCCGCGCCGCCGACGGGGCCAAAGCCAAGCTCAGCGACGATGCCCGCTTCCTCAAATCCTGGATCGACGACCCGCTGCGCACCGGCTCGGTGACGCCGTCGAGCCCGTTCCTGGCACGGCGCATGGCCTCTTTCGTCGATCCCGCGCAGGAGGGCCCGGTGATCGAGATCGGCCCCGGCACCGGCCCGGTGACGGAAGCACTGATCGAACGTGGCATCGACGAATCCAGGCTTATCCTGGTCGAGTACAGCCCGGAATTCTGCAAGCTGCTGCGCGAGCGCTTCCCCCGCGCCACCGTGGTCGAGGGCGACGCCTATGCCCTGTCGACGACGCTGAAGGACCATCTCCACGAGAAGGCGGCCGCCATCGTCTCCAGCTTGCCGCTGTTCACGCGCCCGCCGGCCGTGCGCAGCGCGCTGGTCAAGGACGCGTTCACGCTCGTGGTCGAAGGCGCCCCCTTCATCCAGTTCACCTATTCGGTGATCTCGCCGGTGCCGCGCAAGGGCTCGGGCCTGAAGGCCTTCGTCTCGGATTGGGTGTTGCGCAACATCCCGCCGGCACGCGTCTGGGTCTATCGCCAGTACGTCTGACCCGTTCTTCCCGCCCGGCGCTGCCTTCCGGCGCATTGGCCTATGCATCGGCGCAATCAGGTGCTGGCGAGAGCCTGCCTTGGTCGGGCCGAGCCCGAGGGGTAGAGCTCAATCCGCAGGCCATGTCCTGCGGCAACGTCCTGAGAGGCCTCCATGTCCGCGCCCAAGATTCTCGTCTTTTCCGGTTCCTGGCGCGAGGGTTCGCTGAACACCAAGCTCGCCACCCTCGCAGCGAAGCGACTGCGCGCCGCCGGCGGCGAGGTGAGGCAGATCTCGCTCGGCGATTACCCGCTGCCGCTCGTGGACGCGACCGGCTTCAGCACCACCCCACAGGTCGCCCATGACCTGCATGCGGTGATCGACGCGCATGACGGGCTCTATATCGCCAGCCCCGAATATAATGGCGGCTATGCGCCCGCGCTGAAGAACGCGCTCGACTGGGCCTCGGTCGCCAAGGGCGGCCCCTCGGCCAGCGGCCTTGCCGGCAAGGTCGTGGCGCTCGGCGGCGCCTCGCCCGGCGAGCGCGGCGCCTATCGCGGCATGACTCAGCTCAGGACCTCGCTGGAGCTGGGCTTCGGCGCACTGATGGTGCCGGAAATGGTCGCCATCGCCACGGCCCACAAGGCTTTCGACGATGCCGGCGAGCTTGTCGACGCGCGCAACAACGGCTTCCTCGATAAGCAGGTGGCGCGGCTGATCAAGCTCGCCGCCCTCGACATTTGACGGGATGCAACGTGGCTGGGGCATAAGCGCGCAGCTGCGCAATTCATGCAAAGATGCGGATGCCTCATACTGAATCGTAACGCCTGCGATCTAAGAGCGCAGAAGGATTGCAGGCCCAGGGCCTGCAACCTTGGCGTGAAGGTTGTGCAGGGCGAATGAGGGCGGAGGCTCCGAGTTATAGCTTGCCACGCTGGCGCTGGACGCGCTGGCTGACGGATGCCGGCCCGGACGTTCCGGCCGAGATCAGGGTGGCGCTGATCGGCTCGCTCTATGGCACCTTGCCGATCTTCGCAGGCGGCGTGATCAACACGATCGCTGTCTCGCTGCTGATCACGCTGCGCATCCCGACCCTGCCCTTCATCCTTTGGTCAGCCTTCGAGATCATCTGCTGCCTGGTCCGGCTGGCCGTGCTGATCACGGCGAACAAGCGGGCCTTGCAGGGCCAGTCGACGCCGACCGATATTTACATCCTGCTCGGTCTCGCCTGGGCGGGCGGGGTCGGCTACGGCACCTTCATCAGCCTGACGAGCGGCGACTGGGTCGTCGCCACGCTGGCCTGCCTCTCGGCGGCAGCGATGGTCGGCGGCATCTGCTTCCGCAATTTTGGCGCGCCACGCATGGCGGGGCTGATGATCGTTCTGACGCTCGGCGCCTGCTGCTTCGCCGCGCCGTTTCTGGGCGAGCCGATCATGCTGATCGTCTTCTTCCAGATCCCGTTCTACCTGTTCAGCATGACCATGGCCGGCTTCAAGCTCAACGCCATGCTGGTCTCGACCATGCGGGCCGAGCGCGAGAACGAGTTCCATGCCCGCCACGACATGCTGACCGGCCTCTCCAACCGCGCCGGCCTGTCGAAGGCGCTCGACACTCGCCTCGCCCGTGAGGCCAACCCGCGTCGCCTCGCACTGATCTATCTCGATCTCGATGGCTTCAAGGCGGTCAACGACACCCATGGCCACATGGCCGGCGACAGGCTGCTGCAGCTCGTCGCCGAACGGCTGCGCGGCATGATCCGCTCCGGCGATCTCGCGGCCCGGATCGGTGGCGACGAGTTCATCGTGCTCTCCGAGCAGACCGAGACCGCCCAGCTGATGGGCTTTGGCGAGCGCTTGATCCGCGAGATCTCGCTGCCCTACGAGCTCGACAACCGCAGCGCGGTCACGGTCGGCGCCTCGATCGGGATCGCGCTTGCACCCGAGCACGGGATGGACATGGCGAGCCTGCTCAGCGCCGCCGACATGGCGCTCTACCAGGCCAAGTCGAAAGGCAAGTCACGCTGCCTGATCGCGCCGCCGGGTCCGCACGCCAATCCCTTCGCCGAGGCGACGCTGCCCGCCAACGTCCGGCGGCTGCACTGAGCATTTTCGAGCGAAGCGGCTACCGCTTCGCGTGAAGAAAATGCGATAAAACAAAACTTTAGAGAATTTTCGCGATTCGAAGAGACGCGGAAATTCCGAGCCCCTATTCCAGCTCGCAGCGACCGCTCGCCGGGGCCAGCTGCCAGATGCCGTCATCGGGCTTCGCCGGAATCCGGACGGCGTTGTCCGCGATCTCCTCGGCATCATAGGGGTTTGGGTTGGCGGTGATGCCGTTATTCCTGACCCGGAGCGTGCCGTTGGGGCCGCGCTCGATCCGCCAGGTGCCCGCCTCCCATTCCGGCTCGCAGCGCAAGCCCTCTCCGCTCGGCTTGCAAAAGCCGCCGAGCTGGTAGTCAAACCCCGTCGCCGCCTTGTGCTGGCGCAGGTTGATATAGAGCGTGACGTAGAAGCCATGGGCCTGCGCGTCGGCCCATCTGCTGGGCAAATGGACCAGGCGGATCCGCGCCACCTTCTGGCCGGGATGGGCCCCGAGATGGGCTTCGTCATAGACGCGCTCCCAACAGGCATCGCGCTTCGGCGGCAATTCGCGCTCGAGCGGGCGACCCGCGGCCGGCAAGGCCAGGACGGCCGGGACCATCGCGGCAATGATCAAGGCTAATCGCATGATCGCTCCCCAGCGCGTGAATGCGGGAGCGAGCATAGAGCATTTTCGAGCGAAGTGGACGCCGGCTCGCGTAAAGAAAATGCGTCAAACCAAAGAGATAGAGCACTTGCGCGGTTCGAAGAAACGCGGAAATGCTCTATCGGATCGCCGCGCGAGCGTCGGCTTGACCACCTCCCGGTGGTCGAGCTTGGTGCGGGCGGGTCAAGCGGAGAGCGGGCGTGGCAGATATTGCGAGGATCGTCCGCGAGGTGGCGCAGGAGATGGCGGCACAGGCCGAGCGTGGGGCGGTCGCGACCTATATCCCGCCGCTCGCCAAGGTCGACCCCCAGCATTTCGGCATCTGCATCGTCACCGCAGAGGGCGAGGTCCATAGCGCGGGCGATGCCGAGGAGCCGTTCTCGATCCAGAGCGTCTCGAAGGTCTTTGCGCTGACGCAGGCACTCGGCAAGATCGGCGACACGCTCTGGCGCCGGGTCGGGCGCGAGCCGTCCGGCACGCCGTTCAACTCGATCGTCCAGCTCGAGCGCGAACAGGGCATTCCGCGCAACCCGTTCATCAATGCCGGCGCGCTCGTCGTCGCCGATGTCAACCTCGCCGGCCATGCGCCGCGCGTCGCCATCGGCGAGCTGCTGCGCTTCATCCGCTATCTCGCCGAGGACGAGACGATCCTGATCGACGAGCATGTCGCGCGCTCCGAGCAGGAGACCGGCTTCCGCAACGTGGCGCTGGCCAACTACATGCGGGCCTTCGCCAACCTGACGCATGCGCCGGAGCTGACACTCGGCGTCTATTTCCACCAATGCGCCATCGCGATGAGCTGCCGCCAGCTCGCCATGGCCGGTCGCTACCTGATGCTCGGCGGCCTGCTCGAACCCGGCGGTGCGCGGGTGATCTCGGCCCAGCGGGCGCGCCGCATCAACGCGCTGATGCTGACCTGCGGCCATTACGATGCCTCCGGCGATTTCGCCTTCCGCGTCGGCCTGCCCGGCAAGTCGGGAGTCGGCGGCGGAATTCTCGCCGTCGCGCCGGGCAAAGCCTCGATCGCCGTCTGGTCGCCGGGCCTGAACGAGAACGGCAATTCCCTGCTCGGCACGCTCGCGCTGGAGCGCATCGCCGAGGCGACCGGCTGGTCGGTGTTCAGCCCGCCGCGGTGAACGTTTTCGCCGCTGCCATTGCTTCGGCTGCATGTCCGCCCTGCGACGCCTTTTCCTTGGCGGCGCGACACCATAGCTTCATGCGCTGACACCACACAGCACTCTTGGGAAAGGCGGCGGGCGATGAAGAAGAAGGGCTCTGATCTTCTGGTTGCGGCGCTTGAGAACGAGGGTGTCGATCGCATCTTTGGCGTGCCCGGCGAAGAAAACCTCGATGTGGTCGAATCGCTCCGGCAGTCGAGCATCCAGCTCATCCTGACCCGGCACGAACAGGCCGCCGCCTTCATGGCGGCGACCCATGGCAGGTTGACCGGCAAGCCCGGCGTCTGCATCGCGACGCTCGGGCCCGGCGCGCTCAATTTCTCGACCGGTGCGGCATATGCCCATCTCGGCGCCATGCCGATGATCCTGATCACCGGCCAGAAGGCGATCATGACGGCGAAGCAGGCGCGCTTCCAGATCGTCGACGTCGTCGCCTCGATGAAGCCGCTGACTAAGATGACGCGTCAGATCGTCAGCGCCGCCAGCATTCCCTCGATGGTGCGCGACGCCTTCCGCGTTGCGATGGAAGAGCGGCCGGGCCCGGTCCATCTCGAATTGCCCGAGGACATTGCCGGCGAGGAGATCGAGGACGTGCCGCTGATCCCGGTCCATCCGCTGGAACGGCCGGTGGCGCAGGCGACCGCGCTCGACCGGGCGGCTGAGATGATCCTCGCCGCCAAGCGGCCGCTGGTGATGATCGGCGCCGCCGGCAACCGGCCGCGGCTGGTCGAGCCGCTCTCGGCCTTCGTCAGGCGCACGCGGCTGCCCTTCTTCAACACGCAGATGGGCAAGGGCGCCGTCACCGGCGGCTCGAATCTCTATATGGGCACGGCCGCGCTCTCCGAGCGCGACTATGTCCATGAAGCGGTCAATCTCGCCGACCTGATCATCTCGATCGGCCATGACACGGTCGAGAAGCCGCCCTTCCTGATGAAGAGCGCGGGCGGGCCGAAGGTGATCCATGTCGGCTACCAATCCGCCAATGTGGAGCAGGTCTACCATCCCGATGCCGAGGTGATCGGCGATATCGGCGCGACAGTCGTCGCGCTCGCCGACCGGCTCGGCGGCAAGCTCGACCCGGATGTCGCCATGCTTGATCTGCGCCAGAAAATCCTGGCGCGGATCAACGACCGCGCCGAGGAAGACCGTTTCCCGATCACGCCGCAGCGCATCGTCCACGATGTGCGGGCGGTGATGCCGGAGGACGGCATCGTCTGCCTCGACAACGGCATGTACAAGATCTGGTTCGCGCGGAACTACCGCACCCATGTCGCCAACACGCTCCTGCTCGACAATGCGCTGGCGACGATGGGCGCCGGCCTGCCCTCGGCGATGATGGCGGCGATGCTGCATCCCGACCGGCGCGTCATGGCGGTCTGCGGCGATGGCGGCTTCATGATGAACTCGCAGGAGATGGAGACCGCCGTCCGGCTCGGCCTCAACCTCGTCGTCCTCATCCTCAACGACAGCGCCTATGGCATGATCCGCTGGAAGCAGGCGGTCGACAAGTTCCCCGATTTCGGCCTGACCTTCGGCAATCCCGACTTCGTGCGCTATGCCGAATCCTACGGCGCCAAGGGCTCGCGGGTGACGGCGGTCGAGGAGCTTCTGCCGACGCTCGAGGCGGCCTTTGCCGGCGGCGGCGTCCATCTCGTCGATGTTCCCATCGACTATTCCGAGAATACCCGCGTGCTCGTCGAGGAATTGCAGAACCGCACGCCGAATGTCGAGCTGGCCTGATCACGGCCTTTCAAGGAGAACTCCCATGCTGCAAGTCGTGCAGGCATTCGATCGCGCGCCGATCGAGGAGATCGAAACCGATGATGCGGCCGCGCTCGAAGCCAAGCTGCAGGCCGCCGAAAAGGCTTTTCGCGATCGGGACAACTGGCTGAAGCCGCATCAGCGGATGGCGATCCTGCGCAAGCTCGCCGGGTTGCTCGAAGGCAAGCGCGACCATTTCGCCAGGCAGATCGCACGCGAAGGCGGCAAGCCGCTGCCGGACGCGATCATCGAGACGACACGCGCCATCGACGGCATCCACAACGCCGCCGACGAGTTGCGCAATCTCGCCGGCCGCGAGATCCCGATGGGGCTTTCGCCGGCCGCGGCGGGGCGCTGGGCCTTCACCACCAAGGAGCCGATCGGCATCGTTGCGGCGATCTCGGCCTTCAACCACCCGCTGAACCTGATCGTGCATCAGGTCGCACCGGCGATCGCGGTCGGCTGTCCGGTCATCATCAAGCCGGCCGGGACGACGCCGCTCTCTTGCCGCGACTTCGTCGCGCTCGTGCATGAGGCCGGGCTGCCGGAAGCCTGGTGCCAGACCTTCATCCCTGAGACGACCGAGCTCGCCGAGAGGCTCGCGACCGACCGGCGCATCGCCTTCCTGAGCTTCATCGGCTCGGCCAAGGTCGGCTGGTACCTGCATTCCAAGCTTGCCCATGGCGCGCGCTCGGCGCTCGAGCATGGCGGAGCGGCACCCGCGATCGTCGACCGCAGCGCTGCTCTCGACCAGATCATCGAGCCGATGGTGAAGGGCGGCTACTACCATGCCGGCCAGGTCTGCGTGTCGACCCAGCGCATCTTCGTGCATCAGGACATCGCCGACGCATTCACCGAGCGGCTCGTCGCCCGGGTCGCGAAACTCAAGGTCGACGACCCGACCTTCGGCGATACCGAGGTCGGCCCGCTGATCCAGCCGCGCGAGGCCGATCGCGTCGCTGGCTGGATCGAGGAGGCGGTCAAGGGCGGAGCGAAGATCGCGACCGGCGGCGGACGCATTTCGGAAACCACCTTGCAGCCGACCGTGCTGCTCGACCCGGCGGCCGACGCCAAGGTCTCGCAGCTCGAAGTGTTCGGGCCCGTGGTCTGCATCTACCGCTACACGAAGCTGGACGATGCCATCGCGCAGGCGAATTCGCTGCCCGTCGCCTTCCAGGCCAGCGTCTTCGCACAGGATATCGACGTCGCCTTGCGGGCCGCCGAGCGGCTCGATGCGTCGGCGGTGATGGTCAACGACCCGACCACCTTCCGCACCGACTGGATGCCTTTCGCGGGCCGCAGGGAATCCGGTTACGGCACCGGCGGCATCCCTTTCACCATGCGCGACATGACGCAGGAGAAGATGATCCTGCTGCACCGGCGCTAGAGCATTTTCGAGCGAAGTGGATACCGGTTCGCGTGAAGAAAATGCGTCAAAACAAGTAGATAGAGAATTTTCGCGATTCGAAGAAACGCGGAAATGCTCTAGAGCATTGTCGAGCGAAGTGGGCACCGGTTCGCGTGAAGACGATGCGATAAAGCAAGCGCTCTAGAAACCGGCTGAGACCAGGCAAGAAAAAGGGGCGCCCATGGCGCCCCTTCGTATTGGAGAATGGCTTTCCCCGGCTCAGACGAAGCGGAAATCGTCCGTCTGGAGCGAGGAGAGCGTGACATTGGCCAGGGTGATCGAGCTCTGCTCGTCCACCGTGATCACCAGATCGCGCCCATTCTGCTCGGCGCTGCCCATGACCGCCGCGAAATCCGCGAACAGCTCGAGCGAGAACTCGATCACATCCGAGCTCGAGCCGGTCACGGTGAAATCGGCGATCACGTCGCGACCCATGCCGGCCTGGAACACGAAAGTGTCGTGCCCGGAACCGCCGGAGAGCATGTCGACGCCGGCGCCGCCATTGAGACGATCGTCGCCGGAGCCGCCCTTGAGCTGGTCGTTGCCGGCGCCACCGAGGACGGTGTCATTGTCGGAGCCGGCGTCGATCACGTCGTTGCCGTCGCCGCCGTCGATCTGGTCGACGCCTGAGCCGCCCTTGAGCTGGTCGTCGCCGGCGCCGCCGGAGACGAGGTCGTTGCCCGAGCCGCCATCGACAGAGTCGGTGCCAGTGCCGCCGGAGAGCGTATCGTTGCCGGCGCCACCGGTGATCGTGTCGTTGCCGGCAGCGCCATCGAGCGTGTCATCGCCATTGCCGCCGGTCAGGACGTCGTCGGTGGCAGCGGGAGCATAGCTCAGGTTGACGCCGCCATTGCCGTCCGACGTCACGCTGAAGGCCATGCCGGCGAAATCCTCGGCCGGATCGAGCTGCAGGGTGATCGGGCCGGTCGCGCCGCCAAGCACGGTCAGCAGGTTGCCGGCACCGAGCGTCGCGGCGTTGGCGTCGCCGATGCCCTGGATCTGGATGAGGTCCTCCTGGCCGAAGCCGGAGATCGTGCCGGCAAACTGGTTGTCGCCGAGCAGGTCGAGATCGATGCGCAGGGTCTGCGCGCCGTCCTGGAAGTCGATCGCCACGCCTTCCTGCGACACGAGCCAGGCGCCGCTGACGAGCTTCAGCTCCTCGATCCCCGTGATCGGGCCAAGCAAGCTCTCGCCGGTGCCGGCGAGTTCCAGCACGTCATGGCCGGCGCCGCCGTCGATCGCAATCGGGGCCGAGGCGATGGCGGAGGTCACGACCGAAGCCCCTGCGAGCCGGATCGTATCGTCGCCGTCACCGAACAGGACACGCTCGATCGCGTGGAAGCTGTCGCTGCCGATGCCTTGGCCTGAGGCGGTATGCGCGCCGAGGTCGAGCAGGACGGTTCCGATCGCGCCGGCGAGGACGAGCGTGTCGCTGCCTTCGCCGCCATCGATCGTATCGTCACCCGCCCCGCCTTCGAGCATGTCGTTGCCTGCGCCGCCGCTCAGCGCGTTGGCGCCGGCATCGCCGAGCAGCGTGTCGTTCCCTGCGCCGCCGATGACGTTCTCGATGCCCGACAGCTCGTCCGCGCCGGAGTCGTCGCCGAAGGCTTCGCCCGCTGCGAGGTCGACCGTCACGCCGGCAGTGTCGCCGGAATAATCGACCGTATCGCTGCCGTCGCCGCCGTCGAGCGTGTCGTCATCAGCCCCACCCGCGAGGACGTCGTCACCCGCGCCGCCGAGCAAGCTGTCGTCGCCTTCGCCGCCGGAGAGCTGGTCATTGCCCGCGCCGCCGTCGATCTCGTCGTCGCCGGCCTCGCCTCGGACGATGTCGTTGCCCGCGAGAGCCATGACCTGGTCGTCGCCGGCGCCGGCGGCGATGACGTCATCCCCGGCGGTGCCGGTCAGCGCGTCGTCGCCCGGCGTGCCATTGTTGCCGCCAGCGGTGACCGGCGTCAGGTCGGTGACACGGACATCGTCGAAGGTCAGGCCCTGGTTGCCCCAGGAATAGAGGCCGAACGTGCCCTTCTCGTTGCCGTGATCCTCGATGGCATAGGCGAAGAGCTGATCGCCGCCGAGCCAGGCCTGGACACGGTTGTCGACGATCTCGACGCGGAGCTGGGTCGCGAGGCCCGGCTCATATTTGCCGGGCACCTGCGCCAGGATCTCCTCGATGCCGTCGCGCATCCGGATCAGGTTGAAGATGCTGCCGGCGCCGTTGCCCGGGCTGCGGTCGAGCGTGCCTTCGGCGTCGAGCTCGAGCTTGTAGTAATTCTTGTTGTCCGTGTAGTGGAACAGGAAGCCGAGCCCGTCATTATCAGGCGTCTGGAAGGTCGCCTCGATGGCGTAATCATCCCAGTTGCGTGCCGCCGGATCGTTGTAGAGCGCGTAGGTGCCGAGCCTGAGCACGTTGACGCCGTCGCCGAGCGGGCTCCAGCCATCCTGCCAGACATCCGGATTGCTGGCGCCGTTCCAGGTCAGCTCGCGGCTCTGCAGGTCGCTGGTCTGGATCAGCTTGCCATCGGCGGTGACGTGCCATTCCGAGGACTTGCCGTCGGGGCCGACGCCGCCGAACTCGCCCTCGTCGACGATCGTCCATTTCGACAGCGAGGCGGCGGAGGAGAAGTCCTCGGCGACCAGGAGCTTCGCCTTGGCGACGATGTCGATATCGACGCGGTCGGTCGCGACATTGCCCTGCGTGTCGGTCACGGTGAGCGTGAGCTGGTGCAGGCCGGCGGCGAGGTCGACGGCCGGGTTCTTGCCGGTCGCGATCACATTGCCGTCCTTGTCGGTCCAGACATAGGAGGCGATATCGGCGCGGCCGAAGGAGCTGCCGGCATCGAGCGTGACGCTCGCGTGGCCATCGCCGTCGAGGTCATAGGCGCGCTCGTTCTCGCCGGCATGGGCGGTGAGGCCGATGCGGGTGACGACGACATCGTCGAAGATCGAGCTGCGCTGCTCGCTCGAATAGACGCCGATCGTGCCATGGGTGAGCGGGTTGCTCGCATCGACCACCGGGCCGTCGAAGACGTTGCGGTCACCCAGGAAGATGTTGATCGCACCGTCGGTGACGGCGACCTTGAGCATCAGCTCGGCATTGAACTGCAGGCCCGCCGCGGTGGAGGCCAGCACGGTCTGGACGCCGTCCTGGACCTTGACCAGCTCGCGGCGGTTGGTCTCGCCGTTCATGCTGAAGCGGTAATAGTTCTTCTCGTCCTGATAGTAGAAGACGACGCCGATGCCGTCATTATCCATCGCGGTCAGGCCGATCTCGTAGACATAATCCGACCAGTTGCGCGCCTCGGACGCGCCCCAGATCAGGATGTTGCCGGCGGCGTCGGACTGGTCGTAGAGCGCGCCTTCCGGCGCCGGCAAGCTGTCGACCTGGTCCGGACGCGAGGCGACGGTGCCCTTCACCAGGAAGTTGCCGGCGCTGGAGCCGACCTGGCCCGCGACGACCGAGGAATTGCCCCACTCATCGACCATGCCGGGCTGGCTGAAGTCGATCTGCACGGAATAGGGCGTCGGCTGCTCGTCGACGATGCCGCCTGCCTTGACCCCGCCGAGATCGGCGATCTCCTGGTCCGTGTAGAGCTTGTCGGTGAACAGGAAGCTGGAGATGTAGAGGTTCGAGGTCTCGCCATCCTCATCCGAGAACAGCAGCAGGCCCTTGGCGAGATCGATCGTATAGCGATCGTCATCCATGGACTGGCTGCCGACGAGCACGCCGTCGATGAATTTCGAGATGGTCACGCTGTCGCCGGTATCGGTGACGCGGATCACCACGCGCTGCCACTGATCGTAGTGGAAGGCGCCGGTATAGTCCTGGTTGATGCCGATGCCGCCGGTGCCGTTATTGTTGTTGTGGATGAAGAAATCGGCGTCGTCGGCGTTGCCGGTATTGGTCTGGAACAGCGAGGTGTAGCTGCCCGCGCTCGCCTTCGGCACGAGGATGTCGAAGGCCAGGGTGTAGCTGGAGACGACATAGACGCCGGTCGGGAGCGGCTGCGACGGGGTCAGTGTCAGCGCCTGGTTGGTGGCGAGCTTCGGGATGAAGGAGACCTGCGCCTCCTCCGGCTGGGGAGGCGGAGCATCGGCGCCGGGCAGCAGGCCGATGCCGTAATCGGAGGCCTTGCCCGAGGTCGCGCCATTGCCGAAGCCGGCGGCGACGGCCGGGTCGGAGAAGTCGATTTCCTTGGAGAGGCCGGAGGGCAGGGTGTCGACGATGCCGCCGGCCTTGACGCCGCCGAGCGCTGCGACCTCGGCGTCGGTGAAGACCTTGTCGGTGAACAGCACGCTGGAGACATAGGCCGGCGCGGTGTCGCCGTTCTCGTCGGCGAAGAGCAGCATGCCCTTGCTGACATCGATGGCATAGCGGCCGTAATTGGCGCCTGACTGGACGGTGTCGCCGACCTTCAGGCCGTCGATATATTTGGTGATCAGGACGTTGTTGCCGCGGTCGGTGATCGTGAAGGCGACGCGGTGCCAGGCGTTGAAGCCGAAGGAGCCCTCATAGTCCTGGTTGATGCCGATGCCGGCGCCGCCCTTGAGGAAGAGCTCGCCATCGCTCGCATTGGTCAGGTCGGTCTGCAGGAAGGAGAACCAGGCGCCCGACTTCAGATAGACGTCATAGACCAGCGAATAGGACTTCACGACCGTGCCGGCGGCGGCATCGTCGATCTTGAGCAGGATGCCGCCATTCGCCTTGGTCAGTTTGGGGATCGCGGTGACGGTAGCATCGACCGGCGCGGGCGCCTCCGGATCGCCGGCAGGCAAGCCGACAATGCCGTATCCGGTCGTGGAGCCGGTCGTCGCGGCGAGGACCGGGCCGGGACGCGACCAGCCATCGGCATTGCCGTCGTTGAAGGTCTCGACCAGCAGCGTGTCGTCGCCCTTGACGATGACCACGACCTGGTCGGTCGTCTTCACGCCGGCCGGATCGGTGACGGTCAGCGTCAGCTCGTGCTTGCCGAGGCCGAGATCGACATTGGCATTGGCGCCGGTCGCGATGACGTCGCCGTTCTCGTCGGTCCAGGTATAGGTCAGGGCCTCACCCTTCGGGTTGAGCGACTTCGAGGCGTCGAGCTGGATGCCCGCCTTGTCCTCGCCGGTAGCGGCCGTCGCCTGCAGGTCATCGCCGGCCTTGGCCATGGCGTAGAGCTCGGGCGTGCCGAAATCGACGTCAGTGAAGGTCTCCTGATGGCCGCGATAGGGGCCGGTCAGGCCGTCGCGGTCGAGCTCGGGCTTGACCCGGTAGCCGTCGAGATAGTCGTCGAATTCGGTGAAATAGGTCTCGGTCGAGACGGTGTTGTTGTCGGGGTCGATGACGACGAGGCGGATCGCGCCATTGCCGCCATTATTGCCCTGCGAGGGATCGCCATTGCCGGTGATCTCGCGCGAGATGCCGTTCTGGTAGTTGACCAGGAACTGGTAGACCGGATTGCCGTATTGCGAATAGCTGACATCGGTCTCGGCGCCATCGCCGAAGATGTGACCCGAGAAGGTCATGCTGATATTCGGGTACTTGGCGAGCAACTCGCGATAGATCGTCTCGCCGTCATTGGCGCCCTGCGGATCCCGGCCCATGCCGTAATCATAGCCCGCGCCCTCGTCGTAGAGCGGGGCGGCGAGCGGGTCCTGGCGGCCGGCGAAGCTGGTCAGCGAGTGCGAGGCGACGATGACGCGGTAGTCGAGATGGCTCTCGATCACGTCGCCGGCCCAGCGGATCACGTCGTCGCGCGGTCCGAACTCCATCGAGAGCACCAGCCATTTGGTGCCGTCCGGCGCGATGAAGGTGTTGTAGGTGTTGCGGGCGCTGCCGCTCTCCTGATCGTAGGCGCCGCCGAAATTGTCGGGGTTGGTCCCGGCCTGCTTGTCCGGCGAGAAACGCTCGTCGAGATAGACCGAGCTGTGGTCGGCGGCCGAGCCGCCGCTGGCCTGGTCATGGTTGCCCGGCAGCAGCGAGTAGGGGATCTTGCCGTCGAGCTTGCGCAGCGCCGCCTCGGCGATGTCCCACTGATAGGACAGGTTGTTCTGCGTGATGTCGCCGACATGGAGCATGAACTGGATGTTGTGGCTGTCCTTGTTGTCGACGAGCCACTGGGTCATGTCGCCGAAGATGTGGTTCAGCGAGGGATTGCTGGTGTAGTCCTGCGTGTCCGGGAAGACGGCGATCGTATAGGCGTTCTCGCCGGCGACGCGGACGCGGAAGACGTCGTTGACCGACTGGCCGAGGGCGTCTGTCGCGGTGATCTTGATGTCGGAGAAGCCGAGCTCGCCGAAATCGAGGACGAGCTTGCCGTCGACGATGGTCGGATCGACCACGGTCTCCTCGGCGACCTGGACCGTGTAGGTGAGGTTCTGGCCGGAAAAGACCGACGAGAGGTCGATCGTCGCGTTCTGCGCGTCCGGCGTAACCATCATATCCTGGATCGACTTGATGATGCTGGTCATGGTGCTCGTCCTCGCTCGTTCACGCAGATACCGTGCCGGCTAATGGCCGACGTCGCGGGGGCAGAAGCCCGGGGCATGGCTCCTGCGTTCGGGGCGAAGAACTGGGCGGCGGAGATGACAGGGCGGTGAAATTCAGGTTTCGGTAACCATTCAAATTATCGATACCGGGTATCCCTCGAACCAATGGAACCGGGCCGGATGGCCGTGCCCGGTCACGGCCCGAGCACACCATTCCGGATGATGTTTTCCCGGCTAGAGAGGCGATGGCGGTCTCGCCTGCCCGCTGCGAAGAGCGGCTTTGCGAACAGCGGCGGCGAGAGCCTGCGTTCGCTCCAATCGATGGGAAGGACGTTTTCGGCGGGCGGGACGGCCCTGTCATCAGGCTGTCGCGCCCGCGCCGGATAGGGCCTCATGTCCACGACGCAGCTGCGCGCCTTTCACTTCGTTGCGCTGGCGGGAGGCTTTTCCCAGGCGGCGCGTGAGATGGCGACCGGCCAATCGACCCTGTCGGCGCAGGTGCGCCAGCTCGAGGCGAGCTCCGGCATCAACTTCTTCGAGCGCAAGCCCCGCGGCGTCGTGCTGACTCCGGAAGGGCAGGCGCTGTTCGAGTTGACCTCGCGCCTGTTCGCGGCCGAAGCCGAGGCCCGGGCCTTCCTGCGCGACGAGGCCGGACGCACCGGCGGGCATCTGCGCGTCGCGGCCGATGGCGCCTTCCTCTCCCTGCCGATCCTGGCGCAACTCAGGAATGCGAGGCCGCGCCTCGGCTTCTCGCTCGCCATCGACAATTCAGACCGGGTGGTCGAGCTGATCGTGAGCTATCGCGCCGATGTCGGGATCACGGCGCGGCTGCCGGGCGATCCGCGGCTCTATGCGCGCCATTTCGCGAATATGAGCCTTGGCCTATGCGTGCCGAACGAGCATGAGCTGGCGCGCGCATCCTCCGTCGCGATGCAGGATCTGGCGGGCTTGCCCCTGGTCATGCGCGAGCGTGGCTCGCTGACGCGCGAGATGTTCGAGCGGAACCTCGCCGAGCACGATGTCTCGCTCGGCCCGATGCTGGAGATCTCGACCCGCGAGGGCGTGCGCGAGGCGGTGGCGCTGGGATTCGGGATCAGCGCCGTCACCCGCCACGAATTCGGCCATGACACCCGGCTCAAATTCGTGCCCATTCGCGACGCGCGGCAGGTCATCCGAGAATATGCGGTCTGTCTGGCGGAGCGCCGCCATCTGCCGCTGGTACGCGAGTTTTTTGCGCAAGCCGATCTTTGGGGAGAGGCCCAGGGCGGCGCGGATGCACCCTCGCCGTCCGACCCGGTCTAGTTTGCAGGGCTGACGCTGGCCCCGGTCGCCGAGGCCAGCGCTTGATCATTCGCGGTCAGTGCGCCGCGGCAGAACCGCCGCTTTGGCCCTTCCTGGCGAAGAGGACCGCGACCGCCGCGATCGCCAGCATGATGCCGATGACCGCAAAAGTATCGCTGAAGCCCAGCACCAGGGCCTGGCGCTTCACCGTCTTGCCGAGCGCGATGATCGCCTGGCTCTTTGCGGTCGCGACATCCGAGACGCCATGCGCCAGGAAATAGTTCGTCATCTGGTCGATGCGGGCACGGACCTCTTCGCGGAAGGGCGTGACCGACTGGCCGATGATGTTCGAATGGAACTGCTCGCGCTTGGTGATGATCGTGCCCAGCGCGGCGGTGCCGACCGCGCCGCCGAGATTGCGCAGCATGTTGAACAGGCCCGACGCGTTGGCGGCGTCCTTGGGCTGGATGCTCATCATCGCGATGGCGGTCAGCGGCGTGATCACCATGGACTGGCCGATGGCGCGCACGATATTGGGCCAGAACAGCTGGTCGCCGGCATAGTTCAGCGACATATGCGTGTTCATGAAGCAGGAAGCTGCGAAGAGCGCGATGCCGAAGAAGGTGATGTAGCGCACGTCGAAGCGCTTCATCAGCATCGGCACGAGCGGGATGAGCAGGAGCTGCGGCAGGCCGGTCCAGGCCAGCACCATGCCGATCTGCTCGGCATTATAGCCTTGCACCTGGCCGAGATATTGCGGCAGCACATAGACCGAGCCGAACAGGCCGAAGCCGACGAGGACGTTGGCGATCGTGCCGACGCTGAAATTGCGGTTCTTCAGCAGCGAGAGATCGACCAGCGGCTTCTTCACCCTGAGCTCGATCCAGATGAAGGCCGTCAGGAACACGGCCGCGATCAGGGCGAGCTTGACGATGAAGTCCGACTGGAACCAATCGTCCTTGTTGCCTTCCTCGAGCAGGGTCTGCAGGGCGGAGAGGCCGATCGCCATGGTGACGATGCCGGCCCAGTCGCCCTCCCTGAGCAGGCCGAGCTGCATCGGCTGCTTCTCCAGCGTGAGGAAGAGCGCGACGACCATCGCGATGCTGGGGATGGTGTTGATGAAGAAGATCGTCTGCCAGCCGTAATTCTCGGTGAGATAGCCGCCGATGGTCGGGCCGATCGCCGGCGCGAAGGTGACGGCAAGCGCGAACATGGCAAGGCCCATCGGCTGCTGGCCCTTGGGCAGGCGCGTCACGACCATGGTGAAGGCCATCGGGATGAGAACGCCACCGGCGAAACCCTGCAGGCCGCGTAGCGCGATCATCTCGCCGAGCGAGCTGGCGAAGGCACAGGCCATGGAGAAGAACGCGAAGGCGATCGTGCTCCAGATCATGTAGTTCTTGAACGAGAAGACGCGGCTCAGATAGCTCGTCAGCGGAATGACGATGATCTCGCCGATCAGGTAGGAGGTCGAGATCCAGGCGCCGTTGTCGACGCCGGTGCCGATGCCGCCCTCGATGTCGAGCAGCGAGGCATTGGTGATCTGGATGTTGAGGATCGCCATGAAGGCGCCGATGGCGCCTGCCATGATGGCGACCCAGGTGGAGAGGCTGGCCTTCTCCGGCGCAGACGGGTTCTGCGGGGCGGCGGTCGCTGATTGGTTCGACATGACCCAGCTCCTTGCAAGCCGGGCGCGTGCTCTAGCGCGCGTCCGCCACAGTGGTTTGGCTTGAAACCTTGGTGTTGATGGTCGGGACGACCGACATGCCCGGGCGCAGCGCGCCGGCGAGATTGTGGTCGGGCTCGAGCACGATCTTGACCGGGACGCGCTGGACGACCTTGGTGAAGTTGCCGGTCGCGTTGTCGGGCGGCAGCAGGGCGAATTCCTGGCCGCTGGCCGGCGCGAGGCTGTCGACATGGCCGGCCACCTTGGCGCCCGGGAACATGTCGACCTCGACCTCGACCTTCTGGCGGGGCTTCACATCGGTGAGCTGCGTCTCCTTGAAATTCGCGACGATATAGGTGGCCGCGAGCGGGACGACCGCCATGAGCTGCGTGCCCGCCTGGACGAACTGGCCGACGCGGAGCGTGCGGTTGCCGACGGTGCCGTCGACCGGGGCGACGATCGACGCATAGGAGAGGTTGAGCTCGGCCTGCTTCTGGACGGCTTCGTCATGCGCGACGGTGGCCTGCGCCTGGGCGAGATCGGCCTTGATCAGGTCGACCTGCTTCTGCGCCGCTGCGAGCGCGGCCGTGTCGCGCATGGTGGCGGCACGGGCGGCGTCGATCCTGGCCTGCGCCGATTGCTGGTTCTGCACCGAGCCGTAGCCGGTCTTGGCGAGGTTCGTATAGCGCTCGCTATCCTGCTCGGCGAAGGTCTGATTGGCCTTGTCGACCTCGATCGTCGCCTTGGCGGTGTCGATCACCGAGTGCTGGGCCTCGAGCTGGGCCTGCTTGCTCACGACGGCGGCGCGGGCGGCGGCGACATCGGCCCTGGCCTGGTCGAGCGCGACGCGGAAGTCGCGATCATCGATCCGGGCGAGGACCTGGCCGGCCTTGACCGGCTCGTTGTCGCGCACCAGCACCTCGGCGATATAGCCGGAGATCTTGGGGGCGATCGTGGTGCTGTCGGCCTTGACATAGGCGTCGTCGGTCGAGACCTGAAAGCGCCCGACGGTCCAGTAATCATGGCCCCAATAGCCGGCGCCCATCAGCGCGGCGACGGCAACGCCGGCCAGCGCGACGCGGCGCAGCGTGTGCTTCGGCCGGGGGGGCTCCGCGACGGCGGCGCTCGCTTCGGCCAGCTTCTCGGCGACGATCTCCGGCACGGCCTCCGTGGGCGGAACGGCGCGCTCGGCAGTGATGCGATCCTGATGCTTGCTCATCGGCTCAGCTCCAGCGGCGTGGATATCGACGTTTCCCCGAATTTGGAAACTTGATATTTTCCTAATTAGTCCCTAGTTTGGTTTTGTCAACGAGAATTTGGAAAACGATGATGCGACAAATTCACGAGAGTGTGAGACGCTCCCGCGGACGCCCGCAGATCCGCTCCGGCGAGGACACGATGTGTCTCGTCGTCGACGCCGCCGATCACGAGTTCCAGGCGAATGGCTATGCGGGCACGAACATCAAGTCGGTATCCGAGCGGGCGGGGATCTCGACCAAGACGCTCTACAAGCTCGTGCCGACCAAGGCCGAGCTGTTCGAGGCCGTGATCCGACGCCGGATCGGCCGCTTCCTGCTCGATGTCGACGACGAGATCAGCGACGATCTCGATCCGCGGGAGGCGCTGGAGCGCCTGCTGCTCGCCTTCGGCATGCTGACCCTGACCCCGGACACGATCGCCATCAACCGGCTCGTCATCAGCGAAAGCGAGCGCTTCCCCGAGGTCGCGCGCGCCTTCTACCAATCGGCCATCGTTCCGGTGAACGGCGTGATCGAGGGTTGGCTGACCAGGCAGAAGGACAAGGGCACGCTCCGCATCGACGATGTCCATATCGCGTCCGGCATGCTGCGGGGCATGATGATCATGGAACCGCAGCGGACGGCGATGATGGGCCAGCGTGCCGCGCCACATCGCGACGAGATCGCGCTGCGCGCCAAGCAATGCGCGGAGGTGTTCTACAATGGCTGCAAGATGTGAAGGGCGGCGCGCTCCTCCGGCCTGATCGGGGCGGTGATCCCCGGCAAGAGCGGCTGGCATCGCGCCGGCCTTGCCGAGCTCGGCGGCGCTTTGGCCGCCGGCCGCGGGCGTCGTCACTTCCCGTATCCCGCCGCCTGCAGGATGAGGTCTGCGACCTCCTTGGGATGCGAGACCAGGGACAGGTGCCCCGCATCCAGTTCCACGGTGGTGGCATTCATGCGCTTGGCGAGGAAGCGCTCGAGATCGGGATTGATCGTGTAATCGAGCTTCGAGACGGCGTACCAGGACGGCTTGCTGCGCCAGGCGGCTTCCGTCGTGCGGCCGGCGAAGATCGAGGCCGCGGTCGAGCCCTGCACGGCATAGAGTTCCTCGGCCTGCTTGTGGGGAACGCCATTGGCGAAATACTTCAGGAAGGCGTCCTCGGAGAGCTGCGTATAGCCGTCATTGACCTGGATGCCGGCGCGGACCGGGCCGGTCGGGAATTTGGCGGATAGCGCGACGAAATCCTCGCCAGCATCGGGCGCCCGCGCCGCGACATAGACCAGCGCCGAGACTTTCGGATCGGTGCCGACCTGGCTGATCACGGTGCCGCCCCAGGAATGGGCGACGATCACCGTCGGTCCGTCCTGCAGGGCGAGCGCGCGCCTGGTCGCCGCGACCGAATCCTCCAGCGAGCTGAGCGGATTCTGGACTGCCGTCACGTGCAGGCCGGCGGCCTGGAGCAGCGGGATGACCTCGCCCCAGCTCGAGCCGTCGGCCCAGGCGCCATGGACCAGCACGACGTTCCTGGCCTTGACCGGAGCGCTCGTCTCGGCCTGCGCCATGGGAGCGGCAAGCGTGATGGCAGCGGCCAGCGCCGCGCCAAGCGCCGTCATTGAAATCGCATTGATCGACATCTCATTTCCTCCTGAATGAGCTGCCCGCCTGCGGGTCAGCGGTTACGGTTGGTCGCGTGGGAACAGTCGAATGCGAGGGCGCGTCCGTGCCTTGGCCGGAACGGCCGGCGCCATCGGTCTCAGGACGCGGTGCGGCCGGTCTCGAACAGGAACCAGGCGCGACGCTCGGTCTCGTCGATCCAGACCTCGATCAGGCTGGTCGTCGCGACGTCGTTATGCTCCTCGGCGACGGCATGGGTCGCGCGCAGGAAGGCGGCGAGCTGGCGGTTGTCGCTCGCCAGTTCGGCCAGCATGTCGGAGGGCGTGACGTATTCGGCGTCGTTGTCCGCCAGGCGCTGCAGCCGGGCGATATGGCCGATCGAGCGCAGGGTGGTGCCGCCGATCTTGCGGGCACGCTCGGCAATCGCATCGGTCATGGCGAAGATCTGCTCGCCCTGCTCGTCGAGCAGGAGGTGGTAGTCGCGGAAATGCGGGCCCGACATGTGCCAGTGGAAATTCTTGGTCTTGAGGTAGAGCGCAAACGTATCCGCCAGCAGCGCGGTCAGGGCCGGCGCGATGTCCTTGGTGGCATTCGTGCCGAGGTCGGTCGGCGTCTGGAGCGGGGCGGTGCGCAGGCTTTCAGCCGTGGAACGGGTCATGGTCTTCGTCCTTTCTGTGGGGAGGGTCAGGCGATCGGATCGATCGGGTTCACGCGCGGGACCAGCAGCGGGTCGAGCGCGGTGAAGGGGAAGCGCGGCAGGTCGGCCTCGTTCATCCCGAAGGCACCGGCCAGGACGTCGCGGGGGAAGCAACTCGCGAGCGACTTGTAGCCAATGTCGCCCGGCGAGGGCCGGTCGAAGAAGATCAGGGCGTGGAAGGTTTCCTCGCCGATATTCTCGATGTGGTGCGGATAGGCGCGCTGGATGAAATAGGCATCGCCCGGACCAAGCAGATAGGTGTCGGTGCTGCCGTCGGGGTCGAGGATCGTCATGCGACCCTGGCCCTGGGCGACATAGCCCATCTCGGCCGTCTCAGGATGCCAGTGCGGCTCGCGCATGCCCTGATCGCTGATCCTGACCGAGAACATCGAGATGTCCCGCAGCGCCGGCCAGAGCTCGACCTTGGCGAGATGCGCGGTGCCGGCCGGGAAATCGATCTGCGGCGGCGTAGCCTCGACCGGATAGCGCAGCGCGTTGGCATGGAGCGCCTGGCCCTCGGCCACGACCAGCGAGGATAGATCGTAGACCTCGTTGCGTAGAGCCTTTCGGTCGAGGCCGCGGAAGGCCGAGGTGGCGAGCCCGTAGGTGTTGCCGAGCACGGCGTCGGTCATCGCCGCGAAGGAGGCGGCGATGCCGAAATCCTCAGGTTGCTCGTGGCTGAAGGCGAGGACGAAATCGGTCTCGCCATCGGCGATGTTCTCGATGCTGTGCATCGCCCCGGAGGGCACGAAGAACATCTCGCCGCGACCAATGGTGAAGCTCTCGCGGCTGCTGTGGTTGCCGGCAATGGTGACCAGCGCCTCGCCGCCCAGGCAATAGCCGAGCTCATGAGCATTGGCGTGCCAATGCGGCTCACGCACGCCCTGTGGCGCCAGCCTCAGGCGGCGCAGCGAAAGGCCCTTCAGGAGCGGCAGCTCGCCGGCATCCATATGGGCGATGCTGCCTTTCGGCCCCTTGAAGCGGGGCTCCTGGGCGCCGAGCTGAAACACGTGCTTGGATCGGTGCGGAACGGCGACCATGGCGCTGCCTCGTCTCATCTGGTTGCGATGGGAGGGAGGCTAGGCGGCCCGGCCACGTGCCGTAATCGGACGCTCGTATCGCCCCCTCATACTCGCGTATGAGGGGGCTAGCACTGGCTGACGATTCAGCCGGCGTCGGCAGGCGGTTAGGTTTCGGCGCCATTTCGAGCGAGAAACCCCATGACCCTTGCCACACAAGCGGATCTCCCGCGCAGCCGCCCGACGGCGCTCGCCATCCCGGCCGTTCCGAGCCTGCTGGCCATCGTCGCCGGCTTTGTCGATTCCTGCTCCTTCCTGGCTTTCAACGGCTTCTTCGTCGCGCAGGCGACGGGCAGCTACGTCCTGGCCGGGGCCAGCCTGTGGGCGCCTGCAAGCTTCGCCGTGATCAAGGTCGCTGCGATACCGGTCTTCATGGCGACGGCGTTCGCGACGACCCTCCTCATTCGCGTCCTGTCTGGGTCGAAGAGCATCGCGCTTCGCCTGACGCTCGGCCTCGAGGCTGCGCTCGTCGCCGGCATGATGATCCTCGGCGCGCGCGGCGAGACCGGCGCCGCCGCGACCTGGGCCTGCCTGTTCGGGCTCGCGGCCATGGGCGTGCACAGCGCGCTCTGCCGCCTGCTGCTCGGCGAGCACGCCTCCACCAATGTCATGACGACGAACACCGTGCAGTTCTCGATCGCCCTCGCCGACAGCCTGCTCAAGCGCCGGCTCGAGCCCGGCGTCGTCACGATCGGCAGCGTCATGCTGGGCTTCCTCGGCGGGGTCTGCGGCGGTGCGCTTCTCTTTTCGAAGCTCGGCTTCACCTGCCTGCTGGCGCCGATCCTCCTCCTTGCCGCGATGGCCGTCTGGTCGGCCACTCGTGTCGAGGGCGATAGCGGAGGATACGCCGGGACCGGACATGCGCTATGACGGAGCGGGGGCCATCGGGAACCTGCGCGCATGCGCAGACGCCACTCGGCCTTCAGGGAGAGTGGATGTCCGTATTTTCACCGATCGCGGCCCTGTCGCTGGCGCTGATCATCTTCGCCATCGACACGCTGACTCCCTTCGACGTCGCCATCGCAGTGCTCTACGTCGTCGTCGTCCTGCTCTCGCTCAACTTCGCCGACAGGCGCGCCCTGCTGCTGGTCGGAGCCGGGTGCATGGCGCTGACCTTGCTCAGCTTCCTGCTCTCGCACGGCACAGGCTTCGAGTCGGGCCCGGTGGCGAGGTGCCTGGTCAGCCTGGCGGCGATCTGCATCACGACGCTGCTGGCGGTAAAGGTGAAGTCGGCGATCTCGATTCTCGGCGAGAGCGAACGGCGCTATCGCCACATCTTCCGAGGCACGGGCGTCGCGATCCTCGAAATGGATTTTTCGATCGTCGCCGCGGCGATCGCGGCCCTCAAGGCGGCGGGGCGCGACGATGTCGATGCGCTCAGGGCCGAGGAGCCGGGTTTCGCCCGGCGCATGCTCGGCCTGATCCGCGTCGTCGACGCCAACGACACGACGCTCAAGATGTTCGGCGCGGCGAGCGTCGAGGACTTCCGGCGGGCGCTGCCGCGGCTGGTGCCGAGGGACATGGACGCTTCGCTCTGGAGGATGCTGGCCTCGCTCTGGAGCGGCAGCATGTCCTACGAGGCCGAGAGCCTGATGGAAACGCTCGACGGCCGGCGGCTCGATATCCTTTTCACCATGGCGATCCCGCCTGAGCGCCCGGGCCTCGACCAGGTGCTGGTCACGATCATGGACGTCACCGCCCGGCGAAAGGCGGAGGACGCCCTGCATCACGCGCAGGCGGAGCTGGCGCATGTCACGCGCGTCGCCACGCTCGGCGAGCTGACGGCCTCGATCGCACATGAGGTCAACCAGCCGCTCGCAGCGATCGTCACCAATGGCGAGGCGGGGCTGCGCTGGCTCGGCCGCCCCCAGCCGGAACTCACCGAGGGCCTGACCTCGCTGCAAAGCATGATCGACGATGCCAAGCGCGCCAGCGCGGTGATCCGGCGATTGCGCGCCCTGTCGAGCAAGTCGGCACCGCAGCAGGCCAGCTTCGGACTCGATGAGCTGATCACGGAAACGGCGACGCTGATGCGCCGCGAGCTCGAACGGCATCAGGCCCGGTTGAGTGTCGAGCTGGACGAGGCGCTGCCGGCGGTCGTCGGGGATCGCGTGCAGATCCAGCAGGTCCTGATCAATCTCCTCGTCAATGCGTGCCAGGCGATGGATGCGGTCCAAGGGCGGGCGCGCGAGCTGCGTATCGGTTGCAGCCTCGTCGATGGTACGCTTGAAATGACCGTGACGGATTCGGGTCCCGGCTTCGATCCGGAAACGGCATCGAACCTGTTCAACGCCTTCTACACCACCAAGGCCAACGGCATGGGGATGGGATTGTCGATCTGCCGCTCGATCCTCGAAGCGCATGGCGGGCGCATCCGCGCCAGCGCGCAGCCCGAGGGAGGCGCGACCTTCACCGTCTCGCTCCCGAGCCATAAGGACGCCGCGTGATGGCCGATCCGCAGGCACCCACCGTCTTCGTCGTCGATGACGACCCGTCCATGCGCGAGGCGCTGCGCAACCTGTTCAGGTCGGTCGGCATGCGTGTCGAGCTGTTCTCGTCCTCGACCGAGTTCCTGGCGCGGCCGGCGGCCGATGCCGATAGCTGTCTCGTGCTCGATGTCAGGCTGCCGGGCGTCAGCGGTCTTGACTTCCAGGGGCAGCTGGCCAAGGCGGGCAATACCATCCCGATCGTCTTCATGACCGGCCATGGCGACGTGCCGATGTCCGTGCGGGCGATGAAGGCGGGAGCCCTCGATTTCCTGATCAAGCCGTTCCGAGACCAGGACATGCTCGACGCGGTCTCGCAGGCGCTGGAGCGTGACCGGATACGCCGTGCCGCCCAGGGCCAGACGGCCAAGCTGAAAGCCGCCTACGACACGCTCACAGCTCGGGAACGCGAGGTCATGGCACTGGTCACGACAGGGCTGATGAACAAGCAGGTCGCAGGCAAGCTCGGCATCAGCGAGATCACCGTGAAGATCCACCGCGGCCATGTGATGGAGAAGATGGGAGCGCGCTCGCTCGCCGAGCTGGTCAAGATGTTCCAGGCAATCCAGCCACCTCAGGGGTGAAAGCACCACCCTAAACCTCTGTATGATTCCCGTTTCGCCCCCGAAGGCGCATCTGAGAGGAAGCAAAAGGGCCGCTGCAACCTGCCGGCCCAACGGAATACAGCTCCATGACCAAAACCGTCGCCATCGTCGATGACGATGCATCCGTCCGCGTCGCCACGCAGAACCTGGTGCGGTCACTGGGCCTGGCGACGCAGACCTTCTCCTCGGCCGAGGATCTCCTCGCGGTCGTGCAGGCCTCTCCGGTCGATTGCGTCATCACGGACGTCCAGATGGAAGGGCTAGGGGGCGTCGAGCTTGCACATGCCCTGCGCAGCGGCGGGCATGGCATCCCGGTGATTTTCATCACCGCTTTTCCCGATGAGCGTGTCCGCGCGCGGGCGATGAACGCCGGCGGAATCGGCTTCCTCGCCAAGCCTTTCGAGAGCCAGGCCCTGATCGGGCTGATCGAGACGGCCTTGCAGCGCTAGAGCCGGATCCGCCTCTCATCGATTGATAGAGAACGCAATCAGCGGCCGTAGAGCTTGAGCGAGATCGCGACGCTGGGCGCCACCCGCCATTCCATGCTGGTCCAGCGCGTGCCCTCGGCAATGACCACCGTCATGGTTTCACTGGCGGCGCAGGCATCTCCCGCGACGATGGCATCGAGGATGGCGCGGTGCTGGCTCAGCGCCAGCGCGAAGCGCTCGGGGTCGTCGACCGGCGCGCTCAGCGCGAAGGCCGCCGCCAGCGCCGTCTCGATCACAGAGCCGATCGAATGCAGGAAGGGATTGCCGGAGGCGTCGAGGATGGCGCGATGGAAGGCGAGATCGGCAGCGGTGAAGCCCTCGCGCGTCTGGTCCAGCGCCCCCATGCTGTGCCAGGCCGCCTCGATCCGGCCGATATCCTCGTCGCTGCGGCGCAGGGCGGCCGAGGCCGCGGCCAGCGGCTCCAGCGCCTGGCGGATGTCGAACAGATTCTCGAAGAAGGGCGCATCGGCGCCCCGCTGAAGCCGCCAACTCAGGATATCGGCGTCGAACATGTTCCAGCGCTTCTCTTCGAGAATGCGCGTGCCGACCCGGGTCTTGGGCTCGATCAGCCCCTTGGCGGCGAGGGTCTTCAGCGCCTCACGCAGAACCGAGCGCGAGACGCCGAAACGCTCCATCAGTTCCGCATCGCCCGGCAAGGTGCTGCCGATCGGATACTGGCCGGCGACGATCCGGCGGCCGATGCCGTGCACGACGAGCTCATGCGCGGAGCGGGAGGGCATCGACAGGGCCAGGGCGCGCTGCGGCGAATTCATGATCGGTCAGGCCTCTCCCTCCCCGCAGGTCATGTGGCTGCCGGGCCGGGCATGACCGGGATGCCGCAACGGAAGCCCGGCCACAAGCTCATTTCTTCTTGTTGTAGACATCGATCGACACGGCGGCGAGCAGGACGAGGCCCTTGATGACCTGCTGATAGTCGATGCCGATGCCGAGGATCGACATGCCGTTGTTCATCACGCCCATGACCATGGCACCGATCACCGCACCGGTGACCTTGCCGACGCCGCCGGAGGC
This sequence comes from Allobosea sp. BK604, assembly GCF_004341515.1. Lineage (GTDB taxonomy): Bacteria > Pseudomonadota > Alphaproteobacteria > Rhizobiales > Beijerinckiaceae > Allobosea. The sequence continues at coordinate 642,091 of NZ_SLZF01000002.1, forward strand.
CGAGGCGCCACCGATGAAGCAGGCGGCGATGACGTCGAGCTCGAAGCCGAGCCCGGCCTTGGGCGTCGCGGTGTTGAGGCGTGCGGCGAAAATCAGCCCGGCGAGCCCCGCCAGCACGCCCATATTGACGAAGGTCAGAAAGGTGAGGCGCTCGGTCTTGATGCCCGACAGCCGGGCCGCCTTCTCGTTGCCGCCGAGCGCATAGATGCGCCGGCCGATCGTGGTGCGGTTGGTGACGAAGGCATAGAGGGCGATCAGCAGGAACATGATCACCAGGACATTCGGCAGGCCGCGATAGGTGGCGAGCTGATAGCAGAAGGCGACGACCAGCAGCGCGAGCAGCAGATTCTTGACGGCGAAGAGCGGGAAGGGCGTGGTCTCGACGCTGTGGCGCATCTGGTTGGCCCGGCTGCGCAGGCTGAAATAGATCATCACCACGACACAGGCGACGCCGAGGAAGAGCGCGGTGAGATTGAAGCCTTCCACGCCGAAGAGATCGGGGATGAAGCCGGAGGAGAGCTTCTGGAAGGTGGGCGGAAACGGGCCGACCGACATGCCCCCGAGCAGGGCCAGGGTCAGCCCCTTGAAGACCAGCATGCCGGCGAGCGTGACGATGAAGGACGGCACGTTGAAATAGGCCACCCAATAGCCTTGCGCCGCGCCGATGAGGCCGCCGACGACCAGGCAAATGATGATGGTGGGCACGAAATGGACGCCGTAGCGCACCATCAGCACCGCGGCGAGGCCACCGACGAAGCCGACCACCGAGCCGACGGACAGATCGATATGCCCGGCGACGATGACCAGCAGCATGCCGAGCGCCATGATGACGATATAGCTGTTCTGCAGGATCAGGTTGGTCAGGTTGAGCGGCTTCAGCAGCGTGCCGTCGGTGACCAGCTGGAAGAACAGCATGATCGCCAGCAGCGAGAGCAGCATGCCATAGTCGCGGAAATGCGACTTGATGAAGCTCAGCGAGGACGGCGCCCGCGAGCCGCGCACATCGTCGGTCAGGCTCGTGTCCATCAGCGTCTCCCCGATTTCATGATGGCGTGCATGATCTTCTCCTGGGATGCCTCGGCCGCGTCGAGCTCGGCGACGAGCGCCCCTTCATTCATCACGTAGATGCGGTCGCACATGCCGAGCAGTTCCGGCATCTCGGAGGAGATCATCAGCACCGCCTTGCCGGTCTCGGCCAGCCGATTGATGATCGTGTAGATCTCGTATTTTGCGCCGACATCGATGCCGCGCGTCGGCTCGTCGAGGATCAGCACCTGCGGATCGGCGAAGAGCCATTTGCTCAGCACGACCTTCTGCTGGTTGCCACCCGAGAGATTGACCGTCTGCTGATAGACGCTGGGGCTGCGGATCCTGAGCTTGGCGCGATACTCGTTGGCGACGGCGAGCTCGCGGATATCGTCGATGATGCCGCGCTCGGCGACCCCCGGCAGATTGGCGAGCGTGACGTTCTTGCGGATATCCTCCTCGAGCACGAGGCCGAGGGACTTGCGGTCCTCGGTCGCGTAGGCGAGGCCGCTGGCGATGGCGCGCTCGACAGTGCCGACATCGATCACCTTGCCGGCGAGCCTCGCAGTCCCGCTGATCTTCTGGCCATAGGAGCGGCCGAACAGGCTCATGGCGAATTCGGTGCGGCCAGCGCCCATCAGCCCGGCAATGCCGACGATCTCGCCACGCCGGATGCTGAGATTGACGCGCTTCACCACCTGCCGCTCGGCATGGATCGGGTGATGGGCCGTCCAGTTCTCGACCTCGAACAGCACCTCGCCGGGATGTCCGTCACGACTGGGATAGCGATCGGCCATCTCGCGCCCGACCATGCCCTTGATGATGCGATCCTCGCTGATCGCCTGCTCCTGGCAATCGAGGGTCTCCACGGTGGCGCCGTCGCGCAGCACCGTGATGGAATCGGCGACCTTGGCGATCTCGTTGAGCTTATGCGAGATCAGGATCGAGGAAATGCCTTGCTTCTTGAAGGCGAGCAGGAGCTCGAGCAGGGCGTCGCTGTCGCTCTCGTTCAGGCTCGCCGTCGGCTCGTCGAGGATGAGGAGCCGGACCTTCTTCGACAGGGCCTTGGCGATCTCGACCAGCTGCTGCTTGCCGACGCCGAGAGTGGTGACCAACGTCTCCGGCTTCTCCTTCAGGCCGACCGTGGCGAGCAGGTCCTTGGCGCGAGCCGAGGCGGCCGACCAGTCGATGACACCGTATTTCGCCTGCTCGTTGCCCAGGAAGATGTTCTCGGCGATCGAGAGCAGCGGCACCAGGGCGAGTTCCTGGTGGATGATGATGATGCCGAGCTTCTCGCTATCGGCGATGCCGCGGAACTGCCGCTCCTCGCCGTCGTAATGGACCGTTCCGGAATAGGAGCCGTGCGGATAGACCCCGCTCAGCACCTTCATCAGGGTCGATTTACCGGCACCGTTCTCGCCGACCAGGGCGTGGATCTCGCCGGACTTGACGGTCAGGTTGACATTGTCGAGCGCGTTGACGCCAGGAAACGTCTTGGTAATCCCGCGCATTTCGAGGATCGCTTGCATGCTCCATCCCACAGCGAGGGGCGCGGGCAGGCAGGAGCCCGCACAGAGGTGACGGCAGGCGAGCCCGGCGCCGCGAAGGCGCCAGGCCGCCGGGGCCTGCCGCTCACTTCACCTGGTTCTCGGTGTAGTAGCCGCTGGTGATCAGCGTCTCTTTCCAGTTGTTGGCATCGACGCTGACCGGCTTCAGCAGGTAGGAAGGCACGGTCTTGACGCCGTTCTCGTAGGTCTTGGTGTCGTTGACCTCGACCTCCTTGCCCGAGAGCGAGGCGTCGACCATGTTCGCCGCCACCTTGGCGAGCTCGCGGGTATCCTTGAACACGGTCGAGGTCTGCTCCTTGTTGAGGATCGACTTGACCGACTGCACCTCGGCATCCTGGCCGGTGATTACCGGCATGGGCTGGCCGCCGCTGCCATAGCCGACGCCCTTGAGCGAGGAGATGATGCCGATGCTCAGGCCGTCATAGGGCGAGAGCACGGCGTCGACGCGCTTGTCGGCGTAATAGGCGCTGAGCAGGTTATCCATGCGGGCCTGGGCGACCGCGCCGTCCCAACGCAGGGTCGAGACCTTGTCCATGCCGAGCTGGCCGCTGCGCACCACGAGCTTGCCGCTCTTGATATAGGGCTCGAGCACCGACATCGCGCCATTATAGAAGAAATAGGCGTTGTTATCGTCCGGCGAGCCGCCGAACAGCTCGATATTGAACGGGCCCTTGCCCTCCTTCAGGCCGAGCGCCTTCTCGATATAGCTCGCCTGCAACACGCCGACCTGGAAATTGTCGAAGGTCGCGTAGTAGTCGACATTCTTGGAATTGCGGATCAGGCGGTCATAGGCGATGACCTTGATGCCCTTGCTCGCCGCCTGCTGCAGCGCGTCCGACAGGGTGGTGCCGTCGATCGCGGCGATGACCAGCACCTTGACGCCCTTGGTGATCATGTTCTCGATCTGGGCGAGCTGGTTGGGAATGTCGTCTTCCGCATATTGCAGATCGACGGCGTAACCCTTCTCCTTGAGCGACTTCACCATGTTGTCGCCATCCGCGATCCAGCGCGCGGAGGATTTGGTCGGCATCGAGACGCCGATCGTGCCCTTCTGCTGGGCATGGGCCAGCGGCGCCAAGACAAACGCGCCAAGGGCGAGCGCCATCATCCATCTGAGTGCCTTCATGCGTCTTCTCCCGGGTCGGATTACGAGTCAGCTCTGCGGCCGATAACGCGAATTAGTCATATAATATGACATTCAGCGGAGGCATTTTAGGGCAGAGGCGAGAGGCCTTGTCAATCAGGCGAAGGTCGACCGACCATCGCAGAGACCCACGGTCTCCGCGCCAACTCGGCAAGGTTCAGCTTAGTGGAATCTAACAACTCCTAACCTGACGCGACCGCGCTCAGCCTGCATCCTCCCCTTCAGTGAGCGCGTCCGCGCGGTGAAGATGGAAGCGAGAGATGCGGGTCCTGGTCAACGGAACTGTGCGCGAGGCGGATGTCGAGCCCGACACGCCGCTGCTCTGGGTCCTGCGCGATGTCTTCGGCCTGACCGGCACGAAATTCGGCTGCGGCGCCGCGATGTGCGGGGCCTGCACCGTCCATGTCGGCGGAGTGGCGAAGCGCTCCTGCGTGCTGCCTGTCGGCGATGTCGGCGATCAGCCGGTCACGACCATCGAGACGCTGGCCGCGAGCCCTGCCGGCAAGGCGCTGCAAAAGGCCTGGCTCGCGGTCGATGTCGTTCAATGCGGCTATTGCCAGTCCGGCCAGCTGATGCAGGCGGCCGCGCTGCTCGATGCCAATCCGGCGCCGGATGATGCGGCGATCGATGCGGTGATGGCGGGGAATATCTGCCGCTGCGGCACCTATGGCCGCATCCGCACCGCCATCAAGCAGGCGGCGGGCGAGCTGTCGCCGACGAGGAGGCTCTGAGATGGCCGTCCCCGCTTCCACCCTCGCATCGACGCGGCGCGGCTTCCTCGTTGCCGGCGCGGCGCTTGCCGGCGAACTCGTCATCGGCTTCTCGCCGGGAGCCGAAGCGCTGGCGCAAAGCGTGAGCGCCAGCGATGCGCCCTTCCAGCCGGGCCGTTTCATCCGGATCGACCGGAGCGGCGCGATCACCGTGACGGTGCCCTATGCCGAGATGGGTCAGGGCGCGCTCACCGCGGTCGCCATGCTCGTCGCGGAGGAACTCGAGGTCGCTCCGCAGATCATCCGGCTCGAGCATGCGCCCGGCGACGATGCGATCTACGGCCATCCGCTGCTCGGCGACCAGATCACCGGCGGCTCGCTCGGTGTGCGCGGCGCCTGGAAGCAGATGCGCCAGGCAGGTGCCGCCGCACGGATGATGCTGACCGAGGCCGCCGCCCGCTCCTGGTCGGTCGAAGCCGCGAGCTGTCGCACGGATGCCGGCTTCGTCGTCCATCCGCCGAGTGGCCGGCGCCTCGCCTATGGCGCGCTGGTCGACGCAGCCCGCGCGCTGCCTGTTCCGCAGGATCCACCGCTGCGGACGCAAGAACTGCGCGTGATCGGCAAGGGCCTGACGCGGCTCGACGCGCCCGCGAAGATCGATGGTTCGGCGCTGTTCGGCATGGACCGCCGCCTGCCCGGCATGCGCTATGCCGCGGTCATGGCCTGCCCGGTCATCGGCGGCAGCCTGGCCGGGGTCGACCATGCCCCGGCGCTCGCCGTCCGCGGCGTGCGCAAGATCGTCGAATTGCCGAGCGCGGTCGCCGTCATCGCCGACCATACCGGCGCCGCCCGTAAGGGCCTCGCGGCACTGTCGCCGCGCTGGAATGGCGGCGCGCATGCCGGGCTCGACACCGCGGCGCTGGTCGCGCAATGCGATGCCGCGCTCGGACGCCCGGGCCTGACTGCCGAGACCAAGGGCGATCCGACCGGCGCGATGTCGGCGGCGCAGGCGAGTTTCGCGGCCGATTATCGCATGCCGATGCTGGCGCATGCCGCCATGGAGCCGCTCAACTGCACCGCTCATGTCCGCCCCGGTGCGTGCGAGATCTGGGTCGGCAGCCAGGTGCCGGGCCGGGCTCGCAAGGAGGTCGCGGCCGCGCTCGGACTGCCGGTCGAGGCGGTGCGCGTCAACAATCACCTCATCGGCGGCGGCTTTGGCCGCCGGCTGCAGTCGGAATGGGTGACCCAGGCGGCGCTGATCGCGCGCCAGGTCCAGGAGCCGGTGCAGGTGATCTGGAGTCGCGAAGAGGACATGCGGCAGGGCTCGTACCGTTTCCACAACCATAGCCGGGTGCGCGTCGGCACGGATGCGCAGGGCATGCCGGTGAGCTGGCAGCATCGGGTCGTCGGCCCGGCCGTGATGGCCTGGTTCCTGCCGCCCTATTTCAGGGACGGGGTCGATCTCGACGTCACCGGCGGCGCCTATGGCCCGTACAGCTTCCCCAACTTCCTCGTCGACTATGTCCGCAACGATCCGCCGGCCGGGCTGCTCGCGGGTAATTGGCGTGGTGTCGGCGACACCCGCAATTGCTTCGTCGTCGAGAGCGTCATCGACGAGCTCGCCGCCCGCGCCAAGCGCGATCCGGTGGACTACCGGCGGGCGCTGCTCGAGCCGAACTCGCGCATCCGCGTGGTGCTCGACCGGGTCGCGGCCGAATCCGGCTGGGGCAAGCCGTTGCCGGCCGGCCATGCTCGTGGCATCTCGCTTCTCTCCGGCTTCGGCAGCCATATCGGCCTCGTCGCCGAGGTCGAGGTCATCGGCAGCGACCGCCTCCGCATCCCGCGGATCACCTGCGTCGTCGACTGCGGCCGGGCGGTCAATCCCAACATCGTCAAGCAGCAGATCGAGGGCGGCATCGTCTTCGGCCTGAGCGCCGTCCTTTATGGCCGCATCACCGTGCGCGACGGCCGGGTGGAGCAGTCGAACTTCCACGATTACCCGGTGCTGCGCATGAACGAGATGCCGCAGATCGAAGTGATCCTCGTCGAAAGCGCGGAGGAGCCGGGTGGCGTCGGCGAGCCGGGCACGGCGGTCCTCGCTCCGGCGATCACCAACGCCATCTTCACCGCCACGGGGCGCCGCCTGCGCTCGCTTCCGATCGACCTCGCCATCGAACAGAGGGCTTGAGCGCCGTGACACAATCCCGCCTCCTCCCCCGCGCCGGCCTGGCGCTGCTCGCCGTCATGGGCAGCGCCGCGCTGTTCGGCGCCGCGCAATCGCAGACCGACCGCACCCATCCGGTCGGCAAGCCCTTGCAGGATGCCGGCAGCTTCGCCGCGATCGGCGATGCCAGCCGGCGCTCGGCAGCGCTGTTCAGCGAGGCCGGCAAGGTCCTGCAGCATCCGCGCTGCCTGAACTGCCACCCACCGACGCGCCGGCCGACACAGGGCGAGACGCTGCGCACTCACATGCCGCCGATTTTCGCGGGTGGAGGCGAGGGCGCGGGAGCGGGAGTGCCGGGCATGCCCTGCGCCACCTGCCATCGCACCAGCAATACGCCGACGCTGAGCGCCGGCGTCACCAGCGTGCCCGGCGCCGAGCATTGGAGCCTCGCGCCGATCTCGATGGCCTGGCAGGGCAAGTCGCTCAAGGAGATCTGCGAGCAGATCAAGGATCCCGCCCGCAATGGTGGACGCTCGCTGGCCCAGATCCGCACCCATCTCGCCGAGGACCATCTCGTCGGCTGGGCCTGGCATCCCGGCGAGGGGCGCGAACCGGCGCCAGGCACGCAAGCCGGCTTCGGCGGCCTGATCGAAGCCTGGATCGCAACGGGCGCGCATTGCCCTGCGAATTGAGCAGCGGCCTTCGCCGAGCCTCGCATCGTTAGGCGCTCTTCTCCCGCACGGACGCTTCGTTCCGGGCGGCAGAGCGCTTCTATGCGCTAGCGCCGGCTGTGCCTAGGCGCGAGCCGGACCTGAATCATCCCTTCCATGGCGAGCTTGCCAGGCACGGCATGGCGGTCGCAGGATCGTGACTTGCTCTCCAAATTTCGCAACGGCACGTACACTGCATACAGGGCAGCCGGGTGCAGTTTCGGGCAGGCGAAGACACCAGATGCAACCGCCTTCCGGAGCATCACAACCGATCTATGCCTTTGGCCGTTTCCGGCTGTTTCCGGCCCAGCGACGGCTCGAAGAGGACGGCGAGCCGGTGCGGATCGGCGCACGCGCCTTCGATCTCCTGCTCCTGCTCGTCGAGAATGCCGGCGCTACCGTCTCCAAACAGGCGATCTGGGAACGAGTCTGGCCGGGCATCCATGTCGGCGAGGGCAGCCTGCGCTTTCAGCTGGTCGAGCTGCGCCGCCGGCTCGACGAGGACAGCGCCTCCAGCTGCATCTCCTCGGTGCCGGGACGCGGCTATTGCTTCGTCGGACCGCTGCGGCGCTCCGATCTCGATATCCTGCCGGAGCGATTGCCGCCCTCGACCGTGCGCCTGCCGCCGCGCCTGAAGCGGATGGTCGGGCGCGACGATGCGCTCTCGGCGCTCGGCCGGCTGCTGGCGGATCAGCGCTTCGTGAGCATCGTCGGAGCGGGCGGCGTCGGCAAGACGGCGCTGGCCATCTCTGCCGCTCACGATCAGCTCTGCGGCTGCGCGGGCGAGGTGATCTTCGTCGATCTCGGCGCGGTCCAGGATTCCGCTCTGGTCGCGAGTGCGATCGCGGCGCCGCTCGGGTTGCCCGTGCAATCGCCCGACCCGACGCCGGACATCGTCCTGCGTCTCAGGTCCCGCAAGACGTTGCTCGTTCTCGACAGCGTCGAGCACCTGCTCGATGCCGTCGCCAGCCTGGCGGAGCGCCTGTTCGCAGAGGCGCCCCAGCTTCGCCTCCTGGTGACCAGCCGCGAGGCGCTGCGCGTCGAGGGCGAGCACGTCTATCCACTCGAGCCTTTCGATCCCCCATCGGTCGAGCAATCAGCCTCGCTCGACGGGCTTCTCGAGAATCCCGCGGCCGAGCTTCTGGTCGAGCGGGCGCTCGCCGCCGATAGCCGCCTCTCCTTTGTGGATGGTGATGCGCCGATCATCGCGTCGATCTGCCGGCAACTCGACGGCGTTGCCCTCGCCCTCGAGCTGGCGGCCGGGCGCGTGCCCACCCATGGCCTGGAGGGCACGTCCGCGCTGCTCGGCGGCGGGCTCGACCATCTCTATGGCGGCAAGCGCACTGCAGCGCCGCGACACCGCTCGCTCGGCGACACGCTGGCCTGGAGCTATGACCTCCTCGATAGGCGCGCCTGCACGATCCTGTGGCGACTGACCGCCTTCGTCGGCCCGTTCAGCCTGGAAGCGGCCTGCGCCGTGGCGGGCGATGACGACATCAGCTCCACCGAGACAGCGCGGATCCTGGCCGACCTTGTCGCGAAATCGCTCGTCTCGGTGCGGCGCGCGGGCTCAGCGACGCGTTTTCGCCTGCTGGACACGATGCGGGCCTATCTGCGCGGGAAAGTCGTGCCGGAAGCGTGGCCGGCAATCGCCAGGCGCCATGCGCGATACTACCGCGAGCTGTTGCAGCGGAGCGCCCCGCAAGCGGCCGGCGATGGCTTCGGACTGGTTGCCGGCATCGAGGACATCCCGAATATCCGCGCCGCCCTGACCTGGTGCTATGCCGCGCCCGGGGAGGACCGCGGCGGAACTCCCCTCGCCGCCGGAGCGGCGGTCCTCTACCAGAGGCTGTCGCTGCTCTCGGAATGCCAGAGCGTCTGCGAAACCGCCATCGCCGCGTTACCGGCGGCGGAGATCGGCTCCCGCAATGAGATGGAGCTGCAAACCTGCCTCGCCCAGGCGCTGATGTACACGAGCGGGCACACGCCAAAAGCGCTCGCCGCGTTCGAGCGCGCCATGGAACTCGCCGCCCGCTTCGGCGAGACCGAGCGCCAGCTCGCCATCAGCAGCGCGCTGCATGTCTATCATAATCGCAGCGCCAGTTTCGCGCAGGGGCTGGCCGTGGCCGAGCGCGGCCATGGCATCGCCCAGGCGCAGTCCGATCCAGCGATTGTCGCGCTCGGGCATATCTCGCTCGGCATCGCCCTGCATCATGTCGGGCGCCATGCCGAAGCGAGCATCCATCTCGACGAAGCGATCGAGCTCGGCGAGCGCAATGCCGGGATCGACCGCATCGCCTCCTATTCGACCCATCCGAACCGGGCCCGCGTCATCGTCGCCCAGAGCCTTTGGCTGCGCGGCTTCCCGGACCAGGCCGCCGCCGTGGCGCATCAGTCGATCGCCGAGGCGGGCTCGCTCGACCATACGTTAAGTCTCGCGATCGCACTGAGCGGCGTGCCGCCGGTCTTCATCTGGCGGCAGGACTGGGACGAGGCCGAGCGCCTGCTCGACCGGCATTGGACGCTGGCGGAGCAGAATTCGCTGCTGCCCTACAGGGCGCTGGTGATCGGACGGCGCGGCGAGGTCGCGATCCATACCGGCCGGGCCGAGCTCGGCGTGGAACTGCTCGACGAGGCGCTCGTCCTGCTGCACGCCTCGAATTACCGGCTGTTCTCGACGCCGCTGCGGATGGCCCTGGCCCAGGGCCTGGCGCAGCTCGGACAAGGCGAGCGGGCCCTCGACGAGATCCAGGCCTGCCAGTCCAATGTCGAGCCTGGCGGCGATGCGATGTACCTGCCCGAATTGCTGCGCGTCCGGGCGGTGATCCTCGCCACGGAACCAGCACGTCAGGCCGAAGTCGAGCCGCTGCTGCGTAGGGCCCTGACGACCGCGCGGGAGCAGGAGGCACTGTCCTGGGAACTACGCGCCGCGACCACGCTGGCCGGCACCTGGATCCAGCGCGGGCGCCTCGACAAGGCACGGGCGCTGCTGCAACCGATCCTCGATCGCTTCAGCGAAGGTCACCAGACGGCGGATTTGCAGCTTGCGAGCTCGCTGCTCGCCGATGCGAGCGGCCACGAGGCGCGCGCCGTGGGTGCGAACAGAAACCGCTGAAGCAACGGTGAGATAGCGATCCCACCGCCGTCCAGGGATCACGTATCGACGGTGGCGTTCAGCGCATTGCTCTGGATGAACTCGCGGCGCGGCTCGACGACATCGCCCATCAGCTTGACGAAGAGATCGTCGGCCTCGTCATTCTGGTCGTTCTTGACGCGCAGCAGCGAGCGGACGTCGCGATCGAGCGTCGTCTCCCAGAGCTGGTCGGGGTTCATCTCGCCCAGCCCTTTATAGCGCTGCAGCGAGACGCCCTTCTTGCCGATGGCGTTGACCGCGTCGAACAGGTCGCTCGGGCCGTTGACGACATGGTCGTCGCCCTTGCGGCTGAGCGTGCCGGGCTTGGCATAGGCCTCCTGCAGCGAGACGGCGGAGGCATCGAGCTTGCGGGCTTCCGCGCTGGCGAGCAGGCCGGCATCGAGCGCCGCGACCTGTTTCACGCCGCGTACCAGCCGCGAGAAGATGAAGCCGCCATCAGCGGCCCGGCCTTCCCAGCCCCGCTCGATCTCGTCCGAGATCGCGTCGAGCCGGCGCGCCACATAGGCTGCGGCTTCATTGGCCTGCTCGTCGCTCTGGTCGCCGAGCGGGCGCAGAGCCCCTGCGATCGCGACCTGCTCGACCACGCGCCGGTCATAGCGCGAATGCAGCTGCGCGAGCGTGTTGCGGACGCTGCGCGCTTCCTCGATCAGGGCGCGCAGGTCGGCACCACCACGCTCGGCGCCGTCGCCGGTGCGGAAGACCGCGCCGTCGAGCGTGCTGTCGACGAGGTAATCCTCGAGCGCACGCTCGTCCTTGAGATAGGTCTGCGACTTGCCACGGGCCGCCTTGTAGAGCGGCGGCTGGGCGATGAAGAGGTGGCCGCGCTCGATCACCTCCGGCATCTGCCGGAAGAAGAAGGTCAGCAGCAGGGTGCGGATATGGGCGCCGTCCACGTCCGCGTCGGTCATGATGATGATCTTGTGGTAGCGCAGCTTCGCGATGTTGAACTCCTCGCGGCCGATGCCGGCGCCGAGCGCCGTGATCAGCGTGCCGACCTGGTCGGAGGAGAGCATCTTGTCGAAGCGGGCCCGCTCGACATTGAGGATCTTGCCGCGCAGCGGCAGCACGGCCTGGTATTCACGGGCGCGGCCCTGCTTCGCGGAGCCGCCGGCCGAGTCACCCTCGACGATGAAGAGCTCGGACTTGGCCGGATCCCTTTCCTGACAGTCCGCCAGTTTGCCCGGCAGCGAGGCGATGTCGAGCGCGCCCTTGCGGCGGGTGAGATCGCGCGCCTTACGGGCGGCCTCGCGCGCGGCAGCGGCCTCGGCGACCTTGCCGACGATGGTCTTGGCCTCGTTCGGGTGCTCTTCCAGCCAGGTCGAGAGCGCCTGGTTGACGACGTTCTCGACGACCGGACGAACTTCCGAAGAAACCAGCTTGTCCTTGGTCTGCGAGGAGAATTTCGGATCGGGCACCTTGACCGAGACGATCGCGGTCAGGCCCTCGCGGCAATCGTCGCCGGTGAGCGAGACCTTCTCCTTCTTGGAGATGCCGGAGCTCTCGGCATAGCCGGTGATCTGCCGGGTGAGGGCCGCCCTGAAGCCGGCTAAGTGAGTGCCGCCATCACGCTGCGGGATGTTGTTGGTGAAGCAGAGCACGTTCTCGTGGTAGCTGTCATTCCACCAGAGCGCGACATCGACGGTGATGCCGTCCTTCTCCGAAGTCAGCATGATCGGCTTGTCGACGATCGCAGCCTTGGCGCGGTCGAGATAGCGCACGAAAGCCTCGACGCCGCCCTCATACATCAACTCCTCGCGCACCACCTCGGCATGGCGGGCGTCGGTCAGGACGATGCGAACGCCCGAGTTGAGGAAGGCGAGCTCACGCAGGCGATGCTCCAGCGTCTTGTAGTCGAACTCGACCATCGTGAAGGTCTCGACCGAGGGGGTGAAGGTCACCTCCGTGCCACGCTTGTCGCCGGCCGGGCCGACCACCGCGAGCGGCGCCACCGCGTCGCCATGGTGGAACTCCATGAAATGCTCGTTGCCGCCACGCCAGATGCGCAGCTTGAGCGAGACCGAGAGCGCGTTGACGACGGAGACGCCGACGCCGTGCAGGCCGCCCGAGACCTTGTAGGAATTCTGGTCGAACTTACCGCCGGCATGGAGCTGGGTCATGATGACCTCGGCCGCCGAGATGCCCTCCTCGGAATGGATATCGGTCGGGATGCCGCGGCCATTGTCGGACACCGTGACCGAGCCATCGGCGTTCAACGTCACCGTGACGAGGTCGGCATGGCCGGCGAGCGCCTCGTCGATGGCGTTGTCGACGACCTCGTAGACCATATGGTGCAGGCCCGAACCATCATCGGTATCGCCGATATACATGCCCGGGCGCTTGCGCACCGCGTCGAGACCTTTGAGCACTTTGATGGAATCGGCGCCATACTCTTCGGCGCCGTTAGTGACGTCAGTCATGAAGGGGTCCTTGAGCGGGCGGGATCCTGCCCGCTGATTCGATTCGTGACGGCAATATAACCACTAACGATGGCTTTTTCACGCGCGTACGCGTGCGTGCGCGAGCAGAGCGGTTTTCAACTCGCGAATGTGGCGATCGCCTCGAGGAAGACGTCGCCATATTGCGCGAGCTTGCGCTCGCCGACGCCTTCGATCCGACGCATCTGGTCAAGGCCGAGCGGCCGCTCGCGCGCCATGGCGATCAGGGTGCGGTCGGTGAAGATGATATAGGCCGCTACGCCTTCCTCGCGGGCGATCGAGAGGCGCAGTTGCCGGAGGTGCTCGAACAGCCCGGCGGTGCCCTCGTCGAGCCCGTCGGCGCGAGCGACGGCACGGTCGGCCGCGCGAGCACGGCGATCAGGCAAGGCATCGGCCCTGACGGCGATCGGCTCGCGGCCAAACAGGATGTCCTCGCCTTTCTCCGTCAGGCAGAAGCCGCCATGCTCGACGCTGGCCTCGGCGAGCGCGCCGGCGGCGAAGAGCTTTCGCGTCAGCGCCTGCCAGGCGGCTTTCGGCTTGTCGTTGCCGACGCCGAAGGTCTTCAACCCGTCATGGTTCTGGCGGCGAATGGCCTCGCTCATCGTGCCCGTGAGGATATCGGCGAGATGGGCGGCCCCGAAGCGCTGGCCCGAGCGCGCCACGGCCGAGAGCAGCTTGCGGGCATCGAGCGTGGCATCCGACAGCATCGCCTCGCCGCCGCAGAGGTCGCAGCGGAACTGCGCCTGGCCATGGCGGCAGGGCAGCGTCTGCTCGCCAAAATAGGCCAGCAGCGAAGAGCGGCGGCAGAGCGCGGATTCACACAGGTCGATCATCGCGTTGAGGCGCTTGTGCTCGATGCGGCGGCGCTCGTCGTCGATCTGCTTCTCGTCGATCTGGCGACGACGGAGCGCCATGTCGTCGACGCCGTAGAGAGTCAGCGTATCGGCCGGCAGCCCGTCGCGGCCGGCACGGCCGATCTCCTGGTAATAGCTCTCGATCGAGCCGGGCATATCGGCATGGACGACGAAGCGGACATCGGGCTTGTTGATGCCCATGCCGAAGGCGATGGTTGCGCAGACGACGACGCCGTCCTCCTGCAGGAAGATGTCCTGGTTGCGGTTGCGCTCGGCCTGCTCCATGCCAGCGTGGTAGGCATAGGCCTTGTAGCCCTTCTCGCGCAGGCCCTCGGCGAGGCGCTCGGTGCGTCCACGCGACGAGCAATAGACGATGCCCGAGCCGCCGCGATGGCGCTTCAGGAAATCGGCGATCTGGCGGCGCGGCTGGTCCTTCGGCGCGAAGGCGAGCTTCAGGTTCGGCCGGTCGAAGGAATGCACCACGAGATGCGGCGGCTTCGGGAAAAGCTGCTGGGCGATATCCTCGCGCGTCTGGCGATCGGCCGTCGCGGTCAGCGCCGTCACGGGCACGCCGCCGAGCGCCTCGCGCACCTTGGCGAGCAGGCGGTATTCCGGGCGGAAATCATGGCCCCATTGCGAGACGCAATGCGCCTCATCGATGGCGAGCCTGCTGACGCCGATGCGGCGCAAGCGGCCGACCAGGCCCTCGCCGGCCAGGCGCTCCGGCGAGACGAAGAGCAGGCGCAGCTCGCCGGAATTCAGCCGGTCCCAGGCCTCGGCAGCCTCGCTCTCGCTGTTCATCGAATTCAGCGAGGCGGCGGCGACGCCAGCGCGGGTGAGCTGGCCGACCTGGTCGCGCATCAGGGCGATGAGCGGCGAGACGACGAGCGTCAGCCCGCCGGAGACGAGAGCCGGCAGCTGGTAGCACATCGATTTGCCGGAGCCGGTCGGCATCACCGCGAAGACGTCGCGGCCGTCGAGCGCGGCTTCGATCACCTCCCATTGGCCGGGGCGGAAATCGTCATAGCCGAAGACGGATTTCAGCGTCGCGCGCGCTTGTGATTCGCTGGCATGCGGCATGGCTCCCATGTGCCTGAGAGCAGCCGAAATGGCCAGCCTCATCCGTCATTGCGAGGAGCGTAGCGACGAAGCAATCCAGGGGGCTGCGCGAGGCCCCTGGATTGCTTCGCTGCGCTCGCAATGACGAAGAGCGAGCTACCCGCGCGCCGCGATCGCCGCCGCGGCGCCCGCCATGACGCCGCCGGTGACGCGGTTGACGATCCGCATGACGCGCGGGCTCGCCACCAGCCGCCGGGCACGGTCGGCCGCATAGGCATAGGCCAGCAGCGTCGAGCAAATGATGATCGTGGTCAGCGTGATGATCTCGACGAAGACGAGCGGGGTGACGTTCCGCAGATCGACCACGAGCGGCAGGATCGAGAGGAAGAAGACCATGACCTTGGGATTGCCCAGCGTCAGGGCCAGCCCGCCGAGGAACAGCCTGAGCCCCTCGCCGCGCGCCGCCGGCGACTCGCGTGGCGGCTCGGCCGGCGCGGTCCAGAGCTTGAGCGCAAGCCAGAGCAAATAGAGGCAGCCGGCATATTTGATCGCCAGGAAGAGGCCGTGGAAATGCTCCATCAGCACGGAGAGACCGAGCGCCGAGGCGCTGAACCAGACCAGGTCTCCAGCCGCAATGCCGGCGATGAAGGGCAGCGAGCGCCGCAAGCCGCTCGACAGGGCACGCGCGACCAGGGCGGCGATGCCCGGGCCGGGCGAAGCGACGGCGACGAAATAGACACCGGCGAAAACCAGAAGGCCCGTGAGTTCCATGCCGCCTTGTCCCTGCTCGTCCGATCCTCGGGCCTGGCGGTGAGCCTAGCAGCGCGGCCGGACGGCGTCACATCGCAGCTGGTGATGCGATCGATCAGCCCTGGCGTATCAGCGTGTGCTGACGCTCGACATGCGAGCGCCCGACCTGGCCGAGGAAATCGCCGATCGAGCGCTCGAGTTCCTGCATCAGCACCGAGGTCGCCTTGATGCGCTCGTCACTCTGCCGGGCGAGCGCCGCCGCCTCGCCCGCAAGGCCTTCGACCAGCGTGGCGTTATGGGCGATGACGTCGACGCCGCTGGACGAACTCGCCGCCTGCTCGGCGATCGAGCGGATTCGCTGGCCCTGCTCGGCAACCGAGCCGGCGACGACACGGGCGCTCTCCTGCAGCGCCTGCATGGTCTGACCGAGCTCCTGGACGGCGTTCTCGATGGCCCGGCCGGCGCTGAGGACCTCGCCGACGCCGTCGCGAATGGTCTCGGTCGCGCTGTTGGTCGCGGTCGCCAGCGATTTCACCTCGGCCGCGACCACCGCGAAGCCGCGCCCGGCCTCACCGGCGCGGGCAGCCTCGATCGTGGCATTGAGCGCCAGGAGATTGGTCTGCGATGCGAGATTGCGGATCAGGTCGACGAGATTGCCGATCCTGTTATTGGCCTGCTGGAGCATCGCGACATTCTCAGCAATGCCGCGACATTCGGTGCTCGCATCGTCGCTGGCGCGGCTCGATGTCGTCGTCTCCTGCATGATCCGCTCCGTCAGCACGCCGAAATCGCGGGTCGCCGCCACGATCTCGGAGACCGAAGCCGAGACCTGCTCCGGCCGGTTCTGGCTTTCGGAGATCGCCGACAGCGTCTCGCCCGCCTTGGCCGAGAGCTGGCCGGAGAAGCCGCTGACGGCCGTCATGCTGGCCTCGATCCCCGAAATGCGCTCGGCGATACCGCTGCGGAACGCGCTTTCGAGCGCAGCGAAACGCTCGCTCGTGTCGTTCTGGATGGCTCTGTCGAAGCAGGCCAGCGAATAGGAGATGTCGGTCAGCATCAGCTTGCAGAAGACAGCAAGCGCCTTGTCGAGTGGGCCCCAGCGCCGCTTCCAGCTGGAGACCACGACCGGCAGGAAATTCGAGAAATCCTCGAGGAAGAACATCGGATAGTCGGCGAGCGCGATGCCATTCCCGTTGGCCCGGGTCACGATCCGCGTCTTGGCGGCAAGATAATCGTCATCGAAGCTCAGCGAGAAGAGGCGCCGATATTTGGCGGTTTCGTCGCCATGGAGCCCGCGATCGCGCTGCAACTCGTCGCGGCCATAGGTCATCTTGTAGAGCCGCTGGACCGAGGCATCGAAATGCGGCTCGAGGATCGCGAGCAGGCGGCTGGCGATCTCGGTTTCCTGGGGTGTAAAGGAGGGAACCGACGGCTGCATAGAGCGCCACTATTTCCGTCGAATGGTTAACCATCCATCAAGTTGAGACGGCACGGCAATTTATTTCGCTAATCTATCGCGACGACTTGTCCTGCCGTCACGGTGAAGCGCTGCGCACCTGCCGGCAGATCGACGAAAAGCGCGGGATCGGCCCCGGTCATCCAGACCTGGCAGCCGAGCTCGGCCAGCCCGGCATAGAGCGCGCCGCGCCGACGCGGATCAAGATGGGCGGCGACCTCGTCGAGCAGCACCAGCGGCGGCAGGCCGCTCATGGCGCGAACCAGCTTGGCATGGGCGAGCACGAGGCCGATCAGCAGCGCCTTCTGCTCGCCCGTCGAGCCCTGCTCGGCCGGAATGCCCTTGGCGGCGTGGCGCACCAGCAGGTCGGAAGCCTGCGGGCCGAGAAGCGTGCGGCCGGCGGCGCGGTCGCGCTGCCGCCCCTGGCGCAGCAGAGCGCGATACTGGTCCTCGGCGTCGAGGGCAGGCAGTCCCTCGACCAGACGGTCGATCTCACCATCGAGACCGATCATGGCGCGCGGAAAGGGCGAGGACTCGTCGCCGCCCGCGGCGATGATCGCGGTGAGCCGACCGACCGTCTCGGCCCGGGCAGCAGCGACGGCCACGCCGAGCTCGGCGATCTCGCGCTCGACGGCGTCGAGCCAGCTCGCCTCGTGCGGGCTCTCTTCGAGAATGCGGTTGCGCGAGCGCAGGGCGCGTTCGAGCGCATTGGAGCGGCTGGCATGGCTCGGATCGACGGCGAGCACCAGCCGGTCGAGGAAGCGACGCCTGTCGCCGGCGGAGCCGCGGAACAGCCCGTCGAGATCCGGCGTCAGCCAGACCAGCCGGATATACTCGCTGAAGGCGACCGCCGATCCTGCCGGGCTACCGTCGATGCGGGCGATCCTGGCGCGCTTTCCCTCCGGGTCCGGAAGCCCAAGCCCGATGCCGAGCCGCGACCCGTCCTCCGCAAGCGCGATGGAGACGGCGAAGGAGCCCGGGCCGTCCTGCCGTGCCATCTCGGCGAGATCGGCGCGGCGCAGCCCGCGGCCGGGCGCGAAGAGCGAGAGCGCTTCGAGCAGGTTGGTCTTGCCCGCCCCGTTCTCACCGACCAGCGCAACGAGTTGGCCCCCGATCGTCAGATCGAGGGCCTCGTAGGAGCGGAAATCCTGAAGGATCAGGCGTGAGACGGCAGACAAGTGCATGAGCCGGATGATCTCGAATGAAGTCGCCGAGCGACTTCATTCGAGATCTGAATCCGCCTCTCAACAAAGTTAGAGCAGAAACTGTGCGGAAAACCGGTTCCCACTTTTCCGCATCCTGCTCTAGACGCGCATCGGCATCAGCACATAGAGCGCGGAAGCGCCTTCGCGATCCTGAATGACAGTGGGAGAGCCGGGATCGGCGAGCTTGAGCAGCGCGGTGTCGCCGTCGAGCTGCGCCGCGATATCCATCAGGTAGCGGGCATTGAAGCCGATATCGAGCGGGCTCGCATCGTAATCGACCTCGACCTCCTCGGTGGCCGAGCCGGAATCCGGATTGGTGACCGAGAGCGTCATGCGGCCATCGGCCATGGAGAGCTTCACGGCGCGGCCGCGCTCGGAGGAGATCGTCGAGACGCGGTCTACGGAGGCGGCAAAATCGCCCTTGTCGACGGTCAGCCGCTTGTCGTTGCCGCTCGGGATGACGCGCTGATAGTCGGGGAAGGTGCCGTCGATCAGCTTCGAGGTCAGCACGACATCGGCAGTGGCGACGCGGATCTTCGTGGCCGAGAGCTCGACCGAGACCTCGGTGTCGCCATCCTCCAGCAGCTTCTGGATCTCGGAGACGGCCTTGCGCGGCACGATCACGCCCGGCATGCCGGAGGCGCCGGCCGGAGCCGCCGTATCGACGCGGGCGAGCCTATGACCATCGGTCGCGACCGCACGCAGCAGCGTGTTGCCCTCGACATCGATCGTGTGCAGGTAGATGCCGTTCAGGTAATAGCGCGTCTCCTCGGTGGAGATCGCGAACTGGGTCTTGTCGATCAGGCGCTTGAACTCGCCGGCCGGCAGGGTGAAGCGATGCGCCATCTCGCCCGCGGTGATGTCGGGGAAGTCGCTCTCCGGCAGTGTCTGGAGCTGGAAGCGCGAGCGGCCGGAGCGCAGCACGAGCCCGGTCTCGCCGGTCGTCTCGAGCGAGACCTGGGCGCCGTCGGGCAGCTTGCGCACGATATCGTAGAGCGTGTGGGCCGGGACCGTGGTCGCGCCCGGCTCGGGGACATCCGCCGCCAGCGTCTCGACCACCTCGATATCGAGATCGGTCGCCTTCAGCTTCAGGCCGGCGCCGTCACCGCTCAGCAGAAGATTCGACAGGATCGGAATCGTATTACGGCGTTCCACCACACGGTGGACATGGCCGAGCGACTTCAGGAGGGTGGAACGTTCGACCGTGACCTTCATCGTTCGTCTTCTGGCGTGCTGGCGCCCGGCAGCGAATGCGCCGGGCGGCGGAATGGCCCGCGACATTGCAGGACACCGCAGCGCCGCGCAAGGGCGACATCTGGTCCAGCCACAACCAAAGGTGAGAACGGGCGAATGAGCCCGGCCGAAGCCAGGCTCGGTGCCGTCATTGCGAGTGCAAGCGAAACAATCCAGGGACGCCTCGCTCGACGGCTCCCGGATTGCTACGTCGCTACGCGCCTTGCGGAGACCGCAGGAGTGTCACTCCTGGAGCATGCGCTTCAGGAGATCGACCTCGTCATGGAGGAGGCGATCCTCGGCGATCGCCTTCTCGATCTTGCGCACGGCGTGGAGCACCGTGGTGTGATCGCGGCCGCCGAAGCGCCGGCCGATCTCAGGCAACGAGCGCGGCGTCAATGCCTTCGACAGATACATCGCGATCTGGCGCGGCTTGACCACCGCCGCCGTCCGGCGCTCCGACAGGATGTCGGCGCGGCTGACATTGTAGCGGGTCGCGACCAGCTTCTGGATATCCTCGATCTTGACCCGGCGCGGCTCGCGGGTACGGACCAGATCACGGATCGCGGCCTCCGCCGTCTCCATCGTCACCGCCTGGCCCGACAGCGTCGCGTGAGCGAGCAGCCGGTTGGCAGCGCCGTCAAGATCGCGGCCATTGGTGGCGACGACGCGGGCGACATAAGCCACCACATCAGGACTGACATGGAAGTTCGGATGCGCGCCCTGCAGCGCCTCGAGCCGGCTCGACAGGATCTTTCCACGCAAGGCCTCGTCGAGCTCGCCGATCTCGACGACGAGCCCGCCGCCGAGCCGCGAGCGGATGCGCTCGTCGAGCGCCTCGAGGTCATTGGCGAGCCGGTCGGCCGCAACGACGATCTGCTTGCCGGCATCGATCAGCGCATTGATCGTATGGCCGAACTCCTGCTGGATCGAGCGGCCCTGGATGAACTGGACGTCGTCGACGATGAGAAGGTCGATGCCGCGCAGCTTCTCCTTGAAGGCGAGCGCGGTCTGCGATTTCAGCGCGGCGACGAAGCCGTACATGAAGCGATCCGCCGTGAAATAGGCGACGCGCTTGCCATGGTTGCGCGCATCCTGCGCGATCGCCTGCAGCAGATGCGTCTTTCCGAGCCCGACCCCGGCATGGAGGTAGAGCGGGTTATAGGGCGAGGCGCCGGCAGGCGCCGCCGCGATGCGCTCCGCCGCGGCGAAGGCGAGCTGGTTCGACTTGCCGATGATGAAGCTCTGGAAGTTCAGGCGCCGGTCCAGAACCGTGCCGCAGGCATCGACGAGATCGCGCTCGCAGGGCTGGGCGGGCTCGGCCGGGGCGGGAGTTGCAGGTGCCGCGGCCGGCCGGGGCCGGGCCGCGACAGTCTCGCGGATGACGGCCGGAGCCGGATCGCGCGCCACCTGACGGACGGAGAGAACGATGCCGTTGGGAGCAGCAAGCTCGGCAACGCAATGAGCCCGCAAGCGCTCGGCGTAATGGGCTTCGAGCCAGCTCTTCAGGAAGCGGGTCGGCACAGTGAGATAAGCGACGCCATCGACGAGGCCGCCGATCTCGACGCGGGCGAACCAGCTCGAGAAGACGTCTTCGCCCAGTTCGGCGCGCAGGCGCCGACGCACTCTGTCCCAGGCATCAGCCAGCGAGACCTCGCCGGCACCCTCGGCCGTCACGCCCATGACCACGGGCGCGGACACCACCACTGCTTCAATGATTTCGCTCCTGTCCTGTCGCTCAAACATTCGTCTGCCCCATTTCAAATATTCTGACGCGCGCGGCGGGCGGCGGCCCCTCCTGGGGTCGCCCTCGCCGGCGCTGTTGTCCGGACAATAGGGCAGGGTTTCCGCGCTGCGCCTCACGCTGCGCGGATGGCCTGCCTTACATCTGATCGATTACGCTTGGGAGGCTCGCTGAAGAGCGGAGCCGCACTTCATCTCAACACAAAAAGACAAAGAGCCGCATCCTCTCCCCCTTTGGGCGCGAGCCAAAACGCCGATAATCTTCGGAAATCCCCGGCGGTCATTGCTGTCCGGCCGGCGATGAAAGGACCTTACAGGGCGCTCTCGGACGGGAGCAATATCCCTTTCAGCCGGCTTCGGAGAGCAAGGCCCATCCGAGCTAATCTGACCTCTCGGTAAGGACCGGCCAATAGGTTGGGGAACTTAACGTTTTCTTTACCGAGGGGCTTTCGGGAAACGCGCGAATCTTTTTTTTGGCGCCCCCCGACAGCGCCCCCGGGCGCTCGGATGATTCTCGACGGGCGAATCCTTTGCCCGCTAAGATCATGAAAAATATGGGCTTTATTTGCGCGGTCAAAAGCTCGGGAAGGGCTGATTTCGGACCCTGAATTCAATCCCGGAGTCAACCCCGCAAAGCCGTGGAAAGATTGCGGAATCGGCTTGGCACGCGCAATTTTTTCGGCATCGCGGCGCACCCGTTCGCGCCGCCTTAAAGTTAACGCCGGACAAGAAAAAACCCGGCGGTGAAGCCGGGTTCAATCACATCAGAATGATGTCGCGGTGGTTGCACTCAAGAGGCGAGCGCACCGATCCGATGAGCCAGTCGCGAAACCTTGCGCGAGGCAGTGTTCTTATGAACCACGCCCTTCTGAGCGGCGCGCATGATCTCGGGCTGGGCGGCCTTCAGAGCCTCGGAGGCGGCGCCCTTGTCACCGGCGGCGATCGCCTCCTCGACCTTGCGCAGGAAGGTGCGCATCCGGCTGCGGCGCGCCTTGTTGACCTCGGTGCGGCGAGCGATCTTGCGCGTGGCCTTCTTGGCCGACGTCGTATTGGCCATCGATGTTCCTCGTGTTCATCGGCACCGGCCGCCTGGCATATCTAGCCTGGCGGGTCCGGACCGCTACCTTGATGGAAATGCTTTGCGGCAGCTACGCTTGCGCGAGCCGTCGCGAGACGCAGGCCTATAGTCTCTCAGGCCCGCGGCGTCAACGGCGAATCCGGCTAGCGTGACGCTTCCGTGTCAGGCGTCGCGCCGAACGGCGATCGCCTCGATCTCGACGAGGTAGCCGTAATGCAGCTCGGGCACCGGCACGACCGAGCGCGCGGGCCTGTGATCGCCGAAGACCTCGGCATAGATCCGGTTGAATTCCGGCCAGTTGCCGGCGCCGACCAGATAGACCGTGACCTTGACCACGTCCCGCGGTGTCGAGCCCGCCGCCTTGACGATGGCGAGGAGATTGTCGAGCGCCTGGCGCGCCTGGATCGCGAAAGGCTCACTGGCCGTGTGGCTGCCATCGGGACGCGGCGCGAGCTGGCCGGAGACGAAGACGAGGTCCTTGTAGGCAAGGGCCTGGGAATAGTGTCCGGCCGGGACCGGCACCTCCGGTGAAAGAATGGTCTCGATCGTGCTCATGCTGCCTCTCCAACGAAACGGGCGAAGCTCGCGAGATCGACATTGCCGCCGCTGATGACGATGCCGACGCGCTTGCCGGCGACCGGCACGGCGCCGGTGAAGGCGGCCGCCGCCGCAAGGCAGCCGGTCGGCTCGACCACGATCTTCATGCGCTCGGCGAAGAAGCGCATCGCCTCGACCAGCGCCGCATCCGGCACGGTGACGATGTCCTCGACGGCCCGCTGGATCAGCGGGAAGGTGTAATTGCCGAGGAAGGCGGTCTGGGCGCCGTCCGCGATGGTCTTGGGCACCGAGATCGTCACGATCCGACCGGAGCGCAGCGACTGCTGGCCATCATTCCCGGCCTCGGGCTCGACGCCGAAGATGCGGCAATCGGGGTTGAGCGCCTTGGCCGCGAGCGTAGCGCCGCCGAGCAGGCCGCCGCCGCCGAGCGGGACGAGCAGGATATCGAACGGACCGGCCTCCTCGATCAGTTCCTTGGTCGCGGTGCCCTGGCCGGCGATGACCTGCGGATGATCATAGGGCGGGATCAGGGTCAGCCCGCGGGTCTGCGCCAGTTCGCGGCCGAGCGCGTCGCGATCCTGGGTATAGCGGTCGAACTGGACGATCTCGGCGCCGTAGCCACGCGTCGCCGCGACCTTGGCGGCGGGCGCATCGAGCGGCATCAGGATGACCGTGGGAACGCCGAGCAGCTTGCCGGCATAGGCGATCGCCTGGGCATGGTTGCCGGAGGAGAAGGTGACGACGCCGGCGCGCTTCTGCTCGGGCGAGAGAGCCGCGATCGCATTATAGCCGCCGCGGAACTTGAAGGCGCCCATGCGCTGCAGGTTTTCGGCCTTGAAGAACAGGCTGGCGCCGACGCGCTCATCGGCCGTGCGGGAGGTCAGGACCGGAGTACGATGGGCCGCGCCCGCGATGCGACCGGCCGCGGCGACGACGTCGTCATAGGTCGGCAGGACGAGCTCGGGGGCGGCTTGGGCAGTAGCGGCGGTCATGCGTGATTCCTTGCTTGGACGGCGCACATTTCAGCAAGGCGCGACCGGCGGCAAGCGAGGAAGCGGCGACCCAGGCATGCTCCCGTCGTCATGCCCGGGCTTGTCGCGACCATGCGCGCCTTGAACAGCCCCCCTGATCAGCGAAGGCCGGTTGCCGCTGGTGCGGCCATGACGACGGGCGAAGGCCGCGCGTCAGCTGTTCCTGAACTCCGGCTTCCGCTTCTCGACGAAGGCAGCCATGCCTTCCTTCTGGTCGTCCGTGCCGAAGAGCGAGGAGAACAGGCGGCGCTCGAAGCGCAGGCCCTCATGCAGCGTGAGCTCGAAGGCGCGATTGACCGATTCCTTCGCCATCAGCACCGACGGCAGCGACTTCGCCGCAATCGCATCGGCCGCCTTCAGCGCCTCGGTCATCAGCTCGGCGAGCGGCACGATGCGGGCGACGAGACCCGCGCGCTCGGCCTCGTTCACGTCCATCATCCGGCCGGTGAGACAAAGGTCCATCGCCTTGGCCTTGCCGATCGCCTTGGTCAGGCGCTGCGTACCGCCGGCGCCGGGAATGACGCCGAGATTGATCTCGGGCTGGCCGAATTTCGCATTGTCGGCGGCGATGATGAAGTCGCACATCATGGCGAGCTCGCAGCCGCCGCCCAGCGCAAAGCCCGCGACCGCGGCGATGATCGGCTTGCGGCGCTGGCCGATGCGGTCCCAGGTCGCGAACTTGTCGTCGAGAAATGTCTGCGGGAAGGAGCGGCTCTGCATCTCCTTGATGTCGGCTCCGGCGGCGAAGGCTTTTTCCGAGCCGGTGATCACGATGCAGCCGATGCCGGGATCGGTCTCGAAGCCGTCGATCACCGCGTTGACCTCGCCGATGAGCTGGCTGTTCAGCGCGTTGAGCGCTTGCGGACGGTTGAGCGTGATGAGGCCGACCTTGCCCTTCACCTCGACGAGAATGGTCTCATAAGCCATGGCGGCCTCCCGGATGCTGCTTGCGGACGCAGCATTAGCGAGGCGGCCAACGAAAAGTCCATGCCAGCCAGCGCAAGATGGGATGGCGCTCTTCGCTCGACGTCTCCGCTATACCGAGCAAGCCCGACGCCATGGCGTGATAGCGCTTCGCGGCCTCGAAGGCCGCGTCCTTGGGACAAAACCGCCTCCGGCGCGTTGCTGCATTTGGAACGGAGATGGCCCATGCCCGGCATAACAAGAACGGATCTGGCTTCGCGGGTGATCCGCGCGACGCGGCAGGCGCTCTACCGGGCTTTCGCCGACCCGGCGGCGCTCGTTCTCTGGCTGCCACCGAAGGGGATGAGGGCACGGCTCGAAAGCTTCGACCTGCGCGTGGGCGGCGGCTTCCGGATGGTCCTCACCTATGAGAACCGGAGCGCGCGGGGCAAGGCGAGCGACGATTCCGATATCGTCGAGGTCCGCTTCACCGAGATCAGGCCGAACGAGCGCATCGTTCAGCAGGTCGAGTTCGAGTCGGACGATCCCGCCGTTGCGGGCGTGATGACGATGACCTGGCAGTTCGTCACCGTGGCTGATGGAACCGAGGTGATCATCCGTTGCGACAACGTGCCCTCGGGCATCCGCAAGGAGGATCACGACACCGGTCTGCGCTCGACCCTGGCGAACCTCGCCGCCTTCACCGAAAACTAGCTGCCTGTTCTCGCATCGGCTTTTTTGCGAAAACTGCAAGCCACGTCTCGGGCCGATGCGCTAGCGCTTCGGCTGGCAGCTCTCGCAATAGAAGGTCGAGCGGCCGGACTGGACCAGCCGTTTCACCAGGCCCCCGCAGCCATCAGTGACACAGGCCTCGCCCTCGCGGTCATAGACCTTGAAGCGATGCTGGAAATAGCCGAGCGAGCCATCGGCATGGGCGAAGTCGCGCAGGGTCGAGCCGCCGGCGGCGACCGCCTCCTCCAGCACCTCGCGGATGATCTGCGCCAGCGCATGGGCGGCCGGACGGGGCTTGCCGGTCGGCGTCGCGATGATGCCGGCTTCGGCCTCGGGATGCAGCCCGGCGCGGAACAGCGCCTCGCAGACATAGATATTGCCGAGACCCGCCACGAGCCGCTGATCGAGCAGCGCGGCCTTCAGCGGCGCGATCTTTCCGGCGAAGAGCCTGGCGAGCGTCTCGCCGGACAGCTCGTTGCCGAGCGGCTCGATACCCATTCCGGCGAAATGCTTCGACGATTCCAGCCCGGCGCGCGGCACGAGGTCCATGAAGCCGAAGCGGCGCACGTCATTATAGGTGATGCGGGCGCCCGAGCCGAGATGGAAGACGACGTGGTCGTGCTGCAGATGCCGGCCGATTTCGTTGTAATAGGCGCCTGGCTCGGTCGGCGGCGTGCCGGGAGCCTCCACCACGAAACGCCCGCTCATGCCGAGATGCATGACCAGCGCTTCGCCATCGTCGAGATCGGCGATCAGGTATTTGGCGCGGCGCGACAGGCTCTCGACCCTGCGGCCGGTCAGGCGCTCGGCGAAGCGCTCCGGCAGCGGGAAGCGCAGATCGGGCCGGCGCTGCTCTATGCGTTCGAAGCGCTGGCCGAGCATGGCGGGCTCCAGCCCGCGGCGGACGGTCTCGACTTCGGGAAGCTCGGGCATTCGTTCAGCTCTTAGGGATGCGTCGAGAGGGCCTGTGACAAGCCCGCCCCGTTTCGCTATTCATCGCGAATAGATATCGCCTCAACAGAATACAAGGTCCGGGACAAGCCGTGACAGCAGCCTCCGACACCACCCATTTCGGCTTCGAGACCGTGAAGCTGGCCGAGAAGCAGGCCAAGGTCGACGATGTCTTCCACAAGGTCGCAGGCCGTTACGACCTGATGAACGACCTGATGTCGGCCGGGCTGCACCGGGTCTGGAAGGATGCGCTGATCTCGGCGCTGCGACCGCCGCGGACCCGGCCCTTCCGCCATCTCGATGTCGCCGGCGGCACGGGCGATGTCGCCTTCAAGATCCTAGAGGCCGGCGGGCCGGAGACGAATGTCACCGTGCTCGACATCAACGGCGAGATGCTCGCCGTCGGCCGCGAACGGGCGCAGAAGCGCTTTCCGGGCGACGATCGCATCAATTTCGTCCAGGGCAATGCCGAGGAGCTGGCCCTGCCCGCCGACAGCTTCGACGCCTATACGATCGCCTTCGGCATCAGGAACGTGCCGCGCATCGACAAGGCACTGGCCGAGGCCTATCGCGTGCTGAAGCGCGGCGGGCGCTTCCTCTGTCTCGAGTTCAGCCATGTCGACGTGCCGTTGCTCGACAAGGTCTACGAGGCCTATTCGTTCAATATCATCCCGCCGATGGGTCGGATGGTCACCGGCGAGGCCGAGCCCTACCAGTACCTGGTCGAGTCGATCCGCAAATTCCCCAAGCCGCAGGTCTTCGCCAACATGATCGAGGATGCCGGCTTCCGCCGCGCCTCCTTCACGCCGATGACCGGCGGGGTCGTGGCGCTGCATTCCGGCTGGAAGCTGTGACGGCCGGAGCATGATCTCCGCCCTCGCCCATTTCGCCCGCATGGCGCGGGTCGGCTTCGTGCTGGCGCGCGAGGGTGCGCTTGCGCTGGTCGACCCATCAGTGCTGCCGCCGGCCGCACGCGGCCTGATCCGGCTGGGCCGGCTGATCGAGCGCAAGGGCGCCGGATCCTCCGCCACCCGGCTCGCGGCGGCGATGACCCGGCTCGGCCCGTCCTATGTCAAGTTCGGCCAGTTCCTGGCGACGCGGCCCGACGTGGTCGGCATGAAGATCGCCGAGGACCTTTCCGCCCTACAGGACCGAATGCCGGCCTTCCCGATGGCGCAGGCGCGCGCCACGATCGAGGCCGCCCATGGCGTTTCGGTCGATGCGCTCTTCGTCGAGTTCGGCGAACCCGTCGCCGCCGCCTCGATCGCGCAGGTCCACCGGGCCCGCCGAAAGGACGGTACGGAGGTCGCGGTCAAGATCCTCAGGCCGGGCATTCGCGACCGCTTCAACCGTGACCTCGCCTCGATGCGCTTCGGCGCGCAGCTCGCCGAGAGCCGCTCTGCCGAGGCAAGGCGCCTGCGCTTCTCCGGCGTGGTCGAGACCCTGGCGCGCTCGGTGACGATGGAGATGGATTTGCGGCTTGAGGCTGCCGCCCTTTCCGAATTCGCCGAGAATACCAGGGAAGATGCCGATTTCCGCGTCCCGGTCCCGGACTGGCAGCTCACGGCCCGCGAGGTGCTGGTCGACGAGTGGATCGATGGCATCCGCCTCTCCGACATCGAGGGGCTGCGCGCGGCCGGCCATGACCTGCCGGCGCTGGGACGCAACGTCATCCAGTCCTTCCTGACCCATGCGATCCGCGACGGCTTCTTCCATGCCGACATGCATCCGGGAAACCTGTTCGTCGATGCTCAGGGCCGGCTCGTCGCTGTTGATGGCGGTATCATGGGGCGGCTCGGCCACAAGGAACGGCGCTTCCTCGCCGAGATCCTGCTCGGCTTCATCACCCGCGACTATCGGCGCGTAGCCGAAGTGCATTTTGAAGCCGGCTATGTACCTGGCCATCATGCGGTCGCGGATTTCGCCCAGGCGATCCGGGCGGTCGGCGAGCCGATCCACGACAAGCGCGCCGACGAGATCTCGATGGCGAAGGTGCTGACGCTGCTCTTCGAGATCACCGGCCTGTTCGACATGGCGACGCGGACCGAGCTCGTGATGCTGCAGAAGACCATGGTCGTGGTCGAGGGCGTGGCGCGCTCGCTCGATCCGCATCTGGACATGTGGACCACGGCCGAGCCGGTCGTCCGCGCCTGGATCACCCGCAATCTCGGCCCGCTCGGGCGGATCGAGGAGGCCGGGCGCGGGGCGCGCTCGCTCGCCTTCAGTCTTGCCAGCCTGCCGGAGACGGCGGCGCGGGCCGAGCGCGTGCTCGGCCAGCTCGAGGATGCCTCGCGCCAGGGCTTCTCGCTCGACGAGCGCAGCGTCGAGGCGATCGGCCGGGCCGAGGCGCGTCGCAACCGCTGGGGCAACTGGGCGCTCTGGCTGATCGCCGCGCTGCTGGCCTACGCGATCTTCAGCTGAACAGGTGCCGTCATCGCGAGCATAAGCGAAGCAATCCAGGGGTCTTGCTCTGCCGGCCCCGGATTGCCTCGTCGCTACGCTCCGCGCAATGACCGGGGATCGCCGTCAGGCGATCGCCCGATAGGCCAACCGCTGGAACTCGCGGGCGATATCGACATCATCCGGGCTCTGCATCAGGCGCTGGCTGAGGAAGATGGTAACGAGATCGCGCCTGGGGTCGATGCTCAGGCTGGTGCCGAGCCCGCCCTCCCAGCCATAGCTCCCCGGCTCGGGCGAGAGATCGTCCGGCCTGATCACGATGCCCAGGCCGAAGCCCCAGCCGGTCGTCTCCCAGAAGCCCGGGAAGAAGGGCGAGACAGCTTTCTGCGCCGGCGCGATCTGGTCGCGCGTCATCTCCTCGACCAGCGGCCGCGACAGGATGCGGCGCCCGCCATGACGGCCGCAGGCCAGCAGCATGCGCGCGAAG
Source organism: Allobosea sp. BK604 (assembly GCF_004341515.1). Lineage (GTDB taxonomy): Bacteria > Pseudomonadota > Alphaproteobacteria > Rhizobiales > Beijerinckiaceae > Allobosea. The sequence continues at coordinate 671,442 of NZ_SLZF01000002.1, forward strand.
ACGAGCACATCATCCGCAGTCGAGACCACCTCGCAGGGGAAGGCCTGCCGGCCGGCATAGGCGCCGCCGGCAGCGGGATCGAACAGTGAGAGCCGGCCGGTTTCAGCATCGCGGACATAGGTGCTGGCGAGCCGGCCGAGCTTCTCTGGCGGCGCGTGGAAGCCGGTATCGACCATGCCGAGCGGCCCGAACAGGCGCTCCTGCATGACATCGTCGAGCGGCTGGCCGGCAATACGCGCCAGCAGCACGGCGAGCACGTCAAAGCCGGTGTGATACATCCAGCCTTCACCGGGTTGATGGACAAGCGGCAGCGAGGCGAGCTGGGCAATCCATTCGTCCGGCGGCACCGTCGGGTTGAGCGGCCCCGGCGCGACGCCGGCCTCCTGCATCGCCTGCTGGATCGGATAGCGGCCGGGTGGCTGCATGATCGCGCCGATGCCGAGCCGCAGCGTCAGCAGATCGCGCAGCGTGATCGCGCGACGGGCGGGTTCGGTATCGTCGAGCGGGTATTCGATGCTTCGCAGGACCCTGCGATCGGCAAGCTCCGGCAGCCAGCGCTCGACGGATTCGTCGAGGCCGATCAGCCCGTCCTCGACCATGGTCAGCGCCACGACGGCCAGCATCGGCTTGGTCATCGAGGCGATGCGGATGATGCTGTCGCGGCGCATCTGCGCGCCGCTGTCGAGATCGGCGAGGCCGAAAGCCTCGGCCCGGACATCCTCGCCCTGGGCCACCAGCGTCACCATGCCGGCGACGGCGCCTCGGGCGACATGGCCGCGCATCGCGACGGCCATGTCCGAGAGGCAGCTGCGTGACAGCGTATCGCTCACGCCATTTCCGCTGTCTTGGCGCCGCAATCGGCCAGATCGACCGGCATGTCGGTGCCGACCATCCAATGCGTGCCGAACCGGTCGGTCAGCATGCCGAAGCGCGGCGACCAGAAGGTCTCCATCATCGGCATCTTGATCGTGGCACCCTCGGACAGCCCGTCGAAGATGCGCTGGGCCTCGTCCACCGTCGGGACGTTGACGCTGACCGAGACTGATTGCATCGGGCCTTCGCTGCGGTCCGGCGGGGCGTCGGAGGCCATCAGCAGCTGGCCCTCGATCTCGAGGCAGGCATGGAGGATCTTCTTGCGCCATTCCGGCGCGGTATGCTCTTCGGCGGGCGTGCCCTCATGCGTCATCATCGCGGTGATCTTGCCGCCGAGTACCTTCTGGTAATGCGTGAAGGCCTGCTCGCAATTGCCGTCGAACAACAAATAGGTCGAGAGCTTCATGGCTGTTCTCCTGTGAGAGAGGTGGCCGGCACTGGCGCGAATTCGGATCGTTCAGCTGATTTAAGTTGAACGGAAAGCGCGCCAGCGAGCCGGCCGGGCTTGGCCGCTCAGCGCTTGCTGTAACGAGCGGTCATGAATTGGGTCCAATTGCCGTCGGCACCGAGGACCTTCGAATAGAACAAGCGCTCGCTCGGGCTGACGATCTCGAGGATGTCGCGATATTTCGAGGTCGTGCCGTCACCGGAGAAGCTCGGGCCCTCGGATTCGAGCGTCAGGATCTTGCGGCCCTCGTCGAGGAAACCGTCATAGGTCCAGAGCATCGGCATCATCGAGCCGACCCAGGTGCCGACGAACCGGCCCTTCGCCGGATCGAAGCCGAGCGTGATCCGCATCGTCGCCGGGCCGCCGCCGGGCATCTCGCCCTGGCTCTCGCCGACGACCCAGAGATCGCCGACCGCCTTCACAGTCTCGGTGCCGAGCGACTTCTCACCGGGCTGGTCGGGGCCCATCACGCATTCGCTCTCATAGCTCCAATCGCCGATGAGTTGCTGGAGCCAGCGATGGTCTTCCGTAGGTTGGGCTGGAAACACGGTCTTCCTCCTTCTGACGTGGGGTTGGTGGTTCTAGTGGGACTACGGACGGCCTGGAGCGCCGTGCGTCCTTCCGGGCGCAGATCGCAATCTAACCCTTTGTTAAAGCGGCAGATCTCCCTATCGATCGGTGTGCATGCCTCGGTCCGATGCTCTAGCCTTCGGCAGCGGCCTTCATGTCGGCGAGGCCCTTCTCGAACTCGCCACCGACCATGCGATCCATATTGACGAAGACATGGAAGATCTTGCCGATGAACGGCGTCGGCCCGGCCATCGTCCAGGTCACGTTCGTGGCGCTGCCAGCAGGCTCAAGCGCGAATGTGACGAGGTTATGAGCTTCGAACGGCTTGATGAAGTCGAGCTTGAGGGCGACCTTGCTGGCAGGAACCGCCTCGACGATCTCCATGCGGCCCTGGCCGACCTTCTTGTCGCCTTCCCAGGCATAGACAGAACCGACACCCGCCGGCGCGCCGTCATAGTTGCGCCTCAGGTTGGGATCGAGCTTCTCCCAGGGCGACCATCGGGCCCAGTTCTTGAAATCGTTGATCAAGGGGAAGACGCGCTCGGGCGGCGCATTCATCGCGAGCGAGCGCTGAAGCGAGAAGGTATCGGGCTTCATTGCGGCCAGGATCAACACCACGACGATGCCGGTGGCCAGGATTGCTGCGACGGTGAGGAGAACGGTCTTGAGCATCGGGCGGCTTCCCTTGGCGTCGTATGGGCGGGGAACGTCTTCAGGCAGGCTTGTCCGGATCCGCCGTCTTGATCTCGCGGAGGACCTCCTCCAGGCGGTCGAAGCTCTGGGTCCAGAAGCGGCTGTAATGCTCCAGCCATTCCGAGACCTCGCGCAGCGGCGCCGGATCGAGCCGGCAGGGCCGCCACTGCGCTTCCCGTCCACGTGTGATCAGCCCGGCCTTCTCCAGCACCTTCAGATGCTTCGAGACCGCCGGCAGGCTCATCGCGAAAGGCTCGGCCAGTTCCGTCACCGAAGTCTCGCCTCGCGCAAGCCGCGCCAGGATCGCGCGCCGGGTCGGATCCGCGAGGGCTGACAGCGTGACGCTGAGATGATCGGTGTGCATTGGCTTAACCAGGGCATTAATTAACTTACTGGTTTAATAAAGCGGTCCTCCATACCTGTCAAGCAGCGGCTTCGACGATGGCACGCAGATTGACCTGCAGCGCTGCCGCTTGTTGTCAGGAGCGCTCGACGCCAGCTAGAAGCGAGGGGGAGGATGCGATGAGCTTCGAGACCGCCGCCACGCCGCAGGACGCCGTCGACCGGCTGGAAGCGCTCTATGAAGAGGCCAAGGACGCGCTCCGCAACGACCTCCAGCGCTTCTTTTCGACACAACAGCCGCCGACATCGGACGAACGGGCGCGCTACCGCTATCCGATGCTGCGCGTCACCTACGAGCCTTCGAAACTGCCGGCGGCGACACGGCGCGGCTATGCGAAATTCGCGACGCCCGGCATCTATTCGACCACGGTGACGCAGCCGGCCGAGTTCCGCGGCTATCTGCTCGACCAGTTGCAGCCGCTGGTCGAGGAATATGGCGCGACGATCGAGACCGGCATCAGCCACCAGGAAATCCCTTATCCCTACGCGCTCGACGGCGGCGACGAGCTTGGCCGCGGCAAGGTCTCGCCGGCCGAGCTTGCCCGCTACTTCCCGACGCCGCTCCTCGCGCTGGTGGGAGACGAGATCGCCGACGGCACCTTCGACATCGTCGAGGGCGAGCCGCGGCCGCTCGCGCTGTTCGACGCCGTCAGGGTCGACTACTCGCTGCGCCGGCTGGTGCACTATACCGGCACCGATTGGCGGGCCGTGCAGCCCTGGGTGCTGCTGACCAATTACCACCGCTATGTCGACCAGTTCGTCCGGCTCGCGATCGCCGAGATCGAGGCGGGCACCGCCGAGGCGCTGGTAACGCCGGGCGGGGTGCGGATCGACCGCGAGGGCATCGATGTCAGCGCGGCCGAGCGGGTGATGGCAGCGCCCTGGCACCGGTTCCAGATGCCGGCCTATCACCTGATCCGTCCGCAGGGGCAGGAGGGCGTGACGCTGGTCAATATCGGCGTCGGCCCCTCCAATGCGAAGAACATCACCGACCATCTCGCGGTGCTCAGGCCGAATTGCTGGCTGATGGTCGGCCATTGCGGCGGGCTGCGCCAGACGCAGATCATCGGCGATTACGTGCTCGCCCATGCCTATCTCCGGCAGGACGGCATCCTCGACGACCATGTCCCGCCGGATATCCCGATCCCGGCGCTGGCCGAGGTCCAGGTCGCACTGCAGGACGCCGCCGCCGAGGTCACCGGCGAGAAGGGCGACCGGCTGAAGGCCAGGCTGCGCACCGGTACCGTAGTGACCCAGGACGACCGCAACTGGGAGCTGCGCTGGAGCAAGGAGCGCCGCCGCATCAACCTGTCGCGCGCGATCGCGGTCGACATGGAATCGGGAACGATCGCGGCGCAGGGCTACCGGCTGCGCGTGCCCTACGGCACCCTGCTCTGCGTCTCCGACAAGCCGCTCCATGGCGAGATCAAGCTGCCCGGCGCCGCCAACGCCTTCTACGAGCGGGCGGTGAGCGAGCATCTCAAGATCGGGCTCGCGGCGCTGGAGAAGCTGAAGGAAGCCGGCAGCGCGATCCATTCGCGCAAGCTGCGCAGCTTCGATGAACCGCCATTCCGGTGATTGCAGCTCAGCCTCTCGCATAGACACCGACGATGCAGGGCAGCGCGTCCCCTCATCCGGCGCTTCGCGCCACGTTCTCCCGCGAGGGGAGAAGGGAAGCGCGCCCCATGACAGCCGCGCCCGCCCGATGCTAGGAAACTGCCTACACGCCCGAGGAGCCTGCCCTTGTCCGCCTCCCGCTCCATCCTGCTGATCATCGGCGGCGGCATCGCCGCCTATAAGTGCCTGGAGCTGATCCGGCGGCTGAAGGATCGCGGCATCGCCTCACGCTGCATCCTGACCAAGGCGGGCGAGGAGTTCGTGACGCCGCTCGCCGTCTCCTCGCTTGCTGGCGAACGCTGCTTCACCGACCTGTTCTCGCTGACCGACGAGGCCGATATCGGCCATATCGCGCTGTCGCGTTCGACCGACCTCCTGGTGGTCGCGCCCGCCACCGCCGATCTGATCGCCAAGATGGCGACCGGCCTCGCCAATGATCTCGCCTCGACCGCGCTGCTTGCCACCGACAAGCGCATCCTGATCGCGCCGGCGATGAACCCGCGCATGTGGGAGCATCCGGCGACGCGCCGGAACATGGCGCAGCTCGAGAAGGACGGCGTGCTCGTCGTCGGCCCGAATTCCGGCGCCATGGCCGAGCGTGGCGAGAACGGCCCTGGCCGCATGGCCGAGCCACACGAGATCCTGGCCGCGATCGAACAGGCGCTGGCCGGCGAGACCCGGGTTTCGCCGACCATCGGCTTTCTCGGCCGCAGCCCCGGCGGAGCCGTGTCGAGCGGGCAGAAGCCGCTCGCCGGCAAGCGCGTGCTGATCACCTCCGGCCCGACCCATGAGCCGATCGACCCGGTGCGCTATATCGCCAATCGCTCCTCCGGCAAGCAGGGTCACGCCATCGCCGCCGCCGCCGCGGCAGCTGGCGCCAGCGTGACGCTGGTCTCCGGGCCTGTGACGATCGCCGATCCCGCCGGCGTCGAGACCGTCCATGTCGAATCGGCCCGCGAGATGCTGGCCGCCGTCGAAGCGGCCTTGCCGGCGGATATCGCGATCTTCGCCGCCGCCGTCGCCGATTGGCGCGTGGCGGAGGAGGCGCCGGGCAAGCTGAAGAAGCAGCCCGGGGCCGAAGCGCCGGCGCTCGCCCTGGTCGAGAACCCCGACATCCTCGCCACCGTCGCGGCGCGCGAGATCGACCGGCCGCCACTCGTCGTCGGCTTCGCCGCCGAGACCGACAATGTCATCGACTATGCTCGCGCCAAGCTCGCCAAGAAGGGCTGCGACCTGATCGTCGCGAATGATGTCGGCGGCACCGGCGTGATGGGCGGCGATGCCAATACCGTGCATCTCGTCACGGCCGACGCCGTCGAGACCTGGCCGACTCTGCCCAAGGCCGAGGTCGCCACGCGGTTGATCGCGCATCTGGCGGATATGTCGAAGGCGGGGGGCTGACGCATGGTCGCGGTTTCCGTCCGCCGCCTGCCGCATGGCGCCGATCTGCCGCTGCCCGCCTATGAGACGGAGGGCGCGGCCGGGATGGACCTGCGCGCCGCCTTGCCGGCGGATGAGCCGGTCGTGCTGGCTGCCCGAGGACGGGGGCTCGTTCCGACGGGGCTCGCGCTGCAATTGCCTGTCGGTTTCGAGGCGCAGGTACGGCCGCGTTCGGGGCTGGCGGCGAAGCATGGCGTCACCGTGCTGAACGCGCCCGGCACGATCGACAGCGACTATCGCGGCGAGATCAAGGTGATCCTGGTCAATCTCGGCCAGGAGGATTTCACCATCCGCCATGGCGATCGGATCGCGCAGCTCGTGATCGCGCCGGTGACGCGGGCCGCGCTGGTCGAAGCCGAGACGCTCGATGACACCCCGCGCGGCGCCGGCGGCTTCGGCTCGACCGGCATCGCCGGCGGCAGGGCGCTGGCGAATGGAGACGGGCGATGATGATGCTGTCGCGCCGCAGCCTGCTCGCCATCGCCGCGGTGGTCGATATCGCGCTGCATGCGCGCCCGGCCCCGGTCGCGGCGAAATTCCTCGCAGCGCGGCACGACCTGCCGCCGCGCCATCTCGAGACGATGCTGCAGGCGCTGGTCAAGGCCGGCATCCTCAAGGGCGTGCGCGGGCCGCGCGGCGGCTACGAGCTGGCACGCGAGCGCCGCCGCATCACCGCCGGCGAGATCGCGCGGGCCGCGATGCAGGCGGTCGGCGACGACTCGGTGCCGCTGCCGCAATCGCGGCTGATCGACGATGTCGTCGGCCCCGCCCTGAAGACCGCGACGGATGCCTATCTCGGCGAGCTCGACCGCATCACGGTCGAGGAGCTGTGCCGGGAGGCCGAGCGCAAGAACGTCTTCGATACGATCGGCGCCAAAGCCGATTTCACAATATAAGGCCGTGATTAAACCACATTCATCGACAGCAACTGTGAATTGAGCTAACCCTGATACAACTTTGAGCAAGGAGGGCCTGATGGCCGACGCAGCACATAAGCTCACCTCCGCCCCGTCGAAGGCTCCCGGCCGCGGCAGGGTCTACGATTCCATCACCGACACGATCGGCGATACGCCGCTGGTCAAGCTCAACCGGCTGCCGGCCGAGCGTGGCGTCAAGGCGACGATCCTGGCCAAGCTCGAATTCTTCAACCCGATCTCGAGCGTCAAGGACCGCATCGGCGTCAGCATGATCGACGCGCTCGAAGCCTCCGGCGCGCTGAAGCCGGGCGGAACGCTGATCGAGCCGACTTCGGGCAATACCGGCATCGCGCTCGCCTTCGTAGCGGCCGCACGCGGCTATCGCCTGATCCTGGTCATGCCCGAGACGATGTCGCTGGAGCGGCGCAAGATGCTGGCGCTGCTCGGCGCCGAACTGGTGCTGACCCCCGGCCCCGGCGGCATGCGCGGTGCCGTCGCCAAGGCCGAGGAGCTCAAGAGCGAGATTCCGGGCTCGATCATCCCGCAGCAATTCGAGAATCCGGCCAACCCGGCGATCCACCGCGCGACCACCGCCGAGGAGATCTGGAACGACACCGACGGCAAGGTCGACATCTTCGTCTCCGGCGTCGGCACCGGCGGCACCATCACCGGCGTCGGCCAGGTGCTTAAGCCGCGCAAGCCCGATCTCAAGATCGTCGCTGTCGAGCCCGAGGATTCGCCGGTGCTCTCCGGCGGCCAGCCCGGCCCGCACAAGATCCAGGGCATTGGCGCCGGCTTCGTGCCGGGCGTGCTCGACCGCTCGGTGATCGACGAGGTCGTCACCGTCGGCAACCAGACCGCCTTCGACACGGCCCGCGCACTGGCGAAATTCGAGGGTATCCCGGCCGGCATCTCCTCGGGCGCGGCGATCGCGGCGGCGCTGGAAGTCGGCGCGCGGCCGGAGAATGCCGGCAAGACGATCGTCGTGATCATCCCCTCCTTCGCCGAGCGCTATATTTCGAGCGCCCTGTTCGAGGGTTTGTGACGGCAGGCACCGTCCAGCTCGTCCGGATCAGCGAGACGCTGCCGGACGAGTTCGACGACCTGCAGAACGAGGCGGCCGCAGAAGGCTACCGCTTCGTCGAGACCCTGCGAGAGGAATGGCGAACCGGCCGCTACCATGACGGGGATGAGCGCTTTGCGCTCTTCGCCGCCTATCGCGACGGCGAACTGGCCGCGGTCGGCGCGGTGACGCCGGACCCCTACGATCCCGCGGATGATCTCTTGCGCATCCGCCATGTCTATGTCCGCCCGCTCTGCCGGCGCGACGGCGTCGGGCGGCAACTCGGCGCGGCCTTGGTCCAGCAGGGGCTGGCCATCGTGCCGCGGCTGTCGCTGAACGCCGCCGATTCAGGCGCGGCCGCCTTCTGGGAAGGTTTTGGCTTCCAGCCCGATAGCGGCGGCACGCGGCGGAGCCATCTGCTGAAGCGTTGAGAGGTTTCTCGCTTCCGCAGGGAGGAGGAATCAGCGCCTCAGGACCAGCCGGTTATTCCACGGGTCGGCGACCTCCGCCGTCTCGCCGTCATTGCTGCCCCCCGCGGCCAGGAAGCGCTGGCGCATCGCCGCGAAGGCCTCGTCGTCACGGGCGACGAGCTCGAACGAGGCGAGCCCCGCCTCGCCGTCCTGGCGCCGCGCTGCGCCGCGGCTCTGCCAGATATTCGCGCCGATATGGTGGTGGTAGCCGCCGCTGGCGAGGAAGCTCGCGCCGGGATAACGCACCATGAGGTCGAAGCCGAGGACGTCGCGATAGAAGGCGTCTGCCTGATCGGTATCGCCGACGCGCAGGTGGATATGGCCCATACGCGTGCCGGCGGGCATGCCCGGATAGGGCTTGCCGTCCGCCTCGGAAAGCAGCGCGTCGAGATCGAGCCGCTCGGTCGCCATGGCGACGGCGCCGTCGCGGCGCGGCCATTCCGGGCGCCTGCGATCACGATAGATCTCGATGCCGTTGCCTTCCGGATCGGAGAGATAGATCGCCTCGCTGACGAGATGGTCGGAGGCGCCCTCCAGCCGCACGCCGCTCTGTGCCGCATGGGCGAGCCAGTTGGCGAGGTCATGGCGCGAGGGCAGCAGGATGGCGATGTGGAAAAGCCCGGCCTTCGAGCTCGGCGGCTGCGCGCCGGCTTCGAGCGTGACCAGCGGCTCGCGATCGATGCCGAGCACAGCCTTGTCCGGTCGCAGCGAGAGCACTTTGAGGCCGATCGCGTCGCGATAGAAGGCGGTCAGCCTGGCGACGTCGCGAACCCGCAGCGAGACCGCACCGATGTGATAGGGCGCGTCATGCGCCTCGAGGTGAACCTGTGAAGGGGCGTTGTCCGTCGCGAGCATGGCGACCTCCGAGATGTCGCGGCGACCGGCCGCTTTCATGAATAGATGAGCCTAATCGCGGCATTTGTCGCCCGGGTCGCCGGCAAGTCTGCGATTGCAGCGCTGCAATCTCAGGGCCGTTGCGGGTTCGGCCGGTCGATGGCGAAATGGGCGAACCAAGGCATTTCCTGGCCGCCGATCAGCGAACCGATGACCCGCGAGGCCAGGTAGCTGAAGGTGATGCCGTTGCCGCCATAGCCATAGGCCGCCAGCATGCGTGGCTGGCCCGGCACCCGGCCGATCAAGGGCAGGCCGTCGACGGTCTGGCCGAAGGCGCCGGACCAGGCATGGCCGACATCGGCCACCGCCGCCGGCAGCAGCGCCGCGAGCTTGCGCCGGAGCGCCTCCGTCTTCTGCGCTTCGAGGCCCTCCCGCTGGTCGGGGTCGGCGATCGCCTCGTCCTCGCCGCCAAGCACGATGCAGCCGTCGCTCGTCGTGCGGCAATAGGCATAGGTTTCGGAAGCTTCCCAGACCAGCGCCCGGCCGGGCCAGAGTGCTTGCGGCCGCTGCGGCAAGGTCGCGAGGGCCCAGCTGGAAAAGACGCTGTGCAGGTCGCTCTTCACGAGATCGGGCATGACATAGCCGGTCGCGAGCACGACATGACCAGCCTCGATGACGCGCCCGCCGGCGAGCTGGACCATCGCGCTGTTGCTCGTGCCGTCGAAGGCGACGGCCTCGTCGCGAACGAGCCGCACGCCCTGCTGCGCCGCCCGGGCAAGGAGGGCGTGGCAGAGGCTCAGGGGATCGGCCTCGGCCGCCCCGGTCGAGACGAGCGCCGCCGCACGATCGAAGCCGAACGTTTTCAGCAGCAGGTCATGGCCAAGATAGGCGCCGGGCAGGCCGGCCCGCCGGCGCAGCTCATGCTCTTCACCCAGCTCGGCCGGACCGACCTCCGCAGCCGCCAGGTAGAGGCTGTCGCGCGTGTAGAAGGCGCAAGGGAGCGCAAGCCCTATGATCAGGTCCCGCAGACCTTCGACAGCCTTGAAGCTGCGGCGGTAGATATCGGCCGCGCGCTCGAAGCCGTAATGGAAGGCGAGTTCGCGCAGCGGCTTGTCGATCTCCCAGAGCAGCATCGCGGTGCTGGCGAGCGTGCTGCCGAAGCCCGGCCGCTCGCGATCGACCAGCACGACGCCATGGCCGCGCGCAGCGAGATGCTCGGCGAGCATCGCGCCGGTGATGCCGGCGCCGATGATCGCGACCTCGCAGCGCAGGTCGGCGCCGAGACTCTCGCCCGACGGCCTCGCCAACCCCGCCTTCCAGGGCGTCACGCCGCTGCGCAGATCGGCCTGTTCCGTCTCCAGCGCATCCAGCATCGCTATTCTTCCGCCATGGCCGGGCCGACCGTATCGGCCATGGTGGCACCGCGCCGGCCCAGCGGCTTCGGCCTGCCGATCGTGCTGTCGCGGGCCGTCTGATGCTCGAGCTCGGCGTTGAGCTCGGCGCCGGCGAGCACGATCCAGGCCGACAGCCAAAGCCAAGTCATGAAGACGACGATCGTCGCGAGCGAGCCATAGGTCGCGGTGTAATTGCCGAGCGTGCCGACATACCAAGAGAAGGCGAAGGAGGCCGCGGCCCAGAGCAGCGCGGCGGCCAGCGCGCCCGGCAGGACCCAGGAGAAGCGCGCCGGGCGACGACTCGGGCCGATCCAGTAGAGGCAGGCGATCGAGAGGACCGCGACGAGGAAAAAGGCCGGCCAGCGGATCGCCTGCAGAAGGCGCTGCAGTTCCTGCTGGAACGGGAAGAGCGCCGCGACCAGCGGCACGATGGCGATCACGATCAGGGCCAGGGTCAGCAGCACGACGCCGCTCAGCGTGGTCAGCAGCGAGATCAGGTTCAGCCTGAGGAAACTGCGCTTCTCGCGCTCGTGATAGATGATGTTCAGCGCATCGAAGACCGCCTTCACCGCGGCATTGGCGCTCCAGGCGGCGACGGCAAAGCTGATCAGGAAGGTCACGGACAACGTGGTCGTATTCTGCGTCGCCAGCCGCATCGCCTGTTCATGGATCAGGTCGCGAGCGGCGAGCGGAAACATCGTGGTGAAGTCGTCGAGCTGGTTGGCGATCGTCAGCGGGTCGGTGAAGTAGCGGTAGAGCGTGACGAAGAGCGAGAGCGCCGGCACCAGCGAGAGCAAGGTGAAGAAGGCGACGGCGCCGGCCAGCGAGCTCAGCCGGTTATCGGCGACATTGGCGGCAAAGCGCAGCAGCACGTCCTTCCAGCCGAGCCAAGTCATGTCGAACGGCGAACAGGCGAGCCGGCCGCGGGCGGCCTCCCTGAGCGGGCGCAGCAGCCGGCGCGAAGCGGCATCCCACATATAGCCCAGCGCCAATCCCGCGCCGGCCATGCCCGCGATGCGTTTGAGCAGGGCCATGAACTCGTCTCCGCCGCCGCGATCGCGAGGCCGGAGTCGCGCCAAGCACGGCGTCTCGCTAACCGCGACGAGGCGGACTTTGTTCCGTGCCCGCCGCGCGAGAGCGGCCGGCTTATCCGTTTGTTAACCTTAACGCTTTCTAACTACGCGATGGATCGGCGCCGGGAGGGCGCCCAGCCGAGCCAGGCAAGGCGACGCATCGCGGCGCAGCCTGTTCTTCGGGCAGCGAGCGAGAGCGATGAGCAAGTTCCTGAACGCCGGTATTGCAAGCCTTGTCCTGCTGGCGAGCGGGGCGGCCATGGCCGGCGACCTGCCGATGCGCAAGGGTGCGCTGCCGCCGGCACCGGTGCTGCCCGAACTCTACTCCTGGACGGGTTTCTATGTCGGCGGCCAGATCGGCTATTCCTGGGCGTCCGACAAGACGAGCTTCGTCGCGCTCAACGGCGCGCTCGCCGGTGTCGCCTTCGATTACAATACCGATGGTGTCGTTGGCGGCGGCCATGCCGGCTTCAACTACCAGATGGGCGGCTTCGTGATTGGCGTCGAGGGCGATGTCGAGGCGGTGGACGCCAAGGGCGGCTTCAACAGCGCGCTCGGCATCGGCCGCGTGAGCCGTGACTGGCAGGCCTCGATCCGGGGCCGGCTCGGCTTCGCGCTCGACCGCTTCATGATCTACGGCACCGGCGGCGGCGCCTTCACCGAATATAACTATCGGCTCTCGAATCCGGCGACGGGCCTCAGCGAGACCGCTCAGACCCAGCGCGGCGGCTGGACCGCCGGCGGCGGCCTCTCCTATGCCTTCAGCAACAACCTGATCGGCGGCGTCGAATATCGCTACACCGATTATGGCCGTTTCAGCCGCTTCGCGCGCAGCGCCTTCCTCGGTCTCGGCACCGAGCAGGAGACGACGACCCACGCCGTGCGGACGAGCCTGAGCTACAAGTTCTGACCCGCAGCCTCCGATTTGTCGTCATTGCGAGCGCAGCGAAGCAATGACGATGAGGCCGTCTGCATTTCCTAGAGCAGTTCCGCGTTTCCCCGAACCGCGGAAATGCTCCATCTATTTGTTTTAACGCATTTTCTTCACGCGAACCGGTATCCACTTCGCTCGAAGATGCTCTTAGAAGCCCGTGCGCTGGCGGATCGCCGCCGCCAGGGTGCCGTCGTCGAGATAATCCAGCTCGCCACCGACCGGCACGCCATGGGCGAGCCTGGTCACCTTCACCGGCAGATGCGCCAGCAGATCGGTGATGAAATGCGCGGTGGTCTGGCCGTCAACGGTGGCGTTGAGCGCGAGGATGACCTCCTTCACCGCCGGATCGGAGGCGCGCCCGACCAGCGCGTCGAGCGTCAGATGCTCGGGCCGGATGCCGTCCAGCGCCGAGAGGATCCCGCCGAGCACATGATAGCGGCCCGAGACCGCGCCGGAGCGCTCCAACGCCCAGAGATCGGAGACATCGGCGACGACGACGATCAAAGCATCGTCGCGACGGGCGTCGCGGCAGATCGCGCACGGATCGGAGGTATCGATATTGCCGCAGGTCGAGCAGGTGACGATGCGCTCGCGCGCGGTCGTCATCGCGTCGGCGAGCGGCCCGAGCAATTGCTCCCGCTTCTTGACCAGATGCAGCGCCGCGCGCCTGGCCGAGCGCGGCCCGAGGCCCGGCAGCTTGGCCAGGAGCTGGATCAGGCGCTCGATCTCGGGGCCGGAAACGGCGCGGGACATGCTGCGCTAAGGCTCAGAACAGCTTCATGCCGGGCGGGATCGGCAGGCCCTTGGTGATCTCGGCCATGCGCTCCTGCATCACGCGCTCGGCGCGGGCGCGGGCATCCGTCGAGGCGGCGACGATCAGGTCCTCGAGGATCTCGCGCTCGTCGGCAACCATCAGGGCCGGGTCGATCTTGACACCCTTGATCGCGCCCTTGGCGGTCATGGTCACCGTGACCATGCCGCCGCCGGCGGCGCCCTCGACCTCGATCATGTCGAGCTCGGCCTGAACATCGGCCATCTTCTGCTGCATCTGCTGCGCCTGCTTCATCAGGCCCATCATGTCGCGCATGGGTTTTCTCCGGGTCCTTGTTTGCGCTTGTCCTGATCGGAAACCGGTTCCCACTTTTCCGGGACAAGCGTTCAGAAATCGATGCCGTCGAAATCCGGCTCGCTATCGTCGAAAAGCGGCTCGGCATCGGGCAGATAATCATCGTCAGACGTGGTTGCAGCAGCCGACTCGGCGGCGACTGCGCGCGGGTCGCGGACATCGACGATGCGGGCGCCGGGGAAGTGCTGCAGCACGGCTTTCACCGCCGGATGCGCGGCGGCATCGCTCTCGCGCTGGTCCTTCGCCGCCGCGGCCTGCTCGCGCAGGGTCGCGCCGCCCTCGGCATTCACGACCGCGACGATCCAGGTCTGGCCCGTCCATTCCTTGAGACGGCGGGAGATATCGTTGGCGAGCGTGCGCGAGCCCCACTCGGCGAGCGCGAACTCGAACCGGCCGGGCTCGAAACGCACGGGGCGGACATCGCGCTCCAGCGCCAGCTTCAGCGTGATCTCGCGATGCTGCGAGGCGAGCGCGACGAGGTCTTCCAGCGTCGTGAGCTGCGGACCAGCGGCCGCGCGAGGCACGGCAGCCGGCGTCGGCATCGGGTTGGCGCTGGCCAGCACTGGCCGCGCCGCTAGCGCAGTGTTGCCGCCGCCGGAGGGCGGACGGGGCGCGGAGCCGCCATTGCCGTTGCCATTGCCAGCGAAGCCCGCGCCCTCGCGCAGCAGGCGCATCGCCTCGTCCGGTGTCGGCAGGTCGGCGGCATGGGCGAGGCGCACCAGGACCATCTCGGCCGCCATCACCGGCCGATCGGCCTGCTTCACCTCGGACATGCCGCGCAGCAGCATCTGCCAGGCGCGGGCGAGCACGCGCACCGAAAGACGCGACGCGAAATCGCCGCCGCGGCTGCGCTCGGCCTGGCTGAGGCCATTGTCCTTGGCGGCCTCGGGCACGAGCTTCAGGCGTGTCACCAGATGGGTGAACTCGGCGAGGTCGGTCAGGACCACGACCGGATCGGCGCCGGCATCATATTGGGCGCGCAGCTCGCCGAGCGCCGCGGCGACATCGCCCTTCATCACCGACTCGAACAGGTCGATGACGCGGGCGCGGTCAGCGAGCCCGAGCATCGAGCGCACATCCTCGAGCGTGATCCGGCCGGCGGCATGGGCGATGGCCTGGTCGAGGATCGAGAGCGAATCGCGCACCGAGCCTTCGGCGGCGCGCGCCACCGCGGACAGCGCCTCCTCCTCTGCATCGACGCCCTCGGCCTTGCAGATCGTGCCGAGATGGCTGACGAGCACCCCGGCATCGACGCGGCGCAGGTCGAAGCGCTGGCAGCGCGAGAGCACCGTCACCGGCACCTTGCGGATCTCGGTGGTGGCGAAGATGAATTTTGCGTGCGGCGGCGGCTCTTCCAGGGTCTTCAGGAAGGCGTTGAACGCCGCCCCGGTCATCATGTGCACTTCGTCGATGATGTAGACCTTGTAGCGCGCCGAGACCGGGGCATAGCGCACGCTGTCATTGATCTGGCGGATATTGTCGACGCCGTTATTGGAGGCGGCGTCGATCTCCATCACGTCGATATGCCGGCCCTCGATGATCTCGCGGCAATGCACGCCGAAATTCGTAAGGTCGGTGGTCGGGGCGCCGTTGCCGTCGGGCGTCTGGTAGTTGAGCCCGCGCGCCAGGATGCGGGCGGTCGTGGTCTTGCCGACGCCGCGCACGCCGGTGAGCATCCAGGCCTGCGGAATGCGCCCGGCGGCGAAGGCGTTGGTGAGCGTGCGCACCATCGGCTCCTGGCCGATCAGGTCACCGAAATGGGCCGGGCGATATTTGCGCGCGAGGACGCGATAGGCGGCGCCCGCAGCCGGGGCCGGCGCAGGCTCGGGCGACAGACCGGGGAAGCCCGGCTCGTCGGCTGGAAGCGCTATCGGAGACTCGTCGCTCATGGTTCTGGTTTGGCGGTTCGGCGCGCGAGGGTCAACCACCCAGCCCTCGCCCCGAGCCGGCGCGTGAGCGTCGTTTCGAAGACCGGTTGGTTCGTGGCGATCGCGCCTTCTGGAGCATCCTTCGGCACGCGGGCTTCGAGCCTGCCCCTTAGGATGAGGGTTGGACCGTCACGCCGCGCCGAATGGATGCTAAGGTGGGAGGCTGGACGAAGACCCGTTCGGTCTCGTTACGGCTGCTTCCTTCCGGACCTGACCGGGTTGGCGAGTGAGACGTCCCTCGCCAACCTCCCGGGCGCTATATCGTGTATATGATCGGCGAGTGCAAGCGCGGCGCGACAAGCCCGCGCGGCTTCGTCGCAGCATGCCGCTTCGGCATTGACTTGAACCGGACGTTCCGTCATAAGCCCGCGACTTGCGCAGCCTTCACCGGCGGCGACGACCTTTTGCATGACAGGCTCGGCTGGCCGAACGTCCTCAGGGGACGCGCGGCGGGCGGGCTCAACAAGGCCCCGGAGACGGACCGTGAAAAGAACCTATCAACCCAGCAAGCTGGTTCGCAAGCGCCGCCACGGCTACCGCGCCCGCATGGCGACCAAGGGTGGCCGCAAGGTCATCGCCGCCCGCCGGGCGCATGGCCGCAAGCGCCTGTCGGCCTGAGCAGCCGGCGCGTGATCATCGCGCGCCTCATCCGGAAGACTGGCCAATCGCCATGCGCCTCGCCCGTCTGACCGAACGCAAAGAGTTCCTGGCGGCGGCCGCGCATGGCCGCCGTTTTCGTTCGTCCGCCTTCACCGCGCAGGTGCGCGATGCCGAGGGCGAGACAGGGCGTGATGGCTTGCGCCTGGGGCTGACCGCCTCGCGCAAGGTCGGCGGCGCGGTGGAACGCAACCGCATCAGGCGCAGGCTGCGCGAAGCGGCCAAGGCGGCACTGGCCGCGCAATCCGGCCGCAATTGCGATATTGTCGTCGTCGCGCGGCGCGAATGCCTGACGGCCGATTTCAAGTCACTGGTCGCCGATCTTTCGGTCGCGCTCGACCGCGCCAGGCCTGCGAAGCCTGGATTTGCCAAGCCCGGCCGCCGGCCGGCCGAGACGAAGCGCGCCCCTGCCGGCAGCGCGCCCCAACGATCCTGAACATCAAGCCGAGCGCCAGCGAGATCCGTTTCCGATCATGATGAAAGAAGACAACCGCAACCTGCTTCTGGCGATCACGCTGTCGGTGGTCGTGCTGCTCGGCTGGCAGTTCTTCTACGGCGTGCCGCAAATGGAGAAGCAGCGCCAGATCGCGCAGCAGAACCAGCAGACGCAGACGCAATCCGTGCCGCAGGGCGCGACCTCGGTTCCGGCTCCAGGCGCCGCGCCCGGCCAGCCCTCGACGGCCGCGGCGCCCGCCGCCGTGCCGGCGACGCCCGCAGTCGAGACCCGTGAGCAGGCGCTTGCCCGCAGCCCTCGCGTCAAGATCGACACGCCGAAGATCATCGGCTCGATCGCGCTCACCGGCGCGCGCATCGACGACGTCTCGCTCCGGGCCTATCACGAGACCGTCGACCCCAAGAGCCCGAACATCATCCTGCTCTCGCCGCTTGGCGGGCCGAACGCCTATTACTCCGATTTCGGCTGGGTCGCGGCGCCGGGCAGCAATGTCCCCCTCCCGGGCCCGACCACGGTCTGGAAGGCGGATGGCGAGGTGCTGAGCCCGGCCAAGCCGCTCACCCTGACCTGGGACAATGGCCAGGGCCTGCTGTTCAAGCGCTCGATCTCGATCGACGACAACGCCATGTTCTCGATCCGCGACGAGGTCGAGAACCGCGGCTCGGCTCCGGTGACGCTGTTCCCGTTCGGCCAGGTCGTGCGCCATGGCAAGCCGGCGACGCTCGGCTACTACGTGCTGCATGAGGGCCTGATCGGCAATCTCGGCGAACAGGGCCTGCAGGAATTCACCTACGACCATATCGACAAGGAGCCGCTGCTCTCGCCCGGCACCACCGGCAAGGTCTGGAAGGACGTGGTCGGCGGTTTCGTCGGCATCACCGACAAGTACTGGGCAGCCGCGGTCGTCCCCGATCAGGCGCGCAAATACGAAGGCCGCTACTCCTCCGTCCAGACCGGCGCGTCGCGCACCTACCAGGCCGATTTCCTCGGCGAAGCCGTGCAGATCGCGCCGGGCGCGACCGCAGCCTCGGCCGGCCGGCTCTTCGCCGGCGCCAAGGAGGTCGCGGCCGTCGATGGCTACGAGAAGAATCTCGGCATCAAGCGCTTCGAGCTCCTGATCGACTGGGGCTGGTTCTATTTCATCACCAAGCCGCTCTTCTTCCTGCTCGACTGGATCTACAAGCATGTCGGCAATTTCGGCGTCGCGATCCTGATCGTCACGTTGCTGCTGAAAGGCCTGTTCTTCCCGCTCGCCAACAAGTCCTACGCCTCGATGGCGAAGATGAAGGCGCTGCAGCCGGAAATGGTCGCGATCCGCGAGCGCTACGCGGACGACAAGATGAAGCAGCAGCAGGCGCTGATGGAGCTGTACAAGACCCAGAAGATCAACCCGCTCGCCGGCTGCTGGCCGGTGCTGCTGCAGATCCCGGTCTTCTTCGCGCTCTACAAGATCCTGTTCATCACCATCGAGATGCGGCATGCGCCGTTCTTCGGCTGGATCCACGACCTCGCGGCGCCGGACCCGACAAATCTGTTCAACCTGTTCGGCCTTCTGCCGTTCACGCCGCCGGCCTTCCTGCATCTCGGCGCCTGGCCGATCATCATGGGCATCACGATGTTCATCCAGATGAAGATGAACCCGGAGCCGCCGGATCCGGTGCAGAAGATGATGTTCACCTGGATGCCGGTGTTCTTCACCTTCCTGCTCGGCTCGTTCCCGGCCGGCCTGGTGATCTACTGGAGCTGGAACAACCTGCTTTCGGTGACCCAGCAGGGCTTCATCATGAAGCGCCAGGGCGTGAAGATCGAACTGTTCGACAATCTCAAGGGCATGTTCGGCAAGAAGCCGCCAGCCGCAGCGCCAGGCACACCGCAGCCGGCGAACAGCAACAAGGCGAAGTAAGCGGCTCACCGCAGCGATGCGAAGCCCCTCTCCCACCGGAGAGGGGTTTTTCATTTCGGGGCTTACATGCGAAAGGGGGACATGCCGCTTCCCGATCCGCTCACGCGCCATCCCATCCCCGGCTGGAAAGGCACCGCCTTCCTCAAGGCGATCATCGACCATCCGCTGATCGACGTCGGCGACTACAGCTATTACGACGATTCACGCGGGCCGGAGCATTTCGTCGCGCGCTGCGTGCGCTATCATTTCGACTTCATCGGCGACCGGCTGATCATCGGAAAATTCGTCGCGATCGCCCAGGCGGCACAGTTCATCATGAACGGCGCCAACCATCCGATGGGCGGTTTCTCGACCTTTCCCTTCGCCATGTTCGGCGTCGAAGGGGCGCCGCCGGTGACGCCAGGCGCGCTCGGCCATCGCGGCGACACCGTGATCGGCAACGATGTCTGGATCGGCCGCGAGGCGGTGATCATGCCCGGCATCAGCGTCGGCGACGGCGCGATCATCGGGACAAGGGCGCAGGTAAGCCGCGACGTGCCGCCCTATGCCGTCGTCGTCGGCAATCCGGGGACAGTCGTGAAGACGCGCTTTCCGCCCGAGATCGTTACGGAGCTGCTCGCGATCCGCTGGTGGGACTGGGAGCCGGAGAAGATCGCGCGCAATATCGGCGTCATCTCGGCAGCCGACATCGACGCGCTGCGCGCCGCCGTGTAGGCAAGGGCGATGACCACAAGCACGACGACGCCATTCACCGAAGACGAGATCGAATCCGCCCGCAAGCTCTTCGAGGGGCCGTGGGATTTCGTCTGGGCCTCGACGCGGATCGACGACCTGCCGCCGATGGTCGGCCAGGAGATCGCCTTTGCCGGGCGTTCCAATGTCGGCAAATCGAGCCTGATCAACGGGCTGACCCGGCGCAACGCGCTGGCGCGGACCTCGCATACGCCCGGCCGCACGCAACAGCTCAACTTCTTCCGGCAGGTCGGCCATGACGAGCGCCTGACCATCGTCGACATGCCCGGCTACGGCTATGCCGCGGTCGGCAAGGACAAGGTCGCGGCCTGGACCAGGCTGATCCATGACTATCTGCGCGGCCGCGCCAACCTGATGCGCGTCTATGTGCTGATCGATGCCCGCCACGGCATCAAGGATGTCGACGGCGCGGTGCTGGAGACGCTCGACAAGGCAGCGGTGTCCTATCAGGTCGTGCTGACCAAGGGCGATGCGATCAAGAAGTCCGACCAGCAATTCATGGCGGAAGCGACCTATGACGAGATCAAGCGCCGGCCCGCGGCCTTTCCCGAGGTGCTGCTGACCTCGAGCGAGAAGGGGCTCGGCATTCCCGAGCTGAGGGCGGCGATCGCGCGGGTCCTGGCGGAGAAAAGCTGAGCGCTGGAGCGTCTCCTAAGCCGCGTCTCGCGCCGCGCCGATCGAGGTGACGCCGTAGACCTCCGTATCCACCCGGCGCCGTTCGCCCAGGACATAGTCGTAGAGCGGGCGGCAGGCCGGCGCGACGCGCTCGCTCGCCGTGTCCGGCGCGACATTGTTGAGGTACTGGTAGATCAGGATGTCCCGGCCCTCGCGGCCGGCATTCGGGAAGACTCCGCTGAAGCTGAAGCCGAGCTCCTCGAAGCGCCCGGCGAGCATCGCGGTGGCGGGATCGGCCAGCGGGAGCTGCAACAGCACGCTCGCAACCCCGTTCATGCAGAAGCGGCGGAGGAAGCCGGCAATCGAGCCGAGGACATCCTGACCGTAGGAACGCAGCTCGATGAGGATGTGCCCCCAACTCAGCAGCCCGCTCTCGATCGACAATTGCGTCGGCTCGGCGGGCAGCGGCCTGGAGGGCGGCGGCGGCGCGAACGTCACGGGCTCGCCGAGCGCCGTGTAGATGCTCTCCAGCATGTCCTGATGCCGCTGTGGGCTGAATAGAATCCGCGCCGGACCCGGCCGACCCGGCATGTAGATCGTGATCTCCGACTGGCGGCCCGCCGTGCCTTCGGCCGCGCCGGCGAGCTCCCAGTCCGGGCTGACGCTGGCGAGGTGCGCGCCGGTCGGGACGCCGCGGAAGCGCAGCGCGCCGCGCTGCGAGATGGTATGGGCGGTCACGGCATTGGCGACGACGCCGAGATAGCCACGCTCTCGCGCGTCACGCGCGGCGAATTCGAGCATCTGGACGAGCAATGTCGGATTGGCGCGTGCCACCGGCGCGATCACGAGATCGCTGAACTCCGGCACGAGCGCGTTCACCGAGGGGTCGAGGCAGCCATGGCCGTAGATCGTGCCCTCCGGCCCGGCGGCGACGTAGCTGACCAGCCGCCTCTCCTCGTTGAGGCGGGCGAGCTCGGCGGGATTGTAGAGATGCTCGTCCGGCTTGGTGAAGCCATAGGCCAGCCAGGCGCAGCGCGCGACGCCATTGGCATCCGACGGCGCGAAGGGCCTGATCTCGAGCCGCGGCAGCGCCTGGCGCTTCGCGGCGGACGGCTCCGCGGCCGGCGCCTCGACAGGGACGGGACGTGGCGGCAGGCGGAAGCGCAGGTCGAACAGCTTGCCGTCGCGCCCGAGATTGCGGAACATCGCCTCGTCGCAGGAATGCCAGGCGAGATGCAGCCCGAGGCCGGCGAGGTTCGGGTCCTCGATCGAGAAGGGCCCGGTCTCGGCCGGGTCATAGGGCAGCCCCCAGTCCTGGATGCGCAGCGAGAAGACCGCGCCCTCGCTGGCCGCCGAGACCCGGATCACCCCGTGCTCGCCGGCCGGATAGGCATGGTCGACCGCGTTCAGCACGACCTCCTCCACCGCGAGCTCGAGACGCGCCCGCTTCTCCGCCGCGAGGCCGAGCCGGTCCGCCGCGGCGAGGCTGGCCGCCTGCGCGATCGCGACGGCATGGCCGTCATTCGGCAGGTCGAGCTGAAACATCGGGTGCATCATCGGTCTCGCGTCGCCGGCATCTTCGCCGGTCATCTAATCCGGAGAGCGATTACCGACGCGTTTCCGGCATCGTCAGAGCCGGCTCCGGTCAGGTTGGATCAACCTGATCGGTGAATCCGTCCCTAAACTATTGCTGGAGAACGCGTGCTCCAGACCGCATCTCGCTTCACCATGCCGCGCCGGGCCCGGCTTGACGTGGATCGCGCTTCGGCGCCTTTCGGCAGCGATGGCCGGGCTGAGCCGACCTCGACGAGCCGGAAGCGACCGCCCATGACCGCCACCCGAATCCACCTCGCCCTCGCCGCCCTGATGGGGCTGGCGGGAGTCGCGCTGCTGGCCGCCGCGGCGCATGTCACCGGCACGGCCAATGTCCAGACCGCCGGGCAGATGCTGCTCTTCCACGCCTCCGCCGTGATCGGCGCGACTGCGGCGCGCAAGGGCGGCTATCTCGCCGATCTCGCGGCACGGCTGGCGATTTCGGCGCTGATCTTCGGCGCAGTACTATTCGCCGCCGATCTCGCGCGGCGCGGCTTTGCCAACGAGGCGCTGTTCCCGCGCGCGGCGCCGACCGGCGGCTGGTTCATGCTCGGCGGCTGGCTGACGCTGACCTTCGCGGCCGTGTTCGCGCCGCGGAACTGAGCCGTCGCAAAACTGCTTTCCTCATTCGGGTATCATGCTCTAGAAGGCGCCGGCGCGCCGAACTCACGCGCCCTCGCGGAGCCTGCCCGATGACCGATCCCGCCGCCCATCTGACGCCGTCGCAATCCGCCGACCTGCTCGTCCAGGCGCTGCCGCATATGCAGCGCTACGACCAGGAGATCATCGTGATCAAATATGGCGGCAACGCCATGGGCGACGCCGCGACGGCCGAGGATTTCGCCGAGGATATCGTACTGCTCGAGCAATCGGGCCTGAAGCCCGTGGTCTGCCACGGCGGCGGCCCGCAGATCGCACGCATGCTGGAGAAGCTCGGCATCAAGTCCGAGTTCAAGCAGGGCCTGCGCGTCACCGACCAGGCGACGGTCGATGTCGTCGAGATGGTTCTGGCCGGCTCGGTCAACAAGGAGATCGTCGGCTATATCTCGCGCGAGGGCGGCAAGGCGATCGGGCTGTGCGGCAAGGACGGCAACATGGTGACGGCCCGCAAGGTGACGCGCACCATCGTCGACCCTGATTCCAAGATCGAGCAGGTGCTCGACCTCGGCTATGTCGGCGAGCCCGAGACGGTCAACACGAGCGTGCTCGAATCGGTGCTGAAGGCCGAGCTCATCCCTGTGCTGGCGCCGGTCTGCGCCGCGGCCGACGGCCAGACCTATAATGTCAACGCCGATACGTTCGCAGGCGCGATCGCAGGCGCGCTCAACGCCAAGCGCCTGCTGCTGCTGACCGACGTGCCGGGCGTGCTCGACAAGGACAAGAACCTGATCTCCGAGTTGACCGTCGAGGGCTGCCGCAGGCTGATCGCCGACGGCACGATCTCGGGCGGCATGATTCCGAAGATCGAGACCTGCATCTACGCGCTGGAA
Source organism: Allobosea sp. BK604 (assembly GCF_004341515.1). Classification (GTDB taxonomy): domain Bacteria; phylum Pseudomonadota; class Alphaproteobacteria; order Rhizobiales; family Beijerinckiaceae; genus Allobosea. The sequence goes on from NZ_SLZF01000002.1 coordinate 694,689, forward strand.
AAGGGCGTCGAGGCGGTGGTCATCCTCGACGGCAAGGTGCCGCATGCGGCGCTGATCGAGCTGTTCACCGATACGGGCGCCGGCACGATCATCCGGCGCTGAAAGCGAGGGCGCCATCATTCTCGCGTGATCCCGGACAAGCCGCTTTGGTGGTGCAGCGTCCGCCGGGATGACGGTACGCGGGACGAGAGTTACCTCCGGCGTGCCAACGGGACCCCTTCTTCGAAATAACTTCGCAAGAGTCTTGCATGTCATGATGGCATCGCCACATGACATGCCCCAGCCATGAACCAGAACGCGACATTTTCAACGTCTACCCCGCTCCTTTCGGTGCCGGAAGCCTTCGCGCATGTCGATCATTGGATCTTCGACCTCGACAACACGCTTTATTCGCATGAAGCGAAGGTCTGGCCGCAGGTCGACGAGCGCATCACGCTCTTCCTGAGCGAGCTCTTCGGGCTCGACGGCATGTCCTCGCGCGCCCTGCAGAAATATTATTACCAGCGCTACGGCACGACGCTGAAAGGCCTGATGGAGGAGCATGGCATCGATCCCGGCGACTTCCTCGATTTCGCCCACCAGATCGACCTCACCCTGCTCGATCCGAACCCGACGCTCGGCGACGCCATCGCGGCGCTGCCGGGCCGCAAGCTGATCCTGACCAACGGCTCGCGCGGCCACGCCGAGAACGTCGCGGGCAAGCTCGGCATCCTCCACCATTTCGAGGATATCTTCGACATCGTGCAGGCCGGCTTCACGCCGAAGCCCGAGCGCGCGACCTACGAGAATTTCCTGGCGAGGCATTCGGTCGATCCGGGCAGGGCCGCAATGTTCGAGGATATCGAGAAGAACCTGGTCGTGCCGAGCGCGCTCGGCATGAAGACGGTGCTGATCATCCCGCAGACGCCCGACCCCTTCCGCGAGGCCTGGGAACAGGTCGCGGTCGAGGCCGGCCATGTTCACCATGTCACCGCCGATCTCGCCGGGTTCCTGAAGCCACTCGGCCGGGCGACGCAGGTGACGCCAGTGACGCCGGCAGTGGACTAAAATCGTCCCTTCCAAAGGAAGATTTGTTCGTCTTTACGAACGAATGTGAAGCTGATATTCCCTCTGTCCGTTATAGCGAACGGCGGAGAGTGTTATGTCGGATTCCAAGGCGGGCGCGCTGCACCCCGAGACGCGGCTGGTCCATGCCGGCACCTTGCGTTCGCAATTCGGCGAGACCTCCGAAGCGCTCTTCCTGACCCAGGGCCATGTCTATGACAGCGCCGAGCAGTGCGAGGCGCGCTTCCTCAACAAGGATCCGGGCTTCCAGTACGCTCGCTTCTCGAATCCGACCGTTTCCATGCTCGAAGCACGCATGGCCGCCTTCGAGGGCGCGCAGGCCTGCCGCGCCACCGCGACCGGCATGGCCGCCGTCACCGCCGCTCTGATGAGCCTGGTGCGCGCGGGCGATCATGTCGTGGCGGCGCAGGCGCTGTTCGGCTCCTGCCGCTATGTCGTCGAGGAGCACCTGCCGCGCTACGGCGTCGAATCTACGCTCGTGAAGGGGCCGGATATCGAGGCCTGGCGCAAGGCGGTCCGACCCAATACCAAGGTCTTCTTCCTGGAGAGCCCGGCCAACCCGACGCTGGAGGTGATCGATATCGCCGCCGTCGCGAAGCTCGCCAAAGAGGTCGGCGCCAAGCTGGTGGTCGACAATGTCTTCGCCACGCCGCTGTTCCAGCGCCCGCTCGAGCTCGGCGCCGATGTCGTCGTCTATTCCGCCACCAAGCATATCGATGGCCAGGGTCGCTGTCTCGGCGGGCTGATCCTCGGCTCCGAGGACATCATCACCCCGGAGGTCCAGACCTTCCTGCGCCAGACCGGCCCGGCCATGTCCCCCTTCAATGCCTGGGTGATGCTGAAGGCGCTGGAGACCCTGCCGCTACGCGTCCGCCAGCAGGCGGCCAATGCCCGCCTTGTCGCCGACTGGCTGCTCGGCCAGGACAAGCTGCCCAAGGTGACCTTCCCGGGCCATCCCGGCCATCCGCAGGCCGAGATCATCGCCAAGCAGATGAGCGGGCCGTCGACACTGGTCGCCTTCGAGGTCGCGGGCGGCAAGGAGGCGGCCTTCCGCCTGCTCAACGCGCTGAAGCTGATCCGGATCTCGAACAATCTCGGCGATGCCAAGAGCCTGATCGTCCATCCCGCGACAACGACGCATCAGCGCTTTTCGCCTGAGGTGCGCGCGACGATGGGAGTGACCGACGGTCTGATCCGGCTCTCGATCGGGCTCGAGCATCCCGACGATCTGATCGCGGACCTGAAACAGGCGCTAGCGGCGGTCTAGAGCATTTTCGAGCGAAGTGGATACCGGTTCGCGTGAAGAAAATGCGTTAAAACAAAAGGTTAGAGAATTTTCGCGATTCGGAGAAACGCGGAAATACTCTAAGCACGGCCCGGTTCAGCGAAGCGAGCCCGGCCGAGCGTCTTCAGGCCGGGAACAGGCTCAGGATCGTCTGGGACGATTGATTGGTCAGCGAGGCCGTCTGGCCGGCGAGCATCTCCCGGGTCCGGGTGGCCAGCGCCATCGCGAACTCCTCCATCTTCTCGGGATCGCCGAGCGGACCGAGCGAAACTTCGTCACGCGTGACGATCGGCTGGAGGCGCGGTGGCGTCGCGCCACTGAGCTCGACCGAAACCGGCGGATCGAGGGGAGCGGAATCGCTTCCGCCTGCCGCACCGTCCGAGCGCGCATCAGTCGTCGGACGCGACTGCGGGGCAGTCGCCTGCTGATCGTCCAACCTGAGCGGTGCCGAACGAGAGGCGCTGCCGGTGCTTTCGACCGCCATGATCATCTCCAAGAGCTACGGCCATAGCGATGGCCGCGGATAGATCATGAAACGTAGAAGAAAGATGCTTCAGCCTCGTTGAGAAAGATACTGAAGCAACAGCCAAGCCATTACCTAAAATTCTAAGCGTCAATCGCTAAAATTTTAGGTAGTTGAGCCTATTGGCGCAGCGCAGTTGCGCTGCGGCGCCGCGCATTATTCAGGCCGCCCGCTTAAGCCCGACCTTGGCCCAGATCGCCGTCAGCGCACCGACCAGGTGCTCGATATCGGCATCGCTGTGCAGCGGCGAGGGCGTGATACGCAGGCGCTCGGTGCCGCGCGGCACGGTCGGGTAGTTGATCGGCTGAACGTAGATGTCGAAGCGGGCGAGCAGTTCGTCGCTGATCGCCTTGCACTGCACGGCGTCGCCGACCATGACCGGCACGATATGGCTGGGATTAGGCAGATGCGGGATGCCGACGGCATCGAGCCTGGCGCGAAGCACGCCGACGCGATCCTGCTGGCGCTCGCGCTCGGCCGAGCTCGCCTTGAGATGGCGGATCGCGGCGAGCGCGCCGGCGGCAAGCGCCGGCGGCAGCGAACTGGAGAAGATGAAGCCTGAGGCGTAGCTGCGGATGAAATCGCAAAGCGCGGCCGAGCCGGCGATATAGCCGCCCATCACGCCGAAGGATTTGGCCAGCGTGCCCTCGATCAGGGTGAGGCGATCGCTCAGCCCCTCGCGCTCGCTGATGCCGCCGCCGCGCGGTCCGTAGAGGCCGACGGCGTGGACCTCGTCGATATAGGTCATCGCACCGAACGCGTCGGCGATGTCGCAGAATTCGGCGACCGGGGCGATGTCGCCATCCATCGAATAGACCGATTCGAAGGCGACCAGCTTCGGCCGGGCCGGATCGATCGTCGCGAGCTTGCGGCGCAGGTCGTCCGGATCGTTATGGGCGAAGATCAGCTTCTCCGCGCGCGAATGGCGGATGCCCTCGATCATCGAGGCATGGTTCAGCGCATCGGTCAGGACGACGCAGCCGGGCAGGCGCGAGGCCAGGGTCGAGAGCGAGGCCCAGTTCGACATATAGCCGGAATTGAAGAGCAGCGCGGCTTCCTTGCCGTGCAGATCGGCGAGCTCGCGCTCCAGCAGCACATGATAATGATTGGTGCCGCCGATATTGCGGGTGCCGCCGGCGCCGGCGCCGTTGCCATCGATCGCCTCGTGCATCGCCTTCAGCACGTCGGGGTGCTGGCCCATGCCGAGATAATCGTTCGAGCACCAGACCGTGACTTCGCGCGGCGCGCCCTCGCCGTGGTAGAGCGCGCGCGGGAAGCGGCCAGCCAGACGTTCCAGATCGGCAAAAACCCGGTAGCGGCCTTCCTTGCGCAAGGAGTCGAGCTCCTTGCGGAAGAATGTCTCGTAGTCCATGGCGGTCTCCTGCAACGCCCTCGTCCTACGGGAGAGGAGCCTAACGCGAAATAGTGCGTGGTGTCGCGGGTTGCCTTTGAACTAAGTCAAAACAAGCGTAACGGCGTCATGCAGACGGATGATAGGGGGCGCGGCCCTCGCTCAAGGCCTCGTCGAGCAATTCGACGCGGTCCTGGCCCCAGAACAGCTCGCCGTCGAGGATATAGGATGGCGCGCCGAAGACGCCGGCAGCGATAGCGTCGATACGGTTCTGCTCGTAGCGCTCATGGCTGGCCGGCGACTCGGCCGCCTCCAGCAGGGGCTCGGCGGCGAGGCCGGCGCTTGCGGCCAGACGGGCAAGCACCGCCCCGTCGGCAAGGTCAAGCCCATCCGCCCAGAGCGCATGAAAGGCGCGGCGCAAGAAGGCGTCGGGCTCGGCGCCCGAAGCGATGATCGCGATGACAAGACGGTCGGCCGGCGCCGGATCGAAGGGCCCTTTCCGCGCCTGGGGGTCGAGCGGCAGGCCGCGGCGCTTGCGCCAGCGCTGCAGCTCGACCAGCCGGTAACGCTGGCGGGCCGGATGGCGCTTCGGCAAAGGCAGGCCGCCGGTCTCGTCGAAGACGGCCCTGATCGGCAGCGGCCGGTAGGAGATCGTCGCGCCATGACGCTCCGCCACCTCGTGGAGGGCGGCATGGCCGAGATAGGCCCAGGGCGAGGCGAGGGTGAAGAAGTAGTCGATTTGGCGGGACATGGTCGCGGAGGGTCCGTTGCGCGTGAGCGGGCGGCGGACCATGCGGCATTCCACCCATCGCTGCCAATTCGAAATCTTGACCTCGCCCATCATCGCCGGATGATTGCTTTCGCGGCCCGCCGCATTAGACGTGGCAGGACGAGTTCACGCGGAAGGGACGAGCATGGCTGTCACGATCGACGGGCGGACGCTGAAGGGCAAGCAGGTTCTCAAGGTCGCGCGGCCCGGCCCCTCCGGCCGCTACGAGAAGGCGAACCTCGCTCCCGCCGCCCGCGAGCGCATCGCCGCGACGCGCGCCCATATCGACGCGAATTTCATGACCGACGACGCGCCGTTCATGTATTCGTTCAATACCGGCGTCGGGCTGTTCAAGGACCAGCGCGTGCTGATGTCGGAGATGACCGAGTATCAGCGCAAGAGCGTCTATGCGCATGCGACCGGCATCGGCGAGCCCTTCCCGGAAGACGTGACGCGCGCCACCATGCTGCTGCGCGCCAATGCCTTCGCCTCGAACTATTCCGGCCCGCGTGTCGAGCTCGTCGAGCGGCTGCTTGCCTGCCTCAATGCCGGCGTTCACCCGGTGATCCCGCAGAAGGGCTCGGTCGGCGCCTCCGGCGATCTTGCGCCGCTCGCCCATATGTCGGCCGCCGTCTGCGGCTTCGAGGAGGCCGAGGCCATCTACAAGGGCAAGCGGATGAAGGCGCGCGATGCGCTGGCCAAGGCCGGGCTCACGCCTGAATTCGCGCTCGGCGCCAAGGACGCCTCGGCGTTGATCAACGGCTCGACCGTCTCGCTCGCGCTCGGCGTGCTGGCGAGCGAGGACGCCAAGCGCCTGGTCAAGGCGGCGGATGTCGCGATGGCGCTGTCGCTGGAGGCGATGCGCGGCGAGCTCGCGGCCTTCGATCCGCGCGTCCATGCCGCCCGCCCGCATCCGGGCCAGGGGCTGGTGGCGCGCAACATCCTGAAGATCACGGAAGGGTCGAAGCGCTGCTCGGCCTCGGCCCGCGAGACGATCTATCCGGACGAGATCGGCCGCACGGCCGGCAAGCCGCCGGCGCCGCGCGTGCAGGACGTCTATTCGCTGCGCTGCACGCCGCAGGTCCATGGCCCGGCGCGCGAGGCGCTCGACTACGTCTCGCGGATCATCGCGACCGAGACCAATTCGGCCACCGACAATCCGCTGATCTTCGCGGAAGGCGGCGGCTATACCGTGATCTCGGGCGGGCATTTCCACGGCCAGTATGTCGCGCAGGCGATGGACCTTCTGGCGCTGGCGATGACCGATCTCGGCTCGATCTGCGAGCGGCGCCTCGCCCGGCTGGTCGACCCGACGCTGAGCTACGGCCTGCCGCGCAACCTGCTCGCCGGCAAGCGTGGACTCAATACCGGCTTTGCCACCGTGCAATGCTCGATGTCGGCGCTGGTGATGGAGAACCGCACACTTTCGGCGCCGGGCTCGGTCGATTCGATCCCGGGCAAGTCGAATGCCGAGGACCATGTCTCGAACTCGACCTGGTGCGGCCGCAAGGCGCGCACCGTGGTCGAGAACACCGAGATGATCATCGCCATGGAGATCCTGATGGCCTGCCAGGCGCTCTCGCTGATCGCCGAGACGGCCAAGGATCATCCGCTCGGCAAGGGCACGCAGGCGGCGCTCGACGCGCTGCGCGAGACGATCCCGCCCGCGCTCGACGGCGACCGCTGGTACGCGACCGAGATGAACCAGGCGACCGAGCTGGTGCGCAACGGCGCGATCGTGGCCGCCGTGGAAGCGGCCGTGGGGACGCTGGAATAGGTCCCCACCGCCTCACGCCTACAAGACGCGCACGGGGTTTCCCCGCTCCACGTCGATGCGTGCGAGCCAGTCCCGGAAGGCCCTTTGATTGGCCTCGCGGGCGTGGACACCGGCAAGCACCGCCCTCAGGCGCCGCAGCGCCAGCTCCCGGTTTCGATGTTGCGAGCGCTCGTCCCTCGCGATCGCGCTGGCGCCGCTCGGACGATGCGTCACCCGGACCGCGCTCTCCGTGCGGTTCTGATGCTGCCCGCCGGGACCGCCGGCCCGCATAGTCTCGAAGACGAGATCGGCGGGGTCGAGCTCCGGCGCGGCCGGAGGCTCCGCCATTCTGCGCACAGCGACGAACCAGTTCTTGCGGCGATGGTTCGGCCGCAGTGTCGACCGAGCGACGACCTGCACCGAACCCTCCCAACCGCGCAGGAAGACCTCCGCCTGCGCGCCCTCGAGCGAGACCAGAACAGAAGCCTTGCCGGCTTCGGGGTTGGCCTCGACCGCGCAGGACAGCTCCCGCGCCGCGGCCTCCGCCGCGATAGCCTGAACGACATCGGCGACGGCCAGGCGGCACTCGGCGGGGCCGCGCCCGGAGGTCACGCAAAGGAGGATCGCGCTCATCGCCAGGCCTCCTTCCGGGATCGGGCGAACCGGGGCGTCTCGGCCGAAGCCTCGCGCGGCTGGCGCGCCGTCTTGAAGGTGATCAGCGGTCGCAGCACCGCGACCACCCGGCAGAGACCGGCCGCCTCCATCTCGCCGACGACACGCTCGACGTCCTTGTAGGCCTCCGGCGCCTCCTCGTAGAGCAGCTTGCGATCCGAGCAGATCACGTGGCCGCCGAAGGCGTTGCGGGCAAGACGCGCAACGGTGCTGGCATTGCTGGCGAGCCGCTTCTGCATCGAGGCGCGGTCGTGCTTGCGCCCCGCGCCATGGGCAAGCGAGCCCAGCGCGTCCGGATTGCCTGGCAGCGGCTGGACGAGATAGGTCACCGCGCCGCGCGATCCGGGCACCGGCACGAGCCCACGATCAACGGGTGCGGCGCCCTTGCGATGCAGGACGTTGTCGCCATGCCGCTCCGCGAGGTTGTGGGGGCTGTCGAGGAGCTCGACAGCCTCGCTGCGGAGTGCCGCAAGCGCCCTGCCGGCGATGACCTGGCGGTTGAGCCGGGCAAAGCGCAGGGCGTTGTCGTGGTCGGCGAGATAGTCCTCGCCCCCCTCGCCCAGCGTCAGGCCATGGGTGCCGTCATGGTAATGGCGCGCCAATGTCGCGGCGCCGAGCCCGCGCGAGCCGGAATGGACGAGCAAGGCGAGCCCGCCGCGCTCCAGGCCGACAGCTCCGGCGACGCTGGGATCGACGATCTCCTCGACGCCCTGCAGTTCGCAGAAGTGATTGCCGCCGCCGACCGTCCCGAGGGAGGCGGTAAACTCACCGCCGTCGATGCCCTGAGCGGCCAGGAGGCCGGTGGCGTCGCCGTCCCAGGGTCCTTCGAGCGCCGCCATTCGTTCCACGGCCTTGTCGAGCTTCAGTCGCCGCTCCGGGAGGTCGAGGACATGGAGCTGCATGCCGCAGCCGATATCGGTGCCGATCACGTCGGGAAAGACGCGGCCGGCGACCAGAGCGGCGCAGCCGACGGGGCCGTGATGGCCGGGATGAAGGTCCGGCAGGCCGGCGACCGCCAGCACGTCCGGCCGCGCGGCCAGGTGTTCGAGCTGCGCAATGGCAGCACCCTCGATCCAGGCATTGGACGAGGCATAGATGCGGATGCGCGCGGCTGCGCCATCCGCCGTCAGGGGATTGCCCATGATGTATCAAAGTCCGGAACAGCATGCCGCCGGCCGATCGCGGCCGCGTGCATGTCAGCCTTCAACCGCCACGCGAGAGCGAGGCGAGGAATTGGTCAGATCGAAGCCCTGACCGGGCGGAAGGTCTGAGACATGGCCTTGCCCTTTCCTGTTGCGGGAGCGTGGTGCTCCATTCCGAACGGCCGCCTTCTGCCAAGGACGCGGCGCGAGCGCCAGTGCAAGCCGGCCACAGCGGCCAGCGAAACGGGATCGAGCGCATCGGCCCGAAAACTGGATTGCGGTTTTCGAAAGAGCCGATGCGAAAACAAGAAGCTAGAGATTCAACCTTCCTGGCGCGCGAGCTCCAGCACCGTCTCGAGCAGCACGCGGATGGCGATGCCGGCGTCGAGCTCGGTCATGTTCTCCAGCGGCGAGTGGCTGATGCCCTTCTCACAGCGGACGAAGAGCATGGCGGAGGGGCAGATCCGCGCCATCGCCATCGCGTCATGGCCGGCGCCGGAGGGCAGGCGACGCGCGCTCAGGTTTGAGCCCGTGCGGGCGATACCCGTCGCGAGGGCGTCCTGCAGGTTCGCCGCCATCGGCGTCGCGTCCTCGCGCGAATAGGGGGTGATGCTGAGCCCGACGCCGCGCCGCGAGGCGATCTCGCCGAAGCGCTCCTGGACGGCGCGGTCCATGCTGGCGACGGTCTCGGCCAGCGGCGCGCGGAAATCGATGGTGAAATCGACGGCGCCGGGCACGACATTGGTCGCGCCGGGATCGGGCCGGAAGACGCCGACTGTGCCGACCGCCTGGTCATGCGAGGAGGCGATCGCCTCAAGTGCCAGCGCCATTTCGGCGCCAGCCGCCAAGGCGTCCTTGCGCAGGTGCATCGGCACGGTGCCGGCATGGCCGGCTTCGCCCGTGACACGGACGCGGGCGCGGCTCTGTGCATTGATCGTGGTGACGATGCCGACAGCCTCGTTCTCGGCCTCCAGCACCGGTCCCTGCTCGATATGGACCTCGAGATAGGCTTTCAGCGAGCCGGGCTTGCGAGCGAGCGCCGGAATGCCGGCGGGATCGCCACCGAAGGCGACGAGCGCATCGCGCAGCACGATGCCGTCAGCATCTCGGGATTCGAGCCAGCCCTGCTCGTAATGGCCGGCGAGCGCCGAGGAGGTCGAAAGCGAGGTCGGGAAGCGCACGGTCTCCTCGTCGCCGAAGGCCACGACCTCCAGCGCAAAGGGCAGCACCACGCCGGCATCGCGCAGGGCCTGCGCCGTCAGGATGCCGGCGACGACGCCGAGATTGCCGTCATAGCGGCCGCCATCCTTGACCGTGTCGATATGCGAGCCGATCAGCACCGCCGGCAGGCCGGCCGTCGTGCCTTCCCGCCGTCCCTGGACCGAGCCGGCCGCGTCGATGGAGGCGGTCAGACCCGCGACCTCCATCGCCCCCTTCGTCCACTCGGCCGCCTGCCTATGCGCCGGCGAGAGATAGAGCCTGGTCAGCTTGCCCGGCTCGTCGGTGAAGCGGTTCAGGCCTTCGAGTGCGGCGAAGGCACGGGCGCCGAGCACGGCGGCGGAGGGGAGCGAAGCGGTCATCGATCGAACTCAGTAGGTCGCGCGGCCGCCGGAAAGGTCGAAGACGCCGCCGGTGGTGAAGCTGTTCTCGGACGAGGCGAGGAAGGCGACCATGGCAGCGACTTCCTCGGTCTGCAGGAAACGGCCGCGCGGGATCTTCGAGAGCATGTAGTCGATATGCTCCTGGCTGATCTGGTCGAAGATACGGGTCCGAGCAGCCGCCGGGGTGATGCAGTTGACCGCGATGTCGTTGCCGGCGGTTTCCTTGCCGAGCGACTTGGTCAGCGCGATCACAGCCGCCTTCGAGGCCGAATAGGCCGAAGCTGTCGGATTGCCCTCCTTGCCGGCAATCGAGGCGACGAGGACGAGACGGCCGTAATTGCGCTTGATCATGCCGGGAATGACCGCCTGGCAGCAATGCAAGGTGCCGTCGACATTGATCCGCATCACCTTGTTCCAGGCGTCGAGCGGATACTCCCAGGTCTTGTGGTTCGGGCCGGCGACGCCGGCGCTGGTGACGAGGATGTCGACGCTGCCGAGCCGTGCCTCGAGCGCATCGGCCGCCTTGCTCACCGCCGCGGCATCGGTGACGTCGACGGCGACGCCGGTCGCGCCCTTGCCGATTTCGGCCGCGGATTTTGCGGCGAGCGCGCCGTCCATGTCCCAGATCTCGACCTTGGCGCCGCTTTCGGCAAAGCGTTCGGCGATAGCGCGGCCGATGCCCTGGGCGCCGCCCGTGACTATGGCGACGCGGCCGTTGAGATCGATCTGGTTCATTGCTCTGATGCCCCCTGGACGAAACCGGGCGGCACCGTAGCCGGCTGATCCCGCCTAGGCCAGCGCTTCCAAAGCCGTATGGGTCTGCGCCCGGCCGGATCGCTCAGAGCGCGTTGCGATAGGCGCGGCGGCTGAACACCGTCCTGAGCAGGATGGCGAGATCGAGCCAGAACGACCAGTTGTCGATGTACCAGTGGTCGTAGGCGACGCGCTTGGCCATCTTGTCGTCCGTATCGGTCTCGCCGCGCAGGCCGTTGACCTGGGCCCAGCCGGTGATGCCGGGCTTGACGTTGTGGCGGCGGGCATAGAGCGCGATCTTGCGCTGGAACTCGTGGTCATGGGCGAGCGCATGCGGCCGCGGCCCGACCAGGGACATCTGGCCGGCGAGCACATTCAGCAATTGCGGCAGCTCGTCGAGATTATAGCGGCGCAGGACATTGCCGACGCGGGTGATGCGCGGATCGTTGCGTGTCGCCTGGCGGATGACGTCGCCATCATCCCTCACCGTCATCGTGCGGAACTTGAAGATGCGGAAAGGCTGCTGGTTGAAGCCGTAGCGGCGCTGCACGAAGAGCGCCGGCCCGGGCGAATCGAGCTTGATCAGCGCCGCGATGATGGCGAGCAGCGGCGACAGCAGCACGAGGGCCGCGATCGACAGACCGGTGTCGAAGATGCGCTTGGCTGCGATCTCGATGGCCGAGAGCGCCGGCCGCGTCAGGCGCAGGCTGGCGAGCGAGCCGATGCGGACGATATGGGGATTGTCGAACCGGTCCATGATCCGCTCCGGCGCGAGATGGATCGCGACCGGCAGGTTCATGAAGGCGTCGATGCAGGCATCGATCGTCTCCTGCTCCGACCAGGGCATGGCGATGAAGACGGCGTCCGGCCGCATCTGGCGGCAGCGCGCGGCCGCCGTGGCGAGATCGGCGGCGAGCGCGGCGGCGGGATCGTTGATGCGGCGCGCGTCGCCGCTGCGCAGGAAGGCGACATCGACGATGGCGAAGCCGATATTCCAGGGCTGGTGGCGCGAGACGAAGGACATCACGTCAGCCTCGCGGCCGATCAGGAAGACGCGCTCGGAGGTGATGCGGCCGGTCTTGCTGGCGATCGAGATGGTGCGGACGATGCCCGAGCGCGCCAACGTGATCAGCGGGATGCCGGTGAGATAGGTCACCAGCACGACCGCGCGGGAATAATGATCGACGATCTTGGCCAGGAAGACGATGGCGATGAAAGCCACCATCGTGATGTTCCAGACCGTGAAGGCCGAGGCGATCTGGCCCTTGGTCGAGAGATAGTTGCTGAGCTGGTAGCGCCCGCGCATCACATTGGTGAACACGAAGATCGCAGTGACCATCATCGCGAGCTCGAGCGAGATCTGCGGGTCGCCGATATGGCCATAGGCCTGGATGTGGTAGGCGACCGAGGCGATGCAGACGATGGCGATGACGACGACCGCGTCCACCAGCGCGGTGACGACGCCGATCCAGTGCCGCCAGGCATTGGCCTTTTCGTCGGCCGCGGTCGCCGCCGCGTAATTCAGGTCGTTGACGCTCATCATCCCAGGCTCTCCCGAGCCGCGCTTGCCCGACGCGGCGCAACGGGCGGCCCGGAACGGAACAGGTTTCGCTGCCGGGACGCCCTCGACGGACGTAGCGGCAAGCGCCGTGCCGCTGCGGCTTGCGCCAAAACGTGCCGACCCCGCGTGATTGCTCCGTGGTTTCAATGATTTCGTCGGGCGCCTCGGCCAGCGTGGGCCGCTCTGACGCAGCGGCGATGTGCCATTCCGGGACGAAGAGGCGTGGCCCGATCGATGCAACGCAGCGGTGCGAAGGCGACGTTCACCCTGTCGAGTGGTTCAACTTGACCGGCGCGGCGGATCGACCATGACGTTGCGACAGGATGCCGGAATAGACGTGACCGTGACGGCCAACATCTCCTTCGACCTGGCGGCGGCCCCGGCGGTGACGCCTCGGCCCGAGAGCGCCAAGCGCGATATCGGCGGCGTCGGCATCGCGGCGCTGACGCGCGAGGAGGCGCTCGCCCTGCTCGGCGATGCGATCGATCGGCGCGACCATGTCAAGCTGGCCTTCTGCAACGCGCATCTTGTCAATCTCGCCGCGGGTGATGCGGAGCTGCAGCGGGTGCTGGCGCGTTTCCTCGTGCTTTCCGACGGAATCGGCGTCGATATCGCCTCGCGCCTGCTCCATGGCGCGTCCTTCCCTGCCAATCTCAACGGCACCGACTTCACCCCGGCGCTGCTTGCGGCCCATGAGCGGCCGCTCAAGGTGATGCTGCTCGGCGGCAGGCCCGGCATCGCCGAGCGCGCTGCGGCACGTCTGGCGCAGGGTTTCGAGCGGCACCGGTTCGAGGTGCTGAGCCACGGCTATTTTTCGCCCGCGGAAGAGGCCGGGCTGCTGGAGCGACTGCGCAAGGCGCGGCCGGATCTGCTGCTCGTCGCCTTCGGCAACCCGCTGCAGGAGCGCTGGATCGCGGAGAAGCTCGACGTGCGGCACGCCAGCATCGCGGCCGGCGTCGGCGCGCTGTTCGATTTCCTGGCGGGCGAGGTGACGCGCGCCCCTGGAGCGATCCGGCAGATGCGGCTGGAATGGCTCTACCGCCTCTGGCTCGAGCCGGCCCGACTCTGGCGCCGCTATGTGCTGGGCAATCCGGCCTTCCTGCTGCGAATGTTGCGCCTCAAGTTTTTCGGGCGCAGACCGGCGCGATGAGCTTCAGTTATGCCATCGCGACGCCGAGCTATGCCGGCGATTACGAACGCTGCCGGCTGCTCTGCGCCAGCATCGACCGCTTTGTCACGGGCCATGCCGTGCATTACCTCCTGGTCGAGGACAGGGATCTCGCGCTATTCAAGCCGCTGGCGGGACCGAAGCGGCGGGTGATCGGCGAGGCGGAACTGCTGCCCGCCTGGCTCAAATCCTGGCCGGATCCACTGACCTTCGGCCGGCGGCGCGTCTGGACCGGCCTGGGTGCGCTCGGCCGCGGTATCCCGCCGCTGCGCGGCTGGCACGCGCAACAATTGCGCAAGCTGGCACTGCCCTTGAAGAGCAGTGAAGACGTCGTGCTCTTTGCCGATTCCGACATGATCTTCCTGCGGCCCTTCGATCTCGGCTGCCTGGATGTCGACGGCAAGGTCCGGCTCTACCGCAAGCCGGACAATATCAAGCCGGGCATGGCGGAGCATGTCGCCTGGTGCGAGGGAGCGGCGCGCGTACTCGGCCTGCCCATGCCGGGCTTTCCGAGCGCCGACTACATCAACAACCTGGTGAGCTGGCGACGAGAGAACGTCGTTTCGATGATGGCGCTGATCGAGCAGCGGACGGGCCGCGACTGGGTCTCCGCCATCGCGGGCCAGCGCCAATTCTCGGAATATATGATCTACGGCTATTATGCCGAGCGCGTGGTCGGGCTCCACAGAGCCGGCCATTGGCCGGATGCCCTCGAGCTCTGCAAGGTCTATTGGGGCGGCGACGCCGAGGGGATCGCGAGCCTGCGCTCCTTCGAGGAGGTGCTCGGCACGGGCCAGGTCGCGGTCGGCGTGCAATCCTTCATCGGCCAGCCGGTCGAGCTGTTGCGAGCGCTGTTCGAGGCGCAGTGACCTGCGACCCTCAAGGGGTCTTTCAGCGCCTGCCGAGCAGCCTGTAGGTCACGGTGGCCGAGAGCACATAGACCGTGCCGAAGACGAGATTGAGCCAGGGTGCCCAGGCATCGCTGGCGCCGAAACGCGTCATCACCCAGGACAGCAGGGCCGCCTTGAGCGCGGTGATGGCGCAGAGCAGCGCAATGCGCGAGCCGGTGCGCTCGCGGGCATAGAGCAGCTCGGCATGGTATTCGACGAGATTGCGGAAGGCCGGCACGAGCAGCATCGGCAGGAAGAGATAGGCGGCTTCCGAGACGTTGCGGCCGAGCGCGCCGGGGAAGGGCATCAGCAGCAGGATGACCGCAACGAGCCCGCCGATCGAGATCGCGGCGATCGCCGCCTCCACCAGAATCCGCCGGCCGACGCCGCCACCCAGCCCGCGCTCCTGCATGATCTTCTGCACCAGCATCTGGTTGAAGCTGCGCACCGGCATGGCAGTGAGATCGATGACGCGCATGGCGATCGCATAGAGCCCGGCGATGCGTTCTCCCGCGAGCGCCAGCATCAGGAGCTTGTCGAGCTCGGCCTGGACATAGAAGATCACCTCCGCCGCGCTGGCGAAGACGGCATCGGCCATGCGGCGCGGATAGAGGGCGCGGACGAAGCGCAGCCGCAGCCGTGGCAGGAACAGCGTCAGCGCGAGCAGCGCCGAGACCATGGTCGTGGCGAGATAGGCGTAGGACCAGGTCTCGAGCGTGGTATGGCCAAGCATGTAGAAGGCGATCGCCGCGAGCGTGCGCAGCGACGAGCCGATGATGACCAGGATGGCGGCCTGCCGGAAGCGGCGGAGCCCGTTATTGATGATGGCGACCAGCTCGACCAGCCGCCAGCCGAAGACCTCGGAGACGATGATCAACGTGAACGGCAGCAGCGCCAGCCGGTCCGCGAAGAGCAGCCAGTAGACCGCCGCCGCCACCAGCACGATCAACGGTACGGATGCCACCGCCAGGCCGAAGAAGCCGGCGAGATAAGCCCCGAGCAGGCGCGGCTTGACTGTGGCGACGCGATAGACCGGCGAGACGAAGCCGAAGGCGAGCAGCCGCGACAGGATGAGCCCGGCAGAGGACGCAGTGGCGAACAGGCCGAATTCGCCCAGGGACAGGGTATTCGCAACGATGAGGAAGTAGACGAGCGAAATGAGGAGCCGGCCGGCCGAGCCGCTCAGGATCGTGAGGTAGGCCGAGATGGTGGCGCGGTCGGGCGACATAGGGTCCGTTGCGAAGACTGGCCCGGCCCATGCCTGTGCCGTGCAGGTATTAGCCCCTCGCTTAGCCCAAAGGCATTGAGCGACCCTAAACGAAACGAAGCCGTGCCGTGTCGCGCTGCGGCTTGAACCGGATCGGGACATGAGCCGCATCACTCGACGGGACGCCCTCGCTGCGGCTGCCGGCCTCGCAGCCGGTCTTGCCACCGGTGCTGCCCGTGCCGGACGCGCGCCCATTCCCTTCGGCTCGGCCGCGCAGATCGAGACTTTTCGCTCCGATCCGCGCTATCGCGAGGCCTTGAGGCGCTATTGCAGCGTCATCGTGCCGATGAACGACCTGAAATGGGAGGCGCTGCGGCATGATCGCAACGGCTTCGATTTCTCCGGCGCCGACGAGTTGGTCGGCTTTGCCCGCCAGAACGGCCAGGCGCTGCGCGGCCACGCCCTGCTCTGGGGCATGGCGTTGCCGCCCTGGGCCAAGGAGATGAGCACGAAGGCCGAGGCCGAGCGCGAGCTGATCCGCCATATCGAGACCGTGGTCGACCGCTACAAGGGCAAGATCGCCACCTGGGACGTGGTCAACGAGGTGATCGCCCACGAGCCGACGCTGGACAATCCCTATCGCGATACGATCTGGCAGCGCCTGCTCGGGCCGGAGCATATCGAGATCGCCTTCAAGACCGCCGCCCGCGTCGATCCCAAGGCGCGGCTGGTCATCAACGACTATGATTTCGAGGATCCCGATCCACGCATCGCGGTGAGGCGGGAGGTCGCGCTGCGCATCATCCGCCGGCTCAAGGACAAGGGCATCCCGGTGCACGGGCTCGGCATGCAGGCGCATCTCTATGGCGAGCGCGCCATCGACAGCCATGGCCTGCAGCAATTCATGCTGGCGCTCGGCAAGCTCGGCGTCGATGTCGAGATCACCGAGCTCGATGTGATCGACTGGAAACTGCCGGCCGATCCTGCGACGCGCGACCGCGCCGCGGCGAGCCTGGTCGCGACCTTCCTGAATGCCGTGGTCTCGGCGCGCCAGCCCAAGGCGATCGTGACCTGGGGCCTGAGCGATCGCTATTCCTGGATCGAGGAGACCTTTCCGCGCCAGGATGGCGCCAAGGCACGTCCCTTGCCTCTCGATACGGAGTATAAACCCAAGCCGATGATGACGGTGCTGGATCGGTACCGGCGTGGCACGGCCTGAGGTGTTTGGTAACTCCCCCTGTGCATTGTGGGGAACTGGCCGTCAGGCTCGGGTCAAGCCGGGGCGCCGAGAGTGAAGCGTAGCGTGATGTTCACCATCGAGAACGCCCCGGGCGAACTCAGCGAGACGAAAGAGCCCGCGGGCAGGCGCGACGCGCAGGCCGTGCCGGAGCCGTCCAAGCTCGCGCTGCTCACCGACCCCGCCTGGCTCTTCGATACGCTCTGGCGGCGCAAGCTCTGGATCGTCGCAGCGGTGCTGCTCGGCGCGGTGCTGGCGGCGCTCGCGAGCCTGATGATCCCGCCGAAATATGTCTCGACGGCGCAGCTCTTCATCGACCCGCGCGATCTGCGCGTGCTTCAGAACGAGGTCTCGCCCAACGCCGTCGGCAGCGACCCGACCTCGATCACCGCCTATCTCGAAAGCCAGGCGCGCATCATCGCCTCCGACAGCATCAAGTCGCGGGTGATCCAGCAGGAAGGGCTCGACAAGGACCCGGAATTCGGCGGCGAGGCGACCAAGACCGGGCTCGCCGCGCTCATCGCCGACCTGCTGCCGAGCAGCGGCGCCCCGCCGCGCGACGGCACGCTCTATGCGCTCTCCGCCCTCGACAAGCTGGTTTCGGTGCGGCGCGGCGAGCGTACCTTCGTCATCGACATCTCCGTGACCTCGCGCGACGCGACCAAGGCGGCGCGCATCGCCAATGCACTGGCCACCGCCTATCTCGAGGACCAGGCTGCGGTACGCGCCGAGGCGGCCAAGCGCGCCACCGAGGCGCTGACGGCACGCCTCGAAGAGCTTCGCAACCGGCTGCGCCTGGCCGAGGACAAGGCCGAGAAATACAAGGAAGCCAATAATATCGTCGGCGCCGGCGGCAAGACGATCGGCGAGGAGCAGCTCGCGCTCAACAATGCCCAGCTCGTCGCGGTGCGAACCCGCGTCACCGAGGCCAAGGCGAAATACGACCAGACGCGCGCGATCAATTCCTCCAGCATCGAGGCCGGAGCCGTGCCCGAGGCCGTCGCCTCCAATACGATGACCGCGCTGCGGGCCCAGCTCGGCGCCGCGCTCGGCAAGGAAGCCGATCTCCTGGCTTCGCTCGGCGCCCGCCATCCGGCGCTCGCCTCGGCGCAGGCGCAGGTGCGCGATGCGCGGCGCCAGATCAACGAGGAACTCGCGCGCATCAACCGCGCCGCCAAGATCGAATATGACCGCGCGGTCGAGGCCGAGAAGCAGATCAGCCGCCGGGTCGAGGAGCTGAAAAGCCAGCAATATGCGGCGAGCCGCGCCTCGGTCGAGCTGCGCGAGCTGGAGCGCGAGGTCGAATCCTCGCGCGTCGTCTATGACGCCTTCCTGCGCCGCGCTCGCGAGACCGGCGAGCTCTCGGGCATCGACACCACCAATGCCCGCATCATCAGCAACGCGATCCCGCCGCTCGAGAAGAGCGGCATCACAAGGCGCACTGTCGTCATGCTCGGCGGCATCGCCGGTGGTGGGCTCGGCGCTCTCGCAGTGATCGGGCTCGCCCTGCTCGGCGCGCGGCCGGCGCCGCCGGCAAACGCCTTCGCCTGGGGCCTCCGCCGCCGGCGCGGCGATAAATCCGAGCCGGATGAGAGTCCCGCCGAGGCTCCCGCACCCGCCTCCCAGACGGCCTCCGTCCCGGCGCCGTTCGTGCCCCCGCAGGCGGCGGCCGCACCCGATTCCATTCCCAAAAAGGCGGGCTGGCGGCGCTTCGCCACGATCCAGGGTGGCCAGGCGGCGCGCATGCCCGACGTCGTGCAGGCGGCGGCTGCGCCCCTGCTCGCGACCTTGCCGGCCGTGCGTCATCGGCGCTGGCGGCGCAATGATGGTGAGCCTCGCTCGGTCTTCCAGCACAAGGCCCATCTCGTCGACGTGATGGACAAGCCGAACGCGGCCTTTGCGAAGGCAGTCCGCAGCGTGCGCAGTGCGCTCGCCAAGGATGGCGCGCAGCGGCGCATCCTTGTGCTCGGCCTGCGTCCCAACGCCGGAACGTCGACGCTGGCGCTGAATCTGGCGCTCGATGCGGCGCTGGAGGGCCTGCCGGCCATGCTGGTCGATGCCGGGCAAGGCGAGAACAACCTGACCCAGGTCTATGCGCCGGAAGCCCAGGCGGGGCTGCACGACATCGTCTCCGGTTCGGCCGGGCTGGTGCGCGTCGCGCTGCAGGACGAAGGCACCGGACTGTTCTTCCTGCCGCGCCGGGGCCGCAGCGACCTCGTCACCGCCCAGCAGATCGGCCGTGATTTCTTTGCGGCGGCCCGCCGCTTCGGCCCGATCGTGGTCGATGGCGGCCCGATCGACGGGGACAGGCTGACCCAGCGTTTTGCCGAGGCGGTCGACGATATCGTGCTGGTCATTCGCGAGGGCGCGACAGGCGCCGGCGATATCGAGACGATCAATGCCGCGCTCGGCCCGAACGCGGCCAAGATCCGCGGCTTCGTCATCAACGAGGCCGGCTAGGTATGGATCGGCCCCCAGCCGAACGGGGCGCGGGGAACCCCTCTCCCGGATGGGAGAGGGGCAGGGGTGAGGGCCCGCCGCTAAACGTCGAGGCTGCGACCAGGCCGCGACACCACTTCCGCCCCTTTGGTTTAGCGGCGGGCCCTCATCCGGCCCTACCGGGCCACCTTCTCCCATCCGGGAGAAGGGAAGAAGGCGGCTCGCCCGTCAGTCGGCCATGAGCGCAACCGATCTTCGCGCAACGGCAAGCGCGCCTTCCACGTCTCAAGCAGCCGACACCACCTACGGCCTCAGCAGCGCCGTCTTCGTCGCCGCCTTCCTGCTGGTCTGGATATCGACCGCGCCGTTCCGCGGCAGCTACGAGGTCGACAACGAGGCGAGCAGCAATATCGTCAACCAGATCAGCTTCTCGCTGATGGCGCTGCTGAGCGTCGGCTGCGCGGTCCTGTCGCCCGGGCGGGTCGCGGCGAAAGCCTATCTGAGGCCGCTCTGGCTCATCTTCTTCGTCTGGATGACGCTGTGCGTGCTGAACTCGCCGCAGCCCGACATCTCGATGCGCGCCTTCCGCTTCACCATGGTCGTCGTCGTGATCGGCGGCGCGATCATGCTGCTGCCGCGGAGCATCGGCCATTTCGCCAGCCTGATCGGCTGGGCGGCGCTGGTGGTGATCCTGGTCTGCTATGCCGGCCTCGTGATCTTCCCCGATATCGCCGTCCATTCCGCCGGCGACGCGCTCGAGCCGGAACATGCCGGCGCCTGGCGCGGATTGTTCGACCACAAGAACATCGCCGGCGCGATGATGGTGATCTTCCTGTTCATCGGCATCTTCGTGGCGCAGATGCGCTCGCTCGCGCTCGGCGGCGCGATCATCCTGCTAGCGGCGATCTTCCTCTATTCGACGGGATCGAAGACCTCGATGGCGCTGGCGCCTTTCCTGGTCGGGATCGGCTTCGCCTGCGCCCGCATCGACAGCATCTTCCTGCGGGCGCTGCTCGCGCTCGGCCCTCTCGCGGTGATGCTGACCGCGACCGTCGGCTCGGTGTTGTTCCAACCCGTCAATGCAATCGTCCAGGCAGTCAGCCCCGGCCAGACCTTCACCGGCCGCACCGAGATCTGGAGCTTTGCGCTCGACCGGCTCTGGGATCGGCAAATTTTCGGCTATGGCTTCGAAGGCTTCTGGGGCAGCGATTTCGTGCGCTATGCCGAGATCAAGGAGAACGAGACCGGCATCGCGCTCGGCATGGTCCATGGCCATAACGGCTATGTCGACCTCGTCGTCGCGCTCGGCATTCCCGGCCTGCTCCTGGCGGTGTTGGTGCTGATCATCCTGCCGCTCAGCGACCACCACCGGGTGATCAAGACCGAAGCCAACAAGGCGCTGGCCGAGCTGTTCTTCCGGATCTGGATGTTCGCGATCTACTCCGCCTGCCTGGAGAGCTTCTTCTTCCGGCGGGCCGACCCGGTCTGGTTCGCGCTGCTGATCGCGGTGCTCGGGCTCAGGCTGGTGTCGAGGTATCGGGTGGCGGCGTAAGGTCGCTCACGACCCGTAGCAGAAGCACCCAGTTCTGGCATCTTGCGGAGTGAGTGTGGAGCGGACATTGGTAGAAATCGACAAAGACACCGCCGTTGCATTCGACTACAGCATCAATCTCGCTCTGAAGTTCCTTTTCATGGCCGGAAACGAATTAAGGGGTCGCGTTGATCCCGAAACCGCCAAGATTTACGATAGAGCGGTTGCGCGTGCTTGTTCGGAGCTTGATACAGAGGTTCTGGCACTGGTCTACCGCGCCCACCCTGACCTGAAACCCGATTTTCTCGGCGGAACACGATCAACGCTGGATTTTGTGCGCCCCGATCTAACTTCCTGTCCAATATCATCGACATTGCTTCAGTTGAATGAGTTCTTTGCCGCTGAATCAGCTCGCAGCAGCGGCGGGACCGAAATTGTGGCGCTCTTCCATTATGTGGGCCTCGAGGCCCCGCCAGAGAGTTCGATGGATCGAGAAGACAGTCTTCGGTGGGAGCTGGCGGAAGAGGTTGAGCGACAAAAATAGATACCTGAACCGCCTCTCACAATCGGGTTGGGTTATCGGTCAGCGAGAATTTCAAGAGTCCGCCTTCGTGGATGAGATCATAGACTTGAACCGTCCCTCCGAATGACCGCTGTCCACCACAACGAGAGTCGTCGGCGCGTTACGCCGGCTCCTCTGCCTTCCCCGCTATCTCCGCACAATGCCGCATCACCTCAGCGCCGGTCGTATTCCAGGTCGTGATGCCGCCGGCCATGATCACCTGCACAAGACCTTCGGCCAGTTCGGGCAAGGTCAGGCCGAGCTTCACCGCGGCTGCGGCGTGGTTCTTCGCGCCGTTGGTCTGGCCGATCAGCGTGTCGAGCAGCGCGAAGACCAGTTCCTTGGTCTTGAGGTCGAGCGCGCCGCCGGCCTCGCTATCCCTCATGATGGCGCTGCGCATCAGCCCGTAGCCGGCGAAGGCGCCGGGCGCATGCTCGGCCAGCAGCTTGAAATTGTCCGGGACGCGCCCGAAGGTGGATTCGAAGCTCGCTATCCCCGCCTGCATCGCGGCTTGCGTGAGATCGTCCTGGGCCATCGGTCGCTGCTCCAAAGTTTTCAGTACAGCAGCGAAGCAAGCCGGAGGCCGCCCGCGCAATCCCCGCGGTCGCCTCGCCGCCATGCGCCAGGCAGGGACGAACCGCCTCAGTTCTTCTCCGGCTTGCGGTATTGCTCGTTCTGGACGCCGAATTCCGAGATCAGGCGGCCGAGCGCGACCTTGGCGTGGTAGAGGCCGATCGTCGCCGAGCGCGTGCGGATGCCCAGCGCCAGCCCGCGCGGGGCTGAGGCCGCCAGCAGCGCTAGACTCTTCGCCAGCACCTTGAGCCGGCCCCTGGGGCTCGGGTCGAGCCGGCGCTCGATCTGGGCGGAGATCGCGCCGTTGCGCAGGCCGCGCGCCAGGATCCAGCCGAATTCGCTGCGGCGCGCCGGCATGGTCTCGCGCATCGCCGCCTCCTGCACCCACCAGAAGCGGAAGCCGGCTGCCCGGGCCCGGCGGAAAAAGTCGCTATCGCCGCCGCCGGTGAAATCGAAGCTTTCGTCGAGGAAGGGGAAACCGAGCCTTTCCAGCACCTCGCGACGGATCAGGTAATTGGCGCTGGAATAGAGGATCGGCACCTCGCCCGAGACGGAATAATGCGAGCGGAAGACCGGATGAGCCGATAGCCAGGCGCGCGTGGCATCCTCGAAACGCGGCGCGACCGAGCCGCCGAAGAGCTGTGCGGGCGCGGATTGCGCAGCGCGCAGGAAGGCGTCGAGCCATTGCGGCTCGGCCTCTTCGTCATCATCGATGCCGAGCACCTGCTTCAGCGCCGGAAGCCTGGTCAACGCACAGCGCCAGGCGGCGTTATAGGCCTTGCAGTTGCCCTGTCGCGGTTCGACGATGACGAAGCCCTTGAACAACCCTGACGCCAGCAGCTCCTGCGCGCGCGCCGCGCCGGCGCGTTCGCTGCCTTCGTTCTCGACGACGATGATCGCGACATCATGGCCGCCTTGCTGCGCCGCCAGTGAGCGCAGGGTCTTTTCCAGCAGGTCCGGGCGCTTGAAGGTCGGGACGCAGATCACGCTCTCGACGGCGCGCAGGGCAGCCTCCGGCGAAGCGGCCAGGATCTCGAAACTCTCGGGCGCGTCGAAGCCGCGGATCGCCGGCACGGGCCCGGCTCCGCTCTGCTGCCTCGACGCTGGCGCTGCTGCTGTCATCGCCGCCACCATGCATCCGCCCGCTTAAGGTTCGGTGAGCGCGTTCGACGAGAGCAGGACGGGCGGCGGCAGAAGCCGTTGAGCATAGTCCGCACAAGGACTTGACCTTCGGCGACCCATACCGCCTCTGCTCTGATCGCTTCATGCGTCAGGTCTTTGCCTCTTGCGTCTCGCCTTCGTCACCTCGCTGATCCCGGTCGCCAGGCCCGATACCGGTTTCGAGATCGCCAATGCGGCGATCCTCGACGCCTTGCGCGCGGCCGGCCATGAGGTCACGGCCTTCGGCTTCCTGCGGCCCGGCGAGACCCCGGCCCTTCCCGAGCAGGCCGTGGTGATCGATGCGGTCGATATCGAGAATGCCGCCGTCCCCGCCAAGCGCAAGCTGCAATGGCTCGCCTCCGCGCTCAGGCACGGTCTCCCGATCGCCAGCGCCAAGCTGCTGATGGCCGGACGCGGGAGATTCGTCGAGGCGATCCGCGCGCGCGGACCGTTCGACGCGCTGATCCTGAATTCGGTGATGCTGCCCGGGGCCTTCCCGGAACTGACCGCGCTCGGCCCCTGCATTCTGGTCGAGCACAATATCGAGCATGTCTCGGCCGAGCAGAATGCCGAACATGCCGGCAATCCGGCGATGCGCTGGCTGTTTTCGCGTGAGGCGCGGCTGCTGGAGCAGGTCGAGCACCGGCTCTGGAGGGAGACGCGCTTCGTCTGGACGCTGGCGGAGGAAGACCGAGTGGCGCTCGGGCCCGAGTACCAGGCCAAATCCGCGGTGCTGCCGCTCGTTTCGGGCGCCCCCCCGCCCGAGACGTCCGCTCCGGCCGGTATTTCGACGGCTTACGACATCGGCCTGATCGGGACCTGGACCTGGGCCCCGAATTTCATCGGGCTCGACTGGTTCCTGCGCGAGGTCTGCCCGTTGCTGCCGGCCGATATCACGGTCGCGGTTGCCGGCAGATTTCCGGGCGAGATGCCGGCTGTGCCGGCGCAGGTGCAGCTCATCGGGCGGGTGCCCGATGCCGACGCCTTCCTGCGTTCCTGCCGGGTTCTGGCGCTGAGCAGCCGGGCCGGGACGGGCGTGCAGCTCAAGACGATCGAGGCGATGCAGCTGGGCTTGCCCGCGGTCGCGACCACGCTCTCCTGCCGCGGCTTCAGCGCGATGCCGGGCAATTTCACTCTGGCCGACAGCCCCGCGGCCTTCGCCGCTGCGCTGGTCGAGCGGGTGCGCGCAGCACGCGCCGGCGACGATCAGCGCCTCGACGGCGCGGCCTTCATGGCGGGCCAGCGCGCTGCGCTCGCGGCCGCCCTGGCAGGCGGGCTCGTAGCGGCGGGAGGCTAGATCATCAGACCGGATATCGCATCCGGTTCGATGATCTAGCTTCTTGTTTTCGCATCGGCTTTCCGAAAACCGCAATCCACTTTTCGGGTCGATGCGCTAGGCGCTATTCGGCGGCGGCCGCTGCCCGGCGCGGTTCGGGGCCTGCGATCAATCCGAAAAGCGGCCCGGCGCCAATCATCACCAGCAGCACGCGCGCGATATGATGGGCCGCCACGAAGGCGACCTCCGTGTGCAACGCCAGCGCGATCAGGCTCATTTCCGTCAACCCGCCCGGCGAATAGGCCAGGACCAGAGCGACGTGGCCGAAGGTCGAGACCTTCGCCACGGCCCAGGCAAAGCCGAAGGTGGCGACGAGCAGGATCACGGTCGACCCCACGGAGAGCAGCAGAATCCGCAGGATGGTCTTCGGCGGCGTGCCGACGAAGCGGCAGCCGATGGTCACACCGAGCACGAGCTGGGCGATGGTGACGATCTCGGAAGGCGGGGCCGCTTCGCTCCAGCCGAAGAGATGCACGAGCGCGCTGATCAGCATGGGGCCGATCAGGTGCTTGGCCGGCAGCCGCAAAAGCTGGCCGGCCATGATCCCGAGGATACCGCAGGCGAGCAGGACAAGTTCGGCCAGCAGCGGGGTCTGCGCGAAGGACGGGCCGGCCGAGCGGTTGACGCTGAGCGAGACACCCTCGATCCACTGCAGGATGAAGGGCAGCGTGATCACCACCAGCAGGATGCGGGCGGAATGGATCAGCGCGATGATGCGGGCATCGCCGCCCTTCTCCTCGCCGATCAGGACCATTTCCATCAAGCCGCCGGGCATGCCCGCGAAGAATGCGGTGATGCGGTCGAAGCCGGCGACGCGCTGGAAATAGCTGACGCAACAGAACCCGCTGACGATCATGAAGACGACAAGGCCGGCGAGCGTCGGCAGCCAGTTCGGCAATTGAGCGACGATATCGGGACGGAAGCCGGCGCCGAGCATGACGCCGATGACCGCGCTCATCGGCGGACGGATGACGCCGGGTGCAGCGATCGGCGCCCGCAGCAGCGCGGCAACGGTGCAGAACACCATCGAGCCGAGCATCCAGGGCAATGGCAGCTTGGCCTGAACGAAGAGCCAGCCGCCAAGGCCGCCGAGACACAGGGCGAGGGCAAAGCGCCGATAGGGGAAGCGCTGGATGCTGAAGGCGCGCAGACCGTTCACCAGATCGGACCACAACTCCCGCATGCCGCGCCCGCACCTCCAGAAGCCACAGAAGCCCGCCCCGCGCCGGCCATGCTCCTGGCTCCTACACGGCTTCGCCGCAGTGGGACAGATGGCCCGGCGAATGTCGGTCCTACCGCGTGGGCGGGGCGGCCGGAATCGGCCGGCGGACGCGCTAGCAAGGCTTGGTTGAGAATGTCTCAACGCGCTTACGGCTCCAGCCACAACCCAGCCATGTGCGCGACCCTCTGGTTGCGAGAGCATGATTCGTCAATGAATTACAGAGATGGGGGATGAGCCGAGCGCCGTCGCGCCGGCCCATGGTTCGGGCAATGAGCGAAGATCGGTTGGCCGGGCGGCAGAGCCGCCTGGATTTCGATGACGGCGACAGCCCGGCACTGGGCTATGCCGGGTCCGGCGACGACCCCGACCCATTCCCCGCCATAGCAGCCGAAGACGCCGCTCCGATCGTGCTGGCCGCGATCCCGGGCGTGGTCGAGCCCGGCCCTTCGAGCTGGTTCGCCGCGCGCAAGCACCGCCTCAAGCGCTGGTGGCGCGGCGCCACGCCGAACCTGCGCGGCTCGATCTACATGGTCTCGTCGTTCCTGGTCTACGCGGTGATGACCGGGCTGTTCAAATATCTCGGCCCGGTGATCCCGCTGGTCGAGATCCTGATGATCCGCCAGATCGTGATGAGCCTGATCATCATCGCCTTCGCGGCGCATGAGCTGCCGGCGATGATCCGCACGACACGGCCCGGACTGCAGGTCTTTCGCGGCCTCGTCACGCTCGCCTCGATGCTCTGCGGCTTCAGCGCGGTGATCTATATCCCGCTGGCACAGGCCACCGCGATCGGCTTCAGCCAGGTGCTGTTCGTCACCATCGCCGCCGTGCTGGTGCTGAAGGAGGCGGTCGACGGCGCGCGCTGGGTCGCGACGATCATCGGCTTCGTCGGCGTCATCATCATGCTCAACCCTTCGAGCCACGGGCTGGAGTTCTATGCGCTGATGTCGGTGGGCGGGGCGCTGTTCGGCGCCTGCGTCACCGTGAGCGTGCGGATGCTGGCGACGAGCGAGCGCACCGACACGATCCTGATCTGGCAGGGCATCGTGCTGATCGCAGTGCTGGCGCTGCCGACCTGGTGGCTCTGGGTCTGGCCGACGCCGGAGCAATGGCTCTGGCTGATCGTGCTCAGCGTCTTCGGCACGGCCGGGCAATGGCTGCTGACGCGGGCCTATCAGGTCGGCGAGGCCTCGGCGCTGGCGCCGCTCGACTTCAGCCGGCTGCTGCTGGCGAGCTTCACCGGCTTCGTCTTCTTCGCCGAGATCCCGGCACTGCCGACCTGGCTCGGCGCCGCGATCGTCATCAGCGCGACGCTCTACACGATGCGCCGGAATGCGAAGCCGCTGATCCCGGCGGCCTGAGCGCAGGGCGCGTAGCAGGCCACACGCACAAGATGAGCAAGCGCTGGGCGCGCACGCCAGGCGCAGTCGGGATCGCAGCTCGCACAATATAGCCAGTATCATTGCGGAGTAACCCGAGAGAAACGTCGCGCCCCCCGAGACGGCCACTATGATGTGCCGGGTAACGAGTGACCGCCCGTCTCATGGAGTTCCACATGCTCGTCGGGCTGAGTCATGTCTCGTTGGCTTCGGCGCAGGAAGAATGGTGCTTCCTGGCATATCCCAGGCTGCCGGACGGATACCGCTTTCCGCCCGGCTGGCGACTTGCCGAGCCGGGCGACCCGATCGATGCGGTGGTTCTCACGACCGCGGTGCCGGACTACGCGCTGAAGATCGTCCTGAAGAATATCGGCGACCCGCTCGTCCCCGTCGTCAGCCTCGTCGCCGACATCCGGCAATGCGTCGATGCCTCCGCGGCGGGCGAGCAATCAGCCTGGATGCGGGCGCGCGCCATCCAGGCAAGGCTGCGCGAGCTGCCATTCCCCATTCGCAACAGCCTGCAGCCGGAGGACATGCTGCTGGCGCGGATTTACTCGCGCGACCAGGGGCTGGCCGCGAGCTATGATTCATCCGCTCGCGATCTGGTGCGCTACCCTGTCGCCGGGCCGCTGGACGACGTGGCGGAGATCGCGACCGGGCTCGTCGGCAAAGGCTACCTGACCCGACAGTTCTTCGATCGCATCCATTGCTGTCCGCAATGCCGCTCCGGCCATCTGTCGGTACGCGAGGAATGCCGCTCCTGCCGCTCGACCAATATCCGCGAGGAAGTCGTCATCCACCATTTCCGCTGCGCCCATGAAGCGCCGGAATCGCAGTTTCGGACCGGAACCGGCTTTGAATGCCCGAAATGCGCGCGGCCGCTGCGGCATATCGGCCTCGACTACGACAAGCCCGGCTCGGTGACACGCTGCGAGGAATGCGGCGGGATCGGCGACAAGCCGGTCGTCGGCTTCAAATGCATCGACTGCGACGCCCATCACACGGCCGATCAGGTGCCGGTCAAGACCTGGTATTCCTACAACCTGACATCTTCGGGCGCGAACCGGCTCCTGCGTGGCGAGCCGATATCGCCCCATGCCTCGGGCGACGGTCCCGACCGCTTCCGCATCCTGCTCGAGCATACCCAGCGCGAGCAACGGGAGTTCGGCGTCCCCTATCAGGTCGCCAGCATCAGCTTCACGCAGCGCGGCGCGATCGAGGCGCAGAATGTCCGGCTCTGGGAGCAGAGCCTGCTGCTGATGAGCGATGCCCTGCACAGCGCGCTTCGCGAGGTCGATGCTGTGCAGGAACGGCCCGACGGCTTCCTCGTGCTGATGCCGCGGACCGATCCTGACGGCGCGAAGCGCGCCATGGACCTGATCGTCGGCCGCATGAAGGCGATCCTGAAGATCGATCCCGGCTTGCAGTGCGTGCTCCTCAACGACGCGACGGTCCGAGAACTCCGCGACCAGGCAGCATGACCATGGTCGAGCTCGACACGCCCCTGATCATGCTCGGGCAACTCGACTGGCTGAACTGGCTGGCGATGTTCTGGTTCATGATCATCCTGGAGATCCCACGCTACACGCTCTCTGGACTCGCGGTCCTCCTCTCCAGCCTGAAGCGCAGATCCTCCCCGACGACGGCCGAGCGCCAAGCGCTGGACCGGCTCACGATCAGCGTCGTGATCGCCGGGCATAACGAGGCCGACGCCATCGAGAAATGCCTGAGATCCCTCAGGGAGCAGACGCGCAAGATCGACGAGATCATCTTCATCGACGATGGCTCGACCGACGGGATGCGGGAGATGATCAACCGCTACTGCCAATCCGGGCAGATCGACATCGCCCTGTCGAACCAGGTCCGCAGCGGCAAGTCGGCCTCGTGCAATTTCGGCTTCACCCTCGCGAAGGGCGACATCATCGTCAATCTGGACGCAGATTGTTCCTATGATTGCGACGCGATCGAAAAGCTGATCGAGCCGTTCACGGACCCGCTGGTGGGCGCGACGACCGGAGCGCTCGGTGTTCGCAACTACGGATACTCGGCGGTCACGTCCTATCAGGCGATCGAGTACATCACGGCGATCGCCATGGGCAAACGCGCGCTCGACATGCTCGACCTGGTGGTCTGCGCCTCCGGCGCCTTCGGCGCCTTTCGCCGGGAGGCGATCAACCAGGTCGGCCTGCTCGCCCCGGGGCCCGGCGAGGATTTCGACCTGACGCTGCGCCTGCGCCGCAGCGGCTGGAAGGTCAGGTTCGCCGGCGATTCCTGGTGCTTCACCGATACGCCCGCGACGTTCAAGGCAATCATCCGGCAGCGCCGGCGCTGGGACCGCGACACGACCCGCACCCGGATGCGCAAGTTCCGCGACGCGCTCCATCCCGGCCGCCGGAGATTCAGCCTGCTCGAGACATTCGAGCAGGTCGAATGGCTGGTCATGAACCTGCTCGTGACCTTGGTGTTTCCGATCTATGTCGCCTATCTCTTCCTGCTCTTCGGTAATGAGGCCATTTATATCCTGCTGTCCGTTGCCGTCGCTTACTTCATCCTCGATATTGCCGGCTTCTCGATGGCACTCGCGATCTGCCGGCGCTACGATTCCAAGATGATCGTGAGAATTTTTCCGTACCTTCTCACGTACGGACTGTATAACGGCGTGTTCATGCGCTGCGTCCGCCTCTACGCCTATTTCGAGGAATGGGTACACCGGGCCTCGACGCGCGACTCCTACTCGCCGTCACGCGTCTCGCGCCAAGCCCACTATATACGGTGACGGCCATGATTACCGAGCTGCGAGAGCATACGCGCGCCGACAAGTTCCTGAACGACGTCCGGGAAAACCAGAAGGCCCGCCGCAACTATGGGCGTTACTTCTATCTGCTGTCGGTGATCTGCGTCTTCGCCTATCTGGGCAATATCTTCCTGGGGCATCTCGTCTGGCTCAGGGCCGAAGGGCTGATCCTGGCCGACCGGGTCGTCGTGGCTTCGCCCTATGCCGTCCAGGTCACAAAGGTGCTGGTGCGGCCGGGACAGCAGGTCAAGCGCGGCGAGGTCCTGGCTATGGTCAGCTCCCCGCAGATCATGGAGTCCATGGCGACGCTCACCTCGAAGGCGGCCGAGACCACTGCCCGGCAGGCCGAACTCGCGATCAAGCTCGAGGTCGCCAACGCCGTCCTGAAGACGGCGGACGAGCGGCTCAAGGAAACCGAGGCGCAACTGCGCAAGGTCAATACGTCCCGCGCAGCCCTGGGTTTCGTGTCCGATGCCTTCGCGGCGAATGTGCAGAAGGACCGCTACTTCGCCATGCAGGAAAAGGTCTCGCGCGAGGCCGAACGCCGCGGAACCATTCAACAGCTCGCGCAGTTGGACGTCTCGCTGGAGGAAGCCAGGACGGCTCTGCAGCAGCTGCGGCTCAGCTACAATAATGGCGCCATCGAAGCGCCGTCCGACGGAACGATCGGCTCCAAGACTGCCATTCAGGGCGATGTCCTGAGGCCTGGCGACAACCTGATGGAGCTCTATGTCGGGAGCAAATACGCCCTCGTCTACCTGGAAACAGGGACGCTCTACGATGTCAGCATTGGCGACAAGGTGAGGGTTGCTGACGGCTTCAAGCAGACGATGGGCACGGTCACCGAGATCCAGCCCCTCACCGTGCCGTTGCCTGCCGAATTCCAGCGGGCATTCCGTCCGCCGAGCCGCGGTCAGGTGGCGAAGATCGAGCTCGAATCCGAGGCGATCTTTCCGATGGCGTCAAAGGTCGCGGTCTCCGGACAGTCGTGGTTGAGCGAGTTCGTCCCTGCCGATTTCCTCCAGGCCCATCCGCTGCTTCGCGGCATGTGAGGCCGATCTGCTCATCGATAGAGAACGCGAGGCCCGATCAGATCGCCGCGTGATCAGATCGGCGCGTGCCCTAGAGCATTTCCGCGTTTCTCCGAATCGCGAAAATTCTCTAACGTTTTGTTTTAACGCATTTTCTTCACGCGAACCGGTATCCACTTCGCTCGAAAATGCTCTAGCCCGGAAAGAGGTGGCGGTACGGCTCCGCCTCCTCGACCGCCCGCGCGAAGGAGGGGCGCTGCAGCAGCCGCTCGAAATAGGCGGCGATGGCGGGATGGCTGTCGCGGAACGGCACCACGCGATCGGCATAGTAGAGCGCCGGCGCGGCGGCGCAGTCGGCCAGGCTGAAGGCCTCGCCCATCGCCCAGGTCCGTCCGGCCATGTCGCGCTCGAGCATGTCGTAGGACGTGCGCAGGCGCGCCTTCGCCCGCTCGACGCCGAACGGGTCGCGGCTCTCGAGCGGTCTCAGCCTGTCGCCGACCAGGGCCTGCATCGGCTCCTGGATGTAGAGATCGAAGAAGCGGTCGCGCAGCCGCGTCTCCAGGGCGCGCTCGGCATCCTCGGGGATCAGCCGGGCCGGGCCCGGATGGTGCCGGTCGAGATGCTCGATGATGATGCTGGATTCCGGCACGATGCGCTCGCCATCGCGCAGCACCGGGAATTTGCCGACAGGCCAGAGCTTCAGAAATTCGGCGCGCCGCTCGGGGTTGCCGAGGTCGACGAGCTCAGGCGTGAACGGTGCCCCGTTCTCATAGAGCGCCACCAGCACCTTCTGGCAGTAGGAGGAGAGCGGGTGATAGTAGAGCGTCAACGACATGGTCGGCCTCGTCTCTCAGGCAGTGGCGGTTTGGCGCTGCAGTTCGCAGGCGAGATTTTCCAGGCCGGCACGCGTGCCGATCTCGCGCTCTTCGGGACGGTCGTAACCATCGAGGAAGGCGGCCTGCTCGGTGAAGACGAGCCTGGTGCCATCGCCTTCGGCGCGGAATTCGACCGTCGCGAGCGAAACCGAGATGCGGCGCGTGTCGAGTTGCATCTGGTAGGCGTAGATGATGCGCTCGCCGGGGACGATGTCCTGATAGATCGCGTCGTAGATATGGTCGACGCCGTCGGTATCGCGCGTCGAAAGATGCTCGCGGCCGCCGACCCTGAAGTCGAATTCGTAGGGCCCCGGCATCCAATCGCCGTGGCAGGCGAACCAGCGCTGCTTGGCCTCGGGCTTCGCCCAGGCCGCGAAGACGCGGGCGACCGATGCCTCATAGCGACGCTCGATCGTGAAGGTGGCGTGGGTCACCCTGCGCTCGGTCATCTCCGGATCTCCTCAGGCAGCGGCCTGCTGGCGGCCGAGATGGTTGCCCAGCTTCTCGAGCATCTCGTTCCAGCCGGCCTCGTGGTTCTCCGGCAGGTCATGGCCGTCGAGGAAAGCGCTCTGCTCGGTCATGACGAGGCGGCAGCCGCCATTGCCGGCGGGCTGGAACTCGACCGTCATCAACCCGGCCGAGAAGCGCTTGCCGGCGCTGGTCATCGCACCGGCCGAGACGATGCGCGCATCGGGAACGATATCGAGATAGGTCGTGTCGTTGAGATAGGTCTCGCCGCCCGGCGGACCGAAATAGCTGCGGTCATTGCCGCCGACGCGGAAGTCGAAGCATTCATAGCCGGAG
This sequence comes from Allobosea sp. BK604, assembly GCF_004341515.1. Taxonomy (GTDB): domain Bacteria; phylum Pseudomonadota; class Alphaproteobacteria; order Rhizobiales; family Beijerinckiaceae; genus Allobosea. The sequence continues at coordinate 727,376 of NZ_SLZF01000002.1, forward strand.
ACCCAGTCGTCGCCGGGCAGTGCCCAGCTCAACAACGCCTCCTTGTTCGACCAAGCTGCGAAGACGCGCTTCGGTGACGCCGGATAGGTGCGTTCGACGACGATGGTGGCGTGGAGGACGGAATAGTCGCTCACGTCTCAGATCCTTCCTTCGGTTCTTCGGGATTCTCAGCGAGATAGGCCGCCAGCCGGTCGAAGCGCTTCTCCCAGAGGGCGCGGCGCTCGCTGATCCAGCGCTCGGCGGCGCGCAAAGCCTGGGTGTCGACCTGGCAGGTGCGCACCCGCCCCTGCTTCTGCGAGCGGACGAGCCCGCTCTCCTCGAGCACGGCGAGATGCTGGACCACGGCCGAAAGCGTCATCGCCAAAGGCGCGGCCAGTTCGCTCACGCTCGCCGGCCCGTCGCAAAGACGCTCGATCATCAGCCGGCGGGTCGGATCCGCCAGGGCCTGGAACATCAGATCGAGCTGGGCTGGTTGGTGAAGCATGCACTTAAGTATCGCCGCCGGCCATGCCTGTCCAGGAATATTTTAGCAACCGCTAAAGTGTTGGGCGGAACAGGTTCGCGCCCGGCGCATTGCCTCCGAAGGGCGCGACCGGCTATGAATCCCGGCACGCCTCCCGACGTGCTCCCGATCACCAGTATTTGAGCAGCCCAGAGGCTTTTCCACCATGCGCATCGAGAACGATCCCAAGCTCGACTTCCGGGATGTCCTGATCCGGCCCAAGCGCTCGACCCTGGGCAGCCGCGCCCATGTCGACGTCAACCGCAGCTTCCGCTTCGCCCATACCGGGCAGGACTGGACCGGCTTCCCGCTGATCGCGGCCAATATGGACGTGGTCGGTACGATGGCGATGGCGCGCGCGCTGCTGAAGCATGGCGCGATGGTGGCGCTGCACAAGCACTATGATGCCGAGGCCCTGGTCTCCTTCTTCAAGGAGAAGGAATCGGTCAACGCCTTCTATTCGCTGGGCACGACCGAGACCGACCACGAGAAGCTGAAATTCGTCCACTCGCAGGTGCCGATCGGCAAGATCTGCCTCGATGTCGCCAATGGCTACACCGAGAAATTCGTGGATACGGTCAAGGCGACGCGCGAGGCCTTCCCGGATGCCGCGATCATGGCCGGCAATGTCGTGACCGGGGACATGACCGAGGCGCTGCTGCTCGCCGGCGCCGATGTCGTCAAGGTCGGGATCGGGCCGGGCTCGGTCTGCACCACCCGCAAGATGACCGGCGTCGGCTATCCGCAGCTCTCGGCGATCATCGAATGCGCCGATGCCGCGCATGGGCTGAAGGGCCTCGTCTGCGGCGACGGCGGCTGTACCGTGCCGGGCGATCTCGCCAAGGCCTATGGCGGCGGGGCCGATTTCGTCATGCTGGGCGGCATGCTCGCCGGCCATGACGAATGCGAGGGCGAGATCCGCTACGAAGAGCATGATGGCGAGAAGGTACCGGTCGGCATGACCTTCTACGGCATGTCCTCGGATACCGCGATGAAGCGCTATTCCGGCGGCGTCGCCAAGTACCGGGCCTCCGAGGGCAAGACGGTCGAAGTGCCCTATCGCGGTCCGGTCGAGGACACGATGCAGGAATTGATGGGCGGCGTGCGCTCGGCCATGACCTATATCGGCGCTGTCAGGCTGAAGGAGATGGCGAAGCGCACCACCTTCATCATGGTCGGCAGCCAGCTCAACACGGTGTTCGGGAACTGAGGGGGCGGCCCGCCCGCTCACAGCATGCCCGGCCGGAACAGCTTGCTGCGGTCGATGACCTTGCCGGCGACCATGAAGACGCCGTCGCCGGTATAGTGCAGCGTCTCCGGATGCTTCGGCCGCTTGGAGACATGCGCCTTCACGACCTCGAAGATGAAGAGGTCGTATTTGTCGACCATCGCGTCGTCATGGAGGCGGCACTCGAAATTGGCGTGGCATTCGCGGATCAGCGGCGCATCGACGCTTTCTCCGGCCTCGGCCGTCAGGCCGAACCGCTCGAATTTGTCCATTTCGGCGCCGGAGGTGTTGCCGATGCCGATTGCCTGCTCGGTCAGCCCGATGGTCGGCAGGTTTATGACGCATTCGCGGCTGGCGCGGACCATCTCATGGCTATGGTTGCCGCTGGAAATCAGGCAGCCGACAAGGGCCGGAGTGAACTCCAGCACCATGTGCCAGCCCATTGTCATGATGTTGGTCTTGCCGCGCAAGCGCGACGAGACCAGCACAATCGGCCCGGGCTCGAGATATTGGCGGACCCGGCTGACCGGAAAATCGGCCTTCCGGCTGCGAGCCAGTGCCGCCATCGGCGTTAATGCTTCAGGCGCGGCGCGCGGGCGACGCTTGGACGCGCCGCGTCCTCATCCTGATCGGTGAGTTCCGGCGGGATGCCCGGGTTCTCGATCGCGACGTCCGGCGCGGCGTCGTTGTTGCGGGCGCTCCAGATCAGCTTCGCTCGCTCCCAGTGCTCCCGATCGCGGCCATCCGGCCGCCCGTCTTCAGCCCAGAGCGAATAGGCAATCCTGCGGATTTCCCGCTGCGCCTTGTCGTCCTGCCTCATGCTGTCCTCCTACCTGAGGTGAGTCGGGATCAACTTGGGACGAGGGCGGATCGTTCCCGGCCGGCGGCAAATCAGTTTCGCGGCATCGCGCCACAGCCCGGAGCATTTTCGCGCGAAGTGGACGCCGGTCCATCTGTCTATGGCCTGTCCTTGACGAATCTCAGATCGGCGATCGCCCGGCGGGCAGCGCCTAGCACGGCCTCGACCAGCTGGCTGTGTTCGGCAAAGCGGTAGATGCAAAAGAGCCGTGAAGGCGTCGGCTCCTTGTGCGGGCTCAGTGCGACAAGTGCGCCATGCTTGAGGAGCGGCTCGATCAGCCGAGCCGGCAGCAGGCTCGTGCCATGGCCAGCCCTGACCAACTCGACCGTGAGCGTCACGCTGGTGCAGCGGCAGATCTGTGCGGGCTCGATGCCGTCCTCCCTGAACCAGTCGATGATTTGCCGATACATCGGTGAGGGGTGCGGATTGGTGATGATCGGGGCGGAGGCCAGCAGCGCCGGCGTGATCTCTCTGGGCAGGCCCAGCGATGGCGCCGCCGCCCAGACCGCATCCTGGATGCCGAGCTGGATGACCGCGAGTTTGGGATCGCCCACCGGATTGACGACGAAGGCGAGATCGAGCTCGCGGTCGACGACCTGACGTTCAAGCGCCGCGCTGGTGCCAACTGTGATGTCGAGCTGCAGAGCCGGAAAGTCGCGCGCGAGCAGCTTCATGCAGTCGGACAGGCAGATCTGCGCGAAGGTCTCGGAGAGGCCGACGCGGACGACGCCGGCCGCGAGCATCGCGCCGCCGATCAGCTCGCGAATGCCGGTCAGCTCATGGATCAGCGCCGCAGAACGCGGCAGCAGCGCGTCGCCATCGGGGGTGAGCACGAGGCGGCGCGCGATCCGATCGAAGAGCGGGCGCTGGAATTGCGCCTCCAGCTCCTGCAAGCGCAGCGAGATCGTCGGCTGGGCGAGGTTGAGGTGGCGTGCCGCCTCTTTCACCGAGCCGAGCCGGGCGACCCAGAAGAATGTCTCGAGCTGCGCCGTGGTCGGTCGCATGGCCTGATCCTCGCATCTCCAATGCATTGCCTTAGGCAATGATGTGGCATCCGAAAATCAAATTTTACGATGCTGGCTTTGCTGTCTAGCTTTTCCGAAGGGAGCTTCCGACCATAGAAGGACAGGCGCATGGACCAGTTGCGCAAGAGCATTCTCGAAGATCTGCCGGAGATCGAGTGGATCAGCGATCCAGCGCTGCGGCAGGGCGCGATCGACGCGTGGGCGCTGGCGCTGGAGAAGTCGAGCTTCGCGCGCATCAGCGAAATTCCCGGCGAAGCCAATCCCGGCATCATGGTGATGAAGCGCGGCGGCCAGCATTTGCATCTGAGCGGCGTGACGCGGCTCGCGCTCGCCTCGGTCGATTATTTCGCCGAGGTCTATCCGGAGGCGGTGATCGACCGCGACATCGTCATCGCCGGCGGGCTCTGCCACGATGTCGGCAAGGCCTGGGAATGCGATCCCGAGAACCAGAAGCGCTGGAAAGCCGATGGCAGCCTGGTCGGCCGGCCCTCGCTGCGGCACCCGGTCTACGGTGCCTATATCTGCCTGACCGTCGGTCTGCCCGAGTCGATCGCCCATATCGCGGCCTGCCATTCGCCCGAGGGCGACAATGTCAAGCGCAGCCTGGAATGCATCATCGTGCACGAGGCCGACGTGGCCTGGTGGACGATCAGCGCAGCCTCCGGACTGACGCAGGACGGCACGATTCCCGACCAGATGACCAAGAAATTCGACCCCCGCAAGGCACGAGAGATGCCGAAGGCGGCCGAGTGAGCTGAAGCCAACCTGCAAGACCAACGAAACGAGGGGATTTGTCGATGATCGCAAGCAGGATTCTCAAAGGCGCCGTGCTCGTCGCCGGCATGCTCGCGCTGGCGCTGCCCGCAGCCGCGCAGCCCAAGGAAGGCGTGCTCGCCAAGGTGAAGCGCGAGGGCGTGCTCAAGGTCTGCTACGCGCAGGTCACGCCCGACAGCTACAAGGACCCGCGCACCGGCCAGTGGACCGGCGTCTTCGTCGATCTCATCAACGAGCTGGCGAGCTGGATGAAGGTCAAGGTCGAGCCGGTCGAGGTGCAGTTCGGCACGGCGCCGCTCTCGCTCAACCGCGGCGATTGCGACCTGTTCGGCGCGAGCCTGCTCTACAACGCGCCGCGCGCGCTCGAGATCAACTTCGTGCGGCCCTTCGCCGCCAAGGGCATCAACGGCGTGGTCAGCAAGGAGAAGGCCGGCCGCTTCAAGAAGATCGAGGATTTGAACGATCCCTCGGTCACCATCGCGGTCCAGGCCGGCAGCCGGGATCACGAGGTCTCGCAGCGCATCTTCCCGAAGGCGAAGCTGCTGGCCCTGCAGTCCCAGACCGATCTCGCCGTGTTCGACTCGGTGCGCCGCGGCGATGCCGATATCGCCTTCGCCAACGGCATCACGATCCGCTGGTGGACGAAAGTGCAGGGCAACGACTGGGCGGTGCCCGCTTTCGACGCCGATTTCAGCACGCAGCAGAATGGCTGGGCGATCCGCTATGGCGATTCGGACTGGAAGGACTTCCTCGATTCCTTCGCGGCCTGGATCGTCGCCAACAACAAGGCGGCGGAGCTGTATGATTCCTACCTGTCGCGGACCTCGCTCTTCGACACCAAGAAGTAATCGATAGCGACACTGAGAAAGAGCGGCGATGCAGCGGACTCTGACCATCCTCTACGAGTTTCGCGACACGCTGCTCTACGGGCTCGGCATCACCGTCTCGCTCTCGGTGCTGTCGATGCTGGCAGCGCTCGTCGTCGGGCTCGTGGCGGCGCTCGGCATGCTCTCGCGCCGGCGCTGGATCAGCATGCCTGCGACCTTCTATGTCGAGTTCTGCCGGAACACGCCGATCCTGGTGCAGCTCGTCTGGGTGCATTACGCCTGGCCCGAGATCTTCGGGCTGAAATTCACGGCCTTCTACTCGTCGCTCGTCGCGCTCACCCTGCAGACGAGCGGCTATCTCGCCGAGGAATATCGCGGCGGCATCGAGGCGGTCGACAAGGGCCAGGTCGAGGCGGCGAAGTCGCTGGGCATGACGCATAGCCGGCTGATGGCCCGGATCGTGCTGCCGCAGGCGATCATGCGCTCGGTACCCGGCCTGCTCAACCAGTTCGTCACCTGCTTCAAATCGACCTCGATCGTCTCGGTGATCGCAGTGCCCGACCTGATGTACCAGGCCGGCCTGATCGTCAGCGCCACCTTCCTGACCATGCCGATCTACACCATCGTCGCGATCATCTATTTCGTCGTCGTCTTCGCGATCTCGCGTTCGGTGCGCTGGCTGACGCGCAAGCTGCCGACCACCGGCTATTTCGGAGCCGCGGCATGACCAGCGCGACGGAGGCGGCCGCTCCCGCCATCAGCTTCCGCTCGGTCAGCAAGTCCTACGGCCAGCATCAGGTCCTGTTCGAGGTCTCGGCCGTGGTCCCGCGCGGCGCCACAGTCGCGGTGCTGGGCTCGAGCGGCTCGGGCAAGAGCACGCTGGTGCGCTGCGTCAACCGGCTGGAGACATTTCAGGGCGGCGAGATCCTCGTCGGCGATGTCAGCCTGACGCCGGCGGGCGCGGCGCGTGGCGCGCAGAAGCTGAACGACCGGCAGGTCGCGAAATACCGCACCGACATCGGCATGGTCTTCCAGTCCTTCAACCTGTTCCAGCATCTCAACGTGCTGAAGAACCTGATCGAGGCGCCGGTCGGCGTGCTCGGCTGGAGCAAGGACAAGGCGATCGACCGCGCCCGCGACCTGCTCGCCAAGGTCGGCCTGCCCGACAAGCAGGAGGCCTATCCGAACCGGCTCTCCGGCGGCCAGCAGCAGCGCATCGCGATCGCCCGGGCCCTGATGATGGAGCCCTCGATCATGCTCTTCGACGAGCCGACCTCGGCGCTCGACCCGGAGCTGACCGGGGAGGTGCTGAACGTGGTCAAGGGACTCGCGCTCGGCGGGCGCACCTCGCTCATCGTGACGCATGAGCTCGCATTCGCCCGCGACGTCGCCTCGCATGTCATGGTGCTCGACCATGGCCGCGTCACCGAGTTCGGCCCGACGGCCGAGGTCTTCGGCCAGCCGAAATCGGAACGCACGAAGCGCTTCTTCCAGAGCGCGGGCCTCTGAGGGCCGAAGATCGGCGCAAGGCCGTCATTGCGAGGAGCGAAGCGACGAAGCAATCCAGGAGACGTAGAGCGAGCCCTCCTGGATTGCTTCGCTGCGCTCGCAATGACGGGAGTGCGCAAAGAACAAAAAAGCCGGCTCAAGAGCCGGCTTTTTCAGTATCGTCCTGAGTGATCCTCAGCGGCCGACATTCCGCCGGTCGCGCCTGCGATCCGCTGCCGGCTGGTAGGCGATGCGGGCGTGGTAGCCGCAATAGGGCAGGCCGGTCGAGGAGCGGGCGCCGCAGAAGCGGAATTCCGCGGTGGTCGGGTCGCCCATGGGCCAGCGGCACATATATTCGCGCAGGTCCATGATGGTGACGCGCTCCGAGAAGGGCACGACCACGTCCTCGGAGGGCGTCGCCTCCGGCTCGGCCTCGGCTTCCGCCTCGGTCGCGAATTGCGGGGCGAGCGCGTTGGCGCCGCGGGTCAGGCCGCTATTGCCGCCCATCGGATGGCTCGGCGGGCGGGCCGGCGCCTTGCGGGCCGGGCGCGGCGTCGAGGAGGCCGAGGGGTTCTTGGCGCGACCGGAGAGGCCAAGGCGATGGACCTTGCCGATCACCGCGTTGCGGGTGACGTTGCCAAGCTCACCAGCGATCTGGCTGGCGCTCAGGCCATCATTCCAGAGCTTCTTGAGCAGCTCGACGCGTTCTTCCGTCCACGCTCCGGCGTCGTTCATGGCTTCACCTGTCTCGTCAAGCCAGCCCATGGCGGGCGGGCTTAGGGGCCGATCGTGGCGGAATCCGAGACCGGCAGCGCCCGTCGCTAAACGAGAGCCGTTACACCCGGAACTGACGGTACAGGGGACGCCGCACGAGATGTCGTATCTGACGAAACAGACCATACAAGATGGCCGGACTCGGCGACAAGAGTCCGCGAATCCGAAATTGAATTTTCCCCAGCCCATTCCCAAATTCGCCGTCAAGGCCGTCGTCGTAAAACTTTCATCGGCGCTGCGCGGAATTGACAGCGAGGGACGGCTTTTGCATAGTCGCCGACATGCGGCCGCCCCCAACGGGCGGCGCTTATGTTTTTGACGGGTCGGGATCTTTCGACGATGCGGATGACGGCACGACGAGATGTCGGGAACTGGCTGCGACGATAACGTCGCCGGCGGGTCGCATTAGGCTGTCATGCTTGAGCCACCCGTATTGCCGTTCAAAGCCAGCGCATACCCGTTCTCATTCGTTCCGTCCGAGGATCGTTTTCCATGGCCCCTGTTCCTGCTTCGCCCAATACCTCGCTTCTCCTGCCGACCTATGCGCGTGCGCCGATCGCCCTCGAACGCGGCGAAGGCGCCTGGGCGATCACGTCGGACGGACAGCGCTTCCTCGATTTCGGCGCCGGCATCGCGGTCAATTCGCTCGGCCATGCCCATCCGCATCTGGTCCAGGCGCTGACCGAGCAGGCCTCGCGGATCTGGCACACCTCGAACCTCTATTCGATGCCCGACGGCGAGAAGCTGGCGCGGCGGCTCTGCGAGGCGACATTCGCCGAGCGCGTCTTCTTCACCAATTCGGGCGCCGAGGCGAATGAGTGTGCCATCAAGATGGCGCGCAAGTACCATGCCGCGAAGGGCAATCCCGAGCGCTTCCACATCATCACCTTCGAGGGCGCCTTCCACGGCCGGACGCTGGCGACGATCGCCGCCGGCGGCCAGCAGAAGTATATTGACGGTTTCGGCCCGAAGGTCTCCGGCTTCGACCAGGTGCCCTTCGACGACGAGAAGGCGCTCAAGGCCGCGATCACCGACGAGACCGCCGCGCTGCTGATCGAGCCGATCCAGGGCGAAGGCGGGCTGCGCACGGTGCCGACCCGCTTCCTCAAGCTCCTGCGCGAGCTCTGCGACGAGCACGGCCTGCTGCTGATCTTCGACGAGATCCAGACCGGCGTCGGCCGCAGCGGCAAGTTCTTCTCCTATGAGCTCGCCGGAGTCACGCCGGACATCATGTCGGTCGCCAAGGGCATTGGCGGCGGCTTCCCGATGGGCGCCTGCCTGGCGACCGAGGAAGCGGCCTCCGGCATGACGCTCGGCACGCATGGCACGACCTTCGGCGGCAACCCGCTCGCCATGGCGGTCGGCAACGCGGTGCTCGACGTCATCCTCGCGCCCGGCTTCCTCGAGCAGGTCCGGCAGATCTCGCTGCGGCTGCGGCAGTCGCTGGCGCAGCTCAAGGATCATCATCCCGATGTGATCGAGGAGATCCGCGGCGAGGGCCTGATGCTCGGCCTCAAGCTGAAGACTCCGAATACCGACTTCGTTGCCGAGGCGCGCAATGCCGGGCTGCTCGTCGTCGCCGCCGGCGACAATGTCGTGCGCCTGCTGCCGCCGCTGATCATCGGCGAGACCGAGGTCGCCGAGGCGGTCGCCCGTCTGGAGACGACGGCCAGCGCCGTCGAGGCCAGCCTGAAGCGGCCAGCCGCCGAATAATCCAACCCTCCCAGCATTCCTGCGAAGGAAGCGCGACGATGCGCCATTTCCTCGATCTTTCCGATTTCTCCAGCGACCAGCTCAGGGCGATCCTGCGGGCCGGCGAGGAGATCAAGGCGCGACGCCGCACGCCGGAGGCGGCCGGCGACCGCCTGCTCGAAGGCAAGGTCATCGCCATGATCTTCGAGCAGCCCTCGCTCAGGACCCGCGTCTCCTTCGATGTCGGCATCCGCGAGCTCGGCGGCTCGCCGATGATGGTGACCGGACAGGAGATCGAGCTTGGCGAGCGCGAGACCATCGCCGACACGGCGCGCGTGCTCTCGCGCTATGTCGACGCGATCATGATCCGCATGCTCGACCACGACTCGGTGGTCGAGATGGCGAAATACGCGACCGTCCCGGTGATCAACGGCCTGACCAAGCGCCAGCATCCCTGCCAGGTCATGGCCGACGTCATGACATTCGAGGAGCGCAAGGGCCCGATCGCTGGCAAGCGCATCGCCTGGACCGGCGACACCAACAACGTGCTGACCTCCTGGGTGCATGCGGCCGGGCGGCTCGATTTCGAGCTGGCGATCGCGACCCCCGAAGAGTTGGCGCCGCCGCCGGCCCTGATCGACTGGGCCCGCAAGCAGGGCGCCAAGGTCAAGCTCACCCATCGGCCCGAGGCCGCGGTCGAAGGCGCCGATTGCGTCATTACCGATTGCTGGGTCTCGATGGGCGACGAGGAAGGCACGCGCCACAACCTGCTGCGCCCCTATCAGGTCGACGAGCGCCTGCTTGGCCGGGCCGAGAAGGACGCGATCTTCATGCACTGCCTGCCGGCGAGCCGCGGCGAGGAAGTGACCGACGAGGTCATGGACGGGCCGCAATCTGCCGTGTTCGACGAGGCCGAGAACCGGCTGCATGCCCAGAAGGGCATCCTGGCCTGGTGCTTCGGCGGTGTCGCCGCCTGATGGCCGGCTCCGACACAGACACGGGCGCTGAAGGACTCGACGACAGGGTCGTGCCCTTCACCGTGCCCGATCTCGACGTGCGCGGCCGCGTCGTCAGGCTCGGCAGCTCGATCGACACGATCCTCGAGCGCCACGGCTATCCCGAGCCTGTCTCGCGCGTGCTCGGCGAGGCGGCGGCGCTGACCGTTCTGCTCGGCACGGCGCTGAAATTCGAGGGACGCTTCCAGTTCCAGACCAAGAGCGACGGGCCGATCTCGATGCTCGTCGTCGATTTCAACGCGCCGGACAATTATCGGGCCGTCGCGCATTTCGACGAGGAGCGGCTGCAGCAGGCCATCGCCGCCGGCGCGCTCAGCACCGGCGAATTGCTCGGCGAAGGCCATCTCGGCATGACCGTCGACCAAGGCACGCAGACGACGCGCTACCAGGGCGTGGTGGCGCTGGCCAAGCAGAGCCTGGAAGAGGCGGCGCACCAGTATTTCCGCCAGTCCGAGCAGATCCCGACCCGGATCCGCCTTGGCGTCGGCAGCGTCGTCAACGGCACGGGCCGGCACTGGCGCGCCGGTGGGCTGATCGTGCAGTTCATGCCGAACTCGCCCGATCGCCTGCGCGCCGCCGACATGCATCCGGGCGATGCGCCCGAGGGCCACGAGATCCTGGCGAGCGAGCATCCCGACGGGATCAGCGACGATGCCTGGGCCGAGGCGCGCTCGCTCGTCGAGACGATCGAGGATCACGAGCTGCTCGACCCGATGCTGGAAAGCGAGCGGCTGCTCTACCGGCTCTTCCACGAGCGCGGTGCGCGCGTGTTCGAGCCGGTGATCGTGCATGAGGAATGTCGCTGCTCGCGCGAGCGCGTGCTCGGCATGCTCAGGGGCTTCTCGCCCGAGGACCGCCGCGCCATGATCGCCGATGACGGCACGCTCGGCGTCACCTGCGAATTCTGCTCGCGGCGCTACACGTTCCAGCCCGAAGAAGTCGAGGCAGGCCAGTCGCCCTCGCCTTGAGGCGCTCACTTCTCCCGCCTGCGGAAGAAGGCGCCATGGTCGCGCGACCCCTCATCCGTCTCGGCTTCGCCGAGCCACCTTCTCCCGCAAGGGGAGAAGGCAAACCCCGGCATCGTCAGGCCCTGCAGCTCTCCATCAGCCCGCGCATGAAGCGCTCGCCGGCCACGAGCTGCTCCAGCGTGATGTATTCGTCGGGCTGGTGCGCCTGGTCGATCGAGCCCGGGCCGCAGACGATGGTCGGCAGGCCGGCGCGCTGGAAATGCCCGGCCTCGGTGGCATAGGCGACCGCGATCGTGCTGTTGCGGCCGGCAAGCCGCATGGTGAGCGTCTCGGCCTCCGAACCGTGATCGGGCGCCAGGCCCGGCACGTCCGAGGTCATCTCCGTCACGATCGTCGAGGACGGCGCGGTCTTGCGCATCCGGGCCAGCACCGTCTCGGAATAGGCGGCGAAGCGCCGCGGCACGTCGTCCGGGTCCGAGCCCGGCAGGGTCCGAACTTCCCAGGCGAGCTCGCAGCGATCGGCAAGGATGTTGCGGGCGATGCCGCCATGCAGCTTGCCGACATGGATCGTGTCATAGGGCGGGTCGAAGCGGCCGCTCGGATCGAGCTTGGCCGCGGCCTCCTGCGCCATCCGGTCGAGTTCGGCGGCGAGCAGCGCGCCGGCATGGACGGCGCTGGCGCCGAGCTGCGGCTTGGAGGAATGGGCCGCGAAGCCGGTGATCACTGTGCTGAAGGTGCGGATGCCTTTATGCGCGTCGGTGATGTCGAGCGAGGTCGGCTCGCCGACGATGACGGCGCGCGGGCGCGGCAGGCTCTTGCCCATCGCGGCGATGCCGTCGACGACGCCAAGGCAGGTCAGCTCCTCGTCATAGGAGAGGAAGAGATGGATCGGCGTCTCGAGGCCGGCCGCCAGGAAATCCGGCACCAGCGCCAGCGAGAGCGCAACGAAGCCCTTCATGTCGACCGCGCCGCGGCCATAGGCCTTGCCGTCCTCGACATGCAGGGTGAACGGATCGCGCGACCAGCTCTGGCCGGCGACCGGCACGACATCGGTATGGCCGGAGAGCACGATGCCGCCGCGATCCTGCGGCCCGATCGTGGCGAAGAGCGCCGCCTTGTCGCCATCGGCGTTCGGGAAGCGATGATAGGGCACGCCCCAGCCATCGAGATAATCCGCGACGAAGGCGATCAGCTCGAGATTCGACTTGGTGCTGATCGTGTCGAACGCAACGAGGCGGGCGAGCATCTCGAGCGGCGTGTAACGCTGCGCGCTCGGCTTTGGCTGGGCGGTCAATGCAGAACCTTCTTCACATAGGGGGAATCGAGCGGAAACAGCGGCACTTCGACATCGAAGACCGTGCCGTCATCGCCGAGCATGGCGTAGAAACCTTGCATCGAGCCGTCCGGGGTCATCAACGGGCAGCCGGAGGTATAGCTGAAGCTCTCGCCGGGACGCAGCACCGGCTGCTGGCCGATGACGCCGTCGCCGCGGACCTCATGGACTTCGCCCTTGCCGTCGGTGATGCGCCAATAGCGCGTCATCAGCTGGATCGTCTTCTGCGAGAGGTTCATGATCTCGATCGTATAGGCCCAAAAATAGCGGCCCTGCTCATGCGAGGATTCCTTCTCCATGAACTCGGGCATGGCGGTGACGCGCACGCCATGGGTCTGTGCCTGATACATCCTAGCTGCTCCATGCCTGAAGCGGGGCCTAGAGCATTTCCGCGCTTCTCCGAACCGCGAAAATTCCCTATCCTTTTGTCTTAACGCATTTTCTTCACGCGAACCGGTGTCCACTTCGCTCGAAAATGCTCTCGATTCTCGCATCGGCTTTTCCGAAAACCGAAATCCACTTTTCGGGCCGATGCTCTAGCACGCCATACCGGCTGCCTGCGACGGCCTTGTTATGAGCCGGTGGCGAACAGCGTCAATCCCACAGCGGCGGGCAACAGCATCATTCTCGCGTGGACAACCACGGCCACGCCCGCCTGCGGCAAGGGCGCGCGCTTGGCCTTTGGCTCCAGCTTCGCTAGCTGTGGTCGATCCACTGGTCCAATATCGCCTTGCAGCCCTTCTCACCCGGCATCCAGCCCGACAGCCGCATCCGCGCCTTCATCGACGAGGGCGCGATCAAGCTGGCGCGCCCGGCGGCCGAGGGGCAGATCCAGCCGGCGAGCCTCGATCTTCGGCTCGGCGAGAAGGCCTATCGCGTCCGCGCCAGCTTCCTGCCCGGTCCGGGCCAGACTGTGGCGCAGCGGCTCGCCAGCCTTGCCCTGCACGAGATCGACCTGACGCGCGGCGCCGTGCTCGAGACCGGCTGCGTCTATGTCGCCGAGCTGATGGAGGGCCTGGCGCTGCCGAAGGGCCTGCGCGCCGCCGCCAATCCGAAAAGCTCGACGGGGCGGCTCGATGTGTTCACCCGCGTGATCACCGACCGCGCCCGCGAGTTCGACCTGGTCGAGGAGGGCTATGAAGGCCCGCTCTTCATCGAGATCTCGCCGCGGACCTTCCCGGTGCTGGTGCGCTCGGGCTCGCGCCTGTCGCAGATCCGCTTCCGCGCCGGCGAGATCAGGCTCGACGACAGGGCGCTCGGCGAACTGCACGAGCGCGAAACCCTGGTCAGCTCCGCCACCCCCTCGTTCCAGAGCGGCGTCGCCGTCAGCGTCGATCTCGCCGGGTTCGATGGCGGCCTCGTCGGCTATCGCGGCAAGCATCATACCGACGTGATCGATGTCGACAGCCCCGGCGCCTATCGCGTCGCCGATTTCTGGGAGCCGATCGCGGCCGAGCCGTCGCGCTCGCTGATCCTCGACCCCGACCAGTTCTATATCCTCGCCTCGAAGGAGGCGGTGCACGTGCCGCCGGATTATGCGGCGGAGATGACGCCGTTCGACGCGCTCGTCGGCGAGTTCCGGGTGCATTACGCGGGGTTCTTCGACCCCGGCTTCGGCCATAGCGGCGCCGGCGGCCAGGGCGCGCGCGCCGTGCTGGAGGTGCGCTCGCGCGACGTGCCCTTCATCATCGAGGACGGCCAGATCGTCGGCCGCCTTGTCTACGAGAAGATGGCGGCACGGCCGGAGGCGCTCTACGGCGCCGATTTGAAATCGAACTACCAGGGCCAGGCGCTCAAGCTCTCCAAGCATTTTCACGATTGAGCGGGGCACGCCCGGGTTTCCGTGTGATTGCCGGATGACACCCGCGCCGGAGTTCGCTATGAGGATTCCGTCCTCGCCGTCGACCTGCGGTCGCTGTGAGATGCGGGCGTAGTTCAGTGGTAGAACGTCAGCTTCCCAAGCTGAATGTCGTCGGTTCGATCCCGATCGCCCGCTCCAATTTTCCCTTAGAGCGTAGCTGGTGGTTTCCTTTGAGATCACCGCATCCTTGCCGCCTATCCTGCCTGTGTCAGGGTCGGCGCGACACCGACCATGGCGACGATACCGGGAACAACGACGAGCACGACTCGGCGCTGACCGGTATCGGCTACGCGACGGTGGCGGCCTGTTGATTCCCAGCCGCTTGGGCTGGTGAAGTCCGTTTGTATTCGGACTTTCTGGCCCATCTCTGGATCGGCTTTTCCATGTAACGGTAGGACACCGCCGCGGCCAGGAAGGTCAGTGCGAACACAGCCACGGGCATCCACGCCTTGTCGAGGCGGTCAAGCAACGGATTGGTGTCGTAGACCGCCCGATAAAGCGCGAAATGTATCAGTTGGTGGTACATGTACGCTGCGTAAGAGACCAACCCGACCTTTGCTAACCACGTCGTCGAGAAGCTCGACTTGAGCCGGCGCCCACCTGGAAGAGAAAGACGCAAGAGGAGCAGCCCGTAGAGCATGGCCAAGGCCGAATAGCGTAGAGTAATGGCGAACAGCCCTACCGAGCGATGCTGCCCGATTACTGATTGGCCGACCAAGGTCGTGACGTCAAAGGCGACAATCAGAATGAGGCCGATCATCATCGCGTCGATGAGCAGGGTACGATGGGAGAGCGCTGTCATTATATCTGGGCGGCGCACCACGTAAGCGATCAGCACGCCCCACATGATCGTGTCCATCCGACCCGGGGTGAGGTGATAGCTTGCCCTCCAGTTGATCAGTTCCCAAAGCACGGTTCGAACAAACGGAGCCAAAATAATCAGGCAGATCGCCACCTGGGCGATCCGTCGCTTTGACAGGAAGTAGATGGCAAATGGGAGCAGCAAATAGAACTGCTCCTCCATGGCCAGAGACCACGTGACTCCGAGGAAATTGCCGTAGTTGCCCGTCGCGATGAAATAGAAGTTCTGAGTGAAGGTCGCATACGTCCAGAACGGAACGGTGTCGATGAAATAGCTCGTGTATTTCGCGTTGAAGATCGCGTGGAGGCCGTAAAATACCGGCACCAGTCCGACCATCAGATAGTAGACCGGGAAGATCCGGCCGATGCGCCGCCTCCAGAATGTCGGGAAGAAATCGCGCGCCGGCGTACCTTTGGCGTCCATCAGGATTCCGCTGATCAGGAAACCCGAAAGCACGAAGAACAGATCGACCCCGCCGATCAGGAACGGTTGGATGACAGTTCTTGCTTGAGCAAAAAATGAGTCAGGAGCGACCCTGATCGGCCCAATGATAATATGCAGGACGAGGACTGAGAGACAGGCAAAACCACGAACACCATCGAGCTCGGCTCTGTGGTTGTCCATGGTCGCCAGCCCCCCAACGTCCAGCTGAATTGGCCGAGCTTAGCGCTCCGCTCGTTTACGGTCGTCGGCATGCTTATGGCTGCGTGGCCAACACCTTGCCTATCGCCTGCGCGACCCAGTCTTGCGGGGAGATTCCCGCCGCCCGTGCCTTCGCGTTGACCGCGTCGACGACGTCTGGCGCCAGCGGCACATCGAGGAAGATGCGGTCGGCGATCTCGATTGCGTAGACGGAGCGCGTGGCCTGCAAGCTAAAGTGCTGCATGAGCGCGGTCTTCTGCGCGTCGTTCAGCGTCGTGTCCTTCGCCACAAGGGGACAATAGGCTCCGATCAAATTGTCGATGATCTGGGTCTTGCTCAGGCCCTGCTGGCGCAGCTTGTCGACGGCGGCATTGAGCGAACCCGGACGGTCGAGCAGGTTCGAAACCGGCAGCAGCGAGGCGATGTCCTGTATCCCGGCAGGCAAATCGGCAGTGCGTTGCCAGCCGCACTCGAACCCGGACGCCCAGGCGCCTTGGCCAATCAACAGGGACGACAGTGACAGAGTAGCCAACACGCGCGATGCGGCTCGCATGACGTTCCTTCCCGACTGTGTTCCGTCCGATTCAGATCTTGGAAGCGTTCGCGCAGCCATTCTTGCCAAGGGCCGCCAAACCGGCGAATTGACGGCAGCCACCGCTATCCGGACCAGCCGAAGATCGACCGCCCTTATGGCCGCGATCATTCTCTCCAGTGCTATGACGCAATGAAGGATTTGAGCAGTCAAGAGCTTCAAAGTCCATGGGTGTGAAAGCTCGCAGCGATTTCGCAGGAGAGGCTGCCTAGCTTAATCCTTGTCCCGGCAAAAACCGGATCGCCCGCTCCAATCCTCCCGAACATGTCAGTGCCTGCGTCACGGTTGCCGCTTTCGGCGGCAGCGGCCTGCGACTATGTTTACGGCCATGACGCAGCCCGACCAGACGCAGGACGAGAATGCCGTTCCGATCTCGCGGACCGGGCTGCTGCTGCTCGGTGGCGGCGCTGGCGGCCTGCTTCTGACCGGGCTGCTGCTCTGGTGGCGCGAGGGCGACCGGCTCTTCACCGACGGGCTGATCGCCGCCATCGTCGCCTGTTTCTGAGGCGTCCACCGTTCCGAACCGCCGCCCCGCGAGGATCCCTTGAACCGCCGCCTCATCCTGCCCCTCGTCGTCTTCCTGATCGGCGCGCTGGCGCTCGCCGCCGCGGCGATCATCACCTTCAGCCCGCGCCAGCAGGGCCAGAGCGGGACCGCGAGCGTCGGCGGGCCGTTCACCCTGACCACGGCCGAGGGCAAGCCCCTGACCGACAAGGAACTGCGCGGCGCGCCCTTCCTGGTCTTCTTCGGCTTCACCCATTGTCCGGATGTCTGCCCGACCAAGCTCTTCGAGATTTCGGAGACGCTGCGGGCGGCCGGCACGAAGGGCGACAAGCTCAAGGCGCTGTTCATCAGCGTCGATCCCGAGCGCGACACGCCCGAGGTGATGAAGAGCTATCTCGGCAGCTTCGACCCGCGCATCATCGGCCTGACCGGCAGCCAGGCCGATATCGACGCGACCGTGAAGGCCTATCGCGCCTATGCCAAGAAGGTGCCGCAGAAGGATGGCGACTACACGATGGACCATACCGCGCTGGTCTACCTGATGGACAAGAGCGGCAATTTCGTCGGCGCATTCAATATCGAACAGACGCCGGCCCAGTCTGCGGCGGAATGGCTGCGATACCTTTGAGCCTGAGCCTCGCAGCGCGCGAGGCGTACGCCCGCCCGGGCAGAGCTGAGTTGCGGCACTCCACAGGCTGAGCACCGGCCGGCCGGGACGTCGCGCAGACTGGCCCCGGGGACCGCCTAGCGCGGCGCCGGACCCGGCCCGCTCACGGCGACCGGCCCAAGGGGCGACATCAGCACCCCCGGCCCCTCGCGGCGCTGCTCGGGCTCGGCGGCGACGACCATTGCCCAATAGGCCCGGTAGCTGCTGCGCGGATCCTTGGCCAGCGCGATGCCGAAGCGCGTCGCCTCCGGCATCAGGAGATTGGCATTGTGCCCCGAGGAGGCGCGCCAGCCCGCGAAGGCCTCTTCAGTCGAATAATAGCCGCCGCCGAGATTCTCGGCGGCCCGCACCGTGTCGAGCCCGGCCGCATTCACCCGCGAGAAGAAGTTGCCGCCGACATCATGCGACAGGCTGTTGGCCGCGACCATCGCATCGGCCTGACGCTGGGCCATCGCGGTCAGCTTCGGGTCGAGCCGGACCGGGCCGAGGCCCTTCTGGGCGCGATAGGCCGACAGCATTTTTGCGGCATCGGCAGGATCGACGCGAACATTGGCGAGGGATTGCAGGGTTTTCTGATCGATCGGCCCGGTCCGCCGCGGCTCACCGGCGCAGCCTGCGAGAAAGAGCGCCGCGCACAGCCCGAAAGCCCTGAATCCGATCCTGTTCTTCAGCATGATTCGCCTTGGCTCGCGTCAGATGCGGCCGCTGTCGCGCAAGATCATGTCTGCTTTGAGGTCCGTCCAGACGCAGTGCCGGCTATCCGAATGTTCCACGATCGGCAGTGGTAACCCTGAAGAGTGCTCGACGCGGACAGCTTCCCTAGGGTCAGGATATCCTCGCGCTTTCACGACTGCCCCGGCAGGCCCGCGTTGAAAGCGGGGGAACGAAATGCCGAAAGCGTTGATACTGGCCAACGGTTTCCGCCTGCAATATCGGACACTGCGCTGCGCCGCCCCGCTGTTCGAGAGCGTCGAGGTCTATGGCACGAGCGATGCCAGGACGTTGGCGCGCTCGTTCTGTTGCCGTCGCTTCCATCCGAGCCGATCGGGGCCGGAGGCCTTTGGAACGCCTGCCGATATCGACGCGATCAACGAGATCCTGGTCACACGGGGGCTGGATTACATCTTGCCGAGCGATGCCGATTCGACGCGCTTCCTCGCCGAGCATCGCGGCGCCCTGGCCGCGACCTGCTATCCCGTGCCCGATGTCGAGACCTTCGATGCCTTGAACGACAAGGCCCAGTTCGCGCGCCTCTGCGCCCGGCTCGCCGTGCCTCACCCGGAGACACAGCTTTGTGATGACGTGGACGGGGTCAGGGCGGTGCTGGCGGCAGCCACGCCGGGCAGCCGCTTCGTCGTCAAGCCGCTCGGGCTCTGGGGCAGCCTCGGCGTCGCCATGATCACCGCTGGCGAGGCCGAGCCGGTGCTGCAATCGCTGAGCTACAGCCCGATCCTGCTGCAGGCCTATATTCCCGGCACCGAATTCACGACCGTCGTGCTCGCCCGGGCCGGCGCCCTGGAAAAGGTCACGCATTACGCCCGTGAGGGCGGGGCGGTCAGCTTCTTCGACCAGGGCGAGGCGACACAGTTGGCGGGAAAGATCGCCGCCGCCCTGTCCTATGACGGCGTCATGGTCTTCGATGTCCGCGTCGATCCGGAGGGCCGGCTCTTCCTGATCGAATGCAACCCGCGCTTCTGGTACCGGATGGACGCGGCCATGCGGGCGGGCGCCAATTTCATCGAATACGGACTCTGGCCCGAGCGTTCGCAGGGGAAAGGGCTTTTCCCGATACGTCCCGTCCGGCTCGACGGCGCCTCGACCGTACTCGGCCGCTTCATGCGGCCATGGTCGCTGAACGGCAGCGACCGTGCGTTCCTGCGCTTCGTCCTCGCCGATCCGCTGCCGGCCGCGTTCACGCTCGCGAGCCGGCTCGACCCCCGCCATCAGGCCGCGAACGGCCGCCAGCTTTGAAGCTCAACAAAAAGACCCCGTCAGCAGGGCTGGCGGGGCCAGTTTAAGGGGAGGAACAAGCGGGGTTGATCCAGTTACGCCCCGCTGCGCTCCCGAGATGACGCATTTCAAACGCCAGCGCGTCCTTCATTTGCATGGCAGGCGCGATTGGGTGGAACCGATTGAGTCGAGATCGCCGCGTCCCGTCGGACGCGACGTGGCGATCGATCTCCTTGGTCCTGCATCGAATCTGTCAGACCTAGAGCATTTCCGCGTTTCTTCGAATCGCGAAAATTATCTATCTACTTGTTTTGACGCATTTTCTTCACGCGAACCGGTATCCACTTCGCTCGAAAATGCTCTAGGCGAGCTCGAAGCTCTCCTCCAGGACATCGCGGGAATCGAGGCCGAGCTGGACGTCGAAACGCCCGCTCTCGACCACTTCCTTCAGCTCGGCATTGATGAACTTGAGCTGGTCCTCGCCGATCTCGAAGCGCACGACGCGGCTCTCACCCGGCTTGAGCGTGACTTTCTGGAAGCCCTTCAGCTCCTTCACCGGCCGGGCCACCGAGGCATAGGCGTCGCTGATATAGAGCTGCACGACGTTGGCGCCCTCATAGGCGCCTTCGTTCTTCAGCGTGGCCTCGGCGGTGAGGGTCTGGCCGCGCGCGATCCTGGAAGCCGAGAGCTTCAGGCCCGAGAGCGTGAAGCGGCTGTAGCTCAGGCCGAAGCCGAAGGGATAGAGCGGCCCATTCGGCTCCTCGAAATATTGCGAGGTGTAGTTGCCGGGCTTGCCCTCCGTGACCGGGCGCCCGATGCGCAGCTGGTTGTAGTAGACCGGGATCTGGCCGACCGAGCGCGGGAAGCTGATCGGCAGCTTGGCTGAAGGATTATGGTCGCCGAACAGGATGTCGGCGATGGCGTTGCCGCCCTCGGTGCCGGAATACCAGGTCTCGAGCAATGCGTCGGCATTGTCCTTTTCCCAGCCGATGGCCAGCGGCCGGCCGTTCATCAGCACGACGACGAGCGGCTTTCCGGTCGCCTTGAGCGCCTGGAGCAGCAAGCGCTGCGAGCCCGGCAGCTCGATGCTAACGCGGCTCGAGGATTCATGCGACATGCCGCGCACTTCGCCCACGGCGGCGATCACGACATCGGCCTGCTTCGCCACCGCGACGGCCTCGTCGATCATCGCTTGGATGCTGCGCGGGTCCTGGATGACCTCGGGCTTGTCCCAGTTGAGATAGTTCAGGTAGTCGACGATCTTGGGATCGTCGAGGACGTTGGAGCCACGGGCGGTGAGCAGGCGCGCCTTGCCGGCGATCGCCTTCTCGATGCCGGCGCGCAGCGTGACGGCAAGCTCCGGCACGCCCTGCGCCGACCAGCTGCCGAGGATGTCGAGCCCGGAATCGGCCAGCGGCCCGACAAGCGCGATCGTGCCGGCCTTCTTCAGCGGCAGGGTCTGGTTGCGGTTCTCCAGCAGCACGATGGTGTCGCGGGCGATCTCGCGCGCCGGCTGGCGGTGGAGGCGGCTATCGGCCTTCTCGTCGACCGGATCGTCGGCCTGGTTGCCCATGCGGATGAAGGGATCGGCAAAGAGGCCGAGATCGTATTTGACGCCCAGCACCTCGCGCACGCAGGCATCGAGCTCGGCCATGGCGACCTCGCCGGAGGCAATCAGGCCCGGCAGCTCGGCCAGGTAGACCTTGTCGGCCATGCTGAGATCGACGCCGGCCTTGATGGCGAGCTTGGCGGCCTCGCGCGCGTCGCGCGCCACACCATGCTTGGTCAGCTCGGTGATCGCGCCGTGGTCGCTGACCGTGACGCCGCTAAAACCCCATTCCTTGCGCAGAAGGTCCTGCAGCAGCCAGGTGTTGGAGGTCGCCGGCACGCCGTTGACAGAGTTGAGCGCGATCATGACGCCGCCCGCGCCGGCATCGATCGCGGCGCGATAGGGCGGAAGATAGACCTGATGCATGCGCATCGGGCTCATATCGACGGTGTTGTAGTCGCGCCCGCCCTCGACCGCGCCGTAAAGTGCGAAATGCTTGACCGCGGCCATGATGCTGTCTGGCCGGTCGACGGATTGGCCCTGGAAGCCGCGCACGCTGGCGCGGGCGCATTCGCAGACGAGATAGGGATCTTCGCCAAAACCTTCCGAGGTACGGCCCCAGCGCGGGTCGCGGCTGATATCGACCATCGGCGCGAAGGTCATGTCGACGCCGTCATTGCAGGCCTCGACCGCGGAGACGCGGGCCATGCGCTCGATCGCCGCCATGTCGAAGCTGGCGGCAAGGCCGAGCGGGATCGGGAAGGTCGTGCGGTGGCCGTGCACGACGTCATAGGCGAAGAAGAGCGGAATCTTGAGGCGGCTGCGCTTGACGGCGGCCTCCTGCAGCGGCCTGTTGTCGCGCCTGATGACGGTGTTGAACGAGCCGGCGATGCGCCCGGCCGCGATCTCCTCCATCAGCTGGGCATGCGGCATTTCGGGGCCGATGCTGATCAGGCGCAGCTGGCCGACCTTCTCGTCGACAGTCATGCGCGAAATCAGGTCGTCGATGAAGCCCTTCTTGGCGGCCTGATCGACCGAGGGATGCGCGCGCGCCGGGCCTGTCGTCGCCAGATTCGCCGCCATTCCAGTCGCCCAGGCGACGGACGCGATGGCGCCCAAAGCCTGCCGCCGGGACAGCCCGCTCCCGCCTGCGTCCGCGCCAGAGTTCGCCTCCCGCCCGTCGACGACCGGCACACCGTTTGACTTGTCCATGCTGAGTTTGTTCACTTCGATGATAGGCGCCGCAGACGGCGCAGATGCGGGTCGAGGTGTTCGGCGCTCATCCTTGACCCTTATGTCGATGATAGGCATTTGTGCTCGTGCGCGCCGCCGCCGACGCAGGACGCGCGCGCGCCGCCCTGCCATTTGGGCCTTTGTAGAGGAGCTTCTGTGAATTTGTCGACTCGTCCCGCAGTCGGGCCCTGCGATCTGGCCCGACGCTCCCCGACCTGGCGCATCTCAACTTCGGTTCTGGGCTGGCTGACTGCCGGAGCCCTCACACTTGCCACGCCGGCCTTCGCGCAGGAACTGCCGACCGGCTTCGGGCTGGACAAGGTGATGGCCAGGGCGAAGGCGCTGGCCGACACGCCCTATGTCGCCCCGGTCAGCAACCTGCCCGACGTCTTCAGCAAGATGCAGTTCGCGGACTACATGAAGATCCAGCCGCGGCGCGAACGCTTCGCCTGGGCAGATCTCGACACGCCATTCCAGTTGGCCTTCTACCATCAGGGCATGCAGTTCAGCACGCCGGTGAAGATCAACGAGATCGTCGGCGGGAACGTCCAGGAAATTCCCTACGATCCCGGCCGCTTCGCCTTCGGCGACCTGCATTTCGACCGCGAGCAGACCAGCAAGCTCGGCTGGGCAGGGTTTCGGGTGACCTACCCGATCAACCAGCCCGGCAAGGACGACGAGATCATGAGCGTGCTGGGCGCGAGCTATTTCCGCGTCATCGGCAAGCACCAGATCTACGGGCTCTCGGGCCGGGGCCTGGCCATCGACACCGGCCTGCCGATCGCCGAGGAATTCCCGGCCTTCCGCGAGTTCTGGATCCGCCGCCCGACGCAGCAGGACCGGTCCATCACCTTCTATGCCTTGCTCGATTCACCGCGGGCGACCGGCGCCTATGAGTTCACCCTGACGCCCGGCGACGACACGATGCTCGACGTCAAGGCCCGCGTCTTCATGCGTCCGGGCGGGAAGCCGGCGGCGCTCGGCATCGCGCCGCTGACCAGCATGTTCCTCCACGGCCCCAACCAGCCGCCGCCAAACTATAATTTCCGCCCAGCGATCCACGATTCCAACGGCCTTGCGATCCATACCGGGGACGGCGAGTGGATCTGGCGCCCTCTGAACAACCCTCAGATGGTCGCCGTCAGCAATTTCGCCGTCGAGAATCCGAAGGGCTTTGGCCTGCTGCAGCGCGGCCGGGCCTTTTCGCGCTACGAGGACCTCAAGGACCGCTACGACCTGCGCCCGAGCGCCTGGATCGAGCCGACCAACGACTGGGGCAAGGGCCATGTCCGCCTCGTCGAGATCCCGACCGCCGACGAGACCAACGACAATATCGTCGCGCTCTGGGCGCCGGAGACGCTCCCTCCCCCCGGCCAGCCGATGCAGTTCGACTACCGCATGCACTGGACCATGGACGAGCCGGCGATCATGAAGGACGGGCTGTCCTATGTCTGGCAGACCTTACGCGGCACCGGAGAGATCTATCAATCCAACCTCATCCGGGCCCATGACGGCACGCTCGCCTTCCTGGTCGATTTCAAGGGCCAGTCGCTGAGCGATCTCCCGTCCGGCGCGCCGGTCACCGCCCGCGTCAGCGCCAATGACAACGTCGAGATCGTCGGGTCGGAGCTTCAGCCCAACCCCGCCATCAATGGCTGGCGCCTGACCTATCGGGTCAAGGTCAAGGATCCGACCGAGGTGTCCGAGCTGCGCGCCGCGCTGGAGCTGGAGGGGCGCAGCCTGAGCGAAACCTGGAGCTTCCAGCTTCCGCCCCTGCCGGCCAGCATGTCCGCCAAGGAGCGGGAGCGCTACCTCAACCTCTTCAAGACGATGGAGTAGCATCAGCCGCCGGAGCGAACGCTTCGGCGGCATGCGTTCATGCGTCGAGACGGAATGCAGCGGTGCAAATTCCGAAGCCGTTGCGAGCGGGCAGGCTGGAGCAAGCTGACGTCCAGCCGATTCGGGGCCTGCATCATCTATCCTGGCGGCGGCGAAACGAGATGGCCATGCTGAGACTCATCGGCGCCTGCCTCATCGGCCTGACGATCTCCGCCTGCGTCGCCACGGGATCCGAGACCGAGGGCGGCAAGCCCATCTGCGAAACCCATTCGATCGGCAATGGCCAGACGTTGACGGAGTGTCGGTAGGCCGACCGAGACGCAGCATCCACCGCGACGACTCAGGCGGGATTAGCGGCGGGCTATTGAGAGATTGCAGCCAATCGCAGCGAATGGCCGATAACGGCCCGAGACATGCTGCAAGGTTTTCGCTGGAGGAGATTTGGTGGAGCCAGGCGGAATCGAACCGCCGACCTCTTGAATGCCATTCAAGCGCTCTCCCAACTGAGCTATGGCCCCACTTGCTGGCCGATTTGGGGATCGGCCGGGTCTTCCGCGTTCATCCGTCCTGTGCGTCACCGCTTCGGGGCCGGATCACTCGCTCGCCGCAACCGCGGCGCAGCGCTCTATAGGCGGGGTTGCTCCGAGACACAAGCACCCATGTGACGGTTTTCCGTCAATTCTTTTCGAGGCGCCTCAGACGTCCTCTTCGCCCTCGATATCGCCGTCAATCAGGTCGGAAACGTCGTCGTCGCCTTCCTCATCCTCCTCGAGGAAGGTGTCGTCCTCCTCCGGCGCGATATCGTCATCGACTTCGATATCGTCCTCGCTGGTGACGACGGTTTCCTTCTCGGCCGTCTCGGCATCGGCCTCATCGAGCGACACGAGCTCGACATTGCCCTCGGCGGCCTCGGTCTCTTCCTCGTCATCGGCCGGCTTCGGCGGCGCCGCCTTGGTGGCCTGCGGCTCGAACATCGAGCGCGGGAAAGCCTGCCCCGTATAGGGGGAGACGATGGGATCCTTGTTCAGATCGTAGAATTTGCGCCCCGTGGTCGGGCAAACGCGCTTCGTACCAAGTTCCGGTTTCGCCACTGCGTCGGACCTTCAAGTTCGGACATGTTCTGAAAAGCAGGCGCGTCCGTTAGTCGGGTGGGACCGCCCTGTCAAATACTGATTTGGCTTTGTTCCCTGCGTGACGCAAGCGTGACGCTCATGCTAGGCAGCCAGCGTTCCTCACGCAGTCCTATGGAAGCCCGCGATCGTGGCGCATGCCGAGCCTCCGATTCCCGTCACCGCACGCAGTCATGGCCCGCTTTCAGGCCGCGTCCGCGTCCCCGGCGACAAGTCGATCTCGCACCGCTCGCTCATCCTGGGGCTGCTCGCCATCGGCGAGGCCAGGATCCACGGACTGCTCGAAAGCGAGGACGTCATGCACACAGCGGCGGCCGCGCGTGCGCTCGGCGCGATCGTCCATCGTGACGGGCCCGGCGCCTGGCGCGTCCGCGGCGTCGGCATCGGCGGCCTGAGGGAGCCGGCCGGGCCGCTCGATTTCGGCAATGCCGGCACCGGCTCGCGCCTGATGATGGGCGTCTGCGGCGCGCATCCGATCACCGTGACCTTCGATGGCGACGCCTCGCTGCGCCAGCGGCCAATGCGCCGCATTCTCGACCCGCTCGAGCTGATGGGTGCGACCGTCGTCGCACAACAGGACGGCGGGCGCGTGCCGATCACCATCCGCGGGCCGAAGGAGGCGGTGCCGATCAGCTATCGCCCGCCGGTCGCCTCGGCCCAGATCAAGTCAGCCGTGCTGCTCGCCGGGCTTGCCGCGCCGGGCGAGACGAGCGTGATCGAGCCCGAGGCCACACGCGACCATACTGAAAAGATGCTTGCGCATTTCGGCGCCGAGCTGCGCGCCTCGCCGGACGGCGCTCACGGCCGCCGCATCGTCCTCAAGGGCCAGCCGGAGCTGCAGGCGGCGCCTGTCTTGGTGCCGGCCGATCCATCCTCCGCGGCCTTCCCGCTGGTGGCGGCCCTGATCGTGCCGGGCTCCGACGTCATCATCGAGAGCGTTATGACCAACCCGCTGCGCAGCGGATTGCTGGCGACCCTGCGCGAAATGGGCGCCGATATCACCGTCGAGAGCGAGAGCGATGCGGGCGGCGAAAGCGTCGCGACGCTGCGCGTGCGCGCCAGTGCGCTCTGCGGGATCACCGTTCCGTCGGAGCGGGCGCCGTCGATGATCGATGAATATCCGGTGCTGGCGGTCGCGGCCGCCTTCGCCACGGGCACCACGCGGATGCGCGGATTGCAGGAGCTGCGCGTCAAGGAATCGGATCGGCTCGCGGCGGTCGAGGCGGGGCTGAAGGCCGCCGGGGTGACCTGCCGGATCGAGGGCGACGATCTCGTCGTCGAGGGGGGCAGCGGTTCGGTCGCCGGCGGCGGCGTGGTCGCGACCCATCTCGACCACCGCATCGCCATGAGCTTTCTGGTGATGGGGCTGGCGACACGCAAGCCGATGCAGGTCGATGATGGGGCGATGATCGCGACCAGCTTTCCGGGTTTCGTCGCGCTGATGAACGAGCTGGGCGCCGAGATCGGATGAACGGGAACGATGCAAGCATGAAGGGCAAGGGCGGGCGGCTCGTGATCGCCGTCGACGGGCCGGCGGCCTCGGGCAAGGGTACCTTGGCGCGGCGGCTCGCGGCCCATTATGGCCTGCCCTATCTCGATACTGGCCTGCTCTACCGGATGGTGGCGCGCGCCATGCTCGATGACGACCGCGACATCCATGATGCGGCCGCGGCGGAACATGTCGTCGCGAGCTTCGACCAGTCGGGCTTTGCCGAGGAGACGCTGCGCGGCCGCGAGATCGGCGAGGCAGCCTCGGTGGTCGCGGCGATGCCGGCAGTGCGCAAGGGGCTGATCGAGCGGCAGCGCAGCTTCGCGGCGCAGCCGCAGGGCGCGGTGCTCGACGGGCGCGATATCGGCACGGTGATCTGTCCGGACGCACCGGCCAAGCTCTTCGTCACGGCGACGCCCGAGGTGCGCGCCGCGCGGCGCCACAAGGAATTGGCCGGGCGCGGCGAGGCTGCCACTTTCGAGGGCATCCTGGCCGATATCCGCCGGCGCGACGCCCGTGATTCGGGCCGCAGCGATGCGCCGCTGAAGGCGGCGGAGGATGCCGTGATCCTCGACACCTCGGCGCTGACGGTCGAGGAAGCGGTCGTAGCGGCGATCACGATCGTGAATGCGCGCCGCGCAGGCTGAGCCTGCACAGCTTTCGCCCTTGGCGAGAACGCAAACGAGGCGCACACTCCCGTCACAGGACGATGACGGAGGTGGCGATGCGGCGTTGGCTGTTCGGTCTCTTGAGTCTCGCGGCGGCCGGGCTCTGCACCGGCTCGGCGCCGAATGCGCAACAACCATCGGCACCGACTGACGAGGTCGATGTCGCGCTCGTGCTCGCGGTCGACGTCTCCTATTCGATGGATATCGACGAGCTGGCGCTGCAGCGGAACGGCTATATCGAGGCCTTCCGCTCGCCGCAGCTGCACCAGGCCATTGCCAAGGGCGCGATCGGCAAGATCGCCGTGACCTATTTCGAATGGGCCGGCGGCAATTTCCAGTTCGTGGTGAAGCCCTGGACGATCATCGACACACCGCAATCGGCGATCGCCTTCGCCGAGGAGCTGGGCGAGGCGCCGACGCGGCGTGGGCGGCGAACCTCGATCTCCGGCGCCATCGACCTCGGCATGTCGCTGCTCGACCAGGCCAATGTCACGGCGATGCGCCGGGTAATCGATATCTCCGGCGACGGCGCCAACAATGACGGGCGGCCGGTGACGGCGGCGCGCGACGAGGCCCGCGACAAGGGCATCAGCATCAACGGCCTGCCGGTGATGCTGAAGCAGGCGAGCTATTTCGACATCGACAATCTCGACGTCTACTACGAGGACTGCGTCATCACCGGCATCGGCGCCTTCGTGATCCCGATCCGCGAACGCCACCAGTTCGTCGACGCGACGCGGACCAAGCTGGTGCGCGAGATCGCCGAGCTGCCAGCCGGCGAGGCGCTGATCCAGAAGGCGCAGGCGCAAAAGCCGCGCACCGAATGCCTGGCGGGCGAGCGGCAATGGCGCGACCGGATGGGGAATTGAGGGCGCTCAGGTTCCGCGCGGTTTAGCCCGCGTCGTCGGCAGCGCGGCAGCTGGATCGTCTGGCCAGAGATGGCGCGGGTAGCGGCCTTTCATCTCCGTCTTCACGGAAGACCACGAGCCGCGCCAGAAGCCGGGCAGGTCACGCGTCACCTGGATCGGCCGATGGGCCGGCGACAGCAGCTCCAGCACCAGCGGCACCCGGCCACCCGCGAGCGAAGGGTGATGGGCGAGGCCATAGAGCTCCTGCACCCTGACCGAAATCGTCGGGCCGGCCTCGGCGGCATAGTCGACGGCAAGGTTCGAGCCGGTCGGCGCCGCGAAATGGGTCGGCGCCTCCGCATCGAGCCGGCGCTTCAGGTCCCAGGGCAGGAGCTCGGCAAGAGCTGACTCGAGGTCCGAGGGGTCGATCGCGGAGAGTGCGCTGCGCCCCTCGATATGGGGAGCAAGCCAAAGCTCCGGCTCGGCGGCAAGCCCGGTATCGGAAAGGTCCGGCCAGGGATTGTCGCCGCCGGCATTGGCCGCCTTGCGCAGGAAATCGGCGCGTTCGCGCAGCTGAAGCTGGCCCTTGCTCCAGGGCAGGAGATTGATGCCGAGCGCGGCGATGCCCTTGGCGAGGATCGCGGCATTTTCGGGCGTGGGTTCGACCGGGAGCGGCCGTTCGGCCAAGGCGAGCGCGCCATAGCGCCGGACGGCACGTGAGCGCAACGCGCGGGCGTTGCGGTCGAAGCTGGTCTCGGTGCCCTCCACGAGCGCGACCGGAGCAAGGCCTTCGCTTGCCAGCCGCATGATCTCATCCTCGCCGATCGCGGCCGCGCCGGTGATGCGGGCCTGCTGGGCGACACCGGTCATATCGGCGACGACGAGCCAGGGTTCGCGCGTCAGGCGTTGGCTCGGCTCCAGCGCGGCGCCGCGGCCATTGGCGAGGAGATACTGGCCAGAACCCGGTGTGCGCGCCCTGGCGACACGGTCGGGATAGGCGAGCGCGAGCAGGAAGCCGGGCGAGAGCGCCATGTCCTGCCGGAGCGGGCTCGCCTTTTCCGCCAATCGTGCCCAGCCCTCGGCGAGGCGGCGCATGTCGGCGGCGCGGCCGCCGCGTTCGCGCCCCATGCGCTCGGCCCGCTCGGCAAGGTCGATGCCGTCCCCGCCGAGGCCACGCTCGACCAGCACGGCAGCCAGATCGGCGGCGGGTCCGGCCTGGCCGTAATGCGCAGCCGCCACGACCATGCGTGCCAGGCGCGGCGGCAGGGGCAGGGCCTGGAGCGCGCGGCCATCCGGCGTGATCCGGCCATCGCCGTCGAGCGCGGCGAGCGCGAGCAGCAACGCGCGCGCCTCCTTCAGCGCGGGCGCGGGCGGCGCGTCGAGGAAGGCGAGGCTCGCGGGGTCGGTCACGCCCCAGGCGGCGCAATCGAGCAGGAGCGGGCTGAGATCGGCCGAGAGGATCTCGGGCCGCGTGAAGGCTTCCAGCGCGCCGGTGCCGGCCTCCTCCCAGAGCCGGTAGCAGATGCCGGGCTCGGTGCGGCCAGCGCGACCACGACGCTGGTCGCTGGCGGCGCGGCTGGCCCGGCGCGTCTCCAGGCGGGTGATGCCGATATCGGGCTCATAGACCGGGATACGCGCCAGGCCGGAATCGATGACGACGCGCACGCCCTCGATGGTCAGCGAGGTCTCGGCGATCGAGGTCGCCAGCACGATCTTGCGCCTGCCCTTCGCCGCCGGCAGCACGGCGCGGTCCTGCTCCTGCTGGTCGAGCGCGCCGTAGAGCGGGGCGATCTCGACGGCGGGGTCACGCAGGCGTTCGCGCAGACGCTCCTCGACACGCCTGATCTCGCCCTGGCCCGGCAGGAAGACGAGGAGCGAGCCGGCCTGCTCGTTCAGCGCCTGCAAGGCGGCGTCGGTGACCTGGTCTTCGATACGCTTCAGCGGGTCGCGGCTGAGATAGCGGGTCTCGACGGGAAAGGCGCGGCCCTCGCTCTCGATCACGGGCGCCTGGCCCAGGAGCCTGGCGACGCGGGCGCCGTCGAGTGTCGCCGACATCACGAGGATGCGCAGGTCTTCGCGCAGGCCGCCCTGCGCATCGAGCGCCAGGGCCAGGCCGAAATCGGCATCGAGCGAGCGCTCATGGAATTCGTCGAAGAGCACGGCGGCGACGCCGTCCAACCCGGGATCGTCCAGGATCATCCGGGCGAAAACGCCCTCGGTGACGACCTCGATCCGTGTCTTCGGCCCG
This sequence comes from Allobosea sp. BK604, assembly GCF_004341515.1. Taxonomy (GTDB): domain Bacteria; phylum Pseudomonadota; class Alphaproteobacteria; order Rhizobiales; family Beijerinckiaceae; genus Allobosea. The sequence goes on from NZ_SLZF01000002.1 coordinate 757,944, forward strand.
ATCTTCGAGCCGAGCCGGACGCGCAGGCCGACCGTCTCGCCGACACGTTCTCCGAGCGTCTGCGCCATGCGGTTGGCGGCGCCGCGGGCCGCGAGCCGGCGGGGCTCGAGCAGGATGAGCTTGCCGCCTTTCGTCCAAGCCTCGTCGAGCAGGGCGAGCGGCACGCGCGTCGTCTTGCCGGCGCCGGGCGGAGCGACAAGCACGGCATTGGGCGCAGCCGCAAGCGCCTTGGCGAGGTCGCCGAGAACGGCATCGATGGGGAGAGGGCTATCGAAGGCGCGCATAAAGCATGTTCCGCAGAAGTGGCATGCACTTTTGCGATAAGAACATGCTCAAACAACCACTTCGCGATGTGGCGCAGGCAGCGCCCGCGCGCAAGCGCCGCGCTCAGGCCGCCCGCTTCAGGCCGACCTCGAAGACCGAGACGGAGGCCGAGCCGCGGGTGGCGGTGACCAAGGCATTCGGTGGCACCGCCTGCCAGCAATCGCGGGCGGCGTCGACCGGCTCGGAGGCGACCACGACGCTGTCGTCGCGATTGCAGACATAGAGCGTCGGCGGCTTGGCGTCGGAGGACCAGCGGATGGCGTGGATGGTCTCGCCATCGGCGAGCGCGGCGGCGCAGCGCAGCGGCTCCTGGACGCCGGCCGCCTGCATCAGCAGCAGGACGTCGCCGATGGCCGCGGCGAGCGCATCCGGAGCCGGCAGGCCTTCCTCCATATGAGCGAGGGCAAGCAGGAAGAGCGCTTCCGAATCAGTCGTGCCGACGCGAGCGTCATAGAGAGTATCGGGAATCAACGCCTCCAGCCGCCGGCGGATCAACGCGTAGCCGCCGACCTGGCCGTTATGCATGAACAGATGCCGGCCATGGACGAAGGGGTGGCAATTGGCGCGCGTCGTCGCGGTGCCGGTCGCGGCCCGGACATGGGCGAAGAACAGATGCGAGCGGACCTGCCTGGAGATCGAGAGCAGGTTCTCGTCCGACCAGGCCGGCCTGATCTCGCGATACTGGCCGGGCTCGGACCTCTCGCCATACCAGCCGACACCGAATCCGTCGCCATTGGTGCCGGTCTTGGCCTCCTCGGCATGGAGCGACTGGTGGATCAGCGAATGGCAGGGAGAGGCGACGAAATCCTCGAGGAAGACCGGAACGCCGGAATAGGCGAGGAAACGGCACATGGTCGGGACCGAATCAGGATGCGGGGCTAAGGCGGCTCAGGGAGAAGATTGTTCCACGAAAATGAACGGCGACATAACAGTTCTTCTATGAGCCAGCTCACTCGCCGCAGGCGAAATCCAGCTTGGCCTCCTTGCGGCTGCGGCCAACCTTGACCTCGATCTCGAGCGGCGCGCAGGTGGCGTTGTCGAGCAGGAAAGCCTTGTGGATGCGGCCTGTCTCGCCGAACAGGAAACCGCCATAGACGCGCCGGAGCAGGATCTTCTCGCCGGTCTTGGCCTGCTGCTTGACCGTGATCGAGGCGAGGTCGCGGGCGATCTTGTCGGAGGATTTGGTGTTCTTGGCGCCGGTGAAAGCGAGCGTGACCAAAATCGCGTCCGCCGGCTCGCCGGCATCGCCCTCCCCGATCACCGTGTTGAACAGCGCCTTCTTGGTGCCGACGAGATTCTCCGAGAGCTTGCCGGAGCGCTCCAGGAATAGCTGGGCGCGGATCTCGTCGATCGCGACCTGGGCATGGGCAGGAAAAGAAGAGGCTGCGACGACGGCAAGCGTCAAAGCATAGACAGCAGTCCGCATCGCGGAATTTCCCCCGGCACGCCGTTTCCACCCGACGTTACGCAACTGAAGCATGCCGTCCAAAAGTGGAGAATAGATTTCATAGATTGGATAGCCGCGGCGGCTGCATGCCGCGTGGTTGCTAGCGTCGGAGCCATTGTTTAGTCAGCAGGCAAAGGAACGATGACAGGCCGCGGCACGCGGGCCAAGGGGAACCAGGGTGAAGATCGTCTCATCGCTTGCGTGCGCCACGCTCCTGCTTTGCCTCCTTCCCAGCGCAGCTTTCGCCGCTGGCGATATCGGCGGCGCGAGCATGGGAGTCGCCTGGGCGCTGCCCTTTGCCGGGATGCTGCTTTCGATCGCGCTCGGCCCGGTGCTCTTTCCGCATCTCTGGGAGCTGCATTACGGCAAGTTCGCTGCCTTTTGGTCGGTTCTGGTCGTGGTGCCGCTGGTGCTGTTCCGCGGCTTCGAACCGGCGCTGGGGACGCTGCTGCACACGGCGCTGCTCGACTATATCCCCTTCATCATCCTGCTCTTCGCGCTCTTCACCATCGCGGGCGGAATCCTGGTGATCGGCAATCTCGACGGCACGCCGGCGACCAATACGATCCTGCTGGCGATCGGGACCGTGCTGGCAAGCTTCGTCGGCACGACCGGGGCCTCGATCATCATGATCCGCCCGGTGCTGCGGGCCAATGACGACCGGCGCTACAACGTCCATGTCGTGGTGTTCTTCATCTTCCTCGTCTCGAATATCGGCGGCTCGCTGACGCCGCTCGGCGATCCGCCGCTCTTCCTCGGCTTCCTGCGCGGCGTCGATTTCTTCTGGACCACGACGCATCTGCTGCCGGCGACGACCTTCGCGGTGATTGTCCTGCTGGCGCTGTTCTACGCGCTCGACAGCTATTTCATCCGCAAGGAGAAGGACTATCCGCCGCTGCGCGACCCGACGCCGGACAGCCGGATCAGGCTCTGGGGCAAGATCAACCTGCTCCTGCTCGGCGGCGTGATCCTGGCCATCCTGATGTCGGCGAGCTGGAAGCCGGGCGTCAGCTTCGAGATCCATGGCGTTCATGCCCAATTGCAGAACGTCCTGCGCGATATCGCCCTGCTGATCCTGGCCGGGCTCTCGCTCGTCCTGACGCCAGGGCCGGTACGGGCCGGCAACGAATTCTCCTGGGGGCCGATCAAGGAGGTCGCCAAGCTCTTCGCCGGCATCTTCATCTGCATCATCCCGGTGCTGGCGATGCTGCAGGCCGGCCGGGACGGCGCCTTCGCAGCGCTGGTCGCGCTGGTCTCGAGCGCCGACGGCTCGCCCAACATCACCGCCTATTTCTGGCTGACCGGGGCGCTCTCCTCCTTCCTCGACAATGCGCCGACCTATCTCGTCTTCTTCGAGCTCGCCGGGGGCGACCCGAAGGCACTGATGACGACCGGGGCGCTGACGCTGGCCGCGATCTCGGCCGGCGCCGTGTTCATGGGCGCGAACAGCTATATCGGCAACGCGCCGAACTTCATGGTCTACGCCATCGCCAAGGACCGGAAGGTCAGGATGCCGAGCTTCTTCGGCTACATGCTCTGGTCGGGCGCGGTGCTGATCCCGCTCTTCATGGTGATGACGGCGTTGTTCTTCAGGTAAGGCGTGTCATCCCGTGCGCGCCGCGGCGCGCAGTGCCGCACGGGACCGCGTGCAGAATGAGGCGCCCTCTCCGTCGGACGGGCCCGCATCTGCGCAGCAGCATTACATGCCGCAGCGCGTGCGGGATGACGCGCGTCACGGCCGCCGGGTCGGCACGCCCTCGCGGATCTTCTTCGAGAAATCCGGATCGTCGAGCGAGAGCGTGCGCGCCTTCTCGCTGATCCTGCCGAGCCGGACCAGCTCCGCCAGTGGAATGTCGGTACGCACAGCGCCGATGCGCTGGAGATAGCCGGGCAAATAGCCGGAGAGGAGCACGCGAGGATCGAGCGGCAGCGCTCCGGGCGCGACCGTGCCGGCGAGATGGAAAACCACCGTGGTGCAGTTGGTCGTGAGGGTGTTGTACCAGCGCGGCTGCTTCGCCAGCAGGTTCACATCGGCAGCATAGGCCAAGAGCAGGTTGCGCGCCTGCTGCGGCGGGGCGACGAGCCGGAAGAGCCTGGTATCCTCGCCGCGGGCATTGGTGCGCAGGCCGACAATATCGCGCTCGTCGGCCGCGACATAGGCCATCTCGTACATGCGGAAGAAGCCGGCGAGCGCCGACCATTCCTGGCCCTTGTGACGCCTGACCTCGATCGAGAAGGTCAGCGGCGGAGAATCGGCGAAGGTGAAGCTCACCAGAAGATGAGCGATCGCCTCGCCCGACCAGTAGGACAGGAAGAGATCGGCGCCCTCGATCTTCGAGAGATCGAAGCTGCGCGTCTCCCAGCGCTGGTCGTAATCGGATTCGGTGCGCCAGCGGAAATTGCGCAGATTGGTGACGGTGATCTTGTCGCCTTCTCGCGTGATCTCGGGCAGGCGGGCGAGCTCGGGAATCCAGTCGCGATCATGCGATGGCTGGAACGTGCTCCACCAGGACAGCAGCCCGACGAAGACCATGGCGAAACCGAGCGGCAGGCGCGGCGCGGCGGTCCAGAGGCCGACCAGCCCGGCAAGCGCGGCGATGCCGAAGCCGACCGCGGCGACGATCGCGACGCTACCCTCGAGGCGAAACAGCAGGAGCCCGACGCCCCAGGTCGCGGCGCCGAGGATCACCAATGTCAGGAGAAGCTTCAGCACAATGAAAAAGAGGCGGCTCATCGCCGCCTCTCGTAGCACATCGCAAGGCGTCTGGCGCTTAGGCCGCCAGCGAATTCGTCGGGGCGGCGGCCCGGACGGAATCGTCGACATGATCCTCGAAGCGCTTGAAGTTCTCGGCGAACATGCCGACCAGCTTCTTGGCGGTCTCGGCGAACTCGGCCTTATCCTGCCAAGTCTTCACCGGATAGAGGATATGCGGCTCGACGCCCGGGACCGAGGTCGGCACCGCGAAGCCGAAATAGGGATCGCGGCGGTAATCGGCGCGGGAGAGCGAGCCATCGAGCGCGGCCGAGAGCAGGCGGCGGGTGACGCGGATCGGCATGCGCCGGCCGGTGCCATACTTGCCGCCGGTCCAGCCGGTGTTGACCAGCCAGCAATCGACATGGTGCTTGGCGATGAAGTCGCGCAGCAGGTTGGCATATTCCGACGGATGGCGCGGCAGGAAGGGCGAGCCGAAGCAGGTCGAGAATTCCGGCTCGACGCCGACGAGGCCGCGCTCGGTGCCGGCGACCTTGGCGGTATAGCCGGAGAGGAAATGGTACATCGCCTCGGCCGGGGTCAGCTTGGCGATCGGCGGCATGACGCCGAACGCATCCGCCGTCAGCATGACGATGTTCTTGGGCGTACCGGCGCGGCCGGTGCGCGAGGCGTTGGGGATGAAGTCGAGCGGATAGGCCGAGCGGGTGTTCTCGGTCTTCGACTGGTCGTCGAAATCGACCTCGCGGGTGATCGGATCCATCACGATGTTCTCGAGCACCGTGCCGAAGCGCAGCGAGGCCGCGTAGATCTGCGGCTCGGCCTCGGCCGAGAGCTTGATCGTCTTGGCGTAGCAGCCGCCCTCGAAATTGAAGATGCCGTCCTTCGACCAGCCATGCTCGTCATCGCCGAGCAGGGTGCGGTCGGGATCGGCCGAGAGCGTGGTCTTGCCGGTGCCGGAGAGCCCGAAGAAGATCGCCGACTCGTCCTTGGCGCCGACATTGGCCGAGCAGTGCATCGGAACGACGCCCTTGGTCGGCAGGACATAGTTCAGATAGGTGAAGACCGATTTCTTCATCTCGCCGGCATAGGCGCTGTTGCCGACCAGCACGATCTTGCGGGTGAAATCGATCGCGATCACCGTGTCGGTGCGGCAGCCATGGCGCTTGGGGTCGGCCTTGAAGCTCGGCAGGTCGATGATCGTCATCTCCGGCACATAGGAGGCGAGCTCGCCCTGCTCGGGCCGGATCAGCAGGTTGCGGATGAAGAGCGAGTGCCAGGCATATTCGGTGTAGACGCGCGCCTTGACGCGATGGGACGGATCGGCGCCGCCATAAAGGTCCTGGGCGAAGAGCTCCTTGCCCTCGGCATGGGCGAGGAAGTCGGCGAGCAGGGTCTCGAAATGCTCAGGGCTCATCGCCGCATTGTTTTCCCACCAGACATTGCTTTCGGTCTGGGCGTCCTTGACGACGAACTTGTCCTTGGGGGAACGGCCGGTATGGCTGCCGGTATCGGCGCAGAGCGCGCCGCCCCTGGCGATCTGCGACTCGCCGCGCTTCAGCGATTCCTCATAGAGCCGGGGCGCTTCGAGGTTCCAGTAGACGGTCTTGAGCTTGCGGAAGCCGGATTGATCGGCGCCGTGAACGGCGTTGAACAGACCGATATTTTCCACTGGGGATCCTCCCGAGACGCTGACCCGCCAGGATGCGGGCACTGTGTTGTCGTGGAGCACGAAGCCTTGGCTTCGCGCCGACGAATGGGGTTGGTGGCGCGCTCTTTAGAGGCATGATGACGCCGGCTCAAGTCGCGGAAAAGTCCCTAAATCGTTGAAAACGTACTAAATCGATTGAAAACGCTGCGATCATTAACGCGCCGGAGCGGCTGAACTGGCGTTTCATCCGCTTGGTTGAAAGAGCGCTGCAGCCTGGGCAGCGATTCACTTCGAAATTGCCGGTGAAACGCCTTCAGGCGGTGGTGCGCGCCTTTGCCGCGAGCGCGACCAGCACCGAGCGCAGCGCGCCGGGCCCGTCGACCGGTTCCGGGAAGGGCAGCCGTAGGACCTGGTCGCCGAGCGCGAGATCGAGCCCGTCGTGATCCAGCCCAGTGATGCGCCAGTCGCCATCGGGCGCGCCGAGCAGGGCGGTGGCGTAGAGCTTCACCGCGTCGGCATGGTCCTCGTTCATATGGGCCACCGCCCCTTCCTCGGCAGCGATCAGACCCTGAATCTGCGTGGGATCGGCGAGGATGTCGGAGGGTGTCAGCTCATAGGCGCGGCCGAAGCCGCCATTCAGGCTGGCGCCCTCGACCGACAGGGCGAAGAAGGAGAAGTCCGGGAAATCGACATAGAGCTGCGCTTTGGGCTGGCGCGCCAGGAAGCGACGGCGGATGCGGCTCCCCTCCTCGCTCTCGCGCTCGATCCGGCGCGCCCGCACCCGCAAGGTGATGCGCGGATGGGCGAGCGGATCGCCCTTGCCGCTCCTGGCAACCAGCAGCGAGGCGCGCGGATCGGCCTTCAGATTGGCGGTATGGCCCGAGAGCGCCGAGACCAGGATCAGCGGCGTGCCATCCAGGTCGGTGGCGAGGCTGGTCAGGCTGGCGAAGGGGTGGCCATCGCCCGACAGCGTCGCCAGCGCGCCGTGACGGGCAGCGCGGACAAGCTCGCGCGCCAGAGCGCGGGCGCCGTCATCGGTCGGCCTGATCGGGTCCTGGGCAGGCCTGCGCGCGACTTCTTCTTCCCGGGATGCGTCCTGCACGATGGAACCTCTTGGCGCTTTCAGTCTTTTTGCCGGCAGAGGCGTAGCGAAATTGTCACGCGCGGGCTAGATTGCGGCCATGGTTTGGCCGCTCTCACGCGAGAGTGGACCATTCATTGCAACCGGCAAAAGAGACAGAGAGCTTATGCCAACCATTGCGCTGGTCGATGACGACCGCAACATCCTGACTTCGGTTTCCATCGCTCTGGAGGCGGAGGGCTACCGCATCATGACCTATACGGACGGCGCCTCGGCGCTCGACGGTCTGAAGCAGAACCCGCCGGATCTGGCGATCTTCGACATCAAGATGCCGCGCATGGACGGGATGGAACTCTTGCGCCGGCTGCGCCAGAAATCCGACCTGCCGGTGATCTTCCTGACCTCGAAGGACGAGGAGATCGACGAGCTCTTCGGCCTGAAGATGGGCGCGGACGACTTCATCCGCAAACCCTTCTCGCAGCGGCTCCTGGTCGAGCGCGTCAAGGCGATCCTGCGCCGCTCCGGCGCCAAGGACGCGGCGGCTCCCGCCCGCGCCGAGGATGCCAAGGCCCTGGAGCGCGGCCAGCTGCGCATGGATCCGGAGCGCCATACCTGCACCTGGAAGGGCGAGCCGGTGACGCTGACGGTCACCGAATTCCTGATCCTGCAGTCGCTGGCGCAGCGCCCGGGCGTGGTGAAAAGCCGCAATGCGCTGATGGATGCGGCGTATGATGATGAGGTTTATGTCGACGACCGCACGATCGACAGCCACATCAAGCGGCTGCGCAAGAAGTTCAACCAGGTCGATGCCGAGTTCGATATGATCGAGACGCTGTATGGCGTCGGCTACCGCTTCAAGGAGATGTGAAGCGCCGCGCGCCTGAGGCGCGCGAATTTCCAGACCCTCGCGAGAGGGGCGGGGCGACGGCAGCCAGGCGGCTGAAGAGCGAGACGCGCCAAGACCATGGCCAGTGTCGGGAATGACAACCGGGTTTCGTCGGAAAGCCGCGGCTGGGGCGCGGCCTTGCGCCGACGGCTGATGCTCGCTGGCAAGCGGGCGTTGCGCGCCGTTTCCTCGCGCGCGGCATCGAGCCTGACGCGGCGCATCGTCGTGCTCAACCTCGCCGGGCTCGTCGCCCTGCTGGTCGGCTTCCTCTATCTCAACCAGTTCCGCGAGGGGCTGATCGAATCGCGCGTACAGAGCCTGCTGACGCAGGGCGAGATCATCGCCGGCGCGATCGCCGCCTCGGCCACGGTCGAGACCGACGCGATCACGATCGATCCCGACAAGCTGCTGCAGCTCCAGGCCGGCGAGAGCGCCGGCATCGCCGAGGACCCGCTCGATTTCTCGATCAATCCCGAGAAGGTGGCGCCGCTGCTGCGGCGCCTGGTGACGCCGACCAAGACGCGGGCGCGCGTCTACGACAAGGACGGGATGCTGACGCTCGACTCGCGCAACCTCTATTCGCGCGGCGACATCCTGCGGCTCGACCTGCCCCGCCTCGGCGAGCCCGACGAGCCGCCGCTGCTGGAGCGGACCTGGAACATGCTGCGCAACCGGCTCGGCCGCCCGGACGTGCCGACCTATGACGATTTCGAGAATGCCAACGGCAAATCCTATCCCGAGGTGGCGCGGGCGCTGAGCGGCGTTCCGGCCAGCATCGTGCGCGTCAACACGCGCGGACAGACCATCGTCTCGGTCGCCGTGCCGGTACAGCGCTTCCGGGCCGTGCGCGGCGCCCTGCTGCTCTCGACCCAGGGCGGCGATATCGACAGCATCATCGCCGGCGAGCGCTACGCGATCTTCCAGGTCTTCGCGGTCGCGGCCGGCGTCATGACCGTGCTCTCGGTGCTTCTCGCCGGCACGATCGCCGAGCCGATCCGCAAGCTGGCGGACGCGGCGCAGCGGGTGCGAAAGGGCGTCAAGTCGCGCGAGGAGATCCCGGATTTCGCCAGCCGGCATGACGAGATCGGCCATCTCTCGGGCTCGCTGCGCGACATGACCCGGGCCCTCTACAACCGCATCGAGGCGATCGAGAGTTTTGCCGCCGATGTCGCGCATGAGCTCAAGAACCCGCTGACCTCGCTACGCAGCGCCGTCGAGACCCTGCCGCGCGCCCGCAACGACGATGCGCGCAGCCGGCTGATGGCGGTGATCCAGCACGATGTCCGCCGGCTCGACCGGCTGATCTCCGATATTTCCGACGCATCGCGCCTCGATGCCGAGCTCGCCCGCAACGAGGCCGAACCGGTCGACATGGCGCAGGTGCTGGAGGCGGTGGTCGGGCTGCAGAACCAGACCAAGCGCGAGGGCCAGCCCGGCATCGAGCTCAAGATCGAGCGCCGTGGCCAGCGGCCAGGCGGGCGCAGCGACTTCCTGGTGATGGGCCACGATTCCAGGCTCGGCCAGGTCATGGTCAACCTGATCGACAATGCCCGCTCCTTCTCGCCACCGGACAAGCCGGTGCGCGTCATTCTGTCGCGCGCCGGGCCGGACGTGCTGGTCAGCGTCGAGGATGACGGGCCCGGCATCCCGGATCACGCGCTGGAACGCATCTTCGAGCGCTTCTATACTGACCGGCCGAACGAGGGCTTCGGCCAGAATTCCGGCCTCGGCCTGTCGATTTCGCGCCAGATCGTCGAGGCGCATCGCGGCAGCATCCTGGCCGAGAACCGCACCGACCCGGCCAATGACAACGAGGCCTGCCTTGGCGCGCGCTTCGTGGTGCGCCTGCCGGCCGTGTCGCAAGCCGCCTGAGCGAGGCCATGCCACGATCCAAGCGAAACGGCGCGAGCGAGCGCGTTCATGCCAGCGCGGTCGCGATCGGCGAGGCCGGGCTGCTCATCCGCGGCGCATCCGGCGCCGGCAAGTCCTTCCTGTCGCTGGCTTTGCTCGCACTTGCGAAACAGGAAGGGCTGTTCGCCCGCCTGATCGGCGACGACCGGGTCGCGCTCGCGGCCTGCGGCGGCAGGATCATCGCCCGGCCGGTCTCGCCGCTCGAGGGCCTGGTCGAACGGCGCGGGCTCGGGCTGACACCGGAACCCTATCTTTCAGCCGCCGTGATCCGCCTTATCGTCGATTGCAAAGGCGAGGAGCCGCCGCGCATGCCGGAGCCTGAGGCACTCGTCGAGCAGGTCCTCGGAATCGACCTCCCGCGCCTGACGATCCACGGCCAGGCGGGCGACGAAAGGCTGGTTCTGGCGGCCTTGCGCCTGTTCCAGGACGAGTCTTTCGCCTAGATTTCGACAAGTTTTAAGCGCGCCATCTTGCCTATCCTTCGCACCTGCCGCATAAACCGCGACCTTGTCCGGGCGCCCAGCGCTCTCCGGTGCCATTGCGAATGATTGGACTCGTCCTCGTGACGCACGGCCATCTGGCGACCGAGTTTCGGGCTGCGCTCGAACATGTCGTCGGACCCCAACAAAATCTCGCCACGATCGCCATCGCCCCCGATGACGATATGGAGGGCCGCAGGCGCGACATCATCGCCGCGGTCGAGCAGGTCGAGAACGGCAGCGGCGTGATCGTGCTGACCGACATGTTCGGCGGCACGCCGTCCAACCTCGCCATCTCCGTGATGGAGCCGGGCCGGATCGACGTCGTCGCCGGCATCAACCTGCCGATGCTGATCAAGCTCGCCAGCGTGCGCGAGGAGAAGACTCTCGACGAGGCGGTCTCGAGCGCCCAGGATGCCGGGCGCAAGTACATCACGGTCGCCAGCCGCGTCCTGGCGGGCAAATGAGGACCGCCGTGAGCGAGAACTGCGACGACGATTGCGACTGTCCCGAGGTCGAGATTCCGGCCGGGGCCGTCTATGGCGAGTTCCAGATCGTCAACAAGAAGGGGCTGCACGCCCGCGCCACGGCGAAATTCGTGCAATGCGCCTCCAATTTCGAGTCCGATATCACCGTGACCCGCTGTGGCGAGACGGTCGGCGCGACGTCGATCATGGGCATCCTGACGCTCGGCGCCGGCATCGGCTCGTCTATCACCGTCGTCGCCAAAGGTCCTGACGCCAAGGAAGCGCTGCAGGCGCTGTCCGCGCTCGTCGCCGACAAGTTCGGCGAAGGGGAGTAAATTCACAGGGGTGGAGCGATGCGCATGCATCGCTGGCTTTCGTGAAGATCTCCGGCGCCAACGTCACACTCGGCTGCTTCTTCGTCGCACTCTTCAGAGGCCGCATATCGCTGCGCGGGATGCGCAAGCGGTCAGGCCATCAATAGCCGCAGCCCGTTACCGTCATGGTCGGGCTTGTCGCGGCCACCACATCCTCCTTGGTGCCAGACAGCGTTCGGGGTGTAGATGCTCCCCACACGGGCGAGTTTGGCAGGTCTGCCGGGGTTTCAAGCCGCGCCGGCAAACACATAAAGACATCTTTATATCTTTGATTGCCTTCCCCGACGCGGGCTGCTACAGAGCCGCCGTCATTCAGCGCTTTCAAACTGGAGCAGCCCCGTGTCGGATTACGTCGTCAAGGACATTGCGCTTGCGGATTATGGCCGCAAGGAAATCAACATGGCCCAGGACGAGATGCCGGGCCTGATGGCGATCCGCGCCGAGCACAAGGGCAAGGCCCCGCTCAAGGGCGCGCGCATCGCCGGTTGCCTGCACATGACCATCCAGACCGCGGTGCTGATCGAGACCCTCAAGGAACTCGGCGCCGACGTCCGCTGGTCGTCCTGCAACATCTTCTCGACCCAGGACCACGCCGCCGCCGCGATCGCCGCGACCGGCACGCCGGTCTTCGCCATCAAGGGCGAGACCCTGGAAGACTACTGGGAATACGTGCTCAAGACCGCGACCTGGGGCGACGGCGGCACGCCGAACATGATCCTGGACGATGGCGGCGACCTGACCATGCTGATCATCCTCGGCGCCGAGGCCGAGGCCGGCAAGGCCGAGTTCCTGGACAAGCCGGGCAATGAGGAAGAGACGATCTTCTTCAAGCTGATCAAGCGCCAGCTCAAGGACAATCCGGGCTGGTTCACCAAGACCCGCGCCGCGATCAAGGGCGTCTCGGAAGAGACCACCACCGGCGTGCACCGTCTCTACGAGCTCGCCAAGGCTTCGCGCCTGCCCTTCCCGGCGATCAACGTCAACGACTCCGTCACCAAGTCGAAATTCGACAACCTCTATGGCTGCCGTGAATCGCTGGTCGACGCGATCCGCCGCGGCACCGACGTGATGATGTCGGGCAAGGTCGCGCTCGTCGCCGGCTACGGCGATGTCGGCAAGGGCTCGGCCGCTTCGCTGCGCCAGGCCGGCTGCCGCGTGCTCGTCACCGAGATCGACCCGATCTGCGCCCTGCAGGCGGCGATGGAGGGCTACGAGGTCGTCACCATGGAAGACGCCGCCCCGCGCGCCGACATCTTCGTGACCGCGACCGGCAATCTCGACGTCATCACCGTCGAGCACATGCGCGCGATGAAGCACCGCGCCATCGTCTGCAATATTGGCCATTTCGACTCGGAGATTCAGGTCGCCGGCCTGAAGAACTTCAAGTGGGACAACGTCAAGCCGCAGGTCGACGAGATCGAGTTCCCCGACGGCAAGCGCATCATCCTGCTCTCGGAAGGCCGCCTGGTGAATCTCGGCAACGCGACCGGCCACCCGTCCTTCGTGATGTCGTGCTCGTTCTCGAACCAGACGCTCGCCCAGATCGAGCTCTGGAACCACCACGCCAAGTACGAGACCAAGGTCTACACGCTGCCGAAGCATCTCGACGAGAAGGTCGCCGCGCTCCACCTCGCCAAGGTCGGCGCCAAGCTGACCGTGCTCAACGAGACGCAGGCGAAATATATCGGCGTGGCGCAGAGCGGGCCGTTCAAGCCCGAACTGTATCGCTACTGACACGAAATTTTCAGCCAAGACGATCAGGCCCGGCGCAAGCGCCGGGCCTTTTTCATTTGGTCATCGTGTCGCGGCCGCCTGGACCACTACTAATAGCCGCGCTGGCTCATTCCAGCCTCTACTGCTTGATTTCTGCAGCGACCCCGCGATTTGGCCGCGATTTTATGCCTCTTTACCCGCCATTAAGTACTTCCTGCCGGACTCCACCGGTGATTAGAGTGGAGTTGATTCGGGCTGGGGACGCGTTCGCGTGAGCCGGATCAACACTCAAATTGGGTTGTCTCGGGTGGTGTGCGTGCGTCCGGTTCGGATGGCGGCGCTCCGGCCGGATTCCGGCCGTGCCGGTGACCACTGATAGAATGGCGGCAGCGAATGAGACGAGCGAGACAACAGGAACGAGGCCGCGGCGCGAGGTGCCGTGACGCACTCATTCCAGGTCTCGTCATCGGCAGCGCATCGAGCGGCGCCTTCGCGCAATCCGAGCTGCTTCCTTCCGCGACGAGCACCAGCAGCCTGTCGATCATTCTCGCCGGGCTCGTCGTCTTCGCCGCCACGACCTCGATCGTCTATGTGCGCGAACGCTCGCGCTGGCAGCGCCGCGAGGCCGAGCTGGCTGGCGATCTCGAGGCGGTGCGCGGCCATCAGGACCGGCTCAACGCATTGCTCGCCGCCGACCCGCAGGTCGTGGTGAGCTGGAACGGGCAGAGTGCCGACCCGGTCTTCGAGGGTGATAGCGGTTTCCTCGGCATGTCCGGCGCGACGCTTGCGCTCGCCTACGGTACCTGGGCCACGCCCACCGATGCCAAGCGGCTAGAACTGGCGACCGACGCGCTGAAGCAGCGCGGCGAAGCGTTTGGTTTCATGATCAGGAGCAAATCCGGCCCGTTCATCGACATCGAGGGCCGGCCGGTCGCCGGGCGCGCGGTGATCCGCTTCCGCGAGGTCACCGGCGAGCGGGCCAAGCTCCTGGCGCTGCAGGACGAGTTCAAACAGGTGACGGCCGAGCATGCGGCGCTGTCGACCCTGCTGTCGGGGCTGCCGCAACCGGTCTGGACACGCACTGCCGAGGGCCATCTGAGCTGGGCCAACGCCGCCTATGTTCGGGCCGTGGAGGCAGCCGGCAGCGACGAGGTGGTCAAGAGCGGGCTCGAATTGCTCGACCGCGGCGTGCGCGAGGGCGCAGCACTGGCGCGGCACGACCACAAGACCTTCTCGACGCGGGCGCGCGCCGTGGTCGCCGGCCAGCGCCGCACGCTCGACATCCTGGAATTGCCGACCCCGGCCGGCTTTGCCGGCATCGCCACCGACATGAGCGAGCTCGAAGCGGTGCGGGCCGACCTGCAGCGCCAGATGGATGCGCATGTGCGCACGCTCGACCGGCTGAAGACCGCCGTCGCAGTGTTCGATGCCTCGCAGCGGCTGGTCTATGCCAATTCCGGCTTCGAGGCGTTGTGGTCGCTCGACCCCGCCTTCCTCGACGGCAAGCCGACCGATGGCGAGATCCTCGACCGGCTCCGCTCGGAGCGGCGCCTGCCCGAGCTAGGCGACTACCGCAGCTGGAAGGCCGGCGTGCAGGCGGCCTATACCAGTCTGCGCGCCAGCGAAGACTGGTGGTTCCTGCCGGACGGGCGCACCATCCATGTCGTCGCCAGCCCCAACCCGCAGGGCGGCGTGACCTATCTCTTTGACGACGTGACCGAGCGCTTCACGCTGGAATCGCGCTTCAATGCCCTCTCCCGCACACAGCGCGAGACGCTCGACTCGCTACGCGAAGGCGTCGCCGTGTTCGGCTCCGACGGGCGGCTCAAGCTTTCCAATCCGGCCTTCGCGCAGGCCTGGAAGATCCAGACCGATCTTTCCGGCGCGGCCCCGCATATCGAGGAGGTGGTGCGGCTGTGCCGGCCGCTCTACCCGCATGACGAGGTCTGGAGCGAGCTGCAGAGCACCGTCACCGGCGTGCGTGACGCGCGCGAGGATTATGGCTGCCGGATGGAGCGGCGTGACGGCTCGGTGCTGGACTGCGCCGCCGCCCCACTGCCCGACGGCGCGACGCTGATCACCTTCGCCGACGTCACCGCCAGCGTGAATGTCGAGCGGGCGCTGACCGAGAAGAACGACGCGCTGGAGAAGGTCGCACGGCTGCGCGAGGATTTCGTCCACCACGTCTCCTACGAGCTGCGCTCGCCGCTGACCAATATCATCGGCTTCGCGCAATTGCTGGGTACCGAGACGGTCGGCCCGCTCAACGAGAAGCAGCGTGACTATACCGGTCATATCGTGCGCTCGTCCGGCGCGCTGCTCGCCATCATCAACGACATCCTCGACCTCGCCTCGATCGACAACGGCGCGCTGGCGCTCGATCTCGGCGAGGTCGACGTCGCCGAGACCATCGCCCAGGCCGCCGCCGGGCTGCATGACCGGCTGACCGATTCCAAGCTCACGCTCAGGACCGAGATCGCGCCGCAGACCGGGCCGCTGCGCGCCGACGGCAAGCGCCTGCGACAGGTGCTGTTCAACCTGATCTCGAACGCGATCGGCTTCTCCTCGCCCGGCCAGACCATCAAGGTCGTCGCCGGCCGCAGCGGCGGCGATGTTCGCATCACCGTCGCCGACGAGGGCCGCGGCATTCCGGCCGAGGTCAAGGAGAAGGTGTTCGACCGGTTCGAGAGCCATTCGCTCGGCTCGAAGCATCGCGGCGTCGGCCTCGGCCTCTCGATCGTGCGCTCGATCGTCGAGCTGCATGGCGGGCGCGTCGAGCTCGATTCGGCGCCGGGCCGCGGCACGAGCGTCACCGCGATCTTCCCTTCCGAGGGCGTTCACCTCTCGGATGCCGCTGAATGAGCGACGAAACGCCCAAGGTGGGCGCGCATCTCATCTCGCTTGGCGACGAAGCCGCGACCGAGCGGCTCGGCCGTGATCTCGCCGCGATCCTGAAGCCCGGCGATATCGTCGCGCTGTCCGGCCATCTCGGCTCCGGAAAGTCGCTGCTGGCCCGGGCGATCCTGCGCGAGATCGCCGGCGATCCCGAGTTGGAGGCGCCGAGCCCGACCTTCACGCTGGTGCAGAGCTACGACACCCCGCGCGGCGCCGTGCTCCATGCCGATCTCTACCGCGTGCGCTCGCCCGACGAGCTCGACGATATCGGGCTGATCGAGGATCTGGAGCGGGTGATCACCCTCGTCGAGTGGCCTGACCGCGCCGGGACGCGCCTGCCGGCCGGCCGCCGGCTCGACATCGTGCTCGATGTCGAGCCCGACCGGCCCGAGACAGGCCGTATCGCCAGCCTCGCCGGCGGCGTGCTCTGGCGCTCGCGGCTGTCGATCGCGGTAGCGGCGCGCGAGCTGATCGACGCGGCCGGCTGGGCAGCGGCAAAGCGTGAATACATGCTCGGCGACGCCTCGACCCGCGCCTATGAGCGGCTCACCCAGCCCGACGGCGAGACGGCGATCCTGATGATCTCGCCGCCGCGCCCGGACGGACCGCCGATCCGCCTCGGCAAGCCCTACAGCGCGATCGCGCATCTCGCCGAATCGGTTGACGCCTTCGTGGCGATGGATCACGGCCTACGCTCGCTCGGCTATTCCGCGCCGGAGATCCTGGCGCAGGACCTGATCACCGGGCTGCTGCTGATCGAGGATCTCGGCGATGGCGGCGTGCTCGACGCCGAAGGCGCCCCGATACCTGAGCGCTACGAGGCCGCCGCCCTCCTGCTCGCCGACCTGCACCGCCACACCTTGCCCACCATCCTGCCGGTGGCCGAGGGGCGCGACCATGTCATCCCCGACTATGACCGCGAGGCGATGACGATCGAGACCGAGCTGATGCTCGAGTGGTATGCGCCGCATATCGCCGGCGTGACCTTGCCGGCGGTCACCAAGGCCGAGTTCGGGCGGATCTGGGACAAGCTCTTCGACGAGATCCTGGAAGCGCCCACGACCTGGACCCTGCGCGACTTCCACTCCCCCAACCTGATCTGGCTGCCTGAGCGCGAGGGCCATGCCAAGCTCGGGCTGATCGATTTCCAGGATTCGTTGCTCGGCAATCCGGCTTACGACCTCGTCTCGCTCGGCCAGGATGCCCGCGTTGACGTGCCGGCGGCACTGGAACTCAGGCTGCTCGCCGCCTATGGCAAGGCGCGCCGCGCCGATGACGAGACATTCGATCTGGCCGGCTTCGCCCGCGCCTATGCCATCCTCGGCGCCCAGCGCAACACCAAGATCGCCGGCATCTTCGCCAGGCTCGACCGGCGCGACGGCAAGCCGGCCTATCTCAAGCATCTGCCGCGCATCGAGACCTATCTGCGCCGCAACCTCGATCATCCCGCGCTCGAGGAGCTGAAGGGCTGGTACCTGCAATATCTGCCGAAGCTGTTCGAGACCGCCTGAAGCCGACCCTGTAAACCGATGCGCCACGGCCGAACCGGATCCCCGATTCGCTCGTCCAGGATGGCAGGAGGTCCAAGTGCCCAAGCTCTGTGAATTCAAATCCGCGATCGATGCGAAGCCGGTCTTCGTCAACGCCGCGCAAGCCTGCGTGGTCTATACCTACAAGGGCGGCACCAACGAGACGATCATCTCGTTCGGAAAGGACTTCAATCTCGGCGTCAGCGAGAGCCTCGAGGAGGTCGTCCGCGTCCTCAACAACGCGCTCGTCGTCGAAGCGCCAGAGCGCTGAGACGCTGCGTGAGCGGGCCCGCGAACGGGCTTGAGTGTCGCCCGCCGCCATGCCTGATAGCGTGACGGCATGACAAGGAGATTCGCGTGACTGAGACCGGATCGCGGCCGATCCGCCGGGCGATGGTGCTGGCGGCCGGGCTCG
Organism: Allobosea sp. BK604; assembly: GCF_004341515.1. Taxonomy (GTDB): domain Bacteria; phylum Pseudomonadota; class Alphaproteobacteria; order Rhizobiales; family Beijerinckiaceae; genus Allobosea. Next base: position 775,826 of record NZ_SLZF01000002.1, read on the forward strand.
GCCAGCGCATGCGGCCGATCACCGACAGCTTGCCGAAGCCGCTGGTCAGGATCGGCGGCAAAGCCATGCTCGACCATGCGCTCGACCGTCTGGCGGAAGCCGGTGTCGACGAGGCAATCGTCAACGTCCACTACCTCGCTGGACAGATCGAGGATCACGTCGCCGGCCGCGAGCGTCCGCGCGTCAAGATCTCGGATGAGCGCTCGCTGCTGCTGGAAACCGGCGGCGGCGTCAAAAAGGCGCTGCCGCTGCTCGGCGGCGAGCCGTTCTTCCACGTCAATTCCGATTCGCTCTGGAGCGAGAACGGCCATTCCAACATCGTCGCGATCGCGGAAGGCTGGGAGCCGGCGCGGATGGACATGCTGCTGCTCCTGGCCGAGCGCGAAGGCAGCATCGGCTTCGACGGCGCCGGCGACTTCTTCCGTGACCAGGCGGGAAGACTGACCCGCCGAGGTCAGGCGGCGAACGCACCTTACGTCTATGCCGGGGTCGCGATCATCAAGCCCGGGCTGTTCGCGGATACGCCGGACGGGCCGTTCTCGCTCAACCTGCTGTTCGACCGCTGCATCGCCGCCGGAACCTTGTTCGGCGCGGTGCTGCGCGGCCAGTGGCTGCATGTCGGCACGCCCGAGGCGATCGCACCGGCCGAGGCCGCCTTCGCGGCCGCGCAAGCGCTTCATGCCTGAGCTCAACCTCTTCAGCATCCCCGCCGGCGCGCCCTTCCTCGACGTGCTGGCGCAGGCGGTGCTGGAGGGCCGCTTCGGCAAGATCCATGACCCGGCCGACCCGGCTGCGATGGCGCGGGCCACGCTCTATTTGCCGACGCGGCGCGCCGCGCGCGCCTTCGCCGCCTGCCTGTCGGCCAAGCTCGGCGGCAAGCCGCTGCTGCTGCCGCGGATCGTGCCGCTCGGCGATGTCGACGAGGCCGAGACGGCGCAGATCGGCGCCGGCGCCTGGGCGGCGGAGCGAATCGGGCCGATCGACCCGATGGCGCGGCGCATGCTGCTGACGCGGCTGGTCGACGCCTGGGGCCGTACGGCAAACCGCAGCCATCTCAGGCTCGATCCGTCCGAGCCCTCGCTGGTGCCGGCGACGCTGGGCGAAGCCTGGGGGCTCGCCAGCGATCTCGCGACATTGCTCGACCAGATGCAGACCGAGGGCGCGGCCATCGAGCGGCTGGCCGGGCTCGACGCGACGCGCTTCGACAAGGTCTGGCAGCTCAATGCCAGCTTCCTCGCCATTCTCGCCGAGGCCTGGCCGGCGATCCTCGGCGAGCGTAACGCCTGCGACCCGGCCGCCTTCCGCAACCGCATGCTGGAAGCCGAGCGGCAAAGGCTCGCGGGCGGCGCCACAGGTCCGATCATCGCAGCGGGTTCGACCGGTACGGTCCCGGCCACGGCGCGCTTGCTGGCGGCGATTGCGCGGCTGCCCAATGGCGCGGTCGTCCTGCCCGATCTCGATCTGGAACTGGCGGACCAGGCCTGGAGCGCGATCGAGAAGGAGCCGGCGCCCTCGCATCCGCAGGCGGCCCTGCACCATCTGCTCGGCGTGCTGCAAGCGGTTCGCGATGATGTCCGGTGCCTCGCCGTGCCCGACGTGCCGCGCGCCGCACGCGCCGCGATGCTGCGTGAGGCGATGCTGCCTGCCTCCGTCACCGAGCTTTGGGCCGGACTCGCAAGCCGGCTCTCTGCCGAGGATGCCGCAGCGGCTTTCGCCGGGATCAGCCTCGTCGAGGCGGCCGACGAGCGCGAAGAAGCCTTGGCGATCGCGGTCGCGCTGCGCGAGACGCTGGAGGAGCCTGACAGGCAGGCCGCCCTGATCACGCCGGACCGCGGGCTCGCCGAGCGCGTCGCCGTCGAGCTCAGGCGTTGGGATATCGAGGTCGACGATTCCGCCGGCCTGCCGCTGGCGCGCGCGCCGGCCGGGTCGTTGCTCCGGCTGATCCTCGATGCGGCACTGGTCGAGATGACGCCTGCCAGCACCGTCGCCCTGCTGGCACATCCACTCTGCCGACTCGGCCTGACGCGAGAGGCCGTGGCCCCGGGCGCGACTGCGCTGGAGATCGGCGCCTGGCGCGGCGAGACGGTGGCGAAGGGCATGGCGGGCTTACGCGCCAGCGTCGCCCGATTGCCGCAGCTGCAGGCGGAGCCGCACGCGCCATTGCCGCGCAAAAGACTGAGTCCGGAGGATATCGCGGCCGGTGGGCAGCTGCTTGCGGCGCTCGATGCGGCGCTGAGCCCGCTGCTGGCGGCGCTTGCCGCGCCGAGCCCGGCCTTTTCAGCCGTCGTCGCTGCGGCTCGCCAGGCCGTCGAAGCGCTGAGCCTGACGGAGACCGGAGCCGCGCTCGCCTTCGCCGGCCCTGACGGGGAGGCGTTGCTCAAGCTGTTCGACGATATCGACAGCGCCATCAGCGATGCGCCCGAGGGCGGCAGGGCGCGCGATCTCGTCGCCATTCTCGACGGGCTATTGACCGAGACGGTCGTGCGGCGCCCCGGCAGCGGCCACCCGCGCGTCAAGATCTGGGGCCTGCTCGAGGCGCGCCTGCTCGAAGCGGATCATGTCGTGCTCGGCGGGCTCATCGAGAGTGTCTGGCCGCCCGAGACCAAGACCGATTCCTTCCTGAACCGGCCGATGCGGGCCGAACTCGGCCTTCCGCCGCCGGAACGGCGCATCGGCCAGACCGCGCATGATTTCGTCCAGGCGATCATGGCCCGGCAGGTCACGCTCACCCGTGCCCGCAAGGCCGGCGAGGCCGAGACCATCGCCTCGCGCTTCTGGCAAAGGCTGAAGGCGGTGACGCCGAAACCGGCCTGGAGCAAGGCCGAGCAACGCGGGCAGCGGCTGACCGGGCTCGCGGCGAGGCTTGCCGAACGCGCCGCCACCAAGCCGATCGGCCGGCCGGCGCCGCGGCCAGCGCGACATCTGCAGCCAACGGCGCTCAGCGTCACCGAGATCGAAACACTCTACCGCGATCCCTACCAGATCTTTGCCCGCAAGATCCTGAAGCTGGACGCGCTGCCCGAGCTGATCGAGGACCCGAGCGCGACGGATCGCGGCAAGCTGCTGCACGACATCGTCGAGACCTTCGCCAAAGCCTATCCCGAGCAGCTGCCAGTCGATGCGCTGGAGCAGGTGGTCGGGATCGGCGAGCGGCTGTTCCGCGACTATGCCGATACGCCGGAGGTGCGCGCCTTCTGGTGGCCGCGCTTCCTGCTCACGGCCGAACACTTCGTGGCCTGGGAGGAGAGGCGGCGCCCGGCGCTGGCGAAGATCGCGGTCGAGCAGGTCACGGCGGATAATTTCAAGCTGCCCGACGGCACGAGCTTCCGCCTCAGCGGCCGGGCCGACCGGGTCGAGCTGACCCGGCTGCCGACGCTCAGGATCATCGATTTCAAGACCGGCGCACCGCCGAGCAAGAAGCAGGTCGAGAAGGGCTTTGCCCCGCAATTGACGCTCGAAGCCGAGCTTGCCGCCCGCGCCGGTTTTCGCGGCACGGTCGGGCCGACGCCGGTCGAAGCGCTGCTTTATCTCAAGCTCCACCATGATCCGAAAGGCTGGGCCAAGGACAAGCCGCTCGAATTCGACGGCGAGCCGCTGGCCGATGTCGCGGCGCGCCATCTCGAGCGGCTGATCGAGCATCTCGGCGCGCTCCGGACCGGGCGCGAGGCCTATCTCTCACGGCGCGCTCCCGAATTCATCAAGTTCGCCAGCCCCTATGACCAGCTCGCACGCGTCAAGGAATGGTCGGCGGCGCCGGGCGGCGACGAGAGCGGGGGCGAATCGTGAAGCCCGGCTGGAACGTCCCGCTCCAGACCGAGCAGCGCCAGGCACTGGCGGCGCGGCCCGATCTCAGCGCCTGGGTCTCGGCCAATGCCGGCTCGGGCAAGACGCATGTGCTGGTCAACCGGGTGCTGCGCCTGCTGCTGGACGGGGTAGCGCCCGGCCGCATGCTCTGCATCACCTATACCAAGGCCGCAGCGGCCAACATGGCCAACCGCGTCTTCAAGGCGCTCGGCGATTGGGCGACGATGCCGGATGCCGATCTCGCGGCGGCGCTGACCAGGCTGACCGGGCTGCCGCCGAGCCTGAGCCAGCGTCAGGCGGCGCGGCGGCTCTTCGCCGAGGCGCTGGAGACGCCGGGCGGGCTCAAGATCGAGACCATCCACGCCTTCTGCACCCGCGTGCTGCAATCGGCACCGTTCGAGGCCAATGTGCCGCCACGCTTCGAGGTGGCCGACGATCTGGCCCAGGCCGAACTGCTGCGCGATGCGCGGCGGGAACTGCTGGCCGGAATCGCCGCAGATCCCGAGGGCGCGGAGGCGCAGGCGCTGCATCTGCTGGCCGAGCAGGCGGCGCAGGACACGTTCGACGCGATGATGCAGGAGGCCCTGCGCCAGCGCGCCCTGTTCAGCGATGCCGCAGGCCGGCCGCGCGCGGCCCGGGAGATGCGCGAGGGCATCGCGGCCTTTCTCGAGATCACACCCGATCTCGAGGCCGCTGCGGTGCTGTCCGGCTTCCGGCGCGAGCTTGCCGCCCTGTCGGGGCTGGCGGAGCTGATCGCCGGGCTCGATGCCGGCAGCCCGACCCGCCAGACCTTTGCCGCCACCTTGCGGCAGGTCATTGCCGCCGGGTTCAGCGGCGACCCCGTCTCGACCTGCCGCAGCGGCTTCGTCACGGCCGAGGGCACGATCAACGCGAATATCCGCGGCAAGGGCAAATCCGAGTTCGAGCCAGCGCTGATGGCGGTGCTGGAGGCGCTGCATGCGCTGGTCGGTGCGGCGCAGGATAGGCTCAACGCGATTGCCGTGCGCGATCGCAGCGCTGCCCTTGCCCTGCTGGTGACGCGTGTGCTCGCCGCCTATCAGCGGCTCAAGGCCCAGCGCTCCCTGCTCGACTATGACGACCTGATCGCCAGGACGCGCTCGCTGCTGGCGCGGGTCGATGCCGCCTGGGTGCTCTACAAGCTCGATGCCGGCATCGACCATGTCCTGCTCGACGAGGCGCAGGATACGAGCGAGGCGCAATGGGCGATCCTGCGCGCGCTCGCCGACGAGTTCACCGCCGGCGACGGCGTCCTGCGCGGGCCGAAGCCGCGCACGATCTTCGTCGTCGGGGACGAGAAGCAGTCGATCTACGGCTTCCAGGGCGCGGCGCCGAAATCCTTCGGCGAGGAGCGGAAGCGGCTCGGGCAGCGCATCGTCGAAGCCAATCTCAGGTTTGAGGCGGTCAGCCTCAACACGTCCTTCCGCTCGGCGCCGGACATCATGCAGGCGGTCGATGCCGTGTTCGCCCTGCCGGACCATGCGCGCGGCCTCGTCTTCGACGGTACGCAGCGGCCGGAACTTCACGATACCGTGCGCCGCAGCGACCCCGGCACGGTCGATCTCTGGCCGATCGCAGCCAATGACCAGAGCGAACCGCCGGATGCCTGGACGACGCCTGTCGACGCACCGGAACGGCGCAGCGGCACGGTGAAGCTGGCCGAGCGGATCGCGACCGTGCTCAGGCGCTGGCAGCGCCAGGGCCATGACGATCTCGGCCGGCCGTTCCGGCCGGGCGACGTGATGATCCTGCTGCGCCAGCGCGGGCCGCTCTTCGAGGCGATCGTCAAGGCGCTGAAGGACGCCGGCGTGCCGGTGACCGGGCGCGACCGCCTGAGCCTCGCCGAGCATCCGGCAGTCGAGGACCTCGTCGCGCTCGGCAAGGCGCTGCTGCTGCCGGATGACGATCTCTCGCTGGCGATCGCGCTGAAGACACCGCTTTTCGCCCTCACCGACGAGGATCTGCTGCGCCTTGCGCCGGAACGACAGGGCTCGCTACGCGCCGCCCTGCGGCAGGCCGGCGAGAGCGAACTGCACTATGCCGCCGCCGAGCGGCGGCTGGTGGAACTCGGCCATCGCGCCGGGTCCTGCGGTCCGTTCCGCTTCTTCGCGGAGCTGCTCGGGCCGGGCGGCGGGCGCAACCTGGCGCTGGCACGGCTCGGCGCCGAGGCGGGCGATGCGCTCGACGCCTTCCTGAACGCGGCGCTCGATTTCGAACGGAAGAACGGCCCCTCGCTCGCCGGCTTCCTGCATCACATCGTCAATGCCGGCACGGAGGTGAAGCGCGACCTGTCGAGCAGCGCCGGCGAGGTGCGCGTGATGACCGTGCACGGCTCCAAGGGCCTGGAATCCACGATCGTCATCCTCGCCGATATCGCGCCAGAGCCGGGCGAGAAGCGGTTGCCGAAGATCATGGAGGTCGCGCCGCCGCGGGGGGCACCGGTGCCGATCTGGCCGCCGGCGCGAGCCGCCGATACGGCCGCCACACGCCGGGCCAAGGACCAGGTCGTCGCGCAATATGTCGAGGAGCACCACCGCCTGCTCTATGTCGCGATGACCCGGGCCGAGGACCGGCTGATCGTCTGCGGCGCGCAGCCCAAGGGCGAGGCCCCAGAGGGCAGCTGGTATGCGATGGTCGAGGACGGGCTTGCAGCTGCGCCCAGTGGCCTGCACGAGGTCGCCGCGCCAGACGGGCAGGAGACGATCAAGCGCTTCATGGTCTCGGCGCCACAGCCGCTCGAGCGGGCGGAGACTGCCGCTGAGAAGCCCGCCATCGTCGAGCCAACCTGGCTGCGCCGCGCCCTCCCGGCCGAGAGCGAGCCCTTGCCGCCGCTGAAGCCGTCGAATGCGCTCAGCGCCGCCGATGCGGCCGAGCGGCCCGGCGACGGGCCCTTCCTGGCCGCGGCCGCGCAGGCCGGACGGCTGGCGCATCTGCTCCTCCAGGTTCTGCCGGATATCGAGCCGGGCGGGCGCGAGGCCGCGGGGCTGGCTCTCACCGCCATGCGTGGCGCCGGCCTACCGCAAGCGCGGCGCGGACAGATCGTGGCGCAAGCGCTCGCATTGCTGGCCAATCCGAGCCTTGCCGCCCTGTTCGGGCCCGGCTCCCTGGCCGAGGTCCCCCTCGCCGGCACGATCACCCTGCCGGACGGCGCCATGCGCAGCGTCTCCGGCCAGATCGACCGGCTGGCGGTCATCGGCGATTGCGTGCTCATCGCCGATTTCAAGACCGCCGCGCGGCCACCTGTCGATTCGCAGGCGCTCCCACCCGCCACCCTGGCGCAGCTTGCGGTCTATCGGGCGCTGATCGGTCAGATCTATCCGGGGCGGCATGTGCGCGCGCTGGTGATCTACACCGCCAATCTGGCGGTGCTGGAGCCCGGTCCCGCCGCGCTCGACGCCGTTCTGGCGAATCTCGCAGGGTAGACCTGCTTCAACGCAAGGTGAGCGCGCCTTGACCCGGAGGGGGCGCGTTCATAGCTTTGTCATCGACACGCAGCGCTGCTGCTTATTTTTTGAAAGGCGATCAAGCCATGGCGACGAACAAGGTGACCGATGCGAGCTTCGAGGCGGATGTCCTCAAGTCATCCGAGCCGGTCGTGGTGGATTTCTGGGCCGAATGGTGCGGCCCGTGCCGGATGATCGGCCCCGCCCTCGAGGAAATTGCCGGCGAGATGCAGGGCAAGGTGAAGATCGTGAAGATGAATGTCGACGAGAACCAGGCGATCCCCGCCCAGTTCGGCATCCGCTCGATCCCGACCCTGATGCTGTTCAAGGACGGCAAGCTTGCCTCGCAGAAGGTTGGCGCCGCGCCGAAGAGCGATCTCTCGCGCTGGATCGCCGCGGCCGTCTGAGTTCGACGCGGCTTCAGGAAAAAAGCCCGCCTTCGCGAGAAGGCGGGCTTTCTTTTTGCCGGGAGACCGGACGCTCAGGCCTTGGAACGGTTGCCGTCCATGCTCCAGGCGCCGGCACCTGCGGTGAAGATATGGAGGAAGATGAAGCAGTAGAGGATCGCAGCGTCGCCGCCATTGAGGACCGGGAACGGGCCGCGCGAGGCGTGACCCATCCAGTACGCGAACGCCATCTGGCCGCACAGGATGAAGGCAACGGGTCGGGTCATGAAACCGACCAGGATGGCCAATCCGCCGAACAGCTCCAGAACGCCGGCGAACCAATAGATGGTGAAGATCGCCGGCAGGCCGCTGGCGGGAGCGGCCGGAAACCCAAGAAGCTTCTGGGTGCCGTGGGCAATGAAGATCAGCGCCGTGACGATGCGCAGCAGGCCAAGCGCCTGCGGGGAGTAGCGGCTCAACGAGTCGAAAGCTTGCATCGGGTTCTTTCCTGTTGCGATTGCATCCTTAGCGCCGGAACACAGCCCTGAACCGCCGCTTGCAGGCCCGACCCTGGAAATTTATTCCGTGTTTTCAAATCACATAAACGTTGGTTCACAGGCCAGGAGGCCCACCGCGCAACGAAATGGCAGATTTGCCACAGTTGGCTTTCGGCGCTGCAAACCGGGCTCTGCGCCCGCGCACAGGTTCAACTACCTCTAATCCGCAAATGGGCTACTCGTTAGAGCGGTTGAATTTGCTTCTGCCGGGCCCGCAGGAACATTTGCAGACAAACAGGGAACATTCGGGGACATCGCAAAGCCCGAATCTGCGCCGCTCGATGTGCAATGCTGAGCCCGACAAGCGAATCGATCGGGCGCGACGCCACGCGGACGAAGACCGATCACCTGCGCCGCCCATGCGTGAAAAACACAGTCAGCAAAAACCGCAATGGATTTCAAAGCCGCGGGCGCCGTTCGCTTAACCGACCCTTAAAAGCGCCATGTTTGACTCATGTGTGAAATCCGATGCGCCGCCGAGGCGCGATTGCGGGCTGAACGGGGCAGGATGAGCGACCGGACGAGACGAGGCAGTGAGCGGCGCGAGCCCTCTTTCGAGAGCGGGCGCGGCGGCAGTCGCGACGATTTCGACATGCGCCTCTCCGCCGATGACCGCTCCAGCCGCTCCCATCGTGGCGGCGGACGAAGCGAGGCCCGCAACGAGCCGCAGCGCGAGCGCCGGCCCAGCGCCGGCAAGGGCGGCGGAGGTGGCCGCAAGCGGGGGCGCAAGCGCCGCTCCTTGCTCGGCATGATGATGTATTGGACGCTGGTGCTCGGCCTCTGGGGCGCGATCGGGCTCGGCGGACTGATCGCCTATCACGCCGCGCAATTGCCGCCGATCAACCAGCTCACCGTGCCGAAGCGGCCGCCAAACATCGCGATCCTCGCCGCAGACGGCTCGCTGCTCGCCAATCGCGGCGAGACCGGTGGCCGGACGATCACCATCGGCGAGGTGCCGCCCTATTTGCCGAAGGCCTTCGTCGCGATCGAGGACAGGCGCTTCTACGAGCATTTCGGCATCGATCCGGTCGGCATCACCCGCGCCATCGTGACCAATCTGCGCGGTCGCGGCGGCATGCAGGGCGGCTCGACCCTGACGCAGCAGCTCGCCAAGAACCTGTTCCTGACCCAGGAGCGCACCGCCTCGCGCAAGATCCAGGAAGCGATCCTGGCGCTCTGGCTGGAGCAGACCTACACCAAGGACCAGATCCTCGAGCTCTACCTGAACCGGGTCTATTTCGGTTCGGGCGCCTATGGCGTCGAGGCGGCGGCGCAGCGCTACTTCAACAAGTCGGCGCGCTCGGTCACGATTCCCGAGGCGGCGATGCTCGCCGGCCTGGTGCAGGCGCCCTCGCGGCTGGCGCCGAACCGCAACCCGGAGCTCGCCGAGGCGCGCGCCAAGCTCGTGATCTCGGCCATGGCGGAGCAGGGCTATATCTCGCAGGCCTCGGCCAAGACCGCGCTGGTCGCCCCGGCCGAAGCGGCCGAGCGTGTGGGCGCCGGCTCGGTCAACTACGCCGCCGACTATGTCATGGACGTGCTCGACGATTTCATCGGCGCGGTCGACGGTGACGTGACCGTGCTGACGACGATCGACACCAAGCTGCAATCCTCGGCCGAGACCATCCTCGTCGATTCGCTCGCGGCGCAAGGCGCCAAGCAGGGCATCAGCCAGGGCGCGGTCGTCTCGCTGGCGCCGGACGGGGCGCTGCGGGCGCTGATCGGCGGGCGCGACTATACCAAGAGCCAGTTCAACCGTGCCACCGCCGCCAGGCGCCAGCCCGGCTCCTCGTTCAAGCCCTTCGTCTACCTGACTGCAATCGAGCGCGGCCTGACGCCAGACACGATCCGCGACGACTCGCCGGTCTCGATCAAGGGCTGGCAGCCGGAGAACAACACCCGCACCTATCGCGGCCCGGTGACGCTGCAGACTGCCTTCGCGCATTCGATCAACACGGTCGCGGTGAAGCTCAACCAGGAGGTGACGCCGAAGGAGGTGGTGCGCACGGCTCAGCGGCTCGGCATCTCCTCGGCGCTTCAGGCCAATCCGTCGCTGGCGCTCGGCACCTCCGAAGTGGCGCCGATCGAGATGGCCACGGCCTATGCGACCTTCGCCAATGGCGGCCAGTCGGTGCTGCCCTATGTCATCCGCGAGGTGAAGACGCTGAACGGCAAGGTGCTCTATGCGCGCAAGGGCAATGGCTTCGGCCCAGTGATCCAGCCGCAGCCGCTCTCGATGATGGACGCGATGTTCCACGAGACCATGGTCAGCGGCAGCGGCAGCAAGGGCAATATCCCGGGCTGGGAGGTCGGCGGCAAGTCGGGCACGACGCAGGATTTCCGCGATGCCTGGTTCGTCGGCTTCACCTCCAAGCTCGTCACCGCCGTCTGGCTCGGCAATGACGACAACAGCGCGATGAAGCGGGTCTATGGCAGCGGCTTGCCGCTGGAGATCTGGGGCAAATACATGAAGGCCGCCCATGTCGGCCTGCAGCCTTCGCCGCTGCCGGGCGGGCTCTGGCATGGTGCGCCGAAGACAATCTTCGATGGCGGCGCGCCGGTCGCGGGCGTGCAGCCGCCGGCCTCGACCCAGACCGCCGACAGCGACCGCGCCTGGGTGCCGCCGGCTCCGCAGGAGCGGAACTTCCTGGAGCGGCTGTTCGGCGGCTAGAGTATTTCCGCGCTTCTTGTTTCGACGCATTTTCTTCACGCGAACCGCTATCCACTTCGCTCGAAAATGCTCGATGCGTTCAGCCCCGCTTGCCGGCCTCGATATTGTTGCCGTCGGGATCGAGCACGAAGGCCGCGTAATAGTTCATCTCGGCAGGGCCGCGCGGCCCGGGCGCGCCATTGTCGCGACCACCGGCAGCGAGCGCGGCCCGATGGAAGGCATCGACCGCCTGCCGATCCGGCGCCGAGAACGCGACATGGATCGGGCTCGCCGAGACGTAGTGCTGCCCAGAATCCCAGAAACTCGGTTCGTCCGTGCCGATCCAGACGAAGGGGACGGGCTCCGCGGCGCTGCGGCCGAACACGAACGAGGTCTTGGTATTGTCGGCCGTCTGCAGCCCGAGCGGAGCGGCGATGGCGTCGTAGAAGCGCCGCGCCGCGGCAAGGTCACGCACGCGAAAGCCGATATGGTCGAACACTGCCCGCCTCCCGGATTGTTACTCTTGGGGACAATCCCGCGACGTCGGGCAGGGTTCCGCAGCGGCGTTCAGGCCTTCTTGGCGCGGATCCGGCGCGAGGCATGGAACAGCACAAGCGAGGTCACGCCGAGCGTCGCCATCACGGCCGGCAGCGGCACGGCCGAATCATGCAGCAGCTTGCCGACGAGCAGGCCGACGCAGGCCGAGAACAGCATCTGGCACAGGCCGGAGAAGGATGAGGCCGCTCCCGCACGTTCGGGGAAGGGCATCATCGCCGAGGCCTGGGCCTGCGGCATGGTGAGACCGACGCCCATCGCATAAACAGCCCAGGGGATGACCACGCCAAGCGCGCCGCCGAGCCCGCTCGCGAGCGCGACCAGCATGAGCAGTCCGCCGCCCGCGAGGCAGCCGACGCCGAGCGCGATGACGCCATCCATGCCGCGCTTGCCGACAAGGCGCTGGGCGATGATCGTGCCGAGGATATAGCCAAGCACGCCGATGCCGAAGGAGAGGCCGTAATCGCGCGGCGACAGGCCGTAGATGCTGATCAGCACGAAGGACGAGCCGGATATAAAGGCGAAGAGCCCGCCATAGGCCAGCGCGGTCAGGGCGACATAGACGCGATAGGTCCGGTTCTGCAGCAGCACGCCGAAGCCGCGGAAGATCGCGACGAGCGAAAGCCGCTCGGGCGAACGGGCACGAATCGTCTCGGGCAAGACGAGGACGATCACGACCGCCAGACCGAGCGCGAAGACGAGCGAGGCGATGAAGGTCGAGCGCCAGCCATACAGGCCCTGCAAGACACCGCCGATCGCCGGCGCGACGGCCGGAACCAGCCCCATGATCATGCCCATGCGCGCCAGCTCGCGGCCGGCGCGCGGCCCGTCGTAGAGGTCGCGCACCATGGCGCGGCCGAGCACGATCGGCCCGGAGGCGCCGAGCGCTTGCGCGGCGCGGGCAGCGGTGAGCGCCTCGATCGAGGGCGAGAAGGCGCAGGCCAGCGTCGCCAGCAGGAAGAGCCCGAGGCCGGTCAGCAGCACGGGTTTGCGCCCGAGCCGGTCGGAGAGCGGGCCCCAGATGATCTGGCCGCCGGCAAAGCCGAACAGGAAGGAGGAGAGCGTCGCCTGCGCGCCGGAGACCGTCGTTCCCATCACCCGGACGATCTCGGGCAACGAGGGCAGGTAGAAATCGGTCGAGAGCGGCCCGAGCGCCGTCAGCATGGCGAGGATGGCGGTCATCGCCAGCGTGTCGGGGCGCAGTTTCATGGCGATCGATTTCGGCTGAGATGGTCCGCAGCGCTCTTAGGCGCGCGCAACGAGCCTGTCGAGGCTCAGCCGTAGCCGTGCAGCGCAGCGCCGTGCCGCTTTAGCCAGGCCTCCGCTTCTTCCGTGCGCGGGCAGAGCTTGTGGGTGAGCGCCCAGAAGCGGTGGGAATGGTTCATCTCCTTGAGATGGGCCACTTCATGCGCCGCGAGATAATCCAGCACCAGGGGCGGCGCCAGGATCAGCCGCCAGGAGAAGTTGAGATGGCCCTTGGAGGAGCAGGAGCCCCAGCGACTGGTCGTGTCGCGAATGGTGATCTTGCGGGCGGGGATGCCGAGCGTCGCCGTATGGTGCCTGACGGAGCGCTCCAGGTCGTCGAGTGCCGCCTTGCGCAGGAAATCCTTGACCCGGCGCGCGACATGGGCCGCCTCACCGGCAACCGCGATGATGGCCGTGCCGTCCTTGTCGGTCGTCGCCTGGGTCAGGCCGCGCACCTTGGACCAGTGCACGATCCGGTGCGGCACGCCGCGAAAGGGGATGACCTGGCCCGGCTCGAAGGGAACGGAGGCCGGGCGCTTGGCGATGCGCGCCGCGATCCAGCCGCCATGCTTCTCGGCAAAGAGCTTGCCGGTGAGAAAATCGGCCCGCTCGGGCAAGGTCAGCGTGATCTCGCCGGTGGCCTGCGAGACGCGCAAGGTCATCCGGCGCGCCGCGGCGCGCCGCTTCACCGCGACGGAATAGAGCGTGCCGGCATGCGCGACCTCGATCGCGTCCGGATCAGGCTGGCGCTTGAACAGGGAGAGCCGCATCGCCGGCAATTGTGCTGGATTCGCGGGCGATGCGGAAGAGGGTTTGCACTCTGGCGAACCTTCAGACCTCATCCTGAGGAGCGGGTGTAGCCCGCGTATCGAAGGATGAGGCCGAGGGAATGAAGGCCAGGATTGTCAGCCCGCGACCTTCAGTGCCTTGCGGGCCGTCGCTACGCTGTCGTCGCGGCGGCTCTTGGCCGCTTCCATGTCGAGGCTGACCATGAAATCGGAGATGCGCGGGGCGATCTCGGCGCGAAAGCGCGAGCCGTTGAAGACGCCGTAATGGCCGACGCCCTTCTGCAGGTAATGGACGCGCTTGTCCGAGGGGATGTTGACGCAGAGATCATGCGCCGCGTTGGTCTGACCGACGCCGGAAATATCGTCCTTCTCGCCCTCGACGGTCATCAGCGCGACCCGGCGGATCGCCTTGAGGTCGACGGGCTTGTCGCGGTGCATCATCTCGCCCTTGGGCAAGGCGTGCTTGACGAAGACAGTGTCGACCGTCTGCAGATAGAACTCGGCGGTCAGGTCCATCACCGCCAGATACTCGTCGTAGAAGTCGCGGTGCTTCTCGGCGGAATCACCGTCGCCGGCGACGAGATGCTTGAACATCTCGTAATGGGCGCTGATGTGCCGGTCGATATTCATCGCCATGAAGCCCGAGAGCTGCATGAAGCCGGGATAGACGTCACGGAACATGCCGAGATGCGGGAAGGGCACCCTGGTGACGCAGTTGCGGCGGAACCAGTCGATGCCGCGCTCCTGGGCGAGCAGGTTGACCGCGGTCGGCGAGCGGCGGGTATCGATCGGCCCGCCCATCAGGGTCATCGAGCGCGGCGCGCTGGCGTCGTTCTCCGCCTCCATGCGCGCGACCGCAGCGATGACCGGCACGGCCGGCTGGCAGACGGCCATGACATGGGTGTCCGGTCCGAGCGTGTGGACCATGTCGATGACGTAGTCGATGTAATCGTCGAGATCGAAAGGCCCGGCCGCGAGCGGCACGGTGCGGGCATCGGTCCAGTCGGTAATGTAGACCTCATGGCCGGGCAGGAAGGCCTCGACCGTGCCGCGCAGCAGCGTGGCATAGTGGCCCGACATCGGCGCGACCAGGAGGATCTTCGGCTGCGGCTTGCGCCGGCCGGGAATCTTGCGGTCGAAATAGACCAGCTTGCAGAAGGGCCGTTCCCAGACGACGCGCTCCTCGACCGCGACCTTGACGCCGTTGATCGTGGTCTCGGCGAGGCCGAAGGCCGGCTTGCCGTAGCGGCGCGTCGAGCGTTCGAACAATTCGCAGGAAGCGGCGATGGTTCGCCCGACCGGCGTGTAGGTCCAGGGATTGGCGGGGTTCTTGAACGCCAGATGCAGCGCATCGGACATGCCCCTGGCGGGGCTGACCATCATATGAACCGCTTCGTAGGCATGGTAGGCGAACGACATGGCAGCACCATACATGCGGCGACGATCCTTTTCCGATACCCGATGCATCCGATGATGCGCCGCAACAAACCAATCAAGTTAGGTTGATTTTGTTCTCATTCAATCCGGCTAAAGGCTAAGAATCTCCTACAATGCCCGAATATGCGAGTTTTGCACTGCCAAATAAGGCTAGGATCGGGAGCGCGGCGGGATGACCGGCTTCTCCGATCTGGTCGAGCCGGCGCTCGCCCGTTCGGGCCGGCATTTGCGGCTCGATACGCTGGTGCGCCTGCGCTGGCTCGCCATTGCCGGCCAGAGCCTCGCCGTCGCCGGCGTGCATTTCGGCCTGCGCTTTCCCTTGCCTTTCGGCTGGTGCTTCGCCGTCATCGCGGTCTCCGCCTGGCTCAATATCGCGCTGCGGGTGCGCTTTCCGTTGAGCCACCGGCTGCGCGAGGACGCGGCGACGGCGCTGCTCGCCTTCGACATCATCCAGCTTGCAGCCCTGCTCTATCTGACCGGCGGGCTGCAGAATCCATTCTCGATCCTGTTCCTGGCGCCGGTGATGATCTCCGCCACAGCCCTGCAGCCGCAGCGCACACTGGTGCTCGGCCTGCTGGCGGTGGCTCTGGCGAGCCTGCTCAGCTTCCAACATTTCCCCTTGCCCTGGTCAGGGCCGGAGCGGCCGGTGCTGCCGCCCTATTACCAGGCAGGTAACTGGATCGCCCTCGTTCTCGGCCTTGGCTTCACCGGCATCTATGCCTGGCGCGTCGCCAAGGAGGCACGCGACCTGTCGGAGGCGCTGACCGCGACAGAGCTCGTGCTGGCACGAGAGCAGCATCTCTCGCAGCTCGACGGCCTCGCCGCCGCCGCGGCGCATGAGCTCGGCACGCCGCTCGCCACCATCGCGCTGGTGGCGCGAGAACTGTCCAGGCTCGCCCCGCCGGATGGCGAGATGGCCGACGACATCACGCTGCTGCGCGAGCAGGTCGAGCGCTGCCGCGGCATCCTGGGCAAGCTGACCTCGCTGCAGGACGATGATGCCGGGCCGCTCGACCAGCTTTCCCTGCGCCTGCTGATCGAGGAGGCGGCAGGGCCGCAGCGCCCCTTCGGCGTGCCGTTCCGCATCGACATGCTGGGCGAGAAGCCGGAGCCGGTCTGCCGGCGCAATCCCGGCATGATCTACGGGCTCGGCAATATCGTCGACAATGCCGTCGATTTCGCCAAGTCGGAGGTGACGATCACCGCGCAATGGGGCGAAAGCCATGTCGCTCTGACCATCGCCGATGACGGACCCGGCTTTCCGCCGGATGTGCTGATGCGCGCGGGCGAGCCCTATCTGTCACGCGAGCGCGGCGAGAGCAGCGCGGGAGGCGGGCTCGGCCTCGGCCTGTTCATCGCGAAGACCCTGCTGGAGCGCGGCGGGGCGACGCTCGAATTCTCCAATCGGCCGGGGCCTGCCAGTGGCGCCTCTGTGCGGATCGTCTGGCCGCGGGCGGTTTTCGAGGCCGATCTCAGGCCCGCCGGGTCTTCAAACCTGGAAGCCTAATCACTACTTGGGGTTAGAGCATGTTCGGCAAAAGGGATTTGGTCCTGTCGCCAGGGCATGGTCGAGGAATTGATCCGGAACGCAGTCAGATGCATGGATTCGATAGTCGCGTTACAATTCCGTCACGACCGCAGGGCGGAAGGAGAGTTTCAATGGAACAGGCGCTGAGCGAAGCGACCCAGGCCGACATGTCCCTCCTGCTCGTCGATGACGACAAGCCGTTCCTCAACCGGCTGGCACGGGCGATGGAGGGTCGCGGCTACTCGGTCCGCACCGCCGAGAGCGTGTCCGAGGGGCTCGCGGCCGTGGAAGAGGCTGCGCCCGCCTTCGCCGTGATCGACCTGCGCCTCGCCGACGGCAACGGGCTCGATGTCATCGCCCGACTGAAGGAGCGCCGCCCGGATGCGCGCGGCATCGTGCTGACAGGCTACGGCAATATCGCAACCGCGGTCAGCGCGGTGAAGCTCGGCGCCTTCGACTTCCTGGCCAAGCCCGCCGACGCCGACGAGATCCATTCGGCGCTCGCCGCGGCGCGTGATTCGCGCCCGACGCCACCGGAAAACCCGATGTCGGCCGACCGGGTCCGCTGGGAGCATATCCAGCGCGTCTACGAGCTGTGCAGCCGCAACGTCTCCGAGACCGCGCGCCGGCTCGGCATGCACCGCCGCACATTGCAGCGTATCCTGGCCAAGCGCGCGCCGCGCTGAGGCAGCCTCGCTAGACCGTCGGACCGGTCCGATGGTCTAGCTTCTTGTTTTCGCATCGGCTTTTTCTGAAAACCGCAAGCCACTCTTCGGGCCAATGCGCTAGAGTATTTCCGCGTTTCTCCGAATCGCGAAAATTCTCTATCTATTTGTTTTGACGCATTTTCTTCACGCGAACCGGTGTCCACTTCGCTCGAAAATGCTCTAGAGCGCAGGGTCCTCGATCGCAGCCAGGCGCCCTGCTGCGAGCTTGGCGAAGGCAATGGTCAGCATCTTGCGCCTCGCCGGTGCGAGCGGATGGCGCGGGGCATCGCGCAGCAATTCTCCGCCATAGGCATCGGCGACGATCAGTCCGACATCCTCAGGCAAGATCTCGCGCGGGAATTCCGGCGCGACGGCGAAGAGGAAACCGTCGCAATATTCGCGATAATCCGGCCATTTGCCGTCGACGCGATAATCCTCAATGCCGGACTTGACCTCGACCACCAGCAATTCGCCGGATGGCGAGAGGGCGACGATGTCGCCGCGGCGGCCATTGGCGAAGGTCATCTCCTTGACGATGGCATAGCCGCGCTCGCGCAAATGGCGGCCGGCGCCGCGGCAGACGGCGCGGGTGATGTCAGGCCGCGCGGGCGGCGGGTTCAGGACGGGATCGGCGACGGGCATAGGCTACGTTCACCATTTGTGCCGGGATTTGCAAGTCTTGCCGAACGCGAACCTCTTCCTGCGGCGGACCGGCCGCCCCACTCCGACGGATAATGGCCAAAGTTTCCGGGGCTTGCGACGACGATCGGCACTAGGCATTTCGCTCCGCTCGACTATGGTGCCGCCGCCTTGGAACCTTATGCCGCCACCTTGCTGATCGCGATTGCCGCCGCTGCCGCCGCAGGCCGGCTATGCGTGCTGCTGCGCCCGCTGCTGGTGCGCTACGCGCTGGCCCGGCCCAATGCGCGCTCGAGCCATCGCGTCCCGACACCGCAGGGCGGCGGCATCGCGGTCCTGGCTGGCGCCTTCCTGGCGCTCGGGGCAGCTCTGCTGTTCCTGCCGATGCCGGTTGCCGCGCGCGATGCGCTGCTGCTGGTGATGGCCGCCTCCATCCTGCTCGCGATCGTCGGCGCCTGGGACGATATCAGGCCACTGCCGGCCTCGATCAGGCTGGTCCTGCAGGCACTTTGTGTCGGGCTGGTGCTGCTCTATGCCGCGCCGGAGATCAGGCTGTTCCCGGCCCTGCCTTTGCCGCTGGAACGGGCACTCGCACTCATCGCCGGGGTCTGGTTCGTCAATCTCACCAATTTCATGGACGGAATCGACTGGATCACCGTCATGGGCATCGTGCCGCTCGCCGGCGCGCTGGCCCTGGCGGGCATTGCCGGGCCGCTCGATCCGGCCAGCGGACTGCTGGCAGCGGCGCTGTTCGGCGGGCTCCTCGGCTTCGCGCCGTTCAACAAGCCGTCGGCGCGGCTCTTCCTCGGCGATGTCGGCTCGCTGCCGATTGGCCTCTTGACCGCCTATCTGCTCTATCGCCTCGCCGGCACCGGTGCCTTCACCGCCGCGCTGATCCTGCCGCTCTACCATGTGCTGGATGCGACGATCACGCTCATGCGACGGCTCGCGCGCGGCGAGAAAGTCTGGGAGGCGCATCGCTCGCATTTCTACCAGCAGGCGACGAGCAACGGCTATGGAGTCAGCGAGATCGTGGCGCAGGTGGCGCTGCTCAATCTCGGACTGGTCGCCCTGGCGGCGATGACCATCGCCTTCCCGAATGTCTGGGTGCAGTTCGCCGGATTGTTCGCGGCCTTGTTGCTGACCGGGATACTGCTGCGCCGCTTCTCGCGAAAGCGCTTCAGCCTTGCCGGCTGAACGGATCCTTGTCACCGGCGCGAGCGGCTTCATCGGGCCGCATGTCGTCGCGCGGCTGCGCGCGGAGAGCTATCCGATCCGCGTCACGCAGCGGCGCGACGCGCCCGTCCCCGAAGGCGTGGAGCGGATCGTCACCGGCGATCTCTCCGAGTCGACCGACTGGCGCGCGGCGCTGGCGGGGGTGAGCCATGTCGTCCATCTCGCCGGCCTCGCCCATGCCGGTCCGGGTCTCGATGAGGCGCTCTACCAGCGCATCAACACGCAGGCGACGCTGGAACTGGCCCAGGCGGCCCGGCTGGCCGGGGTTTCGCGCTTCGTCTACCTCTCCTCGATCAAGGCGCAGATCGGCGATGTCGACAGCGCCACGCTGAGCGAAAGCGACGAGCCCAGGCCCGACGATGCCTATGGCCGCTCCAAGCTCGCGGCCGAGCAGGGGCTCGCAGGGCTCGATCTCGACTGGATCGCGCTACGGCCAGTGCTGGTCTATGGACCGGGCGTGAAGGCCAACATGGCGGCGCTGCTCAAGCTCGCGCAATCGCCGTTGCCCCTGCCGCTCGGCAGCCTCAAGGCGCTGCGTTCGCTGGTTGCGGTCGAAAACCTGGCGGAGGCGATCGCCTTCGCGCTGACGCCGGCCTGCCCGGTGCGCCGCAGCTTCATCGTCGCCGATACCGAACCGGTCAGCGTGGCCGAGATGATCACGGCAATGCGCCAGGGGCTCGGGCGCGAGCCCGGCCTCTTGCCGGTTCCGGCCATGCTGCTGCGGCTGGCGGCGACGCTTCTCGGCCGCGGGGAGCTTTTCGCCAAGCTGAGCGGCGGGCTCGTCGCCCGGCCGAACGCCTTGCTCAGGGCCGGCTGGCAGCCGCCGGCAGAGACGGCTGAGGCGCTGGCGCGGCTAGCCGCTTCTGCTCACGCCGACTGAAATCCGGGATCGCCTCGTCGAGCACGGCTTCGGCCATGGCGCGGTCCTCGGCCTTTACCGCCGCCTCCAGCCGCGACTGCCAGCCCTGCATGCGCGCCCTGGCCGCGAAGCTCGGCTTGGCCGCCATGACGCCGTCGAGGCCGGTCTCGGCCATCGGCTCGTCATGGGCGAAGAGGATTTCGTTGAGGCGCTCGCCCGGACGCACGCCGGTGATGGCGATCTCGATATCGATATTGGGCTCATAGCCGGCCAGCCGGATCATGCGCTCGGCGAGGTCCATGATCTTCACCGGCTGCCCCATCTTCAGCACATAGACGGCGGCGCGCTCGGCCTCGGGCCCGTCGGCACGGGCATGGGAAGCGGCGGTCAGCACGAGGTCGCAGGCCTCGCGGATCGTCATGAAATAGCGGATCATCTCGGGGTCGGTCACGGTGACCGGCCCGCCGCGCTCGATCTGCGCCTTGAATTTCGGCACGACCGAGCCGACCGAGCCAAGCACATTGCCGAAGCGCACGGCGACGAGGCGCATGCCGGCCGCGGCCGCGACGAACTCGGCATCGCGCGATTGCGCATACATCTCGGCGAAGCGCTTGGTCGCGCCCAGCATCGAGACGGGCTCGATCGCCTTGTCGGTCGAGATCATCACGAAGATCTTGGCGCCGGCGGCAATGGCCGCGTCCGTGACGTTGATCGAGCCGAAGATATTGGTCTTGATGCCCTCGGCCCAATCGGCCTCGAGATAGGGGACATGCTTCAGCGCGGCGGCATGGATCACGATATCGGGGGCGAAGCCGGCAAAGAGCTGCGTCAGCCGGGCGCGATCGCGGACATCGGCGAGCGCGCCAGTGACCTTGGTCTCATGCCCATGTGCAGTGAGTTCCTCGGTGACCTTGAAGAGCGCCGGCTCGGAGCTTTCGACCACGAGCAGCTCGGCCGCGCCGAAGGCGGCGCAGCGCAGGCAGATTTCCGAGCCGATCGAGCCACCGCCGCCGGTCACGATGACTCGCTTGCCCTTGAGGAAATTGCCGAGGCGCTCGCGGTCGATCCTGACCGAGGGGCGCACCAGAAGATCCTCGATCTCCAGCGGCGCCAGCTCGGTATCGCGCGCGCCTTCGCCGAATGAATCGAGGCGCGAGATCGGCAATGCCAGTTTGCGCGTACGTGCGAGCCACTGGTCCGGCTCCGCCTCCGGCACGAGCGCGCTCGGAGTGGCGACGATGCGACGGAAAGGCTCGCCGCGCTCGGCCGCATCGGCCGCCACGGTCTCGATCTGCGAGAGCAGCCCGAGCACCGGCACGCCGCGGATCGACTGGCCGAGATCGTCGGCACGCGGCGAGAGGATACCGGCCGGCCGCAGCCGCCGCATCGTGCCGGTCTCCATGGCGCGGATGACCATCTCGACATCGGCGCCGCGACCGAGCACGAGCGCCGGCACGGCCGACTCGCGCACGGCGAGGTGCTTCGAGCGCGAATACTTGAAATAGCGATAGGCCAGCCGCGGGCCGCCGAGCAGGGCGATCTGCACCAGCCAGTAGAGGGCGATGGTGATCTTGCCGAAATAGAAGGAGCCGTAGATGTTCGGCGCGATCAGCACATAGTCGGCGACGAGCAGGGTCAGCGAGAGGATCGTCACCGCCTTGACGATGTTCGACAGGTCCGGCAGCGACGCGAAGCGCCATCTCGAGCGGTAGAGCTGGAAGAACCAGTAGACCGTGCCGGCATAGGCGATGAAAAGCGGCAGGAAGCTCGGCAAGTACTGCATGCGCTCGTCGAGCAGCAGGCCCTCGAAGCGCACGATGAAGACGAGCGGGATCGCCAGCGCGGTGACCACGAGGTCATGCGCGATGACGGCGAGCTTCTTCAGGTTCTGCTTGTTGATTGTGGCCATGCCCGCGGGGGTATCCCGCTCCCTTGACGGCTTGTCAACGCGGGGCCGTCGACGCCGATCGGCGAAATCTCAGGCGGGCGCCTTGGCCGCAGCCGCGGGCTGTTCCAGGCCGGCCATGACGAACTCGATGAATTCCTCGAGCGTCGGGCCGGGAATGCGCTCGCATTGCAGGATCAGAACGGGATGGTGGAAGCGGATCAGCGCGGTGCGGATGCAGCCCGTCGCCAGGTCCGGATCGATCTTGCGGAACTCGCCATTGTCGACGCCCTCGGCGATGACCCGGCGCAGCAGCGCATCGAAACGGGCGATATGGCCAAGGATCGCGTCCCAGCTCTCCTCCATCGCGGCGCAGACCATCTCCTGCATGCGCAGCTGATCGGCGAAGCGGCCGGAATTGACTCGGTGAACCAGCGCCAGAATGTCGCGCAGGCGGGAAGCGGCGCTGCGAGGCTGGGCGGCGACCGCCGCCATCTCCTCTTCGAGCTCGCCCTTGAAGCGCGCCAACACCGCCTCGTTGATCGATTTCTTCGAATCGAAGAAGCGGTAGACATTGGCCGGACTCATCCGCAGCGACTTGGCGATATCGGCCACGGTCGTCTTTTGGTAGCCGATGTCGCGGAAAAAGCGCTCTGCCGTATCGACGATGCTCTGCCGCGTGTCGCGCTCAGGGATGCTCAACTCAGGTTCCCGTTCATATGGTCGGCGGGTGACGGGTGGAATTGATCACTATGACGAATTTCATCAATCGTCAACACCATGGCGAATAAAGACTTTATCCCCAAGCTGCTGCCAATTCCTGTCGGAAGACCGTTGTCCTGACTACTACGTCAACACGAAACCGGCAATCTCGTTCCCGAGGTATTCGATCCGCGCCCAGGGTATAGTGAAGTCGAAGGGCGGCCAGTTTCAGACCGAGCGCGCATGGGCGAGCGCCAGGATCGCCGCGATGTCGAGATGCCGCTCGAGATGGGCGGCCAGCCGATCGAGCACCGCCTCCACCCCCGCTTCGTAATCCAGGGTCGACTCCAGAGCCCCGCCTGCAATCTGCGCCATACAGGCCCTCCGAACGGCATCGGAGGTAAACATGCCATGCAGATAGGTGCCGGCAACGCGCCCATCCGGGCTGGCCGCCCCGTCCTGGCGCGTGCCGATGCGAAACGGCGCGCGCGCCGTGTCGGGCCCTTCGCTACGGCCGAGATGGATCTCGTAGGCGCGGCCTGTCGCGCCGCTAGCGGGATGTTCGAACGCGACTTCGCGGACGGTCTTGCCCGGCTCCAGCACGGTTTCGATATCGAGCAGGCCGAGCCCCGGCGCCTCGCCTGCGGTACCTTCCAGGCCGAGCGGGTCCCGCACCACGCGGCCAAGGATCTGGTAGCCCCCGCACAGGCCCAGCACATGGCCGCCGCGGCGACGATGGGCGGCAATGTCGATATCCCAGCCCTCAGTGCGCAGGACGGCGAGATCGCGCATTGTCGTCTTCGAGCCGGGCAGGATGATCAGACCCGCATCGCCGGGCAGCGCCGTGCCGCGCCTGATCATGACGAGCTCGACCGCGTCCTCCTGCTTCAGCGGGTCGAGATCGTCGAAATTGGCGATGCCGGGCATTACGGGCACGGCGACCTTGAGCTTCGCACCCGGCTTGGGCGGGCCAGCCGCGAGATCGAGCCCATCCTCCGCGGGCAAGTGGATCGCCTCGTTGAACCAGGGCACAACGCCGAGGCAAGGCCAGCCCGTCGCCTGGGCGATGGTGTCGACGCCGGCCTTGAAGAGCGAGACTTCGCCGCGGAAGCGATTGATGGCGAAGGCGCGGATCATCGCGCGATCAGCCTCGTCGAGCACGGCATGGCTGCCGACCAGGCTGGCGATGACGCCGCCGCGGTCGATATCGCCCACGAGGATCGCAGGGACATTCGCGGCGCGGGCGAAACCGAGATTGGCGATGTCGCGGGCGCGCAGGTTGGTCTCGGCCGGCGAGCCGGCGCCCTCGACCAGCACGAGGTCGGCCTCGTCGGATAAGCGCTCGAAGCTCTCCAGCACTTGCGGCAGGAAATCGCCGCGCCGGGTGAAGTCGCCGGAGGCGAGATGGCCGGCGACGCGGCCCTGCAGGATGATCTGGCTCCCGGTGTCGCTCTCGGGCTTGAGCAGCACAGGATTCATGTCGACATGGGGCGCAACGCGTGCGGCGCGCGCCTGCAGGGCCTGGGCCCGGCCGATCTCGCCAAAAGCGGTCGCGGCGGCATTGTTCGACATGTTCTGCGGCTTGAAAGGACGCACCTTCAACCCGCGATCGGCAAAAAGTCGGCAGAGACCGGCGACGAGCAGCGACTTGCCGACATTCGAGCCGGTGCCGAGAAGCATCAGGGCGGGGGTGGGTCTGCGCTCGGCCATGCAGCCTGATTAGGCGGCGCCCCCGGTGCGGGCAAGCGATGGCGGGAGGCAAAAACAGTTCACCGGCTCACGGCGCGGTCCGCAGTTCCAAAGGGGCGAAGAAACCGCAGGCGCATCCGTGAACCGGCTGAAGGGAGATAAGCATTGATCGCTGATGAATGTCAACATTCATCAGTCCATATATTTTTGGGGGGTTGGCCATGCCGCTGATGCGTGCGCCGAGCCGCTCGACGTGCTAGGGCCGGATGTCACCAGGCTGGCGTCGCCCAGCGACTCCAGCCTGGTGACTGAATCCGCCTCTCAACCAAGCGCAAGAGCGTGATGTCGTCCGAAAACCGCTTCGCATTTTTCGGCATCATGCCCTGAGGCCCGGCCTCACTCGCAGCTGAACCAGACAAAATTGCGATGAACCCGATCTTCTCCGCCCTTCAGACCAGCGTGTTCGAAGTGATGTCGCGGCTCGCGCGCGAAACCGGCGCGGTCAATCTCGGCCAGGGCTTTCCCGATGATCCCGGCCCGCTCGACGTGCGGCAGAAAGCCGCCGACGCGGTGGTCAATGGCTGGAACCAGTATCCGCCGATGATGGGCCTCCCCGAGCTGCGGCAGGCGGCGGCCGCGCATTTCAGGCATTGGCAGGGGCTCGATCTCGACCCCGACAGCGAAGTGATGATCACCTCCGGCGCGACCGAGGCGATCGCCGGGGCTCTGATGGCGCTGATCACGCCCGGCGACGAGGTCGTGCTGTTCGAGCCGATGTACGACGCCTATGTGCCGCTGGTGCGACGGGCCGGCGGCATCCCGAAATTCGTGACGCTGACCCCGCCGGCCTTCGGGCTGACCGAGGAGGCACTCGCCAAGGCCTTCTCGCCGAAGACGAGGGTCGTGCTGTTCAACAACCCGCTGAACCCGACCGCGACGATCTTCAGCGAGGCCGATCTCGACCTGCTCGCCGATTTCTGCATCCGGCACGACGCGGTCGCGATCTGCGACGAGGTCTGGGAGCATGTCGTCTTCGACGGCCACCGCCATAAGCCCATGCTGGCCCGGCCGGGCATGCGCGAGCGCACGGTGAAGATCTCCTCGGCCGGCAAGATCTTCTCGCTGACCGGCTGGAAGGTCGGGATGGTGATGGCGGCGCCGAACCTGATGAAGGTGCTGGCCAAGGCGCATCAGTACATCACCTTCACCACGCCGCCGAACCTGCAGGCGGCGGTCGCCTATGGCCTTGGCAAGGACGATTCCTATTTCGAGGGCATGCGAGCCGATTTCCAGCGCTCGCGCGACCGATTCGCCGGCGGACTGAAAGGCCTCGGCTTCAGCGTGCTGCCGAGCGTCGGCACCTATTTCCTCAATGTCGACATCGCCCCGCTCGGCGAGAGCGACGATGTCGCCTTTTGCCAGCGGCTGGTGACGGAGAACGGCGTCGCGGCGATTCCGGTCAGTGCCTTTTACGCCGAGGGCGCCGTCAAGAATGTCGTGCGCTTCTGCTTCGCCAAGCATGACGCGACGCTGGATGCAGCGCTGGAGCGGCTGGCAGCCTGGAAAAAGGCGGCCTGACGGTGAACCGGTGCCCGCTTCGCTCGAAAAGGCTCTAATTCTTTCGCAACTGCTGGATCAGCGTGCCGGCCTCGACCAGCCGCGGCTCGAAGCGCTTGGCAACCGCTGCCTGGCCGAGCGCGCGAAAGGTCTCGATCGCGACCATCAAATCGGCGGCAGCCTTCTCCGCCAACGCACGGTCGGATAGGCGCGAGGCGAGCTGCGACAGCGCGACGGCCCGGCCTGCCGTCGTCTCGGCCCAGAGACCCGGCACCATGTCACGCCGCCGTTCCTCCAGCGCCGCATCGAAGGCCGCGACGGCCTCCTCCAGCACGACCGGCTCGCGATAATGCGCCGCCAGCGCGAAGAGCGCGAATCCGATGCGATCCTGGACCGCGGCCCAGTCGAGCGGGACGGACTCGCGCGTCCAGTCGTCGAGGACGAATTTGAAGCAGTTCACCGCCGCCTCGAGCGCCAAGGCGCCATGGGCACGCAGCCCGAGCGCGACATAGGCCTTGCCGAGCTCGCATTGCAGCCGGGTCCATTCCCGCGGCATCTCGGCGCGCTTCATGCCCGATAGCGCCGCCTTGAAGGCAGTGACGCTGTCCTCGAGGAGCGCGGCGTCGTCCTCACGCTCGCCGAGCCGGGCCAGGACCTCGCCGAGTCGGCTCTGGATGCCCGCCCATAGGCCGGGCGCGTGCTCCTGCCGCAGGTCTTCCAGCGTGGCGCGATAGATCGCGGCCGAGTCCCGCAGCAGCGCGGGATCACCCTCGAGATGCCAGATGCCGGTCAGCGAGCGCGCCAGCCGCAGCTGTGTCTCGGCCCAGGGCACGGTCTGATCGAAATTGTCGAGCTTGGCCAGCATGGCGCGCAACTGGGTGATCGCCGCGGTGAAACCCGTGCGATCGCGGAAATCAGCACCGATCCGCGCCAGCGCATCGGCCTGCCGCAAGCTATAGGCATGGCCTTGCCCGGCACCGGCGGAATTGGCGATGAGCGCCGCCTCGGCGAAACGCTCAGCGCCGTCGCGATAGGCTTGCGGATGCAGCCGCAGCATGGCGACCGTACCACGATCGGCGCGGCCGGCGGCGGCGGCCAGGAGCCGCTCCGGAGAAATCTTGTCGTGCCCGGCCGAGCTGTCGAGATTGCGCTGCTCGGCCTGGGCGAGCGCGCGGTCCGCCTCGGCGAACCGGCCCTCCGCCAGCGCGGCTGCGGCCAATATACGGAGCCGGTCGAATTCGGCATCGATGCCGGAGGGTTTCGACAGGCGGGCGCGCAGGGCCTGGGATTCCCCGGCCTTGCGCAGCAGATCATGTTCGATGCGGCTGAAATCCGGCTTGCCGGAGGCCTGCCCCATCGAGGCGAGCACGCCGAGCAGCAGCGCGGGGGACACGCCCTCGCGCCGCGACACCCGCGCCAGAATGGCGGAGAGATTCGGATCGATGCTCAAGAGATCTCCACGTCAAGGCGCGCTTCAGCGCGCGGCGATGACCGCGATCTCGACGGTGAACTGCGGCGCCGCGAGCTTGGCCTCGACCGTGGCGCGGCCGGGGGTCTGGCCCTCGAGGACCCACTTGTCCCAGACGCCGTTCATCTCGGCGAAGGTCGACATGTCCGACAGCCAGATATTGACCATCAGCAGCTTGCTCTTGTCAGTACCGGCCTGGGCCAGCAGACCGTCGATGATGCCGAGAATGTCGGCGGTCTGCTCGGCGACGCTCTTGCCGGCGGCCTTATCGGCAACCTGACCGGCGAGATAGACGGTGTCGCCGTGGACGACGGCCTTGGACATGCGGGGGCCGACACCGATGCGCTGAATGCTCATGATCAAGTCTCCTCAAGGTGGGGATTGCTGGTAGCCCGAGACATCGAGACGCGCAAATGCGCGGCGCGATAAAGTCGCGCTGGATCCCAGGTTCAGGATGCAGCAGCCCAGCCGGCCCAGATCGCCGCATAGCGCCCCGCCTTGCCGACCAGCACCAGTACGATGAAGCGGCCGAGCGGATAGTTCAGGGTGCCGGCGACCACGGTCAGCGGATCACCGCCGATCGGCAGCCAGGCGAAGAGCAGCGCTGGCCAGCCGAAGCGGCCGAACAAGGTCTGGGCGCGCGTCAGCTTGTCCGGATCGGGCCGCAGCCGCGCCGGCAGCCGATCAAGCCCACCGCGCGCGATCAGCCGGCCGATCCACCAATTGAGGACGGAGCCGGCCGTGTTGGCGAGGCTGGCGGTAAGGAAGAGCGCCAGCGGATCGACGCTTTTCGCAGCGAGCAGCCCGAGGAAGACCGCTTCCGACTGCGCTGGCAGGATGGTCGCCGCAACGAAGGCCGCGCCCGCCATCAGGGCGAGCGAGCTGAGGGCTTCCATTCAGAGCCGCCGCAGCGACACTTGCTGGATGCGGTGGCTCGCGCCCTTGGTCAGGATCAGGCTGGCGCGCTGGCGCGTCGGCAAGATGTTCTCGATCAGGTTCGGCAGGTTGATGCCGGTCCAGAGATTCTCGGCGATCGAGAGCGCCTCCTCCTCGCCGATCTCGGCATATTTGCGGAAGAAGGAGCGCGGGTCGCGGAAAGCGGTCTGGCGCAGCGTCATGAAGCGGTTGACGTACCAGCGATGCAGGTCGTCCTCATGCGCGTCGAGATAGACCGAGAAATCGAAATAATCGGAGACGAAGGGGATGAGCTTGCCGTCCTTCGGCATGCGATGGTTCGGCTGCAGGACGTTCAAGCCCTCGAGGATCAGGATGTCCGGTCGCTCGACCGTGACCTGCTCGCCCGGCACGACATCGTAGACGAGATGCGAATAGACCGGGGCCGCGACCGAAGGCTTGCCGGCTTTCACATCGGAGAGGAAGCGCAGGATTGCAGCGCTGTCATAGCTCTCCGGAAAGCCCTTGCGCTGCATCAGCCCGCGCCGCTCGAGCTCGGCATTGGGCAGCAGGAAGCCGTCGGTGGTGACGAGCTCGACCTTGGGCGTGTTCGGCCAGCGCGAGAGCAGCGCCTTCAGCACGCGCGCCGTCGTCGACTTGCCGACGGCGACGGAGCCGGCGACGCCGATGACATAGGGTACCTTCGCTTCGGCCTCGGCCAGCAGGAAGCGCTGCGTCGCCTTGAACAGCCCTTGCGTCGCGGCGACGTAGAGCGAGAGCAGGCGTGAAAGCGGCAGGTAGATCGCCACGATCTCGTCGATCGAGATCGGATCGTTCAGCGATTGCAGCTTGACGAGATCGTCGACCGATAGCGTCAGCGGCGCATCGGCGCGCAGATGCGCCCATTCGTCCCGCGTGAAGGTCCGGTAGGGCGAGACCAGATCCGGATCGACCGGGGCCGGGATAAGACGCTGGTCCATACTGACGCGACCCGCATTCCAGACTTCGACATTCAAGGCTTGAACTTCCTCGAACTAGGGCTTCCGTGCCGCTTTTTCAGCCAGGCCTGACCGTGCGGTGCGGGCCTCAAGCTGGCTTAACACATCCTGCAATGCAACATCGCGCGATAATAGCACAACCAAGAGATGATAGAGCAGGTCTGCGCTTTCGGCGATCAGCTCCTCACGATCGCCCTTAACGGCGGCGATGACGGCCTCGACTGCCTCTTCGCCGAGCTTCTTGGCGGCCCGCTCCGGACCGGCGGCGATCAGCTTGGCTGTCCAGGATTCCTCGGGTGAGGCTTTCGCGCGCGCAGCAACGATCGTTTCGAGATCGGCGAGGGTGAAGGTGGTCATATTATGAGCCTTAGTACCAGAGCTTACCGAAGACCGAAAAATCAATATCGTACTCACGATCGCGGCTTCCGGCCCACGACCGCGTTACGACATGATGATCCCCCACCGGGACATCTTTCAGTAGATCAAATCTGACAGAATCAAAAAATCCGCTTTGAACCCAGTTTTTATCTTTTGAGACCCAATAGATAATGAATTCTTCTGACATCACATTATCGATAAAATATAGAGCGTGCTCAAAATCCCCATCGTCCCCGCTAAAATGATGGTGGAAATACTCTGAAGCCCAGACCGTCATTTCGTCGCGATCGGTGACGATGATGATGGGACCAATCGGATTTTCGTTTGGAATCCTGACTTCCAAAGCCTTGTGCGAAGTACCTTCGATCTCGATCGCTGTCGCATGCGCGAGCCAAGCTGGCCGGTGCTTCGAGATCAGGCGCGCAACTGACCGGCTATACTCACTCAGCTCGTTAACGTGCAGGCTGAGCACCGCTCAATCCAGCCGCATCGCCAGGCCGGCCTCGGCCATATGCGCCTTCGCCTCGGCAATCGTGTAGGTGCCGAAATGGAAGATCGAGGCGGCGAGCACGGCGCTGGCCCGGCCCTCGCGCACGCCCGCAACGAGATCGTCGAGATCGCCGACGCCGCCCGACGCGATCACCGGAACCGAAACGGCATCGGCGATGCGCTGGGTCAGGCCGAGATCGTAGCCGGACTTGGTGCCGTCGCGGTCCATCGAGGTCACCAGCAATTCACCGGCGCCGAGCGAGACGACCTCGCGGGCGAAGGCGACGGCCTCGAGACCGGTGGCATTGCGCCCTCCATGGGTGAAGATCTCCCAGCGTCCGGGCGAGACCTGCTTGGCATCGATGGCGACGACGATGCACTGGTCGCCGAATTTTTCGGCCGCTTCCTTGACGAAACCGCGATTCGTCACGGCTGCCGTGTTGATCGAGACCTTGTCGGCCCCGGCGAGCAGCAGCGCGCGGATATCCTCGACCTTGCGCACGCCGCCGCCCACGGTGAGCGGCATGAAGCAGGCCTCGGCCGTGCGCGTGACGACATCGAGCAGGATGCCGCGGTCCTCATGGCTCGCGGTGATGTCGAGGAAGCAGAGTTCGTCGGCGCCGGCGGCGTCATAGGCCTTGGCGGCCTCGACCGGATCGCCGGCATCGACGAGATCGAGGAACTTCACGCCCTTGACGACACGGCCGTCCTTGACGTCGAGGCAGGGGATGATGCGGGTCTTCAGGGTCATGACGGGCTCTGGAACGACTTTCTCCGCGCCGTGCGGCGCGAGGCGGCGCAACCTAGAGCATTGCGCGCCAAAGTGAAATCGCGGAGCGATACGGCAGCGATGCATGGTGCGAACGCCCGGCTCGCCCTGCCATCGGTTGATCCCGATCCGCGGCCCTGCTCTGCTGCGATCGCCGCAAAAACGACCGGCCAAGGGGGCTTCCATGACGACCACGACCATTCGCGCCGGCCTGACGGCGGCTTTCGCCATCGTTCTCGGCCTCGGCACGGCCCGAGCCCAGGCACCTGCCAGCCAGCTCGACGCGATCCAGAGCGCGGGCGTGATCAGGATCTGCACCACGGGAGACTACAAGCCGTTCACCAATGCCGTCGGCGAGAGCTACGAAGGCATCGACATCGAGATGGCGAAGTCGCTGGCCAAGGCGATCGGCGTCGAGCCGCGCTTCGTGCGGACCAAATGGGCCGAGCTGATCGCCGATTTCACCGGCGGCAAATGCGATGTCGCGATGGGCGGCATCGGCGTCACGCTCGAGCGCCAGAAGCGCGTGTTCTATTCGACACCGGCGCTGGCGACCGGCAAGGTGCCGCTGGCGCGCTGCTCGGACAAGGAGAAGTTCCAGAGCGTCGCCGACATCGACAAGGCGGGCGTCACTGCGATCGCCAATCCCGGCGGAACCAACGAGCGCTTCGCCCGGACGAATTTCAAGCAGGCGAAGATCCAGCTGCACGGCGACAACGTCACGATCTTCGACGAGATCCTGGCCGGCCGGGCCGACGTCTTCGTCACGGAGGCGATCGAGGCGACAGTCCAGGAGAAGCTGAAGCCGGGCCTGTGCGCGATCAATGTCGACAAGCCGCTGACCTTCATCGAGATCGGCTATCTGCTGCCGCGCGGCGACGTGGTCTTCAAGGCCTTCGTCGACCAATGGCTGCATCTTG
This sequence comes from Allobosea sp. BK604, assembly GCF_004341515.1. GTDB lineage: Bacteria > Pseudomonadota > Alphaproteobacteria > Rhizobiales > Beijerinckiaceae > Allobosea. The sequence goes on from NZ_SLZF01000002.1 coordinate 807,427, forward strand.
CCAAGCAGACCGGCGAGTACAAGCGCTATTACGATCAGTACCTGCGCTGAGGCGGCGGGGCGCTCGCAGCCGGATTGATCGGCGGCATGTTCCCTGCTCTCCTACGCGCCATAACAAAAGCCGAGGGGTTTCCATGACGACCAAGACGACATTCCACGGGCTCAAACTGGCGGCCCTGAGCCTGGCCGCCGGGCTCGGCCTGACCGCAGCCGCGCTGGCGCAGACGGCCGCCCCGGCGAGCCAGCTCGACACCATCCAGAGCCGCGGCCATCTGCTGATCTGCACGACCGGCGACTACAAGCCGTTCACGCTGGCGAAGGATGGCGGCTACGAGGGCATCGATATCGAGCTCGGCAAGTCGCTTGCCAAGGCGATCGGCGTCGAGCCGCGCTTCGTCGCCACCAAATGGGGCGACCTGCTGAACGACTTCACCTCGGGCAAATGCGACATCGCCATGGGCGGCATCTCGGTGACGCTCGACCGGCAGAAGCGCGCCTTCTTCTCGACGCCCTACATGGTCAACGGCAAGGCGCCGATCGCGCGCTGCGCCGACAAGGACAAGTTCCAGACGATCGCCGATATCGACAAGCCGGAGACGCGCGTCATCGTCAATCCCGGCGGCACCAACGAGCGTTTCGCCCGCGCCAATTTCAAGCAGGCCAAGATCGAGGTCTACCCCGACAACGTCACGATCTTCGCGCAGATCCTCGCCGGCAAGGCCGACATCATGGTGGCGGAGTCGATCGAGACCAAGGTGCAGGAGAAGGCCAATCCCGGACTCTGCGCCATCAATCCCGACGAGCCACTGCAATTCGGCGAGATGGGCTATCTGCTGCCGCGGGGCGACATGACCTTCAAGGCCTTCGTCGACCAGTGGCTGCACCTCGCCAAGGCGACCGGCGAGTTCGGCAAGATCTACGACCAGTTCGTGCGCTGAGGCGCCGTCCGACCGACATGCGATCGCGGGCCCGCCTCGCGATCGTTTCACGCAACAGCCATCAAGCTCCGCATAAGGTCCAGCTGCGATCTACTCGCCAGAGGGGGACCGATCATGTGTGAGAATTGCCTGACCACGTTTACCGCGCGTTCGCGCCGCAGTTTCCTGAAGGGCGCGGCCGGGCTTGCCTTTGCTGGCTATGCCGGCTCGGCTTTTGCGCAATCCACCACGCCGGCTCAGCCGGTGGCCGGCGAGGCGGCCCTGAAGCGCCTCACCGAGGGCAATGCGCGCTACGCCGCCAATCAGCCGAGGGAACGCGATTTCTCGGCCGGGCGCGCGGCGCGGGCGCAATCGCAATATCCCTTCGCCTCGATCCTGAGCTGCGCCGATTCCCGCGTCGCGCCCGAGCTCGCCTTCGACCAGGGGCCGGGCGACCTCTTCGTCGTCCGTGTCGCCGGCAATTTCGTCAATGAGGATGGGCTGGCGAGCTTGGAATATGGCGCGCAGGTGCTCGGATCGCAGCTCATTCTCGTGCTCGGCCATACCGGCTGCGGCGCGGTCGCGGCGACGATCGATGTGGTCAAGAACAACACCAAGCTGCCCGGGCATCTGCCCTCGCTGATCGGCGCCATCCGCCCGGCCGTGCTCGAAGCTCAGAAGGAGTCTCCGGCCGACCTGTTGAAGGCCGCGACCATCGCCAATGTCAGGTTCAACGTCGAGTCGCTGAAGCGGGCGAAGCCGGTCCTGGCGCAGCGCATGGCCGAGAAGAAGCTCGTGGTCGCCGGCGGGGTCTACGATCTTGCGACCGGCAAGGTCGAGCTGGTCTGAGCGGCAAGCGACGGGCTGCAACACGAGCCCTCAGCCTGAGGAGCAGCCTCGAAGGATGCGGGGCTCGGAACTCCCGCGGCCCCTACGCCGCTTCGTTCCCGGCGCGGGCGATCCGCGCCAAAGCCGCCGCGGGATCGATCCGCCCGTCATAGAGCGCGCGGCCCGAGATCGCGCCCTCCAGGATCGCGGCATCCGGCGCGCAGAGGCGCTCGATATCGGCCATCGAGGCGAGGCCGCCAGAGGCGATGACCGGGATCGAGAGCGCGTTCGCGAGCGCGATCGTGCCCTCCCAGTTGATGCCCTGAAGCATGCCGTCGCGGGCAATGTCGGTGTAGACGATCGCGGCGACGCCGGCATCCTCGAAGCGGCGGCCGAGATCGTCGGCGGCGAGCGCCGAGGTTTCGGCCCAGCCCTCGACCGCGACATAGCCGTCACGTGCGTCGATGCCGACAGCGACCTGGCCTGGGAAGGCCTTGGCCGCCTCGCGTACGAAGCCGGGATCGCGCACCGCCGCCGTGCCGATGATGACGCGGCGCACGCCCTTGTTCAGCCAGCCCTCGACCGTCGCCATGTCGCGGATGCCGCCGCCGAGCTGCACCGGGAAAGCGACGCGCGCGAGGATCGCCTCGACCGCCCCGGCATTCATCGGCTTGCCGGCGAAGGCGCCGTCGAGATCGACGACATGCAGCCACTGGAAGCCCTGGCCCTCGAAATCGGCGGCCTGGGCGGCGGGGTCGTCGTTGAAGATCGTGGCCTGGGCCATGTCGCCCTGCTTCAGGCGGACGCAGCGGCCCTCTTTCAGATCGATGGCGGGGAAGAGGATCACGGCTTCCACCCGAGGAAATTGGCGATCAGCTTCAGCCCGAGCTTCTGGCTCTTCTCGGGGTGGAACTGGGTGCCGGCAATGTTGTCGCGGGCGACGATGGCCGTGACCGGGCCGCCGTAATCGGTCAGCGCCAGCACGTCCTGAGGCCGCTGCGGCGTTAGCGCGTAGGAATGGACGAAATAGGCATGCAGCCCGTTCGGACCGGTCTCGATGCCGTCGAGCAGCCGGTGCTCGTCCTGGGCGTGGAGATTGTTCCAGCCCATATGCGGGATCTTCAGGCTCTCGTCGCGCGGCCTGATCAGCGCGACATCGCCGGGAATCCAGCCGAGGCCTTCGGTCACGGTATATTCCAGGCCGCGGCTCGCCAGGAGCTGCATGCCGACGCAGATGCCGAGGAAGGGGCGCTGCTTGCCGCGCACGACCTCCTCCAGAACCTCGACCATGCCGGGCACGGCATCGAGTCCGCGCCGGCAATCGGCGAAGGCGCCGACGCCGGGCAGCACGATCCGGTCGGCGCCGCGCACGAGATTGGGATCGCTGGTGACGCTGATCGTCGCGGCGATGCCGGCCTCGGTGGCGGCGCGCTCGAAGGCTTTCGCGGCCGAGTGCAGGTTGCCCGAGCCGTAATCGATGATGGTGACCGACTGGCTCATCGTCCGCGCGGCTCCGGAAAGAGGCCGATCACCGGCAGCGGGCCGCTGCTCTGGCGCGGCACGGGCACCGGATCGAGCGGAAGCGGGGCCGGACGGGCCGTGAGCGCGCGCTCGAAATAGCGGCGCTCGGCGCTGGCGAGATCGGACGCCTCGACCACGTCGGCAAGACGCCAGCCCTGGCGCTGCAGCTTGCGGGCGATCAGGTTCTGGCCCTCGAAGCCGACGAAGAGCCCGATGGCGAACTGCGCCAGCAGCGCGGCGCCAGCGGTGAGGCCGAGCTGGGTACGGGCATAATAGAGCGCGCCCCAGACCAGCGCGAAGATGATCGTCGCAAGCCAGAGCCGCTTCGAGAGCAGCCAGAACCCGGTGAAGACGAAGGCCGACCAGGTGAAGCTCTCCGGCAGGAGGCGGGCCTGTTCGATCTCCTCGCGCTCGCCACCGGCGCCCGGCGGCGGGATCAGGACCGTATAGAACGCCATGTCACCAATCCCTCACAGCGCGCCCTTGGTCGAGGGCACGCGGCCACCCTCGCGCGGATCGACCTCGAGCGCCTGGCGCAGCGCCCGCGCCAGGCCCTTGAAGCAGCTCTCGGCAATATGGTGGGCGTTGTCGCCATAGAGCGTCTCGACATGCAGCGTCAGCCCCGCATTGATGGCGAAGGCCTGGAAGAACTCGCGCACCAGCTCGGTGTCGAAGGTGCCGATCTTTTCGGCCTTGAAGCTGGTCCGGAAGACCAGGAAGGGCCGGCCGGAGACGTCGACCGCGACGCGGGTCAGCGTCTCGTCCATCGGCAGATGGACATCGGCATAGCGGCGGATGCCTTTCTTGTCGCCGAGCGCCTGCTTCAGCGCCTCGCCAAGGGCGATGCCGGCATCCTCGACCGAATGGTGGTCGTCGATATGGGTGTCGCCCTCCACCTGCACGCTGAGGTCGATCAGCGAATGGCGGGCGAAGAGATCGAGCATATGGTCGAAGAAGCCGACGCCAGTCGCGATTTCGGCCTTGCCGGTGCCGTCGAGCACGAGCTTCACCGCAATATCGGTCTCGTTGGTGCGGCGCTTCACTTCGCCCGAACGCATGTGCCAGGTCCCCTTGATCTTGCTGGCCGGTGCTTTAGCAGCGCGTTGACGCTCACGCCACCCGGGCGATTGTGCCGCGGCGGAAAAGCCCTACATCTGGCGCGAGAGCGAAACACCGGAAGACGCCGCGATGGATAACGACAGCAACGCCCCCGTGATGCACGCCACCACCATCCTGATGGTGCGCAAGGGCGGGCGGGTCGTGATCGGCGGCGACGGACAGGTCTCGCTCGGCCCGACCATCATGAAGGGCAATGCCAGGAAGGTACGCCGCCTCGCCAAGGGCGCGGTGATCGCCGGCTTTGCCGGCGCGACGGCCGACGCCTTCACGCTGTTCGAGCGGCTCGAGGCCAAGCTCGAGCAGTATCCCACGCAATTGCTGCGCGCCTGCGTCGAGCTCGCCAAGGACTGGCGCACCGATCGCTACCTGCGCCGGCTGGAGGCGATGCTGCTCGTCGCCGACAAGGAGGTCTCGCTGCTGATCTCCGGCACCGGCGACGTGCTTGAGCCCGAGGCGGGCGAGCACGGCGCGGTGATGGCGATCGGTTCCGGCGGCAATTACGCGCTGGCCGCGGCCCGCGCCCTGATCGATGTCGAGGCCGATGCCGAGACGATCGTGCGCAAGGCGATGAAGATCGCCGGCGATATCTGCGTCTATACCAACCACAGCCTCGTCATCGAGACGCTGGAGGCCGCGTGATTCCGCTGCGGCGTCCTCGTCACCTGTTCACAAATCCCCGACCGGACTTCCGATGAGTGATTTTTCTCCCCGCGAGATCGTTTCCGAGCTCGACCGTTTCATCGTTGGCCAGCACGACGCCAAGCGCGCCGTCGCCATCGCGCTGCGCAACCGCTGGCGTCGCCAGCAGTTGGAGGGGCCGCTGCGCGAGGAGGTCGCGCCCAAGAACATCCTGATGATCGGGCCGACCGGCTGCGGCAAGACCGAGATCGCCCGTCGTCTCGCCAAGCTCGCCAACGCGCCCTTCCTCAAGGTCGAGGCGACCAAGTTCACCGAGGTCGGCTATGTCGGCCGCGACGTCGAATCGATCATCCGCGACCTGATCGAGGTCGGGATCGGGCTGGTGCGCGAGAGCCGGCGCAAGGACGTGCAGGCCAAGGCCCATGTCGCGGCCGAGGAGCGCGTGCTCGACGCATTGGTCGGCGCGACGGCGAGCCCCGGCACGCGCGATTCCTTCCGCCGCAAGCTGCGCGCCGGCGAGCTCGACGACAAGGAGATCGAGGTCGAGATCGCGCCCGGCCAGTCGAACATGCCGATGTTCGAGCTGCCGGGCATGCCCGGAGCCTCGATCGGCGCGATCAATCTCGGCGACATGTTCGGCAAGGCCTTTGGCCAGCGCGGCAAGCCCAAGCGCATCCTGGTGAAGGAGGCCTATGGCCCGCTGATCACCGAGGAGAGCGACAAGCTGATCGACCAGGAGGCGATCGTCCACGCCGCGATCCGCGAGGTCGAGAATAACGGCATCGTCTTCCTCGACGAGATCGACAAGATCTGCGCCCGCGAGGGCCGTGCCGGCGCCGATGTCTCGCGCGAAGGCGTGCAGCGCGACCTGCTGCCGCTGATCGAGGGCACGACCATCGCGACCAAGCACGGGCCGGTGAAGAGCGACCATATCCTCTTCATCGCGTCCGGCGCCTTCCATGTCTCGAAGCCCTCCGACCTGCTGCCGGAGCTGCAGGGCCGCCTGCCGATCCGCGTCGAGCTCTCGCCGCTCGATGTCGAGGATTTCAAGCGGATCCTGACCGAGACCGAGGCGAGCCTGATCAAGCAGACGGTAGCGCTGATGGCGACCGAGGAGGTGACGATCGAGTTCACGCCTGATGCAATCGACGCGATCGCCCGCATCGCCGTGATGGTGAACTCGACGGTCGAGAACATCGGGGCGCGCCGGCTGCAGACCGTGATCGAGCGGATTCTGGACGAGATCTCCTTCACCGCGACCGACCGCTCGGGCGAGCATGTCACGATCGACGCAGCCTATGTCGAGGCGCGGATCGGCGATCTCGCGAAGAATGCGGATCTGAGCCGGTTCATTCTCTGATGGAGCAGGCGGAGCCGGGCGCGAGGCCATCCCGCCTCGCCCGCGATTCCGCCATCGTCGGCGTCGCCACGATCCTGTCGCGGCTGCTCGGCTTCGCGCGTGACGTGCTGATCGCGCGGCTGCTCGGGGCCGGGCCGGTCGCGGATGCCTTTCTCGCGGCGCTGCGTTTGCCCAATCTCGTCCGGCGCGTGCTCGGCGAGGGCGGGCTCAACGCACCCTTCGTGCCTGTCTATCTCGACATCAAGGCGAGGCGGGGTGCCGAGGACGCACGACGCTTCGCCGGCGAGGCCAGCGCCCAGCTCGGCCTGCCGCTGATCCTCCTCGTCGCGCTCGGCGAATTGTTCGCGCCCTGGGTCGTGCTTGGGCTTGCCGGCGGTTTTGCGGATGAGCCCGCGACACTGGCGCTGGCGTCGCATTACACCCGGCTGATGCTGCCTTTCCTGCTGCTGACGACGATGGCCGCGCTGCTCGCCGCCCTGCTCAACGCGGAAAAGCACTTCGCCATCGCCGCGATCGCGCCGGCATTGATGAACGCGATCCTGCTCCTCCTGCTACTCGCCATGCTCTGGCAGGGCTCGCCGCCGGAGATGGGCGCGAGCGCGCTGGCGGCCGGTGTCAGCCTGACCGGCCTCGCCCATCTCGCGATGATCCTGATCCGGCTGCGCAGCACGGGCCTGCCACGCCCCAGCCTGCGCTGGTCGCCCGACATGACCCGGCTGATCCGCACCGGCGGCGCGACCTTGCTTGCGGCCTCCGCCGCGCAGCTCGTCCTGCTGGTTGCGACGCAGATCGCCTCGGCCGAGCCCGGCTCGGTCGCGGCGCTCTACTATGCCGACCGCGTCTTCCAGCTTCCGCTCGGTTTCGTCGGCGTGGCGATGGGCACCGTCGTGCTTTCCGACATGGCCGCAGCGCAGGCGACGGCCACCGAGCATGACGCGATGCTCGGCCGGGCGCTGGCGCTCGGGTTGGCGCTGGCGGTCCCGGCAGCGACGGCACTGGCGGTTCTTTCGGGGCCGATCGTCTCGGTGCTGTTCGAGCATGGCCGCTTCGGCGCGGAGGATCGCGAGCGCACCGAGGCAGCCCTGCGTGCCTTCGCCTATGGCCTGCCCTTCGCGGTCATCGCGAAGGTCTTCGGCCAGGTCTATTTTGCCCGCCAGGCACCGCGTCCGGCCCTGACCGCCGGGCTCGCAGCCGTCTTGATAGCGATTCTCGCCGGTGTTTCCCTTGGGAACCGCGCGAACGCAGCCGAGATCGCAGCGGTTGCGGCAAGCCTCGGCTTCCTGGCTCAGGCCGCGCTGCTCACATTCTTCCTGCACCGGGACAGGCTCTGGCGGCCGAGTCTCGGCAATCTGCGCCCGATCCTCGCCACGCTCTGCGCCAGCGCCGCGATGCTGCTGACGCTTACGCTGATCCTGCCCTTGCTCAGCGGATCGCTGGCGCTTGACCAGCCGATCATCCACCGCTTTGCCGCGCTCTCCTGTCTCTGCCTCGGCGGGCTCGCGATCTATGGTCTCGCGGGCTGGGTTCTGGGCGCTTTTGGCGCGCGCCCCTTGCGCAGCGGGCCCCGATGAGCCAGAAGGCCGCCTTTCCGTATCCTGACTCGTGACGACGGAGCGCCCCGATGGCGGCCTTTCACCAGCGCGTCTTCTCCGGCATGCAGCCGACCTCGACGCTTCATCTGGGCAATTATTTGGGCGCGCTGACCAATTGGGTGGCGATGCAGAAGACGCACGAGTGCATCTATTGCGTCGTCGACATGCACGCGATCACGCAGGGGCTCGACGTCTGGGGCGGGCCGGCCGAGCTGACCCGCGCCACACGCGAGGTCGCGGCCGCCTATATCGCGGCCGGCGTCGACCCCAAGACCAGCATCATCTTCAACCAGAGCCAGGTGGCGGGCCATGCCGAGCTCGCCTGGGTGTTCAACACGGTCGCCCGGCTCGGCTGGCTGAACCGCATGACCCAGTTCAAGGAGAAGGCCGGCAAGGACCGTGAGAACGCGTCGGTCGGCCTCTACGACTACCCTGTGCTGATGGCGGCCGACATCCTGCTCTACAAGGCGACGCATGTCCCGGTCGGCGAGGACCAGAAGCAGCATCTCGAGCTGGCCCGCGACATCGCCCAGAAGTTCAACAACGACTTCGGCGACGAGATCGCGAAGCGCGGGCTCGGCACCGGCGAGCTCGGCTTCTTCCCATTGCCCGAGCCGATGATCCAGGGTCCGGCGCCGCGCGTGATGAGCCTGCGCGACGGCACCAAGAAGATGTCGAAATCGGACCCGTCCGATTATTCGCGCATCAACCTGACCGATGATGCCGAGACCATCGCGCAGAAGGTCCGCAAGGCGAAGACCGATCCCGAGGCGCTGCCCTCGGAGGAGAAGGGCCTCGAGGGCCGGCCGGAGGCCGAAAACCTCGTCGGCATCTATGCCGGCCTGAGCAACACGACCAAGACCGAGGTGCTGAAGCAGTTCGGCGGCAGCCAATTCTCCGGCTTCAAGGGCGCGTTGGTCGATCTCGCGGTCGCCAAGCTCGCGCCGATCGCCGGCGAGATGCGCAGGCTGCTCGCCGACGTCTCGCATATCGACGCGATTCTCGGCGACGGCGCAGAGCGCGCCGCGGCGATCGCGGCGCCGATCATGAACGATGTCAAGGACATCGTCGGCTTCGTGCGGCGCGGCTAACGGCCTCTGGGGCGCCGGGCTTGCGCTGCCCCGGCGGCACAGGCCACCATGGCGGCTCCTGAAGCGGCGGCAGGATAGACGATATGGTCAAGCGACGGCGGTCCTATGAGACGGGCCATCGCCCGAAATTCCTCGCAGTGGTCGATGACAGCGACGAATGCGCCAAGGCGGTGCGGTTCGCTGCCCGGCGTTGCGCACGCATCGGCGCCAAGATCGTGCTGCTCGGCGTGATCACGCCGCCCGAGCACGAGACCTGGCTCGGCGTCGGCGCGGTGATGCAGGCGGAAGCGGAGGCCGAGGCCGAGAAGCTGCTCGACCAAGCCGCAGCCGCCGTGCGCGCGCTCGCCGGCATGGAGCCCGAGAAGGTCGTGCGCACCGGTGTCAAGGCGGACGAGCTGGTCAAGCTGATCGAGGCCGACGAGGACATCTCGCTGCTCGTGCTCGCAGCCGGCACCGGCCGCGAGGGGCCCGGCCCGCTCGTCAGCGCGCTCGCCGGCAAATCGGCCGGCACTTTTCCGATCCCGGTCGCGATCGTGCCCGGGCATCTGGAGGACGAGGAAATCGACGCGCTCGCGTGATACGCTTGCGCTGGAATCATTCCAGCGAGACGCCTATATCGACACCAGGAGCGGCGGCCTTGAACCGTCCGTAACCGGAGGCAGCCATGTTCATCCAGACCGAAGCGACACCCAATCCCGCGACTCTGAAATTTCTGCCCGGCCGCACGGTGATGCCGGACGGCACGCTGGAACTGCGCGATGCCGAGCAGGCCGACCGCTCGCCGCTCGCCTCGCGGCTCTTCGCCGTCAACGGCGTCTCCGGCGTGTTCCTCGGTTCGGATTTCATCACGGTGACCAAGGCCTCCGGCGAGTGGCCGCATCTGAAGCCCGCGATCCTCGGCGCGATCATGGAGCATTTCATGTCGGGCGCGCCGGTCCTGGCCGACGGCTCGCAGGCCGATATCACCGAGGAAGGCGAGTTCTTCGCGCCCGAGGATGCCGCGACGGTCGAGACCATCAAGGACCTGCTCGAGACGCGCATCCGCCCGGCCGTGGCCGGCGATGGCGGCGACATCACCTTCCGTGGCTACAAGGACGGCACGGTCTATCTCGCGATGAAGGGCTCCTGCTCGGGCTGCCCGTCCTCGACCGCGACGCTGAAGCACGGCATCCAGAACCTGCTGCGCCACTTCCTGCCGGATGTGCGCGAGGTCGAAGCCGTCTGAGATAGGTCTCCTCTGAGATAGGTCTCGTTTGAGATAGGTCTTGGCCCAGGCGTGATCTTGTCCGAAAACCGGTTCCCATTTTTCGGGATCATGCCCTGATGCGCATCCTCGCGATCGACACCGCCCTCGGCGCCTGCTCCGCCTGCGTCCTCGACGCGGGCGAGAGCGTGCCTGTGGCGCGCGAGCAGGTCGCGATGGAGCGTGGCCATGCCGAGGCGCTGATGCCGATGATCGAGCGCGTGATGAATGCGGTCGAGGGCGGCTTCGCCTCGCTCGACCGCGTCGCGGTGACGATCGGCCCCGGCAGCTATACCGGCTTGCGTGTCGGAATCAGCGCGGCCCGCGCCATCGCGCTGGCTGCGCAAATTCCGGCGATCGGCGTGACGACCCTGGCTGCAACCGCCGCGCCGCTGGTTGGCCGCGAGCAGGGCCGTGTGATCGCCGCAGCGCTCGACGCCAAGCACGGCCAGGTCTGGTTCCAGGCCCTCAATGCGCACGGCAAGCAGCTCGTCTCGATCCGCCAGGTCAGCTATCGCGATGCGGCGCGCGCCATCGGCGCCGGGCCGGTCAGCCTCGTCGGCTCGGCCGCGATGGCGGTCGCCAGCGAGGCCTGGGCGATCGGCCTCGACGCCTTCGTGGTCGACGAAACCAAGGCGCCCGACGTGATCTGGGTGGCACGGCTCGGCCTCGTCGCCGATCCGGAGACGGCGCCGCCGCGGCCGCTCTATCTCAAGGCCCCCGAGACCACGCCACAGGACCGCGCCCGACTGCCGCGGCGCTGAATCCTCCATGTGAGGGACTTGCCAGCCCGCAGGGCTGTGCCATCAAGCGGGATGGATTGGCTGCGCAAACTGCTTCACCCGCATGCGTGCCCGGCGCGCACGAGCTCGCTCGACGTGCGCCAGGCCCGCCATGTCGCGACCCTGCATCACCTCGGCGGCTTCGCCCGCGGCTGGGATCCGGGCGAATGCGCGGCCCTGCTGGCGGATGCCAGCGTCGTCACCGACGGCGTCTTCGCCGGCAGCAGCGCGGTACCGTCCGGTTTCGTGATGTCACGCAAGGCGGCCGACGAGGCCGAGATCCTCAGCATCGTGGTGAAGCCCGACCAGCGCGGCAGCGGTCTCGGCCGCGCCCTGCTCGGCGCCCATCTCGGCCAGCTCGCGGCGCGCGGCGTGACCCAGGTCTTCCTCGAGGTCGAGGATGGCAATGCCGCGGCCGACCGGCTCTACCGGCATTTCGGTTTCCGCGAGGTCGGCCGGCGCAAGGGCTATTATCCCAAGCCGGATGGCAGCAAGGCCACGGCGGTGACGATGCGGCTTGATCTCGCGTGACAGAGGCCGCGGCCTCGTTCATGAAGCGAGCACTATCGGAGCCGTGATTCACGCATGAATGGCCTACATCCCGGGGCGATCCTGCGGCTTGCCGTGCTCTCCCTGGGCACATTGATCCTGTTGCCGGGACAGTTGCTCATGCTGCGGCTCGGCCCGCGCCATGGCTGGCGGCTGCCGCTTCTGTTCCATCGCCTCGTCTGCCGGTGCCTCGGCGTGCGCCGGACGGTGCGCGGCACCCCTCCGGCGAAGGGCGAAGGCGGGCTGATCGTCGCCAACCACGTCTCCTGGCTCGATATCAGCGTGATCGGCGCCGAGCGGCCGCTCTCCTTCGTCGCCAAGGCCGAGGTCGCGACCTGGCCGGTGATCGGCTTCCTGGCCAAGGTGCAGCGCACGCTCTTCATCGACCGGACGCGCCGCGCCGCCACGGCGGACATGACCGCCGAGATGGGGCAGCGGCTCGCCGATGGCCAGTCGGTCGTGTTGTTCGCGGAGGGCACGACCGGGGACGGCACGCGCATCCTGCCGCTGCGCTCCTCGCTGCTCGGCGCCGTGCATGCGGCGCTTGGGCATAATGGCGACGCCGATGGCGATATCACCGTCTACCCGCTCACCATCACCTATACCGGCTTCCACGGCCTGGCCGGTGGCCGGTTCGAGCGTTCGCTGATGGCCTGGTATGGCGATACCGAGCTCGCACCCCATCTCAAGGCCATGCTCGATGCCGGCGCGATCGATGCCGAGCTCGCCTGGGGTGAGCCGATCCGCATGGGCCACCAAACCTCGCGCAAAGACGCGACGCGGCTGGCGGAAGCTGCGATCCGGCGGGCCCGCAATGAGGCGGTCACGGGCCGGTCATTGACCTGAGCTATCGCTCGCGCCACTTGGCTCGGATGTTGCTTTGTCGGCTCCATAGGAGCGAGAGCATTTTCACGAAGCAGAATCCGGAGTAAGGAGACGGTTTGGAGACCCGATCCGCAACGATGAAGAAAGTCCACATCAAGTCCTTCGGCTGCCAGATGAACGTCTATGACGGGCAGCGCATGGCCGATATCCTGGCCGGGCAGGGCTACGAAGAGACGGCGACGCCCGAAGGCGCGGACCTGATCCTGCTCAACACCTGCCACATCCGCGATCGTGCCGTGCAGAAGGTCTATACCGAGCTCGGCAAGCTGCGCGACCTCAAGAACGAGCAGAAGGCCGCCGGCCAGGAGACGAGGATCGTCGTCGCCGGCTGCGTCGCCCAGGCCGAGGGCGCCGAGATCCAGCGCCGGCAGCCGGCTGTCGATCTCGTCGTCGGGCCACAGGCCTATCACCGCCTGCCGATGCTGCTGGCGGAAGCCCAGCGCAGCCGTGTGGTCGATACCGACCTGCCGGCCGACGACAAGTTCGGCTATCTGCCGGCACCGAAGCCGGCCGCGATCCGCGGGCGCGGCATCTCCGCCTTCGTCACCGTGCAGGAAGGCTGCGACAAGTTCTGCGCGTTCTGCGTCGTGCCCTATACGCGCGGGGCGGAGTTTTCGCGGCCCGTAGTGCAGGTCGTCGCCGAGATCGAGCGGCTGGCGGAAGCCGGCGTGCAGGACGTCACGCTGATCGGCCAGAACGTCAACGCTTATCATGGCGAGGGGCCGGACGGACGCGTCTGGGGCCTGGCCCGGCTGATGCACCGCGTCGCCGAGGTGCCCGGCATCGCCCGCATCCGCTACACCACCAGCCATCCGCGCGACATGGACGATGACCTCATCGCCGCCCATCGCGACCTGCCGCAGGTGATGCCCTTCCTGCATCTGCCGGTCCAGGCGGGTTCCGACCGCATCCTCGCCGCGATGAACCGCAAGCACACCGGCGACGAATACCGCAGGCTGATCGAGCGCATACGCAAGGTGCGGCCCGATATCGCCTTGTCTTCCGACTTCATCGTCGGCTTCCCCGGCGAGAGCGAGGCGGATTTCGCCGATACGCTCAGGCTGGTCGAAGATATCGGCTTCGCCTCGAGCTATTCCTTCAAGTATTCGCAGCGCCCCGGCACGCCAGCGGCCGAGCTTACCGAGCAGGTGGCGCGCGAGGTGATGGACGAGCGGCTGCAGCGCCTGCAGGAGCGGATCGAGCATCACCGCCAGGCCTTCAACCATGCCATGGTCGGGCGCACGATCGACGTGCTGCTCGAGCGCGCCGGGCGTCACCCCGGCCAGCTTGCGGGCAAGTCGCCCTACCTTCAGGCTGTGCAGATCGAGACCAAGGCGAATCAGATCGGCGACATGGTCAAGGTGGTGATCGAGCGGGCGGGCTCGAACTCGCTGTTCGGGCGGCTCGCCGCCCCGGAGGATATTGCCGCTTGAGCCTCCTTGCAGCCAGGTTCCGGGCGACGATGTTCTCCTGTCATCAGGTTGAAATCGTCGCGCCCGGTTATGCTACGGAATCACCCGGCCCGACGCTTCTGTCCTGCCGGCACGCTCATGAGGGAGACGACGCTTTTGGCACAGGCTGACTCGATGACCCCACGACCGGAACGAGGCCCCAGGCGCGAGGCCGCGCCGCAACGCGTCGAGAGCCTGACGCGGGACGGGCTTCCGGCGACCGAGGTGGTGCTGTCCTTCGAGGATAATGGCCTCGCAAGCCTCGTCTTCGGCCATTACGACCAGAATCTCGCTCATCTCGAGCGGCGGCTCGGCGTCGTCGTCAATCCGAACGGCAACCATGTCACCATCAAGGGGCCGCGCGAAACCGCGGAACAGGCGGGCCGCGTGCTGAAAACGCTCTATTCGCGAGCCAAGGCCGGCGCCTCGGTGACGCTCGGCGAGGTCGACGGCGCGATCGAGGAAAGCAACGTGCAGCGCTCGCTCTTCCCGTCCGACAATGCCGGCAAGGCCTCGTTCGACGCGATCGTGACCAGGAAGCGCGGCCCGGTACGCGCCCGCAACGCGGCGCAGGACGCCTATCTGCGCCAGCTCAAGCGCAATGAGCTCGTGCTCGCGGAAGGTCCGGCCGGTACCGGCAAGACCTGGCTCGCGGTCGGCCATGCCGTCTCGCTGATCGAGCAGGGCGTGGTCGAGCGCATGGTGCTGTCGCGCCCGGCGGTCGAGGCCGGCGAGCGGCTCGGGTTCCTGCCCGGCGACATGCGCGAGAAGGTCGACCCCTATTTGCGCCCGATCTATGATGCGCTGAACGATTTCATGGAGGCGCGCCATGTCGAGCGCGCGCTGCAGACCGGGATGATCGAGATCGCGCCGCTCGCCTTCATGCGCGGCCGCACCCTGACCAATGCGGTCGTGCTGCTCGACGAGGCGCAGAACGCGACCTCGGTGCAGATGAAGATGTTCCTGACCCGCCTCGGCGAGGGCTCGCGCATGATCATCACCGGCGACCCCTCGCAGATCGACCTGCCGCCCGGCCAGCGCTCCGGGCTGGTCGAGGCGGTGCGGCTGCTCTCCGGCGTCGAAGGCGTCGGCTATGCCAAGTTCGAGGAAGGCGACGTCGTCAGGCACGATCTCGTGCGCCGCATCGTCATGGCCTACGAGAGTGCCGCGCGCCGCGAGCGGGCAGAATGGGAAGAACGCACGCGCCAGCCGCTGCCGTCTGCGCCGATCGAGGGCGACAGCGAAGGGCTGAAGCGCACGCTTTCGCGGGAGCGACCGCGATGAATGACCGACCTCCCACGCGGCGCCAGGCGCCGCGACCAGAGAGCCTCAGCATCGCCATCCGCACCCAGTCGCGCCGCTGGCGCGAACTCGGCGACCTGCGCGAGCGTGTGACCAAGGCCACGGAAGCGGCGCTCGCCGTCAGCGAGGTTAAGCCCCTTGCCGGGGCCGAGCTCAGCCTGCTGATGACCGATGACAAGCGCATCCGCATCGTCAACCGCGACTGGCGCGGTTTCGACAAGGCGACGAACGTGCTTTCCTTCCCGGCCGCGCCGCCGGAGCGGATCGCCTCGAGCCCCGTCCTCGGCGATATCGTGCTGGCCTATGAGACCGTGCTGCGCGAGGCCGAGAGCGAGGGCAAGAGCCCGGGCGACCATCTCAGCCATCTCGTCATCCATGGCCTGCTGCATCTGCTCGGCGAAGACCATGAGACCGAGAGCGAGGCGATCCGCATGGAAGGCCTCGAAATCGCCGCGCTCGCACGGCTCGGTATCGCCGATCCCTATGCCGGCGCCGAGCTCGACACCGCAACCTCCAAGCAACCCAGAATCGACCACCCCACACCATGAGCGACGACAGTCGATCAACGCAGAGCGAAGGCGCTGGACGCAGCCCATCCGGATGGCTCGGCCATTTCCTCGACCGGCTCGGTCTGCGCAATGGCGGCAGTATCCGCGAGGACATCACCGAGGCGCTGGCACAAGATAGCGGGCAGCTCGCCGACTTGAGCGCGCAGGAGCGGGTGATGCTCTCGAACGTGCTCAGCCTGCGCGAGCGCCGCATCGCCGACGTCATGGTGCCACGCGCCGATATCATCGCCGTCTCCGCCGAGACGACGCTCGGCCAACTGCTCGGCCTGTTCAGCACGGCCGGGCATTCGCGTCTGCCTGTCTATGGCGACACGCTCGACGACCCGCGCGGCATGATCCATATCCGCGACTTCCTCGACTTCATCGCGACCAAGGCACAGCCGAGCGCCGAGACCGAGGCGAGTGGGCCGATTCTCGCCGCGGTCGATCTCTCCGTGACGCTGGCCGCGGCCAAGATCCTGCGCCCGGTGCTCTATGTTCCGCCCTCGATGCCGGCCGTCGACCTGCTGGTCAGGATGCAGGCGACACGCACCCATATCGCGCTCGTGATCGACGAATATGGCGGCACGGACGGACTGGTCTCGATCGAGGACCTGGTCGAGATCGTAGTCGGCGATATCGAGGACGAGCATGATCTCGACGAGGCGCCGACGATCGCGCCGGCCGGCGAGAACATGTTCATCGCCGATGCCCGCGCCACGCTCGAAGAACTCGCAGAGGTGACCGGGATCGATCTCTCGCAGGCCGAGGTCGCCGAGGAGGTCGATACTCTGGGCGGGCTGATCGTCACGCTCGCAGGCCATGTCCCGGCCCGGGGCGAACTGATCCAGGGTCCGGAAGGGCTGGAATTCGAGATCCTCGACGCCGATCCGCGCCGGATCAAGCGCCTGCGCATCCATCGCGGCCTGACCACCTTCCCGGAAACGCCGGCGCCGGCGGAATCCGGCTGATGCGCTTCTCAGCTCTGGCCGACAAGGTCATCCTCGCCTGGGGTTGGCCGAAGCGATTGATCGCGCTCGTCGCCGGCGCGAGCGGCGCGCTTGCCTTGCCTCCGCTCGATCTTTGGCCGCTGATCGTCGTGCCGATGACGGTCGCGGTCTGGCTGATCGACGGGGCTGTCGGCGAGACGTGGCGGACGCGCTTCCAATCCGCGGTCGTGGCGGGCTGGTGGTGGGGCTTCGGCTTCTTCCTGGCCGGGCTATGGTGGCTGGGCGCGGCCTTCCTGGTCGAGGCCGACAAGTTCGCCTGGGCGATGCCGCTCGGCGTCGTCGCCCTGCCGGCCTTCCTGGCGCTGTTCCCGGCGCTCGGCTTCGGTTTCGCCCGGCTGATCTGGCCCCATGGCGGCGGCCGCATCTTCGCGCTCGCCGTTGCGCTGACGCTCAGCGAATATTTGCGCGGGCATGTGCTGACCGGCTTTCCGTGGAATGTCTACGGCATGATGCTGGCCGGCCAGAACTGGATCGCGCAATTCGCCTCGATCGCCGGCCTCTATGGGCTGACCCTGGTTGCGGTCGCGATTGGCGCGGCGCCGGCGGTGCTCGGCACGGCCAAGCCGGGACCGGCGCGCTGGCGCATTCCGGCCCTGGCGCTGGTCGCGCTATGCGGCCTGCTCGGCTTCGGCGCCTGGCGCATTCCGACGCAGCCCGTCGCCAATGTCAGCGGCGTCAAGCTGCGGCTGATGCAGCCGAACCTGCCCCAGGACGCCAAGTTCAACCCGCAGAACGCCGAGTTGATCCTGGCGCATTACCTCAAGCTGAGCGACCGGGCGACGAGCCCGGCGACGCTTGGCGTGCAGGACGTCACCCATCTGATCTGGCCGGAATCGGCCTTCCCCTTCCTGCTCGGCCGGACACCGCAGGCGCTCTCGCGAATCGCCGCGCTGCTGCCGCCGAACACCACGCTGATCACCGGCGCAGCGCGCGCCGGCGAGACCCTGCCCGGCGAAAGCCGCCCGCCGATCTACAATTCGGTCCAGGTCGTCAACGACGAGGGCGTGGTCGTTGCGAGCTACGACAAGGTTCATCTCGTACCTTTCGGCGAGTATTTGCCGGCGTTTCTCGAGAAATTGATCCGCGGAGTCGGGCTCTCGGAATTCGTCTCGGTGCCCGGCGGCTTCGCGGCGGGCGAGCGGCACACACCGCTGATCGTCCGTGGATTGCCCCCGGCCGCCACTGTGATATGTTACGAAGCAGTATTCCCCGGCGCAGTCATTCCAGAAGGGCCGCGGCCGGGCTACATCCTGAACCTGACGAATGACGGCTGGTTCGGTCAGACCAGCGGGCCTTATCAACATTTCGCGCAGGCGCGGCTGCGCAGCATCGAGGAGGGCCTGCCACTCGTCCGCGTCGCCAATACCGGAATTTCGGGAATCGTCGATTCATACGGCCGTGTCGTCGCCAGCCTGCCGCTCGGAACCGAAGGGGTGCTGGATGCCGGATTGCCACGCAGCGGCCCCGTCACGCTCTATGCGCAGCTCGGGGATGCTTTTTTTGCTGGGCTCGTAGCAGTTTTCTTGCTTTTATCGAGGATACGAGCCGCCTGATGATCCCATTTGGAACTAGTTTACAGGGAGGATGGTATCGGGCATAAACGGAATGCTAATAGACTTAAGTATCATTGACCATACGACGTCTGCCGGACTCGCGGCCCTGCGGCGACGACGTGATTTAAGGCCTCGATCCATGATCAAAAAAGTGCCAAATCCGATCGACCGCCATGTCGGCAGCCGCGTTCGTATGCGCCGCATGCTTGCCGGTATCAGTCAGGAAAAATTGGGCGAGGCCCTGGGCCTGACCTTCCAGCAGATCCAGAAATACGAAAAAGGCGCAAACCGCATCAGCGCCAGCCGCTTGCAGCAGATCGCGAAGAAGCTCGACGTGCCCGTCTCCTTCTTCTTCGACGGCGCTCCTAGCGGCGATGCCACGAGCGCGACAGGCTTCTCGGATTCGAGCTCGACCGCCTATATCTCCGATTTCCTGGCGACCAGCGAAGGCGTGCAGCTCACCAAGGCTTTCGTACGCATCAAGAGCGGCCGTGTGCGCCGCCGGATCGTCGACATGGTCGAGGCGCTCGCCGAGGAAGACGACGAAAAGGCCTGATTCAAGGCCCTCTACGTTCGTCCTGGCGAACATTCCTACCGTTTAACGAATTTCCACGCTTGACGCCGAACGCGGCTGTCTGCAAGAAGGCTGCGCTGCCGGCCCACCGCTCGCGGTCAGCCGGCTTTCGTTCTTTTCCGCAGAAGGATCCCGCGACCGTGTCCCGTCAGAACTATCTGTTCACCAGCGAATCCGTGTCCGAGGGCCATCCCGACAAGGTCTGCGACCGGATTTCCGACGAGATCGTCGATCTGTTCTTCAAGGAGGCGATCAAGGCCGGCTACGAGCCCTCGAAGGTTCGCGTGGCGGCCGAGACGCTGGCGACGACCAATCGCGTCGTCATCGCCGGCGAGGTCCGCACCCATCTCGACGAGAAGCAGATCAAGTCCAAGGTGAAGTCGGCCGCCCGCAAGGCGATCAAGGCGATCGGCTACGAGCAGGATGGCTTCCACTGGAAGAAGGCCAAGATCGACGTGCTGCTGCACCCGCAGTCCGCCGATATCGCGCAGGGCGTCGACGAGGCCGGCAACAAGGATGTCGGCGCCGGCGACCAGGGCATCATGTTCGGCTATGCCTGCCGCGAGACGCCGGAGCTGATGCCGGCCCCGCTCTACTACGCCCACAAGATCCTCGAAGTACTGGCCAAGGCCCGCCATTCCGGCGAAGGCCCGGCGGCCAAGCTCGGCCCCGACGCCAAGAGCCAGGTCACCATCAAGTACGAGAACGGCAAGCCGGTCGGCGTCACCCAGATCGTGCTCTCGACCCAGCATCTCGACGAGAAGCTGTCCTCCACCGATGTCCGCAAGATCGTCGAGCCCTTCATCCGCGAGACCCTGCCCGATGGCTGGATCTCCAAGGACACCGTCTGGCACGTCAACCCGACCGGCAAGTTCGTGATCGGCGGCCCCGACGGCGATTCCGGCCTGACCGGCCGCAAGATCATCGTCGACACCTATGGCGGCGCGGCTCCGCACGGCGGCGGCGCCTTCTCGGGCAAGGACCCGACCAAGGTCGACCGCTCGGCGGCCTATGCGGCGCGCTATCTCGCCAAGAACGTGGTCGCGGCCAAGCTCGCCGATCGCTGCACGATCCAGCTCTCCTACGCCATCGGCGTCGCCAAGCCGCTGTCGATCTATGTCGACCTGCACGGCACCGGCAAGGTCGACGAGGCCAAGCTCGAGACGGCGCTGGGCGAGGTCATGGACCTGACCCCGAACGGCATCCGCAACCATCTCGGCCTGAACAAGGCGATCTATGCCAAGTCGGCGGCTTACGGCCATTTCGGCCGCAAGGCTGGCCGCGACGGCAGCTTCTCCTGGGAGAAGACCGACCTCGCCGACGCGCTGAAGAAGGCCGTCGCCTGATCTGATCCGATCAGCCGGAGATCATGAAGGCCGGAGCGGCAACGCTCCGGCCTTTGCTTTTGCACGAGCTACGCTAAAGACCAGCGAATGAGCGACGAACACGATACCGAGCGGGCCTTCTTCGGCCGCCGCAAGGGCAAGGCCCTGCGCGAGGGGCAAGCCAGCCGCATGGAAGGGCTCCTGCCCGCGCTGCGTCTGCCGGTAGGCGAGATTTCCGACCTGAAGGCGCTGTTTCCGATCCCTGTCGAGGCTGTCAGGCTCGAGATCGGCTTCGGCGGCGGCGAGCATCTGCTCTCGCGGATGCGCGAGAGCCCGCAGATCGGCTTCATCGGCTGCGAGCCCTTCATCAACGGCATGGCGAAGTTCCTGGCCGTGGTCGAGCAGGAGGGCTTGAGGAACGTCCGGCTCTGGGACGGCGATGCGGCGCTGCTGCTGCCGCGCCTCCCGGAAGGCGCGCTCGACGCGATCGACCTGCTCTATCCCGATCCCTGGCCGAAGCGCCGGCAGCGCAAGCGCCGCTTCGTTTCCGACCGGATTCTCGCGCTCTTCGCGCGGGCCCTGCGGCCAGGCGGCCGCTTCCGCTTCGCCAGCGATATCGACGACTATGTCGGCTGGACCCTGGCGCGGCTGCTGCGCTCGACCGATTTCGACTGGGCGGACGAGCGCGCAGACGACTGGCGCCAGCCCTATCCGGGCTGGATCAGGACCCGCTACGAGGCCAAGGCAGTAAAGGCCGGCCGGGTGCCGAGCTATCTTACTGCCCGGCGCCGTCCCGCATCCTGAGGAAGCCGAGCACGCGCTGGGCGGTGACCGCCGTCAGGTTGCGGAAGCTCTGGCGAGCGCGCTCGATCGCGGGCGCCGATTTGCCGTCGCTCTTGCGCAGGCCGATGAGGGCGCGCGTCGTCTCCCAGGACCAGCCAAGACCGCGGCCGACAAGCAGGACCGCATCGCGATCCGGCCCCAGGATGATCTGCTCGGTCGCAGGCAGGCCGAGTCGCGCCAGAATGGCGACACCGCAAATCGCATGCTCGGTATCGCCGGCGCTGGCGAATTCCGCGACCTTGGCTTCGTCGAGCTTGCCGGCATCGTGAAGCAGCTTGATCGCGGCGAGCGCGGCACTGAATTTGCCGAGCTCGTCCTGGACCTGCGCCTGGGCCGAGACGGCTTCGGCACTGCGTTCGACCGCACTTTCGACGGCGCCGGCCATGGCCGGCTCGAGCGTCGCCGTAAGCCGTCGGCGGGCCGAATTCTTGGCCGCGAGCATGAGCTGCTCGGTGAGCTCCGGCGGGATGTCGACGCGCGTGCTGAGCATGGTCTGCAGCGCATCGTCCTGGACGGCGCGCATCACCAGCACGCCCATGCCATGGCGCGAGAACCGCGCCGTCTGGTTGGACGCAACCGCATGCGTGACGACGCGGCCGCCGCGCAGAATCAGGAAATCGGTGATCGGCTCGCCGAGATCGGGCCGTTCCGTGATCGCAAGCATGTGATCGCGGCCCTTGGCGGCGGAAATCGCGACAAGGTCCTGGTCGGTGAGCATGGGCGAGCGGATCAGGACGGGACGTGCGACCGAAATCTCGTCGAGGGCGAGCTGGCGCACGACGCCACCCGGCGCATTCGGCACGAAGGACAGACGTTCCGCGAGCTCGATCCGGGCACGCAGCTCGATGGCCCGCGCGAGCCGGCCGATCACGACGTCGAAGACGCTGATCTGATCGTCACCCATACCCGGGGCGGTGCTGATGAACAGATCGGTCAGG
The DNA here is from genome assembly GCF_004341515.1 of Allobosea sp. BK604. Taxonomy (GTDB): domain Bacteria; phylum Pseudomonadota; class Alphaproteobacteria; order Rhizobiales; family Beijerinckiaceae; genus Allobosea. The sequence goes on from NZ_SLZF01000002.1 coordinate 829,496, forward strand.
CGCGACAGGATCTGGGCCCGATCATCGCCCGACCCGCGTGCCATCGTCGTCTCGAGATCGCGCAGCAACGCACTGACCGAACTCATTCCAAACCCTCTCAACGCAACTCCCGGCCAAGCTACTGCAGAAGAGTGACCAGCCGGTTAGCGCAACGGCAGGATGTACCGATGACGCGCCTTGAAGCGCGCCCAGGCGGCAAGTTCGGTGCTGCGCGCTTTCAACTTGCATGGCGGGTCAATGCGGACTAGATAAGCGGCAACAGCTCTGGTTTCGGTGTAAGCCGATGATCAAGAGCGGGCCGGCCGGCCCGCTCTTTTTTGTTGGCCGAAGGCCCTGCCGGAGCGCAGGCAGGCCGACATGAGCGAATCGACAACAGATCAGGACAGGCGCGTCGTCACCGAGAGCGGCGTGGCCGCGCGCGTCGCGGCGATCGTCGAACCGGCGATCGAGGATCTCGGCTATCGCCTGGTGCGCGTGCGCGTCACCGGGCAGAACGGCTGCACGGTGCAGATCATGGCCGAGCTGCCGGACGGGACGATGACCGTCGAGGGTTGCGAGGCGGTGAGCCAGGCGGTGTCGCCGGCCCTCGATGTCGACGATCCGATCCAGGCGGCCTATCATCTCGAGGTTTCGTCGCCGGGAATCGACAGGCCGCTGGTGCGCCCGAGCGATTTTTTGCGTTGGGCCGGGCATCTCACCAAGATCGAGACACTCGAACCCGTCGCCGGTCGCAAGCGTTTCCGCGGCATCCTGCGCGGGGCCGAGGGCGTGGATGCGCTGCTCTCGCGCGATGACGCGAAGACCGAGGAGGAGCGCGACGTCGCGATCCCGATGCGGCTGATCGGCGAGGCAAGGCTCGTCCTGACCGACGCGCTGGTCACCGAATCGCTCCGGCGCGGCAAATCCGGCCTGCCGCCGGAAATGCCCGATGCCGACGAGATCGCCAGCCCCAAGAAGGGCAAGGGCAAATCACTGGGACCGCGCCCGGGCAAGAACCGCAAGCCGGCCCAAGAAGACAACGAAGAGGAGTGAGCGCCATGGTCGTGAGCGCCAACAGGCTCGAACTGCTGCAGATCGCCGATGCGGTCGCCCGCGAGAAGTCGATCGACCGGCAGATCGTGATCGACGCGATGCAGGACGCGATCGCCAAGGCGGCACGATCGCGCTACGGCGCCGAGACCGACGTCCATGCCGAGATCAACACCAAGTCGGGCGAGCTGCGCCTGGCGCGCCATCTCCAGGTCGTCGACCTGGTCGAGAATGGTGCGGTGGAGATCACGCTGGCCGAGGCCAAGCGTCACAACCCGGCCGCCCAGGTCGGCGACATCATCGCCGATCCGCTGCCGCCCTTCGATTTCGGCCGTATCGCGGCCCAGTCGGCCAAGCAGGTCATCGTGCAGAAAGTGCGCGAGGCCGAGCGCGACCGGCAGTACGACGAGTACAAGGACCGTATCGGCGAGATCGTCAACGGCGCGGTCAAGCGCGTCGAATACGGCAATGTCTTCGTCGATCTCGGCCGCGGCGAGGCGATCATCCGCCGCGACGAGATGATCCCGCGCGAGACCTTCAAGGTCGGCGACCGGGCCCGCGCCTATGTCTACGACGTGCGCCGCGAGCCGCGCGGCCCGCAGATCTTCCTGTCGCGCACCCATCCGCAGTTCATGGCCAAGCTGTTCGGCCAGGAAGTGCCGGAGATCTATGACGGCATCGTCGAGGTCAAGGCTGTCGCCCGCGATCCGGGCTCGCGCGCCAAGATCGCCGTGATCAGCCGCGATTCCTCGATCGATCCGGTCGGCGCCTGCGTCGGTATGCGCGGCTCGCGCGTGCAGGCCGTCGTCGGCGAGCTGCAGGGCGAGAAGATCGACATCATCCCGTGGTCGCCGGATGTCGCGACCTTCGTCGTCAACGCGCTGCAGCCGGCTGAGGTCGCCAAGGTCGTGCTCGACGAGGAAGCCGACAAGATCGAGGTCGTGGTCCCCGACGAGCAGCTCTCGCTCGCCATCGGCCGCCGCGGCCAGAACGTGCGTCTCGCCTCGCAGCTCACCGGCTGGGACATCGACATCCTCACCGAGGCCGAGGAATCGGAGCGCCGCCAGAAGGAGTTCCTGGCCCGCACCGAGATCTTCATGAATGCGCTGAACGTCGACGAGACCGTCGGCCAGCTGCTGGCGTCGGAAGGCTTCCGCAATGTCGAGGAAGTCGCCTATGTCGAGCTGAACGAGCTCGCCTCGATCGAGGGCTTCGACGAGGATACCGCAGCCGAGATCCAGTCGCGTGCGCAGGAGCATCTCGCCGCGGTCGAGGCCGAGCTCGACGAGAAGCGTCGCGCGCTTGGTGTCGAGGACGCATTGCGCGAGGTCGAAGGCGTCACTACATCCATGATGGTGGCGCTGGGCGAGAATGACGTGAAGAGCGTCGAGGATCTCGCGGGCTGCGCCACTGACGACCTCGTTGGCTGGACCGAGCGCAAGGATGGCGAGTCCACCCGCCATTCCGGCTATCTCGACGGGTTCGACCTGTCGCGCCAGGACGCGGAAGCGATCATCATGGCCGCCCGCATCAAGGCTGGCTGGGTCGAGGCTCCCGCCGAAGAGGCCGAGGCTTCCGACGAGGCGGCCGAGGCCTGAGCCTAAGGACGCCGGGCGATGAAACGGCCGGAGGCGGCGCGGCTGGCGCGCAAGGACGGCCCGGAACGCAGTTGCGTCGTGACCCGTACGGTCAAGGCGCCCGACGATCTGATCCGTTTCGTGGTCGGACCCGACGGCGTCCTGACACCAGATCTGCGCCGCAAGCTGCCAGGCCGCGGCGTCTGGGTGAGCGTCAGTGCGGCGACGGTCGCGGAGGCGATCAAGCGCAAGGCCTTCGAGCGCTCGCTCAAGACCAAGGTCACCGTGCCGGCCGATCTGCCGGCGATGATCGAGGGGCTGATGCAACGCGACGCGGTGCAGGCCCTGGCCATGGCGAACAAGGCCGGCCTGGTGACGAGCGGCTTCGCCAAGGTCGAGGCCGCGATCGGATCCGGGCGTATCGCCGCGGTGATCGAGGCGAGCGACGGCGCCGAGGATGGAAAACGCAAGATCGGCCAGGCGCTGCGACGCATCGCTGCAGAGCGGGCCGAGGATGGATTGAAGGCGAGAGAGACGCCTGTCGTGGCGGAATTCGCTGCGGCTGATTTGGAATTGGCGTTGGGGCGGTCACATGTGATACATGCGGCGCTTGCTCCGGGACCGGCGGCCGAGGGTTTCCTCTCCCGCTGGCGTCGGCTCGTTCGCTACAGGACGGGTGATGCCGGCGCATTGGGCCCAGAAAGCCCGGCTGACACCGACGAAACAGACGAATTGACGACCGAACCGGCACGACCGAAAGCGGCAGGACCGAGCGAAGAATGAGCGATACCAAGACCCCGGGCGACAAGACTTTGACCGTCAGCCCCCCGAAGACCCTTTCGTTGAAGCGACCTGTCGAGCAGAGCACTGTTCGGCAGAGCTTCTCGCATGGGCGCTCGAAGCAGGTCGTCGTCGAGGTCAAGCGCCGCGTCGGCGGACCGGAGGCCGGCAAGGAGGCGCCCGTCGCCCGCGCGCCCCAGCCGGCGGTCCAGCCCGCCGCGCCGCGCCCCGTCGTGCCGCAGCCGGCTCCAGCCGCGCCGAAGCCGGGCGGCATGCTGCTGCGCACGCTCTCCAATGACGAGAAGGATGCGCGCCAGCGCGCCCTCTCCGATTCCCGAGCCCGTGAATTCGAGGAGCGCCGCCGCGCCGAGGAAGAGGCGCGCCAGCGCGCCGCCCAGGCCGAGCGCGAGCGGGCCGAGCGCGAGGCCGCCTTGGCGCGCCAGCGCGAGGAGGAAGACCGCCGTCGCCAGGAGGACGAGCACAAGCGCCGCGCCGAGCAGGCCGCACGCCAGCGCATGAACGAGGAGCAGCAGGCCCCGCGCCCGCAAGCTCCGCGCGAGCCCACTCCCCCGCCGCAGCAGCAGCCCGCGCCAGCCGCCCCGGCGGCTTCGGCAAGCGCACCGCCACAGCCAGCACCCTCCTATTCGCAGGCTCCGCGCCCGTCTGCCGGCCCGCGCGGCGACTATGCGCCACGTGGCGATTTCGGCGGCGGCCGTCCGCCGATGCGCGATGTCGGCGCCCGGCCGCCCCGGATCGACTCCCGGCCGCCGCGGAGCGATTCACCGCGTCCGCCGCGTCCCGATGCTTCGGCCGCGGCCGAGCCGGCCGTGGTGCGTCCGGCACGCCAGGCCCCTTCGACCGGCGCTCCGCGGAGCCGCTCCGACGACGGTGAAGCGCGTCCCGCTTTCCGCCGCCCGGGTGGTGCGCCTGGCGGCGCGCCTCGCGGTGCCCCGGCTCCGGCGCCCAAGACCCCCAAGACCGGCGAGAAGCCGCGCGGCCGCCTGACGCTCTCGACCGCCACCGGCGGCGACGACGAGCGGACGCGCTCGGTCGCGGCCTTCCGCCGCCGCGTTCAGCGCATGACCGGCCACCGCGCCTCCGATGTCGCCAAGGAGCGCGTGATGCGCGAGGTGATCATCCCGGAGACGATCACCATCCAGGAACTCGCCAACCGCATGACCGAGCGGGGCGTCGACGTCATCCGCCTGCTGATGAAGCAGGGCGCGATGCACAAGATCACCGACGTGATCGATGCCGACACCGCCCAGCTCGTCGCCGAGGAAATGGGCCACACCGTCAAGCGCGTCGCGGAATCGGACGTCGAGGAGGGCCTGTTCGACACGCCCGACACCGACGACACGCTGACGCCGCGCCCGCCGGTCGTAACCATCATGGGCCATGTCGACCACGGCAAGACCTCGTTGCTCGACGCGATCCGCCAGACCCATGTCGTGACCGGCGAAGCCGGCGGCATCACCCAGCATATCGGCGCCTATCAGGTGACGACACCGACCGGCTCCAAGGTGACCTTCATCGACACGCCCGGCCACGCCGCCTTCACGGCGATGCGCGCCCGCGGCGCCAAGGTGACGGACGTCGTGGTGCTCGTGGTCGCGGCCGATGACGGCGTGATGCCGCAGACGGTCGAGGCCATCAACCACGCCAAGGCGGCCAAGGTGCCGCTGATCGTGGCGATCAACAAGATCGACAAGGCCGACGCCAATCCCGACCGGGTCCGCTCGGAGCTGCTGCAATACGAGATCCAGGTCGAGTCGCTCGGCGGCGAGACGCTGGAGATCGAGGTCTCGGCCAAGACCGGCAAGAACCTCGACAAGCTGCTCGAGGCGATCGCCCTGCAGGCCGAACTGCTCGACCTGCGCGCCAATCCGGACCGTCCGGCCGAGGGCACCGTGATCGAGGCCAAGCTCGACCGCGGACGCGGCCCGGTTGCGACCGTCCTCGTCCAGCGCGGCACGCTGCGCACCGGCGACATCGTCGTCGCCGGCTCCGAATGGGGCCGGGTACGCGCCCTGATCGGCGACACCGGCGCCCAGATCAAGGACGCGCCCCCGTCGCTCCCGGTCGAGGTGCTCGGTTTCAACGGCACGCCCGAGGCCGGCGACCGCGTCGCGGTGGTCGAGTCCGAGGCGCGCGCCCGCGAGATCACCGATTACCGCGAGCGCCAGAAGCGTGACCGCATCGCCGCGCGCGGCGGCGGATCGGGCGCGGGCCGCTCGCTCGCCGAGATGATGCGCGACCTCAAGGAGGGCGCCGGCCGCAAGGAGTTCCCGCTCGTCGTCAAGGGCGACGTGCAGGGCTCGGTCGAGGCCATCGTCGGGACGCTCGAGAAGGTCGGCAACGACGAAGTGCGCGCCCGCGTGCTCTCGTCCGGCGTCGGCGGCATCACCGAATCCGACATCACCTTGGCTCAGGCTTCAGGCGCGGCGGTGATCGGCTTCAACGTGCGTGCCCACAAGGAAGCGCGCGAAGCGGCCGAACGGGCCGGCGTCGAGATCCGCTACTACAGCATCATCTACAACCTCGTGGATGACGTGAAGGCGGCGATGTCGGGCCTGCTGGCGCCAACCCTGCGCGAGACCATGCTCGGCAACGCGCAGATCCTCGAGATCTTCAACGTCTCGAAGGTCGGCAAGATCGCCGGCTGCCGTGTCACCGACGGCACGATCGAGCGCGGCGCCAATGTCCGCCTGATCCGCGACAACGTCGTGGTCCACGAGGGCAAGCTCGCCCAGCTCAAGCGCTTCAAGGACGACGCCAAGGAAGTGGTCGCCGGCCAGGAATGCGGCATGTCCTTCGAGAACTACCAGGACATGCGTGCTGGCGACGTGATCGAATGCTTCCGCGTCGAGGAGATCAAGCGGACGCTGTAACGGCGAATTCCCTACGGTATGCCCGGTCCGACCGGGGCATACCGGCGCGGAAGGTCTTGATCCAACGAGTCTGGCCGGGCGCAACCCGGCCATACCATTTTGCGAGCAACCGTCCGTCCGGTCCGATCCCGGAGCACGAGAATCATGGCTAGAAAACCCAACCTTCAGGGCTCCGGCCCGACCCAACGGCAATTGCGCGTCGGCGAGTTGATCCGCCATGCCCTTGCCGAGATGCTGGCACGCGGCGACATCCATGACGATGTCCTGGCGAACCACGTCATCACCGTGCCCGAGGTCAGGCTCTCGCCCGACCTCAAGCTCGCCACAGCCTATATCATGCCGCTCGGCGGCGAGGATGTCGCGCCGGTGCTGAAGGCGCTCGACAGCCACAAGCGCTATATCCGCGGCGAGATCGCCCATCGGGTGAACCTGAAATATGCACCCGATATCCGCTTCCGGCAGGATGAGAGCTTCGCCGAGGCGGCGCGTATCGACGCGTTGCTGGATTCCGACAAGGTCCGTCAGGACACGCAGCGCCAGCCGTTGAAGATCAACCAAGACGACCAGCAAGACGATGACTGACGAACCGAGCATGCAGCCCGCAGCCGAGGGCGAGAAGAGCTTCGCGCCGCGTCCGAAGAAGCGCGACGTGCATGGCTGGGTCGTGCTCGACAAACCGGTCGGCATGACCTCGACCCATGCGGTCAGCGTGGTCAAGCGGGCCTATGCCGCCAAGAAGGCAGGCCATGCCGGCACGCTCGACCCACTCGCCTCGGGGCTGCTGCCGATCGCGCTCGGCGAGGCGACCAAGACCGTCCCCTTCGTGATGGACGGGCGCAAGGCCTACCAGTTCACCGTCGCCTGGGGCTCGCAGACCGATACCGACGATACCGAGGGCCGCGTCGTTGCGACCTCCGACAAGCGGCCCGACGAGGCGGCGATCGCCGCGCTGCTGCCGCGCTTCACCGGCACGATCCTGCAGGTGCCGCCAAAATTCTCGGCGATCAAGATCGCCGGCGAGCGCGCCTATGACCTCGCCCGCGACGGCGAGGAGGTCGAGCTCCAGGCGCGGCCGGTCGAGATCGACGCACTCTCGATCGTCGGGCATACCGGGCAAACCACGACTTTCGAGGCCGAATGCGGCAAAGGCACTTATGTGCGGGCGATCGCGCGCGATCTCGGCGTCACGCTCGGCTGCCTCGGCCATGTCGCGCATCTCAGGCGCACCCGCGTCGGACCGTTCACGGTGGCGGAGGCGACGACCGTCGAGACGTTGCGCGAGACCGCCGACGGTCCCGACGCGGCGCTCAGGCCTGTCGAGGCTGCCCTGACGCTGATCCCCCAGATCATGATCCACCGCGATGCGGCGCTCCGGCTCAAGCGCGGCCAGAGCGTGCTGCTGCGCGGGCGCGATGCGCCGGTCGAGGCCGAATCCGTCTATGCCACCAGCGCCGGCATCCTGATCGCGACCGGCTCGATCGAGAACGGGGAGTTGATCCCACACCGCGTCTTCAACCTTTAGGCGCGGCGCGCTTCACTGTTTTGGCAGGAATGTGGCCGTTTTCCGTTAAGTAAACGCAATATCAATTCTTTCTGCCCAGTTTGCCCCGGTACTGCGCCCTCGCGACCTGCTTGGGCCGAGCGGGGGCTACCATGAAGAAGCTGCTGTCCGGACTCTCGATCCGGGCGACGTTGGCCTGCATCATCGCTGTGATGGGGCTGCTTATTGCAGGTCTTGCCGGCCAGGAATTGTGGTCGACCTATTGGCGCCGGGACGCGGCCGTCCAGGTCGCCCAGCTCTCCAAGCTCAACGAGAACCTGTTCGACGCGCTGGTCTCATCGCGCTACGAGCGCGCCTCGCTGCAGACCGCCATCATCATGGCGACCGACAAGAACCAGTCCTCGATCGCCAGCTACATGACCCGCCGCAAGGAGGTCGATGATGCGATGGCGCAGGCGCAAGCCGCGATCGCCGCGATCCGTATCCCCGCCCTGAGCGATGCCGGCCGCAGCCTCACCGCCAATTTCGACGCCATCCGGAAGCTGCGCGAGACGGTCGATGCCGAATCGAAGCTCGCCGTCCCGTCCCGTACCGCCGGCCTGCCGCAGAACGTGCTGACCATCGGCGACCGCTTCCTGCAGAGCCTGGAGGCGACCTCCGCCGTGGCGGAGAACGAAATCCGCTCGCTCAGCCCGCGCCTGTCGGAGCTGATCATCGCTCGTTCGATGGCCTGGTCCGTGCGGGCGCAGGCCGGTACCGCCGGCCAGATGATCAGCTCGATCCTGGCGCAGGGACGCCCCTTCACGGCCTCGGAGGCCGAAACGCTGAAGCTCGCCGATGCCCAGGCCGCCTATGGCTGGCAGATGCTGCGCGGCATCAGCGGCGGCGAGCAGGCTCCGGCCGCGATCCGCAGCGCCATCCGCAAGGCCGACCGCACCTATTTCTCAGGGCAGTTCACCGATCTTCGCGACGACGTCATCAAGGCGATGACCACGACCGGCAAGACCGAGCTGACCACCGATAAATGGCGTGAATCGGTCATCCCGGCGCTCGACACGATCAGCGAAGTCTCGAATGCCGCGATCACCGAGCTCAATCTCAAGGCCGATGATGCTGCGAGCGACCTGACCTGGACGCTGGTGCAATATGCCGCTCTCTTCGCGGGCGGCATGATGATCGCGATCGTCGGCTATATGGTCGTGCGGTCGCGGGTCACGGGACCGATCGCCCAGATGACCGTTGCGATGCGCAAGCTCGCTGATGGCGACCTCTCGGTCGCGGTTCCCTATGGCGATCGCCGCGACGAGATCGGCGGCATGGCCGCCGCGCTCAACGTCTTCAAGGAGAACGGCCTGCGTGTCCGCGCCCTCGAGGAGCAGGAGCGGGCCGAGGCTGCGGCCAGGCTGGCGCGCGCCGAATCGATGGCCTCGGTCGTGACGGATGTGGGCGAGGTCGTCGCTGCGGCTGCGGCGGGCGATTTCTCGGCGCGGCTGCAGATCGAGGATGCCGACCAGCAGATGCAGCAGCTCATCGCCGGCATCAACGAGATCAACGCCGTCGTCGACAGCGCCACGACCGAATTCGCCGAGGCCCTCCAGGCCGTCGCCGCCGGCGACCTGACCAGCCGGATCGAGACCGGCTATCGCGGCCGCTTCGCCAATCTCAAGGACGCGATCAACGAGACCGTCGACCGCCTCTCCGCCACGGTGCGCACCATCCAGGTCACCGCCTCCGATGTCGGCCTCGCCGCCCGCGAGATCAATCTCGGCGCCGACGATCTCTCCAAGCGCACCGAGGAGCAGGCCTCCTCGCTCGAAGAGACCGCCGCCACCACCGAGGAGCTCGCGGCTTCCGTCAAGGCGAGCGCCCAGGCCTCGAAACAGGCCTCGACCATCTCCGGCGAGGCGATGCGCGCGGCCGAGCAGGGCGGCGCCATTGCCGGCCAGGCCGTCGAGGCCATGGCCCGGATCGAGAGCGCCTCGAAGAAGATCTCCGACATCATCCGGGTGATCGACGACATCGCCTTCCAGACCAACCTGCTGGCGCTCAACGCGGCGGTCGAAGCGGCCCGCGCCGGCGATGCCGGCAAGGGCTTCGCCGTCGTCGCCTCCGAGGTGCGCACGCTCGCCCAGCGCTCGGGCGAGGCGGCCAAGGACATCTCGGCCCTGATCTCCTCGTCCAATGCCGAGGTCAACGAGGGCGTTACCCTGGTGCGCCAGGCCGGCGCGGCCCTGACCGAGATCCTGCAGGCCTCGCAGAAGGTCGCCGCCACCATCGCCGACATCTCGACGGCGTCCGGCGAGCAGGCCAACGGCATCGACGAGATGAGCCAGGCCGTCGCCCATCTCGACGAGATGACCCAGCAGAACGCGGCGCTCGCCGAGCAGTCGGCCGCCTCGGCCGCTTCCCTCTCCTCCCGCATCGGCGAGCTCAACACCCTCGTCGCCGCGTTCAAGACGGGACACGAGCAGGAGGCGCAGGCGCCGATGCAGCTGGCCCAGCCGCAGCGCGTCGCCGCCACGGCTCATGCCGCTCCGCGGCCGCGGCCCTCGCGCGCTGCCGCTCCGGCCTATGCGCCGCCGCCCCTGCGGGCTGCCGACAAGGCCGCGATGGCCACCGGCGCCGGCTCGGAGCCCGAGCGTCTGCGCAAGCTCGCCGAAGCCGCCTTCGCGCAGACCAAGGCGACGCCCGTGCGCACCCCCGCCAAGAAGGTCGCCAATGCCGGCAACCACGACGCGGGCTGGGAAGAGTTCTGAGACAAAAAGGCGTTCGGCACAGCCGGACGCGCCGTGATGGAAATGGGCCCTGCGCAGCGATGCGCGGGGCGTTTTTCATGGCGAATCGTTCAAGCCCCGGCCGTGGCCTTCTTTGCTGCAGGGACGCCACCCTGCAGCTTCTTCAGCCGTTTCGATTGATCCTCCGTGCGATCTCTTTTCCTGCGCGGAGAAGCTTTGGAGGATCGAGCAATCATCACGGGGCATTGGTCTACCGCCTGAAGCCCTCCCCCGGGCAAGGTTTCCTCACGCCGGACGCAGGTTCGCGCCGGGTTTTCAGGAGGCCAACATGTCTGAACTCAAGGGCAAGGTCATCGTCATCACCGGCGCCAGCAGCGGCATCGGCGAGGCAGCCGCAAAGGTCCTGGCGGAACGCGGCGCGCAGGTCGTGCTCGGGGCGCGGCGCGGAGAGCGCCTCGTCACGCTTGCGGCCGAGATCAACGCCAAGGGCGGCGCGGCCCGACAGCAAGTGGTCGACGTCACCGACCTTGCCAGCGTCGAGGCCTTCCTTGGCTTCGCGCAGCAGGAATTCGGCCACATCGATGTCATCGTCAACAATGCCGGCGTGATGCCGCTCTCGACGCTCGACGCGCTCAAGATCGACGAGTGGAACCGGATGATCGACGTCAATATCCGCGGCGTGCTGCACGGCATCGCAGCGGGCCTGCCGATCATGAAACGCCAGGGCTTCGGCCATTTCGTCAATCTCTCGTCGATCGGCGGCCATGCCGTCTATCCGACCGCGGCGGTCTATTGCGCCACGAAATACGCGGTGCTCGCGATATCCGAGGGCCTGCGCCAGGAGAATGCCGATATCCGCGTTACCGTGATCTCGCCCGGCGTGACCCGTTCGGAACTGGCCGAGACCATCACGGATGTCGGCGCCAAGCAGGCAATGGACGATTTCCGCAAGATCGCGATCGAGCCCGAGGCGATCGGCCGTGCCATCGCCTTCGCGGTCGAGCAGCCCGGCGATGTCGATGTCAGCGAGATCATCGTGCGGCCGACGGCAAGTCCCTACTAGAGCATTTTCGAGCGAAGTGGATGCCGGTTCGCGTGAAGAAAATGCGTCAGAACAAACAGACGGAGAATTTTCGCGATTCGAAGAGCCGCGGAAATGCTCTAGGCCGCGGCGATCAACCAAGCCGCGTCATGCCCGGGTCAAGCCCGGGCATGACGTGGAGTGCGGTTCAGTAGCCGACGGTGAAGCGCTGACGGATATGGGCGGGCTTTTCCAATTCGTCGACGAGCGCGATCGCATAGTCCTCGGCCGAAACCGTGCTCTTGCCGGCGGTATCGACCAGGAGCTGGTCCGCGCCGAGACGGAAACTGCCGGTGCGCTCGCCCGGTGCGATCACGGCTGAGGGCGAGAGGAAACTCCAGTCGAGTCCGCTCTCCTGCTTGAGCAGATCGAGGAAGGCACCACCCTTCCTGGCTTCGTCGAGATAGGCCGCCGGGAAATCCGGCGTGTCGAAGAGCCTTATACCTGGCGCGACCTCGAGGCTGCCGGCGCCGCCCACGACAAGATAGCGCTTCACGCCGGACTGCCTGACCGCGCCGAGCAATGCGGCCGGGTCGCTATCGGAGAAATGCACCGCGCTGATCACGGCGTCATGGCCGGCGAGCAAGATCGCGAGCCCCTCCTTGTCGAAGACATCGCCCTTTTTCGCGATGACGCCAGCTCGCATCGGCACTTTTTCGGGATTGCGCACGATCGCGGTGACAGCGTGGCCACGCGTGGCAAGTTCGGCGAGCAGGCGCGAGCCGATGAAGCCGGTGGCGCCGATGAGAGCGATCTTCATGATCCAACCTTTCTAAGTATCCATTGGGAACCTACATCCCGATGGACACTAGATGGCTGCCATGCGATCAAGCGTAAAGAAGGCACTTTGGTGCTACATGGTCACCTGGGGGATACCGAGATGCTGCAGCGTCCCGATCCGTTCGACGCGAAATGCCCGACGCGCCAGGTGCTCGACCGTATCGGCGATCGTTGGGCCGTGCTCATCCTGATCTCGCTCGAGCGGGAGACCATGCGCTTCAATGCGCTGCGCCGGCGCATCGAGGCGATCTCGCAGAAAATGCTGTCGCAGACGCTGAAAAGCCTGGAGCGCGATGGGCTGATCGACCGCAAGGTCTTCGCCACCGTGCCGGTTACGGTGGAGTATTCGCTGACCCCGCTTGGACGCACGCTCTCGCAGACGGTGCATGCGCTGACGCTCTGGGCGGAGACGCATATCGGCGAGGTCGAGGCGGCACAGCAGCGTTATGATCGTGGGGAGGCAACGCCGGAAGCGGCTGCAACGCCACCGCGCTAGCCTTTCCGTCAGTTTCGTGTATATCCCCGGCCAACCGGTTCAAGAACCGGCTGCGCATCCCCTCCGCGATGAGGCCGATGCGGGCATCGGACCTTGCTGGACGACATCCCGGCCTGGCCCGCCAGATCAACCCGAACACGAGGATCCACGATGTCGATCACGGCCGAGCGCAAGACCGCGCTCATCAACGAACACGCCACCAAGCCGAATGATACCGGCTCGCCCGAGGTCCAGGTCGCGATCCTGACGGAGCGCATCAACAACCTGACCGGGCACTTCAAGTCGCATACCAAGGACAACCATTCGCGTCGCGGCCTGCTCAAGCTGGTCTCGCAGCGTCGCTCGCTGCTCGACTACCTCAAGGGCAAGAACGAAGCCCGCTACAAGACGCTGATCGAGAAGCTCGGCATCCGCCGCTGATCGGTCGACCAGGTTCCCCGCCCGGCGCGACGCTGCTCCGGGCGGTTTTTACAGGGTGTGATGCCGTAAGGCGGGAACCGGTCTTCCGATTCCGTCACGCCCCTACTCCAGGGTCTGGCCGCAATGGGGCGGCACCCTGATCTTCAACGCGGCGGCCGCATGGGCGGTTCAGCCGCTGGCCCCCGCCGGACGCCCAGACGTCCATGGCAGGATCGCCGAGCGCTCGGGCGCTGTCCTCCACGGCCCCCCGAGCTTTCCGCCGTCTTGCCCATGGGCTCGAAGACGTCCGGACGGGTGCCGCATCCGATCCGAAAGATAGACATGTTCGACATCCAAACCGAAGAACTCATCTGGGGCGGGCGCAAGCTCGTGCTCGAAACCGGCAAGATCGCCCGCCAGGCCGATGGCGCCGTGTTGGCGACCTATGGCGAGACCGTCGTGCTCGCCACCATCGTCTCGGCCAAGGAGCCGAAGGCCGGCGTCGATTTCTTCCCGCTGACCGTCAATTACCAGGAAAAGGCCTTTGCCGCCGGCCGCATCCCGGGTGGCTATTTCAAGCGTGAAGGCCGCCCGAGCGAGAAGGAGACGCTGGTCTCTCGCCTGATCGACCGGCCGATCCGCCCGCTCTTCGTCGACGGCTACAAGAACGACACCCAGGTCGTCATCACCGTGCTGCAGCACGATCTCGAGAACGATCCCGATATCGTCTCGATGGTTGCCGCCTCGGCTGCGCTGACGCTCTCGGGCGTGCCCTTCATGGGTCCGGTCGGCGCTGCCCGCGTCGGCTATATCGACGGTGCTTACAAGCTCAATCCGCTGGTCGACGAGGTCAAGGATTCGGCGCTCGATCTCGTCGTCGCCGGCACCCAGGACGCCGTGCTGATGGTCGAGTCGGAAGCCAAGGAGCTGCCGGAAGACGTGATGCTCGGCGCCGTGATGTTCGGCCACAAGCATTTCCAGCCGGTCATCGACGCGATCATCCGCCTGGCCGAGAAGGCCGCCAAGGAGCCGCGCGACTATCAGCCGGCCGATGATTCGGCGATCCTCGACGCGGTGCTGAAGGTCGGCGAGGCGGATCTGCGCGCCGCCTACAAGATCACCGCCAAGGCTGAGCGCTACAAGGCCGTCGACGCCGTCAAGGCCAAGGTCGTCGAGGCGCTCGTCTCGGCCGAGCCGGACAATGTCACCACCTTCAGCAAGGAGAAGGTCGCGACGCAGTTCAAGGAAGCCCAGGCCAAGATCGTGCGCTGGAACATCCTTGACGACGGCATCCGCATCGACGGCCGCGACGTCAAGACCGTCCGCAAGATCATCGCCGAGGCCGGCGTCCTGCCGCGCACCCACGGCTCTTCGCTGTTCACCCGCGGCGAGACCCAGGCGCTGGTCGTGACCACGCTCGGCACCGGCGACGACGAGCAGTTCATCGACTCGCTGGAAGGCACCTACAAGGAGACCTTCCTGCTGCACTACAACTTCCCGCCCTACTCGGTCGGCGAGACCGGCCGCATGGGTTCGCCCGGCCGCCGCGAGATCGGCCACGGCAAGCTCGCCTGGCGCGCCATCCACCCGATGCTGCCGGCCAAGGGCGAGTTCCCCTACACGATCCGCGTCGTCTCGGAGATCACCGAGTCGAACGGCTCCTCGTCGATGGCCACCGTCTGCGGCACCTCGCTGGCGCTGATGGATGCCGGCGTGCCGTTGAAGTCGCCGGTCGCGGGCATCGCCATGGGCCTCATCCTCGAGGGTGAGCGCTTCGCCGTGCTCTCCGACATTCTCGGCGACGAGGACCATCTCGGCGACATGGACTTCAAGGTCGCCGGTACCGCCGCGGGCATCACCTCGCTGCAGATGGACATCAAGATCGCCGGCATCACCGAGGAGATCATGAAGGTCGCCCTCGACCAGGCCAAGGGCGGTCGCGAGCACATCCTCGGCGAGATGGCCAAGGCGCTCTCCTCCTCGCGGGCCCAGCTCGGCGAATATGCGCCGCGCATCGAGACGATGAAGATCCCGGTCGACAAGATCCGTGAAGTCATCGGCTCCGGCGGCAAGGTCATCCGCGAGATCGTCGAGAAGACCGGCGCCAAGGTCAACATCGAGGATGACGGCACCATCAAGATCGCCTCGGCCGACGGCAAGTCGATCGAAGCCGCGATCAAGTGGATCAAGTCGATCGTCTCCGAGCCCGAGAGCGGCATGATCTATGACGGCACCGTCGTGAAGATCATGGAGTTCGGCGCCTTCGTGAACTTCTTCGGCGCCAAGGACGGCCTCGTCCACATTTCCGAGCTCGCCGCCAAGCGGGTCCAGAAGGTGCAGGACGTCGTCAAGGAAGGCGACAAGGTCAAGGTCAAGTTCCTCGGCCAGGACGAGCGCGGCAAGATCCGCCTCTCGATGAAGGTCGTCGACCAGGAGACCGGCGAGGACATCACCGAGAAGCTGAAGGCCGAGCGCGATGCCGAGAAGGCTCGCGAGAAGCAGCAGGCCGAGTAAGTCTGGCGCGATTCACGTGAAACGGAACGCCCCGCATCGAAAGGTGCGGGGCGTTTTCTTTTGGCGGACGAGCTATGGCGGCGGGGCGTCTCGCCGGTCATCGTGAGCGCAGCCAGGCCATGACGAGGACGGTCGAGAGCCGCTTCCGCACTAGCGCCGCGCCGCAGTTCCGAATAGTCTAGACTTATTGCTTTCGGAGACCGGCATGCCTGACCACAGCATCACTTCGCTCGACGCCCTCGCCCGCCTCTACCCGAACCCGATCGCTCCGGCCTCCATCGCCAAGGAGATCGATCATGTCGACGAGCACTATGCGGCTCTGATCGCCGCCTCGCCGTTTTTCGTGCTCGCGACCAACGGTCCGGAGGGGCTGGATTGTTCGCCGCGCGGGGATCAGCCGGGCTTTGTCACGGTGAAGGACGCGAAAACGCTCCTGATTCCCGACCGAAAAGGCAATAACCGTCTGGATTCGTTGAAGAATATCCTGTTCGACGATCGAATCGGAATGCTCTTCCTGATCCCGGGTTACGGCGAGACCTTGCGCGTGAACGGACGTGCCACGCTTTCCAGCGATCCTGGGTTGTGCGGGCAGTTCGAGATGGCCGGAAAGCTGCCAGCCTGCGTCATCGTGGTCAAAGTCGAGGCTGCCTACTTCCAATGCTCACGCGCGGTGGTGCGGGGCGATCTGTGGAATCCAGGGAAGCATGTCGACCGGCGCACCCTGCCGAGCGCCGGGCAGATCCTGCAGGGGATCACGGAGCGCAACGCGGCGATCGAGACCTTTGACGGCGAGGCCTATGACAAGGCGCTGCCGGAGCGCGTGAAGGCGACGCTGTATTGAAGCGACCTTCCCTTCTCCCACCCTCTCGGGCTTGCCCGAGTGTCAAAGTCGGCAGCAGCGGACTTAGATGCGGGAGGAGCCGTTCGGCGAAGCCGAGACGGTTGAGGCGTCGCGCGACGGCCAGAGCGCGGCGCCCTTAGGCAGGCTCGACAACGCAGAGTAGCGCCGACCCCACCTGCCGGTACCTTCTCCCGCAGGGGGAGAAGGGCGCTGATCACAGCAGCCCGTTATTCCCAGCGAGCACCTTGAGGTTCACCTCCGGCCGGGCGCCGACATGGCTGATCACCTCGGCCGCGGCCAACGCGCCCAGCCGCAGCGAATCCCGCACCTCGCGGCCCGAGGTCAGGCCGAAGAGGAAGCCGGCGGCGAAGAGGTCGCCGGCACCGGTCGCATCGACGACACGCTCGACCGGGAAGACCGGCTCGGCGACGACGCCATCCGGCGTCACCGCGAGGGCGCCCTTCTCCGAGCGGGTCACGGCCGCGACGATATTCTCCGAGCGCAGCCAGGACAGCGCCGTGTCGAAATCGGCAGTCTGATAAAGGCTCTTCAGCTCATGCTCGTTGGCGAAGACGATATCGACCGTGCGATTGCGGATGAGAGCGAGGAACTCGTCGCGATAGCGGTCCACGCAGAAGGAATCCGAGAGGGTGATGGCGACGCGGCCGCCAGCGGCGTGAGCGAGCTCGGAGGCCTTGCGGAAGGCGTCCTTGGCCGCCGGCGGGTCCCAGAGATAGCCTTCGAGATAGACGATATCGGCATTCTGCACCGCCTTGGGGTCGACGTCGTCGACCGTCAGGCCCTGGCAGGCGCCGAGATAGGTGTTCATCGTGCGCTCGCCGTCGGGCGTGACGATGATGAAGGAACGCGCTGTCGCCGGGCCTTCGGAAGCGGCGGCCGTCTCGAAGGCGACGCCGAGCGAGGTCAGGTCATGGCGGTAAAGCTTGCCGAGCTCATCCTGCTTGACCTTGCCGATGAAGGCGCCGTTGCCGCCGAAGGAGGCGAGACCGGCGATCGTGTTGGCGGCCGAACCGCCGGAGACGATCTTGCCCGGTCCCATCACGCCATAGAGCATCTCGGCCCGCGGCTCGTCGATTAGCATCATCGCGCCCTTGGTGAGCTCGTGCTTCACCAGGAAATCCTCCTCGGCGGAAGCGAAGACATCGACGATGGCATTGCCGAGGGCGAGGACGTCGGTGCGCGTGGCTGTCATGAGGAAGGTCCGGGGTTGAGGAAGATTTGCAGGAGAGATCGCGCGGCGTGTCGCATTCGCCGCCGCGGGGGTCAAGCCATGCGCTTGTGCCGCGCCCGCGCTGCCGCCTCGTCGAGCACGGTCGAAAGCTGTGCGATATCCTGCGGCTCGAGCGCGGCGATCTCGCGCGCCAGGCGATTGGCGAGCAAGGTCGCTTCGGGGTCGAGCCCGGCCGTGTCGACCGTGACGCGCGGGTGCGAGAGATCGGCAAGGCGGATGAGCTCGTCAGCCTCGTCCCAGATGACGCCGAGCACGTGGATGACGCCCTGGATCAGCGTGAAGGTCGGGCGGCCGCGCTTGCCGTGCTCAAGCGCCGAGAGATAGGCGGGGGTCACGCCGAGCGTCGCCGCCATCTCGGCCAGGGTGACGCCGCGGGCGGCGCGCAACTCGCGGACACGCTGGCCGAAGGGTGTCATGTGCCCGTCTCGCGACTGCGGCGCAGGCGGATATAGAGCGCGCCGGAGCCACCATGGCGCTGCTCGGCCTCCTCGAAGCCGAGCACCAGCGGGCGCAGATCGGGCAGGCGCAGCCAGTGCGGCACCGTCCGCCGCAGCACGCCACGCTCCTCGCCAAAGAGGCTGTCGCCCGCTCCGCCCTTGCCGGTAACGACGAGCGCGAGCTTGGTGCCGCGCCCCTGTTCGCGGCGCAGGAAGGCGCGCAGCGCGTCATGGGCCTGGTCCTGGCGCATGCCGTGCAGATCGATCACCGCCTCGACCGATTGCTGGCCGCGGCGCAATTGGGTGCGCAGGCGCCGCTCCAGCGGCGCAAGCGGCGGCGGCGCCGGCTTGGCGAGCTTGGCCTTGGTAGCGACGATCAGGACGGGCGCGGCGGTTTCGGCAACGATGATCGGCGGCGGTTCCGGCGCCTCCGGCTCCGGCAGCCTGCCGGCGAGCGGCTTCACCGAGCGCGCCACCTGGCGCCACAGCGCAAGATCGGCCTCCGACAGGATCTTGCCGCGCCGACGCATCTCAGCGTCCCTCGCGCGGCCAGAGCACGGTGAAATCAAAAGGGTGCCGTACCAGCCCGGCGCGATGGCCGGCCGCCGCGCCTGAGCCGAGAAAGAGGTCGATCCGGGCCGGGCCCAGGATGGCCGAACCGGTATCCTGCGCGATCATCAGGCGCACGAGCCGCTCCATCCCACCTTTGCCGTCGGGGATCTCGGTGTTGATCCAGGCCGGCATGCCATAGGGCCAGAGCGCGCGGTCGACGGCGATGCTGCGCAGGGGCGTCAGCGGCAGGCCGGCGCCGCCGATCGGCCCGGATTCGGCCGGGAGATCATCCTTGCGGGTGAAGAAGACGAAGGACTTGTTGAGGCGGATCAGGTCACGGGCGAAATCGGGATCGGCCTTCAGCCGGGCGATCAGCCGGTCCATCGTCATCTGCGCCGGCGGAATATTCTCGCGCTCGCTGAGCACGCGGCCGAGCGAGGTATAGGGATGACCGTTGCGACCGGAATAAATCAGCCGCACCACCTTGCCGTCGGGCAGGCGGACGCGGCCGGAGCCCTGGACCTGCAGCACGAAGCGATCGACCGGATCGCGCAGCCAGACGATCTCCAGCCCCTGCCCGTCGAGCGCACCGGTCTCGATCGCGGTGCGGTCGGGAAACGGCGCGAGGCCCTGGGCCGTCCGGCGAGCCGAGGACAGGGCCGGGTCGAGGCCGGGCCAGACATCGCCCTGCTGGCGCGTCACCAGATCGGCCGGGCGGTCGTAAAGCGGCGTCGGATAGGCTGCGGAGCTCGTCAGCGAGCCCTCGAACTCGGGCTCGAAATAGCCGGTCATGAATCCGCGTTCGGCGTTCTCCGGCCGTATCAGCCAGAAGCCGAAGCGCTCCTCGAAGAAACGGCGCGCCGTCGCACGGTCGGGCTGACCCTTGGCGAGCAGTTCGCGGGCATCGCGGCAGATCCGCATAAGCGTAGCGGGAATCGGGGCGCCCTGGCGCAGCGGCGGTTCGGTGGCGCAGCCGGCGGCGAAGATGGCGAGCGCCATGCGCTGATCGTCATCCTGCCAGCCGGGGATACTGGAAAACGAAACCGCCTCGGCGCGGGCGCCGGGCGGTAAAGGAGGAGCAGCGGGAGCGGGCGTCATGGCCGTGATCAGCAGGCTGGCGGCCAGGAGCGCAATGCGGCTCACGCGCCGGATTCGGTCGCGACCAGCAGCCAGTTCGGATCGCGGCTGCCGAGCTGACGCGAGAAGGTCCAGACGTCGTTGACCTCGGAGACCGCATCGGCGCTGCCATCGACGACATTGCCCTGCGCGTCGCGGGTCACGCTGATCAGCTGCGAGGCGAAGGCGATCGTCACCTGCGCTGTCTTGGCCTTGACGTCGACCGCAGCGATCTCGGCCTTGTCGATCGAGACGAAGGAGGATTCCGCCTTCTCGTTGCGCTTTTCGCGATCGGTGATCGCCTGCTCGAAACCGTCATAGACTTCCTTGGCGAGCAGGCCCTTCAGGGTCTTGCGGTCGCCGCGGGCGAAGGCGGTGACGATGGTCTCATAGGCGGCCTTGGCGCCGTTGAGGAAATCGTGCGGATCGAAGCCCGGCTCCTGCCGGGCGATCGCCTCGATGCCGGCGATGATCGGCGAATCCGGCGGGGCGATGTCCTTCCAGCGCTCGGCCGCAGGCTCGGCGCCATTGGCGACCGGATCATTGGCGGCACCCGGAAGACGAATGACATTGTCGCGCTTGGCGTCGGCAGGCTGCTGCGCCTGGTCGGGCCGCATCGGCGGCGCCTCACGGCGGGCGAAGGGGTCGGCCGGCGGCTGTTCGCTGCCCGTCTTCTGGCCAAGAACGGAACGCAGTTTCCAGGCGACGAAAACGGCCAGAGCCAGGAAGACCAAAGTCGTCATGTCGAAGGAATTTTGCATCGAACGCTGATCCGAAGCTCCAGGAGATCTTTACGCGCCGGCCCAATACGATAGTCGGCTGGCCATCGCATGCCATATGGTGATGCAGGCTCGTAACATCCACCCTTGTCCTTGTGAAGGCGGCTTCTTGTGCCTGAAGGTGGTCCATGATAGCCGACGCGTGCATGGCACCGGGGAGCGGTGCGCAGTCCCGAATGCCGGCACGGCGCGGGATTTTTCCGAGACAGCCTGCCAAAAGATGATGGGACCGATGGCCAACGACATCCCGAACGGCAACGGCGCGGGCACGGCAGACGCCGCGCCGAGCGTGAACGCCCTGATCCAGTACACCAAGGATTTCTCTTTCGAGAACCCGAAGGCGCCGCGCTCGCTGAGCCAGCAGGAGGCCCAGCAGGGCCCGCAGATGTCGCTGCAGGTGAATGTCTCCACCTCGGCGCTGTCCGAGACGGAATACGAGACCGTGCTCCAGCTCGAGGGCAAGGCCGAGGTCAAGGGCGAGACGCTGTTCGCCTTCGACCTGAGCTATGCCGGCGTGTTCCGCCTGGTGAACATCCCGCAGGAGCATGTTCACCCGGTGCTGGTAATCGATTGCGCCCGGCTGCTCTTCCCCTTCGCCCGCCAGATCATCGCCGACGCCGTGCAGGCCGGCGGCTTCCCGCCTTTCTACGTTCCCACGATCGACTTCGCCGCTCTGTTCCAGCAGCGGATGCAGCAGCTCCAGGCAGAGCAGGGCGCCAACGCCTGATACGATCGTGATCCGGCACGAGCGCTGCGAAAGGGCCCTTGCGGGCCCTTTTTCGTGACCGCAACCACCACGCAACTTGTGGGAAGCGGGAAGGCTCTCCATCTGCCCCAAATTGGACAGCCGTCCGACAACGCAGCATGGAGAACCGATGGACTATCTGATGACGCTTGCCGCCGACCCCGCCGTATGGGCGGCTCTCGGGGCACTGATCGCCATGGAGGTCGTCCTCGGTATCGACAACCTGATCTTCATCTCGATCCTGACCAACAAGCTGCCGGAGCATCAGCGCTCGCGCGGCCGCAGGATCGGTATCGCGCTGGCCCTCGTGCTGCGGCTGGGCCTGCTCAGCACCGTCGCCATCATCGTCCAGCTCACCGAGCCGGTCGTGACCCTCTTCGGCAAGAGCTTCTCCTGGCGTGATTTCATCCTGATCGCCGGCGGCCTGTTCCTGGTCTGGAAGGCGACCGTCGAGATCCATCACAAGGTCGATGTCGACCACGGGCCGGATGTGTTCGACGGCGGCAGGGCCGCGGCCGTGACCTTCGGCGGCGTCATCGTGCAGATCCTGCTGCTCGACCTCGTCTTCTCGATCGACAGCATCATCACCGCGGTCGGCATGACCGAGCACATCCCGGTCATGGTGATCGCGGTCATCGTCGCGGTGCTGACCATGCTGCTCGCGGCCGATCCGCTGGCGCGCTTCATCGAGAAGAACCCGACGATCGTGATGCTGGCGCTCGGCTTCCTGCTGATGATCGGCGGCACGCTGATCGGCGAAGGCTTCGGCGCCCATGTCCCGAAGGGCTATATCTATGCCGCCATGGCCTTCTCGGCCGCGATCGAGGCGCTCAACATGCTGTCGCGGCGCGCCTCCGGCCGACGCAGGCAATAGGTCCGCTCAGGCCTTCTTCTCTTCGAGCCCGAGATAGCCGCCCCAGAGCGGCGTCTTCAGGGTGAGGATGAAGGCCTCGTGGGCGGCGAGCGCCGCCTCGTCGAGGCGGGGCGCGAGCGGGCGCAGGCGCTGCGGCCGCTCGCTGATGCCGGCAAGCCCATTGGCGAGCCCCGCCACAGCGACGACGCCGAGGCCGAGATCGGCCTGCTTGCCGCCGATCAGCTCGATATAGACCTCGGCCAGGATCTCGGAATCGAGCAAGGCGCCGTGCTTGGTGCGGCGGGAATTGTCGATGCCATAACGCGAGCAGAGCGCGTCGAGGCTGTTCGAGGCACCGGGGTGCTTGCGGCGCGCCATGCCGAGCGTATCGACGACGCGGGCCGGATCGATCGGCCCCATGCCGAGGCGCCTGAATTCCATATTGAGGAAGCCGACGTCGAAGGACGCGTTGTGGATCACCAGCCGGGCACCGTCGACGAACTCGGCGAACTCCTGCGCGACCGCGGCGAAGACCGGCTTGTCGGAGAGGAAGGCGTCGGAGAGGCCGTGGACCTTGAAGGCGCCTTCCTGCATCGGCCGCTCGGGATTGATGTAGCAGTGGAAGGTACGGCCGGTCGGGCAATGATTGACGAGTTCGACGCCGCCGATCTCGACGACCCGGTCGCCATTATTGGCTTCGACGCCGGTGGTCTCGGTATCGAGGACGATCTCACGCATCGCTTGCAGCCTCATCGAATCGCTGGCGCCCTGGCCGGCCCGCGAGCGCGACAAGGATAGAACCGACCTGTCGCTCGGCAGCCAGCAAGCCGCGCGATGTGTCCACAAGGAAGTGGGCGCGGCGGCGCTTCTCGGCATCGGGCATCTGTCGCGCGAGGATCGCGGCGAGCTTCTCCTCCGTCATCTCCGGCCGGGCCAGGACGCGGGCGCGCTGGACCTCCGCCGGCGCGGTGATGACCACGACCGCGTCACAGCGCGCCTCGCCGCCGGTCTCGAGCAGGAGCGGCACATCGAGGATTGCGATGTCGCAGCCGGCGGCGCGGCAGCGGGCGAGGAAGGCGCGCTCCTCTTCACGGACGAGCGGGTGGATGATGCCTTCCAGTTTTCGCAGCGCTTCGGGCTTGCCGACCACGGCGGCGGAGAGGCGGGCGCGGTCGATGGCGCCATCCCCGGTAACGCCGGGAAAGGCAGCCTCGATCGGCGCGACGGCCTTGCCGCGATAGAGCGCGTGGACGGCGGCATCGGCGTCGTGGACCGGAATGCCGCGGGCACGGAACATCGCGGAGGTGGTGGATTTCCCCATCCCGATCGAGCCGGTCAATCCGAGGATGAAGGTCATGCGCGAAGGAGTTCCCGTGGCGGCTGGCCGAATCAGTGGCCGAGAATATCCGCTTCGAGCCGCGCCCGCAGTGCTGGCGTGACCGCGGGCCTGACGCCGAACCAGCGGGTGAAACCCGGCACGGCCTGATGCAGCAGCATGCCCAGGCCATCGACGGGAACGCCGCCAAGGCGTTCGGCCTGGTCGAGCAGGGCGGTGCGCAACGGCACATAGACGATGTCGTCGACGATCGTGCCCGGGCGCATGCCGGTCAGATCGAGCTCCAGGGGCGGCTGGCCGTTCATGCCGAGCGCCGTGCTGTTGACGATGAGATCAGCGGTCGCGACGAGCTGGTTACGGGCATTCCAGTCTGCCGCTTCGACAGGCGTGCCGAGCGCTGCCGCGAGCTCGCTGGCGCGGGCGGGGCTGCGGTTGCACAGCACGATACGGCCAAGCCCACGACCCTTCAGCGCATAGCCGATGGCGCGGGCAGCACCGCCGGCGCCCAGGATGAGGACTTTGCCGACATGCTTTTCCCAGCCCGGCACGGAGGCGTCGAGATGAGCGAGGAAGCCGGCGGCGTCGGTATTGTCGCCATGAAGCTTGTCGCCCTCGCGCCAGATCGTGTTGACCGCGCCCATCGCCTTGGCCGCCTCACTGGGGACGTCGACCAGCCTGAACGCGGCCTCCTTGTGCGGCACCGTGACATTGCCGCCGGCGAAGGCCCCTTGCCGGACCTTGTCGAGGAAGGCCGGAAGCTCGGTGGGTGGCACGTCTATCCGCTCATAGGAGCCATCGAGCCCGTGCTCGGCGATCCAGCTGCCATGGATGAGCGGCGAGCGCGAATGGGCGATCGGGTGGCCAATGACGAAGCAGCGGGTCATGGGATTCAACAGTTCGGATCAGCGGGCAAGAAGCTCGAGGTCGCGCAGGGCGTCGAGCACGGCGAAGAGCGGCAGGCCGAGGATGGTGAAATGGTCGCCCTCGACTGTCTCGAAAAGCTGAGCGCCAACGCCCTCGATCTGATAGCCGCCGACGCTGCCCAGAACGGCTGGGCCGGCGGCTGCAACATAGGAGGCGATGTAATCGGCCTCCAGCGGGCGCATGGTCAGGCGCGCCGTCTCGCCGCCCTCGGCGACGATCTCGCCATCACAAGCCAGGACAAAGGCCGAGTGAAGCTCATGCTCGCGCCCGGCGAGAGCCGCGATCTGAATCGCGGCCGCCGCGAGATCGGCAGGCTTGTGATAGATCCTGCCGTCGCAGGTCAGGCTCTGGTCGGCGCCGAGCACGAAGCGGCCGGGATTATTGATGGAGACGCCGAGCGCCTTGGCGCAGGCCAGCGCTCTGGCAATTGCCGAGCCGGCGGCCCCCTGTCGCAGCAAGGGTGCCTCCGCGGCGCGCTCGTCGAGATCGGGCCTGATGGTCTCGACCGGAATGCCGGCAGCCACGAGCATGTCGCGCCGCGTCGTGCTGCCGGAGGCCAGGAGCAGCGGCTGCCTTCCAAGCCAGAGGGAAACCGGGGCACTCATGTCGCGATGAACTTCATGCGGTGGTCGCGGAGCAGATCGAGGATCGCGGCGGCCGTCTCCTCGATCGAGCGGCGGGTGACATCGATCACCGGCCAGCCCTTGCGAGCGCAAAGCCGGCGCGACTGTGTGACCTCGTCGGCAACCGCTGTGGGATCGACATAGGGTGTCTCGTCGTCGGCCCTGAGCGACAGCAGCCGGTTCTGGCGGATCTGGACGATGCGCTCAGCGCTGGCGACGAGGCCGACAATCAGCGGTTTCTTCACCCGTTCGATCTCGTCGGGCAGCGGCACGTTCGGCACGAGCGGGACATTGGCGGTCTTGATGCCGCGATTGGCGAGATAGATGCTGGTGGGCGTCTTCGAGGTCCGGCTGATGCCGACCAGGATGACATCGGCATTTTCGAGGTCACCGCCGAGCTGCCCGTCATCATGCATCAGCGTGTAGTTCATCGCGTCGATGCGGCGGAAATACTCGCTGTTGAGCACATGCTGCGCGCCCGGCCGCGGCGCCGAGGCCTGGCCGAGATAGGATTGGAACAGCGCCAGAACCGGGTTGAGCACCGAGAGGCAGGGACAGCCGAGTTCCTTGCAGAAGCTTTCCAGGCGCTGCGACCATTCCGCTTCGACGAGGGTGTAGAGCACCACGCCGGGCGAGGATTCGATCTCGGCGAGCACACGCGCGAGCTGCGCCTCCGAGCGCACCAGCGGATAGACATGCTCGATCGCGGAGACCGATTCGTATTGTGCTGCCGCCGCGCGGCTGACCGCGATCAGGGTCTCGCCGGTCGCATCCGAGACGAGATGAAGGTGGAAATAATTGCGCGCCACTGCGGCTCCTGGGCTTTGCGGTCGCACAACCTCTAGCGCGCTGTCGGCGCAAAGCAAATCGGCCGAACCCGCGAATCGCCGGCTGCAGCCGGACTCACAGCCATGGGGAGCAATGTGGACAACCGATCACCTGACCGAGGCCGGGTCGGCGACCTGTATAAGTCCGGTCCGCCATCAACAGGGTGGCCGATGTGGAGGCATCGAGCGATGTTTCACGTGAATCATTTTCCGACGCGTTAACCCTCGCCGGATTCCGATTGGTTAAGAAACCCTTAACGCCTCGTTTCGAGCTATCTCGATAGCCGGCTCGGCGACTCCCAGCCTGTGGACTGGTTGTGGATCGGCTTGGGCCGGGCTATCTGCCCCCCTCCATGAGTCAAAACAAAAGATTCTCTCTCTAAGATTCTTATTTGATTTAAGAAGGCCTGCGACCGGAGTGGATATGGCAACGCGCGACGACCTGCTCTTCCTGCGGGCTCTTTCGGGTGAAATCCTGGCGAAGCCTCCCCTGTGGCTGATGCGCCAGGCGGGTCGCTATCTGCCTGAGTATCGTGAGGTCAGGGCCAAGGCCGGCAGCTTCCTCGGGCTTTGCTACAATCCCGATCTCGCCACCGAAGTGACCTTGCAGCCGATCCGCCGCTTCGGCTTCGATGCCGCGATCCTGTTCTGCGACATCCTGGTCGTCCCGCATGCCCTGGGCCAGAAGCTCTGGTTCGTGGAGGGCGAAGGTCCAAGGCTGGAGCCGGTCGGCGATGCGCAAAGGCTTGGCGAAATCCACGAGGAGATCGACCGGGATCTCCTGGCACCGGTCTACGAGACCGTTCAGAGGGTGAAGGCGGCACTGCCCGCGGAGACTGCCTTCATCGGCTTCTGCGGCGCGCCCTGGACCGTCGCGACCTATATGGTGGCTGGTCGAGGCACGCCCGATCAGGGACCGGCCAAGGAGCTCTTCACGCGCGATCCGGACCTGTTTGCGCGGCTGATCGACCGGGTGGTCGCTGCATCCATCGCCCATCTCAACGCGCAGATCGAGGCCGGCGTCGATGCGGTCCAGATCTTCGACAGCTGGGCCGGCTCGCTCAGTGAGGCCGATTTCGAGCGCTGGTGCATTGCGCCGACACGGCGGATCGTCGAGGGCGTGCGGGCGCGCCATGCCAAGGCAAAGATCATCGGCTTCCCGCGCGGCGCGGGTCGGCTGATCCCGGCCTATATCGCGGGCACCGGTGTGGATGCCGTCAGCCTGGAAAGCGATATCGATCGCGGTTTTGTACGCGAGCAGGTTCAAGCGCTGGTGCCGGTGCAGGGGCATCTTGATCCGCAGGTCCTGCGCGCGGGCGGAGCGGAGCTCGAGCGCGAGGTCGAAGCGATCCGTGCGTCATTCGGCGCAGGTCCGTTCGTGTTCAATCTCGGGCATGGCATTTTGCCGGATACGCCGATCGCTCATGTCGAGCGGCTGGTCGCTGCAGTCAGGGCATGAGGACAGGCTGATGCTGATCGAATGGATCAAGGCTTTCCACGTGATGGCGGTGATTTCGTGGATGGCCGGCATGCTCTATCTGCCGCGGCTGATGGTCTATCATAGCGACGCCCCGGTCGGCTCGATCCAGTCCGAGACCTTCAAGATCATGGAGCGCCGGCTGCTCAAGGGAATCATCAACCCGGCGATGACCTTGACCTGGATCCTCGGCCTCTATCTCGCCTGGTCGGTCTATGGCTTCAAGGGCGGCTGGCTGCACGCCAAATTGCTGCTCGTCTTCATCATGTCCGGCGTCCATGGCTTTCTCGTCGGCCGGGTCCGCGCCTTCGCCGAGGATCGCAACGACAAGCCCGCCCGGTTCTACCGGATCATCAACGAAGTGCCGGCAGTGCTGATGGCGCTGATCGTCATTCTCGTGATCGTGAAGCCCTTCTGAGTTCTGCCTTCGTTTCCCGCTTGAGCCTATCGCCGAAACCCGCTATCAAGCCTTAGCGCATCTTCTGCGTCCTTCCCTGTTGCCGATGGTTCGTGAGATTTCTGCCTAAGAGCAGATGCTCATGGCGCGTAGCTAGCGCGCTGGCCCTTTCAGGCCCTGTCGAGCCCTCCATATGAGTCCTTGGCCCTCGCCGTCGCGCCGGGGCAGTTACGATCCGGGTGCCCCATGCGGGAAATCAAACTTCACGAACTCAAGGTCAAATCTCCGACCGAACTCCTCGCCTTTGCCGAAGGCATGGAGGTCGAGAACGCCAGCACGATGCGCAAGCAGGAGCTGATGTTCGCGATCCTCAAGCAGCTCGCTGCGAAGGAGACTGAAATCCTCGGCGAAGGCGTCGTCGAGGTCCTGCAGGACGGCTTCGGCTTCCTGCGTTCTTCCGATTCGAATTATCTGCCGGGTCCGGACGACATCTACGTCTCGCCCTCGCAGATCCGGAAGTTCGGCCTGCGCACGGGCGACACCGTCGAGGGCCCGATCCGTGGCCCGAAGGACGGCGAGCGCTATTTCGCGCTGCTCAAGGTCAACACGATCAATTTCGAGGATCCCGAGAAGATCCGGCACAAGATCCATTTCGACAACCTGACGCCGCTCTATCCCGACGAGCGCCTGCGCCTGGAAGTCCAGGATCCGACCAAGAAGGATTTCTCGCCGCGCGTCATCGACATCGTCGCGCCGATCGGCAAGGGCCAGCGCGCCCTGATCGTGGCGCCGCCGCGTACCGGCAAGACGGTGCTGCTGCAGAACATCGCGCAGTCGATCACCAGCAACCATCCGGAATGCTATCTGATCGTTCTGCTGATCGATGAGCGTCCCGAAGAAGTCACCGACATGCAGCGCTCGGTGAAGGGCGAGGTCGTGTCCTCGACCTTCGACGAGCCGGCCTCGCGCCACGTCCAGGTCGCCGAGATGGTCATCGAGAAGGCAAAGCGCCTGGTCGAGCATGGCCGCGACGTTGTGATCCTGCTCGATTCGATCACCCGCCTAGGCCGCGCCTACAACACGGTCGTGCCGTCTTCCGGCAAGGTGCTGACCGGCGGTGTCGACGCCAATGCCCTGCAGCGCCCCAAGCGCTTCTTCGGTGCTGCCCGCAATATCGAGGAAGGCGGCTCGCTGACCATCGTCGCGACGGCCCTGATCGATACCGGCAGCCGTATGGACGAAGTCATCTTCGAAGAGTTCAAGGGCACCGGTAACTCGGAAATCGTGCTCGACCGCAA
This sequence comes from Allobosea sp. BK604, assembly GCF_004341515.1. Lineage (GTDB taxonomy): Bacteria > Pseudomonadota > Alphaproteobacteria > Rhizobiales > Beijerinckiaceae > Allobosea. The sequence goes on from NZ_SLZF01000002.1 coordinate 858,736, forward strand.
GGTGGCCGACAAGCGCATCTTCCCGGCGATCGACATCCTTAAGTCCGGCACCCGCAAGGAAGAGCTCATCACCCCGAAGGACGTGCTGCAGAAGACCTATGTCCTGCGCCGCATCCTCAACCCGATGGGCCCGCAGGATGCGATCGAGTTCCTGATCGACAAGCTGCGCCAGACGAAACAGAACTCCGAGTTCTTCGACTCGATGAATACCTGATCGGTATCTCTCTCGGTGAGAGAGACGAGCAAGGCGAATGTGGAAGGGTCGCGAGAGCGGCCCTTTCTTTTTGCCGCAGGCAGGCGTGGGGTCGCCCCGACTCAGCTCAGTCGTTCGAGCGAACTGCCGGTTCAGCGCTGGACAGAACGGCCGCGGCCAATCGATTCGGCTCCGTGACGGGTGGCAGGCAGCGGCCGGCAAAGCAGACGAAGACAGCGCCATCTCCTGCCCGCTCGATCATGGCTGCGGCGGGATGGTCGGCCGGCAGGCTTGCCGCATCCGGAGCCTCGATGATGATCGTCGTCGTATACGGCAGTTTCAAAGCTGCCTCGCGCAATGCCCCCCGTTCTCGGCCTGCGATCACGATCTCCACGCCATTGCGCGCCACGTCATAGGCGTTGAGCATCGAGCCGTGGGCCATCGGCGCCCGGGCCGCTGCCGCGAGCGCCGCGTCAAGAAAGCTCTCGGCGTGGCTGCGGTCATTGGCTTCGCCGGTCTTGGCCGCGAGCCGAAGCAAATTGCTGGCGTGAATGCCGATCGCATTCGGCACGGCATCGTCATGGCTCGGTCTCGGTATGACCGGCAAGCTGCTGGAATCATTGCGGGTCATGCCGAGTAGGCCCGTCTCGGTGCTGCGGTAGTGCCGCCAGAGATGGTTCGACCAGCGCCGGGCATGCTCGAGGTAGCGCGGCTCGGAGGTCGCATCGTGCAAGGCAAGCGCGGCGTCGATCATGGCAGCGTGGTCGAGGGCGAAGCCTGGCTTGATCAGCCGCCCTGCCCGATAGGAGTGGGCCAAGCCATCGCCATCGGCCATCGATTCGGCAACGAAATCATAGGCGCGCTGCGCCAGCGCGAGCCATTGGGGCTTGGCGAGCAGGCCGGCAGCGCGAGCGAGCGCTGCGATCATCAGGCCGTTCCAATCCGCCAGGATCTTGTCGTCCCGGCCGGGTGGGATGCGCTGGCTGCGGATCGCCAGCAGCGTCTCGCGGATGCGAGCGAGCTCCGCTGCCTCGGCGGCGTCGGGTTCTGGCGTCTCCAACCGATTCGGGATCGTAACTTCTTCCCAATTGCCGTGCGGGGTCACATCGTAATGGCGGGCGAAGAGCGCGGCATCCTCCGGCGGCAGCAGGTCGCGGAGCTCCCGAGCGGTCCAGACATAGTATTTGCCTTCGACGCCTTCGGAATCGGCATCGAGGCTGGCCGCGAAAGCGCCCTCCGGCAGCAGCATCTCGCGCGCGAGCCAGGCGACGATACCGTCCGCCGCCGTCCGCGCGATCGTATCGCCGCTGCGCGCCGCCTCGAGCGCATAGAGGCTCAGGAGCTGGGCATTGTCGTAGAGCATTTTCTCGAAATGCGGCACGAGCCAGCGCTCGTCGACCGAGTAGCGGGCGAAGCCTCCGCCGAGATGATCATAAATGCCGCCGCGGGCCATGCGCTCCAGGCTCCGGGTGGCGCGTTGGAGCGTGAGTTGATCGCCCGTGCGGGAGCCATGGCGCCAAAGCAGCTCGACCAGGCCGGGATTGGGGAATTTGGGCGCGCCGCGCAGCCCGCCATGATGGGGATCGAAAGCCTGCGCGACCTGCCTGGCGATCTCGCCGAGATCCGGCTCGTAGCGCTGCTCGCCGCTCGTTGCCGCTTCGCTGCGGATCAGCGCGGCCTTGATCGCTTCGGCATTCTTGGCAATGCGCTGCGGGTCCTGGGCATGGATCGCCGCGATCTGATGCAGGACCGTGCTGAAGGAAGGCCGGCCGTAGCGCGCCTGCGGCGGGAAATAGGTCCCACCCCAGAAGGGTTCGCCATCGGCTGTGAGAAACATGGTCAGTGGCCAGCCACCCTGCTCGCCCAGGCTATGCAGTGCGCTCATATAGACATGGTCGATATCGGGCCGTTCCTCGCGGTCGACCTTGATGTTGACGAAGAGCTCGTTCATCAGCGCCGCCGTCGCGTGGTTCTCAAAGCTCTCATGGGCCATGACATGGCACCAATGGCAGGCGGCATAGCCAATGGAGAGCAGAACTGGCCGGCCGCTGCGCCTCGCCTCGGCGAAGGCATCTTCGCTCCACTCCCACCAATGGACGGGATTGTCCTTATGCTGCAGGAGATAGGGGCTGGCGGCCGCTTCGAGACGGTTCATGGGCGGCTCCGACGGGACGATTGAAGGCGAATAATGCTCACCCATGAGGAATATCCGACGATTGTGGCGGTGTCGTCGGGAAACGGCCGCGCCGGTGTGGCGGTGGTGCGGGTATCCGGCTCACGCGTTCGATTCGTCCTCGAAACATTTGCGGGACTTGTCCCCACCCCGCGGCATGCGACGCTGCGGCACGTGCGGGACGGATCTGGCGAGATCATCGATACCGCCCTTGTCCTGTTCTTCCCTGCTCCTGCCAGCTTTACCGGCGAGGATGTCGCCGAATTCCATGTCCATGGCTCACGTGCCGTCCTGGCGGCGTTGCTTGCCGCGTTGACGGCCCTGCCCGGCATCCGCCTCGCCGAGGCCGGCGAATTCACCCGCCGTGCCTTCGAGGCCGGCAAGCTCGATCTCGCCGCTGTCGAAGGCCTTGCCGACCTGATCGATTCGGAGACGGAATGGCAGCGCAGGCAGGCGCTGCGCCAAATGGAGGGCTCGCTCGGGCGCGCCTCCGAGGCCTGGCGCGAGCGGCTGATCAAGGCAATGGCGCTCCTGGAAGCCGAGATTGATTTCTCGGATGAGGGCGATGTCTCCGGTCCCTTGATCGGCGAGGCCGTCGGTGACGTGTCTGATGTGCTCGCCGGCCTCAACGCGGCACTCGGCTCGTTCCGTATGGGCGAGCGCGTGCGTGATGGCTTCGTCGTGGTGCTCGCCGGGCCACCCAATGCCGGCAAGTCCAGTCTGCTCAACGCATTGGCGCGGCGCGACGTCGCCATTGTCTCGGCCCAACCAGGCACGACGCGTGATATCATCGAGGTTCGGCTCGATCTTGCAGGCTTTCCTGTGGTTCTGGTCGATACGGCGGGATTGCGCGAGAGCGCCGATCCGATCGAGGCGGAGGGCGTCAGGAGGGCGTTGGCACTGGCTGAAAAGGCCGATCTGGTGCTGCGACTGCGTTCAATCGATTCGTCTCCGAACCGAATTGGCTTGAGTCACCGTGACCTGGCACTTGCGACGAAGGCGGACTTGCCGGGACGGTCGGAGCCGGACGAGTTGGTCGTTTCAGCCCGAACTGGGGAAGGCCTGGACGCACTGCTGAAGGCGATCAGCGAGCGACTCGGTGGGTTGTCGAGCCCGGAGCCAGCCTTGTTGACGCGCGAGCGGCAGCGTATCGCCGTAGCGGATGCCGTGGCGGCGTTGAAGCGTGTGGTGTCTGCTCGGCATGACCAGGCCGAGCTGCTGGCCGAGGATATCCGGATCGCGGTTCGGGCCCTGGAGCGTCTTGTCGGCCGGGTCGATGTCGAGGATGTTCTCGATAAGCTTTTTTCCGGGTTCTGCATTGGAAAATAGCGTTAACAGCAGGTAAAAAGCCGGCGTTTCACGTGAAACCTCGGCCTAGCCACGAGAAGATAATTGACCCTCTGCCTTGGCTTGAGTAGCGGAATGCCATGTCCGATTTCGTGAACACATATGACGTCATCGTCGTCGGCGGTGGCCATGCCGGCGCGGAGGCTGCAGCTGCGGCTGCGCGTCTTGGCGCGCGCACGGCACTGCTGACGCACCGGCGGGAAACCATCGGCGTGATGTCGTGCAATCCCGCCATTGGCGGGCTCGGCAAGGGCCATCTCGTGCGCGAGATCGATGCGCTCGACGGCGTGATGGCGCGGGCGGCAGATCGTGGCGGCATCCAGTTCCGCATGCTCAATCGCCGCAAAGGTCCAGCGGTGCGCGGGCCGCGAGCCCAGGCCGATCGCAAGCTCTATCGTCAGACGGTCCAGGATCTTTTGGCCGAGTATGCCAATCTCGACATCATCGCCGGTGAGGCTTTCGATCTTGATATCGCCGATGACCGCGTGACCGCGGTCATTCTGGCCGACGGGCGTCGGTTCGCTACCGGAACGGTTGTGCTCACGACGGGCACGTTCTTGCGTGGCTTGATCCATATTGGCGAGGCGAAGATTCCGGCTGGTCGTGTCGACGAGGCCCCGTCGCTGGGCCTTTCCGCCACGCTGGAACGCTATGGCTTTCCGCTTGGGCGGCTCAAGACCGGCACGCCACCACGGCTCGATGGACGCACGATCGACTGGGGTGGGCTCGAGATGCAGGCCGGCGATGAGCCGCCGGAGCCATTCTCGGCGCTTACCAAGGCGATCACTACGCCCCAGATCTCCTGCGGCATCACCCGCACGACCTTGGCCGGGCACGACCTGATCCGGGCCAATCTGCATCGGGCGCCGATGTTCTCGGGCCAGATCGAGGGTCGTGGCCCGCGCTATTGTCCGTCGATCGAGGATAAGGTCGGTCGCTTCGGCGACCGCGACGGCCATCAGATCTTCCTGGAGCCGGAAGGGCTCGACGATCCGACGGTTTATCCGAATGGGATCTCGACTTCCCTGCCGGAGGATGTGCAGCTCGGCCTTCTGAAGACGATTCCCGGCCTTGAGCATGCGGTGATGCTGCGACCGGGCTATGCGATCGAGTATGATTTCGTCGATCCTCGCGCGCTCAAGAGCACGCTCGAGACGCGCGCGATCCAGGGCTTGTTCCTGGCCGGACAGATCAACGGCACGACCGGCTATGAGGAAGCAGCGGCCCAGGGGCTGTTTGCCGGCCTCAATGCGGCACGACGGGCTGGTGGCGCCGAACCTGTCACCATGGACCGGACGTCATCCTATATCGGTGTTCTCGTCGACGATCTGGTGACGCGCGGCGTTACGGAGCCGTATCGGATGTTCACGTCGCGGGCGGAGTTCCGCCTGTCGCTTCGCGTCGACAATGCTGACGAGAGGCTGACGTCCTGGGGCGCCCGGCTCGGCTTGGTCGGCTCCGAGCGTGAGAGCCATTTCCGGGTCAATGCGGAGCAGACCGAAGAGCTGCGTGAGCGGCTGCGCGGCCTCTCCTTGACGCCGCAGGAGGCTGACCAGGCCGGGCTTCAGCTCAATCGCGATGGCATTCGCCGCAGCGCCTACCAGTTGCTGTCCTATCCGGATATCGGCTTCGACCAGCTCGCCGCAATCTGGCCTGAGCTCGCGGCATATAACCCCGCAGTCGCATCACGTGTCACTGCCGATGCGACCTATGCTGTTTATCTCGATCGGCAGGCGGCGGAGATTGGTGCGGTCCAGCGCGATCAGGCTCTGGTCGTTCCGGATGACCTCGATCTTGATGTCATTTCAGGCCTGTCCAACGAGATCAAGGCGAAGCTGTCCGAACAACGCCCGGCCAATCTGGCGCAGGCGGCGAAGATCGAGGGCATGACGCCGGCGGCGCTGACCTTGCTGGCGGCCCATGCCCGGCGCGGGCGGAAGCGCCTTCAACAACCGGCGGCCTGACCCATGGCTGTTGATAACGGTGATAAGGCTGACCGCGACCGCGCTTTGCGCTTGACACCTGTTTCACGTGAAACAGAGGAGCGGCTGGCGCTCCTGGTCTCCGAGTTGGCGCGCTGGCAAAAGGCCAAGAACCTCGTCTCGTCCGGGACGCTCGCGGATGTCTGGACCCGGCACGTCGCTGACTCGCTCCAACTCTTCAGCCTGGCGCCGGAGGCCAGGACCTGGCTCGATCTCGGTTCCGGTGGCGGCTTTCCTGGGCTCGTGCTCGGGATTTGTCTGGCGGAGACGGGCGGCCAGATCGATCTGGTCGAGAGCAATGCCCGCAAATGCGCCTTCCTGCGCCACGCGGCCCGGCTGACCGGCGCACCGGTCACGGTCCATGCGGCGCGGATCGAGGATGTGATCGGAAATTTCACTGGAAAAGTCGACGTCGTCACGGCGCGCGCTCTCGCGCCGCTGCCAAACCTGCTCGGATGGTGTAAAGAACTGTTGAGAACTGGCACCCTCGGACTCTTTCCCAAGGGACAATATCTAGATGCCGAATTGACCGAAGCCTCTAAATATTGGAATATTCAGGCCTCAACAGTTGTTTCCCTGACAGATCCGGCGGCCCGAATCCTGATGATTCGCGGAGCCGAGCAGCGGGTTGAACCATGAACGCTCTGACCCCCATTTCGAGTTCTCGCCGGCCTCGCGTCCTGGCCCTGGCGAACCAGAAGGGTGGCGTGGGCAAGACCACGACCGCCATCAACCTTGGCACCGCGCTCGCCGCCATCGGCGAGAAGGTGCTGATCATCGATCTCGATCCCCAGGGCAACGCCTCGACCGGGCTCGGTGTCGATCGCAAGAGCCGGGCCTCGTCGACCTATGACGTGCTCTGCGGCGATATTGGCCTCGGCCAGGCGCTGCAGGAGACGGCTGTTCCCGGTTTGTGCATTGCGCCCTCGACGCTCGACCTGCTTGGCGTCGAGCTCGAGATCGCCAGCGCCAAGGATCGTGCGCATCGGCTGAAGAAGGCGATCGACGAGATCGCCGACGATCAGCGCTGCTGCGACCTGACCTATATCCTGATCGACTGCCCGCCCTCGCTCAGCTTGATCACGATCAACGCGATGACTGCGGCTGACGCTGTCCTCGTGCCGCTGCAATGCGAGTTCTTCGCGCTCGAAGGTCTCAGCCAGCTGCTGAAGACGGTCGAGCAGGTCCGCAATGGCCTCAATCCGCGCCTGATGATCCAGGGCGTGGTGCTGACCATGTACGACCCGCGCAACAATCTCTCGGGCCAAGTCATGGCCGATGTGCGCGAGTTCCTCGGCGAGAAGGTCTACGAGACGGTGATTCCACGCAATGTGCGGGTGTCCGAGGCGCCGTCCTATGGCAAGCCCGCCCTGCTCTACGATCTGCGCTGCTCGGGTTCCCAGGCCTATTTGCGCCTGGCTTCGGAGGTGATCAAGCGAGAGCGGGAGCTCCGCGCTGCCTAGGGTTTGGTGACATATGTTGAAAGGTTCTGCCATGGCCGAGGAACAAGGACGTTCCCGTCTGGGGCGCGGTCTCGCGGCCCTGATCGGAGATGTCGGCGACGAGATCGGCGCCATCGAGCGCTCGCGTGGCCAAAGGCGCGTTCCGGTCGAATTCCTGCGGCCGAGTGCGCGTAACCCGCGGCGGACCTTCGGCGAGGATGATCTCGAGGAGCTTACGGCGTCGATCCGCGAGCGCGGCATCCTGCAGCCGATCATCGTCCGCGCGATCAGCGGCATGGCCGATGCCTATGAGATCATTGCCGGCGAGCGGCGCTGGCGCGCGGCGCAGCGGGCCGGGCTGCATGACGTGCCGGTGATCCTGGTCGAAGCCAATGACCGCGAAGCGCTCGAGATCGCCATTGTCGAGAATGTGCAGCGCACCGACCTCAACGCGATCGAGGAGGCGGCCGGCTATGAGCGGCTGATCGCCGAGTTCAGCTATACGCAGAACGACCTGGCCCGCGTCATCGGCAAGAGCCGCAGCCATGTCGCCAACACCTTGCGCCTGTCGAAGCTGCCCGATCCGGTCCGCAGGATGGTCAGCGAAGGCGCGGTCTCGGCTGGCCATGCCCGCGCGCTGCTCTCGGTCGCCGATCCCGAGGCGATGGCCAAGAAAATCGTCGACGAGGGGCTGAGCGTCCGCGATATCGAGCGGATCGTCCAGGAGGAGACGCGCGGCGAGGCGAAGAGCGCTCCCGCCGCCAAGCCGAAACTCGAGAAGGATCCCGATACCCGTGCCGTCGAGAAAGCGCTGGAGGAGGTTCTGGGCGTCTCCGTCTCGATCCAGCACCGCGCCAATGGCGGTGGCGAGATGCGGCTGAGCTACAAGACGCTCGAGCAGCTCGACGCGCTCTGCCGGCGGCTCAAGGCGGACTAAGCCCCGCGCCCACCACTCTGAGCGAGCCGCGCCAAGGTCCATAGCGCGCGGGTCGCGGTGGGGCGGGCGATTTCGCCGTCGCGCCGGACCGCCAGCATGGCCGCTCCGAGCGTGGTGACCGCTTCCGTCAGCTTCGGCACAGTCCAGGCGTTCAATGCGGCCTCAGCGGCCGCCATGCGCGGAAAGGGCAGGCGCATGCCTGCCACCGCATCGCGAGGGCCGCGGCCGCCATCGACGCTCTGGCGGGCTTTCAGCAGCACGAGAGCATGGCGCAGCACGGCGCCGAGCATGACGCCGGAATCCAGCCCTTCGCTGGTCAACTTGGCCATTGCGAGATCGAGGGTCGGCAGGCGTCCGGCGAAAACTGCATCGACGAGGGCGGCCTGCTCGCGCTGGGCGGTATCGCCGACGACGGCCTCGATATGCTCCTCGGTGATCGAGCCGTCATTTCCAGCATAAAGCAGCAGCTTTTCGATCTCGCGCCGAGAGGTCTGGCGGTCGCCACCGAGCAGGCCGGCAAGCTGTTCCCGTGTCGTCCGGTCGATGGTCTTGCCGGCCTGACGCATCATCTCGTCGATGATACTGCCGAGATCGCGCGCAGCATCGCCATAGCAAGGCACGGCGAGAGCCGTTTTCGCCTTTTCGCAAGCGACACGCAGTGGATTGGTCCGCTGGAGATCCCCGGCCTCGACGATGACGATGGCATCCTGCGAGGGCGTCGCCAGCAGGGGCTCGACGGCGGCCAGCAGCGGCTTCGAGGTCGGCGAGACGCGGATGGCCCGCCGGCCGCCGAATAGGCCGATCGTATTGGCCTCGTCGACCAGCTTCAGTGGGTCGGAGGCGATATCGTCGCCATCCATGCGCACGAGCTGGAAGGCATCATTGGTGTCGTCGACGCTGGCGCGCGCGAGCGCCGTGGCGCGTTCCGAGACGAGCCCGGCATCGGGCCCATAGATCAGGACGAGGCGCCAGGCCGGATCCGGCTTGGCCAGGGCGCGGTCGGCCTCATGCGCCTTGATGGCGACCATGCGGGCGCCGCGGCCTAGCCGGTCAGATCGGCGGCGAGTTGACCGCGGATCAGCTCGGCAAGCGACTTTCCAGCCCGGATCTGAGCATCGCGCGCAGCGCGGACGGTGGCAAAACGCTGTTCGGAACGCTCATAGGGCGCGCGAATCTGGTTCGTGCCGGAGGAGACGACCTTGCCGGTGACGCTGTCCGTAACCGTCCAGTTGGCAGTGGCGATCAGCGTGGCGGAATCGGCGCGGCCATTGGCGTAGTCGACGGTGACGACTTCGAGCGCCTCAGTCACCGAAGCTGCGAGCTTCAGCCGCTTGGTGCGATCCGGCTCGCCGCCGCCGTCGAGGTTGAAGACAAGCTCATTGCGCAGATAGTGGCCGACGAGGCCCTTGATATCGGCAACCTCGACGCCCTTGAGCGCATCCTTGACGCTGCCGCCGACCGTGCTGGTGGTGCTGTCGGCATAGAGCGGGCGCAGGCAGCCGCCGGCCATTGCCGCCGCGCCGAGCGCGCCCAGAAGCATCAGGCGGCGGGTCGGAGCGCTCGATTCAGACGACGACATTCACGATTCTCCCGGGCACGACGATGATCTTCCGGATCGCACGGCCGTCGAGCGCCTTGAGCACGGCGTCCGAGGCGCGGGCAATGGTTTCGACGGCCGCCGGATTAGCGTCGGCAGGCACAGTGACCTCCGCCCGCTTCTTGCCGTTGACCTGGACCGGAAGAACGATGCTGTCATCTCGTAAAAGTTCGGTGTCGGCCTCCGGCCAGGAGGCCTCGCCGACGAGGCCCGGTTGGCCGAGCGCCTGCCAGCACTCCTCGGCCAGATGCGGCATCATCGGCGCGACAAGCTGCGTGGCGATCGTGGCGGATTCATGCAGCGCAAAGGCGATATCCGCGTCGAGCTCGCGCCTCTCGGCGGCTGCATCCAACGCCTTGGCGATCGCGTTGACCAGCGTGTAGACATGGGCGACGCAGCGATTGAAGCCGAGCCGCTCGATATCGGCGCCGACCGCATGCAGCGCGCGGTGGCTGGCCTTGCGCAGTGCCAGCGCGGCTTCGTTGATCGTGGCCGGTTGCGCAGCCTTGTTGCCGGTGCGCTCGGCGATCTCGCCGACCAGGCGCCAGAAGCGCTGGACGAAGCGGGCGGCGCCCTGCACGCCTTCATCCGTCCAGATCACGTCGCGATCCGGCGGCGAGTCGGAGAGCATGAACCAGCGCGCGGTGTCGGCGCCGTAGGACGCGATGATCTCGTCGGGATCGACCACGTTCTTCTTCGACTTCGACATTTTCTCGATCGAGCCGATCTCGATCGGCGCGCCGGTCTCGACATCGAAGCCGCGGCGCTCGCTGCCACTGACCTCGATGCGGACATTGCCCGGCTCGACCCAGCTGCCATCCTCGGCACGATAGGTCTCATGCACGACCATGCCCTGGGTGAACATGCCGTCGAACGGCTCGTCCAGCCCGGCATGGCCGGTCGCCTTCATGGCGCGGGTGAAGAAGCGCGAATAAAGCAGGTGCAGGATCGCGTGCTCGACGCCGCCGATATACTGGTCGACCGGCAGGAAGCGGTCGACGGCCTTGCGGTCGGTCGGCGTGTCCTCGCGCCACGGATCGGTGAAGCGGGCGAAATACCAGGACGAATCGACGAACGTGTCCATCGTATCGGTTTCGCGCCGGGCCGGCTTGCCGCAGGACGGGCAATCGACATGCTTCCAGGTCGCGTGATGGTCGAGCGGATTGCCCGATTTCTCGAAGGAGACGTCGTCGGGCAGCTTGACCGGCAGGTCGGCATCGGGAACCGGCACCGCGCCGCAATCGGCGCAGTGGATGATCGGGATCGGGCAGCCCCAATAGCGCTGGCGCGAAATGCCCCAGTCGCGCAGGCGGAAATTCACCTTGCGGGTGCCGACAGGCGCGTTGCCGCGAATCTCGCCCTCCAGCCGGCGCGCGACTTCTTCTTTCGCCTCCGGAATGGTCATGCCGTCGAGGAAGCGCGAATGGATCATGCGGCCGTCATCGGTATAGGCCGTGTCGGTGATGACGAAGCTTTCCGGATCGACGCCCTCGGGGCAGACGACCGGCGTATTGCCGAGCCCGTAACGATTGACGAAGTCGAGGTCGCGCTGGTCATGCGCCGGGCAGCCGAAGATCGCGCCCGTGCCGTATTCCATCAGGATGAAGTTCGCGACATAAACCGGCAAAGTCCATGACGGATCAAAGGGATGGACGGCGCGCAGGCCGGTATCGAAGCCTAGCTTCTCGGCCTTGTCGATATTCTCCTGGGCCGTGCCGGTCTTCTTGCATTCGGCGATGAAGGCCTGCAGCTCCGGATTGTCGGCGGCGGCCGCCTTGGCGAGGGGATGATCGGGTGCGATCGCCATGAACTTGGCGCCGAACAGCGTGTCGGGCCGAGTCGTGTAGATTTCCAGCTCGTTCTGGCCGAACGAATTCGATTCGAGAGCGAAACGAATAAGCAAGCCTTCCGAGCGACCGATCCAGTTCTTCTGCATGAGCCGGACCTTGTCCGGCCAGCGATCCAGGCCTTCCAGGGCGTCGTTCAGCTCCTGGCCATAGGCGGTGATCTTGAAGAACCACTGTGTCAGCTCGCGGATCTCGACCGGCGCGCCGGAGCGCCAGCCGCGGCCATCGATGACCTGCTCATTGGCCAGCACGGTCTCGTCGACCGGGTCCCAGTTGACCTTGGCGGTCTTGCGGTCGACCAGCCCGGCCTTGAGGAAGTCGAGAAACATCTTCTGCTGGTGGCGATAATAGCTCGGGTCGCAGGTCGCGAGCTCGCGGCTCCAGTCCAGCGACAGGCCCATCGACTGCAACTGCGCCCGCATCGTCGCGATATTGGCGTAGGTCCATTCGCGCGGGTGGATCTTGTTGGCCTTGGCGGCGTTCTCCGCCGGCAGGCCGAACGCGTCCCAGCCCATCGGGTGCAGCACCGCAAAGCCCTTGGCGCGCTTGTAGCGCGCGACCACGTCGCCCATCGCATAATTGCGGACATGGCCCATATGGATACGGCCCGACGGATACGGGAACATCTCGAGCACGTAGTAGCTCGGCCGCGGATCGTCGTTGCGGGTCTCGAAGAGCTTGTGCTCATTCCAGACCTTGCGCCATTTCGGCTCGGTTTCCTTAGGATTGTAACGTTCGACGGCCATGGCGCGGGAGATTCTTGCGTGAGCGGATGTCGGGTGAGGCTCTCGAAGCGAAAGCCGAAAGCGGGTCATATAGAAAAGCGGGTGCCACTTTTCCACACGTTGTTCTAGGACACCATTGCGCGCACGCGGTCAACGCCGCCTGCGAGATGGAAGGGTTTCATGATGAGCGACACAGTCGGCAGGCTCGCCGAGACCAAGGCGGCGATCGCCCGCGCGGCGCGCGATTTCGAGCGCCGGCCGGAGGATGTGACGTTGATCGCGGTGTCGAAGATGATGCCCGAAGAGGCGATCCTGCCGGCACTGGAAGCCGGACAGCGCGTCTTCGGTGAGAACTACGTACAGGAGGCCAAGGCCAAGTGGCCGGCGCTGCGCGAGCGTTTCCCCGATATCGAGTTGCACATGATCGGACCGTTGCAATCGAACAAGGCGCGCGAGGCGGTGGCGCTGTTCGACGCGATCCATTCGCTCGACCGCGAGAGCCTGGCCAAGGAGCTGTCGCGCGAGATCGCCCGCGCCGGCAAGGCGCCGCGGCTCTTCGTTCAGGTCAATACCGGCGAGGAGCCGCAGAAGGGGGGCACCGTTCCGGGCGAGACCGACGCCTTCCTGGAGCTCTGCCGCAGCCATTACGGCCTCGCGATCGAGGGGCTGATGTGCATACCGCCGGCGGACGAGCCGCCCTCGCCGCATTTCGCCCTGCTCGCCAAGATTGCCGCCCGCAACAAGCTCACGGGCCTGTCGATGGGGATGAGCGCGGATTACGAGGCGGCGATCCAGCTTGGCGCTACTCATGTGCGGGTGGGGAGCGCGATTTTCGGAGCGCGCGGGTAGTGCCCGTTAAGCCGCTGATATCCTTGACTAACCCGGTCGTGCCGACTGGAAGTGAGCGAGGCACTACCGTCATGCCCGGGCTTGGCCCCAGCATGACGGGTGGAGCAGCAGCAGCGCCTCTTCCTGCGCGAGGTTCTCGGGTCTGCGCTTCGCTCCGCCGAGATTGACGCGTCCCCGCCGCTAGATCGGTTGCCCGACATCGATGCGGTTGCCGTCGGGATCCTCGAAGACGAAGGCCCTCAGGCCGTAATCCTTGTCGCGCAGCCCTTTCACGATGCGCAGGCCATGGCGCAGGCAGAGATCGTGAAAGCCATCGACATTCGCGACCATCATATGGGCGATATTGAATGGCGGCGCCCGGTGTTCCTTCTGCAGAGTCAGGTGAATCTCGGCGCCGTCCTTCTTCAGGATCACGAAGCCGACCGGCTGGCCGTTCTCGAAGGTCTTGGTGAAGCCGAGCACGCCGATATAGAAGGCGCAGGCGCGCTCCATGTCCTTGACCGGGAACATGGCGGCGACACGGCCGAACTGGATGTCGGGGGGAGTCATGGCAAGGTCTCGCATTGGGAGATCGGCCGGGCGTCCGGGGCGGTGCCCTTCCAGCCGGCTTCTCCAGATCTAATCGACGAGACGGTGCTCGACGGCGAGTATCGTCTGCGAGGCCGCCGGATTTCAAGCCCGCCCGACGATCATCACGCAATCCCGCGACAGGCGCGGCAGCAGCTTCTGGAAGACATGGCGCTCGACGGCGACGCAGCCGGCGGTCGGGCTGAAGCCTGCTCGCGGCAAATGCCAGAAGATCGCGCTGCCGCGACCGCGAATCACGGGATCGTCATTCCAGCCGAGCTCAACGATGACGTCGTAGAGATGGTCGGCGCGCGCGAGCCGCTCCTCAGCCTGCCCGGGCGGGCGGTCGATCAGCCTGTTGTAGCGCCGGTCGGTGACATCGTCGCACCAGGCGTCGCGTGGGGTGATGGCGCGCAGCGCAAGTTGCGTGCGCGGGCGCGGCATGCGGTCGGCACGGTAGAAGGCCCGCCTGAGCGGCAGGCGGGCGCGCGGCGTGCCGCCGTCGCCCTCGCGCTTGCTGACGATGACGCCGGAGCGACCGAGCGCACAGGGGAAGATCACGCCACCCGCGATCAAGAAACCTTTCCGTCTGTCGCGAACCGAGGCGAAGACACGCAGTTCCGTCAGGCCCAGCCGCGTTCTCTTGCGGCGTACCCTCTCGTCCCATTCACATCTCTTCACGGAAATTCCATCCTGCGTGACTTGCGGTCGTGATTCAGCGGGCTCATGGTGACCGGAATCGCAACTGGTTCAAATCATTGCCATGCCAGCGGTCCATCATATTCTTCTGGTCGACGACGACCAGACGTTGCGTGACGCGCTCGCCGAGCAGCTCGCGCTCTATGACGAATTTAAGATCTCGACGGCGGCGACCGCCTCGGCCGGCGTCAAGGCGGTCCAGGCCGAGCGCATCGACCTCACTGTCATGGATGTCGGCCTGCCCGACATGGATGGGCGCGAGGCGGTGAAAGTGATGCGCCGCAACGGCTTCAAGAGCCCGGTGATCATGCTGACCGGCCAGGGCTCCGATGCCGACACGGTGCTCGGGCTCGAGGCCGGCGCCAACGACTACGTGGTGAAGCCGTTCAAGTTCGCCGTGCTGCTGGCGCGCATCCGTGCGCATCTGCGGCAATACGAGGCGAGCGAGGACGCGGTTTTCCAGGTTGGACCCTACACCTTCCATCCCGGCTCGAAGCTGCTCGTCAGCGCCAAGGGCTCGAAGACCAAGCTGACCGAGAAGGAAACCGCGATCCTGCGCTTCCTCTACCGGGCCGGGCGCAAGCCGATTGCCCGCGAGATCCTGCTGCAGGAGGTCTGGGGCTATAATTCCCAGGTCACGACCCATACGCTGGAGACGCATATCTACCGGCTGCGCCAGAAGATCGAGCCCGATCCGGGCAATGCGCGGCTGCTCGTCACGGATGCCGGCGGCTACCGCCTGAATCCGTAGTCCTTCATGACGCTCAACGACGATATCGCCCTTCTCGCCAGGCAACCGCTACTGAGCCTCATGGAGCGCGACGCGCTCCGGCTCGTGGCCTTTGCCGCCGAGAGCCGCATCTTGCGGGCGGGCGATGTCCTGTTTCGCAATGGCGAGCATTCGGATGGCGCCTTCCTGATCATTTCCGGCGCGGTCGCGCTGCTGACCCAGGATGATGGTCGCCCGGCCGATGATGTCGTGGGGCCGGGCACGCTGATCGGCGAGCTCGCCCTCTTCGCCAATGTCGACCGGCCGGTGACGGCGATCGCCCGCGAGCCGACGCAGGTGATGAAACTGTCGCGCAGCGTGATGCGCAGGGTGCTCGGCGAATCGCCCGAATCGGCGCAGGCGATCGCGGGTGCGATCGGCGAGCGGCTGCGCGGCTTCACCAGCGAGCTGCAGCGGATCCAGGATGCCCTGACAGCGATCGACCGGCAGTAGCCGGTCATTGCGAGCGCAGCGAAGCAATCCAGGAAGACGTAGAGCAAGACCCCTCGATCGTCGCTGCGCTCGCAACGACGGCTATACCTCGAGCTCCACGGTCACCGGGACATGGTCGGAGGGCCGCTCCCAGCCACGGGCCTCGCGCAGGAAGGTCAGGTCGCGCAGCGCGGGCTTCAGTCCGTCCGAGAGCCAGATATGGTCGAGCCGGCGGCCCTTGTTCGAGGCTTGCCAGTCCGCGGCGCGATAGCTCCACCAGCTGTAGAGCTTCTCGGGCTCCGGCCGCAGCGCGCGTGCCGCGTCGGTCCAGCCGAGCTCCGAGCGCAGCTTCTCCAGCGTCGTGGTCTCGATCGGGGTATGGCTGACCACGTCCAGGAGCTGCTTGTGGCTCCAGACGTCATGCTCGTAGGGCGCGATGTTGAGATCGCCGAGCAAGACGCTCGGCCGGTCGGTCGGGCGCTTGCCAATGCCCCAGGCGCCAAGCTCATCGAGGAAGGCGAGCTTATGGGCGAATTTGTCGTTCAACGCCGGGTCGGGGATGTCGCCGCCGGCCGGGATATAGAAATTATGGATGGCGATTCCGGCGGCCGCGCCGGCGCCCTTGTCGAGAACGACGCTCATGTGGCGGGCATCGTTGCGCCCGCACATCGCCATGGCATCCTTCTCGCTGAAGGGCAGGCGCGAGACGATGGCGACGCCGTTATAGCCCTTCTGGCCGATGAAGGCCTTGTGGACATAGCCGAGCTGGTCGAAGGCCTTGGCCGGGAATTGCTCGTCCGGCGTCTTGGTTTCCTGCAGGCAGAGCACATCGGGCGCCTGCCTGGTCAGGAAATCGCCGACAAGGCCGATGCGCAGGCGCACCGAATTGATGTTCCAGCTGCTGATCTTGAGCTTCACGCGCCGATATCCCGTGCCTGGCTGCCTCGCGCAGCCGTGCCGGTGCGCCCGGGCCAATCTGGCGATCAGGGAAGGCTCGTGCAACGTCAGGCGGCGCAATGCCGCCCGTCATCCGCAGGAATGACGACGAGAATTAGAGAACGCGCTCGTAATTGATCACGAAATTCTTCGGATCGGGCCGGCGCTGGGTGTCGAGATTGTAGACCGAGACCGAGGTCTCATAGCCCTGCGGGTCGATCACCACCCACTGCCTGAGCGCGTTGGCGGCCATGTCGTATTTCAGCGTGATCTTGGAGGTGCCGCCCAGTGTCGAGCGGTCCTCGATCTTGACCGACAGGATGTCGCCGTCGGTGCTGACATTGGTCACGGTCGCGTCGCGGTTGAGGTCCATCCGCTCCTTGACCAAGAATTTCAATGGCGTCTGGCCGATCGAATACAGGTCCTGCGTCGCCAGCTTGCGGTCGCGGATGGCGACCGAGGTACCGTCGGCGATGACCTCCATGGTGACCGGCGGGCGATATTCGAAGCGCATCTTGCCGGGGCGCTGAATATAGAGCTTGCCTTCGAAACGGCGGCCATCCGAGGCGAACTGGATGAAATCGCCCTGCAGGCTGGAGAAACTGTTGAAATAGGCGTTGAGACGGTCGATCGCCTCCTCGCGCGTCTGCGGCGCCTGGACCTTGGCCTTGGCGGGCACGGCGGCAACAGCAGGGGCGGCTGCGCGCGGCGGCTCGTTGGCGGCGGTGAAGACGGGGCTGGGAGCAGCCGCTGCCGAGGCGGTGGCGGGAGCAGGGCTTGCGGCGCGAGCCTCGCCGAGGCCGGCGGGACGCGGCGGCGGCAAGGGCAATGGCCGGTTTGCGGCAGGCTTGGCCGCGGGTGCCGTGGTTGCTGGCTTGGCGGGCTGCAGATTGAGCGGCTGCGCCGCGAGCGGGCCAGCCGCCATGGCAAGGCCGAGCGCGACGACGGCGCCGAACGAAGCCTGCAATGGCGAAACACGAGTCATGAGCAAGGCTGCTCCGGCGGTTCGGGCCCGAAGGCCGTGATGATCGCGCCATTGCCCATCACTGACAATGGCCAGATGCGGTGGCGACGCTGCCGGTCCATCCAGCTCAACGCCGCGTATAACACTTGGTTGCATGGGCTCATGGCAATTTCAGGACCCTTGCGGGGCGCCGAATGCCTGTGGCCTCACTCCTCGTCTTCGCGAGCGCGTCCTGTCTCGACGAGGATCTCACGCTTTCCGGCGTGGTTGGCGGGGCCGACGATGCCCTCGTTCTCCATCCGCTCCATGATCGAGGCAGCGCGGTTATAGCC
>NZ_SLZF01000003.1 GCF_004341515.1 Allobosea sp. BK604
ACCATCGCCGTCATGCGAAAACTCATCGTCATCGCCAACGCCAAAATCCGCGACGCCAGACCTAAACTCCCAAATCAACAAGTGAGTTGATGACGTGGTTTGCGACGACTACATCCGCTCGTACAGCAACCTTGCCCGGATCGTTCCGTCGAGCGCCCTGATCTCCGACAGGATCGCATCGGCATCGGGACCGGTGCGATCGGCCTCCATCACCACGTAGCCGATCTCGCCATCGGTCTGGTAGTTTTGCGCGGAGATGTTGACGCCGCGCCGGGCGAAAATCTCGTTTAGCCGCTGCAGCATGCCCGGCTGGTTGCGCTGCACCTGGATGAAGCGCGTGCCGATCGGCCGCGGCGCCAGCTGCACCTGCGGGAAATTGACCGCGCCGACCGTCGAGCCGACATCGGAATAGTCGAGCAGCTTGCGCGCGACTTCAGAGCCGATGCGCTCCTGCGCTTCCTCGGTCGAGCCGCCGACATGCGGCGTCAGGATCACGTTGGGCAGCCCCTGCAGCGGCGTGACGAAGCGCTCGCTGTTCGAGGCCGGCTCCTTCGGGAAGACGTCGACCGCGGCGCCGGCGAGATGGCCGCTGCGCAGGGCCTCCGCCGCCGCCTCGAGATCGACCACCGTGCCGCGCGAATTGTTGATCAGGTAGCTCCCCCGGCGCATCGCGGCGATCTCGGCCTTGCCGATCATGCCATGCGTCGCGGGCGTCTCCGGCACATGCAGCGAGACGATGTCACAATTTCCGAGCAGCGCGTTGAGGCTGTCGACTGGCTCGGTATTGCCGTGGCGCAGCCGGTCGGTGTGATCGTAATAGATCACCCGCATCCCCATCGCCTCGGCGATGTTGGAGAGCTGGCTGCCGATATTGCCGTAGCCGATGATGCCGAGCGTCTTGCCGCGCACCTCGAAGCTGCCATTGGCCGACTTGTCCCAGCCGCCGTCATGCGCCGAGCGCGAGCGGTCGGGAATGCGCCGCAGCAGCATGACGATCTCACCGATGGTCAGCTCGGCGACGCTGCGCGTGTTCGAGAACGGTGCGTTGAAGACCGGGACGCCGCGTACACGCGCCGCCTCCAGATCGACCTGGTTGGTACCGACCGAGAAGCAGCCGACGGCGAAGAGCCGGCTCGCCCTCGCAAAGACCTCTTCGGTCAGGTGCGAGCGCGAGCGGATGCCGAGCACATGCACCTTCTCGACTGCTTTCAGGAGCTCCTCGTCACCAAGGGCCTTGGGCAGGCGGGTCATGTTGGTATAGCCGGCCTGGACCAGGAGGTCGGCGGCGGAATCGTTGATACCTTCGAGCAACAGGACGCGGATGCGGTCCTTGGGCAGCGACAGGCGTTCGGTCGTGTTCATCGGAGCAAATCGAGCTGGCGTCGGGGGCTTCGCTATACGCCTCGCCGGCCATTCTGTGCAGCCCGATTTCGCATTCGCGAAATGACGTGAGGACGCAGCGTGGATAGTCCGCACGGAGCGAACCTTGCCCGACATGGTCGCCCCTGTGGCGACCATCCCCGTCTCGCGACGCTCGTCGCAGACGAAGACGCAGGTGCTCGTGACAAGCCCGAGCATGACGGCGCGGGCGAAAGGAGCGGCTGAGCTCTAAGCTTTCTCCACGACCAGCGTCGCGCCCTCGACTCGCACGACCCGCACCTCGCTGCCCGCCAGCAATTCCGGCCCAGTGATGCGCCAGGAGGAATCACCGACGCGGATGCGGCCCTCGCCTCCGGCCATCGTCGCCTCCAGCTTGAAGACCTTGCCGATCAACTGGCGGCCGCGATCGTTCAGCCCCTGCGCCAGATCGGGCTCGTCGCTCCTGCGCCTGGTCAGCAGCCGCCCTGCGATGACGCTGGCGATCGAGAAGGCAGCGAAGACGAGCGCCGAAATCTGCCAGCCGACATCGAACAGGCCAACGACGAGCCCAGTCAGCAAGGCAGCCAGCCCGAGCCAGAGCAGGAAAATGCCGGGCGCAAGCAATTCGCCGCCGATCAGCACGAGCCCGAGGATGATCCAGCCCCAGCCGCCAAGCGATGCCAGCCACGTCGTCATGTCGGCCTCAGGCGCCGGTGCGGCCGGAGGCAGGCACCGAGCCGCCGCCGCGGCGAGCTTCGACCGCCTCCTCGCCGAAGACCGCGCGGGTGAGCTGGGCGATGCCGCCGACGGTACCGGCCAACGCCGCCGCCTCGATCGGCACGATCACCACCTTGCTGTTATGCGACGAGGCGATCGCTTTGAGCGCATCGGTATAGCGCTCGGCGATCAGGAAGTTGGCCGCCTGGATGTCGCCGCGGCTGATCGCCTCGCTGACCATGGCGGTCGCGTTAGCCTCGGCCTGGGCCAGGCGCTCACGCGCCTCGGCGTCGCGAAGCGCCGCTTCCTTGCGGCCCTCGGCGGCGAGGATCTGCGACTGCTTCTGGCCCTCGGCCTTCAGGATCTCGGCCTGCCGCAGGCCCTCCGCCTCCAGCACGGCCGCGCGCTTCTCGCGCTCGGCCTTCATCTGCCGGTTCATCGCGCCGGCAATGTCGGCCGGCGGCATGATGTCCCTGATCTCGATGCGCGTGACCTTGACGCCCCAGGGCGAGGCGGCAGCGTCCATGACGCGCAGCAGGCGCTCGTTGATCTCGTCGCGATGCGACAGAAGCTGGTCGAGATCCATCGAGCCGACGACCGTGCGGATATTGGTCATGGTCAGCACGACCAGCGCCTGGTCGAGCGAGGAAACCTCGTAGCTGGCCCGCGCCGCGTCGAGCACCTGGTAGAAGGCAGCGGCGTCGATCTTCACGCCGGCATTGTCCTTGGTGATCGCCTCCTGGCTGGGAATGTCGAGCACCTGCTCCATGACATTCACCTTGTGTCCGACGCGCTCGATATAGGGCACGATCAGGTTGAGCCCGGCGCCGAGTGTGCGCGAATAGCGGCCGAAGCGCTCGATCGTATAGTTGTATCCTTGGGGAACGGTCTTCACCAGAAAGGCGACCGTGATGACCGCCAGCAGAACCAGGGCGACGACAAAGATACTAAAGCCCGACATCGTAGCCATCTGACCGCCCGCCCCCAAAGCCCAAGCGCAAATGCGCTCTCCGGCGCAGTGAAACTGGCAATTGCGACAGCGCTATGCAAGCAGGGCTTATGGCGTCCCGCCCTCGAGCGCCTTCGCCACCCGGCGCATCATCTCGCCGATCGAGTTGCATTCCTCGTCGCTGAGCACATGCATCATCGCCTCGATGCGTTCGACATGAACCGCCATCGCCTTGCGCGTCACGATCTCGCCCTCAGGCGTCAGCCAGAGCCGGCGCACCCGCCGATCGGCCTCGTCGCCGCGGCGCTCGATCAGCTCGCGCCGCTCCAGTTCGGGCAGCAGCATGCTCATGGCGCTGCGCCCGACCAGCAGCTTCTCGGCGAGCTGCTGCTGGGTCAGCCCGGGGTGATGGAAGATATTGGCGAGCACGTCGTAATGCGCGAGCTGGATGCCGAGCGGCGCCAGGGCCTCGGTGAAGACCTTCTTCCAGAGCGCATGCACGCGCGCGACTGCGATCCAGTTGTGGAATCGCGGCAGTTGCCAGGGCAGCACCTGCGTCTCGGCTCGCACGTCCTCATCCGACGCTATTGAAATCGGCTCTTGAGTTTTGTTCATGGCTGAACATAATTGTTCATCGCTGAACGAACTAGGGCTTGTTCCATGTCCAGTCCTGCACTGCGTCTCATTCGCCCGCTCGTCCATTTCTCCAGCCTGGTTGCCCCAGGGACGACGGGGCGTCTTGCCTTCAAGGCCTTTTGTACTCCGCCGCGCCCCAAACAGCGAAGTGCGCAGAACGGTTCCACTGCCAGGACGGCTCAAAGCCGCCTGGCCGGGGCCGAGCGGCACGCGATCCCCTATCCGTGCGGCTCTGTGACGGCCTATGTCTTCGAGCCCGAAGGCGCTGAGGACTTCGCGGATCCGGCTCCGACCGTGCTGCTCCTGCATGGCTGGACCAGCGAAGCGGCTTTCATGACCGCTTTCGTCGCGCCGCTGACGGGAGCGGGCTTCCGCGTCGTCGCCTATGATCTGCCGGCCCATGGCAGCTCGACCGGGAGCGAGCTCAACCTCCCGCTCGGCGTCGCCAGCGTTGCCGCGGTGGCGCGGGCTTTCGCGCCGATCCACGCCATCGTCACGCATTCCTTCGGCGGCGCGATCGCGCTCGCCGCCATGGCCCAAAGCGTGCCGGGCCAGCCCGCCGTTACGGCCACTCGCCTTGCGATGATCGCGGCGCCCTCCTCGATGACGCAGATCACCCGCCAGTTCGGCGCGACGATCGGGCTCGGCCGTCGCGGCCAGGCCGCGCTGGAGCGGCGCATCCATGTCGTCGCCGGCAACCCGGTCGAGGCCTTCGAGGGCCGCGACCAGCTCCAGGCGATCCGCCTGCCGACGCTGCTGGTCCATTGCCGTGACGACCGTGAGCTCGAGTTCCGCCATGCCGAGGCGCTGGCGAAAGCCGGGCCCTTCGTGACGCTGGAGCCGGTGAAGGGCTTTGGCCACCGGCGGATCTTGCAGGCGCGGCCGGTGGTGGAGAAGGTGACGCGGTTCGTGATCGGGTGACACGATGCCCGTCCCGCTCGCGTCATTGCGAGCGCAGCGAAGCAATCCAGGAGCGGCAGCGCTCTACGTCCCCCTGGATTGCTTCGTCGCGATGCTCCTCGCAATGACGGCCGGCCTCAAATCCAGCCCATCAGCTCGCGCCGGACCACCGCCTCGATCACCCTGATGCCTTCCTCGGAATCGTTCAGGCAGGGCAGATAGGCGAATTTCTCCCCGCCATTATGCAGGAAGATCTCACGGTTCTCGACATCGAGCTCCTCGAGCGTCTCCAGACAATCGGCCGAGAAGCCGGGCGCGACGATGGCGAGCGATTTCGTGCCGCCTTGCGCAAGCGCCTTCACCGTCTCGTCCGTATAGGGCTGGAGCCACTCATCCGGCCCGAAGCGTGACTGGAAGGTCAGCTTGAAGCGCTCTTCCGGCAGGCCGAGTTCCTCGCCCAGCAGGCGCCAGGTCTTGACGCATTGGCAATGGTAGGGGTCGCCCTTGAGCAGATATTCCTTCGGCATGCCGTGGAAGGAGCAGAGGATCACCTCCGGCTGGAAATCGAGCTTCGCCAGCGAGGCGCGCATCGAGGTCGCGAGCGCGGCGATATAGACTGGATCGTCATGATAGGGCGGCGCGACACGCACCGAAGGCTGCCAGCGCATCTGCATCAGCGCGCGAAACGCGTGGTCGCAGGCCGTGGCCGAGGTCGGCGCCGCATATTGCGGGTAGAGCGGCACCAAGAGGATCCGGTCGCAGCCCTGGTCGAGCAGCGCCTTGAGCCGGCTCTTCACGTCAGGAAAGCCGTAGCGCATCGCCCAGTCGAAGACGAGCTTGTCGCCACCGAGCCCGGCAAGCCGCTCGGCCAGCTTCTCGGTCTGCCCCCGCGTGATCGTCTTGAGCGGTCCCTCGTCGCGCTCCTTGTTCCAGATCGAGGCGTAATCCTTGCCCTTCGGCCCCGGCCGCTTGGTCAGGATGATCAGGTTGAGCAGCGGCCACCAGACGAGGCGCGAGGTCTCGATCACGCGGCGGTCGGAGAGGAACTCCTTGAGATAGGCCCGCATCGGCCAATAGCTCGTGCCTTCCGGCGTGCCGAGATTCATCAGCAGCACGCCGACGCGGCCGTTGCGGATCGGCGGATGATCCGCCGGCAGGCGGGCGGCTTCCGGAAGCTTGCTCTGGACTGTCATCGGTCCCCGACTTTCGTTTGCTCGTGATTTAGACGAGTTGGAGCATTCGTCCAGCCGCGCCGGCGAAGGTGCGACATCGGAGAACCTGATCTGAACCCCGCCGGGCCGTCGGTTGTGTGAGATTTCTCACTTGTCAGTATCGCGCATCGCGCGGACGATCGCTTGCGATGACGCTGCCATCTGCGACGCGGAGCAATGCCATGCCGCCTCCAGGCCCAAAAGCACCGGTCTACGAGATCAAGAGCCGCATCATTCACGCGAACAAGGTCGTGGTGCCGGCGCCTCGTTACGGCGTCAAACCACCCCGGGGCCTCGATGTCGACGATCTGCGGATGCCGAATTTCGTCAAGCCGCAGGAGATGATGGCACTGCTCACCGATACGCCGCACCATAATCCAAGCCGCCTCGCGGTCACCCATGGGCTGGTCAAGACGCAGTTCGCCTTCGTCTTCAGCGATATCGAGCAGCAATGGCGCAGGTTGGCCGGCGCCCAGAACCGGATCACCCGCCAGTTCCAGGGCGGCGACGTCTTCGTCCAGGCCACGATCGCGGTGAACATCCTCGACGCCGACCGTCCGATCGAAAAGAACAAGCTGAGCGAGAAGCTGTTCGCGGTGATCTGGGAGCACGAATTGCTCCATGTCCTCGACGATATCGAGATCATGCGCAAATGGCTGCCGGAGAAGGCGCGCGAGGACGAATGGCTGAAGAAATACATGACCGAGGCGCGGGAACTCGATGAATCCTCCTTCGACCACTACATCCGCAAGGATAATCTGACGCCGTGGCTGCGGGACGGGCTGTGGACGGCCGAGCGCAACAGGCGGGCGGAGATCCGCGACGCGCCGGCGCGCTATGCCGAGCTCAACGAGGCGATCGCCAACATCCGCAGCCAGATGTGAAACACTGAGCCGATTAAAGACTGCGCGAGCAGTCTTGAACCTTTCCATTCAAGACTGCGATATTGCGCAGACCGCATCAGGCCCCCGCAGGGAGTCCGCTTCATGACCAAGCTCACCCGCCGCAATGCCCTCGGCGTCATCGCTGCCCCGGCCGCGCTCGCCGCGACCGCCCCTGTCGCCCATGCGCAGCAGCCGGCCCCGGCCTTCACGCTGCTTCTGGTCAACGACATCTACAAGATGAGCGACGACAAGGGTCGCGGCGGCTTCGCCCGCGCTGCCGGCATCGCCAAGGCCGAGCGCGCCCGCGGCGTGCCCGTCCTCTTCTGCCACGCCGGCGATTGCTACTCGCCCTCGCTGATGTCGGGCTTCGACCAAGGCGCCCATATCGTCGCGATGCAGAACAAGTTCGGGCTCGACGTCTTCGTTCCCGGCAACCACGAGTTCGATTTCGGCAAGGAGAACTATCTCAAGCTCACGGCGGCGCAGACCTATCCGACCTTCGCCGCCAACCTGCGCGACGCCGCCGGCAACGCCTTGCCCGGCCACAAGGATTCGCAGATTTTCGAGCTCGGCGGCCTCAAGGTCGGCGTCATCGGCACGGCCTATGATCCGACGCCGCAGATCTCCAATCCGGGCGACCTGAAATTCTCGTCGACGATGGAAGCACTGCGCCGCGAGGCCAAGGTGCTGAAATCGCAGGGCGCCGACATCCTCGTCGCCGTCGTCCATGCCGACCGCGCCATGGACCTGGAGATCGTGCGCTCGCGCGTCGTCGACATCCTGCTCACCGGCCACGACCACGATCTCGCCATCGCCTATGACGGCAAGGTGGTGATGGTGGAGTCGAACGAGGAAGGCAATTACGTCACCGCGATCGACATCGCCGCGACCGTGACCGGCGAAGGCGCCGCCCGGCAGGTCGCCTGGACGCCGACCTTCCGCGTCAACGATTCCCGCTCGGCGACGCCCGACCCCGAGGTCGTCGCCATCGTGAAGGGCTACGAGTCCGAACTGTCGAAAGAACTCGATGTCGAGATCGCGACGCTCGCCGCGCCGCTCGATTCGCGCACGGGCGTGATCCGCACCCAGGAGACCGCGATCGGCAATCTGATCGCAGACGCGCTCTGCGCCTCGACCGGCGCCAAGCTCGCGATCAGCAATGCCGGTGGCATCCGCGCCAACAAGCAATATCCCGCCGGGCACAAGCTGACCCGCCGCGACGTGCTCTCCGAGTTGCCCTTCGGCAACGCCTCGATCATGGTCCAGATCACCGGCAAGGATGTGAAGAACGCGATCGAGAACGGGCTTGCGCCGGCGCCGCAGGGCTCGGGCCGCTTCCCGGTGATCTCCGGTTTCAAGGTCGAGGCCGACGTCAAGCGGCCGCCCGGCCAGCGCGTCATCTCGATCACGGTCGATGGCCAGCCGATCGACGAGGCCGCGACCTACACCGTGGCTTCCAACAACTTCATGCTGGCGGGTGGCGACGGCTACACGTCGCTGGCGCGTGGCAAGGTGCTGATCGGCCTCACCGACGGCAAGCTGATGGCGAACGAGACCATGGTCTATCTGCGCCGTCTCGGCACCGTGGACGCCAAGGTCGAGGGCCGGATCGTCCTGACGTGAGTGTCTACGCGGCGGCGCTCGCACAATTTCTGGCGAGCCCGGCGAGCAGGGGCTGGAGCGGATTACCGGTCTTCGCCGCCGGTGGTGCAGCGGTGCGCGCCTGCGCCGCCGCCGATGCCGAGCGTGCGGCCGGCCATGTCGTCGCCCCGGCGCCCGAGCGCATCTTCGCCGCGCTGGCGCAAACGCCGCTGGAGACCGTACGGGCGGTGATCCTCGGCCAGGATCCTTATCCGACGCCCGGCCACGCCAACGGCCTCGCCTTCTCCTATGTCGGCCCGCCGCCGCTGCCGCGCTCGCTGGTCAATATCTACAAGGAGCGGGCGCATGACCTCGGTCATGCGGCGCCCAATGGCGGCGATCTCTCTGCCTGGGCCGCTCAGGGTGTGCTGTTGCTGAACTCGGCGCTCACTGTGCGCGAGGGCGCCGCCAAGGCGGGCTCGCATCTCTCGCTCGGCTGGAGCGCCGTCACCGACGCGATCATCACCGCCGTCTCGACGAAGCGCCCGCATGTCGTGTTCCTGCTCTGGGGCGCGCCGGCCCAGGCCAAGCGAGGCCTGATCGACGAGAGCCGGCATCATGTGATCGCCAGCCCGCACCCGTCGCCGCTCTCGGCAAGGCGGGGCTTTTTTGGCTCCAGGCCGTTCAGCCGGGCGAACGCGTGGCTCGAGGCGAAGGGCGAGCCTGCCATCGACTGGTGAAACGCGAAACGCTGTAAGGCTGCTTCAAAATTCGCCAGCCTGTGTCGGCTGGCGTGGCGGTCGAGAACCGGAGCGCAGCGTACATCTGTACGTGAGCACCGGAAGCGCAGACCGCCGCGTCAGACGGCCAGGATCGCGGATTTGGAAGCAGTCTTACCCCACCGGCCGCTCGTCCGCGATGACCTTGCCATCATTCGGCAAGGCCCCGAGCGGCAGGATCTCGACCGCGCCCTTGAGCTTCGTCACCTGCTGCAGGGTCGAGGAGACCGCGTCGACGAAGCCGGCCGGCTCGGCATAGATCTCGGCCTTGAGCGTCATCGTGTCGATCTCGTTGGCGCGGCCGACGACGAGCCTGAGCTTGGCGATCTCGGCATGGCGCCTGGCGATCTCCGCCACCTGCTCGGGACGCACGAACATGCCCTTGATCTTGGCGGTCTGGTCGGCGCGGCCCATCCAGCCCTTGATCCGCGTATTTTTCCGTCCGCTGGCGCTCGCGCCCGGCAGGACCGCCGTGAGATCGCCCACCGCCAGCCTGATCTGCGGATGATGCGGATCGAGATTGGTGACGACGATCTCGCCGACCTCCCCCTCCGCCACCGGATCGCCCGTGCCGGGCCGGACGATCTCGACGATCAGGTTCTCGTTCAGCACCATCCCGTCGCGGGAAGCCGTCTCATAGGCGATCAACCCGAGATCGGCGGTGGCATAGAGCTGATAGGCATCGATGCCGCGCGTCCTGACCCAGTCCTGCAGCGAAGGCGGGAAGGCCGCGCCGGAGACGACCGCGCGCTTGATGCAGGAGATGTCGACGCCACGCGCATCCGCCGCCTCGATCAGGATCTTCAGGAAATCGGGCGTGCCTGAATAGCATTGCGGCTTGTAGGCGGCGATCACCTCCATCTGTTGCTCGGTATTGCCCGGCCCGGCCGGGATCACGGCGCAGCCGAGCGCGCGCGCGGCGGAATCCATCAGGAAGCCGCCCGGCGTCAGATGGTAGCTGAAGGTGTTGAGGACGATATCGCCCGCACGGAAGCCGGCGGCGAAGAGCCCGCGCGCCGTACCCCAGGGATCGGCGCCTGTGCCCTCGGGCTCGAAGATCGGCCCCGGCGAGGTGAAGAGCCGGCCGAACGAGCCGAGCGGCGCTCCGACGAAGCCGCCGAAAGGCGGGGCCTCCTTCTGAAGGGAGGGCATGTCGGCCTTGCGCAGGATTGGCAGCCTTGCCAGAGCGTTGCGGTCGGTGATCGCTGCGGGATCGACGCCCCTGAGATGCTTGCCATAGGCCGGTGTTTTCAGCGCGGCTTCGAGCACGGACCTCAGCCTGGCGAAGAGAGCGGCCTCACGGTCACCCGGCGAGCGGGTTTCGAGATCGTCGTAATGCTCGCTCATCGGTGTCGTCCTCGATCTGCGTGCCGACGCGGCGGCTTTTCAACGGATGATGCGCAGGATGCGCAGGAAGTTCAGGAGCCCGACCAGCGCGCCGGCGACATAGGTGAAAGCGGCGGCCCGGAGCACGCCGCGCGCAGCCGGCAGGTCCTTGGCATGGAGGTAGCCGTCGCCGCTCAGGATCGGCAGCGCCTTGCCGAAACTGGCATCGAGCTCGAGCGGCAGGGTCACGAGATGCACGACGAGGCCGACGCCGAGCATGGCGATGGCAATGCCGGCCTGCATCAGCGCCAGCGCCGGCACATGCGTCACCGCCATGACCAGGGGCGCCGTGATCAGCACGACCATCGCGACCTTGTCGAAAATGATCAGGAAACGCGCCAGCGCCGTCCGCCAGGCGAAGAGCACGCTGCCCTGGGCATGCTGGATGGCATGGCCGACCTCATGCGCCGCGACCGCCACCGCCGTGATCGAGCGGCCATCGTGGTTATCCGGCGAGAGCCTGATCGCCCGCGCCTGCGGGTCGTAGTGATCGCCGCCCGTCGCCGTGGTCTCGACCTTGACCCAGTTCAGCTGGAAGCGGTCGAGCAGATGCCGCGCCAGTTCGCCGCCCGTGCCCTGCAGGTCCGGCCGGTCTGTCGCGTGCCGCGCCATTTCACTGCGCACCCAGGCCTGCGGCCCGAAGACCAGGGCAAGGATCAGGATGGCGATGATCAGGTACAGCATGGCGCATCTGGTACTCCGCCAGGCTTACGACAGCCAGCGCTTGCGGCGCTTGTAGCTCTTCACGTCGCGGAAGGACTTCTTGTCGCCCTCGGCGACGCCGAGGTAGAACTCCTTCACGTCTTCGTTCTCGCGCAGCATTGCGGCCTCGCCATCCATGACGACGCGGCCAGTCTCCATGATGTAGCCGTAGGTCGCATAGCGCAGGGCCATGTTGGTGTTCTGCTCGGCGACGAGGAAGGAGACGTCCTCTTCCGCGTTCAGCCTTCTGACGATCTCGAAGATCTCCTCGACGATCTGCGGCGCCAGCCCCATCGAGGGCTCGTCGAGCAGGATCATCTTGGGCTTCGACATCATTGCCCGGCCGACCGCGCACATCTGCTGCTCGCCGCCGGAGGTATAGCCGGCCTGCGAGTTGCGGCGCTGCCTGAGCCGGGGGAAGAGCTCGTAGATCTTCTCGAGGTCGCGCTTGATCGCGGCATTGCCGTCGCGCCGGGTGAAGGCGCCGGTCAGCAGGTTCTCCTCGATCGAGAGGTGGCCGAAACAGTGCCGCCCCTCCATCACCTGGATGCAGCCGCGCCTGACCAGCTCGTTCGGCGACATCCGGTCGACACGCTCGCCGTCGAAGACGATCGATCCCTTGGTCACCTCGCCGCGCTCGGCCTTGAGCAGGTTCGAGATCGCCTTCAGTGTCGTGGTCTTGCCGGCGCCATTGGCGCCGAGGATCGCGACGATGCCCTTGCGCGGCACGGTCAGCGAGACGCCCTTCAGCACCAGGATGACGTGATCGTAGATCACCTCGATATTGTTCAGCGCGAGGATCGTGTCCGTCGCGGTGGTGGCCGAGGGCTTATCGAGGGTCGCGGTCGACATTACCTGCTCCTTCCTTCTCCCCCTGCGGGAGAAGGTGGCGCGCAGCGCCGGATGAGGGGTCGCGCTGCGCGTCGAAAATTCGTTCGAACCGCAAGGCCGGATACGGCAAATGCGACCCCTCATCCGTCTCGGCTCCGCCGAGCCATCTTCTCCCGCAAGGGGAGAAGGGAGCGCGGCGCGCAACGCGTCAGATCACGACGATTTCTCGCAGGACTCCGTCCGCTTCGGCCAGCCGGTCGCCTTCTCGACATAGTCCTTGGCGCTGGCCTCGATCAGCGGGCGGACCTCGTCCTTCAGTGGCTCGATCCAGTCCGAGCCCTTGGTCCATTTGGTGCCGTCCCATTGCGAGACGAACATCTTGGAATGGCCGGAATGGTCGGTGCAGGAAACCGTGGTCGGCGTCGCGAACCCGTCCATGCCGATCTCCTTCAGCCGGGCCGGGGTGATGTTCAGCGTCTCCAGGCCGCGGCGCATGTCCTCGGCATTGACCACCTTCTTGCCGGTGACCTTCTGGGCGTTGCGGATCGCCTCGACGACCAGCATCGAGTTGTAGACACCGCGATTATAGAGCGCCTCACCGACCTTCTCCTTCGGCGTCGTGCTCTTACCCTTCTCGACGACGAACTTCATGATGTCCTGCATCGCCGGGAATTCAGTGCCCGATGCGGTCCAGCTCAGCGAACGATAGCCCTTGGCCTCAGCGCCACCGGCGCGGGCATCGTCATCGCCGCCTGCCCACCAGACGCCGACCAGCTTGTTGATCGGGAAGTTGTTCTTGATCGCTTCCTTGACCGCGGTAGGGTTCATCGCGCCCCAGCCCTGGTTGTAGAGGAAGTCGGGCCGGTCACGCCGGATCGAGAGCCAGAGCGAGCCCTGGTTCTGCATGTCCGCCGCGGCCACCGGATAGAGCTTGACCTCGAACCCGTATTTCTTGGCGAGGTTCTCGAGCACCGGGATCGGCTCCTTGCCGAAGGGCGCGTCGAGATGGATCAGCCCGAGCTTCTTGCCCTTGAGCTTGTCCATGCCGCCGAGCTCGGCCGCCATGTGCTTCACCATGACGGAGGCGCCGTCCCAATAGGTGAAGGGCGGGATGAAGACCCAGGGGAAATTCGTGCCGTCGGCCGAGGCCGAGAGGCCATAGGCCATCGACAGGATCGGGATCTTGTCGATATGGGCGCGCGGGATCGCGGCCAGCGTCGCGCCGGTCGACCAGGGCGAATAGACGATCGTGTTCTTCGATTTGGCCTGCTCGTAGCACTCGATCGACTTCTTGGTGTCGTAGCCGGTCTCGCATTCCTCGTAGACGATCTTGACGCCGTTCACGCCGCCATCGCGCTCGTTGATCATGGTGATGTAGTCGCGCATGCCGTCGCCGATCGGAATGCCCGAGCCCGAGAATGGCCCGGTGCGATAGGCGTTATTGGCGAAATAGACGCTGTCCTGCGCGGCCGCGGGTGCGATCGCCGCGCCGGCAGCCAGAAGCGCGCCCAGCGCTGCACCCTTCATCAGATTCAACTTCGTCATCTGTTGCTTCCTCCGTGGTTACATCGGACGGCGCTTTGCGCCTCTCCGTTCCTCCTGCCCGCCGCTTGTCGATGGTGGCGGGTCGTGTTCTTGGGCCGTCTCTCCCTCAGTACGGGAAGGGCCACGTCCGCAATTTCTGCTTGGTGATCTGCCAGAGCCGCGCCAGGCCATGCGGCTCGACGATCAGGAAGAAGATGATCAGCGCGCCGACCAGCATGAACGTGACATGCTCGGCGGCGGCGCCCGAGAGCGGCACGCCGAGCGCTGGCAGGCCGAATTTCAGGATGGTCGGCAGGCTCGCGATGAAGGCGGCGCCGAAGAAGGAGCCGATCAGCGAGCCGAGGCCGCCGATAATGACCATGAACAAGATGTTGAAGGAGAGGCGGATGGTGAAGACGTCATTGGCCTCGCCGCCGCCATACCAGAGGAAGATCATCATCGCGCCCGCGACGCCGGCAAAATAGGACGAGACGGCGAAGGCGGCGAGCTTGGTGTTGAGCAGCTTGATGCCCATCAGCTCGGCGGCGATATCCATGTCGCGCACCGCCATCCAGGAGCGGCCGAGCCTGCCATGGACCAGGTTCGATGCGATCCAGGTCAGCGCCACGACGAGGCCGAGGCAGACGAAATAACGCGTCTCCGGCAGCGAGGCCGGGCCGGTAACGGCGATGCCGAAGACATCGCGCTGCGGCACCTCGATCGCGCCCGAGGCATTGTAGTTGAACAGCCAGGGCACCCGCACGAAGGCCCATTGCAGAAAGAACTGCGCCGCGAGCGTTGCGACCGCGAGATAGAAGCCCTTGATCCGCAGTGAGGGCAGGCCGAACAGCACGCCGATCGCCGCCGAGAACAGGCCCGACAGCAGGATCAGGACGATGATGTTCACGCCCGGGAAAAAGGTCGTCAGCTTGTAGCAGGAATAGGCGCCGACCCCCATGAAGGCCGCGGTGCCGAGCGAGATCAGCCCGGTATAGCCGGTGAGGATGTTGAGCCCGATCGCCGCCATCGAGAAGACCAGGAACGGGATCATCACCGTCGCGATGAAGAAGTCGTTGCCGATCAGCGGGATGACGACGAAGGCGATCGCGAGGATCACGGCGATGCCGATCCGGTCCTGCAGGATCGGGAACACGGCCATGTCGGCCGCGTAGGAGGTCTTGTACTGGCCGGCTTCGCGGTAGAACACGGGTCAGCCCTCAGATTCGTTCGATGATCTTGTCGCCGAACAGGCCCTGCGGCCGGAACAGCAGGAAGCCGAGCGCGATGAAATAGGCGAGCCAGCTCTCGATGCCGCCGCCGATCAGCGGGCCCCAGTAGAACTCGCCGATCTTCTCGCCGATGCCGATGATCAGCCCGCCGACGATCGCCCCCGGGATCGAGGTGAAGCCGCCGAGGATCAGCACCGGCAGCGCCTTCAACGCCACGATCTCGAGCGCGAAGGAGACATCCGAGCGTGCGCCCCACATGATGCCGGTGATCAGCGCGACGATGCCGGCCGTGAACCAGACGATGACCCAGATCTGGTTGAGCGAGATGCCGACCGAGAGCGCCGCCTTGTGGCTGTCGGCGACGGCCCGCAGGGCCCGGCCGATCCGGGTGTACTGGAAGAACAGGGCGAGCGCCGCGATCATCAGCGAGGCGATGATCGCGGCGGCGATGTCGATCTTCTGGAAGGAGACGAAGCCGCCCAGGATCTTGGCGTCGATCGCGCCCTTCGGCAGGAAGAGCTCGTCCGTGATCATCTGCTTGGGATTGCCGCCGAAGACGGATTCGCCGAAGCCGATCAGGAAATAGGTGATCCCGAAGGTCGCCATGAACAGGATGATGTCGGGCTGGTTGACCAGCGGCCGCAGCACCACCCGCTCGATCGTGACCGCGAGCACGAACATCACGCCGAGCGTCAGGATAACTGCCAGGAAGGCAGGGACGCCCTTCTCGTGCAGGCCGACCAGCGTCAGCGCCGCGAAGACGACCATGATGCCCTGGGCGAAGTTGAACACGCCCGAAGCCTTGAAGATCAGCACGAAGCCGAGCGCGATCAGCGCGTAGAGCACGCCCGAGACGAGCCCTTCCCAGATCGTCTGCACCAGCAG
The DNA here is from genome assembly GCF_004341515.1 of Allobosea sp. BK604. Taxonomy (GTDB): domain Bacteria; phylum Pseudomonadota; class Alphaproteobacteria; order Rhizobiales; family Beijerinckiaceae; genus Allobosea. The sequence goes on from NZ_SLZF01000003.1 coordinate 15,574, forward strand.
GTCCGGCGCCGTGACCATTTGCTGGAACGGATCGATCAGCACGGCATAGAGCGTGCCGGAGCCGTCGAGCCTGGCGCCGACGATCGCCGCGACGACGATGGCCGCGAGGATGAGCCCGGCCTTGATCCAGCCATTGGCGAGGAGGCTCGGCGCGGGCCGGGTTGCGATATCGCTCATGGCCTGGCGCTCCTGACTACCGCGACGGAGGCTGCACACTCGCCGCCATTGCGGGCATGGCTGGGCAATCCCGGGACGGCTGCGCACCCAGTCCTCCCGGATTGCTTCGTCGCTGCGCTCCTCGCAATGACGGAGGAGCGCGTCATGCCGGAAAACGTACCGATCAATGCGCCACTCCCAGATAAGCGTCGATCACCTTCTGGTCGCGCTTGACCTCGTCAGGCGTGCCATCGGCGATCTTGCGGCCGTATTCGAGCACGACGACCCGGTCCGAGAGGTCCATGACCACGCCCATATCGTGCTCGATCAGCGCGATCGTCGTGCCGAACTGGTTGTTCACGTCGAGGATGAAGCGGCACATGTCCTCCTTCTCCTCGAGATTCATGCCGGCCATCGGCTCGTCGAGCAGCAGGAGTTCCGGCTCCATCGCCAGCGCCCGGCCGAGCTCGACGCGCTTTTGCAGGCCATAGGGCAGCTTGCCCACCGGCAGCTTGCGGATGTGCTCGATCTGCAGGAAGTCGATGATGTCCTCGACGACGCGGCGATGCTCGATCTCCTCCTGCATCGCCGGGCCGTGACGCAAAGCCTGCCAGAAGAAGCCGCGCTTCATCTTGAGCGTGCGCCCGGTCATGATGTTGTCGAGCGTCGACATGCCCTTGAACAGCGCGACGTTCTGGAAGGTCCGGGCGATGCCGGCGGCGGCAGCGCGATGGGGGCGCATCTTGCTGCGGCGCACGCCCTTGAAGGTGATCTGACCTTCCTGCGGCTGGTAGAAGCCGTTGATGCAGTTCAGCATCGAGGTCTTGCCGGCGCCGTTCGGACCGATGATGGCGCGCACCTCCCCCTTGCGGATGTCGAAGGAGACATCCGAAATCGCCTTCACGCCGCCGAAGCGCAGCGAGACATTCTCGACCGAGAGCAGGACCTCGCCTTTCTCCTTCGGGATCGGCGTGCCGGTGACGTTCATCGCTTCGGCGTTCATCATGCTGCCCTCGCCGGGGCGCTGGCCGGATAAGTCTCGGCATCGCGAACCTTGACCCTGGCCGAGATCACGCCCTTGCGGCCATCCTCGAAGGTGACTTCGGTCGAGATATCGGCGGCCTGCGAGCCATCATAGAGCGCGGCGACCAGCGGCGCATAGCGCTCGGCGATGAAGCCGCGCCGGACCTTCTGCGTGCGGGTCAGCTCGCCATCGTCGGCATCGAGCTCCTTGTGAAGGATCAGGAAGCGCTTGATCTGCGCCCCGCCCATCGCCGGCTCCGAGGCCAGCGACTTGTTCACCTCGTCGATATGCTGGGCGATCATGTCGTAGACGAGGTCGTGCCCGGCGAGCTCCTGATAGGAGGCATAGACGACATTGTTGCGCTCGGCCCAGTTGCCGACGGCAGTGAGGTCGATATTCAGCGCCACGGTCGCGTAATCGCGGCCCTGCCCGAAGGCGACGGCCTCCTTGATGTTCGGATAGAATTTCAGCTTGTTCTCGATGTATTTCGGCGGGAACAGCTCACCCGAGTTGAGCTTGCCGACATCCTTGGCGCGGTCGATGATCTTGAGATGCCCGCTCTCGTCAAAGAAGCCGGCATCGCCGGAGCGGACATAGCCATCCGCCGTCATCGTCTCGGCCGTTTTCTCCGGGTCCTTGTAATAGCCGCCGAAGATCGAGGGCGAGCGGTAGAGCACTTCGCCATTCTCATCGAGCTTGATCTCGACCAGCGGCGCCGGCCGCCCGACCGTGTCGGCCTTGATCTCGCCATTGGGCTGCATGGTGATGTAGACACCCGCTTCCGTCTGCCCATAGAGCTGCTTCAGATTGACGCCGATCGAGCGGTAGAAGCGGAAGATCTCGGGGCCGATCGCCTCGCCGGCAGTATAGCCGACCTTGATCTTGGTCAGGCCGAAGCGATTACGCAGCGGCGCGTAGATCAGCATGTCGCCGAGCTTGTAGAGCAGGCGCGCGCCGAGCGGCACCGGCTCGCCGTTGAGGATCTTCTCGCCATGCTTCTTCGCGACGCCGAGGAAATAGTGGAACATCCGGCGCATCAGCGGGCCCGCATCCTCCATGCGCACCATGGTGATGGTCAGCATGTTCTCGAAGACGCGTGGCGGCGCGAACGCGTAGGTCGTGCCGATCTCGCGCCGGTCGTCGATCACGGTCTCCGGGCTTTCCGGGCAGTTGACGCAGAATCCGGCCAGGATCGCCTGCGCATAGGAGAAGACATGGTCGCCGACCCAGGCGATCGGCAGATAGGCGATCACCTCGTCGTCCTGGTTCAGCCCGTCGAACTGGCAGCCGATCTCGGCGGCGGTAATCACGTTGTAATGGCTGAGCATCACGCCCTTGGGCCGCCCGGTCGTGCCGGACGTGTAGAGGATGATGGCGAGATCGGAGCCGACGCCCTGCTCGATCTCGCGATCGAGCGCCTTCGAGGCGGCGGCGTCCTTCAGCATGCGCTCGCCGGCGGCGATCACCTCGCCGATATCATGCAGCTTGCCGTGGTCGTAGTCGCGTAGGCCGCGCGGCTCGTCATAGAGCATCTGGCGCAGGCGTGGCAGCCGGTCGGCGATCGAGAGCACCTTGTCGACCTGCTCCTGGTCCTGCACGCAGGCGAAGACCGCCTCGGCATGATCCAGCACATAGGCCATCTCCTCGGCGACGGAGTCGGCATAGACGGGCACGGGAACTGCGCCGAGGCATTGCGCGGCGCACATCGCCCAATAGAGCCGCGGCCGGTTATAGCCGATGATCGCGACCTTCTCACCGCGCTTCAGGCCGAGCGCCTCGAGGCCCTTGGCAAAGGCGAGCACCTGCTCGGCCGTCTGCGCCCAGTTCCACGACTGCCAGATGCCGAGGTCCTTGTGGCGGAAGGCCGGGCGGTCGCCGCGCTCGCGCGCATTGCGGATCAGCAATTTCGGAAACGTATCAGCCTGGCCGGCAGCGATGCTTGCCACGATGCCGTTCTCCTCCCTGAGCGGCGGCCCGTACTTTGCGGGACGCCTTGTTGGACCATTCGGCCCTGTCGTTCATGCGATGGTTGCAAGACAGACCGATCTTCGCAAGCAGGGGCTTGACAGACAACTTGGTATTTGGTCGCTATTGTCCCGCCGAAGTGTGTGAGGACGCCTCGAAGCGCCGCCACGATGGCTGACTCTGCTGCTAGCTCTGCCTGCCTTCCGAGCATTCCCCTCCCCCGCCCAGCCCCAACGCCAGGCGCCTGTCATGAGCCCTCTTGTCATCGGCAGCGTCGCGTTCTGCTGCGTCTTTGGGGCGGCGGCCATCGGCATGCTGCTGCGCGCACGGCTGCCCGAACACCATCTGAGCGCGGATTCGCGTGACGCGATCAAGCTCGCGACGGCTGTCGTTGGAACGCTCTCCGCGCTCGCGCTCGGCCTTCTGATCGCCTCGGCCAAGCGCTCCTTCGACGAAGCCGGGCTGGAACTGCGGACGGTGGCCGCGCGCGTCCTGCTGCTTGACCGGGTCATGGCGCAATATGGCCAGGAGACCGCTCCGACCCGCGCTTTGCTGCGCAGGCAGCTAGAGGCGCGGCTGAAGGAGGCCATCGACGGCCGCGGCCGCCGAACGCTCGATGACGGCCTGGATATCGAGCCGGTCCAGGACGAGCTCAGGAAGCTCACGCCCCAGAACGACGGCCAGCGCTGGCTCCAGACCCGGGCGCTTCAGCTCAGCGGGTCGATCGCCGAAGCGCGCTGGATGCGGGCCGAGACCGAGGCAGGAGGGTTTCCGGGCCTGTTCCTCGCATTTCTGATCTTCTGGTTGGCCTTGCTCTTCGGCTCGTTCGGGCTGCTCGCACCAACCAACGCCACAACGATAGCAACCTTGTTCATCTGCGCCTTTTCGGTCACGGGCGCGCTCGCGATCATCATCGATATGGACCATCCCTATCTCGGCTTCATCCGCGCGTCCGATGCGCCGCTGCGCCTCGCGCTGGAGCGCCTGGGGCAGCCATGAAAAGATAAAAGCGGCCCAGCCCCACCGACCGGGGCCGGGTTCGCCACAGGTTTCAGAAGTCGATGGCCGTGAAGACCAGATTGTTTGCCGAGATCTCAGCCAGAGAAACGCCCTCGATCAGGATTCCGGCATCCACGAACCCTTCGAGCGTGACCTTGATTCCGGCATCCGTGTCCTGCGAGGCTGCCAGGAAGTCCTGGTAGTTGCGGACCGAGGCCAGGTCGCCATTGGCGTCGATCAGGAAGCTGAGGACGTCGCCTTCCGCGGCGTTGAAATCGGCGATCCGATCGATGCTGTCGGCCGTGCCGTAATCGACGGCCCAATGGAAGGTGTCGGCGCCCTCGCCGCCGCTCAGGGCGTCGGTTCCGGTAAAGCCTTCCAGCCAGTCATTCCCCGCACCGCCGAGCAGGCGGTCGTCGCCCGCGCCGGCGTAGAACACGTCGTTGCCGCCGCGCCCTTCCAGGAGATCGTCGCCACCCCAGGCGAAGAACTTGTCGTCGCCGTCACCACCGCGCAGTGAATCGTCGAAATGGCCGGTCTGCAGCTCGAAACTCTCGATGCCGACATAGGTCGGCCCACCCAGCATCCAGCCTTGCAGCGCATCGAACAGGAGCGGGCCTGGCAGGTCGCCGAGGCCGAACAGGAGGCGATCGTTGCCCTCCCCGCCATTGACCGTGTCCATGACATCCGCCCGGATCGTGTCATCCCCCGCGCCGCCATTGATCGTCGCGGCTCCGCCATCGAGCGAGAGGTGCGAGATATGGTCGTTGCCGTCGCCGCCATCGAGGATGTCGTTGCCTTCCCAACTGCCGATGGAATCGTCGCCGGCCCCGCCCTTGACGACATCGTCGCCCGCTCCGCCATCCAGCGAGTCATTATCGGCGCCGCCATCCAGGATATCGTCGCCGGCCCCGCCGTCGAGGGAGTCGAGGCCGTCGCCGCCGAACATCATGTCGTCGCCGTCGCCGCCGGACAGGGTGTCATAGCTGGCGCCGCCCGTAATCCAGTCATTGCCGGCGCCACCGCTCAGGGTGTCGACGCCGTCCCCGCCATGCAACTCATCGTCGCCCGCTCCGCCGATCAGTTCGTCGGAGCCGGCTCCGCCCTCGATGCGATCATTGCCCGCTCCGGTATCGGCGTAGAGATCGAGAGCGCCGGCGATCACGGTGTCATTGCCGTCCCCGGTCCTGACGACCGCCCACTCGATATCGCGGAAGAAGATGTGCTGGGCGGTGGCGGGATCGCTGCCGATCGTGCCATGGCCGCTCGCGCCGTTGAAGATGACATCCTCCGACGCTGACGTGGCATCGACGAAGAGCGCATCGTAGCCGGCGCCGCCGGTGACCGCCCCGCCCGTTCCGACCAGAGTGATCCGGTCGAATCCATCCCCGCCATCGAGACGGTCGTAACCGCTCGTGCTCGTGATGGTGTCGTTGCCTGCCCCCGCCTCGATGATGTCGTCCCCGGCGCCGCCATCGATCGTGTCGTCTCCGGCAAGGCCCCAGATGCGGTCCGCCTCATCCGTCCCGCGCAGCGTATCAGATCCATCCGTTCCAACGATTCCGGCCATGAAACCGCTCCTCCCTGGCTGAACCTCAAGGTACCGCAAATAGATAAACCGGCTCATCACAGATAATATCGATGTGCATCACACCTTATCGGGCGCGGCAAGACAATAAAAAACAGATATCGAGAGCTTAATTTTGAAATAGATCGATTATCGAAATAAATTTACGGACATCAAGGCACGCTATCTTCACCGAATGACACTTGGAAGCCGAAGTATTCTTTCGTAATGGGCAGCGCCACGCGCAGGTTGACCGAGACGTGATTGAGCGCAGCCGGATGCTCGACCAGCCACAGGACAATCGAGAGCCGGGGTCAGGCGCCCAACGAATTCCTCTCCTGCGTGTCGCTCAGCGCCACATGCCGCGCATCCGCGCCGCGACATCGATCCTGATACCGCTACCGCTCGCGGCCCGAGCCGCTGTCCCGTGCTCGGCAATCGGCCAGGCCACCTGCTCGAACAGGCCGAGCAGGCTGGCGGGAATGAAACGCGTCCGAGCGGCATAGACGTGCCTGTCACCGCGCGCGGCCTGACCATGGGTGAAGAAGCGCTGCGGCACGACGAGTTGGAGATCGTCCTTGGCGCGCGTCATCGCGACATAAAGCAGCCGGCGCTCTTCCTCGGTCTCCGCGGTTTCGCCGACAGCAAGGTCGATCGGGATGCAGCCATCGACCACGTTGAGCACGAAGACCGATTTCCATTCCTGGCCCTTGGCCGAATGGATCGTCGAGAGGATCAGATAGTCCTCGTCGAGATGCGGCGGGCCGGCCTCGGCGCTGGTCGCATCCGGCGGGTCGAGCGTCAGCTCGGTCAGGAAGCGCTCGCGCGAGGGATAGCCGCGGGCGATCTGCTCGAGCTGGACGAGATCGGCGCGGCGCGTGCTGAAATCCTCATGGATGCGCTCGAGATGCGGCTCGTACCAGAGTCGTGCCCGTTCCATCTCGGCCGGCCAGCCCGGCCCGGCACGCAGGCCAAGAGCGGTCTCGACGAAACTGTCCCAGTCGCTGCCGGTGCGCGGCGGTGGCGGCATGTCGCCGAGTGCCCTGAGCGCATCGCTGGCTGCATCGACCTGGTCGAGCACGCGCTGGGCGGCGCTCGGGCCGACACCCGGCAGCAATTGCAGGACGCGGAAGCCCGCGACCCTGTCCCGCGGGTTCTCGACGAAGCGCAGCAGCGCCAGCACGTCCTTCACATGGGCGGCATCGAGGAATTTCAGCCCGCCGAACTTGCGGAACGGGATGTTGCGCCGTTTCAGCTCGACCTCGAGCGGGCCGCTATGATGCGAGGCGCGAAACAGCACGGCCTGTTGCTTCAGCGCGGAGCCGTGCTCGCGGTTCTCCAGCACCTGACCGGCGACGTAGCGCGCCTGGTCGGCCTCGTCACGGACATTGACCAGCCGCGGACGTGCGGCCGATTCCCGCTCGGTCCAGAGATTCTTGGTGAAACGCTCGCGCGCCAGGCCGATCACCGCATTGGCCGCGGCCAGGACCGGCTGGGTCGAGCGGTAGTTGCGGTCGAGCGTGACGATCTCGGCCGGCGGCTCGAAGCTCTGCGGGAAGTCGAGGATGTTGCGGATCTCGGCTGCGCGGAAGGAATAGATCGACTGGGCATCGTCGCCGACGACCGTCAGCCCCTGCCCACTCGGTTTGAGCGCCAGCAGGATCGAGGCCTGCAGCCGGTTGGTGTCCTGGTACTCATCGACGAAGATATGGTCGAAACGGCTCCCGATCTCCTCCGCGAGGCCGGGATCGCCGACCGCCTGCGCCCAGCACAGCAGGAGATCGTCATAATCGAGCACGTTCTGGGCCTGCTTGGCCTCGACATAGGCGGCGAAGAGCTGCTTGAGCTCGGCCGCCCAGGCGGCGCACCAGGGAAAGGAGGCGCCGAGCACCGTCTCGACCGGCTGCTCGGCATTGACGCAGCGCGAATAGATCGCGAGGCAGGTTCCCTTCTTCGGGAAGCGCGCTTCCGTCTTCGAGAAGCCGAGCTCGTGCCGGACGAGATTGATCAGGTCGGCAGAATCCTCGCGGTCGTGAATGGTGAAGCTCGGGTCGAGCCCGAGCTCGACGGCGTAATCGCGCAGCAGCCGCGCCCCGACGCCGTGAAAGGTACCGGCCCAGCTCAGCGCATCGGTCATCACCGCGGCGCCCTCGCCCAGCACCTCGCGCGCGATGCGCTCGACCCGGCGCGTCATCTCGGCCGCAGCGCGACGCGAGAAGGTCAGCAGCATCATCCGGCGCGGATCGGCGCCGTTGACGATGAGATGCGCGACCCGGTGCGCCAGCGTGTTCGTCTTGCCGGAGCCGGCCCCGGCAATCACCAGCAGCGGGCGCGCGGCCGTGCCTGAGCCGTGCTCGACCGCACGCCGCTGCGCCGGGTTGAGCTTGTCGAGATAGGAATGGCGCGAATCGACTGCGAGCATGCGCCGGAGTCGATCACCTTTCGCGCTTTGTTCGCAATGGCAAAACACACCCGGCCCGGCTTCGAATGCCTGCGGCCAGTCGAAACGCTTATCCCTCGTAACGCGCCAGCCGCTCCAGATCGAGGATCGTGATCGCACCGTGCCCGATCTCGATCAGCCCGAGGGCGGCAAGCTTGGCCAGGCCCTGATTGGCCATTTGCCGGGAAATCCCGGCGAGCAGGCCGAGCTCCTCCTGCGAGATCGCGAGCGTGCGATCCTGATCGGGATAGAGGATCGGGTTGAACAGCCAGCTCAGGTTACGCGCCAGCCGCGCCGTCGAATCCAGCATACGGTCGGTCTCGGCCAGCGCGATGAACTGCGCCAGCCGCTCGTTGAACTGGTGCACGAGGAAGCGGTTGAAGGCGGCCGAATGCTCGAACAGCCAGAAGAAGGTCGAACGTCGCATCAGCGCGAGCCTGGTGTCGCGCAGGGCCACGAGATCGTAGCGCCTGGGCTCGGCCTTGATCACCGTGCCCTCGCCGAACCAGGCCCCGGAGCGCAGCCCGGCGAGCGTCGCCGATTTGCCCTCCTTCGAGGTGGTGCTCATCTTGACCAGGCCTTCGGCCACGCCGGTCCAGGATTCGAGCCTGTCGCCGACATGGCAGATATAGGCGCCCTTGCCATAGACCTTCACGCTGACGCCGCGCCGGGCCTCCTCGAACTCATCCGGCTTGAGGTCACGCGACCAGGCGGCGATGCGGCGCAGATCTTCGGGCAGGATCAAGGCTGGCTCACCGGTTGTTCGGCGAGCCGGGCGGCCCGCCACGCCGGCTTACTATGCTGCCGGTGACAGGCTCAACTCAAGGCTTCGCAGGAGAGGCCGGCCGGCCCGTGCCAATGCGAGCAGCGGATCACCGTGCAGAAATTCCCGCGCTTGAAGAGCGGGTCCTTATCCGCAAGCACATCGGCCTTGACGTTGCCGAAGGTCGTCTCCGGCTTGTGCCTGATGCCGTCATAGAAGGTCTGGATGATATCCTCCTTGAAATGCACGTCGCGCGGATGCGCGGCGACCACGGCCTCGCGCTCGGCATCGCTATAGTCGCCATAGGTCAGGCCGAGCACGTCCATCTCGACGCCGGCCGTGACGAGCGCCACGACGGGGTGCATGTGCTGCGGGATGCCCGGCGTGGTGTGCAGCGCGATCGCGGTCCAGACGGTGTCGATATCGGCCTGGACGATGCCGTGCCGGCGCAGGAAATTACGCGCCGCATTGGCACCGTCGACCTCGAAGCGCTCGTTCGGGCTGCTGTACTGCCTGGTCAGTCCCATGTCGTGGAACATGGTGCCGACATAGAGCAGTTCGGGATCGAAGCTCAGCCCGCGCTTCTTTCCCGCCAGCGCGCCGAAATAATAGACGCGGCTGGAATGGTGGAACAGCAGCGGCGCTTCGGTGTCGCGGACCAGTTCCGTCACCTCGCGCGCCAGCCGGCTGTCGGGAATGCTCACGCCCTCGATCGTCAATGCCATGGAAGCCTCCTGCAATGGGTTTCATCGGGAGGGTAGGCATCGGCTGATCTGTCTGCAATTGACGTGTTACGTCGATTTCTGCCAAATGCAGTTTCAAGCGGACGTGGGGAGATGCACGGCGATGATCCGCACAATGGCGATCCTGGCCGTGCCCGGCGTGCAATTGCTTGATGTTTCGGGGCCGCTCGACGTCTTCGCCGAAGCCAACAGGCAGGCCGGCGGGGAGCGTTACCGGCTGCTCGTCATCGCCAGTGCCCCGGGGCCGATCCGCAGCTCCTCCGGCGTGCAGCTGCTGCCGGACCATATCATCGGGACAGGCGCCGAACCCGAGATCGATACGCTGCTGATCGCCGGCGCTCCGCACGCGTCGCAGATGGAGCCCGAGCCGGCCTTGCTGGACTGGCTGCGGGCCGTCGCGCCCGGTGCGCGGCGCTATGGCTCGGTCTGCAGCGGCGCCTTCCTGCTCGCCGCGGCCGGCCTGCTCGACGGCCGCCGCGTCACGACCCATTGGGCCGACGCGGAACAGCTCGCGCGCTGCTATCCGGCTGTCACCGTCGAGCAGGACGCGATCCATCTCCGCGACGGCCGCCTGCGCACCGCGGCAGGCGTGACGGCCGGCCTCGATCTGGCGCTTGCCCTCGTTGAGGAGGATCTCGGCCGCGACATCGCGATGAAGGTCGCGGGCCAGCTGGTGATGTTCTTCAAGCGGCCGGGTGGCCAGATGCAGTTCAGCCGCAAGGGCGAGGCCCAGCCGGCTGGCCGTTCCGCCCTGCAGGAGATCCAGCGCTGGGTCGCCGCCAATCCCGCCGGCGATCACAGCGTCGCCAGCCTGGCCGGCCGCATGCAGCTGAGCCCGCGCCACTTCGCCCGGCTCTTCCGCAGTGAGGTCGGCCTGACGCCTGCAGCCTGGGTCGAAGCGGCGCGCGTCACCGCCGCGAGGCAGTTGCTTGAAACCGCTGGAACCACGCCCAAGCAGGTCGCCGCCCGCTGCGGCTTCGCTGATGCCGACACCTTGCGCCGGGCCTTTGCGCGCCATGTCGGCGTGACACCGGCGGAGTACCGCAAGCGCCATGCCCCGCCGCAGCGCTAAAGCCGAATCCGATCAATGAGGCAAGGCAAACGCCACCGACGCGATCAGCAGGATGGCGAAGACGATATTGACGATCCGGTTCGTGCGCGGCTCGCGGAAGAAGCGCGTCAGCGCTGCGCCCGTGACGAGCCAGAGCAGGTTGACCGCGGCGATGATCGCCATCAGCACGCCGGCCTTGGCCAGTGCATCGCTGGCGAGGGCGCCGCGCAGCAGCACGAAGCCTGAGAACAGCGCGGCCATCGCCGCATAGCCCTTCGGATTGACCAGCGACAGCAGTGCGCCGGCGGCGAAGGACGGCCGCGCGCCACGCTCGCTCGCATCGGTCAGCGGCGGCGCCGTGGCGATGCGATAGGCGAGATAGAGGAAATAGCCGGCCGCCGCGATGGTCACGACCGGCGCGACGCCCGGTACCGCCATCAGTACGCCGACCATGCCGCTGGCGGTGATCGCGATGACCCCGGCCATGCCGATGGTGATGCCGGTCGCATAGACCAGCCCCTCGCGCGCACCGAAGGCCGCGCCGGTCGCGGCCAGGCTCAAGGTCGCCGGACCCGGGCTGCCGGCAAGCGCGATGCCGGCGAGGACGAAGCCGAGCAATCCATCCATGTCGAGCCTCCGGCTGACCTACACTTGCGGTGTTGTCAGCCCGGATCGGCCCGCCGTCTTGAACGATCGTGCAGCGGAGCGCCTATTCCGCCGCGCGCGGCATGTCGAGCGCCTGCGCCGTGCCGGCGCGTAGCTTCGCCAGCAGCTCCGCCTCCTCGGCCTTCGCGGCCTTGAGATGGCGTTCCTTCACGTGGCCGAAGCCGCGGATCTTCTCCGGGATCGCGGCCAGCGCGACGCAAAGCGCATGGTTCTCCGGCGTCAGCTTGGCCAGGATCTCGTCGAGCAGCGCCTCGTAATCGGCAATCAGCTGACGCTCGGTCTTGCGCTCCTTGGTGTAGCCAAAGAGGTCGAAGCGGGTGCCGCGCAGGCCCTTCAGCTTCGCCAGCAGGCCGAAAGCGCCCATCATCCACGGGCCGAAGCTCATCTTGCGCGGCAGGCCGGTATTGGGATCGACCTTGGCCATCAGCGGCGGCGCGAGATGGAACTCGAAGCGCAAGGGCTTGCCCGACGCGCTGTCCTTCTCGAAGGTCGCGGCGACCTGCTTCCGGAACGAGCCGTCGGCATAGAGCCGCGCCACCTCGTATTCGTCCTTGTAGGCCATCAGCTTGAACAGATAGCGCGCGACGGTCTCGGCGAGCGCGTGCTGGCCCGACAGGACCTGCGTCTCCCTGACCTGCACCTTGGCAACGAGATGGCGATAGCGCGCCGCATACGCGGCGTTCTGGTAATCGGTGAGGAAGGCGACGCGGCGGGCGATGATCTCTTCGAACGACTCGGAGAGATGGCGCGCCTGGGTCGGCGCCTTGGCCTCGGCGAGAGCCGCAACCAGCGCGGCCGGATCATGTGCCGCGCGCCGGCCGAGCTCGAAGGCCTGCCTGTTCATCGCGACCGCTTCGCCGTTGAGCTCGATCGCCCTGAGCAGAGCCGCGCGCGACAGCGGCACCGCGCCGAACTGCCAGCCGTAGCCGAGCATGAACATGTTGGCGGCGATGGCATTGCCGAGGAAGGCCGTGGCAGCCGCCGTCGCATCGACGAAATGCGTCTGCTCACGGCCGGCGGCCGAGAGGATGCCGCGCTTCAGCCGCTCGATCGGCAGGGAGAAATCGGCATTGCGGGTGAAATCACCGGGCATGTTCTCGGCGGTATTGACAACCACCGTCGAGCCATCCTGCTTGATCGCGCCCAGCACCTTCCGCGAGCCGGTCACGGTGAGGTCGCAGCCGAGCACGAGATCGGCCTCGCCCGCGGCGACGCGGATCGCGTGGATCTTGTCGGGCGTCGGGGCGAGCTTGACATGGCTGAACACCGCCCCGCCCTTCTGCGCGAGGCCGGCCATGTCGATCATGCCGCAGCCCTTGCCCTCGAGATGGGCAGCCATGCCGAGGATGGCGCCGATCGTCACCACGCCGGTGCCGCCGACGCCGGTGACGACCACCGCGAAGGTGCGCTCCAGCGCCGGGACCTGCGGCTCCGGAATCTCGCCCGCGCCGAGCGCGCCGGCATCGAGCCGCTTCGGCTCCGCCTTCTTCGGCCGCGCGCCATGCACGGTGACGAAGGAGGGGCAGAAGCCCTTCACGCAGGAAAAGTCCTTGTTGCAGTTCGACTGGTCGATCTGGCGCTTGCGGCCGAACTCGGTCTCCAGCGGCTGCACCGAGACACAGTTCGACTGCACGCCGCAATCGCCGCAGCCCTCGCAGACCAGCTCGTTGATGATCACCCGCTTGTCGGGATCGGGATAGGAGCCGCGCTTGCGCCGGCGCCGCTTCTCGGTGGCGCAGGTCTGGTCATAGAGCAGCAACGAGACGCCCGGCACCTCGGCAAGCTCGCGCTGCACGGCGTCGAGATCGTCGCGGTGGTGGAGCGTCGTGCCCGCCGGCCATTGCGTGCCCGGCGGGTACTTGTCCGGCTCGTCGCTGACCACGGCGATGCGCTGGACGCCCTCGCCGGCGATCTGGCGCGCCATCTGGTCCGGCGAGAGATGGCCTTCCGCCTGCTGGCCGCCGGTCATCGCGACCGCGTCGTTATAGAGCAGCTTGTAGGTGACGTTGACGCCGGCCGCGACGGCCCAGCGGATCGCGAGCGAGCCGGAATGCGTGTAGGTGCCGTCGCCGAGATTCTGGAAGACGTGCTTGCGGGTGGAGAACGGCGCCTCGCCGATCCAGTTCGCGCCCTCGCCGCCCATCTGGGTGAAGCCGAAGGTGCTGCGGTCCATCCACTGCACCATGTAGTGACAGCCGATGCCGGCATAGGCGCGCGAGCCCTCGGGCACCACGGTCGACGTGTTGTGTGGGCAGCCCGAGCAGTAATAGGGCGTGCGCTTGGCGATGTCCTGCGCTTCGGCGAGCCGGCCCTGGGCATGGGCGATCTCCTCCAGCCGCGCCCGCAGCGCCGGATCGTCCTGGTATTGCAGCAGCCGGGCGCCGAGCGCGATCGCGACGTCGTTCGGGTCGAGCGCGCCATGGACCGGGAACAGCCATTCGCCGTTCTCGTCCTTCTTGCCGATCACCATGGGCTGCTGCTGGGAGCCGTAGAGCTCCTCGCGCACCTGCACCTCGATCAGCGAGCGCTTCTCCTCGACGACCATGACGAGGTCGACCCCGTCGACGAAGCTCTTCAGCTCGGACGGATCGATCGGCCATGGGCAGGCGACCTTGAAAAGGCGGATGCCGAGATCATTGGCGCGGACCTCGTCGATGCCGAGATCATCCATCGCCTGGCGCACGTCGAGATAGGATTTGCCGACGGTGATGATGCCGATACGCGGCTTCGAGCCGCCCGAGGTGATGGTCTGATTGAGCTTGTTGGCGCGGATATAGGCCAGCACGGCGGCGCGCTTGTGGATATGCAGCCGCTTCTCCTGGTCGACGAAATCGAGCTCGCGCCGGATGCTCAAGCCACCCGGCGGCATCACGAAATCGGTCGGCGTGACGATCTCGACCCGGTCGATCGAGCCGTCGACCGAGGCCGTCGATTCGATATTGTCCTTCACGCATTTGATGCCGACCCAGACCGAGGCGAAGCGCGAGAGCGCGAGGCCGTGCAGGGAATAGTCCATGATCTCCTGGACGCCGGCCGGGTTCAGGATCGGCATCATCCGGTCGACGAAGACGAATTCGGTCTGGTGCGCGTTGGTGGAGGATTCGGCGGTGTGGTCGTCGCCCATCAGGCAGATCACGCCACCATGCGGCGAGGTGCCGGCCATGTTACCGTGGCGGAAGACGTCGCCGGAGCGGTCGACGCCCGGGCCCTTGCCGTACCAGAGCGCGAAGACGCCGTCATACTTGCCTTCGCCCTGCAATTCGGCCTGCTGCGTGCCCCAGACGGCGGTCGCCGCCAGGTCCTCGTTCAGGCCAGGCTGGAAGACGACGTTCGAGGCCTTGAGCTGCTTGCCGGCACGCATCAGCTGCTGGTCGAGCCCGCCGAGCGGCGAGCCGCGATAGCCGGAGACGAAGCCGGCGGTGTTCAGCCCCGCGCGCTTGTCGCGCTCGCGCTGGACCATCAGCATGCGGGCGATGGCCTGCGTGCCGGTGAGGAAAATCTGCTTCTTGGTCAGGTCGTATTTGTCGTCGAGCGCGACCTCGCGCAAACCGCTCGCATCAGCCTGAGCGGCGACGCCGGATTTCTGCTGCATCTCGGCCATGGCCGACCTCCCACGATCGTCCGTTGACGGAATATGGGGCCGGTTGGGCCGACCTCCAACCTTCTTGAGAATACGTCAGCAATGCTGACATATCTCCCCTATAACGTCAATCACCTTGGGACGGTTCCAGGTAGCGCCGCGATTTGGCCCCGTTTGCGGGTGATGCCTGTGATGCTATTTCGTTGCAGAATCGGCGTAAGGCTTCAATGGCCGCGTCCCCTCATGCAGCACGCGCAGGATCAGGATTTTGACGCTCATTCCGCCCGGTTTGACCCTGCTCGCCATGATCGCGCTCTGGCTCGGCTTCGCCGCTCCGGCTCAGGCCCATCCCCACGTCTTCGTCAACGCCAAAGCCGAGATCGTCTATGCGCCCGATGGCAGCGTGAAGGCGCTCAAGTACATCTGGAGCTTCGACGAGGCCTATTCCGCCTACATGATCCAGGGGCTCGACAAGAACAATGACGGCAAGCTGACTCCGGACGAGCTCGCCGAACTCGCCAAGGTCAACATGGAATCGCTGCCGGATGTCGGCTTCTTCACCACCGCCAAGGCCAATGGCAAGCAACAGGAATTCAGCGTGCCGAGCGACGCCGCGCTGTCATACGAGAACAAGGTCCTGACGCTGACCTTCACCCTGCCGCTGAAGAACCCGCCCCATGCCAACCGCTCCTTCGGCATCGAGATAGGCGACCCCACCTATTTCGTCGCCTTCGACATCGTCGATGCGCCCGACGCGGTGATCACGCGGGATGCGCCGAAGGGCTGCGTCGTCCGCGTCGCCCGCCCGCCCAAGCTCGACCCGGCGACGGCGCTCAAGCTGGCCCAGGAGGACATCACCGCGACGCCGGACATGAGCGCCTATCAGGTCACCACCCGCGCGCTGGTCGCATGTCCCTGAGCACGGCGCCCGGGACGCTCGGCGCGCGAGGCGACACGAGGGCGCTGCTCCAGCGCATCCTCGTCGCCGTGCTCGCGCTGGCCCTGGTCACCGCCGCGCTCGGCCTGATCGCCTGGCTGATCTCGCTCTATCTCCCGCCACCACCTCCGCCGCCGCGCAATCCCTTCGGCACGGCGCTGCCGCGCGAAGCCCTGCCCTCGACCACCGGCATCGGCGCGCTGCTGATCGCCTGGCAATCGGCCTTCTATCGCGAGCTGACGGCTACCCTGAAATCGATCCATGACAGCGGCGCCGCGCTGCCCGCCTTGCTCTGGCTGTCCTTCGCCTATGGCGTCTTCCACGCCGCCGGCCCCGGCCATGGCAAGGCGGTGATCTCGGGCTATATTGTCGCCGATAATCGCAGCCTCCGGCGCGGGCTGGCGCTCAGCTTCGCCGCGGCGGTCGTGCAGGCTCTCGTCGCCATCGCGCTCGTCGTGTCGCTGACGCTGGCCCTAAGAGCCACCGCCGCGACGATGAGCGCGACGACGAACGTGATCGAGCAAGGCAGCTTCGTGCTCGTCGCTCTGGTCGGGCTCTATGTGCTCTGGCGCAAATCCGGCGCGCTCGTCGCGCTCGCCGGCAGCGCCACCGCACATGATCCCGCCTGCGACCATGTCCACCTGCCCGGTCCCGACGAGGTCGCACGGCTGAAGAGCTGGCGCGAGATGGCGGGCGTCGTCCTCGCCGCCGGCTTGCGTCCCTGCGCCGGCGCGCTGATCATCCTCGTCTTCGCCAATGCGCAGGGCCTGCTCTGGGCCGGCATCGCCGCGACCTTCGCCATGGCGCTCGGCACGGCGCTCACCACCGGCGCGCTCGCGGCGCTCGCCGTGTTCTTCAAGTTCACCGCCCTGAAACTGGCCAGCGGCGGCAGCCTGCGCGGCCCGCGGAACATCGCCGTGCTGGAAGTGCTCGCCGCGGCCTTCGTCGCCGTGCTCGGCGCGGCGCTATTCCTCGGCTTGTGGATCGGCGGCCAAGGAAGCTAGAGCATCGGCCCGAAAAGTGGATTGCGGTTTTCGGAAAAAGCCCATGCGAAGACAAGGAGCTTGATCACCGCTCCGGATCATTCTCCAGCAGGATCGGCTTGCCATGCGGCGTCGCCTCGGCGGCGCGCTCCCAGGCTGCTGCGCGGGCATCGACGCCATCATGCGAGGCTAAGCCCTTGGCGATGAGCAGATGCTCCAGCGCCTCGCACCAGCGCTCGTAATAATCCGAACCGTCCTTGCAACCACCGGCCGCCACCGCCTCGCGGATTTCGGCGCCGAGGGCCTCGGCCCATTCCTGCGCTGTGAAGACGCCCTTGTTCTGCAGGGCGACGACGAGCGCGAAGGCCTGGGCCTGCCAGGGCTCGGCGAAGACCGGCCCGTCGGCATCGCGCGGGATCGGCGTATTCGCCGCCAGCGCCAGCGCGAGTTCCACGTCAGGCCGGCTCAAGATAGCTCTCCCAGGCGTCGATGCTGACGCTGAGCGTCGGATCGGCGCCCCTGCCCCACAGCTCAGGGCCAGTGAACGCGACCGTGTAGAGCCATTGCGGCTGCTCGCCCTGGCCATGCGCGCTCGTGTCCGGGAAGACATGCGCGCCATGGACCAGCGCGATCGTGCCGAGCTTGGCGCGAGCATAGCGCGGCAACCGCGTATGGCCGGTCGGGTTCATGTTGATGGTGCGGACCTTGTCGCCCGGCCGGAAGCGCTGCGGACTCGTGGCCGGCCGCTCGGTCGGCCCGCCCTTGGCCAGCGCGCCCGGCACCATCTCGGCCTTGAGCACGCGCTTCGGCTGAGCCGGCACCTGGCTGACTTCCCCGCTCACCATTTCCTCGGCGCTGAGGAAGCCGTGGCGCTCCAGCAGGGTCGACAGCCCCTTGATCCAGATCTCGTAATAGCTCGACGACAGGTAGTCGGCCGGGCGCAGGCTTTCGCGCGCATGGCGGCTCTCGTCGATGCTCCAATGGCCCATGCCGCCGGCGGCGAGCGTCACCGCCAGCGCCCGCGCCTCCCAGGGCGCATGGAAGAGCGGCTCGTCCTTTTCGGGAGCGACCGGGCCGAAACCCATTTGTCCGCCGAGATCCTGTGCGCCGTTCATGCCGCGACCTCCGCCGGCTGCCGGGCAAGTCCGGTGCCGATCATCGCGTCACGGGTGACGAGATCTGCGAGCCGCTCCTCGCTCCAGCCCTCGGTGCCGGCCGGGCGCTCCGGGATGACGAGGTAGCGGATCTCTGCCGTCGAATCCCAGACGCGGATGCGCTTCGCCTCGGGCAGGGTCACGCCGAACTCGGCGAGCACGCCGCGCGGATCGATCACCGCCCGTGAGCGATAGGGCGGCGACTTGTACCAGACCGGCGGCAGGCCGAGCACGCTCCACGGGTAGCAGGAGCACAGGGTGCAGACGACCATGTTGTGCTCGTCGGGCGTATTCCAGACGCTGACCATGTGCTCGCCCTGCCGGCCGGTATAGCCGAGCTCCGCGATCGCGGCGGTGGCATCCTGCTTCAGGCGCGCGGCATAGGCCGGGTCGCTCCAGGCCTTCGCCACGACCCGGGCGCCGTTGCGCGGGCCGACCTTGGTCTCGTAGGTGTCGATGATCACGTCGAGGGCCGCCGGATCGACATAGCCCTTCTCGACCATCAGCGATTCCAGCGCCCTCACCCGCGCTTCGATCGGCGTGAAATGGTTGTCGTGCTCGTGGTCGTGATGATGGTGGTGATCGTGCCCGCTCATCGTCCTGCCTCCTCCCACGTCATTGCGAGGAGCGAAGCGACGAAGCAATCCAGGTGCCGTCCCGCGATACCTCTGGATTGCGTCGCTTCGCTCGCCATGACGATGTTACGCGATCCTGATCCGCGCCGCGCGTTCGAACTTCACCGCGAAATGGACCAGCGACTTGTCCGAGCCCTTCGGGCCGATCAGCGACAGGCCGAGCGGCGCCTCCGCGCGATGGGCGGCCGGGATCGTCACCTGCGGGAAGCCCGACAGGCCGGAAAGGCACAGGAGCCTGAGCGCCCGGTTGCGGAAATCCTCGAGCTCGCCCTCGCTGGCGCTGACCAGCGGCGCGATATCCGGCACCGTCGGCAGGATCAGCACGCCATCCGAGCCGAGCAGCTTGGCGAGCCGGTTGCGGAAGGCCTTGCGCACGCTGTCGGCCTTGGCGACCTCCTCGTCGCTGACCGATTTCGAGAAGGCGAAGCGCTCGGCCACGCCAGGCCCGAGCGGCGGCGCGTAGCGCTCGATCATGGCGCCATCGGCGTTCCAGGCGTCGCGGCCCTGGACCCAGCGGAAGGCCCAGTAGAGCGCATCGAGATCGCGCGCGGCCTTGACGGTCTCGGGCTCGCCCAGCACCGGCATGGCGCGCTGCACGACATTGCGCAGCGCATTCTCGGCGTCCGGCACGGCCTGCGCGAACATATCCTCGGCCAGCAGAAGGCGGGGCGTCTCCGACAGCGCAGTACGGTCCTTGCCGAAGACGACATCGGCGACGCGGGCAAAGGTCTTGCCGTCGCGGGCGAACCAGCCGGGCGTATCCAGGCTCTCGGCCAGCGGCCAGACCCGCTTCAGCGAGAGCCGGCCATGCGTCGGCCTGATGCCGAAGAGCCCGCCATAGCTCGCCGGAGCGCGAACCGAGCCGCCTGTATCCGAGCCCAGCGCGATATCCGCGAGCTTGCCGGCCACGGCAGCCATCGAGCCGGACGACGAACCTCCGGTGATCCGGTCGGGCGCCGCCGGATTGATCGGCGCGCCGAAATGCGCGTTCTTGCCGGTCATCGAGAAGGCGAGCTCGTCCGTATGCGTCTTGCCGACGAAGCGCGCACCGGCATCGAGCAGGGTCTTCACCAGCGGCGCCGTCTTGGCCTTGATGCCGGATTGCGCCAGCACGATCGGAGAGCCGGCCCCCGTCGGATAGCCCTTGACGTCGAACAGGTCCTTGACCGCGAGCGTGAGCCCTGCGAGCGGGCCGGTCGGCGCGCTCTTCACCGGAGCCTCCGGATAAGGCACGAAGCAGCGGAACGGATCGTCCTTGATGGTCATCGTCAAATCCCCCTGGCGTCGCCGTCCGAGCGCGGATCATGCGTCGCTTCGACATGGCCCTTCTGGTGCTTCACCAGCATGCCGGCATGGCCGAACTGGTCGGAATAGGCCTTTCCATACTCCTCGACCGGGTGACCGGCCGCTTTCAGTTGCGCCACCAGCGTCGGATCGAAGCGGCTTTCCAGCTTGAGCGAGACCGAGCCCGCGCCCCAGGTCCGGCCGAACAGGAAGCGCGGCGCATCGACGGCCGCCGCCGGATTCTGGCCGTAGCGATAGCGCGACAGGATCTGCGCCTGGAATTGCGGCTGCCCGTCGCCGCCCATGGCGCCATAGGCCATGATCCGCCCGTCATCGAAACGTGCCAGCGGCGGGTTCAGCGTATGGAATGGCTTGCGGCCGGGCGCGAGCGGATTGAGGGATGCCTTGTCGAGCGAGAAGGAGACGCCGCGGTTCTGCCAGTTGAGCCCCGTCCGCGGCAGGATGCAGCCCGAGCCGTATTCCCAGTAGATCGACTGGATATAGGAGACGGCGAGGCCGGAGCCGTCGATCGCGCCCATCCAGACCGTGTCGCCGGCATCCGTCTTGAACGGCCAGGCCGCGGCGCGCTTGCGGTCGATCGCCTCAGCCTCACGCTCGAAGACGGCCGCAGTCAGGAAGCTCGCGGGATCGACCTTGAGATGCGCCGGGTCGGTGACATGCCTGTCGCGAATGACGAAGGCGCGCTTGGTCGCCTCGACCAGGCCGTGAATGTGATCGAATCCCTCGGCGCGCTGAACGCCGAGCTTCTCGAAGATGCCGAGGATCAGCAGCGCCGCCAGCCCCTGCGTCGGCGGCGGAAAATTATAGGCGGTGAGCCCGGGCAGTTTCACCGAGAGCGGCTGCACCATCCGCGCCTTGAAGGCCTCGAGATCGGCCCGGGCGATCGGCGCGCCCATCCTTTCAAGATCGGCTGCGATCTCGCGCCCGATGTCGCCGCGATAGAAATCGTCGAGCCCGGCATCGGCAAGCTGCTGCAGCGTCGCGCCCAAGGCCTCGGGCTTGCGCCGCGCACCAGCCTTGGGCTGCTCGCCTTCCGGCCAGAAGAACGTGCTGAAGCCCGGCGCGGCCTTGGTTGCCTCGACCTCCTGCGGCACCGTCCGCAGCTCCGAAGCGGAGATTGCATAGCCTTCCGCGCAATGGCGAATGGCCTCGGCCAGCACGTCCTTCAGCGGCATGCGCCCGCCGAGCGTCTGCGAGAGTGCGAGCGCGGCCTGCCAGCCGCCGACCGCGCCGGCGACGGTGAGCGCCGCATCCGGTCCGCGCGAGGGAATCGTGTCGAAGCCCTTCTCGCGATAGCGCTCGATCGTTGCCAGGGAGCCGGCCGGGCCGCAGGCCTCGATCGCGTGGACCTTGCCGCCGGGCTCGTGCACCAGCCAGAAACCGTCGCCGCCGAAGGAATTCATATGCGGATAGACCACCGCGATCGTCGCCGCCATCGCGACCATCGCCTCGATGGCGTTGCCGCCTTCCGCCAGGACGGCGCGGCCAGCCTCCGATGCCAGACGATGGGGCGCGGCGACGGCGGCCGAGGCGAAAACAGGCGTTTCGATCATCGCGGGCTTTTCAATCCGACCGGGAGCAACCATCTGGCGAAGCGGCGCGATTTTGTTGCATGCCGCCAGCGTGTCGGCTAGGCGGATAAACACATAAGTTTTCGAGGAATAAACATGGCTGAACGCCACACCAACTGGCGCAATCTGGCACTGGTCGTCTCGCTCGGCATCCTGATCGCGGTCGAGCTCTTCGGCGTCGCGCTGGCCTCCGGCTGGGCCCTGGCCGGCCTGTTCGAGCTCGGGCCGATCGTCGGCTATGTCCTGATGGGTCTTTTTGCGGTGATCGCCGCCTATGCCCTGCTCAACCTGATGCGTCGCGTCATGCGCATCGAGCGCCTCACCGACTGGAACTGAGCGTCAGTCGCAGCGCTTGAGCGTCACCGGATCCGCCTCGGCCGGTAGATAGTCGCTCATCGCCCGGCATATCCCGGCGATGCAGATCCGGTAATCGGCCGTCGCGCCCGAGCGCCGCAGCACCACCTCCCTGAGCGGCGGCAGGTCGGGCCGCCAGCGCCAGAAGCCGTCGACGAGCTTCGCGCCATCAGGCGGGTCCATGCCGGCGCCCGAGCCCTCGACGCGCGCCTCGGTGACGCGCAGGCCCTCCGGCGTCTCGCGCCAGACCTCCTCCCACACTGTCTTCTGCACCGAGTGACGCCAGCCGAGCGTGACCTCGTCGCTGCCGAGCGCAACGACGAGGGCCCCGGCTGCGAGGCACAGGCTCACGCCGGGCTGCCGACCTGCCGCTGGCGCACCGCCCACCAATGCCGCCCGACGATCGCCGCCGTGAGCAGGTAGCCGAGCGCGTCGCTATAGGCGAACTCGCCGAACAGGAAGACGGCTGCGACGAAGGCGAGCACCCGCTCGGTCACGCTCAGGCGATCGAACAGATAGCCGATTGCGACGATACCGAAGAGGCCGATCGCGATCGTCGCCTTGAACACGGCATAGACCACCGCGGGCCAGAACCCGATCAGGTTCGACATCGGGTCGCCAGGCTGCAGCATCAGCGCCGGCGAATAGACCGCGATGAACGGGATGACGTAGCCGGCAAGCGCGACCCGCATCGCTTCCCAGCCGATCTTGTCCGGGTTTTCCCTTGCGATCGGCGCGGCCGCCAGAGCCGCCAACGCCACCGGCGGCGAGAGATCGGCCATGATGCCGTAGTAGAAGGCGAACATGTGGCTGACGATCAGCGGCACGCCGAGCTGTTCCAGCGCGGGAGCGGCGAGCGCCGCGACGATGATATAGGTCGGGATCGTCGGGATGCCGGTGCCGAGCAGGATCGACAGGATCATCGTCAGCACCAGCGCCAGGAACAGACTGGTCTTGCCGAGCCCGATCACCCAGGCGCCGAAGGTGGTGCCGATGCCGGTCTGCGTCATCAGGCCGATGATCGTGCCGACGATGGCGCAGGCGATACCGACCGGCAGCGCCGTCTTGGCCGCATCGGCGAGCGCGTTGCGGCAAATCACCAGCGTATTGCGGCCACCCAGCGTGAGGAAATTCAACAGGATCAGCGCCGCGATGATGCCGGCGACGACGCGGACATCCATGCCGTTGCGCAGCAGCACACCCGCGATCAAGCCCAGGCCCACCCAGAATATCACGCGCAAGGTCGTCGTCCTGAAGCCGAGCGCGACGCCGGTGCCGAGCAGCAGTCCGACGGTGAGCGCAAGGCCGATCGTGCCGGCGAAGAGCGGCGTGAAGCCGTGGAACAGCATGAAGACCAGCACGGCCAGCGGCAGCGCCAGGTACCAGCGTTCGCGCAGGGCCCGGAGCGGGCTCGGCAACAGCTGGCGCTCGATGCCGCGAAGCCCGTATTTGCCGGCTTCGAGATGCACCATCCAGAAGGCCGAGGCGAAATAGAGCACGGCGGGAATCGCGGCCGCCTTGACGATCTCGGAATAGTCGACGCCGAGCGTCTCGGCCATGATGAAGGCGGCGGCGCCCATCACCGGCGGCATGATCTGCCCACCCATCGAGGCCGTGGCCTCGACGCCGGCGGCGAAGGCGCGCCGGTAGCCGAACTTGATCATCAGCGGAATGGTGAACTGGCCGACCGTGACGACATTCGCCACGCCCGAGCCGGAGATCATCCCCATCAGGCCCGAAGAGAACACAGCGACCTTGGCCGGCCCGCCGCGCGACCCGCCGAACAGGCCGAGCGAGACATCGTTGAACAGGTGGATCATCCCCGCCTTCTCGAGGAAGGAGCCGAAGACGATGAAGAGGAAGATATAGGTCGCCGAGACATAGGTCGGCACACCGTAGAGGCCCTCGGTGCCGAAGGAGAGATGGCCGATGATCTGGTCGAAGCCGTAGCCGCGATGGTTGAAGGGCGATGGCAGGTATTGGCCGAAGAACCAGTAGAGCAGGCAGACGCCGCACATGATCGGCAGCGCATTGCCCATCAGCCGCCTGGCGGCCTCGAAGACGAGGATGACCAGCAGCGACCCGACGACGAGATCCATGGTCGAGGGATCGCCATCGCGCAGGATCAGGTCGGCGTAGAAGATCAGCTGGTAGAGCCCGACGCCGAAGCCGATGAGGCCGAGCCCCCAGCCGAGCAGGCGGCCGGCATCGCTCTTCGCCCGGAAATTGGCGACCAGGCCGAAGCTCAGCAGCAGCAGGAAGCCGACATGGATGCCGCGCACCGCCTGGCTCGGCAGGATGTGCCAGGCCGAGATCGCGATCTGGAAGCAGGCGAACACGAGCGCCACCGCATAGGCCACCAGACCCCAGTTGCCGGGTCCGAAGCCGGGCGGAAAGCCGTGCTCGAAATTGTCGAGCTCGGCATGCTCGACCTCGCCTTCCTTGACGCCGGAAAGCTCGTGCAGCTGATCGGTCTGGCTCGTCATCGCCGTCTTCTTTCGATTATCGACCAGGACGCCAGTGCGAGAAGCGTAGCGACGAAGCGATCCAGGGGGACTGCGTGAGGCCCCTGGATTGCTTCGCTCGCGCTCGCAATGACGATTGCGCTCCCGTCGGGTCGGCTACGAGCCGACCTTCAGGCCCTTTTCCTTGAGATAGCGCGCTGCGCCCGGATGCAGCGGGATCGGCATGCCCTCGAGCGCGCCCTCCAGCTTGATCGCCTTGCCGGCCGAATGCGCCGCGCCGACCTCGCCCAGATTCTCGAAGATGTTCTTCGTCATCTGGTAGACGAGTTCCTCCTTCACGCCCTCATGGGTGACGAGGTAGTTCACCACCGCGGCCGTGTTCACCGCGGCTGTCTGGCCGCCATAGGTGTTGGCCGGAATCTCGGCGCTGACGAAGGGGGCGCCGGCCTTGTCGATCACCGCCTTGGGCACCTCGACGACGACGATCTCGACCGAGGAGGCAAGGTCACGGATCGAGGCGACGCCGAGGCCGGCCGATTGCAGCGTCGCATCGAGCTGGCGGTTCTTCATCAGCTCGACCGATTCGGCGAAGGGCAGGTACTCGATCTTGCCGAGATCCTTGTAGGACAGGCCGGCGGCGCCGAGGATGGCGCGGGCATTGAGCTCGGTGCCGGATTTCGGCGCTCCGACCGAGAGGCGCTTGCCCTTCAGGTCCGCGAGCGTCTTGATGCCGCTCTCCTTGGAGGCGACGATCTGGACATAGTTCGGGTAGATCGCGGTGATGCCGCGCAGCTTCTTCAGCGGGCTCTTGAAGCCGGCATCCTCGTCGCCCTTCCAGGCAGAATCGAGCGAGTCGCCGAGTGTGAAGGCGATCTCGCCGCGGCCCTGCTGCAACAGCACGAGATTCTCGACCGAGGCCTTGGTCGCCTGGACCGACGGGCGCGTGCCCGGAATCTTGTCGCCATAGATCTTCGAGAGCGCGACGCCCATCGGGTAATACACGCCCGACGTGCCGCCGGTGAGGATATTGATGAACTCCTGCGCCTTGGCTCCGGCCGGCGCGGCGGCGATCAGGATAGCGGTAGCGAGTGCGGCCAAGCGGCGGCCGCGAAACAGCGTCTTCATGTTACCTCCCAGGCAATCCCGGTACGAGCGACCGGGCTGGCTCTCGTTGTAGAGCAGGCCAAGCACGAAGGGGAAGCGTAAGAAACGCAAGGCCTTATCCACTTTAGTCGGCACAGCGCGGCGCCTTCGCCATCTTTCGCCATCTTTGCCGGCCATGCCGGGGGATCATCGTCCGGTTGCCCTCGCCCCCTTGACGGGATGGCCGCGGTTACCGATCTCCGCAGAGCCCCGAGCGAAGAGAGACATGCAGAGCCGATCGAAGACTTTCGCCCTCGACCGACGCACCCTGATCAAAAGCGCAGGCGCCACCGCGGCGCTCGCCGCGCTGGGCTTCTCCCCCGAGGCCCTCGCCCAGCAAGGGCTCAAGCTCGGCAAGGCCGAGGATTTCGGCTTCGACACGCTGAAGGCCCGTGCCCGCGACCTTGCCAGCCAGCCCTATGCTCCACCGCCCCCGCCGCGCGCCGAGATTCTCGAGCGGATCGACTACGACGCGCATGGCAAGATCAAGTTCAAGCCGGAGATGGCGCTCTGGGCCAATGGCCCCTCGCCCTGGCCGGTGACCTTCTTCCATCTCGGCCGCTATTTCCGGAAGCCGGTGCGCATGCACGTGTTCGATTCCGGCAAAGCGCGCGAGATCGTCTATGACGAAAGCTATTTCGACATGCCGGCGGATTCTCCCGGCCACGACCTGCCGAGCGGCGCCGGCTTTGCCGGCTTCCGCTTCCAGGAGAGCCGCTCCGGCCATCCCGGCCGCCAGGGCGAGAAGCTCGACTGGCGCAGGAACGACTGGGTCGCCTTCCTTGGCGCCTCCTATTTCCGCGCCATTGGCGAACTCTATCAATACGGTCTGTCGGCCCGCGGCCTCGCCATCGACCCCGCTGTCGCGAGCCGGCCCGAGGAATTCCCCGACTTCACCCATGTCTGGCTGGAAACACCGCAGGAAGGGTCCGAATACGTCGTCGTCTACATCCTGCTTTCCGGACCCAGCGTCGCCGGCGCCTATCGCTTCCGCATGCATCGCGGCAAGGGCGTCTCGATGGAAATCGAGAAGGCGCTCTACCTGCGCAACGACGTCGCGCGCCTGGGCATCGCGCCGCTGACCTCGATGTTCTGGTATTCCGAGGCGGCCAAGCCGACCGCGATCGACTGGCGTCCGGAAGTCCATGATTCCGATGGGCTCGCCCTCTGGACCGGCTCCGGCGAACGGCTCTGGCGCCCGCTCAACAACCCGCGCCGCACCATCGCCTCGGCCTTCGGCGACGACAACCCGCGCGGTTTCGGCCTGATGCAGCGCGACCGGATCGGCGACCATTACATGGACGGTGTCTTCTACGAGCGCCGGCCGAGCTGCTGGGTCGAGATGATCGGGAACTGGGGCAGAGGCGCCGTCCAGCTCATCGAGATCCCGACCGATGACGAGATCCACGACAATATCGTCGCGATGTGGGTGCCGGAGGCGCCGGCCAGGGCAGGCAGCTCATACGAGTTCAAGTACAAGCTGCACTGGCTCGCCGACGAGCCCTTCGCGCCGCAGCTCGGCCGCGTCGTCGCAACCCGCCTCGGCAATGGCGGACGCCCCGGCACGATCCGGCCGAGGGGCGTGCGCAAGTTCATGGTCGAGTTCAAGGGCCCCGCCCTGGAGAAGCTTCCCTCCGGCCTGAAGCCGGAAGTGGTGCTCTCGACCTCCCGCGGCAGCTTTTCCTATATTTTCGCCGAGGCCGTGCCCAACGACGTTCCCGGCCATTGGCGGGCGCAGTTCGACCTTACTGTCGAGGGCGTCGATCCTGTCGAGATGCGCTGCTTCCTGCGTGGCGGCGATCAGGTTCTGACGGAAACCTGGCTCTTCCAGTACCTGCCGTTCTGAGGCGCCCGCACCTGGCCTCCCGTGCTTGGCCTCCCGCACTTGACGGTCTCGATCGGGCTCGTTCCGGCCGGCGCAAGCGTCCGTGACGAAGCGCACGGTCCGAGATGGCAATGGCCGCCAGAAGGGCGGGCGTGAGCGCTGAGCAGCGGTGTCATCCACAGACTCGGCTTGCTCGCGGCGCCCTGTAACATTATATCGTCCCAATGAGCCAAGGTCACAGCTATCACGTGCACCGTCCCGCTACCGAGGACCCCGGTTGGTCGCTGCTGCGCTTGTCAGCCGCAGGCCGGCTCGGGATTGCTTTCGCAATCATCGCGGCGCTCTGGGCGGCGACGCTCGCTGTAATCGCCTGAGGAAAGTTGAATATCGTGCCAGCGATCAGCATCGACGATTTGACCCTCGGCTATGACCGCCACCCCGCGGTGCATCACCTCTCGGGCGAGGTCGAGGCCGGCAGCCTGACCGCGATCGTCGGCCCGAACGGAGCCGGCAAGTCGACCTTGCTCAAGGGCATTGCCGGGGCGCTCTCGCCGCTCGATGGCGGCATCACGCTCGCCCGCGGCAAGCGCCTCGCCTATTTGCCGCAATCGGCCGATCTCGACCGCTCCTTTCCGATCCATGTCTACGATCTCGTCGCCATGGGCCTCTGGAACACGGCCGGCATCTTCGGCCGCATCGGCTTCGGCGCGAAGGGCAAGGTCGAGCAGGCCATCGCCGCCGTCGGCCTGACCGGCTTCGAGCGCCGGCCGATCGGCACGCTCTCCGGCGGCCAGATGCAGCGCGCCCTATTCGCGCGCCTGCTGCTGCAGGATGCCGACATCATCCTGCTCGACGAGCCGTTCACCGCGATCGACGCTCGCACCACCGCAGATCTGCTGGCACTCGTCCAGCGCTGGCATGGCGAGGCACGCACTGTCGTCGCCGTGCTGCACGATATCGAGACGGTGAAGCGAGCCTTCCCGCGGACCCTGCTGCTGGCGCGCGAGGCTGTTGCCTGGGGTGCGACAGAAGACGTGCTCACCGCCGCCAACCTTCTCAGGGCGCGGCAGATGGTCGAGGCCTTCGACAGCCACGCCGCCCCCTGCGAACGCGACGCGGCCTGATTTCCGCATAGAACGGCTAGGGTCTGTGTTCTACGACATCTTCATCGGCCCCTTCGCCGAATTCGACTTCATGCGCCGCGCCCTCGTCGGCATTGCCGCGCTCTCGGTCTCCGGCGCGCCGATCGGCGTCTTCCTGATGCTGCGGCGAATGAGCCTGACCGGCGACGCCATGGCTCATGCCATCCTGCCGGGCGCCGCGATCGGCTATCTCGTCGCCGGCTTCTCGCTCCCGGCCATGACGATCGGCGGGCTCGTCGCGGGCTTCGCGGTCGCGCTCGCGGCCGGCGCCGTCGCGCGGCTCACGGTGATGAAGGAGGACGCCTCGCTCGCCGCCTTCTACCTGATCTCGCTCGCGCTCGGCGTCACCATCGTCTCCCTGCGCGGCTCGGCGGTCGATCTCTTCCATGTCCTGTTCGGCAATGTGCTGGCGCTGGACGATGACGTGCTGCTCCTGCTCTCCGGCGTCGCGACGCTCACCTTGCTGACACTGGCCGCCGTCTATCGCCCGCTCGTGCTCGAATGCGTCGATCCCGGCTTCCTGCGCTCGGTCAGCCGCTCCGGCGGCATCGTCCATCTCACCTTCCTCGGCCTCGTCGTGCTCAACCTCGTCGCCGGCTTCCATGCGCTCGGCACCTTGCTCGCCGTCGGCCTGATGATGCTGCCGGCCGCCGCCGCGCGCTTCTGGACCGCCGACATCACCCGGCTGATCCTGCTCGCCACCGGCTTCGGCATGCTCTCCGGCTATGCCGGCCTCGTCCTCTCCTATTCCGGCGGCGGCAACCTGCCGGCCGGCCCGGCCGTGATCCTCGCGGCCGGCGCGCTTTACCTGCTGTCCCTTCTGCTCGGCACGCAGGGGGGACTCGCGCGCCGTGCCTTGCGCTTGCCACATCTCCAGCGCTAGTAATGTTATAGTGTTTCATTACATGCAGGAGAGACGCATGCTGAACCGTCGCCACCTCATTGCCGGATTTGCCTTCGGGCTCGCAGTGTCGGCCGCTCCGCTCGGCGCCTTCGCGCAGGAGAAGCTGCCGGTGGTCGCGAGCTTCTCGGTGCTCGGCGATTTCGTCAGGGAGGTCGGCGGCGATCGCGTCTCGGTCACCACCCTCGTCGGCCCCAATGGCGACGCGCATGTCTATTCGCCGACCCCTGCCGACGCCAAGAGCATGGCCGCGGCCAGGCTGATTGTCGTCAACGGCCTGAAATTCGAGGGGTGGATGACCCGCCTGATCAAGTCCTCCGGCGCCAAGGGCACGGTCGCGACCACTACGGCCGGCATCAAGCCGATCGAGTTCAAGGAGCCCGGCGAGGCGGATCACGCCCATGCCGGTCACGACCATGGTCGTGACGATCCGCATGCCTGGCAGAGCGTCGCCAACGCCAAGGTCTACATCGCCAATATCCGCGACGCGCTGAGCGCCGCGGATCCCGCCGGAAAGCTGGCCTATGACGCTAACGCGACGGCGTATCTCGCCCAGCTCGATCAGGTCGAGGGCGAGATCAGAGCGGCTGTCGCCCGTATCCCGGCCGACCGGCGCAAGGCTATCACCTCGCACGACGCCTTCGGCTATTTCGTCAAGGCCTATGGCATCGAGTTCATCGCCCCGCAGGGCGTCTCGACCGAGGCCGAAGCCTCGGCCAAGGACGTCGCCCGCATCATCCGGCAGGTGAAGGCGCAGAAAATCCCCGCAGTCTTCCTGGAGAATATCACCAATCCCCGCCTGATCGAACAGATCGCCCGCGAGACCGGCGCCAAGATCGGCGGCCAACTCTTCTCCGATGCGCTTTCCGACGCGAAAGGCCCGGCAGGGACTTACATCGCGATGATGCGACACAATATAACGCAAATCGAAAAGGCGCTCGGCGCCGGCCCGGCCTGACGCCGCGCCGCTTCCTCTCGCCATCGGCAGCAATCAGGTCCTATCCATGTCCGACAAGATTCCCGTCACGGTGCTCACCGGTTACCTGGGCGCCGGCAAGACCACGCTCCTCAACCGCATCCTGACCGAGGACCACGGCAAGAAATTCGCCGTGATCGTCAACGAATTCGGCGAGACCGGCATCGATGGCGACCTCGTCGTCGGCGCCGACGAGGAAGTCTTCGAGATGAATAACGGCTGCATCTGCTGCACCGTGCGCGGCGACCTGATCCGCATCCTCGACGGGCTGATGAAGCGCAAGGGCAAGTTCGACGCGATCATCGTCGAGACCACCGGCCTCGCCGATCCCGCCCCGGTCGCCCAGACCTTCTTCGTCGACCAGGATGTCGGCGACGCCACCAAGCTTGACGCCGTCGTCACCGTCACCGACGCCAAGTGGCTGAGCGAGCGGCTGAAGGATGCGCCGGAGGCGAAGAACCAGATCGCCTTCGCCGACGTCATCATCCTCAACAAGACCGACCTCGTCACGGCCGAGGAACTGGCCTCGGTCGAGGCCCAGATCCGCGCGATCAATCCCTATGCCAAGCTGCACAAGGCGCAGCGCTGCGATGTCGCGATCGACCAACTGCTCGACCGCAACGCCTTCGATCTCGACCGCATCCTCGATATCGAGCCCGATTTCCTCGAATCCGGCCATCACCACCACCATTCCGAGGAGGTGCGCTCGATGTCCTTCACCATCCCCGGTGATGTCGATCCCGAGAAGTTCATGCCGTGGATCAACGATATCTCGCAGGCGCAGGGCCCGAACATCCTGCGCTCCAAGGGCATTCTCGCTTTCAAGGACGAGCCGCGCCGTTTCGTCTTCCAGGGCGTGCATATGATCCTCGATGGCGACCTGCAGCGCGACTGGAAGGCTGGCGAGAAGCGCGAGTCGCGCCTCGTCTTCATCGGCCGCGATCTCGACGAGGACGAGCTGCGTGAGGGGTTTATGGCCTGCGCGGCGTGAGCTAAAGCCACGCCATGGAGATCACCAAACCCGTCTCGCTGCGCGAGCATGTCACCCCGATCGAGGCCGGCGAGCATGTCGTCGCCAGCTTCTGGCTGAAGCAGACGCTGGCGCTCGCGCTGGCGGATGGCCGCGTGCTGCGCTGGCGCGACGGCTCGACCGACATCATCGATGCGCATGCCGGCGGCCTGCTCTCGGCCTGCTCGGATGGCGAGCGACTGATCTCGGGCGGCGATGACGGCCGCGTCGTAGCGACCGGCGCCGATGGCGAGCCAAGCGAGATCGCCCGCGACGAGAAACGCCGCTGGATCGACGCCGTCACCGTCTCGCCCTCCGGCAGCCTCGCCTGGAATACTGGCAAGACCGTCCATGCCCGCGACGACAAGGGCAAGATCCGCACGCTTGACGCCGCCTCGACACCGCAGGGCCTCGTCTTCGCGCCTAAGGGCTACCGGCTCGCACTGGCGCAGATGAACGGCGTCTCGCTCTGGTATCCGAACACCGAGGCCAAGCCCGATTTCCTGGAATGGAAAGGCTCGCATCTCGATGTGACCTGGTCGGCGGACGGGCGCTTCATCGTCTCCTCGATGCAGGAGAACGCGCTGCATGGCTGGCGCCTCGGCGAGAAGCCGAGCCATATGCGCATGACCGGCTATCCGGCCAAGCCGCGCTCGTTGTCCTGGTCGCATGACGGGCTCTGGCTCGCCTCCAGCGGCGCCGATGCCGCGATCGTCTGGCCCTTCCAGGGCGAAGGCCCGACCGGCAAGGCCCCACGCGAATGCGGCGCCCGCCATGCCAAGGTCACCCGCGTCGCCTTCCATCCAAAGGCGCTGGTGCTGGCCGTCGGCTATGACGATGGCTGCATCCTGATGATCCGCCTGACCGACGCCTCCGAGCTGCTGGTGCGTGCGGCGCAACGCGGCAGCGGCATCACCGCCTTCGCCTGGGACAAGCTCGGCAAGCGCCTGGCCTTCGGCGCCGAGGACGGCTCGGCCGGCGTCCTCACCCTGCCCTGACAAGCGCCATGCGGTTCGGCCTCTTCGGCAAGGGCAATGACCGCAAGGCGGAAGGCGCCGGGCACGCGGCGCGGATCAAGGCCGAGACGCGCGAATTGCTCGGCCTGCCGGAGGCGGCCGCGATTGCGGTCAACGAGATCCTCTGCGCCGACCCCGCCTGTCCGGGCACCGAGACGGTCATCCTAGTGATGAACCCCGGCGAGAAGACGCGCGCCTTCAAGGCGCAGCTCGCGATGGCCGAGCTGACGCGGGAGGCTCTGGCCGCGGTACTGGCCCCGGCCAGGTAACGCGCGGAGCCACTCCCGTCCTTCCGAGCGCAGCGAAGCAATCCAGGAGGTCTCGCTCTACATCCCCTGGCTTGCTTCGTCGCAGACACTCCTCCTCGCTCGTCACCGACATCACCTGTCAGCAGCTGCGCCCGCGCGAGCTTAACCTTTCGCGCGCAGCCCCTTAGCTTGCCCTCATGGCGACACGTCCCCGCAAGCTCCGCACGATCAGCAAATCCCAGGCCCGGCAGATCTGGCTCCGCGCCCAGCGCCTCGATACGGCCGAGCCCTTTGGCTCGGGCGCAGAGGCGACACTCGCGGCGGTCGAGCATCTCGGCTATGTCCAGATCGACACGATCAACGTGATCGAGCGCTGCCACCACCACATCCTCTACAGCCGCATCCCGGCCTATGAGCGCGCGCATCTCAGGCAGGCGCAAGCGCTCGACAAGAGCGTCTTCGAATACTGGACGCATGCGCTGTCCTATATCCCCGCCAGGGACATCCGCTTCTTCCTCGGCGACATGAAGCTGCATCGCGAGAAGCCGGAGCCCTGGTACGCGTCGGTCAGCAAGAAGGACATGAGCAAGGTCATGACGCTGATCCGCAAGGGCGGCGCGCTGACCATCCGCGACATCGACGACGACGTCCTGGTCGAGAAGGACCATGCCTGGGCCAGCAAGAAGCCCTCGAAGCGGGCGCTGCAACTCGCCTTCTACAATGGCGTGCTGACCGTCAGCGAGCGCAACGGCATGCTCAAGAGCTACGAGCTCATGGAGCGGCATTTCGGCTGGGACACGCGCCCCAAGCCCGCGAGCGAGACGCAGCGCCTCGACTACCTGCTCGACCGGGCGCTACGCACGCAAGGTCTGATCAGCCTGGACTCGGCCTGCCATCTCGATGCGCCCAGCAAGCCCGGCCTCGCCGCGCGCATCGCCAGCCGCATGCGCAAGAAGGAGCTGATCCCGGTCGCGCTCGAAGGCGCCGAGAAGGTCGCGCATTGGGCGCAGCCAGCACTGCTGGAAGAGGAGCATCCGCCCGCGACGGCGCCGGTCCATATCCTCTCGCCCTTCGATCCGCTGATCATCCAGCGCAAGCGGCTGGAGCTGTTCTTCGGCTACGAGCACCGTTTCGAGGCCTATGTCCCCAAGGAGAAGCGCGTCTTCGGCTATTTCGCCCTGCCCGTGCTGGTCGGCGACGAAATCGCCGCCGTGCTGGACCTCAAGACCGACCGCGCCGCCGGCAAGCTCCTGATCCAGCAATGGACCTGGATCAAGCCGGAGACGCAGGAGCTGAAGCGGCAGATCGAGGAGGAGCTCGGCCGCTTCGAGAGATTCCAGCTCGCGAGCTAGCGCATCGGCCCGAAGATCGAAAAAGCCTCTTCGAGAACAATAAGTTAGATCAAACGTCATTGCGAGCGCAGCGAAGCAATCCAGGGGGGCGTGGAGCGCTGTCGCCCCTGGATTGCTTCGCTGCGCTCGCAATGACGGCGCTGCAGTGAACTTGGACTCAGGTCCGGTCGTTGCGGGTGCGCAGCTCGTCAAAATAGGTCTCGACGCGCTTGCGGTCGACGACATCGACATAGCGACGCTCGATATCGCGCAGATTGGCGATATGCGGCCCCTCCTCGACGTCGCCCACGCAATCCTCCGGCACGATCGTGCGATAGCCGCGCTGGAAGCTGTCGATCGCGGTCGCCCGGATGCAGCCGCTGGTATTGACCCCGGTCAGGATCACCGTGTCGACGCGCTGCTTGGTCAGAAAGGGCTGGATCGTCGTCTCGTAGAACATGGACGGGCCGCTCTTGCAGACGATCAGATCGCAGCCCGCTTCGGCGACGCGCTGATCGAGAATGGTCGTGGCATCGCCATGGAAATAGTTCCGGCGCACCGTCTCGATCTTCCAGTACGGCACGTCCTTCTCGCTGGTATATGCCGTGTAGCAAGCAGCCACCGGGATATCGTGCTCGCGCGCCTTGGCCATCAGAGCGAGCGTGTTCTCCAGCGCCCGCACGGCGAGCGGCCGGCCACCGAAGGGAAATTCGGGGCTGACATGGGAACTTTGAAAATCGATCACCAGAATAGCGGGACGCTGCCCGAAACCGACTTCGATCGCGCCGTAACCGGATGCCTTGTAGTCATCCGCGGCAACTGACTGATCCATCATCCAACTCCCATCATCTGCCAGGAA
Organism: Allobosea sp. BK604; assembly: GCF_004341515.1. GTDB lineage: Bacteria > Pseudomonadota > Alphaproteobacteria > Rhizobiales > Beijerinckiaceae > Allobosea. Next base: position 50,382 of record NZ_SLZF01000003.1, read on the forward strand.
ATCGTCGCTCAATACGTCAGTGCTGATATATGAGCGCCCGCGGGGGATGATTGGCAAGGCGAAAGATCAGGCGCCGAGCAGATCGACCAGATGCGGAATCAGCGGCTCGTCGGCGGGCGGCATCTCGAGCTCGCGCAGCTTTCCGGGACGCACCCATTTCAGCGCCTGCCCCTCCTGCGAGGCGACAGCGCCTTCCCAGCGCCGGCAGATATAGAGCGGCATCAGCAGGTGGAACTCGGGATAGGCGAAGCTGGCGAAGGTCAGCGGCGCCAGGCATTCCTCCTTCACGATGATGCCGAGCTCCTCGGCAAGCTCGCGGATCAGCGCCGGCTCCGGCCGCTCGCCGGGCTCGAGCTTGCCGCCGGGGAATTCCCACATGCCGGCAAGCGCCTTGCCCTCCGGACGCTGGGTGACGAGGACGCGGTTATCGGCATCGATCAGCGCGCAGGCGACGACGAGGAGCAGCTTCACGTGGGGCTCAATTCCCGTAGGAGACGAAGATGGACCGGCTCGGTGTCCTTGCCGGTCAGCGTGACCGTGTCATAGACGACCCCCGCGCCATCGGCGATGCCGAAAGCAAGGGCACTGCCGCAACGACAACGCAATCTCGGATCGGCGGCTCCGCACCAATCTTCGGCCGGCGGGGCGGGCTTACGCCCTCCTTCCCGCGCGCGATGTCGAGACCAGGTAAACACCGGCGAGGACGATGCCACCTCCGATAACCTGCCGGAGCTCCAGTTCCTCGCCGAGCACGACGATGCCCATGATCGTCGCCACGGTCGGCACGAGATAGCCGGTCATCGCCGCGCGCGTCGGGCCGGCGGCGCGGATCAGCTTCATGAACAGCGCCATCGGCACGGCGGTCGAGGCGACGCCGAGCGCCAGCATGGCAGGGATGTGGTTCTGGATCGGCGCCAGCGCCATCGGGCCGAGGAAAGCGAGCGTCAGTGCAAGCGCCACGAGGCCCGAGACGGTCTGCTGCCCGAGCGCCAGCCGGGCCGGGTCTCCCGCCGAGGCGGGCACCGCGCGCGTGTAGAGATTGCCGGCCGCATAGGCCAGCGTCACGCCGACCATCGCGAGGATGCTGAGCGCCGTCCCGCCGCCCTCTACCAGCCGCGGCCCGATCAGCACGGCGACCCCGACCATGCCGATCAGCACGCCGCCGATCCGGCGCCCCGACAGCCGCTCCTCGGCGAAGAGGAAATGCGCGGCGATCGCGGTGACCAGCGGCCCCGCCGCCTGGATCATCGCCGCCGGACCGCTGGCGAGCTGGATCAGGGCGTAGCTGACGAGCAGGTTCGGCACCCAGCCATTGGTGGTGCCGAGCACGAGCCAATGGCGCAGTTCATGCCGGCGCGGCCAGGGCTTCTGGCCGAGCCAGACAATCCAGAGCGCCAGGCTGGCGGCGCCCAGCAGCCCACGCCCGGCCGCGACCGCCAGCGGCGCCACCTCCCCGCTCATCAGCTTGATGAAGAGGAAGCTGCAGCCCCAGAAGAAGGAGCAGGTGACGAGATTACCGACGATGAAGGCCCGGCCGGGATCGGCCGGAAGGGTCGTCTCAGGAGCGGTAGTCACCATTGATCTCGACATAGGCCTTGGTGAGGTCGCAGGTCCAGACGGTGGACTTGCCTCGGCCCAGCCCGAGATCGGCGGTGACGACGATGTGCTCGCCCTTCATGTAGGTGGACACCGCCTCCTCGTCATAGGACGGCGCACGAGCCCCTTGCTTGGCGACGGTGATTTCGCCGAAGGAGATGTCGAGCCTGTCGCGATCGGCCGGCTCGCCGGCCTTGCCGACGGCCATGACGATGCGGCCCCAATTGGCGTCCTCGCCAGCGATCGCGGTCTTGACCAGCGGCGAATTGGCGATCGAGAGCGCGACGCGCTTGGCCGAACGCGCCGAGGCCGCGCCCGCGACACGAACCTCGACGAATTTGCGCGCGCCCTCGCCGTCCTTGCAAACGAGATGGGCGAGCTCGAGCAGGAGAGCATTCAGCGCCCGCTTGAAGCCGGAGAGGCGGGCATCGTTGATCTCGGTGATCTTCGGCACGCCACGCTCGGCCGCCTTGCCGGTGGCGAACAGCATCAAGGTGTCGGAGGTCGAGGTGTCGCTGTCGACCGTGACCGCGTTGAACGAGCCCTTCACCCCCTTCGTCAACAACGCCTGCAGCACGGGGGCGGCGATCGGCGCATCGGTGAAGACGAAGGAGAGCATCGTCGCCATGTCCGGCGCGATCATGCCGGCGCCCTTGGCGATGCCGGAAATGACGACCTCGTGTCCGTCGATCTTGGCCTTGCGGGTCAGCGCCTTCGGAAAGGTGTCGGTCGTCATGATCGCCTTGGCGGCGTCGATCCACGGACCGTCGGCGGCGCGTTTGGCGCAATCCTGCAGCACGCCCTCGAACTTCGTCGCGTCGAGCGGCTCGCCGATCACGCCGGTGGAGGCGATGAAGACCTCGGACGGCTTGCAGCCGGCCGCCTTGGCGGCGATCTCGGCGGTGAGCTTGACCGAATCGCGACCCTTCAGCCCAGTGAAGGCGTTGGCGTTACCGGAGTTGACGACGATGGCGCGGGCCTTGCCCTGAGCGAGGTTCTCGCGGCACCAGTCGACCGGTGCGGACGGGCATTTCGAGCGGGTGAAGACACCGGCGACCTGCGTGCCCTCGTCGAGCAGCACGAAGACCACGTCGGTGCGGCCCTTGTAGCGGATGCCGGCTTCGGCGGTGGCGAAGCGCACGCCGGGAACCGGCGGAACCTTGGGCTGGCGCTTGGGCGCGAGCGGCGAAACGGGAACATCCTTGCCAGCCATCGGGGCGTCTCCTGAAAGGGAGCACCGATGTGCCAAAGCGCCGGGCGGAAGACAAGGGCCACCGGAGCGCGGCCATGCGCGTCATCCTCGGGCTCGACCCGCGCAGATCTGGAAGAGAGGGCGCAGATTGCTTCCGCGCCCGCTCCGAAACGAGAGTCTCGGGCCGGCGCTATGCTCAGCCCGAGATTAACGCCTCAGTGAAGCTCAGGGCTTCTTCGGCTCGGCCGGCTTGTCGGTCGGAGCCGGGGTAGCGGGCTTGTCGAGCCGCTCGACCTTGGCCTTCTCGCGCAGCGCCACGACGATGTCCTGCTGCGCCTTGCGCTCCAAGTACTGGTCGATCTGCGGCTTGACCTCCTCGAATTTCGGCAACGGCTTGCTGCGCTTGTCCTCGAGCTTGATCACATGCCAGCCGAACTGGCTCTTCACCGGATCGGAGATCTGGCCCTTGTCGAGCTTGAACGCGGCCTCGGCGAATTCCGGGACCATGCGCTCCTTGGTGAACCAGCCGAGATCGCCGCCCTCCTTGCCGGAGCCGGGATCCTTCGAGAGCTCGGCCGCGACCTTGGCGAAATCCTCGCCCTTCTTCAGCCGCGCGGCGACATCCTTGGCCTTGGCCTCGTCCTCGACCAGGATATGGCGGGCATGAACCTCTTCCTCGGGCGTCATCGTCTTGACGGTGTCGTCGAAGAGCTTCTTCGCAGCTTCGGGCGTCACAGCCTTCTTCGACTCGCGCGAGATGTATTCATCGAGCAGCAGCTTGTCGCGCATATAGGCCAGCCGCGAGGTGAACTCGGGCGTGTCGGCGATCTTGGCGGCGGCCGCCGCCTTGGCGCCGAGCTTCAGGTCGACAAGGAAGTTGACGAGTTCGTCACGCTTGCGCTCGTCCGGCAGCTGGGCGAGGCGCTCCTGCAGGTCCTCGGTGGCGTTGCTGAGGTCCTGCTCGGTGATCGTCATGCCGTCGACCTTGGCGACGACCTTGTCCTGCTGCGCGAGCGCTGGCAGGGCGGCGAGCGGCGCGGCGACTAGCGCGAGCCCGAGCGGCAGCATGGCGAGACGGGACGATGTCATCGGGACGGCCTTTTGTTGATGTTGGGAACGTTTTGCTCTGCGTTCCCTGCCAGTTGAACGCGGCAAAGGCAAGGCGAGCAAGCCGCTTGCGGCCCGGTCTCACGAAGCTTTGCGACGCTGCGTCACGGCTCGCGCGGCGCAACTCTTGGCACCTGCCCTGCAAAACCCCACATGGCATGCGAACTATGTCGCAGCAACCGCGTATCGGCCTAGGCAAGGCAACGCTGGACCCCGCACCCGCACGCGTCTAAACACGCGGTCGAATTGAGATAATCCGGCTCCGCCGGCGCAGGGTCACGACCATGCGCGGCGGGGCCAGGCACCGAAAGAAGGCCAGACATGCTTGGCGCGCTCGCAAAGAAACTCTTCGGCTCGTCGAACGACCGACGCGTCAAGGGCTACGCCCCCCGTGTGGCAGCGATCAATGCGCTCGAAAAGGACATGGCGGCGCTGAGCGACGAGGCGCTGCAGGCGCGCACCCAGGAGTTCAGGCAGAAGCTCGCTGATGGCACGAAACTCGACGATCTGCTCGTCCCCGCCTTCGCCACGGTGCGCGAAGCGGCCAAGCGCGTCCTCGGTCAGCGCCCTTACGACGTCCAGCTCATCGGCGGCATTGTGCTGCACGAGGGCGCGATCTCCGAGATGAAGACCGGCGAAGGCAAGACGCTCGTCGCGACCTTGCCGACCTATCTCAACGCGCTCGAAGGCAAGGGCGTCCATGTCGTTACGGTCAACGACTACCTCGCCCGCCGCGACGCCGAATGGATGGGCAAGCTCTATAATTTCCTTGGGCTCTCCGTCGGCATCATCGTCCACGGCATCGAGGACGAGGAGCGGCAGCGCGCCTATGCCGCCGACATCACCTACGGCACCAATAACGAGTTCGGCTTCGACTACCTGCGCGACAACATGAAATACGAGGTCGCGCAGATGGCCCAGCGCGGCCACCATTTCGCGATCGTCGACGAGGTCGACTCGATCCTGGTCGACGAAGCCCGCACGCCGCTGATCATTTCCGGCCCGCTCGACGACAAGTCTGACCTCTATGTCGCGATTGACAAGATCCTGCCCGGCCTGGTGAAGACCGATTACGAGGTCGACGAGAAGCAGCGTGCAGTATCCCTGACCGAGGCCGGCAACGAGCATATCGAGGAACTGCTGCGCCAGGCCGAACTGCTCAAGGAAGGCGATCTCTACGACGCCGCCAACGTCACGCTCGTTCACCATGTCAACCAGGCGCTGCGGGCGCATACGCTGTTCCAGCGCGACAAGGACTACATCGTCCGCAACGACGAGGTCGTGATCATCGACGAGTTCACCGGCCGCATGATGCCGGGCCGGCGCTATTCGGAAGGCCTGCACCAGGCGCTCGAGGCCAAGGAGCACGTCACCGTCCAGCCCGAGAACGCGACGCTCGCCTCGATCACCTTCCAGAACTATTTCCGCCTCTACAAGAAGCTCGCCGGCATGACCGGCACCGCGGCGACCGAGGCGGAAGAGTTCTTCCAGATCTACAAGCTCGAAGTCGTCGAGATCCCGACCAACGTCCCCGTCGCCCGCCTCGACGAGGATGACGAGGTCTATCGCACCTTCGAGGAGAAGGTGCGCGCCATCATCCGCGAGATCACGGCGGCGCAGGAAAAGGGCCAGCCCATCCTGGTCGGCACCACCTCGATCGAGCGCTCCGAGCTCGTCGCCGAGATGCTGCAGAAGCAGGGCTTCAAGCTGATCGACTTCAGCGACCAGACCGCGCTGGAGCCGATCTACCAGGCTGCCCGGGCCGGCAAGCCCTCCAAGGCCTTCGCCGTGCTGAACGCCCGCTTCCATGAGCAGGAGGCCTATATCGTCGCCCAGGCCGGCGTGCCCGGCGCCATCACCATCGCCACCAACATGGCCGGCCGCGGCACCGACATCCAGCTCGGCGGCAATGCCGAGATGCGCATCCGCCACGACCTCGTCGGCATGGAGGAGGGCCCGGAGCGCGATGCCCGCGCCGCCGCGATCCGCGCCGAGGTTGCCGATTTCAAGCAGCGCGTGCTGAAGGCCGGCGGCCTCTACATCGTCGGCACCGAGCGCCACGAGAGCCGCCGCATCGACAACCAGCTGCGCGGCCGCGCCGGCCGCCAGGGTGACCCCGGCCGCTCCAAGTTCTTCCTGTCGCTGCAGGACGACCTGATGCGCATCTTCGGCTCCGACCGCATGGACGGCATGCTGCAGCGCCTCGGCCTCAAGGAGGACGAGGCCATCATCCATCCCTGGATCAACAAGGCGGTGGAGAAGGCGCAGGGCAAGGTCGAGGCGCGCAACTTCGACATCCGCAAGAACATCCTGAAATACGACGACGTCATGAACGACCAGCGCAAGGTCGTGTTCGAACAGCGCCGCGAATTCATGAGCCTGCCGAGCGTGCGCGAGACCATCGACGACATGCGCCACGGCGTGGTCGAGGACACCGTCAGCCGCCGCATCCCCGAGGACGCCTATGCCGAGCAATGGGATGCCGCCGGCCTGCGCGAGGATGTGCTGACCTATCTCAATCTCGACCTGCCGATCGAGGACTGGGCCAAGGAGGAAGGCATCGCCGATGCCGAGCTGCGCGAGCGCATCCGCACCCAGGCCGACCAGAACTATGCCGACCGCATCGCCCGCAATACCGACGAGGTGATGACCTATATCGAAAAGCAGGTGCTGCTGCAGACGCTCGATCATCTCTGGCGCGAGCATCTCGTCACGCTCGACCATCTGCGCCAGGTCATCGGCTGGCGCGGCTATGCCCAGCGCGACCCGCTGAACGAGTACAAGGCCGAAGCCTTCGAGCTGTTCGACAGCCTGATCGGCCGCCTGCGCGAGCAGGTCACCGGCAATCTGATGCGCATCGAGGTGCGCTTCGACGCGCCTGACGAGGGCGGCCTGCCGCCGCAGGAGGAGCCGCCGCTCGGCTTCGGCAACGATTACGGCGCGCCGTCCGGCGGCGGCCTGCAATATGCGGCGATCGAGGGCGACCTCGCCGTCGCCGATCGTAATCCGACCGATCCGTCGAGCTGGGGCAAGGTCGGCCGCAACGAGCCCTGCCCCTGCGGCTCCGGCAAGAAATACAAGCACTGCCACGGCCAGTTCGCCTGAGGCGCGGTGCTTCCACGCGATCGATCAAAAGGCTCCGGTCACGACCGGGGCCTTTTTTGTGGCTGCAAAGGCGGGACCGGTCCGCACCCGCAGAAGACCAAGCCTGAGGCTAGCCGATGTCGGATGTCAGCAACGCGACCGAGACAGCGCCCTTCGAGATCGTGCTCGACTTTACCGATGACGAGCTGCTGCAGTACGAGGCCGTCTCCGCGCATCGCTCCGCTGCCCGCACGAAGCCGCCCGGATCGATTTGGGAGGGTTGGACTGGGCCCATCCTCATTGGCTGCGTCTCCGCGAGCGCGGCAGCCACCCTCGCCATCGCCAGCGGAGCCGTCAGCTCACGTGCGGGTGCGGGCGTAGCGGCGCTGTCCTTCGGCACGTTCTGGGCCGGCCTGTGGGTTCCTGGCTTCATCGGCCGCCGCACGGCCGAGCAGCAGCGCAAGGTGGCCTTCGACGAGTTCCGCACCGAATGGAACGGCGCGCGCATCCTGGTGACATCTCAGGGACTCTGGATGCGTCATGGCGGCCTGCGCAGCTTCGTCAGCCGCAACGCCGTCCAGGCGACGAGCCGCGAGGCCGAGCTGTTCCTGCTCCACCTGCCCAGGGGCCGGCCTATGGTGATCCCGCTGCGCTTGCTGACATCAGCACAGCAGGCTCGGCTCGCCGCACTGTCATCGGTCGAAACGGAAAAGGGCCGCTCCTAGGAGCGGCCCCGCTGCAAACTGTTCCGATTTCTGCTCGGGCTCACTTCGCCGAGAAGATGCCCAGGCTGCTCGCAGTGATGTCGAAGGAGAGCGTCGCGACGACAGTCGGGTTGCACCATTTCGAGCTGGCATTCCCGGAATAGACGCCGCTCGGATCGGCCGTGAGCAGGAAACACTGCTTCTTCGACAGATCGGTGTCGTGGTAGCGCACGTCGGCGGTCAGGTTCTTCCAGGTATAGGAGATGCCGGCGTTCCAGTAGTTGTAATCGGGCAGATTGGTCGGGGGAATGGTCGACCAGATCGCCAGATTGGTGGTGCCGAGCCAGTAATGGCCGAACTCGCCGGAGATCGACAGGCCCTCGAGGAAGGGCAACATGTACTTCGCCGTTACCGAGGCATAGGTGCCGCTCGCGCCCGTGCCCAGCCAATCCCAGGCGTAGAAGACATTGGCGCCGACGGTCAGCTTGTCTTCCCAATTATACGAGACCTTGCCGTAGACCTCGGTGTAGTCGGTATTCCGGGGGGTCCAGTAGACGCCGAAACCGTCGATGAACTGCTTCTCGTTCGGGTAGTAGTACTGCCACACGCCGAGATCGAAGGTTACCGGACCGAATTTCGGGCGGATACCGCCGTAGAAATCGACTTCCGCCGGCGGCTTGGTGGCCAGGTCGACATTCGAGGCGTAGACGCCGGCATAGAACAGGTTGTCGTAGAATTGCAGCTCGACACCGCCCTGCACGGCCGGCTTGCGGTCGGTCTGCGAGATGCCGCGGAAATTATAGTCGGTCATCACCTTCGCGTTGAAGGCGGCATCGATCCAGACGACGCTGGGCACGACCGGAACCGGCGGCGGGCCCTTCTTGCTGGGCAGATCCGCGGCCTGGGCCGCACCAGCCGCCACGGCCAGCGACAGGACCGTGCCGGTCAGGGAATAACGAAAAAAGTCGAAAGCCATCATCAGCTCCGTCGAAGATCGAACCACGCGCAATCGCCGCGTTTCGGTCACAATCAAGGCAGTCGGAGTCCATTTTCGGCAAGATGAGCTTTTTTGCAGCACGCCCAACAATTGGGCAAAACAGGGGCCTGGCCATAGTTTTGACGCTCGTTAAATAAGCTTGGCCGACAAAGCGGAGTGATGTGTCTTTTTCGCCACCAGGAAAACGACGCGAAATCTCGCCCGCCTCAGGTCCATATGAAACTGCGAGGTGGCCCGAAGCGACCGGCTCGCGCTGAGTCGCTGGCTGCCAACCACATGAAAAACCCCTGCGGAGCTGCTCCGCAGGGGCTGAAGGCTGGAATAATGTCGGATATCAGCGCAGGGCCGACTGGCTCGAATAGGCTGCGGCCGGTTGGTCGAGCCGCGAGGTGCGCAGGCTGTCGGCACGGCGCGGCGGCAGCGGCGCGCGCACGCTGGTCGGCGCGTCCGGGATGACCGACGCAACCGGAGCCGATTCGGCAGTCGGAGCAGGCTGCGACGAGCCGCCGATCAGCGGCACGAAGCTGAGCGCGCGCTGGTAGAACGGGCGATTGTCCTCACCACCTTGCGGAGCGGCAGGTGCGGGCGCCGCAGCGACGCTGGCAGCGACCGGGGCCTGCTGGCCGGCGCCCGGCAGGACCTTGGCGACCTGAGTGGCGGCGGAGGCCGGCGCAGCCGCAGGCTTCGGCGCCGCGGGCTCGGCGGCGGCCGGCTTGGCCGGCTCGGCCTTGGCGGCAGGCGCGGACTCTGCAGCCGCGGAAGCGACCGCAGCCAGGACCGCATCGTCATCGGCGGAGGCTGCCCTGGCGGTCGCCTTCGCCTTGCCCTTATCGTCGAGCACGACGACGCGCGGGCCACCGGACAGCGCGTCCGGGCGGCTGACGCCGACATCGCGCGAGGCCCACGAGACCGAACGATTGAGCGAATCGGAGCCGCTGGCGATCAGCGTGCTCTTGAACGAGGAATGCTGGTCGCCGTCGTCATAGATCAGCTTGATCGCCGGCGTGCCCTTGGCGACGAGCGCAGCGACCTGGACCTCGTCGGAGCGGCGCTTCTCGGCAACCTGCGCAGCGGTGCTGCCGCCATTGAAGACGTAACGCCCGCCGCTGACGCCGACCGCCGGCTCGTCCTTGGCGACCTCGAAATAGTCGGTGCCTTCCTTCAGGTTCTTCCAGAAGGCGATATTCGGGTCGAGCCGGTGCTTGGCGAGGTTCTCCGGCGTCATCCGGAAGGGCAGCGCCTGCATCTGCACGGCCTTCTGACCGGCGCTCTGCGCCTCACGGACCAAGGCGTAGATCTCGCCGATCTGGTCGTCGGTCATCGAGTAGCAGCCGGCCGAGGAGCAGGCGCCATGCACCATCAGATGCGCGCCGGTGCGGCCATGCGAACGGTCATAGGCGTTGGGATAGCCCATGTTGAACGAGACATAATAGGACGAGTTCGGGTTCATCTGCCCGGGCGTGATGGCATAGAAACCTTCCGGCGCCATGCGGTCGCCCTCGCGCACCTTCGGGCCGAGCTGGCCGGACCAACGGCACATCGGGAAGGTCTTGAGCAGGGCGTATTTTCCGTCGCCGCGCTTCTTCCAGACCTCGAGCTCCGACTCCTTCTTGTATGAGCGGATCAGGATCGGCTGGTCCTTGCTCATGCCCTTCTCGGCCATGAGCGTATAGGTGGCGGAGGGGATCGGAATGTAATGGCGAGCGGAACTGCGATAGCGTTCCTCCTCGCAGGCGCCCAGGGTCAGAGCAACGAGCGCCACGAGGGCGAAGTGTCTAATTGCCACGTCGTCGATCCCATCGATCAGCGGTCGTTAGTGACCTTGTACCATGGAAGACGGCAAAATTGTGCCGCCCTTCGCCGTTGTAGAAGCGTTAGCCTTGAGCGTTCCTTACCACGGCCAGTCCATTTTTGGCCATATGGTCAAGGGACGGTTAAGTCCTGTGTCAACCGCCCCTTAGAGGCTGCGGCCGATCGCCAGGTATTTTTCCTCGCGCTGTGTCACCAACTCCTCACGTGAGAGCCCGGCGATGTCGGTCAGGGCCAGCGCGATCGCATCGCCCGCACGCCCGATCGCCGCCTCCGGATCGCGATGGGCGCCGCCGGTCGGCTCGTTGATGATGCGGTCGATGATGCCGAAGCGCAGCAGATCCTGCGCCGTGATCTTCATGCCGGTGGCGGCATCCTGCGCCTTGGCCGTGTCGCGCCAGAGAATCGAGGCCGCGCCCTCCGGCGAGATCACCGAATAGATCGCGTGCTCGAGCATCATGACCTTGCTCATCGCGGCAATTGCGATGGCGCCGCCCGAGCCGCCTTCGCCGATCACCAGCGCGACGCTCGGGCTGCGCAGGCCGAGGCACGCCTCGGTCGAGCGCGCGATCGCCTCGGCCTGGCCACGCTCCTCGGCCTCGATGCCGGGATAGGCGCCGGCCGTGTCGACGAAGCTGAGCACCGGCAGGCCGAAACGGTCGGCGAGCTCCATCAGGCGCACCGCCTTGCGATAGCCCTCCGGCTTGGGCATGCCGAAATTGTGCCGGATGCGCGTCTCCGTCGAGCTGCCCTTCTCCTGGCCGAGCACGCAGACCGCCTCGCCGCGGAATCGCCCGAATCCGCCGACGATCGCCTCGTCCTCGCCGAAGCCGCGATCGCCCGCCATCGGCGTGAATTCGGTGATCAGCTTGGCGCAGTAATCACTGAAATGCGGGCGCTGCGGATGGCGCGCGACCAGCGTCTTCTGCCAGGGCGTCAGCGCCGCATAGATTTCCTTGAGCGTCTGGCTCGCCTTGGTGTCGAGCTTGCCGATCTCCTCGGAAAGCGAATAGCCGTCGCCCTTCGCGTCGAGCGCACGCAACTCATCCGCCTTGGCCTCCAGCTCGGCGACAGGCTTCTCGAAATCAAGGTAGCTTCGCATCGTCATCCAGTTCTGGTCCGCGCCATCGGTCCGCGCGAACGCGACGAAGGGATGTAGGGGGCGCGAAAAAGCGGCGGACCTTGGCCGCGCCGCGCCGAAATTGTCAACCCGGCGAGGCCGTTCCGGGAGGGCTGCCGGCTCGCGGTGCGTTTCTCGGCGTTGGTGTCGGCGTCGCCTGCGGCAGCAGCACCGGCCGGAAGGCGAAGCTGCGCCGCGTCGCGCGCAGGGGCGCGCGACGGTAGAACTGCTTGGTCGCATCGATGACATGCACGCCGGCAAAGGGCAGCGAGATGCTGGAGCCGAGCCGCTCCCAGACCGGGGCCGAACGCATGAACAGCCGCCCCCTCAATGGCGGCACATAGAGCGCCTCGGCCCAGTTCTCCGGCGCCAGCGTCGCCCCGCGCATCAGCGCTTCGAGCTGCGAGCGGCTGAACGGCCGGCCATAGCCGAAGGGCGTCGCATCCATCCGCGCCCACAGGCCGCGGCGATTGGGCGCGACCACGAGCACGCGACCGCCCGGGCTGAGCACCCGCGCCACCTCCTCCAGCAGATCGTCCGGGCTCTCGGTCTCCTCGAGCGCATGCACAAGCACGATGCGATCGACCGAGGCGGTCGGCAGCGGCAGCAAGGTCGGCTCGACCAGTGCCGAAGCCGAGAGCCCGTCGGAGGGCCAGTTCACCACGCCCTGCGCCGCCGGCATGAAGGCGAGCACGCGTTCCGCCCCGGCGCCGAGCACGGAGAGGTAAGGCGTCGCGAAGCCGAGGCCGAGCAGGCGCTGTCGCCCGCAATCCGGCCAGAAGCGCAGCATCGCCCGACCGATGAAGCGACGCGCCACATGGCCTAGCGGGCTGGCATAGAAGGCGCGCAGGTCGACGACATCGAGAGCCATGCCACGGACATGGAATGCGGTGGGCACAATGGCAAGAGGGCGGGCCGCAACGGCGGCACGCCCCGGCGCGCTTGATTGGAACACGGCCTTGCCGCATTCAGTTCTCCAGCGATTGCCCCCACCCGGAGCCTTCCATGTCCCTCGATATCCATGTCTTCCGCACGCTCAGCGACAATGCCGGAGCCCTGATCCGCGACCCGGCGACACAGGCCTGCGCCGCGGTCGATGTGCCCGATGCCGCCCAGGTCCTGGCCGCGGCGGAGGAAAAGGGCTGGATCATCAGCGACATCTTCATCACCCATGCGCATTTCGACCACACCCAGGGCGTTGCCGAGCTGAAGGCCGCCACCGGCGCCACGGTCTACGGCCCGCCTGATTCCACCAGCCAGGCGCCGGTCGACACCGTCGTCGCGCAGGGCGACCAGGTTTCGCTCGGCGGCTTCGCTTTCGACATCTGGCACACGCCCGGCCATGCCGATGGCCATCTCAGCTATGTCGGCGTCCAGACGCGACTCGCCCTGGTCGGCGATGTCGTCTTCGTCATGGGCTGCGGCCGCGTCCAGCCGGGCCAGATGGGCGCGATGTGGAGCTCCCTCGCCAGGATCAGGACCCTGCCGGACGAGACCAAGCTCATCACCGGCCACGACTACACGCTCTCGAATGCCCGTTTCGCCATCGCCATGGATCCGGCCAATGCCGCCTTGCAGGCACGCCTCGCGGAAGCGGAGAAGGCCAAGGCCGAAGGCCGCTTCTGGGCCCTGACGACGATCGGCGAGGAAAAGGCGACGAACCCGTTCTTCCGCTCGTCGGAAGGCGCGCTCGCCGCCTCGGTCGGCCTCGTCGGCGCCCAGCCGGACGAGGTCTTCGCCGCCCTTCGCGAAGCCAAGAACAGGTTCTGAAGCAGCATGAGCCAGCAGCTCGACGGCCTGAGCGCGGCGGAGGTGATCCGCCTGCTCGAGCTCAAGCCCCATCCTGAAGGCGGCCATTATCGCGAGACGTTTCGCGACGAGGCCGGGCCGGAAGGGCGCGGCTTCTCGACGGCGATCTATTACCTGCTCGACGTCGGCGAGACATCGGAATGGCACCGCGTCGATGCGGCCGAGATCTGGCACCATTATGCCGGCGCACCGCTGGTGATCAGCGTCTCGCCCAATGGCCATGACGCCTCGGCCCATCATCTCGGCACCGACCTCAAGGCCGGGCAGCGTCCGCAATTCGTCGTGCCCACTGGCTGGTGGCAGAGCGCGACCTCGCTCGGCGCCTGGACGCTGGTCGGCTGCACGGTCGCGCCCGGCTTCGCCTTCTCGGGCTTCGAGATGGCGCCGTCCGGCTGGCGCCCGCAACCGCGCAAGCCGGGAGGTGGCCAGTGAACGCCGTGACCGCGATGACCGACGCGCCGGACGACCAGGCCCTCGTGCTCGAATGCGAACGGCGGGTCGTCAACGCCTGGCCCTCCCCCTCGACGCTGCTGATCGGCGACTGGGTGGTGCGCTTCGCCAGCGGCTATTCCGGACGCGCAAATTCCGCGTCGCCGTTGAAGCCCGGCGCCGAGCTCGACGACGCCACGCTCGCGATGATCGAGGAACTCTATCGCGCCGATGGCCTGCCGCCGAGCATCCGTCTGACACCGCTCGTCGGCGAGGACACCCATAAGCGCGTGCTGGCGCGGGGCTACAGGCTCAAGGACGCCTCCTTCGGTCTAATCGCCGATCTCGACGGCGCGGAGCCCCTGATCGAGCCCGACCTCCAGATCGAGGCCCGGCCAAGCCAGGATTGGATCGCCGGCGTCTCCTCGCATCAGGTCGAGGCCAAGCGCAACGAGGCCCAGCTCGCCGCCATCGTCGAGAAAGTGCGCCTGCCGGCCGCCTTCGCCACCTTCCTGCTGGCGGGCGAGCCGGTGGCCTATGGCATGAGCGTTGCCGAGCGCGGCATGGCCGAGATCGGCTCGGTCATCGTCGACCCCAACCATCGCGGCCATGGCTTGGGTCGCAGAATGATCACCGGCTTGATGAGCTGGGCCAGGCTGATGGACGCGCATGCCTCCTATCTCCAGGTCGATCAGACCAATGCGGTCGCGCTCAAGCTCTATGCCGGGCTCGGCTTCCGCCAGCTCTACGCCTACGAGACCCGCATCCTCGAATGACGGCTCCACCTGGCCGCCCCAATGCACGCGGCGGCCTGGCTGAGTTCTCTGGGCCCCCGAAGTCGGCGGCAGCTGCCGCCGGCATGTATATGTATGGACAGCTGCGCCTCCTCCGCTGGCCGATCCACGCCATTTCCGAGCATTTCAGTGCCGTGCTCGCTACCGGATAGACCGGCGTTACCACCTCCGGGAATCTTGCATACATTTTGGCGATGATGCTTGCCGCGCCTCGCCGCAATCTCTACCCATTGGCTTCGAGCCGCCTCAGAGCGGCCGGAACGCGTGGGAGGTCACATGAAGAATTTTACGAAAGCCGCTGTCGCGGCGGTGGCGCTGCTCGCCTCGGCCGGCGCGTCATGGGCGTTCCCCGATCGCCCGGTTCAGCTGATCGTGCCCTGGGCCGCCGGCGGCGGCATGGATTCGGTCATGCGCATCTTCGCGAACGGACTCGAGGCCGAACTCAAGCAGCCGGTCAATGTCATCAACCGCACCGGCGGCGGCGGCCTCACCGGCCATACCTTCATCGCCACCGCCCAGCCGGACGGCTACACGATCGGCGGCGCCAGCCCCGAGATCTCGTTCTACAAGAGCCTCGGCCTCGGCGATCTGACGCCCGAGAGCATGGACCTGTTCTCCCGCGTCTCGCTGATCCCAGCCGGCATCACCGTCAAGGCCGACAGCCCGTACAAGACCGTGGCCGACTATCTCAAGGCGGCGAAGGACAATCCGAAAGGCACGATGCTCGCCTCGGGCACCGGCGTCGGCGGCTCCTGGCATATCGCCTCCGGCGGCATCCTCAAGGCCGCCGGAATCGCGCCGGACGCGGTGAAATGGGTGCCGAGCAATGGCGGCGCGCCCGCCCTGCAGGACCTCGTCGCCGGCGGCATCACTGCCTTCACCGGCTCGCCGATCGAGGCCAAGGCGATGCTCGATGCCGGCCGCGTCCGCACCATCCTGCTGATGACCAACGAGCGCCATCCCAACTTCCCGGACGTCCCCAGCGCCAAGGAAGTCGGGCTCGACTGGACCTATGAGAACTGGTTCGCGCTCGCCGCCCCCAAGGGCGTCCCGGCCGAACGCCGCAAGATCCTGTTCGACGCCGCCCAGCGCACGATGCAGCGCGAGGATGTTCGCAAGGGCATGATGGACCGCGGCATCACCCCGGTCTGGGACAAGCCCGGCGAGTTCGAGACCTATGTGAAGGCCTTCACCGAGCGCGGCAACGCCGTGCTGAAGGATCTCGGGCTGACGAAGAACTGAGGCCGCGCCTTCGGGGCGGCTCGCGCCGCCTCGATCTTCGCGTCTGTGGCGATTTGGAAGTGAGGCCGGCCTCCGCCGAGGTCGGCCTTTTTTTGCGACCGGGGGCGTCTTAGACCGTGACCTGTGTGCCGACCTCGACCACGCGTCCGGTCGGGATCTGGAAGAAGCTCGTCGCGTCGGTCGCGCTCTTGGTCAGGCTGATATAGAGCTTGTCCTGCCAGATCGGCATGCCCGATTGCGGCGAGGCCTTGATCGAGCGACGCGACAGGAAGAACGAGGTCGACATGATGTCGAACTTGAAGCCCTGCTTGCGCAGCATGGCGAGCCCCTTCGGCACGTTCGGGCTCTCCATATAGCCATAGACCATCTCGACCCGCCAGAAATCGTCCGTGATGCGCGAGAGGCGCACCCGCTCCTCCTCGGGCACGCGCGGCGTATCGGCCGAGCGCACGGTCAGGATGACGTTGCGCTCATGCAGCACCTTGTTGTGCTTGAGATTATGCAGCAGCGAGGCCGGCGCGGTCTCGGGATCGCTGGTCAGGAACACCGCCATGCCCTTGACCCGATAGGGCGGGCTCTTCGAGAGCATGCCGACCAGTTCGAGCAGCGGCACGTCGGTCTTTCGGGTCTTGTCGAACAGGATCTTGGTGCCGCGCACCCAGGTCGCCATCAGCACGACCAGCATGACCGCCAGCATCACCGGCACATAGCCGCCGCTGAGCAGCTTCAGCATATTGGCCGAGAAGAAGGCGACATCGATGATCAGGAACGGGCCGATCACCGCCGCGGTCGCCGCTGTGCTCCAGCGCCAGCCCTTGCTGATCACGATCCAGGCCAGCAGCGAATCGACCACCATCGCCCCGAAGACCGAAATGCCGTAGGCGTGCGACAGGTTCGACGAGGTCCGGAAGCTCCAGACCAGGATCAGCACCACCACCAGCAGGATCGTGTTGATACGCGGGATATAGATCTGGCCCGAGGTCTGCTCCGACGTGTGCCTGATCTCGAGGCGCGGCAGCAGGCCGAGCTGGATCGCCTGGCGGGTCAGCGAATAGGCGCCGGTGATGACCGCCTGGCTGGCGATGATCGTCGCCACGGTCGCCATGATCACCAGCGGCAGGATCAGACCTTCCGGAGCGAGCTTGTAGAACGGATTGTCGATCGCGCTCGGGTCCGAGAGGATCAGCGCGCCCTGGCCGAGATAATTTAGCCAGAGCGACGGGAAGACCAGATAGAGCCAGGCCGAGCGGATCGGTCCCCGGCCGAAATGGCCCATATCGGCATAGAGCGCTTCCGCCCCGGTGACCGCGAGGCAGACCGAGCCGAGCACCGCCAGCGAGAGGCCGGGATGCGCGTAGAAGAAGTGCAGGCCGTGATAGGGGTTGATCGATGAGAAGACGCTAAGATCGTCGGCGATGTGGTAGATGCCGAGCCCGCCGAGCGTCAGGAACCAGATCAGCATGATCGGCCCGAAGAAATTGGCGACGCTCGCCGTGCCGCGGCTCTGCACCAGGAACAGCGCGAGCAGGATCGCGGTCGCGATCCAGAGCACGTAGCCATCGAAATAGGGCGTGACGAGCTTGAGGCCTTCGACCGCCGACAGAACCGAGATCGCCGGCGTGATCACCGCATCGCCATAGAACAGGGCGGCGCCGGCCATGCCGAGGAAGAGCACGAAGCCGCCGCGCATGCGCCCGAGCGCGCGCTGCGCCAGCGCGACCAGCGTCAGCGTGCCGCCCTCCCCGTTATTATCGGCCCGCAGCAGCAGCACGACATATTTCAGCGTCACGACCGCGACGAGCGACCACAGGATGAGCGAGAGCACGCCGATGACGACGCTGCGCGGCAGTGGACCGGTCAGGGCCACTTCTGCCCCGCCGCCATGGCCGCCGGCGGCCGCGCCGGTCGCCGCCAGCACGGTCTCGCGCAATGCATAGAGGGGGCTCGTGCCGATATCGCCATAGACGACGCCGAGCGCGCCGAGCGCGAGCGCGGCATAGCTCGCGGTCGAATGCCCGTGCTGAACGCCATGCCCGCCGTCGAGACCGAAACGGGAATCCCCCGTGCCAGCGGCCGGCGGATTCGGGTGGTCATGCCCCATCATGGCTCTCCACGGATGCTGCGGCGCAGCGAAAGGCCGGGGCCTCTAACACAAGCCCGGCGGCACGCAAAGGTGCATGCACGCCGAACCTGCAACGCATGACCGATTATTCGGCGGCATCGGCGCGCAGACCGTAACGCCGCTCGATATAATCGTTGACCATCGTCTTGAACTCGCCGGCGATCCCCGCTCCGCGCAAGGTCGCGACCTTCTTGCCGTCGACGAAGACGGGCGCCGTCGGTGCCTCGCCGGTGCCCGGCAAGGAAATGCCGATATCGGCATGTTTCGACTCGCCCGGCCCGTTCACGATGCAGCCCATCACCGCGACATTGAGCGCTTCCACGCCGGGATAGCGCGTCTTCCATTCCGGCATCGATGTCGAAATCCAGCTCTGGATGTCGCGCGCCAGTTCCTGGAACACGGTCGAGGTCGTGCGCCCGCAGCCCGGACAGGCCGCGACCAGCGGCACGAAGGCACGGAAGCCCATGGTCTGGAGCAATTCCTGCGAGGCCTTGACCTCGAGCGTACGGTCACCGCCGGGCCCCGGCGTCAGCGAATAGCGGATCGTGTCGCCGATGCCTTCCTGCAGCAGGATGCCGAGCGCCGCCGAGGAGGCGACCAGCCCCTTCGAGCCCATGCCGGCCTCGGTCAGGCCGAGATGGATGGCATAGTCGGCGCGGGCGGCCAGCATGCGGTAGACGGCGATCAGGTCCTGCACGCCCGAGACCTTGGCCGAGAGAATGATCTTGTCCTTGCCGAGCCCGATCTCCTCGGCGCGCACGGCCGAGAGCAGGGCCGACTGCACCATCGCCTCGCGCATCACCGCGCGCGCATCGAGCGGCTTCTCGGAGACGGCATTCACGTCCATCAGCGCCGTCAGCAGCTCCTGGTCGAGCGAGCCCCAATTGGCGCCGATCCGGACCGCCTTGTCGTGCTTGATGGCGAGCTCGATGATCTGGCCGAACTGCCGGTCCTTCTTGTCCTTGAAGCCGACATTGCCCGGGTTGATCCGGTATTTCGCCAGCGCTTCGGCGCAGGCCGGATGGTCGGCGAGCAGCTTGTGGCCGATATAGTGGAAATCGCCGATCAGCGGCACGTCGACGCCGATCCTGTCGAGTCGCTCGCGAATATGGGGCACGGCTGCCGCCGCCTCGTCGCGGTCGACCGTGATGCGCACCAGCTCCGAGCCCGCCCGCGCCAGCGCCGCGACCTGCTTCACGGTCTCCCCGACATCGGCCGTGTCGGTATTGGTCATCGACTGCACCACGATCGGCGCGCCGCCGCCGACTTCGACGCCGCCGACCTTGACCGGCACGGTAAGTCGGCGCGGCTGCGGCCCGGCGATTTCGGCAAGAGCTGCCGGCAGGACGGCTTCAGTCATGGGTAGCAGCGCTCCGGCAATGGTCGCAGCGGCCGACGATCTCGACCACCTGATGCGAGGGCGAAAATTGCCGCCCTTGCGCGATCGCCGCCACGGCCTTGCGCATGGCGGGCGATGAATCCTCGTCGACGCCGCCGCAGGCCTCGCAGATCAGGAAGGCGACGACCTCGTCGGCGCCATGCCCGTGCAGGCAGGCGATATAGGCATTGCGCGAGCTCAGCCGATGCACGAAGCCCTGCTCGACCAGGAAATCGAGCGCGCGATAGATCGAGATCGGCGCGAGCCGGCGCCCGCCCGGCGGCGAGATGCGATCAGCGAGATCATAGGCGCCCACCGGCTTGTGATCGGCATGGAGCGCTTCCAGCGCCTGGCGGCGAATCGGCGTCAGGCGCAGGCCACGCTCGCGGCAGACGCGCTCGGCCCGCGCCAGAGCCTCGGCGGCATGCTCCTGATGCTCGTGCGCGTGGCGGCATGAGCCGGCGTCATGGCTATCGTGCGCGTGGGCGAGTGGCTGCATTCTGGTCATTTTGCGTTGCAATAGCACAGTAAGCGGCGTTTCGTGACAATGATAACGTCGCAGATGCTACCCGCGCGCTATCTAAGCACTTTCTCCGGCAATGTCAGGAGCCTTGACGCTGATGTTCCTCAAAGACCGCACCGCCCTCGTCACCGGCTCGACCTCCGGGATCGGCCTCGCCTATGCCCGCGCCCTCGCCAAGGAAGGCGCCCATCTCGTGATCAACGGCATCATGCCCCCCGCCGATGCCGAGGCGCTGCGAACCGGGCTCGAGAAGGAATTCGGCATCAAGGCCCTGTTCTCGCCCGCCGACATGACCAAGCCGACCGAGATCGCCGCCATGGTCGCCGAGGCCGAGAAGGCCTTCGGCGCCATCGACATCCTGGTCAACAACGCCGGCATCCAGCATGTCGCGCCGATCGACGAATTCCCGATCGAGAAATGGGACCAGATCATCGCGATCAACCTGTCCTCGGCCTTCCACACCACCCGCGCCGCCCTGCCGAAGATGAAGGCCAAGGGCTGGGGCCGCATCATCAACACCGCCTCGGCGCATGCCTTCGTCGCTTCGCCCTTCAAGTCGGCCTATGTCTCGGCCAAGCACGGAATCGCCGGCTTGACCAAGACGGTGGCGCTCGAAGTCGCGACCCATGGCATCACCGTCAACGCCATCGCGCCCGGCTATGTCTGGACACCGCTGGTCGAGAAGCAGATCCCCGACACGATGAAGGCGCGCGGCCTCACCAAGGAGCAGGTCATCAACGACGTGCTGCTCGAGGCCCAGCCGACCAAGGAATTCGTCACGGTCGACCAGGTCGCGGCGCTCGCCGTCTTCCTCTGCACCGATTCGGCCAAGTCGATCACCGGCGCCACCCTGCCGATGGATGGTGGCTGGACGGCCGCGTGACCGGACGGCGCAGCAAGCGCGGCGCGCGCGTCGTCCCGGGCCTGGCCGGCCCGAAGGCGGAGAAGCGCGTCTCGCTGGCGCTCCAGGGCGGCGGCGCCCATGGCGCCTTCACCTGGGGCGTGCTCGACGCGATCCTGGAGGACGGGCGCCTCGCCATCGAGGCGCTCTCCGGCACCAGCGCCGGCGCGATGAACGCGGTGGTCCTGAGCGAGGGCTGGCTCGAAGGCGGCATCGACGGCGCCCGAACCGCGCTGGAGACCTTCTGGCGCCGCATCAGCGTCGACGGCAAATATGGCGGCTCGGAGCGCTCGCTGATCGACACCATGCTTGGCGCCTGGGGCGGCAGCAACGTGCCTCCGGCCCTGCTCTGGTTCGAGATGTTCTCGAAGGTCGCGAGCCCCTATGACGTCAACCCGCTCAACATCAATCCGCTGCGCGGCGTGATCGCGGACCTGATCGATTTCGACAAGGTCCGCGCCTGCCGGGCCGTCAAGCTCTTCATCGCCGCCACCAATGTCCGCACCGGCAAGATCAAGGTCTTCCGGGACGAGGAGCTGACCGCCGACCACCTGATGGCCTCGGCCTGCCTGCCGATGCTGTTCCAGGCGGTCGAGATCGGCGGCGAGGCCTATTGGGACGGCGGCTACATGGGCAATCCGGCCCTGTTCCCGCTCTTCTACGAGACCCATTGCGACGACGTGATGCTGGTGCAGATCAACCCGCTCCAGCGCAGGGAATTGCCGACCAATGCCCGCGCCATCCAGGACCGGCTGAACGAGATCACCTTCAACGCCTCGCTGCTGCGTGAATTGCGCGCCATCGCCTTCGTCAACCGCCTGATCGATGCCGGCAAATTGCCGAAGGACGAGTACAAGCGCGTGCTGATGCACCGCATCGATGGCGGCCCCCCGCTCGCCGAACTCACCAGCTCGACCCGCATGAACGCCGAATGGGATTTCCTGCTGCGCCTGCGCGACATGGGCCGGCACGCGGCGAGGCGTTGGCTGAAGCGGAACTACGACGCGATCGGCGTGCAGGGGACCCTCGATGTGCAGGAGGCGATTTCCTAGAGCATTTTCGAGCGAAGTGGACCCCGGTTCGCGTGAAGAAAATGCGTCCAAACAAATAGCTAGAGGATTTCCGCGATTCGAAGAAACGCGGAAATGCGCTAGGCGGGAGGCTGTCTGTCGCGAACCTGAGAAGCCTGGAGTGCGTGCCTATCGGGCGCCGACGCTTCGGCACCAATCCTCCAAGCTCTCCCGCACCTTCACGACGGGCTCGGCATCGCGCCGGAACGCCCACCAGACGAGTGTCCCCTGCCACAGGCCCAGCATCTGCCAGCCGAGCGCAGTGCCACGCTCGGCGTCATCGCAGAGCCGGCGCCCGAGCGCATCCGCCAGGCGCGCGCCCCATTCAGCGCCCCGCGCCCGCAGGACGGGGTTGCGAATGTCCTCGCGCAGCAGGAGCAGCCCGTCAGTGAAATCATACTCGGCGCGGCCTGAATTCGTCAGGCGCAACAGCAGCTCGATCGCCCCGGCGGAATCGGGCAAGGTATCCGCGTCGGCAGCGGCGGTCGTTTCGTCGAGCTGGTCCCACGCCCGTAGGAGGACAGCCTCCACCATTCCGACACGGGTCCCAAAGCGCTGCACCAGGGTCGCCGCGGCAAGGCCGGTCGCCTGCGACGCTTTGGCGAAGGACAGGTCCGAAGGGCCGTGCTCCCTCACGGCGGCCAGGAGCCTGTCGAGCAATTGCCCGTCGGAAATTGTCTTGCCTCGGCTCATGGGATAATTATAAATGAACATTCATTTATAATCAAACGGAACGGCGATGGCCAAGATCCTCGGCTATATTGCAGCGAGCGTCGATGGCTTCATCGCCACGCCGGACGACAGCCTCGACTGGCTTTTCAAGTATGAGGGCATGGACCTCGGCGAGGACGATTATCGCCTCTTCCTGAAGCGCATCCGCACCGTGGTCATGGGCCGCAGGACCTACGATTTCATCATGCAGGACCCCGGGCCCTGGCCCTACGGCGAACAGAGGGCGATCATCGTCACCTCCCGGCCGATCATCGCTCCGAAGGGGCCACTCGAAACCCGAGGCGATATCGACTCGTTGATCGCCGAACTGCGCAGTCTCGACGATGGGGACGTCTGGATGCTCGGCGGAGGCCAACTGCAAATGGCCTTCATGGAGCGCGGCGCGCTTGATGAGATCGAGATCTACGTCATGCCGGAATTGATCGGCGGCGGCAGACCGCTGTTTCCGCCGACCGGTTTCCGGGCAAGCCCGAGGCTCCTTAGCGCGCGGGCTTTGGAGCGGGGCTGCGTCCGACTTCACTACGCGCTCTCCACCGCCAGCACGGACTAGCGGAGATTGGGCTGACATCGCACAAGATGCCAGCCCACTCCCTCAGCCGACTGCAGGTACAGGAAGGCGGAGGCGGCCTCGCGGGCGCGACGCTGGGCTTCCTCGGGCGTCGGCGGATCGGCGAGGCGAAGCAGCAGCCCGAGCATCAGGTCGCCCCAGAGCAGGGCCAGGAATCGCATGGTCATTTCGACGGGATCTCCACTCAGGAGGCCGCGCGCCTGCGCCGTCCCGAGCAGGGCGGCCAGTTCCTTCCGGGCCGCCGCCCGCCCGATCGAGTCGAGCGCCTGCGCGATCTCCGGCGCCCGTTCGGCCTCGGCGATCGCCAGCCGGAAGACACCGACGACCACGGGATCGCTGACCTCGCGCAAGAGCCTCTCCCCAAACGCCGTCAATGCGGCCGCGAGGCTCGCGCGGTCATCGGGCTCGGGCATGTCGGCCAGCGGACGCATGCGGCCGGATCGTTCGGTGATGCAGGCGGCCAGCATGTCCTGCTTGTTGCCGACCAGCGCATAGAGCTCGCGCTTCGATACGCGCGCGCGGGTCGCGATCTCCAGCATGCTCGTCTGCGCATAGCCCTGCGCGCTGAAGGTTGCGAAGGCGGCTTCGAGAATGCGCGCCCGGGCAGATCCGCCATCTGCTCCCGCCGCTCCGGATCCTGCCGCCAAACGCTCCTCCTTGACTCTGGTACCAACTGGTACCAAGCTTATAGCGATGGATATCTTCAAGTTCCATCACCGGTGCTGACGGGGATAATCCTGACGGGAGACGCGCATGTCACCATCGACCATTCTCCAGATCCAGCTCATCCTCGGCTATCTGCCCTGGCTGCTCATCCTGGGCGCCTATGTGCTGCCGCGGATGAAGTCGCTGGACCACGCCCAGGCGCAGCGCGCCATCGCCACCCTGCACAGTTTCCGCTTCTTCGGCCTGGTCTTCATCGTGCCGGGTGTCGTCGGACCGGATCTGCCCACCGGCTTTGCGGCATCCGCCGCCTATGGCGATTTCGCCACCGGCCTGCTGGCGATGCTGGCGCTGATGAGCTTTCGGGTCCGTCCCCTGTTCTGGTTCTTCGTTGCCGTATTCAATCTCGTGGGAGCCGCCGATCTCCTCACCAACTACTATCACGGCGTCCAGTTCGGCCTTCCGGAACGGGCCGGGCAGCTGGCGGCGGCCTACTGGATTCCGATCCTCTACGTGCCCGCTCTGATGATCACGCATGTCCTGGCGTTTTATTTGCTGGTGCGGTCCCTGCGCGGGAGGGGGCATTCCGAGACCGCGCACACCACGGCTCGGGCTGTTGCCAGCTAACCACCGTCGGCTGAGAGAGCCCAGACCGTGCTCTTCTTGATCTCGGCATCCTCGAGCGAGCGTGTCACCGGCACCTGGTAGGTCGCGACTTCGACAAGCCTGTCCTTCGGTAGATAGCTCCGTCCGGGATCGCCGATCAGCACCTGCGCGCCGCGCGCGACCAGGCCGGAGAGCCAGGCGACCACGCTCTCCGCCATGGCCCGCTCGTAGCAGACATCGCCGGCGCAGATCACCTCCCAGCCCTCGTCCCGCCCGATCAGGTCGTCGAGCCTCGCGGTAATGGAAACATCGTTGACCGCGGCGTTGAGCTGCATCGCCTCGGCCGCGAAGGCATCGATATCGCAAGCCTCGACCTGCGCCGCGCCAGCCTTCGCCGCGGCGATCGCCACCAGTCCCGAGCCACTGGCGAAATCGAGCACGCGCCTGCCGCGCACGAATTCTGGATGGTCGAGGATATAGCGCGCCAGCGCCTGCCCGCCGGCCCAGGCGAAGGCCCAGAAGGGGGGCGGCAGGCCGATCGTGGCGAGCTCGTCTTCGGTCTTCTGCCAAAGCTCGGTCGCCTCCTCGGCGACATGCAGGCTGATCTCGGGCGCGTGCGGCGCCGGCAAAAGACGCGTATGCGCGAGGATGAAGCCGCGCCGGTCGAGCACCGCCTCCCCGCTCATGCCGCGATATCCGCGCTCGGCTTCGTCAGCAGCGAGCGGTAGAGCGCCTTCACCGCATCCATGACGTCGCGCTCGGTATGGCCGTCGAGCAGGCGGTTGCGGGCGCTCTGGCCCATGCGCTCGACCAGCCCGGGCGCCCCGGCCAGCACGACCAGCGCCTTGGCGAGGGCCGCCGGATCATCCGGCGGCACGACCATGCCGTCCTGCCCCTCACGCACGAAGCTGCGGCAGCCGGGAACGTCTGTGGTCAGGATCGCGCGCCCGGAGGACGCCGCCTCCAGGATCGTCCGCGGCAGGCCCTCGCCGCCGCGCGAGGGCAGGCAGCACAGATGATGCGCCCGCCAGACACCCTCGATATTGCGTGTCGGCCCGGCCCAGGTGATGCCCGGCCGCGCCGCCCAGTCGCGCAAGGTCGCCTCCGGGATCGCCTTTGGATTGGAGGGGTCGGGCGCGCCATGGATGGTCAGCTCGACCTTCGCGCCCTGCACGCGCGCCAGCCTGACGGCCTCGACCGCGAGATCGACACCCTTCGACCAGAGCATGCGCGCCACCAGCGCGACCTTGAGCGGCGGCGCCGGCGGCATCGGCTCCGGCATCAGCACCAGCGGATCGACCCCGGCACCGCCGACCAGCGCGACCTTGGCCTTGTCCTGCGGATCGAGCCCCAGCATCACCGGATCGTCGGGGTTCTCGAACAGGAAGCGCACCTGCGGCCCGTCGATCGCCTCGCGCAGCCAGAGCTTCGCCGCGAACCGGGCCGCCGCCGCTGCCTTATCCTGCCTGGCGCCGAGGAAGCCGAGGCCCGTCAGGGCGTAGACGCGCCGGTCGATCCCGGCGAGCTTGCCGGCGAGCCCGGCAAGCGCGATCGGCTTCAGCGCGATGCAATGCAGGATATCCGGCCGTTCGGCCTCGATCAGCCGCTTCAACGCCCTGACCTGATGAAAGAGCGCCTTGGGCGACAGGCTGCGCCGCTCGGCCTCGAGCGCGATCAGACGCGCGCCTGCCGCTTCGATGACGCGGCGATGCTGGCGTTCGCGCGCGATCACGGCGACGTCGAAATCCATCTCCCGCGCCGCACGCGCCATCGGCAGGAAATGCGAGGCGAAGAACCAGTCCTCGGTGGCGACGAAGAGAAGTTTTGGGCGGCGCATGATGCGCCGACATCAGGCTGATGCGGGCGCGAAGGTCAAGCGGTTGCCCTCGATCTCCGCTGCGCGCCCTGCTCAGACAGCGCCCACAGACTCACCGGTAAGTGGACGCGACAGATAGCGCACGGTCTTGCTGCCGCCATGGATCGCGGCTGCACCGACTTCGACGAAGCCGAGATTGGCATGGAAAGCGTCCGAGCCGGGATTGGGCGGGTCGGAATTGACTTCGCAAACGACCCGATCGTGCCCGGCGCGAGCGGCCTGCTTGAACAGGTCGAGATAGAGCCGGCGCGCATGGCCGCGCCCGCGCGCGGCAGCTGCGACGACGATGCGATCGACATAGACGAAGCGCGGATAGCGCGAGCGGAACCACAGGAAGTTCGGGCTGTCGTAATCGGCATCCTGGTCGAACGCGAGGAGCAGAGCCTCGTCCGCGCCGATGCGCTTGGCGAGAAAGGCCTCGGCTACGAGATGCCGCAGCCGGTCCGGCTCGAGCCAGGACAGTTCCACGGCATGGGTATTGTTGAGCGCAAGCAGCGCCTCGCTCGACGCCGTCGATTCGAGCAGCTCCGCCACGGTGAGCTGCACCAGATCGCCACTCACGCCATCGCCTCCCGGGGTTCTTTCGGCCTCAGCTCGATAACCTAGTGATGCGGCGTTTCCTTTATCCGCGGCAGGAACCAGGCGAGCAGGCCGATCGCCGGCAGGAACGAGCAGATCCGGTAGATCGTCTCGAGGCCGAGCTGATCGGTGAATTCGCCGAGCAGCGCGGCCGCCACGCCACCGAGGCCGAAGGAGAGGCCGTAAAAGAAGCCGCCGACGAGGCCGGTCCGGCCTGGCAAGAGCTCCAGCGCATAGATCAGGATGGCGGAAAAGGCGCTCGACATGATCATGTTGATGATGACCGTCAGAACGCCCGTCCAGAACAGATCGGCATAGGGCAGCACAAGCGTGAAGGGCAGCGCACCCAGGATCGAGAACCAGATGATCTTGTTGCGGCCGATCCTGTCCCCGAGCATGCCGCCGAACACCGCCCCGGCCGCCGAGGCGCCGAGGAACAGGAAGAGCATTACCTGCGAGGTCTGCACGGAGACCTCGAACCTCTCGATCAGGTAGAAGGTGTAGAACGAGCTGAAGCTCGCCGAATAGGCATTCTTCGAGAACAGCAGCACGATCAGGATCGCGACCGGCAGCGCGACATTACCGAGCTTGCGCGCTTGTTGCGGGATTGCCGCTCCGGAACTCGCCCTGGCGGCGGCTTGGCGCTTGCCGATCAGTGCATGCTGCGCGGCGGTCCATGTCATCAGCACCATCGCGATCAGCGCTGCCGCAGAGAACCACGCGATGCTGCCCTGCCCGTTCGGCACGATGATGAAGGCCGCGAGCAGCGGCCCGAGCGCGCCACCCGACTGGCCGCCGAGCTGGAACAGGCCCTGGGCGAAGCCGTGCCGCCCGCCGGAAGCGCTGCGCGCCATCCGCGTCGCCTCGGGATGGAAGATCGAGGAGCCGATGCCGACGCAGGCCGCCGAAAGCAGCAGCAGCGCGTAGCTGCCGGCAAAGGCGAGGCCAAGCAGCCCGGCCAGCGAGAAGCCCATGCCGATGACCATCGAATAGGGCATCGGGTTCTTGTCGGTATAGAGCCCGACCAGCGGCTGCAGCAGCGAGGCCGCGACCTGGAAGGTCAGCGTGATCAGCCCGATCTGCCCGAAATCGAGCCCATAGGCGCCCTTGATGATCGGGTACACCGCCGGGATCAGCGACTGGATCATGTCGTTGAGCAGGTGCGTGACGCTGAGCGCGATCAGCACCGGCATGGCGGCACGGCGGGCGACCCCGACCGGCATGGTCACGTTCATCGCAATCCGACTTCTGCTTCGGCTAAACAGTCTCTCTCCCTAATGCATGACGACCGGCCGAACAATTTTGCTGGCATGCTTGGAGAGCAATACGGAGGGCTGTTCGGCGCCGATATTCGAAAGCCGAACCACGCGCTGTCAAAACGCATCCGGCCCTCCGGGTGGGGCCGGAGGACCGGATCGGTGAGTCTGCGGGAACCGCTCAGTAGACGCTGCAGACCCTGCGGTAGCCGATCACTTCGCCGTAGCGGTTGAAGCGCTCGACCAGATCGCAGCGGCGCACCGGCACGTCCTCATAGACCGGCTCGGCATAGGCGCTGCCGGCCGAGGCCGCGATCAGGCCGCCGACGGCGAGCGCTCCGACGATGCCGGCACCGACGCCCCAATGCGCGCCGCGGTAACGCGGGCGAGCCTCGGCGCCGCCGGCGCTGGCGAGGATGGCGGTGCCGAGGGTGAGGGCGGCGAGGGCGGCGGTCACGCTCTTCTTGGAGGCGGTCATCGTCTGAACTCCGGTTCGGTGGGAGCGAACCACTCGCCCTCCATGCCCATTGGTCGCGGCAAGTCCGGAGTTGGTTCAAAGCGACTACGAAAAAATTCTGGAACGGTGGAGAGACCGTTCGAGAATTCGCTGGCGTGAGTCGATCGGCGCGGCCGTCGAGAACCGGAGCACAGCGGACATTGGTCCGTGAGCACCGGAAGCGCAGACCGCCGCGTCGAGCGGCCACGCCAGTAGAATTCGCGAATGGGCTCTCAGCGCGCCGCCGAGACCGGCAGTGCCCGCGCCAGCGCGCCTTGCGCGTCGATGCGCCCGGCGCCGAAGACCGGATCCTTGCCCTTCACGCCGAGATCAATGGCGCTCTCTGCCAGCAGCTTGCGCACGCCGTCGGGGTCAAGATCCGGCCGCTTCTCCAGCACCAGGGCAACAAGCCC
The DNA here is from genome assembly GCF_004341515.1 of Allobosea sp. BK604. Lineage (GTDB taxonomy): Bacteria > Pseudomonadota > Alphaproteobacteria > Rhizobiales > Beijerinckiaceae > Allobosea. The sequence continues at coordinate 79,448 of NZ_SLZF01000003.1, forward strand.
CGACACATGCGCCGCCGCGATCGAGGTGCCCGACGAGAAGGCGTAGCGTCCGGCCGGCTCGGCCGCGAGCACGTCGACGCCCGGCGCGGCCAGCGCAACATAATCGCCGCGATTGGCTTGTGCGAACGGCTTGTCGTCAGCATCGGTCGCGGTCACCGCGATGACGCTGGCATCGGCACCCGGATAGAGCGGCGCGGCCTTGGCCCCACCATTGCCGGCAGCCGCGACCGCAATGACGCCCCTCGCCTTCGCCCCCGCGAGCGAACGCGACAGCAGCCGGTCCTGCGGCCCGGCGAAGCTGAGATTGAGGACGCGCGCGCCCTGCCCCACCGCCCAGTCGAGAGAGGCGAGGATGTGGAAGGTCGTACCGCTCGCCGACGCCGGTCCCGCCGTGCCGGCAAAGGCCCGCGCTGCCAGGAGCCGCGCCGCCGGCGCCACGCCCTGCAATCGCGCCTGCGCCAGGATCGCCGCGGCCATCGCCGTGCCATGCGCATGTGGCTGCGGTGGCGCCTCGCCTTCGAGTGCGTCGAAGGAGCTGACGACGACGCCCTGCAGTTCGGCATGGTTGAGGTCTGCGGCGGAATCGATCACCGCCACCTTGATCGCCGCGCCGCGCGCGATCTTATGGACATCGTCGAGATGCAGCTTCTCGACGACATATTGTTGCTGCCGCTCGCGACCGGCCGCCGCCGACGGTGCCTCCTTCGGCCTGACCGGGCTGAGGACCAGAGAGGGCTGCGATGTCACGCTCACGGCCGTGCTTCCGCCTATCGGTCGCTGCTCCTGCTGCAGTTCATATGTGTAGTTCGGCTGGGCGCTGGTGATGCGTGGATCGAGCGCCATTTCCATCAGCACCGCCCGCACATTGCGGCCGTCGTTGATCCTGATGCGGGCGATCGTGACACCCGCCAGCTCGAAGCGGCGACTTTCGATCAGCGTCGCGCGATAGGAGCTCAGCACGTCGGAGCCCTGTACGCCCGGCGCCAGCTCGAACAGGATCTCGTCATTGACCAGCCGCTGCTCGGTGGTCGGCGGTATCGAGATCGGCGGCGGTCCGGACGGGGGCAGCACCATGCTGCGTGGGGGCGTCATCGTGGCATCCGGAGCCGCCGTACCCGTGCCCCCACGACCTGACCGGGTCTGCTGCGCGTCCTGCGGCGACCCGCCACGATGGTCCTGCGCCGCGGTGTTGGGCAGGTCATAGCCGATCATAAGCAGCACCAGTCCGGCGGAACCGGCAAGGCGGGCCAGGCGTTTTGGTCGAGCGATCCGAATGTCGCGAGCCATGACGTTTTTCCCGTCTCTGTCGAAGCTACCAGAGAAGCGCCTCGATGGCCATTCACGGCGCCGGGGCGACGAAGCCGATGATCTCGCCCTCGTTCTTCATCCTCGCTGCGATGGCGTCGACCTGTGCCGGGGTCAGCGAAGCATCGCCGACGCGAACCTTGAAATAGCCGTTGGCGCGGGGCCCGTCGACCACGGCGGCATCATAGCGCTTGAAGAAAGCGGCGATGTCACCGGCCCTGGCTTCTGGCTTGAAGCTCAGCAGAACATAGCGCTCCGAGGCCTGTGCGCCCGACGTGGACGCGGTCTGAAAGCCGCCACCGCCCCCGCGCAGGACGAAGCCGGTCAGCGCCGCGCCCTGGATCGCGATCAGCGCCAGCGCCGCCGCGCTGGCATAGGCGAGCCGGCGAGGCGGCTGCGCGGCGAGCAACTGCCCGAGCCAGGTCAGGAAGCCGCCGCGCGCTCGCATCAGCAGCGTCGTCTGCTGCGGCTCAGCCTCGATCTGCGTCATCAGCCTGTCGAGGACACGCGGCGAGGGAGCCCCGAGGCTCTCGTTGAGCAGCGCCGTCTCGGCCATGTCCTCGCGGATGATCTCGAGCCGCGTGACGAGCTCGGGATCATCGGCGAGAGCTTTCTCGACCCGAACCTTGTCGGGCGCAGAGATGCGGCCATTGGCGTAGAAGGGCAGCAGTTCCTCTATGGCCACGCGCTGCGGGTCGTTCGCGATTGTATCAGTCATGACGCGCCTCCCGGAGCGATGCATAGCGAGAAATCAGGGCCAGCCCCGATCGATGCCGGCAGATTTGAGCAATTCGCCCAGCTTCTTGCGGGCATGAAAGAGCCTGGTCTTGACCGTGCTCTCGGGGATGCCGACGATCCGCGCCGCCTCCTCGACCGAGCTCTCGTGATAATAGACGAGGTCGATGACCTCGCGGTGCTCGACAGTGAGCTTGCCGAGGCAGGCACGGATGGCCAGACCCTTGTCCTGCTTCTGCAGCACGATCTCCGGATCGTCGGCCTCGTCCTCGATCGTCTCGGCGAACCCGTCGTCGAGCCCGGCCTCGCGTCGCTTGCGCAGCAGCGAATAGGCCTTGTTGCGGGTGATGGCGAGCAGCCAGGTCGAGACGGAGGAACGCGCCTCGAACCGGCCGGCCTGCCGCCAGAGATCCATGAAGACGTCACTGATCACATCCTCCGCCATCGTCTCGTCGCGGACGAGCCGCAGCGCGAAACGGTAGACATGCACCTGGTGCCGCGAGAACAGCACCTTCATGGCGAGCCGGTCGCCGGAGGCGATGCGCTTGACGAGATCGTCGTCGGTTTCGGTATGCATCGCCCCTGGCCCGGCAGGCCGGTTCACTGCTTTGTCGCAGCGAGCACGGCCGAGGTTCAATCGGCGCGAAGATTAATCGCTCGCGCGGTTTGCGCCAGTGCCTCCTTCAACCGGGGCCCCGCGAAATCGAGGAAGGCGCGCAGCTTCAGCGGCAGGAGACCGCGCCCGGCATAGACCAGGCTGACCGGCCGGGGCGGCGGCTCGAATTCCTCCAGAAGCAATGCGAGCCTGCCGGACGCAACGGCATCCGCCGCCTGGTAGGAGAGAACGCTGGTGACGCCAACGCCCTCCGTCGCCGCATCGATCGCGGCCTCGGCCGTGTTGACGGTCAGGCGCGGACGGATCGGCACGGAGATCTCCGACTTGCCGGCGCCGAAGCGCCAGATATCGGGTGAGGCCAACCCCTCGAAACTGATGATGTCGTGGCCGGCGAGATCGGCAGGCCGGTTCGGGCGGCCGCGTGCCGCCAGATAATCCGGGCTGGCGCAGACGACGCGACGCACCGCACCGACCCGCACGGCGACCATGCTGCTATCGGGCAATTCGCCGATGCGGACGCCGAGATCGACATGGTCCTCCAGCAGATGCACCACCCGATCGGCCAGCGATAGCCGCACCTCGATCTCGGGATAGGCACGCAGGAACGCCGCGATCACGGGCAGCACGTGCAGCCGGCCGAACACGATCGGCGCGGTGATCACCAACTCGCCGCGCGGAGCGCTGTATTCACCTGCAGCGGCGCGCTCCGCCTCGCCGACCTCCTCCAGGATACGCCGGCAAGCCGCGAGATAGGAGCGGCCGGCTTCGGTCAGCGAGAGCTGCCGGCTCGATCGCACAAGCAAACGGGTCCCGAGATGGCTCTCCAGCTCCGTCATCTTCCGGCTGACCGTCGTCAGCGGCATGCCCAGGCGGCGCCCGGCCGCCGAGAGGCTGCCGGCCTCGGTCACGGCGGCAAAGACCGACATCGCCTCGAACCGATCCATGTTGGCCTTCCGAAATTCGGTAGGATGCCTGCCAATCCTACCGGCTTACACCGCAATTCGGAAAGACCTACATCGCGTAGTATCAACAAGCAGCTCAGCTCGGTTCGAAACCTGTCCCGCCTCGTCGCCACGAGACGAGCTGTTCCGCACCGAGATCGGGTTTCCACGCGTCAGCGCCCCTAGGGCGACTTGAGCATCCCTTCCGACGGCCGGACAGCGTCCCGGCTGCCCCGAGATCATCAGGAGGCAAACATGACCGCGCTCCCCGCCTATGCGAGCGACGTCGCCTTCACGCCCACCGTCAAGGCCTACCAGAGCCGACGTGGCTCGCGCGCCGGCTATGCGGGGCAAGAGAAACGTGGCGGCTGGCAGACCACGATCACGCCTGATCTCGCTGGATTCATCGCGGCGCAGACCAGCGCCTTCCTCGCCACCGCCAATGCCGAGGGGCAGCCTTATATCCAGCATCGCGGCGGCCCCGCCGGCTTCCTGCATGTGCTCGACGAGAAGACGATCGCCTTCGCCGACTATGCCGGCAACAGGCAGTACATCACGCTCGGCAATCTCGCGGATAATCCCAAGGCGCATCTCTTCCTGATCGACTACGCCCATCGCCAGCGGGTCAAGATCTGGGGCGAGGCCAGGGTCGTGGAAGGCGATGCGGAACTGCTGGCGAAGCTGATGCCGGAGGGCTACCGGGCGAGGCCGGAGCAGGCGATCCTGTTCACGGTCGCGGCCTGGGACGCGAACTGCCCGCAGCACATCCCCCAGCGTTTCGAGGCCGCGGATGTAAAGGCAGCGCTCGATGAGCGCGACCGGCGCATCGCCGAGCTGCAGGCGGAGATCGAGAGGTTGCGGGCGGGAGCGACGCCAGCCTGATTGCTCCTCGATGGTCTAGCGTCTTGTTATTGCATCGGCTTGTCCGAAAACCGCAAGCCACTTTTCGGGCCGATGCGCTAACCTCCGCCGCGGCGATTCCCCATGCTGGACGGGCGACGCCGGGAGGTGGCGATGGACGGCTTGCTCGACAGGATCATGGATGCGCATCGGGCGATCCGCCCACAGGTGCCGGTGACGCCGCTCGACTACAGCAGCGCACTCTCCGCCGCCCTCGGCTGCGAAGTCCTCCTCAAGGGCGAACATCTCCAGCCGACCGGCTCGTTCAAGCTGCGCGGCGCCACCAACAAGACGCGCCTGCTGAACGAGAATGAGCGCCGCGCCGGCGTCGTCACGGCCTCGACCGGCAATCACGGCCTCGCTGCCGCGCGCGCCGGCAAGCTCGCCGGCGTTCCCGTCACGGTCTATGTCGCTGCCTCCGCCTCCAGGGCCAAGACCGATGCGATCAAGGCGCTCGGAGCCGAGCTCGTCGTGATCGACGGGCCGCCGATCGAGGCCGAGATCCAGGCGCGGCGCAGCGCCGGCGAGCAGGGCAAGACCTATATCTCACCCTATAACGATATCGACATCATCGCCGGCCAGGGCACGCTCGGCGCCGAGCTGGCCGAGCAGGCGCCGGATCTCGACGCCGTCTTCATCTCGGTCGGCGGCGGCGGGCTGATCGGCGGCACCGGCACGGCGCTGAAGCGGCTCAGCCCGCAGACCCGCATCGTCGGGGTCTGGCCGGAGAACTCGCCCTGCATGCTGCGCGCGCTCGAAGCAGGCGGGATCGTCGATGTCGCGGAACGGGATACGTTGTCCGACGGCACGGCGGGCGCGATCGAGCCCGGCTCGCTCACCTTCCCGGTCTGCCAGGCGGCGATCGACGCCAAGGTGACCGTGACCGAGGCCGAGATCGCCGCCGCGATGCGCCTGGTCGCCGAGACCGACCATTGGCTTGTCGAAGGCTCGGCCGGCGTCGCTCTGGCCGGGCTCGTCAAGCAGGCCGCGGCTTGGCGCGGCCGGAAGGTCGCCGTCGTGCTCTGCGGCCGCAACATCGCACTCGAGACTTTCCTCGAGGCGATCGGCTGAGCGGGCCATCGATCAGCGGAGCTGATGGAGAAGCCAAGAGATATTCCCGCCTCTGGCGTGGCAAATGCCAGCCGTCCGGCTTATGACGGGCGCGTCCTTCCCGTCCGGCATCCGGCCGGCCCTCCCCGCAATGATGGCTTCGCTACGATGAGAAATTTCGAACTGCCCGGCCGCTCGATGGCCGTCGCCCGCCACGGCATGGCCGCGACCTCGCATCCCCAGTCGACGCTCGCAGCGGTCAATGTGCTCCAGCGCGGCGGCAATGCCATCGACGCGGCTGTCGCGGCTGTCGCGGTGCAGGGCGTGGTCGAGGCCGGCTCGACCGGCATCGGCGGCGATTGCTTCGCGCTGCTGTCGAAGGGCGGCAGCACCGATATCGTGGCCTATAATGGCTCGGGCCGCGCGCCGGCAGCGACCGACCTCACCCTGTTCGAGCAGCAGGGCATCGACAAGATCGGCCCGCAATCCGTACATTCGGTCACCATCCCCGGCGCGGTCGAGGCCTGGGCAAGGCTCGTGCGCGACCATGGCAAGCTCGATCTCGGCGAGCTGCTCCAGCCGGCGATCAAGCTGGCGCGCGAGGGCTATGCGATCACGCCGCGCACCGCCTATGATCTCGGCCAGCAGGTCGAGCATCTCAGCGCCAACGCGACGGCGCGGAAGACCTTCCTCGATGCCGACGGCAAGGCGTTCGCGGTCGGCAGCGTCCACACTCAGCCCGAGCTCGCCAATACGCTGGAGGCCATCGCCAATCACGGCCCGGACGCCTTCTACAAGGGTGCCATCGCCGACGACATGGTCGAGACGCTGCAGGGCCTCGGCGGCGTGCAGTCGCAGGCCGATTTCGCCGCCGCCAAGGGTGAATACGTCAAGCCGATCTCGACCGAGTTCCGCGGCCGCTCCGTCTTCGAATGCCCGCCCAACGGCCAGGGCATCACGGCACTCCTGATCATGAACATCCTGTCGCGCTTCAAGCCGAAGCCCGACCCGCTCGACATCGACAACCTGCATATCGAGATCGAGGCGACGCGCCTCGCCTATGCCGCGCGCAACGCCTATGTCGGCGACAACGCCAACAGCTCGCTCGCCCGGCATATGCTCTCGGACAAGCTCGCCGACGAATTGGCCGCGATGATCGACCTGAAGCACGCCGTGGCGCTGCCGGCCTATTCAGAGGTCGAGCACAAGGACACGGTCTATATCAGCGTCGTCGACAAGGACCGGAACGCCGTCTCCTTCATCAACTCGCTGTTCTCGGTCTATGGCAGCGGCATCGTCAGCAAGCGCTCGGGCGTGCTCTTCCATAATCGCGGCCAGAGCTTCTCGCTGATCCGCAACCATCCCAACCAGATCGCGCCAGGCAAGCGGCCGATGCACACGATCATCCCCGCCATGGTCGCCCATGAGGGCAAGGTCGAGCTCTCCTTCGGCGTGATGGGCGGGCACTACCAGGCGATGGGCCATGCCCATGTCCTGTCGAAGGTCTATGACCATGGCATGGACCTGCAGAGCGCGCTCGACCTGCCGCGCCTCTTCCCGCTGCCCGGCACCGCCACGGTCGAGACCGAGGAGATCCTGCGCAAGATGCATGGCGAGGAGCTGAAGCGCCGCGGCTTCGAGATCGCAGTGCGGCCGAGCCCGATCGGCGGCGGCCAGGCGGTCGCCATCGACTGGAAGAACGGCACGCTCTCCGGCGCCTCCGATTGCCGCAAGGACGGCATGGCGCTGGGTTACTGAGGCGCTTCCCCAATCGGTGCCATGGTTGCCGCACGGGCGACCATGGCGGGAGCATTTGGCGACCCGTCCCGGTCCTAGTTCCCCACCACGCCGGCGGCCTTGATCACCGGCGTCCATTTCTCGATCTCGCTGGCGACGAGGCTGCGCAGGGCGTCCGGCCCGGTCTTCGCCGGCACGACCGCGCCGATATCCTCGAGCTTCTTGCGCGTCGCCGGGTTCTTCAGGGCCGAATCGACCGCGGCCGCAAGCTTGTCGACGATCGGCTTCGGCGTGCCCTTGGGCGCGAACATCGCATTCCAGCCGGAGGCGACGAATTGCGGCATGCCGGCCTCCGCCGTGGTCGGCACGTTCGGGATCGCGGCCGAGCGCTCCGGAGTGGCGATGGCGAACGCCTTGATATTGCCGGCGATGACCTGCGGTACGGTGTGCGGGATCTGGTCGCACATGACATCGTGCACGCCGGCGACGAGGTCGTTCAGCGCCGGGCCGGAGCCGCGATAGGCCACCTGCGGCGGCCGCGCCCCGATCATCGAAGTGAAGAGCAGGCAGCTCACATGCGAGGTCGAGCCGACGCCACCATGGCCGTTGTTGAGCTTGCCGGGGTCGGCCTTGATCAGCGCGATCAACTCCTGCAGCGTGTTCACCGGCAAGGTCTTCTTGCCGAAGACAGCGATCGGCGTGTCCGAGAGCTGGCTGACATGCTCGAAATCGGTCAGTGGGTTATAGGGCAGGTTGGGATAGAGCGCCGGCGCCGCGCCATGCGTGCCCATTTGCCCGACCAGGATCGTATAGCCATCCGGCGTCGCCTTGGCGGCGCGGTTGGAGCCGGTCGTACCGCCCGCCCCGCCGATATTCTCGACGGTGAGCTGCTGGCCGAGCGTCTGGCCCATATGCTCCAGCACGATGCGAGCCACGACATCGGTGTTGCCGCCTGCCGCATAGGGCACGATCACGTTGATCGGCTTCGTCGGATAGGCTTGAGCCAGGACCTGGGTCGCAGCCGTCAATGCAGCCGCAGCCAGCATGGCTGCGAAACTGTTACGCATCCTCATCATCGTCTCCCTGGGAAACGGCCGGTTCTCCGGTCCGCAGATCGTTTCAATCCCAGCGCCTGAGCGCCTGGATCACGAAAGAGGCGCCGCCCAGCGCGACGACGATGTCGAGCAGCAGCGCGTGGACCTTGAGCGGGATGCGGGCGAGCAGCGCCCTGGCGAGCCAGGCGCCGGGGAACATGCAGATCCCGATCACTGCGCCGAGCCAGGCCTGCGCGCCCGTCAGCACCGCCGCCTGGCCGAAGACCAGCGTCTTGATGAGATGCATGGTGAGCCCGACGATCGCATCGGTCGCGACCAGCGCAGCCCCCGCCAGGCCGGCGCCGAGCAGGATCGGAATCACCAGCAGGCCGCCGCCGATCGTCGTGCCCGAGAGCAGGCCGAATACTGCGGACGCCGCGAGCAGGCCGGCCGGCCCGACCCTGAAGCTCCGGCCGGCGAACACACGCTTGAGCACCACGACGGCGATGAGGAAGAGGCCGAGCACCAGCCCCGCCGCTTCATCGGGCTTCGTGTAGAGTAATGCGCCGGCAAAGCAGCTGGGAATCGCCGCCAGCAGGATGCGTCCGGTGACCGGCCAGTCGATCAGCCGCCAGAAGGCGCCTACGCGTGCAACGTGGCTCAGCAGCATCGCGACGCTGAGCGTCTGCACCACGGCGGCGACGCCGATGATCGGCGCCAGCACCAGCGAGAGCACGATCGCGCCGCCCGAGCCTGTCAGCGCGCTGAGCAGCGAGCCAATCAGTGCCGCGGCACCGACGGCAAGCGCCGTCGCCACATGCGCGGCCGATCCGAGCAATGCCGGGTCGGCCAGCAACGTCACGGCAAATAGGCCCCGCCATTCACATGCATGGTCTGGCCGGTGAGGTAGCGCCCGTTCGGCCCGGCGAGATAACGCACCATCGCCGCGACCTCCTGCGGCGTGCCACGGCGGCCGACGAGCGTGTGGTGGCGCTTGTGATGGTCCGGTTCGGCCGCCGAATGGCCGCCGCGCACGGTGCCGATCAGGCCCGGCGAAACCAGGTTCACCGTGATCTCGCGCTCGGCCAACTCCTGCGCCAGCGCCTTGGTCAGCCCGTCGAGCCCGGCCTTGGCGGTGACCACATGGGCGCGCTGTCTGGCGCCGGTATAGGCGGTGAGTCCGCCGATATTGATGATCGCGCCGGCCCCGCTCGCGGTCAGCGCCCCGAGCGCCGCCTGGGAGCACAGGAACGGCCCGTCGAGGATGACGCCGAGCACCTGATGCCACTGCGCCAGCGTCATGTCCGCGAAGGCGACCTCGCCGCGAATGGCGGCGTTGTTGACGAGTATGTCGAGGCGGCCGAACTGCTTGAGCGTGGCCTCGACAGCGGCGCGCACCGAGTCGGGTTTGGTGACATCGGCGAGTTGCGCTGCCGCGCGGCCACCTTCGGCCTCGACGGCGGCGACCATCTCGCTGAGTCCGGCCTCGTCCGAAAGTCCCACGCCCATCACCGCCGCTCCGCCCGCAGCGAGCTCCAGCGCAATGGCCCGGCCGATATTGCGGGCCGCGCCGGTGATCAGCGCGACCTTGCCTTCCAGCTCGCGCATCGTTCAGCCCCGCGCCGCCGAGAGATCGACTCCGCCACCCGCGACGATTTCGTCGAGCACGGCAGCCACCTTGTCGGAACGCTCGCGCGCCCAACCGCCGAAGGCCGCATTGTCGTGAAACTTCTGCAGGAGGTCGGCAGCCGAGAGCGGCTCATGCGCGCCGCCGCGCATATGCGGCTGACGCATCTCGCGCACCGAACCGTCCGTCAGCGTGGCCTTGATATGGCCGCTGAAATTGCGCGGATATTCATCGGCCGGATTGATCACGTAGGAGACCTTGGCGGCAAGCGCCCTCACCTTCGCCTCGGCCACGCGCTCCTCGGTGAACTGACCCAGGCCCGCGCCGCCATCCATGAAGCCGACGGCAACACAATAGGGCGTCGAGAACTTCGCGGCATAGGCATTCGGCGGCGCCTGCTTCAGCGCCAGCGGCTCCCAGAGCCGGTGCACCGTGCCCTCGCCGACCTGGCATTCCATGCTGACGATGTCCTCGGCCTTCACGCCCTGCTTCGCGAGGGCAACGGCGCAATCGACGAAGGGCTGGGTCATCGTCCCGCAGGCATAAGGCTTGAAGGCGAGCGTCTCGAGGATCCAGCTTTCGCCGAGCCTGTCGAGCAGCGGCACGAAGTCGGGCGTCTTCGACGGCGCGAAAGCGCGGTAGAAGCCATGATGGCCCTCGATCACCGTCGCCGGACCGAGGAAGCCGGCCTCGGCCAGGAAGGCGGCACGAATGCCGGCCTGCGCCGCCGCGCCAGCATGGAGCCGCTTGGTCCAGCTGCCATCGGCGAGATATTCGATAATGCCGGAGGCCAGGCTGCCGGCAATGCCGATCGCATGCGAGATCAGCGCCGGCGGCAGGCCGAGCGCGCTCGCCACTGCGGCAGCGGCAGCCGGCGCACCGATCACCGCCGTCGGGTGGAAGCAGGCCTTGTGGATCGCCTGCGGAGCGACGAGGCTCATCCGGCACATCAGCTCGGTGCCAACGGCGACGCCGCGCAGCACCGCCTCGCCCGAGAGCCCGCGATGCTCGGCCGCCGCCAGCACGGCCGGCACGATCACGGCGCCGGCATGGATCGGTCCGCCTTCGAACGTGTCGTCGAAATCCTCGCCATGCGCCGCCGTGCCGTTCACCAGGGCCGCGTCATAGGGACCGAGGCCGCCGGCATGGCCGATCGCGGTTGCCTTGCCCTCCGAAGCCGTCGAAGCCACGGCGGCGCGGACATAGTCGGTGTCGCGCGCGGCGACGCAGAGCCCGGCAATGTCGAGCAGCAACAGCCGGACGGTCTCACGCGCCTTGGGACTGGCGGTCGCGTGGGCGGCGAAGCTGGCGAGCCTGAGCGCGACCGGCTCGCCGATGGAAGTCTGATGGTTCACGCGTGCGCATCCTTGAGCTTGGCATTGCGCGCGTCGCGGAATTCGCGGACGAGCGACAGGGTGACGAAGACGAACGAGGCGAGCAGCAGGCCGACCGCAATCGGGTCTTCGAGGAAGATCGTGTGGTCGCCACCCGAGAGCAGCAGCGAGCGGCGATAGCTCGACTCGACCATGTGCCCGAGCACGACACCGAGGATCAGCGGTAGCAGCGGATAGCCGGCACGGCGCATCAGGTAGCCGACAAGGCCCATGCCGAGCGCGATGCCGAGATCGGCCAGCGAGGTGTTGAGGGTAAAGATGCCGGAGAGGATCAGCGCCAGGATGAAGCCGGCGAGATAGGCGCGCGGCCGGTTCACCAGCCAGACACAGACCGGCAGCAGCAGGATGCCGACGAGGATCTGCGCCAGGGTCGCGATGAATGAGCCGAGATAGAGCCCGACCACGACATCGGCATTCTGCTCGAACAGGCGCGGGCCTGGCAGCAGGCCGTGGATCAGCAGGCCACCGAGCAGCACCGCTGTCGAGTTCGAGCTCGGGATGCCGAAGGAGAGCAGCGGGATGAGCGCGGCGCTGGCCACCGTGTTGTTGGCGGTCTCGGGCGCCGCGACGCCCTCCTCCGAGCCCTTTCCGAACTTCTCCGGCTCCTTCGACCAGCGCCTGGCCTCGTTATACGAGAGAAACGCAGCGATCGAGCCGCCACCGCCGGGCGTCAGGCCCTCGAACGTACCGAGCAGGCAGCCGATGAATTGCGAGCGCTTCAGCCTGTTCATCATGCTCAGGCTCGGCAGGCGCACCCGTACCTGCTCGCTGACGCCGCCAAGCCCCTTCGAGCCCGACTGCATCATCAGCTCGCTGACCGCAAAGACGCCGATCATGATCAGTACCGGCTCGACTCCGCCCAGCAATTCCGGGCTGCCGAAGGTGAAGCGGGTCACGCCCGAGATCGGGTCGGTGCCGATCGTCGCGATCATCAGCCCGACGACGGCCGCCGCCAGGCCTTTCAGCAGCGAGCCGTTGGTCATCGAGGCGATGACGCTGAGGCCGAGGATGCCGAGCGCGAAATAGGAGGTCGGCTTGAAGGCGAGCGCCACCCAGGACAGCGGCTCCGTCAGCATGATCAGCATCAGCAGACCGAACAGGCTGCCGATCACGCCGGACCAGAGCGAGATGCCGAGCGCCTCGCCGGCGCGGCCTTGGCGCTTCATCTCGTAGCCGTCGATCACGGTCGCGGCGGCGGAATTGGTGCCGGGCGTGCGGATCAGGATGGCCGGGATCGAGCCGCCATATTCGGCGCCGATATAGGTGCAGGCCAGCAGCACGATCGCCTGAACCGGCGCCATGCCATAGGTGAAGGGCAGCAGCAGGGCCATGGTGATCGAGGCCGAGATGCCGGGAAGCGAGCCGCCAATGATGCCCCAGATCAGGCCGATGATCGAATAGAGGATGATCGGCGAGCCGAACAGAAGATCGAATGCGATACCGAGCGAATGCATCATCGCCTCCTCAGAGCATTTTCGAGCGAAGGGAGCATCGGTTCGCGTGAAGAAAATGCGTCAGATCAGATAGTTAGAAGAACCAGCCTGAGGGCTGATGCACGCCGAGAAGTTTGACGAAGATGCCCCAGTAGAGGAGCGCTCCGCCGAGGGCGGTGGCGAGGGTCTTCCAGTTCCGGGGCGCGCCCTCGTAGAGTGCGACTGCACCGATCAGCAGCGCGATCGCGGGCAGGTAGCCGATGATCGGCACAAGCACGACATAGGCGACGCCGAAGGCGAGGAAGCCCAGCGCGCGCGGCAGCGCCGAGGTCTCGTCCTCATCCTCTGACGGGGCCGAGGCCTCGGCGGCAGGCCGGGGCGCCGGCGAGAGCGCCCCGGCCATCACCGCCCGCGCCGTCAGGATGAGGCCGAACCCGGCCAGGATATAGGCCAGGATGCGCGGCAGGCCGGTCGCGCCGACATCGTCGGAGAGCGAGCTCTCCGCGATGTCGCCGATCGCCCAGTAATACAGGCCGGCAATGACCAGCACGACGATGCCGCCGGCGAGGTCCCTGAGAGCTGCGTGCTCGCGCATGGTATAGGTCTTTCCGAATAGATTCCGGGCTTGGATGCAGCCGGGGCGGCGGCGTCACTTGAGGACGCCGCTCTCCTTCAGGAAGGCTTCGGTGACGGTGCCGAAATTCTGGATGAAGCCCTGGTATTTCGCGTGCGGGATGAAATTCGCGACGAGGCTCTCGGTCCGGTAGACCTTCTTATAGTCCGGATCGGCCAGCACCTTCGGCACCGCCTCGTCCCAGATCTTGGTGATCTCGGGTGGCAATCCCTTCGGGCCGGCGAGCCCGCGGAACTTCTCCAGCGCGACCGGATAGCCTGATTCCTTCACCGTCGGGATGTTCGGGAAGGCCTCCATCCGCTGCGGATCGAAGGTCGCGAGCAGGCGGATCTTGCCGGCCTCCAGTTGCGGCCTGATCTCGGGAATCTCGCCGATGCCGATATCGAGCGTGCCGTTGAGCACATTGATCATCAGGTCGCCGCCGCCCTCATGCGAGACCACCGCCGGAAACACGTTCGCCGCCTTCTTGAGCTGTTCGGCGGCCTGGCGCTCCAGCGAGGCCGGATTGGCGGCGCCCCAGCGGCCGCGCGAGACCTGCGCCTTGTCGATCACGTCCTTCAGGGTTTTGTACGGGCCGTCGGCGCGGGTGTAGATCACCTCCGAGTCGGTGAAGAAGTTCACCAGCGGTTCGACATCCTTGTAGCCGTACTGAACCTTCGAGAGCAGCGAGGTGTAGATATAGGTCGGCGTCGTCGCGTAGAAGACGCTGCCATCGGCCGGGGCCGTCGCCAGCCGCGAGACCGCGCGCGCGCCGCTGCCGCCCTGCACGTTCTCGACGATGAAGGTCGCCTTGATGTATTTCGGCAGGTGCTTGGCCATCTCGCGCAGGAAGACGTCGCTGCCGCCTCCCGGGCTCGAATGGGTGACGAGCGTCACCACCTTTTGCGGATAATCGACCGGCGTCTGAGCAACGGCGTGACTTGCCGACCAGGCCGACAGGCTGGCGGCGACGGCAGTGGCGATGGCCAGATGTCGCATGGTATCCTCCCAGGGACCGATGAATGGGCCTCCCTGCATCGGAGAGGCCTCTTTCGATTGGTGCGGCGGCGCGGCTTCGGCCGCGCCTGCCGGTATCAGTGCGCGGCGCCGCGCAGCGGCCTTGCCGCAGTGGTGGTGTCGAAGACGAGCTGCTCGGCGAGCGTCTCGATCCGCGGCAGCTCATCGACCTTCCAGGCCATCTCGAGCAGCTTGTCCTGGGCGGCGTCGCTGATCGCGCCCTCGGCGCACATCCGGAACTTGGCCTCGAGATCGGCGTCGCTGATCGGATTGTCCGGGCCGCCGCGGTAGCGCTCGTCCGCCCATTCGACGAGCTTGCGGCCATCCTTGGTGTCGACCTCGATGCGCGAGCGGATCTTGTCATAGCCACGCGCGTCGATCTCGGGATCGCCGAGAACCTCGGTGCGCTTCTGCATGTCCTGCATCGCCGCCCCGGCGACGAACTCGTCGCTGAACTCGTGATGGCTGGCGCGGCGGCACAGCGCGATCATCGAAAGCAGCGCCGGCATCGAGAACTTGGCCTGGAGATGGTTCTGCGCCAGCGGGTAGCGGATCGGCTCGAGAATGTTCTTGCCGGCAAAGAAGCGGATGCGCTCGATCTGCTCGGGCTTGAGATCATGCTTGAGCACCAGCGCCAGCATCGCATCCATCGACTGGTGGGTCAGGATGCCCGACGGATAGGGCTTGATGCTGATGCCGGGCTCGACGATCGTCAGCGTCTTGCCGAAGCCCTGCGGCAGCTTCTCCTCGGAGAGCCCCTCGCCCATCACCTGGAAGAAGCCCCACTGGCCGTCGAGCGCGGCCGGATCGGCGGTGAAGCCGCGCGCCGCGAGCAGCGCCGCAGTGACGCCGTTCTCGGAGGCGCGGCCGACATGGAGCGGCTTGGTCATCGTGCCGAAGTTGCAGCGGATGCCGGCGGCGAAGCTCGCCGCGATGCCGAGCGCATGCGCCGCCTGGCTGCCCTTGAGGCCGAGCAGCTTGGCAGCCGCGGCGGCGGAGCCGAAGGTACCGACCGTGCCGCTGGTATGGTGGCCGCGGCGATAATGGCGCGGCGTCATCCATTCCGAGATCTTGCACTCGACCTCGAAACCGGTCTGGAAGGCGAGCATGAAGCGCTTGCCATCGACGCCGCCAAGGCGCTGCGACATCACCAGGGCCGCCGTCAGCGGCGGCACCGAGGGATGGGTCAGCAGGCCGTAGACATGGCGCGGATCCTGCGAGACCTGGGTATCGTCCCAGTCATGGGCATGGCCGGCAGTGCCGAGCACGCGGGCGGCGAGCGCGGCGGGAACACGGGTCTGGCCATGGCCGATCAGCAGCGCCTCGGCCTTGCCGCCGGTCTCGGCCGCATCGGCGGCCAGCATGCGCACCGAGCCCTCGAGCCCGCCGGCGAGATAGAGGCCCAGCGTATCGATGATGCAGCGCCGGCCGATCCGCAGCGCCTCGGCCGAGAGGTTGTCATAGCTCGCCGTTTCCATGAATTCGACGGCGGAGGCGGTGACGTGGTTGAGCTCGGTCATGGCGTGTCCGGTTTTCCCTTGTACGGTGGCGGTCAATTGGTCAGGCGCGGCGCCTGCGCCTCGGCCTTCTGATAGGCGGCAAGCAGGCGCGCCTTGGCGCGGGCGACATGGTCGGAATGGGCGCGCTGCGCCCGCTCTGGGTCCCGCGCCGTGACGGCCTCGACCATCTCGCGATGCTCGAGGTTGGAGACCTCGAGACCGCCGCCCTGCACCAGGCTGCGGGCGCGGAAGAGATGCAGCTTCTTGACCAGCCCACGATACTGCGCGGCGAGCGTGGCATTACCGCAGGCATCGATGATGAATTCGTGGAAGGCGAGATTGAGCGGGTAGTAGCGATCGAAATCGCGGCTGCGCGCCGCCGCCTCCATCTGCTCGAGGTAACCCTTCAGCCGCGCGATCTCCGCATCGGTGATGCGCGCAGCGAGGAGCTTGCCGGCAAGCCCGAACAGCACCGTGCGCACGTCGTAGATCTCGATCGCCTCCTCAACCGCCGGCTGGCGGATGAAGACGCCGCGATTGGGAATGAGCTCGACCAGGCCGAGCCCTTCGAGCGCCCGGAGGGCCTCGCGCACCGGACCGCGGCTAGTGCCGAAGCGCGTCGCCAGCAGGTTCTCGTTGACGCGCTTACCCGGCGGGATCTCCCCGCCGAGGATCGCCTTCTCGATCTCACGCTCAAGCACGCCTGAGAGCGAGCGGGTGCGGAGGATCGTCAGAGCATCGTCGGTTGCGTTCATGTCATCGGGTTATAAACGTCAACTGAAAACTGTCAACAGTTTGCAAAGCAAGCGTCAAGCGCCTGCCACGAGGGCGATCGTATCCGGACAGCAGGCGGCGATCGCTCACGATGCAGCCCGATTCCGAACGGAATGGACCTGTTTCCCCCGGGCTGTGCCGACCGCTCGCTCAGCGCTTGGAGCGTGACGTATTGAGGGCCACGGCTGCGCGAATGAGGGCCTTCAACGCTTCCTCATCGACCTCACCGCCTTCGCGGAAATCGATGGCGCGCCTGGTATTGCCCTCGAGGCTGGAATTGAACAGGCCTGCTGGATCGTCGAGTGAGGCCCCCTTGGCGAAGGTCATCTTGACCACGGCCTTGTAGGTCTCGCCGGTGCAGATCAATCCGCTGTGGGACCAGACCGGAACCCCGCGCCACTTCCACTCCTCGACCACTTCGGGATCGGCCTGCCTGATCAGCGCACGGAGCCGGGCGAGCATCTCGCCGCGCCAGTCTCCCAGCTCCGCGATCCTCGCATCGATCAGCTGGGAGGCAGAGGCTGCGCCGTCCTGAGCGTCTCTCGGATTCGCCTTCATGGATGCCGCCTTCATCATGGTCGCGCCCCGCGCTTCATTTCCGCTCACAGTCGCTCGCCGGGCAATTGGCTCGCCTGCTTTACCCAATCGACGAATTGAGCCTCGTCGAGCTGGCCCTCGTGGATGTCGAGATAGCGCACGTCCTTGTGCTTCGATTGCCCCGCCGGGAGAGGCTGCAGCGACGCGCCGCGGAAGAAGGTCACCTTGATGTAGTTCGTGAAGACATGAAGGCTGAGGAACCAGCCCTGCCCCTCATCCGCAACGCCGTAGAAGGGCGAGTTCCATTTGACCGCCTTGCGCACGCCGGGGATCGTGCGCGCGATCAGGGCGTCGAGCCGCCGCCCGACATCGCTTTTCCAGCCCGGCATGGCCGCAATATAGGCCTGCACGGGGGCGTCGCCATAGCCTTTCGCGATCTGAGGATTGCCGCCTGAGAGCAGCATCGGCTCGGCGCCGCCCGGCTTGGCGGCAACCACTTTCGCGGTCCCCTTCGGCTTTTTGGGCGCCTCTCCGGCCATGCGCTCACGTCCTTGCATCGGCGCGTCGCCTGCCCCGCCATTGCGCGGCATAAGGCAGCGCGAACATGTACAGCCCGCTGAACAGCAGCAGGAAGAGAGGCAGCAGCGGCGCGTAGACGATCCAGAGCGGCCGCTCGTTCAGCCCCAGCACGATGAAATTGGCGATGACCGTCACGGTAAAGACAATGGACAGCCAGCGATGCGCCTGTCGAATCCATGTATTCATGGGGATCTCCCTATTGCCGCGCGTCGCAGCAGATTTGACGATCGATGCCGGTGGATCTCAGTCCGCCTGCGCCAGGATCTGCTCCAGCTTCGTGAAGAACTGCTGCCAGCCGGCGCCAGCGCCGTGATAGGCCTGCTTCTGGTTCGGCCGGAACCCGGACTGTTCCATGCGCAGATGCGTCCCCGTTCCGGTCGGGGTGAGCGTGAACGTCACCACGCTCCGCAGGTCAAAGGCCGCATCCTCGTGCGAGAAATTCCATGTGTAGGACAGCGACCTGTTCGGTTCGACGGCGAGGACCTCGCAATCGAGCACACCGCCCCAATCGCCGCGAAGATTGAACTGGTGCCCCACGACAGGCTTAAAATCATTCTTCATCAGCCACTCCTCGATCAGGTGCGGTTGGGTGAGCGCACGCCAGAGCTTCTCCGGCGGATGAGCGATCTCGCGCTCGACGACGACGGAGCGCGTCTCGGCCGATGCTTCGGTCATTGGTCCATCCTTTTCAGCAAATCCTCGAGATCGTCGAACCGGGTTTCCCAGTACCCGGCCATCTGGCTCGTCCAGTCGAGCAGCGGCGCCAGGGCACCGCGCTGCGCGCTGTAATGCGTCTGGCGGCCCTCATGGCGGTCGCGCACTAGCCCGGCCTGCTTGAGGGCCCCGAGATGCTTCGACACGGCCGGTTGCGAGACGCCCGCCTGAGCCGTCAGCGCCGCGACGGTCTGTTCACCGTGACGGCACAGCCGCTCGAAGATGGCCCGCCGCGTCGGGTCGGCCAGCGTCTTGAAGAGCAGATCGGGGCTGTGCTGCATCGGAACCCATAACCCAATAGTTATTGATCAAACCAATAACCAGCGAGTTATGAGTAGTCAAGCGGCAGCGCCGGATGGCGCGGACTGGAACTGCGAGGCGACGCTATGCAGCCTCCGATCGCGATCAGAACCCTCGAAACAGAGCCTCGAACAGCTTGTCGATGAAGGCAGCCTTGCACCGGTCGGGATCGAAAACGGCCGTCAGCGTCGCGCCCTGCGCGGTGATCTCCGGGAATGGCGCGACAAGCCGGCCCTGGTCGATGAGATCGCGCAGCACGCTCGGCGGGCCGATGACGCAGCCCTGCCCCGATATCGCCGCCTGAGCCGCGATGTAGAAATGCGGCGCCGAGCGGATTGCCGCCGGCCGCTTGATTCCCGCAGCCTCGATCCAGCCTTCAAGCTCACCGCTCCGCGTTTCCGCAGCAAAGATGGTCTCGGCTTCGACACCGGCAAGACCAGTGGCGCGCAACGCCCCGGCGCGCTCAGGCGGGGCGAGTAACGTCAACCGCTCGACCCCGATTTCGCGGTGCCGCCAGCCTTCGGGCCGCCAGGAGGTGCGCAGAATGGCGATGTCGAACTGCGCGCTCTGCCAGTCATCTGTCGTGTGGAGCGCCGAGACGCGGATGGCGCGTCCGCCCGTCGCCGCCTGCGCATCGACCAGGCGTGGCATCAGCCAGTGAACCGAGAGCGTTGCATTGGCGGCCAGTGTGAGGACATGGCGCTCTCCCTTGCGCGATGCAGCCTCCCAGCCATTGCGGATCTGTTGCAGGCCGGCTCCGACGCTCTGCGCCAGCTCCGTTGCGAGCGCGGTCGGGCGCAGGCGGTGCCCCTTCTCGAACAGGGGAGCATCGATGGCTTCCTGCAACTGCCCGAGCTGCTTGCTGACCGCACCGGGCGTCACACACAGGTCATCCGCAGCGGCAACAATGTTGCCGGTACGGACGACCGCCTCGAGAGTCTCCAGAGCACGCAGTGAAGGCATTCGCGACATTGGATTTAACCTGAGCTCAAATTCAGGCGAACATAAATCGCTTTCATGTCGGCGTAAACAAGTCGATATAGCCCTCGGTAAAAGCAAAAACCGAGAGCGAAAGTGCCTGATAACTCAATATATACGAACGGCCGCGGCTATTTGCTGCCGAAAATACCTATTGTTGTGATCTGCTATGATGGATTTGATCCATCATATCTTGCAGACGCAGCCATAAGACGCATCTCGCCGCGCGTGTCCGATATGGCGGAGAACGGCTTCTACGCCAGCGCGCACTCGGCCATGCCGAGCTTCACCAACCCGAACAACGTCTCGATCGTCTGCGGCGCTCCGCCGCGCGTCCACGGCATCTCCGGCAATTACTGGTATGATCGCGCCACCGGCAAAGAGGTCATGATGACCGATGCCGGCCCGCTCAGCGCGCCGACGATTCTCGCCGGCCTCTCCCAGGCGGGCGTGAAGGTCGCCGCCGTCACCGCCAAGGACAAGCTGCGCAAGGCGCTGGCGGTCGGGCTGGCAGGCGAAGGCCTGCAAGGCATCGCCTTCTCGGCCGAAAAAGCGTCCGCCTGCACCGTGGCGGAACACGGCATCTCCGGCGAGGAAGCGCAGGCCGGACAGCCCGTTCCCGACCAGTACTCGCCGGAACTCTCGCTCTTCGTGCTGGACGCCGGGCTTCGCCTGCTCCGGACCGGCCGGGCGCAGGTGCTCTATCTCTCGCTCTCGGACTTCGTCCAGCACGCGCATGCGCCGGGCGCGCCGGAATCCGACGCTTTCATCCGATCGGTCGACCGGCGGGTCGGAGCGCTGCTGGATGAAGGCGCGACGGTCGGCATCGTCGCCGATCACGGCATGACCGATCTCTCGCTCGCCGATGGCTCGCCGAACATCCTTTACCTCGGCGACCGGCTCGATGCCCGCTACGGCGCCGGCCAGACCCGGGTCATCTGCCCGATCACCGATCCGTTCGTGCGCCATCACGGCGCGCTCGGCGGCTTCGTCCGCGTCCATATCCTCGGGGATCTCGACCATGACGAGGTCCGTGATTTCGTGAGCCGGCTTCCCGGGGTCGAGCTCGCCTTGCCGCGCGAAGAGATGTGCCGCCGCTTCGACCAGCCGATGGAGCGGGAGGGCGACGTCGCCGTCATCGCCGGCAAGGGCGTCGCGCTCGGCACTCACAAGGGCGCCCATGCGCTCGGCGAACTCGCCGGCGCCCGGCTGCGCTCGCATGGCAGCGTGGCCGAACGCGACGTGCCCTTCCTCGTCTCGCAGCCGCTCAACGCGACCTATCGGCGCAAGGCGGCGACCGAGCAGCTCCACAACTACGACATTTTCGATTTCGTGCTGAACGGCACGCGGTCCGAGGGGAACTGAGCGATGACCGACAAACGCCGCGCCGTCGTCCTCATCCTCGATGGGCTCCGCCGGGATTTCGTCACCCCCGAGCTGATGCCGCGGCTCTCGGCTTTGCGGGAGCGCGCGACCTGGTGCGCGCAGCATGGCTCGGTCTTCCCATCCGTGACCCGCGTCGTCTCGTCGAGCGTGGCGACGGGCTGCCGGCCAGCCCGCCACGGTCTCGCCGGAAACACGATCGCGCTGGTGGATAATGGCGCGCTCGCCCTGTTCGATGCCGGCAAACCCGAATTCATTACCGAGAAGCAGCGCCTTACCGGCGAGGCCCTCGCCATGCCGACGCTGGCCGAACGGCTCGCTCCGGTCGGCGGCGTCGTCATCTTCAACAATGTCTCGCCTGGCGCGGCCTATCTGCATGACCCGCTCGGGCACGGCCATGTCTATCACCGCGCCGGCAGTTTCGGTCCGGGGCGGGAGCCGGTCGCGGCTGGACAGGCGCTCAGGATCGCCGGCGATCTCGACGGCGATGCCGCCCTGGTCGCCCGTTTCACGAGTGAGGCGATCGAGGACGGCAAGCCGGCGCTGGCGCTCGCCTGGCTCGGCCATCCCGACACGACCCAGCATGATTATCCGCTCGGCTCGCCGGAAAATCACGAGGCACTGCGCAGGGCCGACGCCCATGTCGGCACGGTCATCGATGCCGTCGATGCCGCCCGCGCGCGTGGCGAGGAGATCCTGCTGCTTGTCGGCTCCGATCACGGCCACCAGACCGTCTCGGGTGTGGTTGACATCGCCGCCGAGCTGATCGCGGCGGGCCTGAAGGAGGCCCCGGAGTCGACCGATGTCGTCGTCGCGCCGAACGGCACCGCGGCGCTGATCTATGTCGATCCACAATACGAGCGCCGTGTCGCGCCGCTCGCCGCCTTCCTTGCCGAGCGCTCCTGGGTGGGCAGGCTGATCACGCCCGACGAATTCTCGGCATTCGGCATTCCCGCAGGCGGAGGGCTCGCCTTCGCCGTGTCGATGGCGGCCGATGACGAGGCCGTCAACGAATACGGCGTACCGGGCCTCAGCCTCGCGGCCAAGCCGGCGGGCGGCAAGGCCGACCGGCTCGGCTGCGGTCAGCATGGCGGGCTCGGCCGCTACGAGCAGTCGCCGGTGCTGGTGCTGGACGGCCCTGGCTTCGCGGCCGGCGCGGTGGCCGCCGAGCCGAGCTCGGCCATCGACCTGGCCCCGACCCTTCTCGCCTTTCTCGGACATGACGCGGACGGCCTCGACGGCCGATCGCTGCAGTTTCGCCCCTGACCTTCGCACCACCACTCGGAGACGCAGCCATGACCCGTTTCAGCAGTGATCACGGCCTTGACCGCCGCACTTTCCTCGCCGGCAGTGCCAGCCTCGCCGCCGCCCTTGCCGTCCTGCCCGTCGAGGCCTTCGGCCAGACCGCCCGCAAGGGCGTGCTCAAATATGCCACGCTCGGCCTCGACACCTCCGACCCGCATCGCCACACCGGCAGCATCGCGGTGCAGCAATGCTATGTCGAGACGCTGACCTCGATCGCCGCCGACGGCTCGGTCGAGCCCTTCCTGGCCGAGAGCTTCGAGATCTCGCCGGACGGTCTGAGCTATCGCTTCAAGCTCAGGCAGAACGTCAAGTTCCACAATGGCGACGTGATGAGCGCCGCCGACGTCGCCGCCAATTTCGAGCGCGTCAAGACCAAGGTGAAGGGCGGCTGGCTCGTCTCCGCCATGAAGGGCGTCGAGAAGCTGGAGACGCCCGACGCGACCACGCTCGTCGTCACGCTGAAGGAGCCCTATTCGCCGCTTCTCAGCCTGCTGTCCGAGCTCTGGATCCTGTCGCCGAAATCCGAAGGCTGGGACGACACGATCAAGACCCCGATCGGCACCGGCCCCTTCACCTTCGGCACCTGGCAGCCCAAGGTGAAGCTGTTCGCGCCGGCCTTTGCCGACTATTGGAAGAGCGGCGCGCCCAAGGTCGAGGCGGTCGAGTTCGATCTGCGCGACGGCGTCGACAAGAGCCTCGCCCTGCGCGCCGGGGACGTCCACATCATCAGCGCCGAGCGTGAAGCCGCCGAAGGTCTCGAGAAGGCCGGCGTCGCCACCATCTCGGGCCTCAAGGACTCGACCTGGTACTTCGTCGCCTTCAACAACCGCAAGCCGCGCAAGCCCTTCGACGACGAGCGCGTCCGCCGCGCCCTTGGCCTCGCCGTGGACAAGGCCGCCCTCATGAAGTTCGTCGGCGGCGACAAGGGCATCGTCACCAATCAGATCGTCGCGCCCGGCAATGTCTATTTCGACCAGGCCAGCCATGACGCCGACGCTTTCCGCAAGCCGGATCTCGACCAAGCCAGGAAGCTCCTGGCCGAAGCCGGCGTGAAGCCGGCCGACCACACGATCGAGTTCGTCTCCTGGCAGGAGCCCTATGCCCAGGTCGTCGTCCAGATGGTGCGCAAGCTCGGCTTCAAGGTGAACCATGTCGCGCTCGACGATATCGGCGCACAGAAGCGCCTCGGCCAGTACGATTGGGACATGAACGCGATGGCCTCCGGCCCGCGCGCCGATATCTTCCTGCGTTATGTCCGCCTGATGAGCGACGGCCCCAATCCGGTCCTCTGGGGCGGCATCCAGGACCCGGATCTCGACAAGCTGATCGACGAGGCGGTGAAGGAGCCAGACGCCGCCAAGCGCAGGGCGACCTATCTCAACGCCTCCCAGCGCGTCATCGACAAGGGCTATTTCTACGTGCTCGGGCACGCGCCGAGCCTGATCGCCGTCCGCAAGGGCGTGAAGGGTTATGACCCCGGCTTCACCTGGGCCTGCCACTGGGCGAGCGGCGGCGTCGCCCACACCTCGATCGACGCCTGATCTGACGGCGGGAGGGCGGCGGCCATGGCGATCCCGGGTTCAGCGGAGAAAGCCGGCCTCGAGCCGGCGCCACCATCACGGCGCCGCTGGCCGCTCGGCCTCGTCCTCGCCTGCGCCGTCGTGCTGCTGGTCGTTGCAGCCGGTGCGGCGGCGCCCTGGCTGACGGCGAACTCGCCGCTCGACCAGGATCTGCTCGCCATCAACCAGGGGCCGAGCGCGGATTTCCCGCTCGGCACAGACCATCTCGGCCGCGATGTCTTCGCGCGGTTGCTCTATGGCGCGCGCTCGACACTGGAGATTTCCGTCGCCGGCACGGCGATCGCCTTCGCCATCGGCGCCGGGCTCGGCCTCCTCGCCCTGGCTTTCGGGCGCTGGCCGGCGGCTTTTCTCTTCGCGCTCATCGATCTCGTCCGCGCGCTTCCCGGCACGCTGCTCGCGCTCCTGCTGATCGTCGGTCTCGGCAGCGGCCCCGGCCCGCTGATCCTGGCGCTCGGCATCTCCTTCGCGCCGCTCGTCGCCTATGTGACCCGCGCGACCTATCTGCGCGAGGCGGCGCGGGATTATGTCCAGGCAGCCGCGAGTTTTTCCGGGGGCAGGCTCCACATCCTGCGGCGCCACATCCTGCCCAACATTGCCGGCGCGCTGGTGACCCAGGCCGCGATCGTCCTGCCGCGCTGCATCGTCACGGAATCGGTGTTGAGCTTCCTCGGCGTCGGCTCCTCGCCGGACGAGCCGACCTGGGGCCGGATGATCGCGGATTCCAGCCGCTTCGTCGAACGTGCCCCGCACGCCATCCTGGTGCCGCTCGTGGCGCTGGTGCTGCTGACGCTCAGCCTGTCCGTGATCGGCAACCATTTGCGCCGTCACCTCGATCCAGTCCGTGGCGAAACCCGCGCTCCTGCCGGGGATGACGAGGCGGAAGCCGCAACCCAGCCGCCGCTCGCGACCGCCATGAGGGTATCGGCATGACCCGCATCCTCGCCATTCTCGCCAGCCTGCTGCGTGGCCTGCTGCAAGCCGCCTTCATCGTCATGCTGACCTTCTTCCTCTGCCGGGTGATGCCGGGCGACGTCGTCGACGTGCTCGGTCTCGAAGGTGGGCTGAGCGCCGAGCAGCAGGCCGAGATGCGCCATAGTCTCGGGCTCGACCAGCCCTTGCCGCTCCAGCTCGTGAACTGGGTCGGCCATGCGCTCGCCGGCGATTTCGGCCGCTCGATCCGTTTCGACCGCCCGGTCGGCGAGATGCTCGGGACGGCTCTTCCCGTCACCGCCAAGCTCGCCGCGCTGAGCTTCTGCTTCGGCGTCGCGCTCGCCCTCCTGCTCGCTGTCGCCGCCACGGCGCGGCCCTCGCGCTGGCTCGATGCGGCGATCGATGTCGTCAACACCTGGTCGATCGCGGTTCCGACCTTCTGCGCCGGCGTCGCGGCGATCCTCGTCTTCTCGATCTGGCTGGGCTGGCTCCCGGTCATCGGCGGGCTGCTCGTCCCGGTGCTGGTGATCGGGCTCGACAATGCCGGCCAGATCGTCAAGTCGCTGCGTGAGGAACTGCGCGAGGCGGTGATGCTGCCGCATGTGCGCACCGCGCGCGCCAAGGGGCTCTCGCCCTGGCGCATCGCCTTCGCCCATGTCCTGCCGGCCGCGATGCCGGTCGTGCTCGCTCTGTCGGGCCTCGTGCTCGGCGGACTCGTAGCCGGCTCGCTGACGATGGAGGTCCTGTTCGGGCTGCCCGGGCTCGGCAGCCTGACGCTCAACGCCATCCATGGCCGCGACTATCCGATCATCCTCGCCGCCGTGACGCTGATCGCGCTCGCGCTCGTCGCGATCAACACGGTCGTCGACATGCTTCACCGCCTGATCGATCCGAGGCTCTCCTGATGCGGCCGATCCTCGACATTGCCGATCTCGGTATCGCGATTGCCGGTCGGCGAGTCGTGCGTGATCTCTCCTTCTCGATCGCGCCTGGGGAGACCATGGCGCTGATCGGCGAATCCGGCTCGGGCAAGTCGATGACGGCGGCGGCGATCATGGGGCTGCTGCCGCCGGGCGCCCGCATCGCCGAGCGCTCGCGCCTGCGCTTCGACGGCCTGCCGCTCCGGCCCGAGGACGACGCCGCGATGCGCCCGCTGCGCGGCCGCGCCATGAGCATGGTCTTCCAGGACCCGATGAGCTGCCTCAACCCGTTCATGACGGTGGCCGGGCAGATCGACGAGGCCCTCCAAAGACTCGGGACCGGCAATAGAGCATTTTCGAGCGAAGTGGATACCGGTTCGCGTGAAGAAAATCCGTCAAAACAGAGAGATGGAGAATTTTCGCGATTCGGAGAAACGCGGAAATACTCGAGCGGTCAGCGGCGCGCGCGCATCCTGGAGCTGCTCGCACTGGTCGAGCTGCCGGATCCCGCTGCCATCGCCCGCCGCTACCCGCATGAGCTCTCCGGCGGCCAGCAGCAGCGCGTCATGCTCGCGATGGCACTGGCCGCCGAGCCGCGCCTGCTCATCGCCGACGAGCCGACGAGCGCGCTCGATGCCACCGTCCAGGCCGAAATCCTCCGGCTCCTGAAGAACCTCCAGCGCAGGCTCGGCAATGCGCTGCTGTTCATCACTCATGATCTGGCGGCGGCAGCCGAGCTCGCGCACCGCATCGTCGTCATGCAGGCCGGCCGGGCGGTCGAATACGGACCCGCCGCCATCGTTCTCGCCGATCCGCGCGAGGACTATACCCGCAAACTCGTCTCGACGCGCCGGATGCTTGCCGCCCCGCCGCAGACCCCGCCCGTGGCGCGCGCGTCCGAGCCGGTGCTGCGCATCGAGGAGCTCGTCCACGATTATCCCGCCAGGCGCATCCTCGGCCGGCCGTTCCGGTCGCTCCACGGCGTCTCGCTTGCGATCGCACCGGGCGAGACATTGGGCATTGTCGGCGAATCCGGCTCGGGCAAGTCGACGCTTGCCCGCCTCGCCATCGGCCTGGCCCGTCCCGGCGGGGGCGAGATCACGCTGTTCGGCACGTCGATTGCGCGGATGGCGCGGCTCGACCGCGCCCTGCGCCGGCGCTGCCAGATCATCTTCCAGAACCCCTATGGCGCCCTCAATCCCAGGCTCAGCGTTGAGGCCGCCATGCGCGAGCCGCTCGAACTGCTCGGCCTCTCCAATCGCGATGACCGGAGACGGATCGAGGCGGCGCTGGTCGATGTCGGGCTCGGCGGCGATCATCTCGCGCGCTATCCCCACCAGCTCTCCGGCGGCCAGCGCCAGCGCGTCTGTATCGCCCGGGCGCTCCTCTCCGAGCCTGAGCTGCTGATCTGTGACGAGATCGTCTCGGCCCTCGACGCGACCGTGCAGATGCAGGTGATCGCCATGCTCAAGGCACTCCAGGCGAAGCGCGGCTTCGCGATGATGTTCGTCGGCCACGACATCGAGATCGTGCGCTGGGTCTCGGACCGCATCGCCGTGATGCATCGCGGCCGCATCGTCGAGCAGGGTCCGGCCACGGCGATCGTCACGGCGCCGCAGGATCCCTATACGCAGACGCTGATGGCGGCGATGCCCGGCTCGATCGGCAGCGCGACCGCTGCAGGCCGTGGCGAATGGCGCACGCCCTTTAAGGAACACGTCGGGTAACCGCCCCCGTCAGCCTGAATCAGGGCTGCCGTAGGAAACGCGCGGTGGCCATGCCGCCTCGTCATGCCGCGCGCCTTGATCGCGGGCGGCCAAACCACGAAGTCACGCCGCGACACTCAATGGCGCTCGAGCCGGATCCGGTCAGGTTGCATCAACCTGATCGGTGCATCCGTCTCTCAACGATTGATAGAAAACGCGTGATCCGATCCGATCGCCTCGCGATCATATCGGCGCGTGCTCCAAGGGGCATGACATGGCTGATCTTGAACTCGGGCTGGATACGTTCGGCGACGTCACACGCGGGCCGGACGGAGCGCTCAAGCCGCATGCGCAGGTCATCCGCGACGTCATCGAGCAGGCGGTGCTGGCGGACGAACTCGGCATCGATTTCATCGGGCTCGGCGAGCATCACCGCGCCGATTTCGCCATCTCGACGCCGGAGACCGTGCTCGCCGCCATCGCCGGCCGCACCAGCCGCATCCGGCTCGGCTCGGCCGTGACCGTGCTGAGCTCGGATGATCCGATCCGCGTCTTTCAGCGCTTCTCGACCTTGGATGCCGCCTCTAACGGGCGCGCCGAGGTCATTCTCGGCCGCGGCTCCTTTACCGAGTCCTTCCCGCTCTTCGGCTATGAGCTCTCGCAATACGAGACCCTGTTCGAGGAGAAGCTCGATCTCTTCGCTGCGCTGCTCAACGACGAGGCCGTGACCTGGCGCGGCACGATCCGGCCGCCCTTGACCAACCAGCGCGTCTTCCCACCGGTCGAGAACGGGCCGCTGAAGACCTGGATCGGCGTCGGCGGCAGCCCGGAATCGGTCATTCGCGCAGTCCGCTATGACCTGCCGCTGATGCTTGCGATCATCGGCGGCGACCCGGCGCGCTTCAAACCCTATGTCGATCTCTACCACCGCGCCTATGCACAGCTCGGCAAGCAGGCGAAGCCGATCGGCGTGCATTCGCCCGGCTATGTCGCCGAGACGGACGAGCAGGCCCGCGAGGAATTCTGGCCTGACTACAAGCAGATGCGCGACCGCATCGGCGGCGAGCGCGGCTGGCCGCCGATGGCACGGGCTGAATTCGAGCAGGAGATCGAGCGCGGCTCGCTCTATCTCGGCTCGCCCGAGACCGTCGCCCGCAAGATCGCCACGACCGCGAAGACGCTGGGCATCGCCCGCTTCCAGCTCAAATACAGCGCCGGCCCCTTGCCGCATGACCGGCTGATGCGCTGCATCGAGCTTTATGGGACAAAGGTGATGCCGCTCGTGCGCGAGATGCTCAGGTAAAGCGGGCATCCTCCACATCGTCATTGCGAGCGAAGCGAAGCAATCCAGGGGCGGCAGCGCTCCAGGTCCCCCTGGATTTCCTACGGGCTAAACAAAATGGCGCGCCTCGCGGCGCGCCATTCCATTTCCAGCGATGGAAAACCGATCACTTCGTGCGCTTGGCGCCGATTTCCTCGTCCCAGCGACGGAAGGCCAGCACCATCTTGTCCGGCGTCAGCGGCACCTCGATCGGGTTGTTGGCGATCAGGGCCTCGTATTCCGGGCGGCCATATTCGGCGATCGCCTTCTGGCTCTCCGGCGGAGCCATCGAGAGGGGCACGTCCTTCACCGCCGGGCCCGGATAGAAATAGCCCTCGTCATAGGTATAGGCCTGCTGCTGCGGGGTCAGCGCGAAGCTGATCAGATCGAGCAGCACGGCGAGCTTGTCGTCCGGAACGCCCTTGGGGATGTACATGTACTGGGCGTCGGAGACCCAATGGAAACCCTTTAGCGCCTGGATCTTGGCTTCCTTCGGCACGATGCCGAGCACGCGCGGGTTGATGTCCCAGCCGGTGGTCGAGACGATCATGTCGCGCGAGCCGTCGCCGAGCTCCTTCATCGTCGCGGCGGTGCCGGTCGGATAATACTCGATGCCGTTGCCGAGCTCCTTCAGATAGGCCCAGGTCTTCTCCCAGCCATTGGCCGGATCCTTTGGGTCCTTGTCGCCGAGCAGGTAGGGCAGGCCCATGATCCAGGTGCGGCCGGGGCCGGAATTCGCCGGGCGGGCATAGAAGAAGCGGTTCGGGTTCTGCTTGGTATAGGCGAGCAGTTCCTCGGCCGTGGTCGGAACCGTCTTGACCCGGTCCGGCATGTACTCAAGCAGCGGCCCGGACGGATAATAGACCACGCACATGCCCTGGCCGGAGCCGAGATTGTGCATATCGAGCGCCGGCTTCATCAGCACCTTGGCCGGGTCCGGCAGAGACGCTGCATGCTCCGGCAGCAGCGTGACCCAGAGCTTCTGCTCGATGCCCGCCGCCAGCGCGTCGAGGCCGCCGATGACGAGGTCGATATCGTTGCGGTTGGCCGATTGCATCGCCTTGATCTTGCCGGGCAGTTCCGGCGCCGGCGCCTTGGTGAAGGTCATGCGCGAGACCAGGTTCTTCTTGGAGTCGCGATAGTTCTCCAGCGGCTTCTGCAGCAGGGCGAGCGCGCCGCCGACGTCGATGATGTTCAGCGCTACCGGCGCTTTCGGCAGCGGCAAGCCCTGCGCGAGGGCACTGGTGGCGCCGGTCGCGCCGAGCGTCAGGACGGCGGCGCCGCCCTCGACGAACTGACGGCGCGACGGGCCGGTCTTCCTGGTCTGGTCTGTCATGGTTCCTCTCCCTGGGATTGCCATTGCTTCTCGCGGTCAGGCTGGACCTGCCGCCGACTCCCGCATCACCGGGCCGGTGATGTCGGATCGTCCCGCCTCGAATTGGGGCGCCATACGGCTTCGGCCAAAGGCAAGCGCGCTGATCGCCCGTCGTCTTGTTCCCTGCATCGCCGGAGCCACGCGGTCGAGCCGCCGGTTCGCATAATTCGAAACCGTCGGGGCCGAAATATGGGCGCAGTGCGCGACGTCGATGATACTGGCCGCCATGGCGCTCTACTCAAACCGCATGGCGAGCGTTACACCATACCGGTAGACAGGCAACAAGAATTGAGTGGCGAAAGGGTGAACTATGGTCGGAGTTTCAGCGCAGGACCTCTCCGCCTGGATGACGGGAACCCTGCTGCCGCGCTGGCTTGAACGCGCCTATGACCCCGGCCGCCCCGGCTATGCCGAATGGGTCCGGCCCGATGGTGGCATCATGACGGCCGAACGACGCACGACGCTGGTCACTGCGCGGACGCTCTATGTCTTCAGCCACGCCCACCTGCTCGGCGTGCCCGGCGCGCTCGCGGCGGCGCGGCACGGCCTCTCCTTCCTGCTGAAGCAATGCCGGCGCAGCGATGGGCGCTTCAGCCATGCCTGCACCGCGACAGGTGAAGTCATCGACGGCAAATCCGATTTCTACGACCTCGCCTTCGTCATCTTCGCCCTGGCCTGGTACGCGCGGGCCACCGGTGAGGCCGAGCCGCTCGAACAGGCGGAAGCGGTGATGCGCTTCATCGAGACGGAACTCGCCTCGCCCTCGGGCGGCTTCCTCGAGGACACGCTCAATACGGTGCCGCACCGCCAGAACCCGCATATGCACCTGCTCGAAGCCTGCCATGCCATGGCCGAGTCCTCCGGCGACAAGCGCTGGCTGGAGCGCGCCGACGCGATCGTGCGGCTGATGCAGCAGCGCTTTGCCGCCGACGGGACGCTGGGCGAGTTCTTCGACAATGACTGGGCGCCATTTGCCGGCGAAAAGGGGCTCGTCCGCGAACCCGGCCATCACTATGAATGGACCTGGCTGCTCTATCATCACGAGCGGCTGACTGGCTCGAAGAGTGCCCGCGAGAGCGCCCGCCAGCTCTTCGCCTTCGGCGAGAAATTCGGCGGGGGTGCGCAGGGCAAGCCTGTCATCAACGAGGTCGACCCGCAAGGTCGGGTCCTGAACGGCGCGGCTCTGCTCTGGCCGCAGACGGAATATCTCAAGGCTCTGGCGGCGCGCGTCGAGTTCGAGGATGACCACGAGGCCGCCGCCCGGCTCGACCAGCATCTGCGCCTTGTCTTCGCGCATTTCGTCGACCCGGCAACCGGACTTTGGGCGAACCAGCTCGACGCGTCCGGCAACAAGGTTATCGAGCCGGTCCCCGTGCGCGTGCTTTATCACTTGCTGCTGGCGCTGGCGGATGTCTGTCGGGTGAAGACCGCTGCAAAAGCCTAGGGCATCATCCTCAAGAGCTCCGTCTGCCGGCCGAAGCGTAGCGGCGCAAAGGAATCCGTCGTAGGGCTGCGCTGCTTCCGTCATGGTCGGGCTTATCCCGGCCATCCACGTCTTCCTGCCGAAGCGCCGTGTTCAAGACACGGATGCTCGGCACAGGCCGGGCATGACGACAAGGATTGGGCGACGCGAAGAGGACCCGAATGCGCAGGATACTCGTCATCGGCATCGGCGCCGGCAACCCGGATTACCTGACCATCCAGGCCATTGCCGCGCTGAATAAGGCCGATGTCTTCTTCATTCCCGACAAGGGCGAGGAGAAGGCGGCCCTGCGCCAGCTGCGCACCGACATCCTCGACCGCTTCGTCGAGAACAAGGCCTATCGCAGCGTCGTCCTCAAGACGCCGAAGCGGGCCGAGGCCGGCTCAGACTATCGCGGCGCCGTCGATGACTGGCACGCGAAGCTAGCCGAGGCCTATGGCGAGCTCTTCACGGCCGAACTTGGCGAGGATCAATGCGGCGCCCTGCTCGTCTGGGGCGACCCCAGCCTCTATGACAGCACCTTGCGCATCATCGAGCGCATCCGGGCGACGGGCATCGCGCTCGACTACGAGGTCATCCCCGGCATCACCAGCATCCAGGCGCTCGCCGCCCGGCACCGTATCCCGCTGAACCGCATCGGCGAGCCGGTGCTGATCACCACCGGGCGAAAGCTCCCGTCGAACCCCGCAGAGGACACGGTGGTGATGCTCGATGGCGAGCAGGCATTTACGCGCGTCACAGGTAACTACGAGATTTTCTGGGGCGCCTATCTCGGGGCGCCGGAAGAGATCCTGGTGTCCGGCAAGCTCGGCGAGGTCAGCGAGGAGATCGAGCGGGTCAGGCGCGAGGCGCGCGAGGCCAAGGGCTGGATCATGGATACCTATCTGCTGCGCAAAGCGACGCCAGATAACGACTAGGACGCGGGAAACCCCTCTCCGGACGGGAGAGGGGCAGGGTTGAGGAGGTCTTCGCTCGCCAAGCTGTAACGTTCGCGCCGCGACAGAAGCTCACGCCTCCAGCAGGGTCCCCACACCCAGCAGCGCCTCGTCCTGGTTCACCGCGAGGCTCGTCAACCGATAGAGAATGAACCCGGCCTTCTCCGAGCGGATGCTGGCGAGCACCTTGCCAAAGGCATCCCTGATCCCACCGATCACTTCGCCTTCCGCCACCGTCTCAGAGAGCGTCTTGGCCGGATACCAGAGCCCGCTGACCGGCGCCTTGGGCACCCACATCGTCACGACCTTCTGCTCGCCTTCAGGAGCCGGCTCGGCCGCCTCGATCAGCCCGAGCTTGTGCATGACACGGTGCACGCCGGCGCTCATCATGCCGACCGTATCCTCGTCCCAGAGGCCATTGCCGCTCACCTCCGACAGGATGCCGGGGATGCCGAGCTGATGGGCCGCGTCGAGCGTATAGCCGGCGCCGCCGGACGCCACGATCACCGGCAGGCCGAAGGCCTCGGCCAGAGCCCGCGACTTCGCACAGGCGCGCGGATAGATCGTGAAGGGCGCCAGCCCTTCGTCGAGATCGCCGCCATGCAGATCGATATAGGCATCGGCGAGCGGATAGACGCTCGTCGTCAGCCAATGCGCCAGGCGCTGGCTGGTCGTGCCGGCGGCATCGCCGGGGAACATCCGGTTCAGGTTCTTCCCGTCCTGCGGCATCACGTAGATGCTGCGCTTGTGGAAGCCCTGCAGGTTGAGGATGGGCAGCACGATCAGCGTGCCCTTGATCCGCTCGGGCGAAAGCTTCAGCAGCCGCAGCGCGGTCTCGATCGAGCAATATTCCGAGCCATGGACTCCGGCCGTGACCAGCAGGCAAGGCCCGGGTTGCGCCCCCTCGATGATGCCGAAGGGAATCTCGATATCCTCTGCGAGCGGCCGGACATGGCCGAATTCGCTGCGGGCCTTGCCGGTGCGGATGGGCGGTAGGGTCGTCATCGTCGAATCCGTGTGAGAGCGCCTCGGCCGCCCTGAACCGGCTGCCGCGACGGAGCTTAGAGCGATCGGGCGCGATGAACAGCCGCCGGCGAAAAATCTCTCGTCGATGGCAGCGGCCTTGAGGTTAAATGGCACCGTCTACGGAAACCCGAGCTTCGCCCGCGATGACGATCGACAGCAGCACCGAACGCAAGGACCGGGCACTCTCGCACCACATCCTGCCGACCTCGGGCACGATGATCGGCATCTGCACCACCTTGATCGGGCTGACCAAGATCGTCGAGGCACATATCGGCCCGAGCCATGTCGATGAATACGCGGCGTTGACCGCGCTGCTCTTCCTGACCAGCGCGCTCGCCTCCTATATTTCGATGCGTCATGCCGACAGGAAGGAGTTGAGCCGGCGCTGTGAGCTGCTCGCCGACCAATGCTTCATCATCGGGCTGATCGGCATCACGATGATCTCGCTCTTTTTTGCCTATGAGATCATCTAGAGCATTTTCTGGGCGAAGTGGACACCGGTTCGCGCGAAGAAAATGCGTAAAAACAAAGGGATAGAGAATTTTCGCGCTTCGGAGAAGCGCGGACATGCCCTAGCACCGGAGCCCCAGCGAAAACGAGCGCCGGATGTCTCCGGCGCCCGCTCTCGTCACGATATCGCTGGCATCAGCGCGCCTTGCTGACATTCCAATAGACCGGCACACCGGTGGTCAGCAGCCCGTTGAGATTGGCCTGCTGGCCGCGCACCAGCCAGAGCTGGCCGACCGAGACATAGGGCACGGTCTCGACCGCGCGCTCCTGGATCTGCTTGGCGATCGCTTTGCGGGCGTCAAGATCGGGCGCGGTCGTGAAGGCCTCGCGCAGCTTCTCGATCGTCTCGTCGCAGGGCCAGCCGAACCAGGCCTTGTCGCAATTCGAGCGCAGGCCGAGATGGCCGACCGGCTCGGTCATATCAGGCGAGGCGGGCCCCGACTGGAACACCGACCAGCCGCCTTGCTCGACCGGGTTCTTGCTGGTGCGGCGGCTCGACAGCGTGCCCCAGTCCATCGCCTGGTAATCGACGTTGAGGCCGATATCGCGCATCATCTGGGCGACGACCAGCGTGTGCGGCGACAGCGCCGTCTCGGTCGCGTCGAGCAGCACGATCTTCTCGCCCTTGTAGCCGCTCTCGGCCACGAGCTTCTTGGCCGCCGCCGCGTCCGGCTTCGGATAGGCTGCGTCGGTGTAATAGGGCGAGTCGCACATGTAGAAGGACAGGCAGACGGTATAGAGCGCCTTGTCGTCGACATAGGCGCGCAAGGTCTGCTCCTGGTCGATCAGGCGCAGCATCGCCTGGCGCAGCTTCTGATTGTTGAAGGGCGGCTGCGACTGGTTCATCCGGAACACGCCCTGCAGCGCCGCGAGCTTGCCGATCTTGATCTTCGGGTTGCCCTTGACCAGCGGGATCATGTCCGGCGGCACTTCCTCGAAAATGTCGATCTCGCCGGCCTGGAGCGCGTTCAGCGCCGTCTGCGCATCCGGCATAATCACCCATTCGACGCGGTCGACATTGGCGATCTTTCCGCCGGCGAGCCCGTCCGGCGCTTCCTTGCGCGGCACATAGGTCGGCGCCTTCGCGTAGACGATCTTGGCGCCGGGCGACCATTCGTCCCTGACCAGCATGAACGGGCCGGAGCCGGTGGCATCGGTGATGTTCTGGCTCGACGGCGTCGCGGCGATGCGAGCCGGCATGATCACCGGCAGCATCGAGCTCGGCTTGCCCAGCGCGTCGAGCACGAGGCCCCATTTGGCCTTGAGCACGAGCGTGACCGTCTTCGGGTCGGTCGCGGTCAGCGAGGCCGTTTGCGCCATCAACTGCTGGCCGAGCCCGTCACGCTCGCCCCAGCGCTTCAGCGAAGCGACCACATCGGCCGAGGTCACGTCGGTCTTGTCGTGGAACTTCAGCCCGTCGCGCAGCACGAAGGTCCAGGTCAGCCCGTCCGGCGAGGTCGTATAGCTCTCGACCATTTGCGGCTTGATCAGCCCGGCCGAATTCTGCGCGAACAGCGTGTCGTAGACCATGTAGGCGTGGTTGCGGACCATGTAGTCCGAGGTCGTCATCGGATCGAGCGTGCGCAGGTCACCGAAGGGCCGCACCTTCAGCGTGGTCTGCGCCAGCGCCGGCAGCGCCGCCAAGATTAGCGCGATAGCCGCGGAGGCCATCGCCAATCGTCTCGTGAATGATCTCATCTTTCCCTCCCAGGTCTCGATCGTCGGCATCCCGCCTTGAGCCGGCGGCGTGGTCTTCGGTTCAGAGTCGGACCGTCATGGTGTCCGAAAGCCGCTGCGCCGTTTTCGGCATCATGTTCTAAGCTTGCGTGCGAGGCGCGGATCGATGGCATCGCGCAGGGCATCGCCGAGCACGTTGACGGTGAGCACCAGCAGCGCCAGCGCGATGCCGGGGAATGCGACCAGCCAGGGCGCGCGCTGCAGGAAGGGCCTGGCCTCGGCCAGCATATTGCCCCAGCTCGGGATCGTCGGCGGCGTGCCGGCGCCGAGGAAGGACAGGATCGATTCGACGATCATCGCGGAGGCGAAGACATAGGTCGCCTGCACGATCACCGGTGCCGCCGCATTCGGCAGGACATGGAGCATCAGCATGCGCGACAGCCGTGTGCCGTTGGTCACGGCGGCCTCGACATAGGTCTGCTCGCGGATCACCAGCACCGACGAGCGCACGATCCGCGCCATGCGCGGGATCTCGGCGATGCTGATCGCGATCACCACATTCTTCACGCTCGAGCCGAAGAGCGACATCAGCGCGATGGCGAGCAGGATGCCGGGGATCGCCATGATCCCGTCCATGATCCGCATGACCACGCCGTCGAGCTTGCGCACGAAGCCGGCGCTGAGCCCGATCAGCAGGCCGAACACGACGGTGACCAGCGTCACCAGCGCCCCGACCGTCAGCGAGATCGCCGTGCCGTTGAGCGTGCGCGAGAAGGTCGAGCGACCGACCTGGTCGGTGCCGAACAGGTTGTCGAGGCTGGGCGGCCTGAGCCGCTGCAGCGGGTTCAGCCGGACGGGATCGACCAGCACATGCGGCGCGATCAGAGCGACCGCCGTGAAGAACAGGATGACGATCAGCCCGCCGAGAATGACGGGATTGGTGCGCAGGAAGCGTCGCGCCGCCGCTGCCCTGCCCATCCCGCGCCCAGCGCTTGCCGATCCTGTCTCGGTCATCGCCATGGGGCCTCAGTAGCGGATGCGCGGGTCGAACAGCGCGTAGCTGAGATCGACCAGAAGGTTGACGACGACATAGACGACCGAAAAAACCAGGATCAGCCCCTGCACCACCGGATAGTCGCGCCGCAGGATCGCATCGGTGGTGAGCCGGCCGAGGCCGGGAATGTTGAACACCGTCTCGGTGACGACGACGCCGCCGAGCAGCGCAGCGATGCCGACCCCCACGACGGTGACGATCGGGATCGCGGCATTCTTCAGCGCATGGCCAATCACGACCTTGCGCGGCGCTACGCCCTTGGCATGGGCGGTGCGGACATAATCCTCCGCCAGCACCTCGAGCAGCGCCGTACGCGTGATCCGCGCCAGAAGCGCCGCATAGAGCATTGCGAGCGCAGCGCCGGGCAGGATCAGGCTGTTGAGGCAGGGCCAAAGCCCCTGCGCCAGTGGCACATAGCCCTGTGTCGGAAACCAGCCGAGCCCGAGCGCGAAGACATAGACCAGAAAGAACGCGACGATGAAGACCGGCGAGGAGAAGCCGAGCATGGCGAAGGCCATTACCGCCCGGTCAACCACGCTGCCGGCCTTGATCGCGGCGAGTGTGCCCAGCGGCAGGGCGATCGCCAACGCCATCACGATCGCGACCAAGGCCAGCATCGCGGTCGGCTCGATCCGTAGTCCAATCAGCCTGGTGACTTCCATGTCCGAGAAGACGGAACGGCCGAGATCGCCGCGGGCAATCTGCCCCGCCCAGGCGACGAGTTGCTCGACCAGCGGCCTGTTGAGGCCGAGCGTCTCGCGGATCGTCTCGATCTGCGCTGTCGTCGCCTGGTCGCCGGCAATCAGGATCGCCGGATCGCCCGGCGTCAGCCTGAGCAGGAAGAATACGAACAGCGCGACGACGGCGAGGACGGGAATGGTCGATGCCAGCCGGCGCAAGATGTAGGGGATCATGGACGGACGACCGGGCGCAGGAGCGCGTCAAGGCACGAGATCGTCATCACCAGCAGCCCCTCCCAGCGCCATTGTTGTAAAACGTTTCAAAGAAAGCTCTCACAGAAGCCAAAATCCAGCAAGCCCCATTTTTTTGTCGGTCTCTCTTGCCATTGCGGCACTTCTCCCGGAAGCTGAAGAAAATTTTGAACCGTTTTATAGGGAGGTTGGATGGCGACGATTCGAGACGTGGCGCGCCTGGCGAACGTGTCTGTGGCGACCGTGTCGAACGCGCTGAACAGCTCGGATCGCGTCAGTCCCGAATTGCTGGCGCGGGTGCGCGCGGCCGTGGAGAAGCTGAGCTACACGCCCCATGCCGGCGCGCGCTCGCTGCGCAAGCGTTCGAGCGGGCTGCTCGGCCTCGTCGTCGGCGACATCACCAACCCCTTCTTCTCCGACCTGTTCGAGGCGGTCGAGGATGCGGCGGCGGCAAACGGCTATCTCGTGCTGCTGTGCAATTCGAGCGAGCGCACTGAGCGCGAGGAAGCGCATCTGAAGATGCTGCGCACGCAGCGCATCGACGGGCTGATCCTCGCCCCGACCGGCGCCGCCTCGATGAACCGCGCCGCCCTGCTCGCCCAGCTCGAGGTGCCGGTCGTGCTGGTCGACCGCGCCATGGACGGGCTCGGCTACGACGCCGTGGTGCTGGACAACCGCAAGGCCGGATTCGAGGCGACGAGCCACCTGATCGGTTGCGGCCATAGGCGCATCGGCCTGATCAACGGTCCCGAGATCGTGCGCACCGCCGCCGACCGCATGCAGGGCTATCGCGAGGCACTGCTCTCGTCCGGACTGCCCTTCGACCCTGCCCTGGTCCGCGATGCCCTCTTCCAGGAGCGCCCTGCCTACGACTCCCTCGCCGAGCTGATGGCCCTGCCGCAGCCGCCGACCGCGATCTTCGCCACCAACAACCTGATGACCATCGGCGTGGTCACGGCCCTGGCCGATCGCGGCCTCTCCTGCCCCGAGGATATCTCGCTCGTCGGCATCGACGACCAGCCCTGGGCCGATGCCGTTCTGCCGCGCCTCACCGTTATCGCCCAGCCCGTGCGGGCGATGGGCGAGACCGCCTTCACTTTGCTCGCCGAACGCATTGGCGGGACGCGCCTCGGCCCCGGCACGACCACGGTGCTGGCGCCGCGCCTCGTCATGCGCCGCTCCTGCGGCTCACCTGCCTCCCTGAAAGCTGCCCATGTCTGACCTGACCAAGCTCAGCGCGCTCGCCGCGCGCGATCTGCTGCTCGCCGGAAAGACCTCCTCCGTCGAGCTCGTCCAGGCGGCCGAAAAGCGTCTCGCCGAGGTCGAGCCGAAGCTCAACGCCGTGCCGACGCTGTGCATCGAGCGAGCACTCGAACAGGCCGAGGCCGCTGACAGGGCTCGCCAGACCGGCAACGCGCCGCTGCTCGCCGGCCTGCCGATCGTGGTCAAGGACAACAATGATGTCGGTGGCGTCAGGAATACCGGCGGCACCTCGATCTTCAAGGACCGCATCTCCGAGACTTCGGACCGTACGGTCGCGGTGATGGAGCGGAACGGCGCGGTCGTGCTCGGCAAGTCGAACCTGTCGGAGCTCGGCGGCGCCCAGACCACCAACAGCGTCTTCGGCGCGACCCGCAATCCCTACGACACGCGCCTGACCTGCGGCGGCTCCTCCGGCGGAGCAGCAGTCGCGCTCGCCACCGGCGAGGCCTGGCTCGCCCATGGCAATGACTATGGCGGCAGCCTGCGCATCCCCGCCGCCTTCTGCAACGTCACCGGCCTGCGTCCCACGCCGGGGCGCGTGCCACGCAAGCGCCTCTCCGACCCGTTCGACACGATCGCGGTCGAGGGGCCGATGGCGCGCGACGTCGCCGATCTCGCGCTCTTCTTCGATGCCATGGTCGGTTACGAGCCCGGCGACCTGTTGACCTCGCCGTTAGGGGAGCCGCCCTTCCTCGATGCGGCCCTTCGACCGACGAAGCCAGCCCGCGTCGCGATCTCGGCTGATCTCGGCCTGCTGCCGGTGGCCGAGCCGATCCGCGCCGCGCTCGACAGCTTCGCGAACACGCTGACCACGGCCGGAATCTCCGTGCATCGCGGCTCGCCCGCAGTCGACGGCGCGATGGAGGCTTTTCGGGCACTGCGCGGCGAAGGCTTTTTCGCAGCCTGGGAGCCGATCTTCGCGGAGAATTACGAGAAATTCCCCAAGCCCGTCCTCGCCGATCTGCTGCGCGGCCGCGACCAGCCCGGCCGGGCCATCGTCGCCGCCAATCGCTATCGCAGCGAGCTCTACCGCCGCGCCGTCGATTTCCTCGACGAGCATGATTTTCTGATCTGCCCGGCGACGCAGGCCCTGCCCTTCCCGGTCGAGACGCTCTATCTCACCGAGATCGAGGGTCAGCCGATGCAGGATTATCTCGACTGGATCGCCATCACCGCGATCTGGTCGATCACCAGCCTGCCCGCGATCGCGATACCGATCGGCTTTTCGCGGGAGGGCCTGCCGATCGGCATCCAGATCCTCTCCCATGCCAGGCGCGAGGCCGATCTCTTCCGCCTCGCCGCCTGGATCGAGCGCGAGCTCGCCCTGCCCAAGACCCCGATCGACCCGCGTTGAGGCCTGTCATGCCATTACCTCGCCGCAGCATCGCCGGCCTGCAGGCCACAGCTCTCGGCTTCGGCGGCGCGCCGCTCGGCGACCTCTTCGACCATCTCGACGAGGGCACCGCGCAGGCGACGGTCGTTGCCGCGCTCGCCGCCGGCATCAGCCTGATCGACACCTCGCCACTCTATGGCCACGGCCTCTCCGAGCACCGGATCGGCGCCGCCCTGCGCAATGTCCCGCGCGACAGCGTCATCCTCTCCACCAAGGTCGGGCGCTGGATGGACCCGACCAAGCCCAAGACCGACGGCTCCGGCTATCGTGGCGGCCTGCCGCATCCGGCCGTGATCGACTATTCCTACGATGGCGCGATGCGTTCCTTCGAGCAGTCGCTCCTGCGGCTCGGCACCGACCGCATCGACATCCTGCTGATCCACGATGTCGACGTCTGGACCCATGGCGAGCTGATCGAGCAGCGCTTCGGCGAGGCGATGGCGGGCGCCTATCGCGCGCTCGATAGCCTACGCGCCTCCGGCACGGTCAAGGCGATCGGCATCGGCGTCAATGAATCCGAGATGTGCGAACGCTTTGCACGGGCCGGCGATTTCGACGTGATGATGCTCGCCGGCCGCTACACGCTGCTGGAGCAGGGCGCGCTCGACAGCTTCCTCCCGCTGGCGCTGGAGAAGAAGATCGCGATCATGCTCGCCGGGGTCTTCAATTCCGGCATCCTCGCCACCGGCGCCAAGGCCGGCGGCAACTACAACTATCGTGCCGCCTCGCCCGAGATCCTCGCCCGCGTCGCTCGCATTGAGGCGGTCTGCGAAGCGCATGGCGTGAAGCTGCCGCAAGTGGCGCTCGCCTTCGCCGGCGCGCATCCCGCCGTCGCCAGCGTCGTGCTCGGCGCCGTCACGCCCGAGCAGGTGCGCGAGAATCTCGACCTCTTCGCGCAGCCTGTGCCGCAACTGCTCTGGAGCGACCTCAAATCCGAGGGTCTGCTGCCGGCGCATGCGCCGGTGCCTGCCTAGAGCATTTTCGAGCGAAGTGGATACCGGTTCGCGTGAAGAAAATGCGTCAAAACAAGTAGATAGAGAATTTTCGCGATTCGAAGAAACGCGGAAATGCTCTAGGGGAGCCTTGGTGCCGTGCTGAAAGGTCTCGACCCCGTCCTGACGCCGGACCTGCTCTGGCTGCTCGCCGCCATGGGCCATGGCGACGACATTGCCGTGGTCGACGCCAATCACCCGGCCGAGCGCATTGCCGGGGCGACGGCGACCGGCCGGATCATCCGCCTGCCCGGCCTGACCATGGCGCGGGCGATCCGCGCCATTCTCTCCGTGCTGCCGCTCGATGATTTCGAGCCCGCGCCGGTCAGGTGCATGCAGGTCGTCGGCGATCCCGACGCCACTCCCGATATCCAGCGCGAGGTCCAGCTGGTGCTGGACGCTGCCGCCGGCCGGGCTCAGCCGATGGCTGGGATCGAGCGCTTCGGCTTCTACGAAGCGGCCAAGACCTCGTTCGGCATCGTCCAGGTCGGCGATATCAGGCCCTATGGCTGCTTCCTGCTCAGGAAGGGCGTAATCACCGCCCCTCCGGATAGCGAGCCTCAGCCCTAAAGCTGGATGTCGTCAGGCAGCCCGCCGAGCTCCTTGAGCTTCACCGGCCGGCCCTGCTTGACGCTCTCCATCGCGGCGGCCCCGCAGAGCATCGACATGGCCCCGGCGAGCGCACCGGCGCGCTGGCCGAGCGGATCGGGCGTGCCCGGCCGGAACAGCATGTCACGCAGCCGGTCGTCGCCGCCGAAATGGCCGCCGCTGTAATGCGGCACGCGGATGCGCTCGACCTTGCCGAAATTCCGCATCAGCAGGATCTCGTCATGATCAGGCACCTCGAAGGCCTGGCGCTCATACTGGCGGATCTCGATGCGCCCCTTGGTGCCGTTGAAGGCGAGGTGGTGCCCCTCGATCGGCATGAAGGTGTTCAGCGAATAGGAGACGATGACGCCGTTCTCATAGCGCAGCATCGCCGTCATCGTGTCGGGGATGTCGATATCCTCGCGATAGACGCAGCCGTCGCGATAATAGCCGTCGACATCGGCCGGCTCGTCATAGAGCGCGGTGAGCCACGGGTCCTTGCTCATATCGAGATAGAACTCGCATTGGCTCGTGTGCGGGCAGGAGGTGCAGCGCTCGCCGCGGAACGGACCGTTGCGACCATAATTGCGTTGCGTGCCATAGGCGGAGACCTCGACCGCGGTCGATTCCAGGTACCAGTTCAGCAGGTCGAAATGATGCGTCGACTTGTGGACGAAAAGGCTGCCGGAGTTCCGCTCATAGGCGTGCCAGCGGCGGAAATAGTCGGCGCCGTGCTTGGTATCGAGATACCAGTGGAAATCGACCGAGGTCACCGTGCCGATCGCGCCCTCGCGCAACAGCTGCTTGATGCGCGCCGCCGTCGGCGCGAAGCGGTAATTGAACGTGACGTCGATCTGCCGGCCCGTGCGCTTCTCCGCTTCCAGGATACGGCGGCACTTTTCTGGCGTCGTCGTCATCGGCTTCTCGGTGATGACCCGGCAACCGGCTTCCAGCGCCTTGACGATGATCTCGTCATGGGTGTCGTCGCGGCTGCAGACGATGACGATCTCGGGCTTGGCAACAGCCAGCATCTCGTCGACATTGGTGTAGATCGGTGCGTTCGTGCCCATCTGCTGGCGCGCATGGCTGGCGCGCATCTCGTTGATGTCGCAGACGGCGACGAATTCCGCGCGGTCGCGCCAGCCGGCGAGCAGTTCCTTGCCCCACATGCCCGCACCGCGATGGCCGGTGCCGACCAAGGCCACGCGATGGCGCTCTTCATTCGCGGCAGGCGCCGCCTCCCTCGTCAAACTCGCCGCGTCCGTCATCACTACATTTCCTCGTTGGTCTCTTGCTTTTGAACCCGACGGTCGGTGCGCTGAGCCGGACTCGCCGGTCGCAGCCACCAGCCGTCAGACGAAATAGTTCGGGTACGCGACGCGCAGCCGGTCGAGATCCGGGATCACCACGTTGAGATGGGTCTGCATCGCGTCCCGCGCCGCCGCGACATTGCGGCTCGCAATGGCGTCGCGGATGAGCACATGTTCGCCGATGACCTGGTGCATGCGACCCGCGACCGGCAGGGTCAGCCGACGCGCCCGGTTGATCTGCACCTTCACCTGGCGCAGCAGCTTCCAGATGCTGGGATAGCCGGCGATCAGCGCGATCGTCTCGTGGAAGGCCTCGTCGGCCTCGTGGAACGCGTCGATATCGCCGAGATCGGCGAGCATGCGCTGGCTGGCGAGCTTGG
Organism: Allobosea sp. BK604; assembly: GCF_004341515.1. Classification (GTDB taxonomy): domain Bacteria; phylum Pseudomonadota; class Alphaproteobacteria; order Rhizobiales; family Beijerinckiaceae; genus Allobosea. Next base: position 123,294 of record NZ_SLZF01000003.1, read on the forward strand.
CGTCGAGCTGGGCGATATCCGCGATCGTCGCGATCTCCGCCATGCGCCTGATCGCCGTATCCTCGAGCGCCAGCCGGATCACATGCGCCTCGGGGATCGAGCCGAGCGGAATATGCGACACGAACGTGCCCGATTGCGGAAAGATGTCGACCAGCCCGTCCTCGGCGAGCCGGATCAGCGCCTCGCGCACCGGCGTCTTGCTGACGCCGAATTGCTGCGTGAGCGCCTTCTCCTGGAGAGGCGTTCCCGGCACGAGGCGCATGTTGACGATGGCCTCGTAGAGATCGTCGTAGATCACCGTCGCGGTGGTGACGCGCCTGATCGATGGTCGGATTCCCGACATGGCCGATCGGCCCCGCGGGACCGGCCCTTCCGCAACCTCGTGCTCGCCTTGCGTTTCCATCTCTTATCCTGGTCGGGGATAGCCGCTCGATCCAGCTTTGACATACTAGTATCTTAGTGTATGAGTTTTTCAAGAGTTCAAAACTAGATGCTCGCATGGAACGCCACCCCGAAGGGTCACAGCTGAATGAAAGGCCGGCCGGGCGGCGCTCGTCCGTCCGGTCCGACGCAGTCAGCCTGTCATCGCTTCGTCGTGGAATTCACGTGCAATTTCCCCCGGAAGCGCGGCAGACTATCGCCGATGCTCCCCTGAGGAGCGGCGCAAGCGAGGATTATCGTGCCCGCGGTGCAAGCCGGGCTCATGCAGGCTACAGCGCGCTGACACGCGCCAACGACATCAAGCAAAAACAAATCTTGGAAACGCACCAGTCGAGGGAGAGAGTCGATGAAAGGCTATTCTGTTAGCCGCCGTGCCCTGCTCAAAGCCGGCACCGGCGTCGCAGCGGCATCGCTGCTGGGTTTGAAATCAGTATCCGCTCAGGAGAAGAGCATCAGGGTGTTCTGGTGGGGCTCGCAGGAGCGTGCCGACCGGACCAACCGCGCCGTCGACGCCTATAAAAAGGCCAATGCAGGCATCGATGCCAAGACCGAGTTCGCCGGCTGGTCCGATTACTGGCCGCGCCTGGCGACCCGCGTCGCCGGCCGCAATGCGCCGGACCTGATCCAGATGGATTACCGGTACATGTTCGAGTACGCGCGCCGCGGCGCGATCGTGCCGCTCGACCAGTATCTCGGCAATGCGCTCAAGATCGAGGATTTCGGCAAGGCCAACCTCGAATCCTGCAGCGTCGACGGCAAGCTCTTCGGCATCAATCTCGGCGTGAATTCCTCCTGCGCCGTCTATGACATGTCGGCCTGGGAGCAGGCGGGCGTCGAGCCGATGACCTTCGGCACGAACTGGGACGAGTTCGCCAGCAAATGCGCCGCCTTCGCCAAGGGCAACAAGCGCCGGCGCTTCTACGCCACGATGGATGCAAGCGGCCATGAACCCGCCTTCGAGCTCTGGCTCGTCCAGAACGGCAAGGTGCTCTACACCGAGGACGGCAAGCTCGGCTTCGACGAGAAGGACGCCGGCAACTGGTTCAAGTACTGGGCCGATCTGCGCAAGGCAGGCGGCTGCGTCCCGGCCGATGTCCAGGCGCTCGACAAGTCGACCCTCGACACCACCATGCTGACGCTCGGCCATGCCGCGACCGTGTTCCCGCATTCGAACCAGTTCGTCGGCTTGCAGCAGCTCAACAAGGCCAAGCTCGACATCACCGCCTTCCCGGTCACCAAGGGCGGCAAGCCGGGCCAGTATCTGAAGCCGTCGCAGATGTGGTCGATCGCCTCGGATTCGAAGCTGCCGGAGGTCGCGGCCAAGCTGGCGAACTTCACGGTCGCGGAGCCCGAGGGCACGAAGATCCTCGGTGTCGAGCGCGGCGTGCCCGCCTCCTCCGCCGTCCGCGAGCAGCTTGCGCCGGATCTCGACGACGTCAGCAAGAAGGTCGTCGACTATATCGGCAAGCTCGGCCCCTATACCGCCAAGCTGCCGCCCTCCCCGCCCAAGGGCGCCGGCGAGGTCTTCACGGTTCTCGAGCGCGTCAGCCAGGAGGTCGGCTTCGGCACCTCCCCGGAGGAAGGCGGCAAGAAATTCGTCACCGAGGCCCAGACGATCCTCAAGCGGGGTTGATCCGCAATGGTAAGTTATACCGCAGGCGTTGCGGTCGATAAGCGCCCGGCGAAGGCCGGGCGCTTCAGCCGCCTCTTCTTCGCCGGCAATGGCGCAGGCTACATGTTCCTGCTGCCTTGGCTGATCGGGTTCCTCGGGCTGACGCTCGGCCCGGCCCTGGCCTCGCTCTACCTGTCCTTCACCAATTACGACCTGCTGCAGTCGCCGCAATTCGTCGGCGCGGCCAATTACGTCCACATGGCGACGGCCGACGCGAAATTCGCCGCGGCGATGAAGGTCACCTTCATCTACGTCATCCTCTCCGTGCCGCTGAAGCTCGCCTTCGCGCTGGCGCTCGCCATGGCCTTCAACCGCGGCATCAAGGGCCTGCCGGTCTACCGCGCGATCTTCTACCTGCCCTCGCTGCTCGGCGGCTCGGTCGCCATCGCGGTGCTGTGGCGCCAGCTCTTCGCCGCCGATGGCCTGGTGAACTCGGTGCTCTGGCTTTTCGGCATCGACGGCCCGAGCTGGATCTCGAACCCGAATTATTCGCTCTACACGCTGGTCGTGCTCTCGGTCTGGCAGTTCGGCTCCCCGATGATCATCTTCCTCGCCGGTCTCAGGCAGATCCCGCAGGACATGTACGAGGCTGCCAGCATGGACGGTGCCTCGAAGGCGCGCCAGTTCTTCCGGATCACCTTGCCGCTGCTGACGCCGGTGATCTTTTTCAACTTCGTCATCCAGACGATCGACGCGTTCAAGGCGTTCACGCCGTCCTTCATCATCTCGGCCGGCACGGGCGGGCCGATCAACTCGACCCTGTTCTATACGCTCTATCTCTATCAGGAGGCGTTCGGCTTCTTCCGCATGGGCTATGCCTCGGCACTCGCCTGGGTGCTGGTGCTGATCATCGCGGTCTTCACCGCCTTCTCCTTCCTCTCGGCACGCTATTGGGTGCATTACGATGACTGATGCAGCGCACACCGCCGCGCCCGGCGATGCGCCGGAGCGGTCGGTCCTCCATTCCATCCTGATCCACGCCACGCTGATCGGCGTCTCGTTCCTGATGCTCTATCCGCTGTTGTGGATGGTCTCGGGCTCGGTGCGACCCGCCGACGATATCTTCGGCGGCCAGACCTCGCTGATCCCGTCGCAGGTCACGCTTCAGGCCTACAAGACCGGCTGGTTCGGCCTGCAGGTCTCCTTCGGCACCTTCTTCCTGAATTCGCTGATCATCTCGGTGCTGGCGACGATCGGCAACGTGCTCGCCGCCTCCGTGACGGCCTATGCCTTCGCGCGCCTCGAATTCTTCGGCAAGAATTTCTGGTTCGCGCTGATGCTGGGCACCCTGATGCTGCCCTATCACGTCACGCTCATCCCCCAATATGTCCTCTTCCTGAAGATGGACTGGGTGAACACCTGGCTGCCGCTGGTCGTGCCGAAATTCTTCGCGGTCGACGCCTTCTTCATCTTCCTGATGGTGCAGTTCTTCCGCGGCATCCCGCGCGAGCTCGACGAGGCCGCGATGATGGACGGCTGCAGCGCCTGGCGGATCTACTGGAAGATCATCCTGCCGCTCTCGCTGCCGGTGCTGGCAACCGCCGCGATTTTCTCCTTCATCTGGACCTGGGAGGATTTCTTCGGCCCGCTGATCTATCTCGGCGACATCCACACCTACACGGTGCAGATCGGCCTGCGCTCGCTGATCGACTCGAGCGGCACGTCCGACTGGGGCGCTCTCTTCGCCATGTCGGTGCTCTCTCTGATCCCGATCTTCCTGCTCTTTCTCTTCTTCCAGCGCCTGCTGATCGAAGGCATCGCCACCACCGGCATGAAGCGCTGAGGAGATTGCGATGAGGACGCTCGACTTCGCCGTCATCGGCATCAACCACGACCATATCAACGGTCAGATCGGCGCGCTCCGGCGCGCCGGCGCCAACTGCGTCGGCTTCCAGGCGCCGGAGGACGACCTGGCTGCTGCTTTCGCGGCAAAGTACCCGGAGATCCCGCGCGTTGCCGAGGCCGCCCGGCTCTACGAGGATCCGTCGATCCAGTTGATCGTCAGCGCGGCGATCCCCGCCGATCGCGCCGCGATCGCCATCGCCGCCATGCGCCACGGCAAGGACGTGATGCTGGACAAGCCGGGCATGACCAGCCTTGCCCAGCTCCTCGAGATCAAGGCCGTGCAGGCCGAGACGAAGCGCATCGTCTCGATCATGTATTCCGAGCATTTCGAGGTCGCGGCCACGGTCAAGGCCGGCGAGCTCGTCGCTGCCGGCGCGATCGGCGACGTCGTCAACCTGATCGGCATGGGTCCGCACCGGCTGCGCAAGCCGCAGCGCCCCGGCTGGTTCTTCGAGCGCGAGCGCTATGGCGGCATCCTGACCGACATTGCCTCGCATCAATGCGAGCAGTTCCTGTTCTTCGCCGACGCTGTTGATGCCGAGATCCTTTCGGCCTCGGTCGACAACCGCGCCAATCCCGACAAGCCCGGCCTGCAGGATGTCGGCGACATGCACCTGCGCACACCGAAGGGCGTCACCGGCTATATCGGCGTCCACTGGTTCACGCCGGACGGTCTGCCGACCTGGGGCGACGGCCGGCTCACCATCGTCGGCACGCATGGCACGATCGAGCTGCGCAAATATCTCGACGTCGCCGGCCGGCCCGGCAAGGACCATCTCTTCCTCGTCGATCGCGAGGGCATGCAGCATATCGACTGCTCCACGGTCGAGCTGCCCTATGGCGGCCAGCTCATTGCCGATGTCCTCAACCGCACGGAGACGGCGATGCCGCAGGCTCGCTGCTTCAAGGCGATGGAGATCGCGCTCAAGGCTCAGCACCTCGCCGAGACCGGCAAGCTGCCGAGCGAATATTCCCAAGAGGCTGCCTGATGAGCGAAGTGAAGTCCGTCGCGGTGGTCGGCTGCAATATCGGCCGCTCGCATATTTTCGAGGGCTATGCGCCGCGGCCCGAGCGCTGGCGTCTCGCCGCCGTCTGCGACCTCAACCAGGAGCGGCTCGACAAGGTCGCCGACGAGTTCTCGGCCGAAAGCCGCACCAAATATTTCGACGAGTTGCTGGGCCGCGACGATATCGACGTCATCGACATCTCGACCCCGCCGGCGACGCATTACGAGCTCGTCACCAAGGCGCTCGCGGCCGGCAAGCATGTCGTCTGCGAGAAGCCGCTGGTCGGCTCGCTCCGTGACGTCGACAGGCTGCTCGAGGCGGAGGCGCAGAGCGGCCGCATCCTGATGCCGGTCTTCCAGTACCGCTACGGTGACGGCGCCCAGAAGGCCAAGCGCATCATCGATGCGAGGCTTGCCGGCAAGCCCTATCTCGGCACGGTCGAGACCCATTGGAAGCGCACGGGCGCCTATTACGAGGTGCCCTGGCGCGGCAAATGGGAGACCGAGCTAGGCGGCGTGCTGATGACCCACGCCATCCATATCCACGACATGCTGACCTATCTGATGGGTCCGGTTGCGAAGCTCTTCGCCCGCGCCACGACCCGGGTGAACGCGATCGAGGTCGAGGATTGCGTCGCCGCCTCGCTGGAAATGGCGAGCGGCGCGCTCGTCGCCGCCAGCGCGACGCTCGGTTCGCAGAACGAGATCAGCCGCCTCAGGCTCTGCTTCGAGAACGTCACCTTCGAGAGCGGCGGCGCGCAATATTCGCCGGGCGACGATCCCTGGACGATCCTGCCGGCCGATGACGAGATCGGCGCGAAGATCGATGCGCTGCTGGCCGATTACCAACCGGTCGGCCGCCGCTTCCTCGGCCAGATGGATGCGTTCCACGAGGCGCTGAACGGGCGCGCGCCGGTGCCGGTGACGATCGCGGATGCGCGCCAGGCACTGGAACTGGCGACGGCCTTCTATGAATCGGCGCAGACCGGCAGGGACATCGCCCTGCCGATCGGCGCCGACCATCCGAAATACCAGAGCTGGCGTCCGAACGGGCACTGAACCCACAGAAGAAAACCACGCGCGATCGCTGTCACAAGGCCGGAACGGCGGCGCGATCGCCAAAATGCGGAGGACGAGATGTCGACGAGCATCAGGCTCAACAAGGTGGTGAAGCGCTACAGCACGGTCGAGGTCATCCACGGTATCGACCTCGCCATCGATCCCGGCGAGTTCGTCGTCTTCGTCGGGCCGTCGGGCTGTGGCAAGTCCACGCTGCTGCGCATGATCGCGGGCCTCGAAAAGATCACCGAAGGCGACCTGCTGATCGATGGCGAGCGCATGAACGATGTCCCGGCCTCGCAGCGCGGCATCGCCATGGTCTTCCAGTCCTATGCGCTCTACCCGCATATGAGCGTCTACAAGAACCTCGCCTTCGGCCTGGAGACGGCCGGCTACAAGAAGGCCGAGATCGACGAGCGCGTGCAGCGCGTCGCCAAGATCCTGAAGATCGACACCTATCTGCAGCGCCGCCCGCGCGCCCTCTCGGGCGGCCAGCGCCAGCGCGTCGCCATCGGCCGCGCCATCGTGCGTGAGCCGAAAATCTTCCTGTTCGACGAGCCGCTGTCCAATCTCGACGCCGAATTGCGCGTGCAGATGCGCGTCGAGATCGCCAAGCTCCACCAGGACCTCGGCAACACGATGATCTACGTCACCCATGACCAGGTCGAGGCCATGACCATGGCCGACAAGATCGTGGTGCTGCGCGACGGCGTGATCATGCAGGCGGGCGCCCCGCTCGAACTCTATAACCGGCCGACCAACCAGTTCGTCGCCGGCTTCATCGGCTCGCCGAAGATGAACTTCCTCTCGGCCCGGGCCGGCGCCGCCGGCAACACGATCGAGGTCGCCGGCCGGAACGTCTCCCTCGCGGCGACCCTGGGCGTGCGCCAGGACGAGCCGCTGACCTTCGGCGTCCGGCCCGAGCATATCGTCGTCGGCGGCGAGGCCGGCGAAGTCCTCGGCGAGGTCAAGGTCCAGCTCGTCGAGCATCTCGGCGGCGAGACCGTGCTCTACACCACGACGGCGGGTGGCGAGAACCTGACGGTCTCGGCCTCCGGCCAACTGCGTGTCAATCAGGGCGAGAACGTGCCGCTTCGCATCGATCCGGCGGCCTGCCACGTCTTCGACAGCCAGGGCATGGCGCTGCGGGCCTGACCGGACCTATCCGGCCTCGCCCACGCCATCGGCGCGATTGAGCTTGATATCGGCGCCTGCCGCCCAGGCGCCGATATCCTCGCGCCGCAGCGCCGCCGCCATGAGGCCGGGAAACAGCTCGGGCGTACAGGTGAATACGGGGGTGCCTCGCCCTGCGCACGCGCATGGGTCGGCCGCTCGATGCGATCGGCGCATAGGCCCGTCCGTCTCTGCGGCATGGCAGAGCGACGCTGCCCAGGCTTGGCCCCGCCCGCGAACAGGTCGATAGTCGCGCGTCACGACGAATTTGCGGAGACTGGACGATGACGACCCCTGCGGCGAGCCCTGAGCAGCAAGCCTATCGCACCCAGAACTGGGCGCTGACCAAACCTTCGGCGCGCGGACGCAACGGCATCGTCGTCAGCCAGCAGCGCGAGGCCGCCGAGGCCGGCGCCGCGATCCTCGAAGCCGGCGGCAATGCGGCCGATGCCGCCGTCGCCGCGGCTTTCGCGCTGGCCGCGGTCGAGCCCTGGAATAGCGGGCTCGGCGGCATCGGCTTCGCCGTCGTGCACAAGGCCAACGAGACACGGGCGCAGGTCGTCGATTTCGGGCCGATCGCGCCGCACCGGGCCGACCCGGCCGACTATCCCCTCACCGGAGTGATGAAGAACGACCTCTTCACCTGGCCGGAGGTTGTCGGCGACCGCAATATCCACGGCCCCTATTCCTTCTGCGCACCGTCCTCGGTCGCCGGCTATGCCAAGCTGAAAGAGGCTTTCGGCACGGCCATGCCAATCTCCGAGCTGCTGCAGCCGGCGATCGCGCTCGCCAGGCGCGGGCTTGTGCAGGACTGGTACACGACGCTGAAGATCTCGTCCTCGGCCTCGGTGCTGCGGCTCTACGAGGAGAGCGCCCGGATCTACCTGCCGAACGGCCTGCCGCCGGTGCCGCCCTATCAGGGCAAGCCGGGCTTCTTCCGGCTCGGCAACCTGGCATCGACGCTGGAGCACCTCGCCAAGGCCGGGCTTGACGATTTCTATCGCGGCGACCTCGCACGGCGGCTCGCTGCCGATATCGCCTCCGTCGGTGGCATTGTCGATGCGCAGGACCTCGCCGATTGCCGGGCCGTCATCCGCGAGGCTCCTGTGCTCGACTGGCGCGGCACGCACCTGCTCCACACCGCCGGCGGCCTGACCGCGGCTCCGACGCTGGAAGCGGTGATGGCTGGCATGGCCGACAGCAAGCCGCGACAGAATGGCGGCGACGCCGCCTGGTTCGCGACGCTCTCGCGGGTGATGAAGCAGGCCTATGCCGAGCGTCTCGAAGGGCTCGGCGCCGCCAAGCCGATGGCGCTGGAACCGGCAGAGACCTGCACAACCCATCTTACGGTGGTCGATGGCGAGGGCAATCTCGTCGCGCTGACGACGACGCTCCTCTCGTCCATGGGCAGCCGCGTCGTGCTGCCGGACACCGGCGTGCTGATGAATAACGGCATGATGTGGTTCGACCCGCGCCCGGGCAGCGCCAATGCAATCGCGCCCGGCGCGCGCCCGCTCTGCAACATGTGCCCGGTCGTGGTGACGCCGAAGGACGGGACCTGGCCGCGCGCGGCGGCCGGCGCCTCCGGCGGGCGGCGCATCCTCGCCTCCGTCTACCAGATGCTGGCCTGGACGCTGGATTGCGGCATGGATGTCGAGACTGCGGCGCATCAGCCGCGGATCGACGTCTCCGGCCCGGACGGCACGACGGCCGATTGCAGGCTGCCGGCAGAGACGATTGCGGCACTGGAGGCCGAAGGGCCGCTCAGCATCGTCGAGCACAGCGTCATGCCGATCAACTTCGCCTGCCCCAATATCATCGTCGTCGGCAAGGACGGGGCGGAAGGCTGCAGCGACGCGGCCTCGCCGAGCTCGGCGGCGGTCGCCGCCGGCACGATGTGAGCCCGACCCACGACGTCATGCTCGGCCTCGTGCCGAGCATCCACGTCTTGAACACTGCCCTCGATCAACGAAGACGTGGATGGTCGGGACAAGCCCGACCATGACGAGTCAGCCCGTTCCGGATATCAAACCCGCTTCAGCCCCCACGGATAGGGCGCCGAGCCCGGCAGCATGCCGGTGAGGTTCTTGCGATAGGCGGTCTTGATCACGAACTGGCCGAGCGGGATCGTGGCGCATTCCTCCAGCGCCAGCCGGCCGATCGCGACCGCCGCCTTCTTCTGCGCCTCCGGATCGGGGGCGAAGAGCCATTCCTCCGCCAGCGCCTCGGCCTGGGGGCTGGTCCACCAGCCGAACCAGCCGCTGGCGCCGGGGCCGCGCACCAGGTTCGACAGTGCCGGATTGCCCCAGCCGATCGCCGCGCCGGTGGTGTGGAAGATGCTCCAGCCGCCCTTCTCGACCGGCTCGCGGCTGTTGCGGCGCTGAATCACCGTGCCCCAGTCGCTCGCTGCCATCTCGACATTCATGCCGAGATCCTTGAGCAGCTCGAAAGTCACGTCGCCGAGCGGGCCGATATCGGGGAAGTCGGTCGGATTGATGATCACGACCTTCTCGCCATTGTAGCCGGAGGTCTTCAACACCGCCTTGGCCTTGTCCATGCTCTGCGGCATCAGGTCTTCGAGCTCGCCCGTGTAATAGGGCGTGCCGCGCCACCACAGGTTCCGGCAGATCTGCCAGGTCGTGGTGTCGTCGCCCTGGCTGGCGCGCATATAGTCTTCCTGCTTGACGGCGAGGCGGACGGCGGCGCGGACCTTGGGATTGTTGAAGGGCGGCTGCAGGTGGTTGAGCCGCATGATCGAGCCGCGGCCGGCCGTGTCGATCACCTCGCGGGTGATGTCCGGGCTCTTCGCCAGCATCGGCTGGAGATCGGCGAGCGGGCGCTCCCACCAGTCGATCTCGCCCTTGACCAGTGCATTGGCGGCAGTGGCGGGGTCGGGCAGGATCGGCCATTCGACACGCTTGAAATACGCGACCTTGCCGCCGGCATTGCGGCTCGGCGGTTCGCTGCGCGGCTTGTAGCCGTCGAACTTCTCATAGACAGCCTTGCTGCCCGAGACATATTCGGCGGCGACGAATTTGTAGGGGCCGGAGCCGGTCATCTCCGTGACCTGCTTGTTGGCGTCGGTCTGCGCCAGCCGCTCCGGCATGATGAAGGGCGGATTGTCGCCCTTGGCGAGGCAGTCGAGCATCATCGGGAAGGGGCGCGTCAGCTTGATCTCGATGGTGCGGTCATCGGCCGGGTTCCAGGCTTCGACAACCTTGGCGAGAAGCTGGCCATAGGGGTCGCGCTGGCACCAGCGCTTCATGCTGGCGATACAATCGGCGGCCTTCACCGGCGCGCCGTCGTGGAACATCAGCCCCTCGCGCAGCTTGATGCGCCAGGTCTTGCCGTCGGCGGAGATCTCGTGCCCCTCCGCCATCTGCGGCTGCGGCTTGAGGGTGAGGTCGCCGCCATAGAGCGTGTCGAAGACATAGTAGCCGTGATTATTGGTCACGGTCGCGGTGGTCCAGATCGGGTCGAGCGCCGTCAGGTTGGCCTGCGGCGCCATTTTCAGGACGTCCGGGCTGGCGCCTTGCGCCAGTGCCGGAAGCGACAGTGAGGGGCCGATGGCGGCGAGTGCCGTTGCCCCCTTCAGGAATGTACGACGCTTCATGCTCTCCCTCCTCTGTCACGGCTCCCGGCCGCTCTTTGTGATCAGTCGAAGCCGATGAATCCCGGTGCCTCTCGCAAGGGCCGTGCCTGCGCGAGCATGGCGATATCCGGCGCCGGGCGAGCGGTCAGCGGATCGCCCGCGAGCGCAGCCTCCAGCGCAGCCGCGACCGCGAGCACCTTGGCATCGCCGCCACGCGGGCCGACGATCTGCAGACCGAAGGGCATGCCGAGCCGATCCAGGCCCACCGGCAGCGAGATCGCGGGATGGCCGACGATGGTGACGGCATAAGCGCAGGCGAGCCAGTGGAAATAGGTCCGGGTCGGCTTGCCGTCGATCTCGGCCGGATAGAGCTCGGTCCAGGGCCGCGGGCTCAGCGTGATCGCCGGCGAGAGGATGACGTCGTAGCGCTCGAAGAAGTTTTGCCAGTTCCTGTAGGCGATGGTCTGCTGCTTCAGCGCCCGGACGACGTCGAGCGCACCGTAGCGCAGCCCCTCCTCGACATTGGCGCGGACATTCGGGCCGACCTTCTCGGGCGTGTCGCGCACGCGCTCATGCATGTTGGCGAGGAAGGAGAGCGCGCGCAGCACCTCGAAACTCTCATCGGTGCCGCTGCAATCCGGCGTCGCCTCCTCGGCCGCGGCGAAGAGATGGCTGAAACGGCCGGTCTTCTCGGCAAAGACCTCGCGGATATGCTTCTCGGTCGGCGCAAAGCCGAAATCCGGCGTCAGCGCGACCTTGAGCGAAGCGAGATCGATCGCGCCAGGCCGTGCGAAATCCTCGGGCTTGCGTACCTGCGCGCCATGCACGGTCGTCGCCAGCGGATCGATGGCAGCGTCCGAGACCATGGTCGAGAGCAGCAGGCAGAGATCCGGCACGTTGCGCGCCATCGGGCCGAGCACGCTAAGCGGATTCCAGCCGAAGGGGCGCTTGTCGCTTGGCACCAGACCCGGCGTCGGCCGGAAGCCGACAATGCCGTTGAAGGCGGCGGGGTTGCGCAGCGAGCCGCCGGTATCCGAGCCGGTCGCGATCGGCACCATATTGGTCGCAAGCGCGACGCCCGAGCCGCCGGAGGAACCGGCAGCGCTCTTCATCGGGTCGAACGGGTTCCCGGTCGCGCCATAGACGGCGTTGCGCGTATTGGCGCCGGCGCCCCATTCCGGCGTGTTGGTCTTGCCGACGATGATCGAGCCCGCCTTGCGCACGCTGGCGACGATCAGTTGATCCTTCTCCGGCACATGCTCGGCGAAGAGCGGGCTGCCATAGGTGGTGCGCAGGCCGGCGACGTCCTCGAGATCCTTGATCGCGATCGGCAGGCCGTGCAGCGGGCCGAGCGTGTCGCCACGCGCGGTCGCCTCGTCCGCCGCCGCGGCGGTGGCGCGAGCGCGCTCGTCATCGCGCGCCACCATGGCGTTGACCGCGTGGTCGACTGTGTCGATGCGCTTGAGGCAGCTATCCAGCAGCTCGCGGGACGACAGCTTCTTGGCCCCGATCAGGGCGCGCGCCGCGACGGCGCTGAGGTCGCAAGGTTCAGTCATCGCATGTACTCAGGCTGCGAGCCGTGTCTCGACGAGACGTGCCAGCAGGCTCGCCCCCACCGGCAGGATGCCGTCGTCGAGGATGAAGGCCGGGTTGTGCACCGGCACATTGCCGGCATGGCCGACCCAGCAATAGGCGCCTGGCACCGCGCGCAGCATATCGGCGAAATCCTCGCTGCCCATCACCGGCTTCGGCTCGGTCAGCACATTCTGCGCCCCGACGATCTCTGCCGCGACACAAGCCGCAGCCTCGGCCTGCGGACCGTGATTGACCAGCACGTCGAAAATGCCGCGGATATCGACCTCGATCTGGACGCCGAAGGTCTGGCCGATACCCGCCGCGATCTCGCGCATGCGCTGGCGCGCGAGTTCGGCGGTCTCCGGCGAGAAGGTGCGGATCGTGCCGGCGAGCACCGCCTCCTCGGGAATGACGTTATAGGCCGAGCCGGCATGGATCTGCGTGATCGAGACCACGGCAGCCTCGCGCGGGTCGGCATTGCGGCTGACGATGGTCTGCAGCGCGCCCGCGAGCGTGATCGCCGCGACGACCGGATCGCGCCCCTGATGCGGCATGGCGCCATGGCTGCCCTTGCCGGTGACCTTGATGTCGAAAAAGTCGGCGCCCGCCATAGCCGGGCCGGGGAAGACCGAGATCTGTCCCGGCTCGAGATTGGGCGCATTGTGCAGCCCGTAGATCTCGTCGCAGGGAAAGCGCTCGAACAGTTTGTCGGCCAGCATGGCGCGCGCGCCGCCGAGGCCTTCCTCCGCCGGCTGGAAGACGAAGACGGCCGTCCCGGTGAAATCGCGGTTCTCGGCGAGATAGCGGGCCGCGCCGAGCAGCATCGTGGTGTGGCCGTCATGGCCGCAGCCATGGAAGCGGCCGGGATTCTTCGAGCGGAACGGCAGGTTGGTCGTCTCCTCCATCGGCAGCGCATCCATGTCGGCGCGCAGGCCGATGCGGCGGCCGGGGCCGCCGCTGCCGGTCAGGATGCCGACCACGCCGGTCTTGCCGATATTGCGATGGACCTCGATGCCCCAGGAGGCGAGCTTCTCCGCGACGATCCCCGACGTCCTGACCTCCTCGAAGCCGATCTCGGGATGGGCATGGATGTCGCGGCGGATGGCGACGAGATCATCCTTGAAGGCTTCGATCTGGGGCAGGCTGGGCATGTGGAACTCCGGGTAAGCGAGATCAACCGAAAACGGGGCCGAGCGGGGCAGTGCGGATGCCGGGGCGCAGGCGCTTCCACGGCAGGTGGGACGGATCGACCGGCATCGGGCCGGGCGCGGCGCAGACGATGATGGTCTCGGCGATCGGCTCGAAATCGGCGCGGAAATGCACCGAGCTCTTGTTGACCAGGATCGCCTGCTCGGTCGGCTCGATACCGACCTGCCGGTACATCGCCTGATCGGCCATTTGCGCCTTATGCGAGCCGACGACGATGCGTACGCCACCGATACGCAAGGCGGCGGACGGACCGAGATCGAGGCGCGAGCCACCGTAATAGGGGCCGGGCGCGACGAACCGGCCGTCGGAGAGCTGCTCGACCAGGAACTCGCCGTCGAGTGGCGCATCGCCGGGAATGCCCGACTTGGCGCCGAGCGAGAGCCTGATCGTCGCGCCGACGCCGGCCCGATGCGCCGCAGCCGCGGCCTCAGGATCGACGATGACGCCGATCGCAGCCTTGGTCGCACCATTTTCCACGAGTGCGCGGGCCATGCCCATCGTGTCGGAATCGCCGCCCGCGCCGGGATTATCCTGCGTGTCCGCGATCACGATCGGCTTCGAGGCGCCTGCAGACAGCGCCATCGCCTCGCGCACGCCCTCGTCGGGCGCGAAGACCTTGCCCCGGAAAGCGACCTCGCTCGCCATGATGCGTGCAGCGACCGCATCCGCGGCGCGGTCGGCATCGGCCTGTGTCAGGCCATAGGCCAGCACGGTCGGGCCGCAATCGGCGAAATCAGCAGCCGGAAAGCCCGGCAGGAAGGAGAGCGTCGGCACGCTTTCGCCTTCGAGAGCAGCGAGCTCGGCATAGATCGTCCTGCACGGCTCCATCGCCGTCGCCTGCCAGGCGATCGGGATCAGATAGGGGATCTGCCGGAACGCTTTTGCATGGCGCGTAGTCGTACCGATGAGGCCAGCCAGATAGGCGGTGGCGCGGCTGCCTGTCTCGGCCATGTCGACATGCGGATAGGTGCGGTAGGCGACGAGCGCATCCGCCATCGCCATCATCAGCGGCGTGACATTGCCGTGCAGATCGAGGGCAGCGACGAGCGGAACCTCGGGGCCGATGGCGGCGCGCACGCGCCTGAGCGTCTCGCCCTCGCCGTCCTCATAGGCCTCGCTGACCATGGCGCCATGCAGATCGAGGAAGACGCCGTCGAGCGGCAGCGCCGCCTTGATGCGCTCGACCAATTCACCGAGCAGTGCCTCGAAAGCCTCCGCCGTAACATGCGCGGATGGGCTCGCGGCGCACCAGTGCGTCGGGATGATCTCCCAGCCCAGGCCCTTCGCCGTCTCGACGAAGCCTGCGGCGGCGACATTGACATTGTGGACGGCGGCAAAGACCGCCTCGCCCCGAGCCAGCCCCGGCCAGCCGCCACCCTGGACGAAGGCCGCCAGATCCGCCTTGCTCGGCGCAAAGGTGTTCGTCTCGTGCAGGAAACCGCCAAAGGCGATACGTGGCGACATCAAGAGGCTCCGCCAGGACCGGGACAGGCGCAGCAGGTAATCATGCCCTGAGCCGGCGACCAAGGGCGAATTCTCGCCGCAGCTTGCTCATGCGGTAAGCAGCAACGGGAATCGCCGCTCACCGGCTGCGGCATAGGCCATGCTCAGCGCAAGCAAGCTGTCGAATTTGATCGTCAGCCCCTGAGCAGCGCGCAGAGCCCGTCCGCACCGAGCGCCCGGTTGGCGCCGCGTGACCAGCGGGCGATCCGCGAATGCATCCCGCTATTCCGCCGAAACGGGATAGCCCGGCAGGCGCGAGATCACGCCGAGCACCGGGCGCAGATGCTTTTCGAGCACGGCGCGCGCCTGCGCCTCATCGCCCGCGACCAGCGCCGCCAGCAGGGCGCGATGCTCCTCGCGGACGCGCTCGACGCGGTTGGGGTCGACGCCGAGCGTCGTCATCGCCACCCGCTGCTGGCGCGAGCCGAGCGAGCTGTAGAGCTCGGAGAGGACTTCGTTGCCGAGCGCCGAGACCATGGTGAGGTGGAACTGGCGGTTGAGCTCGACACGCTCGAAATGGTCGCGCGTGGCGAAGCGATCCATCTCGTCGAGGATCTCGGCCATGCGCGGCGGGATCGGAATCCGCTCCCCGCAGATGCGAGCGACCACGTAATTCTCGATCATCCGGCGCGTCTCGTAGAGATCGGCGAATTCCTGCGCCGTGACCTGGCGGACCTGCGCGCCGCGGCGCGGCAGCAGATCGACGAAGCGCTCTGCCTCCAGCCGGTGCAGTGCCTCGCGCACCGGCGTGCGCGAGACCGCCATCGCGGCCGCGATCTCGCCCTCCTCGATGAAGGAGCCGCCGGGGAAGCGCCCGCGCAGGATCTGCTCGCGGACATAGAAATAGACGCGCTCGCGCGTCGGCTTTCCATCCTCCTCCGCCGTGTCCCTGACAGCCGCCTCGTTGCGCTTCATCGTTCCGACCAGAAGTCCCGCCCGCCTCCTCTCCAGGCTGGGAGGCGATATGGACAGCTAAAAATCCGCCATGTATACGTGACGCATGATGAAATTTTCGGCGGCTTTTTGCAAGCGAGCACGGCTGGGCATTTGCCTCGCCCCGCGGCAGACTGCCGTCGTCGGCCTGTCCGGCACGCGCGATCACGCCAACTCACGGAACAAGCCACGGAAGGCGAGCGGCCGGCAGGCGGTGGCTCCATTCTTGCTCCGGGCAGCCCCGATCTAGCGGGCCCATCGACCGGCCCGCGTCACCAGCAGAGGATCAGCTCATGACGATATCCCGCCGCTCGCTGCTCCAGGCCGGTCTCGCTGCCCCGGCCCTGCTCTCCCCCCTGCTGTCGCAACGCGCCGTGGCGCAGAAGGCGGGCGGCATCATCCGCTACGGCCTCTCCGCCTTCCCGCCCAACCTGCAGCCCTGGGTCAGCACCGGCGCCTCGGCCGGCACGGTGAAGATGCTGATCAACCGCAGCCTCGTCGGCTACGGCCCGAATGGCGAATTGCGCGGTGAGCTCGCGGAGTCCTGGGCGCTCGACAAGGACGGCGCCTGGGTCTTCAAGCTGCGCCAGGGCTGCCTGTTCCATAATGGCGAGCCGGTCACCGCCGACGATGTGAAATGGTCGATCGAGCAGATCGCCGGCGAGAAATCGACCGCCTATATGCGGGCCCAGTTCCAGGGCGTCGAGCGCATCGAGATCCCCGATCCGCAGACCATCCGCCTCGTCACCAAGCAGCCCGAGGCGACGCTGCCGACCTGGTTCGGCAACTACAACACCTTCATCATCTGGCGGAAATCACAGCCGAACGAGCCGATCGGGGCCGGCCCCTTCCGCCTCGCCGGGCAGGAGCGCGGCACCTCGCTCGATCTCGTCGCCTTCGACAAATACTACAAGCCCGGCTTCCCCAAGCTGAAAGGCATCAGGTTCGTCGTCTATGCTGACGAGAACCTGCGCAACGCCGCGCTGATGTCGGGCGATGTCGACATGATCGAGTATGTGCCCTGGCAGTCGATGGCGGCGGTCGAGGCCGACCAGCGCCTCAAGCTCGACTCGGTCGAGGGGCCGTTCATGGACGTGCTCTTCAACGGCACCAAGCCGCCCTTCAACGATGCCCGCGTACGCCGCGCCGTCGCCCATGCCGTGAAGCGCGACGACATCGTCAAGGCGGCCTTCTTCGGCCGCGGCAAGCCGCTCGAGGGCCTGCCCATCGTCGAGGGCACGCCCTGGTACGACAAGGAGCTCGCCCATGGCTGGAACTACGATCCGGCCCGCGCCAAGGCGCTGCTGGCCGAGGCCGGCTATGCCAATGGCTTCCAGACGACGATGCTCGCCACCGCGCAATTCGGCATGCACAAGGACACTGCCGAGGTCGTGCAGCAGCATCTCGCCGCCATCGGCATCCAATGCGAGCTGCAGCTTCCGGACTGGTCGACCCGCGTCAACCGCGGCGTGCGCGGCCAATACGACATGGCGATCCACGGCGTCTCCTCCGACAATAACGACCCGGACGGGTTGACCGTGGTGCTGGACACCTCGCTCTCGCCGAGCCATGGCCGCTCCTTCAAGGTCGATGCGCCCCGCACCATCGCCGCGCTCGCCAAGGGCCGCGCCGAATTCGACCAGGCCAAGCGCGTCGAGATCTACAAGGAGATGCAACGCGTCGCGCTGGAGGAGGTGCCGCTGGTCGGCCTCGCCTGGCGCTCGCAGGGCTATGGCATGACCAAGGACGTCAAGGGCTTCGTCAACCTGCCCGGCGCGCTCACGACCTCCTCGGGCTGCATGCTCGAAGAGACCTATTTCGGATGAGCGTGGCTGCCGGAATCGCGAAGCGGTCGGGGGCGCCTGCCCGGTCATTGCGGGGAACGCGGCGACGAAGCGATTTTGGGGCCGCCAGGCGCCCGGTCCTCCTGGATTGCTTCGCTGCGCTCGCAATGACGGCGCGGGTTGGTCGGGCCTGCGCTGGCGCATTTTCGAGCGACGTGGACACCGGTTCGCGTGAAGACATGCGGAAAAGCTCTCGATGAGCGCCGGCTGGCTCGCGCGGCGCATCGCGCTCTCCCTGATCATGGCCTGGGTCGTGGCGACGATCGTCTTCCTCGCCTTGCACATGGTGCCGGGCGACCCGGCGGAGCTCCTGCTCTCGACCGGCGGCGCCGTGCCCGACGCCACGGCCGTGGCGGAATTGCGCGAGAAGCTCGGCCTGGAGCGGCCGCTGCTCACCCAATATGCCGCCTTCCTCGGCGGCCTGCTTCGCGGCGATCTCGGCACCTCGCTGGTCGACGACTATCCCGTCCTGCACGAGATCGGGCTGCGCCTGCCGCGCACGCTGGAGCTCATCTTAGCCGGCACATTGCTTGCGATCCTGATCGGCGTGCCGGCAGGCGTCTATGCCGCGCTGCATCGTGGCGGCGCCTTCGACCGCTTCGCTTCGGGCGTCACGGCGCTGCTGCTCGCCGTGCCGGTCTTCGTCGTCGGCACCCTGCTCGTGCTGCTCTTCGCCCAGACACTCAGGCTGATGCCGGCTGGCGGCTATATCGCGCTGGCACAGGACCCGGTCCAGCATCTCAAGCTCCTGACGCTGCCGGCGATCGCCATCGCCAAGGGCCTCGCCGCCGTGCTCTTCCGGATGACGCGCTCGGCGATGCTCGACGCGCTCGCCAACGACTATGTCCGTACCGCCTATGCAAAGGGGCTCGCGCCCCGGCGCGTGCTCATCGTCCATGTGCTGCGCAACGCGCTGAACCCGGTGATGACCGTGCTTGGCCTGCATATGGGCACGCTGCTCGGCGGCACCGTGCTGGTCGAATATGTCTTCAACTGGCCGGGCCTGTCGACGCCGCTGCTGCGCGCGGTCGAAGCGCGCGACTATCCGATGGTGGTCGGCATCGTGCTGACCATCTCGATCCTGTTCCTGCTGATCAACCTCGTCGTCGAGTTGCTGCAGGTGCTGATCGACCCGCGGATGAAGACGGCATGAGGCGGCTCTGGCTTCCCGCCGCCTGTGTCGGCATCATCATCCTGCTGGCGCTCTCGGCGCCGCTGCTCGGCCTGCCCGATCCGGTGCGCCAGGATATCGCCCGACGTCTCTCCGGCCCGATGCCGGGCTCCTGGCTCGGCCGCGACGAGTTCGGCCGCGACGTGCTCTCGCGTTTGATCTGGGGCGCGCGCACCAGCCTCGGCGTCGCCTTCGCGGCCGCACTCACCGCTGGCCTCGTCGGCACCGTGCTTGGCCTGATCGGCGGCTGGGCGCGGGGCTTCAGCGCCTTCCTCACCGTGCGCAGCGTCGAGATCATCATGTGCTTCCCGCCGATCGTGCTGGCATTGCTGGTGGTGACGCTGCTGGGGCCGGGCGCCGCGACGCTGATCCTCGTGCTCTCCGTGCTCTACCTGCCCGGCTTCGCCCGCGTCACCTATGCCGAGGTTCTGGCGGCGCGCGGACGCGACTATGTCGAGGCGACGCGCGCGCTCGGCGCAAGCCCGGCCCATCTCCTGTTCTTCACCGTCCTGCCCAATATCGCCGGGCCGATCCTGGTGCAGCTCTCGCTCGCGGTCGCAGCGGCCGTGGTGCTGGAAAGCGGCCTCTCCTTCCTCGGCCTCGGCGTCGTACCGCCGGCGCCCTCCTGGGGCCTGATGATCCGCGGCGCCCGCGCCACGATGGAGCAGGCGCCCCTGCTTCTGCTCTGGCCCTGCGCCGCGCTCACCCTGACCATCCTGGCGATGAACCTGCTCTGCGACGCGCTGCGTGACGCGGTCGACCCGCGCACGGCGGGGCGCTGACATGTCGCCACGCCCCTTCCCCGCGCCGCTTGCCGGCGCATCAATGACCACCCCGCTCTGCAAGGATTCCGACCATGGCCGCCAAGACTGACCCGCTCGTCCATATGGGCACCATCACCGGCGGCGAGGCGCGCGCGATCCTCGCGACGAACCCGGTGATCCTCCTGCCGATGGGCAGCCATGAGGATCAGGGCCCGCATGCACCGATGGGCGACTATCTGCTGGCCGAGAAGATCGCCGAGCTCTCCGCCATCCGCGCCTCGAAGGCCGGCGTGCGCACCCTGGTCGCGCCGGTCCTGCCCTTCGGCGGGGCCGACTGGTTCGCCGCCATGCCCGGCGGCATCGCCATCTCGCAGGCGACGCTGACCACGGTCATTGCCGAGATGGTCGACTCGTTGCACCGCCACGGCCTGACCCGGCTCATCGTCATCAACGGACACGGCGGCAATGTCGGACCGATCGCCGAGGTCGCGCGCGAGCTCTACGAGCGCGAGCGCATCGTGCTGCCGAGCCTCTATCTCTGGCGCATCGGCTACGGCCTTCTGCCCGGCATCGTCGGCGCCGAAAAATCGGCGAAGGTTTCCGGCCATGGCGCCGACCCGCTGACCAGCATCGGCCTCCATCTCTTCCCGGAGCTGATGCGGCCCGACCTGATCCCGGCCGGAACCAAGCTGAAGAACGACCCGCTGCTCGGCCTGCCCTTCACCGGGCTTGGCACCGCGAGCTTCGAGGGCGCCGAGGTCGCGATGCCCAACGGCTATGACGAGATCTACACCAAGGGCGTCGGCAAGGGCGATCCGAACCTCTGCTCGGCCGAGACCGGCGCGGCGCTGACCGAGAAGCTCAGCAATGTCTGCGCCCGCTTCATCGCCCATTTCGACGCCAAGGTCCCGGCCTAACCGTGAATCGTCCTCTACGGCCGGCGCGGATCGCCGAATTCACCTGCGAGAAGCGGCCAGCCACCGGCTCGCGCGGCATGGTCGTCACCAACCATCCGCTCGCCTCGGCGGCAGGCGCGCAGATGCTGCTCGCCGGCGGCAACGCGATCGATGCCGCGGTGGCCTCCCTCTTCGCGCTCACGGTTGTCGAGCCGATGATGGTCGGCATCCTCGGTGGTGGCCTGGCCCATATCCGCATGGCCGATGGCCGCCACACCGTCCTCGACGGGCTCTCGACCGCGCCGCGCCGGGCCAGCGCCGACATGTATGACTGCCTCTCCGACGAGATCGGCCGGGCTCGTGATGTCCGCGACCGCTTGAACGTCGTCGGGCCGAAGGCGGTCGCCGTGCCCGGCGCGCTCGCCGGCTGGTGCGAGGCGCTGGCGCGCTTCGGCACGTTGCCGCTCGAAGAGGTGCTGCAGCCGGCGATCGCGCTCGCCGAGCGCGGCTTCATCGCCACCCCCTATCTCTCGAACTGCATCGCCGGCGCAGCAGCCGACCTCGCCCGCGATCCCGGCCTGGCGAGGCTGCTCCTGCCAGGCGGCGAGCGGCTGCAGCCCGGCACGCGCCTGATCCAGACCGACTATGCCGCGAGCCTGCGCCTGATCGCCAGGGACGGGCCGGCCGCGCTCTATGCCGGCCCGCTTGGCAAGGCGCTTGCCGATTTCATGGCTGCCAATGACGGGCTGATCGACGAGGGCGACCTCGCCGCCTATCGCGTTGCCGAGCGCGAGCCGGTGCGCGGCCTCTATCGCGGCTACGAGATCGTCGGCCCGCCGCCGCCGGCCTCCTCCGGCGTCCATGTCGTGCAGATGCTCAACATCCTCGAAGCATTCGACATGGGCGGGCTCGGCTTCGGCTCGGCCGACAGCATCCATCTGCTGGCCGAGGCGCTCAAGATCGCCTTCGCCGACCGCGCCGTCGCAACCGCCGACCCTGCCTTCATCAAGGTCCCGGTCGACCGGCTGATCGACAAGGCCTATGCCGACGAGCGGCGCGCGCTGATCGCGATAGATACGGCGAAGCACTGGACAGCGGGCCTCTCCGGCGAATCCGCCGACACGACCCATGTCACGGTCGCTGACAGCGACGGCAACGTCATCTCCACCACGCAGACGATCAACGGCATCTTCGGCGCCTGCACGCAGATCCCCGGCACCGGGATGATCGCCAACAACTACATGTTCAATTTCGATCCGCATCCCGGCCGCGCACTTTCCATCGCGCCCGGCAAGCGCGTCTTCACCTCGATGGCGCCGATGATGGCGCTGAAGCAGGGCCGGCTCGCCTATGCGCTCGGCTTGCCCGGCGCCTTGCGCATCTTCCCCTCGGCGCTGCAGGCGCTGGTCAACCTGATCGACCATGGCATGAGCCTGCAGGAGGCGGTCGAGGCACCGCGCATCTGGACCGAGGGCGGCGTGCTCGAACTGGAGGAGGCGATCCCCGACGCCGTCGCCGCCGAGCTGACTGCCCGCGGCCACCGGATCGTCCGCTCCCCCCGCATCGCCGGCGGCATGAATGCCATCGCCTTCAACGCCGACGGCACCTTGACCGGCGCCGCCTGCTGGCGCGCCGATGGCACGCCGGTCGCCATGTCCGGTGGCCTGGCCCGCGCCGGGATCGGCTTCAGCACGAACTGATTTAGTAAAGCACTGGAAGCAGCATGCCTGAGACGATCGTCGTCCTCGACCTCATGACCCCCGAACGCGCCGACAAGCTGCGTGAATTCCTGCCAGAGGGTTTCGTCCTGACCCACGGCACGGCGCGCGGCGATGCGCATATGAAGGAGATCATCGCCGAGGCGGACTACGCCATTGCCGGCCAGGTCGGCGTCAACCGCGACGTGCTGAGCGCCGCCAGGAAGCTCAAGCTGCTGCATAAATGGGGCGTCGGCGTCGATAATCTCGATCTCGACGCCGCCCGCGAGCTCGGCATCAGGATCGCCCGCACCACCGGCAGCAACGCCGTGCCGGTCGCCGAATTCGCGCTCGGCCTGACACTCTCGGCTCTGCGCTTCATCTCCTATGGCCATGCCGAGCTGAAGAAGGGCGAATGGCGCGGCGGGCGGCTGCCCGGCGAGACCTTCATGCTCTCGGGCAAGACGGTCGGCATCATCGGCTTCGGCGCGATCGGCCAGAATCTCGCGCGCCTGCTCAAGGGCTTCGGCTGCACCATTCTCTACAACAAGCGCCGGCCGCTCGACGCCGTGGAAGAGGCCGCGATCGGCGCCAAATTCGCTGCGATCCCCGAGTTGCTGTCGCATTCCGACGTGATCTCGCTCAACTGCCCGCTGACCCCGGAAACCGCCAACCTGATCGACCGCGACGCCTTCAGGGCGATGAAGAGGACGGCGGTGCTGGTCAATGTCGCGCGCGGCGGCGTCGTGGCTGAGGCCGACCTGATCGAGGCGCTGAATGCCGGCGAGATCGCCGGCGCGGCCATGGATGTGTTCGAGACCGAGCCGCTGCCGTCCGACAGCCCGCTGCTCAAGGTCGAGAAGCTGGTAGTGACCCCGCATCTGGCGGCGATCGCCGCCGACAATTTCGCGCCGGTGGTGAAGCGCATGTTCGCCAACATGCTGCATGTCTCGCGCGGCGAGCCCGTGCCCGAACACGATCTGGTCGTGTAGCCACGGCCGCAGAGCGAGGGCTACGGCTAGAGCATTTTCGAGCGAAGTGGATACCGGTTCGCGTGAAGAAAATGTGTCAAAACAAGTAGATAGAGAATTTTCGCGATTCGAAGAAACGCGGAAATGCTCTTAGCGCTCGCTCTGCGTCAGCGCCATCTGCCAGAAATCCGCCTCCAGCCGCGAGGCCTTGGCGAAGAGCGCCGCCAACTCGCCGAAGCGCTGTTCGGTCATCGCCCGCGCGGCGAGATCGTCGAGATGGCGGCGCGCCTGCGCTGCCACCTCCTGGTAGCCCTCCCCGGCATATTCACCGATCCAATCGGTGTAAGGGTGGTCCGCCAGCGCGGCTACGCCATCCGGGGCCAGCCGCCGGCCGATCTCGGCATAACCGATGACGCAGGGCGCCAGCGCGACATGCAGGTCGAGCAGATCGCCCGCGACCCCGCAATCCAGCACGAAGCGCGTATAGGCGACCGTGGCCTGCAGCTCCGGTGCCGCCTCGATCTCGCCCGGAGGGAGCCCCCAGCGGCCGCACAGCCGGACGTGCAGATCCATCTCGACATCGAGGATCGCCGATAGCCCCGCCTTCGCCATCCGCATATCCGCCAGGTTCCGGCTCTTGTAGATGGCGAGCGCATAGGCCCGGGCGAACTGGATCAGGAACAGGTAGTCCTGCACGAGATAGGTCCGGAACGCCGCCTGCGGCAGAGTTCCCGCCCCCATCTGCCGGACGAAGGCGTGGTCGACATAACCAGCCCATTCCATGGGCGCAGCCGCTTTCAGGCGCTCGAAAATATCCATGCGGCCCTCGCCTAAAACGCCGTCGATACGGTGTGCCGGGCGGCTACCGCGATCCGTTCGTAGATCGCGATGAGCATCGAGCCAAGCGATGCCTGACAGGCAGCGGGGCGCCTGCCTACTGCCTCCTTGAGCGGCGTGGCTACGATCTCGCATCGACCTGCCCAGAATTTCAGCAGCGCCAGCCGGAGCGGCCGTTGACTCGTCAGGGCATCGGCGTATCGTCTCTATAAATGAAACTATAGTTCCATTAAATGGAACTCTGGGGCGTGCGAATGTCGATCCTGCTGGCTGCCGCAGATGTGCTTCGATGCTTCTCGAGCAACCGCCATGACGTGACCGTCACGGACCTGGTCACATTGCTCGGCATGCCCAAGAGCAATGCCTCGCGGCTGCTGCGGACGATGCGGGACGCGGGCATGCTCGAAGCCGTCGGCGAGACCAAGCGCTACCGCCCGAGCGTGCTGCTGCACCAGGCCGGGCAGGTCTATCGGTTCTCGGCTTCGCTGGTCGATCGCGGCGACGCCGTGGTCGCGCGCGTCGCCGGCGATATCGGCCATACCGGCTATATCAGCGTCCGCCACGGCATCGATATCGTCGGCGTCACCGCCCATCCGGGTCGCCATGCCCTGCGGGTCGTGACGGCGATCGGCGAGCGCATCAGCGCCTTCGCATCGAGCACGGGGCGTGCCCTGCTGGCACGCCTGCCGGATGACGAGATCCGCCGTCTCTATCCGGGCAATATCGTGCCGCCCTCGGCGACCGCACCGCAGCATGTCGACGAGCTGTTGCGCCGGCTCGCGGTCGTGCGCGCCAGGGGCTATGCCGAATCCGAGGACGAGGCTGTGCGCGGTGTCGGCGCCATCTCGGTCGCCGTCGGCGACCCGGCTACGGGCGACGCCGTCGCGCTTTGCATCTCCTTTCCGGCCGCCACGGCGACGGCCGAGGAGCGCAGCACCATCATCCGGTCCTTGAGCGAAGGAGCCGCAGCGATCGCGGCCGTGACCAAGGATCCGCTTTTCGTTCCTGTTCACCCCTCACCAGTGGAGTAAGCCATGAGCAATCGTTGGCGCATCGGCTTCGATATCGGCGGCACCTTCACCGACTTCATCCTGTATGACGAAGACAGCCGCTCGGTGCGCCTGCACAAGCGGCTGACCACGCCGCATGATCCCTCCGAGGCGGCCCTGATCGGCCTGGGCGAGCTGACTGAGATGGCCGGCATCACGCTCGCCGATGTCGGCGATATCGTGCACGGCACGACTCTTGTCACCAACGCCGTGATCGAGCGCAAGGGCGCCAGGCTCGGCCTGATCACCACGCGCGGCTTCCGCGACATCCTCGAGATGGGCACCGAGCAGCGCTACGACATCTACGACCTGTTCCTGACCTTCCCGGAGCCGCTTGTCTCGCGCGAGCTGCGCCTCGAAGTCGCCGAGCGCATCGACCGTGACGGCAAGATCGTCACCGCGCTCGATGCAGCCGCCGTGAAGGCCGCAGCCGGCCAGCTCGCCGCAGCCGGCTGCGAGGCGATCGCGATCTGCTTCCTCAACAGCTACCGCAACCCGGCGCATGAGCGCGAGGCCGGCCGCATCGTGCGCGAGGCCTTCCCCGAGCTCGCCGTCTCGCTGTCGAGCGAGGTCGTCGCCGAGATCTGGGAGTACCAGCGCTTCGTCACCACCGCCGCCAACGCCTATGTCCAGCCGCTGATGCAGCGCTATCTGGAACGGCTGGAGCGCGAGCTCGCGGCTCGCTCCTTCCGCGGCGTGCTGCGCCTGATGCATTCGGCCGGAGGCTTGGTCTCGCCCGAGACCGCCCGCACCTTCCCGATCCGCCTGCTCGAAAGCGGCCCGGCCGGCGGCGGCCTGGCGACCGCGCTCTTCGGCGAGCTCGCCGGGCACAAGGACGTTATCTCCTTCGACATGGGCGGCACAACCGCCAAGGCCTGCATGATCGAGGATGGCCGCGCCGAGATCGCGCCGATGCTCGAGGCCGGCCGCGTCAACCGCTTCTCGAAGGGATCTGGCCTGCCGATCAAGGCGCCGGTGATCGACATGATCGAGATCGGCGCCGGCGGCGGCTCGATCGCGGCGATCGACGAGGTCGGCCTGCTCAAGGTCGGCCCGCATTCGGCCGGCTCCGATCCCGGCCCGGCCTGCTATGGCATGGGCGGCACCAAGCCGACCGTGACCGACGCCAATCTCGTGCTCGGCTATTACGATCCGGGCTTCTTCCTGGGCGGGCGCATGGCGCTCGACGTCGGCGCGGCGCGCAAGGCCGTTGCGTCGATCGCCGAGCCGCTCGGCCTCTCCATTGAGGAAGCGGCCTGGGGCGTCCACAAGGTCGTGACCGAGAGCATGGGCGCCGCCGCCCGTGTCCATCTTGTCGAGAAGGGCAAGGATCCGCGTCGCTACGCCATGGTCGGCTTCGGCGGCGCCGGCCCGGCGCATGCCGTCGATGTCGCGCGCGTGCTCGGCGTCACCGAGGTCATCATCCCGCCGGCGTCCGGCGCGGCCTCGGCGCTCGGCTTCCTGGCCGCCCCGCTCTCCTTCGACCTGGTGCGCTCGCTGCCGGTCGAGTTCTCCGATGGCTTCGATGCCGGCGCGGTCAATGCGCTGCTCGGCGAGCTCGAGGCCGAAGGTCGCAAGCACCTGCTGGAAGCCGGCGTGAAGCCGGCCGATATCGCGGTCGAGCGCTCCGCCGACATGCGCCTCGTCGGCCAGATGCACGATATCGCGGTGACGCTGCCTGGCGGCACGATCGATTCCAGCAGCCTGGGCGCGATCCGCGAAGCGTTCAGCCGCGCCTATTCGGCCCGCTACACCGCCGTCTACGAGGGCGCCCGGCTCGAGGCGATCAATTTCCGCGTGCGCTGCACCGGCCCGGCGCCGACGCTCTCGCTCTCCGGCGCCGCCGGTGGCGGCGATGCCGATGCGAAGGTGAAGGGCGCGCGCCAGGCCTGGTTCGAGGGCGGCTGGAGCGAGGCGACCGTCTATGACCGCTACGCGCTGCGGCCCGGCGACAGCATCAGCGGCCCGGCCATCATCGAGGAGCGCGAGGCGACGACTATCGTGCCGCCCGGCGATACCGTGACGATCGACGACGTGCTGAACCTCGTGATCAGCGTCGCCAAGGCGAGCGCGGCCGAAACCTCGATCACGGCCGACATGCCGCTGGCGGAAGCCGCGCGGCGGATCGAGGCCGATCCGATCTCGTTGGAGATCATGTGGAGCCGGCTCGTCAACGTCGTCGAGGAGATGTGGCTTACCGTCTGCCGCACCGCCTTCTCGCTGGTGATCTCGGAATCGCAGGATTTCGCCTGCGAACTGCTTGATCCCGAAGGCGAGACGCTGGCCCACAGCCCACGCGCCATGCCGGTGTTCAACCTGACGCTGCCGCGCGCGGTCAAGGCGCTGCTCGAGCGCTATCCGGCCGAGACCCTCAAGCCGGGCGACGTGCTCATCACCAACGACCCCTGGCTTTGCGCCGGCCATCTCTTCGACATCGCCATCGTCACCCCGGTCTTCCTGGGCGAGCGCGTCGTCGGTCTGATGGGCACGGTCGGCCATGTCTCCGATATCGGCGGCACCAAGGATTCGCTCAGGGCGCGTGAGATCTACGAGGAAGGCTTCCAGATCCCGCCGATGAAATTCGCCGAGGCTGGGCGCATCAACGAGACGCTGGTGCGGCTGATCGCGGAGAATGTGCGCAACTCCGATCAGGTCCTAGGCGACCTGCACTCCTTCGTCGCCGCCAACGCGATCGGCGCCGAGCGGCTCAAGGCCTTCATGACCGATTACGGCATGCAGGACCTGCGCGCGCTCGCCCATGTCGTGCAGAGCCGTTCGGAGAAGGCGATGCGCGATGCGATCGCCGCCCTGCCGGATGGCGTCTATCACGGCACGGCCACGAATAATCCGTTGGGCACGCCGATGACTTATCCGCTGGCCCTGACGATCAAGCACGACGAGATCCATCTCGACTTTGCCGGCGCGCCACCGCAATTGCCGCAGGGCGGGCTCAACTGCACGCTGAACTACACCAGCGCCCACGCCACCTACCCGCTGAAATGCATGCTGACGCCGAATGTGCGCGGCAATGCCGGCTGCTACCGGCCCTTCACCATCGACGCGCCGAAGGGCTCGATCCTGAACTGCGACAAGCCGCTCGCCGTCAACCTGCGCACCCGCACCGGCTGGTATCTCGCGCCCAACATCTTCCGGGCCCTGTCGAAGGCGGCGCCGAAGCAGGTCCAGGCCTTCACCGGCCTGCCCGTCGCCGCCAGCGTCTACGGCCGCGACGGCGAAGGCCAAACCTATTCCGACATGCTCTTCGTCGGCGGCGGCCAGGGCGGCTCGGCCCATGGCGACGGCAAGTCGGGCCTGCTCTACCCGACCTCTGCCGCCAACACCTCGATCGAGACCTTCGAGGCGCGCGTGCCGGTCCTGGTGGTCGAGAAGACCTATTTGCAGGATTCCGGTGGCGCCGGCCGCCGGCGCGGCGGCCTCGGCCAGCGCGTCCGCTTCCGCAAGCTCGCCGATGATGGGCTGCCGACCCTGGTCTCGCTCTATCCGGAAGGCGTGGACAACCCGATCCCGGGCCTGTTCGGCGGCAAGGCCGGGGGCGGCGCATCGGGCCGTGTGCTCGATGAGAGCGGCGCCATCCGCAACGATGTCGGCACCGGCGCCCTGGTCCAGGTCATGCATCCCAGCGAGATCGTCGAGCTCGTCCTGGCCGGAGGCGCCGGCTATGGCGACCCGGCCGAACGCGACCCGAACGTCGTCAAGCGTGACATCGCGCGGGGCTTCGTCTCGTCCGAGGCGGCGCGCCGCGACTACGGCGCCAAGCCCGATTCTGCGCCCCAAGGCGCCACCGAAACCTCATCCGGCCAGTTCGTGGCCGGATGAGAGCAACGCCAACCGGCGTGAGAACCCGAAACGGGGCCAGAGGGGACTATACCTATGACTGAACCAAGGGAGACCGCGCCGCAGCGGCATCCAACCCTGTTCGAGCCGGCGACGCTGGTTCTGATCGCGATCCTCAGCGTCTTCGGCGCCATCATCGGCATGCAGTTGCTGGTCTCGCTCGGCGTGACCGCCAATACCTCGCTCATCGGCGCCATGGCGGCGATGGTTCTCGCCCGGATGCCGCTCGGGCTCTTCCTGCGCTACCGCTCGATCCACGTCCAGAACCTGGCGCAGAGCGCCATCTCCTCGGCGACCTTCGGCGCGGCCAACAGCCTGCTCCTGCCGATCGGCATCCCCTTCCTGCTCGGCCGCCCCGACCTGGTGATGCCGATGCTGATCGGCGCCTTCCTCGCCATGCTGCTCGACGGCTACCTGCTCTACCGGATGTTCGATTCCCGCGTCTTCCCGGCGACCGGGGCATGGCCGCCCGGCGTGGCGGCGGCCGAGGCGATCAAGGCCGGCGACGAGGGCGGCCGCAAGGCGGTGCTGATGGGCATCGGCTTCGTCGTAGGCATCATCGGCGCCTTCTTCAAGATCCCGATGTCGGCCTTCGGCGTCGCCTTCATCGGCAATGTCTGGGCGCTCTCGATGTTCGGCGTCGGCCTGCTGCTGCGCGGCTACTCGCCCCAGCTCTTCGACAACCCGACCTTCGCGAGCATCATCCCCAAGGGCGACATGATGGCCGCCTATATCCCGCACGGCTTCATGATCGGCGCCGGCGTCGTTGCGCTGGTCCAGGTTGCGCAGCTCCTGATGCAGCGCGACGAGGCGGCCAAGGCGCGGGAGAATGCGGCCGGCACCAATGATGCGGAGGTGCGGCGTGCGCTCGGCCTCGGCACGGCCGCCTACATCGCCATCGCCATCTTCCTCGCCCTTGCCGGCGGGCTGGTGACCGACATGTCCGTTGGCATGCTGATCCTGTTCGTGCTCTACGCCGCATTCGCCGCCTATGTGCATGAGCTGATCGTCGGCCTGGCGGCGATGCATTCGGGCTGGTTCCCGGCCTTCGCGGTGGCGCTGATCACGCTGATCATCGGAATGCTGATCGGCTTCCCGATGCCGGCGCTGGCACTGCTCGTCGGCTTCTCGGCGGCAACGGGCCCTGCCTTCGCCGACATGGGCTACGACCTCAAGGCCGGCTACATTCTGCGCGGTAACGGCATCGACCCGAAATTTGAGCGCGAAGGCCGCAAGCAGCAGCTCTTCGCGGCGATGTTCGCGTTCGTGATCGCCGGGCTCGTCGTGCTGGTCTCCTACCAGTCCTATTTCGACCAGAACCTCGTCGCGCCGGTCAACAGGGTCTACGCCGCCACGATCAAGGCCGGCGTCGCGCCGGGCGTCGCCTGGTCGCTCTTCCTCTGGGCCATCCCGGGCGCGCTCCTGCAGTTCCTCGGTGGGCCGAAGCGCCAGATCGGCGTGCTCTTCGCCACCGGCCTGCTGATCAACTTCCCCGTGGCGGGCTGGGCCGTGCTGGCCGGCATTGTCCCGCGCCTGGTCTGGGAGCGCCTGCGCGGCGCCGATGGCGAGGGCGACATGGAGGTCTTCGCCGCCGGCGCAATCGCAGGCGACGCGATCTTCAGCTTCTTCGACAGCGTCATCAAGAACTTCAGGCGCTGACCAAATAGCGGGGCCGGGCGTTCCCCGGCCCGGCCCTTTCCCGCATCGGCCGAAGACGGAGACAGGACTTGGCTCGTAAGCTCGGAACGCTCACCATCGGCCAGGCGCCACGCGCCGACATCACCCCGATCCTCGACGCCGTTCTGCCTGACGACGTGCCACGGCACCATGCCGGCGTCCTCGACGGCTTGACGCAAGCTGAGATCGCGCGCGACTTCGCGCCCCGGCCGGAGGGCGCGCTGCTCACGACCAGGCTGCTCGACGGCAGCGCCGTCATCACCGACCGCGACAAGACGGAGGCAGCGGCCGCGAGCAAGCTCGCCATGCTCGAAGCCGAGGGCTGCTCGACCATCCTGATGCTTTGCACCGGGCATTTCGGGACGCTCGCCTGCAAACAGGCCCGGCTCGTCGAGCCCGATCGCATCCTGCCGCCGGCCGTGGCGGCGATGGTCGGCGAGGAGCAGCTCGGCATCGTCGTGCCGCTGGCCGAGCAGATCGACAGTGAAGCGGCGAAATGGCGCCCGCTGGCGCGCCCGCCGATCTACGCCGCCGCCTCGCCCTATGTCGAAACCGAGCCCGGCCTTGCGGAGGCCGCCGCCGAGCTGGCGCAACGTGGCGCGACAATCCTGCTCCTCGACTGCATGGGCTTCGTGGAGCGCCATCGCACCGAGGCCGCACGGGGATCCGGCCTTCCCGTCATCCTGTCCAACAGCATGATCGCGAAGCTGGTCTCGGAAATCCTCTAGGGATCGACCTCGTCCAGGACCGCAATCTCGACGAATCCCGCGCAACCTGAGGCTGATCGGGCTTTCGGGCTCGCCCTGCTTGACAGGGCTCATCGGCCGGGCTCAGCTTTGGCTCAAAGAAAGGGCGATGCGGCCTGTCTTCGCAGCCAGCGTTTCGCTCACGAGGGAGCGCCACGCATGGAGGAATGCGAGGCCCATCGCCGTGCTCATCGTTGGAAGGCCGGAACGCGGTGCACCGCATCTGCCGTTCTGGCCCTTGGTATGCTGTTGCTTGGCGGCGCACCGACGCCATTGCACGCACAATCCACGCAACAGCCCGCGACTGATGCGAAAACGATCGGCATCCTGCTCGTCCACGAGAAGGTCGACCGGCCTCCCCCTCTGTCGCTGCTCGACATCCCGCCGAGCGATGACGGCGTTGCGGGCGCGAAACAGGCCATCGCCGACAACAACAATACCGGGCGCTTCCTCGGCCAGGATTTCCGTCTCGACATGATCGAGAGCGCCAAGCCCGACGAGCTCGTCGCGGAAGCTGTCAAGCAGGTCGCCGCAGGGCAGCATTTTCTTGTGCTGATGGTCCAGCCGCAGACCGTGCTCGCGCTGGCCGACGCGCTGAAGGACAAGGAGGCGCTCCTCCTCAATGCCGGCGTTCCCGACGAGAACCTTCGCGAGGAGGATTGCCGCGCCAATGTCTTTCACACCAGCCCATCGCGCGCGATGCTGGCCGATGCGCTGGCGCAATATCTCGTCTGGAAGCAATGGCGGCGCTGGTTCCTGATCGCCGGGCAACAGCCGGAGGATATCGCCTTCGCCGAGGCGCTCAAGCGCGCCGCCAAACGCTTCGGTGCGCGCATCGTCGAGGAGCGGACCTTCATCGTCGAAAGCGGCTCCAGGCGGGCCGATGGCGGCCACGAGCAGGTCCAGCAGCAGATTCCGCTATTCACGCAGAACGCCGCCGCCCATGACGTCGTGGTCGTCGCCGACGAGTCCGAGCAGTTCGGCGAGTATTTGCCGTTTCGCACCTGGGAGCCGCGGCCGGTCGCGGGCACACAGGGCCTGGTGGCGACAAGCTGGCATCCGGCGCTCGAGCAATGGGGTGGGACCCAGTTCCAGAATCGCTTCAGGCGCTCGGCCAACCGGACGATGCGCCCGCTCGACTACGATGTCTGGCTGGCGGTGCGCGCCATCGGCGAGGCGGCGACGCGCCGTCGCTCCACCGCCTTCGCCGAAATCTCGGCGCATCTGCGTTCAGCCGAGTTCGAGGTCGCCGGCTTCAAAGGGCAGAGGCTGACATTCCGGGACTGGAACGGCCAGCTTCGCCAGCCGCTGCTGATCGCGACGCCGAAGCTCCCGGTCTCGGTCTCGCCGCAGCCGGGCTTCCTGCACCAGTTCTCGGTGCTGGATACGCTCGGGATCGATCGGCCCGAAACGAAGTGCAAAATGTAGGAGACCGGTCGTTCTGACCTGAAGTGAATAGCGTCCTGAATTCTCGAAACGATGATCGGGAGCTGAACATGAGGCTGAAATACCCTCTTCTGACCGGCGCGTTGCTATTGCTCCCGGTCCCCGTGGAAGCGAACACCGTGTTCGTCTCCAATGAGAAGGACAACACCGTCAGCGTCATCGACAGCAATACGCTGCAGGTGACCAAGACCATCAAGGTCGGCCAGCGTCCGCGCGGCATCACGCTCGCCCGGAATGGCGAATGGCTGCTGATCTGCGCCAGCGACGATAACACCGTGCAGGTTTTCGACGCGAAGACGCTCGAATTCATCAAGAACCTGCCATCCGGCCCCGATCCGGAACTCTTCGTCCTCCATCCGACGGGCAACCCGCTCTACATCGCCAACGAGGACGACAACATCGTCACCGTCGTCGATATCGAGAAGGGCACGGTCCTGACCGAGATCCCGGTCGGCGTCGAGCCGGAAGGCATGGGCGTCAGCCCGGATGGGAAGATCCTCGTCAACACCTCCGAAACGACCAACATGGCGCATTTCATCGATACCGAGAGCAACAAATCGATCGATCATGTCCTGGTCGATGCCCGTCCGCGCTATGCCGAGTTCACGCCGGATGGGTCGCAGGTCTGGGTCAGCTCCGAGATCGGCGGCACGGTCAGCGTCATCGACGTGAAGACGCGCAAGCCCGTCGGCAAGGTCTCGTTCCAGATCAACGGCGTCAATGCCGACGCGATTCAGCCCGTCGGCGTGCGGATCACCAGGGACGGCAAGAAGGCCTTCGTCGCGCTGGGGCCGGCCAACCGGGTCGCCGTCATCGATGTCGCGACCCTGAAGGTCGAGCGCTATCTTCTGGTCGGACAGCGCGTCTGGCAGCTTGCCTTCACCCCGGACGAGAAGCAGCTCTTCACCACCAACGGCACCTCGAACGACGTCTCGATCATCGATGTCGAGAAGCTGCGCGTGACCAAGTCGGTGAAGGTCGGGCGCTATCCCTGGGGAGTCGTGGTCGCCCCATTCTGATCCGTTCACGCAACACAGGCGGCAAGCCGACAGATCTATCGGAAGGACAGCCATGAAGATCAGCCTCGTCGCCCTGCCAGCCACGGCAGCCCTTATGGCCGGCACAGCCCAGGCCGAGGGCTATCTCGCCCAGAAGGTCGAGCGGCTGCCGGTGCTGGAACTTGGCCTCGGCAATGCCGGCTACGGCATCTCGCAGAAGGACTTCAACCTTCTGACGGGCAAGGGCTATGTGCTGAAGCTCAAATCGACCGGTGCCAAGGAATGCGCCTGGGTAGCGCCGGAATTCACCAATTTCATCTGGCTGCGCAAGGTCGAGGTCAACAAGGTCGAGATCAAGGCCAGCCATATCTACGAGATCGAGATGGAGCGCGAAGGCGAGGCGGAGCTGTTCTTCGTGCCGATCCGGCCCGGCGAATATGCCTGGTCCTGCACGGGCCTGGCGGACAAGGGCATGGCCGGGCGGTTCATCGTCAAGTGAGCCTGGATATCCATCCCCCCGCCGTCACGGCTCTTTCGGTCGCCGAGGTGAGCCACGCCTTCGGGGACCGGCGCGCGCTCGTCGATGTCTCGCTCGACGTTCCGGCCGCCTCGTTCACCGTGCTGCTCGGCCTCAACGGGGCCGGCAAATCGACGCTGTTTGCCCTGATCACCCGGCTCTATGACAATGTCAGCGGCGAGATCCGCGTCTTCGGCCATGATGTGCGCCGCGCGCCCTCGGCGGCGCTCCGCCAGATCGGCGTGGTGTTCCAGAGCCGCTCGCTCGATGCCGATCTCAGCCTCCTGCAGAACCTCACCTATCACGCCGCGCTGCACGGCTTCGGCCCGGGGGCGGCACGCACCCGCGCCATGGCGCTGCTCCAAACCGTCGGGCTGGCCGACAAGGCGCATGACAAGGTCCGTGCCCTCTCCGGCGGGCAGGCGCGCCGTGTCGAGATCGCGCGCGCCTTGCTGCACGAGCCGCGCTGCCTCCTGCTCGACGAGGCGACGGTCGGCCTCGATATCGGTGCGCGCGAAGGCATCATCGCCCTGGTGCGCGGCCTCGTCGCCGGCGAGGGGCTCGGCGTCCTCTGGGCGACGCATCTGATCGACGAGGTCGCGCCGAGCGACCGCATCATCGTGCTGCACAAGGGCCGGGTCCTGTTCGCCGGCGATCACGACAGCCTGCTCGCCATGACCGGTATGGAAACGGTCCGCGATGCCTTCACGGCGATGACCGGCTCGGCAGCCGCGAACGCGCAGGGTGCGGCGGCATGAAGCCGGTTCCGACAGAGCGCCTTTCGGTGACGCGCGAGGGCCCGCATGTCCGCTCCGGCCTCGCCGGCTATCTCGCCTGTTTCAACGGCATCGTCTGGCGCGAGGTCCTGCGCTTCATCCATCAGCGCGAGCGCTTCCTCTCCGCCCTGGTGCGACCGCTCGTCTGGCTCTTCATCTTCGCCGCCGGGTTCCGCCAGGTCCTCGGCGTCTCGATCATCCCGCCCTACGAGACCTACGTTCTCTACGAGGTCTTCGTGACACCGGGCCTGATCGGCATGATCCTGCTCTTCAACGCCATGCAGTCATCGCTCTCCATGGTCTATGACCGCGAGACCGGCGCAATGCGGATCTTGCTCGTCAGTCCGTTCCCGCGCTGGTTCCTGCTCGTCTCCAAGCTGATCGGCAGCAGCGCGGTGTCCCTGCTGCAGGTCTATGTCTTCCTGCTGATCGCCTATTTCTGGGAGATCGAACCGCCCCTGCTCGGTTACTTCACCGTGCTGCCGGCGCTCGTACTCTCCGGCCTGATGCTCGGCGCGCTGGCCCTGTTCATCTCCTCGATCATCCGGCAGCTCGAGAACTTCGCCGGCGTCATGAACTTCGTGATCTTCCCGATGTTCTTCGCTTCTTCCGCGCTCTATCCGCTCTGGCGCATCCGGGAATCGAGCCCGCTGCTCTATGAAATCTGTCGCTTCAATCCCTTCACCCATGCGGTCGAGCTGATCCGCTTCGCCCTCTATGTGCAGCTCGATCCTGCCTCGCTCGCGGCGGTGCTCGCATTCACCGCCGTCTTTCTCGCTGCCGCGATTTACGCCTATAATCCCTCCAAGGGGTTGCTGGGCCGGCGCGGTGCTCCCGGAGGCGCGGCATGACGTTCGCGAGTGGCCTTTTACAGAACCGGCGCCTGCTCGATGCGGCGCTCCCGATCGCTTGTGGCGTGGCCCTGTTCGCCAGCCTTCCGGCGCAGGCGGTCGAGCCGGAATGGCCCTGCATTCAGAGGAAGGTCCTGACCCTCACCGCCGCACAAATGTGGGACGGCCCCGATGTCGATGGGCTCTCGGGCTGGCAGGACGATGCGGAGATGGGACGCCTGATCAAGGGGCTCGTCAGCCGCGCCAACCCGATGGAGAAAGCCGCGGAGAGCCTGGAGCAATGGGCCAAGGCCCAGCCTGACGCATCGCGGGACGAGAAGCTGAAGACGCTGTTCGCCGGCGTGCTGAAGTCCATCAATGACGATCGCGCCGTGGTCCTCGCCGGCCTGGAACGGTTTCAGCACCGGCAAAGGGAGATTGCCGAGCGCATCCAGGAGCAGGGCGCGGCCCTGAACACGCTTCGCGCCAAGGCGGCTACGGACGAAAAGGCCAAGGCTGAGCTGACGGCAGCCGAGGACAGGTACAAGTGGGACACGCGCTTCTTCGCCGAAAGGCAGGAATCGCTCCCAATCGCCTGTGAGATCCCCGTGCAGATCGAGCAGCGCGCTTTTGATCTCGCCCGCGAAATCCGGTCGCTGATGAAGGACTGAGGGGGCCAGGTAGCAGCGACTTCAGAACGCCGGCGCGACCTCGTCGAGCGGAAGCAGCGCATCGCTCCAGCCATCAATGCCGTCAGGGAACCAGATCACGTTGCTGTAGCCCCAGGAGACGGCGCGTTTGGCCGCGTTCCACGACATCCAGCAATCCTTCAGGCAGAAGAACACCAGCGCCCTCGAACGATCACCTTCCGTGAGCGTTTCCAGTCGCACTTCGAAGGCCCGCAGCAGCGGCTCTGGTATGACGCCATAACCCATATTGGCCAGCCAGGTCGCGCCCGGAATGCTCTTATGCGGCGGCTCGCGCCAGATCACGTGCGCCGGCAGGTTCGCCGGTTTCATGGCACGTGGCAGCACGTCGATGAAGAGCGCCTTCTCGTGCCAGAGAGCCTCCGCCGCTGGCGTGTCGATGACACGGGCTCCCTGCAGCGTCGCAGGAACCGGCGCGCGATAGGCATCGGTGCGATAGCCGGACGGCTCGTCCGGTATGCTCTGCGCCTGGCTGCCCGCCACGCCCGTCACCAGGAGGCAAAGGGCCAGCATGGTGGCCTGGCGCCACATGGTCAGCGCCGTGGCAATGTGATCGGCACCGTCTCCTCGTCCAGCAGCGGCACGCCGAAATCGAGCAGGATCGCATCGATATCGCCCTGTCTCTTGGCGATGATCTCGTTCAGCGTGTGCTTCCAGCCATCCTCCTGGTTGCGCACCCCGAACGTGATCCGATAAGCCATTCGCGGCCCGATCGTTTCCTTGAGCAGCGGCGTCACGGTCAGCGCTTCGCCGCCACGCCTGGCGAAATAGCCGCCGATCGGCCCCCACAGAATGCCGGCATCGATCTCCCCCGAGCGGATATCGGCGATCATCAGTTCGGCGGGAGAGTCGTAGCGCCGGTCGACGGTCAGCGGATAGGGCTTCGCCTTCTCCATGAGCCCGAGCATCGCCATGATGTTTCCGGGCGGTGTCCCCGCGACGATGCCGATACGCTTCCCCTTCAGGCGCTCATCCGCGAGCATTTTCACGCCATCGAGCCCCTGCCCCGGCCGAAAGAGCAGGACATAGCTCGAGCGGTAATAATGGTTGCTGTTGAGGACGAGATCGTCGCCCTGAGCATAGCCGATGATGAGATCGCAACGCTTGGCGAATAGCGTCTGGCGCACGAAACCCGTTGCCTGCGGAAACCAGGTATATTCGAGCGGGATCTTCAGCTCGTCCGCGACGAGCTCCGCGATCTTGTTCTCGAAGCCCTGCCGCGCCTCGTTGGAGAAGGGCAGATTGGCCGGATCGCTGCAGACCCGGAGAACCTCACGATTGACCAGATCGGCGCGGCCAGTCTCGGCCGCCGCGCTCAGGCTTGCTGCGGCGACGAGCACAAGCGCGCCAAAGATCAGCCGCAGACTGACACAGGCTGAACGAAGCACGTCCACCAGCGCTATCTTGGTCGCGAGGCCGGGCAACGAGCCGCTGCGTCCCGCTCTAGAGCATTTCCGCGTTTCTTCGAATCGCGAAAATACTCTAGGCTTTTGTTTTATCGCATTTTCTTCACGCGAACCGGTACCCGCTTCGCTCGAAAATGCTCTAGGAACCCATGCAGGTCTTTTCATTCTGAATGGCCGTCTCCGGCTTTTCACCGCTGCGCTCAGGGCGCGAGCCGCGCGGCAACGCGCCATCGGCACGCGCCTTGAGGTAGACGTAGATGTCGTCGAGGTAGCACATGACATTGACGTTATCGCCAAGCGCCGGCATGACGCTCGTCTTGTCCGGGCGGTTCACCGTACGCCCGCCGGCCACGACCGCCATGAAGTCCTGATATTTCATCGTTTTCAGGGACTCGACCAGCCCCGGCGCATAGGACGAGCCCTCGCCCTCGGGACCGTGGCAGACATGGCATTCGGAGTGATAACGGCGGAAGCCTGAATAGGTGTACCAGTCGACCTTGCCATCAGCGGTGATGTTGTAGGTCGGCTCGCCGTCCGCGGTCATCCATTTCCCGTCTTCCTCGGTCTTGGCCGGCTTTTTGTCCTGGGACGACCCGGAGGTCGCCACCAGAAGCACCGCCAACATGGCGAGATTTGCAAATGCGAAGCCGATGCCGAAGTGTTTCACTTTCAGCCTCTCCGGTAGTCCCCCGCCTGGCTGCCGTTAGCCGCGATCGTGGGACGGACGTCAAAAAGGCCGGCGCAACCTTCTCAAGCCGCGCCGGCCGTCCGCCGCGTGTCGATCACGGCAGCGTGAACACCGTCAGCGTGCCGCCGAGCGCGGTGTAGTCGCGCAATCCGGCATAGCCGCCGACCGCGCCGAGACCGTCGGTCGGGTTCGTCAGGCCAGCGGCGAGACCGATGCCGGCCCAGCCACCGATGCCCGACAGCACTGCGACATGCTGCTTGCCACCATGGCTATAGGTCATGACGTTGCCGATGATGCCGGAGGGCGTCTTGAACTTGAACAGTTCCTTGCCGTCCTTCTCGTCGACCGCCTTCAGATAGCCTTCCAGCGTGCCGTAGAACACCACGCCGCCGGCGGTCGTGAGCGCGCCCGACCAGACGGAGAAGGGCTCCTCCTTCGACCAGACGATCTTGCCCTCGCCAGCGTCCCACGCAATGAAATTACCCATTCC
The DNA here is from genome assembly GCF_004341515.1 of Allobosea sp. BK604. Classification (GTDB taxonomy): domain Bacteria; phylum Pseudomonadota; class Alphaproteobacteria; order Rhizobiales; family Beijerinckiaceae; genus Allobosea. The sequence goes on from NZ_SLZF01000003.1 coordinate 162,667, forward strand.
GCCATGGCTGCCGGGCGCGGGATACATCGACAGGGTCGCGCCGACATAGGGCTGACCGGCCGTGTAGGAGACGCGGAACGGCTCGTAGTCCATGCAGACATGGTTCGTCGGCACATAGAACAGGCCGGTACGCGGTGAGAATGCCGCCGGTTGCTGGTCCTTGGAGCCGAGCGCTGCCGGGCAGACACCCTTGGTGTTCTTGTCCTGGCCGGTCTGGAAGGTCGACATCGCCGGGACCACCTGCGGGCGGCCGAATTGCGGGCTGTTCTTGTCCATGACCACGCCGGTCGTCCAGTTGACCTTCGGATCGAATTTCTGCGCGACGAGCAATTCACCGGTCACGCGATCGAGCGTGTAGCCCAAGCCGTTGCGGTCGAAATGCACGAGCGCCTTGCGGGGTTGGCCACCGACCGGGATGTCCGCAAGGATCATCTCGTTGACGCCGTCATAGTCCCATTCGTCGAAGGGCGTCATCTGGTAGGCCCATTTCGCCACGCCGGTATCGGCATCGCGGGCGAAGATCGTCATCGTCCATTTCTGGTCGATCGGCTTGCCGTCGGCACCGGCCCGCTGCACCGGGTTCCAGGTCGAGGGATTGGCCGTGCCATAGAAGAACAGGTTGGTTTCCGGATCATAGGAATACCAGCCCCAGGCCGTGCCGCCGCCGATCTTCCACTGATCGCCCGTCCAGGTCTTCAGCGAGGAATCCTTGCCCACCGGCTTGCCGAGCGAGGTGGTCTTCTCCGGATCGATCAGCATCTCGTTGTCCGGTCCGGTCGAGAAGGCCCGCCAGAGTTGCTTGCCGGTCTTCATGTCATAGGCGGTGACATGCCCGCGCACGCCGAATTCGGCGCCGGAAATCCCGACGATGACCTTGTCCTTCACCGGCAGGACGGTCGCGGTGTTGGTCTCCCCCTTCTTCGGGTCGCCATTGACCGCTTTCCAGATCTCCTTGCCGGTCTTGGCGTCGAGCGCCACGACGGTGGTGTCGGCCTGATGGTGGAAGATCATGCCGTCAGCATAGGCGACGCCGCGATAGACCGTGTCGCAGCACATCACCGGGATGACCGATGGATCCTGCTTGGGCTCGTACTTCCAGATGATCTTGCCGTCCTGGGCCAGATCGAGCGCGTAGACGATGTTCGGGAACGGCGTGTGCACATACATCGTGTTGCCGATCACCAGCGGCGCGCCCTCGTGACCGCGCAGCACGCCGGTCGAGAAGGTCCACGCCACCTTCATGTTCTTGACGTTATCTCGATTGATCTGGTCGAGCTTTGAATATCGCGTATTGGCGTAGTCGCCCGTCTGGATCGCCCACTGATTTGGATCCGACGTTTGCTTGATCACATCAGGATTGGCTGATGCTTGTGTTGAAATGACTACGCCTGTTAACAAAGCGGCCGATTGGATGATCTTGCGCATGGCGTTCCTCCTGGCGTTTTGTTTGTATTGGGTAGCGCTCCATAGTATCACGGCAAGCCGCCGAAGCGTCCGAAGCGCTTGGGCACGCGTAGGGATCACGACTGTATCAACGCCAAACGAGCGCCAGCCGCAGAAGCCGATTTCTATCTATGGGCGCATGGTGTAGGCCCTTTTTTTGAATTGGACAAGATCACAGCGTGACAACTCGTCGCATTTTCGCCTGAACTCGGCGAAAGCGCCTCCGACATCAAGCGATCCGTCACGATTACTGACCTATCAAAGAGCAGTCGCAACATTTTTTGCATCGCACAATTTAATGGGAAGATCGGATAACTTGGTGATTTGCCAAGGTCAGAGCACGAAATGGCGACGATATCTTTTGCGTGCTACAAACGCTGATGGTTGTCGCCTCGAAGCCATCAGGCCCGGATGCAGGTTTGCTCATAGGCGAGCCTGACGGGAATAGCCTCGCCAAGCCGCGACGGCGCAGGCAAATGCTCTTCGGCGCGATACTGGGGCTGGCTCTGCTTGCGCTCGGCGCAGGCAATCCCGTGTTGCGGGCCAGTGCTCAGACCTCTCCTTCAGTCACTCCTCTCGAGGTCACCGAAATCGCGCCCGGCGTTTTCGTGCATCAGGGCGCCTATGCCGTGTTCACGCCGTCGAACCGGGGCGATATCGCCAACCTGTCCTTCGTGATCGGTCGCGATGCGGTCGCCGTGATCGACACCGGCGGCAGTGCGGCCATCGGACAGGCCCTGCGCGCCGCGATCCGGGCGGTGACCGACAAGCCCATCCGTTACGTGATCAACACGCATATGCATCCCGACCACCTGTTCGGGAATGTTGCTTTCGCAGATGATCGGCCGGACTTCATCGGCCATCACAAGCTGGCGCGCGCACTGGCGACGCGAGCCGAGCGCTATCTCGCCATCAACGCCGAATTGCTGGGTCCGGAGGCCTTTGCCGGCACGCGACTGATCCCGCCGACGCGCGTGGTGCAGGATCGGCTCGTCATCGATCTCGGCGAGCGCGAGCTGATGCTGGAAGCGCAGCCGACGGCGCATACGGACAACGACCTGACAGTGCATGACAGCACGACCGGAACGCTTTTCCTCGGCGATCTCCTGTTCATGCGGCACATTCCGGCGCTCGACGGATCGATCCGCGGCTGGATGGAACTGATCAACCGGCTGGAGCAGATCCCGGCAAGGCGTGCCGTTCCCGGCCACGGTCCGCCCTCGGCGGCATGGCCGGAGGCGATCCAGCCGCAGAAGCTCTACCTGCAAAGAATTTCCACGGAGGTGCGGCGCATGATAAAACAGGGGCGATCGATTGCCGAGGCCGCCGCTACCGTCGGGCTCTCCGAGAAGGATGCCTGGCTCCTGTTCGACGAGTTCAACGCCCGCAATGTGACGGCCGCGTTTGCCGAGCTCGAATGGGAATGATCACGGCGCCCGGCGGATGACCCGGAGGATGCCATGCCTGAGCTCATCGCCCGCCGCAGCGTCCTTGGCCTGGTCGGCGCCGCGCTGACCGGACTGCCGGCCATGCCGGCCTTCGCCTCCGAGGATCCCTGGCCTGGCCTCCATCAGGATGTGTTCCAGAACCGGCCGATCGTGGAAGATGGGCTGATCACGCTGGACGCGCCGATGCGTGCCGAGGACGCCGCACTCGTCCCGCTCACCGTGAAGGTCGCGCGCGACCAGGCCGCGCCGCCCAAATCCCTGACGCTGCTGATCGACAAGAACCCCGCGCCGGTCGTCGCCACTTTCTACTTCGGCGAAGGTTCCGGCGAGATCGAGCTGTCGACCCGCGTGCGCATCGACGCCTATTCCAACGTGCGCGCCGTAGTCGAGACCGCCGATGGCGCACTGCATATGACCACGAAATACGTCAAGGCATCCGGCGGCTGCTCGGCACCGGCACTGAAGGACGCCGAACTCGCCGAGGCCGAGCTCGGCAAGATGCAGTTCCGGCAATTTGCAGCGGACATGCCGAGCTCGAGCTCGCGCGAGGCGCAGCTCATGATCCGGCATCCCAATCATTCCGGGCTGCAGATGGACCAGCTCACCGGCTATTACATCCCAGCCAAATTCATCACCGACCTCGAAGTGAAACGCGGCGATACGCTCGTCTTCCGCATGGAGGGCGGCATCTCGCTGAGCGCCGATCCCAATATCCGCTTCACTTTCCGGCCGGCAGGGTCCGGCGACGTCATAACGGCCCAGGCGAAGGATACCGATGGCCGCGTGCTGCGCGGCAGCTGGCCGGTCAAGAGCGGAAGCGAGATGTGATCGCCCGACATGTTCGGCCTCTCCGACACGTCCTCGAAGCAGCCGCGTTCGCCGCTCTCGCTCTGCTATCTGCGCAAGTGCCGGCCTTCGCCGAAGCCAAGCTCACCGCTCGCGAGATCACGCAGCGCCTGTTCCAGCTCGCGCCGGGCGTGCGGGCCGATCTCGGTGGGCAGGATCTGCGCCGGCTCGATCTGAGCGGCCTCGATTTCCGGCGGGCACGGCTCGCCGGCAGCGATCTCTTCGGCACCGATCTCGTGCGTTCCAACCTGTCGGGCACCGATCTGCACGGCGCCCGGCTCGATCGCGCCGTCATCATCGGCACCGATTTCAGCGATGCCGATCTCTCCGGTGCGACCTTGCTGCTGCCAACGGCAGTGTCGAGCCTGACCTATGACGCCAGCGAAGCGCCGCGCTTCCGCAATGCCAATCTGGCGGGCACCCGGATCGTCGCCCATCTCAGTGGCGCCGACCTGAGCGGCGCCAATCTGACCGCGGCTATTTTCAACCATGCCGACATGCGCGGAACGCTGATGACCACCCTGCGCACCGAGCTTTTTGGCTGCGACCTCACGCGCGCGATCCTGCGTAATGCCGACCTGACAGGCATCATCCTGCGCTTCGCCAAATTGCGCGAGGCCGATCTGACCGGTGCCTCGCTGATCAATGTCGATCTGTCCAAGGCCGATCTCACCGGCGCCGATGTGACGGGGGCCGACCTGACCGGTGTCGATTTCGACGGCGCGATCCTGGTCGGCGTGAAAGGGCTCGACACCGCCAGGGGGCTTGCTCTGGCGCGCAATCTCGACAAGGCGGTAAGGTGACGCGTCGACTTCGTTGCGGAGCACGCCTGTGCTGTTGCTCGATCGGTCCGCTCGCCCTGCGCTGATTGCCGTCGCCGCTGCGGTGGCGGCTTTGCTTTGCGTCCGGCACAGCGGCGCCCAATCGCAGCAAAACGTCGATACGGCCCTCATCCTGGCGGTCGATGTCTCAAATTCGGTCGATGCCCTCCGTTACCGGCTGCAGGTCGAGGGCATTGCCGATGCGCTCGAAGATCCCGCCGTACAGGAGACGATCCTCGGCGGCGCGCACCAGTCGATCGCGGTCAGCGTCATCCTCTGGGCGGATCGGCCGAATCTTTCGATTCCATGGGTCAGGATCGCCAGCGCGGCCGATGCCGCCGCGCTGGCGGGCAAGGTGCGCCGGCTGGTCCGGCAGGACGGCGAATTCACCTGCGTGGCGCAAATGCTGCGCTTCGTCGCCGACAAGATCACGCCGCAGATCCCGGTGCAGGCGAGGCGCGTCGTGCTCGACGTGTCCGGCGACGGGCGGGAGAATTGCAACCCCGAGATCGCTCCCTCCGCGGTTCGCGACGACCTGGTCGCGATCGGCCTGACGGTCAACGGCCTGCCGATCCTGGAGGGAAGCCAGGCGGCGACGCTGGAGCGCTGGTATGGCGAGAACGTCATTGGCGGACCCGGCGCCTTTCTTTTGCCGGCACGCGGCTTCGAGGATTTCGGCCGCGCATTCAGGCAAAAATTCATGACGGAAATCAGTGGATTACCGATCGTGCCGATGACCGAGCCCGCTGGACTGAAGCCGCAGGTGCAACCGTGACATACACCGCCGAAGACAGGTTCTTGATGCGGCAGGACGGCCAGCCCCTTTGCAACGGGCTCCCGGCGGGTGTAGGCTCCCCTCGCTTTCCTAAGCGAAAGCTGGCCACGATCTGGAGATACCGATCATGCGCAAGTGGAAAAAACCCGCGATCATTGAAGTGACGGTCGGCTGCGAAGTGACCTCCTACGCGCCGGCGCAGCTCTGAAGCGTTCGATCTAGGGTACGGTTTGCCGCCTGCGGCGGAATGCGGAGATTTATGCCCGCGTGAAGCCGCCGGGTGTCAAAATCACGATTGCCTCGCCTGGAAGATCATGGCGGGGAGCTGTGTTTTGCGTTTGCACGTGAACGCTCGCGCAGTTCACGCCGTGAAGTGCGTCTTCGCTCCGGCGATCGCCCTTCACGGCGCTTTTGCGCTTGATTGCAATGCGCGGGGCGCCACATGACTGCTGAGACCACCCAGGATCTCGCGGCCCAGGATCTTGCGACGATTGTCCCGGCGCTTCCCCGCGGCGTCCGGCTGCGCTTTGACGAGGCCCGGCAGCAATGGTTCCTGCTCGGCCCCGAGCGTGTCTTCGAGCCCGACGAGACCGCGATCGAGATCCTGCAGCGCATCGACGGCACGCGCAGTGTCGAGGCCATTGCCGAGGATCTGGCGACGAGATTCGAGGCCGACCGCGACGAAATCGCCGCCGACGTCATGGCGTTCCTGCGCGGCCTGGCCAATCAGAGGATGATCGATCTGTGAGCGAGGTCGACACGCTCGTGCGGGCCGGCCCGGCGCGGCCCGAACCGCCGCCGCCCATGGGTCTGCTGGCGGAGCTGACGCATCGCTGCTCCCTGCGCTGTCCCTATTGCTCCAACCCGCTCGAACTCGACCGGCGCTCGAGCGAGCTCACCACTGCCGAGTGGAAACGGCTGATCGATGAGGCGGCGGCGCTCGGCGTCCTGCATATCTATTTTTCCGGCGGCGAGCCGATGCTCCGGCGGGATATCGCCGAGCTGGTCGCCCATGCGCACGAGGCCGGGCTCTACACCAACATGATCACCTCCGGCGTCGGCTTCCAGCCGGCCCTGCTGGACGCGGTCGCCGAGGCCGGCCTCGACCATATCCAGCTCTCGATTCAGGCCGTCGACGCGGCGACCTGCGACCGCGTCGCCGGCTACCAGGGCGCATTGGCGCGCAAGCATGCCGTCGCCGCCGACATTGCCCGGCTCGGGCTGCGGCTCACGGTCAATGCCGTCGTACACCGGGAAAACGTCCACCAGATCGGCGATTTCGTGCGGCTCGCTGAGGATTGGGGCGCGGCGCGCATCGAGATCGCCCATGTCCAATATTATGGCTGGGGCCTGGTCAATCGTGACCGGCTGATGCCGACGCGCCGGCAGGTCGAGACGGCGATGGCCGATGTCGAGGCGGCCAGGAGCCGTACGGCCGGGCGCCTCGTCATCGATTGCGTGCTGCCGGATTACTATGCCCGCTACCCGAAAGCCTGCATGGGCGGCTGGGGCGCTCGCCTGATGAATGTCACGCCGTCAGGACGCGTCCTGCCCTGCCATGCGGCCGAGACCATCGCGGGCCTGAGTTTCGACAATGTCCGCGACGCGAGCCTGTCGGAGATCTGGTACCGCGGCGTGGCGTTCAACGCCTTCCGCGGCACCGACTGGATGAAGGAACCGTGCCGGAGTTGCGAGCGGAAGCACCTGGATTTCGGCGGCTGCCGCTGCCAGGCCATGGCTCTGGCTGGCGACGCCTCTGCGACCGACCCTGCCTGCTCGCTGTCGCCGCTGCATCAACAGGTCGTGGCGCTGGCGGAAGCAGACGCCGCGTCTGACCGCAGCGACTTCATTTATCGGACCTATCAGGGCGTGTGACGCGCCGCGGACCGGTGCCCACTTTGCTCGAAAATGCTCAGATATCCCGTTCATCGGCGCTGCTGCAGCGCCAGCGGACCACCCGCCAATCCGGATGTTCTCCCGTCCATTGCGCCACATAGGGCTGAGCGCTCATGGCGCAGCGGTTCGGCGACATGTTGGCCTGCAGCGGAATGCGCTCGTTCCGGCAAATTGAGGGATCGCTCACCAGGCAAACGGAGATGACGATTGCAAGCATCCACTGCTCCTCGGCAGTTGCGTCTCTTGATCAGCTCCAACAATAGCAAAAATCACGCCAACGCTACGGGGCATGGAGTCGCTGCCATATCTTTCGGACCTTTCGCGCGGCATGCGCGCATGAGGCGAATGGGCGACGATCATCAGTCCGGAAACGCTGCTCAAGCGGCCGATAACGGATCATCCTTGGGATCCACCGATGATACGCCCGTGACATGGCTCGCGCCGGCCACTCGGGCTGGATCGAACCGCATGCTCTGATGGCTGGCCTGCCGTTGAACGGCCGAAGGCGGAAGCCCGTAGCGCTTCTTGAACAGATGGGTGAAATGCGAGGAGCTGCTGAAACCCCAGGAGAAGGCGATATCGGTTAGGGTCTTGCCCGATCTCGGGCCGAACTCCAGCTCCTCCAGGCATTTCTCAAGCCGCCTCTGCCAGATATAGCCGGTGATCGTCGTGCCTTCGTCGGCAAACGACATGTGGAGATAGCGCTTCGTGCGATCCAACGCCGCTGAGAGCTGCTCGATGCTGAGCTCCGGGTCGCTCAAATTCTCCTGAATGAAAGCCTTGATCCGGAAGGTCAGAGCGGAGCGGCCTGACTGGTGAAAGCGCGCTTCCGAAAAGAAGGGCAGCAGTACGAGTTCGAGCAGGGTTTCGGCCACCTGCTGCTCGCAGCACGGAGGCAGCGCGGGCGCCTCGCTGAAGACGGACGTGACGAAATTATGCGCCAGCCGGCCCGCGCCCTCGCGCGCCGAGACCTGCTGCGCATGGAACTGGTCGAGCGGCACGCCGCGTTGCTCCATCAACGCCCTGGGGATGATGACGACGTGATGCCTGGTCAGCGCGGGACTGGTGATCAGGTGCGGCCGCGCCACGTCATAGACCAGGCAATCGCCGGGAGTGATCACGAGACGCCGGCCATCCTGCTCGAAGATCGACGTGCCATAGGTCTGGAACAGCACCTTGATGACGCGATCTCCACCGAGCTCCGTCCATGTCGCGGGATGCGCGACCCGGTGCTGGCTGACTTCGATCTGGCAGAGCCGCAGCCGCCAGATCGTCGCATAGTCGATATGGCCGTCGATCGTCCCGGCCCCGAATGCGTCGACATGCAACCGGCCGCATAACGTGCCCAAAGCCTGCGCCCAATAGGCGGGCCGCAGGGGAGCTGCTGTCTTGGCCGTGCTGAGGGATACAATTGAATGGGTCATCGTCGCGCTCGTTCAAGCTTCGACCGGGCCACTATACATCGGCGCCCTGCAGTCACAAATCGTTCCCGCGTTCTGCTGCGACCGCCGACATTCCTCGACAGGCAAGCCGCCCTTCCCTGTGAGGCAAGCCCCGCGGCAAGAAAGATACAACACTGCCACCCGGGCGTGCGTCATCAGGTGCACGCAAACAAGCACCGGATTTCCGCGCGCGGGATCGTGGTCGTTCCCGAGGCAAAGTCATACCGGCAACTGGGGAGGGACAAGATCATGACGCAGGCCATATCCATCCACCCTTCGATTGATCGCGGCCTCCCGCCGGCTTCGGCCGGTTTCGCGGGCGGAACGCTCGTCTGCAAATGCACCGACCGCCCCGTGAAGGTGCGCGTCGACTCGCAATCGGCCCATAATCACGCCTGCGGCTGCACCAAGTGCTGGAAGCCGAAGGGCTATTTTTTCGCGATGATCGCCGTGGCCCCGCGCGACAAGGTCACCGTCCTCGAAAATGCCGACAAGCTACGGGTCGTCGACCCCTCCGCCACCATCCAGCGCCATGCCTGCACGGGATGTGGCGTCCACATGTACGGGCGGATCGAGAACAAGGGCCACCCGTTCTACGGACTCGATTTCGTTCATACCGAATTGTCTTCGGAGACGGGCTGGTCGCCCCCGGAATTCGCGGCCTTCGTCTCGTCCATCATCGAATCGGGCGCTGATCCGGCCAACCAGGGCAATGTCCGGGCGCGGCTCCGGGAGCTGCGCCTAGAGCCCTATGATTGCCTCTCGCCGCCCTTGATGGATTTCATAGCCACGCATATCGCCAAGGCATCCGGCGTGTTGAAGTCCTGATCGTTGCTTGGGAGGGACGGGCCATGAAGACGCGTGCCGCCGTCGCCTGGGAGGCGGGGAAGCCGCTGACGATCGAGACGGTCGAGCTCGGCGGGCCAAAGGCGGGCGAGGTGCTGGTCGAGGTGATGGCAACCGGGATCTGCCATACCGACGCCTATACGCTCTCAGGCATGGATTCCGAGGGCAAGTTCCCGGCGATCCTCGGTCATGAGGGCGCCGGCATCGTGCGCGAGGTCGGCGCCGGCGTGACGACGTTGAAGGTCGGTGACCACGTCATCCCGCTCTACACGCCCGAATGCCGCAATTGCAAAAGCTGCCTGTCGCGGCGCACCAACCTGTGCACCGCGATCCGCGCCACGCAGGGCCAGGGCCTGATGCCCGACGGGACCTCGCGCTTCTCCTGCGATGGCGGCGAGGTCTTCCACTATATGGGCTGCTCGACCTTCGCCAATTTCACCGTGCTGCCGGAGATCGCGGTCGCAAAAGTCCGCGAGGACGCGCCCTTCGACAAGATCTGCTATATCGGCTGCGGCGTGACGACCGGCATCGGCGCGGTGATCTACACGGCGAAGGTCTGGCCCGGCGCCAATGTCGTGGTCTTCGGCCTCGGCGGCATCGGGCTCAACGTCATCCAGGGCGCGCGCATGGTCGGAGCCGACAAGATCATTGGCGTCGATATCAACCCGGGCAAGCGCGCCATGGCCGAGAAATTCGGCATGACCGACTTCATCAACCCCAGCGAGATCGGCAACGACAAGGTGGTGCAGGCGATCGTCGACCTGACCGGCGGCGGGGCCGACTTCTCCTTCGACGCGACCGGCAACACCAATGTGATGCGCCAGGCGCTGGAATGCTGCCATCGCGGCTGGGGTGAATCGATCATCATCGGCGTCGCCGAGGCGGGCAAGGAGATCGCCACCCGTCCATTCCAGCTCGTCACCGGCCGGGTCTGGAAGGGCACCGCCTTCGGCGGCGCGCGCGGGCGCACCGATGTGCCGAAGATCGTCGACTGGTACATGGAGGGCAAGATCAATATCGACGACCTGATCACCCACAAGCTCACGCTCGAGGAGATCAACCACGGCTTCGACCTGATGCACGAGGGCAAGTCGATCCGGTCCGTCGTCGTCTATTGAGGTGGCCGTCGCCATCTTTTTGCTCGATAGCTCCGCCGTGATTGGGGCCAACTAGCCTTCCTCGTCATGGTCGAGCTCGTCCCGACCATCCACGCCTTCTCTTTTCGATCGAGATGTTCAAGACGTGGATGCTCGGCACAAGGCCGGGCATGACGGAGGCGAAGCAGCGCGAAGGGAGATATGCGGAAGTGCTTTGGTTCCGCCCAACGCGCCGATGCCTCAGAAACAGCGCAACTCGCCCTCGATCTGCGCCCGCTTCAGGCGCGCCACCTTCTCGCGCATCAGCGGCATGCTGAGGAACATCGACGTGTTCTGGCCGCCGCGCTGGCGCACCGACATGATCGTCTCGGCTTCCTCATAGTCCTTGTAGGGCAGGACGGACGCGATCACGTCGATCGAACAGGCGCATTTTTCCAGCACCTGCCGCGTCTGGCCATTCGCCGCCATGCAGCCGAAGACATAATCGGCGCGCGTGACCGTCGGATAATCATTGACCGGCGCGTCGACGGCGCCGGCGGCGCAGATGCCCATGATGCTGGCGAGCAGCAATCCCGCGACTGATGCCTGGGTATGACGGCGGCACCTCTCCCCCGTCCCAATCGCGTTCATGGCTGTCCTCGCGATCCCGTCAGGACAATGCGCTCCGTGAGCTTCGGCGCGCCCGCCAAGTCGCTGGTGAATTCGGATTTCAACTCGAGCAGCATCCCGGGCGCGGCCTCGGCCACCACAAATTCGAATTGGGCTCCCTCATAGCCGAGCATGCGTGTGGCATTGGGATCGTCGACGAAGGGCCTGACCGTGATGCGGGTCGCATCCAGCAACCTGCCCTCGAACTCGGCCTTGGTCGCCTCGCTCGTCGCCTTGTCGCGCAGGCCGGCGCGCAAACGATCCTTGAAATAGGGCGCCTTCCCGCCGGTCAGTTGCACCATGTTGCCGACGGACCGATCGAGGAAGATGACGAGCAGCGGATTGCCGGTGAGCCCGCTGATCGAATTGACGTCGCGTGCTCGTTCGCCCGTGAACATGCGCAGGTCGATATCGCGCGCGCCGTTTTCGGTGACAGACTTGATCGTGAGCTTGATATCGTCGCCGAAGGGTTGGCCGAGCCGCTGCGTGTCAGAGGCCGAGCGCTCAAGGTGATAGGTCAGTTCGGAGCCCGCAGCCACGCCTGACAAATGCGGACGGCTGAACAGGATTTCGGCCGGGCTCTCCTGAGCCCATGCCGGCCATGGCGCAAGCACCAGCAGAACCAGCAGCGCCAGGCAGCGCGCGAAGGCGAATGCGTATCCGCTCACATTGCATCTCCCCGATATGGACCAGGTCGAGCAGGCAGCTTCATTGCACGATAGAACGCGCCGACGGGCGCAGCAACCGAACTAAGCCGCCGGCACGAAGGCGCCAGGCGGGACATGGCCCGGCTCGACATAGGCGTGGTGGAGCGCGTCCAGCATGGCCCAGAGCACGTCGCATTTGAATTCGAGCGCTGCGATCACCGCCTGCTGCTCGGCCGGCGTGCGAGCATGGGCCGTGACATAGGCGAGCGCGGTCTCGACATCGCGCCGCGCCTGTTCCGGGCGGGCGGTGAAATAGCTCAGGCTCTCCGGACTGACGAAATCGTAATGCGCCAGCATGCCCTCGACACGGTGGCGAATGACCTGCGGCGAAAACAGCTCGGTCAGCGAGGACGCGACCGCTTCGAGCAGCGGGCGCTCGCGCACGAAATTGACGTAGGCATCGACGGCAAAGCGCGTCGCCGGCAGCACGCCGCGATGCGCCTGCACATCGGCGCGGGCCAACCCCAGGCTCTCGCACAGGCGCAGCCAACGCTCGATCCCGCCCTCGCCATCCTCGTGGCCGTCATGGTCGACGAGGCGCTGGCGCCAGGCCCGCCGCAGCGCCGGATCGCCGGCCCGCGCGATCAGAAAGGCGTCCTTCACGGGGATATGGGCCTGGTAGGTGAACCGGTTCAGGGCCCAGGCCTGGACCTCACCCTTGGTGCAGCGGCCCGAATGCAGCCGGACATGGAAGGGATGCTTGTCGTGGTAGCGCTGTGCGCCGACCTCGCGCAAACGCTGCTCCAGTTCCTCGGGCGATAGCAGAGCGGTCACAGCCTCACCTCCATGCCGTCATAAGCCACGTCGACACCGGCGGCCTCGATCATCAGACGCTCAGGCGAGCCCTCGATCAGTGCCGGATTGGTGTTGTTCAGATGGATATAGATTTTTCGAGCTGCCGGCAGCCCGGCAAGCCAGGATAGCGAGTCGCCGGGACCCGTGATCGGCATATGCCCCATCCTCCGCCCGGTCTTTTCGCCGACCCCGCTCCGGACCATCTCGTCATCGGTGAACAGCGTGCCATCGAAGAACACCACATCGGCGCGTCCCGCCTCGGCGCGCACCCTGTCGGAGAGGACGGCGCAGCCGGGAATATAGACGAGAGATCGGCCCCCGCCGCCGATCCGGATACCGGCCGTTTCGCCGGCTTCGGATTCGAGCTGTAGATTGGCACCCTCGAGGTAAAGCGGAGCCTTGCCGGGAACGGAAAAGAGCTCCGCCATGAGCCCGCCGGCCAGCGCGACCGGCTCCGAGGCGATCGCGGTGACGCGCCGTGCCGGCACCGGCCGGAGCATTGGGTTGCCATCGATCGCAGCCAGAACGGGCGCGAGCGCAATCAGATCGAATGGCTGCCGCTCCCGCACGCTGAGTAGCCCCGCGACATGGTCGATCTCGGCGCTGCTCAGAATGATCGTTCCGATCGGCGAGTGCCGCGCCTGGCGCGGCCACAGGGCCGGCGTCGCTCGAATCTGGCTGCCGAGATCGGGGGAGGCGTTCAGCACGACCCAGGTTTCGTCGTCGAGCGTCACCGCAAGGCTCGATTGCGTCCGCCAGGGCGCGCGGGGGTCCCCGCTCCAGGCGAGCGTGCAGACCCGGCATCGACAATTCCATTGCGGAAAGCCGCCTCCGGCAGCGGCGCCGAGAACGACGGCCTTCACCGGAGCCGCTCAGGCACCGCTTCCGACGCGGAAGCGCAAGCCACCATCTCCACCCGATTTGCGACCCAGGACATGTCCGATTCCTCGTGCCGAGAACCGATCAGCGCAACGTAGCTTTGGTCTGCTGAAGGCAGCCTAGGGCATCGGCGCCGTCGAGACTACGGCTGTCGACGCATCGATCGCCCTGCCTCGCCCATCAGCAAGGCGAGGATCGGGCATCCCGGCCGCGAGGCTGGCGAGCTTCGCGAGATATCGGCAGTCCCGATCCGCAGGTCTGGAGGGCCGCCGCGCAACGGCTTCCTCAGAACTTCACCGCGAGATTACCCTTGAAAGCATGGTCCTGGGCATCCTGGGCGAGCTGCCCGGTATAGGATAGGCCGAGCGTCGCGCTCTTGCTGATGGCAAGATCGAGCCCGGCCTCGACCAGAGCGGCATCCCCCGCGATCGGCAGGCTGGCGACGGTGAAGGCGCTGGAGCCGGCAAAGGCGAGCGTCGCCAGCGGTGTGGTGTCGCCGAACGCATGGCGCCAGGCGAGGCCGCCGCGCAAGGTCAGCGCCATGCCCTGAAGATCGAGGCTGGTCGAGACACGCAGACCCAGCGTCGAGTAGCCGATGCCGGTGTCGTCGCTGCGCCCCGACAGCGCCGCCACCCCGCCGATCTCGTTGAAGCCGTCGCTATGCAGGTTGACATAGGCGAGCCCTGCGAAAGGCTCGAGCGCGACACGGCCGAGATCGATCCGATAGCCAAGCTCGCCAAACACCTGGGCGGTGCCGGCATTGTAATCGGCCCTGAGGCTGTTGCCGAAGCCGGCAAAGGCTGCGATGCGCGAGCTCTCGATCGCGTGCCAGGTATAGCTCGCGCCGGTGCGCAGGCTGACAGCGCCCCACTGCCCGCCGCCATAGACGCCGAGATGATAATTGTCGCTCTCGCCGGAGGAGAGCCGGCCCTTCACGTCGAATTCCGAACGGCTGTAACCCGCAACGAGACCAAAGCGCATTGTGTCGAAGGCCGCGACATCGGCGCCGAGCAGGAAACCGCCGGTCGAGCGTGTCAGCTTGGCAGCATTGCGGTCGCTGTCCGTCCGGCCCCAGGCGCCATAGCCCTGGCCCCAGACGGCGAAGCGCTCGGTGCTGAGCCGAGGCATCGAGCCCTTCACGGCGGGGGCGAGATCGGCCGTGAAGCCGTAGTTCATCGTCGCCATCGGCACCGCTCCGACCGAGCCGAAGGCCGAGCGCAGCCGATCGTTCATCGCGTTGCGCAGCAGCCAGCTCTCCTCGACCAGCGCGGTCTTGGCCGAGGCGTGGATCTCGCCGGAAAGCGCGTCGAAGGCCGCCCGCGCCGAGGGCGCGTCCAGCACCAAGAGACTGTTGTAAAGCGCCAGAGTCCCGCCGAGCTGCGGCAGCGTGTCGAGTCCGCCGGCGGTGGCGAGCTGATTGCGCGTCAGCGCCACGCTGCCGAACACCGCCGGCTGCTGGTTTGGTCCAGGATTCGGGTTTGGTCCGGGATCCGGATTGGGTCCCGGACCGGGATCGTTGCCCTTGACCTGGATGACGAGGTCGACCTGATTGGGCTGGTGGTCGAGTGCAAGCTCGAGGAAGGCCGATTGCGTCGTGGCACCGGTAAAGGTGCCGTTGACCCCGCCGGTTGCGGTGACGATCGTATAGCGCTGGCCGTTGATGTAACTCGTCTGCGGATCGAGCGCGGTGACGCCGACCTGGCTGCCGGCCACGGTCGCCATGGCGGAGGCCGCGATCCGGTCGGATGAGCCATTGCCGGCGATCTCGACGGCATAGGTCGAGCCAGCCGCCAGCACGATGTTGCCGTTGACGCTCAAGGTGCCGACCGAGTTTCCCGGCGCGATCACGGCGCCGGACTGGATCGTGGTCGCACCGACCGTACCCGAGCCCTGCAGGCGTGCGCCTGCCAGGACATCGAGCGTTCCGCCAAGGGCGCCATTCACGACCAGCGTGCCGCCGTTCACGGCGGTCGTCCCGATGAAGCCGTTCGAATTTCCGCTCAGCACGGTCGTGCCCGCGATGGCTTCGATGGCCCCGGCGCCGGTCATGGCCGCGGCGAACTGATAGGCGTCGGAGGTATGATTGAAGATCAGCTTGCCGTCGCCTGCGCCGAAGGCGATCAGCCCCGCTGCAAGCGAGCCGGGAGCGGCTGCAGCCAGGCCCTTGGCGGCGCCGATATTCAACGTGCCGGACGAGCCGGCGGCCGCGGCGATGCCGACCGAGCCGCCGATCTCGACCGCAGCGCCATAGGCAATGGTCAGGACGCCCCGCCCCGCGACGCCGATCTGCAGATCGGCACCGTTGAGCCAGGACGAACCCTGGCCGCGCACGGTCGCCTCGCCGATGCCGGTCGCTTGCACGCCAAGGGCCGACGCGCCGGAGGTCAGCTTGCCTCCCGCCTGGACGAATATCACGGCATTGCCCTGGCCGCCGACGGCCAGACCACCCGAGGCCGACAGGGACGAGCCGGCACCGCTGACGGAGATGCTGCCGCCAGACCCGGGCCCGGTCGCAAGGGAAACGGATTGGGCTGCGACAGTGCCGCCCGCCATGACCGACACTGCGCCGGTCCCTTCCTCGCCGATCAGCATGCTTCCGGAGCCCAGGAAGCTCGATCCCGCCCCAGTCACGTTGAGGATACCCACGCCCTGGCTGAAGCCGCCGACGAGGGCATCCAGCGTCGTGACCTTGGCTCCGGCCTCGACATTCAATGTGCCGGAACCGTTGGCGCCGATGGCGAAGTCCCCGGCATTCGCCCAGCTCGAGCCGCCGCCGGTCACGGTCGCGGTGCCTTTCGCAGTGGCGAAGCTTGACCCGATACGGGCCTGGTCGCTCGTGACCGTCCCGCCATCGGACACGGTCAGCGTGCCGGTGCCGGCCGACCCGACGAAGATACCGCCGCTCGCATTGAGCCTCGATCCCGCTCCAGTGATCACACCGGTACCTTGGCCCGTGGCAGCGCTGGCGAAACCGATGCCGACGACATTCAACGTGCCGCCAGCCGCGATCATCAGCTTACCCACGCCGTCGGATCCGAAGCCGGCACTGGCTGTCGTCGTCCATGACGAGCCGGCGCCCGAGATGAGGACCTCCCCCGTCCCCGTCGGGCCAGAGCCCGCAGTGAGTGACTGGGAAGTGACCTTGGCGCCAGCCAGAATGGTCGCCGCGGCGCTGCCGCCGGGGCCGATGGCAACGTCGCCGGTGCTGTCCCAGCGCGAGTCCGCGCCGGTGATCTCGAAACCGCCCGTCGAGCCAGCCAGCTCTCCGAACGTCGCGTGATGTGCCTGAACGACGCCGCCCGCCGAGACCTGCACGCTGCCGCTGCCGGTGCTGCCGAATACGGCACTGAGGCCCGAGAGCGTCCAGGTGGAGTTCGCTCCGGTCACGGTGACATGACCGGTCCCGGCATCGCCGACGATGACCTCGTCGTGGCTGAGCACCGCGCCGCCGGCTGCGATGGTGAGTTGGCCATTCCCCTGCCGGCCGACGACGAAGGTGCCGTTGGTCGTCCATGACGACCCGGTGCCTGAGACAGTGGCCTGGCCGGTGCTCGATCCGTCATTCCCGATGATACTCGAGGCGCTGTTGACCACGCCGCCGGCCGTGACGGTCAGCGTGCCGGTGCCACCGCCGCCGACGACGATCTGGCCCGAGTTCGTCCAGCTGCCGCCGTTGACGTTGACGCCGCCCTGCGAACCGCCGGTCACGGCGAGCGTGACGTCCGTGCTGCTCACCGAGCCGCCCGCATTGATGTTGAGGCTGCCCTGGCCGAAATTTCCGATGGAGAGCGGCCCGCTGAGCGTCCAGCTCGAGCCGGCGCCGGATATGCTGACCTGGCCCAGGCTGGCGCCGCTATGTCCGATGACGCCGGTGCTGCTGTTGAGAACGGCGCCAGCGTTGATGCTCAGCGAGCCCTGGCCCTGATAGCCGACGTAGAAATCGGCCGTGTTCGTCCATTCCGATCCACCGCCGGTGAGGAGCGCCGAGCCGGTCGAGCCGCCGTCACGGCCGATATAGGTGGTGCTGGTGAGCAGCGAACCGCCCCCCTGGATTGCGAGCACTCCGGTCGCGCTCCGGCCGATCGTGAGGACATTCGCGATCGCGCCCAGCCCGGAATTCTGCGGCGAAGGCAACACGGTATCGATATCTGCATCCACACCGAGCGTCGGCATGCCTGCGGTCCAGTTGAGCCCATCGAACCAACTCGTGGAATTGGCGCCCGTCCAGACAGTCTGAGCGCTCGCGGGCAGCGCCGGCGCCAGCATCGCAAAGGCCGTCGTCGCCAGGAGCAGGCTGCGCAGGCCGCAGCCGTGAGCATTCCACTTGCGCCTTGACCGCAGGTCGGCTGTCGGCAGCGCAGTGGCAGCCCGCCTCGACTTCGTGACCCGACCGGACCGGGAACCGGAATTCGCCTTAGGCATTGCTCGCCCCTCGAAACGCCATCTCGTCGCTTCGGGGCAGCCCGCAAGGCGCCGGGCGCCATGGCTGATGCGGAGCGCGCGACGCCGTGTCGGGAATCCGCTCCCTCAGCCTCTCACGTGCTTTTGCGGGGACGCTCGGCGGGCTTGCAAGGAAATGGGGCGGTGCCGGCTCAATTGTATCCCAGGCTGCCCGGTTCGTATCCGTCCTTGCAAAATCATGGGGTGCCGCGTCGGGCCTGCCGGCTCGATTTCAGCTTCAGCGCAACTGGCGAATCCAGTGCCACATGTTGCGCTCGTCGGCATAGCGGCCGGCGCTCCGGCGTCCTTCCGCGGCATGCGCGCGCGCCTCGCGCGGCGTCACCCCGAACAGCTTGCGGAAGGCGCGCACGAAGTTCGTCCGGTAGGCGAAGCCGCAGCTTTCGGAGATATCGGCGATGCTCATTGTCGCGCAATCGGGATCGACGAGCATCGCCCGGGCGCGCCGCAATCGTCCCCCCGTCACATAGGAGGAGACGCCGCCATGGGGCTCGAAGAGATAGTAGAGCTTGCGCAGCGAGATGCCGAAGGCCGCGGCGACCGTCTCGGCCGACAGCGCGGGATCGGCGACGTGCTCGTCGATATGGCGCCGGATCTGCCCGGTCAGGGCAAGCCGGATCGAGGCCGCATTCTCTTCCGTCACCGACATGTTGAGCGCCGCCGCCGCGAGCTCCAGCGTCGGTTGGATGACCGCCTCGACCTCGTCATGGCTCATGCGGGGCGCCTCACGGTGCAGGCTCGCCAGATGCCCCCGGAGCAGCGCCGTCAGCGGCGCCTTGCCCGGGACGACGCGCAGATTGTGCTCGTCGGGAGCCTTCAGGAGCGGGGCGAGCATGCGGCGCGGAAAGGTGAGATTGAACGTGTCCAGGTCGAAGGCCGCCGTCGCCTGGGACTGTGCGAGATCCGCGATGATCACGTCGCCGGCTTCGGCGTATTCGTTCGACGCGGCATCGCGCCTGCCGTGCCGGCCGCCGAGTATGACCTGCAGCGTGACATGGTCGAGCCCGTCCCGGCCGATGCGCGCGGGCGACCGGTCGTAGTGATTATGGACCTTGCAGCTGTAGCGAGTGAGGATGGCTTCGCCCAGATGTGATGCGTCGGCAAAGAAATGGAAGCGGGATTCGGCCTCGCCATGCGGGCGCGCATCGTAGAAGACGCCGATGCTCTCCTGCCAGACCGTCATTGCGCTCCTGGGCGCGAGGCCGGCCGTATCCATCGCGACATACCGGACCTGGTTTGCGGCACTCGCAGCGGCCGGCACCGCCGGGTCGACATCCTCAGCCATTCACAGCTCCAGCACGGAGGTCATCACGGTCGGCCCCCGACAGGTCTCGCTAGCAGAGGTTGTATGACGATGTATGGCAATTCCGGAACTGGAAATTGCGTTGACGGCACATGACCGCGGCTGCAGCGCAGCTCACTTGAAGCCACGCGGAAATTCGCCCAACGTCCGCCCGACCATTCCGAGTGCATCCGATCATGCTTGCCGACACTGCCGCCCAAACCGTCTCGTTCTCGGTCAGCGATATCCCTGAGCACCATCGCGACGAGTTCATCCGGGATTTCTACGGGCGCCTCCAGATGCGTCTGCAGGTTGAGCCCGATCAGACGCACAGGCTCGTTTTCGATGCGCGGACGCTGTTCCTGTCCGATCTGAAATGCACGATGGCCTCGGTATCGCCGATGACCTGGCATCGGACGACAGAGTTGATGGCGGATGGCAACGACGATATCGCGCTGTCCTGGAACAAGGGCGGCTACCGGGTGTCGTTACCGGGGCGCGGCGACGTGACGACCCGGCCGGGCGCGGCCGCGATCCTGTCCCTCGACCGGCGCTGGACGGTCCAGGCCGAGGATTCGCGCTGGACGATGATGCTCCAGTTCAAGCGCTCGCTTCTCGCGCCCCTGGTGAGAAATCTCGACGAGATCGCGCCGGACCATATCGGTCGGTTCCAGCCCGTGCATCAGCTGCTGTTCGACTATCTCTCGTCGCTGCTCAGGATGGAGTCCGCCGCCACGCTCGGGCCGCTGGTGTCGCGGCATGTGGCCGACCTTCTGGCGGCTGCGTTCAACACGGGATCCGCCAGGCCGCCGTCACCCGGTATCCGTGCGGCGAGGCTGGCGGCCATCAAGCAGCACATTGCCCAGAACCTCCGGGACCCCGCTCTGTCGGCAGAACAGGTGTCGCGGAAATTCGCGATCAGCGACCGCTATATCCGCCAGCTCTTCGCCGAGGACGACACGAGCTTTTCCAGCTATGTCAGCGATCAGCGGCTGGCCTATGTCCATGGCTGCCTGACCGATCGCGGGCAGATGCTGCGGCGGATCGCCGATATCGCCTTCGATGTCGGCTTCACCGAACCCTCGACATTCTATCGGCAGTTCCGGATGCGCTATGGCCGGACGCCGACGGAGGTCCGGCAGGCCGCCTTGCGCGCCATCAACTGACGGCCTCGCGCGACAAGAGTATTAGGCGCGGCGGATGTTCCAGAACATGGTCGCCACCTTGACGCGGTCGACCAGGCTCTTGTGCAGTGCCGTCTGCCGATAGATCGCGCCAAGCGGAATAGCCGGCAATTCATCCATGCCGACGATCTGCATGTCGCGCGCGATGCGCTTCTGCTCGTCGAGCGACGGCGCTTCGAGCCAGGCGTCGCGCAGCTGCTCGAGCTTCGGGATGGTCGGCCAGCCGAACCAGGCGTCGCGGCCATTGCCGCGCAGCATGATATTGGTGCCGGGATTGATGAACCAGGCGCCCGGAAAGAGCCAGCAGCTCAGCGACCAGCCGCCCTTCTCGACCGGCTCCTCCGAGCGCCGGCGCTGGCTGACCGCGGCATTGTCGAGCAAGGTGACATCCATGTTGAGGCCGAGCCGGGTCAGCACGTCGCCCGCGACCTGCGCCAGCGGCGTCGTCGCCGATTGGCTGTCGGCGGCGCCGAGCAGCCGGACCGGCTCGTTGGCATAGCCGGCTTCCTTCAGGAGCTGCTTCGCCTTCTCCATGCTGCGCGGCCCCTTGAGCGGCTCGAGCCCCGCCTCGCTGGCGAGCACCGTGCCGGGCGGGAAGAAGCCCGTGCCGGTAGCAAAATTCTTCGGGTCGGTGCCGGCTACCGCCATGCAGAAATCGGATTGCTCGATCGCCGGCAGCAGCGCCTGGCGGATCTTCTTGTTGTTGAACGGCGGGTGCAGCGCGTTGAGGCGCATCATCGCCATGGACGGGATCGCCTCGAGCTGCGGCAGGTCGATTTCCTTGTGGCCGGTGAGGAGCTCGACCGTATCGGTCGTCGGCTGCCCGATCCAGTCGACGACACGGGTCTGCAGCGCCGCCGCGGCCGTCGCGGGATCCGGGATGCGGCGCCACTCGACCCGGTCGAAGAAGACCTGCTTCGGCCCGGCGGTCGGACCGGTCGCCCTGACCGGCGTCGGCTTGTAGCCCTGGAACTTCTCGAAGACGGCGATATCACCGAGCTTGAACTCGTCCTTCCTGAAGCGGAACGGGCCGGAGCCTGTCGTATCGGTGATCTGCGTCTTGGTATCGACCGAAGCGACACGCTCCGGCATGATCAGAGGCGCCGGCGCGCTGAGCTGGCCGAGCACAGCCGGCAGCATCGGGAAGGGCCGCTTCAGCTTGAAGCGCAGCCGGCGGTCGTCGATCGCCGTCAGCTCGTTCGTAAAGGCCATCAGCGTCGCGCCCATCGGCGCGGCCTGCGCCCAGCGCTTCAGGCTGGCGACGCAATCGCGCGCGCGGATCGGCTCGCCGTCATGGAAGGTGATCCCGTCGCGCAAGGTGATGGTGCAGCTGCGGCCGTCATCCTCCCAGAGATGACCTTCGGCAAGCTGCGGCTGCGGCTGGAACTCGCTGTCGAGCCCGTACAGCGTGTCATAGACCATGTAGCCGTAGTCGCGGGTGATATCGACGGTCGACCACATCGGATCGAGGATGGTGAGGTCGGTATAGGGCACGAAGCGCAGGACGCGCTGGCTGTCGGACTGGGCCAGCGCCGGGCGGCTCACCCCGGCCATCGCCGCCGCCGCACCCGCCTTCAGGAAATCTCGTCTATGCATCGGTCTTCCCCAGTTCTGAACGGCGCCTGGCTGCGGCCTCCCCGCTATTGGCCCTGCGCCTCGACGAGTTCGATCGCGCGCGACAGGCCATGCGCGATGCGGTTGGCGCGCCGGCGCAGGACGACGCGCGCCATCCGCGCCTCGTCGGGCGGCAGGCTCGCGAGCGTCAGCGCCGGTGTAAGCCCCGGCAGGATCCGGCTCGCGCGGCCGAGGTCGAACTCGAAATCGCTGCGGGCATGGTAGAGGATCGGGTTGAGATGGCGCCCGAGCCGCAACAAAAAGCCGGCATCGCCTCGTGCCGCCTCCGGCAAGGCGCCCAGCGCGGCGTCGAGCCGCTCGGCAAGGCCGCCGAGGTCGGTCAGTTCATCGAGATCAGGCGCCGTCTCACCGTAGTAGCGCAGGCCCGCCAGGACATCATCCGCCATCACCTCGCAATCGAAGGGCAGTGCTTCCGCTTCGATCAGGCCGGCGAGGAGATTGCGATAGATCAGCGTATCGACCGCCAGGATATCGGCGTCGAAACGCTCGATCGTGTCGTGATCCGTGTGCCACCACCAGGCGAGGCCGCTGCCCGGCAAATGCTCCGGGCTGGCCGCAGGCAGGAAGGCGCTGACCTGCGCGGTGGCGAGGCCGATCCCGCTGAAGCTCTGGTCGGAATTGCGGGCGGAACGCCGCGGGTCGATATACATGTCGGCGCGCTTCAGCGCCTGCGCGACGAAAGCCTCCTCCTCCGCGCTCTGCAGGCCGATCGTCGCGTCGAGCACGCGGCGCGCATAGGCGTTGAGCTCGGCTGTCGTGTTGCGCAGCGCCTTGGTCGTGCCGCCGCGTGTGCCGACGATATCGACATTTAGATAGGCGATCGCGTGGTCGTAGAGCGACTGCTGGAACCTGTCGGCATACCAGGACGAGCCGGCATAGCCGCCCTGCTCGTGGCCGCTCCAGAAGGCGAATTTCAGCCCATAGCGCGGCTGCGGACCTTGGCTGAACAGCCGGGCCAGCTCCATCAGCAAAGCGACGCCGGCGGTATTGTCGGTCGCCCCGTCGCGCCAGGTGCAATAATGCGCGCCGAGCAGGATGTAATAGGGCTCGCGCCCCGGTATCTCCGCGACTGGAAGCTTGGCCCGGCGCCATTCGGTATGAATCTCGGCGGAAAGCGTAACCGGCTTGCCCTCGGCAACCGCCGCGCGGAGCGCTGCCGCATCGTCGCGCGAAACCTGGACAGCGGGAATCGTCGGCAGCAGCGCCAGATCCCCTGGACCGGTCGGCGAGCCCCAGACCGGCGACGCCTGGACATAGTGCCGCTGTGAACCATGCGAGACCGCGATCAGACCAAGCGCACCGGCCCGCTGCGCGGCGATGCAGCTATCGTAGCGCGGCAACCCTTCGACCAGGACGAAGGCGCCCTTCACCTCGGCCCCCTGCCCCATCACGACAAGCGGCGCCGTCAGGCCGCCGGCCGGCGTCGCAGCGCTGAAGGCCACACCATTTGCAGCAATGGCTGCGCCGTCAATCGTGACCGAACAGCGCTCGGGCCAGCTGGTGAAGCAATCGAAGAGATGCACCTCCGGGACGAGCCCGCACTCCACCAGTTGCTCGCCAATATAGGCGCAGGCCTGATCGGCCTCCGGCGAGCCCGGCAACTTGCGGCCAAGCGAAGCCAGATCCGCCACCATCCGGTGTAGCCGCTCGGCGGAAATCCCGGCGATGGCCGGATCGGTAGGGATGTCGCCCGTCGCGAGCCTGCGCTCCGCCAACTCGCTCGACCCGAACTGTTCCATCGCCACGCTCCGCACTCCCGGCAAGCCGGTCGCGCGGTAGATCGCCTGCACGCCCAAGGCCGGGATTGGGGAAGCCTAGTTAGCTCCAATCTTGGCGTCAATAATTTGCGCCAATCTTGGCGCATTACCCGATTCAGCGGACTGGCCGAAGACAGGCGTTCGCTGCCGCACCGCCCAAGGCACGGCTTTCAGATCTCGGATTTGGCGAGATGCACGGCCTTCGGCGTCGAGGCGGCCTCTCGCCTCTGCCTGCGGAATCTTCGAGGATTCAGGCGGTAGAACAGGCCTGATCGAACAGCGGTCGCATGAATGCAAGCCGCCCATCTCTGTCGCTTCAAACCAATAAGGCGCTCAGCAGAGCTTCAGGGATCGCAACGTCGCGCTCAGCCCTGGCTCACCAACCATGTCGGCAGCTTCGCTCAACGAGAACCATTGCTGCTGCCGCTCGTCGCGCTCTCGCCAGACATCGAGGCTCCGCTCCACCTTCAGCGGATAGAGCTTCACATTGCACAGGATCGACTGATCGGCCAATCGCTTCCAATAGAGGTATTTACCGACGGACTTCTTGCAGATCTTGCCGACGACACCGGCCTCCTCCTGCGCCTCGCGGGCGGCCGCTTCATGCGCCTTCAACCCTTTGATCGGCCACCCTTTCGGGATGGTCCACCGCTTGGTCGTCCGGGTCGTCACGAGCAGGATCTCAGCTGAACCGTCGGGCGCAAAGCGCACCGGCAAGGCTCCGACCTGAAGTCGAGCTTTCGCAGGGCGCAGATCGGTCTTCATCGGGGAGGCGATTCCTTGTCGGAAATGTCTAGACAAGAGAACTGCCAGCCCAAGCCCCGCAATGCAATCGCAGATGTACCGGCCTGCACAACTTTCATCGCCGACTGGCAAAGCCCCGCCAGCACGGAGCCGGCGGGGCCGCGACAATCAAAATCGGTTAGATGCCCGGACGAGTATAGGGCGTCGCGTTGGCGTCGAACTGGGTCCAGCCTTCCCGCTCATACTCCGCACGGCGCGCCGACATGTCGATCGGCGTCGCCCGATCCATGATCGCCTCAGCCTCGGCAGCGCGCGCATCGGCCACGCGCACCGTAACGACGGAGCCGCCCCGGCGCACGTTCTCGGCGTAGAAATGCGCATCCCGCTCGCTGACGCCCGAACTGGTCATCGCCCCGATCAAGCCACCGGCCACTGCGCCGGCCGCCGCACCTGCCGCGGTCGCCGCGAGCCAGCCGGCTGCTACCACCGGGCCGACGCCCGGAATGGCGATCATGCCGAGGCCGGCGAGCAGCCCTGCAGCGCCACCGACGGCGCCGCCGATGCCCGCGCCTTCGCCGGCATTGCTGTCGTCGGCGTCTTCATCGTGGCCGATGAGGCTGACATTCTCGCTTGCAAAGCCGGCGGCCTCCAGGTCTTCCACGACGCCGCGGGCCATATCGTAATCGTCGTAAGAGCGAATGATCGTACGGGTCATCTCGAATTCCTCCTCTCGGCTATTCGTCAGTTGCGGGTGATGTTGCCGCGATAGTCGACGCCCACATTGACCTGTTGGCCGCTATGGGTCGCCTTGCCCTTCCAGACGCCGTTGTCGTCCTTCTTGAGGGCCGTCACTGCGCTATAGCCATTCGCTTCGAGCCGGCTTTTCGCCTGCCCCTCGGTAAAGCTGTTCGCGCCTGGTAGCGGCGCGTTCTTGTCCGCGTTTGCGTTCGGCGACGGCGTGGGTGCCGTGGTCGAGGTTTGGGCGACCGCGCCGAATGCCGTCAGCGCGCAGAACGTCGCTGCGAGAATCTCACGTTTCATAGATATCTCCGTTGGTTGAAGCGGCGCGAGCCGTGTCTTTCCGAACCGACAGTTACCTGCATTGTTCCCGGATTGGTCTTCTTGTGCGGCTCGACGTCGCAATCATCGGTGCTCTCCCCAAAACGGCTTCAGCGCCCCTTTCTCGGGCCAGCGGTTTCCGGCTTGGCCACATCGTGCTTCATCGCGGCCAAGCCATCGATATCCTGGGCCTCATACGGCGCATGCGGGCCGGTCGGATGTGGCGAGAGTGGGCTGGGCCCGGCCTTGCGCTCGGCCTGCTCGCCGGACTGTCCCGGTCGCTGCGCAGTCCTGAATCGGCCTGGCGAACCACTGACAGGAATGACGGTCGACTTTTCTGTCATCATTGCCTCCTCTTTCGCCGCCAACCGGAGGCACTGGAGAAGGTTCCCACCCAGGAAGGCAGCCGCGGCCGTTCTTGGCGCCGCAGGCAAGTCGTTATGGATCCCAGGGGCTGCACTGAGCTCCGCATCGCCGGATAGGCTCGGCGCCTGAAAAGGCGCATCGACCGACATGACCAGACTCAATTTATGCGGCTAACGGCACAGCATTCATGCCGTTCGTCGCGCATGGATTGACGGGGAACTTTCCGCCAACTGCGAGGCGACGCGCGAACAGCCGGGTTCATACCGCCAGGAACCCATCTGGCGGCGCCCCTGCACGCAAGCAAGGCATCGTTGGCGCGAACTATCGCGGTCGCGCCAGTTTCATACTTCCAGGTCAGAATTACACTCGACTAAGTTTCAAGACATAGGTTAGCTTTAAAGCGTCTACTTCATTTTTCCCATTTGATCGTTGAAGGGCTATTCCCCATGACGCAATCAATGGTTACAAGCGCGCTGGAATTCGATTACAATAAAGCTAAAGATGTAGAGAACCTGCTGGACGCTTTCCGGCCCGAATTATTCCACAGTAGCGGGAATATCCGGCAAGCGCTCCGCGACCAAGGTATCCATTTCCTTTCGATTACCGTCGTGCGCGGCGATGGGGCCGAGCCTACGCATCTCGTCATCGAGATCTCCGGCGATGGAGCACCACGCACGGTTTTCGACCGCATCGCAAAATCTCTGGATCCGTGGCTCAAGCAGATCTTTGCAGCCGCAGGCATTGCTCATGCCGGCTCGCTGGCTGACCAGCTCGCCGCGAGCCAGGTCAGGACGAGGCAAGACCTCTTTCGAACGGCTGGGCTCGAATTCTGCGGCACGCCGGGCTTCACCGTGGATCGCATCACGCGCGAGTACAAGCTGGCGGATTGGCTGCGCACCTATTTCGACGGAAACCCGCCAATGGGCCGCCCCGTCGAGATCATGGACAAGATCCGGGAGCGCGTACGGGCCGAACCGCAATATGCCGCCCTGCTCTCTGCCGAGCCGGTTCCGAGGATCGAGGCCGACGCCGGCAAGAAGCTCGATATCGGCTTTCTCCTGGGCCTGGTCGGGCGCGCAGCGATAACCTTTCTTTGGCCGGTCCTGCTCCCGCTGGCGGCACTTGTCGCAGTCGCCACCTGCTATTCATGGAGCAGCGGCGGGATCGGCCTCGCGGTGCTCACCTTTGTCGTGGCGCTGATCGTCGCCACGGGCATCGTTGTGGCCGTCCTGGCGGCTTTGTACGGAGGCCTTCGACGCGCGGAGAAAGCGAACACACCGATCGACACGCCGGTGGATCCTTCCATCATGGAAGCGGTCTCCAACTCCGAGAACCTCAAGGACACCCAACAGAACCATCTGGCCGGTGTCTCGGTCATGCAGGCGGGCTGGCTTCGGGAATTCACGCTCCGGATCGCCTTCTGGGTCATCCGGGAAATGGCCACCAAGCGCTTCAGGCCGGGCTTTCTGGGCGATATCGGCACCATCCATTTCGCGCGCTGGCTGAGGCTGCCGAAGACCAACAAGCTCCTGTTTTTCTCGAATTACGGCGGCAGCTGGGAAAGTTATCTCGAGGATTTCATCACCAAGGCGTCGAACGGCCTGACGGGCGCCTGGAGCAATACTGTGGGGTTCCCGCGCACGGAGAACCTGTTCTTCCAGGGATCGACCGATGGCGATCGCTTCAAGCGCTGGGCCAGACGTCAGCAGCAGCCTTCCCGCTTCTGGTACAGCGCCTATCCGCACCTGACGACAGCGCGCATCCGCACGAACGCCGCCATCCGCAGCGGCCTGGCCACTGCCTCGACCGAAGATGAGGCAGCCGCGTGGCTCGGACTTTTCGGGTCCGCTGTCCGGCCGTCCGACCTTATCGAGACTGCCGAAGTCCAGACATTGCTCTATGGCGGGCTGAGCCGGCACCGCTATTCCGCCTGCATTGCAGTCACGCTTCCTGCGCTGGCCGACAAGGCCCGTTCCTGGCTCAAGGATGTCACGCCTCGCGTCACCTTCGGAGACGAGCCCCCTGCGGACAAGGTCCTGATCCTCGCCATTTCGGCCACCGGCCTTCAGCGGCTCGGTCTTCCCGATGACGTCTACATGGGCTTTCCAACGGCATTTCGCGCCGGCATGAGCTCTCCGGCGCGGGCCAATCTGTTGGGCGACACCGGGGACGATCACGCGAAGCACTGGCTTTGGGGTGGGGACGCAAGCCCCGTCGACGCGGTCTTGCTCGTCTACGCCGACAATGCAGCGACCTTGGAGAGCACCATCGGTGAACTCGCCGCCGGCATTCGGTCCGCCGGAGGCAGCGAGGTTCATACGATCACGCCTTCGCCGCTGCCGGAGAGGAAGCCTGGGGAGTCTGGCGCGCGTGTCGCGTATGAGCCCTTCGGGTTCGCGGACGGAATTTCGCAACCGATCATTCGCGGCACCCGCCGCTGGCTGCGGCAATCCGATGCCATTCACACCGTCGAGCCCGGTGAATTTCTCCTCGGCTACCCGGACGGGAGAGGCTATTTCCCGCCATCCCCCGTCGCCAGTCCTTCGGCCGACCGTGGCAATGTCCTTCCGCTCGCGGACCGAAAGCAGACCCACGGCCTGCTCTTTCCAGCGTTCGATCCGCAGGCAGGCTCGTCATTGCGCGATTTCGGGCGAAACGGGACGTTCATGGTCGTTCGACAGCTCACGCAGGATGTCGCCGCGTTCAATGCCTTTCTGGCGGAGGCAGCGACGCTCTATGCGAACCATCCAGCAGTCCCCCGGGAACTTCCCAAAGACCTGCTGGAGGAGTGGATTGCGGCCAAGATGGTCGGCCGTTGGAAAGACGGCTCCTCCCTCGTCCGCTTTCCGCACGCGCCGGCAACGAGGCGCAGCGATAGCGCCAAGCAATTTCGCGGCGACAACGAGTTCCTCTTCGGCGCCGAGGATCCAATCGGGGAACGCTGCCCTCTGGGCTCGCATATTCGCCGCTCAAATCCCCGGGAGAGCATGCGGCCGGGCTCGAAGGAAGAGATCGGCATCGTCAACCGCCACCGCATCCTGCGGCTCGGGCGCGGCTTCGATCCCGATGGAGCGAAGGATCCACAAGAACCCGGCAAACCGGGGCTGCTCTTTATTTGCCTCAATGCCGATATCGAGCGGCAATTCGAATTCATCCAGCAGACCTGGGCGATGGCCTGGCAGTTTCATGGGCTCGCAAACGAGGTCGACCCGATCTCCGGGCGCGGCCGAAAGCTGGGACGCCTCACCATTCCTTCTGCCAATGGGCCGCTCAACCTGACCGGCATCAAGGATTGGGTTCGGGTTCGCGGCGGAGCCTATCTGTTCATGCCGAGCCGCAGTGCGCTGCACTTCCTGATCAACCTCGCGGACGGAACCTGATCGCAGCTGGCGAGGCTGCGTCAGGCACCGATCTTGATCAGCTCCCTGGCGATGATCGTGCGCTGGATCTGGTTGGTGCCCTCGTAGATCTGGGTGATCTTGGCGTCGCGGTAGAGCCGCTCGACCTCGAAGCCCTGGATATAGCCGGAGCCGCCGAAGATCTGCACGGCGTTGGCCGTCTGCGCCACCGCCATGTCGCTGGCGAAGCACTTCGCGATCGAGGAGGCGGAGGTCGCGGACAGGCCATGGTCGATGAGGAGCGCCGCCCTCTCGACGAGCGCGCGGGCCGCGGCAATGTCCTTGGCCATGTCGGCGAGCATCCATTGCAGGCCCTGGTTCTCCAGGATCGGCTTGCCGAACTGCCGGCGTTCCGGGGCATAGGCGAGCGCGGCCTCGAGCCCGGCCTGGGCGATGCCGACGGCCAGCGCTGCGATACCGGTGCGTCCCTTTTCGAGCACGCTCATCATGATGTGAAAGCCGCGTCCCTTCGGACCGAGCAGGGCCTCATGCGGCACCGTCACGCCGTCGAAGTTCAGCCCGCCGACCTGGCTGGCGCGCTGGCCCATCTTGTGCTCCTTCGCACCGCGCGAGACGCCGGGCGCATTGAGATCGACGATGAAGATGCTCATGCCGCGGTGACCGGCGGCAGGATCGGTCGAGACCAGGACGAAGCCGAGATCGGCGACGGGCGCGTTGTGGATCCAGAGCTTGCCGCCGTCGATGATATAGCCGTCGGCGGTCTCGCGCGCCGTCGTGCGGACATTGGAGAGGTCCGAGCCGGCCTCGGCCTCGGTCAGGCAATAGGCGACGCGGATCTTGCCGGTGAGAATATCGGGCAGGTGGCGGGCGATCTGATCCGGCGTGCCGTAGCGGGTCAGCAAGGTGCCGATCAGCTCGACGAGGCCGCATTGGTCGGCCACCGAAGCGTAGCCGCGGGATAATTCCTCCATGACGATGGCATAGGCGAAGGTGTCGAGCCCGGCGCCGCCATGCTCGGCGGGAACGGTGATGCCGAACAGGCCGAGCGTGCCCATCTGGCGGTAGATCTCGGCCGGGAAGGCCTCGCTGCGGTCGAGCTCGCCGGCGGCGGGCCGGATTTCGCCGTCAGCGAAGCGGCGGGCGGCCTCGCGAATCTGCTCGTAGATCGCCGCGTCATGGAGCGGGGCGCAAATCATTGCTTCCTCCAGAAAATGGAACGTTCCATTTATTTCTTGCTTGAGAACGAGCCTATCCGAGCATTAGCGTGATGAAAATAGGGATATTGCATTCTGGCAGCGCGAATGATATGGAACGTTCCAAAATCAGAAACAGCGCCGCACGGCGCCATGGGACGAAGCGATGCCGCGCCGGCGCGAGGCCAGGGACAAGGTGACGATCATCGACATCGCGGACGCCGCCGGCGTCTCGAAGTCGACTGTCTCGCTCGTGCTGACCGGACGCGGCAGCGTCAAATCCGAGACCCGCGAGCGCATCCACAAGGCGATGGACGCGCTCGGCTATGTCTATAACCGCGGCGCGGCCAACCTGCGCAATTCGGATTCGAAGATCGTCGGCCTCGTGCTGAACGATCTCTCCAACCCGTTCTTCGCCGAATTCGCGATCGGCGTCGAAAGCGTGCTGCAGATGGCCGGCTATGTCGCCTTCATGGCGAACACGGCCGAAAGCATCGTGCGGCAGGCGCAGGTGATGCGGATGATGCGCGAGCATGGCGCCGGCGGCATCATCCTCTGCCCTGCACTGGATACCGCCGCCGAGGAACTGGCCTGGGCCGATACCGCCGATACGCCGCTCCTCGTCGCGATCCGCCGCCTGCCGGGCGTCGCCGCCAGCACCGTCATCCCCGACAACACGGCCGGCTCGGCGCGAATCACGCGCCATCTCCTCAATCTCGGCCACAAACGCATCGCCTATATTGGCGGCATGCATTCCATGGTGGTCCGCCAGGATCGTTTCCTGGGTTTCAGCGGGGCCATGGCGGCGGCCGGCAATGCCATCGATCCCGGCCTCAACATCGAGAGCATGCCGACGCGCGATGGCGGCTTCAGCGCCATGGGCGCGGCTTTGGCACTGCCCGACCGGCCGACGGCGGTGGTCTGCTACAATGACGTGGTCGCGATCGGCGCCATGCTGGCCGCGGCCAAGCGGGGGCTCGTGGTCGGGCGCGACATCGCGATCTGCGGCTTCGACGACACCAGCGAAGCGCGCCATGTCTCGCCGGCACTCACCACGATCGCGGTCGACGCTGTCGGCCTCGGCGAGCGCGCCGCGGCGATGCTGCTCGAACGCATCACCAATCCGGATGCCCCGGCCACGACCCATATCGGTCCGGCCGATCTCGTCATCCGCGAATCCTGCGGCGCCTATCACCACGCGCTGCAGGCCGCGGGCTGAACCCTTCCCCGAAACAGACGAAAAATACGATGGCGTTCCCTCGCATCCTCTCCGCCGACGAAGCCGCCGCTCTCATCCCCGACGAGGCGATCGTCACCGTCTCCTCCTCCTCCGGCCTCGGCTGCCCCGATGCGGTGCTCGCCGCGATCGGTCGGCGCTTCCAGGCGGAAGGCCATCCGAGGAACCTGACTACGATGCACCCGATCGCCGCCGGCGACATGTGGGGCGTCAAGGGCATCGACCATCTCGCCCGCTCCGGCCTGCTGGCGCGCATCCTCGGCGGCTCCTACCCTTCCGGTCCCTCGAGCGCCGAGCCGCCGGCGATCTGGAAAATGGTCACCGGCGACGAGATCCCGGCCTACAACATCCCGAGCGGCATCCTGTTCGACATGCACCGCGAGGCCGCGGCCAAGCGGCCGGGCGTGCTGACCAAGGTCGGCATGGAGACCTTCGTCGACCCGAAGAATCAGGGCTGCGCCATGAACGAGCGCGCCGCTGCCCAGCCGATCGTCAGCCGCGTCACCTTCGACGGCGAGGACTGGCTCTATTTCAAGAGCATCATCCCGAAGGTTGCGATCATCCGGGCCACCACGGCCGATGAGCGCGGCAACCTCTCCTACGAGCATGAGGGTGGCTATCTCGGTCCGCTCGATCAGGCGCTGGCGGTGCGCAACAATGGCGGCATCGTCATCGCGCAGGTGAAGCGCGTGGTCGCCGCCGGCAGCATCAAGACTCAGGCTGTCTTCGTGCCCGGCATCCTGGTCGATGCCATCGTCGTCGCGCCCGACCAGATGCAGACGACGCAGACGCTCTACGATCCGGCGATCTCGGGCGAGGTCGCGCGACCGATGTCGAGTTTCGAGACGCCGGCCTTCGACGTCGCCAAGGTGATCGCACGCCGTGTCGCGCAGGAGCTGCGCCATGGCGATGCCGTCAATATCGGCTTCGGCATCTCGGCCAACGTGCCGCGCATCCTGATCGAGGAAGGCCAGCACGGCGCCGTGACCTGGGTGATCGAGCAGGGCGCCGTCGGCGGCGTGCCGCTGCTCGAATTCCAGTTCGGCTGCGCCTCCAATGCCGAGGCGATCGTGCCCTCGCCCTATCAATTCACCTATTTCCAGGGAGCGGGCTTCGACATGTCGTTGCTCTCCTTCCTGCAAATCGACCGGCAGGGCTCGGTCAACGTCTCCAAGCTCGGCGTCAGGCCACATGTCACGGCGGGCGCCGGCGGCTTCATCGACATCACCGCGCGTGCCAGGCGCATTGTCTTCTCCGGCTATTTCAGCGCTGCCGCCAAGCTCGCCATCGCCGACGGCAAGCTCGTCATCGAGAAGGAAGGCAAGGTGAAGAAGCTGGTCGAGGCGGTCGAGCACATCTCGTTCTCGGGTCCGCGCGCGGTCGAGCAGGGCCAGGACATCACCTACATCACCGAGCGCTGCGTGATGAAGCTGACCAGGGACGGGATCGTCGTTAGCGAGATCGCGCCCGGCGTCGATCTGGAGCGCGATATCCTCGCTCAGTCCGAATTCCCCCTGCTGGTGCCGCAGCCGCCGAAACTGATGGATGCGGCTTTGTTCAACGAGGCGCTGCTGGGCCTGACCGTGCAGAAGAGGGCGGCATGAGCGATCCCGTCCGCCTCGACATCACCGACGGGCTCGCGATCATCACGCTTGCCCGTCCCGAGAAGCTCAACGCGCTCGACGACGTGATGGTCAGCCTGCTCGGCAGCTATGCCGACAGGATCGACTCCGACCGCTCGGTACGCGCGGTCATCCTGACCGGCGAGGGCAAGGCCTTCTGCGCCGGCGGCGATATCGTTGCCTGGGGCGGTCTCTCGCCGCTGGAGATGGGCCAGGGCTGGGTCCGTACCGGCCACCGTGTCTTCGACAAGCTCGCGCGGATGAAACCGCCGGTCATCGCCGCTCTGAACGGACATGCGCTCGGCGGCGGGCTGGAGCTCGCCGTCACCGCCGATATCCGCATCTGCGAGGAGCAGGCCAAGATCGGCCTGCCAGAGAGCGGGCTCGGCATGATCCCGGGTTGGTCCGGCACACAGCGGCTGGTCCGGCGGCTCGGCGGGCGGGTGGCGCGCCGCCTCGCCCTGACCGGCGAGATCGTCACGGCCGAGACGGCGCTCTCGCTCGGCATTGTCGACCAGGTCGTCGAGAAGGGCGGCGCGCTCGCCGCCGCCAAGGCGATGGCGGAGCGTGTCGCGGCGCGCGGGCCGGTGGCCAATATCGTCGTCAAGCAGCTCATCAATGCGGCAGAGGACGAGGACCGCGCCTCCGTGATGGAGACGCTGGCCAGCTCGCTCGTCTCCTACACGCAGGACGTCAAGGAAGGCGTCGCCGCCTTCCAGGACAAGCGCCCGCCGCGCTACCGGGGTGAGTGAGATGAGCCGACCCGTCGCCCTGATCACCGGAGCAAGGCGCGGCATCGGCCGCGCGATCGGGCTCGCGCTCGCCGAAGCCGGCCACGACATCGTCTTCACCGACATTGCCGAGGACGCGGCGACGGAGGAGGCGCTCGGCCTCTTTTCTGCCGCCGGCGCCCGCGCGCTCTTCATCCGGCACGACGTCACCGCCATCGAGAGTCATGCCGATCTCGTCGCGACCGTCCTGCGCGAATTCGGCCGGCTCGATCTCTTCGTCTCCAATGCCGGCATCGGCGCGCCGGTGCGCGGCGACATGCTTGAGATCACGCCGGATTCCTATGACCTCGTCATGGGCGTCAACCTGCGCGGCGCCGCCTTCCTGAGCCAGGAAGTCGCCAAGGCGATGCTGGCACGGCACGGGAGCGGCAATCCGGCGATCGTTTTCATCACCTCGGCCAGCACCGAGCTCGTCTCGATCGACCGGGCGCAATACTGCGTCTCGAAGATCGGACTCTCGATGTGGGCGAAGGCGCTGGCCGTGCGGCTCGCGCCGGAGGGCATCCCGGTCTTCGAGGTCAGGCCAGGCGTCATCCGCACCGACATGACCGCCAAGGTCGCGGCGAAATACGATGCCCGCATCGCCGACGGGCTGATCCCGGCCGGGCGCTGGGGCGAAGGCGACGACGTGGCGCGCTGCGTCGCAGCTCTGGCCGGCGGCAACTTTGCCTATGCGACCGGAACCGTGATCAATGCCGATGGCGGGCTGATGATCCCGCGCCTATGAGCCGGCGCAGAGGTCGTAAGACGAAGAGCCGATACCCAATCGGCCGAGGAGGACATAGGAGGGGCGTATGACGGCTGGATGTTCGATCACCCGGCGGATTGGGCGGGTTGCATGAGTTACGAGTTCGATTTCGCCGACGTCTTCGCGGCGTGGCCCGAACTGCTGCAGGGCCTGCTCAACACGCTCTGGCTTTCGGCCGCGGCGATGGCGATCGGCATGGTGGTCTCGGTCGCCGGCGCGCTCGGCAAGACCTCCGGCCCGAAATGGCTGCGCTGGATCATCGACGAATATATCGAGCTGATCCGCAACACGCCCTTCCTGATCCAGATCTTCATGATCTATTTCGGCCTGCCCTCGATGGGCCTGAAATTCTCCTCGAATACGGCCGCGCTGATCGCGCTCGTCGTCAATGTCGGCGCCTACGGCATCGAGATCATCCGCGCCGGCATCGAGAGCATCCAGAAGGGGCAGGTCGAGGCGGGCAAGTCGCTCGGCATGCGCCCGCTCCAGATCTTCCGCTACATCATCCTGAAACCGGCGATCCAGGCGGTCTACCCATCGCTGACCAGCCAGTTCATCCTGCTGATGCTGAATACCAGCGTCTGCTCGGCGATCGCGGCAAGCGAGCTGACGGCGGTGGCGGGCGATATCCAGTCGCGCACATTCCGCAGCTTCGAGGTCTATTTCATCGTCACCTGCATGTATCTCGGCCTGTCGATCTTCTTCTGGACCGCCTTCGCCGGCATCGAGCGCAGCTTCCTGCGCAAGCCAACCCGGTAGGCCAAGACGATGCGCGAACTCGGACCCAACGAGATCCTCTTCATCTTGGCCGCGGTGCGCTGGACGCTGCTGCTCTCGCTCGTCGCCTTCATCGGTGGCGCGCTCGGCGGCCTGCTGATCGCACTCGCCCGCACCAGCGAGCTCAAATGGCTGAGGCTGCTGGCGAACGGCTACATCAAGCTGTTCCAGGGCACGCCCCTGTTGATGCAGCTCTTCCTCGCCTTCTTCGTGCCCGGCCTGTTCGGCTGGTCGGTCGATCCGTGGATGGCCGCGGCCATCGGCCTTTCACTGCATGCCAGCGCTTTCCTCGGCGAGATCTGGCGCGGCGCCATCGAGGTCGTGCCGCGCGGGCAATGGGAGGCGGCGACCTCGCTCGGCTTGCGCTACTGGCCGAAGATGGCGCTGGTCATCGCGCCGCAGGCGGTCCGGATCGCGATACCGCCGACGATCGGCTTCCTGGTGCAGCTGATCAAGGGCACCTCGCTCGCCTCGATCATCGGCTTCGTCGAGCTGACCCGGGCGGCGCAGGTGATCAACAACGCCACCTTCCGGCCCTTCACGATCTTCGCGCTCGTCGCGGTGGTCTATTACATCATCTGCCGGCCGCTCTCGGCCTACAGCAAGAGAATGGAGCAAAAGCTCCAGGTCGCCGCGCGCTAGGGCGCGGTGACGCCACGTCGCATCCCGAGGAGAACGCCCAATGTCCCTGTTCAAGTCCATCTGCCGCCGCAGCCTCGGCGCGCTCGTCTTCGCGGGCCTCGCCGCCGCGAGCCTGGGCGCCCCGGCGAACGCCGCCACGCCCGAGGAGATCAAGGCGCGCGGCAAGCTGATCGTCGGCCTCCTGACCGACTATCCGCCCTTCGGCGGCACCGATGCGCAGCAGCAGCCGGCCGGCTATGACGCCGACGTCGCCAAGTTGATGGCGAAGTCGCTCGGCGTGCAGGCCGAGCTCGTCCCGGTCACCGGCCCGAACCGCATCCCCTACCTGCTGACCAACAAGGTCGACGTGCTGATCGCGACTTTCGGCATCACCGCCGAGCGCTCGAAGCAGGTGCTGTTCTCCAACCCCTACAGCACGCTGACCATCTATGTGCTGGCGCCGAAGAACCTGACCATCAAGACGCCCGAGGACCTGAAGTCGGTCTCGATCAGCGTCGCGCGTGCCTCGACCCAGGACACCGCCATCAGCGCCATCGCCCCGCAGGGCACGCAGCTGAAGCGCTTCGACGACGACGCCACCGCGCTGCAGGCACTGATCTCCGGCCAGGTCCAGGCCATGGGCGCGAGCAACACCATCCTCGCCCAGCTCAACAAGGACTATGCGCAGCTCAACATGGAGCCGAAGCTGACCCTGCGCGAGCAGGCCAACGGCATGGCTTTCCGCAAGTCCGACACGGCCCTGGCCGCCTACGCCAATAATTTCATCGCCGAGATCGAGAAGAACGGCGAGCTCTCCGCGATCAACCAGCGCTGGTTCGGCATCCCGCTGAACAAGCTGCCGCCGATGCCGACCTTCTGAGAACCAGCCTGCGACTGGCGTGGCCGTCCGGCGCGGCCACGCCAACAAAATCCCAGGCTGCCTCTGAGCGTCGCGTGCTCGACCGGCTCCGGCCGGCCAAGCCGTTCACAACTCAAAGTGAGACGAGACGGATGACGATCTCCGCGAGCACCCCCGCCGCCGGCGACGTGATGATCGAGATGCGCCAGGTCGACAAGTTCTACGGCGACTTCCAGGTGCTGCGGAACATCGACCTCACAGTGGCGCGCGGCGAGCGCATCGTCGTCTGCGGCCCGTCCGGTTCCGGCAAGTCGACGCTGATCCGCTGCCTCAACCAGCTCGAAGAGCACCAGGCCGGCGAGATCGTGATCGAAGGCAAGCCGGTCCATGCCAGCATGCGCGGCATCGACCTGGTTCGTCGCGAGATCGGAATGGTCTTCCAGAGCTTCAACCTGTTCCCGCATCTCACCGTGCTGGAGAATTGCACGCTGGCGCCGATGAAGGTGCGCGGCCTCGGCAAGGCGGAGGCCGAGGCGACGGCGCGGATGTATCTCGAGCGCGTCCACATCCCCGAGCAGGCGCTGAAATATCCGATTCAGCTCTCGGGTGGCCAGCAGCAGCGCGTCGCTATCGCACGCTCGCTCTGCATGAACCCAAAGATCATGCTGTTCGACGAGCCGACCTCCGCGCTCGACCCTGAAATGGTCGCCGAGGTGCTTGACGTCATGGTCGAGCTTGCCGAGAGCGGCATGACCATGCTGGTCGTCACGCATGAGATGGGCTTTGCCCGCAAGGTCGCCGACCGAGTGATCTTCATGGATGCCGGCGAGATCGTGGAAGTCGCGCCGCCAGAGACGTTCTTCAGCAATCCGCGGAGCGAGCGGACGCGGAAATTCCTCGGCCAGATCTTGCACGCCAAACAGCAGCATTGAGACTGCCTTGGGCGCATGACGGGCGAGCAGCCTCATATGCCGTTCCCGGAGCATTTCCGCGTTTCTCCGAAGCGCGGCGCCGGATCAGCGTCCCGGGCGCAGCGGTCTGAAGGCAGTGCGGAGCTCGGCCGCCAGGAGTTCCGGTTGTTCCCAGGCCGCGAAATGGCCGCCTCTGTCGAGCTCGTTGAAGTAAACGAGATTGCGGTAGGCTCGGCGCGCCCAGGTCTCGGGGGCGCGATAGACCTCGTCGGGAAATACCGAGATCGCGACCGGAAGTGAGATCTCGCTGGTCTTCTGCGCGGCCGAAAGGACGACGCTCTGGCCTGCGGTCTCCCAGTACAGGCGCGCGGCCGAGGTCGCGGAGTTCGTCAGCCAGTACAGCGTGATGTCGTCCAGCACATCGTCTCTGGCGAGGCGACGCTCGGGCTCGCCATTGTTGTAGTCGAATATCCAGGCGGCGAGCCCTACGGGAGAATCGGTCAGGGCATAGCCGATCGTTTGCGGACGCGTGCCCATGATCGCGCCGTAAGCCCGGTATTTCTTGTAGAACGTATCGAGCGCGTCGAACGCGGCGCGCTCCTTGTCGGAGAGCCCCGCCGGCGCAGGCCCGCCGGCGGCAAGCGCCGCGGCGATCTCCGACGGCACCGTCGCAGGCAGGTTGATGTGGATGCCGAGCAAGCCGGCAACCTCCTGCCGCGCCATTGCGCTGGACACGGGCGCGCCCCAGTCGCCGCCCTGGGCGACATAGCGGGCATAGCCGAGCCGCCGCATCAACTCGGCCCAGGCGCGCCCGATCCGATCGGGGTTCCAGCCCTTTTCCGTAGGCTTGCCGGAGAAGCCGTAGCCGGGCATCGACGGGATCACGAGATGGAACGCGTCGGCGGCGTTTCCGCCATGCATCTCCGGATTGGTGAGCGGATCGATGATCTTGAGCTGCTCGATGATTGATCCGGGCCAGCCATGCGTCACAATCAGCGGAAGGGCGTCGTCATGTTTCGAGCGGACATTGATGAAGTGGATGTCGACGCCATCGATCTCCGTCATGAACATCGGCAGGGCGTTCAGGCGCGCCTCCACCTTGCGCCAATCATAGTCCATGCCCCAATGGCGGGCGATCTCCTGCAGCGAGGCGAGCTGATTGCCCTGCGAGCGATCGCCGACCGTTTCCTGGTCCGGCCAGCGCGTGGCCGCGATACGCCGGCGAAGATCCGTAAGCTGCGCGTCCGGGATTTCGACGCGGAACGGGCGAATATCAGCACCGTTCGGAGCGGCCGT
The DNA here is from genome assembly GCF_004341515.1 of Allobosea sp. BK604. GTDB lineage: Bacteria > Pseudomonadota > Alphaproteobacteria > Rhizobiales > Beijerinckiaceae > Allobosea. The sequence continues at coordinate 202,209 of NZ_SLZF01000003.1, forward strand.
CGGCCGCGAGGGCAGAAGGCCTGCGGCACTTGCCGCCAATCCCGTTGCGACCAGCCGCAAGAAGCAGCGGCGGTCATGGGCGATCACGCTGCCGTTGTTGCAGGCTCTCATAGCTTCCTCCCCTGTCTCTGCGGGCTAGGCGCTGAGCTGTCGGCGTTGCTGAAGTCGGTGGCGCGGGGCGCGATCGCGTTGGGGCTCGTTTCCAACGCGCGGCGCGCGGCCTCGTAGCGATCCCATTCCGCCTGGTCGGGCGGCGACGGGATCGTGATGGTCTCGCGGCGATCGAGGCCCGCTAGGCGATCCGGTGGTGCTTATGCAGCAGGCGGGCGATGAAGCTCGCAGCGATCCGCATCAGCGCAATTGATAGTCCAAGGCCCAAGCCCAATGCTAGGGGCGCCGGCCAGCGATCGGTGTGAGGCTGCGCGCGCCGATCTGGGCACATGCGTCAGCAGAGATGAGCCCCGGACAGGACCGATCCACCGGACCACTTGGGCAGCGACCAGGGCACCAACCGAGGAGATTGGGAGCTCCGCAATTTCGCCGTGACGACAGTCGCGCAGCGCAAGTTTCGATAGGCCAATCTTATCGCAATGATAGAAAATAATCGATTTTATTGGAGACGGCGGACCTGCTATCGATTCGTCTGACACTTGAGCGCCAGCTGGCTGCGCCAGCGGCGAAAGACAAATAAAAATAAAGACTTGGAGGAGACCACCTGATGCCGCGCCTCGGCCGGTTCCACCGCAAGGTCACACGCTTGGAAGCTCTCGTTTGACGAGGCCCGAGGCATTCCGATGCCGCCAAGTAGTTCCCGCGTGAATTTCGTAAGGCTAGACAAGTCCTTACGGGAACCGACCAATTGAACGAGTGCACGGCATGACGACGGACATTGCAGATACGAGAAATCCGCCCATTGTCCGGCCACGACGCAAGCGACGCATCGACCTCCTGCCCTACGCGCTGATCGCGCCGATCGGCCTGCTCCTCGCCGCGATCACCGTCTACCCGACGATCCAGGCGGTCTATCTCTCGATGACCGACGCTTCGCTGCTCCGGCTGGCGCGCGCCAAGTTCATCGGCGTGCAGAACTTCGTCCGGATGATGGGCGATCAGGTCTTCCTGGACGGCCTCTGGCGCACGCTGCGTTGGGATCTCGCGGTCGTCTCGCTCGAACTCTGCATCGCTCTGCCGATCGCGCTGTTCCTGAATATGAACTTCCGCGGCCGCGGCTTCGTGCGCGCCGCGATGATGGTGCCCTACATTACCCCGCCGGCCGTGGTCGGCCTGGTCTTCCTGTTCATGTTCGACGGCAATTTCGGCGTGGTGAACGACCTGCTGATCCGGCTCGGCGTGCTTGAGCGCGGCATCGCCTGGATGAGCGACCCGGCGGCGAGCTTCTGGATCGTGGTCTCCGCCATGGTCTGGTACGGCACGCCGCTGATGGCGCTGATCCTGCTCGCGGCGCTGCAGACGATCCCGGCCGAACTCTACGAGGCCGCCGAGGTCGACGGCGCCAGCCGCTGGGCGCAGTTCCGCAGCATCACCATCCCGCACATCCTGCCCTCGATCCTCTTCCTTGTGCTGCTGCGCATGATCTGGATGTCGAACCATATCGATATGATCTACGTGATGACGACGGGCGGCCCCGGTTTCACCAACCACACCGAGGCGATCTACAGCTTCTCGCTGACCAACCAGTTCCAGATCGGCTATGCCTCCGCCATCGCCGTGGTGCTGGCCGCGATCCTGATGGTGCTCTCCGCGCTCTATGTGCGCCACCTCGCCCGCTCAGTCCTGGCCCAGACCTCATGAACGCCGCCAAACGCCGCGCCCGCCGCATCAGGGGAATCTGGACCGCGATCGGCGCGGCCGCGATCCTGCTCTATTCGCTCGGCCCCCTGCTCTGGATCTTCATCGCCTCGATCACGCCCGAGCTGAAGGCCGACTTCAACCAGGCCTGGCTCAGCAACCGGCAGGTGACCTATCTCCCGTCCGAGCCGACGCTTGCCAATTATGGCGCACTGTTCGAGACCGTCCCCTTCGCCACCTACTTTCGCAACAGCGCCATCATCGCCACCGGCAACATGGTGCTGACGCTGGTGGTCGCGAGCCTCGGCGCCTATGGCTTCGTGCGCTTCAAGTTCTTCGGCCGCAGCAGCTTCCTCGTCGCGATGCTCGTCGCCTACACGATCCCGAGCGTGGTGCTGCTCGTGCCGCTGCTGGTGATCTTCCGCGCCTATGGGCTGAACAACACCCATCTCGGCATGATCCTGGCAGAGGCGACGCATTCGGCGCCCTTCGTCCTGCTGCTGATGATCAACTATTTCTCGACCCTGCCGCGCGATCTCGACGAGGCCGCCCAGGTCGACGGCTGCAGCAGGCTGAAGGTGCTCTGGCGCATCATCCTGCCGCTCTCGCTGCCCGGCCTGGTCGCAGGCGGGTTGCTCGCCTTCATCATGACCTGGAACAACTTCCTCTTCGCCTTCCTGCTGACCTCGACCGCCGAGGTGAAGACGCTGCCGGTCATCATGCGCCAGTTCGCGCTCGGCGAGCCCGCCGTCTGGGGCGTCAGCGCCGCGGGCGCGCTGGTGAGCACGTTGCCGGTCGCGCTGATCTTCCTGCTGTTCCAGCGGATGCTGATGAGCGGTCTCGCAGCCGGCGCCGTCAAAGGCTGAGCCAACCAACCACATCGGAAAGCCGGGAATCCGGCATCGCTCGGGGAGGATGACATGACGAGGACACGCAATCGATACGGCAAGGCCGGCGGCCTGACCCGCCGCCAGGCGCTCGCCACCGCGCTCGGCGGCGCTGCGCTCGCGGCGACGGGGGCCGAGGCGCAGGTCGCCTCGCCGGCCGTGCGCAAGAAGGTGAAGCTGAACTTCTGGAACTGGGCCGATAACCCGGTCCATCAGAAGATCTCGGTCGATTCCGCCGCGATGTTCAACGCCTCGCAGAATTTCATCGAAATCGCGGTCGATGCCAACATGGCGGTGATGGAGGCCCGCAAGAAGCTGGTCGTCTCCTATGCCGCCGGCGCCGCGCCCGACGTGATCATGACGATCCAGTACTGGGTGCAGGATTATCTCGACAACGGCATCATCGAGCCGATCGAGGACCGCTTCAAGAAATGGGACGAGAGCAAGGACTTCTTCCCGAACATCATGGAACAGACGCGCTCGCGCGCCGGCCAGCCCTTCCTGTTCCTGCCTCAGACCAGTATCCCCTATTACCTCTACTACCGAGCCGACTGGTTCAAGGAAGCGGGGCTGAACCCGCCCGAGACCTATGACCAGTTCATCTCGGCGGCGAAGGCGCTGACCAAGGCGCCGGACCGCTACGGCTTCGCCATGCGCGGCCAGACCGCCTCCGCCATCCAGGTCATCTTCCCGATCTGGGCGAGTGCCGGCGTCAAGTTCGCGACACCCGACGGCAAGGTCGATTTCGACTCGGCCGCCGCAATCGACGTCACCGAGAAATGGCTCGGCATGGCCCTGCGCGACAAGTCGGCCCAGCCGACCGCGGTCAATGACGGCTATCGCGAGCTCTACGCCCTGATGGAGAAGGGCCGCTGCGCCATGTGGTACTATGGACCGCATGCCAGCCCGGCGCTGATCTCGGCGCTCGGGGATTCCATCCAGGGCGTGCAGAACCCGCGCGTCGGCGACAAGCATTACATGATCGCGAACCCCGAAGGGCCGATGATGGTCTCCTCCTGCAAGGAGAAGGAAGCCGCCTGGGAGTTCATGAAGTTCATCACCAGCGGCGACGCGGCGATGCTCTACACCGCCAACCGCATGGTGCCGCCGGTGCGCAAGACGCTCTCCGAGCGACCAGTCTTCCAGAACAACCGCTTCATCAAGATGTCGCTCGACCATCTCGATACCTGGTGGACCCCGCCCTACGACCACCAGCACTGGACCAATTTCCAGGACAAGATCCCGCCCTATTGGCAGGAGGCTGTGCGCGGCAACATCACGGCGGCGCAGTTCAACCAGCAGGGCGCCAAGTTCCTGCGCGGCGAGGCCTGAGAGCGCAATCGCGGGGGCCTCGGCAGGCCCCCGCCCCCAATCCACAGTTAAAGAAGGCAGAGCTCGGCGGATGGCCCAGGTCAATCTACGCAAGGTGGTGAAGCGCTTCGGCGAGGTCGAGGTCGTCAAGGGCATCGACCTCGCCATCGCCGACCAGGAATTCGTCGCGCTCGTCGGCCCCTCCGGCTGCGGCAAGTCGACGACCCTGCGCATGATCGCCGGGCTCGAAGAGATCAGTGACGGCGACATCATGATCGACGGCAAGGTCGTCACCGATTTCGCGCCGAAGGACCGCGACATCGCCATGGTCTTCCAGAGCTACGCGCTCTACCCGCACATGACCGTGCGCGAGAACATGTCCTTCGGCCTGAAGCAGCAGCGCATGGCGAAGAGCGAGATCGACACCCGGGTCGACGAGGCCGCCCGCATCCTCAACATCGAGGACCTGCTCACGCGCAAGCCGAAGCAGCTTTCCGGCGGCCAGCGCCAGCGCGTCGCCATGGGCCGCGCCATCGTGCGCCAGCCGAAGGTCTTCCTGTTCGACGAGCCGCTCTCGAATCTCGACGCGCAGCTGCGCGTGCAGATGCGCACCGAGATCAAGCGCTTGCGCCAGAAAGTCCGCACCACCACGGTCTACGTCACCCATGACCAGGTCGAGGCGCTGACGCTGGCCGACCGCATCGTGGTGATGAACAAGGGCAGGATCGAGCAGATCGGCACGCCGCACGAACTCTATCACGAGCCGGCAACACGCTTCGTCGCCGGTTTCATCGGCTCGCCGGCGATGAACTTCATACCGGCCGCGATCGAGAGCCGGGACGGCAGGCTGGTGCTGGTGCTGAAGAACCCCGACCTCGTCTTCGACATCCCGGCCGAGCGCCGCGCGCGCTATGCCGCGCTTGCCGGACGCCACGACCTGCTGCTCGGCCTGCGGCCAGAGCATTTCTCAGCCATGACGTCGCCGCTCCCCGGCCATGGCGAGTTCCAGGCGCGGATCGACATCACCGAGCCGGTCGGGCTGGAGACCTTCGTCTATTTCCGCCTCGCCGAGACCGAGATCTGCGCGCGCCTGCCGCCGACGGCGGGAGCGCAGGAGGGCAAGCCGCTTCGGCTGGCCGCAGACCTCAACCAGATGCATGTCGTCGACCCGGCGACGGGACTGGTCGTTTAGGCACCGCTTCCGTCAATGCGAGAGCAGCGGCCCCCACGAGCCGTCTGGTCCTGTGGCCTGCACCGCACGCTGCCCTCTCCTTGCAGGACAGGGTTGCCCGCGTTCCACCATCGCAAGTAGAGAGCCCGAACGAATGTCGGCTCAGCGACAGCCCGCCTGAATCTCCCCTGCTAGACAGGTCCGATCGCGGAAAAGCGACTGGATCAGGGCTTTCAGATGGGCGTCATCGTCGGTTCGGGTGAGTATACCTATCGCGTTCACGAGAACTGGGCGAAGTTGCCCGACGGCTTCGCCTTCGGCGACGTGGCGGCCGTCGGGATCGACAGCAAGGACCGGGTCTACGCCTTCAACCGCTCGCAGGAACACCCGATGATGGTGTTCGACCGCGACGGCAATTTCCTGTCCTCCTGGGGTCGCGACCTGTTCAGCCATGCCCATGGCGTCAGTATGGGGCCGGACGACACGATCTACTGCACCGACGACATGAACCACACCGTCTGCAAGTGCACGCTGGACGGCAAGCTGCTCATGCGCATCGGCGAGCGCGACAAGCCGCAACCCTTCATGAGCGGGCGCCCGTTCAACCGCTGCACCCATACCGCCCTCTCGCCGAAGGGCGAGATCTATGTCACCGACGGCTACAGCAACGCCCGCGTCCACAAATACGCACCGGACGGCAGGCATCTCCTGTCCTGGGGCCAATCCGGAATGGGGCCGGGCGAATTCAACCTGCCCCACAACGTCACCTGCGACGACAATGGCTGGGTCTATGTCGCCGACCGCGAGAACCACCGCATCCAGGTCTTCGACGGCAACGGCAAATACGAGACCGAGTGGCGCAACGTCCATCGGCCGAACGGGCTGTTCATGCCGCGCGGCCCATGCCCAATCTGCTACGTCGGCGAGATCGGACCCTATTGGAGCTTCAACCGCGGCGCGCCCAATCTCGGCCCGCGCCTCTCGATCCTCGACAACAAGGGCAAGGTGCTCGTGCGCCTCGGCGAGGATCCGTCCGCCGGCAACGAGCCCGGAAAGTTCCTGTCACCGCATTCGGTCGCGGTGGATTCGCACGGCGACATCTATGTCGGCGAGGTCGCGGTCACCGGCTGGCCCTCGCTCTTCCCCGACAAGCCGCAGCCGCAGCTCTTGCGCAGCCTGCAGAAATTCGAACGCGTCCCGGCCGGTACGACCTCCTGAATGAAAAAGGGCGGGAGCGCCTCGTGCTCCCGCCCTCGAGTTGGCCGAGGCTTCCGCCTCAGCCCGGGATCATACGGCCGCCATTGACGTCGATCGTCTGGCCGGTGACGTAGCCGCTCATGGCCTCCGATGCGAGGAAGAGACAGGCGCCGACGCAGTCCTCCGCGGTGCCGAGCCGGCGCAGCGGCACGCCTGCGCGGACCGATTCCAGCCGTTCCTTCGCGGTGTTGGCATGGAAGCGGGTTACCATCAGGCCGGGCGCCAGCGTATTGACGCGAATCTCCGGCGCGAACTCGTTGGCCATTCCCTTCGTCAGCGAATGCAGCGCCGCTTTCGAGGCGGCGTACAGGCCGGAGCCGGGCTGGCCGCCGCTGCGCCCGGCGACCGAGCCGGTATTGATGATCGAGCCGCGGCCCGACGCCTTGAGATGCGGATAGGCGGCGCGCGTCACGGCGAGCACCGAGCGCAGGTTCAGGTCCATGACCTGGTCGTAGATCGCGTCGGAATAGCTCGCGAAGCGCTGCGGCTCGACCATGCCGCCGGCATTGTTGATGAGGGTGTCGAGCCCGCCCAGCCCCGCGACCGCCTGCTCGACGATCGCTGCCGCCTGCTTGGGATCGCGGACGTCGCCCGAGACGAGCATCGCCTTGCCGCCGGCAGCCGTGATCTTCGCGACGATCTCCTTCGCCTCGGCCGCGCTGCTGTTGTAATGGACCGCGACCGCCGCGCCATGCTCGGCGAAGCCGAGCGCCACGGCAGCGCCGATGCCGGAGCTGCCGCCGGTGATGAGGACGCGCAGGCCCTTGATGTCGTCGAGTATCATGATCTCACTCCTCGCATTCGCCCGTGGCGTCTAGCCGCCGACGAGCTTCAGGCCCGGCTCCGGCCAGGGCATCTCGATCAACTGCCCCGTGCCGGACAGCGTGATGTAGGCGGTCTTCAGCTCAGGGCCGCCGAAGCAGATATTGGTCGTGATCGGATCATGGGTCGGCACCTGCCGGATGACCTCGCCTTGCGGGCTGACGACCGTGATGCAGCCGGAGACCAGCGTAGCGATACAGATATTGCCGTTCGCGGAGACGGCGAGGCTGTCGAAGCGCTGGTAGCCCGGCAGGCCGCAGAGGATGCGCCCGCCATGCGGCGAAGGAAACGGCGCCCGCTTGACCACGCCCGGTGCCTCCAGATCGAAGGCCCAGAGCCGGCCGGTCTCGGTCTCGGCGGCGTAGAGCATCGTGCCGTCGGGCGAAAGACCGATGCCGTTCGGCATGATCATCGGATAGGCGACCTCGACGATACGCGAGCCATCGGCGAGCCCGTAATAGAGCCCGCCATTCATCCGCATCCGCGGATACATCTTGCCGAAATCGGTGAAGTAGAAGCCGCCATGCGCGTCGAAGACGATATCGTTCGGCCCGACCAGCGGATGGTCGCCGCAACGCGTGTAGAGCACGCGGCGCTCGCCGGTCTTGAGATCAAGCCGCTCGATCCAGCCACCGGCATAGCCTTCCGGCACGCCCGGCTTCGTCCGGTTGAAGCCCTCCTGCTTCTGGAACAGGAAGCCGCCATTGTTGCAAATATAGAGGGCGCCGTCGGGCCCGACAGCCATGCCGTTCGGTCCGCCTTCGAGCTGGGCGGCGATCTCGACGCGCCCATCGGCATGGACCCGCGTGACGGTACGGCGCTCGATCTCGACCAGCAGGACCGAGCCGTCGGCACAGGCGATCGGCCCCTCGGGAAATTGCAGCCCCGTCGCCAGAACACTCTGCCCGCTCATTGCCTATCCCTTCAGCGTCTCGACAGCGCGCCAGTCGACCTCGAGCCCGAAGCCGGGCTCCTCGGTCAGGTACACACGCCCATCGCGATAGGCCGCGCCGCCGTGGAAGATGCGATGGTGGATCGGATGGAGCGCATCGTTGCCGACCGACTCCGCGGCGAAGGCGGCATCGCCCAGCGACGAGACGAGATGGGCGTGGAGATGGGCAGCCGTATGCGGCGCCACCATCACCCCCTTCATCTGCGCATAATGTGCGATGCGCAGCGCCTCACTGAAGCCGGCATAGCGCGTGCAGTCGAACTGGACGTAGCGGACAGCGCCCGAATCGATGAAGTCGCGCACCGTGAAGCGGTGCCATTCGCGCTCGCCATGAGCGAGCGGGATCGGCGAGGCCGCCGCCAGCCGGACGAAATCCGCCGGCTGCAGATACCAGTGCAGCGGCTCCTCCAGCCAGAAGATGTCGTAGGGCGCAACCGCATGGGCGAAGCGGATGCAGCCTTCGACATCGTAGGGCGCGTTCATGTCGAGCATCAGCAGCACGTCGGGGCCGATGGTCTCGCGCACAGCCCTGACCCGCTTGACCTCGTCGGCAAGCGACAGCGCGCCGGTCTTCAGCTTCACCGCGCGGAAGCCCTTGGCAACATAGGCGCCGAGCTCCTCGGCGCAGGCGAAGGGGGATTCGCTCTCATTGTAGAAGCCGCCGACCGCGTAGGTGAAAACGTCGGTGCGCGTGCCGCCGAGCAGGCGGAAGACCGGCAGATCGGCCGCCTTGCCGCGAATATCCCAGAGCGCGATGTCGATACCGGCCATCGCGGCCATGAATTGCGGGCGCTGGTTGCGCGGCAGCGGCGGCGGCAAGCCATCCCAGCCGCCGATGCCGCCAGGACGCGGCACGGTGACCGAGAACAGCGTCTGCCAGATCTCGTTCGGCGCCAGCGGATCCATGCCCACGATCACCGGCGCAAGTTTCGCGAGCAGGTCGCAGACCGTTGCCTGCGGCCCCGTCGAAATCTCGCCGATGCCGGTTATGCCTGCATCGGTCCTGATCTCGACCAGGATGAGCTGCGCCTTGTCGAAGGGTTCATGCGCCGTCCAGAGCAGCTTCTCGAACGGCATCGAGAGCGGGTGGATGCGAAGCTCGGTGATCTTCACGGGGCCGTCCTCTCCGGCAGGGGCAGGCGCGGCCGCTCGGGATCGACGATCAGGTCGGCTGCGCGGATGCGCTCGCCACGCTGGAAGGCGAGCATGTTCTCGAAGGAATGGTTGGCCATGATCGCAATGTCGTCGACCAGGCTGCCGGCCGAGTGCGGGGTCAGCACGACATTCTCCAGCCCACGCAGGGCCGAGCCCGGCGCGAGCGGCTCCTCGGCGAAGACGTCGAGCCCGGCGGCCGAAAGCTGCCCGTTCTCCAGCGCGGCGACGAGGTCGTCCTCAACCACGAGCTCGCCACGCGCGACATTGATCAGCACCGCGCCTCGCTTCATCTTCGCGAGCGCTGCGCCGTCGATCATGCCTCGATTGGCGGCCCCGCCCGGGCAGTGCAGCGTGACGACGTCGCTTTGCGCATAAAGCTCGTCGAGCCCGGCATAGCGGGCGCCCGACGCCGCCTCGTCGGCAACCGGACCGCCGCGCTTGTAATAGAGAATCCTGCAGTCGAACCCTCGAAGCTGCCGCGCCACCGCCTTGCCGATATTGCCGAAGCCGACGATGCCGACCGTCTTGCCATGGAGCCGTTGCGAAACCGGCCTGAGCTCGGCCGGAATCCAGCGTCCCTCGCGCACCGCTCGGTCGGCGACCACGATCCGCCGCATCGCGGTCAGCATCAGCGTCACCGCGTGTTCGGCCACGGTATTGGCATTGGCGCCGGCGGTGATCGCCACGGTGATGCCGTGCCGCGCAGCCGCCGCGACGTCGATCTTCTCGTAGCCCGTGCCCCATTTCTGGATGAAGCGGACATGGCTCGCCTTCGCCATCATCCCGTCCGTGACCGGCGCGACGACGAGCAGCATGTCGCTCTCGGTCAGCATCGCCTCGGTCATGTCCTCCGGCCGCTCGGCATAGGAAAGATCGAAGTTCCCGGGCGCGATCCGGTCGATCACGCCCTGCGCGAACGGATCGAAGACGAAGCCGAGACAGGCAACGCGGTAGCGCCTGCCGGGTTGAGCATTGTCGTTCATGGCTGGACCGGCGGATGCGCGAAGATGTCGTGGTTGAGATCGGAAACGCGGCGGCAGCCGACATAGCCCATATTCTTCTCGAACTGGGTCGCGAACAGCGCCAGCACCTTCTCGGCACCGGCCTGCCCACCCGCGGCGATGCCATAGAGCGTCGCGCGGCCGACCAGCACGGCCTTGGCACCAAGCGCGACCGCCTTGACGATGTCGCTGCCCTGCCTGATGCCGCTGTCGAGCAGCACGGTGGCGCGGTCGCCGACCGCCTTCACCACCTCCGGCAGCATGTCGATCGTCGCGATCGCGGAATCGAGCGCGCGGCCGCCGTGATTGGAGACCACCACGGCGTCGGCGCCCTGATCGACGGCACGGCGCGCATCGTCGCCGCTGAGAATGCCCTTCACCACCAGCGGACCGGGCCAGGCCTTGCGGATGCGGCCGATGCCCTCCCAGGTCATGGAATGGCTGTTGGCCGGGCCCTTGCTCTGGGCAGTGGTGATGCGGCGCCGATACTTGTCCGGATAGTTCTCGTGGCGCGGCATGCCGCCATTCATGACATAGCGGCCGATCACCCCGGCGACCCAGCGCGGGTGCCGCGCCATGTCCATGACGAAGCGTGGGTTGAGCGAGATCGGGTCGGTGAAACCGTTGCGGTCGTTATATTCGCGCGTGCGGCCGAGCGCGGCATCGATGGTGACGACGAGCGCCTCGAAGCCGAGCTTCTTCGCCCGCTCGATCATCTGGAAGGAGAGATCCTCCTCCTTCCACATATAGAGCTGGAACCAGAGCCGGCCACCGGCTTCCTTGCCCGCCTCCTTCACGATCGTGTCGATGGCGGTGATCGAGTTCGCGGTAAGGGTGAAGGGCACGCCGGCGGCGGCCGCGGCCTTGGCGAGCGCGAGCTCGCCCTGGTACCAGCACAGGCCGGCTGCCCCGGTCGGCGCGATGGCGAGCGGGAAGGCGATGCGCTTGCCGAAGATCTCCGTGCCCATGTCGCGTTCGCTGAGATCGACCAGAAAGCGCGTGCGTAGCTTCAGCCGCTCGAAACCGGCCATATTCTCGGCCAGGGACAATTCGCGCTCGGCGCCGCGGTCCATGAACTCGAAGATACCCTTCGGCAGATGCCGGCGCGCAGCCTCGCGCATGTCAGCGAGATCGTGGCAGCGGCTCAGTCGTGTCATCGGGCAGGCCTCTTCATCGCATCCCGGCAGGCAGCCTACGCCGCCGCCTCGCCGCCCTGTGCTGCAAGTTTGTTGATCCTGTGCTGCGAGCGCAGCGACCAGACGAACATCGCCGCCGACAGCACCATGCAGGTCCCGGAGATCGGGTGCATGAAGATGTCGAGATAGGAGCCGTCCGACAGGGTCAGCCCGGCGCGCAGGCTCTTCTCGGTGATCGGCCCGAGCACGAAGCCGATGACGAAGGCGCCGAGCGAGAAACCGGTCTTCTCCATGCAGAAGCCGACCACCGCGAAGCAGAGCATGATCAGCACGTCGAAGACGCGATTATTGTCGGCGAAAGCACCGATCAGGCAAAACAGCAGGATGATCGGGAAGAGATACCAGACCGGCACGGTCATCAGCTTGATCAGGTAGCGGATGCCCGCCGTCATGATCACGAACAGCACGAAATGCGAGATCAGGCAGGCGGCGAAGATCACATAGACGATCTCCGGATGCTGGTTGAACAGCAACGGTCCGGGCTGCAGTCCGTGAATGACCAGCGCCGCGAGCAGGAAGACGTCGGTGACGCTGCCGGGAATGCCCATCGCGATCAGCGGCACGAGCGCGCCGCCCACGGTGGCGTTGTTGCCGCATTCCGACGCGACGATGCCGTCAGGGTGGCCGGTGCCGAACTTTTCCGGCGTCTTCGAGCTGGTCTTGGCCACGGTGTAGGAGACGAGCGAGCCAACGGTCGCGCCGATGCCGGGCATGATGCCGACCCAGGTGCCGATCACCGAGGAGCGGATCAGGTTCCACCATTGCGCTTTCCATTCGCGCATGCTGATCCACATGCTGCCCATCGTGGTCTCGACGGTCTCGACCTTGCGCTCGACCTCGATCAGGTCGGACATGACCTGCGCCACCGCATAGGCGCCGATGAGCACCGCGAGCGTCGAGAAGCCGGCGTCGAGATCATGGATGCCAAACGTAAGGCGCAGGTTGCCGGCCGAGGGGTCGGTGCCCGGCATCGAGACGAGGATGCCGAGCAGGCCCGAGATCAGTCCCTTGATGATCGAGCCCTGGCCGAGCGCCGCGATGAGCACCAGTGCCATCATCACCAGCGCCAGCAGGTCGAAGGGGCGCAGGCGGACGGCGATCTCCGAGAGCGGATAGGTCAGCGCCACCAGCGCCGCCCATGACACGAGCCCACCGAAGAGCGAGGCACCCACCGCATAGCCGAGCGCCTTGCCCGGCTGACCCTTTCGCGCCATCGGATTGCCGTCGAAGGTGGTGACGATCGAGGACGGCTCGCCGGGAATGCGCAGGAGGATCGCGGTGACCAAACCGCCGGCGATGGCGCCGACATACATCGAGACCATCAGGGTGAGCGCATTGTTGACCGTCATGTAGAAGGTCAGCGGCAGCAGCAGCGCGATGCCCATCGCGCCGGTGACGCCCGGAATGGCGCCGAGCAGGACGCCGAGCGCCGTGCCGCCGACGAGGAACGGCAAGGTTCCCGGCGAAACGACGGCGAGGGAAGCGGAGAGGAAGCCTTCCATGGTCTTGGACTTTCCGGGCCGTGGTCAGGGCAAATCGACGCCGAAAAGGCCGCCGAACAGGTAGGTGAGGCCGAAACCGACGGCGAGCGAGAGCGCGGCCGAAGGCAGCAGCGAGGCCTTCTCGAAGCGCTTGATCGTGATGCTCGAGAGGAACAGGAAGAGCGAGCTCGACGGGCCGAAAGGCAGCTTGAGGTAAAGCAGCACGAGGCAGCCGACGAGATAGGCGGAGACGGCCACGGCGAGCCAGGGCCGCCGCTCGAAATCCTCCTCCTCCAGTTCGCCGGGCGCCTTCAGCACCGGCGGCGGGGCGCCGAAGAAGGTCTGGAACAGGGCGACGATGCTGAGCACGATGATGGTGACCGCGACGATGCGCGGCATCGTGCCCGAGCCGAGCGGGTCATAGACGCCGGCCTTCAGCTTCAGCGAATCCCAGTAGACCAGGGCCGAGGCGAGCATGATGGCGAGGATGACGCCGCTGTCCTTGAGCGCTTTGCTCATCGAGATCGTCCGTTCGCGAGGATGTTCGGCGGCGGGACCCGAGGCCCCGCCGCGCGCGGAAGGCGAAGGTCAGTTCTTCATCCCGGCCGTCATCGGCCGCAGGCGCTCGAGTTCGCCGGCGAGCTGCTGCTTGAGCTCGTCGCCGGTCCTGACCTCCATGGTCATGCCGAGCTTCTCGCGGAACTCCTTCTGGACGGTCTCGGTCGCCAGCGCCTTCTTGAAAGCCTCGACCAGAACCGCGATGCGCTCCTTCGGCGTGCCCTTCGGCGCATAGAGATTGTGCTCGTTGCAGAACACCGCATCGTAGCCAAGCTCGCGCGCCGTCGGCACGTCGGCAATGGCCGGATCGCGCTTCTCGCCGAGCACCGCGAGCGGACGCAGGCCGCCGCCGCGGAAGGCGACGATCTCGCCGACGCCGAAATTGCCGAGGGTGATGATATTGCCCTTGATGCCGGCATAGCTCTCGGCCGCGCCGCCGAGCTGCACCTTCTTGAAGTCGGCGCCAGGGCTGGCCTTCTCCATCACGGCGACCGCCATGTGGTTGGCGCTGCCGATATTGCCGCCCCAGACGATCGAGCGCGGCTTGGCCACGATCGCGTCCATCAGCTCCTTGTAGCTCTTGTAGGGGCCGGTCTCGCTGACGCCGGCGACCATGCATTGCCGGTTGATCGAGATCACCGGCTCGAAATCCTTGTAGCCGAAATCGTTGAGCCCTGCCGCCTCCTGGATCAGCATGGCCGACTGGTGGATCAGGATCGTGTAGCCGTCCGGCGGGGCGTCCTTGACCTGCCTCGCGCCGATCGAGCCGCCGGCGCCGCCGACATTCACGGCCGCGATCGGCTGCGGCAGCAATTTGTTCTGCTCGATCGCGATCTGGAGGATGCGCGCCGAGGCGTCGGTCGCGCCGCCGGGATTATAGGGGATGATCCAGCGGATCGGCTTGGTCGGATAATCCTGCGCCGAAGCGGCGGGCGCGGCGCAGAGGCCGGCGAAGGCGAACGCGCAGGCAAGAGCATGTCCCGCAAAAGTGGACACCACTTTTGCGGTGAGGACATGCTCCAGCTTACTGATTTGGCGAGAATTTTTTTCGTTCGACCGCTTCCGGTCGAACGGAAGTCGCGCAAGGGCTGTGCTGAGCTTCATGATGTTCCCTCTCCGTAGCCGCACCGGACCACGGGGGGCCGAAGCCGCCCCTGCCCGACGAGACCTGTTCTGTCTCCCCGCATCGGGGCTCTGCGGCCCCTTGCTGCCGTGCAGCCTGCGGTTCGTCGGAAGAGGTAAGGGAATCGGATCGGGACTTCTGTCTTGTACCCGACAAGTTTTCGCCAATCCGCGCGGAGCGCGGCTCAGGCGTTCAACACGGCGGCAGGATCGAGCCTGATCGGCAGGCATTCGAGTGGCGCGACCTCGACGGCATCGGGCTCGACGGCCGGAACGAAGAGCCGGCGCCCGATCCGGCGGATATGGCCGGAGGCTTCCAGCGAGACCAGCAGCGTCGTGACGCTCTGGCGGGACGCGCCGACCATCTCGGCGATTTCCTGATGGGTGAAGTGCCCATCGATCTCCCATTCGCCGCCGCGGTCGATGCCGTAGAGCGTCGCGAGATGGCGCACCGCCATGGCGATACGCTGTTCCAGCGTCGACTCGCCGAGGATGCGGATGACGCGCTTCAGGAGCTCGCCCTTGAACTCGGAGATGGCGAGCGCGCAGCGCAGCGCCCGCGGCGAGCGCTCGATCAGCTGCAGATAGTCGGCGCGCCTGAGCCAGAGCACCCGGCAATCGACCAGCGCCTGCGCCGACCAGGAATGGTTGCCCGACCAGGGCGTGCAACCATGGGCGCCGACCAGCATGCCGTCGCGATAGTAGGAGGTCGTCTGCGAATTGCCGTTGTGCTGGACGTAATGGACCTTGATCGTCCCGCTCCTGATGACGAACAGGTTATCGGACGGATCGCCCTGATGATACAGGAGCTGATGCTTGGCCACCGTCCGCTCGATCGCCGAGGCGAGCAGAAAATCGCGATCATCGGGATCGAGCATTTCCAGCAATCTCGGATAGCGCTGGTCCCTGAACGCATGTGCCTTGGTCACGTCTGCCCGCATTGCGCTGTGACACCGTCTGATTACCGGGGTGGGCGCCGGCTTCCGCTCGCGCCCGGCTAATATTCAAGCGCCGCCCGGGGCCCAGGGTCAATGCATCGTACCGATACAGAAAAACTATCAAACGCCATGCAGACTTGTATTGGACACAATCGATGAAGCGCCGCTCAATCCAGGCGAACGCGACGGCGGGACAGCCGCGCGCACGCCAAGGAGACCTCCATGACTGCCGACCATCGCCACAAGGGCAACGCGGGCTTCATTTCCGATGACCGGATCGGCCCCTCGCCGAAGCCGATCGATGCCGCGGTGATCGCCCGCTACAAGAAGCTCAACGACGCGACCGGCACGATCTCCGATATTCTCGACAGCAAGGGCATCCGCGGCACGATCGGCGCCTCGAGGCTCCTGCCGAGCATTGCCGGCGCGACGATCGTCGGCCGCGCCATCACCGTCCGGAACACGCCCCAGCCCTCTGACCCCTATGCCGCCGTCTCCGAGAACGACAACCTGATGTGCGAGGTGGAAGGCATTCACCAGGCCGAAGCCGGCGACGTGCTGGTGATCCAGGGGCTGGAGGACATCTCCAACATGGGCGGCATCATGGCCACGGTCGCGACGCGCCAGAAGCTCTCCGGCGCTGTCGTGGATGGCGGCGTCCGCGACATCGGCCATTCGCGCAAGCTCAACTTCCCGATCTGGTCGAAGAACGTCTCGCCGATCACCGGCAAATGGCGCTGCGTGACCCAGGAGATCAACGGCACTGTCGAGGTCTTCGGCCTCTCGGTCTCCCCGGGCGATCTCGTGGTGGCCGACGAGACCGGCATCTGCTTCGTCCCGCAGGACCTGATCCTCGAGGTGCTCAAGCTCGCGGAGGAGGCCGATGCCAAGGAGGTGGAATGGGTCGAGAAGCTCGATGCCGGCCTGAGCATCCCCGACCTCGTCAAGCGCATCTACGTGAAATTCCCGCATCAGCAGAAATAGGCACGCCGTCACGACATCCTACGCAACCCGCCGCCGGCAATGGCGGCGGGCAATCATAAAAGAAACGCTCAGGGAGAGAATACATGCGCCGAATTGGCTTGATCTGTGCCGCCGTCGCGCTGGCATTGGGAGCGGCGGACCTCGCCGTCGCGCAAACCTATCCGTCCAACGCGATCCAGCTCGTCATCCCCTACCCTCCAGGCGGCTCGGAGGCTTTGGGCCGCAAGATCGCTGCGACCATGTCGAAGAATATCGGCCAGCCGATCGTGATCAACAACATCGCCGGCGCCTCGACGCAGATCGCCAGCCTCAAGATCAAGGAGGCCAAGCCCGACGGCTATACGATGTATGTGTCGAGCCCGCCGGAATTCGCCACCGGCCCCGCCTTCTACGCCAATCTCGCCTTCGATCCGCTCAAGGACTTCACGCTGGTCTCCTACCATGCGGAAGCGCCCTACCTGCTGCTGATCAGCGCCAAGCTGCCGGTGAAGACCTATGACGAGTTCCTCGCCTACCTGAAGAAGAACCCGAACGATGTCCGCTTCGGCTCCTACGGGCCGCTTTCGCAGGTCGATATCCTCGCCCGGCGCTTCAAGAAGGACACCGGCATCAATTTCGACATCGTGCCCTACAGTGGCGGCTCGCCGGCCTTCAACGCCCTGATGGCGGGCGAGATCCAGGCCGTGTTCGCGACGCCGATCCCGACGCGCGGCTTCATCACCGACAACCGGATGATCCCGGTCGCGGTCACCACCGAGAAGCGCTCGAAGCTCTTCCCGAACGTCCCGACGCTGAAGGAGGTCGGCCTGCCGATCGTCGATTCCGCCTCCTACGGCATCGTCGGCCCGGCCAACCTGCCGGCGAATATCGTCGCGTTCTGGGGCCGCGAATGGACCAGGGCGATGAACGACCCGGAGACCAAGGCCTTCATCGAGGACATGGGCGTCGAGATCGTGGCCTCCTCGCCGGAGCAGTTCCGGACCTGGCTGGTCGACAACACCAAACTCTGGAGCCGGCTCGCCACCGAACTCGGCATCGACAAGAAGAAGTAGGATGATCCGGCTGCGCAGCCCGAAGAACGTTCTCGCCGGGCTCCTCTTCATCCTGTTCGCCGCCGTGCTCGGCTGGCAATCCAGCAAGCTGGAGCTCGGTACCGCGGGCAGGATGGGGCCGGGCTATTTCCCGCTGCTGTTGGCGCAATTGCTCGGGCTGCTCGGCCTCGGCGTGCTCGTCGGCGGCCTTCGCCGGGACGGGGACGCCCTGCCCCGGGCCGACTGGCTCGGCCTGCTGCTGATCACCGCGGCGATCGTCGCCTTCGGCTTCATCCTGCCGCGCGGCGGCTTCATCGCGGCCGTGCTGGTCTGCAGCGCGCTCTGCGTCGCGGCAAGCCGGCCGTTCAAGCCGCTCGCTTCCGCGCTCTTCATCCTCGGCCTCATCGCCTTCTGCACGATCGTCTTCGTCTGGGGGCTGAAGATGCCGGTGCAGCTCCTGCCCTGAGACAGGCGCCGCCATCTCGACGCCAGACGGAGCGGCGCCCGCCCGCTCCAGGATGGAAGCATCATGCTCGATAACCTGCTACTCGGCTTCTCGGTGGCGCTGTCGCTCGACAACCTCGCCTATTGCCTCGCCGGCGCCCTGCTCGGAACCCTGATCGGCATCCTGCCCGGCCTCGGCCCGGCCGCGACGGTGGCGCTGCTTCTGCCGATCACCTTCACCATGTCGCCGGTCTCCTGCTTCATCATGCTCGCCGGCATCTATTACGGCGCGCAATATGGCGGCTCGACCACGGCGATCCTGCTGAAGATGCCGGGCGAGACCTCCTCGGTCGTCACCGCCATCGACGGCCACGAGATGGCGAGGCAAGGCATGGCCGGCAAGGCGCTCGCCACGGCGGCGATCGGCTCCTTCATCGCCGGCAGCCTGTCGGTGCTGCTGCTCGTCTTCTTCTCGCCGCCGCTGGCGGAACTCGCGCTCAATTTCGGTGCGCCCGAGTATTTCTCTGTGATGGTGCTCGGCCTCATCGTCGCGGTGACGCTCGCCTCGGGCTCCGTGCTGAAGGCGCTGGCGATGGTCGTGCTCGGCCTCTCGCTCGGCCTCGTCGGCCAGGACCAGTTCTCCGGCGAGTTCCGCCTGACCTTCGGCCAGCTCGAACTCTCCGGCGGGCTCGACTTCGTCGCGGTGACGATGGGCCTCTTCGCGGTCTCGGAAGTGGTGAAGAACCTCTCCGACACGACCGAACGCGGCGTCGTCACCCAGAAGCTGAAAGGGCTCTGGCTCACCTGGACCGACTTCAAGGCGATCATCATGCCCGTGCTGCGCGGCACAGGTATCGGCTCGATCCTCGGCGTGCTGCCTGGCGGCGGCGCGGCGATCGCCTCCTTCGTCTCCTACTCGCTGGAGAAGGGCATCTCGAAACAGCCGGAGACATTCGGCAAGGGCGCCATCGCCGGCGTCGCCGGTCCCGAGAGCGCCAATAACGCGGCGGCCCAGACCTCCTTTATCCCGATGCTGACGCTCGGCATTCCCGCCAACCCGGTCATGGCGCTGCTGATCGCCGTGCTGATCATCCAGGGCATTACGCCTGGCCCGCGCGTGCTGACGGCGCAGCCGACACTGTTCTGGGCACTGATCGCCTCGATGTGGATCGGCAATCTGATGCTGGTCATCCTCAACCTGCCGCTGATCGGCATGTGGACCAGGCTGCTCACCCTGCCCTACCGCTATCTTTTCCCGGCGATCATCGTCTTCAGCGCCATTGGCGCCTACAATACCGACAGCAGCGTCTTCGAGGTCTATGTCCTCGCCGCCTTCGGCCTGCTCGGCTACCTGCTGATGCTGCTCGACTGCGAGCCCGCGCCCTTCCTGCTCGGCTTCGTGCTGGGACCGATGCTGGAGGACCATTTCCGCCGCTCGATGCTGATCTCGCGCGGCGACCCGATGATCTTCCTGCAGCATCCCATCGCAGCGACGTTGCTCGCCATCGCCGCGGTCGCGCTCATCCTCGCCGTCATCCCGACCGTCCGGCGCAAGCGCGACGAAGCGTTGCAGGAATGAGCAGGCCATTCCCGCGCTCCGCTTTCCTGTCTAGTTTCGCCTGACCGCCGGCGGAGACCGGCAGCAGATGCGGACCTCCCTGAGCATGGGTACCGACCGACCCGCCCGCGGCAGCGGCGCCGAGACCAAGGTCGCGGCCGACGACATGGCGCTGATTCCCGGCCGGCCGGCGCAGCCCGAATTCCATCGCGGCCATCTCGGCCAGCGCCTCAACCTCAATCGCCTCCGCTATTTCGTGACGGTGGCGCAGGAGCTGCATTTCGGCCGCGCCGCGCGCAAGCTCGGCATCTCCCAGCCGCCGCTCAGCCTGCACATCAAGGCGCTGGAGGATGAAATGGGCTCGCCCCTGTTCATCCGCGCCAACCGTCAGGTCGTCCTCACGGCGGCCGGGCGGATGCTGCTCGGCCACGCGATCGGCCTGCTCGAGCACGCCCAGCGCCTCGACGAGATCATGCAGGGCGTCGGCACCGGCGATCTCGGCGAGATGTTCGTCGGCTGCGTGCCCTCGGCGATGTACGACGTGCTGCCGCGCATTCTCTCGCCTTACCGGGCGCGCCATCCGCGGGTCCATGTCGTGCTCAAGGAAGGGCACACCATGGATGTGATGAATGCGGTGCAGGAGGGCCAGGTCGATATCGGCGTCGTCTGGCGCAATGCCGCCGGCCCCTCCCTCGGCATCCAGCCGATCCTGAGCGAGCAGTTCGCCGCACTGGTGCCGATCGGCCATCCGCTCAGCCGGCAAAGCGTGCTGTCGCTCGACCAGCTCGCGAGCCAGCCCCTGATCCTGCCGCCGCGCAAGATCTCGCCCTATCACTACGACCACATCATCGCGGCCTTCGCCAAGCTGGGCCTGAGCCCGCGTATCGAATACGAGGTGCCGACCATCCTGTCGCAGATCGGCTTCGTCGCCTCGGGCTTCGGCATTGCGATCTCGCCGAGCTTCGCCCGACGCTTCATGACCGACCAGATTGCCCTCATCCCGATCGCGGAGCAGATGCCCTCGGTCATCCTCTCGCTGGTCTGGAACGAAACCCGTCCCTCCCCGGCCGTCGATCTGTTCCGCCAGGTCGCGAGCGAGATCTACGATGGCCGCGGTCTGTTGCCGTCGGCCGCACCGACAGGTTCGGCTCGAGCCCAATAACCGATGTCAGTCTAGAGCATTTTCGAGCGAAGTGGAGACCGGTTCGCGTGAAGAAAATGCGTCAAAACAAAGAGATAGAGAATTTTCACGTTTCGGAGAAGCGCGGAAATGCTCTACCGCCGCTGGCTCTTGACCAGCTCGAGGATGCCGGTTTCGGCGACGACCTGCCGTAGCTTGGCCGTTTCCGACGCCCAGCGCGCGCCAAAGCCGGCGGCGTTGAGATAGACGGGCTCGGAGCCGAGCTTGGCGATGGCGTCCTTGACTTCGGGATCGGCCATCGCCGCCGCGAAGACCTCGTCGAGCCTGGCGGCGATATCGGCCGGCAGCCCCTTCGGGGCGGCGACGCCAGTCCAGGACACAATCTCCGCATCGTAGCCCAGTTCCTTGGCGGTCGGCACATCCTTGTAGAGCGGATCTTCGCTGCGGGTGGCCCCGAAGCTGAGCAGGGGGCGCAGCTTGCCGGCCTCGATATGCGGCTTGTAGTCCACGGTGCTGCCGGCGGAGACGGCGATATGGCCGCCAAGCAGCGCGGTCAGCAACACGCCGCCGCCGTCGAACGAAACCGGCTCGATCTCGATGCCGGCGGCGCGCGCGAGCTGCGTCGGGCCGATATGCGAGGAATTGCCGAAGCCGGTGATCCCGTACTTGATCTTCCTGGGATGGGCCTTGGCGTCGTCGATGAGGTCCTTCGCCGTCTTCCAGGGCGTGTCGGAGCCGGTGACGAGGACAGGCGGCGTCACCGTGACCTGCGCGATCGGCTGCAGCGCGTTCGGATAGTCATGCCGCGAACCGCCATAGAGCGGCTGCAGGACCATGGTGCTGGTGACCATGCCGATCGTGTAGCCATCGGGGCGAGCGCCGACGAGTTCGTTGAGGCCGGTCATCGTGCCGGCGCCGGGCTTGTTCTCGATGATCAGCGGCTTGCCGAGGCGAGTCTCGACGGCCTTCGTCAGGATCCGCCCCATGATGTCGGTCGAGCCGCCGGCGGGGAAGGGCACGATCACGCGGATCGGCCGCTGCGGATAGCTCTGGGCGGAGGCCGGCAGTGCCGCGAACAGCGGCGCGAGACAGAGGGCCGCCAGCGCCATGCGACGGGTGCGAAGCTGATTCTGCATGTGTCTCTCCCTGATGACGTTCTTGTCGTTGTGCGTGGTGATCACCGCGGCGCCGAAGCGGCTTCCAGAGGCGCGCTGCCGAAGCGGCGCCTCAGCTCGAGACCGATGCGGATGACGATGAAGAGAGCCGCGGCGCCGAGCATGATGCCGCTGAACGGCCGCGACATCAGCGTGACGAGACTGCCATCCGCGAGAACCATCGACTGGATAAAACCCTTCTCGATGAGCGGCCCGAGGAAAAGCCCGATGATCAATGGCGCCACGCTGTAGCCGGTGCCCTTCAACACCCAGCCGAGCACGCCGAAGGCGATGGCGAGCCAGAGGTCCGAGAGGTTGTTGCCGATGAAATAGGTGCCGCTCAGCACGATGACGGCGACCAGCGGCATCAAGATGCCCAACGGGATGCGCAGAAGGCTGGCGAAGACGCCGACGAAGGGCAGGTTGATGACCAGCAGCATGACGTTGCCGACGACCAGGCTCGCCACCAGGCCCCAGAACAGATCCGGGCGGGTGCTCACCAGGTTGGGGCCGGGCGTGATGCCATGGATCAGGAAGCCGCTGAGCAGGAGCGCGGCGCCGGCGTTGAACGGCAGGCCAAGCGACAGCAGCGGGATCAGGGTCGAGGTGTCCGCGCCGTTATTGGCGGATTCCGGCCCAGCCACCCCCTCGATCGCTCCGGAGCCGAATTGGTCGCGCCCACGGCTGAACCGCTTCTCGACGGCGTAGGACAGGAAGGTCGAGATCGTTCCGGATGGTCCGGGCACCAGTCCGATCAGGAAGCCGATGACGCTGCCGCGGAAGATGGCGGGGATCGACCGGCTCAGCTCCTCGCGTGTCGGATAGAGGTCGCGGAAGGCGATGCGCGGCGGCGAGACCGCCGAATCGCCGTCGGCCGCCGTCTGCAGCACCTCGGCCATCCCGTAGACGCCCATGACGACGATGATGAACGAGACGCCGTCGAGCAGGATGTCGCTCGACATGGTGAAGCGTTCGACGCCGGTCATCGGATCGATGCCGATCGTGCCGAGCATGACGCCGACGACGACCATCAGGCCCGATTGCACCATTGACTGGCCGCTGATGCCGGAGAGCACGACCAGCGCCAGCACGGCGATGCAGAAATACTCCTGCGGCCCGAAGGCGAGCGCCCAGCCTGCGATGGTCGGGGCGAACAGCACGAGCCCGACCAGCCCCAGCATGCCGGCGAAAAAGGAGCCGAGGGCCGCGACCGAAAGCGCCGCTCCGGCGCGCCCGCGCCGGGCCATCGCGTAGCCCTCGACGCAGGTCACGACCGAGGCTCCTTCGCCGGGAACGTTGAGCAGGATCGAGGTGGTCGAGCCGCCATAGGCCGCGCCGTAATAGATGCCGCCGAAGATAACGAGGGCCGTGAAGGGATCGAGCCCGAAGCTGATCGGTATCAGCAGCGCGATCGTGCCGGAGATGCCGAGGCCGGGCAGCATTCCCGCGAAGGTGCCGAGCAGCACGCCGACGCCCGCCGCGACGAGGTTGCCCGGCGTCACCGCGAGCTGGAAGCCTTCAAGGAGGGCGTGGAAGGAGGTCATGGCAGATAGGTCATGGGAGGGCGGTCATGGCAGGGGCAGCTTGAGGACGAAGCCGAAGAGCAGCCAGATGATGGCGGAAAAGGCGCCCGCGATGACCAGCGTCTGGAGGAGCCCGCGCATGCCCCGGCTGACCAGCAGCAGGGCCAGCGTGGCGGCGAAGGTCGCCGGGAGGAAGCCGATCTTGCCCAACAGCGCCGCATAGGCGGCCAGAACGGCGAGGAAGGCCAGGGCGCGTTGCGGCGAAAGGCCGAGCTCGACCGGCCCCGGCGAGCCCACCCGCCAGACGCGGACGAGGTTGCCGATCGCCAGCGCGACGCCGATGCAGCCCGCTATCGTGGGCACGAAGCCGGCCCTCGGATTGTTCCAGACGCCGAACGAGAATCCGGTCGCGGCGTAGAGATAGAACGAGCAGCCGGCGAGCAGCGCCAGCGCCACGGCGAGCTGGACCGTCCGTGCCGCTGGCCCCGAGCGCTCTGCAGAGTTCAACGGCCCTACTCCACGACGGCCGGCTGCGCAGTTGCCTGCGGCATGTCGGCGAGGCGGCCCGACAGATCATCGCGCAGGGTCAGCAGGCGCTCCCAGCCGAGCATGTTGTAGGCGGCGAAGTGCTGATCCGTCGCTGCGGCATAGGCCTTCATCTCCCCGGCGAGAGTCTGCAGGAGGTCGAAGGCAGCATCGATCCGCGAGCGCACCTCGCGCGCGAAGGCACCGTCATCCGTCGGGCGATCGAGCAGGAATTTCGTCAGGATGCAGGCGTGGACAGCGGCACGCCATCCCGCCACATAAAGCCTGAAGGTCTCCATGCGGCCGACGAGATCCGTATGGGCCGCTTCCGTCAGGGCGGCAGGTGGATCGGATGCCAGGGCCGGCTGCAGCTCCACCAGCCTCAGCGCCTCGTCCTTTTCGGCCAGGATGGCGCGGACATTGGCGTCCGAGGTTTCGAGCGCGTTCTCCTTCGAGGCATCCCAGTCCTTCAGGCTGTTCTTCTTCTCGGCCAGCCACCAGGCATGATCGAGGCTGACGGGATAGTTGCTGGAGTCGGAGAAGACGCAGTCGTTGACGTACAGGCTCTTCGACACGATCTCCCAGGACCGGGCGAAGAGGCGCGCGCTCCAGTCGGCGGCGGCATCGAGCTCGGCATCATCAGCGCCCTGCCTGGTCATCCCGGTCTCGCTCAGCCAGGAGCGGTGGATCGTCCGGTCGGTCACCGCCGCATCCACGGCAAGCGCCGCTCCGGCATGGAGATTCAGCCGGTTGGGCGTGTGGAAGCAGGAATGTCCGTCGAGGCTTTCCCAGTCGGTCCGCAGGATGACGCCCTCGACGCCATGGCGCAGCGCCGTCTCCATGCGCTTGCGATAATCGTCGATGATGACGGCGGGCCCGATGCCCCAGCCGAAATACTGGCCCATGGTGTCGAACTCGACCCATTGCCGGTGATTGCCGACATCGCCGAGCCGCGGGTTGTCGGGGAAGGTCGGATAGTAGTCGTGCGGCGTGTTCTTGAGGCTGACGATCACGTCCTCCGGCAGGCCGGAGATGGTCTCTGCAAGCTCGGTTTGCGCCTTCTTGTCGAAGACGAAGTCGCGGATCATCAGCTCGCGGCCGGCGGCACGGATCGGCGCATGCATCGCCATGATCAGTTCGCGGTACCAGCGCTGCGGCGTGCTGCCCTTGCAGGCCTCGCATGTGCACCGGTTCGACGAGATCGCAAGCCGGCTTTCCCCCGTGCCCGGCGCCGTGATGATGCCGGCGATCCCCGGCAGATCCTGGAATAGCTCGGTGTATTTGGCGTCGACGAACTCCCACCAGAAGGGATCGTTCGGGCAAAGCGTTCCGCCTTTCACGAGCTGCGGATTGAGCTCGAGGAGGATATCGGGAAAGGACAGCTCCTTGTTCTCGAACCAGACCTCGATGCCGTGCCGCCCGGCCAGATCGATGACGCGTCGCAGGTAGTCGCGGCGCTGGTACGGGCCGCTGCGGCGCGTCGGCGTGTATTTGTAGAGCTTGGGATAAATCTCCCGGTAGCGCTCGAAGATGTTCCGCCCCGCGTCGGACGCCCCGAAGAGCGTGCCGGGATAGACGACCATGTCGACAATGTCGTTGCGGTGCAGGATGAGCGAGGTCATCTCGTGCCGGTGCGCAAACTCGATGCCGCGGCGGATCCAGTCGAAATTCCAGACATAGCCGCTGTGGAATTCGATCGCCCGCTTCGCAAATCTCGCCATGCCGTCACTCCGCAAAGAGCGAGGCGCAAAGGCGAGCCGGCGCGCATCCCATGCGGCCTTCGCCATCCCTGTGCTTCCTCGCCGCGCATTCTCGCGCTGTCTTGTTGTCCAATGCTGCGCCGGGAGCGGCCGCTACGTCGAGCACTGATTGATGCAGCAACCATAACCGCAGGCTATGGTAAGGCATGTTCAATCTTCGCCAGCTCGAAATATTCCGCGCGGTTATGATCGCCGGCAGTCTCACCGGCGCCGGCCGGCAATTGCAGATGTCACAGCCCGCCGTCTCGAAGGCGGTCCGGCGCATGGAGGATCTCGTTGGGTTTGCGCTCTTCCAGCGCGGCAAAGGGCGGGCCCAGCCCACGCCCGAGGCGCTCAATCTCTTTCGCGAGGTCGAGAAGGTGTTTCACTCGGTCGGCATCGTCGAGAAATACGCGCGCGACCTGAAGGAGTCGAAGGCCGGCGTGCTGACGCTGGCGTGCACGCCGACGCTCTCCTGCAGCTTCGTCGCCGATGCGATCGCGCGCTTCCGGCGTGAGCGGCCGCGCGTGCGGATCTGGCTGCAGATCGCCAAGACAAAGGAGATTCTCGATCTCGCCAGCAGCGGGCAGATCGACCTTGGCGTGATCTTCACGCCCGGTGACCATGCCGGAGCGGTGACGATACCGCTATTCACGACGTCATTGGTCTGCGTGATGGCACCCGGGCATCCATTGGCCGAACGGGTCGAGATCCGGCCTGGCGATCTCGCCGAGGAGGCGATCATCACCAACATCCAGAGCGAGCCGATCCACGAGCTGCTCGGAGAGGCCTTCCGAACCGTCGACCTCGATCGGCAGGTGATGGTCGGCAGCAATCATACGATCAGCGCCTGCGCCCTGGCGATGAAGGGCTGCGGCATTGCGATTGTCGAGCCGATGGGGGTGGCGGAGATTTTTCCGCAAGCCGTGCAGCGCCGGTTCTCGCCGGAAGTCGCGGTCATGCCGCGTATCGTCCACGCACGCCACATCGCGCTCTCGCGCACCGCTCGCGCCTTCCTCGCCGTGCTGCAGGAAGAGGCGGCGCCACACGGTGCCTCAAAGCTTCGGCAGCTCGACCCGGATGTGATCACCTAATGCCCTCGCAACTGCGGATGGCCGCTGGTCGGCGAATTCCAGCGCGATGCCGATCTTCGGGAGCGGCGGCAGGCCGGCGCAAACAACGTGGAGATCGGGCGGAACGGCCGTCCGGGTCAGGACGCTGATGGCGTGGCCGGAGCGGGCGATCGCGATGAGACCGGCCAGGCTGTTGCTGGCGAAGGCGATCCTGTAGCGCCGGGTGACCGCTTCCATGGCATCGCAGGCGGCCCGATAGTCGAGCGTCATCGGCGCCGAGAGCGCCAACGGCAGAATGGCGTGGCGCAGAAGCGCGGGCTCCGCCTTGTTGGCGACCCAGACGAAGCGCTCCTCCCGGACAACCTCGCCGCTCGTCACGTCCGGCACCGAAACGAGTGCCATCTCGATCTGCCGGCGGTGCAGCAGCGGGCGCAGCTCCGAGGTCGGCGCGCAAACCATGCGCAGCTCGACCTCCGGGTGGAGGGCGCAAAAGCCGCGCAACAGATCGGGCAGGAACGCAATCGAGTAGTCCTCCGGGCAACCAAGGCTCAGCGAGCCGCCAAGGCCCGTTCCGCACATCTCGGCGAGGATCTCGTCATGCCGCGCGAGCAGGCTCTCCGCATGCGCCAGGAGCGTGTGACCGGCCGTCGTCAAGCGCACGCCTGAGCCGCTCCGGTGCAGGATCGGCTGGCCGATCAACTCCTCGAGGCGCTGCATCTGCATGCTCAGCGCCGATTGCGTCCGCCCGACCTGCAGCGAGGCGAGGCTGATCGAGCCCGCCCGCGCGACGATGGTGAAATTCCTGAGCAAGGCGAGATCGAGCGTCGGCATGGCATCAAATCTTTCGATATCGGATTGAAGAAGTATCAATTTGCCTGCTGGCGCAAGGGCCGCTAGCGCTCTGGAACGGCGATTGCAGAGGCGCCGGACGAGAGGAGAAGCCGATGTCGCTCAATGCCGATCCCGCGTTCTGGGCCGCCGCCAGGAAGCATCTGACCCGCTATGGACCGAGCTTCGAATCGATCATCGTCGAACGCGCCGAGGGCTCCTTCGTCTATGATGCCGATGGCCGCGGCATCCTCGACTTCACGTCCGGGCAAATGAGCGCCGTGCTCGGCCATACCCATAAGGACATCGTCGCGACGGTCGACCGGCAGATGGCGTCGGTCGCGCATCTCTTCAGCGGCATGCTCTCGCGGCCGGTGGTGACGCTGGCCGAGCGGCTGGCGGCGCTGGCGCCTGGCCTAGACCGGGTCCAGCTCCTCACGACCGGGGCGGAGTCGAATGAGGCGGCCATCCGCATGGCCAAGCTGGTGACGGGCGGGCACGAGGTCGTCGCCTTCGCGCAGAGCTGGCACGGGATGACGGGCGCGGCCGCATCGGCGACCTATAGCGCCGGTCGACGCGGCTACGGGCCGGCCGCGGCGGGTTCCTTCGTGATCCCCGCGCCTAACTCCTATCGCCCGCGCTTCAAGCACGCTGATGGCAGCAATGACTGGCAGGCCGAGCTTGACGACGCCTTCGAGCTGATCGATCGCCAGTCGACCGGCAATCTCGCGGCGTTCATCGCCGAGCCCATCCTGTCGAGCGGCGGCATATTGGAGCTTCCCCTGGGCTACCTCGCCGCGCTGAAGCGCAAATGCGAGGAGCGCGGCATGCTGCTCGTCCTCGATGAGGCGCAGACCGGTGTCGGCAGGACCGGCCACATGTTCGCCTTCCAGCGCGACGGCGTGACGCCGGACATCATGACGCTATCGAAGACGCTCGGCGCCGGCCTGCCGCTCGCCGCGGTGATGACGACGGAGGCGATCGAGCAGAAGGCGTTCGAACGCGGCTTCCTGTTCTACACCACCCATGTCTCCGATCCGCTGACGGCGGCGGTCGGCGTGACCGTTCTCGACGTGGTCGAGCGCGACGGCCTCGTCGCGCAGGCCGGAGAGCGTGGTGACAGGCTGAAGCAGGGGCTGCTCGCGCTCCAGCAGAAATACGAATGCGTCGGCGACGTGCGCGGGCGCGGGCTGCTGCTCGGGCTCGAGATCGTCACCGACAGGCAGAGCAAGGCACCGGGTTTCGAGCTCGGCGCGCAGATCATGGACGAGGCCATGCGCAGGGGCCTGAGCATGAACATCGTCAAGCTGCCCGGCATGGGCGGCGTCTTCCGCCTGGCGCCGCCGCTGACGGTCTCGCATGCCGAGATCGACCAGGGACTGGCGATCATGTCGGATGCCATCGAGGCTGCCAGCCGAACTCGGTGAGAGCCGACGCACGACGTCTCGGCTTGGTGGATGCCGACTTGCCGGCGGCGACCAGGTTCCGCATCCGGCCGCTGCTTCGCACCGTCAACGGGCAGCAGCCGGAGAGCGCCTTCGTCACGTCGCCGCGAGGCGGGCCGTGGGCTGAGCGGGAAAAGGCTTGAACGTCGCAAGGACCAGCGTAGCCGCCAGCCCCAGGCCCCAGGAGCCGACATACATCGGCGCATAGGTGCCGAACGTGTCGTAGATCAGGCCGCCGAGCAAAGGCCCGGTGGACATGCCCAGGCTTCCTGCCATCGCGGTTCCGCCGATGATCGTGCCCATCATTCTCATCGGGAAATTCTCGCGGATGATCACCGCATAGAGCGGCATCGTGCCGGCATAAATGAATCCGACCACCACGGCCACGGCGTAGAAGCCGCCGAGTTGGCCGACGGAGGCATAGGCGAGAACGCCGAAGGCCTGCGCCAGCAAACCCGCCACGAGGACGCGCTGCGCCCCGAAACGGTCTCCCGCAAGGCCGAAGCCGATGCGTCCGAACATGCCGGCCAGACCCTCGACACTTTAGATCGAGACCGCCACGACCATCGGAATGCCGCAGGTGACGGCGTAGCTGACTGTGTGGAAGATCGGGCCGGAATGCGTGGCGCAGCAGAAAAAATTCGCCAGCATCAGCGTGATGAATTGCGGCGACCGCACCGCCTGGCCGACGCTCATCTCCGAGGTCGCCGCCGCGTCCGTGCTCTCGGCCGCGGCCTTGTTCGTCATGGGTGGCCGGCGCACGAGCAAGGCCGCCGGTATCATGATGACGGCGGCCATGCCGGCGATGATCAGCATTGCTGCGCGCCAATCGTGAATCGTGACCAGCCAGGCCGCCAGCGGCGCCATGGTCATCGGCGCCATGCCCATGCCTGCCGAAACCAGCGAAACGGCGAGCGCACGCTGCTCGTCGAACCAGCCGGTGACGCAGGCCATCATCGGCGCGAAGATCGCCGCGGTCGCGGCACCCACCAACAGGCCGAACAACAGCTGGAATTCGACGAGCGAGTCCGCCCGGCTGGCCAGCGCCAAGCTCGCAGCCAGTGTGATCGAGCCGGTCAGGATCACAGGCCGCGGGCCGAACCGGTCGGACAGGCCGCCCCAGACCATGCTTGCCGCCGCCATGGCGAGGAAGCCGATCGTCATGGCGCTGGAGAGGCCGGTGACGGACCAGCCTGTATCCTGCGACATCGGACGCAGGAAGACGGGCAGTGAGAACATCGCACCGACCGCGACGCAGCCGAGCAATCCGCCGGCTGCAACGATCACCCAGCGATAGGACAAGGCCATGCCGATCTCCTCCGGCGCGCGAGGCGCCGGCTTTCGATGTCGCATGCGAAGCACGGGATGGACTTCAGCGCCCCGAGATCAGCCCTGCGGCGGCTTCCAGTCGGCCGACGGGATCGTGTTGACCATCCAGGGAACGCCGAACTTGTCGATCAGCGAGCCGAAGCCGGGCGACCAGAAAGTCTCGCCGAAAGGCATCCCCACCTTGCCGCCCTCGGACAATTGATCGAACCAACGCTGGCCCTGCGCCTTGTCCTGGCTGTGCAGGGTGACATCGAAGCCGTTCTTGGGCTTCTCGATATTGGGAGCCCAGTTGGTGTCCATGTCCGCGCCCATCAGCGCCTGGTCGCCGACCTCCAGCCAGCAATGCATCAGCCAGGTCTTGTACTTGTCGTCGGTGATCGGCATGCCGGGAGGCGCGTCGCCATAGGGAAACGCAGCTGTGATCTTGCCGCCGAGGACCTTGGCGTAGAATTCGAAGGCCTCCCGGCATTGCCCCTGAAAGCTCAGGCTGGTCACGATCTTCATGGTCATCTCCTTTATCAAGGCGTCGCCGCCGACCGGGCTGGCGGAATCGTTGCGATGTCCGGCGACCGAGCCATGATGGATCGATCACCGGATGGCGATGGGGCTCGCCCGATCTGGGTTGATATCAACGTATAACCTCGAACAATGTCAATTGCCCTGATGCATTTGCAAATGGGCGTCCGAGTGCGCTGCGGATTTCTCAGTCGGCCCTGCCGCGGGCCTCGACATGCCACAGGGCGATCAATCGATCGCCGCTCGCGACGTGCAGGAAATCGTGAAGATTGATCGTCGGGTCGCAATGCGGGACGGTGCATTCGACCACCGTGCCGATCGGCAATGGGCCCTGCCCTTCCCGAGGAAGGATGCGACCGAATTCGTCGCCGCACCATTCGATCCGCCCGACCAGCTCGCCTCCGAGGAAGACACGCGGCGGCGGACCGTCGAGCGCGAAGCTCTTGCTGCCGCCGTCCGTGATGGCGAAGCCGAGCGAGCTGTGCCCGATCACGGTGACGGCGATGCGGAGCGCCGGCTCGAACTCCGGTCCGCCCTGCCCGTGCATGTCGACGCTGTTATAAGCCTCGTCCATGAAGACATAGGAGCCGGCCTGGATCTCGGTCAGCAGTTGCTCCTCGCCGTCGAGGAGATGGCTGCCGGTGCCGCCGCCCGAGACGACCTGCGGTTCGAAGCCGGCCTGGCGCAGCGCCGCGATCATGGCTGCGAGCAGCCGGCCCATCTCCTGATTGGCAGCCCGGCGTGCAGCGAAATCGTCGATATGCTGGACCCGGCCCTGATAGGCCTGGACGCCGCGATAGCGCAGCCCGTCCACCCCCGAAACGAGCTTCGCCAGGTCGACCGCCTCGGCCGGCGTCGCGACGCCGCTGCGCCTCAGCCCGACATCCAGGTCGATCAGCACGTCGAGGACCGCGCCGTGTCGCCTTGCCGCCTCGCCATAGGCGATGGCGAGATCGGCACGATCGACCACCACCCCGATCCGGCCACCGGCCGCTGCGGCGCGCGCCAGCGCATCGATCTTCGTCGGGCTGGCGATCGGAGCGCTGAGCAGCAGGTCGCGGATGCCGCCCTCGAACAGCGCCAGCAGTTCGCCGGGCTTGGCGCAGCAGATGCCGAGCGCACCCGCCGCCATCTGCTGGCGGGCGATCTCCGCGCATTTATGCGATTTCGCATGGGGCCGGACAGCGAGCCCAGCCTTGCGACAGGTCTCGGCGAGCAGTGCGATGTTCCGCTCGAACAGATCGAGATCGAGCACCGCCGCGGGGGTCTCGAGCCGGAACCGGCTGCCGGCTTCGCCAACGAGCTTCTGGTTGAGCGCCGCTGCGCCGAAAGGAGCGAGGGTCACGCGCGCGCCTCCATCATGTCCGCGCGCAGGCGCTGCGTTTCCTCCAGGTCAATCGAGGCCCCGTCCCGCGCGAGCACCACGCCATAGTCCCGTGCCGCGCCCGCGCTCGTGATCTTGCCTTCGAGCAGATCGTCGGCGACCCGGCCGATTTCGCGCTTGAAGGCGTCGCCGTAGCCGCCGCCACCGGCACCGGTCAGGCGGAACACGTCGCCGATGCCGGCGGTGAAGCTCTCCATCGGCATGGTCGGCAATTGCACGGCAGAACCATCGGCCCGCATCAGCAGATGCGCCGAGGGCGCACCGACGGCTCCCCCCTCGAAGCCGAAGGGCGGATGGTCGCGCCGGTCCCCGCGCAAGACAAAACGGGCCGGCGCGAGGAAACGGAACTCGCGGACGAAGGCGAGCCCGCCGCGGAATTCGCCGGGACCACCGGAATCCGGCACGAGCCCGTAGCGCAGCACCTCGACCGGCATGTCGGTCTCGATCATCTCGATCGGCTGGTTCGACAGATTGGCGGCGGGGTTGGAGATGCCCTCGATGCCGTCTTTGCCGGCGCGCGCGCCCCAGGTGCCGACGACCATCTCGTTCAGCACGAAGGAGCGCCCCTCATGCGTACCGCCGGCCGCGAGCAGATAGGGCCCGCCCTCGGAGCCGCCGATGGCGCGCTCCGGCACGACCTGGGCCAGCGCCTGCATGATCGCATCGAAGACGCGGTAGCCGACGACGCCGCGCGCGCCGCAGGCCGCCGGATAACGCGGGTTGACGAGGCAGCCCTCGGGCGCCCGCACCGTGATCGGCCTGAGATAGCCCTCGCAATTCGGGATGTCCTGCTGCGACAGGCAGCGGATCGCGCAGAAAGCGGCCGATTCCGGCAGGGATATCGGGCAATTGATCGAAGCCGCGACCTGCCCGGCCGTGCCGTCGAAATCGATGTCGATCGTGTCATCCGAGACCGTCACCGTAGCGACGATGGCGAGCGGTTCGGGCTTTTCGCCGACGCCGTCGATATAGTCGTAGGCGCGGTAGACCCCGTTCGGCAGCGCGCGGATGACATCGCGCATCATCGCCTCCGCATGGTCGTGCAACGCGTCGATATAGGCGTCGAGCGTTGCGGCGCCGTAGCGCCTGACCAGCGCCCGCAAGCCTTCTTCGGCGACGTTGCAGGCGGCGATCTGCGCGCGGATATCGCCGAGCACCTCGACCGGCGAACGGGTATTCGCCTCGATGATGCGGAACACGGCCTCGACCGGCTCGCCGCCCTCGTAGAGCTTGATCAGCGGCAGGCGCAGGCCTTCCTGCTGAATCTCCGTCGCGTAGATCGCGACGCTGCCCGGCACGATACCGCCGAGATCGGTGTGATGCGCCACCGTGGCGGCGAAGCCCGAAAGGCGTCCGTCGACGAAGATCGGCTTGAGGATATAGACATCCGGCAGATGCTGGCCGCCGGAGCCGTAGGGATCGTTGGCGATCAGGATGTCGCCGGGCCGCAGCGTGCCGCCGAAGCGCTCGCGCACGAAGCCCATGATGCGCGGGAACGAGCAGAGCTGGATCGGCAAGGTCAGCCCCTGCGCGATCACGCGGCCCTGCGCGTCGCAGAGCGCGGTCGAGTAATCCATGATGTCGCGCACCACCGGCGAATAGGCCGAGCGCATCACGATCAGCGCCATCTCGTCGGCGGTCGAGGCGAGCGCATTGCGGATCACCTCGAGCGTGATCGGGTCTATCTCTCGCGCGCTCATGCGGCCTCCAGGGCGATATCGATATTGCCGGCCTCGTCGAGCCGCGCGGTCTGGTCGGGGCCGACG
The DNA here is from genome assembly GCF_004341515.1 of Allobosea sp. BK604. Classification (GTDB taxonomy): domain Bacteria; phylum Pseudomonadota; class Alphaproteobacteria; order Rhizobiales; family Beijerinckiaceae; genus Allobosea. Next base: position 236,309 of record NZ_SLZF01000003.1, read on the forward strand.
ACGCAGGTGCAGTCGTATTCCTCGATGACGAAAGGGCCGCGCCGGGCGATGCCGTCGAGATCGGCTCGGCCGATCACCGCGATCGCGGCCGAGGACCTGGCCGCGTCGAAGGCGACGATCCGGTCGTTGCGGCGCATTGGCGGCTCCGCCGCGAATTGCTGCCTCGGCGCGACGAGCGGCATTCGTACAGTCAGCCGGGCATTGACGAGATGGACCTGGTCCTTCTGCGAGCGATGGCCATAGGTGCGCTCGTGCTCCCGATGGAACAGCTCGGCCAGCTCCGCGACTGCAAAACGCCTGGCCGGCACGGTGAGCTCATAGGCCTGCCCGACATAGCGAAGATCGGCCGCGTGGCGGAACTCGGCCTGCGCGAGATCATAGCCTTCAAGCGCCAGGATGCGCGTTGCATCCTCGGTCAGCTCGCCGAAGAGCTGTCCCAGTCCGGCATCGTCCAGTTCCCCCGCGCGCCGCCGCGAGGGCCGCACGAATTCCTGCTCGACATCCGAGCGCAGCAGGCCGAGCGCGCTGAACACACCCGCGGCGCGCGGGATGACCACGCGCCTGATCCCGAGCGCCCTCGCGACCTCGGCCGCGACGACCGGGCCATTGCCGCCGAACGCGACCAGCGTCGCCTGGCGCGGGTCGCGGCCGCGATAGGTCGAGACCGCCTTGACCGCGCGCGTCATCGTCGTCACCGCGAGCGTGAGCACGCCGCGTGCCGTCTGCGTCAGGTCGAGACCGAGCGGGCGGGCGACCTGGTCGTTGAGCGCGGCGCGCCCGGCCTCGGCCTTGAGCGGAAAGCTGCCGCCGGCGAGCGCGACATCGTTGATGTAGCCGAGCGTCAGAAAGGCGTCGGTGAGGGTGGCCTGTTGGCCGCCGAGCCCGTAGCAGACCGGGCCGGGATAGGCGCCGGCGCTTTGCGGGCCGACCGAGACCTGGTTCATCCGGTCGATCGCGACGATGCTGCCGCCGCCGGCGCCGATCTCGGAAACGTCGATGAAGGGCATCTTGATCGGGTAGCCGCCGCCCTTGACCAGCTTGCTCGACAGGTTGATGCCGGCGCCAACCTCGTATTCGGTGGTGCGGGCCGGCTCGCCATGCTCGATCAGTGCCGCCTTGGCCGTGGTGCCGCCCATGTCGAAGGAGATGATGCTGGGCTCCGCGCCGCCGGAAACCAGCCTCGCGCAGGCGATGACGCCGGCCGCCGGCCCGGATTCGACCAGCGACGCCGCCCGTTTCACCGCCGAGCCCAGCCGCATGATGCCGCCGCCGGAATGCATCATCTCGACCTGGCAGGTCACGCCGATCGAGGCGAGCCGCGCCGTCAGCGCGCTGGCATAGTTGCGCACGACGGGGCCGATATAGGCGTTCACCACGACCGTGCTGGTGCGCTCGTATTCGCGGATCTCCGGCAGGATCTCGGAGCCGCGGCAGATATAGACCTCCTCCCCGAGCTCCTCGCGCAGGATGGCCTCGGCCGCGATCTCATGCTCCGGATTGGCATAGGCGTGCAGGAAGCTGATCGCGACCGCCTCGACCTTGGCCTCGCGGAAGCGCCGCGCCGCCTCGCGCACATCCTCCTCGGAAAGCGGAATGCGCACCGAGCCATCGGCCGCAAGCCGCTCGCGCGCCTCCAGCCGCAGATGCCGCGCCGCCAGCGGCTTCGGCTTGTCGTATTGCAGGTCGTAGAGCACCGGGATGCGCAGCCGCCGCATCTCAAGAACGTCGCGGAAGCCCTCGGTCGTCAGCAGGCCGGTGCGGGCGCCCTTGTATTCGAGGATCGCATTGGTCGCGACCGTGGTCGCATGGACGATGCCGGTGATCCGGTCCGGCGTCGTCTGGAATTCCTCGACCAGCGACTTGATCGCGAGGGCGATACCGCGGCTGTAATCATCCGGCGTCGAGGGCACCTTGCGTGTCTCGACCAGGCCGTCGTCGCGCGCGACCACGACATCGGTGAAGGTCCCGCCGATATCGATGCCGATCCTGTAGCTATGCTGCACCATGGAACTCGTCTCGGGTTTGGGAGGTGGCCGCGGCGGCGCGCATGGCGTCCGGCTGGCCTGGAGAGCGCCGGCCGGCGATGCCCTTGGGCACCGCCGCGATCAGGAGCTTGGTGTAGGGGTGGGTCGGCTGGTCGAGCACGTCGAGGCAGGCGCCCTGCTCGACGATCTCGCCCTTCCGCATCACGATGATCCGCGTGCAGAGCGTGCGCACCAGCGCGAGATCATGGCTGATGAAGAGCAGGGTGAGCCCAAGCTCCCGCGTCAGGCGCGAGAGCAGGTTGATGACCTGCGCCTGCAGGGAGACGTCGAGCGAGGAGACCGGCTCGTCGGCGATCAGGAGGTCCGGCTGCATCGCGAGCGCGCGGGCCAGGCCGACGCGCTGGCGCTGGCCGCCGGAGAGTTCGTGCGGCAGGCGGGGAGCCATTTCCGGGCCGAGGCCGACCAAGGTCAGCAGCGCCAGCGCCTCCTGCCCGCGTTCGACGCGCGGCACACCGCGCAACGCCAGCGTTTCCGTCAGGCAGCGCCCGATCGTCTTGCGCGGATTGAGCGCGCTGCTCGAATCCTGGAACACCATCTGGATACGACGGCGCCACGGCCCGCCATGATCGCGCATCAGCGCCGAGAGCGGCTCGCCATCGAGCAGCACCTCGCCCGAGCTTGGCCTTGCCAGCCCGACCGCGAGGTTCGCCAGCGTCGACTTGCCCGAGCCGCTCTCGCCGACGATGCCGACGACGTCGCCGCGGGCGATCTCGAGCGAGACGTCGTCGAGCGCGACGAAGCGGGTTTCGCGGCCGAGCAGCCGGTCGACCAGGCCGCCCTGCGGGAAGGATTTCGTCACATTGCGCAACGAGAGGAGCGGGCCGGTCATTGCGGCCTCCAGCAGGCGACGCGACGCGAGGCCTCGCCGACCATCTCGGGCATTTCGCTGGCGCAGGGCTCGACCGCGCGTGGGCAGCGCGGCGAGAAGGGGCAGCCAGCCGGCATGCGCCCGAGGCGCGGCGGCGCGCCCTCGATGGCGACGAGCGGGCCGACCGGGCCGACCAGGCTCGGCACGCAAGCCCTGAGCAGGCGCGTGTAGGGATGGCGCGGCGCAAGCTCGATCGCCTCGACCGGGCCGTCCTCGACGACCTTGCCGCCATACATCACCACGACCCGGTCGACGATTTCCGAGACGAGCTGGAGATTATGCGAGATGAAGATCACGGCGATGCCGAGATCGCGCCGCAGCTCGGCGATCAGGTCGACGATCTGCGCCTGCACGGTGACGTCGAGCGCGGTGGTCGGCTCATCGGCGATCAGCAGGCGCGGCTGGCAGGCGATCGCCATCGCGATCAGCGCGCGCTGGCGCATGCCACCGGAGAATTCGTGCGGATAGGCGTCGAGCCGTCTGGCCGCATCGCGAATGCCGACCCGCTCCAGCGCCTCGGCCGCGATCCGTCTCGCCTGGCCGGCGGATACCTGCTGGTGGGCGCGCACCACGTCGGTGATCTGGCGCCCGATGGTCAAGGCCGGGTTGAGCGAGCTCTGCGGATCCTGGAAGACCATGGCGATGTCACGACCACGAACGGCACGCATGCGGGCCTCGCCGACCTGCAGCAGATCCGCGCCGTCGAAGATCACGCGCCCGCCGGTGGCGCGTGCCGGCGAAGCGAGCAGGCGCATCACGGCCAGCATGCTCAGGCTCTTGCCCGACCCGGATTCGCCGACGATTCCGACCGCCTCGCCCGGCGCGATCGCAAAATCGACGCCGCGCACCGCCTCGATCACACCACCATTGGCGCCGCGGAAACCGACGCGCAGGCCCTCGATGCTGAGCAGGCTCATGCGACCAGTGTCCTGGCTTCGCTGCGCGGGTCGAACAGGTCGCGCACCGCATCGCCCAGGAGGTTGAAGCCGATCACGGTCAACGAGATCGCGAGGCCCGGGAAGACCGGCAGCCACCATTCGCCGGAATAGATCGCGTTGCGGGCATCCGAGAGCATCGTGCCCCAGCTCGGGGCCGGCGGCTGCACGCCCAGCCCCACGAAGCTGATCGAAGCCTCGACGACGATGCCGATGGCGACCAGGAGCGTCGCCTGGACGATGATCGGCGACAGGCAATTGGGCAGGATATCGCCGAGCACGATGTCCCAGTGGGACGCACCCTGGAGATAGCGCGCTTTGACGTAGTCGGCGCCGACGATGCGCTTGGCCACGGCATAGGTGATGCGGGCGAAGACCGGCGAGAACAGGCAGCCGACGAGCACGACGATCTTGAACTCGTTCGGCAGGACCAGAGGGCCGACCGGGAGCGGGCCGACACCGAGGATGCCGACGATGGCGATGGCCCAGACGAGAAGCGGAATGGAGGCGATGCCATCGACCAGGCGCATCGTGATCTGCTCGCCGAGTCCGCCCTTATAGGCCGCGAACAGCCCGGCGGAGACGCCAAGCAGCGCGCCGATCGTGACGGCACCGATGCCGACGGCGAGCGAGGCGCGCGCGCCGAAGATGATGCGGCTGAGCACGTCGCGGCCCGCCTGGTCGGTGCCGAGCCAATGCGCTGCGTCAGGTGCGCTCAACCTGTCCTCGACCGACAGCGCGATCGGGTCATAGGGCGCGATCAGCGGCGCGAAGACCGCGGCCAGGACGATGCAAATCACGATCGCGGCCCCTAACCAGCCGGTCCAGTCGATGGCGCGCAGGGCGGGGCCGAACCGGTTCATGCCGCCGCCCTCTGGCGCGGGTCGAGCACCCGGTTGAGCAGGTCGGCTCCGAGATTGGCGAAGACGAAGATGGTGGTGAACAGGAAGACGATGCCCTGCAGCAGCAGGAAATCGCGCTGCGAGATCGCGTTGAGCAGGGCGCGCGACAGGCCGGGCACGTTGAAGACCTGCTCGATGATCAGGGCCCATCCGAACATGTATCCGAACGAGAGCGCCGCGAGATTGACCACCGGCGGCAGCGCGTTGATGAGCGCATAGAACACGACCTGCCGGGACGAGAGGCCCATGGCGCGGGCGGTGCGGACATAGTCGCCGCGCAAGGTCTCCTGCAGGCTCGCCTGCGTCATCCGGGCGAGCACCGCGACATAGTAGACCGCGAGCGAGACGGCCGGCATCAGGATGGTCTGGAGATGCGCTGCAAGCCCGGCCGAGAGGGGCGCATAGCCACCTGGCGGCAGCCAGCGCAGGTCGACCGCAATGAAGCGGATCAGCACGATGCCGAGCCAGAAGGCCGGGATCGACAGGCCCAGCACCGAAAAGAAGCGGCTCAGCCGGTCGAAGACGCCGGCGGGCCGCAGCGCCGCGAGGATGCCGATGCCGACGCCGAGGATCACGGCGATGGCGAAGGCGAAGAGCACGATCGAGAGCGTCACCGGCAGCGCGTTCACGATCTCGGCCGCGACGTCGCGGCCGGTGACGAAGGACTTGCCGAAATCACCGCGCAGCACATCGCCGAGCCACTTGCCGTATTGCGTGAGGAACGGCTGGTCGAGGCCGTGCGCCTGCTCGAACTGCGCGATCTGCTCGGCATTGGCGTCGGCGCCGAGCACGATCCGGGCCGGGGAGCCCGGACCGGAACGCGTCAGCGCGAACAGCGCCAGTCCGACGAAGAGCAGCGTGCCGATCGACGAGATGATCCGGCCTGCAACGAGGCGAAGCATGGGCTTCGAGGTCCTAGGTCACGACATGTTGCGGTTGGCTCGTTCGAATCATCCCGGCCGCGGCGCAGTGGAGCGCCGGGATCCATCGTCGAGTGCCGAAGCCCTGCGACGGATCCCTGATCGGCGCGGCTCGGCCGCTTGTCCGGGATGACGCTCGAACGACTGCTCCTTCAGACTTTCACCTCGCCGACGCTCATGGTCAGCGCCTGGTTGACCTTGAAGTCCTGCACGCCCTGGCGCCAGAGATTGGAGGCATGGACGAAGCCGAGCACGCCGATAGGCGCGTCCTTGGCCATGACCATCTGCATCTTGCCGTAGATCTCCTTCAGCTTGGCCTGTTCGGTCTCGGCGAAGGCCGCCGCCATCAGCGCGGCGAGCTCGGGATTGTCGTAGCCCGTGCTCTTGGACAGGAACTGCCCGGGGATCACCGTGTTGGCGACGATGTAGGTCGGCTCGCCCGGCGACATGAAGACCTGCATTGCCATCTGGTGCTCGCCGCGGGCGATTTGCTGGATCAGCACCGAGAACTCGTAGACCTTGAGGTTGATCTTCACGCCGATCTTGGCGAGCTGCGCCTGCAGGAAGATCGCCGCGTCCTTGGTATCGAGCAGATAGGGCTCGGCCTGGATGCTGATGTCGATCTCCGCGCCGTTCGGATATTTCGACTTGGCCAGGAATTCCTTGGCTCGGTCGAGATCGAAGGCGAGTTCCTTGTCGGCCTCGGGGTTGAACCACCAGCCGCGCGGCGGCGCGAGCACGCCGGTTGGGTCGAGCAGCCCGTAATAGACCTTGTCGGCAATCGTCTTGCGATCGATGGCGCAGGAGAGCGCCTTGCGGAAATTCACGTCGTCGAGCGGCGGCTTCAGGGTATTGGTGAACATCAGGAGAGCGCCGCCCAGGGTCGGACGCGAGGCCCCAGTGACGTTCGGCATGGTCTTCAGTCGGTTGAACTCGCGCGGCGGCGGGGCGCTGATGATGTCGACCTGGCCGGTCAGCAGATAGGCGACGCGGGTCGCGTCCTCCGGGATCATCTTGACGACGAGCCGGTCCCAGGCCGGCAGGCCCTTGCGCCAGTAATTCGGGTTCTTCTTGAAGCTGATGGAGTCGTTCGGCTTCCACTCCTCGAAAATTCCGAAGCCGGTGCCGACGCCTGCGGGCTTCGACTTGAAATAGTCGTCGCCATGCTCCTTGCGCGAGCCGGCCGGGAAGATGCCCATGTATTTGGTGAGGAAATAGACCCATTGGCCATAGGGTTCGGAGAGCTCGAACTGGACCTTGAGCGGGTCGAGCACGGTCACCTTGGCGATCTTGGTGAAGAGCGGCCGGCGCAGCGCCTTGTTGTTGGCGTCGAGCAGGTAATCGAACGAGTATTTAACATCCTCGGCGGTCATCTTCTTGCCGTTGTGGAAGGTGACGTCGTCGCGCAATTCGAACGTATAGGTCTTCTTGTCGGCGGAGATCGTCGGCAGGGCCTTGGCCAATTGTGGCTTCAGCACGCCGTCGGCGTCGTATTCGACGAGGTTCTCGAACACGGTCTGGCCCAGGATCATCGCGTCGTGATTGAGCTGATTGATCGGATCGATCGTGATCGGATTGCTCGGCAGGACGACGGTCAGCGTCTTGCCGTTATTCGGCTGAGCGTAGAGCAAGCTCGAGGGCAGAAGCGAAGCAAGCGCGCCACCGGCGCCGGCGGCAAGGAACTCCCGGCGATTTGTCGGCAGATTGGCCATGTAACATCCCCTTTATATGGCAATGCCTTGGCGGCGCGGGACTTGGCCTTCGCACCGAACCCGATGAGCGTAACATCGCGCCGGCAAGGAATTAAAATAAGAACTCTTGGCCGCTTGATTGTGATTCACTATCGTCTTGCCGATGCGCTACACCTTCGGCCAGGCTGAAGCCTTCTACTGGGTCGCCCGGCTCGGCGGCTTCCGCGCCGCCGCATCGCATCTCAACCTGTCGCAGCCGACGGTGAGCCTCAGGGTCAAGGAGCTCGAGCGCATCCTCGGAGGCGATCTGTTCGACCGGTCGCTCTACCGGCCGGTGCCGACGACGCTGGGCTCCGCGATCTATGCTGATGTCGAGCGGATGCTGGCGCATGCCGAGCAGGTGCAGCGCCACAGCAAGGACGGGCTGCACGGCAAGAGCCTGCTGCGTATCGGCGCCGCCGATTCCTTCGCCGCCGCCATCCTGCCCGATCTGCTTGCCCAGTTGGCTCGCCGCCACGTCGAATTGCAGGTCGACGTCACCGTCGACTTCAGCACGAAGCTCGAACAGCTCCTGCTCGACCGCTCGATCGACATCGCCTTTCTCTCGCAGCCGCGCGTCCATGCGGGGATCACCATCGTCCCGCTTTGGCTGATCGATCTCGTCTGGGTGATCGGCGAGGGATTGCCTTTTCAGGGAAATGTGGCGACGCCGGAGAGCCTCGTCGACCTGCCGATCTTCACCAACAGCTCGCCATCGGGCCTGTTCACCACCATCCAGATGTGGTTCGGCGCGCATGGCCTGAAACCACGCCGACTCAATACCTGCAATCCGCTGACCGTGATCGCGCGCCTCGCCAGCGCCGGAACCGGCGCGGCGATGATCCCGCGCGAGATGATCCACCTGTCAGGCGAGAAGCTGACGCTGCGCGTCCTCGAATCCGATCCGCCGATCCCCTCGCACAATCTCTGCGCGATGTGGTGGAACAACGAATCCGCCGACGAATGCAGCTATCTCGCCAATCTCGCCCGTGACATCGCGACGAAGTGACGGGAGTGGCCGAACTGACCTGGAGCATATTCGAGCGAAGTGGGCACCGGTTCGCGTATAGAAAATGCGTCAGGCCAAAGAGAGCGCTTCCGCTTCGGAGGCAGAAGCGCTCTAGCTTGTCCATCGTTTGACAATCATGCGGGAAGCCAGGCTGCCTTCATTGAAAGCTGCCTGGCTTCCGTTCCAACGAACTCGCTGTCGGACGCGTGTTGATCCGTCACGTCATCGCAATCCGGCGGGCGAGCTTTATCGTCATCGCCCCCGCGACAGGTCTAACGGCAGACCCGCCTTCCGTTGACGATCGCACAGCGGACCGGCGCCGGCCTCACCACCACGGCCCTTGGCGCGGGTCGTCGCGCGACGACGGCGCCATTGGGCCCGGCGCATCCCGCTCTCACCACGCCACGCGCGCAGACGACAGCGTTGGCATCCTCCGGAACGGCGATCGCCGCCAGCCCGAGCATTCCGACAACCAGGATCAGAGCCTTCATGAACGGTCCTCCTGCCATGAGCGGCGGCGTTACTTCATCTCGATGCCGAGCTTCGCGCGCATGTCCTTGAACACGACGGCGATCGCCTCGATGATCTTCTTGTCTTGGTTGGCCTTGCAGTAAACGATCACCTCGTGCTCGGCCTCCTTCCCCTTCTTCACATCGAGGAAGTGCTTGCGCGCGAGGCCGTTGTACCAGCCGCTATACCAGGTGGCCAGCATGTCGGCGTCTTCCTGGAAGGTTCCGGCAAGTTGAGCGCAGGTGAGTTTCTGGACGTCGATGAAGCCGTTCTCGTCCGCGTAAGCGCTCAGCCTGGTCTGGGCCTGCGCCGCATGCAGCGACGAGAAGCCAAGGAGCGCTGCGATGATCAATGTCTTGCGCATGGTGGTTCAACCCTGATTTCGAAGTGACTGGAACTGCGGAAAAGTCATGCGGAGCCCATGCCGGCCCGCGAGAGCCGGCATGGGCCGTTCGCTCAGGAAACCTTCTTGGCCGCGGGCGGCTTCCATGTGCCGTTGAGGATCGACGGGTCCGCCTCGTTCGGCCAATACATCCGCAGCATCAGGATGAAGTCGCCGGTCGGCGCGGGAAGCCAGTTGGCTTCCTTGTCCTTGCCCGGGGACTCGGCCTGGATATAGAGATCGGTCGAGCCGTCGGGGTTCGTCTGCAAATCCTGCCGGGCGCTGATCGAATAGCGGTTGAGCGGATTGCTCACGAAGAAGTACTGGCTGTTATACATCGTCAGCGACCAGAACCCCTCCACCGGGGGCAGATGCCCCTTGGGGAAGCGCATGACGTATTTGTTCGCGCCACTATACTTGGCGCCGTCGGCGTCTTCCTTGGAGGTCGGATAGACGGCGTCCTGCGGACGATTGGCACCAAGCCCGATGGCGGTCACGAGCCCGCGCATCAGATAGTCCGTGCCATAGATGCCGGTCTTCGTGGTGAAGGCCCAGCCGTTCTCGTTCGTGACCGCCGGGTTGACCTTGAACTGGAGCATGATCCTGTCGAACCCGACTTCAGGGACCCGCTTGACGAAATCGGCTTTCAACTTGCTTGCGTCGAAGGCTTGCCCAGGGACGATGCCGATGCGCGCGAACTTGGCGAGCTGAGGCGCATCCGCCGCGGCGGGCGGATTGGTCTTCATCAGCTCGCAGAGCAGCGTGAAATAGGCGGTCGCATCCATGCGATTGACCTGCTCGCGAACCGGCGTCTTGAGGTCTATCTCGGGATCGACCTTGCCCGGGGGCGGCGTGTAGGCCTTGCCATAGGCGCTGAGCGGAACCAGCTTGAACTCGTCCTGCAGCTTGTGGACGGCTGCATAGTCTTCGGGCGTGCCGGTGCAATAGATCCGGCCGAGGAGCCAGACCAGGCTGGTCGGTGACTTGTATTCCTTGACGCCGGCGGGGAGGCTGCCGGTCCAGCCCGGCCCCGTGATCGCATAGGTCTGGGCGCCGGTGCCTGTGGTTCGCTTGCCCGGAACCTGGAAGACGTTCGTCCAGCCGTCCAGCATGGGCATCAGGAAATAGCGCCCCTGCATGTCGGGAATGCTGAGCACCCACGGCTCCTTGCCGACATCGAAGAACGAAGTCGTGTAGAGCGTGTCGGCGTTGGGCGCGGTGACGTCGCGGAACGACGCATCGGGATAATGGCGCAGCTTGATGATCTGCCCCATCGGCGCCTTGGTTCCGACCGGCTCCGCGACATTGGTCAGGATCCGCCGGGTCATTTCCATGGTCACGAGCGGGTAGCCATAGATATAGGCTTCGGTCGCGAGCCAGAAATCCTCCAGCCCCTCCCCTATGCCCAGCAGGCCACCTTCCTGGGCCAGCGCCGAACGGCTCATTGCCGATGCGGCGAGCAGGCTCACTCCGCCAAACGCGGCGGACCGACGGGTCATCTTCATGTCTACCTCCTCAACTGCTTCGAAGACGTGGTGGGGTCGAACGGCGGGGTGGTGACGGCACGCTCAGAAGCGCGCCGTGACACCAAGGATCGGGCCATGCGTGAGCATGTCGTACTCGTAGCGGTTGCTGCCGGAGCCCTTGGCATAGTCGACGTAAAGCGCGCGATAGCCGGCCATCGCGCTCCAGACGGTGTTCTCCGTGCGGGCGAATTCCCAGTTGACATTGCCCATGGCCTGCCAGCTGAGCCTGCTGCCCGCGCCGAAGCCTCCGATATCGCCCCGCAGCACCATGTCCACCTGTGGCGTGAAGCGGTGACGCAGGCGCAGCCCGACCAGCGGATCGAGCCAGGTCACGTCGCCGGAATCGGCAATGGCGCGGCCACGAGCGATGGTGAGGTCGCCCACATTGAGACCGGCGATCAGCCCCAGCTCGGCCTCGGCGTTCTGCCACCAGAAGCGGCCACCGCCATAGAGGTCGATCGCCGTTTCAGAGGCGCCGGCGCCCTGCCAGCGGACGAGCTCGTAGCCGAGCGCGGCTTCCGCAATGACCATCTCGAACTGGACCGTCGCGAACGCGGCCAAGGCCCCGCCAACAGCTGGCTGGACGCTGCGAGCGCGAGCGGCGCCGCCATCCGCGCCGATTTTCAAGTAGGTGAGATCGGTCATGATGGCGAAACGGCCGTTTCGCGCCTCGAAGGCCCCCATCAGGCCGAAGAGCTGTGCCGGGATCTTGCGGTCGAGGACCTCGCCGATGCCAGCATTGATGTCGGTGGTTCGGCCTTTGATGGTCGTCGACCCGTTGATCGCCGGCACCCAGGCATAGGGCATCGCGACGAAGGTCCATGCCGGCGGCACGGCGGGCGCGGTCGGCTCCGGCGGACGCAGCGGCAGATCGGCCGCGAAGGCCTGCGCTCCCCAGCAAAGAACGATGCCGGAGAGTGCCGACAGGCGGATAGTCCATCCCGTCATCGAGTGCTGCTCCGCCGCAGCCATGCGGCCGCGTCAAATCCAACCGTTCTGCAGATCATGCGAACACGCCCCCCGATCTGTCGTCCGGCCTGAGGAACCTCAAGCCGCCTGCCCATTTGCTGCGAGCCGGCCGGAGAGTTCTTGCCATTTCGCGCCAACAGCGCCTGCGGTCTCAAATCGACCGGAATGAACCTTCGGCACATCTTGTCGATCTGCGCGACGTCACTCCGTCGCGGCGGGTCCTGTCGGGCGTCGGCTCCCGCCGCCGCCGCGCCTCGCGTGCAATCCAGCCATCCGCTGCCTGCGATAGACAGCCGGCTGAATATTCATCAAACGCATGAAGATGCGGCTGAAGCTGCTTGGACCGGAATAGCCGAGGCGATCGGCGATGCTCGCGATGCTCAGCTCGGATTCGGTGAGAAGATGACAGGCCGTGGCCAAGCGCACTTCGGCAACCAGGTCGCTGTAGCTCGTGCCGATCGTCGCCAGCTGGCGCTGCAGCGAGCGCGGGCTGATGCCCAATCGTTTAGCGGTGGCCCGCAGGGAGGGGTCACCATCCTGCAGCAACCCAGCAATCATGGCGCGAACCGCATTCGGCGAGGCGACGGGGACAGTCTTCATCGACATCCCTATTGGCTGAGAACCCTTCCGGTTCTGCGATAGAGGCGGATTGACCGGCCGTCTTGCCAGAAGCCGCCAAAATGCGGATCGCGGCACTGAAGTATCGGCAACCACGTAACGTGTTTGTCGCGAAACGAGAACAGAGTATTCTGGGAGTCACCCTCGGCGGACCTCTCGGCCATGTCGTTGTGAATCAGGAAGAATTTCAAAACCTAGCTCTTAAGCCGTAGACGACGACTCCGGGGGGACGTTTTCCGATGGGCGATATTCCGCTGACTCGCTGCCAATTCCTCATTCCGTTCACGCACATCCTGGACAATCTTGGGGCACCGACAGATAGTCTTTTGTCGAAACATCGGCTTCCCGCATCGCCGGCGGAAAAGCCGGGCGGTTACATCCCGCTGCTGCCGACGATCCGCTTCGCGGAGGCCGCCCAGCGCGCGCAGGGCATCGTCGATTTCGGCTTCCAGGCGGCGAGGCAATTGCACTTCGAGCACCTCAGCGAAAAGATGCGGGCGGTGATCGGCCATTCGCCGACATTGCTGGTCGCGCTCCAGCAAGCCTGCAAATGGGCCTCCATCGAAGACACGATCCTGAGGCTGTGGCTCGAACGCGGCGACGACCGGATTCGGATTTGCAGCCGGTTGGTGGGGACAGCCGGACTTCCGCATCTCGAGCATTCGCAGTGGTTGCAGCTGATTTTCACCATCCATATCGTTCGGCAATTCACCGGCCCGCAGTGGAGTCCGGCGACGATCGCGTTCGAGGCCCGCTACACGCCCAGTCTGGAAACGCGCTCCCAATGGCCGAACACGCGCTTCCTGTCCGGCCAGCACGCATCCTGGATCGATGTGCCGGTCTCCCACCTCAGCCTTCCCGGCCGCCCGAACCCGATATCCGTTCCACCTCTTGCCGATGAGGACCCTCCGTCCAACTACGAGATCGTCGGCTTGCTCAGGATGCTGTTGCCATCCTACCTGGATGAAGGAGCGCCGGCGCTCGCGGACATGGCCGAGATGGCCGGCCTCAGCCCGCGCAGCTTTCAACGCAAGCTATCGCAGGCTGGATTCAGCTATTCGGATCTCGTCGACGCGGCCCGCCTCGACAACGCCAGCAAGCTCTTGCGCGACACGGATTCCAGAATCGTCGAAATCGCGCTGTCCTCCGGCTACACCGATCATGCCCATTTCACGCGCGCTTTCCGGCGAATGGCGGGTGTGACGCCCCGGCAATTCCGCGAGCAGTCACGGCGAGGATCGGACGGCCTGAGCTCATAGCCATCCCGAGTTCGCAGCTCCCGCCACATGCGCGTGGCGGATCCACGCCTGAGCCGCCCGCCACGCAACCATCGCCTCTCCAGCCGATTGGCGCGGAATGGCAATTCGCGTCTGAGCCTGCCCGTTACGATCCGGGTCGCGGCGACCTGGGCCGATGCGCCGCCGATCATGGATGCCGCAGCAAGCGCGGCTTGGATGGGACGACAGCATGTATGTTCTCGACGAGACGCCCTGGGGCGCCGACTGGGCCTGGAGCCTTCCGCTGATCCTGTTGAACGTGATCGTTCACGTCTTCGGCCTGGCCTTCATCTACGATGGCTTCACCGCCCTCCTTAGAAAGATCGGCCGCAAGCGGACTTTCATGGTTCGATTTGCCGTGGCGATGAACACCGCCGTATTCCTGATCGTGGCGTTGCATGGGCTCGAGGCGGTCACATGGGCCCTCGCCTATCTGTGGCTCGGTGCGTTCCCGGACGCGAAATCCGCAATGCTCTATTCGGTGGGAGCCATGACCGGTTTCGGCACCGGGACCGTTTCATTGTCGCCGCACTGGCAGATGATGGGTGTCCTGCAATCACTTGCCGGCGTGCTGCTGTTCGGTCTCACCACCGCGTTCATGTTTGCGATGTTCCAGGCGGTCTGGCCATCGCAGCAGCAGGCCCGCAACAATTCGGCTTCATCGCATTAGCGGGTTGTCTTCACGCGGACCGGGCACCCGGTTCGCGTAAAGACGATGCGATGAAACGAGAGCCTGAAGAATTCCGCGATTCGAGGAAACGCGGAGGTGCCTTACTCCCCGGTGGGGGCGCCGAGCATGAAGTCCTTCTGCAAGGCCCGATCCGATGACGGATACAGCGCCTGACATTCCGAGAAATAGGTCGTGTCGGGCCGGCGATTGGCCGGATCGGCGCATATCGCAGCAAGCTGCTCCTGCCTTGAACCTGCAGTCTGGCATCCCCCGAGAATAGATCCCAGGACAAGCAGGCAGCAGGCATATCGGACCGGTTTCATTGTCTGCGCCCTCCTCGGGTGCCAGCAAATGGAGTTACGTGACCTGGCCGATGTCGTCAGCTCAGGTAGATATTGGTGAAAGGAACTGGCGCGGGTGATCTTGCCATTTCGCGCCAAGCGCCGCAGTTCAGAAACATCTTCACCGTGGCTGCGCAAATGTTCGAGGAGCTGTGGTGTCACCGCGAGGCTAATGCCGCGCTGGGGGTTGGAGCATTTTCTGACGAATTGGCGTGCCTAGAGCCAGATCCGATCCGGTTGAATCAACCTGATCGGTGAATCCGCCTCTCAACGATCGATAGAGAGCGCGCGGTCGGATCAGCGCGTACTCTTGAGCGCCAGATTGAAAATCACGTTGAGCGCTTCATCGAGACCAATCTTCCAGCGGCTTCCCGGGCCTTGCAGAAAAATCGGAAAGCTGGAGACAGAGCGGCTTCTTGTCTCGGAAGACATTGCCGGCACAGGATGTCAGAAGGAAACCTTTGAAGCTCGATTTGGAACCGCGCACTCATTCCTTGCAAGCTCATGTAATCTTTGGAAGTCCGCTTGCCTGAAATATCGCAGAACGGTCTTGAAGCTCACCGTCCTCGCACCCCTTCCGCTATAAGCGGGGAGACGGCTTTAGAACTCCAAATTTGGCTTTACCCTGGAGGACCTTAGCCCACCTCGCGTCCGGCGAAGTGGAAATGGCGCGCCCGAAAGGATTCGAACCTCTGACCCTCAGATTCGTAGTCTGATGCTCTATCCAGCTGAGCTACGGGCGCGCATATCAGGTGCACGGTTTAAGGCCGTGCCGTTCCGATGCGGCGGAAATAGCCGCTCTCATTCGGCTTGGCAACCCCTTAAACTCGGCCCTGATATGAAAACGTCACAAGCCGGGGACAACTCACGCGGAGGGCTTCGCCTCAGCCGGCCTTGATCACCGATTGCCGGTTCAGCTCCGCTTCGCGCTCGCTGATCTCGGCCTGCTTGAGCAGCCGATTCTTCGTCAGTTTCTCGGCGATGCCGTAAAGCTGCTCGCGCCGGTCCATCTCGCGCCAGACATCGTCGGGCGCGACGCCGATCTCGCTCCAGAGCACGACGAGATTGTAGATCAGGTCGGCGCTCTCGAGGATGACCCGCTCACGCTCGCCCTGGACCGCCTCGAGCCCGACCTCGACGGCCTCTTCGGCCAGCTTCTTGGCCATCTTGGGCAGGCCCTCGCCGATCAGCTTGGCGGTACGCGAATAGGCGGCGTCGCGAGAGCGCGCGGCGAGAACGGCAGCGTGGAGCCGGTGGACAGAATCGACCATGTCGAGAGCGTCACCTCGTCTCATGAGCGTTTCGTGACAGCGCCGCGCAAAGGGAGGCGCGGACCCGACGAATCAGGCCCGCTACGAGGTTAGTTCAAATCCGAACAAGCGACAGGTCATTTCCTGCAAAACCGGGCAGAAGGCCTCAGTTCGCCGCAAATCCTGTGAAAAACTTCACAACATCCCGATAAACTGCTTGTTTGAACGGGATAATCAGCTCCGGCGTCTCGTCCAGCCGCGCCCAGCGCCAGGCGTCGAACTCGGCCTTGTGGCCGCCGGCCGGCGTCAGGATATTGATCTCGCTCTCAGCCCCTTCGAAGCGGAAGGCGAACCATTTCTGCGCCTGGCCCCGCCAGCGCCCCTTCCAGGCCTGCTTGCCGATATCGACGGGCAGGTCGTAGCTGAGCCAGGCCGGCGCCTCGGCGAGCAGAGACACCGAGGTGACGTTGGTCTCCTCCTGCAGCTCGCGCACGGCCGCCTGATACGGCGTCTCGCCCGGGTCGATGCCACCCTGAGGCATCTGCCATTCGAAGCCGGGCGCCACATGCTCGACCAGGCGCTTATTGGCACGCCGGCCGAGGAAGACCAGGCCGTCACGGTTGAACAGCGCCAGACCGACGCAGGGACGATAACCGGCAGGAGGAGAACTCGTCATCGCAACGCACCCGTCGTGGAAGGATTCCGGAAGCCACGCGCCGCGCTGACCGGGACGATGGCGATGCCCTTGGCCTCCAGCGTCGCGGCCCAGCGCACGATCCGCTCGACCGAGACCGGCAGGGCGGTGGCCGCGCCGACGGCGACGCCCCGCTCGCGGGCAAGGGCCTCCAGCTTCTGGAGTTCCTGGTCGATCGCGTCCGCTCGGGTCACGCCATCGATGACGCGATCGACCTTCAATGTCGGAATCTGCGCCTTGATGGCCGACGGAGCCAGCAGGCTGCGGGCCGACGAGCCGTCATCGACCACCATCAGCCCGCGCCCCGCGATCTCGCGCAGGATCGGCGAGAGCGCCGCCTCGTCCGCGGTCAGCCTCCCGCCAAGGAAATTGACGATGCCGACATAGCCGGTGAAGCGCCCGAGCAGCCAATGCAGCCGGTCGATATTCTCGGCCGCCTTCGGCCCGGCGAGCAGCGTCTGCGGGCCGGGATCGTTGTCGGGATAGTCGAAGGGCTCCATCGGCACTTGCAGGAAGACCTCGTGGCCGCCGCTGCGGGCGCGCTGCACGCTGCGCTCCAACTCCGTGCCATAGGGCGCGAAGCCGAGGGAGACCGGGCCGGGGAGCTTCGCGATCGCCTCCGCCGTGCCGTTCTGGCTGATGCCGAGTCCGCCGACCAGGAGCGCGATGCGGCCGGCCGGCTTCGTCGCCGGTGCCGGGCCGAGCGGGCGGGCATAGATCTGCGCCGGGGTCGCGCCGTCCGGGCCGACCTTGGGCAGCAGACCGAAGCGGCTGCGCTCGACCAATCGGCTGTCCGGCGCCGCCGCGAGCTTGACCTCGCCGCTATCGGGAACGGTGATGACGATGGCGCCTGGCGCCTCCGCACCGGGACGGACGACCGTGACCCCCGCTTCGCTCTCGAGCTGCCGGGCCGATGATTGCGGGCGCGCCGTCTCCTGGGCCGCCGGCGGGGCGGCGGGCGCCTGGGCGATCTCGGGCTTGGTCGCAACCGTCTTGTTGATCAGGGCAGTCGCCATCGGCTCGCCGCCATCGGGGTCGCGGCGCAGAGCCAGGACGAGGACGAGCCCGACCAAGGCGAGACCGATCACGCCGGCTCCGGCCAAGCCGAGACGCTGCGCCCAGGCCGAGCCCTGGCGCACCGGACGATCCTGGCCGAGCGGCCGATTGAGCTCGGTGAGCGGCGTTCCGGCCAAAATCAGCCGTCCTCAAAGGGTTGTACCCAAGCCGAATCAGCCGGCTCGCGCCCGTGATTTTGACGCTTGACGCTTCGGCAGTCGAGAGCAGCGCTGCCACACCGTGTATCGGCTTCAAAACGAAGCATCCCGGGCGAGGATCTCGCCCGGGATGCCAATGTCTAGCGATGCTCGAAAGTGCCGGCCGCGATCAGGGCTTGGGCGCTTCCGGAGTGGCCGGCGCTGCCGGAGCAGCGGGCGTCTCGGGCGCCGGGGCCGGCGCAGGCGTCGCCGCCGGAGCCGGAGCCGGAGCAGCCGCATCGCGCTTGACGCCGCGCAGCTGGTTCAGCGCCGCGATCAGCTGGGTGTCCTTTGTCGGATCGTTCGGGACATAGGAGGCCGAGCCGGACTGCTCCTCGCCATCGCCGGCCTTCAGGTGGCCCTTGAGCGAGGCCTCGCCCTTGTTCTCGGCGAGCTTGTCCTTGAGCTCGGCCGGGATCTCCTGCACGACCTCGATATCCGGGGTGATGCCCTTGGCCTGGATCGAATTGCCCGACGGCGTGTAGTAGCGCGCCGTGGTCAGGCGCAGGCCGCCATTGGCACCGAGCGGGATCACGGTCTGCACCGAGCCCTTGCCGAAGGAGCGCGTGCCCATCACGGTCGCGCGCTTGTGGTCCTGCAGGGCGCCGGCGACGATCTCGGCCGCCGAGGCGGAAGAGCCGTTGATCAGCACCACGACCGGCTTGCCCTTGGTCAGATCGCCCGACTTGGCGTTGAAGACCTGGGTCTCCTCGGCATTGCGGCCGCGCGTCGAGACGATCTTGCCGCGATCGAGGAAGGCGTCGGAGACCAGCACCGACTGGTCGAGACGGCCGCCGCGATTATTGCGCAGGTCGATGATGTAGCCCTTGATCTTGTCGGCGCCGATCTCGCTCGTGGTCTTCTCGATCGCCTTGCGCAGGCCCTCATAGGTCTGCTCGGAGAAGGTGCCGATGCGGATATAGCCGACATCGTTCTCGACCCGCTCCTCGACCGCCGGCACGACGATGGTCGAGCGCGTCAGGGTGAATTCCAGCGGATCGGGCTTGCCCGGGCGCTCGATCTTGAGCTTGACCTGGGTGTTGATGATGCCGCGCATCTTCTCGACCGCCTGGCTCAGGCTCAGGCCCTTGACCACCTCGCCATCGATCTCGCGGATGATGTCGTTGGCCAGGATGCCGGCCTTGGAGGCGGGCGTGTCGCGGATCGGCTTGGCGACCTTGAGCGTGCCGTCCTCCATCGTGACCTCGATGCCGAGGCCGCCGAACTGGCCGCGCATGTCGGTATCCATGTCGCGGAAGCTCTTGGCGTCGAGATAGCCCGAGTGCGGATCGAGCGAGGAGACCATGCCGTTGATCGCGGCCTCGATCAGCTTCTGCTCGTCAGGCTTCTCGACATAGTCGGTGCGGATCTTCTCGAAGATGTCACCGAAGAGATTGAGGCTGCGGTAGACTTCGGCCGAGGCCGCGACCGCGCTGGTCGACGACATGAGCCCGGTCTGATTCACCAGACCGGTGAGGCCCGCGCCGGCCATGGCGCCGACGAGAACGAGAGAGACCTTGCGCATCATCCGCGAACCTTTTCGCTTTGCGGTTTCGTCCACCACGGCGTCGGATCGATCGAGACGCCGTCTTTCCTGAATTCGATATAGAGAACCGGCTCGCCGGTCCCCGACCCCATGATCGTCGAAGCAGTTTCCGACGTTTCCCCCATCACCGCAACCGGTTCGCCCGCAAGGACGAACTGGTTGAGCGACACGTCGATGCGCTGCATGCCGGCCAACAGCAGATAGTACCCCCCGCCCGCATTCAGGATCAAGAGTTGCCCGAAGGAGCGGAACGGTCCCGCGTAAACCACCCAAGCGTCCGAAGGCGCCGAAACTAGGGCATTGGGACGAGTCTTGAGAGAAATTCCGCGTGTCGTGCCGCCAGCACCGTCATTTTCGCCGAAGCCACGCGATTGTGATCCGGCAACGGGCAGCGGCAGCAGGCCCTTGGCCTCGCCGAAGGCGATTTTCGGCGCGAGCCGCGCTGGATCGCGGAAGGCCAGCGCCGCCATGCGCTCGCGCTGCTCGCGCGTCTCGTTCTCCAGCGCCTGACGCGCCGCATCCGCCGCCTTGTTGGCGACCGAGATTTCCTTCTCGATCCGCTCGACGAAATCGCGCAGGCCCTTCGCTTGCGTGGCGAGTTCGTTCCCGGCGCTGCGCTGGGCCTCGACATCCTTGGCTGCGCTCGCCTCGCGCTCACGCCTGGCCTCGACCAGCGAGGCGAGACGGCGCCGCTCTCCGGCAAGCTGCTCCAGCTCGCCGCTGATCGATTTGCGTTCGTTGGCGATGCCCTCGCGCAGGCGCACCAGCTCGGCGAGATCGGTGCCGAGGATCTCGATCTCCTGGCGCAGGTCCGGCACCACGGCGCCGAGCAGCATCGAGGCGCGCACGGCTTCGAGAATATCCTCGGGCCGGACCAGCACGGCCGGCGGCGGCCGCCGGCCGATGCGCTGCAGCGCCGCGAGCACCTCGGCGATCAGCCCGCGCCGGCCTTCCAGCGAGCGCCGGATCGCCGACTCGCTGCCCTGCAGCAGGTTGAGACGCTCCTCCAGCGCCGCGATGCGACGCTCTGCCGCCTGCGTGCGGGCGGTGGTGTCGAGCAGCGCCTGATTCAGCCCGGCACGATCGGCCCGGATCCCGGCGATCTCCGCCTCCAACTTGGCCCGCGCCTCGGCATTGCCGGCGAGCCTGGCTTCGATCGCCTTCAGCTCCTCTTCGCGCGCCTGCTTCTCGACCTGCTTCTGCTGGGCCTCGCGGGCGAGCTGCTCGGGATCGGGCTGCGGCGCTTGAGCGGTCGCGGGTGCGAGCGCGAGCCAGAGACCGGCCAGCAACGCGCTACCGCCAAGGCGGGCCCTGTCGCGAATCACTGGCGGCACAAAGCTCATGCGCGATGATAGGGGTGTCCGGCGACGATCGTCATCGCCCGATAGAGCTGCTCGAGCGCCAGCACACGCACCAGCTGATGCGGAATGGTCAAGGCGCCGAAGGCGAGCGTGATGTCGGCACGGTCCCTGATCTCCTCGGCGAGGCCGTCGGCACCGCCGATGACGAGGCTCGCCGCCGCGGTTCCGCCATCACGCCCCGCGGCGATCTTTGCGGCGAAGGCCTCGCTGCCGAGGCTGCGGCCACGCTCGTCGAGCGCGATCAGCAGGCCGGGCTGCAGCTTGCCAAGGATGGCCGCCGCCTCCTCGCGCTTGCGCTCGTCGGAGCGGCGACCCTTGCCCTCGGCGATTTCGACGATCTCCGGCCCGGTGAAGCCGAGGCCGCGGCCCAGTTGCAGGGCGCGCTCGCGATAGCGCTCGCACAGCTCACGCTCCGGCCCGTCCTTGAGCCGGCCGACGGCAATGATGGCGAGGCGCACGTCCTGTCAGCTGACGTCAGCCGACGAGGCGCTCATGCGGCCGGTCGGCGCCCCACATCTTCTCGAGATTGTAGAACTGGCGCACTTCCGGCCGGAACACGTGGATGATCAGGTCGCCCGTGTCGATCAGCACCCAGTCGCAAGCCGGCACGCCCTCGACCTTCGGCGAAGGCAGGCCCGAGCCCTTGATGGCCTCGACCAGGCTGTCGGCGATCGACGCGACATGCCGGTTCACCCGGCCGGACGCGATGATCATCGCATCAGCCAGCGAGGTCTTGCCAACAAGGTCGATGACGGTGATGTCCTCGGCCTTCATATCTTCGAGGACATGCAGTGCGAGGGCCACGCTGTCAGCGGAAGGGTTGCCCGGGACAGCGGCCTGGGGAAGCGGCATCGGCTCGGCTTCACCAAGGGTTGGACGGTTCAGTTCCGTATCCTCACATGACGACGCGCTCGCGGCGCGACAGCTCTAAACTAATCGTAAACGGCCCGAAATTCAATCGCGACGGGGCGCGATGCCGAAAACTGTGAAGCGGTTTTCGGACGGCATCAAGCCCAGCCCTGAGCCGGGAGCCGGATTCAGGCCTGAACCAGCGTCGCGCTGCGGCGCTGGTTCAGGTCATCCGGCTGCAGCCAGTTGGCGCAGATAGGTCGAGGACAGATCGGAACGCTTGCCGTGCAGGAACACCCAGGCCGGAGGCTCCGATCCGGCCAGCGCAGCCGCCTCGTTTTCCGAAAGCCTGTAGCGTGCCAGCCAGTTGGCGGCGGGCGAGGCGACGGCGCGATGAGTCGTGCCTGGCCGGTCGATCACCGCGATCGGCATCATCCGCGCGATCGTCCGCCATTCGTTCCAGCGATGGAAGCCGGCGAGATTGTCCGAACCCATGATCCAGACGAAGCGCACGCCCGGGCAGCGCAGCTTCAGCGCCCGCAAAGTGTCGGCGGTGTAGCGGGTGCGCAGCCGCGCCTCGGCGCCGGTGACATGGATGCGGGCGTGATCGGCGAGCTCGCGTGCGATGTCGATGCGCTCGCCCAGAGGAGGTAGCGCCGAATTGTTCTTGAGCGGATTGCCCGGCGTCACCAGCCACCAGACCCGGTCGAGCTGGAGCCGGCGCAAAGCCGTCAGGCTCGCCATCCGGTGCCCCTCATGGGCCGGGTTGAACGAGCCGCCGAACAGGCCGATGCGCAGGCCGGGCGCATGGGCCGGCAGCCGCAGATCCTCTGGTCTCACGGCCGGATCTGACCGCTGCCATGGACCCGATACTTGAACGAGCAGAGCTGCTCGACGCCGACCGGCCCGCGCGCATGCATCCGGCCGGTGGCGATGCCGATCTCGGCGCCGAAGCCGAATTCGCCGCCATCGGCGAACTGGGTCGAGGCATTGTGCAGCACGATCGCGGAATCGACCTCGGCGAGAAAGCGCCGCGCCACATCTTCGTCCGCTGTGACGATCGCCTCGGTATGGTGCGAGCCGTAGCGCTCGATATGGTCGATCGCCTCGCCAAGCCCCTCGACCACCTTCGCGGCGATGATGCGGTCGAGATACTCGGTCGCCCAATCCTCGTCCGTCGCGGCGGTGACGCGCTGATCGACCGCCTTCACCGCCTCGTCGCCGCGTACGGCGCAGCCGGCATCGAGCAGCATGGTGACGAGCGGCTTCAGGTGCGTATCGGCGCAGGCCCTGTCGACCAGCAAGGTCTCGGCCGCCCCGCAGACGCCGATGCGGCGCAGCTTGGCGTTGAGCAGGATGCTGCGCGCCATCTCCAATTCGGCTGCTGCATGGACATAGACATGGCAGTTGCCGTCGAGATGCGCGAAGACCGGCACGCGCGCCTCGCTCTGCACCCGCGCCACCAGCCCCTTGCCGCCGCGCGGCACGACGACATCGACGGCGCCTTGAAGTCCGGCCAGGATCTCGCCGACCGCCGCACGGTCCCGCGTCGGAACGAGCTGGATCGCATCGCCGGGCAGACCGGCGGCCTCCAGGCCCCGGCGCATGGCGATGGCGATCTCGGTCGAGGAGCGGAAGCTGTCCGAGCCGGCGCGCAGGATCGCGGCATTGCCGCTCTTCAGGCAGAGCGCGCCGGCATCGGCGGTGACATTCGGCCGGCTCTCGAAGATCACGGCGATGACGCCGAGCGGCGTCGCGACGCGCTCGAAGACGAGCCCGTTCGGGCGCTCCCAGCTCGCGAGCACGCGGCCGACCGGATCGGCAAGCTCCGCGACACTGGCGACCGCCTCGGCGATCTCGGCGATCCTCTTCTCATCGAGCAGCAGGCGGTCGATGAAGGATTCCTTCTGGCCGGCCGCCTTGGCTTCGGCGAGATCGAGCGCATTGGCGGCAAGGATCGCCGGGGCACGCTCGCGCAGCGCCACAGCGATGGCCTTCAGCGCCGCGTTGCGCGTCTCCGCCGGCGCCAGCGCGACCTGCCGAGCCGCCGCGCGTGCCTTCCGGCCAAGGCCGTGCATGAGCGTGGCGACATCGCCCTGCCCTTCGCTTGCTGAGACCACGCGCAAGGCGCTTTCACCCGTCATCACGCACCGCCAAACCTTCGAACGTCCCAACCTTAGCCGACGCCGAGCGCCATGTCGTCCCGGTGGATCATCTCTGCCCGCCCTGGATAGCCCAGAATCGCCTCGATATCGCGGGAGGCCTTGCCGAGCACGAGCGCAGCCTCCGCCGCATCATAGGCGACGAGTCCGCGGCCGAGCACGCGGCCGTCCGGATCGCGGATCAGCACGGCATCGCCGCGGGCGAATTCGCCCTCGATCCGGCTGACGCCGACCGGCAGCAGGCTCGCCCCGCCGCGCAAGGCGCGGGCCGCGCCCGCATCGACATGCAACGCCCCGCGTGGCTCGAGCGACCCGGCGATCCAGGTCTTGCGCGCCGTCGCCGGCGTCGAGCCGGTCAGGAACCAGGTGCAGCGCGCGCCATTGGCGACCGCGCCGAGCGGGTTCTTCACCCGGCCGTCGGCGATCAGCATATGCGTGCCGCCGGCCGCCGCGATCATGCCGGCCTCGATCTTGGTGCGCATTCCGCCGCGCGAGAGCTCGGAGGCCGGCCCGCCGGCCATCTCCTCGATCTCGGCGGTGATCTTCGGCACCAGCGGGATGTGCTTCGCAGCCGGGTCGCGCGCGGGCGGCGCGGTATAGAGTCCGTCGATATCGGAGAACAGCACCAGGAGATCGGCGCCGGCCATGGTGGCGACGCGCGCCGCCAGCCGGTCATTGTCGCCATAGCGGATCTCGGTGGTCGCGACCGTGTCGTTCTCGTTGATCACCGGGATGGCGCGCAAGGCGAGCAACCGCCCCAGCGTCGCGCGCGCGTTGAGATAGCGGCGGCGCTCCTCGGTATCGGCTAGCGTCAGCAGCACCTGCCCGGCGGTGAGGCCGTGATGGCCGAGCGCCTCGGCCCAGTTGCGCGCCAGCGCGATCTGCCCGACCGCAGCCGCCGCCTGGCTCTCCTCCAGCCTCAACGGCCCCGAAGGCAGGCCGAGCACGGTGCGCCCGAGCGCGATCGCGCCCGACGAGACGACCAGCACCTCGGCGCCGCGTTGATGCAGATCGGCAAGATCCTCGACGAGCGCCGCGAGCCAGGCCTGGCGCAGCCGGCCACGCGCGCGGTCGACCAGCAGGGCCGAGCCGACCTTGACCACGATGCGACGGAACTGGCTCAGCGACGGGATATTCACGGGCGACTTTCGGCATAACGGTCAACTCGTCGACCGTCTTGGCGAAAAGCCTGCGATTGTAAAGCACTCGCTCGGTCGAGGCAGTCTGCAAACTGTCGCAAAACGTCGGAATTTTCCGGCCGATCACCCGAAAACGAAACGCTGTCATGCGTCAAAAACAGTGACAAAACGCCGTCCCTGCCTTATCTCGCGCACGCGGATAAAAATGGTGTCCGCTCACCACGAGAAGGCAAGCTTTGAAGTTCAATCAGGATCGCAATTTCACGGACCGTGCGGCGGCTTCTGCCAATGCCAAGAAGGCGCTGCTCGAGCGTTTCAAGGCGCGGCCGACCCAGGATGATCCGATCATGCAGCAGCGTCGCGCCGAGCGCGAGGCCGTTGCTGTCGCCCGCGCCGCGCGCGAGGCCGAGAAGGCCGCCGCCCGCGCGGAGGCCGAGCGCCTGGAAGCAATCGAGCGCGCCAAGCGCGAAGAGGAAGAGCGCATCGCCGAGGCCGCTCGCGAGGCCGCCCGCAAGGCCGAGCAGGCCAAGCGTGATGCCGAGCGCCCGCGCAAGGTGCTGCTCGAGGCTGTCCAGTACATGCAGATGCGCAGCGCCGGCAAAGGCCGCCGCTGAGCTTTCGCGATGGCCGGGCTCCGTCCCGGCCAGCTTCGCTCTCGCTCATCGATCCGGCCTCGGCGGCCGCGGCAGCCCGATATCGCGATCGGGCGCCAATGGACGCGCGAGCATTCTTTCCGATTCCGCAATGGTCTTCCTACAAGGCCAGGTGCTGTTGGAATTCGCGCTGCGGTGCCGCATTGGGATTGTGCAGTCGCGGCGGAGCGATTTGCTTTGCTTGGTTCCTGAACGGCACAACCGTCGATGCATACTCGGACTTAGCTGCCGGTCCACGCCATCGCGCCGCAACATAATCCGGCCCCAATACTCTCGGCCGGCACGCATTTACGTCCCAGCCAATCAAATAAGCAAACAATTCTAAGACTTTAGTATTAGTTCTTTCGCTTGCCATAGCAACCAAAGCTGGCAACTCTAGGGTATCGCAGCCACAGCGCTGCAAGAACGACTCGCCGCACCCATGGCGAGCACCCTGGGGAGGACTGCATGCCTACGGAGACGCCTAAGCCACGTTCCAATCGCCGCAACTTCTTGAAGGTCGGTGCGCTCGCCGGTGTTGGCGCCATCGCCATGCCCAATGTCAGCCGGGCTCAAACGACAACCTGGAAATTCCAGTCGACCTGGCCGACCAAGGACATCTTCCACGAATTCGCCGGTGACTTCGTCAAGCGCGTCAACGAGATGTCGGGCGGCCGGCTGAAGATCGACCTGCTCGCCTCCGGCGCCGTCGTGCCGGCCTTCCAGATGCAGGACGCGGTCGCGGCCGGCATCCTCGACGGCGGCCATGGCGTCTCCGCCTATTGGTACGGCAAGAACAAGGCCTTCTCGCTGTTCGGCACGCCCCCCGCCCTCGGCTGGGACGCGACCAACTTCCTCGGCTGGATGAATCATGGCGGCGGCTACGATCTCTATAACGAGCTCGTCGGCCAGGTGCTCAAGCTCAATCTCGTCGGCTTCTTCAGCGGCCCGATGCCGTGCCAGCCGCTCGGCTGGTTCAAGAAGGAACTCAAGACCGCCGACGATTTCAAGGGTCTGAAATACCGCACCGTCGGCCTCGCCGCCGATCTCAAGCAGGAGATGGGCGCCGCCGTCACAATCCTCGCCGGCGGCGAGATCGTCCCGGCGCTGGAGCGCGGCGTCATCGACGGCGCCGAGTTCAACAACCCGTCCTCGGACTCGATCCTCGGCTTCCAGGACGTCGCCAAGGTCTTCATGCTGCAGAGCTACCATCAGGCGGCTGAGAGCTTCGAGATCATCTTCAACAAGTCCAAGTTCGACGCCCTGCCGGCCGAGCTGAAGGCGATCGTCAAATACGCCGCCGAGTCCGAATCCTCCGACATGATCTGGAAGGCGCTCGACCGCTATTCCAAGGACCTTGAGGCGCTGCGCGCCAAGGGCGTTAATGTCGTGGCGACGCCCGAAGTGATCCTGAAGGCGCAGCTCGCGGCCTGGGACAAGGTGCTCGACAAGCTCTCCGCCGACCCGTTCTTCAAGAAGGTGGTCGAGTCGCAGAAGGCCTGGGTCAAGCGCACCGTCGGCTACCAGCGCCTCAACGAGCCCTCGCGCGAGCTCGCCTATACGCACTTCTTCAAGAGCTGAGGCCCAGCTCAAGCCCGCGCCCGCCATCCGAGCGATGGCGGGCGCTTTTCTCGTATCTGGCGTGGCTGGAGCATTTTCGAGCGAACTGGACACCGGTTCGCGTGAAGAAAATGCGTCAAAACAAACAGATGGAGAATTTCCGCGATTCGGAGAAACGCGGAAATGCTCCAGGGGCGGAAGCGTCGATGAAATTCATTCTCGCGATCGACAAGTTCAACACGGCCATCGGCAAGCTCGCCGGCTGGGCGATCGTCATCCTTACTTTTGCGATCAGCTACGAGGTCTTCGCCCGCTATGTGCTGCGCGCGCCGACGACCTGGGCCTTCGACGTCAGCTACATCCTCTACGGCACCCTGTTCATGCTGGCCGGGCCCTATGCGCTCGCTCGCAATGCGCATGTGCGCGGCGATTTCCTCTACCGCACCTGGAGCCCGGTGACGCAGGCCAGGCTCGACCTCGTGCTCTACATCCTCTTCTTCTTTCCCGGCATCATCGCCCTCGCCTGGGCCGGCTATAAATTCGCGGCCTTCTCCTGGATGATCCGCGAGCATTCCTCCAACTCGCCGAACGGCCCGCCGCTCTATCATTTCAAGACACTGATCCCGATCGTCGGCGTGCTGATGTGCGTCCAGGGCGCAGCCGAGGTGGCGCGCTGCATCATCTGCCTGCGCACCGGCGAGTGGCCGCCACGCCTGCATGACGTGGAGGAGACTGAAAAGCTCATTCTCGACGAAGCGGCCGCGGCCCGCGAAGGATCCATTTGATGTTCGGCCTCGGCAATCCCGAACTGGGCGTGGTCATGCTCGTCCTGTTCATCGTCTTTATCATGCTCGGCTTCCCGATCGCCTTCACGTTGATGGCGCTCGGCGTCGGCTTCGGTTACTGGGCAATGGGCGACAACGTCTTCGCCCTCGTCGTCCAGCGCGCCTATTCGGTGATGGCCAGCGACGTGCTGGTCTCGATCCCGCTCTTCATCTTCATGGGCTACATCATCGAGCGGGCGAACATCCTTGACCGGCTGTTCCATTCGATCCAGCTCGCGCTCGGCAATGTGCCGGGCTCGCTCGCCATCGCCACGCTCGCGACCTGCGCCATCTTCGCAACCGCGACCGGCATCGTCGGCGCCGTGGTGACCTTGATGGGCCTGCTCGCCTTTCCCGCCATGCTGCGCGCCGGCTATGACGTGAAACTCTCGGCCGGCGTCGTCTGCGCCGGCGGCTGCCTGGGCATCCTGATCCCGCCCAGCGTCATGCTCATCCTCTATGGCGCGACGGCCGGCGTCTCCGTGCCGAAGCTCTATGCCGGCGCGCTCTTCCCCGGCCTGCTGCTCGCCGGCCTCTATATGATCTACGTGCTCGTGCGCTGCTGGCTCAATCCGGCCCTGGCGCCAAAACTTCCCAAGGAGCAGACCGACGTCTCCTGGCTGAAGGTCTGGTGGGCGCTGCTGACCAGCTTTTTCCCGCTCACCATCCTGATCCTGTCCGTGCTGGGCGCCATCTTCTTCGGCCTGGCCACCCCGACGGAAGCGGCCGCCATCGGCTCACTCGGCAGCCTGATCCTCGCCGCCGCCTATCGCGCGCTCACCTTCGGGAAGGTCAAGGAATCCGTCATCCTGACCGCGCGGACCTCGGCGATGGTCTGCTGGCTTTTCGTCGGCTCCTATATCTTCTCGTCGATCTTTGCGATCCTCGGCGGCCACGAGCCGATCAAGAACCTCGTCACGGCGCTCAACCTCTCGCCAACCATGTTCCTGATCGTGGCGCAGCTGATCATATTCGTGCTCGGCTGGCCGCTGGAATGGACCGAGATCATCGTGATCTTCGTGCCGATCTTCCTGCCGCTGCTACAGTTCTTCCAGATCGACCCGCTGTTCTTCGGCATCCTGATTGCCCTGAACATCCAGACCTCGTTCCTCTCGCCGCCGGTGGCGATGGCGCCCTTCTACCTGAAGGGCATCGCGCCGCCGCATGTCACGATCAACCAGATCTTCTCGGGCGTGATGCCCTTCCTCTGGATCGTGCTGGTGGCGATGGTGCTGGTCTATATCTTCCCGGGCATCGCGCTCTGGCTGCCGAGATATCTCTACGGCTGAGCCCTCAGCCGTCGCTGCGCTGATCCTCGCCGCAACGGAAGCCGGCCGCCTTCTCGTCGGCGAGCCGGCGCGCCAGCGCATTGGCCTGGGTGCTGCGCCCGTCGACGCTGCCGATGATGCAGGATGCGCCATCCCCAGCGAGCCGGTAGACCACGAGCAGGCTGCCACCGAGCTTGCCGATGCTCTGGCCGGTCGCATAGCGCAGGATCGCGGCCTGCGGCTTGCCGCCTTTCGGGCCGCGCCATTCGATCGTGTTGCCGGCTTCGAAGAACACCGCCTTGTCGGTCAGCCGCTCATCCAGGGGCTTCTCTCCGAACCCGACCAGCGAGGCATCATCCCCCGCCGTCCAGATCACGGCGATGCCTGCCTTGCCGGCGCAGCGATGAATCGAGACCCCTTCATCGTCAGGCTTGGCCTTCCCGCATTTCGCATAGTCATGCTTGGTGTAGCTGCTCACCCAATCCTGGGCGAAGGCAGGCAGCGCGATCGCGGCCAGAAAGATGCCCAGCACGAGCTGTCTTGTCGGCATGGCATGGACCCCGTTGCGGCACGTCGCGCATCAAACGCCACGGTGAGCCGAAAGCCAATCGCCGCCGGGCAGGCAGCCTCCCACCAGCACCACTTGGCATCCTGCCCGACGCATGAAGCCCAGTGCGTGGCCGCGCCTTGACCGGTCGCAATTCTTGTATGCAACATGCGGCATACAGCCTGCCGCCTCAGGGATGGAGACAAGAATGAAAGTCATCGACCTCAGCATGCCGATCACGCCGCATTTCCGCTGGCCGATCGAGCTCGCGATCAAGGGCGATATCGCTGCCGGCGACCAGTTCCGCGTCAGCAAGCTGACGACGACCTGCCATGGCTTCTCCCATGTCGATGCCGCCGCCCATTTCGTCGCCGGCGCGCCGACCATCGAGACCACCCCGCTCGATCGTGTCGTCGGCCCCTGCCGCGTGCTGAACCTGCGCAATTGCCCGGACAACCAGGCTATCACGCCCGAGCAGCTCGAGGCGGCCGATCCCGGCGGCGCCGAAGGCGAGATCCTGCTGCTCGCCGCCGGCTGGAACGACCGCCGCAACTACCAGGACAAGACCTTCTGGACCGAGGCACCCTGGCTCACGCTGGAATCGGCCAAATGGCTGCAGGCCCGCAAGCCGACCGCGGTCGCCTTCGACTTCCCGCAGGATTTCCCGATCCGCCTCCTGCTCGAGAACAAGGAAGTGCCGAAGACCGAGCATGTCACGCATGACATCCTGCTCAAGAACGGCGTGACGCTGATCGAATACGTCTTCAACACCAGCAAGATCACCCAGCCGCGCGTGCTGTTCAGCGCCGCCCCGCTGCTGATCCCGAATGCCGACGGCGCGCCAGCGCGCTTCTATGCGATCGAGGGCCTGCCGGTCTGATGGCTTGCCGGTCTGATGGCTTGCACTGACTGACGGTGCTTGAGAATTCGCTGCTGTGAGTCGGCTGGCGTGACTTTTGAGAACCGGAGCGGAGCGGACATCGGTCCGTGAGCACCGGAAGCGTAGAAAGTCGCGCCAGACGGCTACAGCAGTAGAATTCGCGAGCACTGTCAGCGCATCATCTTCGGCAGCCAGAGGGTGATCTCCGGAAACAGGATCAGCACGATCAGCGTCCCGACCAGCGGGATGTAGAGCGGCAGCATCTCCTTCAGCACGGAGCGGATCGAGACCTTCGCGATATCCGCGATCAGGAAGAGCGCCAGCCCCATCGGCGGGGTGAACAGGCCCAGCATCAGGTTGAAGATCGCGACGATGCCGAGATGGATCGGATCGACGCCCGCCATGTGCAGCGGCCCGGCGATGATCGGGATCACCAGCAGCGTCGCCGTCGTGCTGTCGAGGAACATGCCGACGATCAGAAGCAGCACGTTGACGATCAGCAGCAGGACGAGCGGGTCCTTGCTGAGCGAAAGCAGCTCCTTGGCCGCCGCCTGCGGAATGCCCTCGACGGCGAGGATCCAGCCGAACAGCGCCGCCGCCGAGACGATGACCAGGATCGCCGCCGTGCTCTTGATCGTCTCATAGGCCGAGGCGAGCAGATGCTGCCAGGTCAGCGAGCGATAGATGACGACGCTGATGAAGATGACGTAGACGACCGTGATCGAGGCGGCCTCCGTCGGCGTGAACCAGCCGACCAGCATGCCGCCGACCATCAGGATCGGCGTCAGCAGTGCCGGCAGCGCCGAGAGGAAGGAGCTCGACAATTCCTGGCGCGTCGGCCAGCGCTCGGCCCGCGGGAAATCATATTTCCAGGCCAGGATCGCGACCGTGATCATCAGGAAGACGACACAGACCAGCGCCGGCACGATGCCTGCGATCAGCAGTTGCACGATCGAGACATTGGTCACAGAGCCATAGATGATCAGAGGGATGCTCGGCGGGAAGATCGGCCCGACGATGGCCGAGGCGCAGGTCAGCGCGCTGGCGAACTCCTTCTTGAAGCCATGGGCCGTCATCGCCTTGACCTCGATGCGCCCGAGCCCGCCGATATCGGCCAGCGCCGCCCCGCTCATGCCGGAGAAGACGAGGCTGGCGAAGATGTTCACCTGCGCCAGCCCGCCATGGATGCGCCCGACACAGGCCGAGGAGAAGGTGTAGATGCGCTCGGTAATGCCCGACTGGTTCATCAGGCTGCCGACGAAGATGAAGATCGGCACCGCCACCAGCGGGAAGGAATCGAGCGCATAGACCATGCGCTGCCCCACGAGTTCGAGCGGGAAATCGTTCCACAACACATAGGCGATGGCAGGCAGCATGACGGCGATCACGACCGGCCAGCCGAAGATGAAGAGCAGCGTGAAGGTACCCAGCAGCAGTAAGGTCATCGAAGCTCGCGATCAGGAGATGGCCGGGTATCCAGCGCAGAGGGCGAAGCGCGCCGCGTCGCGCGGCGCAGGCGCGTCAGACGATGTTCGGTGCGGGCTCGTTCGATTCTTCGTCGGCAAAATGAACATAGGGCGGGTGACCCGCGAGCGCTTTCCAGACCTGGATCAGCGACTCGATCATGCCGAAGACGAAGCCGAACAGGGCGGCCGAGAAGAAGATGTAATAGGGAATGCCGAGCGTCGGCGTCGCGTTGTTGAGATTGCGCAGCGTCGCCACCGTGACGGCGAGCCCGGCGATGGCCAAGCAGATCGCCCCCGTGGCGGGGATGACCACCGCCAGAACCGCCCGTACCCGCTTCGGCAGCGCATGGAGCAATTCCTCCATCCGGATATTGGCGCCGGTCGCGGTGATATAGGGCAAGGTCACGAAGACGACGCAGATCAGCATGAAGCGCGTCAATTCCTCCGAACCCATGAAGGGCGCGCGGAAGACCTGGCGCATCAGCACCTGGAAGGCCGGCAGGATCAGCATCAGCGCGATCATCGCCACGCCGATCCAGCGATAGAACTGCCGCACGGGCTTCATCAGGCGATCGATCGCCAGCATCGGACCGACATCCTCGGGCGCGACGGCTTGTTCTGACATGCGGAGCGGCTCCGGCGTGGCGGGCCGGCCTCAAGGCCGGCCGTGACATGGTGAAGAGTGCGAGGTCAGAGACCATCCGGGAATTCGCTGGCGCGAGACGACTGGCGTGGTCGTCGAGAACCGGAGCGGAGCGGACTGATGTCCGTGAGCACCGGAAGCGCAGACGGCCGCGTCAGGCGCCCGCGCCAGTAGAATTCACGGGCGGTCTCAGCGGATGGCTGAGATGCGGTCCATGTACCCCTTCCAGGTCGGGAAATCCTTGTTGACCTCGGCCACGACCTTCTCGCGGAACTCGGCGACCTTGAGCCCGTCCTTCTCGGTGATGACCTTCATGCCCTTCTTCTGGAGCTCGCCGATCAGGTCCTGCTCCGCCTTGTTGGCGGCCTGAAGCGTCTCCTGCGCCATCGTCTCGAACTCGGCCAGGATGGCCTTGCGGTCATCCTCGCTCAGCGAGGCCCAGACCTTCTCGTTGACGAAGACCGGCAGCACGTTCTGCATATGCCCGGTCAGCATCACATGGCTCTGCACCTCGTAGAGCTTGTTGGCATTGATCATGGTCAGCGGGTTTTCCTGGCCGACGACCATGCCGGTCATCAGCGCCGTCGGCAGCTCGCCAACCTCGACCGGGGTCGGGATCGCGCCAAAGCCCTTGATCATCGTCGTCCAGAGCTGCAGCGGCACGCCGCGGAACGGCTTGCCCTGCAGGTCGGCCGGCGACATCACCGCCATCTTGGCGGTCATCTGGCGCGCGCCGCGGAAGAGCCGGCCGACAATGCGCATGCCACCGCCCTTGACCAGCTTCTCGTTGAACTCGATCAGCACTTCGGATTTCTGCGGGTCGGTCGCCGCCAGCGCATGCGCGCCGTCGCGATAGACGAAAGGCGCATTGAAGACGGCGATATCCGGCGCCAGCCGCGCCAGCGAGGCGAATTCATGGTGACCCATCGA
The DNA here is from genome assembly GCF_004341515.1 of Allobosea sp. BK604. Lineage (GTDB taxonomy): Bacteria > Pseudomonadota > Alphaproteobacteria > Rhizobiales > Beijerinckiaceae > Allobosea. Next base: position 270,015 of record NZ_SLZF01000003.1, read on the forward strand.
GATCGCGCCCGAGCGCACGCCGTCGATCAGCTCCTGCACGCCGCCGAGCTGCGAATTCGGGAACACCTGGACGGTCACGCGCCCGCCGGTGACCTTGGGAATGCGCTTGCCGGCCTCGTCGCCGTACCAGTACTGGATATCGCCTTCCGAGCCGACATGCGCATAGCGCACCCGGACGTTCTGCGCCGAGGCGCTGCCGATGCCGAAGGCGGCGCCGGCCGCGAGCATGGTGCCACCTGCGAGGAACTCGCGACGTCTGATCATGTCATCCTCCCGTTTCGACCGGCGTTTTCGCCGTGTCTTGCTTCCCGCTCTGTCCGGGCGGGCCCGGTTCATCTCCTTTAGTTCTACGCCTTGCGGGAGGATGGCGACGCGCATGAGCGGCTCCGCCGGCCCCGCTCTGGACCCGCCGTGGCTTTCATGCTTCGACCGGGAACGCCTTGGCGCGTTCCTCCCGAACGACCGCTTTGGCGCGGCTCTGTTCTGAATGCTGTATTTTGCATACAAGTTTGAAAAGCCGTCAAGCGGCAAAGGGAGGCTTCATGAGCGCCAGGCCCGCGGAGACGGACCAGCCTGCCAAGGAACCGCGCCGCAAGGGACGGCTGCACACCAGCACGGTCGACGCCCTGCACCGGATGATCGTCACCGGCGACCTGGAACCGGGGCAGAAACTGCGCGAGCAGGAGCTCTGCGAGCGACTTGGCGTGTCCCGCACGCCGCTGCGCGAGGCACTGCGGACATTGGCCGCTCAAGGGCTGGTTCAGCTCACGCAGAACCGCGGCGCCGAGGTCGCGCCGCTGACGCTCGCCGACATCACCGCGCTGTTCGACGTCGTCGGCTCGCTTGAAGCATTGGCCGCCCGGCTTGCATGCAAGGCTATGACCGACGAGGCCATCGCCGAGATCGGCGTGCTGCATTACCGGATGATGCTGCATCATGTTCGCGACGAGCTGCCGGATTACTTCGCGCTCAACCAGCAGATCCACCGCGCCATCATCGAGGGAGCGCAGAACCCTGTGCTGCTCGGCGTCTGGGAGGCGCTCGCGGCCCGCGTCGAGCGGGCGAAATACCTGCCCAACCTTCAGCCCAATCGCTGGAAGGCCGCGATGCACGAGCATGACGCGATGCTCGCCGCACTCGTCGCGCGCGACGGCAACGAACTCGGCCGGTTGATGGAAGCGCATTTCCACAACGGGCTGGCAGCGATCCTCGCCGCCAACGGTGCCGAAGCGCCGCCGGAGACTGCGGTGGATGGGAGCGCATGAACAAAGCTCCCCGCCGGCCGAAACGCGCTCAGGAACCGGTGATGATCAGCCTCAGCGCCTTGACGATGCCATCGACGGCGACGCTGGCGAGGATCAGCCCCATCACGCGGCTGATCACGCTGGCGCCAGCGTTGCCGATGACCGCGATGATGCGCGAGGCTGCGAAGAGCAGCAGCAGCAGGATTCCCAGGATGACAACGATCTCGAAAACCGTCTCAGCCTGCTCGGCGATGCTGACGCGGGAATTGTCGGTCAGCGTCATCACCGTCAGCATCGCGCCTGGGCTGGCGATGGAGGGAATGGCGAGCGGATAGACCGCGCGCTCGATATCGGCACGCCGGATCAGCTTCTCCTCCCCTTCGAGCTTCGACTCGCCGAAGATCATCGACAGCGCGAACAGGAACAGGACGATATTGCCGGCGACCTGGAACGAGCTCAGCTCGATATCCATCGCGCTGAGCAGGATCTGGCCGGCGACGACGAAGAAGCACAGGACGAGGAAGGCGACCAGCGTGCCCTGGATCGCCACACGCCGCGCCGCCGACGGGCTCATGCCCGCCGTCACGGCGAGGAAGATCGGCAAGGTGCCGATCGGATCGATCACCACCCAGAGCTTGACGAATTCGGTGATGAGACGATCCATGGCCGGGTCCGTTGAGATGCAGCGCGGCGGGCTCGCCGAAAGCTCCGGCGCGCCGCCCTGTCTACCGGGCTATCGCGGCTGCGTCATGGCCGTTCGGCCTCAATGGGCGGCGTGCTCGACCTCGGGAATGACCTTCAGCACGGCGGCCGCGTCGAGCTCGCTATGTCCCTGCGCGACCAGCATGCGGTAGAGCATCGTCGCCTGCGCCACCATCGGCATGGCCAGATGATGCTCGCGACCGGCCTCCATCAGCAGTTCTAGATCCTTCAGCACCTGCCTGGCATAGCCACGCGGCGCGAAATCCTCGGCGATCATGCGCGGCATCATCGCCTGCAGCACGGCGGAATTGCCGAGCCCCGGCGCCAGCGCCGCCGGGATCTTGCTGGCATCGACGCCATAGGCCTCGGCGAGGCGCAGCCCCTCGGCCACGATGCAGTAATTGGTCAGGCAGAGCGCCTGGTTGACCAGCTTGGTCGCCTGCCCCGCACCGATCTCGCCCATATGGGTGAAGAGCCCGAAACTCTCGATCAGCGGCCTGACCGCCTCGACCGCCTGCACCGTGCCGCCCGCCATGATCGCCAGCGTGCCGGCCTCGGCCGCGCCGGGGCCGCCCGAGACAGGCGCATCGATGAAGGCGATGCCTTTCTCCGCAAGAGCCTCGCCGAGCTTGCGCGTGACGGAGATCTCGGTGGTCGAGAAATCGACGACGATCCCGTCCGCGATCGGCGCTGCCGAGAGGATGCCGTCCGGCCCGATCACGACATCCGAGACCGCCTTGGTCGTGGTGACGGTGACGAGGATGCGGCTGCTGCGCCGTGCGACCTCGGCCGGCGACGCGGCGATCTCGACACCGAGCGCGGCGGCTTCGCCGCGGCGTGCCGCGTCGAGATCGTAGCCCACAACCTTGCGGCCCGTCGCCAGCAGGCGCTTGGCGAAGCCTGCGCCCATCAGGCCGAGCCCGATCAGTCCGACCGTTTCCCCCATTGTGATTGTTTACCTCCCCTGCCAATTCGGCGCGCGTTTGGCCAGGAAGGCTTCCATGCCCTCACGGAAATCGGCGCTCATGTAGCACATCACGACGAGGTCGCTGTCGGCGGTATGGTTCACCACGGACAGGCGGCGCATCGCTTCCTTCGTCGCGCGCAAGGTCAGCGGAGCATGACCGGCAATCGTCGTCGCCAGCTCCTTTGCGCGCGCCATCAGCGCGGCATGGTCGGCAACCAGCTCGTTGAACAGGCCGACATGCTTGCCTTCTTCGGCGCCCATCAGCCGGGCGGTGAAGACGATATCCTTGACCCGGTGCGGCCCGAGCAAGGTGCCGAGCCTGGCATAGTTGTTCATCGACAGGCAGTTGCCGAGCGTGCGCGCCACGGGAAAGCCGAAGCGGGCATCCTGCGTCGCGATCCGCATATCGCAGGCGCAGGCGATGCTGGCGCCACCGCCGGTGACCGCGCCGGAGATCGCCGCGATGGTCGGGATGGGGCAGGCCTCGATCTTGCGCAGCACCTCGTCGATGCGCGCCTCATAGGCCAGCGCATCCTCGGGCTTGTTGAAGGCGCGGAACTGCGAGATGTCGGTGCCGGCCGCGAAAGCCTTCTCGCCGGCGCCGGTCAGCACCAGCACCTTGGGCGAGCCATGGCCCTCGATATCGGCGCAGATCTCGGCGATCCGGTCATACATCGCGAAGGTCAGCGCGTTGCGCGCCTGCGGCCGGTTGAGCGTGATCCAGCCGATCTCGCCGCTGACCTCGTAGAGGATCTCGTCATTCATCGGCTTGGTCTCCTTGAGGCGCAGGCTCTAGATCGCGCCCGCCTTGCGCATGTCGGCGATCGCCGCGGCGTCGTAGCCGAGCTCGCCGAGTATCTCGTCATTATGCTCGCCGGCTTCGGGCGTCGGTGTCGCGACGCCCGCCGGGGTCCGCGACAGGCCGACCGGCTCGCCGACGACGCGAAAATCGCCCAGCACGGGATGGCTGACCGGCTGCGCGATCCCGAGATGCTGCACCTGCGGATCGTCGAACATCTCGTCGACGGCGTAGATCGGCCCGGCTGGCACGCCCGCCGCCTCGAAAGCGGCCAGCCAATGCGCCGAATCCTGCTCGCGCAGGATGTCCTCGAACATGACGCGCAACTCAGGCCGCTTCGGCAGCCGCTTCTCCATGCTGTCATAGGCGGGATTGTCGGCGAGCTCGGGATGGCCGATCGCGACGCAGAACTTGCGCCAATGCCCCTCGGCGCCGACGCCGATATTGATATGGCCGTTCCTGGTCGCATAGACGCCCATCGGCGTCGAATAGGGATGGTCGTTGCCGGCCTGCGGGGGCACCGTGCCCTCGACCAGGAAGCGCGCCGCCTGGAAATCCATCATGGCGATCTGGGCTTCGAGCAGCGAGGTCTGGACCCATTGCCCCTTGCCTGAGGTCTCCCGCTCCTGCAGCGCGACGAAGGCGCCGAGCGCGCCATAAAGGCCCGCCGCCGAATCCGCCACGGCAATGCCGGCGCGCACCGGCCCCTGCCCCGGCAGGCCGGTCACCGACATCATCCCGCCCATGCCCTGGGCGATCTGGTCGAAACCGGCGCGCGTGCGATAGGGGCCGCTCTGGCCGAAGCCGGAGATCGAGACCAGGATCAGCCGCGGGTTGAGCTTGTGCAGAGTTTCGAAATCGAGCCCGAGCCTCTCCTTCACGTCCGGTCGAAAGTTCTCGACGAGAAGATCGGCGCCCTCGATCAGCTTGCGCAGGATCGCCTGCCCTTGCGGCGTCTTGAGGTTGACCGTCAGCGAGCGCTTGTTGCGATGCAGGTTCTGCATGTCGTAGCCATGCCGCGCCCCGCTCATGTTCTCGTTCGGATCGAAGCCCGGCGGGCTCTCGACCTTGATCACGTCAGCGCCGAAATCGGCAAAGATACGGGCGCAGGTCGGGCCGGCCCGGACGCGGGAGAGATCGAGCACTCGCAGTTTGGAGAGAGCAGTGGACGGCGTCGGACGGGGCATGGCTCGGCTTGAAACGAACGCTGGGGCCGCCGACTATGCTGACAGCCCGGCAACGCGTCAACGCCCTGCCCATCTTGTATGCAAATTTCTCATACGCGAATGAAGTAGCCGCAGGATCGACAATCCGGCGGCCAAACCGCGATAAAATCCCCAATTCTCTTGTATGCAGCGCAGCCTAGCTGGACTTCGCGCCTTTTTTCGCGCCAGGCTTGGTCGCGGTCTGCGCGGCCACCGGATCGCTTGCCGGGAACGTATCCTTCAGTGCCTCGTGAAGATCGTCCTTGTCCTTCGTGCGCTCGGCCTGCTTCTGCTCGCGCTGTTCCTGACGCAGGCTTTCCTTGGCCGGATTCTTGGTCGCCGTGCTGGCAGCCATGGTCTCCCCCTGTCGTTCGATCCCGAATTCCGCAGCGGCAGCCGCGGTTATGGGTCAAACGCCGAAAGTCGAGGCGCGTTCCATTCCGGAGCATCGCACCGAATGTTGGACGGCATTTTCGGATCAAACGGATCCAAGGGGACGGATCGCCACCTCCCGCCCGATGGGACGCGCGGCGATCGCGCGCTCAGTGCCGCGCCGGGCCGTAGGCGTGATGGACGATGCGGGTGAGCGAGCGATAGAGCTGCTCCAGCCGGTCGAAACTGCCGCCATCCTGGGTGATCGGGCCGGCGCTGTTGGCGATGGCGACGAGCTGGAGCGCGACATCACTGCGCGGAATGTCGTTCGAGAGCTCGCCCTTCACCACGGCCTGGTCGATGCCGGCAATCACGAGGTTCTCCAGGCTGTTGCCGAAATCCGCCAGCACCTCGCGGCCCTTCGGGCCGATCACGTCCCGCTCCAGCCGCATCCGGCTGATCAGGCTCCAGGGATATGCCGTCTCTCCCGTCGGGTTATAGCGCAGGTAGCGCTGGCGGTTGGATTCCATCATCCCGTCGATCTTCTCGGCGAAACTCTTCTCGCCCGTCCAGTTCGTCTCCAGGGTGGCCAGCGTCTGGAGGACGTAGTCGACGATCACCTCCTCGCAGAGGTTGAGCTTGTTGCCGTAATAGTAATGCACATTGGCGCGGGTCGTGTTCAGGAGCTCGGCGACGTCCCGGAAGCGAAAGCCCTGATATCCATTGCGGATCAGGAGCTCGGTCGCGACGGTCTTGATCGCTCCCCTCATGACAGGTCTCCAGCAGCCGGCGCCGGTGCCGGGCGGCCCCTATGGCGGGGAAACGCGCCTGCGTCCAGAGATTCTCAGACTGCCGTCCAGCCGCCAGCGGCGGCGAAGGTCGTCGCCAGCTCGCCCCGATCGCATAGAACTCGATCAGGGCGCTGCAGTATCGGCTCAGCCAAGTTCTCCGATCCATTCCGCCACGGTGGCGGTGAAGGCATCGGGTCGGGAGATCGGGAAGAAATGCCCGCCGGAATCGAGCATCGTCTTGCGCGCGCCCGGCAGGGCCGCGGCAAGCTCCTCCTGCAGGAAGGCAGGCACGATCATGTCGTCGCGCGCGCCGAGGATCAGCGCCGGCATGGCGAGCGAGGCGATATCGCCCGACCCGTCGAAGGCGAGCAGCGCATCGATGCGCTCCTGCACGACCTGCCGCTCCTCATCCGAAGCCGGCGTCTTGGCCAGGGCGGCCTCGTAGACCGGCCAATTGGCTTCGAGCCAGATCGGCGGATAGGCCAGCAGCGTCGCCGTCGCCGCATAGGCCTGCGGATTGGCCTCGAGAATGGCGCGGCGCGTGCCGAACAGCGCCGCCATGTAGCGGCTGGGCTTGAGCCAGGCCGCGCTCAGGATCAAGCCGTCAAGCCGCTCGGGCGCCAGCCGGGCCAGCGCCTGGCCGATGCAGCCGCCGGTCGAATGGCCGAGCAGCACCGATCGCGCCGCGCCGGCTGCATCGAGCACGGCGAGGCAATCCTGCGCGAGTTGGTCGATCGTACAGGCGGCGTTGCCACGGGTGCTTGCGCCGACCCCGCGCTGGTCGAAGCGAATGATCCGGAATGAGCGCGCGAAAGCCGCAGTGCTGCCGTTCCAGAACGCCGCCGTGCCGCCAAGCCCGCTGACCAGCAGGAGGGCGGGGCCGGCGCCCTCGGCGCTCGCTCTGAGCTCCGCGCCATCGCTGGTGCGGACGATGAAGGTCTCGGCAGCGGAATGGGGCGAAGCAGCGCTCATACCCAGCTCATTTTTTCTGATCTTAGGAATAGTCCCAACCTCTACACTCTGAACCCGATCGGCTGACATGCAAGTCAGCACGCCCGGGCGCGTCGGGCTAGAACCTTGCCGCATTCGCGCCATGCCCCTGCCGCCGGCATATGGACGTAGCCATGGCGCGCTCCCATCTGGGCTGGAACCGCCGCCGAGCAAGGAAGCGCACATGGTCGATTTTTCAGTCCTCGATCTTTCCCCCGTGATCGAGGGGCAGGAACCTGGCGACGCGTTGCGCAACTCGCTCGATCTCGCCCGCCATGCCGAGGCGCTCGGCTACAAGCGCTACTGGGTAGCCGAGCACCACAACATGACCGGCATCGCCAGCGCTGCCACCTCGGTCGTGATCGGCTATCTCGCCGGCGGCACCAGCACGATCCGCGTCGGCGCCGGCGGCATCATGCTGCCGAACCATTCACCCCTGGTCATCGCCGAGCAGTTCGGCACGCTGGAGGCGCTCTATCCCGGCCGCATCGATCTCGGCCTCGGCCGCGCGCCGGGCACCGACCAGCGCACGCTGCGTGCATTGCGCCGCAGCCCGATGTCGGCCGACAATTTCCCGCAGGACGTGCTGGAGGTGCAGGCCTTCCTCGCCCCGGTGCAGCCGAACCAGGCAGTCCAGGCCGTGCCCGGCGGCGGCACCGAGGTGCCGATCTGGATCCTCGGCTCGAGCCTGTTCGGCGCCCAGCTCGCTGCCGAGCTCGGCCTGCCCTACGCCTTCGCCTCGCATTTCGCGCCGGAGGCGCTGGTGCAGGCCCTTGCCGTCTATCGCGAGCGCTTCAAGCCGTCCGATCAGCAGGCCACGCCCTATGCCATGCCCGGCATCAACATCGTCGCGGCCGAGACCGACGAGGAGGCGCGCTACCTCTTCACCACGATCCAGCAGCGCTTCACCGATATGGTCCGCGGCACGCGCGGCAAGCTCCAGCCGCCGATCGATGATATCGAGGCCTACTGGTCACCGATGGAGAAGGCGCATGTCCAGGGCATGCTGCGCTATGCCTTCGTCGGCTCGCCCGAGAGTCTGAAGCGTCAGCTCGGCGCTTTCCTCGACGCGACCCGCGCCGACGAGGTCATGGTCACAGCCCCGATACATGACCACGCTAAGCGCAAACGCTCCTACGAAATCCTCGCAGCGATTGCGCCAGAGATCGGCAGGGCGAAAAGCGCCGCCTGACGACGCACGCCCGGCACTCGTGCTCCGGTGTTGTCTCGCGGCGCCGGATCGATGCACGAGGGCCAGCATGAAGTTGAACGTCTCGGCGAGTCTGACCTATCGCTTCGCGGGCCCGACCTGGGTGATCGCCGCGATCGAGGCGGCCCATTCGCCGGATCAGGCCGTGCTGTCGGAAGAGTTGTGGATCACGTCGGGGCCCGCGCTGATTCGGGACACGGATTCGGCGACGGGCGAGCACCGCTTCCGCACCGCCCTCGAGGGGCAGGTCGGGATCAACTACCGCGCCGTGATCGATAACGGCCAGCGTCCGCTGCTCGGTCCCGATGCCCGCCAGCACGACTGGGCCGAGCTGCCGCGCGAGGTGCTGCCTTATCTGCTGCCGAGCCGCTTCTGCCCCTCCGACGAGTTCATGCGCTTCGCCCAGCGCGAGTTTCGGTCCGTCCAGGGCGGCGGCACTCGCGTGCTCGCCATCATCGACTGGCTCAACAGCCATCTCGACTATGTCCATGGCGTCAGCAGCGCCAAGACCACCGCCGAGCATACCTTCATTGACCGCGCCGGCGTCTGCCGCGATTTCAGCCATCTCGGCATCACCCTGGCCCGCGCCCTCAACATCCCGGCGCGCGCCGTCAGCGCCTATGCGCACGCGCTCAAGCCGCCGGATTTCCACGCGGTGTTCGAGGTTTATCTCGACGGGCGCTGGTGGCTGCTCGACCCGACACGGCTCGCGCCGGTCGAGGGCATGGTCAGGATCGCCAGCGGCCGCGACGCCGCCGATATCGCCTTCCTGACCAGCGAGTATAATTGCCAGTGCCTGAGCCAGACCATCACGGTCACGCGGGTGCCGGACGAGGCCGAAACGAGGGCGGCCTGAGCCTGCTTTATTTGCAAATGATTTGCGATAGGCCGGTTTTGCAAAAACAAGCCGGCATTGCTATCTCAGCAGCATGAAGGGAATCGACCAGCGCGTCGCCGTTTTCGAGGCTGAGCTTCGTCAGGCCGGGCTCCGGATGACGCAGCAGCGCCGGCTGATCCTGCGCGTGCTCGCCGAATCCGACGACCACCCCGACGCCAAGGGCATCTTCACCCGCGCCTTCGCGCATGACCCGACCCTGTCGCTCTCGACCGTCTATCGCACGATGAAGGTCCTGGAGACGCAAGGGGCGATCGAGCGCCACGCCTTCGAGGACGGCGTCTCACGCTATGAGCATGCCGACCAGCAGCATCATGACCATCTGATCGATGTCGAGACCGGCAAGGTCGTCGAGTTCTCTTCGCCCGAGATCGAGGCGCTGCAGGCGAAGATCGCCGCGGAACTGGGCTACGAGATCGTGCGCCACCGGCTCGAGCTCTATGGGCGCAAGATGCCGGCGGGCCGGCGCAAGAGCATCAAGAAGAACGCCTGACGCCGCGCCGTCATGCTCGGGCCTGACCCAGGCATCCCATGACCCGCACACCGCCCGGGAGATGGCCGGGTCAAGCCCGGCCATGACGCGCGGCGATTGGCCTCACCCCGCCTTGCGCTTGTTCTGCCGGTTGGCGATCAGGTCGTCGACCACCGCCGGATCGGCCAGCGTCGAGGTGTCGCCGAGCGCGCCGAACTCGTCCTCGGCGATCTTGCGCAGGATGCGGCGCATGATCTTGCCGGAGCGGGTCTTGGGCAGTCCAGGCGCGAACTGGATCAGGTCCGGCGAGGCGATCGGGCCGATCTCCTTGCGCACATGCGCGACGAGCTCCTTGCGCAGCGCTTCGCTCGATTTCTCTCCCGACATCAGCGTGACATAGGCATAGATGCCCTGCCCCTTGATGTCGTGCGGATAGCCGACGACCGCGGCTTCCGAGACCTTCGGATGCGCGACCAGCGCCGACTCGACCTCGGCCGTGCCCATGCGATGGCCGGAGACATTGATCACGTCGTCGACGCGGCCGGTGATCCAGTAATAGCCGTCGGCATCGCGCCGGCAGCCGTCGCCGGTGAAGTACTTGTTCGGATAGGCTGAGAAATAGGTCTCCTCGAAGCGCTTATGGTCGCCATAGACCGTGCGCATCTGGCCCGGCCAGCTCTCGGCGATCACGAGATTGCCCTCGGCCGCGCCCTCCAGCACCTTGCCCTCGGCATCGACCAGTTCCGGCTTGACCCCGAAGAAGGGCCGCGTCGCCGAGCCCGGCTTGAGACGGGTCGCGCCGGGCAGCGGCGTGATCATGATGCCGCCGGTCTCGGTCTGCCACCAGGTGTCGACGATCGGGCAGCGGTTGTCGCCCACCACGCGATAATACCATTCCCAGGCTTCCGGATTGATCGGCTCGCCGACCGAGCCGAGCAGGCGCAGCGACTTGCGCTTGGTCTTCTTCACCGGCTCCTCGCCGGCGCCCATCAGCGAGCGGATCGCGGTCGGCGCGGTGTAGAAGGTGTTGACCTTGTGCTTGTCGACCACCTCCCAGAAGCGCGAGATCGTCGGATAGTTCGGCACGCCCTCGAACATCAGCGTCGTCGCGCCATTCGCCAGTGGGCCGTAGACGATATAGCTGTGGCCGGTGACCCAGCCGACATCGGCCGTGCACCAGTAGATCTCGCCGTCATGGTAGTCGAAGACGTATTCATGCGTCATCGACGCGTAGACGAGATAGCCGCCGGTCGTGTGCAGCACGCCCTTCGGCTTGCCGGTCGAGCCCGAGGTATAGAGGATGAAGAGCGGATCCTCGGCCTTCATCTCGGCCGGGGGACAATGCCCTGAGACTTTCGCCGCCTCGTCATGATACCAGACGTCGCGGCCATCCTTCATCGCGACCTCGCCGCCGGTGCGCTTGACCACGATGACGGTCTTGACCGGCGCCTTCTCAGCAGCGGCGTCGACATTGGCCTTCAGCGGCACCTTGCGGCCGCCGCGCAGGCCCTCATCGGCGGTGATCACGACATCCGAGGTCGCGTCCTCGATGCGGTTCGCCAGCGAATCCGGCGAGAAGCCGCCGAACACCACCGAATGGATCGCCCCGATGCGCGCGCAGGCGAGCATCGCATAGGTCGCCTCCGGGATCATCGGCATGTAGATCGTGACCCGGTCGCCCTTCTTGACGCCCTTGGCCTTGAGCACGTTCGCGAACTTGCAGACCTCGGTATAGAGCTGCCCGTAGCTGATCTTCTTCGACTCGGAGGGGTCGTCGCCCTCCCAGATGATCGCGGTCTGCTTGGCCCGGGTCGCCAGATGGCGGTCGACGCAGTTGAAGGCGACATTGGTCGTGCCGTCCTCATACCATTTGATCGAGACCTTGCCCGGCTTGTAGCTGGCGTTGCGGACCTTGCTGTAGGGCTTGAACCAGTCGATCCTTTTGCCCTGCTCGGCCCAGAACTTGTCCGGATCCTTGATCGAGGCGGCGTACATCTTCTTGTACTTGGCGTCGGTCAGATATGCCTTCTTGGCCCAGGCCGCCGGCACCTCGTAGATCTTCTCGGACATGGTAGGCATCTCCCCAGACTTGGGCCGCCGGCGAACCATCGGCGACGCGGCTCAAGGCATAGCGACCGGATTCCCGGTGCACAATGGCCGCTTCTTGCGAATTGGCCGCATCATAGGACGGGAGGAGCGCCCGACAAGCTGGCAAAGCCTCCCACTTTGGTGTCACAGACTTTCGGCGAGGAGCCCTGTCGGTCGCGGAGAAGCCGTTTGAGAATTCGCTGGCGTGAGTCGGCTGGCTCGGCGGACGAGAACCGGAGCGGAACGTACATCGGTACGTGAGCACCGGAAGCGCAGGCTGTCGCGTCAGACGGCCGCGCCAGTAGAATTCGCAGATGGCTTCTACAATCCGCCCATCTTGCAGACGATGTCCCATTCCTCGTCGGTCACCGGCTGTACGGAAAGCCGGAACGAGGTCACCAGCGACATCTTGGCGAGCTTCGGCTCGGCCTTGACCGCGACCAGCGTCACCGGCCTTGGCAGTGGCTTCACCGCCGCGAAATCGACCAGCACCCAGGGCTCGCCCGGAATCCAGTTATAGGCCTCCTTGATGACCTCGACGATGCCGACGATCTCGAGCCCCTCGTTGGAATGGTAGAAGAAGACCTGGTCGCCCTTCTTCATCGCCATCAGGTTGAGCTTGGCGGTGTGGTTCTTCACCCCATCCCAGGCCGTGCCCTTGGCGCCGGCCTTGACCTGCTGGTCCCAGGACCAGGCGGAGGGTTCGGATTTGATCAGCCAGTGAGCCATTATTCGCCATCCTCTTCCTGCAGCGGCACCGGCGTGCGCGAGGCCGCCTCGCCCTGCTCGTTCCAGAAGCGCACCATCTCGCGCGTCAGCGCGGCGTAATCCTGTGGGCTGAGCTCGACGCGCACCTCGGCCTCGCCGAAGGGCAGCACCAGCACGAAGCGATGCGTGTCCTCGCGGCGCCGGCGGCGCAGCTCGATCACCCGCTGCGCGATGCGCCCGGCGAGCGGCACCGGCTGGCTCTCGGCCACGAGCTCGGCCCCCGTGGTCTTGCGCACCTCGGCGATGCCGCGCGCAACGCGCTTCGTCAGGTCGGACCAATCGTTCGCCATCGCCTCCTCCGCAACTCCCGGGTCAGGGCCGGATCTCGACCGGCGTTCCCTCCGGAACGCGGGCCCATATCTCCCGAATCTCGGCATTGGTGACTGCAACGCAGCCATCCGTCCAGTCGCGTTCGCGATGCAATGCGCCGAGCCAGCCGAGGCCGTTGCGAATGCCGTGGATCATGATGTCTCCACCAGGAGAGACGCCGGCGCTGCGGGCCGCGTCACGCGCCTGCGCATCCGGATAGGAGATGCGCAGCGCGAGATGGTAGCGGCTGCCCGGATGCTTGAAATCGACGGTGTACACTCCTTCCGGCGTCCGCCCGTCGCCCTCGCGCTCCTTCTGCCCGACAGGACTGGAGCCGAGCGCGACCGCGTATTGGGCGAGCGCTCGCCCATCGCGCTCCAGCGTCAGCCGCCGCGCCGCCTTCTCGATCACGACACGCGTCGCCTGCTCGTTTGCGGCCGCGAGAGCCGGCTCCGTCCGCAGAACCTGTGTGAACTCCAGCCCGAAGGCGAGAATGAGCCCGACGCACAGCAGCGCAGCCCCACGCTTGAGCATCGTTCCGCCCACGCTTAATTCTCCGCCCGGATCGGCCGCGCCAGCAGACCGGCCACGGCCTCGCGCACGCCGACCTTGCCCGCAATGATCGCTGCGACAGCCGCCGCGATCGGCGTCTCGACCTCCCTGGCCCGGGCCATCTGCGTCAGGATCGCGGCCGTGAAGGCACCTTCCGCCAGCTTGCCGCCGGCGGCCTCCTCCAGAGACTTGCCCTGGCCGAGCGCCAGGCCATAGGCGAAATTGCGCGATTGTGCCGAGCCACAGGTCAGCACCAGGTCGCCGAGCCCGGACAACCCCATCAGCGTCTCGGCCTGCCCGCCATAGGCCTCGCCGAAGCGGCGCAGCTCCGCGAAACCCCGCGCCACCAGCGCCGCCCGTGCGCTCTCGCCGAGCCCGAGGCCGATGGCGATGCCGGCCGCGATGGCGAGCACATTCTTCGCCGCGCCGCCGATCTCGACGCCGCGCGGATCACCACTGTGATAGATGCGGAAGGCCGGCGAGCTCAGCGCCCCGGCGAGATGCCGCGCCAGAGTTTCGTCGGCACAGGCCAGAGTCACCGCCGTCGGCAGCCCGCGCCCGATATCGGCCGCGAAGCTTGGGCCGGAGAGGATCGCGGGGATGGCAGCCGGCCAGACCTCGCCGATGATCTCGGTGGTGAAGCGGCCTGTCGCCTGCTCGATGCCCTTTGCCGCCGAGATCGCCGGCAAACCGGCTGGATGCGCCTCCGCCACCGCCTGCGCCACGCCCCGCAAATGCTGCGTCGGCAGTGCCAGGATGAGTGCCTGCGTCCGGTCGAGCGCCGCGAGCGAGCTCGTCGCCGTGATCGTTTCGGGCAGCGTCACGCCCGGAAGCCGCGGCGCCTCGCGTCGCTCAGCGATGGCCGCGACCGTCCGCTCGTCGCGTGCCCAGAGCAGGACGCGCCGCCCGGCGCGGGCCGCCGCGACAGCGAGCGCGGTGCCAAAGGAACCGGCGCCGACAATACCGATGGTCGAGAACTCGGCCCCGCCGCTCATCCCTGCGGCCTGAGCTCGTCCAGTGGCCAGCGCGGCCGCGCCACGGCGCTCATGTCGTCGATCATGCCGAGCCGCAGCCGCTCCAGCCCGGCCCAGGCGATCATCGCGCCATTATCGCCGCAAAGGTCCAGCGGCGGGGCAACCATCGGCAGGCCGGCCTCGGTCGCCAGCCGCGTCAGCCCGCGCCGGATCGACTGGTTGGCGGCGACGCCGCCGGCGACGACCAGCGTCGAGGGGGTGATGCCCTGGGCCCGGCACGCGCGCAGGCCCGCCCGCGTCCGGTCGACCAGCACATCGACGATCGCGGCCTGGAAGGACGCACAGAGATCTGCGACGTCGCGGTCCGAGAGCGGCGCAATCCGCTCCGCCACCAATCGCACCGCGGTCTTCAGGCCGGAGAGCGAGAAATCGGCATTGGACCGCCCCGCCATCGGCCGCGGGAACTCGAAACGCTCGGAATCGCCCTTCGCCGCCTCGCGCTCGACCGAGGGACCGCCCGGATAGGGCAGGCCGAGCATTTTTGCGATCTTGTCGAAAGCCTCGCCGACCGCATCGTCGATCGTGCCGCCGAGCTTCAGATAATCGCCGACGCCGCGCACCGCGAGCAGCTGGGTATGCCCGCCCGAGACCAGGAGCAGCAGATAGGGAAAGGCGAGATCGTCGGTCAGCCGCGCCGTCAGCGCATGCGCCTCGAGATGGTTGATCGCTATGAAGGGCCGCCCCGTCACCAGCGCGATCGCCTTGGCCGTGGTCAGGCCGACCATGACGCCGCCGACCAGGCCCGGTCCGGCCGCTGCCGCGACCGCGTCGATCTCCGACGGCTTCAGTCCCGCCGTCTCGAAGGCGCGCCCGACGATCCGGTCGATCGCGTCGACATGCGCGCGCGCCGCGATCTCCGGCACGACCCCACCATAGGCGGCATGCGCGGCGATCTGGCTCAGCACCTCGTTCGACAGGATCTTGGTCTCGCCCGAGCGCTCGACGGCGACGATCGCAGCCGCGGTCTCGTCACAGGTCGTCTCTATCCCCAGCACGCGCATGATCGGTCGACAGGTCTCGGTAAGGAATTCGGAAGGGCGGGGCGGCGAAGCTGCGGCGCTATCACATCGCGCTTTCCTTCCTATAGTGCGGCTAGAAGCATAAGGCCAAGAGGCTGATGCGCCGCCTTCAGGCGGTCAAGGTTGGGGTTAAGACACAAAGGCATGAGTGAGATCGCTTCGCTTCACGAACGGCAGCCCGGCCGCTTCGTCATCGGCACGCGCGGCAGCCCGCTGGCGCTGGCGCAGGCCCATGAATTCGCCGAGCGCCTGGCAGGCGCGCATGGCTGGGCCAAGGCGGAACTGCCGCTCGACATCATCCGCACCACCGGCGATGCGATTCGCGACCGGCCGCTCTCCGAGGCCGGCGGCAAGGGCCTCTTCACCAAGGAGATCGACCAGGCGCAGCTGCTCGGCCGCGTCGACTATGCCATCCATTCGGCCAAGGACCTGCCGACGACGCTGCCGGACGGGCTCGTCATTGCCGGCTATCTGCCGCGCGAGGACGTGCGAGACGCGCTGATCGCGCGCGGCGCCGCGGGAATCGCCGACCTGCGGCAAGGCGCCATCGTCGGCTCGGCCTCGCTGCGGCGCCAGGCCATCCTGAAGCGGGCAAGGCCCGATCTCGAGATCGTCCTGCTGCGCGGCAATGTCGGCAGCCGGCTGGAGAAGGTCGCGGCCGGCACGATCGACGCCACCTTGCTCGCCCTTGCCGGGTTGAAGCGGCTCGGCCTCGCCGACAAGGCCAGCGGCATCCTGGCCATCGAGGATTGCCTGCCGGCCGTCGGCCAGGGCGCCATTGCGGTCGTGACCCGCAGCGAAGACCCTGTCGCCACCGAGGCGCTGGCCCCGATCTTGTGCCGGGAGACCGGCATCGCACTCGCGGCAGAGCGAGCCTTCCTCGGCGAGCTCGACGGCTCCTGCCGGACGCCGATCGCCGGCCACGCCACGGTCGCGGGCGAGCGCTTCCATTTGCGCGGCCTGCTGCTTGCGCCCGATGGCAGCGCTGCCGTCGAGGACAGCATCAGCGGCCCGGTGGCCGAGGCGGCAGCGCTCGGCGCCGAGCTCGGCCGGTCGCTGCGCCGGCGCGCGCCCGCTGGCATCTATTCATGAAATCGCTCTATCGTCGAAGCCGGACGCCAGCATAGGAGGCCGCATGCGCGTATTCGTGTTCAGACCGCAGGCGGATGCCGAACGCAGCGCCCGGGCGCTGAGCGCGCATGGGCATGAGCCGATCGTGACGCCGCTCTTCGATATCGTCCGCCGCGCCGACCCGGCCCCGGACGGCAGCTTCGCGGCGCTGGTCCTGACCAGCGGCAATGCGGTGCCCTCGCTTGCCGACGCGCCCGCCGCCTGGCGCGAGCTGCCGGTATTCACCGTCGGCGCCCGCACGGCCGGCAAGGTCCGTGCTGCGGGCTTCGAGGATGCGCGCAGCGCCGATGGCGACCGCAACGACCTGATCGCGCTGATCCGCCAGAACATCACCGCGCCGGCCCGGCTGCTGCTGGTGATCGGCAAGGACCATCGCGAGGATGTCCCGACCCGGCTCGGCGAAGCCGGCTATGAAGTCGTGGTCTGGACCGCCTATGCGGCCGAAGCCCTCGCAAACCTGCCCGAGGAAACAGCGGCGCATCTGCGCAGCGGCGAGGCCGAGGCCGCGCTGCATTATTCGCCGCGCGGCGCCCAGACCTTCCTCGACCTCACCCGCAAGGCCGGGCTCGGCGAAGCGGCGCTGGAGCTGACCCATGTCGCGCTTTCGGCCGAGGTCGCGGCGCCGCTGATCAGCGCCGGCGCCAGCACCGTTCTCGTCGCCGAGCATCCGGAAGAGGCAGCTTTGCTCGACGCGCTCGACCAAGTGTCTTCTCGCAATCGCAATATCGGAGATGCTAGAGAGGGCGCGAGCGCGCCGGCTGGCGTCGAGACGGATAGGGACGCGATGAGCGAGCCGGACAAACCATCCACGCCGCGCGGGCGCGCCAGACGCACGCCGCCGACGATCGAGCTCAAGGCGAAGGACGATACTCCCGCGGCGACGGCCGAATCGGCCTCGCCTGTCGAGACGGAAGCGGCAGCGGAAGCCCTGCTGCCGACCGAGGCCCTGCCCCAGGAAGTGCCAACCGCCGGCGACGTGCCGCTGATCGACCCCGCCAAGTCGGCGGATGGCCCCGATACCGCCCAGCCCGGCCCCGCGGCCGCGACACCGGAGCAGCCGGCGCTACCGCGCCTGCCCCTGCCGGCGCTCGCCTTGGCCGGTCTCGTTGGCGGCGTCATCGGCGCCGGCATCGTCCTGTTCGCCTTCGGCCGCCCCGATACCGATACGAGCGCCCGGCAGATCGCCGATCTGCGCACCCGCATCGACGCCCTGCAGAGCGCCGGCACCAACTTGCCGACCCGCGCCAATCTCGAGGCGCTCGAACGCAAGACCGACGCCGCCCTGCAGGCCGTCGACCGCAGGGCCAGCTCCGCCGCCGATGCAGCCGTCAAGGCGGGAGCCGAGGCGCAGGCCGCCGCCTCTCGGCTGGCCGAGCTCGCCAACGCCCCGCAGCAGGCGCAGACGCCCGACAACAGCGCTGCGATCAACGCCCTGACCCAACGGCTCGGCTCGGTCGAGGCGCTCGCCAGGACCGCCGCAACGCCCACCCCGCAGGCTCTGGCCGCGGCGCGGATCGTCCTGGCCGAGCGCATTCAGAACGCCATCGCCTCCGGCCAGCCCTTCGCCGGCGATGTCGCGGCCCTCGCCAAGGGCGGCGGCGCGCCGGAAGGGCTCGCTGCGCTCCAGACCGTGGCGACAACCGGCGCTGCGACGCAGGCCGCGCTGCTCACGCAGTTCCGTGACCACCAGATCATGTTCGTGCGTGAGACGACGCCGGAGGCGGCAAGCTGGCAGGATAAGCTGCTCGGCCTCGCCAGCCGGATCGTCAGCGTGCGCCCGGTCGGCGATACCGGGGACAATGACCCCGGTACCTTGGTGATTCGGCTCGAAACGGCCATCGCCCGCAACAATATCGGTACGGCCGCGACGCTCTGGACGCAATTGCCAGAGCCGGCGCGCCGCGCCAGCGCCGCATTCGGCGAAGCGCTCCAAAAACGTGCGGCGGCAGATGCCGCCATCGCCAAGATCGCGCAAGATGCGGTCGCCGCGCTCGGCGCCGGCGGCTGACGGGGGATAGAGTCCGATGGTTCGCGTATTGCTCTATCTGTTCGTCATCGCCCTCCTCGCGGTCGGAGCGGTCTGGCTCGCCGACCGGCCCGGCCAGGTGCTCGTCGTCTGGCAAGGTCTCGAGTATCGCAGCACCGTCGCGATCGCGGCGATCGCCGTCGTCATACTCGCCTTCCTGGTGATGATCGCCTGGACGCTGATCCGCTTCATCCTCGGCCTGCCCTCGGCCTTCAGCTTCGCCTCGCGCTCGCGTCGCCGGGCGCGCGGCTTCGAGGCCGTGTCGCGTGGCATGGTCGCGATCGGCGCCGGCGATCCCGTCGCCGCCGGCCGCTATGCGCAGGATGCGCGCAAATTCGCCGGCAACGAGCCGCTGACCCTGCTGCTGGAAGCGCAATCCGCCCAGCTTTCCGGCGATCGCGGCCGGGCCGAAGCCGCCTTCAAGGCGATGCTGGAAAAGCCGGAGACGCGCGTGCTCGGCCTGCGCGGTCTCTTCGTCGAGGCGCGCCGCCGCGGCGACATGGCCGCCGCCCGCGCCTTTGCCGATGATGCCGTGCGCCGCTCGCCCTCGCTCGCCTGGGCCAATGACGCGCTGCTCGATTTCCACACCAGCGCCGGCGATTGGCAGGCTGCCCGCACCGCCGTCGAGCGCCGTGCCGCGCTGCGCCTCGCCGAGAAGGCCGAGGCCAAGCGTCAGCGCGCCGTGCTGCTCGCCGCCGAGGCGCTCGATGCCAAGGGCCGCGAGCCCGAGAAGGCGCTTGCCGCCGCGCTGGAAGCGGTCAAGCTCGCACCCGGGCTGACGCCGGCCGCCGCTCTTGCCGGCCGCATGCTCTCCGAGCGCGGCGATGTCCGCAAGGCAGCCAAGCTCCTGGAAGCTGCCTGGCGCGAAGCCTCGCATCCCGATATCGCCGCCGCCTATCTCGATGTCCGCCCCGGCGACAGCGCCCAGGACCGGCTCTCCCGGGCCGAGACGCTCGCCAAGCTGCGCCCCTCCGATCCGGAAGGCGTGCTGGCGCTGGCCGGCGCCGCCATCCACGCCCGCGACTTCGCAAGGGCGCGCAAGGTGCTGAAGCCCCTGCTCGCCGGAGGCGCCTCGGTGCGCGCCTGCCTGCTGATGGCCGAGCTGGAAGAAGCCGAGCACGGCGCGGCCGGCAAGGTCCGCGAATGGCTCTCCCGCGCGACCCGCGCGCCGCGCGACGCCGCCTGGGTGGCGGATGGGCTGGTCTCGGATCAATGGCTGCCGGTCTCGCCGATCTCCGGCCGGCTCGATGCCTTCGTCTGGACCGTGCCGCCCGCGACGCTCTCCAGCACCGGCCCGACCATCGAGGATGACGTCCTGGCCGATCTTGACGATCGCTCGGCCCCGCTGCTTGAAGCCAAGGCCGAGACGGTGACGCCGATCGTCGAGCCCGCCCCGGCCCCCGTGCAGCAGGCACCGATCGTCGTGACGGCGCCGGAACCGGTCGAGACGCCGCCTGCGCCGAAACCAGAGGCCAAGCCGGAGCCGGTGCCCGCCGCCAAGGTCGAAGCCAAGCCCGAGCCCGAGCCCGCGCCTGTCACCGAAGCATCGAAACCTGCGCCCGCCCCCGCGGCCCAGCGCGAAGCTCGCCCGTCTCCGGTGATCTTCCCGGTCTCGCACGCGCCTGATGATCCCGGCCCGGAAGAACCGCAATCTGAGGAGGCCGCGAAGGGCCGGTTCAAGCTGTTTGGCTAGAGCATCGGCCCGAAACGTGAATCACGGTTTTCGGGAAAGGCCGATGCGGGAACACGAAACTCGATCGTCGGGCCGGAAACGATATTCGGTCCGATGATCTGAGCCCGCGCTCTGCTTTCCCGGTTTCGGCCTTCGAAATGGGGTGCGGAGGACCGTCGCGCCGCTTATAGCGTAGCCATGAAATCCGATCCGATCGCGCCCAGTTCCGAAGGCACCACCCTCTTCGTCACCGCCGAGCAGGCCGGCACCCGCCTCGACAAGGCGCTAGCCCTGCTCGCCGGTGAGATTTCGCGCGCGCGGCTTCAGCAGGTGATTCGCGAGGGCGGCGTGCGCCTGAACGGCGCTGTCGCCAGCGATCCCAGCCGCAAGGTCGCCGAGGGCGATGCGCTGGCGCTGATCATGCCGGAGGCCAAGCCGGCTGCCCCGATCGGCCAGGATATCCCGCTCGATGTCGTCTACGAGGACGAGTACCTGATCGTCATCGACAAGCCGGCCGGTCTCGTCGTCCATCCTGCCGGCGGCCATGAGGATGGCACGCTGGTCAATGCTCTGATCGCCCATTGCGGCGACAGCCTCTCCGGCATCGGCGGCGTCAGGCGACCGGGCATCGTGCACCGGCTCGATAAGGATACGAGCGGCCTGCTCGTCGTCGCCAAGACCGACAAGGCCCATCAGGGCCTGGCCAAGCAATTCGCCGACCATGGCCGCACCGGCCCGCTCGAGCGCGCCTATCTCGCGCTGGTCTGGGGCGCGCCGCGCCGAATGCACGGCACGATCGACGCCCCGCTCGAACGCTCCAACCGCAATCGCGAGAAGATGGCGGTTGTGTCGGAAGGTCGCGGCCGCGAGGCGATCACTCATATCAGCCTGCTGGAGCGCTATCCGGCCCTTCTCAAGGGCCATGAGGAGCAGGAAGCGCTGGCAAGCCTGATCCAGTGCCAGCTCGAGACCGGCCGCACCCACCAGATCCGCGTGCACCTGAGTCATATCGGTCACCCCCTGCTCGGCGACCAGCTCTACGGCTCCGGCTTCGCCACCAAGGCCAGCCGCCTGTCCGAAGGAGCCCGCGAGGCGCTGGCCGCGCTCGGCCGCCAGGCGCTGCATGCGGCCGTGCTCGGCTTTGCCCATCCAATCACGCAGGAAGAGCTGCATTTCGAGTCGGAACCACCGGCAGACTTTGCAAAACTGCAAGCGGAACTCGCGGGTCTGTGAGCCAATCTGGCTCGTTTGCCCACTTTCCGCCTTTCTCCATTCGCATATAATGGGATTCTGGGATGCGGATGGCTTAAGGGGCGCCGCGCTGCCGGAACCGACCCGACCGCCAGACGGTTCATCAGTTGGTTCGGGCACATATCCAAGACTTGCGCGAGGGTCCTTCGCGCGGTTGGCCTGCCGCGAAGCGGGGGCCAGGAAAGGAGAACGAGCATGGCGATTGCATCGCTGCCCGTGATGTCCGCCGAGGGCGGACTTTCAAGATATCTCGAAGAGATCCGCAAGTTTCCGATGCTGGAGCCGAGCCAGGAGTACATGCTCGCCAAGCGCTGGCGGGAGCATGGCGACCGTGACGCGGCCCATAAGCTTGTGACCTCTCACCTCCGTCTCGTCGCCAAGATCGCCATGGGCTATCGTGGCTACGGCCTGCCGATCGGCGAAGTCGTGTCCGAAGGCAATGTCGGCCTGATGCAGGCCGTCAAGCGCTTCGAGCCCGACAAGGGCTTCCGGCTGGCCACCTATGCGATGTGGTGGATCAAGGCCTCGATTCAAGAGTACATCCTGCGTTCCTGGTCGCTGGTGAAGATGGGCACCACCGCGAACCAGAAGAAGCTGTTCTTCAACCTGCGTAAGGCCAAGAGCAAGATCTCGGCGCTGGGCGAGGGCGACCTGCGTCCCGACCAGGTCAAGCAGATCGCCACCAAGCTCGGCGTCAACGAGCAGGATGTGGTCGACATGAACCGCCGTCTCGGCGGCGACGCCTCGCTCAACACGCCTCTGCGCGAGGAGGGTGAGGGCGAATGGCAGGACTGGCTCGTCGACGACAGCGACAGCCAGGAGCGCCGCCTCGCCGAATCCGAGGAGAGCGACAACCGCCACACCGCGCTGCGTGAGGCGCTGACCGTGCTCAACCCGCGTGAGCGCCGGATCTTCGAGGCCCGCCGCCTCGCCGATGATCCGATCACGCTGGAGCAGCTTTCGGAGGAGTTCGGCGTCTCGCGCGAGCGCGTCCGTCAGATCGAGGTCCGCGCCTTCGAGAAGGTTCAGGACGCGGTCAAGAAGGCGCTAAGCCGGATCGAGGCGCCACGCGCCGCCCTGCCGGCCGCGTAAGCGCCGGCACAGATGCAGGAATACGAAGGGGGCGGTTTCCGCCCCCTTTCTTGATCAGTATAGCGGCTGCAAGGGCTGCATCGGCAGCCGAAGCGGCCCGAGATAGAAGCGGCCATCCCGCAGGACAAGCGGCGGGATCGGTGTGAGCCCGGGCGTGCTGCTCGCCTGCGATTGCCGGTTGCCGAAGAGTCCGCCGAGCCCGGACATCAGCCCGCCGACCTGCATGCCGCCAATGCGGTCGATCCCTGCGACGGCGGCATTGATCTCGCCGGCTGCGCGATGCGCGGAGTCGAGCATCAGGCGTCCGCTCGCCTCGGCGCGCACCGCCCCTTTCACCGATGTGAGCTTGGTCAGCTCGAACTGGCCTCCGGCGGCGCGCCAGGTCTCGAGCGAGTCCGGATTGAAGCCGCGCCGGAATGCCACCGACTGCGTCACGCTGGCCTGCAGGTCGAGATCACCCGGCTGGGTATTGCCGAGCAGCTCGTCCAGCCGGGGCAGGACCGATCCTTTGGCGCTGATCGCGATATCCATCACATTGTCGGTGGCGGGCCGCGTCGGGTTGCGCCTGAGATGGACCTCGACCTCGGAAGCCCGCCAGGTCTCGTCGGCGCTGCCGGGCAGGCTCAGCACCGCATTCGGCTCGGCCATCACCATGGACAGGCGCTCGAAGCCGGACAGCGTCAGCGCGACGCTGGCCTCGAATTGCTTCCAGCCAAGGTTCAGCTTGCGGCTCTCCGGCAGATTGGCCTGGAGCGGGCCGGTGACCTGCAGGATCGCGAGGCCCGGCGTATAGATCTGGCCGATGGCGACGCTCGGGCCGGTCTGCACGTTCACCGCATCGCCCCAGCGCGCCGAGGTCAGGGTCAGCGACGAGCAACGCACCTCGATCCGGAACGGATAGCCACCGAGGCTGCGGTCGGCGCAGGTCCAGTTCCGACCGGCCTGCGCCTCGCGTGCCAGCGCGTTGTCGAGCGTCTGCGACACCTGCCCCTGCACATAGAACCAGAAGCCGGACCAGCCGGCGGCGACCAGCACGATCAGGACGAAGGGCGCGTAGAGCCAGAAGCGGCTGCGGCGGCGCACTGGGATGGGGGCGGTCATGCAGGCCTGATCCATTGCGTGAATGCGCCGGGATTGTTAGCTCCCGAGCAGGATGAGCGCCAATACGGCGCGGATTGCGCTCCATCAAGCAGGGCCTCACGGCCAAATTGTGGGATGACGATGATTGCGGATGCAGGCGCCGGCGATCTCTGGGTCTTCGGCTATGGCTCACTGATCTGGCGGCCGGGCTTCCCCTTCGAGGAGAGCGTCGCGGCCAAGCTGAACGGCTATCACCGCTCGCTCTGCGTCTTCTCGCATGTCCACCGCGGCACGCCGGAGCGGCCGGGCCTGGTGCTCGGGCTCGATCGTGGCGGAACCTGCCGCGGCCTCGCCTTCCGCGTCGCCGCCGATCATGCCGATCAGACCATCGCCTATCTGCGCGAGCGCGAGCAGGCGACCGCGGTCTATCTCGAGCGGCATCTGCCGGTGACGCTGGAGGACGGCCGCAAGGTCAAGGCCCTGGTCTATGTCGCCGACCGCAAGCACCTGCAATATGCCGGGCGCCTGCCGGCGGCCGAACTGCTCAAGCTGGTGAGGCAGGGCCGCGGCAGCTCGGGCGAGAACCCCGACTACGTGCTGCGCACCCATGACCATCTGCACAAGATGGGGATTTTTGATCCGGTGCTCGCACAGCTCGCCGAGGAGCTGGCGCCCGGACTGACGCACCCGCGCCCGCCGCTTTAGATCATCGGACCGTCATGGTCGGGCAAGCTTTCCCAGCGGCCGACATTTGGGCGGCTTCAACGTCCGGCTCGCCGAGCCGTTTGGTCAATCCCCTCGGCAATCGTCCGATAAAGCGCGGGCGGTAAATCATGCGCCATGCCGTCGATCAGCATGAGCTCCGCATTTGGGATCGACATGGCGGTGTCCCTGCCGCAGGCCGGTAGAACGAGCGGATCGTCAATCCCATGCACGATGAGGGCTGGCACCGTGATGGCAGCCAACCGTGAACGACGGTCACCGGTGACAGCCATCGCCGCGATCTGTCGCCCGGTGCCGCCGGGGTCGTAGGCACGCCGGACTTCTTCCAGAACGAGCAGACGGTGAGCCTCGCCGTCGAATAGGTACCGAGATCCGGAGATGCGTTGCGCGAAGTCGAGGCTGTGCGCCAGAAACCCCGGCTCGTCGGAGAAAGGATTGGGTGCGGGGCGCGTCATCATCGCCATGATGTCGGGCGCGGCTTGCGGAAGCTCCGGATTGCCCGTGCTCGACATGATCGACGTCAGGGACAGGACCCGCCCGGGATGCTCGCTTGCCATGATCTGCGCGACCATGCCGCCCATCGAGCGACCGACGACATGCGCCCGATCAATGGAAAGACCATCAAGCAGGCCGATTGCGTCCGCAGCCATGTCATGGAGGCTATAGGGAACGCTTGGTCGTCGTCCCGCCATGAGCATAGCCGCCAGGGCGCCGAAATCGGGCGGAGGGCATTGGCTGAAATGCGTCGAACAGCCTGCGTCACGGTTGTCGAAACGGATCACGCGGTAGCCGCGCGCCGCGAGTTCTTCGCAGAACGGAGCCGTCCATCGAATCATTTGCGTGCCCAACCCGGCAATCAGCAGGATCGCTTCGTTGGTCTTGTCGCCGAAGCTGTCATAGGCCAGTTCGATACCGTTGGCGTGCACAGTGTTCATGGTCGGGTGAAGCCGGAGGCTGGAGTTCATTCAAGGGAAGGCGCGTGTCCTCGACCTTGTGGCCCCTCTCACGGCGCTTTCTTTCCGCGATCCAGCTTGTCGCGCGAAGCGTCTTTCGGGCCGAACGCCAGATGCAGGACATGCGCCCGGATGTCGTCCGGCCACGCCGCAATCCATTGCGCCAGCCTGGAGCGATCATCAGCAAAGAGGGCGCGGGTCGCCTCCTCATAGCCCGGTAGATCACCGGCTATCGCCAGCATGAAGTGATAGGCCGCCTCCTGGGCGGCACGGCGCTGCTGTCGCGTTCCGCCGGTCCGCCGCGCCTCGTCCACCAGCCTTCTCAGAGAGGCGGACGCACCGCCCGGCTGTTCGGCCAGCCAATCCCAATGTCTCGGCAACAATGTCACCTCGCGCGGGACGACCCCCAGTTTTGGCCGTCCTCGACCTCTCGCTTCGGAAATCTCATCCTTCGCGAGCTCGGACATCTCGCCTGGGCGGGGCCGATAGTGCGCGGCAGACGTCTGGGGTGGCCGGGATAGCCTCTCGATAATGTCGGCCTTGGTGCCGCGTAGATCCAGATCGATCACGCGGCCTGTCATGTCGTCGAAGACAAGGATCATGATCGAAGGGTCTCTTTCTGTTGCCGCTTTGACGGCAAGAGCCACTTCGATCAGCGGGCCGGACGACAATTGCCGCTGGCCGCCAAAGGCCGTGCAAGGTTTCGAGAGAGGGTTGGACATGCGCATGGCACCAAGGATCGATGACATTTAATACCCGGATAAAAATCTTGCGTCAATAATACCCGTGTAATATTGATCCCGAGGATCCTTCTGAGCGAGACGACGCCGCATCGTGTCGCGACGGGTTGAAAGGAGTGACGGGATGCAGCGCGAGGCACGCAGGGCAGCCATTGCTGCCTACAAAGAACGTAAGATCGTCGGCGGAATCTATCTGGTTCGCTGCGAGACGTCGGGCGAAGCGTGGGTCGGACAATGGCCCGACATCGAGACCATCCAGACCCGCCTATGGTTCACGCTGCGACAGGGCGTGAATCCTCACAAGAAGCTGCTCGAGGCTTGGCGCAGACATGGCGAGGCACAATTCAGCTTTGAGGTCCTGGAAAAGCTGGAAGATGAAGAATCGCCTTACATACGCGCCGCGAAATTGAAGGAACGAGCTTCCTATTGGCGCGAAAAATTGGTCGCAAACGCGGTTTGAGCGTCGCGACCATTGTTTCTCGTCATGCTCGCCCAAAAAGGCGAGCATGACGGCAAGGCCCATTGGAACTCGGGACCTCAGACCTCCGGCATCAGGTCGAGCAGTGCGGCGCGGCGGGTGAGCCCATCCTCGGCCAGCAGATGAACATGGATCTCGGTCGCGCCTGCCATCGCAACCGAACGGCGCCAGCGGGTCAGGGCGGCCTCGATGCCGAAGGGCCCGCTCTCGCGCGCGGCGATGATGCGCCGCTCGGCCGAGACCGCGAGCAGCACCGCGTCGCTGAAGCCGAGCGCGTGATCATCGGTGATCGAGAAGACCGAGGCGACAAAGCGCCGGCCCGAGCGGCCGCGCCAGGCGGTGAAGCGGCGCTCGGCCAGCCCCGCCGTGCTCCGCAGCGGCATTTCGCGCGCGACGGGCTCCTGAACGGCGTCGAAATCCAGCGAGATCTGATAAGCCAGGGCAGCCATTGCGTTGCTCCTTTGTTCTCGAACAAAATGAGAACGAAGCAGCCGCAAGTCAAGTGCGCCCCTGTCAGGACATGTCAGCAGGCCCCCGCCTCAGGCGCCCTTGTATCCGAGCGCCGCGAGCTCGGCCCGGCCAATGGCGAGCAGCCGGTCGCTTTCCGTCTCGATCCGCTGCTGCAGCAGGGCCTGGAACTCTTCCTTCGGCAAGCCGGGCTGAATCGGTTCCATGATCGTGACTCGGATCGTCCCCGGCCAGCGCAGGAAGCCGCGGCGTGGCCAATACAGCCCGGAATTGAGCGCGACCGGCACGCAGGGCACGCCGAGATCGTGGTAGAGATGCATCACGCCGGTCTTGTAGGCCGGCGGCGCGCCGGCCGGACGGCGCGTGCCCTCCGGGAAGATCAGCAGCTGGCGGCCCTTCTCGCCGAGCTCGACGCGCGCGCGCCGCATCACGTCGACCAGCGCCTTCGAACGCGCACCGCGATTGACCGGGATCATCCTGAGCTTCTTCAGGCACCAGCCGAACAACGGAATCCAGGTCAGCTCGCGCTTCAGGATGAAGACGGGGTCGCGGACGATGGTCACGAGCGCCAGCGTCTCCCAGGTGGATTGGTGCTTCGCCGCGACGATGATGCCGCCCGGCGGGATGTTCTCGAGTCCAGTGAACTCGTAACGCAGCCCCACAACGACGCGCAGGAGCCAGAGCGTGCTCCTGACCCAGGCGGTGGCAATGGCAAGCAGGTAGCGCGGCGGCAGCAGGATCGACGGCACCGCCGCGAAGATCAGCCACAGCGTCAGGTTGACATAGAACAGGCCGGTGATGAGGAGAGAGCGTAGCGCGAGCATGGCGGGCAAAGAGCCCGGCGCGCGGCCCGCGTCAAGCGTTGTCGGGGCAGTTCAGCCCGGGCGCTGGCCAGCCTCGGCCCGGCTCCGCTTTTCATGCGCCGGTCCGAGCGCATCGGGCGGCTTCGGCGAGACCGGCTTGCGCCCGCCGACGATCACCGACAGCCGCGAGGTCTCGGGATCGTCCTCCAATGCGCTGCGCAGCTTTGAAGCGAGGTATTTGGCATATTCCGGCACGAGCACCTTCGCGGTGCGCCATTCGTTCCACCAGCCGGACGTATCGATCTGCTCGGTCACGACCGGATGCGGCACGATGCGCACGCCCGGCATCGCATGGCGGAATTCGGCTGCCGTGCGCGGCATGTGATAGTTCGAGGTCACCAGCAGCAGCGAGCGGAAGCCGTGCTGGCGCACCCAGCGCCGGGTCTCGATCGCGTTGCCGATGGTGTTGCGGGCGCGATAGTCGAGATCGACGCAGCAGGCGAGCAATTCGCGCGACGAAGGATTGAGCTTGGCCAGTTCCTCGCGGCCGGTCTTCTCATTGACGCCGCTGATCAGCAGGCGCGAGCCGCGATCGGCGCCGAGCAGGCCGATCGCATCGCCGATACGCTGCGAGCCGCCGGTGACGACCACGATCGCATCGGTGCGCGGCACCGAAACAGGTTCGCGTGGCTCGAGCCCCGAGGCGAAGCGGACATAGCCGATCACGAAGCCCGCTATCAGCGCCAGGCCCACCGCAAGCATCAGACGCAGGACCCAGGCCCTGACGGAGCTCTTCCTGGCCCGCGCAGCTGGGATGGCCGCGCTGTCGCCCGTGCCTATCGCCAGTTCCCCATGCCTTTGCCTGCTTTCGGTCATCGCCATGTCTTGCCCAACTAAACCGGCATTCGGGCATAAGAGCGGCATGAAAAGCCCGCCCGGCCCTAGAGCTTAACGGTTTATGTCAGCACCCCCAGATAATGTCGCACGGTGAAGCGCGAGACCAACCCGGCGATCGCGGCGACGATGACCGCCACCAGCAGCACCACCGCATAGCCGGACCAGCCGATCTCGAAGGCGCCGAACAGCGCCTGGAGCTGCTCCGATTCCGGCGCCGCGCTCCAGCGCGAGGTGAACCAGCCGAGCAGCGCAATCGCGACGATCGCTGCGAGACCACCCGCCCCGCCGCCTTTCAGGCCGAGCCGGACGAAGCGGCTCTGGAATTCGCGGGCGATGAAGGCGTCGTCGGCACCGACGAGATGCAGCACCTCGACGCTGTCGCGGCTGCCCGCCATCGCCCCGCGCGTGGCGAAGGCGATGGCGAGCGCTGCCGCCGTCAGCACCAGCAGCACGGTCGCGACGCCCGCGAGAATGATCGTATTGGCCATCGTCGAGAGCCGCCGCAGCCAGAGCCGATGATCGTCCAGGCTCGCAGTCGGCACCTCCCGGCGCAAGTTGTCCTTGAAGGCAGCAAGATCGGCGCCTGGCGCGCCTTTCAGCCTGAGCACGATCAGCCGCGGCACCGGCAGCTCGACGAGGTCGAGCCCGGCGCCGAGCCATGGCTCGAGCAGCTTGTCCGACTCGGCCTTGGGGACCGCCCTCACCTCGCCGATGCTGGCGACGCCCTGGGCCATCTCGACGGCGCGGGCGACATCGGCCTCGATATTGCGGCGCGAATCCGGACGGACCTGGATCGTCATCTCGTTGGCGACGGCGCCGCGCCATTGCTCGGAGGCCCGCGCCGTCAGCACGGCCGCGCCGGCGCTGAGCGAGGCGAGGAAGGTCAGGATCGCGATCACCGCGACGAGCGCCCGCCCGGCGGCAGAATCGACCGGTACGAGCGGCTGGTCGCGCCTCAGGTTCGGCGGCAGGCCGCGCTCGCCCTGCTCGCTGTCGTTCTCCTCCGTCTCAGGCGTCGACATGCAAATGTCCATCGGCGAGGACGAGGCGCGGCGCGTCGTAGAGCTCCATCAGCGCGAGATCATGGGTGGCGATCACCACGGCGGTGCCGAGCTGCTGCAGCTCCATGAACAGCCTGAGCAGGCGCCGGCCGAGATTGGGATCGACATTGCCGGTCGGCTCATCGGCGAGCAGCAACTCCGGCCGGCCGATCAGGGCGCGCGCAATCGCGGCGCGTTGTTTCTCGCCGCCGGAAAGCACGGTCGGCACCGCGTGCATGCGCTCGCCAAGCCCGACCCAGCGCAGCAGCTCGACGACCTCGGCGCGATAGCTCGCCTCCTCCTTGCCGAGCACGCGCAGCGGCAGTGCCACGTTCTCATAGACGGTGAGGTGGTCGAGCAGGCGGAAATCCTGGAAGACCACGCCCATGCGGCGGCGGAAGGCGGTCAGCGTCGCCGGATCGAGCCGCGAGACGTCCTGGCCGAAGAGGTTGACCAACCCGCGCGTCGGCTTCAGCGCCATCAGGATCAGCCGGATCAGCGTCGTCTTGCCCGCGCCGGACGGCCCGGTGAGATATTGGAACGAGCGTGGCGCGATGCTGAAGTTGATATCCTTCAGCACCTCCGGGCCCATGCCATATCGCAGGCCGACATTCTCGAACCGAACCAAGCCTTGTTCCCCAGCTCTCTCTTCAACCCGCCTGCCGGCTATCCCCCGAATCCCCGACACGATCCTACACCGCAAGCCGCGATGGACGGAAAGCCCTGCAAGGTCAGTTTGACCAGCATGGGGCAGAGTTCTTCACGAGGCGTTAACCATAACTTGCGCCAATGGCGGTCACGCGCCCGTCCGCGTGGCTGAAGGCTTGAACCGTCCCTCGTCGCGGTGAAGGCTGGCAGCGGGCCAGCGCCATGTCGAAGCGGAACGCGTTCAGACCATGCTGATCACCTGCCCCTCATGCGCCAGCCGCTATGAGCTCGATGCCGCCAAGCTCGGCGAGACCGGGCGCAAGGTGCGCTGTGCCAGCTGCCAGGCGCTCTGGCATGTCGAGCCGCCGCCGGAATTCCCGGCCTTCCCGGAAGCTCCGAGCAGCGAGGAGACCGCCGCCCTGCTCGACGAGGAATTGCGCCGTGCCGCCGAGATCGACGACCAGGTCTCCGCGCTGACGGCAGAACGCGCCGCCGAGGCCGAACCGCCCCCGCCTCCTTCCGCGCGCCGGCGGCGCAAGGGCCGCGACAGCACGCCGCGCCCACCGCTGACGACACGGCTGCGAAATCTGGGGATGCCGGTCGCGCTCGCGCTTGGCGGAGTGGCGGTGCTCGGCCTTCTCGCCTGGAAGCGCGATTTCGCGGTGCGCACCGCGCCCCAGCTCGCCGTGGTGTTCGAGACACTCGGCCTGCCCGTCAACATTCGCGGCCTGACCCTGACCAGCGTCGAGAGCGGCCTGGTGCAGGACCTGCAGGGACGTTTCCTCGTAGTCGAGGGCGACGTCACCAACATCACCCGCAGCACCACCGAGGTGCCACTGATCGAGATCTCGGTGAAGGACGCGGCCAATCAGGTCCTCTACACCTGGACCACCGAGCCGCCGCGCGAACGTCTGGAACCCTCGGAACTCGTCCGCTTCCGGGCACGGCTCGCGACGCCGCCGGAGAACGGGCAATCCGTTCAGGTCCGCTTCACCTCGACCAAGCCGACCGGGCTCGCCAACGCGCACTGACCCGCCGCATAAAGCTTAAGCCCAGGCCACGCTTGTCCCCAGGGCACAATCGCCACACTATCCCGCCGGACGGGATCGTATAAACCAGCGATCAAGACTGAAACGCGTAGCTTCTACGCCATGGGGCCGCCTGGATGGACCAGCGCGGCCTGAAAGGACGTGAACGAGATGTCGCAGGCCCAGCGTATCCGGGTGCTCTACGAGGAGGAGGCGATCGCACGCCGCAACGAGGAGATGGCCAAGGCCATCGCCGCGGTCTCGCCGCCCGATCTGCTCGTGGTCGCGGTGCTGAAGGGCTCCTTCATGTTCGTCGCCGACCTGATCCGCGCCATGCATCGTGCCGGCATGACGCCGCAGGTCGAGTTCGTCCATCTCTCCAGCTATCGCGCCGCCACGATTTCGTCGGGGCAGGTCGAGATCCTGCGCGACGTGCAGAGCGACGTGCGCGGGCGCGAGGTGCTGCTGGTCGACGACATCCTCGAATCCGGCCGGACCCTGGCCTTCGCCAAGGACCTGCTTGCCGCGCGCGGCGCCAAGAAGGTTTCGAGCGTCGTGCTGCTGGAAAAGCCCGGCAAACGGGCCGTCAATATCCAGGCCGAATATGTCGGCTTCGACTGCCCGGATTATTTCGTCGTTGGCTACGGCATGGATGTCGCCCATTCCTATCGGCAATTGCCCTATGTCGGCGTCATCGAGACGGCCGACCAGGCCGGCCTGCCCGGGATCTGAACCATGTCGCGTATTCTCGTGGTCGATGATGAGGAGGCTGTGCGGGCGCTGGTCGCGCGCGGCCTGTCGCTGGACGGGCACGATTGCCTGACGGCGGCGGATGGCGCCGAGGCGCTCGATATCCTGATCGCCGAGAAAGGCCGCTTCGACCTTCTGCTCACCGATATCCGCATGCCGCTGATGGACGGGATCGCGCTCGCGCTCGCCGCCAAGCAGGAATTTCCGGATCTCACGATCATGCTGATGACCGGCTATGCCGAGCAGCGCGAGCGGGCCAAGAGCCTGGAGGCGATCGTCTCGGAGGTGATGACAAAGCCCTTCGCCATCGCCGACCTGCGCGCCACGGTGATGCGGGTGATCGAACGCTCGATCGGCTGAAGCTAGGGCATTTTCGAGCTAGCGATTCAGCCACCAGATCGACAGGTTGAGCAGCGTCGCGAATGCCACCCAGGCAGCATAGGGCCAGAGCAGACCGGCTGAGACCCTGTCGAGCGGCATGAACAATCTGATCGTCACCAGGATCATGATCAGGAGCGGCAGGATCACGGCGAGCCCCGCCGGCGGATTCTGCAGCGCGAAAAAGGCGAAGGACCAGAGCAGGTTCATCCCGAGCTGGAGATGATAGGCAGCGAGCGCGCCGCCGCGTCCCGGTCTACCCGGCGGCAGCCGCAGTATCCGGAAGACCGCCAGCGCCATCATGGCGTAGAGCGCCGTCCAGACCGGCGCGAACAGCCAGTTCGGCGGATTGAATGGCGGTTTCGCCAAGCTTGCATACCATGTCGGAATCTGCGGCAGCGTGGCGGCGCTGCCGAGCAGCGAAGCGGCTGTGACCGGCAGGATGGCGATGAGGGCGGCGAGCAGGAACGACATGCACGCGCCAACGCCGAGGGCCATTCCATGTTCCCGGCAGAGGCCGTATCTGCGCTGGGGGCAGGCCTCGCCGCTTGCGCTGGCCTGCACGAAATGAGATGAAACGTCCATTATAGTAGACGATCTGGATCGCCCCATGCCCAAGCGCCCGCTCCATCCCCGTTCGCTCGCCGCCCAGGCGATGGGCAAGGTCGACCCCGTGACGAAGGCCGTCGTGCCGCCGATCCATGTCGCGACGACCTATATCCGTGACGAGGACAACGCCTATTCCTCCGGCTTCGTCTATGGCCGTCCCGACAACGAGACGACGCGCGAGGCAGAGAGCGTGCTCGCCATGCTCGAAGAGGCCAAGGCCGGCGCGCTGCTGTTCGGCTCGGGCATGGCGGCGGCAACCGCCGTCTTCCAGGCGCTTTCGCCAGGCGACCATGTCGTCGCCTCCAAGGTGATGTACTGGGCGCTGCGCTCCTGGCTGCTGACCGAGGCGACGCGCTGGGGCCTGAAGATCGATTTCGTCGAGACCGACGACCTCGCCGCGCTCAAGGCCGCGGTGAAGCCGGGCGTCACCAAGCTAGTCTGGGCCGAGACGCCCTCGAACCCGCTCTGGACCATCACGGACATCGCCGGCGCCGCCGAGATCGCCCATGCCGCCGGCGCCAAGCTCGCAATCGACTCGACCTGCGCCTCGCCGGTCCATACCCGCCCGCTGACGCTCGGCGCCGACATCGTCATGCACGCCGCGACCAAGGTGCTGAACGGCCATTCCGACGTCGTCGCCGGCGCGCTCTGCGCCCGCGAGGATGATGAGTTCTGGAACCGGATCAGGACGGTCCGCAAGGGCCAGGGCGGCATTCTCGGTCCGTTCGAGGCCTATCTGCTGATGCGCGGCATGCGCACGCTCCATGTCCGCCAGGAGCGCCAGTCCGCCTCCGCCATGACACTCGCCCAGAAGCTCTCGGCTCATCCGCTGGTGGCGCGCGTGCTCTATCCCGGTCTGCCGCAGCATCCCGGTCACGACATCGCCGCCCGCCAGATGGAAGGCGGCTTCGGATTCATGCTCTCGATCCAGGTCACCGGCGGCGAGGCGGCCGCGGTCAAGGCGGCGGCGCATGTCGAGCTCTACAAGCGCGCCACCTCGCTCGGCGGCGTCGAGAGCCTGATCGAGCACCGCGCCTCGATCGAGGGCGCCGGCACGCCCTGCCCCACCGACCTCCTGCGCCTCTCGACCGGAATCGAGGATGTCGAGGATCTCTACGCCGATCTCGACCAGGCACTGAAGGCCGGGCACGCCTAGGCTCCCCGCCCCCCAGCCAAGCCTAAGCCGGCAAAGTTACTCCTCGGTTGCGGGAAGATCGAGAGACGATCGGGCGTGTCCACGCCCGATCGCGCCTATCCGAATATCGACATCGCAGCGCTCCGATGGGGGAAGGCGCCGTCACGCGACCGCTAAGAGAGCTCGGGGGACGAATTGCCGTCCCTATCCCCGATATCCGTCACAGGGCTGAAACAGCGCCCGGCTAGCTCGGCGTCATTCCCGCAGGAGATGACGACCATGCAAGTGATCGAGACCAATCGCCGCGCGCTTCTGCTCGGCCTCGGCGCCGCTGCCCTGATGACCCAGGCCAACACGGCATCCGCCCGTGTTTTGCCGGCTCTGCCGACGACCGATACCGGCAGCGACACCGCCTACTGGACCGCCGTGCGCAACCTCTACAGCGTCACGCCGGATATGGTGAACCTCGAGAACGGCTATTGGGGCATCATGTCCGAGCCGGTGAAGACCGAGTACAAGCGCCTGACCGATTTCGTGAATTTCGAGAACACGGTCTATGCCCGCACGAAGATCGGCAAGGACCTCGACGATGTCCGCACGCCGCTGGCCGCCTTCCTCGGCGTTGCCCGCGAGGAGATCGCGCTCTCGCGCGGCGCGACCGAGGCGCTGCAGGCGCTGATCTCCGGCTACAACAAGCTGAAGCCCGGCGACACCGTCCTCTACGCCGATCTCGACTATGACTCGATGCAATATGCGATGAACTGGCTGAAGGGCCGCCGCGGCGTCGACGTCGTCAAATTCGCCATTCCCGAGCCCGCCACCCGCCAGGCCGTGCTCGATGCCTATGACGCCGCGCTCAAGGCGAATCCAAAGACCAAGCTTCTCTTGCTGACCCATATCAGCCACCGCACCGGCCTGATGATGCCGGTCAAGGAGCTCGCCGCCATGGCCAAGGCGCGCGGCGCCGACGTCATCCTCGATGCCGCCCATAGCTGGGGCCAGGTCGATTTCCAGGCCAAGGACCTCGGCATCGACTTCATCGGCTTCAACCTGCACAAGTGGATCGGCGCGCCGCTCGGGGTCGGCATGCTCTACATCAACAAGGAGCGCCTCGCCGATATCGACACCTATATGGGCGACGAGGACTTCAAGGCCGACGACGTGCGCTCGCGCCTGCATACCGGCACGGTGAACTTCGCCGCCCAGCTCGCGGTACCCGCCGCGCTGGCGCTGCACCAGGAGATCGGCCCGCAGGCCAAGGAGGCGCGCTATCGCCACCTGCGCAACTATTGGGTCTCCAAGGCGCGCGAGATCAAGGGCGTCGAGATCCAGACCCCGGACGACCCGAGCATGGTCGCCGGCATCACCTCCTTCGCGCTGACCGGCAGGCGCACGGCGGCCGAGACCAACGCGATCGTTGCGGAGCTTCGCGACAAGCACAAGGTGATGACGGTCCGCCGCCGCGGCGTCGCCAAGGGCGACACGATCCGCATCTCGCCGGCGCCCTATATCATGGAGGCCGATCTCGACCGCTTCATCGCGGCCCTCGCCGTGGTCGCGGGCAACCGGGCGGGCTGAGCCGTCACAATCGCCAGCTTCCGCGCGTCAGAGAAGCGCGGAAGCGCTCCAGCCGTCGGCGCCAATCAGCCGCCGACGGCGGTGTATTCGGTCTCGATCGAGGATTCATGCGCCTCGTGGTCGAAGCCGTAGATATGGATCGAGATGGCCTCGCCCGGCCCGACATTGCGCATCCGGTGGATGTTCGGCCCCGAGGGCAGCATGCAGGCGACATAGCCGGCCTGCCGCTCCTGCTCCGCGGTGGCGACGGCCCGCTTCGCGTCGATCGCGCGGTACCAGGTCTCCGTCACCGTGCCCGACACGACGCCGAAGCAGCAGGAGCAATGGTGGTCGTGGATGCAGGTCGTCGCGCCCTCGCCCCAGACGATCGCCCAGACGCTGACGGCCTCGTCGCCGGCGAGCAGGTTGCGGGTATAGCGGCCCGGCTTGCGCTCGACCGGCAGGCGCTTGATCAGGTCGGGGATCGCGACGAGCTCATGCAGGACGGCACGGGCGGCACCGAGATAATCGCCCGAAAGCGTGCCTGCATCCGTCCGCAGGTTACGCAGCATCTCACCGCGCCGCTCGTGGTTCAGATATCCGTCCATGCCCCGCTCCCGCCGAAACCGTGCTGGAATCATGATAGCCGGCTGGGCCGGAAGCGGTTTGCGTCCTCACGCAAAATACCGATGATATTAGGATCAGATACTCAAAATTGGCCCAATCATAGAAAATTATTGCGACCCCTATCCAAAGATCGGAAAGCTATGATCCGGAAGGGGAAACGGATCCATGGCCAAGCTCGATGATTTCGACCTGCGCATCCTGGCGCTGCTTCAGCAGGATGCCAGCCTGCCGCTCGCTCAGCTCTCGGAGGCGGTCGGGCTCTCGCCGACCCCATGCTGGCGGCGCGTCCAGAAGCTGGAGAATGAGGGCTATATCAAGCGTCGCGTTGCGCTGCTCGACCGCGAGAAGCTCAAGGCAGGCGTGACCATCTTCATCGCAGTCAAGACCTCGCGCCATTCCATGGAATGGCTGGAGCGCTTCCACGCCGCCGTGCACGACCTGCCCGAGATCGTCGATTTCTACCGGATGAGCGGCGAGATCGACTATCTGCTCAAGGCCTTCGTCTCCGACATCTCGGCCTATGACGCGCTCTACAAGAAGCTGATCTCGCGCATCGACCTGAGCGACGTCACCTCGATGTTCGCGATGGAGGAGCTGAAGTCGACGACGGCGATTCCGCTCGGGTTCGCGGCAGGAAAAGTGTGAACTGCTTCGCCTGCGCGTCATGGTCGGGCTTGTCCCGAGCATGACGGAGTGCAGCAGCCGCGTCGCGGCGGTCAGCCCTTCGCCACCTTCTGGTAGTCTTTCACATCGGTGAAATTGATGTCGGGCACGCGCTCTGCATCGTATTTCAGCGTGAACTGGGACGAGGCCATGAAGACCGGGTCGCCGTCGAGATCATCTGCCATCGAGGATGGCTTGGACGAGACGAATTTCTGCAGCGCCACCTTGTCCTCGCTGGAGACCCAGCGCGCGATCGCGAACTGACACGGTTCGAAATCGACGGGCAGCGAATACTCCGCCTCCATCCGCTCCTTCAGTACGTCGAGCTGCAGCGCGCCGACGACGCCGACGATCGCGGGCGCGCCGTCATGCGGCAGGAAGAGCTGGACGACGCCCTCCTCGGCCATTTGCTGCAACGCCTCGCGCAGCTTCTTCGCCTTCATCGCGTCCTTGAGCTTGACGCGGCGCAGGATTTCCGGCGCGAAGCTCGGCACACCCTTGAAGACGATGTCCTCGCCCTCGGTCAGCGTGTCCCCGATACGCAAGGTGCCGTGGTTGGGCAGGCCGACGATGTCGCCGGCATAGGCCTCTTCGGCGATCGAGCGGTCGCGCGCGAAGAAGAATTGCGGCGCATTGAGCGGCATCGGCTTCGAGGTCCGCACCAGCTTGGCCTTCATGCCACGCGAGAGCTTGCCCGAGCAGACCCGCATGAAGGCGATGCGG
The DNA here is from genome assembly GCF_004341515.1 of Allobosea sp. BK604. Taxonomy (GTDB): domain Bacteria; phylum Pseudomonadota; class Alphaproteobacteria; order Rhizobiales; family Beijerinckiaceae; genus Allobosea. Next base: position 307,904 of record NZ_SLZF01000003.1, read on the forward strand.
TCCCGATGGTTAGGGTCCATGTTCGCCTGGATCTTGAAGACGAAGCCGGTCATCTTCGGCTCGTCCGCCTCGACCGGGCGTTTATCCGCGACCTGCGCCCGCGGGCTCGGTGCGTAACGGCCGAGCGCGTCGATCAGGTCGCGCACGCCATAGTCGCGCAGGGCCGCACCGAAATAGAGCGGCGTCAGATGCCCCTCGCGGAAGGCTTCCAGATCGAACGGCTTCAGCCCCTCGCGCGCGAGAAAAACCTCCTCACGCCAGGTCTCGGCCGCGCCATTCGGCAAAAATTCGTCGAAGAGCTTGTCGTCCTCGCCGGCGACAGGCGTGCCGGCATCGCTCTCGTCGCCCTTCTGGTTGCGCCGGAAGGTGTTGGAGGCGAAGTCGAGCGTGCCGGTGAACTCGCGGCCGCGCCCGACCGGCCAGGTCATCGGCGCGACGTCGAGCGCCAGCGTCGTCTCGATCTCGTTGATCAGATCGAACGGATCGCGCGTCTCACGGTCGACCTTGTTGATGAAGGTGACGATCGGGATGTCGCGGAGACGGCAGACCTCGAACAGCTTCTTCGTCCGCGCCTCGATGCCCTTGGCGGCGTCGATCACCATCACCGCCGAGTCGACTGCGGTCAGCGTCCGGTAGGTATCCTCAGAGAAGTCCTCGTGGCCGGGCGTATCCAGAAGGTTGAAGACGTGCCCGCCATACTCGAAGGTCATCACGGAGGTGACGACCGAGATGCCGCGCTGGCGTTCGATCTTCATCCAGTCGGAGGAGGTCTGGCGGCGGCCGGCCTTGGCGCGCACCTCGCCGGCGAGCTGGATCGCGCCGCCGAAATAGAGCAGCTTCTCGGTCAGCGTGGTCTTGCCCGCGTCCGGGTGCGAGATGATCGCGAAGGTGCGCCGGCGCGCATAGGGCGCCTCGGCGCTCGCCGCAGCTTCAAGGGTCGTAAGATCGGTCATGGCGCTGTTGAAGACAGGAAGGGGCGCCTGCTGTCAATTCTTCAGCCGGTAGCCGGTCCGGAAGATCCAGCCGACAACGGCGATACAGCCGACCAGGAAGACCAGCGTCATCGCCAGGCTGACGCCGACGCTGACATCGCCGGCGCCGTAGAAGCTCCAGCGGAAGCCGCTGATCAGGTAGACGACCGGATTGAACAGCGCGACCGTGCGCCAGAAGCCCGGCAGCATGTCGATCGAATAGAAGGCGCCACCGAGGAAGGTGAGCGGGGTCACCACCAGCAGCGGGATGACCTGTAGCCGCTCGAACCCGTCGGCCCAGATGCCGATGATGAAGCCGAAAAGGCTGAAGGTCGTCGCTGTCAGCGCCAGGAAGACGAGCATGAAGACAGGATGCTCGATCCTGAGCGGTACGAAGAAGGTCGCGGTCAGCAGGATGATCAGCCCGAGCAGGATCGACTTGGACGCCGCCGCGCCGACATAGGCGATCACCGCCTCCCACCAGGCCACCGGCGCCGAGAGCAGCTCGTAGATCGTGCCGGTGAATTTGGGGAAATAGATCGCGAAGGAGGCATTGGCGATGCTCTGCGTCAGCAGCGAGAGCATGATCAGCCCGGGCACGATGAAGGCGCCGTAGGACACGCCGCCTACCGCCGGCATGTGCGCGCCGATCGCCGCGCCGAAGACGATGAAATAGAGCGAGGTCGAGATCACCGGCGAGACGATGCTCTGCAGTGGCGTGCGGAAGGTCCGCGCCATCTCGAACTTGTAGATCGCGCGGATCGCGTGTGGATTGAAGGCCATCGCGCTCATGGGCGGTTCCTCACCAGGCTCACGAAGATGTCCTCGAGCGAGCTCTGGCTGGTGTTCAGGTCGTTGAAGCGGATGCCTGCGGCGGAGAGGTCCTGCAGCAGCGAGGTGATACCGGTGCGCTCCGCCTTGGTGTCGTAGGTGTAGACCAACTCCTCGCCTTCGGCCGCGAGAGCAAGATTATAGGCGGCGAGCGCTTCCGGCACCGCCGCCATCTTCTGCTGCAGCGAGAGCGTGAGCTGCTTCTTGCCGAGCTTGCGCATCAGCTCGGTCTTCTCCTCGACCAGGATGATCTCGCCCTTGCTGATCACGCCGACCCGGTCGGCCATCTCCTCGGCCTCCTCGATGTAATGCGTGGTCAGGATGATGGTGACGCCGCTTTCGCGCAGCCGCCGCACCAGCTGCCACATGTCCTGGCGCAGCTCGACATCGACGCCGGCCGAGGGCTCGTCGAGGAAGAGGATCTGCGGCTCGTGCGAGAGCGCCTTGGCGATCATGACGCGTCGCTTCATGCCGCCCGACAGCGTACGGATCATCGCGTTGCGCTTGTCCCAGAGCGAGAGGTCCTTGAGGATCTGCTCGATCAGCTCCGGATTGCGCGGCTTGCCGAAGAGGCCACGGCTGAAATTCACCGTCGCCCAGACCGTCTCGAAAGCGTCGGTGGTCAATTCCTGCGGCACGAGCCCGATCTTGGTGCGGGCCGAGCGGTAATCCTTGCCGATGTCGTGGCCATCGGCGGTGACCGAGCCGGCGCTCGGCGTCACCAGCCCGCAGATGATGCTGATCAGCGTGGTCTTGCCGGCCCCGTTGGGGCCCAGCAGGGCGAAGATCTCGCCACGGTGGATGTCCAGATCGATCGATTTCAGCGCGCTGAAGCCGGAGGCATAGGTCTTGGACAGCTTGGATACGGAGATGATGGGCGGCATGGCGACCATATAGGCGATGTGGTTGCAGGATGCGACGGCACAGCCATGCGCCGCATGCGCGGCGGAAGAAGCAGGGGCGCCTGTCAGCCGCCGTCAGCAGCGGACATGACAATGGCCGGGAGCGCCCTCCCGGCCATCAGGTCGATCAGCAATTGCCTTGCTCTATCTCATGAAGAACCAGAGCAGGATGATCACCGGAATCGGCACACCAAGTAACCACAGCGCTATCGAACGCATGTCGAAGCCCCCTGTTGAACAATTGTGGGAGAGCAACGCGATCGAGCGCTGGAAAGTTCCACAGGCAGCAAGCCCAAGCCTGGCGCCTACGGCGCGCCTGCCCGATTCTTACTTGAAGCCAAGGTTCTCCAGCATCTTGGTGGTCGCGTCATTGTACTTCTTGTCGCCTTCGAGCGAGGCCCAATAGGTCAGCAGGATCAGCTTGCCGCTCGCCACTTTCGGATTGATCGCAACATAGCGGATGACCGAATCCTCGCCCTTGGCCTTGGCCTTCAGCTCGCTGATCACCCAGGGGCGGCCGTTGACCTCAATCTGCACCGTCTCGCCGGCGCTCTCGATCTTGACGCCCTGGCCGTCGAAATAGCTGTTGTGCTCCTTCTGGACCGCGTCGATCTCGTTCGGCGGGATCAGCTCGACCCACATGTAGATCTCGTCGTCCGGGGTCTTGATCTGAATCCCGCGTGCGACCTTCTTGCCTTCCCAATCGTCGGGAACGGTGATCACCGCGACCGGATCGGCTTCGGTGATGTTGAAGGCCTCGGCTTGCGCCGGGGCGGTCGCAAAGGGGGTGGCGAAGGAAACAAGCGCGGCTGTGAGCGCGCAGGCAATGGTCCGCAACATCAGGATCTCCTGTCCCATCGAGGTCATGGCTGCCTGTGCCGAAGGTGATAGCGCCGGGACGATTGCCGCGGCACCCGCTCCCTCACCGAACGTCATGGGCAATGCGGACTGGCGATAAGTGAAGCCGCCGGCAGCCCTGTGCCAGGACGATAGATCGCCATTCACAGAACCGCGGGGCACAACCGCAGCCGTCAGGATTCCGACATAATTGAACCCGCCCGGCCTTCCCCCGGGAGCAGGCGGATCGGCGCCTGCTCCCGCGATGGAGGCCGAACGGGTATGAGACGCCGAGCGAAGCCGAGGCTTACTTGAAAGCGATGCTCTCGATCATCTTGTTCATGACGGCGTCATGGGTCTTGTCGCCGTCGATCGAGGCCCAATAGGTCATCATGATGATCTTGCCGCTCGCGACATTCGGATTGATCGCGACATAGCGGATGATCGAGTCGCCATCGCTGCTCTTGGCCTTCAGCTCGGTGAAGGACCAGGCACGACCGTTGATCTCCTTCTTCATCGTCTCCGACGCGCCGGTGACGGTGACGCCTTCCTTGTCGAAATAGCCGTTATGCTCCTTCTGCACGGTGTCGATCTCGCCCGGAGCGATCAGCTCGAACCAGAGATAGATTTCCTCGTCCGGCGACTTGATCTCGATGCCGCGCGCAATCTTCGAGCTCGTCCAGTCGTCGGGAATGGTGACGACCGCGACCGGATCGGCATCGGTGATGCTGAGCGCGCCGGCCAGGCTCGGGCTCGACGGCAGGATGACGGCGCCGGCAAGGGCGAGCGCGAGGCTGAACGCGCAAACCAGGGTTCGCAGCATGGGAGATATCCTTGTCAGATGGGTCGGATTGCGGCGCACGAGCCAGCCCGGCTTTCGAGCCTGCCGCAGGGCCAGATTGCCAGCGCAAAGGGGCTTTGCAAGGCGCGCGCAGTCGCCTCAGGCGGCGTTTTCGGCGCTGCTGTGCCAGTTCGGTAGATAGCCGTTCACAAGTGCCGCCAATGTTGACGGCGGCGTGACGACGGCGGCGAAACCTGCAGGCCGCGGCCGCTTCGCGACATAGCCCGCGGGCGACCAGAGCAGCGCCGCATCGCCCTGCAAGGCCAGCCATTCGCCCGGACCGGCCTCGACCATCGTGCCATCAGGCAGGTCATCCGCCCGCAGGCGGTGCAGGCGCTTGGCACGGCCGAGCCGGCGTTCGCCGTCGAGCCGGCGATCGATCTCCGGAAAGAGCGGAACCTGCTCGAGGCCGAGCCCGCGCACCAGCGCCGCGCGATAGGCCAGCGCATCGGCCCGCCGGCATTCCATGCAGGGCCGGTGCCCCGCTGCCAGCGCCGTGACCTCGTCGCAGAAGAACAGCTCGGTATAGCCCTTGCCCCAGACCTTGCGGCGCCTGCCCTTGAACGAAAGCACGCAGCAGATCCATTGCCGGGTGGCATAGGCGCGCTGCGGCAGCGCCTGCGTCTGCGGATCATGGAAGCGCCCGCCGCGATTGCCGAAAAGCTCGCCGCGCGCGGGATCGGCGAAGAGCGTGCCATCGGGGCGGACGCGGTTTGGCAAGGTCATGGGCTTAGTAAGATCCTGGGCGATCCGGAGAAGGTAAGCCGCAAACCCACAGTAACGGAGTTTCCTGCCAACATATGGCGGCAGGATCAGCGCCCCGGTTGCCCTACTCCCGTAATCCGGCCACCACCGGCGCGCGATAGGACATCAGCGCCGGCAGCAGCGAGACGACGCTGCCGATGGCGAAGAGCAGCAGAACCTGCAGCATCTCCCGGCTCTCCAGCGAGAATGCCAGCCTGAGCCCGGTCTGCGCCTCGACCAGTCCCGAGACCGCCCTTGTGAAGACCGCCCCGACGGCGAGCCCCGACAGGCAGCCGGCGCCGATCAGCAGCGCCATGCCGAGCCAGACCACGAGCAGCACATAGGCGCGCGGCGCCCCGAGCGCCCGCAGCACCGCATAGCGCCGCCGCCGCAGGCCGGCGACCGCGACGAGCAGCAGCAGCACCGCGGCCAGGATCAGCACCGCGTTCAGCACGGAGGCCACGACGAGCACATCCCTGACATCCCCCAGCGCGCGATAGAGCGTCACCAGCACCTCGGCCGGGAAGAAGGCCATGGTACCGCCCTGCCGGTATTGCGCCCGCAACTGATAGGCGCCGGCGACGCTGCGCGGCTTGACCACGATCGCCGGCACGCCCGGGATCTTCTGGCCATCGAAAGGCAGGCCGATGCCTGCTTCCTCCGAGGCATGGCCATTGCCGAGGCCATGGACCTCCCAGACGTTCTCGACCGGGACCAGGATGGCCCGGTCCCAGGGCGAGCCGAGGCGCGGCAGCCGCCCGACGGCGACATAGCCATGGCCCTCATGGCGATGGCCGGCCTCTTCCTCGTCGACCTGCCCGGGCTTCGCGGCATGTCCGAGCACGCCGTGCGAGGGCTCGATCGTCTCGCCAAGCTTGTAGCTGACATCCGCACCGAGCACGGCCTCGCCCTCTCCCGCGAAGAACCGCCCCTCGCTCGGCTTGAGCCGGCCCCAGCGGCTGACCAGATCCGCCGTCGTGCCAACGATGACATAGCCCCGGCTGATATCCCCGAAGGCGATCGGCGCCACCGCAGCGACCCGCTCGTCCTTGGCGAGCGTGTTGAGCAGCCGGCCGTCGATGAGCGGGATCGCATCGGGCTGCAGATAGATCGACGACATCACCAGCTGCGTCTGGCTGCCGGGTGCGCCGATCAGCAGGTCGAAATCCTCCGCCGCCGCGGCCGAGCTGCGCCGGAGCGCCCGCTCCTGCGCGCCGATGGCGACGCCGATCGCAACAGCCAGCGCGACCAGCGTGACGATCGCCAGCGCCGTCCAGCGCAGGGCGCGGATATCGGCCCAGACCATCGGGAACGGGTTCATGAGGCGAGCGCCAGGGGCTTGCCGGTCAGCGCACCGATCTCGACAACGCGCTCCATCCGCGCCAGCAGCGCCGCGTCATGCGAAGCGCAGATCAGCGTCGCGCCGGCCTCCCGCGCGACCTCGACAAGGAGCGCGCCGACCTCGTTCGCGTGCTCGGCATCGAGGCTCGCCGTCGGCTCGTCAGCCAGGATCAGCGCCGGCCGGCCCAGCACGGCACGCGCGATCGCGACGCGCTGCTGCTCGCCGCGCGAGAGCACCCGGGCCTTGCGGCGCAGATCGCCGAGCCCCATGCGCCCGGCCAGCGCCGCAGCGCGCTCGTGCTGGGCCTTGTCGATCCGCCAGGAGGAGAAGGTCGCCGGCAAGGTGATATTGGCGGCAACGTCGAGCTCCGGGATGAGGTGGAAATCCTGGAAGACGAAGCCGATCGTCTCGCGCCGCCAGAGGTCGCGGGCCGGGATCGGGAGAGAGGAGACCGCCTTCGCGTCCCAGGCTACGGAGCCGGCATCAGGCACGATGAGGCCGGCGATCAGGTGCAGCAGCGAGGTCTTGCCGGAACCGGAGGGCCCGCGCAGCCCAACGCGCGCGCCAGCGGGAATGGTCAGGTCGGGAATATCGAGGACCCTGAATGGCCGGCCGTCGCCGCCGCGATGGTCGAGCCGCACACCGTGGAGATGAAGCGGCTTCGCCGCGGCTTGGGCCGCGCCGTCAGGCAACGCGGAAACTGGCATCGACGAGTCTGATCTGGCTGACGAAACCGGTCTCGGCATCGGTGGCGGAGCCGATCTCGAGCCGCCCGGTCACGGCGACCTTGCGCCCAGCGCTGACCAGTGGCGTCTCTTCCTTCATGAAAATGACGACGATATCGACCGGCCAGTCGGCATCGGACTGGCAGAATGGGCAAATCGCCAGGGGCTCGCGCGTCAGCACGAAGAAGCGGCTCTCCGGCTTGAGCGGCGGCGCCATATAGCCGTTGATCCTGACCTCCTGGCCGCGCAGCGAGGTGACGCGGTCGGAGAACTGGAAGCCGAGCACGCCGAAGGATTTGTAGAGGCTGTCGAAGGCGATCGGCTCCGGCTCGGCCGCGAAGGCGGGAGGGGAAATGCCGAGCGCCGCGAGCCCCTGCAGGAGCCCGCGGCGGGTGAAGGACATGGGGGAGATGCGCAGCCGCATGATATTGCTCCTCATTCCCCCATTTGCGCGCTTTCCGTTCGGCCGATATCGGCCGAACGGACAGAATTCGCGCCAGGCAGCGTCGTCAGACTAGCTCACTTGCCGCCGAGCGCGAGCGCTTCCGCCATGACGCGGAAGACATAGGTGTTCGGCTTGTGGCCGCGGAACTTCTCGGCGCCCGGGCCCATCGCGGTCAGGACGACGTCGTCGGCAGCATGGACGCCCGAGTTCGACTCGAACGGCAGGTTGCCCTGCTTGCGCACCGCCATCGGCGCCGTGCAATCCTTCTCGTTGGCGACATAGGTGTTCTTCTCGGCGCCGGCGACGGCCGGGACGCGCTCGCCGTCCATATAGGGGCGGCCGGTGTCGCAAGTGTCGGGATAGGTGCCGAACACGACAGCGAGACGATGCGAGGTGTTGACGTCGGTCGGGTAGCCGTCGGCGTCGCGCGGGCCGTAATTCGGCACCACCGAGTCCTGGTAGACGCCGAGCTTGTCGCGCAGCAGCTGGCCGGGACGGTCGTCATTATAGGAGCCGATCAGCGAGACCGGATGGGCATGGTCGGCGACGACGATGATCAGCGTGTCGTTGCGCTCGCCGGCGAAGTCCTTGGCGGCCTTGACGGCGTTGTCGAGCATGATCGTGTCGAACACCGCGCGCTCCCAATCGAGCGAGTGGCTGTACTTGTCGATACGGGCCGACTCGACCATCAGGAAGAAGCCGTCCTCGTTGCCCTTCAGCATCTCGAGCGCGGCCTTGGTCTGCTCGACGACATCAGGCTGGTCCGGGAACTTCGAGATCGTGCCCTTCTTGGCCAGGCGCAGGTCGAAAGCGCCATCGATATTGCCGGTGTTGTAGAGGCCGAGCAGCTTCTTGGCGCCGCCGGAGACCGCAGCGTTCATCTCGGTCTTCGAGGTGGCGACGCTGTAGCCGGCCTCCTTGAACTTGGCGATGGCGTCGAGGTCGTCGGTGCGCTTAGAGCCGTTGGTCGCCTTCGGCAGGAAGTTCGGCGAGCCGCCGCCCATGATCACGTCCGGCTTCACGTCGAGGAACATTTTGACGATGTCGTTATAGTCCGAGCGGCGGCGGGTATGGGCCACCATCGAGGCCGGGGTGGCGTCCTCGATCTCGGCATTGGTGACGACGCCGATCGCCATCTTGTTGCGGCGGCGGATCACCTCGGAGATGGTCTCGACCTTGGGGTGGTCGAGGGTCAGCGCGTTCTTGGCGCAGTAGACGCCGAGCGCGTTGACGCAGGACTTGTGGCCGGTGGTGTAGGCATGGGCCGCGTTGGCGCTGTCGGTGACGACCGAGTCGCTGCCCGAGGTCGAGATCAGCGCCATGTTCGGCATGTCGTCGATGGCGAGCTCGCCGCCATAGCGGCCTTCCTTCAGGCCCTTCGACATGATGCGGGCGGCGGTGCGATGCGCGATCGAGAAGCCGTCGCCGACGAAGAGGATTACGTTCTTGGCGCGACGGGCCGGGGTCGAGAACACTTCCCAGGCCACTGTCGACTTGTTCGAGCCCTGCGTCGCTTCGACGACATAGCGGCCGGCCGGCAGCGAGGCGCCGCGCAGCCACATGGCGGAGTGCTTCTGGCCTTCCTCGTTCTGCATGAACGTGGTCTGGCGGCCGAAGATCTCGGCGGCCGGCTTGCCGTTCACGGTGACGTTGACGTCAGCCGAGGCCGGGGCGTCCGGGAACTCGACCTTGAAATCGAAGTGCGAGCCTTCGAGAATCTCGGCCCGGTCGATCGGATAGATCGTCTGGGCCACCGCGGGAGCGGCTCCGGCGAGCGTGGCCGCCACGGCCATCATCAGCAATCGTTGCGCCTGCATAAGTATACTCCGCCTGTCGCGCGTGTTGGTCGGGACTCGCTCAGACGCTTAGGCAGCCGAAGTGACAGTACGATTACTGGCCGATCGCAGGCGTAAAAGGAAATGTTATACAGTAACATCATTTCATTCATTGCATGGACGCTGCTGACGGCTTCCGACACCACCACAGTCTTCTAAGATGACGCTGAAGATCGTATCCCGAGCCGGCGAGGAGACCCCATGCTGACCTTTTATCATGCCCCGCGATCCCGTTCCTTCAGCATCTTCTGGCTGCTGGAGGAGCTTGGCGAGCCCTACACGATCGAGCTGGTCGACATCCGGGCCGAGGCCGGCGTGCCGGAATCCTACCGTGCGATCCAGCCCCATAAGAAGGTGCCGGCCATCGTCCATGACGGCACGACCGTCACCGAGCGCGCCGCGATCTCGCTCTATCTCGCGGATGCCTTCCCAGAGTCCGACCTCGCCCCCGCGCTCGGCGATCCGATGCGAGCCGCCTACCTCACCGCACTCGTCTACACCGACGCCGTGCTCGACCCGATCATCGCGACCAAGGCGCTCGACATCTCCTACAAGCCGGGCGACGTCTCCTTCGGTTCGCTGGCCGATGCCGTCGCCAATCTGGAGAAGCGGCTCGGCGCCCAGGACTACGCCGCGGGCGACCGCTTCACCGCAGCCGACACTCAGCTCGGAAGCGCCCTCCATTACGGCATCAACATCTTCGGCGCGCTGCCGCGCCTCCCCGTCTTCCAGGCCTATCTGCACCCGCTGCTGGCACGTCCCGCCCTGCAGCAATGCATGCAGAAGGACGAGGCCCTGGCCACTCAGGGCTCCTTGAAGCCGTAATCCGGGATGCCCTGCTCGTTGCCGTAGTATTTGTAGGGCAGGAACTTGCCGGACATGCTGATCCTGACCCGGTCGCCTTTCGGGTTGGGCTCGCGCTCGAACTCGATGTTGAAATCGATCGCCGACATGATGCCGTCGCCGAATTCCTCCTCGATCAGCGCCTTCCAGGCCGGGCCATTGACCATCACCATCTCGTAGAAACGGTAGATCAGCGGGTCGGTCGGCGGCATCGGCGTGCCGGTGCCACGATAGGGCACCTCGTTGAGCATGCGCTTTTCCATCTCTGAGAGCCCGAACAGCGCCGCCGCCTTCTCGGCCAGCGGCTTGACCAGCCTCATCTGGCCGAGCAGCGCGCCCACCACGAGAACCTCGGACATGCCGCCGATCTCGTCGGTAATGTATCTCCAGCTCCAGCCCTTCTCGCGCTTGATGTCGAGGATCTTTTCGGTGAGCTCTTCGCGCTTCATCCAGCCTTCTCCCTGTCCGTGACACGGCAGGGGCACGCAAGGATCGGGCCGGCCGAAAAAATGCCCGCGAATTTCTGAAAACGCGGCAGGATCATCTTAACGTTACGGTGAGTTAGGACCACAGACGTAAGGCATTTGAAGTATTTTCGGCGCCATTCACGAGGCCACCAAGCCACGCGGAAAATCCAGCGCCGATGAATGCCTACATTCCCCTGATCCTGTTCACGGTGCTGACCAATGCCGCCGCCCAGCTCATGCTGAAAAAGGGCATGACCGGCATCGGCCAGTTCGACATCCAGGGCGACGGCATCTTCTGGACGGTGCTGCGCGTCGTCTTCAATCCTTTCGTCTTCGCGGGCCTGTGCACCTTCGTCATCAGCATGGCCTCGCACCTGATCGTGCTCTCCAAGGTGCAGATCAGCTACGCCTATCCGTTCCTGAGCCTCGCCTATGTCGTGGTCGCGGCCTACGCCTATTTCGTCTTCAACGAGGATCTGACCGCCGCACGTATCGCCGGCATCGGGCTGATCGTCGTCGGCACCATCTTCATCGCCCAGAGCTGAGAGCTGCCATGGACCTGATCGCCCGACTGATCCTCCGCCTCGCCACCCTGTTCCACATGCCGGTCGAGCGCAGCGACCTGCGCCCGGTGCGCGTCCCGGCTCGCAATTCTCGTCATCGCAGCGCGCCGCCGCGCTGATCCCTGCAACCGAACCAGCGGAAGACCGAGCATGAAGCACATCATCATCGGTGGCGACGGATTCGTGGGCTCGCATCTGGCGGCCGATCTCGCCGCCATGGGCGAGGAGGTCCTCGTCGCCGACATACAGAACAGCGGCCACGCCCACTACGCCAAGGTGCCGTTCCAGAAGATCGACGTCACCAGCCCCGAGAGCGTCGAGAGCATCGCGCTGACGCCGGACGATCTCGTCTACAACCTCTCGGCCAAGATGCTGTCGCCGATCGTGACGCGCAGGGAACGCCACGACTTCTTCTGGCCGGTGAACTATCACGGCACCGCCAACATCCTGAACTGGATGGAGAAGAACGGCGCCAACAAGCTGGTACACTTCACCACCGACATGATCTACGGCCATTCGGTCACCGTCCCCCAGGACGAGACCCATCCGGCCAAGCCGCTCGGCGAATATGGCGAGAGCAAGCTCGCGACCGAGACGCTCTGCCAGACCTACCGCGACAAGGGCTTCCAGATCCCGATCTTCCGGCCGCGCCTGATCATCGGCCCGGGCCGCCTCGGCATCCTGGTCAAGCTCTTCCGGCTGATCGACATGAACCTGCCGGTGCCGATGATCGGCTCGGGCAAGAATCCCTACCAGTTCATCTCGGTCTTCGATTGTGCCAGCGCCTGCGTCGCCGCTTGGAAGGCCGGCTTCCCGAACAGCGCCTATAATCTCGGCTCCGACGATCCGCCGCCGGTGAAGAAGCTGCTCGGCGACCTGATCCGGCATGCCGGCTCGAAATCGATCCTGCTGCCGACCCCCGCCCCGCTGGTCAAGCTCACGCTCGACACGCTCGACGCGATCAACCTGCCGATCATGGACCCCGAACAGTACCTGATCGCCGACGAGATCTGCATTCTCGACACCGGCAAGGCCAAGCGCGAGCTCGGCTGGACTCCGAAACACCGCGACGAGGACATGCTGCTCGCCGCCTACACCGAATATCGCAAGAGCAAGGACGAGCTGAGGAGCAAGGCCGCATGAGCATGCCCGCTTTCAAGAACGACGTAGCCCCGGCCCGCCCGAAGCTGATCAGCGTCGAGGAAGCCAAGCAGCTCGATGCCGGCACGGTGCGCGATCTCTTCGCCGCCCATATCAACCCGGGCCAGCTCCATTTCCTCAAGCTCCTCGGCTTCGACAGGATCATCGTCGATCGCGCCGAGGGCATGCATTACATCACCCGCGACGGCCGCAAGATCCTCGATTTCTTCGGCGGCTTCTGCTCGGTCGCCTTCGGCCATAACCATCCGCGCATCGTCGCGGCCCGGCAGAAATTCCAGGACGAGCAGCGCCATGAGATCTGCATGGCCTTCATGTCGCAATATGCGGCCGCGCTCGCCAAGAACCTCGCCGAAATCGCGCCCGGCGATCTCGACATGGTCTTCCTCGGCTCGACCGGCTCGGAGGCCATGGAGGCTGCGCTGAAGGTCGCCGAGCAGGTCCAGGGCCCGGCCCGCTCCAAGATCCTGCACGCCGCGAACTCGTTCCACGGCAAGACCAAGGGCGTGCTCTCGGTCACGGATTCGACCCTCTACCAGTCGCAGTTCAAGCTGGTCGAGAACCGGGTCAAGGTGCCCTTCGGCGACATCGACGCCGTGCGCAAGGCGCTCGAAGCCGACCGCTCGATCGGCATCGTCGTGATGGAGACGATCCAGGGCGGCGGCGGCATCGTCGAAGCGCCGCTCGGCTTCTGGCGCGAGCTGCGCGCTCTCTGCGACAGACACGACGTGCTCTGGATCGCCGACGAGGTGCAGTGCGGGCTCGGCCGCACCGGCCAGTTCTTCGCCTTCGAGCGTGACGGCGTCGTGCCCGACGTCACCGCGCTCGCCAAGGCGCTCGGCGGCTCCAAGGCCGCGGTCGGCGCCATGATCGCGCGCCGCGACATCTACATGAAGGCCTATGGCAAGCCGAAGAGCGCGCTGATCCATGCGCAGGCGACCTTCGGCGGCATGGGCGAGGCCTGCATCAGCGCCATCGAGGGCCTCAATGTCCTCTATGACGAGGACCTGATGGGCAATGCCCTCCGCCAGGGCGATTACCTGATCGAGCGGCTCAACCAGCTGCGCGCCAAGCACCCGACACTGCTCAAGGAGATCCGCGGCCGCGGCCTGATGATCGGCGTCGAGTTCCAGGACATCAGCGAGACCATGCCCTTCGGCCTGAAGCACATGGTCGCGCTGCTCGACGACAAGCTGAAGGGCTCGCTCTGCGGCTTCGTCGGCGCCCTCCTGCTGAAGGATTACGACGTGCTCGTCGCCTTCACCGAATACAACCGCAACGTCATCCGGCTCGAGCCGCCGCTGATCGCGACTCGTGAGGATTGCGACACCTTCCTCAACGCGCTCGACGACCTGCTCTCACGTGGCATCACCCGCATCGTGACGGACTACCTGCGCAAGGTCGCGACGGCGAAGGGCTGAGACGACGCCGCAATGCATATCGCGCTTGGGAAGGGCGGCCGCAGGGCCGCCCTTTTTCGTTGACGTGGATCGCCCCCGGATCGGGCAGAGCTTGACACCACGGCGCGAGGGGCCAACTTAACAGGGTGAACACGCATGGCACCCAGATAATCCGGATCCATCCGATCGCGGAATTTTAGCCCCTGACCCGGCGACCCGCGTCCCGGTCAGGGATGCGTCGATGTTGCAGCCGCTGCGCTGCCTTCGCCGGTCGTTCGTTCACTCCCCGCTTCGATAGTCCCCCGCGGCCCTGCGCCGATCGCGCCGCCGCGTCATCACAGGTTTCAGACATGACCACAACCACCCCTCACAGGAACAACCGCAAGCCGAAGATCGTCGTCGGCGCGACCGATCACGAGCGCTTGAGTGCGCTGGCCGCGTCCATTCAGGACCGCATGCCGGAGCTCGCCGACGAGCTTCAGGCCGAGATGGAGCGAGCGAAAGTCGTCGCCGAGCGCCAGGTGCCGGCGAACGTCGTTCGCATGGGCTCCTTCGTCAGCTTTGAGTCGGATGCTGCCCCGACGCGCCGCGTCCAGCTCGTCTTCCCCGGCGAAGCTGATATCGCAGCCGGGCGCGTCTCGGTGCTGACCCCGATCGGCACCGCGCTCATCGGCCTGTCGCCCGGACAATCGATCGCCTGGACGGCACGCGATGGCCGTCAGCACAGGCTGACCGTCCTGAACGTCGAACAGGCTGTTCCCGAGGCAGTGGCTCCGAAGGAAGCGGGCTGATCTCAGCCCCCCGTGACCCTTCGCCAGAAGCCGGATGAGAAGCCCGGGTCGACATGCCCTGCGAACTCCCGCCAATGCGGGAACGACGCCTCGAAGGTCGCCGGCGACATGCGCGCGTCCTTGTAGGGATTGACCCGCCCGCCGGCTGAAAGCGCGATGCGATCGAGCTCGTCGAGCAGCCGCAGCGTGCGCTCGCCGCGATGCGGAAAATCGAGCGTCAGCGTCGCACCCGCGATCGGGAAGGACATCATGCCGGGCGACGGTACCTCGCCGAAGATTTTCAGCACGGTCAGGAACGAAGCCTCGCCAGCCGCGAGCGTGCGCCGGAGCATCGCCTCCACCGCCTCGCGCGCCTGCGCCATCGGTACCGCGCACTGGAACTGGCGCAGGCCCTTGGGCCCGTAGGCCCTGTTCCAATTGCTGACCCGGTCGAGCGGATAGAAGAATGGCCGGTAGGGGATGCGCCGCGGCTCCGGCGTGCTCGGCTGCGCCGCCCGGTAGAGCATGTTGAAACCGCGCAAAGTCAGCCGGTTGATCAGCGGGAAGGGCGGCTTGATCGGAAACGGCAGCGGATGCGGCGCGCGCTCCTGCGGCAGATCCGAGGCCGAGGCATGATTGGCCCGGAAAAACACGCCGCGCCCGAAGCGCGGCCCATCCGCGAGTGAATCGACCCAGGCCACCGTATAGTCATGCGTCGCGTCGGATTCGGCCGCGATCTCGAAGAAGCGGTCGAGCCCTTCGAAATGGATCGCCTCCTGGCGCATCTCGGCGGAGGGAACGCGCAACAATTGCAGGGTCACCTGGGTGATCAGCCCGGTCAGGCCGAACCCGCCGATCGTCGCGGTAAAGAACGGGCAGTTCATATCCGGCCCGCAGGTCAGCCGGCTGCCATCCGATCGCACCAGCTCGAAGGCGCGGACATGGCGCCCGAACGTCCCCTGGCGATGATGGTTCTTGCCGTGGACGTCATTGGCGAGCGCCCCCGCGATCGTGACGAAGGCTGTGCCCGGCGTCACCGGCAGGAACCAGCCATGCGGCACGACATGGTTCAGGATCGTGTCGAGCAGGACCCCGGCCTCGCAGGTGATGAGCCCGCTCTCGCGATCGAAGGCGAGGATCTGGCCGAGCTGGCGCGCCGCGATCAGCACACCGCCATCGTTCAGGCAGGAATCGCCGTAGGAGCGGCCATTGCCATAGGCGAGCGCGGGCTTGCGGAACGCCTCGGGAGCAGCGCTCCAGACCTCCGGCCCGACGATCTCGCTGTCCCGGGCAGTGAGCCCGCCCCAGGATCGATAATCCTTCAGCTCGTCTCTCACGGAATGACCGTCGCCGCGACCATGATCAGCACGACGGTGGCCCCCATCAGCTGGCTGCGCCAGTCGCGGATCATGAAGACCAGCGGATCATCGGGCATCTGGCCGCGCCGGGCCAGGAACCAGACGCGGGCCATCTGGTAAAGGATAATCGGGCAGATCAGCCAGATGATCTCGGGATGACGATAAAGCTCCTTCACCGCGGCGCTGTCGACATAGAGCGCCATGATCAGCGCGCAGGTGCAGCCCGAGGCCATGCCGAGCTGCGATAGCGCCTCGATATCCTCGGCGTGGTAGCCACGCCCGGCCTTCTTCAGGCCGGATTGGTCCTGCGTGATCCGGAGTTCGGCATAACGCTTCACCAGGGCGAGGCTGAGGAACAGGAACATCGAGAAGGCGAGCAGCCAGGACGAGATCGGGATCGCGGCGGCAGCGTTGCCCGCGAGGATGCGCAGGGTGTGCAGCGCGGCCAGCCCGAGCACATCGACGAGCAGCTTGCGCTTGAGGAAGAAGAGATAGAGCAGCGCCAGCACCAGATAGGCCGAGAGCGCCGTCAGGAACAGGCGCGGCTGCGGCACGAGCGCGGTCAGGGCGAAGGCGACGATCAGCAGCAGCGGGACCGCCGCATAGGCCTGGGCCTGTGTGATCTCGCCGGCCGCGAGCGGGCGCTTGCACTTGGTCGGGTGACGCCGATCGGCCTCGACATCGACGATATCGTTGAGCAGGTAGATCGCCGATGCGAGCAGGCTGAAGGCGACGAAGGCAACGACGCCGTGGCCGAGCGCCGCAAGATCGAACACATCATGGTTGAGCAGGATCGGCACGAAGACGAGCCCGTTCTTGAGCCAGTGATGCGGGCGCATCGCTCGGATCATTGCTGGGATAGGCATCTTGATGTCTCTGCTCACCTTGGACAGGCATCGTGACCGACCGCCATTGTGCGATCCCGGCCATCGATGGGCGAACTACATTGCTTCAGTGCCCCTCCTTATCGGCGTGAAGTCCTAAATCCGGGTGGATGACGTAACGTCCACCTCGTGATTTGCTCGCCATGATTAACACGTGCCTGCCGCAGCAATCGGAAATCCGGGGGCTGGGGATCATGGAGTTGCAACGATCGCGTGAACCGAAGTTCGCAATTCTGGCGCGGCGCGCTTGCAAAGCGCGCGGCGTCATCGGATCGTTATGCGCAACGCGATGATTTGCGGCATAGCTGCCGATATGGCTCAGACGATCTCCTTCAAGGCATCAGACAACACGATGGCTACGCCGGCCGAGACCGCAGCGGCGAACCGCGAACGGCTCGTCATCGTCGAGGATGATCCGGTCACGCGCGCCATGATCGCCGGCTATTTCACCGACCAGGGCTTCAGGGTCGAGGAAGCCGAGACGCTGGCGGAAGCGCGCCGCGTCGTACGCAAGTTCAAGCCGGAGCTGATCTTCCTCGACGTGGTCCTGCCGGATGGCGATGGCTTCGAGCTCGCCAAGGAGCTGCAGGGCTTTTCGGATGCCGGCATCATCTTCGTGACGCGGCGCGATACCGATATCGATCGCATCGTCGGCCTCGAGCTCGCCGGCGACCACTATGTCACCAAGCCTGTCAACCTGCGCGATCTCCTCGCCCGGACGCGCTCGCTGCTGCGGCGGCGCAAGATCGAGCGCGAGACGGCGCGGCGCAGCACCACGGTCACCTTCGGGCCGTTCATGATCGACCTGCTGCGGCGCGAGCTCGCCACGATCAACGGCGACCCCATCCGCCTGACCCGCGGCGAATTCGATCTCCTGGCCGCATTGGTCGACAGCAATGGCCGGCCCCTGAGCCGCGACTACCTGATCGAGGTGGTCAGCAACCGCCATAGCGAGGTCGACGCCCGGACGGTCGATGCGCTGGTGGCGCGGCTCCGGCGCAAACTGCTCGGCGCCAGCGAGCCGGGCGTGATCGCGACGGTCAGCGGCATCGGCTACAAGCTCGGCATCGCCGCCGAACGCAACGCGTAAACTGGCTCGGGTTAGAGCATTTTCGAGCGAAGTGGATACCGGTTCGCGTGAAGAAAATGCGTCAAAACAAATAGATAGAGAATTTTCGCGATTCGGAGAAACGCGGAAATGCTCTAGACCGGCTCGGCCTGGGCCGGCTCGGCTTCCGCCGTGCCGGCGCCCCGTCCGTGCAGATCGGCCAGGGCCTCGCCCCGCGCCTGGTCCAGCCCGGCGACGGCCTGCGCCAGCAGCGTGAACGGCGCGGTGAGCGCATCGCGTTCGAGCGCGGTCGCCCGCGCCAGGACGCGGCCGAGCCCCAGCGCTCCGGCCGAGCTGCCGAGCTGATGCGCTGCCCGGGCAAGCGCGGCGCGATCCCCCTCCTCGAGTGCGGCGCGCATCGTCTGGAGCAGCTCCAGCGAGACCGTGGCGAACAGGGCGACCAGATGATCGAGCCGCTGATCGCCGATCAGCTGGCTCTGGGTCTCGAAGAACAGCTCGTCGACCGCCTGCTCGGATGACAGCATGACCGATCCGCGCAGCTCGGCCCGCCGCGACCCGCTGCCCAGCACCTGCAGTAGCGCCGAGGTTGTCGCCGGCTTCGACAGCACCTTGGTGAGACCGGCCTCGCGCAGAAGGCGCATGGTCTCGGGCGAGACATCGGCGGTCAGCATCACGATCTCCGGCTGGACGATATCCGGCAGGGCGCGGATGGCGCCCGCGGTCTCGATCCCGTCCATGCCGCCCATCTGCATGTCGAGCAGCACAAGATCGATCTCCTCATGCTCCAGCAGCGTCACAGCAGCCTCGCCCGAAGCAGCGGCGAGCGCCCTGTGCCCGGCCTTGTCGATCATGATGCGCGCGACCTCGCGCGTGACCGGCTCGTCATCGACCACAAGCACCCGCATCGGCCGCTCGACGATGGCGAGATCCTCCAGCGGCTCGGCCGCCTTGGCCGGAACGGCCGGCAGCCTGGCCGTGAAGGTGCTGCCGACGCCGACCGCGCTGACCACGGAGAGCGTTCCGCCCATCAGCTCCGTCAATTTGGTGCAGATGGCGAGCCCGAGTCCGACCCCGCCCGACCGCCGCCCCGTCTCCGGATCGACCTGCACGAAATCCTGGAAGATCTTCTGCTGCATCGCCGGCGCGATGCCGATGCCGGTATCGCGCACGGAGATGACCAGCATCTCCTCCTCGAGCGCGGCGGCGAGGACAACCTCGCCGGCATCGGTGAAGCTGAGCGCGTTGCGCAGCAGGTTCTGCACGATGCGATTGACCTTGCCGCCATCGCCATGCAGCCGCACTCCCGCGGCGCTGCCGAGCTCGAGCTTCAGCGCGATCTCCTTGCGCTCCGCCGTCGGCTGCATCAGCGTGAACGCGGCGGTGAGCAAGGCGCCGGGCTCGTAATCGCGCAATTCGAGGCTTTCGGTCCCGGCTTCCAGCCGCGAGAGATCGAGCGTCGCATTCGCCAGATTGATCAGCGTATCGCCGGAGGCCGCCGCCATCTCGACGAGCCGCCGGTCGCGCCGGCTCATGCGCTTGCGGTCGATGATTTCGAGGACGCCCAGCACGCCGGAGAGCGGCGTGCGGATATCGTGGCCGACGACGGCGAGGAAGCGCGATTTCGCCTTGGTCGCCTCCTCCGCCACGTGCCGGGCCTGCTCCGCGGCGCGCTGGCCGGCAGAGGCCTGGTCGAGCGCGGCGGCGAGCGCGGCCGTGCGCTCGATCAC
Source organism: Allobosea sp. BK604 (assembly GCF_004341515.1). Taxonomy (GTDB): domain Bacteria; phylum Pseudomonadota; class Alphaproteobacteria; order Rhizobiales; family Beijerinckiaceae; genus Allobosea. Next base: position 327,616 of record NZ_SLZF01000003.1, read on the forward strand.
CTTGTCCTCGAGCACGGCGCGGCTCTCCTGCAGGCGCGCCGCCATCAGGTTGAACTGGTCGCCGAGCTCCTGGAGCTCGTCCCCGGTGCTGATCGCAATGCGCTCGTCGAGCTGGCCGCGGCCGATCCGTAACGCGCCTTCGCTGAGCGCCCTGATCGGCGCGACGAGCCGGCGGCTCAGCATAATGCTGGCAAGAACCGCCCCGACCAGCGCCACCACGAGAATGGCGAGCGAGCGCAGGATCGAGGCGTAGATCGGCGCAAAAGCCTCCTGCTGCGGCAGGTCGACCACGACGCTCCAATCGAGATCGGGCACTTTCGTCATCACCGACAGCACCGCCCGGCCCTCGGTGTCGACGATCGAAACACCCGTGGCGGCCGCGTCGCTACCGTCGCGCGCCCCGGCCTGCGTATGGGCCGCGAGCAACGGCCGCAGATCGGTGTTGCGCAGCACGAGCCGGAGATCGGGATGGGCGATCAGCCGGCCTGAACGGGCGACGACATAGGCACGGCCGGCCGCGCCGACCTTGAGATGCGAGACGAGCTCCTTGATGAAGGTCAGGTTCACCGTCGCGATCGCGACGCCGTCGCTCGGCGTGACGATGCGCTTGGCCAGGACCATATAGGGCTCCGAGCCACGCCGGAACGCGACCTCGCCATAGTAATAGCCCTGCGCCATTGCCGCCTGGAAGCCGGGATCGGCCGACCAGTCGGTGCCGCTGCCGAGACGGTCACGCTCGAAACGCGACAGGCCCAGCAATTCGCGCCCATCGGTGCCAACCTGCCGCAGTTCGAGGATCGCTGGCACCTGCCTCAGCAGCCTGAGCCCGTCGAGCCGCCGGTCCTCGGCTGGATTGGCGCTGACGCCGCTCTGCGAGACCCAATCGAGCTGGCGCATGATGTCGCCGGCGAAGCTCGCGATCTTGTCCGCTGCCGCCTGCGCCTGCGCCTGCTGCGCCCGGACCACCAGCGCTCGCTGGTCGGCAAAGGCGAAGAGCGTCGAGACGACGGCATTGAGGCCGAGCGCGATGCAGATCGCCGAGCCGACGAAGATCGCATATTTGCGCGCGAGCCGGCCGCTCGGACTCTTGCCCGGCGCAAGCGGATCCGCACTCACGAGACGATCCGCGTCGCGCGCACGCGCAGCGACGTCGGCAAGGTGAGGCCCAGCTCCGTGGCGGCGCGCTCGTTGATCACCAGCTCGAAGCTGCGCGAGAACTGAACCGGAAGCTCGGCGACATCGGCGCCGCGCAGGATGAGATCGACATAGGAGGCGATCAGCTCGCTCGATTCGTCACGTCCGCCCGTATAGGACATCAGCCCGCCCGCGCTGACGAAGATGTCGAAGACATAGATCGCTGGCAGCCTGTGTCTCGCGGCCGCGCCGGCACAGACGCTGGCAAAGCGGTAGGTGAAGCTGTCCGGCGGGAACATCAGGCCGGTCCCGATATCCTCCGCCAGCTTCGCGATCGCCGGCTCGATCTGCGCCTGGCTGGAGAGGGGACAGTCGACGATCGCCACGCCCCGCTCCGCCGCGGCTGCGCGCATCTGCGCGACGTAAGTGCTGCCACCGGCCGCCGCTGTCGCCGGATTGTAGATGAGCCCCATGCGGCGCGTCGCCGGCGCGATCTCGGTCAGCAACTCGACCCATTTGCCGCTCATGGACGGGTCGTTGTTGCTGAAGCCGGTCGCATTGTTGTCGGGCCGGTCGAGCGAGCGCACGAAGCCGCTGCCGACCGGATCGGAGGCGGTGCCGAACAGCACGGGAATGGTCTTGGTCGCGCTCAGCGCTGCCACGGCCTCGGCGCTGGAGCCGGCGACGATGACGTCCGGCGCCTCCCGCACGAGCTCCCGCGCAGCCTCGACGAGCATGCTCTCGTCGAAGCCGTTGGGTCGTATCCGCAGGCGCAGGTTGCGGCCTTCCTCCCAGCCGCGCAGGGCGAGCTGCTCGCGCAGCATGCCGACGCGCAACCGCACGACGGGATGGTCGATCGGCAGGCCGATCAATAATGCGACCGTGCGTACGCGCTCCGACGCGCGGCCAGCGGCAGGCAGGTTGGCTGCGAGTGCGGTCAGGCCGGTCAGGAACGAGCGACGACGCATGCTGTGGGCACGACAAGGCGACGGTAAATCGGCGCCATCTCGTTGCATGTCCCGCGCGCGGCGTCGAGAGCTATCGTCCAGGCACTGGAACACGCCGCCGCGAAAATATTCAAGTGCCGGCGCCGCCTCAGCGATGCGTCGCCGCGCCAGCGCTGGATCGCAAACCCCTCCAGCCGCCGCGCCGTCCCATCATAATGCGCCCGCAGAAGAGGGGCCAGTTTTCGAGGAACCTCTGGCCGGCCCGCGCGTTTATTTCATAGCGATCATGAGTTTTGAGATCATTTGGCCCGCCATCTCCCCTCGGGGAGGTAGCGGGCCCTTTTTTTTGTCGATCACGCGCTCGGCTGCGAACACATCACGGGTGCAATATCAGCCTTCCACCCGGTCCCGACTTTGCGCGGGACGGCTTTCATGGCCGCCATTGTCCCGGTCCGGCTCGACCAGATAGTCGATGTGCCGGCGTCCGGACGCTCCCGTGCGGATCGAGACCGCGACACCGAAGATGCGCTGGATCGCTTCGACGGTCAGGACCTCGTCCGGCGGTCCTGCGGCTTGCAGGCGCCCATCATGGAGCAGCGCGATCTCGTCGCAGAACATGGCGGCGAGGTTGAGATCGTGCAGCGCCATGATGCAGGTGATGCCGAGACGGCGAATAAGGCTCAGGATCGCGAGCTGGTGCTGGATATCGAGATGATTGGTCGGCTCGTCGAGGATGAGCTCGCTCGGATCCTGCGCGAGGGCGCGCGCGATATGGACCCGCTGGCGCTCGCCGCCCGAGAGCGTGTGCCAGGATTGATCGTGCCGCTCCGCGAGCCCGACCCGCGCCAGCGCCTCGTTCACGGCGGCCTCGTCGCCCGCGTTCCAGGACGCGAGCGCGGTCCGGTGCGGCGTGCGGCCCAACCGGACCACGTCGCAGACGGAAAGCTGGATCTCCGTCGTCGCCTGCTGCTCGACGAAGGCGAGGCGGCGGGCAAGCTCGCGCCGGGCGACATCGGCGATGTCGCGCCCATCCAGGGTCACGACCCCGCTCGCGACATTGCGCAGCCGACAGAGCAGCCTGAGCAAGCTCGACTTGCCCGAGCCGTTGGGGCCGATCAGGCCGAGCACCCTGCCGGGCGCCGCCTGCAGCGTCACCCCGTCGACGATCATCCGGCCGGCGGCGCCCCAGCGCACGTCATGGGTCGCGAGCGTCATGCCGGGCGCCTCGCCCGATAGAGGATCAGCGCGAAGACTGGCGCGCCGAACAGCGCGGTCACTACGCCGATCGGCAGGATCTGCTGCGGAATCAGCACCCGCGACAGGATGTCGGCGAGGATCATGAAGATCGCGCCGGTGACCAGGCAGGCCGGCAGCAGCCGCGCATGGCCGGAACCGACGAGGAAGCGCGCGGCGTGAGGGATGATCAGCCCGACGAAGCCGACCGTGCCGACAATGCTGACCATGACCGCGGTCATTACCGCCGTCGTCGCGAACAGCACGATCTTCACCCGCGTGACCGCGACGCCCAGCGAGGCCGCGGCATCGACCCCGAAAGCGAAGGCATCGAGCGCCTTGGCGTGCAGCATGCAGATGGCGAAGCCGATGAGGGCGACGGGCGTCGCGATCCACAGGTCCGGCCAGCGCACGCCGCCGAAATTGCCGAGCAGCCAGAACATCACGCCGCGCGCCTGCTCGGCGCTGGCGAGCGTCGTCACGATGGTCGCGGTCGCCGCGTTGAAGAGCTGCGAGGTGGCGACGCCGGCCAGGATGACGCGGTCGCTCGATCCGCCCGCCCCCGTGGCCAGCAGCGCGACGACGGCAAGCGCCGCGCAGGAGCCGATGAAGGCGCCGGCGGAGACCGTCAGCGCCGCGCCGCCGATCCCGACGCCGAGGATCAGCACCGCGACGGCGCCGGTCGAGGCCCCGGCCGAGATGCCGAGGACATAAGGCTCTGCCAGCGGGTTGCGCAGCAGCGCCTGCAGGATCGCGCCCGAGAGCGCCAGGGCGCCGCCGCACAGCCCCGCCATCAGCGCCCGGCTCAGGCGATAGTCGAAGATCACGCCCTGCTGGATCGCGCTCACCGGGAAGTCGAGATCGAACAGCCCGTTGCCGAGCGCGCGCAGTGCCGTGTCGAGCGGGATGCGCATCTCGCCGATCGTCACCGCCAGCGCGACCGAAACGGTGAGCGCCAGCAAGGCGGCCAGCGCGACGGCGATCCGCGCCGGCCAGTTGGGGCCATGGACGGCGTGGCTCAAGGGGCGGCGCCGAAGCTGGCGATCGCCTTGGCGAGCGTCTCGATCCCGTCGATCGTGTCGAGGCCGGCGCGGGTCGCGCCGACATCCATGATCACGATCCGATTGTTCCTCACCGCGTCGAGCTTGCTGGCGACGGGGTCAGTCTTCAGGAAGTCGAGCTTCTTCTCGATGTCATCGGCGGGGAAGCGGCGGCGATCCATCTTCACAGCGACGATCACCGCAGGATTTGCGGCTGCGATGCTTTCCCAGCCGACCAGCGGCCATTCCTCGTTGGTGGCGATGATGTTGCGCGCGCCCAGCTTCGACAGGATATAGGCCGGCACGCCGTTCCTGCCCGCCATGAAGCCGTCGCCCTTGATGTCCTTGCTCGAGAACCAGACCACCACGGGCACGTCCCTGGCCTTGGCGTCAGCCACCGCCTGGACCGCCTTCTCCTCGCGCGCCTTCAGTTCGGCGATGAGCTTTTCGGCACGATCGGCGACATCGAATATCCCACCGAATTCGCGGATGTTGCGGTAGACCAGCTCCATCGTGAACATCTGCGTGCGCACGCCGTCGCCAGGGCCGGAATTGTCCTTGCCGACACAATCGGTCGGCGAGACATAGGTTGGCACCTTCATCTTCGCGAACTGGTCACGCTTGCCGACGATGCCGTTCGGCCCGACATGCCATTCGAACATCGCGGTGACGAGGTCGGGCTCCTGGGCGAGCACGGCCTCGAAGCTCGGATCATTGTCGGCGAGCCGCTTCACCTTGGCGTTCATGGCCTCATAGGGCTTGGCGACCGGGCTGAACCAGACCGCCGTGCCGACGACGCGGTCGCCGAGGCCGAGCGCGTAGAGGATCTCCGTCTGTGTCTGGCCGATCGCGACGACGCGCTTGGGCGGCGCGTTGAACGTGACGCTCTCGCGGCAGTTCTCCAGGGTCAGCGGATATTGGGTCGGCGCGGCCAGCGCGGCCCCCGCGACCAGAGTGCCGAGGAACGCCGCGGCAGGCCATCGCAGCAGGCGGGTGAAGTGGCGCGTCGTCGGCACGGCAGGAACTTTCGATGTAACATTGTTACATTTCTGATAGAGCGGACGGCGCTCGGCCGTCAAGCGTTCCGCGACGATGCGGGTGGTGGTCTTCACGAACATGGATTTCATCGCTCCCCGAGATGGCGGATGGGGAGTTGCGGGATGTGAACGGAGGACGGCTTGATGGCCGCGACCGACACATCTCCGGAACACCCCGTCCGAATGACGTAACCAAGGGTCGCGGCAGGTCTCCTGGCTCGCGGGTCGCAGCTCTCGCCCGTCTTCCCAAAGCCTTGCGGCTTCAGTGACATGAATGGACGCGAGCTCACCGCTGACAGTTGCGGGGGCAGCGCCGGCCTCTCACCGGCTTCCCTCTTAGCTCTCGAACCAGTGATTCGAGAGACCGTGACCACCATATCTAGTGGCAGCCGAACCGCACGTGTCAATCGCTCGCAGTTGGGCGGCGCTGAATCTGCACTCCCAGCGGAATCGCGTCGGCATCGCAGCCCGCTCGACGCATGAATGCGGCACCATGACGCGATCGTTATGCGTCCTGCGCATCGACAATCCTGAGCAAAAATAATATATGGATGCTTATGAACAGCATGCCTAAGGACATGCCCGGCAAAGACTTGCCCGGCAAGGACCAGCCAAAGCAGCAGCCGTCGCCGACCGTCGGCTTCCTCCTGCACGATGTCGCGCGCCTGCTGCGCAAGCGCTTCGAGCAGAATGCCCGCGGCTTCGGGCTCGGCCTGACCAGGTCGCAGTGGCAGGTGCTCGCCTATCTCGACAAGAACGAGGGCATCCAGCAGGGCGGCCTTGCCGAGCTGCTCGAGGTCGAGCCGATCACGCTCGGCCGCATCCTCGACAAGCTCGAGGCCTGCGGGCTGGTCGAACGCCGGCATGACGCCAGGGACCGCCGCGTCTGGCGGCTCTATCTCACCGACAAGGCCGGCCCCACCCTCGCGACGATGCGCGAGCTCGGCGAGATCACCCGCGCCGAGGCTTTCGGCGCGATTTCCGAGATCGAGCGTGCGGCTTTGCTCGCCCTGCTCGGCACGATGAGAACGAACCTCGCGACGGCCTGCGCGGCACCGCCGGCCGAAAGGCAGAAGACCGATGGATGACGCAGTCAGAAGACCAGAACCCATCCGGAACGACGATCCGGAGGCTTCCTTAGCCAGCAACGTGACCGAGCTCCGCCGCGCCGAAACCAAGCCCGGCGAGCCCGGCCTGCCGCCCGCGACGCCCCTGCCGACGGCCAAGGCACCCGAGACCGCCGCGCCCGCCCCTGCCGCGACCGCCAGCGCCCCGCCGGCCAGGAAGCCGCGCAGCCTCAAGCGAAAGCTCCTCTTCGCCGCGCTTCCGGTCGCGCTCGTCGCCGGCGGCTATTGGTATGTCGTCGGCGGGCAGATCATGTCGACCGACAACGCCTATGTGCAGGCCGATATCGTCGGTATCTCGACCGATGTCGCCGGCATCGTCAGCGAGGTCGACGTGCGCGACAATCAGCCGGTCAAGGCCGGCGACCTGCTCTTCAAGCTCGACGATGCCCAGTTCCGCTACGCGATCGAGCGCGCCGACGCGCAGATCGGCAGCGTCCGCAACGATCTCGAGGCGCAGAAGGCGAATTACAAGGCGATGCAGAGCCAGATCGCCCAGGCCCGGACCGATATCGAGTTCTATACCACTGCCTTCAAGCGGCAGCAGGACCTCGCCAACAAGTCCGTCGCCTCGCAGGCGACCTATGACTCGGCCAAGCACGATCTCGACGGCGCGGTGCAGAAGCTTTCGCAGCTCCAGAGCCAGCTCATCGGCATCGCCGCCGCCCTGAACGGCAATCCCGACGCGCCGATCGAGGATCATCCGCGCTACAAGGATGCCGTCGCCGCCCGCTCCGAGGCCGCCCGCCAGCTCGACCATACCGTGGTGAAGGCGCCGATGGACGGCATCGTCACCAACGTGCCCTCGCTGCAGAAGGGTCAGTATCTCGCCGACGCGACGGTCGCCTTCAGCCTAGTCTCATCCGATCATGTCTGGATCCAGGCCAATCCGAAGGAAACCGAGCTGACCTGGGTTCGCCCCGGCCAGAAGGCGACGGTTTATGTCGATACCTATCCCGGCGCCGAATGGACCGGCACGGTCGACAGCATCAGCCCGGCCTCGGCCGCGAGCTTCTCGCTGCTGCCGGCGCAGAACACCAGCGGCAACTGGGTGAAAGTCGTGCAGCGCATCGCCATGCGCGTGAAGATCGATACGCCCGCAGGCAAGCCGCAGCTGCGCGCCGGGATGAGCGTCGTACTCGATGTCGATACCGGCCGCGCCCGCGGCCTGCCCAGCTTCGTCACCGATCTGATCGGCAAAAAGACCGAGACCCACAATGGCTGATACCACCGCGGCGGCGCCTCCGGTCGCCAACCGCGGCGCCATCACCGCCTGCGTCATCCTCGCGGTGATCATGCAGGCGCTCGACACCACCATCGCCAATGTCGCCCTGCCCTATATCCAGGGCAGCGTCGCGGCCAGCGCCGACCAGATCAACTGGGTGCTGACCTCCTATATCGTCGCCGCCGCGATCATGACGCCGCCATCGGGCTTCCTTGCCGCCCGTTTCGGCCGGAAGCGCGTGCTCTCGGCCGCGATCATCGGCTTCGTCATCGCCTCCATGCTCTGCGGCGCGGCGCAATCGCTCAGCCAGATCGTCGGCTTCCGCCTGCTCCAGGGCTTCTTCGGCGCGGCTCTGGTGCCGCTGTCCCAGAGCATCCTGCTCGACATCTACACCCCGGAGGAACGTGGCTCGGCCATGGCCCTGTTCGGCGTTTCCGTCATGGTCGGCCCGGTGCTCGGCCCGGTCATCGGCGGCTGGCTGACCGAGAACATCTCCTGGCGCTGGGTCTTCTACATCAACCTGCCGCTCGGCGCGCTGGCGCTGGCCGGCGTCGCGATCTTCGTCACGGAGACGAAGACGAACATCCTCGCCAGGCTGGACTGGATCGGCTTCGGCGCGCTCAGCATCGCCATCGCCTCGCTGCAGCTCTTCCTCGACCGCGGCGCTCAGCTCGACTGGTTCGACTCGCTCGAGATCATCATCGAGGCCACGGTCTGCGTCGCCGCGTTCTACATCCTCGTGGTCCATACCTTCACGGCGCAGAACTCCTTCATCAAGCCGCGCCTGTTCCTCGACCGCAATTTCAGCGTCGGCATGATCTTCATCTTCATCGTCGGCATCACCTATCTCGCCTCGATGGCGCTGATGACGCCCTATCTGCAAACGCTGATGGGCTATCCCGTCGTCACCGCTGGCGTCGTCATGGGCCCGCGCGGCATGGGCACGATGGCCTGCATGTTCCTGGTCGGCAAGCTGATCGGCAAGGTCGATATCCGCATCCTGCTCGGTTCCGGCCTGCTGGTCAGCGCCTGGGCGATGTACGACATGGCCGGCTGGACGCCCGACGTCTCGCAGCAGACGATCGTCGTCACCGGCTTCATCCAGGGCGCGGGCCTGGGCTTGCTCTTCGTGCCGCTGACCACCGTGACCTTCGCCACCTTGCCGGCCGAGTATCGCGGCGACGGCACCGGCCTCTACAACCTCTCGCGCAATATCGGCTCCAGCGTCGGCATCTCGATCGTCAGCTACCTGCTGATCCGCAACACGCAGGTCAACCACGCCGAGATCGCCAACCACGTCACGCCCTATAACCGGATGTTCGAAATGCCGGCGATCAAGAACGCCTGGGATCCACTGACGCTGGCCGGGCGCGCCGCGCTCGACGAGGTCGTCACCCGCCAGGCGACGGTCATCGCCTATATCGACGATTTCAAGCTGCTGATGATCCTGTGCATCGCGGCGATGCCCTTCCTCGCGCTGCTGGTCACCCCGAAGCAGGAGAAGGCGCCCTCCGACGACCATGCGATCGTGATGGAATAGGCGGCGCGATCGCGCCGCTTCACTCCCGAGCAGCCCGGGCTGCAGCAAGACGACAGACGCGACGATCCTGGGGCACCGAATGAACGGTCCCAGTCCTTCCCGCCAGAGGTGCTAGCGCCGGTGCGGTGACCTGCCCTGGCCATATCTCGCCGAGACGCCGATCGTCCGGCCGAGGCCTGCGCGCTTCGCCGAGGCCGACCGCGCTTCGGCATAATCAGGCGCGACCATCGGATAATCGCGCGGAAGATTCCACTTCGCGCGATATTCGTCGGGGGTGAGCCCGTACTTGATTTGCAGGTGCCGCCGCAAGGTCTTGAACCTGCGCCCATCTTCCAGGCAGATGATATGGGACGCGGTGACGGATTTGCTGATCGGAACCGCCGGCTTGGGGGGCGGCTCCGGCTCCGCGACGGCGGTCGAGGCGAGCTTGCCGAGCGCCGAATGCGTGCTTTCGATCAGCTTGACCAGTTCCGAGCGGGGGAGGCTGTTGTGAGTGACATAGGCTGCGACGATCCGAGCCGATAATTCGGCCGCCGCTTCGCTCTCGTCAGTCATGGGTCGTTCCTTGAGGCTTCTCCCTCCCGTTCCCGGCGCCATCAGGAGGCGCGGCCACCGTCCTGTCTAGGGTTCACGTGGTCTCATCCACAGCGACGGCTCTCGTGGAGCCCCACCGGACCGCGTTGAACATCGCCTGCTCGGAGTCCGGTTGCCTCGGCTGCGAGGCCAGTCGCCGCCGGCAGCCAGCCTCGATCGCTACCGCTTGCGCGACTTCAGATGCGGCGCTGCCCCGATCGTCGTGGCGGTCTGGGACGCGACCGGGTCGCTCGCGGGAAAGGTATTCTCCAGCGCATGGGTCAGCGGGGCATCCCGGCCTTCCGCCCGCTCGATGCGATGCTGGGCGCGCTGCTCGTTGCGAAGGCTTTCTTTAGCCGGGTTCGCGCGGGTGGCCATTGGGACCTCCACCATAAGCTGGCAGGCGCGAAATGATGCCGGACGGCGCGCTCGGCGGCAATCGATTTCAGATGAAAGCCCCCGCCAGCCAGCCGAGCATGACAAAGGCTGCAATAGCGTACATGGCGATGCAGGCCTTCGCATCACGCGGCATATGGCGCATTCGGTCGTCCTCAGCTGTCGAGATGCGCACGCAATAAGAATGCCAGATGACGTCCGAGCGACATCCGATCGCAGGGAGGCGGGGCACCCGCGCCTCATCGTCGTCGCAGCGATCAATGGCTGTGACACCCCTGCGACTCGTCGCCCATAACCTTCAGTCGACGGCGTTGCACTCCATGCGCACGCGCTTCCCCGGCTCAGCGACCGTCGTGCACGATACCAATGTCGGAAGAGACGAAGCCGGGACGACCTCAGGCGTCGAAGCCGGCTGCAGCTGCAGCTTCGGTGTCTCGGACGTTGTTGTTGCAACCGGCAAAGTTGCTGCAACCGGCAAAGGCCTGGGCTTTACGAGAGCAGGCTGCTTGCGAGGCCGCACCTGAGCAGGTTCCGGCGGGGGAGGACCAACGACTTCCGGCGCTTCGGCTAGCGGCTCGGGAACCGCCTCAACCAATTCATTATGCGGAGGTGCCGGGTCCGGAGCGGTAGACCATGGCATCCAGGCCCTGAACTGGGAAAAGGCAGCAGCCGTCGACTCGTTTATCGATTCTGCCGTGGGCATGGAGCGTCCCATGCAGCCCGAAAAGATTAGAGCGATTAGGCATGCCGCAGATGCGCGACAACCGATGGTCGCCATAGGAGCCCCTTAGCGCTTTTCGCTCCCCAGCCAGGGCCAGATTGTTGCGAACAGGATCGGCTGTCAATTTCTTATCGTTCACAACACCACCTAAACGAAGTGGCCCGGATCGATTTCTAACGAGATACTTTCAAGCGCTCGACCCGGCGCCAGAGCTACGTACCCGCGCGATGCGGGGCAAGTCAGGGCGAGCGCAAATGACCCTTGGACATTTCTTTTGGGTCGCAGCCAGCTCAGCTGAATTGATGGCGTCCCGGAAGGGATTCGAACCCCTGACCTACGGTTTAGGAAACCGTTGCTCTATCCTGCTGAGCTACCGGGACGCACGCGAAACCGTGTAGCATAAAGCGCATGCGGGTGAAGCCTCTTGTTGCGGGTCTGGCCGGTCTGGTCGCCATTTTGAATGGCGCCCGGGCCGATGAATCCTGCCCGGGCCTCACGCCGGAAACGCTGACGGTGCGACTTCAGGGCATCGACGACCATGGCGATCCGCTTCTGGCCGATGGCAGGCGCCTTCGCCTCGTCGGGCTGGCGCCGCGCCAGAGCGAAAGCGAGATCGACCGCTTCGCCACCGAATTGCTGCCATGGCGGGACCAGGACCTCCGGCTCGTCGCGCTGGCGGGGCCTGATCGCTGGGGACGCTTGCCCGCCCGGCTTCTCGTCGAGCTTGGCCCGGAGGACGAGCCGCTTGATCTCGCCGCCGTGCTGCTCAACGCCAAGGCGGCCTGGCGCCTGCCCGACAGCGCCCACCCATCCTGCGACGCCGCCCTGAAGGCGGCCGAGGCCGCACTTGCCACGCCCGCGCGCCGAGGTAAGCCGGCGGAAACCGTCGACGGTCATGATATCGCCGCTTTGAAACTGCAGGCGGGCCGGGTCGTGGTGCTGGAGGGGCGGATCGCATCGGTTGGCGAGCGGCCACAGCGTTCCTATCTCAATTTCACGCGTCGGCGTGGGGCCGGCGCATCGATCGTCGTGTCGCGGAGGATCTGGCGCGAGATGCAGGATGTCGGCTGGACCACAGCCGCCTTGACGGGTAGACGCGTGCGAGCGCGCGGCGTGCTTGGCGGCGCGGATGGGCTCGCACTCGAACTTCCTTCGCGCACGGCACTGGAACTGATCGATTGAGCATGCTTGCGTTCTGGCGACGAGAAGCCCCGGTCTCAGCGAAGCGGCTTGCCGCAGCGCTGCTGCCGGCCGTGCTGCTTGCCGGCTGCCTCGGCGAGCAGAGCGCCCTGCTGCCGCCGCAGCGCCCGTCCGACGGCGAACTCGCCCCGCGCATCAGCGCGATCGCCCGCGCGTCCGACAGCGAGCACCAGCGCCTGCTCGCGGCCTTCGGCGGCGAATACCGCGCCCCGCAGGCCCGCGCCGTGCTCGACGATATCGTCGCCCGCCTGGCCAAGGCCGGCGAGGGCCAGATCGGCACCTATGAGATCACGATCCTGAACTCGCCGATCGTCAACGCCTTCGCGCTGCCCACCGGCCGGCTCTATGTGACGCGCGGGCTGCTCGCGCTGTCCAACGACACCTCCGAGATCGCCTCGGTGATGGCGCATGAGATCGCCCATGTCACCGCCAGGCATGCCGTCGAGCGGGCCGAGGCCGAGGCCGAATCCGCGGTGGTCAGCCAGGTCGTTTCGCAGGTGCTGAACGATCCTGTCGCCGGTGCCGCGGTGCAGGCCGGCTCGAAGCTCTCGCTGGCCCGCTTCTCGCGCCAGCAGGAGCTGGCCGCCGACCAGATCAGCGTGCGCAACATCTCCCGCGCCGGTTACGACCCCTATGGCGCCGGCCGCTTCCTGGCGGCGCTCGGCCGCAATACCGCCTTCCGCAACGCGGCCCAGGGCCAGAGCAGCGGCGACAAGAAGCTCGACATCCTCTCCTCCCACCCCTCGACGCCGGAGCGCGTCGCCGCCGTGACCGGCGCCGCCCGCCAGATCGGTGCCCCCGGCATCGGCGAGCGCGAGGCTTCGCGCTGGCTCTCGGCGATCGACGGCATCGCCTATGGCGACGATCCGAGCGACGGCGTGGTCCGCGGCAAGCGCTATCTCAACAGCGCCCTGCGCATCGCCTTCAGCGCCCCCGAGGGCTTCGATCTCGAAGCGGCGCGCGACATGGTGATCGGCGTCAGCAGCAACAATGCCCAGGCGCTGCGCTTCGATTCGGTCACGCTCAAGCCCGGTCAGACCTTGGAATCCTATGTCGCCTCGGGCTGGATCGAGGGCGTCACCACCGGCCCGGCCGAGACGCTCGACCTTGCCGGCCATCCCGCCGTGCTCGCCAGCGGCAAGGGCACCGACTGGACCTTCCGCCTCGCCGCGATCCAGGCCGGGTCGCGGGTCTATCGCTTCATCCTCGCCGCACGCGGCAACAGCGATCCCGAGCGGCCGATGCGGGCCGTGCTCGACAGCTTCCGCACGCTGACCCCGGCGGAAGCACAGGCAACGCGCCCGCTGCAGCTGCGCATCGTCAGCGCCGACAGCAGCGATCCGGCCTCGCTCGCCGGCCGCATGGCCGTGCAGGATCGGCCGCTCGAACTCTTCCTGCTGCTTAACGGCCTCGACAGGGCGAGCCGCCTCAACCCCGGCCAGCGCTACAAGATCGTGACGGAATAGCGCGGCGGCGGAACTCCGCGCGCCTCACGGCTTCCTGACTCCCCTTTGCCCGGAAGCTGGGCTTTACTCGCGCGCCGGCAGGCCGCCGGTCTTCGCGGGAGATTGCCATGGCCCTCGATCGCCGCATCGTCGAGCTCTATGACGAATACACCCATAAGCCGCTCGATCGCCGCGTCTTCATGAACCGCCTGCTCGCGATTGCAGGCACCGCCGCCGCGGCGGAAGCTGCGCTCGCGCTGCTCGAGCCGAACTATGCCCAGGCCCAGCAGGTCGCTGCCGATGATCCACGCCTGAGCGCGAGCCGCCTTGAGGAGGTGGTCAACGGCGTCAAGCTGAAGGGCTATCTGGTCACGCCGAAGGCGGCCGGCCGGCGCGGCGGCGTGCTGGTGATCCATGAGAATCGCGGCCTCAATCCGCATATCGAGGATGTCACGCGCCGGATGGCGCTCGCAGGCTTCACCGCGCTCGGCCTCGATTTCCTCGAGCCGCTGGGCGGCACGCCGAGCGATCCCGATGCGGCCCGGGCGCTCTTCCCGCAGCTATCGGGCGAGCAGGTCGTCGCGCAGGGGCGTGCGGCGCTCGCCTTCCTTGCCGCAAGGCCCGATGCCACCGGCAAGACCGGAGCCGTCGGCTTCTGCTGGGGCGGCGGCGCGGTCAACGATCTCGCCGTCTCGGCTCCCGAGCTCGCCGCCGGCGTCGTCTTCTACGGCCGTTCGCCAGATCTTGCGAAAGTGCCACAGATCAAGGCGCGCCTCCTGATCCAGCAGGCCTCGCGCGATACGAGACTGGTCCAACAGGTTCCGGATTACGAGAAGGCGCTGAAGGCGGCGAATATCCGCCACGAGATCATCATCTACCCAGATGTCGACCACGCCTTCCTGAACGACACCAGCGCCGAGCGCTATAACGCCGCGGCAGCCAAGCAGGCCTGGGAGCGCACCGTCGCCTTCCTGGCGACCGAGACCGGGACAGCCTGAACAACAAAAAACCCGGCGGTCGCCCGCCGGGTCTTGAACTTCGCGACGCGGAAGGTGCCTCAGGCGGCCTCTTCCTGCATGTCGTCGTTGTCGCCTTCGAGATCGTTGTCGGCGTCGGCATCGGCCTCGGACGCCTTGCTGGCGCGGCGCGGCGACTTGGCGAGCTGCCCCTCGATCTTCTTCAGCGCCTCGGTCTCGGTGACGTCGTCGACCACCGCGATCTCGCGGGTCATGCGGTCGACGGCCGCCTCATAGAGCTGGCGCTCGGAATAGGACTGCTCGGGCTGCGCCTCGGAGCGATAGAGGTCGCGCACGACCTCGGCGATGGCGACGAGATCGCCCGAATTGATCTTCGCCTCGTATTCCTGGGCGCGGCGCGACCACATGGTGCGCTTGATCCGGGCACGGCCGGTGAGGGTGTTCAGCGCCTTGGCGACCTGCTCGGCATCGGCGAGCTTGCGCAGGCCGACGCTGGCGGCCTTCGCGGTCGGCACGCGCAGGGTCATCTTGTCCTTGGAGAAGCTGACGACGAAGAGCTCGAGTTTGAAGCCAGCGACTTCCTGCTCCTCGATGGCCGTGATCTGGCCTACGCCATGTGAGGGGTACACGACGAACTCGCCCGTCTTGAATCCCTGGCGCACAACAGCTTTCTTCACAGTGGACATGCCGTTACGACTCCTGATCGGCCCGCTTGACGCGAGCCCGAGATTGTTCGCCCCCGGCCGGATGACCGAAGACACTCTGCCTGATGCGATACGGACTTGGCTTTCGGCCATAAGCCCGGCGCCTCACGCTCCCTCAGCCGACTGCTTCTTGCTAACCATTCGACACAGAAGACATGACGCTCCGGCGTTCGGCCGGTAGCTCATGATCCGTATCGAAGGGGGCGCCCCGTTTTTGAAAAACCTCGCAGGGGCAAGCGGAACGGAATTCGACTGTGCATAGGTTGTAGCACAAAAAACACGCCGAATCAAAGGTAAACGCTCTTTTGGACCGGGGCTGCTTGCCGCAGGCGTGATTTAGTTAACGCGTTTTTCGCATGCCCCTACGGCAGATTTGCCGGGTCGAAGCGCCAAAACGATGTCGGGGCAGCGCAGGCAGATGCCTCAGTCGCCCTCGCCCGGCTCCGGCGATAGCATCTCGAGCTTGCCCGCGACACCGTCGAAGGCCTTGGCGTCAGCCGGCGGTTCCTTCTTCTGGGTGATGTTCGGCCAGCTCGATGCATACTTGGAGTTGAGCTGCAGCCAGCTCTCGAGACCGGGCTCGGTATCGGGCTTGATCGCCTCCGCCGGGCATTCCGGCTCGCAGACGCCGCAATCGATGCATTCGTCGGGATGGATGACGAGCATGTTCTCGCCTTCATAGAAACAGTCGACCGGACAGACCTCGACACAGTCCATGTACTTGCACTTGATGCAGTTTTCGGTGACCACATAGGTCATGTCGCCAGTCCTTCCAGATCGGTCTCACCGCTCATAAAAGCCGCGAAGCCGGGTGTTTCAAGGCCGTTATTCCGGCCGAGTCGGGAAGAAAAATCTCTTCTCCGAGTTAGAATAAGAACAATCTTTTCCGTGCGCCTGCCGACACCCGCGAACGGACACCGGACGGCCCCGCGCTCTATCCGGTCGGCTCGTCATCCGCAAGCGACGCATCGCCGCGCGCGCCCTCGTCCAGCCGCTCATAGAGCAGTTTCGCCTCCTCATAGGGCCCGCGGCGTTCGCCGAGGGAGACGAGCTTCACGACGATGGTCGCGTGCGGCAGGGCGAGCGTCAGCACGTCGCCGAGCTTCAGGCCATGGGCGGCATTGTCGACCCGCCGACCGGCCACACGGACATGACCGTCATCGACCAGACGCACGGCGGCGGAACGCGTCTTCGCGAAGCGCGCGAACCAGAGCCATTTGTCGAGGCGCTGACGATCTTCTCGCAATGGCTCGTCCGATCAGCGCTTGCCTTCGAGCTGGGCCTTCAGCGCCGCGAGCTTGGCGAAGGGTGAATCCGGATCGGGCTCGCGGTCGGCCGGGCGCGGCTTGGGCGGCTGCTGGAAGCGCTCGCCGCGCTCCTCGCGGCGGGGTCCGCCCGGCCTCTGACCGTCGCGATCGCGCTTGAACTCCGGGCGCGGGCCGCGGTTCTGCTGGTCGGGGCGGCCATTGCGCTGCGGCTGGTCGCGGCGTGGTTGATCCTGACGCGGCTGGTCGTTGCGCGCCTGATCATGGCGCTGCGGCCGTTCCTGGCGCGCGCTCTCGGGCGAACCGGCGACGTTCTGGCCCTCTGCGGCGGCAGCCGGCCGGTCGCGTCGACGCTCGTCCGGACGCCGGTCGCGATTGGGACGGTCGCCACGCTCGCCGCGGTTGAAGCCGGGCTGGCGCTCGCCGGGCGCGCCGTCGCGGCGGCCACGATTGCCCTGCTCCGGCCGGCGTCCGCCACCCTGGTGGCGATGCGGCCGCCAGACCTCGATCATCTCGGGCTCGGCCGGGGCAGCGGGAGACTCCTCCGTCGCAGCGACCTCTGCCGGCGCAACCGCCTCGGTCGCGGGCTGCGTCTCGGTCGCCGCCTCCTCGGTCGTCTCCGGCTCGGCCGCCGGCAGCGCCGACATCATGTCCGCCGGAACCGGCTGCGGAATCTGCTGCAGCTCGGCCTCGGTCAGGATCGGTGCATCCGCCGTCTCCGGCGCAGCCGTATCGGCCACGACCGGCTCGGCAGCCTCGACCACCGGGGCCTCGGCCTGCTCGGCCGTCTCCGCTTCAGCCGCCTGCTGTGTCGGCTCGCCCGCCTCGGCAGGCTGCGCGGCCTCGCTGGTCTCGGAGGATTCCGTTGCCTCGGCGTTCAGCATCGCCTCGGTCTCGCCCGCCGATGCGGGAGCCTCGGTGACCTTGACCGGCTCGGTCGCGGCCGGCGGCGGGGCGAGCGGCACCGTGATGGCCGGACCTGGGCGCTTGACCGAGACATAGCCGAGCGAACGCAGGATCGAGGCGAAATCCTCGCCGGCGCAGCCGACGAGGGATGTCATCGCCCCGGTGACGACGAAGCCGTCCTGATCCGCGCTTCCGGCCGGCGGCTGCCCCTGCGTGGCGCCCGGCCGGTAGGCGATGGCCGGGCGGATTAGATCGGCGAGCCGCTCCAGGATGTCGACGCGCACGGCGCGCTCGCCGCAGACGCGATAGCCGGCAGCGCGATAAAGTCCTTTCGGCACCGCCTTGTCGACGGCGAAGGAGGTCCGGCCCGAGGCAGCGAGATGGGCGATATCGTCGAGCCCGGCCTGATCCGGCCCGCCATGCTTCAGCGTCCAGAGCTGGGCCGCGAGCGCCCGCGGCGCCGGCTTGAGCAGCGCGGGGACATAGAGATGGAAGGCGCCGAAGCGAATGCCGAGCTGGCGCAGCGCCGCGCGGCCCTCCTGGTCGAGCGCCTTCATCTCCTCGCCGACCTTGGCGCGTTCGAGCACGCCGAGCGCCTCCGCCGCCTGGTAGGCAATGCCGCGCGCGATCCCGGTCAGGCTCTCGGCATTCTCCAGCAGCTGGAGCGGCCCGAGCAGGCGGGTGATGTGATTCTTCAGCCAGGTGTTGAGCCGTCCCTCGACCTGCTCACGCGCCGGTCCGGTCAGATGTTCCTCGACCAGCAGGCGCAGTCGCGGCTCGAGCGCCTTCTCACCGGCCGTCAGGCGCGCCACCGGCTCGCCGATCCAGCGCACCAGGCCGTCATGCGACAGCACGAAGGCATCGTCCGCCGCGAGCACGACCCGCGCGGCACGCGCCTCGATCTCGCTGGCGAGCGCCTTCAGCGCCGCCATGTTCAAGGCCTTCGCCTCGGGCCCGCCCGCCTTCGGGTCCGCCGTGAAGCGAAAACCCTGCAGCATCCCGACATGCTGTCCCTCGACGAGCACATCGCCCGTCGCGGTGACCTCAGCCTCCAACATCGCATTCTCCCGCAAACGACGCATCAGCACGCTCGTGCGCCGATCGACGAAACGGCTGGCAAGCCTCTCGTGCAAAGCGTCCGACAGCTTGTCCTCTACAAGACGAGCCACCCCCTGCCAATGCTCTGGATCAGGTAGCCAGTCGGGACGATTGGCCACGAAGGTCCAGGTCCGTACCTGAGCGATGCGCGCCGAGAGCGTATCGATCTCGCCATCGGTGCGGTCGAGCAGGTCGAGCTGGGTCCGATACCAGTCGGGATCGAGCCTGCCATGCCGCATCAGCCTAAGATAGAGCGTTGTCGCAAGATCGGCGTGCTGCATTGGCGCGATCTTGCGATAATCGGGCAGGCCACAGACTTCCCAGAGCCGTTCGACGCCCGGGCGGCCATGCGCCAGCGCCTTCACATCCGGGTCGCGCGCCAGGATTTCCAGCGTCGTCATGTCCTCGGCGATCAGCGCACGCGTCAGCCCCGGCTCGGTCGGCAGCTGGTTCAGCGTGTCCAGCAGCCCAGGGATCGAGCGCAGGTCGAGATCGGAATTGCGCCATTGCAGCTGCCGAATCGGCTCGAACCGGTGGTCCTCGATCCGTTCGACCAGTTCCTGCTCGAAGGGCTCGCAGCGCCCGGTCGTGCCGAAGGTGCCGTCGCGGACATGCCGGCCGGCCCGGCCGGCGATCTGCCCGAATTCGGCCGGATGCAGCCTGCGGAAATGATGGCCGTCGAACTTGCTGTCGGCGGCGAAGGCGATGTGGTCAACATCGAGGTTGAGCCCCATGCCGATCGCGTCGGTGGCGACGAGGTAGTCGACATCCCCGGACTGGTAGATCTCGACCTGGGCATTGCGCGTGCGCGGCGAGAGCGCGCCGAGCACGACGGCCGCCCCACCCTTCTGCCGGCGGATCAGCTCGGCGATGGCGTAGACCTCCTCGACCGAGAAGGCGACGATGGCGGAACGCCGCGGCAGGCGCGTGATCTTGCGGTCGCCGGCGAAGGTCAGTTGCGACAGGCGCGGCCGCGTCACGACGTTGACGCCGGGAATGAGCTGCTCGACCACCGGCTTCATCGTGCCGGCGCCGATCAGCATCGTCTCGGCCCGGCCGCGCCGGTTGAGCAGCCGGTCGGTGAAGACATGGCCGCGGTCGAGATCGGAGCCGAGCTGGATCTCGTCGATCGCGACGAAATCCACCTCCAGATCGCGCGGCATCGCCTCGACCGTGCAGACCCAGAAGCGCGGCCGCTCCGGCTTGATCTTCTCCTCGCCGGTGACGAGCGCGACCGCATCCGCCCCAACCTTGTCGACGACGCGGCCATAGACCTCGCGCGCCAGCAGGCGCAGCGGCAGGCCGATCATGCCTGTCGGATGCGCCACCATGCGCTCGATCGCCAGATGCGTCTTGCCGGTATTGGTGGGGCCGAGAACCGCTGTGACGCCGCGCGAACGCACCGAGGGCGGGAGGGAACGAAGTGAAATCAAGTCGCGACCGATCGTGACATCCGGGCGGCTGCGCGACACCGGAGGCACTCGCGCTGACGCAAGGAAAGCGTTGGATTAGGCGGCGGAACGAGTCCTGAACGAAGCAAGCCCGAATCGCTGACTCAGCGAGAATCGGGATTCGTTCACGGCGATATCTCGTGGCATCGGCCACGATCGCCACAATATCTGGAATCGGGACACCGGCATGATTCCGCCTTTGTTCGCGAAGGCGCTGACAGCGCTGGGCTGTCGCTCCGGCCCCTACTTAAGCATGCCTTGCGACGAAACGAGAGGGGCAGCGTCATCGCATGCGCGCTGCAACGTGAAATGCTGCTGCGCAGGCAGTGGACTGCCTACAGGCAAGGAGCCTTGCCATCACGCTATCGCATATCCGTCCAGCGCAGTTCGCGCCGTGCTCAGCGTGCCCTACCGCTTGGCGCTAGCCGTTGTGCCCGGATCGACCTTGAAACTCGAAGCCTCGATCACGGCGGTGCCGACCATCGTCTTCACGGAGATACGCACCGGCACCATCATGTTCGTGCCGGCGACCGGCGCGAGCCAGGCGCTCATGTCGCGATTCTCGCGCATGAACTTGGTGCTCGGCCGCAATTCGCGATGGCCCGCGATCGGCACATAGCGCGCCTGGCAGACAGTGACCGGGCCGCTATAGCCTTCGAGCTGGACCTGCTTCGAGCCGGCATAGCTCAGCTTGATGTCGTAGCGTGCCGCGCCGTCGAAGATCGGCAAGGTCCGGTTGCAGGCGGCACCGGCGCCGCCCTTGCCGTCGACCGGCATCAGGAAGGCGCTGATCGGATCGACGACATTGCGCTTGTGGCTGTCGTTCAGCGGCACCCGGTCGGGCTTGGCATCGACCGGCGGCTCGACCGCGACGGCCTGCACGGCATTGCCGTCAAGCGCCATGCGCACGGTGCGGCTCTCGCTCGAACTCGCCGAGGTGACCGCGAAGGTCGAGGGCGAAACCCGGTTGCCACTGACATTGCCGGTCGCGGCGCCAGAGCCCCGCCCGCCGGTGAAGCTGCCGACGAGCCCGGTCAGCTTCGCGACCATGTCGATCTTGTAGCTGTTGGCATTGATGCCGCCGACGAGATTTGCGGTGCCGAGCGTCATGCCGAGCAGCGAAATATCGTATTTGGCATCGAGCGAAGCGGCGGCGGCCGGTGTTCCGAGCCCGACGGCGAGGATGAGCGCGGCGAGGCCAAGCCCAGAAAGGGGCGGCGCGATGGCAGGCTTCATCCAGCTCCTCCGGGCTCGTGATTCCGACGCATGATGCCGAGTGCTCGGCCTTAACCTTGGGACGACATCATGCTCAAAAATTCGTTAAGAGACGACTTCCAGGATGCGCCGTTTCCATCCCGCCGATCCTAGCACGGCATGCACTGCGAATCGGACTGAATCGTGGCCTCGTTCGCCGCATTTGGCGAGCGGCGTCTCAGCTCGATCGGTGGATGACGCAGGCGCGACACATTCGTCACGCGCGAGTGACGCTTGTCCTTGACGCGAACGGCCTGCTTGGCTATAGACCCGCGACTTCAATTTGACTTCCGGTGCTCATGTCCGGCACGTCGCGTGTCGGCATTTTTGTTTGAGCCTCCGGGTAAAGGGAACGAAACCATGGCCCGCCGTTGCGAACTGACCGGGAAAGCCACCCTGACCGGCCATCTCGTCAGCCACTCGAACCGTAAGACGAAGACCGTCTTCCGGCCGAACCTCGTCAATGTCACGTTGCAGTCCGACACGCTCGGTCGTGCCGTTCGCCTGCGCGTCTCGGCCAACGCCCTGCGCTCGGTCGAGCACCGTGGCGGCCTCGACGCCTTCCTGGTCAAGGCTCCGGCCGGCGACCTCTCGGTCGGCGCCCTCGCCCTGAAGCGCGACATCGAGAAGAAGCTCGCCGCCAACTGAGCGCGGGCTTCACGATCGATTGAATGAAGCGGCCGAAAGGCCGCTTTTTTCGTTTTGGCGCGGGCGCTGCCCGTCATTGCGAGCGCAGCGAAGCAATCCACGGGCCGCCGAGCTCTACGAGCCTGGATTGCTTCGCTGCGCTCGCAATGACGGCTAGGCCAGCTCGAATTCCAGCAGCAGCGTCCGCTGCAGGAACGAGAAATTATCGTCCGAGATCAGGGTCAGGATCGTCCGCCCCTGCGCCTGATGGACGCTGAGCCCTTCCATATTGTCGATTTCCTGGCCGAGATCGGCATCGATCAGATAGGGCCCGTCGAGCATCGCCCCCGGCCTGACACTCGCCCCGGCCACCCGCCTGATCCGCATGCCGACGCCGCTCAGCGGCTTGTACCAGCGCTCCAACAGCAGGAGATCGCCGCCCGGCAGGAAGGCGAGGTCGGTGATGTCGAAACCGTCATGGCGGCGCACCTGGAACAGGCCGGGCTGGCGACCGCCGATGATGAACCCTGCCGTCGGTTGGTCCTCCTTGCCGGAGCGCTCGGCGATCGCAATCAACGCGCCGGCCAGGGGATGGCCGGCAGGAGCGACGCCGAGCGCTTCCAGCCCGCGATTATTCGGCAGGCGCTTGACCTCGCGCGGCACCGGCATGATCCGTGCCCGCGCCTCGACGCCCTCCTTGGCCCAATCGAAGCGCAGGATGTCGTGCGTGCGCTCGACGCCGATATAGGCGATCCCATCGGCGATGCTCAGGCTTTCGGTGTCATAGTAGCGCGAGCGGGAGAGCGGCCGCCCGGACGCGCCGAGGATCGGCGAGAGCTCGGCACTGTCCAGCCCCGCGACCCGGCCGTTGCGGGTCACGACCTTCGCTGTCAGCCAGAAGCCGTTATCCGTGATGGCAACGAGATCCGCCCCATCGCGCGAGCGCCAGAGGCCGGACAGGCCGCCGAAGCGCGGGTGGCTGCCGGTGAGCGCAAGGCCACCGCGAAAGACCAGCTCGCCGAAGCGGCTCTTGCCGGGACTGCGCGGCTCGAAATGCTCGATCGGCCTGGCCGAAACCGTGATCGGGATACGCCCCGGCTCGACACTCTGCGCCAGCGCAGGCGCATTG
The DNA here is from genome assembly GCF_004341515.1 of Allobosea sp. BK604. Taxonomy (GTDB): domain Bacteria; phylum Pseudomonadota; class Alphaproteobacteria; order Rhizobiales; family Beijerinckiaceae; genus Allobosea. The sequence goes on from NZ_SLZF01000003.1 coordinate 350,642, forward strand.
ATGGCCGCGGCGCCGAGGCCGCCGAGCAGGCCCCGCCGCGTCAGTCTCATTGCAGGCGACGCGAAACCGGGGCCTTCGTTGTCCCGCCGCCATCCTCCTCGAACAGCTCGGCGAGCTTCTCCGTCATCACGCCACCGAGTTCCTCGGCATCGACGATGGTGACGGCGCGGCGATAATAGCGCGTCACGTCATGGCCGATGCCGATGGCGATCAGCTCGACCGGTGAGCGCGTCTCGATCTCGGCGATGACATGGCGCAGGTGCCGCTCGAGATAATTGCCGGCATTGACCGACAGGGTCGAATCGTCGACCGGCGCGCCATCCGAGATCACCATCAGGATCTTGCGCTGCTCCGGCCGCCCCAGCAGGCGCTTATGCGCCCAATCCAGCGCCTCGCCGTCGATATTCTCCTTGAGCAGCCCCTCGCGCATCATCAGCCCGAGATTCTTCCGCGCCCGGCGCCAGGGCGCATCCGCCGCCTTGTAGATGATGTGGCGGAGATCGTTGAGGCGGCCCGGATTGGCCGGCTTGCCCGATTGCAGCCAGCTCTCACGCGCCAGCCCGCCCTTCCAGGCGCGGGTGGTGAAGCCGAGCAGCTCGACCTTGACGCCGCAACGCTCCAGCGTCCGGGCCAGGATGTCGGCGCAGGTCGCCGCGACCGTGATCGGCCTTCCGCGCATCGAGCCGGAATTGTCGATCAGCAGCGTCACCACTGTGTCGCGGAAATTCGTGTCCGATTCCTGCCGGAAGGAGAGCGGCTGGAACGGGTCGATGATGATCCGCGGCAGACGCGAGGGATCGAGCGCGCCCTCCTCCAGATCGAACTGCCAGGAGCGGTTCTGCTGCGCCATCAGGCGGCGCTGCAGCCGGTTGGCGAGGCGCGCGACCACGCCCTGCAGATGCGCCAGCTGCTTGTCGAGATAGGCGCGCAGGCGCGTCAGCTCCTCCGGATCGCACAGCTCTTCCGCCGTGACGATCTCGTCGAACTTGGTCGTATAGGCCTTGTAGTCGGTCAGCGGCCGGTCGTTCTGGCGGCCCTCGCGCGGGCGCGGGGCCTCGCCGGCCTCCTCCGACTCGGAGTTCTCGTCCTCGTCGTCCCAGTCGCCGGCCGGAGCATCGGCGGCCTCGGAGGCGCCCTCCTGCAATTCCTCGGTGGCGTCGTCGCTGACCTCGACCTCGGAGCGCTCGCCGCCGCTCTCCTGCTCGGCCTCGCCATCCTGCTGCTGCTGATCCTCGGAGGACTGGTCCTGGTTCTCGTCGTCCTCTTCCTCGTCCTGGCCCTGCGCGGTCTGCTCGGCCATGTCGAGCGAGACCAGCATGTCGCGGACGGTGCGGGCGAAGGCGCGCTGGTCCTCGACCGCGCCGGACAGCCGGTCGAGATCGGCGCCGGCCTTGGCCTCGATCGTCTCACGCCAGAGATCGACCAGCTTTGCCGCGGCCTGCGGCGGCTTCAGCCCGGTCAGGCGCTCGCGCACCATCAGCGCCAGCGCATCCTCCAGCGGCGCGTCGGCCCGGTCGGTGATCTCCTCGTAGCGGCCGCCGCGATGATAACGATCCTCCAGCATGGCGCCGATATTGCCGGCCATGCCGCTCATCCGGCGCGAGCCGATGCACTCGACCCGCGCCTGTTCGACCGCGTCGAAAACGGCGCGGGCGGCATCGCCCTCCGGCGCGGCGCGGCGGTGGACCGAGGCATCATGGCAGGCGAGCCGAAGCGCCATCGAATCGGAATGGCCGCGCAGGATCGCGACATCCTGCGCGGTCAGCTTGCGCGGCGGCTCGGGCAGGCGGGCGCGCTCGCCGATCAGCGAGGGCTTGTCCGCCGCGAAGACGATCTCGAGCTCGGGCTTGCGCGCGATCGCCTTCATCGCGCTCGAAATCGCGCGCTTCAGCGGCTCGGCCGGCGCTTCCTTGGGTTGCCCGGGCTTGCGGTTGGAGATGCTCATAGCGCCTTCACGAAGTGATGGATCCTTTGGCCTGCGACCGGATAATCCTCCATCCGGCCGCATTCGCGATAGCCCATGCGCGGGTAGAAGCCCGGCGCCTGAATGCTCATCGTAGCGAGATAAACACCGCGCGCGCCATAATCGCGCGCCGCCTGCTCGGCCATCGCCAGAAGCGCCTCGCCATGGCCGGCGCCGCGATGCGCCTCGTCGATCCAGAACAGGTCGACATAGAGCCATTCCCATTTCAGCTCGCCGACAAGGCCGCCGACCATGGCGCCGGCCTCATCGCGCAGGCTGAGTGCCAGCGGCTGCGTGTTGCGCGGCCCGATGCGGGCCTCGTTATGCGCGCTCAGGCCACGCAGCACCACCTCGCGGGTCGTGGCGAAATCCGCCTCATGCTGGACCGTGGCCGCTCCGGCCGCCGGCTCGGCGGCGCCCACGCATTCAGCAGCGATATCCGCCATGTTTCCGCTCCGTCAGCGCGAACGCCCGTCGAACAGCGTCGGCTCCAGATCGGTCGGTTCGACGCCGCCCAGACAGCGCACATTGACCGCGACCGTCGGCGTGCCATCCGGCGCCACCGCTTGCGCGAAGGATTCGATACCGCAGGTCTCGCAGAACAGATGCTGGATCTTCTGGGTATTGAACCGGTACTCGGTCAGCGCGTCCTCGCCCTTTTCGAGGGTGAAGGCGGTCGCCGGCGCGAAGGTCAGGATCGAGCCGCGGCGCTGGCAATAGGAGCAGTTGCAGGTGATCGTCCGGTCGAGATTGGCCTCGACCGTGTATGCGACCCGCCCGCAATGGCAGCTGCCCTGGTAACGCGCCATCGCCCGCCCCGCCTCAGCTCAGCACGACGTTAACGGCGCTCTCCGGCAGTTCCTTGCCGAAGGAGCGCTGGAAGAACTCGGCGACCAGCGCCCGCTCCATCTCGTCGCACTTGTTCAGGAAGGTGACGCGGAAGGCGAAGCCGATATCGCCGAAGATCGCCGAATTCTCGGCCCAGGTGATGACCGTGCGCGGGCTCATCACGGTCGAGAGATCGCCGTTCATGAAGGCGTTCCGGGTCAGGTCGGCGACGCGGACCATCTTGTTGACGATGTCCTTGCCCTCCGGCGAGGTCTGGTAGTGCTTCGACTTGGCGAGCACGATCGCGACCTCGTTGTCATGCGGCAGGTAGTTCAGCGTGGTCACGATCGACCAGCGGTCCATCTGGCCCTGGTTGATCTGCTGGGTGCCGTGATAGAGGCCCGAGGTGTCGCCGAGGCCGACCGTGTTCGCCGTGGCGAACAGGCGGAAGGCGGGATGAGGCCGGATGACGCGCTTCTGGTCGAGCAGCGTCAGCTTGCCGGATTGCTCGAGCACGCGCTGGATCACGAACATCACGTCCGGGCGGCCGGCATCGTACTCGTCGAAGACCAGCGCGATGTTGTTCTGCAGCGCCCAGGGCAGGATGCCGTCCTGGAACTCGGTGATCTGCTTGCCTTCCTTCAGCACGATCGCGTCCTTGCCGACGAGATCGAGGCGCGAGACGTGGCTGTCGAGGTTGACGCGGACGCAGGGCCAGTTCAGCCGGGCCGCGACCTGCTCGATATGGGTCGACTTGCCGGTGCCGTGATAGCCCGAGATCATCACGCGGCGGTTATGGGCGAAGCCGGCGAGGATCGCGATCGTGGTGTCGCGGTCGAAACGGTAATCGACATCGAGATCAGGCACATGGGCGTCCGGCTGCGAGAAAGCCGGCACTTCGAGGTCGGAATCGATCCCGAAGGTCTGGCGCACCGACAGCTTCATGTCGGGAAGGCCCTGGGCAGTCGTCGTTGTCATCATCGTGTCTCCGGGCGTGGGACAAGGACCGGGTGAAGACCGGTTGACCCGCAGCCGACCGAAAGGGGGAGGCGTATCCAACCCTAATTAGAGCGAAAGTCGCGGAGCGGCAATTCGCAAAGACTGAAGCCGGCAATTCGCAATAGGCATGCCAAGTTCCACAGCCATGCGCTGGAAGACGGGTCAGAGCCGCTTTTCAGCCCGGTCCGCCTGCCGTTCCGCCAGCAGACGCATGACGATCCCGGCGACCTTGCCCGCGCCATCGCGATCGATCGTCACACCCCCGGTGCGGTTCCGCTGCAGCGAGGCATCGACGGCCGCGCCCAGAGCCTCCGGCGTGAGCGGCTCCTCTCCCGAGAGCAGCAGGCAGCGGGCGAGGCCGGCGCGATCCATGGCCGCGGCCCGAATCGTCTGTTCGGTCTCGGCACCGGCATCGAAGGGCACGACGATGGCCGGCCGGCCGGCCCGAACCAGGTCGAGCACGGTATTGTAGCCGGCTTGGCTGATCGAGAGCGCGCAGCCGGCAAGCAGTGCCGGAAAGTCGGGCCGGACGCGTTCGACCACGACATGTGAAGGCGCCGATCCCTGCAGCCTGGCGAACTCCGCCTCGGCGATGCCGTGCCCGGCGAGGATGCGCCAGCGGCTGTCCGGGCGAGGGATGGCGGCAGCGATGACGATCTCGAAGAGCGGCAGCGACGCCGCCGAGCCGCCGCCGGAGACGATGATCTCGCCGTTCTCGACAGGCGAGAGCGCCTCCTCGGGGCCGGTCAGGTAGCCTGTATAATGCAGCGCCCCCGCCAGCTCCGGCCCGACCGGCCAGGACGCGTCGAGTGGCAGGAAGCCGGCATCGCCATGGACGAGCACGCCGGCGAAACGCTCGGCGATCCGCCGCTCGGCCTCGATGATCCGGTCCTGACGCGGCGTCACCAGCACGTCGCGGATCGAGGAAAGCGCAATGCTGTCCGGATTGGCGGCTTTCGCGGCAGCGATCAGGCCGAGAAACTCGTCGACGAGTTGTCGGCGGCCGAACGGAAAATGCTCGGTGATCACCACATCCGGCCGCAGGCTTTTCGCCAGATCGGTCAGCATCCTCATGCGCCCGGCCCGGCGCGCATCGTCGATCGGCCGGCCCTGCTCGTCGAGCAGGTTGCGGAAATCGAGCCCTTCCGTCTTGATCGGCGGCAATTGCACGAAGCTGAAAGCCTCGCCCGAGGCGGCGCGAATGGCCGTGCCGCCGCTCGCCAGCGTGACCTCGAAGCCGCCAGCCCCGAGCGCGCGGGCAAGATGCATCGCCCTGACCAGATGGCCGCTGCCGAGCAGATGCGTCACCGAGATCAGGACGCGCGGGCTCACGGACGCCCCTTCGCCAGCGAGCGCAGCAGCGCCTGGTGGATATGGTCGAGCCCGGCATCGGCCGAAAAATCCTCGCGCAGCCGCTTATAGGCCGCCCCGCCCAGGGCCAGGCGGCGGGCAGGGTCGCGGGCGAGTTCGCCAAGGCACTTTGCGAGCGCATCGACATCGCGAGGCGGAACCAGAAGTCCCTCGACGCCATCGCGCACGAATTCTGGAATGCCGGCGAAATCGGTGGCGACGATCGGCAGCGCCTGGCTTGCCGCCTCCATCACCACATTGGGCAGGCCGTCCCGATCGCCGTCTCCCGCCTGTTTCGACGGCAGCACGAAGAGGTCGGAGGCGCGCAGCGCCACGATCACCTCCCGCTGCGCCTTCGGCCCGAGCCAGGTGATGCGCCTGGTCAGTCCGAGCCGCTCGGCCTGCTCGGCAAGGGCCTTCAGCCTGTCGCCGCCACCGATATGGATGAGTTGCCAGTGCAGCTTGGCCGGAAGCCGCGCCAGCGCCGCGAGCAGATCGTCAAAACCCTTCTTCTCGACGGCGCGGCCGATGGTGACGAAACGCACGGGATCGGCTGGATCGCTGCCGTCGCGTGCCGCACGATCCGCGAGCGGGGCCGGAAAGCGAGCCAGATCGAGCCCGTGATAGACCAGCGCGACCTTGTCCGGCCGGTCCGACAGCCGCTGCAGCTCGCGATGGCCGTCGACCGTGCAGGTCACGCCCCATTGGGCCGCCCTGATCTTCTCGGACTTCTCCCAATCCGGGGTCGTCCAGATATCCTTGGCATGGGCCGAGAAGGAGAAGCTCAGGCGCCGCATCCGCGCCGCATAGCGGATCACCGAGGCCGGCGTGTGCAGATAATGCACGTGCAGATGCGTCACGCTGGCCGGCAGTTCGCGCGCCATGACACAGGCCTGGCCGAGCCGACGGATGCGGTTGGCCGTCGGCTCGCGCCAGAGGTCGCGCAGGAAGATGCCGAGCACGCCCAGGAACGAACCATTTGCCAGCACATGGCGCAGTCCCAGGAGCACGCGCCGCGGCTCGTCATGCAGATATTCCGGCAGGTAATGCACGGGAGCCGCGATCTCCTTGTGCATCAGGTGCTGCGCCCCGTCGGTCGGGTGGCGGAGCGACCAGATCGCGAAGGGCAGCCCGCGCCGCTGCAGGCCAAGCAGCTCCTGCGCAATGAAGGTTTCCGACAGGCGCGGATAGCCCTTCATCGCGATCGCGACCCGCGGCTGCACCTCGCCGCTCATCGCCGGCCGATCAGCATGAAGCGGGTGTAGTTCTTCTGCGGCAGCGCGCCGGCATAGAGCAGCTCGGAGAGGCCGGCCTGCGCCTTGAAGCTTTCGAGGCAGGCGACGCAGCTGCGATGGTCCGGCTCCCGGACATAATCGTTCGATTGCAGCAGCAGCGGCAGGCCGGGTGGCAGCGAGGCCAGCCAGCCGGGCACATCGTCGAGATGCTCGCAGCTCGTGTTGATGACGAGGCCGGGAGCAGCCTGTTGGCTCGCGAAATCGACAGCCATCATGTCGGCCGTGACCGTCCGGAACCGCCCCTCTGCGACATGCCGCCGATTCAGGCGCTCCGCGACCGGCGCGCAGCCGGGATCGATATCCAGGCTGAAGATCTCGCCGACCTTCAGCCGCTCGTCGTCGAGCAGCATCGCGCCGAGCACGCCATACCAGGCGCCGAGCACCCAGACCGGCCCTGCCGGCCGCGGCAGGATCTCGGCCAGGATATCGACCAGCCAGCGCTTGGAGGCGATCTGCTTATGGTTGAAAGCGACCCAGAGGTCATCGGGCATGCCATCGCCGACCAGCTTGGCGAGATCGCCCACGACCCGGTTGCCGGTCAATGCCGCAACGCCGCGCAGGATGTCGTAGAAGGCGTCCGGTGGGGCGTTGCTCATGTATTTCGCATAGTGTCGATCGATCCGGCCGGACCATAGGCAAGCCCGGCGGCAAAGGCCAGCCGGCCTGTGGACCCTCAGCCCTCCGAGGTCTCGTCTGCCGGCTTCTCCTTGGCGGAGCGCGACCTGCCGCGCCGCGGCCCGGGTCGCGGCCCGGCGGCGACCGCTTCGGCCGGGGCAGCGGTCTCGACAAGATCGGGCGCGGCAAAGGTCTGAGCCACCATCTCGCCCGAGTTCGGCCCGGGCGGCGGCGTCTCCACCGGCTCTTCTTCGCTCGCCGGGGCCTGTGGCGGCTTGGCGAACCCGAAGGCCGCCATCGGCTTGTCGCGTCCCTTGATCGGCACCTTGAGCGCAGTCGCGCTGCTGAAGCTGCGACCGGTCGCGGCGATCGTCGCCTCGGAGACGACGATATCGGCCAGCACGCGCCGCGTCGCCGCCTCCATTTGCGCAGCGATCATCACCGTCTCGCCGACCGTGATCTCATGGCGGCCGAGACTGTCGCTCTGCACCGCCCCGACCACGGCCTGGCCGGTATGGATGCCGATGCCGATCCGGAGCGGCAGCGGCAGGGCCGCGCCGAACTCGCGGTTCAGCGCCTCAACCGCGAGCACGATGTCGCCGGCGGCCGTGATCGCCGAGATGCCGGCCCGCGCCGCGCTGCCTTCGAGACCGAACACGGCCATGAAGCCGTCGCCATAGAAGGCATCGATGCGCCCGCCATGGGCGGTGATGGCCTGGCCCATCTCGTCGAAGAAGCGGTTGAGCAACCCGATCAGTTCATGCGGCAATTGCCGCTCGGACAGCGCCGAGAAGGCGCGCAGATCGGCCACCATCACGGTGAGCCCGCGCCGGCCGATGCTGCTGTCGAGCGCCAGGCTGTTCTGCGCCGCGGTGCCGAGCTTGGAGGCGAGCAGGATCTGCACCTGCAGGTCGTGCCGCGGCCTGATCTGGCAGGCGAGGCGCACGCGATCGGGCGCCGAGATCCGGCGCAGCAGTTTCGCTTCGTTCGGCCCTGGCACCGGCAGGTTCTCGGCCCCGTCCAGCACCAGGACACGGCAGGTGGCGCAGCGTGCCCGTCCGCCGCACAAGGCCGCATGCGGAATGCCGAAGCGCCGGAACATCTCCAGCACGGTAAGCCCGGGCGCGATCTTGCGCACGCCATGGCCGACGAAGCGCACGGTGATGGCGCGGGTCGTGCGCACCCTGATCTCGCGCCAGCCGACGAAGAGCGTGAAGAAGCCGACCAGGCCGAAGAAGGCCGACTTCGCCATGAGCACGTTGCGCTCCAGCGTGTGGCTCTGGACCTCGGTCATGACCTCCGGCGGCAGCGCCATCCTGTCCGCTTCGCGCCCGCCGACCATGAATCCGATCAGCGCCAGCAGCGGAACGAGGATCGCCAGCAGCAGGAACGGATCGCGCCAGCGCGCATAGCCGTCGCGCCCGCGGAAGGTGAAATGCAGGCCGATCATGCCATGGATCCAGACCAGCAGCAGCAGCAGCGACTGCGTCGGCGCATAATGCGGCCAGAGCCGGCGCAGCACGGTGTGGTAGCTCTCGTCGAGATGGAAAACGCTGCCCATCACCCGCGTGTTGACGATATGGTCGACGAGCAGCAGCGGGATGGCGAGCCCGAGCGCGATCTGCAGCAGCTCCCGCGCCGGCATGCGGAACGTCCTGCGCTGGGCCACGCGCAGCAGCGCGAAGACCGGGTGCACGATCAGCGCGCCGTAGAGCACGATCGTGCCCGGCCAGGAATGCCACAGCGCATAGCGCCAGTTCTGCACCATCTCCATCGCCTCGAGCCCGGCAATGCCGACGGCGTGGTTGAGGAAATGCGTGGTGGCGAAGAACAGCAGGACAAGGCCGGAGACCAGCCTGATGTCCCGGCTCCAGGACGAGGCCTGCTCCATCCCGGCGCTCAGGCCGGAATTCTCGCGCCGCGTGTTCGCGGCCTGGGGGAGGCTCATATGCCCCCCCGCCGGGACTTGAACCTGCTCAATGCACCTTCTCGCCGCTATGCAGCACGGAATCCGCCAGCCTGTAGAGCCGCGAGGCGAGATCGCGCGACAGCGCGATGCTGAAATCCGGGATTGTCTCCAGCAGTTCGAAGAACAGGTCCTTGGGCAGGCGCAGCGTCGCCACGTCGGTCTTCGCCGTGAGTTCCCCGATATAGCGCTGGCCGCTCAGGAGCGGCACGTCGCCGAACAGGCTCCCGGGCCGGAAGGTGAAGCGCCGTGCGCCGCCATCGGCGCCGACCTCGGCCAGCTCGGCCTCGCCTTCGAGGATGAAATAGACCCCTTCCGGCTGCTCGCCCTCGCCGAGGATGATCGTGCCGGCATCGAAATTCAGGCGCTCGCCCATCAGGGCCACGAGCTTCAGTCGCGGACCCGGCAGGGTGCGGAACAGCGGAACACTCCTCAGGCAGGAGAGATCGGCTTCGAGCGTCATGGTCGCGCCTCCATCCGTTCGGCGACCGGAAGCGCCGGCGACACGATGTCGCCCGCCCCTTGGTCTTCCCCGTCGCCGTCCTCGATCACGCCGGAGGGTCCGTGGAACACGATCCTCGGCGTGATGTCATTGGCAAGACTAGCATCTCCAAGAAGTAGGAACAGTGTCATTCCGGCGCAATGCTCACGCAGGCGGCGGATGATCTCCGGCCCCTTGCTCGTGGTGGCGATGAGCGCGGTGGGATCGAGCACCGCGATCTGCGGCGCCTTGATCAGGGCCTCCGCCAAGGGCACCGCGAGCCTGAGCCGCTGCGGCAGGTAGCGTCCGCGAATGCCGCAATCGGTGTCGAGCCCGAGCCGGTAGAGCTCCGCCTCCAGCCCCGAGCGCGAGAGCGCGGCGCGGATGATCTGCGCGACCTTCTTGCCGGCATCGGCGACGCCGAAGCCGATCCGGCCGAAGAGCAGGTTATCGCGCACGCTGGCGCCATGCATGATCTTCTGCGGATCGTAGAACTCGATATCGCCGGCAGCATCGGCCGGCAGATGCGCCTTGAAGCTGGCGCGCGCCCTGAGCAGGCGCCGGCGCAGGGCGTCGCCGACCAGGTTCAGCCTGTGCTTGGGCTCGATATAGCCGAGCGCGAGCGCAACCAGGTCCCGCTCCGTCTCCGGATCGAGCGGCTGGCGCATGTCCTGCTTGGCGAGCGTCGCCGCGAGCTCGTTCAGCTTCTCGAGGTCGAAGCTCGCACCGAACGTGTAGCGTTCGAACAGCGCATGGCCCTGCGGCAGGCCCTCGAAGATTTCGACCACGGTCGAGACGATCCGCGCGCCCACTTCGGCCAGCGGCTCGATCAGCGCCTCCGCCTGCAGGATGGCGCGGGCATAGGGCTCGCCCAGCAGGTGCTCGTTGGCGAAGCGCTCGCTCCGGCGCGTGCCGAAGATCAGGTTCTCGGCGATCGTCGCGTTGGCGTTGTAGCTTTCCGGATCGAAGGCCTGGACGATGCCCGCGATCTTGCTCTTGGCGAGCTCGTTGGAGACCGCCTCGCGCGCCTCGATGATGCTGTCCCGCACATGCGCATCGAGCGGGGCATAGAGCTTTCCGTCGAGACCGAGCTCATAGACGTCCTCGGCGACGCCGAGCACCTCCAGCACCCTGCGGATATGGGCCTCGAGATCGTCGCCATTGCTCAGGCCTGCGCCTTCGTAATCCGTCCAGTCGGCCGTGAACGGGAATGGCGTATTGCCGGAGCGCAGGGCCTCGATGAAGCGATGATGCTCCTGCGCCGTCAGCTTGCCGTCCGGATGCGGCTTCGGGCGGTGGCGCTTCAAGGGCAGCAGGATGTTCTCGCGCAAGGTGCCGTTGATGATTTCGCCATCCTGGCCGGCATAGCCGATGAGATGGCTCGCACGCTCGACCGAGAGCCGGCCGAGATTGGTCCGGTCGATCATCACCCGGCCGGAATAGGACATGATCTGCCGCCCGAGAATGCGGCCGAGCACGTCGCGGGCGCCGCCATCGGGGCCGATGATCGCGGCCACGCTCGGGCGCGGCACGCGCAATGACAGCGGCATGAGCAGCGGCTGGCCGCGATTATCCAGCACCTCGACGCTATCGAGACGGATCTCGCCCGTATCGGGCAGCCGCGTGACGCCCTCCTCCTCGGCGAGCACCAAAGTCTCGTCCGTATTGAACTGGCTGATCACCTGCTCGTATTTGATGGTGACGTCATTGCGCTGCTGGTCCCAGTCGATCAGCTCCTTGATCGGCGGCGGCAGGTCGCGATAGGCGGCGATCACGGCGACGAGCTGGCCGATGTCGAGGCGGCCCTGGAGCGCGAAATAGCCGCCGATCGCGTAGAAGAAGAACGGCGTCACCTGAGCCAGCAGGTTGTTCAGGAACTTGACCGCGAATTTGCGCTTGTAGAGCGCGTAGCGGATGTCGAACAGCGTCCCGAGCCGGCCGGCGATGTCGGACTGCACATAGGCCGTCGCGCCATGGCCCTGGATCGTCGGCCCGGCATCGACGACTTCGCCGATCCGTCCGGCGAGCTGGCGCGAGGCGATCTGCCGCTCGCGCCCCAGCCTGAGCTGCTCCTTGCGCAGGATCGGGATGATGATCGCCTGCGCGATCACGATCAGCAGCGCGATCGAGCCGAGCCAGACGCTCTGCGCCATGATGAAGACCAGAGCCGTCATCGCCTGGCTGAGCAGGAAGATCGGCTGGATGAAGGCATCACCGACGAAGCCGCCAATCGGCTCGACCTCGTCCTTGATCATGCTGGCGACCTCGGCCGGCTTGACCGAGCGCATCTCCTCGGGCCGGAACCGCATCAGCTGGCTGAACAGGTCGTAGCGCATGCGGCGCAGCATGCGCTCGCCGAGAATGCCCTTGCGGACGTTGATGACGTATTTGAAGGCGCCGTTGATCAGCACCAGCAGCAGGAAATACAGGCTCAGGCCGAGCAGCAGCCCGAGCTGATTGACCTGGATACCGTCGAACAGATGGAAGCGCGCGCCGCCGAGGAATTCCGGCATGCGGATGGTGAAGTCCATCAGGGTCGTGGTCGTCTTGCCGTCCTTGAACGCGCCGCCCTGGATCGCATCGTTGACGATGCGCTTGGGCACATCGAACGAGATCCAGTTGAACGGGATCGAGGCGAAGATGATCAGCAGAACGACAATCTGTTCGCCGCGGCTCTTCTGCCAGACGTAACGGAAGAGGTTTGTCTCCAAGGGGCGGTCCTGTCTGGCGGGGCGGGAGCCCGCCCGCCAATCGCTTAACCTGCTCTGCGACATATGTGTGTCAGGTACGGGTCCAGCGCAATGTCGCACTGCGGCAAGTGCGACGCTTGCATGACGAGCAGCTTGCATGGTTCGATCACGTTTGGTGGAGGAAAACGAATGGGCCTGAGGCGTGCCGGAGGCTGGCGCAGGCATGCCCTGGGGCTCGCGCTGCTCGTGGCGGCGGCCTCGCCTTCGCTTTCGGGACCGGCCGACGACCCGGCGCAATTGCTCCTGAAGGACGATTTCGAAGGCACGGATTTCGCCGCAAAGGGCGGGCTCTTCTATAAGGACAGCATCGAGCAGCGTGCCGGGCGCGTGACGTTCCAGAACACCGATGTCGAAGCCGGCACCGGCGCGGTGACGCTCTCGGTCAATCCGGCCTGTGGTAGTCACGCCGATGCCGATTGCGCCGAGCGGGCCGAGGTCTGGGAGCGGCCGGAAGTGCTCGCCGGCTATGACCAGACGGTCTGGTATGGGCTATCGGTCAATCTCGACGACCCCGTGCCGCAGGACGATGCCCGCTATGTCATCATGCAATGGAAGCGTGAGGCCCTTCCCCTAGGGGATGGCGACTATTCGCCGTTCATGGCGGTCAGGCTCTACCAGGGCCATCTCGGCGTCACCGTCGAGACCGACCTGGTCGAGACCTATCCTATCGGCGGGCCGGACCGCCCGGACGGCTGCAGGCCGGGCGAGGCGCTCGTCCTGAACCGGCCCACCGTCGGTCAGACCCGCGCTCTCGTCGCGATGGAAACGGGCACCAATCGTGCCAACTACCCGGGTTATTTCGATTCCTGCACGAGCGCGATCACGGTCACCCGGCATGGCGAGCTGCCCCCGGCCCAGAACGGCTGGATCGACTTCGTCTTCCGCTCCAGCCCGGGGCCGCATGGCAACGGCCATGTCGAGATCTTCGCCGATGGCCGCCCGATCGCCAGCGTGCGCGGCCATATCGGCCATGACGGTCCGGGCTTCGACAAGAACCAATATTTCAAGTTCGGTCCATACCGGGCGCCGAGCGCGCTGCCATGGAGCGTCACCTACGACAATTTCCGGCGCGGCCCGCGTTGCGCCGATGTCATGCGGGGCGGGCAATGTCCGCTCGACTAGGAGCCGTCACGCGTATCTCGATCGAGACGAGGATTGGCAAGGCCAAGCTTTCCACGTCTAGTAACAACATCCCGGCAGGCGGGAGCTAAACAGGGTTTTCGGACGTTAGCGGCTCATGGACATCTTGCGGATCAGCGATTTGCGGATCGGCTTCACAATTCACGGGCTTGCCCGCGAGGTCGTGAAGGGCGTCAGCCTGCGCGTGCCGGCCGGCAAGACGGTGGCGCTTGTCGGCGAGTCCGGCTCGGGCAAGTCGGTGATCTCGCAGGCGATCATGGGCCTGCTGCCGCGCGCCGGCGGCATTACCGGCGGCGCGATCCGCTTCCGCGATCCGCTGGCGCCGCAAGAGGTGATCGACATCGCCGCGCTGGAGCCGGAGGGCCGCGAGATCCGCGAATTGCGCGGCGGCCGCATCGGCATGATCTTCCAGGAGCCGATGTCTTCGCTCTCGCCGGTCCATACGATCGGCAACCAGATCGAGGAAGCGCTTCAGCTCCACCGCCCGACGCCGAAGGCCGAGGCGCGCGGCCTGATCGAGGCCATGCTCAAGCGCGTCGGCTTCAAGGACCCGCCGCGCGCCTACGATACCTACTCGTTCGAGCTCTCGGGCGGCCTGCGCCAGCGCGCCATGCTGGCCATGGCGCTGATCTGCCAGCCGGCGCTGCTGATCGCCGACGAACCGACGACCGCGCTCGATGTCACCATCCAGGCCCAGGTGCTCGACCTGATGCGCGATCTCCAGGCCGAGATGGGCATGGCGATCCTGCTCATCACCCATGATCTCGGTGTCGTCGCCAACATGGCCGACGAGGTCGTGGTGATCTATCACGGCGAGATCATGGAGAGCGGCCCGGTCGAGGACATCTTCCGGCACCCGCGCCATCCCTATCTCAAGGCGCTGCTCAAGGCCTCGCCGCATTTCGACATGCAGGAGGGCGAGCGGCTCGTCGCCTTGCGCGAGGCGCGCCCGCGCCAGAAGGCGGCGGCGCGCGTCGCTCGGCCTCGCGCTGCCAAGGCCGATGCGGCGCCGCTGCTGAGTGTGCGCGACCTGCGCAAGACCTATACGACCGGCGCGCGCAGCTTCTTCGGCAAGGGCAGCCTCACGACCATCACCGCCGTCGACGGCGTCAGCTTCGACATCGCCCGCGGCGAGTGCCTCGGCCTCGTCGGCGAGAGCGGCTGCGGCAAGACGACGGTCAGCAAGATCATCATGCGGGCCGTGACGCCCAATGCCGGCACGGTTACCTTCGACGATGGCCAGCAGCGCTGCGACATCCTCGCGCTCAAGGGCGAGGAGCTGCGACGTTTCCGCCAGAAGGTGCAGATGATCTTTCAGGATCCGGTCTCCTCTCTCTCGCCGCGCATGACCGTGATGAACATCCTGCGCGAGCCGCTCGTCATCCATGAGCGCGGCGACGGCGACGAGCAATTCGCCCGCGTCCGCAGCCTGATGGAGGACGTGGGCCTCGATCCGCGTTTCCTCAGCCGCTATCCGCATTCCTTCTCGGGCGGCCAGCGCCAGCGCATCGGCATCGCCCGCGCGCTCGCGCTAGATCCGGAACTGATCATCTGCGACGAGCCGGTCTCGGCGCTCGACGTTTCCGTCCAGGCGCAAATCCTCAACCTGCTCAAGGACCTGCAGGCCGAGCGCGGCCTGACCTTCCTGTTCATTTCCCATAATCTCGCCGTGGTGAACTACATGGCCGATCGCATCGCGGTCATGGCCAATGGCCGCATCGTCGAGATCGCGCCGCGCCATGCGCTCTTCACCACCCCGGTCCACCCCTACACCAAGGCGCTGCTGCGCTCGGTGCCCTTCGCCGATCTCGACCGCAAGCTCGATTTCAAGCTGGTAGCGCCGGGCGGCGCTTCCGATATGAGTCACTGGGCCCCGGCCTTCCGGCCGGAACCCGATGGTGCGGGCCTGGCCCCGCTCGCCCTGGGCGAAGGCCATTATGTACTGGCCCGCCCGAGCGCCGATATCAGGGAGGTGGCATGATGACCTCGCATCCCTCGCGCCGCTCCGCGCTGAAGCTCGGCGCCGCCGCCCTTACCGCGGCCGGCCTGCCGCGTCTGGCCTTGGCGCAGGACGCCGCCGCCAAGCCCGCGAGCTATATCGACAGCCCGTTCTGGGCCGAAAAGGTCGCCTCCGGAGCGCTGCCGCCGCTCGAGCGGCGCCTGCCAGCGGTGCCGCGCGTCATCCCCGTCGTCGCCCCGGAGCGCCAGCCCGGCCGCCATGGCGGCACGATCCGGACGCTGATGGGCGACCAGCGCGACATCCGTTTCATCACCGTCTACGGCTACACCCGGCTGCTCGTTTACAACGAGGAACTCGACCTGGTTCCCGATGTGCTCGAAGCCGTCGATGTCCAGGAGGGGCGCATCTTCACGCTGAAGCTGCGCGCCGGCCATCGCTGGTCCGATGGCAGCCCCTTCACCACCGAGGATTTCCGCTATTGGTGGGAGGATGTCGCCAATAACAAGCGGCTCTCGCCGGGCGGGCCGCCGCAGGCGCTGCTCGCCGCCGACGAGCCGCCAAAGGTCGAGATCCTGAGCGAGACCGAGATCCGCTACAGCTGGAGCAAGCCGAACCCGGTCTTCCTGCCGTCGCTGGCCGATCCGCAGCCGACCTATATCTACATGCCCTCGGCCTATCTGAAGCAGTTCCACGAGCGCTACGCCGACAAGGACACGCTGCAGGCCAAGGTCAAGTCGGTCAGGGTCCGGGACTGGGGCTCCCTGCACGAGCGCTATTCGCGCATGTACCGGCCCGAGAATCCCGAATTGCCGACGCTCGATCCCTGGCGCAACCTGACGCCGCTTCCGGCCGAGCTGTTCACCTTCCAGCGCAACGCCTATTTCCACCGCGTCGATCAGAACGGCCGGCAATTGCCCTATGTCGACGAAGTGACGATGACGCTCGGCACCGCGGCGCTTGTCCCGGCCAAGACCGCAGCGGGCGATTCCGACCTGCAGGCGCGCTATCTCGCATTCGCCGACTACACCTTCCTGAAGGATGCCTCGAAGCGGATGAATTTCGAGGTCAAGCTCTGGAAGCGCGCGGAGGGTGCCTGGTTCGCGCTGATGCCGAACCTGAACGCGATCGACCCGGTCTGGCGTGATCTCAACCGCGATGTCCGCTATCGCCGCGCCCTCTCGGTCGCGATCAACCGCCCGGACATCAACAAGGTCATCTTTTTCGGCCTGGCCAAGGAGAGCGGCAATACCGCGCTGCCGGGGAGCCCGCTCTTCAGCGCCGAGAATGCGACGATGTGGACCCGGTCCGACCCGGCACTGGCCAACCGCCTGCTCGACGAGATCGGCCTCGGCAAGCGCGACGGCGACGGCGTGCGCCTGCTACCCGACGGCCGCCGCCTGGAATTCACCATCGAGACGGCCGGCGAAAGCACCGAGGAGACCGACATCCTCGACCTGATCAAGCAGGATTTCTACCATGTCGGCATCAAGATCTATCCGCGCTCGACCCAGCGCGACGTCTTCCGCCGCCGGATCATCGCCGGCCAGACGATCATGTCCGCTTCCTCGGGCATGGACAATGCGCTGGTCGCGGCCGAGATGGAGCCCGATGCGCTGGCACCGACCTCCTCGGCCCAATTCCAGTGGCCGCGCTTCGGCCAGTTCCACGAGAGCGGCGGCCGCGAGGGCGAGAAGTCCGATATCCCCGAGGTCAAGGAGCTCCTCAGGCTCTATCACGCCTGGCGCAGGAGCTCGACCCATGAGGAGCGGCGCGACATCTGGCAGCAGATGCTGCGGATCAATGCCGAGCAGCTCTTCACCATCGGCGTGATCAACAGCACGCTCCAGCCCATCGTGGTCTCGCGCCATCTGCGCAACGTGCCGGATACGGGTTTCTACAGCTTCGAGCCCGGCGCCTTCTTCGGCCGCTACATGCCGGACGCCTTCTGGTTCGACGATGAGCGGCAAGTGAAGAGCTGACGATGCTGCTCCGCTATATTCTCAAGCGCATCCTGCTGATGATCCCGACGCTGTTCGTCACCAGCGTCCTGATCTTCACCGTGATCAACCTGCCGGAAGGCGACTATTTCGAGACGCTCGCGGCCGAGATGCAGGCCCAGGGCGAGAAGGCCGATCTCAGCCGCATCGAATTCCTCAAGAAGGAATACGGCTTCGACAAACCGCTGCCGGAGCGTTACCTGCACTGGGTCGTCGGCCTGCTCCAGGGCGATATGGGTTATTCCTTCGAATATCAGCGCCCGGTCCGAGAGGTTGTCGGCGACCGCCTGCTGCTGACCATGATGGTCTCCTTCGTCACGATCATCTTCACTTGGATCGTCGCCTTCCCGATCGGCATCTATTCCGCCACGCACCAGTACAGTTGGGGCGATTACGGGCTGACCTTCCTCGGGCTGATCGGCCTTGCCGTGCCGCATTTCCTGATGGCGCTGGTCTTCATGTATTTCGCCAATGTCTGGTTCGGCACCTCGATCGGCGGCCTGGTCGATCCGCAATATCTCAACCAGCCGATGAGCTGGGCCAAGCTCAGATCGGTGCTGGAACATCTCTGGATCCCGGTGATCATCATCGGCGCCGGCGGCACCGCGGGCATGATCCGCTCGGTCCGCGCCAACCTGCTCGACGAGTTGCAGAAGCAGTATTTCGTCACCGCTCGCGCCAAGGGCCTGCCTCCGGGCAGGGCGCTGCGCAAATACCCGCTGCGCATGTCGCTCAATTTCTTCGTCTCGGATATCGGCGACATCCTGCCCTCGATCGTCTCGGGCGCCGAGATCGTCGCGATCGTGCTCTCGCTTCAGACCACCGGGCCGCTGCTGATCCGGGCCCTCCAGAGCCAGGACATGTATCTCGCCGGCTCCTTCCTGATGTTCTTGTCGACGCTGACCGTCGTCGGCGTGCTGATCTCCGACATCGCGCTTGCGATCCTCGATCCGCGGATCCGCCTGCAGGGGGAGGCGACCAAGTGAAGCCCGGACTTCCGCCGGAAGGCGCGCCCCTGCCGCATACCGCCTCGACCGCCCCGTTCGAGCCTTATGCGATCGAGAAGATGACGCCCAAGCAGGAGCAGGTCTATCTCGCGTCGCAATGGCAGCTGATGTGGTGGAAATTCCGCCGCCACAAGCTCGCGGTCATCTCCGGGGTGGTCATCCTCGTGATGTACCTCATGGTCGCGTTCTGCGAGTTTCTGGCGCCCTATCACTATACGACGCGCAATACCGACTTCATTCGCGCCCCGCGCCAGCAGGTGCATCTCTTCCACGAGGGCAGCTTCATCGGCCCCTTCGTCTACCCCTATACGATGCGCCTCAACATGGAGAACCTGAAGCGGGAATACGAGGTCGACCGCACCACCCCGCAGCCGATCCGCTTCTTCTGCCGCGGCGACGACTACACGTTCTGGGGCCTCGTGTCGGGCAACCTGCACCTGTTCTGTCCACCCGAAGGCGGCACGCTCTTCCTGCTCGGCTCCGACCGGCTCGGCCGCGACGTGTTCTCGCGCATTCTCTATGGCGGGCGCATCTCGCTCAGTATCGGCCTGCTCGGCGTCGGCGTCAGCTTCGTGCTCGGCGTGATCATCGGCGGCATCGCCGGCTATTACGGCGGCAAGGTCGATCTCGTCGTCCAGCGCCTGATCGAGATCGTGCAATCGCTGCCGCATATCCCGCTCTGGCTGGCGCTGGCCTCGATCATGCCGCCCTCGTGGAGTCCGCTCCTGGTCTATTTCGGCATCACCATCATCCTCGGGCTGATGGACTGGACCGGGCTGGCGCGCGCCGTGCGCTCAAAACTGCTCTCGCTGCGCGAGGAGGATTATGTCGTCGCCGCGCAGCTGATGGGCGCCAAGCCCGCCCGCATCATCGGCCTGCACCTGATTCCCGGCTTCATGAGCCATCTGATCGCCGCCGCCACCATCACCATCCCCAAGACGGTGCTGGGCGAGACGGCGCTGAGCTTCCTCGGCCTCGGCCTCCGCCCGCCGATCACGAGCTGGGGCGTGATGCTGAACGAGTCGCTCAACGTCAACGTGGTGGCGCTCTATCCGTGGTTGCTCTATCCGGTCATCCCGGTGATCCTGATCATCCTGGCCTTCAACTTCCTCGGCGACGGCTTGCGCGACGCGGCCGATCCCTATCGCTGAGCGCTGCCGCGCCCTGTCATTGCGGATCGAGAAACCGGTGCGGATCGCATTCCACACGCCTCTCAACGCGTTCGAGGACGCGCGGATTTCCGGCGACAGACGCATGGCACAGCAGCTCGTCGAGGCCATGACCAACCTCGGCCATGAGCTCGAGCCGATCCCGAACGCACGCTCCTATATGCGCACGCCCGACGCCGAGACCCTGACCTTCCACCTCTGCGAGGCACGGGCGCGCCGCGACGCCCTGCTCGACGACTGGCGCCGCAACGGCGGAGCGCCGGACCTCTGGTTCACCTATCACAGTTACTACAAGGCGCCCGACCTGCTCGGGCCGGAGATCTCGCAGCAGCTCGGCATTCCCTATGTCGTCGCCGAGGGGAGCGATTCCGAGCGGCGCGTCGAGGGCGAATGGGCCGAGCATGTCGCAATCGCGCGCCGCAGCTTCGGAACGGTCGACCTGCATTTCTGCTTCACCGGCCGCGATCGCCAGGGCCTCCAGCCCTGGGGCCATGAGCACACCGCATTCCTGGCGCTGCCGCCCTTCATCCGCAGCGCGTCCGACGCTGGCTTGCCGAAGCCCGTGCTCGCCGGCCCGCCGCGCCTGCTCACCATCGCGATGATGCGGCCCGGCAAGTTTCCGAGCTACCGGGCGCTGGCGGCCTTGCTGGCGCTCGTTCCCGAGCCCTGGTCGCTGACCATTATTGGCGACGGCCCGATGCGCGGCGAGATCGAAGCCGCCTTCGCCGGCATCCCGCCCGGCCGCCTGCGCTGGCTCGGGGCCATCGCTCATGATCGCGTTAAGGCCGAGCTCGCCGCCCATGACATCTTCGTCTGGCCGGGGGTCCGGGAGGCCTATGGGTTGGTCTATCTCGAGGCGCAGGCCGCAGGCCTTCCTGTTATCGCTTTCGACAGCGGCGGGGTCTCGGCCACTGTCCGGCCCGGCGAGACCGCGCTTTTGGTGCCTGACGGCGACATCACGGCGCTCAAGCAGGCTCTCGCGCGCCTGCTGACCGACACGGCCTTGCGAACGCGCATGTCGGCCGCTGCCCGTCGCTTCGCCACGACGGAGCGCACGCCCGAGCGCGCCCGCGAGATCATTCGCGAAGGCCTCGCGCTCGCCATCACCAGCCACGCCGCCCGGACCAGGCGGACAGCATGAGCACGACGATCTGGCAGCCCCTGCTCGCCGAGCTCGATCGCTGGTCCGCGGAGGGTCGGCGCATCCGGCTCTGGCTCCGCGATGACGACGCCATCGCGCCGAGCCCGCAGCTCGACACCCTCGTCGGCCTCAGCGAGCGCTTCGCCCTGCCCGTGCTTCTGGCGGTGATCCCCCTTTCAGCCGAACCGGCCCTGGCGGAGCGCCTGCGCGACGCTCCTCTGCTGCGGCCGAGCCAGCACGGCGCCGCGCACCACAATCATGCGCCAGCACCCGGGAAGAAATCCGAGTTCGGCCTGCACCGGCCGGTGGACGACATCCTCGCCGAGGTCGAAGCGGCCAGGCGGCGGCTCGATGCGCTGTTCGGGCCGGCACTGCTCCCCGTCTTCGTACCGCCCTGGAACCGGATCGATCCTGCCATCGCCGCGAGGCTGCCTGCGCTCGGCTTCACCGGCCTGTCCTGCTTCCGCGGTTTCACACTCGGCCCAGAGGGCGGCCCGGCTCTCGCCAACACCGATATCGACATCATGGACTGGCATCGCGGGCGGGTCGGCCGGCAAGCCGCCGCGCTTGCAGAGGAGGCCCGCACCCTTCTGGAGCAGCGGCGCCTGTCACGTTCGCGCGACGACGGGCTCGGTCTTTTGCTGCACCATCGCGACCATGACGCCACCGCCTGGACGTTCCTTGACGGGTTCCTCGGAGCCGTCGCGCCTCATCCGGCGGTCGTCTTCACGGATCCGCGAATATTATTTGAGCCTTGATGCCGCCTGACGGGGCGCGCCCGGGCTTGGAGCCCGTCGCCTGAAGCGCTATGCTTCTTCCTGTTCAGGTGCGTTCGTCCTCTGCCCAGAGGTCGTGTGGCTTTGCTGTGGAGGGCGGCGCGTCCATGTCGTTCAATGTCGTCGACCTTTCCGGCGCCGAGCGTGCGCCGCGCGGGCCGCATGCGCCCCGCGTCCTCATCTACAGCCATGACACGTTCGGCCTCGGCCATATCCGCCGCTGCCGCGCCATCGCCAATTCTCTGGTGGCGAACTATCCTCATATATCAGTGATCATCGTCTCCGGCTCCTCGGTGATCTCGAGCTTCCAGTTCGGTGACGGCGTCGATTACGTCCGCATTCCCGGCATCGAGAAGCAGAGCGACGGTCGCTACCTGCCGCATCATCTCAATATCGATCTCAACGACACGATCCGCCTGCGTACCGACCTGATCAAGCAGGTCGTGCTCTCCTTCGATCCGGACGTGGTGATCGTCGACAAGGAACCGATCGGCCTGCGTGGCGAGCTCGAACCCTCGCTCGAGATCCTGCGCCGACGCGGCGCCCGCATCGTGCTCGGTCTGCGCGACGTGCTCGACGAGCCGGTCAAGCTGCACGAGGAATGGCGCCAGAGCGGGGCGATCGATGCGCTCGCGCTTTATGACGACATCTTCGTCTACGGGCTTGAAAGCGTCTATCAACCCCTCGCCGGCCTGCCGAACCAGCATCTCTTCGCCAACAAGGTGCAGTATACCGGCTATCTCAAGCGCGCCGTGCCGAGCCCGATGCCGCCGAACCGCTATCCGCGCCTGACCAAGGGCCCGTTCATCCTGGTCACGCCCGGCGGCGGCGGCGACGGCATCGGTCTGATCGACTGGGTGATCTCGGCCTATGAATCCGATCCGAGCATCGAATTGCCGGCCCTGATCGTCTTCGGGCCGTTCATGTCGCGTGAGAAGCGCCGCGAATTCGTCGAGCGCATCGCCCGCGTGCCGAAGCTCGAGAGCCTCGGTTTCGATCCACGCCTCGAATTGCTGATGAACCGCGCCCACTGCGTCGTCGCCATGGGTGGCTACAACACGTTCTGCGAGGTGCTCTCCTTCGACAAGCCGGCCCTGATCGTGCCACGCGTCAGGCCGCGTCTCGAACAGACGATCCGCGCCGAGCGCGCCGATCATCTCAAGCTCGTCGACATGCTGCATGATCCGGTCGAGACCGGCTGCAGCACGGTGCGCGATCCTGCCCTGATGGCGGCTGCGCTCCACGCCCTGCCCAAGCGCCTGCCGCCTTCGCAGGCCTTCGTCCAGGGCCTGCTCGACGGCCTTCCGGCGATCAGCCGGGCGCTGGCCAGCGACCTCTCGATGCCCGTGCGCGGCCGGGCGCTGGCCCAGAACGCCACCGCGGTCAGCTGACTGCCCAATATATGCTCACGGGTTCGACCTGGGCGCTCGCGCCAGGCTCCCGCTTCGCTCTGCGGAGCGCGGTCGCGGCGCGCGTCGGCGCCGGATAGGACGGCCGAGGAAGGAGGCATTGCCGCCGTCAAAAAGACGGCATTGCCCGCCTATAAAAAGTGCTCAAAAGGAGGGCTGACAAGGAGGTAAAAACCTCACAATATATCAGCAATGGGAGAATGACGGCGCTGCTTCGCCTCACCCCTAGGGAGGTTTTTTTCGATGGCTCAACTGCTCCTCAAGAATTTCGCGATGCTCGAGCCTGATCATGGCGAGTTGCGCCGCGGCGATGAGATTCTGGTTGAGGGAGAGACCATCCGCGAGGTCTCCGACAAGCCGATCAAGGCCGATGGCGCCGACGTGATCGATTGCGGCGGCCGCACCCTGATGCCGGGCCTGATCGACAGCCATGTCCATGTCATGCTCTCCGAGGTCTCCATCCGCGCGCTCGAAAACGTGCCCCTGACGCTCGCCACCGCCCGTGCCGCCCGCCTGATGAAGGGCATGATCGACCGTGGCTTCACCACGGTGCGCGACACCGGCGGCGCCGACTGGGGCATCAAGGAAGCGGTCGAGAAGGGCGATGTCGCCGGCCCGCGCCTGTTCATCGCCGGCGCCGCGATCGGCCCGACCGGAGGCCATAGCGACCCCCGCCGCCGCACCGATTTCGGCACCCGCTGCCATTGCTGCAATGCCATGGCCTATACGATGAACGTCTCCGACGGCGTCTCCTCGGTCCGCAAATCAGTGCGCGAGCAGATGCGCCTAGGCGCCGACCACATCAAGATCATGATGTCCGGCGGCGTCGCCTCGCCCTACGACCCGCTCGACTCGCTCCAGTTCAGCCTCGACGAGGTCCGCACCGCAGTCGAGGAAGCAGCCGCCTTCGGCCGCTATGTCTGCGCCCATGCCTATACGCCCGAGGCGATCATGCGGGCCGCTGAATGCGGCGTGCGCGCCATCGAGCACGGCAACCTGATCAACGACGCCGCCGCCAAGCTGATGGCCGAGAAGAAGATGTTTCTCACCGCCAACCTCGTCGCCTACTATGCGATGAAGGAGCGCGCCGCCGAGTTCGGCATGAACGCGGACATGCTGGCCAAGAACGACCTCGTCATCGATGGCGGCCTGAAGTCGCTCGAGATCTGCAAGCGCGCCGGCGTTCCTGTCGCTTTCGGCAGCGATCTGCTCGGCCAGCTCCAGGTCGAACAGTCACGCGAGTTCATCCTGCGCAGCGAGGTCCTATCGCCGATCGAGATCATCCGCTCGGCCACCACGACGGGCGCGCAGATCCTGCGGATGGAAGGCAAGCTTGGCACATTGCGTGCAGGCGCGTTCGCCGACATCATCCTGGTCGACGGCGACCCGCTCAAGAATCTGGGCCTGTTCCAGGATCAGGGCAAGCACCTGCCGGCGATCATGAAGGGCGGTGTCTTCCACAAGAACACGCTGCACTAGGCAGGCAAGATGACGATGCGAAGCGGCCAGACCAGCCCGGCGACGACGCCGCTCATCACGGGAGCCGGCGCTTGAGCGCCGCCACCCGCCCGAGCCTCGGCCGGATCGCGCTCAACGGCGCCGCCGGCCTGTCGCTCCTCTTCATCCTGCTGCCGCTGATCTTCGTCACCTGGCTCGCCTTCTTCCGGCAGGAGATCCCGTCCTTCCCGCCGGAAGGCTACTCGCTGAAATGGTTCGCCGCCGTCCCCGGCCAGAAGCCCTTCGTCGACGGCTTCATCCTCAGCGTCCAGGTCGGCGTGCTCGCGACCTTGATCGGCATCGTACTCGGGGTGCCGGCGAGCCTGGCGCTGGTGCGCCACCGCATCGTGCTCGGCCCGGCCATCAACACCTTGCTGCTGCTGCCGCTGGTCATGCCCGGCATCGTGCTCGGCACCTCGCTCTACGTCTTCCAGATCGAGGCCGAGATCGCGACCGGCTGGCCACTGCTCGGCTCCTTCGCCGGGCTCGTCTTCGCACATACGCTGGTCGTCGTGCCCTGGGTGGTCAGGCTCGTCACCGCCAGCCTCGTCGGCTTCGACCGCACCATCGAGGAGGCCGCGCAGAATCTCGGCGCCGGCCCCTGGACGACCTTCCGGCGCGTCACCTTGCCGAGCATCCGCTCCGGCATCGTCGCCGCCGGGCTGTTCGGCTTCGTCACCTCTTTCGGCAATCTCGAGATGAGCCTGTTCCTGGTCGGACCGGGCCGCACGACCTTGCCGATCGCCATCCTGCAATATCTCGAATGGAAGATCGATCCGACGGTGGCCGCGGCCTCCGTGATCCAGATCGTCCTGATCGGCGCCGCGATGATCATCACCGACCGTTACGTCAAGCTGAGCCGGGTGGTCTGAGCCATGGCCCGTCTCTCGCTCGACAATCTCAACAAGGTCTATGGCGATTTCAACGCCGTCGACAACGTCACCATCGACATCGCTGATGGCGAGTTCCTGGTCCTGCTCGGCCCCTCCGGCTGCGGCAAGACCACGACCTTGCGCATGGTCGCCGGCTTCATCGCGCCGACTGCCGGCAAGATCACCATCGGCGAGCGCGAGGTCACGACGCTGCCGCCCTGGAAGCGCAATTGCGGCCTCGTCTTCCAGAGCTATGCGCTCTTCCCGCACATGACCGTGGCGGAGAACGTCGCCTTCGGCCTGGAGATGCGCAAGATGTCGGCGGCCGACCGCGCCCCGCGCGTTGCCGAGGCGCTCAGGCTCGTGCGTCTCACCGGTTTCGACGAGCGCTATCCGCGCCAGCTTTCCGGCGGCCAGCAGCAGCGCGTCGCGCTCGCCCGCGCGCTCGCCATGCAGCCCGACGTGCTCCTGCTCGACGAGCCGCTCTCCAATCTCGACGCGAAGCTGCGCCAGGAGGTCCGCGTCGAGATCCGCGACCTGCAGCGCAAGCTCGGCCTGACCACGATCATGGTCACCCATGACCAGGAAGAGGCGCTCACCATGGCCGACAGGCTTGTGGTGATGGAGAAGGGCAAGGTCCGCCAGATCGGCAGCCAGCGCGAGCTCTACGAACAGCCCGCCGACCGTTTCGTCGCCGGCTTCATCGGCCGCAGCGCCTTCCTCGACGGCGAGATCAAGTCGCCCGGCCACTTCCTCACTGCCGGTGGGCTGGAGATCGCATCAGCGGCCGCGCAGGGCTCGGGCCCGGCGACGCTCGCCTTGCGGCCCGAGCGCATCGCTGTCGGCGGCGATGCGACCTCGCACCGGAACCGCTTCGAGGCCCGCGTCGAGCACGTCTCCTATCTCGGCGCATTGCTCGAGGTCGACGTGGCGCTCTCCGAGCATGACCGCATGCTCCTGCAGATCCCTAACCGGCAGGGCGGCGTCGAGCCGAAGCCCGGCGAGACCATCACGATAGGCTGGGCCGAAGACGCCGGGCTCGTCTATCCGCGCGAGCCGTAAGGCTCCCGGGCGTCCAACAGGGGAGTACATCATGAAGAAGATTCACAGGCGCGATGTCCTGAAAGGGCTCGGTACCGCAGCTGGCGTCGCAGCATTGGCCCCGTCCCTCGGCGCCGAGGCGCTCGCCCAATCCGGCGGCCGGGTCGTGGTCGGCACCTGGGGCGGCGACTATGCCGCGCTGCTGACCAAGAACATCGAGAACCCGCTGCTGAAGCCTAAGGGCATCGAGGTGGTGCAGGACCAGGCCGGCGACGCACCGCGCCGCGCCAAGATGGTGGCCGAGCGCCGCCTGCCGCGTGGCACGGTCGACATTCAGGGCTTCTCGGCCGCCAATATGTACGAGATGAACGAGGCCGGCGTCACCGAGACGCTCGACTACTCGAAGATCCCGAACGCCAAGAACCTGCTGCCGACGATGAAGTACCCGTACGGCGCTGGCCACATCTATTCGGGCAACGTCGTCATCTACAATCCCAAGCTGATCAGCACCGCCCCGACCGGCTTCAAGGACTGGCTCGACCCCAAATGGGGCAACAAGAACGGCTTCATCGACATCCAGTACCAGTCGATCTTCATCGCCGCCTCGATGGCAGCGACTGGCGGCGCCAGCATGAACGATCTCGACAAGGCCAAGGAGCTCCTGCTCGCGGTCAAGAAGGCCGGCGCCCGCGTCTACCCGACCAACGAGGCCTTCGCCCAGGCGATGAAGAACGAGGAGATCGGTATCAGCGCGATCTGGAAGGCGCGCGTCGTGCAGTGGCAGAACGCCGGCATCCCGTGCGAGGCGGTCTCCCCGGTCGAAGGCATCCCGACCTATGTCTCCGGCTTCGTCATCGCCAAGAACGCGCCGAACAAGGAGAACGCCTACGCCTACATGAACGCCATGCTGGAGAAGCCGCCACAGGAGGCTTTTGCCGTCGACATGGGCTATAACGGCACCGTCACCGGCCTCGCGGTCGCGCCCGACCTGCAGAAGCGCATCGGCTTTACGGCAGACGAGGAGAAGCGCCTCAAGGATCTCGACTATGCCTTCCTCGCCAAGAACGACTCGGCGATGAAGGAGTGGTGGGACAAGGTCTTCAAGGCGTGATGATGCCGTCGCTCCGCGCCGCCGCGCCATGGTCGGGCTTGTCCCGACCATCCACGTCTTGCGACGCGGAGACGATGGCAATGTCCCGCCTTTTCGGGTGCCGGTCGGGCTCAGGGCCCGCAAGGTGCGAGTTGCAGACGTGGATGGTCGGTACAAGCCCGACCATGACGGGTTGAGCCCATGAGCACCACCGCCCCAGAACCGGTCGCCGGCGGCCGCACCCAACTCGCCGGCACGCTCGTCGTGCCGGCGACGATCTTCGTCGCGATCGGGCTCATCGGCCCGATCGCGATCCTGTTCCGCTATTCGCTGAACCAGTTCATCCCCGGCCAGTTCATGGTCGACGGGCTGACGATCGAGAACTACGTCAAGTTCTTCACCGATTCCTATTATCTCAACGTCCTCTGGCGCACGATCCGCGTCTCCGTCATCTGCACCATTGCCTGCCTGATCATGGGCTTCCCCCTCGCCTATGTGCTGGCGCGCACCCAGAGCCGCTACAAGAACCTGCTGGTCATCTCGGTCGTGCTGCCGCTCTTCGTCGGCAATGCCGTGCGCTCGGCCGGCTGGATGACGGCTTTCGGGAGCAAAGGCGCACTCAACGCGTCCCTGATGGGCCTTGGCCTGATCGGAGAGCCGCTCGAAATCATGTTCACCGAGACCGCGGTCGTCATCGGCATCATCGCCGTCAACCTGCCCTTTATGGTGCTGACGCTGCAGGCCGTGATCGAGGGCATCAACCGCAATGTCGAGGAAGCCGCCTTCAGCCTCGGCGCAGGCCCTGCCGCGATGTTCCGCCGCGTGCTCTGGCCGCTGGCGATGCCGGGCATCCTCGCCGGCACGATCCTGACCTTCATCCTGGCGATGAACGCCTACGCCACGCCTGTCCTGCTCGGCGGCCCGAAATTCCAGACGATGGGCCCGCTCGTCTACGGGCAGTTCGCCCAGCAGAACAACTGGCCCTTCGGCGGCGCCATTTCCTTCATCCTGATGACTGCAACGATCCTGCTCACTGTCGCCGCCAACCTGATCGTGCAGCGGCGCTACCGCTGAGCCGCCCTCCAAGCCCGCTCGAGGATTCGCTGGTGCGAGCGGGCTGGTCGCGAATCGGAGTGGACATCGGGGCGTGAGCACCGGATGCGCGCACGGCCGCGTCAGACGGCCGCGCCGGTGGATTTTCGAATGGGCTTGCTGGCCAAGCCTTCTTCGCCGCAGTACATCTCGGCCATGAGCTTCACCGGATCCCTCGTTCCCATCGCGGTCGGCGCCGTCGCTGTCGTCCTCGTTCTGGGCCTCGTCAACATGTTGCGCGGCGGCAGCGCCAACACCTCGCAGAAGCTGATGCGCCTGCGCGTCGTGCTGCAATTCATCGCGATTCTGGTGATCGTGGGCGTGCTCTGGTGGCGCGGCGGTTAGGCGCCGTTAACCTTACCAAGCGCTGAATGATCGTTGCCTCCGCAAGGGCTATTCACATAAGCTTTTGATAAACAAGAGGGCGCCTGCACGGAAACGGACGGCGGCAGCTGCCCTTGCCACACTCTCGACATGAGTCTGTGTGCTCTCTTAACACTCATTCCGCCGACAAGAAGAACACCCGAATCATGATGCGCGTTGCGTTGCTGACCCTCGCCGGCCTTCTGGCTGCGGCGCCCCTCCAGGCGCAATCGCTGCCCTCCGGCGTCTCCAGCTACGCACCCACGGACGCGCCGGCCCCCTCCTGGGAAGCCCGTCTCGGCATCGGCGCCGCCAATCCCGGCGGGCGCGAGAGCGGCCTGCTCAACTTCAACGGCGAGGTGATGACCCCGCGCGTCGTCACCTTGAACGACCGCATCGCCTCGGCCTTCGTGCCGCGCTTCCATATCGGCTCCAGCCTGAACCTCAACGGCACGCGCTACGCCTATGCCGGCGCGACCTGGACCATCGACATCACCAAGACGATGTTCGTCGAGGGCAGCTTCGGCGCGGCCGTGAATGACGGCAAGACCGGGGCCGTCATCCCCGAGGACCGTCTCAATCTCGGCTGCAATGGCGGCACGCGCGAAGCTGCCGCGCTCGGCTTCAAGCTGAGCGACCGCTGGAGCCTGATCGCCTCGCTCGAGCATTTCAGCACGGCCGGCTGCTCAGGTTCGAACGGGACCAACCCGCGCGGCCCGGCCAATTTCGGCGCCCGGCTCGGCTACACCTTCTGACCCCTAGCGAAGACCGCTTCCGTTGCCGCAACGCCGCGCTATAAGCGGTGCATGGTCAGGCTCAATCGCATCTACACCCGCACGGGCGATGACGGCACGACGGGGCTCACGACCGGGCCGCGCCGGCTGAAATCCGATCTGCGCGTCGAAGCCTACGGCACGGTCGACGAGACCAATGCCTGCATCGGCCTCGCCCGCCTGCAAGCGGTCACGGAAGACGCCGATCTCGGCACGATGCTCGGCCGGATCAGCAACGATCTCTTCGACCTCGGCGCCGACCTCTCGACGCCCGATACGGGCGAAACGCTCGCCTTCGAGCCGCTGCGCATCGTCCAGGCCCAGGTCGACCGCCTCGAGGCCGAGATCGACCAGCTCAACGCTTCGCTGGCGCCGCTGCGCTCCTTCGTGCTGCCCGGCGGCACGCCGGCCGCGGCGCATCTGCATCTCGCCCGCACCGTCAGCCGCCGGGCCGAGCGCCTGATGGTGGCGCTGGCGCAAAGCGAAGGCGAGACCGTCTCGCCGCCCGCGCTGAAATACGTCAACCGGCTGTCGGATTTCCTGTTCGTCGCCTCCCGCTACCTCAATGCCAAGGCCGGGGGCGACGTGCTCTGGGTGCCCGGGCAGACTCGCTGATCAGGTGCCTTGATGTTCGTGCCGTTGCATGATGGCGTCCCGCTGCGCTTCATGCGCGCGCCCTATGTCACCTACGCGCTCGTCTCGGGCTGTATCGCCATTCACATCGCGCTCTGGCTCTGGCACGGCTCCTCGGGCGATGTGGCGACCATGGCCGGCTTCGGGCTGATCCCGTCGGTGCTGCTCGGCGCGGCGCAACTGCCGGAGGGCCTGGCCCATGCCCCGGCCTGGGCGACGCTGTTCACCAATATCCTGCTGCATGCGAGCTTCGCCCACCTGCTCGGCAACATGCTCTTCCTCTGGGTCTTCGGCGACAATGTCGAGGACTCGATGGGTCATGCCCGCTTCCTGCTGTTCTTCTTCATTTGCGGGCTGGCGGGCTCGCTCTTGCACACGCTGATGTATCCCGAATCGGAGCAGCCGCTGATCGGCGCCTCCGGCGCGATCTCGGGCGTCATCGCCTCCTATCTGATGATCTACCCGAATGTGCGGATCTGGGGCCTCGCCTTCAAATGGATCCCGATTCACATCCCGGCCGTGTACGCGCTCGGCGCCTGGATCCTCTTCCAGTTCCTCTCTGCCTTCATCGATCCGCAGGGCAATGTCGGCTGGTGGGCTCATCTCGGCGGGCTCGGCGCCGGCGCGGCGCTGACGCCCATTTTCATCCATCGTGGCGTCAAACTCTTCGGGCGCCGGCCCGGCCTGTGAGGCCCCTCGCCGATGCTGCGCTGCGGTTTTCCGTCGCGATCATGCGCCCGGATCGCAGCTTTCGTGGCGTTGACAAGCGCAAACGGCCATCGCTACGGTCCCTCCGCATTCAGCCGAGAGCCGCGATGCCGTCCTCCTGCCGGTCTTGAGCGGCACGGCCCAAATCGCATCTCTCCCGAACGGTGACGCAAACGATGAAGATCCTGGTGCCCGTCAAGCGGGTTGTCGATTACAACGTGAAGATCCGCGTCAAGGCGGACGGCTCGGGCGTCGAGCTCGCCAATGTCAAAATGTCGATGAACCCGTTCGACGAGATCGCCGTCGAAGAGGCGCTGCGCCTGAAGGAGGCCGGCAAGGCGACCGAGGTGATCGTCGTCTCGATCGGCCCGGCGCAGGCCGCCGAGACCATCCGCACCGGCCTCGCCATGGGCGCCGACCGCGGCATCCTGGTCAAGGTCGATGGCACGGTCGAGCCGCTTGCCGTCGCCAAGCTCCTGAAGAAGCTGGTCGAGCAGGAGGCGCCGCAGCTCGTCATCCTCGGCAAGCAGGCGATCGACGACGACAGCAACCAGACCGGCCAGATGCTCGCCGCCCTGCTCGACTGGCCGCAGGCCACCTTCGCCTCGAAGGTCGTGCTCAATGACGGCTCGGCCGAGGTCACCCGCGAGGTCGATGGCGGCCTGCAGACGCTGGCGCTGACGCTGCCGGCGATCGTCACCACCGATCTGCGCCTCAACGAGCCGCGCTATGCCTCGCTGCCCAACATCATGAAGGCCAAGAAGAAGCCGCTCGACGAGACCACGGCCGAGACGCTCGGCGTCGATGCCAGCCCGCGCCTGAAGGTCCTGAAGACCAGCGAGCCGCCGGCACGCTCGGCAGGCATCAAGGTCGGCTCCGTCGCCGAGCTGGTCTCGAAGCTCAAGAACGAAGCAGGAGTTCTCTGAATCATGACGACGCTGCTTCTCGCCAAACATGACAACACAACCCTCAACGAGGCGACCCGCAAGGCCCTGACGGCCGCCAGGCAGCTCGGTGCGCCCGTGCATGTCCTCGTCGCCGGTCACAACGCCAAGGCTGTCGCCGAGGCTGCCGCCAAGCTCGACGGTGTCGAGAAGGTGCTCCATGCCGAGGATGCGGCTTACGAGCATCGCCTCGCCGAGCCGCTCTCGGCCCTGCTCGTCTCGCTCGCCGGCCCCTATGACGCGCTCGTCGCGCCAGGCACGACCACCGGCAAGAACGTGATGCCGCGCGTCGCCGCGCTGCTCGACGTCATGCAGGTCTCGGAAGTCACCAAGGTCGTCTCGCCCGATACGTTCGAGCGGCCGATCTATGCCGGCAACGCCATCCAGACGGTGCAGGCGACCGACGCCAAGAAGGTCATCACCGTGCGCGGCGCCTCGTTCCAGGCGACAGCCGACGGCTCGGCCACCGCGCCGATCGAGACGGTCGCCTCGGCCGGCGATGCAGGCAAGTCGAGCTTCAAGGGCGAGGAAGTCGCCAAGTCCGACCGTCCCGAGCTGGCCTCGGCCAAGATCATCATCTCCGGCGGCCGCGCCCTCGCCTCGGCCGAGAATTTCGGCAAGGTCATCGAGCCGGTCGCCGACAAGCTGGGGGCTGCCATGGGCGCCTCTCGTGCTGCGGTCGATGCCGGCTATGCCCCCAACGACTGGCAGGTCGGACAGACCGGCAAGGTCGTGGCGCCGGAGCTCTACATCGCCGTCGGCATTTCCGGCGCGATCCAGCATCTCGCGGGCATGAAGGATTCGAAGGTCATCGTCGCCATCAACAAGGACGAGGAGGCACCGATCTTCCAGGTTGCCGATTACGGCCTGGTCGGCGATCTCTTCACCATCATGCCGGAGCTCGAGGCCGAGCTCGCCAAGCTCGGGCGCTAGCTCGGCCGCCGAAGGCGGCATTCAACCAGCCTCGGGCCGCCCGACGCGGCGGCCCGGACCGCGCCCGCCAGCGGGCGCCGACAGGAAAGATGGATCGAGACATGTCGGACCAGGCGATCAAGACGATCGGCATCATCGGCGCCGGGCAAATGGGCAATGGCATCGCCCATGTCGCGGCGGTCGCGGGGTTCGACGTCAGGCTGCATGACGTCGCCGAAGAGCGCATCAACGCTGCCCTGGCGACGATCGACGGCAACATGGCGCGCCAGGTCACCAAGGGCGCCATCGGCGACGATATCCGCCGCGCCGCGATGGCCAAGATCCTCGCGACGCCGGCGCTGGAAGGCCTCGGCGAATGCGACCTCGTCATCGAAGCCGCGACCGAGAGCGAAGAGGTGAAGCGCAAGATCTTCACTTCCATCTGTCCGCATTTGAAGCCCGAGGCGATGCTCGCCTCGAATACCTCGTCGATCTCGATCACGCGGCTTGCCGCGGCGACTGACCGGCCCGAGCGGTTCATCGGCATCCATTTCATGAATCCGGTGCCGCTGATGCAGCTCGTCGAGCTGATTCGCGGCATTGCCACCGACGATCACACCTTCGAAGCCGCCCGCGCCTTCATCGGCCAGCTCCACAAGACCGTGACGGTCTCCGAGGATTTCCCGGCTTTCATCGTCAACCGCATCCTGCTGCCGATGATCAACGAGGCGGTCTACACGCTGTATGAGGGCGTCGGCTCGGTCGAGGCGATCGATACCGCGATGAAGCTCGGCGCCAACCACCCGATGGGCCCGCTCCAGCTCGCCGATTTCATCGGCCTCGACACCTGCCTCTCGGTGATGCAGGTGCTCCATGACGGCCTGGCCGATTCCAAGTACCGGCCCTGCCCGCTCCTGGTGAAATATGTCGAGGCCGGCTGGCTCGGCCGCAAGACCAAGCGCGGCTTCTACGATTATCGCGGCGAGAAGCCCGTTCCGACGCGCTGAGCACCTGCCCCCTGCCTTCTCCTCCTGGGGGAGAAGGTCCGCTCCGAGGCAATCGGCGACGCCGCGTTTCATACCCATTGCGACAAGCGGCTCGGGGAACGCCAAGCCCTCAATCTGTGACGTGCAAAACCAGATCGGGCAGTATCACGAGCGTCTCGACCGATGCCTCGAAGGTTTCGATGAATTCGGACAGGCGTGTGGGCACGATTCTCTCGCATCCCGGACCGGGATCGTTGCTCATATAAATGTCCAGCGGCTTCGGGCACATTCTGACGAGCCTCAATAAGGTTGCTGCGACGGCTCTGAACGCTGCCGGATGATACCAATCGCCGCGGCCTGTATCCTTAACAATATCTTCGATGAAATAGTCGCAGTGAAGATAACGTGGCGAGTCTGAGATCGCGTAATATGCCGACCCAGGCTTCGCCGACGGCATTCCAGCGGCTATTTGAGCATAGTACGGCTCATCCAGCGGCAGGGGGTGCAGGATCAGCGCGACGCGACCATCTGGTTGTGCCAGTTGGCGCAGCATTGTTTCAGGCAAAGGCTCTGATGTTCTCAGAATAATGTGCTCACTCATGGCGGCAACATATGCACACGCCTCCGCGCTCAGGTACACTGGAGCAGCGAAGCCTGAGATTGGCATTGCACCGCAGATGGCCGCGACGCTGACCCGTCTTCACATTCCTGTCGTCTCGCGCTTACATTGATTCCTGAGCGGGATTCGTCCCGCTTCGATCAGCGGAGGTGCGACGGGTTTTGACGGCGCATGTGATGCATCCGATGGCGTCGCCGGACGGCTGTCCGGCACTCGTGCTCAACGCCGATTTCCGGCCTCTGAGCTACTATCCCCTTTCGCTGTGGAGCTGGCAGGACGCGATCAAGGCGGTGTTCATGGACCGCGTGAACATCGTCTCCGAATACGACACCGTGGTGCGCAGCCCGAGCTTCAACATGAGGCTGCCCTCGGTCGTCTCGCTGAAGACCTATATCAAGCCCTCGCGGACGCCGGCCTTCACCCGCTTCAACGTCTTCCTGCGCGACCGTTTCTCCTGCCAGTACTGCGCCGCTCGCGAGGAATTGACCTTCGACCATGTCATCCCGCGCGCCAAGGGCGGCCTGACCACCTGGGAGAACGTGGTCGCGGCCTGCTCGCCCTGCAACCTGCGCAAGGCCGACAAGCTGCCCTCCGTCGTCGGCATGCTGCCGCTGCAGAAGCCCTACGCTCCCACGGTCAACGACCTGCACCGGAACGGCAAGCTCTTCCCGCCGAACTACCTGCACGAGAGCTGGCTCGATTATCTCTACTGGGATTCCGAGCTGGAGCCGTAAGGCGCGCCCGGCGTCAGCCGCGCACGAGGCGTTTCAGGCCGAGCAGGCTCGCCACCAGCAGCCCGAACGAGATCAGGCAATTCCAGCCGGCGAGCGAGATGCCAAGGAAGCGCCAGGCAGCCTCGGTGCAGGAGACGATGCGCGTGGTCTGCAGCTGGCTCAGCAGGTTTCCGACACCTCCAGCCACAGGCGGCGCCCCGCCGCCGCAATCATTCGGGCCGAGGAACCAGCCCCATTCGACGCCGGCATGGTAGAAACCGAGCCCCGTGCTCCAGGCGAAAAGCAACGCAAAGCCGATGAGAGCGGCGATCTGAAGCGAG
Organism: Allobosea sp. BK604; assembly: GCF_004341515.1. Taxonomy (GTDB): domain Bacteria; phylum Pseudomonadota; class Alphaproteobacteria; order Rhizobiales; family Beijerinckiaceae; genus Allobosea. Next base: position 386,072 of record NZ_SLZF01000003.1, read on the forward strand.
CGCGTGCGCGCGACGAAACCGGCGACCACCGCCAGCGCGATCGCGGCATAATGCGGCTGGCGCTGCTCCAGGCAGAGCTTGCAGGGCACGAGATGCCAGACGAGCTGTGACCACCAGGCGCCGGCGATCAGCATGGCGGAGGCGAGGCCGAGCAGCAGGATCAGCCGCAGCACGACCCCATCGGGAGCGCGTTCGGGCAGGGCGGACATCGTGCCTCCGGCGAAAGTGTTAGCAGGACAGCATCGCCCCGGAACCGGCGAAAACCTTCACGGCGAAATAGAGCACGATCAAGGCAGCGGCCGCGGCCGCGGCAACGAGCTTCAGGCGCCTTTCGATGAACAGCCGGATCGTGTCGCCATAGCTGCGCAGCAGCCAGGCCAGCGCGAAGAACCGCGCCCCGCGCGCGATGACGCAGGAGATGATGAAGAAGGCGAGCCCGACATGGACGACGCCGGCCAGGATGGTGACGACCTTGATCGGCGGCAGATGGGCCAGGCCCGAGGTGACCAGCAGGATCGCGGTCGTGTCGGGCCCGGCGCAGGCCCGGATCTGCTGGAAGGCATCGAGCTTGCCGTAGAACTCGAGAACCGGCCGGGCCAGCGCCTCGAAGGCGTAATAACCGAGGAAATAGCCGGCGATACCCCCCAGCGTCGAGAAGATCGTCGCGATCAGCGCCAGCCTGTAGGCGCGCTGCGGCGTCGCCACCGCCATTGGCACGAACAGGACATCGGCCGGGATCAGGAAGAAGGAGCTCTCGACGAAGGCGATCACGGCGAGCCAGACCTCGGCCGATTTGCGCGCCGCGAGCGACAGGGTCCAGAGATAGAGGCGCTTCATTGCGCCCGCCTTGCGCGGCAACTGATCGAGTTCCGTGCTGGACAATGCCGGGATCCGCTGTGTTCGAGGAGAAGGGTCAGGACGCCCGGCTTCTAGAGCATGCGGCCGGGCGGCGAAACCGGTTTCAGCCCCCGCCCTCACCGAATAGTGAAGACGCCGCGCTTGAGGTCCCTGAGCCCGGCGATGGCGGCGGCAGCGCGATGCGCGACCCAAGTCCGCGATTGACCGGGATCGCACGGCAATGATATCGCCTGAGGCGTTGAGGCAGGCGCCGTCCCGCGGTGTCCAGGCTTCGGCCCCTGTGGCGGAATTGGTAGACGCGCTCGACTCAAAATCGAGTTCCGCAAGGAGTGCTGGTTCGATCCCGGCCAGGGGCACCATTCCTGAACAGAAGTCGACTACAATCAGACGCCGAGCGCTGCGTAAGCGATGACGCACGCGCCTGCTGGAGGAGGAGGGGGTCTGCTGGACAAGGACAAGATCGGTAAGCTCCAGACAATCTGATCTGCCGGCGGGTAGGCAACGATGTTGGACGACGGGGAGGAAAGGCTGTGAAGAAGTCCAAGATCCTGGTGCTGGGAGCTGGTGGCATCGGCGGTTATTTCGGTGGCCGTCTGGCCGAGAACGGAGAGGATGTCACATTCCTGGTCCGCGAGGGGCGCCGCAAGATCCTCGCTGGCCAAGGCCTGCAGATCGAAAGCCCGTTCGGGGACGCGCAAATCACGGTCAAGACGATCCTCGCATCGGAGACGGCGCCGATCTACGACATCGTGCTCTTGACCTGTAAGGCCTATGATCTCGGCGACGCAGTCGCGGCAATCGCGCCCGCAGTGTCATCGACGGGCTGCGTGCTTCCCTTTCTGAATGGCCTTGCCCACATCGATCTGCTGAACGAAAAGTTCGGGCGCGATCGGGTGCTCGGAGGCACGGCCAAGATCCAGGCGACGATCACTCCCAATGGGGCGATTCGACAGTACAACGACTGGCGAACGCTGACCTTCGGTGAGCAGTCCGGGCAGATGACGCCGCGCGTGGCCGCGCTGGGGGCGCTGTTCGGGGCTGCGAAGGGCGTGGAAGCCCTGCCCGTAGGCGACGTCATGCAGCGGATGTGGGAGAAGCTGGTCCATCTCTCGACTGCAGCCACCATGACATGCCTGATGCGGGCCAATGTCGGCGAGATCGTGCGGACTCCCCATGGCCGTGCGATCTTTCTCGATCAGCTCCGTTGCGGCGCGGCGATCGCCGCAGCCAACGGGCATCCGCCGAGTCCGGCCTTCATGCAGAGTTGGGAAGAGACGTTTTCCCAGAAGGATTCCCAGTACTCGACATCGATGCTGCGGGACATCGAGCGAGGCGGGCGTACCGAGGTCGAGCACATCCTGGGCTACATGCTGGAGAAGGCGGCGAAAGCCCAGATCGCTCACGAGACGCTGCTGCTCGCCTACACCAACGTCAAAGCATTCGAGGAACGGCGGGCCGCTGGCCGCCTGTCCTGATAGCTTCGTCGGTCGCGCGCCGTCGGAACGAGCAGCGCGTATCCTACCAAGGTTCGCTGACGCACAGCACGGGGGACACCACGAGCACGGTATGGGCCGGGATCGGAAGCTCCTTACTGCCTGGGCTTGGCTGTCGGCATCGAGATGACCTTGCCATCGGGCAAGATGATGTCGCCTGGCTTCTGGCCCGGGCCGCAATCTCCGAGGCGCTTGGCTTCCACCAGCAGCTTGCGCTCCACGGTCCCAGGCTGTCCCGGCATGCCGGTCAGCTTTGTCGTTCCCTCCGTGCGAACGGTCGTCTGGAAATCGCCGGTGATGACGCTGCTGCCCGCGGCCTTGATCTGCCCAATCGCGCATTCTGTCTCAACCGCGTAGCCGGCCGCCGTCCTGGTGATCAGCATCTTCGAACAGGCTCCGCCAGCCATGCCGCCGACGAGCGCCTGATCGGTGCCGGGCCCGACACATTGCTTGGCGACCGTCTCGCCATCGGTGCCGGTCGACTTCGATTCCCAGAGGCCGGGCTTCCGCTGCGGAAGTTCCTCTGCCACTGCGGACCCAGCCGTGAGCAGGGTGAGCGTTACAAGAGCCGCAAGCTTCATCTTTGGTCTCCGGAGGCTTCGAGATTCGCAGAACGTGCCCCAGCCAAGACGGAGGCCGCGGCCAGATTGAGGCAGCCGACCATCGATCGGTGGAGGCATTTCAACCTCTCGTCATTCAACGCGTTGCCTTGGCGGGAGGCTCCGTCATGGCCGAGATGGTGGCTTATGCGCTCATTGCCGTCGGCAGCGCAGTTGCGGTCTACATGATCTTCACGGAGGGATTGCCACCCTGAGCATGGGCTCGCCAACTCCAGCTCAAAGCTTAGGACGCCCCGACATCGCCAGGGACAGCGTCCATGCGGCGATCAGCACAGTTACTGTTGATTCACCAAGTTGCCGCGCATTTTAGGCATATCCGGAACAGCCGGCATGGGTTTGCGCTTACCTTCGCGTAGCCGGAGGTCAAACGACATGCGCGGTCCATCCGTCCCTTCCATCGATATTTGCGCCTGGGTAGCAGTCGTCCTGCTCGTTACAACGAGCGCTACCATTGGGCTGCTCCTTCCCCTTCCGATTCCGTGAACGTTCGCCCGCGAGCGCAGTTGCTGGCGGCGCATCCAGGCCGAGGTGGCGGTCATCTCCGCAGCGTGGCCTATTCCTGTCCGCGGGCACGGGCCAGGGCGCTGTCGCGCTCTCGCTTGCCAATCGCGGTATGCGGAGGCACCCCGTCCTCAGCGAGTTCCGGGCAATTCATCACGGCCACGATCGAGCCCTTCTTCGCCTCGCTGCAATGGGTGTGGCGAGGCTCCATTTGCGAGCCGGCATCCATCAGACCCGCGATGCCGAAGCAGGCGACCGTAAGCGCTGCATAGGCGTAGTTCATGCCGATCTCCAGATTCAGGTTGAAACCTGAACCCGGTGACGGCCGGCGCGGTTCCTCGCCAGATGCCATTGCAGAGACGAGGGCAATTAACTTGGTCTCGGGACATGCGCTCAGCCGCGAGCGGAACTGCTCTCCAGGCTCGCGGCGCAATTCCTGGCGTCGGCGGCAATAGCTTTCGCCGCGTTCTTGCTGCAGAATGGCGATAATTGTGTCTGGTGGAGCTGGTTACGCCGATGTCCGCCCTGTCCCGCCGCACGTTCTTGATCGGATCAGCCGGCCTTTCGCTGGGCCTTGCCGGTTGCGCCGCGAGGCAGCCCGTCGCCGAGCTGGCGTCGAGCCTCGATCTGGCGCCACTTCCGGCGGTGCCGATCCCGCGAGCAACGACTGGCCCTTTGCCGGAGCCCGGCCAGCGGCTCGACTATGCGGCGATTTACGCCAGGACCGATGCAGGCGCGTTTCCCGTACCGGCGGTCGATCGCACGAAGGTCGATCCCGCCTTTCTGCGCGCCGAAGTCGCCTACCGCACCAGCGAGGCGCCGGGCACGATCGTGATCGATCCGCATGCCCACTACCTCTACCATGTCGAGGACGGTGGACGGGCGACACGCTATGGCGTCGGCGTCGGGCGTGAAGGCTTCGGCTGGTCCGGCGAGGCGGTGATCAAGACGAAGCAGCAATGGCCGGACTGGTATCCGCCCAAGGAAATGCTCGCGCGACAGCCGGAACTCGCTGCGAAGATGTCGCAGCTGCAGGGCGGCACCGGTATGCGAGGCGGTCCGAGCAATCCGCTGGGCTCCCGTGCCCTGTATCTTTGGCAGGACAACAAGGACACGCTCTTCCGCATCCATGGCACCGTCGAGCCGTGGACGATCGGCAAGAACGCCTCGTCGGGATGTATTCGCATGATCAACCAGGACGTGATGGACCTTTACGACCGCACGCCCGAGGGCACGAAGGTCGTGGTGCTGGGACGCGACCAGCCGGTGAACCGAAGCCGGTCCATCTGACGAAAGCCCAGCCACTTCCCGCACAGCAATGGCTTGCTGCGATGGTCCCGGTCTCAATTTGAATTGCCGCCACGCTGAGGCACCATGGGCGCATGCCGCCGATGCGCGGGCGCCATTCCCAACCTGCTCCTCAAGGCCCATCGATGCCTTCGGCGGCGTTGCCCCGCGGATCGGCCAGCGCCGGACGCAGCGAGAATGCCGCCGGACCCGCTGGCGCTTTGACCATTTCGGAGAGTGCGATGGATTACGTGAAATTCGGCAAGACCGGTCTTGAGGTCTCCCGTCTCTGCCTGGGCTGCATGACCTATGGCGAACCGAACCGCGGTGGCCATGCCTGGACCATGGGCGAGGAGGCGAGCCGGCCGCTGATCAAGCAGGCGCTCGAGCTCGGCATCAACTTCCTCGACACCGCCAACACCTATTCCGACGGCTCCTCCGAGGAGATCGTCGGCCGCGCCATCAAGGATTTCGCCAGGCGCGAGGACATCGTTCTCGCCACCAAGGTCTTCAATCGCATGCGCCCTGGCCCTAACGGCGCCGGCCTGTCGCGCAAGGCGATCTTCGCCGAGATCGACAACAGCCTGAAGCGGCTCGGCACCGATTATGTCGACCTCTACCAGATCCATCGCTGGGATTACGGGACGCCGATCGAGGAGACGCTGGAAGCGCTCCACGACGTCGTGAAGGCCGGCAAGGCGCGCTATATCGGCGCCTCCTCGATGCACGCCTGGCAATTCGCCAAGGCGCTCTATGTCTCGCGCCTGGAGGGCTGGACCGAGTTCGTCAGCATGCAGAACCATCTCAACCTGCTCTACCGCGAGGAAGAGCGCGAGATGCTGCCGCTTTGCGCCGATCAGACGATCGCCGTCATCCCGTGGAGCCCGCTCGCCCGCGGCCGCCTGACCCGCGACTGGAACGAGGGTACCCACCGCACCGAGACCGACGAGTTCGGCAAGACGCTCTATGGCGAGCAGGACCGGCCGGTGGTCGACGCGGTCGGCAAGATCGCGAGGGAGCGCGGCGTGCCACGTGCCCAGGTGGCGCTCGCCTGGATCGCTCAGAAGGGCGGCGTCACCGCCCCGATCGTCGGCGCCTCGAAGCCGCAGCACCTGACCGACGCCGTTGCGGCGCTCAAGCTCGGCCTGACGGCCGAGGAGATCGCCGCGTTGGAAGCGCCCTATCAGCCCCATCGCGTCGCCGGCTTCAAATAGCGCATCGGCCCGAAAAGTGGATGCGGTTTTCGGGACAAGCCGATGCGAAAACAAGGAGCTAGATCATCAGGCCGGATACGATATCCGGTCCAATGATCTAGCCGGCGCCCGCCTAGGCCTGCTCAGTTCAGGCTGCCGCGCTTGATGAAGGCGCCGCCCTTCATGATCACCGGCATGTGCCGGCCCTGGCGCGTCAGCAGCGTGAGGTCCTTCAGCGGGTCGCCATCGACCACGATCAGATCGGCATGGGCGCCCGCGGCGACCGTGCCGATCTTGCCTTCGAGCTTGAGCAGCTTGGCCGCGACATGCGTCGCCGAAGCGATGACCTCATGCGCCGGGAGCGCCCGGCCGCGGATGACGAACTCTTCCGACTGGTGCCGGTGCATCTCGCCGAGCAGGTCGCTGCCATAGGCCATGGCGAGCCCGGCCTTGCGCATGATGCCGAGCGAATCCATACCGGCGACGCGGACATTCTCGACCTTGGCGACGGAATCCGGCGGGAAGCCGAGCTTGCCGCCCTCGCTGGCGAGCTTGTCATAGGTCACCAGCGTCGGCACCGCGACAAAACCCTTCGAGGCGGCGAGCTTGGCGGTTTCGGCCTGGATCAGGTTGCAATGCTCCAGCGAATGCACGCCGGCCTCGACGCAGCGGCGGATCGCCTCGTCGGTATAGACATGGGCCGAGACGTAGGTGCCGGCCATCTTCGCTTCCTCGACGATCGCCTCCAGCTCGCTCCTGGAGAAGCCGAGGAAATGGATCGGGTCGGTCGGCGAGGCGCAGCCGCCATTGGCCATGATCTTCACGAAATCGGCGCCGCCCTTGATCTCCTCGCGCGCGGCGCGGCGGACTTCGTCGAGCCCGTCGCAGAGCCGGCCGAGCGAACCGAGCTTGTGGCCGGTCTTGCCGGCCGGACGGTCGTCGAAGCGGCCGCGGAAATCGCAATGGCCGCCGGTCTGGCTCAGCGCCTTGCCGGAGATGACGAGCCGCGGCGTCGGGAAATGACCCTCCTCCGTCGCAAGCTTCAGGCCGTAATCGGCACCGCCGACATCGCGCACCGTGGTGAAGCCGCGCCCGAGCATCTCGCCCATGATGGTGAAGGCGCGCGCCGTCACCAGCGAATCCGGCAGCATCGCGTTGCGGCCGAGATCGGCGACGCCGGCGACGACATGGACATGCGCGTCGATCAGGCCCGGCATCAGGGTGCGGCCCTTGATGTCCACGACCTTCGCCTTCTCCGCCGAGACCTTCTTCCCGACCTCCCTGATCTGCCCGCCCTCGACGAGGACCGAGACCGGATCGCCCCGCTCGGGCTGAGTGCCGTCGACGATGCGGGCATTGGTGAAGAGTGTGCTGGCCATGACAGGTTCCGTAGGGTGGGTGAATAAAGCCGGCTAATTATCGGAGGAGCAGCGCCGTGCCGTACATGCCGATGGCGAAGACGGTATGGCCGATGATGTTGAGCAGGCGGAGCTGATTGGCGTTAGCCCGTTTCGAGGCGGCGATGCCGGCGCCCATGCCGGGCTGCAGGATGAACCAGCCGCAGCCGACCGTGACGAGCCCGACGATCAGCGCCGGCAGGAAGCTCGGATTGCGGGCCCAGTCGAGCCCCCAGATCATCAGAAGAACGGCGGCGAACAGGATGCCGACGAGATAATGCATCACCCAGCCGATCGCGAGCTCGTTCGGCACCGGCTCGGCCTTGCCGATATCCGCATGGATGAAGCGCCCGCGCGGCAGATGCGCGAACCATCGCCCGACCAGCGCCCAGTTGGGCGCCGGCAGGCCGACGACGCGATTGAGGAACTGCGCCCAGAGATCGAGCAACGCCGTGCCGCCCGCGCCGATCAGCACGGCCTTGATAAGAAACTCGCTCATCGATCCCCCGAGATCTGCACCGGCGCTTCTCATCGCGCCTTGCCGGCAATGGAGGGGAAAGATCGCTGCGAGGTCAACCACGTCCCGCTGCATGGCGCGCCTGCGGCACAAACGCGGGGAACCCAACGCGCCGCCACCGGTTTCCCCCCTGAACCAAAGCGGGGGACATCATCGCATGGCAGCCGAAGCAGCGGCGAAGGCGCGTCCGGTCGGCCCACATGGGGCGGAGGAACTGCCCTCCGTCCTCATCACCAGCTACAATCTCGAAGTCCGCGACGAGGATGGTTTTGTTGGCGACAAGGCCAAGCGTGGCGCCTTTCTCGAGCATCTTGACGCCCTGCGCGAGCATTTGCGCAGGAATGGCGACGACCCGCTGAAGGGCGAAACCGAAAAGCTCGGCAAGAAGGAGCTCGATGCGCTCCTGCTCGAAGGCGTTCCGCATGAGGCAGCCCTGATCCTGAGCGCCATCGAGCGCTACGCGCAGTCGCTCGCCGTCGTCATTCGCCGCTTCGCCCGGCTCAAGGCCTGGAACGCGGTGGAGCGCATCGTCGTCGGCGGCGGCTTCCGCCAGAGCCGTGTCGGCGAACTCGCCATTGGCCGGGCCGGCATCATCCTGCAGACAGACGGGCACGAGGTCGACCTCGTCCCCATCCGCCACCATCCCGACGAGGCCGGGCTGATCGGCAGCGCCCATCTCGCGCCGAAATGGATTTTCGAGGCCTATGACAGCCTGGTCGCCGTCGATATCGGCGGCTCGAATATCCGCACCGGCATCGTCGAGCTCAGGCAGGACAAGGCCTCCGACCTGAGCAAGGCCAAGGTCTGGGATTTCGAACTCTGGCGCCATGCCGACGAGGAGATCAAGCGCGACCTTGCGATCAAGCGCCTCGGCAAGATGCTCGATGGCGAGATCGACAAGGCGACCAAGGCCGGACTGCGCGTCGCGCCCTTCATCGGCATCGGCTGCCCGGGCCTAATCGAGCCCGACGGCACGATCGACCGCGGCGCCCAGAACCTGCCGGGCAACTGGGAGGGCAATCGCTTCAACCTGATCGACTGCGTCCGCGAGATGGTGCCGCGGATCGGCGATCACGAGACCATGGTGACGATGCACAATGACGCCGTCATCCAGGGACTGAGCGAGACGCCCTTCATGCAGGATGTCGAGCACTGGGCCGTGCTGACCATCGGCACCGGGCTCGGCAATGCGAGCTACGAGAACCGCACCAAGCCGAAGGGCAAGAAGCAAGACATGAAGGGCGGCAAGAAATAGCGCCTCAGCGCTGCCGCCTGGCCGGCAGCGCCCATTGCAGGCCTCGCGTGACGATCGCCGGGAAGACGGTGAGATGGTCCTCGTCCTGGATGATCTGGCTGGTCAGCTTCAGGCCCGGGTAGTTCCGCCCGGCCAGAGCCTTCTCGAAGCCCTGGAGGTCGCCGATCATGTCGAGCGTGCGGCTGTAGCGCAGATTCTTCGCCGCCTTGTTCATCGTCTCGAACGAGCCGATCGCCATGAACAGATTGGCTGGCAGATCGGTATGCGCATCGGCGAATTCCTGCTCGCGCTTGAACATCACCTTCTGGTCGAACCAGAGCGACGGGCTGCCGATGATGTAATGCGAGAACATTTTCGGCTCGGTCAGCAGCACGTGCAGCCCGAAGAGCCCGCCATAGGAATGGCCGGCATAGATCTTCCGGCTCATGTCGGCGCGATAGGTCTTGGCGATGAAGGGAAAGACGTCGTCGTTGAGGAAGAGCCTGAAGGCCTCGGCCTCGCCGAAGATCGGCTTGCGGCCGGGCATGTCCGAGCGTTTCTCCAGCCGGCTCGGCGTCGGCGTATAATCGCGCCGGCGGCTGAATTCGGGTGTGTCGCCGGTCGCATAGGAAATCCCGACAAGGATGAAATCCTCGAGATCGCGGCCGCGATGGCCGACACGCCGGGCGATGCTGCGCACCAGCGGAAAGGCGTAATCGGCGTCGGTGACGAAGACGACCGGATAGCGCCGCCTGCCGTCGCGGTAGGATTCGGGCAGGCTGACATAGAGCTTGTAGGTCCGTTCCAGCTTGCCGGCGCGGATGTCCCAGACCTCGGTATCCTTCAGCGCGTAAGGCACCGGCTCCGAGACAGAGGCGTCCTGCGACTGCGCGGCAGCCGGCAGGGCCAATAGCAGGCCGATCAGCACAAGGCAGTAGCGCAGCATGATCTCAGCGGCCCTTCAGCGCCTCTGGCGTCGTTGCGAGGAGCGATAGCGACGAAGCGATCCAGGGGACCCGGCTGCCCGGCCGCCCTGGATTGCTTCGCTGCGCTCGCAATGACGCCGATGGCAGCGCCGAGGTCAACCGGAAAAGGACTACTGACGCATCGGCCCGAAAACTGGCTTGCGGCTTTCGGAAAAAGCCGGCGCGAAAACAAGGCGCTAGCGCCTGATCCCGGGCGTCTCGATCGGCAGCCCCTTGGCTCGCCCCGCGAGATAGAGCTCCAGCGCCAGATATTCCGGCGAGCCGTAGTCGAACTGCGTCGCGCGGACGCCGAGCGAGCAGGCGCGCAGGCGCCGGTGCAGCGAGCCGACATCGTTCCATTCCAGCCGATACGCGGGATAGCCGGTGCCCGCGCCATTGCTGATCGTGTCGCCGCGCAGCTTCTGGCCGACGAGCCCGTCATGGCATTGCTGGCAAGAGAGGTTGAGCTGCCCCTGCCGGCGCTCGAAAAAGGCCTTGCCCGCCTCGTAATAGGGTTTGGCCGCGCCACCGGTCTTCACGTCGACAGGCAGCCCGCGCGACAGCGAGGCGACATAGGCCGTCATCGCCAGCATCTCCGGTGTCTCATAGCCGAAAGCCGGCAGCTTCTGCCGCTCCGTCCGGCATTGCTCGATGCGCCCCTCGACATTGAGCAGCTTGCCGCTGGCCGCATCGACCTGCGGGTAATGCGTCGCCGCGCCGCGCAGGCTCTGCTTGGGATCGGCGTGACAGGAGACGCAGGCAGCCGCGTTGGGCGGCTTGCGGCTGAACAGCTCCTCTCCCTGCTCGACCCAGAACCAGGCGGGATTGCGCGTCTCGTCGTCCTGCTGGCGCCGCATCTCCGGCGAGAGGAATGCGCTGCCGGACTTGATCTCGGCGGAGGCAGGAACGGCAAGCAGGAAAGCCATGAAGCCCGCAATCTGGAATGCCAGGCCATGACGACCGGGCGAACGGCATTCCGCCCTCCTCCCGGGCGGCAGGCCCTCCCCCCTGCCCCACTCCCGTCCAGAAGAGGGGTTCCCCATGCCTCTCCTCGGTCCCAGGAGGATCACGTCACGACAAGCCGCGAGGTGCGCGTATAGGTCGCCCCGCCATCCTCGCGCCATTCGAAGACGATGTCGCCGGTCTCCACCGCGCGCGTCGTGAAGGACACGAAGGGATTGGCCGAGATGCCGGTATTCATGTCGAGCCGGAAGACCTGCTCGCCGGCATAGGTCGCGGTCAGGCGGTTCAGGATCTTGCGCGGCACGATGCCGCCCTTGCCGTCGGACTGGCCGCCGCGATCCATCGGATGGCGGGCCAGCACCCGGATCTCGATGATATCGCCGGCGCGGGCCTCGGCCGGCATGGTGATGCGGGCGTTGAAGGGCATCGGTTTCTCCCAGGGCATTTTCGAGCGAAGCGGGCGCCGGTTCGCGCCAGGAAAATGCGATAAAACAAAAGCTTGGAGAATTTTCGCGCTTCGAAGAAACGCGGAAATGCTCTAGCCGCCGTCGATACAGGCGCTCAGCGTCACCACGACATTGCCGTCGGCCAGGACATAGGAGCCGTCGCTGAGCGCGGCCACGGCCGTGACCGTCTGAGAGGTGGCGAGCCTCAGCGTGGTCGCGACCTCGGCCCGACCTGCGCGTGGCGTCAGATGGAAACGCGCCATGTCCGGAAACGGGTTCTTGTCGGCGATCAGATGGATCCAGCGGACATGCTCGGCCTCGGTCATCGGACTCTCGACCCGGATCCGGACATCGACCGAATTGCCGTTCTCGACGAGCTGGGGGATGTCGAGCACGATCCTGCCGCGCTCCGGCACGGCGCCTTCGGTGATGCGCGCGATCAGTTCCGCCAGCGGCTGCGGCGGCTCGCCTTGCTGAGCGCGGGCGGGCAGGACGGCGAAAGCCGCAGCCGCCGCACCGCCGGCGACGACGGCCCGCCGCGTCGGCAGCTCAGGGCGTCCCGAGCGAGGCGAGATAGGCGACGACATCTTCGATCTCCTGCGCCGACAGGGCCGGCTTGCCTCGATATTGCGGAGCGACGTCTAGCAGCCCTTCGGTCCGATAATAGGGCGGCATCACCGTCTCCGGATTGAGCCTGGAAGCGTCGACCAGCTTGAGCCGGATCTGCCCGGCAGTGAGCCTGGCGCCGACGCCTGCGAATGGCGGGCCGATCGAGCCCTGGAAAGGCTCGCGCCGATCGACGCCTTGATGGCAGATCAGGCAATTGCCGCGCTCGCGATCCCGGACCAGCGCCTCGCCATGGGCGATATCACCCGTGAGACCGCCGAGCGGACGCGGAATCGCGTCGCCGGCGACCTCGTAGGCTTCGAGCGCCGCGGTCTGCTGGGGAGCGGACAGGCCGCCCCCCAGCAGCAGCAAGGCGAAGGCCCGACGCAACATTGCCCTCGCCTGCGACCTCACGCCTTCCGCAGGTCGGTCTTGGCCAGCGGCACGGTGCGCACGCGCTTGCCGGTCGCGGCGAAGATCGCGTTGAACACGGCCGGCGCCGCGACCGCGATGGTCGGCTCGCCGACGCCGCCCCAGAAGCCGCCGGACGGTACGATCACCGTCTCGACCTTCGGCATCTCGTCGAGGCGCATCACCGTATAGGTGTCGAAATTCTCCTCGACGATGCGGCCATCCTTGACGGTGCATTCGCCATGGAGCGCCGCCGACAGGCCATAGACGAAGGAACCCTCGACCTGCCGCTCGATCTGCGCCGGGTTGACGGCGTGGCCGGGATCGGTCGCCGCGACGATGCGGTGGATCTTGAGCTTGCCGTCATCGCTGACCGAGACCTCGGCCACCGCTGCGACATAGGAACCGAAGCCCATCGTCTGGCAGATGCCGCGGAAGACGCCGGCGGGCAGCGGCTTGCCCCATTCCGCCTTCTCGGCGGCGGCATTCAGCACCGCGAGATGCTTGGGATGGTTCTTCATCAGTGCGCGGCGGAATTCGAGCGGGTCCTTGCCGGCGGCATGGGCCAGCTCGTCCATGAAGCATTCGAGATAGATCGTGTTCTGGTTCAGGTTCACCCCGCGCCAGAAGCCCGGCGGCACATGCGGATTGCGCATCGCGTGGTCGATCAGCAGGTTCGGGATGCCGTAGCCGATCGAGGCTTCCGGTCCCGGCGCGTTGAGGCCCTGGAACACGACCGGGTCGCGCCCGTTCTGGATGTTCTGCGGGAAGATGCCGGCGACGATCGACTGGCCGGAAATGCGCATGTGCAGGCCGGTCAGGTTGCCATCCTTGTCGAGCGCGCCGGTGAGCTTGCACTGCGTCAGCGGGTGGTAGCGCCCATGCGTCATGTCCTCCTCGCGCGACCAGAGCAGCTTGATCGGCGTGCCCGGCACCTGCTTGGCGATCCGCACGACCTGGGTCACCCAGTCATGCACCGCGCCGCGCCGGCCGAAGCCGCCGCCGAGGTCGATCTTGTAGGCCTCGCATTTGGCGAGCGGCAGTCCGGAAGCCTCGGCGGTCGCGGCAAGCGCCGCCTCGCCGTTCTGCGTGGGCGTCCAGACCTCGCAGCGCTCCGGCGTCCACAGCGCCGTCGCGTTCATCGGCTCCATCGTGGCGTGGTTCTGGAACGGATAGGCATAGACAGCCTCGACCACGCGCGCCGCATTGGCGATCGCACCCTTCACGTCGCCGACCTGGTTGCCGACCACGGCCTGCGGCGCGTCGAGACCTTCCTTGAGCCATTCGGCGAGGCTCTCGCTCGAGACCTTGGCGTGCTCGCCCTCATCCCAGACGATCGGCAGCGCATCGAGCGCCGTCTTGGCCTGCCACCAGGTCTCGGCCACGACCGCGACCGCGGTCTCGCCGACCGGCAGCACATGCTTCACGCCCGGCATGGACGAGACTTTGGCGGCCTCGAAGCTTTTCACCTTGCCGCCGAAGACCGGGCAATCCTTGATCGCGGCATTGAGCATGCCCGGCATCTTGAGATCGGCGCCGTAGACCTTCGAGCCATTGGTCTTGGCGACGGTGTCGAGCCGCTTCAGCGGCTTGCCGGCGATGGTCCAGTCCTTCGGGTCCTTGAGCGCGACATCCTTCGGGGCCTCCAGCTTCGACGCCGCCTCGGCGACCTGGCCGTAGCGGATCGAGCGACCCGAAGACTTGTGGCTGATCACGCTCTTCTCGGCCGCGCATTCCGCCGCGGGCACGTTCCACTGTGCGGCGGCAGCCTGGATCAGCATGGTGCGCGCCGCGGCGCCGCCCTTGCGGACATATTCGTGCGACTCGCGGATGCCGCGCGAGCCGCCGGTCGAGAAATTGCCCCAGACGCGCTTGCGCACGATGTTCTCGCCCGGCGTCGGATATTCGGTCGTCACCTTCGACCAATCGGCGTTCAGCTCCTCGGCGACGAGCTGGGCGAGGCCGGTCAGCGTACCTTGGCCCATTTCCGAACGGGCGATGCGGATCACCACGGTATCGTCGGGCTTGACCACGACCCAGGCATTGATCTCCTTGACGGAGCCTGCGCCCTGCGCGCTGGCCTCGTCAGCGAAGGGAATGCTGAAGCCGAAGGTGAAGGCGCCGGCGGCTGCGGCGGAGCCGGCAAGCACGGCGCGGCGGGAAGGCTTGGTCAGCGTAGCGGAAGTCATCTCGTCCTCCAGTAGCTCGGTCGCAGGGGAGCGAAGGCGTCACGGCCTGTCGGGCTCGAACCCAGCGCGGCGGGAAAAGGGAAAAGGGTGAGGCTCAGCCGCGGTTCATTGCGCCGCTGGCAGCGACGTCAAGGATCGCCGCCTTGACGCGCGGATACGTCCCGCAACGGCAGATATTCGTCATCTCACTGGCGATATCGGCCTCGGTCGGCTTAGGATTGGCCTGAAGCAGCGCCGCCGCGGTCATGATCATGCCGCTCTGGCAATAGCCGCATTGCGGCACGTCATGCTCGATCCAGGCCTTCTGCACGGGGTGGCTGCCATCGGGCGAGAGCCCCTCGATCGTGACGATCTTCTGGTCCTCGGTCACCGCGCTGATCGGCAGGGCGCAGGAGCGGGTCGCGACCCCGTCGATATGCACCGTGCAGGCCCCGCATTGCGCGACGCCGCAGCCATATTTCGTGCCGGTCAGGCCGATCTGTTCGCGGATCACCCAGAGCAGCGGCGTGTCACCGTCCACCACCACATCGATGATCTTGCCGTTCAGATTGAGCTTCGCCACCGTAAACCTCCCGGTATCGGTTCAAGAAGGACGGCGAGAGGGCCAGCGCGCCTCGCCGGGGATGCCGGGCAGGCCTCTTCTACGGGCCGCCAGACTTTCCTTGGACAAGATTGAAACTCAGATGGCGGCGCGAGCCAACGCCGCCCGGCAAGCCGATCACGCACCGTGATCGCGTCGTTTGCATAGGCTGGGAGTACAACTTTTCGGCGTGGAGTTGCCGCAAAATGCGGATTGGGAGCGGATTAAGCGCTGCCTTGCCATGTTCACGTCCCGATTATCGTCGATCAGCGCTTGGAAAGTCTCGTCATCGGCGATGGGCCGCCTCGCAGCAATGTGATGTAACCATCGCCGCCACGCCGTTTCCCGCAACAAGGTTCTGCATTTGTCGGCAACGACCCCTCCTTCCTTCTGTTCTTGCCATTCGACTCCCTGGCGGGCGAGGTTCGCTTCCGCACCGAATCATCCTGAGCGAGGTGAGGCCGGAATGGCTGCGCAGGCGTGCCGAAAGCCCCTTTTCTCAGCCGACGCCCTGCGGCGCGGCGTCCTCGTTGCGCTCGCGCTCCTCGTGACCCTTTTTGTCACCGGCCATGTCTGGGCCCAGACCGCCGACACGCAGCCGCCGCGCACCAGGCTGGAGAATGCCCGCGGCGAGCTCGCACAGATCGAGGGAACGCTCGCCAATATCGAGGCCAGCGACGCCGATCTCCAGCGCCAGAGAGCCCGTCTGCAGCCCCTGCTCGATCAGCTTCGGCGCCTCGTCGACGAGCAGGGCCCGCGCGCCGACCAGGCCAAGCTCAGGCTGGAACAGCTCGGCCCGAAGCCCGACGCCAAGGCACCGGCCGAGAGCGCCGACGTCGCCACCGAGCGCGAGACACGCGAGAAAGCCTTCGCCGAAGCCGACGAGACGCTGAAGATCGCCCGCGCCGCGCTGCTGCAGACCTCGCAGATCCAGACCGAGATCAGCGACCGGCGCCGTGAGCTCTTCGCCAAGGCCCTCTTCGCACCGGGCTCCTCGGTCCTGAATCCCGAGCTCTGGCACAGCGCCCTGACGGCACTGCCTGACGATATCCGGGCCTCCGGACTGATCCTCGGCGACTGGCTCAGCGTGGTCGGCGGCACCTTGCTCGACGAGCGCGGCCTGCTGCTCGGCCTCGCCTTCCTTGGCGCCATCGGGCTCTACGCCGCCCGCGCCCGCTACTTGCCGCGCTTCACGGCGCGGCTGGATGCGAACCCCGATTCCAGTAGCCTGCATTGCCTGCGCGTCGCCATCGCCCATCTCGTCGCCGGAGCCGCCCCGCCTGCGCTCGCGAGCTGGCTGATCTACCGCGCGCTCGCCACTGCCGGCCTGCTGCCGCCACGAATCCAGCCGGTGATCTGGGCGCTCGTCATCGGGCTCGCGCTCTTCGCCTTCGTCCAGGCCCTGGTCGATGCCGTGTTCGCGCCGGGCAATCCGCATCGCCGCCTCACCAGCGTGATGGATTCGACGGCTCGCATCGTCGTCTGGATGGCAGGCTCGCTCGCCATCGTGCTCGCGGCCGGAAAGGTCTTGGAGGCTTGGCTCCAGGCCATCGCGGCCGGGCTGCCGATCTCGATCCTGGTGCGCGGTGCCGTCTCGATCGTCTTCGCGGTTGTCCTGATCGTCGCGCTCTATCAGCTGCGCGATGACGAGGAGGTCGAGGAGGAGGCCAATCTCGGCCCCTATGTCCCGGTCGACGGCACGAGCCTCGGCCCGATCCGCATCCTCGGCTGGGTCGTCGGCGTCACCATCGCCGCCGCCACGCTCGCGGGCTACGGCGTCTTCGCCTCCTTCCTGAGCGAGCAGGTGATCTGGCTCGGCATCCTGGCCTGCCTCTTCCTGCTTGCCTTCCAGCTCGCCGATCTCGGCACCGCCGAGGCGCTGACCGGCAAGGGCCGGCTGGCGCTGACGCTGAAGGCGGGCCTCGGCTTCCGCAATACGACCCTGCAGAGGATCGCCGTCGTCGTCACCGGGCTGCTCAAGCTCGTCCTGATCGTCGTGACGCTGATGCTGGCCCTGGCGCCCTGGGGCCTCGAATCCTCCGACGTCCTGACCTCGCTCCGGGCTGCCTTCTTCGGTTTCCAGGTCGGCGGCGTCACCATCTCGCTGTCGTCGATCGTCGTCGCCGGCCTGGTCTTCGCCTTCAGTCTCGCCGCGACACGCGCCTTCCAGAGCTGGCTCGACGGCAAGTTCCTGCCGACCACGCATCTCGATTCCGGCCTGCGCAACTCGATCACCATCGCCATCGGCTATCTCGGCTACGCGGCGGCGGTCGCGCTCGCGGTCTCGTCGCTCGGCCTGAGCCTGGAGCGGCTGACGCTGGTCGCCTCGGCCCTCTCCGTCGGTATCGGTTTCGGCCTGCAATCGGTGGTGTCGAACTTCGTCTCCGGCCTGATCCTGCTCTGGGAACGGCCGATCCGTGTCGGCGACCAGGTCGTCGTCGGCGACGCCGAAGGCATCGTCAAGCGCATCAACGTGCGCTCGACGGAGATCGCGACCTTCGATCGCTCGACCGTCGTCGTGCCGAATTCGAACCTGATCAGCGGCGTCGTCCGCAACCGCGTCCGCACCGATCGCACCGGGCGTGTCCTGATCTCGATCACGGTGCCGCGCACGCTTGACCCGACTGTGGTCCGCGCCATGCTCAATGATGCCGCGACGTCCCATGGCGACGTCATGCAGAAGCCACCGCCAACCATCCTGTTCAAGAAGATCGGCACCGGCACCATGGATTTCGATCTGATCTGCGTGGTCGCCGATGTCGAGATCGTCGGCCGCGTCACCAGCGATCTCAACTACGTCATCCACAAGCGGCTGGCCGAGCTGGAAGAGGCGCCATCCCCGCCCGAACTCGTGGTCAAGGGGCTCGAGGGCGTCGAGCAATCGCTCGGAGACATCGCCGCCGCCGTCGGCCGGGAGGCCAGGTCGACTCGGCGCGCCAAAGCCGCCCCGGCCGCCCGCAAATCCGCGGCGAAGCCGGCGCAGGACGAAGAGGCCGAGGAGGCCGCGCCCGAACCCGCCCCCGCCCCGGCGCCCGAGCCGGCCAAGGACGACAGCAAGGAATGACCCGATGTTCAGCCTCCCGACGGCGCGCAGCACGGTGCGCCGCGCCGTGACCTGTCCTGCCCTTCTCGCCGGCGCCCTCGCCGCCTTCGGCCTCGCCGGCTGCACCGAGCCGGCCACCCGCACCCAGCCGGCCTTCTACCGCGATCTCAGCTCGCCCTCGGCCCGCGTCGACGCCGAGGAGGCGCGGGCGATGATCTCGGCCTATCGGCTGAATCATGGCCTGAACACGTTGAAGCTCGACCCCGCCCTGAACGAGGCCGCCGAGCGCGAAGCTGCCGCGATGGCCGCCGCCGACAAGCCGGCCCAGGCCGATGCGGTGAAGGCCCGCCTCGCCCGCGAGGGCCAGCCGGGGGCCGAGGCCAACCTCTCGGCCGGGTATCGCCGGCTCGCGGAAGCCTTCTCCGGCTGGCGCGACTCACCCCAGCATGACCGCGTCATGAAGATGCCGGGCGCCACCCGCATGGGCATCGCCACGGGCTATGCGCCCGGCTCGAAATACCAGGTCTACTGGGCCCTGATCATGGCGCCTTGATTCATGGAGCCGGAGAAATCTACCGAGATTTCGCTGGCGTGAGTTGGCTGGCGTGGCCGTCGAGAACCGGAGCGGAGCGGAGTTCATGTCCGTGAGCACCGGAAGCGCAGGCGGTCACGTCAGACGGCCTCGCCAGTAGAGATATCGATAGATTTCTTAAGGTTTCGCCCCGAACGGCAGTGGCGGCGCATCCGCCTTCAGCACGATCCCGACCCGCCGATTGAAGGCAAGATAGGGATTATCCTTCACATAGGGCTCGGTATCGGCCTTGCCGGTGACCGAGATGAAGCGCTCATCCGGCACACCGGCATTGGCGAGGATTTCGCGCACCGCCATGGCACGGCCGACCGAGAGCGTCCAGGGATCGCCCTCCGGCGCCGTTCCCGGACGCGGCGAGGCGGCATGGCCGGTGATCGCGACCTTGTTCGACATCCGTCGCAAGGTCGGTGCGATCGCCGCCAGGAGTTTGCGCATGCGCTCGTTCGGCTGGGTCGAGCCTTCCGCGAACATCGCCCGTCCGTCCTGATCGACGAGCTGGATATCGAGCCCCGCCTCCGCGACCTCGACGATGATGTTGCGAGACAGCTCGGTAATCTCCGGCATCTCGCGCAGGGCCTGCCTGAGCGAGGCGGCGGCAAGCGCGAAGCCGCGATCATGCGTCGCCGAGACCAGCCCGTCTTCCTTCTGCTGGTTATGGTTCGGCGCGGTCGTATCGGACGCGTCGCTGAGCGGGCGGATAGAGGCGTTCTTGATATGGGTCTTGGTCGGGATGCCGTCGACCTCGATGACACCGGCGAGCCGCATGTCGGTCTGCGTGCCGAAAGCCTCGCGCATCGAGCCGGCGACGATCTGGAGCTTGTTCTTGTCCTGGCTCGAATAGGCCGCGATCATGACGAAGAAGCTCATCAGCAGCGCCATGAGATCGGCGAAGGTTACGAACCAGCCGTGACCGCCATGGGCTCCGCGCTTCTTGCGCGCCATCGTTCAGGTTTCCGTCAGGCGGCTTCCGCCATTTCTGCACGATGATAATCGGGCAGATAGGCGAGCAGCATTTCGCGCACCAGGGTCGCGCTCTTGGAGTCGCGCATCTGCAAGACGCCGTCGATGATCAGGGTGCGCGAGATCTCCTCCTCTTCCAGCTTGATATGCAGCTTGTCGGCGATCGGCAGCGTGATCATGTTGGCGATCACCGCGCCGTAGAGCGTCGCCAGCAGCGCCATCGCCATGGCCGGGCCGAGCTTGGACGGGTCCGACATGTTGGCGAACATCGTCACCATGCCCAGGATCGTGCCGATCATGCCCCAGGCCGGGGCGCAGTCGCCGATGGCGCGATAGACGCTGGAGCCCTCGTCGAGCCGCTGCAGGAAGTTGTCGCGGTCGCGCTCCATCCTGTCGCGGATGAAATCCTTGTCGTAGCCGTCGGCGATGTAGCGCAGCCCCTGCGCCAGGAACGGGTCGGAGACCTCGGCGCTCTCGAGCGCGACCGGGCCGCTCTTGCGGGCGAGCTCGGCGACACGCGTGATCTCGTCGATCAGCTCACGCGGACGGACCGCGCGCATGGTGAAGGCGAAGCGCAGCCCCATCGGCAGGCCGTGCATGATGACCGAGAAGGGAAAGCGGATCATCGTCGCCGCGGTCGCGCCGCCGAAGATGACGATCACAGCATGCTTGTCGAAATACGCGGCGAAGTTGCCGCCGTCGATCATGATCAGGCCAACGATGACGCTGATGCCGGACAGAATGCCGACGCCGGTTGCGATATCCATGAAGGCCACCCTGATCCGGTCGGTCGCGTCCCTACCGTCACGTCGCGCAGCCTTGACGACAGGGATTTGCGGTTGATGGAAGCGTTAAGGGTGAGGTCTTGCTCCAGGCTTGCGGTCGGATAAAGCTGATGTCCATGTCTCTGCTTGCGATCTATGCCCGCGTCCTCGGCGAGCTCGGCCCCGAAAGGCGGCTCGGCCTCATCCTGGCTTTTGCCAACATCCTGCTCGCGGCGGCCGCCTTCGCCGAGCCGATGCTGTTCGGCGCGCTGATCGACAAGCTGACGACGATCCAGACCGCAGGGGAGCGCCCGACCTGGGGGGCGATAAGCGGCCTGATCGCCGCCTGGATCGGCTTCGGCCTGTTCAACATCGCTGCCGGCGTCTTTGTCGCGCTCCATGCCGATAAGCTCGCCCATCGCCGGCGCCTCGCGGTGATGGCCAAATATTTCGAGCACGCGCTGACGCTGCCGCTGGCCTATCACACGCAGACCCATTCCGGCCGGGTGCTCAAAGTGATGCTGGAAGGCGCCAGCGCCATGTGGGCTCTCTGGCTCTCCTTCTTCCGCGAGCATTGCGCCAGCTTCGTCGCGCTCTTCATCCTGCTGCCCTTCACGCTCTGGAAGAACTGGCAGCTCGGCCTGCTGCTGATCAGCCTGGTCGTGCTCTTCGGCTCGCTGACGGCCTATGTGCTGCGCAAGACCGACAAGCTGCAGAGCAATGTCGAGGCTTACCATTCCAGCCTTGCCGAGCGCGCCTCGGACGCGCTCGGCAACGTGCCGGTGATTCAGAGCTTCACCCGGATCGAGGCCGAGGTGCGCGGCCTGCGCAACACCATCACCAGCCTGCTCGATGCCCAGCTGCCGGTCCTGACCTGGTGGGCGGTCGCGGCGGTGGCGACCCGCGCCTCGGCGACGCTGACCGTGCTGGCGATCTTCGTCGTCGGCACCTGGCTCCTGATGCACGGACAGACCACGGTCGGCGAGATTGTCACCTTCATGGGCTTCGCCACCATGCTGGTCGGCAGGCTCGAGCAGATCGTCGCCTTCGTGAACTTCATCTTCATGCAGGCCCCGAAGATGCGCGAGTTCTTCGAGGTGCTCGACACCGCCCCGCAGGTGCGCGACCTGCCCAACGCCAGGGACGCCGGCCGGCTCGCGGGCGCCATCGCCTTCGACAACGTCTCGTTCTCCTATGACGGCAAGCGCGCCGCCATCGCCGACGTCTCCTTCGAGGTCCAGCCCGGCGAGACCATCGCCATCGTCGGCTCGACCGGCTCGGGCAAGTCGACCACGCTCGGCCTGCTGCACCGCGCCTTCGACCCGCAATCGGGCCGTATCCTCGCCGATGGCAGCGATATCCGCGAGATCTCGCTCCTGAGCCTGCGCCGCAATATCGGCGTCGTCTTCCAGGAGCCGATGCTCTTCGCCCGCTCGATCCGCGAGAATCTCACCGTCGGCAAGCCCGACGCGACCGATGCCGAGATGATGGAGGCGCTCGATCGCGCCCAGGCGACCGAGGTGATGGCGCGCCAGCCGGACGGGCTCGACACGCTGGTCGGCGAGCGCGGCCGCACCCTCTCGGGCGGCGAGCGCCAGCGCCTCTCGATCGCGCGCGCACTCCTCAAGAACCCACCGATCCTCATCCTCGACGAGGCGACCTCGGCGCTCGACGCCGCCACCGAGGTCAAGCTGCAGAAGGCGCTCGACGAGGTGATGAAGGGCCGCACCACCTTCGTCATCGCCCACCGCCTCGCCACCATCCGCAATGCCAACCGCATCCTCGTCTTCGAGCAGGGCAAGGTCATCGAGATGGGCTCCTTCGACGAACTCGTCGCCAAGGGCGGCCGCTTCGCAGCCTTGGCGCGGGCGCAATATCTCGTCAGCGACAAACCCGCCGGAACGCCAGCGGAAGGCGCGAGCCCGCTGGCCCAGAAGATCGGCGTCGAGTGAGCGGCGACGCCGCGCCGAGTGCGATCACGCGGCAACAGGGCGAGCCAGGATTACCGGACAGGTAATCGCTTTCATGCCGCGCCGCGTGCAGCATCTCTCCATCGCGGCACGCAGCCGCCGAGGAGAAGAGCCATGAAAGCCTACGGCGTCGCCATTCTGAAATCGGTCAATCTCGGGCCGGATATCGTCGCCTACCTGGAAGGGATCGACGCCACGCTGGCGCCATTTGGCGGCCGCTTCCTGATCCATGGCGACAAGCCGAAACGGCTGGAGGGCGATTGGGCGGGCGACCTGATCGTCATCGAATTCCCGGACCGGGCCAGCGCCGGCGCCTGGTACGCTTCGCCGGCCTATCGCGCGATCCTGCCGCTACGCACCGGCAACTCCATTGGCGACGTCATCCTGATCGACGGCGTGCCAGTGGAGCACCGCGCCACCGATGTGCTCGCTCCGCTCCCGAGTGCTTGACGGCGGACAAGGTCTTCTGTACCAATCGGTCAAGATTTTACCGATTGGTACACAGGAGCGTCATATGTCGGAGAGTCGCCCGCCGCTGCCACCCTTCACCGAAGAGACTGCGATCAAGAAGGTCCGCGCCGCCGAGGACGGCTGGAACAGCCGGGACCCGCAGCGCGTCTCCCTCGCCTACACGCCGGATTCGCTCTGGCGGAACCGCGCCGAATTCCTGCAGGGCCGCCCGGCCATCGTCGCTTTCCTCGCGCGCAAATGGACGCGAGAACTCGACTACCGGCTGATCAAGGAGCTCTGGGCCTTCACCGGCAACCGCATCGCCGTGCGCTTCGCCTATGAATGGCGCGACGATTCCGGCCATTGGTATCGCTCCTATGGCAACGAGAACTGGGAATTCGACGAGAACGGCCTGATGGCCCGCCGTTTCGCCAGCATCAACGACCTGCCGATCGCGGAAGCCGACCGCAAGTTCCACTGGGACCAGTCCGGTCCGCGGCCGGCCGATCATCCCAGCCTGAGCGATCTCGGGCTCTAGCGCCTCATGGCCAAACGCGTTGCCGAGCGCACCGAGCTGCTGCCGCCCCTTGCCGAGCTCTTCCGTGAATACGGCTTCGAGGCGGCCAGCCTCGCCCTGATCGGCGAGCGCACCGGGCTCGGCAAGGGCAGCCTCTATCACTTCTTCCCAGGCGGGAAGGAGGAAATGGCCAATGCCGTGCTCGACGAGATCGATGGTTGGTTCGAGCACGAGGTCTTCAGGCCGCTGCGCGAGGGGCCGGACCCGAACCGGGCGGTCGCGGAGATGCTGGTCGCCGTCGACGCCTATTTTCGCTCGGGCCGGCGCGTCTGCCTGGTCGGAGCGCTCGCCCTGGCCGAAACGCGCAATCGCTTCGCGGAACGCATCAAGGCCTATTTCGCGGACTGGGACCGGGCGCTCGCCCGGGCGCTGGAACGGGCGGGCTGGTCTCCCGAGGAGGCGGCCGCGCTCTCGCGGGAGACCCTCGCCCTCATTCAGGGGGCGCTGGTGCTGGCGCGGGCGCTCGACGATCCCGAGATATTCGGACGCCTGCTTGCCAATCTGAAGGTCCGGTTGGCTTTAGGGCCGGCTCAAAGCAGTTCGCGCGGGCAGGGGTGAGGGCCCGCCGCCAAACAGTGAGGCTTTTATCCAACAGCAGCTCCGCTTCGCTTCATTGGCTCGGTGGCGGGCCCTTATCCGCCTGCCGTTCCAGCCGGGTCTCAGGCCGCCTCGACCTGAGGCCGCGGCAATTGCGTGATCCGCAACGATGTCACGCGATTGCGGCTCTTCCTGACCACCTCGAACTTGAAGCCGTGGAAGGTGAAAGCCTGACCGGCATCGGGAATCGTGCGCGCCTCGAAGATCACGAGCCCGGCGATCGTCGTCGCCTCCTCGTCGGGCAATTCCCAGTCCATCGCCCGGTTGAGGTCGCGGATCGGCACGCTGCCATCGACCACGACGGAACCATCACTCTGATGGCGCACGCCTGGCAGCGCGATATCGTGTTCGTCGCGGATGTCGCCGACGATCTCCTCGAGGATGTCCTCGAGCGTGACCAGCCCCATCACCTCGCCGTATTCGTCGACGACCAGCGCGAAATGCGTCTTGCGCGCCAGAAAAGCCTTGAGCTGGGCCGGCAGCGAGGTCGTCACCGGCACGAACCACGGCGTATAGGCGATGGCCGCGACATCGAGCTTGCCGGCATCGCCATCGGCGGCGTCGAGCGCCCGCAGCAGGTCCTTGGCGTGCAGGATGCCGGTGATGTTCTCGGGCTTGCCGCGCCAGAGCGGCATGCGTGTATAGGGCGAGGCCAGCACCTCGCGCACGATCGCTTCCGGGCCGATATCGAGATCGATCGAGCGCATCTTGGTGCGGTGGATCATCACGTCCTCGACGCCGAGATCCTTCAGGTCGAGCAGGCCGCTGACCATGTCGCGGTCGGATTTCTGGCCGGTGCGCTCCTGCTTCATCAGGTCGACCTGGTCGCGCAGCGCCTCGTCGGCCGAAAGCACGGGGCGGGCCGAGTCGATCCTGCGGCCGACCAGCCGGAACAGGCGCCGGACGAACCATTGCAGCAGCCGCGCCAGCGGCCCGAACACGGCGACGGTCCAGGAGACCGGCCGCGCCAGCAGCAGCGCTGCCTGATCCGGCTTCCCGATCACCGCCATGCGCGGCAGGATCTCGGCGAAGGTGATGACGAGCAGCGCCATCCCGAGCGCCGAATAGAGCGCACCAATCCCGCCGAAGCGCGCGACCAGGGCATAGGTCGCGAAAGCGACCGTACCGATCTTGACGATGATCTTGCCGAGCAGGAGCGCCCCGATCAGCCGCTCGCGATCGGCCAGCAGGCGCAAGACCAGACCGGCGCGCCGATCGCCTGCCTTTTCCAGCGCCGAAAGCCGCGCGCGCGATGCCGTCGTCAGCGCCGTCTCGCTCCCGGCGAAGAAGGCCGAGAGCGCGAGACCGACGAGGACGATCAGCTCCGCCAGCAAGGGGTTGACCATCGTCAGCATGGCGCCGGGTTCTGCAAATCAGGCTGCGGCCAGCTCGGTCTCGATGAAGGCCTTGACCTCCTCGGCAGCGACGCCGGGCGCGATAAAGCTCCGGCCGATGCCATGCGCCAGGATGAAGGTCAGCACGCCGCGCTTGACCTTCTTGTCCTGGCCCATGGCGCTGACGATCTCCTCGGCGCTTCCCGCCCCGCCCGGCACCTGCGACAGGCGGCTCGGCAGGCCGACCGCATCGAGATGGGCCGAAACCCGCACCGCATCCTGTCCGGGGCAGAGGCCGAGCCGCTGCGAGAAGCGGAAGGCGAGCGCAAGCCCGATCGCGACCGCCTCGCCATGGACGAGCCGGTTCGCATCATAGCCGGTGAGCCGCTCCAGCGCGTGCGCGAAGGTATGGCCGAGATTGAGCAGGGCGCGATCGCCTTCCTCGCGCTCGTCACGTGCCACGATCGCCGCCTTGGCCTTGCAGGAGACGGCGACCGCATGATCGCGCTCCGGCCCGCCGGCGATGATCCGGCCCCAGTTCGCCTCGCACCAGTCGAAAAAGGCGCGATCGTCGATCAGCCCGTATTTCACCACTTCGGCATAGCCGGCCTTGAACTCGCGCTCGCTCAGCGTGTCGAGCAGCGCGGTATCGGCGATGACCAGCGCCGGCTGGTGGAAGGCGCCGATCAGGTTCTTGCCATGCGGCGAGTTGATGCCGGTCTTGCCGCCCACCGAGGAATCGACCTGCGCCAGCAGCGTCGTCGGGATCTGCACGAAGCGCACGCCGCGCCGGAGCACGGCCGCGGCGAAGCCGGTCAGGTCTCCGACCACGCCGCCGCCGAACGCGATGACGAGATCGTTGCGCTCGATCTTGGCGGCGAGCAGCGAGTCGCACAGCGTGATGAAGCGCGAATAGGATTTCGAGGCCTCGCCCGGCGGAATCTCGATGCGCGTCGCGCTGATGCCGGAGAGCTGCAGGCAGTTCTCGAAGGCCTGCGCATGCAGCGCGGCGACGCGCTCGTCGGTGACCAGCGCGGCCTTGGCTCCGGGCGCCAGCGCCGCGATCAGGTCGGCGGCCTCGCAGAGCTGGTGGCGTCCGATATGGATATCGTAGCCGCGGCCCTCGAGCGCGACGGGGACCACGATGCGCGCGCCGGAATTCTTGGCGCCCGGATTCTTGGCGGCTGACGGACTCATGGCGGCACTCACTGGTTCCTGGAACGCAAATGGTGATCGAGCGCAGCCATCGCATCCCTGACCACGACCTCGTGCGGATCGTCGCGCGACAGCAGCGTCAGATCGGCCAGAGCATAGATCGGCTCGCGCTCCGCCAGCATCCGGCGCATCGTCGCCTCGGGATCGGCGGTCTGCAGCAAGGGCCGGTTCGAGCGCTTGCGCACCCGCCGCATCAGAACATCGACCTCGGCCTTGAGCCAGATCGAGATGCCGAGCTCGGCGATGCGCTGACGCGTCTCGGCATTCATGAAGGCGCCGCCGCCCGTCGCCAGCACGAGCGGGGCCCGCGTCGTCAGGATGCGGCTGATCACTCGGCGCTCGCCGTCGCGGAACTCGCTCTCGCCGCGCTGGGCGAAGATTTCGGGGATGGTCATCCCGGCCGCGGTCTCGATCTCGGTATCGGCATCGACGAAGGGCAGGCCGAGCCGGGTCGCGAGGTGCCGGCCGACCGAGCTTTTGCCGGAGCCCATCATGCCGACGAGCACGACGGCGCGCTGACCGAGTGCGTCGCGCAGCGCGTCGCGGTCCATGCTCTCAACAACCTCGGCAATCGTCATCGCAACAAATCCTTTAGCTCCGTCTAGCATGAGCGATCCGGCGACGTCATGTCCTCTGCTCGCTGCGACTGTGCATGTACTTGCATCTGCTGCCCCGCATCGGGAATAACCGGGAATGTCCTGAATCGGGACGAGGTTGCAAAGGATCGCCGGCACGTGCCGACCCTGTTCAGGTTCATCGCCTTTCTCGCCATCATCGGCGGGCTGATCTTCGGCGGCATGGTCGCGCTGGTGACCTTCGTCCAGCCCGAGCCGCGCGACATGGTCGAAATCGTGCCGCCGGCGAAGCTGCAGCCGAAATGAGCCGCTCGCCATGACGAGGCAAGCCCGCGCCCGGCTTTCGGCCTTCCTCGACATGCTCGCGGCCGAGCGCGGCGCGGCCAGGAACACGCTCGAAGCCTATGAGCGCGATCTTGACGACTATCTCGAATTCGTCGCCGGCCGGGGCGGGCTCGAAACCATCGGCGCCGGCGATATTCGCGCCTGGCTCGGCGAATTGGCGGAGCGCGGGCTGAAAGCCTCGTCTGCCGCGCGGCGGCTTTCGGCCGTGCGGCAGTTCCACCGCTTCCTTTACACCGAGGGGCTGGCGGGCAGCGACCCTTCCGCCGCGATCGAAGGTCCGCGCCAGGGCCGGCCGCTGCCGAAGGTCCTCTCGGTCGCCGATGTCGACCGGCTGATCGAGACGGCGCGGCTCGCCTGCGAGCGCGAGGGCCTCTCCCCGGCGAGCCGCCTGAAGGCGCTCAGGATGCGCTGCCTGATCGAGATGCTCTACGCCACCGGGCTGCGCGTCTCCGAGCTGATCGCACTGCCGCTCTCGGCGGCGACAACGCGCGAGCGCTTCCTCGTGGTCCGCGGCAAGGGCGACAAGGACCGGCTGGTGCCGCTGAACGAGGCGGCGCGCGCGGCCGCCCGGGATTATCTCGATGCATTGCGGCAGGCCGGCGCGGCCGAAGGCCGCTGGCTCTTCCCCTCCGAGGGCGAGAGCGGTCACCTGACCCGCCAGGTCTTCGGCCGCGATCTCAAGACGCTCGGCGCTGCAGCGGGGCTATCGCCCCTGGCGCTCAGCCCGCACGTGCTGCGCCATGCCTTTGCCAGCCACCTCCTGCAGAACGGCGCCGACCTGCGCGTCGTGCAGGAATTGCTGGGGCATGCCGACATCGCGACGACACAGATCTACACCCATATCCTCGACGAGCGCCTGAAAAGCATGGTGCGCGACCTGCACCCGCTGGCGGACGAGAGCTGATCGATCTCGAATTCTCGAATCTCACGACAGGTGAGACTGAAAGTGGGGAATCCCGGAATCGCGAGGATTGATCCCGAGTCCAGGAATAAGTGCCGAACGACGGCGACTTGGCCGTGGCGTTGCATTGGGCAGGGTCGATCGCATCCGTACGCAGGAGCGAGCGGTTCGCACGCCGGACTCGCCCCTTACGAGAGCTGCGGCGCCATCTCATTGGCCCCGCCAGCGCGAAAGCACCGGGCGGCATGTCCCTCTCCAATCACGAGATTGCCGGGTATGTCGGCTGCGCAGCGATCGATGAAGCTCTCGCAGCGTGGACCGAAGGCGCAGCCGGGCGGGGGCGCCGCGAGATCGGGAGGCGAGCCGGGAATGGCCTTCAGCCGCTCGTCCTTGCCGAGCGTACCATGCGCGCGCGAGGCGAGCAGCCCGCGCGTGTAGGGATGCGCGGGATTGCCGATGACATCCCTGACCGAGCCGCCCTCGACGATGCGGCCGGCATACATCACCGCGATCCGGTCGGCGATCTCGACGGCGACGCCGATATCATGCGTGACGAAGACGATGGCGAGGCCGAACTCGCGCTGCAATTCGCGCAGGAGCAGCAGAACCTGAATCTGCACGGTGGCGTCGAGCGCCGTCGTCGGCTCGTCGGCAAGCAGCACCTTCGGCCGGCAGGCGAGCGCGAGCGCGATCATGGCGCGCTGGCGCATGCCGCCCGACATCTCGTGCGGGAAATTGTCGAGCCGGCGCTCCGGCGAGGGAATGCGGACGCGCTCGAACAGCTCGAGTCCGCGCCTGCGTCCTTCCGCCCGCGACACGCCCTCGTGCCGCATCACGGTCTCGGCGATCTGGTCGCCGATGCGGTAGACCGGGTCGAAGGCGAGACCGGGATCCTGGAAGATCATCGAGACGGTCTTGCCGCGATAAGCGCGCAAGGCCGAGGGCGAGAGCGCCAGCACGTCCTCGCCGTCGACCCGGATTCCGCCCCCGATCTTCGCCGATTTCGGATGCAGCCGCATCAGCGCGCGCAGAGTGACGCTTTTTCCCGAGCCGGATTCGCCGAGCAGCGCCAGGGTCTCGCCCGGCTTCAGGGAGAGATCGACGCCGCAGACGGCGCGGATCATGCCGCGACCGGCGGCAAAATCGACGGTCAGGTCCTTGGCCTCGACGATGGGTGGCAATGTGCTGTTCATGCCGCAGCTAACCTTGGATGGCCGGATTGCGGATCGACGAGATGGCAGGCCGCGAGATGCTGCGGACTGGCCTCCGCCAGATCGGGCTCGGCGTGGCTGCAGAGCGCAGAGGCCATCCTGCAGCGCGGGTGGAAGCGGCAGCCGCTTGGCGGGTCGATCGGGTTCGGCGGATCGCCGGTGAGCGGCGCCTCCTCGGTCAGGTTGTCGGGGTCCATGGACGGCATCGAGGACAGCAGGGCGGCCGTGTAGGGGTGGCCCGGCTTCTCGAAGATCGGCTCGGACGGGCCGACCTCGGCGACCTTGCCGAGATACATCACCATGATCCGGTCCGACATGAAGCGCACCACGTTCAGGTCGTGGGTGATGAACATGTAGGTCAGGCCGAAATCGCGCTTGAGGTCGAGCAGCAGGTTGAGCACCTGGGCCTCGACCGACTTGTCCAGCGCCGAGACGGCTTCATCGAGGATGAGCAGCCTCGGATCGAGCGAGAGCGCGCGGGCGATGTTGACGCGTTGACGCTGCCCGCCGGAGATTTCGTGCGGATAACGCCCCGCGAAGCGCCGCGGCTCCAGCCCGACGCGATGGAGCAGGTCGTGCGCCTTGGCGATCGATGCGGAGGCCGAGGCGCCGTGGATGCGTGGGCCGAAGGCGACCGTGTCCTCGACGGTCAGGCGTGGATTGAGCGAGGCATAGCTGTCCTGGAAGACCATCTGGACCTGCCGGCGAAATGCCTTCAGGTCGAGCGCGGCCGAGCCGACCTTCTCGCCGTCGAACAGGATGTCGCCGGCATCAGGCTTGATGATCTGCATGACGAGCCGTGCCGTGGTCGACTTGCCGCAGCCGGATTCGCCGACGATACCCAGCGTCTCGCCCTTGGCGACACTGAAATCGACGCCATCGACGGCGCGGACCACGCCGCTCGGCTTGCCGAAGAGCCCGCCCTTGCCGCCGAAATGCTTGACCAGGCCGCGCACGTCCAGAAGCGGTGTACCGGCGCCGCCACGGTCGCGCGGATCGTTCGCCACGTCGCTCATTGCCGCACCTCCATCGCGCCGCGCAGCCCGTCCGAGAACAGGTTGAACGAGATCGAGGTGATGAAGATCATCGCGCCCGGCAGCGCCGCGACCAGCGGCTGGTTGTAGATCGCGGTGCGCAGCGTGTTCAGCATCAGGCCCCATTCCGGCTCGGGCGGCTTCACGCCCAGACCGAGGAAGGACAGGCCGGAGGAGAGGATCATCGAGACGCTGATCAGGCTGGTCGCATAGACGAAGATCGGTCCCAGAACGTTGCCGAGCACATGGACGCGCACGATGGTCAGCATGCTGGCTCCCGATATTCGCGCAGCCTCGACGAAATCGCGATTGCGGGTCTGGGTCGTGACCGATTCCGCGATGCGGGCGATCTGCGGCACGAAGACGACGGTCAGCGAGACGATGGAATTGAGGATGCCGGCCCCCAGCGCGCCCGAAAGCGCGATCGCCAGCAGCACCGAGGGGAAGGCGAAGAACACGTCGATGACGCGCATCACCACCGTGTTGATCCAGCCGCCGACATAGGCCGCGAAAATGCCGATCGAGGAGCCGACGACGAAGGCGAGGATGACCGGCGTCACGCCCATGAAGAGCGAGAGCCGGCCGCCATAGATCAGGCGGCTGAGCAGATCGCGCCCGAGCTCGTCGGTGCCGAGCGGGTAACCGGGCGTGCCGATGGGCCTGAGGCGCCGCACCATCGAGCCACGGAACGGATCGGCCGGCGCGATATAGGGCGCCAGGATCGCGGCGAGCACGATGACCAGGATCACGGCGAGCGCGATCATGGCGACAGGGTCGCGCACCAGCCTGCGGCCGACGCTCGTCCAATAGCCCTCGCTCTTGACCGGGGTGACGGTGACGATCGCGCCTGCGTCGATTGCGGTCATGCGGTTAGCCTCGCTGGATGCGCGGATCGAGCGCGGTCTGGAGCACGTCGACGATCAGGTTGAGACCGACGAAGAAGAGCGCGAGCACGAGGATCGTGCCCTGCAGCAGCGGCAGGTCGCGCTGGAAGATCGCGGTGTTGAGCAGGAAGCCGGTCCCCGGCCAGGCGAAGACGGTCTCGATCAGGATCGAGCCGCCGAGCAGATAGCCGAGCTGCAGGCCCATGACGGCGAGCGCGGTCGGCGCCGCATTGCGCACGACATGCTTGAAGACATCCCACTCGCCCATGCCCTTGGCCCTGAGCGCCTGGACGAAGTCCTGCGAGAGGATGTCGGCGACGAGCGCTCGCACGGTCCGGGCGATGATGCCCATTGGGATGGCCGACATCGTGATCGCCGGCAGGATGATATAGCGCAGGTGCTCCCAGTCGAATTTCCAGGCGGTCGAGCCGCCGGGCCCCGCCCCTGTCGAGGGCAGCCAGCCGAGCAAGGCGGAGAAGACGATCACCATCACCATGCCGAGCCAGTAATGCGGCACGCTGACGCCGAGGATCGAGACCAGCGAGGCGAGCCGGTCGAGCAGGCTGCCGCGGAAATAGCCGGCGACGAAGCCGAAGAAGGTGCCGAAGCCGAAGCCGATCAGCGTCGCGAGCGAGGCCAGGATCAGCGAGTTGCCGACGGCGCGGCCGACCTCGCTGACGACCGGACGGCCCGATGCGATGGAGGCGCCGAGATCGCCATGCAGCACCTTCCAGAGCCAGATTCCGTATTGCACCGGCAGCGGCTTGTCGAAGCCATAGGCGGCGCGCATCTCGGCCTGCTGCGCGGCGGTCGCGTCGATCGGCATGATCGCCGTCAGCGGATCGCCCGGCGCGAGATGGACGAGCAGGAAGCAGACGATACTGACGCCGAAAGCGACGGGCAGCACATAGACGAGGCGCTTCAGGGCGTAGAGGAGCAAGGATCACCTCCCGGCGACGGGCGCAGCCGCGCGAGGCGGCCGCGCCATCGCGTTCTCACTTGTCCATCGTGATCGGCGAGAAGTCCTGGAACCAGTTCTGCGCCTGGACGAAGCCCTTCACCTTGGCGCTCATCGCGCGCGGGTTGACGTCGTGCGTGACCATCAGGAACAGCGCCTCGTCGACATATTTCTCGTGGATCCTCTGCAGGATCGCGGACTGCTCCTTCGGATCGAACGTGTTGCGGACCTGGTCGAAGAGCTTGTCCATCTCCGGATCGCAGTAATAGCCCCAGTTGGTGCCGGCCGGCGGCGTGAGATTGCACTGGAGATGGCGAATGAAGCCGGTGAACGGGTCCTGGATGAAATAGGTGTAGTTCATGCCCGTGCCGCCGCGGGAGCTCGCATCCTTGGCGCCGGCGCGCCAGATGTTGATGAGCTGGTTCCACTCGACCACCTCGAAATCGACCTTGATGCCAATATCGGCGAGATTCTGCTGCACCAGCTCGTTCATCGGCAGCGGCTGCATCTGGCCGGAGCCCGAGGGCGAGATCAGGATCTTGGTGACAAGCGGCTTCTCCGGCGTATAGCCGGCTTCCTTCATCAGCTTCTTGGCTTCGTCCGGCTTGTATTCGAGCTTGAACTTGGGCTTGCCGAACCATTGGTGGCCCGGCGGATAAAAGCCCTCGGCCGGGATCATCATGCCCGCCAGCAGCTCGTTCATGCCGTCGCGGTCTACCGCGAGATTGGCCGCCTTGCGGATGCGGATATCGTTCCAGGGCGAGCCCTCGGCGCGCGAAAGATGCCAGGTCCAGTTATGCGGATAGGCATTGGTGACGATCTTGAAGCCGGCCGAGGTCAACGACTTCGCCGCGTCGGGAGCCGGCGCCTCGATCCAGTCGACCTGACCGGAGCGCAGGGCGGCGACGCGGGCATTGGCCTCCGGCAGCGGCACCAGCACGAGCTTGTCGAGCTTGGGCACGCGAGGCTTGTCCCAATAGTCGGGGTTCGGTGCCAGCTCGGCGCGCTCGCGCGGAACGAAGCTCGTCAGCTTCCACGGGCCGGTGCCCGAGGGCGACTTGGCGACATTGTCCCAGCTCTTGCCCTGCTTCTCCCAGTTGGCGGGCGAAGACATCAGGATCCACGCCAACTGGTACGGCAGCGTCGCGTCGGGCGACTTGGTGACGATCTCCAGCGTCAGCGGCTCGACGGCGCGGTAAGACGCGACCGCCGGAATGCGTGACTTGCCCTGCGCCGATTGGCGCTGGTCGAATTGCGCGGCCTCGTTCTTCAGCAGCTTGTCGAGGTTCCAGACCACTGCGTCCGCGGTGAAAGTCGAGCCGTCATGGAATTTCACGTCGGGGCGGAGCTTGAAGATCCATTTGGTCTTGGTCGCGTCCGCGGGATCGAGGCCCCAGCTCAGGGCGAGGCCCGGCACGAGGTCGGAGGGCTTGGTAGCGCTCGACAGGTCCCAGTTGATCAGCGCGTCATAGACCGTATAGCCCATGAAGCGCATGCCCTCGCCGCCATTGTCGGCCTGGCCGGTCGTCAGCGGGATGTCGGATGCCGTCATCCCGATCCGCAGCGTGCCCTGCGCCAAGGCGGCTCCGTGCAGGGCGGGCAGGATGGCGAGGACGAAGGCGGTCTTCAGAAAAGATCGGCGCATAGAACCCTCCAATTGGCGTGGTTCCGGCGTAGCAAGCTTCGTGCCGATTCTGCCGCTCTCGGAGGCAGCTATGGCCGCCACCCTGCACATTGCGCTCGATGGTACCGTTGCGGGAGATCCCTCAGGCCTGTTGCGGAGACCTAGACGAGCGGTCTGGTCCGCTGCAGATGGCGCCCCAGCTTCGTCGTGTCGCTCAGCATGCCGTCACGCACGACCAGGCGACCGCGGACCAGCAGGGATACAGGCCAACCGGTGATCTCGAGATCTTCATAGGGTGTATAGTCGACACCATGATGCAGATCGGCCTGGCGGATCGGCCGTTTCAGCTCGGGATCCCAGATCGCGATATCGGCATCGTAGCCCACGGCGATCGAGCCCTTGTTGGGCAAGCCATAGATCCTGGCATGGTTGGTTGCAGTCAGTGCCACGAAGCGTTCGAGGCTGATCCGGCCCTTGACCACCCCCTCCGAGAACAGGATCGGCAGCCGCGTCTCGATGCCGGGGATGCCGTTCGGCACCCAGCGGAAGGAGGAGCGGCCCTTCGGCGCCAACTTGCCGGCCTCATCCTCGTAGCGAAACGGGCAATGGTCGGACGAGAAGACCGAGAAGACGCCCTGCTGCAGCCCTTCCCAGCAGGCCTGCTGCGAGGCGAGGTCGCGCGGCGGCGGCGAGCAGACATATTTCGCGCCCTCCATCCCGGTCCGCTCCATGTCGGCCTCGGTCAGCACGAGATATTGCGGGCAGGTCTCGCCCATCACCTTGAGCCCGCGTGCCTGCGCCCGGCGGATCTCCTCCATCGCCTCGCGGTTGGAGACATGAACGATCATGATCGGCACGTCGATCAGCTCGGCCAGCGAGATCGCGCGGTGCGTGGCCTCGCGTTCGACCGGGATCGGCCGCGAGCGGCCATGGAAATGCGGCGCGGTCTTGCCCGCGCGTTCCAGCCGGTCGGTGAGGAAGCGGATCGCGTCGTAGTTCTCGGCGTGGATCTGCACCAGGGCGCCGGCCTCGCGCGCGACTTCGAGCACGCTCAGCATTTCGTAATCGTCGAGCGCCATGCCCTCATAGGTCATGAAGACCTTGAAGGAGGTGTAGCCGTCGGCGAACAGCGCCGGCAGCTCCTGGCCAAGCACGCTTTCAGTCGGGTCGGAGACGATCAGATGGAAGGAATGGTCGACATGGCAATTGCCTAGTGCCAGCGCGTGATAGTCGGAAAGCGCTGCGCGCAGCGACTGGCCCTTCTGCTGCAGGCAATAGGGCATCACGGTGCTGTTGCCGCCGAAGGCCGCCGCCCGCGTCGCGCTCTCGAAATCGTCGGCCATGACGATGCCCGGACCCGATGGCTGCGAGATATGGACATGGCTGTCGATGCCGCCGGGCAGGACCAGTTTGCCGGTCGCGTCGATCACCTCCTCGGCGCCGGCCAGCGCCTCGCCGATCGCGACGATGCGCCCGTCCCGAATGCCGATATCGGCGACATAGCTGTCGCTGGCCGTGGCGAGCCTGCCGTTCCGGATGATCAGGTCGAAAGCAGGCATTTGCGGTCTCACTTGGCTTGCGGGGGCGATGTCAGGCGCGGGTCGCGAAACAGGCGGCCCCAGCGGGCGAAATCCTCCATCGGCTGGCCAAGCGCGGCGAGGCAGCCCCAGAGCGTGACGGCGACGGAATCGAGCAGGAGCGGCCCGTTCTCCCGCTCGAGCTCCGCGGCGATGCGGGCACCATTCATATTGGTGCACAGGATGGTGACCGCGTCCGGCCCGGCCGCCGCGACCTCGCGGATCATCCCGCCGATGGTCTCCTCCTCGACCGTGCCGAAGGAGAAATTGTCGCGGATGCCGAGATGGCGCTCGGCCGGGCAGCTTACGCCGGCAGCGGCGAAGGTCTCGACGATGCGGGCCTGCACATCGTCGGTATAGGGCGAGACCAGGCCCTGGCTGACGGCGCCGATGCGGCCGAGGATACCGAGCAGCGCCAGGATGCAGGTACTGGCGCGGATGCCGGTCGCGGCCGTGATGCGCTCGGCCAGAGCCCGGTCGCGCGCGATGCCGAGCCAGCTCGCCGACGTGCCGTTCCAGGCGATGACATCGACCTTGGCGTGGGCAAGCAGCTCGGCCGCACGCAGGATCTCGCTGTCGTCGAATTGGGCGAGCGCCTGCTGATCGAGTGCGATCTCAGTCACCTTGAAGCGGCTGAAATGGGCGCTGATGCCATCGACTCCAGCCAGCATCGCGCTCGTCACCGGCTCGAGAACGGTGTTCGAGGACGGAGTCAGCATTCCGATCCGCAGCATCGCCTACTCCGCCGCCGACAGCGTGCCGCCATTGACACCGCGATAAGCCGCGATCTCCTCGGCAAGCAGATTGTCCAGCGAAGGCCCCTCCTCCACGCAGACGATCGGCCTGAGCCGCGTCTCGACCAGCGAGAGGTGATTGTTCATCGCCTTCACCGCCTTGCCGCGCTCGCGCCCGGCCAGGGCGCGGAAGATGGCGCGATGCTCCTCGCAGCCGCAGGCCGAGCCGGCGGTGGTCTCGTAGCGCTTCACCAGCATCAGCGTGCGGCTGATCAGCTCGTGCGCCTGGCGCTGGACGATCGGGTTGCCGGTCATCTCGGCCAGGAGGAAATGGAATTCGGCCGACAGCGCCTGCCAGGTCGCCTGATCGCCGCGGCGCAGGGCATCGGCCTCGGCGTCGACATGCTGCTGCAGGCGCTCGACCTGCGCCTGCGTGAGATTGTCGGCGAGATGCGCGGCCATGCCGCTTTCCAGGATTCGGCGCGCCTCATAGACGACGCGACCCTCGCGCAGGTCGGGCTCGATAGTGAAGGCGCCGCGATTCCTGACGATCTCCAGCAGCCGCTCATGGCCGAGCCGGTGCAGCACCTTGCGGATGCGCTCGCGGCTGACGCCGAACAGGTCGGCGAGCCGGTGCTCGCCCAGCTTCACCCCGCCAGGCAGCTTTCCGGCCAGCAGCAGCCGGGAGAGGATTCCGTGAATCTCAGCTTCGTTCATGAGCCAACTTCATCGCAGTCGCGCGCCATGTGAAGGCGGCGCCGAACCCTTGCAAGTCTAGCGCCAATTGGCCCGGCGTGATGCACATTCTGTCAGCGATTGTGCACAAAATTAGCGCCCCGAATGATGCGTCGATGGCGGCAAGCGTCCCCACGCCGCACCGCACTTCATCCCTTATGCATCTGTTTTCATTGGCATTACCGGTTTCTCCATCCGCTCGACTGAGTTGGCACGGCCGTTGCTCAAGGCAAAACATCCGCGCCGTTTCCGGAGCGCGGCGAACTCGTGAGGCCGGATCATGGATATGCTTCTCAACGGCAGGCTGAGCCGCCGCTCGCTCCTCAGGGCCGGCACTGCGGCGGCGGCCATGGTCGCCATGCCGGCCGTCCTGCGCGCCCAGACCAAGGAACTCGTCGTCGGCGGCGCTGCCGGCCACAAGCCCTGGGTCGAGCAAGTCGTCATCCCGGCCTTCGAGAAGAAATACAATTGCAAGGTGATCTTCGAAGGCACCCGCTCCCTCGTCAATCTGGAGAAGATGCAGAAGAACAAGGGCAGCCAGTACATGTCGGTCGTCCAGATGGACGATCCGGTCATGATCCTCGCCGTCCAGGAAGGCCTGCTCGATCCGCTGACCCCGGCCAAGGCGCCGAACCTCGCCGATCTCGTGCCCGGCTCGACGCATATGGACGGGATGTGGGCGAACTATCTCCAGCCCTGGCTCGGCGTCGCCTACGGCAAGTCGACGATGAAGGCCCCGCCGGCCTCCTGGGCCGAGATGTTCGACGCCAAGTACAAGGGCCGAATCATCATCCCCTCGCTGCAAAACACCGAAGGCCTGCCGGCGCTCTTCGTCGCCGGGCTGCTCGCCGGCGGCTCGATGGAGGCCGTGCAGAAGGACACCGATGCCGGCTTCAAGAAGCTCGCCGCGCTGAAGCCGAACCTGCTGACGATCTACACTCAGCAGCCGCAGGCCTATAATCTGCTCGAGCAGGGCGAGGCCTATATGATCGGCCCGGCGATGTCGTCCTATGCGCTGGAGCGCAAGGCAGCCGGCGCGCCGATCGACCTCGCCGCTCCCAAGGAAGGCGTCTTCGCCATGCCGTCGGGCATCGCCGTGATCAAGGGCGCGCCGCAGGCCGAGCTCGCCTTCGCCTATGTCAACGAGATGCTCGGCGCCGACTTCCAGAGCAAGCTCGCCGGCCCGACCTTCTCGCTTGCCACCAACAAGGCCGTGCCGAAGCCGGAGGGCCTGGGCGCCGACGTGAAGATCCACCAGATCGACTGGGCGAATGTCGCCAAGCAGCGCAACGACTGGATCAAGCGCTGGGACCGCGAGATGGCGATCTGATCGGATGAAGTCCGGCTTCCTCTCCGTATCGGGTGCGGCGAAGACTTTTGGCGCCGCCACCGTGCTCGACGGTGTCGACCTCTCGATGGGCCGCGGCGAGTTCATCTCGCTGCTCGGCCCCTCGGGCTGCGGCAAGACCACCTTGCTGCGCATCGTCGCCGGGCTGATGACGCCCGACCAGGGCAAGGTCGCCCTCGATGGCGAGGACATCACCAGGCGCCCGCCGCACAGGCGGGATGTCAGCGTCGTCTTCCAGAACTACGCGCTCTTCCCGCATCTCAGCGTCGCCGAGAACGTCGCCTTCGGGCTCAAGGCGCGCGGCGCGGCCAAGGACGCGATCGCGCCTGCGGTCACCAAATATCTAGGCCTCGTGCAGATGAGCGCCTTCGCCGGACGCTCGATCAAGGCGCTCTCCGGCGGCCAGCAGCAGCG
Organism: Allobosea sp. BK604; assembly: GCF_004341515.1. GTDB lineage: Bacteria > Pseudomonadota > Alphaproteobacteria > Rhizobiales > Beijerinckiaceae > Allobosea. The sequence continues at coordinate 425,174 of NZ_SLZF01000003.1, forward strand.
CGTCGCGGTAGCGCGCGCGCTCGCCGTCGGCCCCAAGCTGCTGCTGCTCGACGAGCCATTCTCGGCGCTCGACCGCAAGCTGCGCGAGGCGATGCAGATCGATCTGAAGCGCATCCTGCGCGAGGTCGGCACTACCGCGATCTTCGTCACCCACGACCAGGACGAGGCGCTGACCATGTCGGACCGGATCGCGGTGATGCATCGCGGCCGGATCGAACAGCTCGGCACGCCGGCCGAGATCTACCACAGCCCGGCGACGCCCTTCGCACTCGGCTTCGTCGGCCTCTCGACACAGCTTCCCGGCAAGGTCGTAAGGGCCGCCGACGGCATGGTCGAGATCGAGACCGCGGCCGGTCCGATCCGCGCGAGGGCGAATTTCATCCCCGGCAGCGCCGTGCTCGTCGGCGTTCGGCCTGAGCGCATCGCCATCGGCGAAGCCAAGGCCAACCGCATCGAGGCTGCGCTTGCCGATGCCGCCTTCCAGGGCGCGCGCGTGCAGCTCCATTTCGCCGCGCCCGCAGGCGGGCAAATCCTGGCCGAGGCGCCAATCCTCCCGGCGCAGGCCGGGCCGGGAACCAGGCTCGATCTCTCCTGGGACGTCGAGGACACGCTGGTCTATCCGGCGCCGGATCTGGCGGCATGAGCAAGGCCGGCCGCTTCGACCCCGTCCTGCTGCTGGCCGTGCCGGCGGTGCTCTATCTCGCGCTGGTCTACGGCATCCCGCTGCTCGTCCTGCTCGGTCGCAGCATGCTCGCCGGCGGCGCGCCCTCGCTCGCGCCCTTCATCGGCTTCTTCTCGGACGGCTTCAGCTGGATCGTGATCGGCAACACGATCCGCATCGCCGTCCTCGTCACCTTGCTTTGCCTGGTCATCGGCTATCCGACGGCGCTGGCGCTCGCCCGTGCCAAGGGCTTGGCCCAGGCCCTGATCCTCGTCGCGATCATCCTGCCGCTCTCGGTCGGCGTCGTGGTCAAGGCCTTCGCCTGGCAGATCGTGCTCCGGCGCGACGGCGTCGTTTCCCAGATCATGACCGGCATCGGCCTCTGGGACGAGCCGCAGCGCCTGCTCTTCACCGAGGCCGGGCTGGTCATCGGCGCTGCAAACGTCTTCGTGCCCTTTATGATCCTGCCGATCTATTCGGTGCTGAAGCTGATCGATCCGCGCCTCGGCGAGGCCGCGGCGACGCTCGGCGCCTCGCCGGTCTACCGCTTCTTCAAGGTCGCGCTGCCGCTCTCGCTGCCCGGCATCGTCACCGGCATCGCTTTCGTCTTCTCGATGGCGGCCTCGATGTATGTCATCCCGAACCTGCTGATCGGCGACCGCTTCCAGACGCTGGCGACGATGACCGGCCGCTCCTTCCTGTTCATGCGCAACGAACAGCTGGGCTCGACCACCGCGGTTGTGCTGCTGGTGCTGACCGTCGCCGTCGTGGTGGCCAGCGCCGCGCTCTCGAAGCGGCTGGGAGGCGCATCGTGACCGCCGTCGAACGCGTCGCCTCCTTCGTCGTCTGGCTGCTCGCCGCCGCGACCGTCATCTTCCTGCTGACGCCGCTCGTGGTCACGGTCGCAGTCTCCTTCGGCTCGAGCGCGGTCTTCACCTTGCCGGCGCCGAGCTGGTCGCTGCGCTGGTATCAGGCGCTCGGCCGCTCGCGTGAGCTCTGGCCGGTCGTGCTCGCCTCAGTGCAGCTCGCGGCGCTCTCGACCGTGATCGCGCTCGCGCTCGGCACGCTCTGCGCCATCGGCTTGCTGCGCGGCGACTTTCGCGGGCGCGATGCGGTCGTCACCTTCCTGGTCTCGCCGCTGATGCTGCCGGGCCTCGTCATCGGCATCGCCATGCTGGAGACGTTTCGCGCCGCCGGGCTGCGTGATGTCTGGGCAAGCCTGATCCTCGCTCATGTCGTGATCACGCTGCCCTATGTCATCCGCACGGTTTACGCGGCGCTCTCGCTCTTCGACTTCACCCTCATCGACGCGGCGCGCACGCTCGGCCTGTCCTATCCCAGGGCGATCATGAAAGTCCTGGTGCCTTCGCTGGCGCCGGCCTTCCTGACCTCGGGCATGTTCGCTTTCCTCGCGTCCATGGATAATTATCCGATCTCGATCTTCTTCACCGACGCCTGGACCAAGACCTTGCCCATTCAGATGCTGCAATATGTCGAGGAAAGCCCCGATCCCACCATCGCCGCCATCTCGACCCTGCTGATCCTGCTCGCCGTCGCTGTGCTCGTCGTCGGCGACCGGCTGGTCGGCCTGCGCCGCATGGTCGATCTCTGATGTTTCCCGGCACCAGGACCGACCGCGATTTCCGCGGCTATGGCGGCAACCCGCCCACGATCCGCTGGCCGAATGATGCCCGTCTTGCCGTCTCCGTCGTCGTCAATGTCGAGGAAGGCGCGGAACTCACCCTCAGCCAGGGCGACGAGCGCAACGAGAGCGTCTACGAGGTCCAGGAGGAGATCGCGGGCGTCCGCGATCTCTGCATGGAATCGCATTTCGAGTACGGCACCCGCGCCGGCTGGCCGCGCATCCGCGAGCTGCTGCAGCGCTATGGCGTCCGATCCACGCTGAACGCCAATGGCCGCGCGCTCGCCATCTCGCCCTGGCTGGCGCAGGAAGGCGTCGCTGACGGCCATGAGGTCGCGGCCCATGGCTGGCGCTGGGAGCGCCACGCCCATATGGACGAGGCGACCGAGCGCGAGGCGATCGCGCTGACGGTCAAGGCCATCACCGAGGCCGCCGGCACGCCGCCTCGCGGCTGGCACACGCGTTCCGCGACCTCGACCAATACGCGCCGCCTGCTCAAGGAGCATGGTGGCTTCCTCTACGATTCCAACGACTACAACGACGACCTGCCCTTCCTCGTCGATGTCGATGGCAGCGATCATCTCGTGTTGCCCTATGCCTTCGACACCAACGACATGCGATTCCAGCGCGGCGGCGGCTTCGTCTTCGGCGATGATTTCGCGCGCTACTGCATCGACGCGTTCGACCGGCTCTACGAGGAGGGAGCGAACGCGCCGCGCATGCTGTCCGTGGGATTGCACCTGCGCATCATTGGACGACCGGGGCGCATCGGCGGGCTGGAGCGCTTCCTCGCGCATACGGCGGCGAAATCCGGTGTCTGGTTCGCCCGCCGGGACGAGATCGCGCTGCACTGGCTGAAGGCGATCGGGCGCGAGGATCTCATCCCTGGCCGCTGAGGCCCGGGCGTGCCGGGTTCAACGATGCTCGATCCGCCCCGCCAGCGCGTCCGCCAGGCCCTTCGTCGGCTTCGGCGCCGGCCGCCGGAAGGTCCCCGCGCTCGCCTTGCGCGGCCTCAGCGCCACCAGCGCCTCGGCCTGCTTCAGCGCCGCGCCCATCTGGTCGACGACCGGCACCGGGATACGCTCAGCCACTTTCGCGGCCAGTCCCGCCAGCGGCGCGCCGGCAAGGATGACGACATCGGCCTCGTCCTCGAGCACGGCGCGCTGCGCCAGCTGAACGATCACCGCCTCCTTCTCCTCCTGCACGTCGGCGATGTCGGCGAAGCTCTCGTCGAGCATGCGGATGCCGGCGCAGCGGCCGGTGAGCCCGTGCATCTCGACGCATTCCGCGTACCAGGGTCCGAGCGCGCGGGCGAAGGTGACGATGGCGAAGCGCCGCCCGAGCATGCAGGCGGTCAGCATCGCCGCCTCCGCCATGCCGATCACCGGAATGTCGAAAAGCTCGCGCGCACCCATCAGGCCGGGATCGCCGAAGGCGGCGATCACCGCCGCATCGACCTTGTCGTGATGCTCGGCCAGCATTTCGAGCGCGATCGCGCCACCGATCTGCGCTTCGGCCCGGGTCGCGATATAGGGCACGCCGCGAGGGGCCGTCAGCGGCACGATCTCGGTCCCGGGCGCGGCCACGCTCTTGGCCGCAGCGAGCAGGCGCTGCGTGATCGCCTCGGTGGTGTTGGGGTTCAGGAGCAGGATGCGCATCGCCTATCCCTGCGATGCCCACCGGCACTTGGCAATGGTCAGATCCGGCTGGCGCGGGCCGCGTCCATGAAGCGGCGGGTCAGGTCGATGTCCCAGCGCAGCACGTCGCCGGGTTTGGCGTCCTTGCGCATCAGCGCGGTGCTGACGATGACGCCGTCGCAGACCGAGAGCGCCTCGCCGACATTGCCCTCCGTGACGCTGCCGCCGAGCAGGATTGGCCGCTTGATGCCGCTCGCGCGCGCCTTGCGGATGCGGGCAAGCGAATCCGGAAAGTCTGAGCCGGTGATGATCAACCCGTCGGCGCCGGTCTTCTGGACCCATTCGGCGGCGAATTCCGGCGTCTCCGACGAGAGCGGCACGGCGGTGCGGTCATGCACATCGGCGAGGATGGCGATGTCCTGCCGGCCGAGCACAGCACGGAAAGCGACCGCCTGCGCGCCCATGCCGTTGCGTGGTCCCTGTGCCGTCATCACGCCGCCGACGAAGACCTTGAGCCTGACGAAATCGGCGCCCGACGCATGCGCCACCGAGAGCGCCGCGACGGGATCATGGGCCTCGATGATGATGCCGAGCCCGATATCCGGCACTTCGGCGCGGAGAAACCGGGCGAGCGCAGCGGTCATCGCGATGGAATCGGCTGCGGCCCGCCCCGACTCGCGCGTCGCGTCCTGCAGCTTGATATAGGGCACGCCGGCTTCCGCGAAGACCTTCGCATTGGTCGCGACATAGTCCTCGTAGGCCGCCATGCTCGTCCCGCGCGAGCGGGCGAAATCCGGCAGGTGCAAGGCTGCGATGACGAGGGGCTTGGGCGAGAAGACGCGGAGGGACACGGGCGCTCCCATGGCTTGGGATTGGAAGGAGATGGTCAGGCGGCCGGGGCGGCCCGGCTCATCGTAGCGAAAAGGCTGTCGAGCTGGTGGCGGCTCGTCTGTCGATCGAAGGGCAAGGCGCCGTCGGCGCCGAAGCGGCTGACGATCCGCGAGGCCGAGGCGGTGCCGAAACAGGCGGCCTTGACCAGGTCGCCGGTCTCGACCAGCCCGGCAAGAAAGCCGCCGCAGAAGGAATCGCCCGCGCCGGTCGGGTCGACGGCCTGCGTCGGCAGGATCGGCACGGCGACCGCCCTGCCGACCTGCCTGTCCCAGACCAGCGAGCCCTTGCCGCCGAGCTTGACGGCGACGCTGCCGCGGCAATGCGCGGCCAGGAGCGCGAGCGCCGATTCCAGCCCCATATCCGGCAGGATGGCGCGCAGCTCGACTTCGCTCGGCAGGAAGGCATCGACCTCGGCGAGAAAGGGCGCGATCTCGTCGAGGCTGAGCTCCGCGAGCTGCCAGCCGGCATCGAGCGTCACCACCATGCCGCGGCTGTTGAACAGGGGCAGCATGCCGCGCAGCACGACCGGCCGGCAGGGCGCGAGATGCACGCCGCGCGCCTCCAGATAGGATGGCGGCACCTGCTCGGGCACCAGCGGATGCGTGTCGCGGAACTCGGAATAGCTCAGCTCGCCGGGCCTCTCGCGCCGGCGCAGCAGATCCTGCCAGCGCGCGACCTCCTCGGGCGTCAGTCGCTTGGTGTCGAAGCCCGCCTCGGCGAGTTCGCCCGGCGTGCTGCGCAGCCGCTCGTGGCGCTCGCCCTGTTCGTCGTAGATGAACCAGTTGCAGCTTTCGAGCGCCGCATCGGCCGAGACGACGCCGTCGAGCAGGATGCCGTTGGCGCGCAGCGTCGCCAGCGCATCGGCCGGGTAGGTCGAGACCGCGACGCTGACGAGGCCGACGCTCTCGGCCCAGCAGAGCGCCCCGACGGCGGAATAGGCGGCGTTGCCGCCCACGCGCGCCAGGGCCACCGTCCCGTCCGACGAGATGACGTTGTCGACAGTCAGCCCGCCGACGGTGACGAGCTCCGGCCTCACGCCGCGAGGCCGCCGAGCTGTGGCGCACCCAGGCCGAGCGCATCGCGCGCCTTGGTGACGTGGTAGGAGAAGAGATGCAGCGGCACGCTGTAAACCAGCGGCGCCAATTCGACGCGCACCGGCGGCAGGTGCCAGGCATGGGCAACCTGGGCGCTGATCGCAGTCTCGCCCTCGGGCACCAGCGCGATGGTATGGCCGCCAACGCCCTTGCCGACGATCGCCGTCTCCAGCGCGCGCTGGTGGCTCGCCTCGTCGGGCGCGATCAGGAACATCGGATCGCCCGCCTTCTGGGTGCGATAGTGATGGTACTCCTCCAGCGGGAGGGCGCTGGCATGGATCGGCGCCAATTCCTTGAGCTTGGCGGCACCGAAGGCGGCCGGGGCGAAATGGGGGCCGGCGCCGGTGAGCAGCACGAACTCGGCCCGCGCCAGTTCGTTCCCGAGCGCCGCGGTCCGCTCGTAGAAGCCGGTGGATACGCTGTCGATCAGCGCCGGAAGCGCAGCGAGATCAGCGGCAAGGCCGGGCGCATCACCTTCGCCACGGCCGCGCGCCTTGGCGATGGCGAGCGCCAGCGCGATCTTGAGCGCCATGGCGGCGGTGCTCGACTGCGTCGGCCAGCCGCCGCGTGTCGCCTGGATCAGGAGCGCGTTGGGAAAGTCGCGCATCATCGGCGCGGTCGCGGTGTTGGTGAGCCCGACGACATAGGCGCCCTTCGCCTGCGCGCCCTTCAGGCCCGCGGTGACCGGAGCCGTGTTGCCGCTGGAGCTGAGACCGATGACCAGCGTCGCCTCGTCGACGGTCGAGAGCCCGTATTGTTCGAAATCGAAGGCCTCGTAGGGCTCGCAGATCACGCCGAGCACGCGCTCGACCGCAAGCCGCACGCCCTGCCCCGAGATCCAGGAATCGCCGCAGCCGATCATGACGATCCGGCGCAGCGGCCTGTCCTTCATCTCGGCCGCGATGCGCTGGACCGTCTCTGCCGTGGTCTCCAGCGTGCGCGAGATCGCCTGGCCCTGCGCCATCATCTCCAGATTGGTCAGCTCCACCCGGCGGAAGCGCTCCGGATCTCCGGGCGCATCCGAGGAGGATTCACGCTTCAGCTTCTTAAATTCCTGGCTCTGGTCGACCATTCTCGGGATACCCTGCGTTCGGACGGGTGATCGGGGGCGACGCACTCGATAGCGGCGCTACTGACTTTCGATATCCTTCATTCTATATCAAAACGCAAGACGAAGCGAAGCCCAATGAATATGCAGCCGCACGACCCCGCCAAGGACCGCATCCCGCCGCGGCAGGAGCGCATCCTCGAAATGCTCGCCGACAAGGGCGTGGTCGAGGTGACGACGCTCTCCGACGAGCTTGGCGTCTCCGCCGTGACCATCCGCGCCGATCTCGACGCCCTGGAGAAACGGCGCCTGGTCCGCAGGGTCCGCGGCGGCGCCATGGCCCTGCGCCCCGCCCGCTTCGAGCGCCCGCTCGATCTGCCGAGCCAGTCTTTCTCCGAGGAAAAGGAGCGCATCGCCGAGGTCGCCGCCAGCCTCGTCCGCGACGGCGAGACGATCATCCTCGATTCCGGCACGACGACTTTGGCCCTGGCCCAGGCGCTGCCGAAGACGCTCACCGACGTTGTCGTGGTCACCAACAATCTCGACATCGCCGGCGCCCTCCAGCCGCATCAGGGCATCACCGTCATCGTCACCGGCGGCCGGCTGAAGCGCGGCGGCCGCAACGCCAATTCACGCAGCCTGATCTCGCCCTTCGGCACGCATTTGCTGCGCGAAATCAATGCGGACGCCGCTTTTCTGTGCTGCGCCGGCGTGGAGGCGACCCGCGGCTTCACCAACGGCAACTGGGAGGAGGCCGAGATCAAGCAGGCGATGATCGCCTCGGCCCTGCGCGTCATTTTCGTCGCCGATCACGGCAAGATCGGCCATGTTGGGAGCGCGCGCATCGCCTCGCTCGAGCAGGCCGACATGCTCGTCACCGACAATGGCGCAGCCGCGGCCGATATTCAGGCACTGGAGCAGGCCGGCCTGCGCATCGTGGTGGCATGAGGGCGCGAAATTCATCGTTGCCTGACTAAGTTTTACACTTGCGATAATTTTCGTTTCTACACAAACTGAAAGGCATCAGCAGATCGACGGCAAGCCGCGCCCGACTCGGGCGCTCCCGCAGCAGCCCAAGCACAGTCAGGAGGCCGACCATGACGCCACTGTCCCGCCGCACATTCCTCGGGGCCGCTGCCGGCAGCGTCGCGCTCGCCGCACCCAGCGTCCTGCGCGCCCAGGCCCGCGAGCTGGTGATGATCGGCTATGGCAGCGCCCAGGACGATCCGCTGAAGCGAGCCGGCGAGATCCTCGGCAAGAGGCATCCCGGCGTCTCGCTGCGCGTCATCGGCGGCCTCTCGGCCGAGGCGATCGCTCAGATCAAGGCCTCGCGCGGCGCCTCGCCCTATGATTTCGCGGTGATGGGCTCTCCGGCCATCATCAATGCCGTCGACGAGGGTGTGCTCGAGCCGCTCGACCTGTCGAAGGTGCCGAACGTCGCCAATCTCGACCCGAAATTCCCACCCTACGCCTATGGGATGGGGGCACCGATCAGCTATGCCGGCATCGGTATCGCCTACAACAAGCAGATGGTGCCGAACCCGCCCAAGACCTGGGCCGATCTCTGGAAGCCCGAATATGCCGGCAAGATCGGCGTGTCCCGGCCGCAATCGAATCTCGGGCTCGCCTGCATCTCGATCGGCGCCACAGCCTTTGGCAAGACCGACGCCGATACGGATTTCGGCCTGGCCAAATGGAAGGAGCTGAAGCCGCTGGTCGGCCGCAGCCCCGGCCTGCTGCAGCAGATGCTGGAGCGCGGCGAGATCGGGCTCTGCCCGCTCTGGCACGACAACACCGGCATCGCGGTCTCCAGCGGCCTGCCGCTCGGCTATGCCAAGGTGACCGGCCCCGGCCCGCTGATCCTGCCGACCTGCGTCGTCAAGTTCACCCGGACCGCCCATAGCGAGCTGATCCACGAATTCACCAACATCCTGCTGGAAACCGAGAGCCAGAATTTTGCGGCGCAGCCGCCCTATTATTTCGGCACCGTGGTCAAGGGCATCGTGCCGCCGGCCGGCGCCGCCGCCTATCTGCCCTCGACGCCCGAGGAGATCGCCTCGATGACCTCGGTCGACTGGCCGAAAGTGGCGCCGAACCGCGGCAAGATCGTCGAGGCCTTCGACCGGATGTTCGCAGGGTGAACGTGGCGGCCGATGTCATCGACATGAAGACCGGCGCCCCGCGGTCCGCCCCGGTCGTCGATATTCGCGGAGCTGTGAAGCGCTTCGCCGATCTCACAGTGCTCGACCGCTGCTCGCTCTCCGCTCAAGAGGGAGAGATCCTGACGCTGCTCGGCCCGTCCGGCTGCGGCAAGACCACGCTGCTGCGTTGCATCGCCGGATTCCTGACGCCGGATGCGGGCGAGATCCTGATCGACGGCAAGGATACCGTGCCGGTGCCGGTCAACCGCCGCTCGGTCGGCGTTGTCTTCCAGAGCTATGCGCTGTTCCCGCACCTGACGGTCGCCCGCAATGTCGCCTATGGGCTGAAGATGCGTGGCATGCCCGCCGCGGAGATCGAGACGCGCGTCACGACCGCGCTCGCGACCGTATCGCTCACCGGCTTCGAGGGGCGCTATCCGAGCCAGCTCTCCGGCGGCCAGCAGCAGCGTGTCGCCATCGCCCGCGTGCTGGTGCTGGAGCCACGCGTGCTCCTGCTCGACGAGCCGTTCAACGCGCTCGACGCCAAGCTGCGCGGCTCGATGCAGATGGAGCTGCGCCAGCTCATCAAGCGGCTCGGCATCACCGCGATCTTCGTCACGCACGACCAGGAAGAGGCGCTGACGATGAGCGACCGCATTGCCGTGATGCGAACCGGCAAGGTCGAGCAGTTCGGCACGCCCGAGGAGATCTTCGACCGGCCGGCCAATGCCTATGTCGCCGATTTCGTCGGCGCCTCGAATTTCTGGGACGGCTATGCCAGCGGCGGCCGTGTCGTGTTGCCGGACGGGCAGACGGTCGCGACCGGGCTCTCCGGCGAGGTCCGCGTGATGATCCGCCCGCATAATCTCGCGCTGCGCCCGGCCGGGCCGCAGGCCTCGTCCTGGACCGGCACCATCCGATTCCGCCGCCATGTCGGCGCGCTGATGGAGTACGAGATCGGACTCGACGGCGAGCACGGCCTGCGCGCGCTCGCCTTGCGCGACGGCAGCACCGCGTCGCTCGCCGCCGGCGACAAGGTTTCGCTGACCTTGCGCGATGCCGCCGGCTGCATCGTCTTCCCGCGCTCATGACCAGGTCGCTGCCCCGCCGCCTGCTAGACGAGATCCTGTCCGGGAGCGGGATCTGGCCGGCCGTGCCGGCGATCGTCGTGCTCCTCGTCGTCGCCGTGATCCCGTTCGCGATCCTGCTCTCGCTCGGCTTCTCCGAGATCACGGTGGCGCGCGGCGTCATCGTCTCGCAGGACTTTTCCCTGCGCTATCTCACGACGGCGCTCACCGACCCGCTCTACCACACCACCTTCCAGCGCTCGCTGACGCTGGCGCTGATGACGACCTTCTTCTGCGTGCTGCTCGGCTACCCGGTCGCCTATCTCTTCCTGATCGGGAAGCCCTGGGTCCGGCGCGTCATCCTGGTGCTGACCATCGCGCCGATCCTGACCAGCGGCATCGTGCGCACCTATGCCTGGATCATCATCCTGGGCGGTCGCGGCGTGGTGAACAGCGTGCTCCTCGATCTCGGGCTGATCTCGGCGCCCTTGCGCATCATCAACACGCAATGGGCCGTGGTAATCGGCATGGTGCAGGTGCATCTGCCGGTGATGATCCTGCCGCTGATCGCGGTGATGAGCCGGCACGACCGGCGGCTCGACGAGGCCTCGGCCAATCTCGGCGCGAGCCGGCTCGGTACGCTCTGGAACGTCGTGCTGCCGCTCAGCATCGGCGGGCTCGGCACCGGGGCGGCGCTGGTCTTCACGCTGAGCTACACGACCTTCGTCGTGCCGCAACTGCTCGGCGGCGGCAATTATCTCAATGCCGCGACGATGATCTACGAGCAGGTGGTCTATTCACTCGAATGGAGCAAGGGCGCGGTGACCGCGCTGATCCTGATGAGCACCTGCCTGATCGTGCTCCTGATCTTCGCCTGGCTGACCAATCTGGGCACACGCTGGACAAGGGTCGCGCAGCGATGACCACCGGTTTCCACAGGGCGGAGCTTCTCGACAGGCTGGGCATCGGCGTCATCGTCGCGCTGGCCGTGATCGCGCTGGCACTGCTGCTGCTGCCGGCGGCGATCGTCGTGATCATGTCCTTCGACACGCGCGGCTATATCAGCTTCCCACCGGCGGGCTTCACCCTCGACTGGTACTACAAGGTCTTCAACCAGCCGGTGCTGGTCAACGCGATGCTGACCAGCATCAAGGTCGGCGTCTACGTGACCCTGCTCTGCATCGCGCTCGGCGTGCCCACCGCGCTCGCCTGCGTCCGTGGCGATTTCCGGGGGGCGACGGCGCTGTCGGTCTTCGTCCTGGTGCCGCATATGGTGCCGGGCATCGTGCTCGGCGTCGCCGTGCTCTTCGCCGGCGCGCTGTTCGGCATCGGTCCCTCGATCTGGCTGCAGTCGATCTCGCTCGCGACCTATGTCATGGCCGTGATGGTGCGCACGGTGATGGCCCGCCTGCAGCGGCTCGACCCGTTGCTGGAGCAGGCTTCGGCCAATCTCGGCGCGACACGCTGGCAGACCTTCCGGACGGTCACCCTGCCGCTGCTGCTGCCGGCGATCCTCGCCGGCGCTGTCTTCACCTTCATCGAGGGCTTCGACAACCTCTCGGTGACGATCTTCACCCATGGCTATCGCGACCGGCCGCTGCCGGTCGAGCTGCTCGCCATCGTGCAGAACACCAATTCGCCGCTGGTCGCGGCGGTGTCGAGCGTGCAGATCCTGCTCGCCATGCTGGCGCTGGGCGTGATCTCACTGACCATCGGCCTCGACCGGGTCAACGAGTAGCGCGAGGCGCATCCGGGCAGGGCGGCAGCGTCGATTGCCTGCCAACCCCGCTTTAATAGAGTCCGAGCCATGACCGACCGCGCCACGATCGACCGCGACCTCCGGGGCTATGCCGGAACCTGGCCGGACCTGACCTGGCCGAATGGCGGCAAGCTCGCCGTGTCGGTGGTGATCAATTTCGAAGAGGGCGCCGAACTCCAGGTCGGCGACGGCGATGCTCGCTCCGAGCCGATGGGCGAGGTGATCAGCGTCGTGCCCGCAGGCAAGCGCGACCAGGGCCAGGAGCAGATCTTCGCCTATGGCACCCGCGCGGGACTCTGGCGCATGCTGCACGCGCTCGACGAAACGAAGCTGCCGGCGACGATCTTCTTTTGCGGCCGTGCCGTCGAACGCTCGCCGGACTTGGCGCGGCTCGTCGTTGCCCGCGGCCACGAGCCCGCGGTGCATGGCTGGCGGTGGCGCCCGCATGCCGATTACGACACGCGCGAGGCCGAGGCGGCCGATCTCGATCGGGCGACCGAGGTCATCGCGGCCGCGACCGGGGTTCGTCCCGTCGGTTTCTTCTGCCGCGGCGGCGAGAGCCCATGGACACGGGCGCTGCTCGCGGAGCGCGGCTTCCTCTACGGCTCGAACGGCTTCGACGACGACCTGCCCTATTGGGACGAGCCCGTTCCTGGCAGGCCGCTGCTGATCGTGCCCTACGCGCTCGACAGCAACGATATGAAGTTCTTCCATCCCAACGGCTTCGTGCGGGCGCAGGAGATGGTCGACTACGTCACCGACGCGCTCGACGTCCTCGAGCAGGAGGCGGCGCGCGACCTGCCGCGCCTGCTCAATCTCGGCTTCCATTTGCGTATCGTCGGCCGGCCGGCCCGCTTCGCCGCCTTCCGCGACATCATGCGGCTCCTGGCGAGCCGCCGTGACCGGCTCTGGATCGCGACGCGGGCCGAAATTGCGCGAGCCTTCGCTGCTTCCGTGCCGCCGGAGGCCCGCTGATGCTGCGCCTTGTCCTGATCAACCCGAATACCAATACCGCCACGACCGAGACCATGCGCGCGATCGCACAGGAAGCGGCGCCGGCCGATATACGGATCGAGGGCATGACTGTGGCCCACGGCGCGCCACTGATCACCGACGCAACTGCGCTCTCCGTCGCGGCCGGGGCTGTGGCCGAACTGGCGGAAGGGCTGCTCGCCGACCGGCCGGCCGGCGTGATCGTCTCGGCCTTCGGGGACCCTGGCCTCGGCGCTCTGCGCGAGCGCCTGCCATGTCCGGTCACTGGCATCGCAGAGGCCGGGATGCTCGAAGCGGCCGAAGGCGGACGCGCCTTTGCGGTGGTGACGACGACGCCGGATCTCGTCAGTTCGATTGCGGCCAAGGCGCAAGCCTATGGCCATGCGCAGAGCTTCCGCGGCGTGACGCTGACAAAGGGCGAGGTCCATGCGGTGATGAGCGATCCGCAGCGGCTCGTCGAGGCGCTCGCCGAAGCATGCGCGGAGGCGATCGAGCGGCTGGGGGCGCAGGCACTTGTGATCGGAGGCGGGCCGCTTGCGCTCGCCGCAAAGGCGTTGGAGGCGCGCTTCCCCGTGCCGCTGATCGCGCCGATCCCGGCTGCCGTCAGGCTGACCTTGAAGCGCTCGGGCTAGAACCGTCCGCTCGGCCGGTAATGCGGCTCGTCGCCGAGCCCGTCGAGATAACCATCATAGAAGCTGCGGACATGCGGCATCACCGCTTCCGCGAGCGCGATGCGCTCGCGCTCGGCCGGCGTTTTCGGTTTCGCCAGTGCCTCGGCGATGCCTTCAAGCACCGCCTCCCTGTTCACGCGCGTGAAGCGCCGCTCGCGATACACCCAGTCGCCCCCGATCATGACGCTGTGCACGGCCCTCGATTTGGCTCGCTGGACCAGCACGTCGACGAAGCCGAGCGCATCATCCTGATAGGGGAAGGTCACGTCCTTCCAGTCGAACAGCACGAGATCGGCCGCCATGCCTGGCGTGAGCCGGCCGATCTGTCCGGCGAAGGGCGTCGTCGCGGCGCCATGCTCCGTCGCCATGCGCAGCACCTGCGCCGGCGTGGGATGCGGCGCATCGATGCCCGGCTCGCGATGGGCGCGCAGCACGAGCCGCATTTCCTGCAGCATGTCGCGATCGTCGTTGATGCCGGCCTCGTCGATGCCGATCGCGACCGGAATGCCCTGCGCCAGGAAGCGATTGACCGGCGCGACACCGCTCTTGAGGCGAAAATTCGAGCTGCAATTATGGCAGACGCGCGTGCCGCTATGGGCGCAAAGCTCGATATCGGCCTCGCTCATCCAGACGCCGTGGCCGATGGTGAAATGCGGCCCGAGCAGTCCGAGCTTGTCCAGATAGGCCAGCGCCGAGCCGCCAGTGCGCTTCCTGGCATAGGCCTTCTGATAGGGCGTCTCCAGCACATGCATATGCATCGGCATGCCGGTGCGGCGTGACAGGTCGCCCGCGGTTTCCAGGGCCTTGTCCGAGAGCCAGTGCAGGTTCGAGGGCGCGACCTGAATGCGGATAAGCCGGTCCGTGCCATGGCGCCGGAACAGTTCCTCGAAAACGGCGACCTGATCCGCCAGCGGCACGGTGAAGCGCTCGAAATAGGCCCGCATCGCCGGCACCAGCTCATCGGGCAGGCGCGCGACGAAATCCCGATCGGCCTCGTAGACGAGGCGGTTCTGGTCGCGCAGCGCCATTGAATAGGAGGCGCGCATGCCCACCGCACGATAGGCCGAGATCACTTTTTCAGCGGCGGCAATGATATCGTCCGGAGTGCCCGGCGCGCGCGAGTGCAGATGCTGAACCGTGGTGACTCCGCTCGCGATCATCTCGAAGGCCGAAAACAGCGTGTCGGCGTGGAGATCGACATCGCGCAGGGCGAGGCGGCTGGCGAACCAGAGCTCGAGCGGATGGTCGGGCGAGCCGAGCTGGAGCGGAGTCAGCCCGACATGATGGTGCGAATTGACGAAGCCGGGCGTGACCGCGAAGCCGGCGCCACCGGAGATGTCAGCCTCGGGATAGCGTGCCCTGAGGTCAGCAACAGGTCCAATAGCGCGGATCATGCCGTCGACGCAGACGATGCCGGCATCACCGTGCAGGATCGGCTCGCCCGCCGGGTCAAAACCTTCGAGCAGGGTCGCGCCCCAGACGATGCGGGTGGACATATACAAGCACTCCAAAACGCCCCGTGTCGTCATGGTCGGGCTTGTCCCGACCATCCACGTCTTCCCTTCATCCACGTTGCAAGACGTGGATGCTCGCCACAAGGGCGAGCATGACGGGGACGGCTAACCCAACCGACGCAGCCGCGTGATCCGGCTCGGATTGCCCTCGGCCAGCAGGATATCGCCATTTGGCGTGCCGAACAGGCCATGCGCGCCATTCAGCATCGGCCGGCAGCGCCCGAGGCGCTCGCCGTTCGGGCCGATCTTCTGCAAGCTCGGCACCATGTCGGTGACATAGGCGTTGCCATCCTCGTCGCCCCAGATCGCCATCGGCTGGTAGAGATCGCCCCAACTCGCGAGATGCTCGCCCTCGCGGTCGAAGACCTGGACGCGGTTGAGCGTGCGGTCGACCACCACGACGCGGCCATCGGCGAAGGTCCAGAGCGCATGCGGCCAGCCGAACTGCCCGTCGCCGGAGCCGTGTCCGCCCCAGCTCTGGATCAGCTCGCCCTCGGCCGTGAACCGATGCACCAGGCTCGCCGCATAGCCGTCCGAGACATAGATCTCGCCCCAGGCCGAGACATGCACGTCGGTCGGGTGGTTGAAGGGCGAGAGCGGCTCGCCGCGCCGGCCGATCCCGCCAAGGCGCTCGCCCGTGGCGGAGAAGACGATCACCTCGTGCATGTCGCGGTCGACCGCGAGGATGCGGCCTTTCGCATCCGCCGTCAGGTAATGGGAATCGGCGATGCTGGCGCCGCCCCAGCCGGTCAGGTAATTGCCCTCCGGATCGAGTTCGATCACGCGCGGATCGTCGGGATGCACCAGCGGGTCGTGCCGAAGCATCACGAAGACATGGCCGCGCCGATCGACGGTCACGTCGGTGACGAAGCCGCTGTTCTTCGGCCAGGAGCCGAAGGGGCGCTCGACGCGGTAGCGTGCGCCGCCGAGCGCGACGATCAGGTCATGCGAAGCCAAGGCGTGCCATCCTTCAGGCCGTGCGGCCGGAGAAAGGGTGAGTCTTCGCCCAATGCTTGGCGATGTCGAGCCGCCGTGTCACCCAGACGCCCTCGTGCTTCTGCACATAGTCGAGAAAGCGGGCGAGGCCGGCGGCGCGAGCCGGATGGCCGATCAGGCGCATGTGCAGGCCGACGGACATCATCTTCGGCTGGGTCGCGCCCTCCGCGTAGAGCATGTCGAACGCGTCCTTGTGCCACTCGAAATAATCGTTCGAGGTGCCGAAGAAGCCCGAGCCGAACTTGCCGTCATTATTGACCAGCGAATAGGGCACGATGAGCTGCGGCTTGCCGTCGACCAGCCGCCAATAGGGCAGCTCGTCGTCATAGGCGTCGGAATCGTAGAGGAAGCCGCCTTCCTCCATCAGGAGCCTGCGCGTGTTGACGCTGGGCCCGTAGCGGCAATACCAGCCGAGCGGCCGCTCGCCGACAGTCGCCTCGAGCGATGTGATCGCCCTGGCGATGTGCTCGCGCTCCTCCGCCTCGCTCAGTTCGTAATGCTTGATCCAGCGCCAGCCATGGCAGCAGACGTCGAAACCCGAGGCCTTGATCGCGGCGGAGGCTTCGGGATTGCGCTCCATCGCCAGCGCGCAGCCGAACACCGTCATCGGCAGGCCGCGCTCCTGGAACAGCCGCATCAGCCGCCAGAAGCCGACGCGACTGCCATAGGCGAACATGCCCTCGCCGGCGAGGTCGCGCCCCTTCACACCGGTCGGCAGGCCCGCGGCTTCGGTCAGGCCGATCTCGGTGTAGCCCTCGCCATCCTGCACCGAAGGCTCCGACCCCTCCTCGTAGTTCATTACGAAATTGATCGCGATGCGGGCGCCGCCCGGCCATTGCGGATCGGGCGGGTTGGCGCCGTAGCCGATCAGGTCGCGGTCATAGGCAGTCGTCATGGCGGTCTCCTGTCGTCATTACGGGCGCAGCGAAGCAATCCAGGGGCCTCACGCACTCCTCCTGGATTGCTTCGCTGCGCTCGCAATGACGGGGTTGGTTTGCATCAGGCGCTCATGCGCTTGGTCAGGCCGGTGAGCCGGTCCATCACGATCATCAGCAGGAGCGTGGCGAGGATCAGCACGCCGGCAATCGCGGCGATCCGGACGTCCAGCGTCGATTCCATCATCCCCCACATCCGGATCGGCAGCATTCCGGTGCGTGCGTTCGAGAGGAAGAGCGAGACCGGGACATTGTCCATCGAGGAGATGAAGGCGAGGAAACAGCCGGCCGCGATGCCGGGCGCGATCAGCGGCAAGGTGATCCGGCGAAAGCCGTAGAAGCGGCTGGCGCCGAGATTGGCGGAGGCTTCTAGCAGCGCCGGGTCGAGCTGTGTCAGGCTCGCCAGCGTGGTGCGGAAGACGAAGGGCGCGATCACGACGAGATGGCCGGCGATCAGCAGGTTGAGCGAGGGCCTGATGCCGAGCACCGAGAAGAACATCAGCGCCGCCAGCCCATAGGACAGGCTCGGCAGGATCAGCGGCGACAGGAAGCTCGCCTCCAGCAGGCGGGCGGACGGGCGGCTGACCCGCGTGATCGCCAGCGCCGCCAGCACCGAGAGCACGGCTCCGACGACCGTCGCGACGAAAGCGACCCAGACGCTGTTCCAAGCGGCGGTGTGGATCGGCGCCGAGCGCACCGGATCGAACAATTCGCGATACCAGCGCAGCGACAGGTCCGGCGGCGGGAAGCGCAGGGTCTGCGAGGTGGTGAAGGAGGTCGCGATCACGATGATCACCGGCGCAACCAGGATCAGGATGCCGAGTCCGGCGAGCAGGCCGACGATCCAGTTATAGGTCACGTCGCTGAGGGTGGAGCGCTGCACGGCCGATCCTCAGTTCGTTTTCGCGAAGCGGCCGAGCCAGCCGAGCGCCATGATGCCGGCAAGCACGGTGAAGAGCAGCGTCAGCGAGGCGACGGCGGCGAAGGGCCAGTTATAGACCACGGTCGATTGCTGCCAGATCAGAGCCGGCAAATAGACCAGCCGCGCCCCGCCGATCACGGATTGCGAGATGAAGGCGGTGGTCGCCGAGGCGAAGACCAGCGTCGCGCCCGCGATCCAGCCCGGCAGGGTCAGCGGCAGCACCACCTTGAAGAAGGTCCGCCATTTCGAAGCGCCGAGCGCGCGCGAGGCGTCGACCAGGTTCTGGTCCATCTGGTTCATGATGGTGAGCAGCGGCAGTAGCATCAGCGGCATCTCGATCTGCGTCAGCGCGATCACGAGGCCGAGCTCGGTCTGGAGCAGGTTGAGCGGCGCCGCCGTAAGCCCCAGCCCCATCAGCGTCTGGTTGACCACACCCTCGCGCGCCAGGATGACGATCCAGGCGAAGGTGCGAATGACCACCGAGGTCAGCAGCGGCATGAGGATGATGAAGATCAGCAGGCGCTGCAGCTTGGGGCCCGAGGCGCGGAAGACGAGTGCCAGCGGATAGGCGAGCAGGGTCGTCGCCGCGACGGCGAAGAGTCCGAGCTTCAGCGTGTCGAAGATGACCTTGAGATAGAAGGCGTCGCCGTAGAATTTCGTCCAGCTGTCGAGGCCGAGCCGCGTCTGCTCGGCATCGGCGTAGAAGCTGATGCCGAGCAGGATCGCGAAGGGCGCCGCGAAGAAGACGAGATAGGTCAGGCCGAGCGGCGCCGCGAGGCGCCACTCGACCCGGTCGCCGGGGGCGCTGCCCCCGGCCGCTGCTATGGCGGCTCCAGCCATCGGATCGCGCCTTACTTGGTGATTTCCTTGTTGAAGCGCTCGATCCAGGCGGCACGGACCGGATTGATCTTGGTCCAGTCATGCGTGACCATCTTGGTCAGTTCGTCGACCGACTTGATGTCGAGGGTGTCGACCAGCTTCACGTCCTTGTTGATCGGGATCATGTTGTAGGGCTGCTGCTGCAGTGCGGCCTGGATCTCGGCCGAGATCGCCGTGTCCATGTACTTGTAGGCGTTCTCGACATTGTCGGCGCCCTTCACGATGTGCAGCGTGGTCTGGAACGTGATCGCGCCGCTGTCGGGCTTGACGAACTCGATATCGACGCCGCGGCCCTTCAGGATCGCGACCGTGTTGGTGTTGGTATACATGATGTCGATCTGGCCCTGCTGATACAGCCCAGGCATTGCCGCCGGCGCCGCGACAGCGGCAGCCTTTGCGACGGCCTTCTTCAGCTCGGCGAAGATCGGCTCCATGTTCTCGATCGAGCCGCCGAACGCCTTGGCCATCTCGATGATCGAGACCGTGCCGAAGGTGGTCTGGAAGCCGGTCAGGCCGAGCCGCTCGACATAGGGCGACTTGAACAGGTCGGCCCAGCCCTTCGGCGGCGTCGGGAACTTCTTCGGGTTATAGGCGATGCCGACGACCTGCGCATTGCAGGTGACGCCATGCGAGGTGATCAGCCCGTCCGGCACCTTGGCGGCGTTGGTCAGCTTCTTGGCGTCGATCGGCTCGAACAGGCCGGCTTGCATCGCAGAAGCGGCCGGGCCGGGATCGAGCACGAAGCAGTCGAAGGGCGGCACGCCGCGCGCCGCCCGGACCTTGGCGACCTGGTCGACCGCGAAGAGCGAGTCGAAGGCGATATCGACATTGGCGCTCTTCTTCAGTGCGGGCGCGACGACGCCGCGATAGGCCTCCTCCCAGGTGCCGGGATAGATCGCGGCGGTCAGGCCGCCGGCTGCTCGCGCGCTCAGCGGCAGGGAAGCGGCAAGGCCGAGGGCACCGGCACCGGCAAGCAGGTCGCGGCGGCTGATCGTGGTCATGGCTGTCGTCTCCGTTGAGTTGCTGGAATCAGGGTTTGGCAAAGAGCGAAGGCCGGGCATGGTCGGCGAGCGCACAGAAGGCCGTCTCGGCCCGGCTCGACGCGACGCCGGGCCGCCGCGGCACGGCGACCTTGAGCGAGGTGCCGTCGGGCGCCGTGACATCGTGGATGAGCTCGCCGCCGATCGGCAGGCTGAGCTTGAGCGAGACGGGGAAGCGGCCCTCGCCGGCCTCGTCGGCCAGCGTCATTTGCTCGGGCCGGACGGAGACGAGCACCGGCGCGCCGGGCGCGAAGTTTTGGCGCGAGGGAACAGTCCAGCTCGTGCTGGTCGAAAGCGCCACGCGATAGCCCTCCGCCGTCGCGGCCTCGACCGTGCCGGCGAGCAGGTTGCTCGAGCCGATGAAGCCGTTGACGAAGAGGCTCGCCGGCTCATCATAGATCTGCACGGGCGTGCCGAGCTGTTCGATCCGCCCCTGGCTCATCACGGCGATGCGATCGGCGATCGCCATCGCCTCGTCCTGGTCATGCGTGACCATGATCGCGGTGAGCGCGAATTGCCGCTGCAGGCGCTTGATCTCGATTTGCATGTCGAGGCGCAGGTTCTTGTCGAGCGCGGCGAAGGGCTCGTCGAGCAGCAGGATGCGCGGCCGGATGGCGAGCGCGCGGGCCAGCGCGACGCGCTGCTGCTGACCGCCGGAGAGCTGCCGCGGCTTGCGGTCGGCGAGCGTCTCGAGCTGGACGATCGCCAGCATCTCGGCGACGCGCTCCTCCTGCAGCTTTCGGCTCTCGCCACGCGCAGCGAGCCCATAGGCGATGTTCTGCGTCACCGTCATGTGCGGGAACAGCGCGTAATTCTGGAAGACGATGCCGATCTCGCGTTTGCTCGGCGGCAGGGTGTCGATCGGCCGGTCGCCGATAATGATCTTGCCGTTGCCCTGCTCGATGAAGCCGGCGACGATCCTCAGCAAGGTGGTCTTGCCGCATCCCGAGGGGCCAAGCAGCGCGACGAATTCGCCGCCCTTGACCTCCAGCGTGACGTTGTCGACCGCGAGCCCGCCGCCATAGCTATGGGTGATGCCGTCGAGCGTCAGCGGCTGGGCCGTCGCGAGGCCGGTCTCGGAGCGCGGCAGCATCACGCGGCAGCTCCTCGCCCGGCCGTCCGATGCAGGTGCCCTGAAGCGCCTCGGCGACGGATTATCCTTGCATTGGCAGCAACGACGTCACCGGGCATCCAGGCAGCTCCTCGAGGGTCAGGGGAAGGAGCCGGCCTCCTTCCGCTTCTTGGCGGTCAATCTGGTACGCAAGATGCGTGCCGACTGCTCGACGGGAGCGAGGGCCTCGCGCAGCTGTGCCAGGGGATCGGGCTCTTCCGGGATCTGCAGCTTGGCCTCCCAGCTGCCGAGATGCGCAGCCATGCGGCGTTCGGCTTCGATCGGGTCTCCCGCTTCCAGCGCAGTGACGATTCCGGCATGTTCGGAAAAGGAACGGACAGCCTCCTCGTCGGACTGGTGATTCATAGCCGCCAGCGTCGTGCGCACCGTGAGATCGCGGATCGTCTCGGCGAGCAGCCGGTTTCCAAGGGCACCGGCCAGGCAGACGTGAAAGTCGCCGAGCAGGAAGCTGCGCAGCCCGGCATTCTGCCCATCCAAGGCGCCGCGCTGCTGCTCGATATGTGCGCGCAGGCGTTTCATACCGCGCTCGTCGATCCGGTTCGCAGTGCGCAGCAGGCCGGTCTCAATGACATAGCGGGCCTCGAAGGCTTCGCGGGCCTGCTCGCGCGACGGCTCGACGAGATACCAGCCACGCCTTGCGCTGACCTCGACGATGCCGCGCGCCGCCAGCCGGATCAGCGCCTCGCGCACCAGCGTGCGACTGCAGGAGAAGAGCGCCGCGAGTTCCTTCTCGCCGAGCCGGCTGCCCGCCGGCAGCTTCTCGGCCAGCACGGATTCGAGAATGCGGTCGCTGATCTGAGCCGGCAGCGTCATGATGGTTCCCTAGCGATTGCTCGGCAGCAAGCCGCGTGCCACAGGTATACAAGATTGATCGGCAAGTGTCGCGCTGCCGATACCGAGGACAACATGACCCCGATAGCCGACCTGCTCACGAAACAAGCAGATCAACATGGTGCTCCGCCTGACTCAGAGCCCTGGCACCTGAGCGCGGCCGAGCTCGCGCAAGGCTACCGCGCCGGCACGTTCGACCCTGTCGAGGTGGCCGAAGCCTGCCTGGCACGCGCTGAAGCCTGCGAGCCGACACTCAACGCCATGGTGGTGCTCGACCGGGAGGGCGCGCTCTCCGCCGCCCGCGAAAGCAGCAGGCGGTTCGCCGGTGGTGCGCCGCTGGGCCCGCTCGACGGCGTGCCGGTCAGCGTGAAGGACAACATGCATGTCGCCGGCCTGCCGACGAGCTGGGGCAGCCGCCTCCTGCGCGACGTCAGGCCGACGCGCGACGAGATTCCGGTCGCGAGACTGCGGGCAGCGGGCGCCGTCTTCATCGGCAAGACGAACCTGTCCGAGTTCGCCATGCAGGGCTTCACCTCCAACGCGGTCGCGGGAACGACCCGCAATCCCTGGAACCCCGCCCTGACGCCCGGCGGCTCCTCGGGCGGCGCGGTCGCCGGTGTCGCCGCCGGCTATTGCCCGCTCGCACTCGGGACTGATGGCGGCGGCTCGACCCGCCGGCCCGCCTCGCATTGCGGCCTCGTCGGCTTCAAGCCATCGATGGGACTGGTGCCGCGCGGCGGCGGCCTGCCCGAGATATTTCTTGGATATGAGGTCGCTGGAGCGATCGGGCGCAATACCGCCGACGTCACCACGCTAACCGAAATTCTCTCGGGCCAGGATCTCGCGGTGCCGCCACCAGAGCGCGCGCGAATCCTGTTTGTGCCGGGCTTTGCCGATCATCCCGTCGATCCGGGCATTGCAGGACAGGTTCGCAACGCCGCCCAGACATTTGCCAGGCTCGGGCATCAGGTCGAAGCAATCGGCAATTCGAGCTTCGCCGAGCAGATCAACCAACTCTGGATGACGATGTCCGCGATCGGACTGGCCTGGATGCTCGATGAGCCGGCGGCTTGGCCGGAACTCGGCTACGGTCCGGGCGAGCGTCCCGACATCGCAATCTGTGGCGAGGCGGCGCGGGCCAACTATCGGCTCGGCGCCTCCGCCCGCGGCACGGCCCTGTTCGAGATCCTCGTCGCGGTCGAACAGCTCAAGCGAGAGCTGGCTCGGCAGTTCTCCCGTCACGAGATTCTCCTGATGCCGGCCACGGCGGCTCTGCCTTGGCCGGCGGAAGAGAGCCACCCGCCCCATATCGATGGCCGTGCGGTGGGGCCGCGCGGTCATGCCATCTTCACGGGCTTCGCCAATGCCGCCGGTCTGCCGGCCATCGCGACTCCCTGCGGCTTCGTCGACGGCTTGCCGACCGGCTTTCAGCTCGTTGGGCCGCATGGCGCCGATCCCATGCTGCTCGCGCTATCGAGGCAGTTCGAAGACACTTACGGCCACGATGCCTTCGGGAAGGCGCCAGGCGCATGATCGGTTGATCGGTTCTGAAACGTCGTTCGCGGGCCCGGGGGATCATCAGGCGACCAATGCCAAATAGCCGCGCACCCTGATCAGTTGCTCGCGAAGATGCCCTAGAGCATTCCCGCGATCCTCCGAATCGCAAAATTCTCCATCTATTTGTTTTGACGCATTTTCTTCACGCGACCCGGTGTCCGCTTCGCTGGAAAACGCTCTAATCCCGCACCTTCTCCCCGCCTTCCGCCTTGAAACTGCTTTCGGCGACATTCATCGTGCGTCCTTCGAATTGACCGACCTCGATGAAGACGTCCAATTGCTGGCCTATCCTCACGCTCAGATCTTCGGCCTCGAGCGCGTAGATGACTTGCATGACGCGCGTGTCCACACGCTCCAATGCCTGCCCGGAGAGGGAGCGCTTGGGAACGACCAGGGGCTCGACCCTGACAAAACTGAGGCTGGCCCGCCGGCGCTCCCGGCCGCGCTCATAGGCCAGCGCCGGCGCGCCCGGCTGGTAACGCGTGATATCGGCCTCGTCGATATCGATGCGAAGG
The DNA here is from genome assembly GCF_004341515.1 of Allobosea sp. BK604. Lineage (GTDB taxonomy): Bacteria > Pseudomonadota > Alphaproteobacteria > Rhizobiales > Beijerinckiaceae > Allobosea. The sequence goes on from NZ_SLZF01000003.1 coordinate 449,099, forward strand.
TGCAGGGGATCCGTCCGTCCCAGAATGAGCAGCCCCTGCGAAAGGGCGCCGGCCTGGGCGAACTCGCCGGGTCGCAAGTTGACCTGAAGGACCATGCCGTCGTCGGGCGCGCGGACGCTATGGAGCTCCAGATCCGCCTCGGCGAGCTTGAGCGCACGTTGCGCCTGTTCGACCACCGCGAGCTCCACCGCGATCGAGGCAGCTGGTCCGCCAGCTTCGTCGAAGAGAGCGAGGTTGGCGGTCGCGACCGTCAGCCTTGCTCGTGCTTCCGAGAGCTTGGCATTGGCTTGGCGCAGCATGTTGTTGCGACGCGTGATCTCCCGCGACGTGATGGTGGCTCCGGCGTTGAGGACGCCGGCCACGCGGACGAGATCCATTGCCTCGTCTTTTTCGGCCTGCGCCGACTCGACGGCCGTATGGGCGACCTGGACCTCGGCCCGCAAGCCCGCCACCCGTGATCGCGCGAGCGCAAGCCGCGCCTGGGCCGCCGCAACCTCTCCATGGCGCTGCAGCAGCGTCGCTTCGGCTCGGCTTGCATTGAGAGCAAAAAGCGGCTCGCCGCGCTTCACCACGGCGCCGGGAGCCACAAAGACCCGCGCGACCGTTCCCGAGATATCCGTTCCGATCTTGATCTCCTGGCTGGACGGCTCGACCAGGCCGGCCGCACCGATGAGAGCCATTGGCGCATTGCGGCTGATGGAGACCCGGGAGATTCCCGGTGCCGATGGCTCGGGCCTGGGCTCGATGGCCGGCCGGCCGCCGCCCTTGCCGGCGATCGAAAACGCCGCTCCCAGTAGCGAGACAAAGGCGACCAGCGGGAGGCCATAGGTCAGGATTGGTGAGCGCCGCCCGATCATCACGCGGCCTCCCGGTCGAGACGGGCCTGCACCCGGGTAATGCGCCCGTCGCTCATATGCGCGATGCGGTCGGCGAAGGGAGTGATGCGATTGTCGTGGGTGACAACGATGACGGCCCGGTCGCGGCTGACGGCGACCCCGCGCAGGAGCTGCATCACGCCGTAGCCGGATGCCATGTCCAGCGCCGCAGTCGGTTCATCGCAGATGACCAGCGCCGGCTCGTGGATGAGCGCACGTGCAATGGCGACGCGCTCCTGTTCGCCGACCGAAAGCTGCGATGGATACATGCCGGCATGCGCGGCGAGGCCAACCTCGAAAAGCAGATCATTGGCCCTGATTTCGGCTCGGGCTGCGCGCTCTCCTTGGACGAGCAACGGAATCGCGACGTTCTCCGTTACGGTCAGGGCGGGGAACAGGTTCAGCTTTTGAAAGACGATGCCGACATGGGCGCCACGAAACCGGACCATGCCGGCTTGGCCGAGCTTGCCGAGATGGGAGCCGAATAATTCGATGGCCCCGGCTTCTCCCGGGAGCAGCCCTGCCATGATCGAGATCAGGGTGGTCTTGCCGCAACCCGAAGGACCAACCAGGAACGTCATTTCGCCGGCAAGCACATCGAGATCGATGCCGTGGAGGATCCGAGTGCGGGTGCCACCGCTGACGACGTCCTTGACGATCCCGCGGCAGGACACGGCGACGACTCCAGCGTGGTCCGCTTTGGGAGCTCTCATCGCCTAGCTCCGGAAGATGACCGCCGGCTCGACGGCGAAAACCCGCCGCAGGCTTGCCAGCGTTGAGAGCAGGATGAGCACGGACACCGCGCCCGCAACGCCGGCGGCGATCCACCAGGGGAGGATGAAGCCGCGCAATGCCGAAGTCGGCGTGCACACGAATTCGAAGAAGGCGGCGGCAAGGCCGATGCCGATCGCGTAGCCGGTCGTGCCCACGACGGCGGCCTGGAGCAGGACAAGGGCCGTGATACGGAAATCCGTGACGCCGATGACCTTGAGCATGGCGTATTGCGGGAGGTTGTCGGACACGAACATGCTGAAGGTCAGGCCGACGATCGCACTGCCGACCAGCATCCCCAGCAGGATCGTCGTGATGAAACTCATCGGGATGCCCGTGCTTCTGATGTAGTATTGGACGGTCCGTCGGGAGAATTCTTCGGAAGAATGGGCCCTCAGGCCAGTTTGATCGGTAATGGCGAGCGCAACATTTGTCGGCTCCAGATCTCTTGCCGCCTTTGCGAGAACGAAAGAGAGCTGGTTTCGACCGGTCGGCAGATAGCTCAGCGCCTGGCTGTAGCGCGCGTAGATGATGACCTGAGCGGAGAAGGCAGCGGCGGCATCCGTGATCGCGGTAACGACCGCCCGCCGATCGTTGAGTTCCAGCGTCCTGCCGACAGCGAGCGGCTCGCCGGGCCACAGCTGCATGAAGCCGACCCGGTCGATCGCGATGGCGTCGGGACGTTGCAGGTCCGCGACCGACCCGATGACGAACCGTTGCGTCGCTCCGATCAGCGTCGTGTCTTCGACGCCCAGGATCAGCGCATTCTTCGTTCGCCCCTCCGGCGTCTTGACCGGCGCCGTCGCCTTGAAGAGAGGCGCTGCCCAAACGACTCCTGGAACGCCGCGGACCCGATGGAGGTCTCCGTCCCGCATCGGGCGGACCAGATCGAGATATTCGACTGATGGGTCCATGACCCAGATGTCTGCGTCCTGCGCATCGGCGATGATATTCTGCGACCGCGTCATCAATCCGACGAACATGGCGCTCTGCTGCGCGACCAGCAGGGTGGCAAAGGCGACGCCGAAGACCAGGCCGAGCAACTTGCCCCGATCGCCGAACAGGATTTTAAGAGCAAGGATCGGCATGCATCTCTCGCACTCAGACTGAACGATCCCAAGCGACGACGGCGCAGCTATTCCGCCGCGATCGCCGGAGGCCCGGCAGCAAGTCCCATCTCGTTCCAGAGCGTGACGAGCGCCATGATCAAGCGATCCATGTCCGCGTCTCCGTGCAGGGGCGACGGGCAGAGGCGCAGCCGTTCGGTCCCACGGGGCACCGTCGGGTAATTGATCGGCTGAACGTAAATCGAGAAGCGCTCGAGCAGGCTATCCGTCAGTTGCTTGCACAGCTCCGGATCCCCAACGAGCACCGGTACGATGTGGCTCGGGTTCGGCAGGACCGGGATCCCGGCAACTGACAGCCGGCGTTTCAGAGTGCTGGCCCTTTCCTGATGGCGCTGCCGCTCGACCTGGCTTCCCTTCAGGTGTCGGATGCTCGCAAGCGCGCCGGCGGCGATGGCCGGCGGCAGCGAGGTCGTGAAGATGAAACCGGGCGCGCAGCAACGGATCGCGTCGCAACAATCACGGCTCGCCGCGATGTAGCCGCCCATGAGCCCGAACCCCTTGGCCAGGGTGCCTTCGATGATATCGATCTTGCCGCCGATCCCCTTCAGTTCTGCGATGCCCGCGCCGCGGGCGCCGTACAGGCCGACGGCATGAACCTCATCGAGATAGGTCAGGGCGCCGTAGCGGCTGGCAACATCGCAAATCTCCTCGATCGGCGAGATATCGCCATCCATCGAATAGACGGATTCGAATGCCACGATCTTGGGCAGGTCCGGGTCGACCGATTTGAGGTGACGCTCGAGATCCGCAACGTCGTTATGCCGCCAGACCCGCTTGGCTCCCCCGCCGTGGCGGATCCCCGCAATCATCGACGCGTGGTTTTTCTCGTCCGAGAAGATGACCGCTCCGGGCAGCAGATTGGCCAGCGTCGAGAGGGTCGCGTCGTTGGCAACATAGCCCGAGGTGAAGAGAAGCGCCGCTTCCTTCCCATGCAGCTCCGCCAGTTCTGCTTCCAGCTCGACATGGTAATGTGTCGTGCCGGAAATATTGCGCGTGCCGCCGGAGCCGCCTCCAGCGCTATCGATGGCCTCGTGCATCGCGGCCAGCACGTCCGGGTGCTGGCCCATCCCGAGATAGTCGTTCGAGCACCACACGGTCACATGACGTGCATGCCCGCCGTTGAAATACTCCGCTACGGGATAGTGGCCACGGACGCGCCGAATATCGGCAAATATGCGATATCGTCCCTCCGCCTGGATCTTATGGATTTGCTGCGACAATACTGCGGAGTAATCCATGGTCAGACCCGGCCTCCGGCTCAAAAACGATCAAGGACAAATTGCGGGCAGAATATCCGAAGGAATTTCTATAACTTAAGCGCGAAGTGGTCATGATACAGTGAGAGAGGCTGGTCTTCTGCGGACCAAAGTTTAGAAAAATGCAGGACAAAGGTCTCTGTGCGGCAGAGTCCATGCCCCGCGCGGCGGCGACCCAGGTTGTCGCACATGTCGACGCAACCCATCGCGCACCAGATCATCGGCCCGAAAAGTGGATTGCGATTCTCGGAAAAAGCCAAATCGAAAACAAGGAAGCTGGATCATCGGACCGAATACGCTCCGATGATCTAAACGCAGCGACTGATCTGAAGTGTTCTCCTGAGCTTCGTGCCGCCATCGATCGTGACGTCGTCGATTCGCCATTCGGAGCCAACGCGCTTCAGGACGAAGGTTCTCCCTTGCAGATCATTCATGTTCTTGAAGCTGGCCGCCACATGGCGTTCCCCCTCGCTCACGGCTTTTTCCGAAAGCGTGAGTTCTGTAATCTTCCAATCCTGGCCGCTGAACCAGATCGTGCTGGCGTAACGTTGATCGCCGATCTTCTGCTCGCAACGTCGATCCTTCTGGACCAATGCAAAGAAGCCCGCCGTAAAATACGGCTTGTCGGGTGGAAGGCCTTTGGTTGAAAGATGAGCATACGCTCGCTTCACGAGGTCGGTCGCTGGCCGGGGGTCGCGAGCTACGCCCGTTGATGTTTCGGCGGCGGAGGGAGCTGGCGATACCGGCTGCGAGCTGCCGGGACGAGGTACCGTCGTCCCCAACGCAAGCGAAGTTCCAGTCTCGATGCTGTAGCGCTTGGAGCCTGTCGGGCAACAGCGTGGATCGCCAGGTCGCGGCATCGTGGTCGTCAGCTCCACGACGCCATGGGAAAACTTTGGCTGTCGCGGCTGCTCGCCATAGATATTGGGTGCGTAGCGCAGAAACTTGAAGGTGCTCCCCTCCCCTATGAAGAGTGCCACTTTGAGGTCGAAATTTCCGGCGGCGCCTTCGATGTCGCGATAGACGAATACAATTGCATCGTCCTGGCCGTCGCCGGTGAAGTCGCCATAGAAGGCGATTGGCCACGGCAGCTCCAGCATTCCCCGTTGCTCTCTGACAAACTCTTTCAGTCCTGCCCTGGCCACCCCCCGCCATTGCAGGTCCTGTGCCTGCACGAGAGCGATAAGCCCAACTGGCAGAGATGCCAGCACGCTTAGCCGTATAAGCATTGCGGTCACACCGAAGGCGAACGCAGCTATTGAAAAGGATTGAAAGCGCTTCACGGCAAATCTCCCGATCGAGGACAACGTCACCTCGTGGCTTGAGCGGGCAGTGGATCGGCGCAGTCAGAATTTCAGCTTCGGTTGAGGAGCGAACGGCGCTTGCGGCGTCGACGTGATGATGAAATCGCGATGTGCTCGCGGCGTGGGTCCAAGCGGAATGCTCTTGACGAGCTTCATCGTCTTCGCGTCGATGACGCGCATCGCATTCTGGGTCGGATTGAGTGCGACCAGCAGGCTGTCATCGGCCGTTAGCGCGAGCCCCGAGATCGTCGCTCCCGTCGCGATTCCCGCAGTGAGCTGGCGGGTCTGGCTATCAAACCTGTAGATCCCGCCATTCTGCCGCGCCCGGAAATAGTAGCGGCCGTCACGGGACAGGGCGGCCTCGGGGGTTCGCGTGCCGGGCTCGCTGACGAGCTGGTAGATCGAGGCCGTCTCGCTCGCGAACAGGTCGAGATTGGCCATGCCGAAGGTGACCATTCCGTCATCGCCGACGACCACGGGGCCGCTTCTGGTGGCGCGGAACGCCGCCATGCCGTTGACCAGCGTGGCCGAGAGCGGCAGCTGGCCGATCTGGCGCAGGGTGGCGGCGTCTATCACCACGAGCTCGTTCCGCCCCGGGATCAGCAGCCGGGCGCCGTCCGCGATGACCTCGATGCTCGGATTGGTCAGATAGCCGGACAAGGCCCGCTCGACCGGAGCGGCGCCGGCTCCTGCTGTGGTCGGCAGCCGCACGAGCCGGCCGACCTGGTTCAACAGGTAAAGATGCGCGCCGTCCGGGGATACGGCGATATTCGTGCGTGACAGGCTCTCCCCGGCATCCTGGGAGGCGTCGAGATAGGGCGCGATATCGAGCGTGTGCCGGACGAGATGGCTGGCGACATCGACGACCGAGACGGTCTTGTCGCCCTGATTGAGCACGAAGACGCTGCGTCCGTCGCGGCTGGCGACGGCGCCGCGCGGCAGCTGGCCGACCGGAATCTGGCGCAGGATCGCCCCCGTCCTGACATCGACGATCGCGACCTGTCCGGCATTCTGGAGCGCGACATAGGCGAGATCCGCCGCCCGTGCGGCGACGCTTTGCAGGATGGCAGGGATCAGCAGGCTGGTCAGGATCACCAGCCTGGGAAGGCTCCGCAGGTCAGCGATGCGTAGAAGCTGGATGGGATGGCCCGGCATGCCGCCACCGTCAGAATTTGAGGGACGGGCGGGAGGCAGGCGTCGCGGCCGGCACCGGCGTGCTCCCTGTCGCGGGCGGCGGGCTGGACGCCGCGCCGACCCGTACGATGAAGTCACGCCCGGCCCGCGGCGTCGGACCCGGCTGCGCGACATGGAGCTCGCGCAGGGTCTGGGCGTCCAGGATCTTCACGCGGCTCGCGATCGGGTCGATCGCGATCAGCCGCGAGCCGTCCTCGCTGAGCCCGAGGCCGGACGAGGCCGCGCCGAACTCGGTGACGCCGAAGCTGGCACCGTTGAGCATGCTGTGGCCGTCGATATAGATCTTCGGTGCGAACTGGACCGGGGTCGTGCTGGGCTTGAAGGCCCGGTATTGTGGGAAAAGCCGCGCGGTGTAGAGCCGGCGCCCATCATGGGACAGCAAGACACCGACGACCGGGTCGTTCAGCTGGCTGATGCCGGGGCTTATGCCGCTCAGCTGCCGCGTGCCGAGGCCCGGCAGCTCGACCACCTTGATGCTGATCGGCGTCGCCAGCTGGCCGCCGCGTGACGCCATCATCCGGGCAATGTCGGGCTGGATGCCGTGGACGATCAGGTTGCGGTCGCGCGAGATGTCGAAATTCAGCAGGCCCTGCGGGCCGATGCTGCCGGATTGCCTGATCGAGCTGACGATCCTTCGCGTCCCGGCGTCGATCACCTTCAGATCGGTGCCGGTCGGCATGAAAATGTGCTGGCCGTCCCACGAGATCGCGAAGGCGCCGGATGTGCCGAAGCGCTCGGAGCCCTTGGGATTGTCGTCGATATAGCGCGCGACCTTGCTGCGGCGATCGAAGAAAACGACACCGAGCGCGCCCCGGTTGGCATAGACGATCTGCCCGTCGGGGCTCGCGGCGACATCCCCCAGGCCGGCGCCGAGTTCCGTGCCATCGGGCATGCGCGCTCCGCCGGGCGGCAGGAACAGGCCCGAGTCCAGCGTCTCGACGACCTTGCCGAGGCGCGTGTCGATAACCGAGATCGTGTCGTCTGTGCGGTTGACCGAGAGCACGATCGTGCCGTCACGGCTCGCCGTGGTGAAGCGCGGACCGGCCCCGACCGCGATGCGTTGCGCGACGCTGCCATTGCGCAGGTCGATGGCGGCGACCTGCGCCGCGTTCTCCAGGGCGACATAAGCATATTCGCCGGGCGGCAGCGGCGCCTGCGCCCGCGCCGTCCCGAGCCCGGGAGCCGCCGTCAGGATCGTTGCAAGAAGGGAAGCGGTCGCTGCGCGCATCTGCCACCTCAGAGCTTGACGCGGCCGGGCAGCGCGGCCGGCCGCTCGGCATCGAGCGCGCGGCGATAGCGGCCGAGATCGGTCAGCGTCGTCTCGATCACACTCAGGGCCTGCGCGCCCTGCGCGGCACGGAACTGCAAGCTCAGGCGCGGGCCGCAATTCTCCAGCCAGGGCTCGCCATTGGCGGCGCGGCCGACGAGCGCGGGCAGGCTCCCCGGCGCCTCGCCAGTCGGCGGCCGCCATTGCGCCGGCGCGCCATTCTCGCGCCAGCGCTCGTCGAGAGGCCTTGTCGCCTCGATGGCCGCGACATAGGCGTCGTTGCAGGCCGGCATCCGGGTCTGGCCCCAGACGACGACGTCGCCGCCGATGCTGCGAAAAGCCGGCTCGCCATATTTCGCCTGCATCGGGCCTGCGGCGGCGTCCAGTGCCGTCGCTGCCGGGACATAGATGCGCCGCCAGGCCGCCGCGAGCCTGCCATTGGCCGCGGCCGGGCCGGGGTGAAGCGCGATCAGCTCGCGTTCGTCCCGGGAGATGAAGAGCTTGCCGCCGGCGAAGGGCAGCGGCGGCCTGCCCGCCATGGTGCCGGCATCGGCCTCGAAGACGCGGCCGACATCCATATGGGTGCGGATCGCGGCCTCGGCCTCTTGCAGGCTCTGGCCGAGGCGCAGGCCGACCATGTCCGGCCCGAAGGGCTCGGCGAATTCCGGCTTGCGGTTGCCGCCGCCCTGCGCTGCGGCCTGCAATTGCTTGCGGCTCTCGATGAAAGCCTTCTGATAGGCCCCGAAATCGGAGAGCGACATCTCCAGCAGGTCGATCGGCTCGTAGCGGTAATAGGAGTTGACGGCCGCGACGGTGTCGAGGTTGAGCTGCGCGGTCAGCATCGCGCCGCAGCTGCCATAGCGCAGGCTCTCCTGCGATGTCGGGTCCCGGAAATGCGGTGGCAGGATCGCGGCCTCGGCCGGTCTCGCCCCCGGCGCCTGCCATTGGGTCGGCGCGCCGTCCTCATACCAGAAGGCCGCGAGCGGCTGGCGCTGGCCGTAGCGATAGTTCGCCGTGCAATGCGCGGTGGCGCGGTCGTACCAGAGCGCCCGTCCGCCGTCGAATTGCTGGCGATCTGGCAGGGGCCCATACTTGGCCAGGAGCCCGGCATACATTTCCGGCGCCCTGATCTGGCCACTCGGCGAATGGACGCGCCGCCAAACGGCGAGCACGCGCTGGGATGCGGCGGGCGGCTCGTCGATCAGCGCGATCAGCTCCATGCCGTTCTCGGAGATGAAGAGCTTGCCCGAGGTGATCGGCTCGTTGACGCCGGCGCCGACGGCTTCGTCGCTGGCGCGCTTGCCGTCGAGCACGCGCCCGACCGGCATATGGGCCCGGATCGCAGCCTCGGCCTCGGCGAAGCTCATGCCGAGACGCACCCCGACGATATCGGGCCCATAGGGCTTGCCGGCCGCGCTCGGCGGCACGACCTTGGCGAGCTCGTCGCGCAGCGATTGCAGGATCGCTGCGACCGTCACCGGGCCTTCGCGGATATAGCGTCCAGCCTCGCCGCCGGACTGGTGGCGATAGCTCGCCTCGACCAGCCGGCTCTGGAACAGCGTGAACTCGCCCTTGCGCCGGTTCTGGCGCAGGCTCTCCGGGGTCGGAAGATCCCGCGGCAGCAGATCGGTGAAGATCGGCTCGTCCTGCTGAAGCTGCGGCGCGTCCACCTCGATCATGACGCTGAGAGTGAGCTGCTGTTGCCCGGACGGACCGAATCGCAAGGCTGGCTCCGGCAGCGTGCCGGCAAAGCTCACATGGGTCCCGAAGAGCTGCGGCACGGTGTAAGGCTGTCGCGAGGCCGCGCATTGGCCGCCCACGGGCGCCATGAAGTCCTTCAGCCGGGTTGCGGCCGTGAGCGTGAGATGGGTGCGCTCCTCGGCGAGGGTCCAGGAGCTGCGGTTCAGGGCCCGCGCGGCATTGGTCCGCTCGAGCCCGGCAGCCCAGATCGCGCCGGCCTGGGTCAGGCCCTGGAAACAGTTCAGGTTTGCCCAGGAGCCGGATTGCCCAGAGCCGGATTGCTGATCGCCGCGTAAGGTGACTGGTACCGTCCTGGTGAGGCGCGCGGGAAAAGCGGGCGCGACGGCCTTTGCCCAGGTCGTGAAGCGGGGCGCGAGCTCGGCCGCCTCCTCCAGCGTCGGCATGCGCTTGCCGCGCGTGAAGAAACGCCCGCCCGGCACGGCGCCGCCGGTATCCTCGGCGAGCCAGCGCCGTCCGACGAGCTGTGCCATCACGCCCGGCGAGAGCTGCTCGCCGAGCGCGGCCGCGGTCAGCAGGTCGAGGCTGTTGGCGTCGAGTGCGAGCGGCGCGTTCGAGCGCGCGGCTGGCTGTGGGGTCGGAGCGGCGGTGAAGGACGAATCGTCGAGCCGCGGGATATCGTCGAAGCTGCGCAGCGCGAATTGCTGGCCCGGCGCCCTGACCTCGGCATTGCGTGGCACGAGCCTGATCAGCAAGGTCGAGCGGCCGTTGACGAGCGGCCCGTCATCGACACGCTCGACCTGGTAGTGCACGCGTACCTCGGCCGCCTTGTAGCCTTGCGGATCGCGCGCCGCTGCCGGCACGTCGATCGTGTAGAGCGAGATCCGGTTCGGCAGAGCAATGAAGGCGAGTCGCCCGCCGATCTCCCAGACGGCCATCTGGTCGCCCTGCAGGCCGAGCCCGTCGAGCACGCGCGTGTCGAAAGCCGTGTTCAGGGTGCGCGGCAGTTGGACCGCGGCGATCGTCTGCGGCTGGCGAGTCACGGGATCGTGGCCGGCCGGCGTGATATTGGTCTGGAAGCTCGCCACGGTCTCCTGCGGCAGCGCCTCGGCGAAGGCCTTAGCCCATTGCCGGAACTGCGCCCGGTCGTGCTGGCTCATCTGATCACCGAGCGGGCCGAAATAGGGGCGTCGCGGATCATTCGCCGGCAAACGGCCCCAGACTGCCGGATTGTTGCGGAGCTGGGTATTTCGATCCTGGACCAGATGGCCGAGACCGGCCCAGAACGGATCGGTGCCGTCGGGCGGCGTCTTCTTCAGGAATTGCAGCCCGACGAACAGCGAATCGAGCGCCACCGGACCCGGGAGGCGGCCTGGGGCCGAGGCGCGGTCGCCGGGCGCGTCATAGGTGGAGATGTCCAGCAGCTTCGCCTTGAGCTGTGAGTCGTAGAGTGCGAGCGAAGCCAGCCTGAGCTCGGCCCTGCCGTTGCGCGGATCGATCTCCGCCATCTCCACCGTCGCGACGAGAACGGCGGTGCGCTCGCCGACCTGTGACCTGCCGGTGGCGTCACGTGGCGCGGCATCGCGCAGGTCCTGCAGCAGCTTGCGGGCACCGCTCTGCGACCGGGGCAGGAAGGGCTCGGGCCAGGCAAAGGATTCCCAGGTTTGCAGGCCCGCGACATCGAGCCCGCGCAAGCTCGGCAGCGGCAGGGCGAAACCGTTTCGCTTCTGGTCGTAGTCGGGAAGGCTGATGGTTTGCGCGTAGGCGAAGCGGAACGGCGGCCGCGGCGCCCAGCGCCGCAGCACCTCGCCATATTGGTCGATGAACGCCTTGCGGCTGTCGCGGCGCTCGAACTCGTCCTTGCCCGGCCAGCGCCGATCGAGACCGCCTTCGCGGCGGTATTGCCCCTGCGTAAAAGGCTGCGCGCCGCGCAGATGCAGGTCCGCGACCGCAGCCGCATACTCGTCGAGATGGCTCGGCACCGATCCGAGCGCGACCAGGCTGAAGAAGCGCAGGCCCTCGTTCGAGAGCTGCCCCACGGAGCCTGCCGTGAACAGCGGCAACCCGCCGAGCGTCCGCAACTGCAGCGGCTCGATGCCGGCCGGCGGCGTCTTGAGGCGCTCGACGCCGCCCTGGGCGCTGACCGGCGCCGCTTCTGTCGCCGCAAAGCTGTGCAGCCTCGTCTGCAAGGCTGGATCATAGATCTCCGTCGTCTTGAGCCGTAGCGTCAGTTGCAGGGTCGCGGGATCGACTGCGACCGCCTCCACGATCTTGAGCAGGGCGACCTTGCGCGCTGCGTTCTGTCCGCGGGGGGCTGTGGCGGCGAGGTGCTTGAGCTGTCTCTCGGCGGCATCCCGGGGTATCGGCCATAGCCGGATCGGTGATGCCTCCGTCTCGAGACGCGGCGTCAGCCAGCCGAAAAGCTGCCGTTCAAGCAATGGGACGGCGAAATCGTCGATGGCGAAGCCTGAATTGACGTTGTCGTAGGGGCGCAGCGACTGCTCGGAGATCAGCACGAATTCGAAGGGCAGCTTCGGCGCCGCCTGCTTCAGTTTTTCGCTGTAGGCCTCGATGAAGCGTTGGCGCGACCGCTCCGTCTCGAACTCGCTCGTCCCGAGCCAGCCGGCATTGGCGGTCACGCTGCCATACGCCATTTGCAGGTATTGCGGCTTTGCCGCCGGGGGGAGGAAGGTATTCGCAATCTCGCGAGCGTTCTCGCTGAATGTCGACGGGTCCAGCCAGCTGTGGCCGCGGGTCTCGGTGGCGCCGGTCATCAATTGCGGCTGGTGTGCGTAGGCAAGGAGCTGGAACAGCGCTCGCGCCGAGGTGCTCGACGGATGATTGACGACCGGTCGGCCTCGCCAATGGACGATCCGGAGCGCGGCCAGGTCCGACGGATAATCCCTGAGCACGGAGCCGTTGCCGGGGCGCGCCGGATCGGGTGGCGAAGCCGACTGGACGATGGTCTCTCGGGAAGCGGAGGTCGAGGCATCCCGGACCTCCGCGAGCCTGCGTTCGTAAGCGCTTCGCTGGCAGGCAATCTGGGAGCGGCACTCGTTCCGTTCGGCGATCCACGCGGTCTGCCGCCGACGCTCCCGTGCAGCATCGCCCTCTGTCAGGCCCGCCAGGCGCTCACGATAGGCTGTCGCAAGCGCGACATCGAGACGGATGAGCTCCGGCGTGCTGCAGATCGCGCGCTCCGCCTGATTGCCGGTTTGGCGGCAATCAAAGCTCGGCCGCATGTCACCGGTTCGAAGAGGCTGGTCGCGGCCGGGCTCGACGAGCGGTTGCGCCATGACCAATGGCGTTGCCGCGGCAATCCCAATGGCAAATCCAAGTATCCAGCCGCATGGCCGGCGTCGAAAATGCCCAGGGCGACGTAAGGCAGGCGGCATCCACTGCTCCCGAGCTGAGACACAGGCCACGCCAAGGCACCGATTGCCAGGACAATCCGGCGCGCCGCGCACCCCAATCCCGCCCGGTCATCGGGAGACAGCTGCAATATTGTCAGCGAACTCACTTTGGTCCGCAGTTTGAATTCTGGGGTACCTCTTTTGGTCCTGAATCAACTGGCCTCGGCCGTGAGCAAGCCATGGGCGATGGCGACAGACCGCCGGGATTGGCGTGATCCGACGCAGCTTGGTCGATATGCGGAGGCCCGCGCCCGACTGCTAGTAATACTTCGAATAGCGGTATGGGGCGGGCTGGACCGACATGCACTCGAGCCAATACATGGATTGGATCGTGCGATTGACCGGAACGGCACAGACGGGCGCCAGCAGCGCGCTCCTATCGTGTGAAACCTGGCAGCCCGACAACAAAACTCCACCAGCGATCAGCAGGCATGCCCGTCGAATCGATCCCATCGTCCCGGCTCCCTGTGCGAACTCCATTCAACGGCGTCGCCGCGCCGATCGTCCTGACGGAGAGGCTCGCGGAACCGCATCGTAGCAGCGATGCATGCGGAAATCACGCAAGTGCAGGGAGGACGAGGGAAGGGATTTACGGGTGCTTCGGCCTCAGGCCGGCGTCACCGCGATACGGAGCGCGGTGGCGGCCTCGACCCTTTCGCGGCTGAAGAGCAGCGGCAGGTAGTCCTGCACGCTCCAGGCGTCGAGATGGTCGTCATAATGGCGGCTGCGCGGATCGCCGGACTGGCCGGGCGCGTTGACGAAGACGCTGTTGTCCCATTCGCCGATGTCGAGGACCATCCGGAAGGAGGCGCCGACCGTCATCCGAAAATCCTCGAGCCGGTAATCGGCCGCATGCGGCGTCAGGCCGGAGCCGCCGATCGCCATGCGCCGCGTATCCAGCGTCTCGTCGCCGAGCCGGCCGGAAAGCGGGTGGACGAACCTGGCATGGTGGAGGTCGCCCCAGCGCCAGGCAGCCGGATCCGCCCCCGCGCGCTTCACCGCCTCGCCCCAGGCCGCCGTGAGCGTCTGCGCGAGCAGCACATTGCGGCTCTCGCATGGCGCAGCGCCGAAGCGCTCGTCCGGGGCGACCATCAGGTCGACCACCTGCAAGGTGTCGTAGGCGGCGACGTCATGCGCGTCGAAATGGGCGAAGGCGCCCGGCGCGAGCTGCTCGCTGACCGCCTCGATCAGATGGTTGCGGAACCAGATCTCGAAGAGCAGGCCAGGCGCCGAGGTCACCAAGAGCACGCCATCCCAGCCGGAGAGTAGCTTTCGCGCCTGCTCTGCCTCCCCCTCGAAGATCAGGCCGCCGAGAAGAGCGACTAGGCGCCGGGCCGGCTCGGAGGCGAAGCTGGTCTGCAGGCGCCGGCTGCCGGCAAGGCTGTGCGGTTTCTCCTGCCTCAGTTCCTCGGCGATGATGCGATAGCGCGCCGGATCGCACCAGTCGAAGCCGACCTTGTGCGTGGCATGGTCGAAACCCTCGGGCAGGTTCATCTCGTTGGCGGTGGCGACCCAGCCGCTCGCGGGATTGTAGATGCGTGGATGGGCCTCGGCCTTCATGAAACCGGCCCATTCGTGGCTGCCGTCGCCGGCGACCGGATGCAGCCCGTCCCAGTTCGCCCGGACCGGGACGAAGCCGGACATGATCCAGCCGATCTCGCCCTTGATATTGGCGAAGACGTGGTTCACCGGCGGGGTCAGCCAATGCGAACGCGCCTCGACGAACGCGTCCCAGCTCTCGACGGCTTGATAGCGCAGCGCGCTCATATAGGGCGCCGAGCCGGGCTCCGACCAGATCGAGCGCAGCGCATAGGCGCGCCTCCGCTCGTGGTCGATATGCAGGACCGGGCCGTGGCGGGTCCAGTGCAGATCGACCCGCCGCTCGCCTGCGCCCGCGACCGCGATGGTCTCGCCAATCGTCTCCATCGCCTCCCATTCGCCTTGATAGCGATAGCGGGTCGGATCGTCCGGATGCAGCTCGTAGACGTAGAGATCGGCCTGGTCGGCCGGGTGGATGGTCAGGCAGAAGGCGCTGGTGCGGTTATGGCCGAGCGCGATGCCGGGCACGCCGGGCTCGCCGGCGCCGATGACATCGAGCCCCGGCGCGCTGAGATGCGAGACATAGCGTAGCGCCGGCAGCAACAGCAGGCGGTGCGGGTCGCTCGCCAGGATCGGCCGACCGGTCTCGGTGCGAGCGCCGCTGATCGCCCAATTGTTGCTGCCGCCCACCGTCTCGGGCGCGGCGGTATTTGCCGCATCGAAAGCGGGCTGGTTGGTCGCCAGCGCGAAGACCTGACGGACCTCCGGCGGCACCGGTTCTGCGGCGATGCCCTCGGGCGCGACCAGCGTCCAGTCCGGTTCCAGCCGCTTGCGGGCTGCCTCGCCCTTGAGGCCGAAGCGGTTGACGACATCGGCGCGAGCGAGTTCGCGGCCGAAATTGAAGAGCGGGCCGTGGCTGCGCAGGCGGACGCAATCCTCGGCGGCCCAGCGCGCGGGCCGCGTTCCCATGCGCTGGAACTCGACCGGAAGCTGGTTCGGATTGGCTTCAAGCCGGGCGATCCAGGCGTTGATGCCGGCGGTGAAGGCTTCGGCAGCGCTCTTCGCACCCGGGCCATAGCAGGCCCATTCGGTATCCATATCACCGCGATAGAGCATGAGCCGGGCGGCGCGGTCGGCCTCGGCAAAGGCGCCGCCATAATCCGCCGCGAGTTGGCCGAGCCCACGCTTGCGCCAGACATCGATCTGCCAGAGCCGGTCGCGCGCGACCGAGAAGCCCTGCAGGAAGAAGGCATCGCGCTGCGTGCCCGCGTAGACATGCGGCACGCCCCAGCGGTCGATCAGGATTTCGGCGGGGGCGTCGAGCCCGGCAAGCGCAAGGGTCTCGGTTGGCATGGTCGCAGCAGGCATGGTCCGCGCTTCTGTGGTGTGAGGCCGACTTGTCCGGGCCGTCAGTTCAACCCGGAGCCCGAGGAGGCCCGGACGGCCCTCTCGACGGATGCCTCAGAAGGCTCGGGAGACTGCTGGCCATCCTTCGAGAGGGCCGTCCGGGCCTCCTCGGAATGAGGGGGATGCAGGTTGTCCGGGCGGTCCGAAGACCGCCCGGCATCGTCTCTACTTCCAGCTCGCCCAGAAGAAGCGCGGCGTCTCGTCCGGGAAGGCCTTGAAGTCGAGCTCCTTGGTGAAGGCGTAGGGCACCACGAAGGAGTGCAGCGGCACCATCAGGGCGCGCTCGCTGATCAGCTTGACCGCCTGGTCATAGAGCGCCTTGCGCTTGGTCTGATCGACCTCGGTGCCAGCCTTCATCACGATCTCGGCGACTTCCTTGTCGCCGACCTTGTCGGAGGAGGACTGGCCGCCGACGAAGACCGGCAGCGTCGCCGAGACATCCATCACCGAATAGGCGCCCCAGTCCCAGTAGCCGATCGGGATCTGGCCCTGGCCGAAGAGATCGACCAGCGTCGCGCCCTGGATCACGGAGGCGTCGACCTTGATGCCGACCTTCTTCAGGTCCTCCTGGACGGCCGCGACCCATTGCGCGCTGCGGGCGCCGACGATCTTGGTCGAGAAGCCGTTGGGATAGCCGGCCTCGGCCAGCAGCGCCTTGGCCTTCTCGGGGCTGTATTCGTATTTCACGGCGGCATCGACATTGCAGCCGAACTGATCGGGGAAGCAGGGCGTGTCGACGACGCGCGACTCGCCCTGGACCAGGAACTTGACCAGGTCCTTCTTGTTGATCGCATAGGAAATCGCCTGCCGGACCTTGACGTTGGCGAGCGGATTGCTCGCCGGATCGCCGCTGACGAGGTTCAGGTTGAGGAAGCCGATGCGCATCGATTCCGAGAGCACGGCCTGGAGCTTCGGCTGGGCGTTGAGCAGCGGCGCCTGGTCGGCGTTGAACTTCCAGATCCAGTCGGCCTTGCCCGACATCAGCTCGAGCATCTCGGTCGATTCGTCGTTGACGACCCGGATCTCGATATTGCCGATCGAGGCGGGACCCTTGATGCCGCCGAAATAATCCTTGTTCTTGGTCAGGAAATAGCGGCTGACGCCGTTGATCTCCTTCATGACATAGGGGCCGGTGCCGACCATGTTCTTGGCCATGCCATCCGGCCCGACCTTGGAATGGTACTCGTTCGGGTAGATGAACAGCGCGCCGGAGAAATATTCCAGCGCCGAGGGGAACGGTGCCTTGAGCTGGACGTCGACCGTGTACGGGTCGACCTTCACGGCCTGCTTGATGAAGCTGCTATTGTTCGGCGTCAGGATCTTGTTCTTGGGGTCGACGAGGTAGTTCAGCGTGTAGACCACGTCATCGGCGTCAAAGGCCTCGCCATTGTGGAACTTCACCCCTTGGCGCAGCACGAAGCGGATGGTGGTGTCGTCCTTCCACTCCCAGGAGGTCGCGAGCAGGGGCTCGAACTTGCCGGAGCGCGGGTCCTTCATCACCAGCGTGTCCATCACCAAGGTGGCGATGGTGATGCCGGAGCGCAGCTGGTTGTAGTGCGGATCGACATTGGGCAGCGCCTCCTTCCAGACGATGCGCAAAGTGTCGTCGGCCTTGTTGGCGAGGCCCGGCGAAGCACCGAGGCCGGCAAGGCCAAAAGCGGCAATGGCCGCGGACAGCAGGAACCTTTTCATGACGCCATCTCTCCTCTGAGAAGTCTTGGGCCGGTTGAGCCGATCGCCACTCCCGATCGATCAGCGCGTCCGGTCCTCGCTATGGGTTGAGTGCTCAGCTACGCGACCGCGGCCACCCCGTTATCGAGCTGCGGGATGCCCTTGCCGGGCGCGATGTCGAGCGCCGAGGCGAGCAGCCGGCGCGTATAGGCTTCGCTCGGCGCGCGCAGGATCTTCGCCGCCGGCCCTTCCTCGATGATCTTACCGAGATACATCACGGCCACGCGGTCAGCGAGGAACTGCACCACCTGGAGATTATGGCTGATCAGGATCAGCGAGATATTGGCCGACTTCCTGAGGTCGTTGAGCAAGTTGAGGATCTGCGCCTGCACGGAAACGTCGAGCGCCGAGGTCGGCTCGTCGCAGATCAGAATGCGGGGCTGAAGGATGAGCGCGCGGGCGATGGCAACGCGCTGGCGCTGGCCGCCGGAGAGCTGGTTCGGATAGCTCGAAAGCGCCCGGCGCGGCAGGCCGACGGCATCGATCGTCTCGGCGACCTTGCGCCGGATCGCGGCGCGGTCGCCGATGCCATGCACTTCGAGCGGACGCGAGACCGCCTGCTCGACCGTCTCGCGCGGGTTGAGCGAGGAATAGGGGTCCTGGAAGACCGGTTGAAGCACGCGTGCGATCTGTCTGCGCGAGAGCGACGAGATCGGCCGGCTGTCGAGGAAGACCTCGCCCGAGCTCGGCGCCTCCAGCCCGAGCAGCAGGCGCGACAGGGTCGACTTGCCGCAGCCGCTCTCGCCGATCAGGCCGAGCACCTCGCCCTCCGCGAGGTCGAGGGAGACGTCTTTGACGGCATGGACCTCGCGGGTCGGCGCCATCATCCCGGCCGTCAGCCGGTAGGTCTTGCTGGCGTTGCGCACGCTGAGCACGGAGGGCTTCGGGCTCATGCGAGCGCCTCCGCCAACCCGGCATGGACGCAGCGGGCGCGGCGCCCGCCGAGGTCGCGCAGCGCGATAGTCTCGCGGCAGACAGGCTCGGCCTCGGGGCAGCGCTCGCGGAAGGCGCAGCCGCGCATCTCGCCGATCAGGCTCGGCACCGTGCCGGGAATGATCTGGAGCGGCGCGCCCGAGCCGTGCGCCTGAGCCGAGGGCAGGCAGCCGATCAGGCCGCGCGCGTAGGGGTGGCGCGGCGCGGCGAAGAAGGCCGAGGTCTCGGCCTCCTCGACCACCTCGCCGGCATACATCACCACGATCCGGTCGGCGACGCGGGAGGCGACGGCGAGATCATGGGTGATCAGCAGCAGCGCCAGGCCGAAGCGATCCTTGAGGTCGATCAGCAGCCGCAGGATCTGCGCCTGGATGGTGACGTCGAGCGCGGTCGTCGGCTCGTCGGCGATGATCATGATCGGCTCGCACATCAGCGCCATGGCGATGACGACGCGCTGCCTCAGGCCGCCGGATAGCTGGTGCGGATACTGGCTCATCCGCTCCGACGGGTTGGGGATGCCGACCTGGCCGAGCATCTCCAGGGCGCGCTCGCGCGCCTCGCCCTTCCGCGCCGGACGATGACGGCGGAAGACCTCCATGAGCTGCTCGCCGACGGTCAGCGAGGGGTTCAGCGCGGTCAGCGGCTCCTGGAAGATCATGCCGATCTTGTCGCCGCGCAGTTCAGACATGCGACGCTCACCGGCGTTGAGCACGTCCTCGCCGAGGAAACTGACGGCGCCGGCCTCGCGCTTGGCGCCGCGCGGCAGCAGATTGAGGATCGCCATCGCCGACATCGACTTGCCGCAGCCGCTCTCGCCGACGATGCAGACGGTCTCGCCGCGCTGGAGATCGAAGGAGACGCCGCGGACCGCGTGGACGATGCCGGCGCGGTGCGGCAGCCGCACGTGCAGGTCGCGGACCGAGAGGACGGGTTGGCTCTCGCTCACCGTCGTGGTCGTCATCGCCCCTTGGCCTCCGGGTCGGTGACGTCGCGGATGCCATCGCCGAGGAGGTTCACCGCCAGCACGAGCAGCATCATGGCGAGGCCCGGCAAGGTGATGAGATAGGGCGAGAACAGGATGTATTGCTTGCCCTCGGCGATCATCAGCCCCCAGTCGGGCAGCGGTGGCTGCACGCCGAGGCCTAGGAAGGAGAGCGCTGCGGCGATCAGCACGGCGTTGGCGAGCTCCACCGTGGCGATGACGATGAGCTGGTTGAGGATGTTCGGCAGGATATCCCGCCTGATGATCATCAGGTTGGAGCAGCCCATGGCGCGGGCTGCGGTCACGAACTCGCTGTTGCGCAATTGCAGCGTCGTCGCCCGTGCCACCACGGCGAAGCGGTCCCAGAGCAGCAGGCCGAGCACCATGATCAGCAGGGTGAGCGACGGACCGGCGATGAAGGCGATGGCGAGCGCGATCAGCACGGCCGGCATGGCCAGCCGAACCATGATGAAGAAGCGGACGAAGAAGTCGATCCGGCCGCCGAAATAGCCGGCGAGCACGCCGATCGTGGTGCCGAAGACGGCGGCAACGAGGATGGTGCAGAAGCCGATCAGCAGCGAGAGCCGCCCACCCCAGAGCAGGCGCGCGAGATAGTCGCGGCCGAGATGGTCGGTACCGAAGACATTGTCCCAGCTGCCGCCGCTCCAGACCGGCGGGCGCAGGCGCTTGACCAGGCTCTGGTCGAAAGGATCGTGCTGGACGAGCCAGGGACCGATCAGCGTCGCGAGCAGGATGAGGATGAAGAGCGTGCCGCCGATGACGACGCCGCTATTGCCGAGCCAGCGGCGGATGGCATGCGCGCGCTCGGCCTTGGCCGTGTCGACCTCGCTCTCGGGCGCGGCGATGTCGGTCACCGCCATCTATTGCTCCCTCAGGCGCGGATCGAGGAACGCGTGCAGCATGTCGCTGACGAAGGTCAGCAGGCAGTAGAAGCCGCCGAGCACGAGCACCACGGCCTGGACGACGGGATAGTCGGCACGGTTGATCGATTCCCAGGCGAGATAGCCCAATCCCTGGATTCCGAAGACCGTCTCCAGCACCACCGAGCCGCCGACCAGCGCGCCGAGTTGGACGGCGGCGATGGCG
Organism: Allobosea sp. BK604; assembly: GCF_004341515.1. Classification (GTDB taxonomy): domain Bacteria; phylum Pseudomonadota; class Alphaproteobacteria; order Rhizobiales; family Beijerinckiaceae; genus Allobosea. The sequence continues at coordinate 469,703 of NZ_SLZF01000003.1, forward strand.
ACGACCGGGATCAGCGCGTTGCGCAGCGCATGCTTCACGACAACGGAAAGAGGCTTCAAGCCCTTGGCGCGGGCGGTGCGGACATAGTCGGCGCGCAGCTGGTCGATCATGCCGGAGCGGGTGAGCCGCATGATCGTCGGCATGGTGGCGATCGCCAGGACAGCCGTCGGCATGACCAGATTCTGCCAGCTGGACGAGCCGGAGACCGGCAGCCAGCCGAGATTGAGGCCGAAGAAGATGATCAGGAGCAGGCCGAGCCAGAAGGGCGGCATCGCCTGCCCGAGCACGGCGATCGTCAGTACGGCGCGGTCGAAGAGACCGTTCGGCCGGAGCGCCGAAAGCGTGCCGAGCGGCAGTCCGATCAGGAGCGCGGCACCGAGGCCGAGCGCGCCGAGGCCGAGCGTGATCGGCAGCCGCTGGGCGATCAGCGTCGAGACATTCTCGGGGAAGAAGAGCGAGCGGCCGAGATCGCCGCTGACCGCGCGCTGGCCCCATTCGAGATATTGCACCGGCAGCGACTTATCGAGCCCGTAGGAGACGCGGATGCGGGCGACATCGGCGGCCGTCGCCTCGGCACCGGCGACGCGCTGGGCGAGATCGCCGGAGGCGCGCAGCAGGACGAAGCCGACGATCGACACCGCGACGAGCACCGCGAGCGACAATAGAAATTGCCGGGCAACGTACCTGACCAACTCTTCACCTCCCGCCGGGCGGATGCAGTCCGCTCGATCGGCGACTTCTCCGGCAAATCGTCAGATGGGCGATTGCATTTGTCAATAAGCCGGACAAACTTTCCGGAGCATCTGACGAATTTGGCCGAAGATGGCTGCTATGCACTGGAGTCAGAGGCAGATGCGGCCCGAACGCACGCCCATTAGTCAGGAAAGTTTACAAATAGAAAGGCGCATGGCTAGACTGCTCGAAAGAGAGGCGGCATCCGTCCGGGGGAGCGCGAACACATGGCAGAAAAGCTCAGAGTACTTGTCGTCGGCCTCGGCCATATGGGCGTCTCGCACGCCAAGGCCTATGACCGGATCGAAGGCTACGAGCTTGCCGGGCTCTGCGCCCGCAGCATCGCGGAGCGAGACGACCTCCCGGCTGAATGGGCGGATATCCCGCGTTTCTCCGACTATCACGAGGCCCTCGAGGCGCTGAAGCCGGACGTGGTCGCGGTCTGCACCTGGCCGAACACCCATGCCGAATATGCCATCGCCGCGTTCGAGGCCGGCGCGCATGTCTTCCTGGAGAAGCCGATCGCACAGACGGTCGAGGAGGCCGAGCGCGTCGTCGCGGCGGCCAAGCGCATGAACCGCAAGCTGCTCGTCGGCCTCTCGCCGCCGCACAGCCCGATGTGGACCAAGCTGCACGAGCTGGCCAAGACGCTCGGCAAGCCGCTGGTCATGCGCATGAACCTGAACCAGCAGTCGATCGGCCCGGCCTGGAACTGGCACAAGGACCTGCTCGCCTCGGCCTCCCCGATCGTCGATTGCGGCGTGCACTACGTTGACGCGATGTGCGCGATGACCGGCGCGCGGCCGATCAAGGTCCATGCGATCGGCGCCAGGCTCAGCGACGAGATCGCGCCCGACATGTATAATTACGGCCAGCTCCAGGTGATTTTCGACGACGGCTCGGTCGGCTGGTACGAGGCGGCCTGGGGGCCGATGCTGAGCCAGACCGCTTTCATCGTGAAGGACATCATCGGGCCGAAGGGCTCGGTCAGCGTGATGTCTCCCGAGAACGTGCCGCCGACGCAGCAGGGCGCGACCTCGGCGACCTCCTCCGAGATCAGCACGCATTCGAAGATCAGGCCGCTGCGCCTGCACCACGCCAAGATCGGCCCCGGCAACGCGCTGGTCCATGGCGACGAGGATATCGAGATCGCGGAGGCGCTGACCCATTCCCAGCTGAGCGAGCGCAAGCAGACCTATCTGCTCAACGCCATCCGCGAGGACTGGGACATGTCCGACCATATGCGCCGCGCCGTCGACAGCATGCGCATCGTGCTCGCCGCCGACGAGAGCATCAGGACGGGCAAGCTCGTCGAGCTGCCGGCCTGATCGCCGTTCCGCACCAACCCACGACGCGCCCACCGGATATCGCCATGCCCGCCTCGCGAGACCTGATCGACCTCACCGCCTGCGCCGCCGTCGAGGCCCTCAAGCGCGAGGAGGTCAGCCCGCTCGAGCTGCTCGACGCCGTCGAGGCGCGCATCGCCGAGGTCGAGCCCCGGGTCAACGCGCTGCCGACGCTCTGCTTCGAGCGTGCCCGCGACCGTGCCAGGACGCTGATGGACAAGCCGGTGGCCGAGCGCGGCATTCTCGCGGGGCTGCCGCTGCCGATCAAGGACCTGACCGAGGTCGAGGGCGTGCGCACCTGCTTCGGCTCGCCGATCTTCGCGAGCAATATCCCGACTCGCTCGAACATCATCGTCCACACCATCGAGGGCCAGGGCGGCCTGGTCTTCGGCAAATCGGCCGTGCCCGAGTTCGGTGCCGGCGGGCACACCTTCAACGAGGTCTTCGGGATGACCCATAATCCCTGGGACCATGGCAGGTCCGCCGCCGGCTCGTCCGGCGGCGCGGCCGTCTCGCTCGCCACCGGCATGGCCTGGATCGCCCACGGCAATGATCTCGGCGGCTCCTTGCGCACGCCGGCAAGCTTCTGCGGGGTCGTCGGCTTCCGGCCGAGCCCGGGCCGGATCGCACGCGATCCCGGCACCACCGTTGACAGCCTGCTCGGTGCCGAGGGGCCGATGGCGCGCACGATCGCCGACGCGGCGCTGTTCCTCGATGCGCTCTGCGGCGAGGATGCGCGCGACCCGATCTCGCTGCCGCGGCTGTCCGAGAGCTTTCTCTCCGCCGCGCAGAACCCGCGCAAGCCGCGCAAGGTCGCCTTCAGCGCCGATCTCGGCATCACCCCGGTCGATCCCGAGGTGGCCGCGATCTGCCGGGCGGCGGCTGAGAAGCTCAGTGGCGAGGGCGTGATCGTCGAGGAGGCACATCCCGACCTCTCCGAGGCGCATGAGGCCTTCCAGGTGCTGCGCGCGCATTTCTTCGCCGCGAGTCACGGGCCGAAGCTGCGCGACTATCCGCACCTCCTCAAGCCGGAGATGATCTGGAACGTCGAGAAGGGCCTGAAGCTCACCATGCCTGAGCTGCTCAAGGCCGAGGCGCAGCGTGCCGAGCTCATCGCCCGGACCATCGCCTTCTTCGACGAATACGACTTGCTGCTGACGCCGACGGCGATCGTGCCGCCCTTCCCGAACGCGCTGCGCTATGTCGAGGAGTGCAACGGCCAGCGCTTCGAGACCTATATGGACTGGCTTGCCATGGCCTATGCGATCACGCTGACCACGGCGCCGACCCTCTCGATGCCTTGCGGCTTCACCGCGAGCGGCCTGCCGGTCGGCATGCAGGTCGTCGCCAGGCCGCGCGGCGAGCTGAGGCAGCTCGCCTATGCCGCCTTCATGGAGCCGATCTTCGGCGCGGCACTGAAGCGTCCGATCGATCCGCGCTGAGATCCGCCGGCCGGTCTAAACCGCCGGCGGAAAGCTCGGATTGCCGTATGGATAGTAGTCGGTCAGCGTGAGATTCTCGTAAGGCAGCGCTTCGAGACGGACCGTGCCCATGAATGGCTGTGGCGGCTCGACAAGCAGGATTGTCGGCGCGAAGCCGCTATCGTCGAAGCCGCGGCGGAAATGCGCACGCGACTTGATCGCGATCACATCGAACGCACCGGGCTCGAGGCCGAGCTGCCACAGCTCCGACGGCTCGACGATCTGCACGAGATAGGGGCTGAGCACCAATACATTGCCCTTGCCGAAGCTGACGCAGATCCATTCATTGCCCTTGCCGCGCGCCGCGTCGACCAACTGTACGGTGCCGGAGACGCGGACAGGCGCGCCGGCCGAGTCATCGAAAACTCCGCCGATCTCCGCATCGAACGGATCGCCCGGCTTCGCACCGGCGGCCAGCACGGAGCGAACGGCATCCGGCGAGGCGATGGTTGCGATCAGCGCGCGTTCCAGTTTCTGCGCGACGATCTCCTGCAGGAGCCAGGTCGCATAGCCCGAGCGGTCGCTGTAATCGGCGAGCACCACCGGCGATTTGCCGGCCGTCACGGCTTCGCGGGCGAGCGCGACGCCGTCCTTCATCGGGTGGATCTTGACGGTGTTGAGGAGCGCGTCGCGCCGCCGCCAAATCCAATCCGCCATATCGCGGATGACACGATCGGCAAGCTCCGGATCGTCATGCGTCAAAACCTGCAGGCCCATCCCGGCATCGGGCACATCAGACCAGGGGAAGCCGAAGAAGACATTGACGAAGACGTCAGGCTCGCGCGCCTCCCAGATCAGCGCCCGCTGAATCAGATCGGACCAGGGCGAGGCGCCGGTCCACATCACGACGGTCGGTGCGATGATCGGAACGCGCAACGTCCGGGTCACCGGCCTGAAGCTGCCGCGGATCGCCCTGACGAGCATCCGGGCCGCGCGTTCACCTTGCAGGTGCATGTCGTAATGCGGGAAATATTTGACGCAGAAGGCCATGTCGGCCTGCTCAAGGAAGGCCTCGTCCTCATTGCCATGCGGATCGAACGTCGCCGAGAGAAAGACGTCCTTGCCGACGACCTCGCGAACGCGCCGCGCGATATCGGCCTCGGGACGCGGTACGCCGCGCACGGCCAGCGCCCCGTGCAGCGCCAGGTAGACGCCGTCGAGTTTCGGCTGCGCCTTCAATTCCGCGATCATGATGCCAAGGAAATGCTCGTAGGCATCCTTGGTGACCCAGCCCGATCCGGTGCCGGTAATCGGCCAGAGCGGCGAGGTGATGCCGACCAGCTCGACATCATCATATTCGCGCGCGACCTGCACGAAGCCGCCCATATAGCCCTTCGGGTCGGTCGCCAGCAGCGCTTCGCCGCTGGCCGGCGAGCCCGGATAGATGAAATCCTGCCGCGTGGTGTCGTTCGGGAGGAAGGTGACCGTCTCATGGGCGAATTGAAGAACGGCAATACGAATCCGGTGGGTCATACTGGCTTCACATCGTAGAATTGGGCGAAGCCGATGCGCGGGCTGGTCAGCCCACGATAGGCCGTCTTCTCGTAATAGGCGCCCAGCGGAATATAGGGCACGTCGACGAAGAACTGCTTCTGGATCTCGGCGCAGATCGCCTTCTGCTCGGCGAGGTCCTTGGCACCGAACCAGTCGAGGCGAAGGTCTTCCAGCCGCTGTGACTTTGGCCAGCCGAACCAGGCCTGGTCGCCATTGCCGCGGATGCCGAGCTGGCTCGCCGGATCGAAATTGTTGGTACCGTTGAGATAGGTGAAGAAGATGTTCCAGCCGCCCTTGTCACTGGGCTGCTTGCTCGCGCGGCGCTGGACGACGGTGCCCCAGTCGCTGGAGACGAGGTCGATATTCACGCCGGATTTCTGCAGGGCATCCGCCGCCACCAGCGCCAGCGCATGGGTCGAGGGATAGTCGGTCGGATCGAGCATCACCACGCGCTCGCCCTTGTAGCCGGCCTCCGCGAGCGCGCGCTTGACTGCCGCGAAATCCCGCTTGCCGACCAGGACATCCGTTCCCGCCGTAGTCGCCAGTGGCGTATCGGGGCTGAACACGCCGACATGGTCCTTCCACAGCGAGCGCTCTTCGCCGGCGACCGAGGTCATGAATTCGGTCTGGTCGATGGCCCCGAGCAGGGCCCGCCTGATCGCCGGATTGTCGAAAGGCGGATGCAGCGAATTGAAGCGCAGGCAGCCGATGCCGCCGGCAGGGTCGAGCCCTTCGAGCTTCACGCCGGCCTTGGCCTTCAGGACCGACAGGAGGTCGGGCGTCGGGTTTTGCCACCAATCCACCTCGCCGGCGCTCAGCGCGTTCGCCGCAGTCGAGGGGTCGGGCATGATGCGCCATTCGACCCGGTCGAAGAACACGGTCTTGGGGCCGGCCGTGAAGGTGGCGGAGCCGCCCTGGCGCGGAACATAGCCGGCAAATTTCTCATAGACCGCCAGCGCGCCGGGAATGCGTTCGTCGGCTTTGAAACGGAAGGGGCCGCTTCCGACCATCTCCGTCACCTGCTTGTTGGGATCGGTCACCGCGAAGCGTTCGGGCATGATGCACGGCATCGACGTGCCGGTCTTGCCGAGCGCCGCCGGCAGCAGCGGGAAGGGCCGCTTCAGGCGGAAGGTTACCACGCGATCGGATTCCGCCGACAGTTCGTCCGTCGCATCCATCAAGGCGCGGCCGAAAGCGTCGCGGGCAGCGAAGCGACGGACGCTCGGCACGACGTCCTGCGCCCGCACCGGCTCGCCGTCATGGAAGCGCAGACCCTCGCGCAGCGTCAGCCGCCAGAGCTTGCCATCGTTCTCGATGCTGTGGCCGGCGACCATCTGCGGCTCGAAGCCGTAATCGGCATTCTGCCCGTAGAGCGTATCGAAGACGAGATAGCCGTGATTGCGTGTCACGGTCGCCGTCGTCCAGACGGGATCGACGATCGCGATATCCGCCTCGGGCACGAATTTCAGCACCTTGGCGGGCTGTGCGAGACTGGGCTTTGCAATCGTGGAGACGGCAGCGCCAGCGGCGACACCAAGAAATGTACGCCGCTTCATGGCTGGGACCTTCCATTGGAGCAGATGGAACGATCTGGGATCATCGCGAGCCGCCGTAGTCTTAGCGTCTTGATCCTAGAGCGCGGCAAACGACAAGTGCAAGCCGTGTGGTGCGCCCCGGCTTGCGTCCAGGGTTTGTGAGTCTTCGGCATGTCCTGGGGCTCCCGATGCACCTCATCTCGCTACGCAAGTTTCATGCTGCCGCTCGGCAGGGATGCTTGCCGACGCGCGCGTGGTGGATGGCGTTCGGGCACGCGCTGAATGTCCGCTGGTCGCGCTGAACGGGAACATGTTGGCACGACGATCTGCGCGAAGCGGGGCTTGCCTCGACCAGATCAAAGGCAGATGGCGCGGGTAGACCACAAGAAAATGGGCGGACGTCGTGATGACGCCGCCCAGATCCAGTTCGAATATCTACGCCGATGCCGCTTCACGCAGGAGTTTGAACGCCATGCGAATTTCGGCTGTCATGTAGGCTGGCTGCTCCCAGGCCGCGAAATGCCCGCCCTTCGGAAGTGTGTTGAAGTGGATGAGATTGGGATACGCCTTCTCCGCCCAGCTCTTTGGCGCTTCGAACATCTCGTCCGGGAAAACGCTGCAGGCCGTCGGAAGTTCGACGCCTTTGGCCGCAAAGAAGGAGGTTCCTGCGACCGTGTTCTCCCAGTAAAGCCGCGCCGCGGAAATCGCTGTGTTCGTGAGCCAGAACAGCGTGACATTGTCGAGAATATCGTCCCGGCTTAGCCCCTCGTCCGCGCCAGCGAAAATTCGCGCGATCAGATCATGACTTTTCCAGTCATGATCGATCATGAATGCTGCAAGTCCGACCGGCGAATCCACCAGCCCGGTCAGCGTCTGCGGACGAGTGCCCATCATGAAGGCATAGGCGAACTTGTTCTCTCGAACCTGCTCGCAGGCCTTCCTCTCTTCCGGCGAAAGACCGGCCGGCAGCTCATTGCCGGACCAGATCGCGGCGTCGACCTCCTTCGGGATCACTTCGGGCATGTTGGTATGGATGCCGAGCAGCCCTTTCGGCCTCTGAACGCCCATGAAGTTGACGACGATCGAGCCCCAATCGCCGCCCTGCGCCAAATATTTCGGGTAGCCAAGGCGAGTCATGAGTTCAGCATAGGCGCGCGCGATCCGCTCCGGGTTCCAGCCCGTTGTGGTCGGCTTGCCAGAAAAGCCGTAGCCCGGCATGGACGGAATCACGACGTGAAAGGCATCGGCCTCGCTTCCGCCATGCGCTGTGGGGTCAACCAGCGGATCGATCAGCTTCAATTGCTCGATGATCGAGCCCGGCCAGCCATGGGCGATGAGAAGCGGAACGGCTTCCTTATGTTTCGACGCGACATGAATGAAGTGAAAGTCGAGACCGTCAATTTCTTAAGAAAATTGGGATAGGAATTGATCTTCGCCTCGACCTTCCGCCAATCGTAGTCATCCGCCCAATACCGCGCAAGTTCCTGGATAGTTTCGAGCTTGACGCCTTGCGACTGATCCGGAGCCGTTTCTCTGTCCGGCCAGCGAGCCGCTCTGACGCGCCGCTTTAGCTCGACCAGCTCATTCTCTGGAATACTGACTTGGAATGGACGGATCGGTGTGTCCGTCTTGGGAAGAACGATCAGTGCGTCAGTCAGTCCAGTCTGTTCGCCCGGCATCTCCGCAAAGGGCGCCGCCCGTTGCGTGGTGAGGTGTTCATTCTGCTGAGGGTTCGACATACTGCTTCTCCCACCCGCCGAGCAGGTGCCATTCGACCGTCGGCGAGCATGAATTGCCGGCCGACAGGGCCGGCGCTGCTGCTTCGCGATGGAGTCAAAGAAGGCCGATCAACGCGTCACAAGCTTTCAAATCGATTGTGACGGCGAGCCAAGCTATCAGGCTTGGCAGCTGTCGGTCTTATAACTTTTTGTTGCTTGCGGCGGACTAGCTCGCCTCTCACGCATCGAGGCGGCATCCATGAGCGAAGCTTGCGGTTATCGATGCCTCACCGCTGAGTGCCCATGCCAGAACGCTGCGCGAACCAGACATCCGCCGGGGCAAGCTCCGTGAGGAAACTCACAGTCGCTACCTCGATCAAGTGGGATGGTGACACCGGGTTGCTGCCCCAGATCAACGCATGGCGCGGCGCCGACGCAGGTCCGGCACCTTCCGTCAGCAGACGCGGACTGCATCGAAGAAGCGCTCGCGCTTTGCGAAGCAATTCTCGATCTGGGGTCCGCCCCCATTGGTCAAGCCCTCAAAACCCGGATCAAGGAGGGAGTTCGATGGCCGAGTCCAGAATGCCGAAGCCGATCCAGTTCGCTGGAATGTGCGCACTCCTCGCTGCCGCGATTTTCATCGCTACGCAGCACGCACCAGCCCCACACCAGTCGGCGGTGATGGCGACGACGACACCGTCGATGTCGCCGCTCGAGATCATGATCCGAAACAACGAGCCGCTGCCGGTTGAAGTCTGGGATGCCTCCTGAAGGAGGCATCGGATCTCGCCTCTGCCAGGTACTGACCGCTACCGGCGGGCGTTCGCCAAGCCCGGGTTTCCGCGCCAGGCATCGACCGACATGGTCGGCAGGTCGAAATAGTCGCGCGTGGTCGCATAGCCGTGTCCGCCCATGCGCCCGATCGCGTCGAGGGCGCCGGGATCGACATAGTGCCTGTCGGCATCGACCGTATCGGCGCGGAAATGCGCGTAGACGACCTCGCCCAGAATGATCTCGCGCGAATTGCCGATGCCGAGCGTCGTGTGATGGCGGCATTCGAAGGCCGCCGGCGCCTGTCCGATCCAGGGACAGGGCACCTTGATGCCCGGCATCGCGGTCAGCCCCGCCTCGGCGAGCTCGTCCGCGCCCGGCTCGAACGGCACGGCGCAGATATTCATGCCCTCGAGCAGGGCGTCCGACACGATGTTGACGGTGAAGGCCAGCGTCTCCCGCACATTGCGGCCGGTATCCTTCTGACCGCCGGCCGGGCGATATTCGACGCCGAGCGCGAGGATCGCGGGATCGGCTGAAAGGCAGTTGAAGAAGGAGAAGGGCGCGGCGTTGACGATGCCTTGCGCGTCCACCGTCGTCACCAGCGCGATCGGTCGCGGCACAACCGCCCCGATCAGCAGCTTGTAGCGCTCGCGCGGCGTCAGCGCCGCGAAATCGAAGGTGACGATGCCGGGTGCCTCCTGGCTCCCGCGGGGCAAGGCCGGTTGAGCGGTCACGATGGGGTCAATCCTTCGCTGAGGGCATAGGGCGCGAGCACGTCGCGGATATCACGCTCGACGCGGGGGCTGAGCAGCGCGCGCGTCACGACCGAACGCAAATGATGGTCCATCAGATCGGTCGCCCGGGCGGCATCGCCCTGGCGCAGGGCTTCGATGAGCTGCCGGTGCTCGGAGACGGCGCATTCTGAGGAATGCGGCCGGCCATAGATCGCCAGGATCAGCGAGCAGCGCGACGAGGATTCCTGCACATAGCGCAGCAACAGCGCATTGCCGGTCATCTCCGCAAGCTTGATGTGGAACTCGCCGGAGAGTCGGATCGATTCCGGCCCGTCCTGGCCATGGGCCTTTTCCTCGAGCAGGACATGGGCTTCCAGCTCGGCCGCCTGGGCGTTGGTGAGCCGGCCGGCCAGGGTCTCGGCCACCAGGCGCTCGAGGCCACGGCGCACGTCGAAGACGTCGCGCGCCTCCTCCAGCGTCGGATAGGCGACCGAGGCGCCCTTGTTCGGCTTCAACTCGACCAGGCCTTCGATGGCGAGACGCCCGAAGGCCTCGCGCACCAGCGTGCGGCTGACGCCGAGCTGCTCGCCGATCGAGTCCTCCGGCAGCTTCATGCCGGGCTTCAGCGCCTGCTCGATGATGGCGCGCCGAAGCGCTCTGTATACCGATTGCGCGCGCAATCCGGGGGCACGTGATTCCGACATGGTGGCCGTTCTTCGCGTTGATTCCGAGAGTTGGGACACGCTCGATGCCACGGGGAGGCGCTCCGCTCCAGTTTTTCTCTTGTGCTCAATAATCGCATACAATACGATCCGATTATCGTATGCAAGATTGATTAGTAATCGCACACGAAATGCCGCCTAAAGCATCATCCTGGCTAAAATGGCGGCAGCGCGAGGGGCAGCGGGCCGGACGAGCGCAAAACGCGCCACGGCTCATCGAGAGGAGAATCCGATGAAGAAGCATTGGCTACTGGCGGCCGTTGCGGCTTTCGCGCTCAGCGGCGCGGTCGAGGCGAAGACGCTGAAATGGGGCGCGGCGCGCGAGATCGCCTCACTCGATCCCTATTCCTTCGGCGAGACCTTCACGCTCGCCGTGCTGAACCATGTCTATGAGGGATTGGTGCGCTATACCGGCGATCTCAAGATCGAGCCGGCGCTGGCCGAGTCCTGGGAGACTGTGTCGCCGACCGTCTGGCGCTTCAAGCTGCGCCAGGGCGTCAAGTTCCACAACGGCAACCCGTTCACGGCCGATGACGTCATCGCCTCGCTGGCGCGGGTGACGCATGAGTCCTCGCCGCTCAAGGGCAACCTGCCGGCCTATAAGAGCTCGAAGAAGATCGACGACTACACGGTCGAGATCGAGGTCAACGGCCCCTACCCGCTGCTGCTGAACGACCTGACCAACATCTACATCTTCGACAAGGAATGGATGGAGGCGAACAACGCCTCGCTGCCGACCGATGCCGGCAAGGGCGTCGAGGGCTATGCCACCAACAATGCCAACGGCACCGGCCCGTTCAAGGTCGAGAGCCGCCGCGCCGATTCGAAGACCGTCTTCGTCAAGAATGAGAGCTGGTGGGACAAGCCGCAGCATAATATCGACCGGATCGAATTCACGCCGATCACCTCGGCCTCGACCCGCGTCGCAGCGCTGCTCTCCGGTGAGATCGACTTCACCAATGTCGCGCCGCTGCAGGATCTGCCGCGGCTCTCGGCCTCGCCCGACGTCAAGGTGCTGCAGACCAACGAGCTGCGCACGGTGATCTTCGCCTTCAACCTGAAGGATGCGCTGGTCGAAAGCGACGTCAAGGACAAGAACCCGCTCAAGGACAAGCGCGTGCGCGAGGCGCTCTACCGGGCGATCGACATCGACGCGGTGCAGAAGCGCGCCATGCGCGGCCTCTCGCGCAATACCGGCGCGATCGTCGCTCCCGCCATTCCCGGTTATGTGCCGAAGATGGACGAGCGGCTGCCCTTCGACCTCAATGGCGCCAAGAAGCTGCTGGCCGATGCCGGCTATCCCAACGGCTTCTCCTTCCTGATGAACTGCAACACCGACTCGCTGGTCAACGAGGAGGAGTTCTGCCAGGCGGTCGCCTCGATGTGGTCGCGCGCCGGCCTCAAGCCCAATCTCAACATGGCGCCGCGCAGCCAGCAGACGCCGAAGCGCGTCAAGGGCGAGTTCGACGTCATCTCCTTCGGCTGGGCCAACGAGCCGATGATCGACGCCTATTCGATCCTGGTGCAGGTGATGCGCTCGAAGAGCGGCACCGGCGGCGTCTTCAACTGGGGCAATTGGGGCGATCCGCGCATCGACGCACTGACCGACAAGGCCGGCGTCGAGCTCGATAACGCCAAGCGCATCCCGATGATGACGGAGGCGCTGATGATCGCCAAGAACGAGCACCTCTTCATCCCGATGCACCAGCAGCCGATGGCCTGGGCCATGGGCAAGGCGGTGGAAGCGACCGTCCAGGCCTCGGACAACAAGCCGCGGCTCTGGCTGACCAGGATGAAGTGAGAGGCTCGCCCTCGAACCGGCGCGTCATTCTCGGGCGAAGCGAAGCCCGGACCCGAGAATCTCGCGACGGAAGGGCGCTGGTGTCCGAGATGCTCGGGCCGAGCCCGAGCATGACGAGCCTGCAATAACCGCCAACTTCGGAGCTTGCGACCCGATGCCGGCCTTCCTGTTCAAGCGATTGCTCAACGCGGCCGGCGTCATGCTCGCCGTCGCCTTCCTCGCCTTCCTGATCTTCCGCTTCGTCGGCGACCCCGTCGAGCTGATGCTGAACGAGCAGGCGAGCCAGGCGCAGCGCGACGAGCTCAGGGCCCGGCTCGGCCTCGACAAGGGCTTCGCGCTGCAATTCGCCACCTTTGTCGGCAATGCGCTGCATGGCGATTTCGGCATTTCCTTCCGCAACCAGCAGGATGTCTTCACGCTGATCGCCGAGCGTTTCCCGGCGACCTTCGAGCTCGTGCTGGTCGCGACTGTCCTGTCGCTGGCGGTCGGCATTCCGCTCGGCGTCTACACTGCGATCCGGCGCGACAGCCTGCCGGCCAAGGCGCTCCAGTTTCTCTCCGTGCTCGGCGTCTCCCTGCCGAGCTTCGCCGTCGGTATCCTGCTCATCCTGCTGTTCTCGGTGACGCTGCAATGGCTGCCGGCCTTCGGCCGCGGCGAAGTCGTGCAGATCGGCTGGTGGAGCACCGGCTTCCTGACGCCATCCGGCCGGCGCGCTCTGATCCTGCCCGGCATCACGCTCTCGCTGTTCCAGATCACGCTGGTGATGCGGCTGGTGCGGGCCGAGATGCTGGAGACGATGCGGACCGACTTCATCCGCTTCGCCCGCGCCCGCGGCCTCAAACTGCGCGCCATCCATTTCCGCCACGCGCTACGCAATTGCCTGATGCCGGTCATCACCGTGACCGGCCTGCAGATCGGCAACCTGATCGCCTTCGCGCTCGTGACCGAGACCGTGTTCCAATGGCCGGGCATGGGCCTGCTCTTCGTCCAGGCGGTGACCTTCGTCGATATCCCGGTGATGGCGGCCTATCTGATCGTCGCCTCCTTCATCTTCGTCTCGCTCAACACGCTGGTCGACCTGGCCTATGCCTTCGTCGATCCGCGCCTGCGCGACGACGCCATCTCGGGGGCGGCCAATGCGCACTGACGCTGCAAAGCCCGGCCGTCTGCGCCGCTTCCTCGACAGCGATATTGGCTGGAGCTTCCGGCGCACGCCGGCCGCCTGGATCTCGGCGCTGGTGCTCGTGCTGCTCGTCGCCACGGCCTTCCTGGCGCCGCTGATCGCGCCGCAGAACCCCTATGACCTCAGCCAGATCTTCATCGACAAGGCCGAGATCCCGCCGATCTGGAGCGCCGATGGCGAATGGCCCTTCCTGCTCGGCACCGACCCGCAGGGGCGCGACGTGCTCTCTGCGATCCTCTACGGCACGCGCATCTCGCTGATCATCGGCTTCGCCAGCGTCGTCGTCTCGATGACGATCGGCGTCACCATCGGCCTCGTCGCCGGCTTCCATGGCGGGCGCATCGACAACCTGCTGATGCGGCTGGGCGACACCGTGCTCTCGATCCCGACGCTGCTGATGGCGATCCTGGTCAGCGCGATCTTTCGCGAGCTCCTGCCGCCGGCCCTGCGCGAGCCTTTCGCGGCCCTCGTGCTGGTGCTTTCCATCTCGCTGACCAACTGGGTGCAATATGCCCGCACCGTGCGCGCCTCGACCATGGTCGAGCGGCGCAAGGAATACGTGCTGGCCGCGCGCATCATCAAGGTCGCGCCGTCGCGGATCATGCGCCGGCACATCCTTCCGAACACCCTGACTCCGGTCATGGTCGCGGCCACGCTCAATCTCGGCCTCGCCATCCTGTCCGAAGCGACGCTCTCCTTCCTGGGCGTCGGCATGCCGATCACGCAGCCCTCGCTCGGCACCTTGATCCGCATCGGCAACCAGTACCTGTTCTCCGGCTCCTGGTGGCTGGTCGTCTTCCCGTCGCTGCAGCTCGGCCTGATCGTCTTGAGCGTCAATCTGCTCGGCGACTGGCTGCGCGACGCGCTCAACCCGAAACTGAGGTGATGGGGATGCGGCATGACGTGCGCACGCCGGCTTTCCCTTCTCTCCCTGCGGGAGAAGGTGGCCCGAAGGGCCGGATGAGGGGTCGCGCCGCCCTGAATCACTCTCGCGAGGTGCGGCGTCGCCAGCGATCGATGTCGCGCGCCCACTCACCCCAACCCTCTCCCGCAAGGGGAGAGGGGGCAGGTCACGCCTGACAAAACGAACGACCAAAAGGAAACGCCTGCAATGACCGCCTCCCTTCTTCTGCGCAATGTCCGCCCCTATGCCGGAGCGACCATCGACATCCTGATCGAGGGCGGCCGCATCACCCGCATGGCGCCGGATATCCAGGCGCCCGCCGGCATCACCGTCGAGGAAGGCCGCGGCGAGATCGCGCTCCCCGGCCTGGTCGAGGCGCATACCCATCTCGACAAGAGCCTCTGGGGCCAACCCTGGTACGTCAACGAGGTCGGCCCCCGGCTGCTCGACAAGATCGACAACGAGCGCGAGAACAAGAAGCGCCTGGATATCGATCCCGCACGCCAGTCGGCGCGGCAGAGCATCCAGTCCTCGCTGATGGGCTCGACCCATATCCGCAGCCATGTCGACGTCGACACCGAGCACGGCATGTGGGGCATAGAGGGAGTGATGCGCACCCGCGACGGCTACCGCGACATCGTCGACATCGAGCTCGTCGCCTTCCCGCAATCGGGCTTGCTGCGCCGGCCGGGCACGCTGGAACTGATGGACGAGGCGATGAAGCTCGGCGCCGAGATCGTCGGCGGGCTCGATCCCTGCACGATCGACCGCGATCCGAAGGGTCATCTCGACGCCGTCTTCGAGCTTTGCCAGCGCTACGGCAAGCCGCTCGATATCCATCTGCACGAGCCCGGCGAGGTTGGCGCCTTCTCGATGGACATGATCATCGAGCGCACCCGCGCCCTCGGCATGAAGGGCAAGGTCACGATCAGCCATGCCTTCTGCCTGGGCACGCCGGACCCGGCGCTGATCGACCCGCTGATCGAGCAGCTCGCCGAGCTTGATATCGCGATCATGACCACGGCGCCGGCGAGCCGGCCCGCTCCGCCGGTGAAGAAGCTGCTCGCCGCCGGCATCCGGGTCTGCTCGGGCTCGGACGGCATCCGCGACACCTGGGGGCCCTATGGCAATGCCGACATGCTGGAGCGCGCCATGTTCGTCGGCCTGCGCAACAATTTGCGCCGCGACGACGAGCTGCGTCTGGCGCTCGACGTCTGCACCACCGAGGGTGCCAAGGTGATGGATCTCGCCGGGTACGGGCTTGGCGAGGGCTGCGTCGGCGACCTTGTGCTGCTGCCAGGCGAGACGGTGGCGGAGGCGATCGTGACGCGCTCGCCCAAGCGCCGCGTGGTGAAGCGCGGCAAACTCGTCGCCCGCGACGGCGTCTCGATCAGGACTGCGCCGTGACGCTGCGAGCTGCCGAAAGGCCGAAGGGCCGCACGCTCCTGACCGCACGCTGGCTGGTCGGCCATCGCGACGGCCGCCATGTCCTGATCGAGAATGGCGAGATCGTCTTCGAGGATGGCGCGGTCACCTTCACCGGCCACGGCTTTGCCGGCGAGGTGGCGCGCCGGATCGACTATGGCAACGCCCTGATCGGCCCCGGCTTCGTCGATCTCGACGCGCTCTCCGACCTCGACACCACGATCCTCGCCTACGACAACCAGCCCGCCTGGAAGAAGGGCCGCGTCTGGCCGCGCAGCTATCTCGATGCCGGCCCGTACGAGATGTATTCGCGCGAGGAACTGGCCTTCCAGAAGAAGCATGCCTTTGCCACGCTGATCCGCAACGGCATCACCACGGCCCTGCCGATTGCCTCGCTCTTCTATCGCGAATGGGGCGAGACACCGGAGGAGTTCGGCGATGCCGCCGAGGCCGCGGCAGCTCTCGGCCTGCGCGCCTATCTCGGCCCGGCCTATCGCACGGGCAATCAGGTGGTCGAGGCCGATGGCAGGATCACCACCCATTACGACGAGGCGCGCGGGCTGAAGGAGCTCGATGCTGCGATCGCCTTCTGCGAGCGTTTCGAGGGCGCGGCCGGCGGGCTGGTCCGGACCATGCTGGCACCGGACCGGATCGAGACCGCGAGCGAGGATCTGATCCGGCGCACAGCGGCTGCCGGCCGGTCGCTCAACGTGCCCGTTCGCCTGCATTGCTGCCAGTCGAAGATCGAATACGAACTCGTCCTCGCCCAGCACGGCATGAGCCCGCCGGAATGGCTCGACAAGCTCGGCTTCCTGAGCGAACGGACGTTGCTGCCGCACGGCACCTATGTCTCCGGCAGCAGGCACATTGCCCGTCCCGGCCGCGACCTCGAGATCATTCGCGATGCCGGCGCGACCATCGTGCATTGCCCGCTGGTCTCGGGCCGGCACGGCAATGCCATCGACCATTTCGGGCGCTATCGCGAGATGGGCCTGCGGATCGGGATGGGCACCGATACCAGCCCGCCCGACATGATCATGAACCTGCAGGTCGGCATGATCCTCGCCCGCGTCATGGCCGGCAGCGCCACGGCCGTGCGCAGCGAGGACTATTACGATGCCGCCACGATCGGCGGGGCCGACGCGCTGGGGCGCCCCGATCTCGGCCGCCTGCACCCGGGCAGCCGCGCCGACATCACCGTGTTCGATCTCGACCGGCCGCATCTCGGCCAGGTCATCGATCCGATCCAGACCATGCTGCTCGCCGGCCATGGGCGGGATATCTCGACCGTGATCATCGATGGCCGCTTCGTCATGCAGGATCGCGTCATCCCCGGCCTCGACGAGGCCAAGGACAAGGCCCGCGCCCAAGCCCAGTTCGAGGGCGTGATGGCCCGTTATCCCGAGCGCACGTTCGGCCATCCGCCGGCGAGCGAGATCTTCTCCTCGAGCTATCCTGTCGAGCGGAAGGAGGCCGTGGCATGAACGCGATGACGTCGGCGCCGCTGCTCTCGGTGCGTGACCTGCGCATCGTCTTCGACGGGCGCCATGGTCCGCTGACGGCGCTCGACGGCGTCTCCTTCGACATCGCCCCGGGCGAGATTCTCGGTGTGGTCGGCGAATCCGGCGCCGGCAAGTCGCTGACCGGCACGGCCGTGATCGGCCTGCTCGATCCGCCCGGCCGGATCGCGGGCGGCAGCATCCATCTCAACGGCCAGCGCATCGACAACCTGCCGGCCGAGGCCATGCGCAAGCTGCGCGGCCGCCGGATCGGCGCGATCTTCCAGGACCCGCTGACCTCCCTGCACCCGCTGCTGACGGTCGGCGAGCAATTGGTCGAGACGATCACCACCCATCTCCCGGTCGGCAAGGCGGAGGCGCGGGGGCGCGCGCTGCAATTGCTCAGAGAGGTCGGCATTCCCGCGGCGGAAACGCGGATCGACCAATATCCGCACCAGTTCTCCGGCGGCATGCGCCAGCGCGTCGTCATCGCGCTCGCGCTCTGCGCCGAGCCGAGCCTGATCATCGCCGACGAACCGACGACGGCGCTCGACGTCTCCATCCAGGCCCAGATCACCACCTTGCTGAAGCGCCTTTGCCGTGAGCATGGCACCGCGATCATGCTCGTCACCCACGACATGGGCGTGATCGCCGAGACGGCAGATCGGGTCGCGGTGATGTATGCCGGCAACGTGGTCGAGATCGGCCCGGTCGATGAGGTGACGCGCCGGCCGCACCATCCCTACACCGCCGGGCTGATGGCCTCGATCCCGAGCATCCATACACGGCATCAGCAACTGCATCAGATCGACGGGGCGATGCCGCGGCTCAACGCCATCCCGCAGGGCTGCGCCTTCAATCCGCGCTGTGGCCGCGCCGAGCCCTTCTGCCGCGACGTGAAGCCCGGCCTGCCCGGCAGTTCGCACGCCGCGGCCTGTCATTTCCCGCTGACGGAGCCGGCCCATGCCTGAGCCGAGCCCGATCCTCACCGTCTCCTCGGCTTCCTGCCGCTTCGATGTCTCTCCCCCAGTGCTGACCCGGCTCATCTCGCGCGAGCCGCGCCGCATCCTGCGCGCGGTGGAGAATATCTCCTTCACCGTGGAGCGCGGCACGACCTTCAGCATCGTCGGCGAATCCGGCTGCGGGAAGTCGACGCTCGCGCGCATGGTCGTCGGCCTGCAGCGACCGACTGAAGGCGCGCTGCATTTCCACGATATCCGCCGCGCCGATGGCAGCCTCGGTCCGCCGCGCGTGCAGATGATCTTCCAGGACCCCTATGCCTCGCTGAACCCGCGCTGGCGCGTCGGGGACGTCATCGCCGAACCGATCCGCGAGCTCAATCTGCGGCCCGACGAGGCCGCTGTCACCGAGCGCGTCGGCGACCTGCTCGAGATCGTCGGGCTGTCGCGGGCCGATGCCGAGCGCTATCCGCATGCCTTCTCGGGCGGGCAGCGCCAGCGCATCTCGATTGCCCGCGCCCTCGCCACCGAAGCGGATTTCCTGGTCTGCGACGAGCCGACCTCGGCGCTCGACGTCTCCGTCCAGGCGCAGATCCTCAACCTGATGGTCAGGCTGCAGAGGGAATTCGGGCTGACCTACCTGTTCATCAGCCATAATCTCTCGGTGGTCCGCCACATGTCTGACCAGTTGGCGATCATGTATCTCGGCCGCTTCGTCGAGAGCGGCCCGGCCGAGGCGATCTTCCAGCGTCCGCGCCACCCCTATACGCGCCTCCTGCTCGACACGATCCCCGATGTCGAGCGACCGAACCGGCAGCGCAAGCCGATGTCCGGCGAGGTGCCGAGCCCGATCGCTCCGCCGCCGGGCTGCGCCTTCCATCCGCGCTGTCCGATCGCCGTCTCCGATTGTTCGGCAAGTGCGCCCGTTCTTCAGGCGCTGGACGAGCGCCTGGTCGCCTGCCATCGGCCGGCCTGAGCGTGACCAGGCCCATGCGTATCGCCCTGATCAACCCGAACACCACCGCCTCGATGACGCGGAAGATGGCGGCTGCCGCCAGCGCCGTCGCGGGCCCCTCGACTGAGATCGCGGCGATCACCGCCGCGATGGGGCCGGCTTCGATCGAAGGATATTACGACGAGGCGCTGGCCGTTCCCGGCTTGCTCAAGGAGTTGCGTAACGCCGAGGCCGGGGGCGCCGACGCCGCCATCATCGGCTGCTTCGACGACACGGGACTCGATGCCGCGCGTGCGATGTCCACCATTCCGGTGCTTGGCCTCTGTGAAGCTGCCTTGTCGCTGGCCGGCTTCCTTGCCAAGCGGATCTCCGTCGTGACCACGGACCTGCGGGCGCGCGTCCCGATCGAGGAACTGGTCGAGCGCTACGGAATGGCCGGGAAGGTGCGCGTGCGGGCGGCCGGCATTCCCGTGCTGGAACTCGACAACCCCCGCTCAACCGCCATATCCCGCCTCAAGGCGGAGATTGCGCAGGCGCTCGAAGCGGACAATGCCGAAGCGATCGTGCTGGGCTGCGCCGGAATGGCCGATCTTGCCGCTTCGCTGCAGCAGGAATTCGGCGTCCCGGTCATCGACGGCGTGGTCGCGGCGGCGAGGCAGGCCGAGGCGCTGGTGAGCCTGAACCTCAGGACGAGCAAGCGCGGAGCTTACGCCTATCCGGCGCAAAAGGCTTACAGCGGTTACCTATTCGACAAGTAGGACGCGCTGATCGCCCCGGCGACGCTGGATAGCGTGGGCTACGAGGCCTTGGTTGCGACCTGTCGGCGCCCCGCTCCGCGGATGAACTGCATGAATGCCGGAGGGATCTCGATCGGGGATTGAGCTGCCTGAACGATGTCGAACTCGGCAATGGCCTGAGTCAACATCTCGAATTCGCGCTCCTCATCGGAGCCTCTCGAGCAATTGATCAGCGCGGCAGCGCGCAAGATAGCGGCTTTACGCTCTTCATATGAGGAGATCATCACGGCGTCGGCTTCGGGCATAGCCACCTCCCCGTTTTGGATCCACTCCCTCTACGCTAACGGCCAAATATCGACTTGGCGAGTCTGCCGATTCTTCACCGCTCAGCGAAACGCTCCGGTTGCAGTGATCGCACCGCGCATTAGCATCGTCGTCGCAGATGTCGCGGTGTCTGATTCGTCGCCGTGCCCCCCGAAAACCCGCAGGATTGGCAGTGACCATGGCCGTTCATCGCTTCGCTCCGACCAGCTACTCGAACGTCATCGGTACCCAGCCCGCGGTCCTCACCGTCGCGAGCGGCGATACGATCATCACCACGACGCTCGATGCCGCCGGCTTCGACCATGAGGGCGCGCAGCGCGCGCCGCGCGGCAACCCGATGACCGGCCCCTTCTCCGTCGAGGGCGCCGAGCCCGGCGACGCGCTGATCGTGACGATCGACCGGATGACGCCGAACCGCAAAACCGGCTGGACCTATTCGCCGGTCTCGCAGCAGGTGGTCGATCCGCGCACGGTCGCGGATCTGCCGAAGAGCGAGCGCTTCGAATGGTCGATCGATGCCGCCGCCGGCACGGTCCGCCTGATCGGCGGCTCCGCGCGCATCGCCGGCTGGAGCTTTCCGTTGACGCCGATGATCGGCTGCTTCGGCGTGGCGCCGGAGCGCGGCCAGGCGATCTCGACCGCGACCAGCGGCCCCTATGGCGGCAACATGGACTATCGCCGCTTCGCGCCCGAAGCGAGCATCGCCTTCCCGGTCTCGGTTGCTGGCGGACTGTTCTTCCTCGGTGACGGACATGCCTGCCAGGGCGATGGCGAGATCGTGGGAACCGGTATCGAGACCAGTTTCGAGATCGAGTTCACCTTGCACCTGCGCAAGAATGCGCCGGGGCGCTGGCCGCGCTGCGAAACCGCGACCGAGATCATCACGCTCGCGAGCGGGCGCCCGCTCGACCAGCCGCTTCAATTCGCCACGACCGAGATGATCCGCTGGATCGTCGAGGATCTTGGCGTCGACGCCGTCGAGGCGAGCCATCTGTTGGGCCAGATGGTGCGCTACGACGTCGCCAACGTCTTCAACCCCGCCTATTGCGTCGCCTGCCGGCTGGAGAAGAACGAGATCACCAGCCGGATGTCTCTGCGCGGCGCGCCCTAGGCTCTGCGGCAGACCAGGCGTCTCGAGCGCGATCCGGAGGAAACCTGGAGTTCACTATCCGCTGCTGTCGGCATGATCATCGCGCGGCCGATGATCGGCCCCCCTTGCATCGTACAACGCCGGCGCTAGGGTTCCGCCTGTCGGGGGAGCGCCGACAGGGGAACGACAATGTTTAGTGGCGCAGCGGAGTTGATTACGCAGTCGGGCAACCGGATACCTCTCACAGTCGATATGGTCGGCACGGATGGCCGAGGACGCATGGGTCGCCTGCGCTGCGACACCTCCGCTCTCGAACCGACCGTCCTTCAGCGTCCGCTCAAGCTGCAATGCCAGGACGGGACGAGCGTCGATATCGCCGTCACGAACTATAGCGGCTCGCATATCTCCTTCGTCGGCCGGCTCGCTGTCTGAGACCTGAGCGGCCGGTTGCAGGGAGCAGCGGGCAGGAGCGGCTGCGCGCCTGTGCTGCATCCTCTGGCCCGGTTCTGATCGCGGCCAGATTATCGGACCGGATATCGTATCCGGTCTGATGAGTCAGTTCGTTGTTTCGCAGCGGCTTTTTCCGAAAACCGCAATCCAGTTTTCGGGCTGACGATCTATTGTTCGGCTTGCCCGCTGCCGACCGCCACGACCTCATTCCGGTCGACATCGGATGCCGGCTCGACCGTGCGCGCCGGCGGCTTCGCCTCTGGCGGCTCGCCTTCCGCCGGCGCAGGCCTGGGGCCCGACGCCTTGCCGCACAGGGCCAGCATCGCCCGCGCGATCTCGGCCTCGCCCATGATCGTCAGCGTCGCGCCACATTTGGTCAGGTGCTCGACCTCGGCTTCGGAATGGGCCCGGGCGACG
Organism: Allobosea sp. BK604; assembly: GCF_004341515.1. Classification (GTDB taxonomy): domain Bacteria; phylum Pseudomonadota; class Alphaproteobacteria; order Rhizobiales; family Beijerinckiaceae; genus Allobosea. The sequence goes on from NZ_SLZF01000003.1 coordinate 491,983, forward strand.
ATCGGCAGCGTCGCATTCTCGGCGCGCGCCTGCTGGCTGACCTGGCCGGCCTCGAAACTTTGCGGAATCGCGATGAACAGCCTCTTCGCACGGCCGAGGCCTGCCGCGCCGAGCACGTCCGGATCGGCCGCGTTGCCGACGATGAGCTCGGCGCCATCGCGCTCGGCCGCGGCCATCGCGTCGGATTGGTCCTCGATCACCAGGATGGTCTCGCCCTGCGCGATCAGCCCGGCACCGAGCAATGAGCCGACGCGGCCATAGCCGACGATGACGATATGACCCTCCAGCGCGGTCGGCGCGATGTCGCGCTCCGGCTCGGATGTCGGCTCCGGCTCGGACGGCGCGGAAGGACCGGCCGGCTTCGCCTTGGCCGGCGCCGCCTCGCTCGCGAAGCGGTCGACCGCGGCGAACAGGATCGGGTTGAGAAGGATCGACAGGATGGCGCCGGCAAGGATCAGGTCGCGGCCCTGTTCCGGCAGGATCGCCAGGGAGACGCCGAGCCCGGCGAGGATGAAGGAGAATTCGCCGATCTGCGCCAGGCTCGCCGAGATCGTCAGCGCCACCGCATTCGAGCGGCCGAAGGCGCGCACGATCAGCCAGGCCGCCAGCGTCTTGCCGAGCAGGATGATCGCCAGCGTCGCCAGCAGCGGGCCGGGCGCGCGCAGCAGGATGCTCGGATCGAAGAGCATGCCGACCGAGACGAAGAATAGCACGGCGAAGGCGTCGCGCAGCGGCAGGGTCTCTTCGGTCGCGCGCTGGCTCAGCGGCGACTCGCTCAGGATCATGCCGGCAAAGAAGGCGCCAAGCGCAAAGGAGACGCCGAACAGGCTCGCCGCCATGAAGGCGACGCCGAGCGCGATCGCCAGCACCGCCAGCCGAAACAGCTCGCGCGAGCCGGTATGCGCCACCCAATGCAGCACCCAGGGAATGACGCGCCGTCCGACGACGAGCATGAAGGCCATGAAGGCGACGACCTTGGCCAGCGTCAGGCCGAGCACGCCCCACAGGCCGAGATCGAACTGCGTCGCGAGCGGGCCGGCCGAGCCGGGGCGCGCACCGTTGATCGCATCGGCCACCGCCGGGATCAGCACCAGCGCCAGGACCATCGCCAGATCCTCGACGATGAGCCAGCCAACCGCGATCTTGCCCTTGTCGCTCTGGACCAGGCGCCGCTCCTGCAACGCCCGCAGCAGCACGACGGTGCTCGCCACGGAGAGCGCCAGGCCGAAGACCAGGCCCGCGGCAAGGTTCCAGCCGAGCCAGAGCCCGAGACCGAGGCCGAGCAGCGTCGCGACGCCGATCTGCGCGATCGCGCCCGGCACCGCGATCGCCTTCACCGAGAGCAGATCCTTCAGGGAAAAATGCAGGCCGACGCCGAACATCAGCAGGATGACGCCGATCTCCGCCAGCTCATTGGCGAGGTTCTGGTCGGCGACGAAGCCGGGCGTGAACGGCCCGACCGCGACGCCGGCGAGCAGATAGCCGACGAGAGGTGAGATGCGCAGCTTCTGGGCGAGCGCCCCGAAGACGAAGGCAAGGCCGAGGCCCGCGACGAGGATGGCGATCAGCGGGCCGTGATGCATGTGTCTCCCGGACAGATGAGGAATGGAGGGTGTCGTCCGGACCTTGGCGGCTGGGAGGGCGGATTTCAACCACCGCCCGGCCTTTTCCGGCCATGCGCAAGCCCAAAAGAGCCCGGGCGTGGCGACCCAATTGTCGCAGCGTCAGGTTTTCGGCTTTTCGAGCAGGATCTGCCCCTGCTTCTCGACGCCGAGCTTGAGCTTCTCGGCGAAGACGGCGAGCACCCAGGGCAGCATCACCTCGACGCGCACCAGCGTCTCCTCGACCTCGAGCCGCCCCCGCACGGTGTAGCCGAGCGCCGCGACGCCGAATTGCAGCGCGTCGCCGCTCCACTCTTCCTCGACGAGCTGCATTTTCACCATGCCGAGCTTGTCTCGGATGCGGTCGATGCCGTCGCGCAGGCGCCTGAGCGCCGCCTCGCGTCCGAGTTCGTGGGAAATGGTGATGCTGACGGGCTTGGCCATGGTGCTCGCGGATCGTTGGACGACGCCCTAATCAATGGCGATCGCAAGGCCCGATTTCCAGCACCCGGGCGGCCGACATATCGATGGGTGGAACTCGAGCAGGCACGCGCTGCCGGCCTGCGCCAAGGGCGGGGCTCAGCTGAAACGCTCGTGCAGCGCCTTGTAGCCATGCTCGGTCACGCGCCAGCGGCCACCTTGCGGCTCGACGAAGCCGAGCTCCCTGAGCGTGAGCAGAACCGTATCGCCGAAGATGAAATGGCTGGTCTCTTCCTCGAGGCTCTCGAGCGCGATCCATTCGGGATCGGTCATCAGGGGCATCAGCGAAGAAAAGGCGTGCTGTGTGTCCATGAGTGTCTCCTCCTCAAGCCAGATGGGACGCCAGGGAACTCGCATCGAATCTTGGCTGCCTCATGGCCGCATCCCGGCTGCAACAAGCCTTAGCCGGCGACTTCGTGAAGCTTTCTTCTCCTGGGCGGAACCGCGCCCCCGATGCCTCGTTCATGAGCCATGGACACATTCAGGAACGGAGGCTCCGCGATGGCGACACCCGGCAACAAATTCCCGCCCGACGTGCCGAAGGACTGGGACGAGTCCAAAGACGAAATCAGCAATGCCGCCGAGGGTTTGGCTGCCAAGGCCAGCGATATGGCCGGCCGCGCCGGCGACACGGTCAAGGACGGTTACTATCGCGCCAAGGAAGCGATCGGCGATCCCGGCGAGACGGTGCGCGAGGTCGGCCGCTACGCGCAGGAAGGTAGCGAAACCGTGATCCGCAGCGTCGAGCGCCATCCGGTCGTCGCCTTCGGACTGGGGGCGCTGAGCGTCGGCTTGATCGCCTGGGCGGCCATGCGCCCCGCGGCGCCGCAATGGGAGCCCGACTACGGGCGCCTGCGCCGACTCTTCTCCGACTATGGCGGCGATGATGCGCTCAAGGCCGGCGAGAGCGCCTTGAAGAGCGGCCAGGGTTGGCTGCAGACATATGGCAGCCAGGCGCAGGACTATGCCCGCGACGGCGGCCGGCTCCTCGCCAGGCGCACCGAGCGCGAGCCGCTCGCTGCGCTGCTCGGCATCGGCATCGCGGTCTATGTGCTCGGCTCGCTGCTGAGCAGCGGCGCGAGCGAGCCCGAGCCGCAGCCCCGCCGCCGCAGCACGAAGCGGTGACGCAAAAAACCCGATGGACCTGGGCGGGTCCATCGGGTTGAACTGACCTTGTGAGCCGGCGAAGGCCGGTTCAGGCGGTCGCTGCTGGGCTCACCACCAGTAGCCGCGGCGACCGTAGTAGCCGCCGTAATAGGGGCCGCGCGCAGCCGAGGCGGCGATGGCGCCGCCGACAACACCGGCTGCGACGCCAGCCGCGACTGCGCTGCCGGCCTCGTTCGAAGCGCGACGGTTCTCGACGTAGTTCGCCGAACGGCACTGCTGGTAGGCGCGGGTGCCCGGACGGAAGCCCTGCGCCTCGCAGGTGACTTCGGCGTCGACCATCGATTCCTGCGCGGTCTGGCAACCGGCGAGTCCTACTGCCAAAAGTCCGGCGATAACAATTGCACGCATGTGGACGTATCCTTTCAGCCACCCAGTTACTTGGAACGCATAGAGGTCTGGGCGGCTATGCGTCAAGATGAGCTTCCGAGCTAGGCTTAAAGGGACGAGTCCTGGTTGCAGGACTCGCTCAGCGTGCCTGACGCGCCGGCTTCTCCACCGCCGCCTTACCGGAGCGGCTCAGCGACGTGATCTCCAGGGCCGGCTTGCCGGATTTCTCGGCAATGAGCTTGTCCTGTTCTTCGATCGCCTCGCGAGCCGGCTCGTCGCCATCGAGCCCGCCCAGAAGCGATGTCGGGACTCGGCGATTGGATGAGCGCGAGCCGTCGCTATAGACGACGTCGAACAGCGCGAATTCCGCGTCGAGCGGTTTCGACTTCTTGCGAGCCATGATGATGTCCTCGTGCGGAGCGCGATAGGCCCGCAGGCGACCAGCCGGACGGCCAGCCGCGGGTTTCGATCGGGTGGCTCCGCATAGAGCAGGTGCCGACCGGGTTCAATGCGGAGCGATGTCGCTCTGCCCGACCGGCCGATTGAGGATTTGCGACATCGCCCCGCGCCATGCGAAATGGCGCGACCGACATCTCAGCCCGACGGGATGAAGCATGCTGCGATCTCTCTTGTTCCTTGTCCCTGCCTCCGCGCTGGGCGCCTGCGCGATTCCGAACTCCGCCTCGAATGCCGTGGTTGTCACCGAGACCAAGGCGATCGTGGAAAGCTGCAAGCGCATTGGCGACACCAACGGCGACAGCGGCGTCAGCCAGGCGCTGCTGCTCGACCGGGCGCGGGACAGCGCGCTCAGCCGGCTGAAGATCCGCGCCGCCGAGGCGGGCGGAACGCATGTCCTCTCCTCCGTCGCCGATCCGAAATGGAAAGGTCCGAGCACCGACGGTGTCATCTACAAATGCGGCTGAGCAGCCTCGCTCCGGCCAGGAGATGACGGAATCGTCTTTGCGGCGTTGTCATCAACCCGCACTCTGACTCATCATCCGGCAACGGACGATTCGAACGAGGCTGGCGATGCGGGCTCAGATTCGGGCATGGGCCCTGTCATGCATGGGGCTGATCGCGGCAGCGGCGCCGGCAGGTGCTGCGCCGCTGATCATGTCATGCGCCTATGTCGACGGCACGCCCACGACGGGCAATCGCGACGTCTTCATCAACCAGATCATCATCGACTCGGACAAGCCGATGATCACGATCCGGGTCGCGCAGACCATCGGCACGACAGCGCCATGGGAATGGATCTATGACGACCTGAACGGCAATTCGCTCGTGGTGATCGGGCTCAAGGATGGCAGCTTCGCCGCCTCGGCCACACGCTCCGGCAGCGTCTCCTCCTTCATCTATACCAAGCCGTCCGGCGTGCTGATCTGGAGCTTCACGACGCGCTACGGCGCCGAGGCCTATCGCTTCACCTGCCGACCCTGAAACGGACGCCCTGTTCACGCGTGGGTCGACGGCGAAACGCCGTCGACCGCATCGCACGATATCGGCCGGCCGGACCGATCAGCTCTTCAGCTTGGCGTTGCACTGGCTCCAATAGCCGCCGCCCTTCTCGATCCATTTCAGCTCGCCATTGGCGTTCTTTTCCTTGTTGGCATTGTATTGATCGGCGCAGGTCTTCAGGCGCGCCTTGCCCGGCGATTCGCTCGAATACTTCTCGGCGACAGCGCGCGGGAACACAGCGGCGCGCGCCCGCCCGGCCGGAGCGGCCGCGGGGCGAGCGGGGGTGGCGGGCGCGGCCGCCGTCGTGGCGGCCCCGGCCCGGGCCGGAGCGGACGGTGCGGCCGGCGCAGCCGCGGGTGTCGCGGGAGTGGCGGGCTCGCTCACGGCCGATGCCGCATCCGCCTCGGACGCATCGTCATCGCCGCACTGGGCCTTGCGGAAGTCGTTCCACTTCTGACCCTTGAGCGTGTTGTTCTTGCGCGCCTCCTGATACTTGACGCTGCATTCCTTCATGGTCAAAGCCAGCGTCGGCGACGCCGAGAGGCCCGCAAGCGCAAATGCCGACGCAGACACCAGGATCATTTGTCTAAGCATGGAATCGTCTCCGTATTATCCGGCGACTTCGCCGGTGCCGGAATGGCACTCCTTTCTAGGCAGCATAGCAAGCGATTTGATGACCACGGCCTGAACGCAGTCGTAATCTTCGCTTCAGGTTGATCCTGCGCTGCGGAGACCGGCGGCCAACGCTCATTTACCGGGTGTTAACCCTTTTCTTCGCCTCATGAGTAAAGTCTTCTGAGAGGGCTGGGGCTCAGGAAGGAAGATGAGATGTACGATTTCAACCCCGATCCGAACGCAACCGATCTCCTGGTCGGGCGTCCAGTTTCAGATGTCGAGCGCGATCTGATCCTGGCCACGCTGAGAGAGACCAACGGAAATCGCACGCACGCTGCGGATATTCTGCGCATATCGATTCGCACCTTGCGCAACAGACTCAGCCTTTACGCTGCGGAAGGCCATGACGTGCCTGAGCCGGGACTGTCGGCGCATTGACCATGCGATTGCCGGAGCCGAATCGCTTGCCTGCGACCGGCATTGGAATGCTGCATCAGCGAAATCGAAACGCCGATCAAGACTGCTAGGACCCGAGATCTCAACGTGTAGTTGCATGAGAATCGCCTCGCCCCGCGAGGAAAGCGGCGCATGCGAACGAGCAGTACTGGCCTCACTCATTGAGCAAATCTTAAGGTTAAGCTGAGACGAATTGTATTCGTCGGATGGTGCTCGGTTTTCGCCGGAACGCCTGTATTCCGGCATGGACAGCCTTGGTTTTTCGCGAGCTCCGGAAACATGTCGGTGAATATACTCTCAGCCTCGGTGAGGAATTATCTGCTCGCGACGATGGCCTGCCTCAGTCTTCCGGGACTCGGCGCCCTCGCCTATATGGCGCAGCAATCATTTGCGGATGTGCAAACTAATCAGCGTCTCATCCAGTTGGTCGAGGCCGACCGCGCCCTGCTTCTGGCCGGCAATACGATCCGCTCGAATCGCGGCGCGGCGCAGACCGCGATCCAGGCCGAGAACGATCCCAACGCGACCGTCAAGAAGGTCGAGCAGGCCAATCGCGACGAGCTTGCCGGCGCGATCACCCGCCTGAGGGCGACCGACCTGCCCGATCGCGCGGCGCTCGCCGACGCCATCGCCCAGCGCGAGCAGCAGACCGCCGCCAGGCTCCCGGACATCTATGCCGAGGCGGCCAAGCCCAAGGCTCAGCGCAGCCTCGCGGCGACCATGCCCTGGTACAACGGCGTCGGCGATATCGAGACCGTCCTCGTCAAGGCCTCCGACGCCACCTCCAACGCGGTCAGGCTGGCCAATCCCGTTCTCGCCGATCTGCAGGGCTTCAAATCCGCCGGCTGGCGCGTACGCTCCTCCTATGGCTCGCAATGCTCGATCCTGCGGCCGCTGATCGCCTCCGGCAAGCCGATGGATGCCGGCCAGCAGCGCGCGCTCGGCGAGGTCCGCGGCTCGGCCGGCGCGGGCGTGAGCCAACTCAAGCAACTCGCCGCCCGTCCGGGCGTGTCCTCTGAGCTTGTCCGCAAAGTCGGCGTGATGAATGCCGATGTCGAGACCGCCGTCGGCAAGATCGACGAGCTGATCGGCAAGCTCGGCCCCGGTACGGGCCCGGTTCTCGGCGCCGAGGAATGGACCAAGCTCTGCAACGGCCCGTTCAACGCGATCATCGGCGCGGTGTCCCAATCGCTCGACGACATGGCGGCGCATACGCAGGCCCAGCTCAACCGTGACTGGACCCGGCTTGCGGCACTGTCAGGCCTGTTCGTCATCCTGCTCGGCGTCTGCGTCTTCGCCTGGCGCGGCATTCAGCGCCGCATCGCCAAGCCGCTTGTCTCGCTGAAATCGGCGCTCGACGGCATGCAGGCGGGCGATTTCTCGCAGGCCATTCCCGCTCACCCCTATCCGGACGAGGTCGGCGCACTCAGCAGCGCGCTCGAGACCTATCGCGAGAACGCGCTTGCGCTCGAGGCCGGCCGGCGCGAGCGCGAGACGGCAATGCAGACCGAGGCCGAGCAGGCAGCCGGCGTGCAAAGCCTCGTCCGCGACGTCGCCGTCATCGTCGCGGCGGCGCGCGCCGGCGACTTCTCCGGCCATGCCGAGACCGGCACGGTCGAAGGCCCGTTGCGCGAGCTGGTCGAGGGCGTCAACGAGATCAACCGCCTGGTCAACGGCGCGACCGGCGAGTTCGTCGAGGCGCTCGAGGCACTCGCGCAGGGTGACCTCACTCATCAGGTCGCGACGCCCTATCAGGGCCGCTTCGGCGCGCTCCGGGATGCGCTTAACGAGACGGTCGAGCGCCTGTCCGAGACGGTCTCGACCATCCAGAGGACCGCGCTCGACACCGGCAACGCCGCCCGCGAGATCAATGCCGGCGCCGACGACCTCTCCAAGCGCACCGAGGAGCAAGCCTCCTCGCTCGAGGAGACCGCCGCCACGACCGAGGAGCTCGCCGCCTCCGTCAAGGCTTCGGCCAATGCCTCGCGCAACGCGGTCAATCTCGCCGAGGAAGCGAAATCCGTGGCGCAGGATGGCGGCGCGATCGTCAGCCAGGCCATCGCCGCGATGGCGAGCATCGAGCAGGCCTCGCGCAAGATCTCCGACATCAATTCGGTGATCGACGATATCGCCTTCCAGACCAACCTGCTCGCGCTCAACGCGGCGGTCGAGGCGGCGCGCGCCGGCGAAAGCGGCAAGGGCTTTGCGGTCGTGGCCTCGGAGGTCCGCACGCTCGCCCAGCGCTCGGCCGAGGCGGCCAAGGACATCACCGCCCTGATCAACTCCTCGAACGAGGAGGTGACGCGCGGCGTCACGCTGGTCCGTTCCGCCGGCGAGGCGCTGAGCAAGATCGTCGATGCCTCGCAGCGCGTCGCCACGACGGTCGCCGACATCTCCACGGCCAGCGCCGAACAGGCCAATGGCATCGACGAGATGACCCAGACCGTCGCTCACATGGACGAGATGACACAGCAGAACGCCGCCCTCGCCGAGGAGAGCGCCGCCTCGGCAAACGCCCTCACCAGCCAGATCCAGCGCCTCAACGCCTTGGTCGCGGCCTTCCGGACCCGCAGCGGGCAGGCGCAGCAACAGCCGCATCTGCGCAGCGCCGCCTGATCGCCGCTTCGCTCGGAGATGCTCTCTCCGCAGGGCGCCAGGAGCGCCCTGCGGCCCGCCAAAGCCTCAGAGGCCATGCTTGGCCGCGACCGCCGTGATCTCGATCGCATAGCCTGGCGACGCGAGCTTGGCCTCGACCGTGGCCCGGGCCGGCGCATGGCCCTCTGCCACCCATCTGTCCCAAACCTCGTTCATCTCGCCGATCCGCGAGATATCGGTGAGGAAGATCTGGACGCTCAGGATGCGTTCCTTGCCGCTCCCGGCGCTTTCGAGCGTCTCCTCCAGCGAGGCCAGGACCTCCGCGGTCTGCTCGGCCAGCGAGCGCCCTTCCGTCTTCTCGGCGACATGGCCGGCCAGGAAGACGATGCCGTTGAAGATGGCGGCATCGCACCAGCGTTTTGTCAGACCTATGCGTTCGATCGTCATCACAAACTCCCCTGTCGATCCCGGAGCGATAGGCGGCGCCGCGCGATTCCTCAACGGCGCGCGTGCGATCATCCCGGCCTCGCCATCCCGATTGGCTTCGGCTAGGCTCGATCGCAGGAGTCGGGGGAGTCACGTCGTGAAAGTCGTTCAAGCCACTGCCATATCGGCCTTGTTCATCAGCATCGTGGCCTGCACGCCCCGCGAAGACGTTCCGCCGTCCGTCACGCCCAGCGCCACCACCTACACGATGCCGCAGCGCAGCTATCTCGATCCGGGCCCGGCGCCCGGCACCGGCGGCCCGCGCTATCTCTACGACAACGCGACGAGCGCACCGCAGCAAACGGACATGTTCGGGAACGACATCCTGCGGCGCACTCCCTAGGATCGAGCCGCCGCCCTACGGCGAGATGTGCGTGACCTCGCACGGAAATTCCGAGGCAGAGCCGGCGCCGCGGAATTCGCCCTGCCGCTGACATATCGAGGGCTTCGGCCCCAGGCGCGGCCCTATTTGTTGAGCCGGCAGCGGCGCAAATGTCACGCCCGCAGCAAAACAACGCGCACTCTTCCGGCTCACTATTTTTTGACATGGACGGCGCCGCTGCAAGCGGCACAATCGCCGGCGGGGGGCCTAGAAAGGGGATCCCGCCATGCGAACCACCACGCAGCCGAAAGAGGCTGGCAACCTCACCAGGACGATCGCGCCGCCGGGCGGGGGCGTCGACCCGCAGAACGACAATCTGGCACTGACAGAGCAACTCGCCGCAGTGCTGGAAGATATCCGCGCCAACCAGGCAGAGCAGGCCGAACTGCTCGCCAGCATCCAGCGTTCCCTGCGCCATTTGCGCCGGCAGAAATAACGCCGAAACCGGGCGGCCTGCCGCCGCCCGCGAAGCCTGAAGACCGGCTGGAGCAACACCGCTACCTCCGCCGGCAACAGCGATTGCCGTCAAGACATCGTTGACTCGATCCCGGCCCCGGTCTCTCGCCGAAGCTGCGCTGGCTTCTGCTCTGCCGGATTTTATGTCAGAATCCGGCTGCTGCTTCGCGTCAGCCGGCCAAGAGCCCGCGGCACGATGGGCGCCGGGGCCTAGGACATGACCAAGACGACCGCGACCGCGTTTCAATCCGCGTCCGTTTTCCTGATCTCTCCTCGCAATATGAACTCCATGACCAGACCGGCGCTCCGGCGCCACTGGCTGAAAGGCTCGACTGCGCTGGTCGGCATCGTCATCGGCGCCGCGATCATGGGAGCAGGCAGCGCCGGCGCCCAGACATTTACCTATACGGTCGGCGGCTCCGGCTCCTGGAGCGCGCCCGCCTCCTGGGATCAGGGTGCCGCGCCCAACAGCGCCACCGCACAAGTCGTCCTGCCCAGCCCTGCGCTCGGCAACTACTTCATCAGCCTCGACGGCGGGACCTTCCTGTTGAACAGGCTTACATATCAGGGTGGCAGCGGACAGATTTACGCCCTTTCGGGCGGCACGTTGCGCTTCGATGGGGCGGGCGCGACAATTGACGTGCAGTCGACCGCGGTGGCGTTTCAGCGCATCAACACCGGATCGGGGCCGATGTCGATCGAGGCGGTGACGGATCTCACCGTGAATACGGTCGCGGGCGGCGGCCTGCTTGTCGAGCCGGGCGCCACGCTCACAGGCGCGGGGGGCCTGATCAAGACGGGGGCCGGCACCCTGCAACTGCAGACCACGAACAGCTACACCGGCGGCACGACCGTCGAAGCCGGCACTCTGCAGACGGGCGCGATCGACGCCCTCGGCTCGGGCCCGCTGACGGTCAACGGCGGGACGCTCGATCTCAACGGCTTCAACCAGAGCGTCGGGAACCTCAGCGGCACGGGCGGCACGATCAGCCTGGGCGCCGCGACGCTGACCACCTCCGTCACCGGCTCGACCTATGCCGGCACCATCACCGGTACGGGCGGACTTGTGAAGACCGGTGCCGGCACACTTACCTTGACCGGCGCGAACACCTTTACCGGCGGCAGCACGATCAGTGTCGGCACGCTCGTGCTCAGCGGCGGCGGCAGCCTCTCGGCAACTGGCCCCGTCTCACTGACGGGTCCGGGGGCATCGCTCGACATCAGCACGACATCCACGGGCAGCACCATCGGCACCCTGTCGAGCGTGAATGGAACCACGGTCGCGGTCGGCTCCAGGACTTTGACATTTGGCGGCGCAACAAATGGGCTCGTCAGCGGCGTCATCTCTGGGACCGGTAGCCTCATCAAGGAAGGCACCGGTACGCAGACATTGGCCGGTTCCAATACCTTCAACGGCAATGTCACGGTCAATGCGGGCGCGCTCGCGCTTCTGACCGCCGGCAACCTTGCGCCGGTCAATCTCACGCTCGCGGGCTCAGGCACGAGCTTCGACATCAGCGGAGCGTCGGGAAACCGGATCGTCGGCGCACTATCCGGCGTCGCTGGGAGCAGCGTCGCACTTGGCGCCAACGCGCTGACCTTCGGCGACGCGACCAACCAGACCTTCGGCGGCTCGATCGACGGCACGGGCGGTCTCGTCAAGCAGGGCTCGGGCACGCAGACGCTGACGGGCGCAAACACCTATACCGGCCTGACCACGATCAATGCCGGCACGCTCGCACTCGGCGCCGGTGGCAGCCTCGCAGCGACGGGAGCCGTCAATCTCGCCAATGCCGGGACCGGCTTCGACATCAGCCTGTCGGGAGCGAGCCAGACGATCGGCGGGTTGTCCGGCGCCGCCGGTAGCACGGTTGCGCTCGGCGGCAGGACGTTGACCTTCGGCGATGCGACCAACCAGGTCTTTGCCGGCTCGATCACCGGCACTGGCGGCCTGGTCAAGCAGGGCTCGGGAACCCAGACGCTGACCGGGGCGAACACCTATACCGGCGGCACGACGATCAACGGCAAGCTCGCGCTGAGCGGCCTCGGCAGCCTGGCGGCGGATGGTGCCGTCACGATGCTCAGTCCGGTCGGACAATTCGACATCACCGCTGCGTCCGGTCCGCGCAGCATCGGGGCGCTCACGGGCGGGACCGGCACCTCTATCGAGCTCGGCTCCAATACTCTGAGCATCGGCGCTTCCACGAATACGACCTATGCAGGCCTGTTCAACGGCAGCGGCGGCATCGTAAAGAAGGGTTCGGGCACGTTGACGCTGACTGCGTCGAGCTCCTTTGGCAGCGCCGAAATCGGTGCCGGCACGCTCGCGCTCAGCGGCCTCGGCAACCTTGATGTGACCTCCCTCGCGCTCAGCGGTTCGGGCGCAGCCTTCGATTTCAGCACCGCCGGCAACCAGAATATCGACGCCTTCTCAGGAGTCGCGGGCAGCAGCGTCGTGCTCGGCACGAATACGTTCATCGTCGGCAATGCGACGGACCAGAGTTTTGCCGGCACATTCAGCGGCAGCGGCGGCATCGTCAAGGTCGGGACCGGCACGCAGACGCTGACCGGGAATAGCGCTGCTTCCTTCACCGGCGGCGCGGAACTCGCGCAAGGCGGGCTGGCGCTCGGCGATAACGGCGCGCTCGGAACCGGTGCGCTGACGGTGTCTGGCAGCGGGACGCTGTCGAATGCCGGCGGGACAAGTATCGCGCTCGCCAATGACATCGGCATCAATGCCGGCCAGGTCCTGACGCTGGCCTCGGGCGTCGGCGGCAGCGGCGACCTGCGGCTGAACGGGGTGATCTCCGGCAACGGCACCCTGACGACGAGCGCGCCCGCGGCCGCGGTGCAGCTGTTCGGCGCCAACACCTATACCGGCGGCACCACCTTCTCGGGCGGGCGCGTGGATGTCGGCAGCGATACGGCATTGGGGTCCGGCGAAGTAACGGTCAATGCGCTCGCGACGCTGGCCACGTCGGCCGGCGTGCCGCTGACCATGGCCAACAACTTCACCTTGAACGCGCCCGTGGAGATCTCGACCAGCGGCGGCGACCTGACGCTGACCGGAGATCTGTTCGGGACGGGCAGTGTCACCAAAAGCCAGTCGGGCACGCTGACGCTGACCGGCACGAGCTTCTATACCGGCGGGACGACCGTCACGGGCGGCTCGCTCCTGGTCGAGGGCTCACTCGGCTTGGGGGCCGTGAGCGTCCAGTCCGGCGCGAGGCTCGGGGGCTCCGGCAGCATCTCTGGCGCGGTCACGGTGGCCAATGGCGGCACCCTGGCGCCGGGCTCGAGCCCGGGCACGCTGACGGTGGGAGAGCTGGTGCTGAACCCGTCCTCGCAGCTCGCCTATGAGCTCGGCACGCCCGGCGTGGTCGGCGGCGGCGTCAACGACCTCACCGTCGTCACCGGATCTCTCACGCTCGACGGCATCCTCAACATCGCGCCGCAGGCCGGTTTCGGCACCGGCACGTACCGCCTGTTCAACTATGGCATGGCGATCGACAATGGCCTCGCCTTCGGCATCGTGCCGGCGGGCTACGATCTCAGCGTCGATCTGACGACGCCGGGCCAGGTCAACCTCGTCACCAGCTATACCGGATTGCAGTTCTGGAACGGGGCGCAGACCTCCGCCGACGGCAGCGTCCATGGCGGCAGCGGCACGTGGGATGCGGCGAGCACGAACTGGACGAGTGCCTCGGGCAACGTCGCCTCGGCCTGGGCGAACCTGACCGCGGTCTTTGCCGGCCCGGCCGGGGGCACCGTGACGCTTGCGAGCGATCAGCAGGTCGCGGGGCTCCAGTTCGCCACCGATGGCTATGTCCTGAACGGTCCCGGCGCTCTGCAGGTCGCCGGAGCGACCGAGCTGCGCATCGATCCCGGCCTGAGCGCGGCGATCAACGCCGTGATCGAGGGTACGGGCGGGCTGACCAAGACCGGCGCCGGCACGATCGTGCTCGCCGGCAGCAATACCTATACCGGCGGCACCACGATCAATGCGGGCACGCTCCAGGTCTCGTCCAACGCCAATCTCGGCGACGCAGCCGGCGGCCTGACCTTCAATGGCGGCACGCTCGCGACCACGGCGAGCTTTGGCGCGTTCCGCCCGGTCACGCTTGCTGGCGCCGGCGGCGTTGATGTCGCGACCGGCACGCAGTTCGAGCTCGGCGGCCCGATCTCGGGTGCCGGCAGCCTGACCAAGTTGGGGGCCGGCACGCTCATCCTCTCCGGCTTCAACACGCATGGCGGCGGCACGACCGTGTCGGCCGGCGTGCTGCAGGCGGGCAGCGCTGACGCGCTCGGCTCGGGCGCGCTGACGCTGGACGGCGGCACTTTCCGGGCCGGCACGAGCTTCATCAATAGTTTCGCCAATGCGGTCAGGGTCAACGCCAGCGGCGGCACGGTCGATGTCAACGGCCAGGTGATGACGCTCTCGGGCGGCATCAGCGATGGCAGCGGCGCCGGCGGCGCGCTCGCTTTCGTCAACAGCGATAGCGATATCGGCGCGGTCGAGCTCGGCGGCGCCAACACCTATAGCGGGCCAACCTCGGTCGGCGCCGGCGTGACGCTGATCGCGCTTTCGGACGGCGCCTTCTCGCCGAATGCGGACGTGACGCTTATGGCCGGCAATGCCGCGCTGATGGTCAACGGCCACAGCACGACGGTGCGCTCGCTCTCGGGCTCGGGCCTCGTCGTCAACGGCCACGACACGCAGGCCGGCACGCTCACCGTCGCGCTGCCCTCGGGCACCGCCACCTTCGCCGGCACGCTCAGCGACGGCGAGCCGGGCGACGCGTCGCTGGCGCTGGTCAAGGCGGGTGCCGGCACGCAGCTCCTGACGGGTGAGAACAGCTATACCGGCGGGACGACGATCTCCGGCGGCACCTTGCAGCTCGGCACCGGCAGCACGACCGGCTCGATCCAGGGCAATGTCGTCAACAACGGCACGCTCGCTTTCAACCGCTCCGACGCGCTCACCTTCTCCGGCGCGATCTCCGGCAGCGGCGCCGTCCAGCATCTCGGGCCGGGCGCGCTCACGCTCACCGGCGCGAACAGCTATGGCGGCGGTACCACGATCTCGGCCGGCACGCTGATCGGCTCGGCCACGAGTTTTGGCTCCGGCGCGATCCTGAACAATGCCGCGCTGGTCATCAATCAGTCGAGTGATGCTGCCTTCGCCAATGCGATCGACGGCAGCGGCTCCCTCGCCAAGCGCGGCTCCGGCAATCTAAACCTGACCGGCACGAGCGGGCTCAGCGGCGTGACCACGGTCGAGGCCGGCAAGCTCTCGGTGAACGGCACGCTGGCGAATTCGGCGGTGACGGTGCTCACCGGCGCCTCGCTCGGCGGCAACGGCACGGCCGGCGCCACCACGATCCAGTCCGGCGCCACCATCGCGCCCGGCAACTCCATCGGCACGCTAAATGTCAACGGCAACCTGACGCTGGCGCCGGGCTCGACCTATGAGGTCGAGCTGGCCGGCAACGGAACGTCCGACATGATCGCCGTCACCGGCATCGCCACGGTCACCGGCAGCCAGGTCGGAGTGACCGCGCTCGATCCGCAGACCAGCTATATCAGCGGCCAGCGCTACACGATCCTGACCGCGACCGGCGGCGTCTCCGGCGCCTTCGCCGGGGCCACGACGCAATCGGCATTCCTCGACCTCTCGCTCGAGCAGCAGCCCAGCCAGGTGGACCTCGTCATCCAGGTCAAGGGCAGCGATCCGGTGACGCCGCCGGTCACCCCACCTGTCACGCCTCCGGTCACGCCGCCTGCCGTCTTCCAGAGCGTGGCGCAGACGCCGAACCAATATTCGACGGCCGTGGGGCTCAACAGCCTGCCGCAGGTCGGCGGCACGCTGGCGCTCTATAACAGCCTGCTGATGCTCGATGCGCCCTCGGCCCGCGCCGCCTTCGACGCGCTCTCCGGCGATGCCCATGCCTCGGCCAAGACCGCGCTGGTCGAGGAAAGCTGGCTGCTGCGCAACGCGATGAACGACCGGCTGCGCTCGGCCTTCGGCTCGGTCGGCTCGGCCCCGATGGCGACGATGAACTACGGCTTCACTGCCGATCTTGCCCCCGCCGTGAAGGGACCGATGCCGAGGCTGGCGCCGGCCGAGCGCTTCGCCGTCTGGGGCCAGGGCTACGGCGCCTGGGGCAGGACCGATAGCGATCGCAACGCATCGAAGCTGACGCGCTCAACCGGCGGCTTCCTTGTTGGTGCCGATGTCGCCGCCTTCGACACGATGCGCTTCGGCGTCATTGCCGGCTATAGCCGCTCCGAGTTCGACGTGAAGGGCCGGCTCTCCTCAGGCGAGAGCGACAATTACCATCTCGGCCTCTATGGCGGCGGGCAGTGGGGTGCGCTCAGCCTGCGCACCGGTGCAAGCTATACCTGGCATGAGATCGAGACCTCGCGCATCGTCGCCTTCCCGGGCTTCGGCAACAGCCTGCGGGCCGACTACAATGCCGGCACGGCCCAGGTCTTCGGCGAGCTCGGCTACCGCTTCGATGTCGCGCAGGTCGCGCTCGAGCCCTTCGCCGGCCTCGCTTACGTCAACCTCCATACCGACGGCTTCAACGAGATCGGAGGTGCAGCCGCCCTCTCCGGCCGCAGCGACGACACCAGCATCGGCTATTCGACGCTCGGCCTGCGCGCCTCGACCTCCTTCGCGCTCTCGGGCATGGATCTGACCCTGCGCGGCGGCCTCGCCTGGCGCCACGCCTTCGGCGATGTCGATCCGGTCGCGACGCTCGCCTTCGCCGGCTCCAGCGCCTTCACCGTCGCCGGCCTGCCGATCGCCCGGGACGCCGCGCTCGTCGAAGCCGGGCTCGACCTCGCGATCAGCAGGAGCGCGACGCTTGGCGTGTCCTATACCGGCCAGCTCGCGGAGGATGCTCAGGACCATGCCTTCAAGGCGAACCTCGCGGTGAAGTTCTAGAGCATTTTCGAGCGAACTGGACACCGGTTCGCGGAAAGAAAATGCGATAAAACAAAAGCTTAGAGCATTTCCGCGATTCGAGGAAACGCGGAAATGCTCTAAGGCGAGGCTCGCTCAGCTGGCTGATCCCGCCGCCTGGGCCACGGAACCGCGATCTCCTCACCAGCGTTGCCCGGCGGAAGGAGGACGCATCATGAAGGTCCTGACAATGGCCATTGCGGTCGCGACTACGATTGTCCTGGCGGGATGCAATACGACCGAGCAACGCATCGGGGGTGCAGCGGTCGGCGCCGGTACCGGTGCCGCTGTCGGTGGCCCGGTCGGCGCGGTCGTCGGAGGGGCGGCAGGCGCCGTCACGGCTCCGACAGTGGTCAAGGAAACGAGACGGGCGACACGCCGCTGATCGAAAGCAGCCCGAAAACCCGCCGGGAAGGCCCCGCCGGCACAAGCTGGCGGGGCCAGATTGTCAGGATTTCGAGCACCTCAACCGCAAGCATTTCCGCGTTTCTTCGAATCGCGAAAGTTCTCTAGATCTTTGTTTTATCGTACTTTCTTCCCGCGAACCGGTATCCACTTCGCTCGGAAATGCTCCAAGGCCCTTCCGGGACGACTGGTCGAAAAGAAGGCCCAGCCACCCTCCAGTGCTGGGCCTTCGATAACCGTCGCCGCGCGCTTCAACGGTCACTTCCGAAACTCGTCGCTTCTACCCCGGCCGGCTGCGGCCGGTACATCCGCGGCTCGCGTCCTGGTCGGCGGTAGGCTGGCGATGGGACGCCGCGGACTTAACGTCCAGCCCAAGCCATGGTTCCTGCCATCGCGCGTTATTGAAACGCTGCGTTGAGCAAATTGGCCAGTCGCGCTGCCGCCAATGCCGCCTGACTCCGCGCAATGTTCCGCGCATTGGTCTCGTATTCGCGCGTGAGCGGCACCGCGTTCGCCCCGTTGCCGACCGGCGCCGCATAGGCGTAGGTCCTGGCGAGCGCGGCGCTTTCCTCGATCCAGCGTTCGGGGTCGACGATTTTCGCGAGCTCGGGATTGGCGTCGAGACGCCCGATCCCATCCTGCGCCTCGGCATCGAAAATCGCGCCGAACGGCGAGACATAGCCGCCGAAGACGCGATCCCAGTAGGCATGCAGCGTGATCGTCTCGCCCGTCGCAGGAATGACCATCTCGGCATTGCCGCCGCGATCGCCCGTCGGCAGTTCCCGCGTGAAGCGCGCAACCGCATGCAGCGGCTGATGGACATCGCCAATCATGTGCAGGATCCAGACGAGATCGTAGGAGCGAATATCGTCCGAGGCGCCCGAGGTCGCCGGCAATGCCTCGACCATCAGGCGCAGTTGCGTGACGGCGTCGACCGGGTTGGACGGGAGCAACGGTGTGCCGTCCGGCGAGAACGGGACATCCTTGTAATGCCAGTAATCATGCTGGTTGCGGTCGGCATAGCCGATATTCTGGCCGGCGGTCGCACTGGTCGCAGCGTCCCGAGTATAGCCATAGGGACGCAACTTGATGTCGTCGGCCCAGGTCGCCGCGTGCGCGAAGGCCCATTGCTTCGCCGTGGCATCATCGGGCGCGCCGGCTGTCCATTTCGCATAATCGGGATTGAGCCGCAGCAGAGCATCGGCCCGCTCCTTCGCTTGCGGCGTGAGGCTCTTATAGGCCACGGCAGCGATCTGCATATGGCCAGCGTCCCACCAGGCCTGTGCAGTGGTCACTGCGGCGGCCATCGCGAGAGCCGCAGCAAGACTGGCGAGGAGATTGCGCATCGGTCATTCTCCGGGATGCAGCCCATAGGCGCACGGACTCGTCCCAACCTAGGCCGGGCATATGTCGTTCCCTTGTCGCTTTTGCCCCAAGCGCCCGACATTGCTGGTCTGACCGCCAGCATGGCACTCCGCCCAATAGCCGCCACTCCGACGACATTGTCCGGCTTCGAGCGAGCTTTATCGCTCGTCCAATCGCGATGTTATTGAATGAATGTTCAGAGCATTTTCGAGCGAAGTGGATACCCGTTCGCGTGAAGAAAATGCGTCAACACAAATAGTGGGAGAATTTTCGCGCTTCGGAGAAGCACGGAAATGCTCTGGACGGAGCGGAGCGGCGGAAGCGCGCCCGCGCCCCGCCGACAAGCTTTCGAGAGCCGCGGCCCGCTTCAATTGATGATGTCAGGCTTTCTTTCGCCGCTTGGCGGTTTGCCCCAGCCCCAGCTGCTTGGCCAGGTTGCTCCTTGCCTCCGCATAGTTCGGAGCCACCATCGGATAATCAGGCGGAAGTCCGAACATCTTCCTGTAGTCGTCCGGCGTCATGCCGAAAGCGGTACGCAAATGGCGCTTCAGGGATTTGAACTTCTTCCCATCGAGTAGACAGATAAGATAATCCGGGGTGATCGACTTCTTGATCGAGACTTTTGCTTCGATCTTTTCCTCGACAGGCGGCGCCGGGATTGGATCGGAGATCTGACTAAGCGACGAATGAACCCTGGAGATGAGGCTAGGCAATTCGCCTACGGGAATGGGGTTGTGGCTGACATAAGCCGAAACGATATCGGCAGTCCTGGAGAGATAGCTCGTCTTGGGGTGGTCGTTCTCGTCCATCGCTTGGTTCTCCGAGCATCAGAATATGGTTCGCAGGCCTAGCGCATCGACCGAATCGATGGATGAATCATCTGCCACCACATCGCGTTGTCAATGCTGGAGGACAGGGTTTTCTGGAAATTCTGAGTTATCTACTCACTTCTACGCCAGAAATTTGGAGGCCTCGGGGATGTCAGCTCGCCAGGAATGTATTGTTTTGCGCGCTTAACTGCCGATAATCGACGAAAAGCTGTATCGATCCGGCCCGGCTCCACCACTCAACATTACCGCACTCATCGTGTCGGCCAGGGATATCGGCACATGCTGGACATCGCGCCGGCACCATCCCCCTTGCCGAAAGACCGGCCACTGACACAGGAAGCAAAGCGCAATTCGCTCATCAGCTTTCCGATCTGGCGACGAAATGGTTATTGGTGCGTGTGTCGCCATGATCTTTGGAACGTCAGAATGACAGAGCCTGCCACGATCCTGTTGAGCCGCGTCAACGGCCACGGATCCTCCCCCTCGGGCCAGAATAGCTGCCTCGACCTGACGGACAGCAATGGCCGCCGCTTCATCCTCCACATTCCGCATTTGCTCGAGGGTGATTTCCTGTCTCGGTTCGAAGCCGCGGCCATGCATGCTGCCGAAATGCGTGGCTCCCCTTCGAATGCGGATGTGATCAGCGCTGTCCTGGCGGAACAGACCAGCTTCGTGATGGCGGATGACGGAACGTTGATCCTGCGGACGAAGACCCGGTCCGGCGTAGAGATCGATATCAACTTTGACGAGGGCACAGTCGCCGGACTGCGCGCGATGCTGGGGGCCGGATCGACTGCTCGCTGATGCGAGGTGATTGCCGCCGCGAGCGCGGACCATCCCGATGGCGATGTCGGCCGCCGAATAGCCGTGACGTCGCCAACCCCGCCATTCAACGGGAATTGTTGGACGATGTGAGGAACCGACTCGAAGATGAGCGGTTCATTAACCCGGATCGCGATCTGATAGGGCAGGTTCTGCCGGAGCATCGTCATGATCTGGATTGGTATCAACCTTCTCTTGTCGATCGCGTGGCTGCTGCGCGAAATTGAGCATGCCCCGACGCTCCCGTGGCATGACTGACCGAGCAGGCCCTTTTCCGCTTTCCATACGAAGTTCAAGCTATGGCTCCCTGAGGGAGCTTAGGGCCTGCTAATCGCCGGATCGAATCTACCCCGCAGCAGGGCCAGGTCCTGGCCACTGGCCATGAATGATCGTCAGCGGCGGTCAGGCAGAATGCCGGGCACGGCTGGGGCGGAATGTAAATGCGAGATATTTCCGCAGCTTATGTCGCGGAAGTGGCGGACAGGGAGGGATTTGAACCCCCGATACCCTTGCAGGTATGCCGCATTTCGAGTGCGGTGCATTCAACCACTCTGCCACCTGTCCGCGGTCGCTCTCGGTCGAAGCGGGCTGGTTACTACACGGGCGATCCCGAGGATACAAGTCTCTCTGCTGTCATAAATCAGGGCGAGATTCCGTCATTCGGCTTGACCTCCGACGCGCTCGCGACTATCGAGCCACGTCCGGCGTGGAGAAATCCGCGCCCGATCTCTTTTGGCGCCCCGGTTTCGCGATATGCAGCCTGGCGCCGGCAAGAGCAAACCCGACCACGCAACCGACTGCCAAAAAGCCGTCCCGCGTGCGCTCCCCTCGGGAGCCATGACAGGGCGGGGCTGAACATGGAGAACAACGATGTTCGCAGTCATCAAGACCGGCGGCAAGCAATTCCGCGTCGCCGCGAACGATGAGATCACCATTGCCAAGCTCGAAGGCGAGCCTGGCGATACCGTTGCCTTCGGCAACATCCTGCTGCTGACCGATGGCGACAAGACCACGCTCGACGCCAAGGCGCTCGGCGAGATCACCGTCGCTGCCGAGATCGTCGAGCAGACCCGCGGCGAGAAGGTCATCGCCTTCAAGAAGCGCCGTCGCCAGAACTCGAAGCGCAAGCGCGGCTTCCGCGCCGAGCTGACCGTGGTGCGCATCACCGACATCCTCACCGGCGGCAAGCAGCCGGAGATGAAGAAGGGCAGCACCTCAACCGCCGCGCTGAAGGCCGCCTCGACCGAGACCAAGGGCAAGCCGGCCAAGGCGGAAGCCAAGGCCGAGGGCGCTCTCGACGCCTCGAACCTCTCGCTGATCTCGGGCATCGGCCCGACCATCGAGAAGAAGCTGCGCGCCGCCGGCATCACCTCCTGGAACGACATCGCCGCCTGGAGCGACGAGGACGTCGCCAAGTGGGACGAGGAGCTCAAGCTGCGTGGCCGCGCCACCCGCGAGGAGTGGGTCGTGCAGGCCAAGGAATTGCTGGCCGGCAAGCCCCCGCGGGCGAAGGCGGACCAGGAAGAACTGGCCTCCGGCGAGGACTACTGACGGCTCCCGTCAGCTTCGTTCAGGTTTCGTCTCCGAAGCGGGTGGCTTTTGCCGCCGATTCGGGTTAGAGAGACAACAGAGTTTCTGAGGTAGGGCGTTATGGCTCACAAAAAGGCAGGCGGCTCGTCCCGCAATGGTCGCGACTCCGAAAGCAAGCGCCTAGGCGTGAAGCGTTTCGGCGACCAGGCGGTCGTGGCCGGCAACATCATCATTCGTCAACGCGGTACCAAATGGCACGCCGGCGTGAACGTTGGCATGGGCAAAGACCATACCCTCTTTGCCACGACCAATGGACGCGTCCGATTCACGACCAAGCTCGGCCGAGCTTTCGTGAACGTAGTCCCGGCCCAAGAGGCCGCAGAGTAAAAGGCGGATAGGGAAATCTCTCGATCCGCCGGTTCCATCGAACCGATCGGATCAAGGGCAAGGCCCGAACAGGGCTCCCGAAGGTCAAGCGAAAGGGGAGATGGGACCAAAGTCCCAGCTCCCTTTTTCGTTTGCGCCGACGGAGAGACCCATGTTCCCCGAACTGACCCGCGACGATGTCTTCCGGCTCGAGACCCGCCGTCTCTGGCTGCGCTGGCCCCGCATGGCGGACGCCAACGCGATCCTGCGTCAGGCCGGCGAGAAAGCGGTGGCGGAAATGACGGCCTCGATCCCGCATCCTTATCCCAAGGATGCCGTCGAGCCCTTCATTTTCGCGATGCGCAAGGGCAATGCGCTGGGCGAGCATCTGGCTCTGGCGATCACGCCCCGTACCCGGCCTAACGAGCTGATCGGCATGATCGGGGCCCATCCGCAGGCCACCGGCACGCCCTTCATCGGCTATTGGCTCGGCACCGACCACTGGAGCAAGGGCTATGCGACCGAGGCCGTTCAGGCCTTGAGCGACACGCTCTTCACGCTGCTGGAAATCCCGGCCGTGGAGGCCGACACGCGCGTCATCAACCCGGCCTCGCGCCGGGTGCTGGAGAAGTCCGGCTTCCGCCAGGAGGGCTCCTTCCTCAAGTCGCTGCCGGCGCGCGGCGGGCTTTTCCCGTGCGAGCAGTATCGGCTCGACCGCTCGACCTGGTCGGCGCTGAAGAGCTGGAGCTCCACCGGCTGGACCCATGCGCCGGAGCCCGAAATCATCGAGGCCGTCTCCTCCTCGGGCGAGCCCTGCCTCGCCTGAGACGCTCCGTTGAAAACGAGAACAGCCCCGGCTCACGCCGGGGCTGTTTTGCTTTCAGCCTCGCGCGCAGGCCTGGCGTCATTGCGAGGAGGCTTCAGCCGACGAAGCAATCCAGGGGACATAAAGCACTGCCGCCCCTGGCTTGCTTCGCGGAGCCTGTACTCGGGCTTGCCGAAGGCAAGACCCGGGTGCTCGCAATGACGGCGAGCGGCCTACTTCACGAAGTTCCCGCCGAGCTCGTCGTCGATATGGACGCGGATGATCTCTTCGAAGCTCGACTCCGCCTTGAAGCCGAGCTGCACCGAGCGCACCGCGTTGAAGTTGCGCGGCCAGCCGGCGACGATGCCGTCGATGACCGGATCGGGAACGTGCTTGATGCGCTTCACCACGTTCTCGCCGGCGACCTTGCGCAGCGCCTCGATCTGCTCCGCCACCGTCGCCGAATAGCCGGGCATGGTCAGGTTGCGGCGCGGGCCGATCGTGTTCGTGTCCATTGTCGCGGCATGGACGAGGAAGCCGACGGCGGAACGCGGCGAGGCGTGCCAGTGGCGGACCTGGTCGGAAACCGGCAGCACGGCCTCCTCGCCGTTCAGCGGCTCGCGGATGATGTTCGAGAAGAAGCCCGAGGCCGCCTTGTTCGGCTTGCCCGGTCGCACGCAGATCGTCGGCAGGCGGATGCCGACGCCGTCGAAGAAGCCGCGGCGGGTATAGTCGGAGAGCAGCAACTCGCCGATCGCCTTCTGCGTGCCGTAGCTCGTCAGCGGCGTGGTGAAGAACTCGTCCTCGATCTTCTCGTGGAACGGTGCGCCGAACACCGCGATCGACGAGGTGAAGATCACCCGCGGCTTGTAGCCACCGCCGAGCTTGCGGATCGCATCGAAGAGATGGCGCGTGCCGTCGAGATTGATGCGGTAGCCCTTGTCGAAATCGGCCTCCGCCTCGCCGGAGACGATCGCCGCGAGATGGACGATCAGATCGGGCTTCGAGGCGATGAGATCATCGACCACGCCCTCGATCGAGATGTCGGACACCACGACGTCGAAGGCGAAAGGCGTCGCCGCCGGGGCGCTCGCCGCCACCACGTCCTGCGCGGTGACCTTGCTGACCGTCTTGCCGCCGAGCCGACCTTCATGAGCCAGCCGCTCGATGAATTTGCGGCCGACCATGCCGGCGCCGCCGAGAACCAGAATGTGCATGTCGCTATCCTTGTGCTCGAAGCCGCGTCAGAGCGCGAAGCCGCCATCGGCGAGGTGGATCTGGCCGGTGGTGTAGCTCGCCTCGTCCGAGCCGAGATAGACCGCGAGCCAGGCGATTTCCTCGGCCGTGCCGAGCCGGCCCATCGGCTGGCGGTCGATGAAGGCCTGGCGGGCAGCCGCCTCGGTCGTCTTCGTCAGGGCCGCCAGATCCTTGATGCGCCCGTCGAGCGAGGGCGACTGGATCGTGCCCGGGCAGATCGCGTTCGAGCGGATGCCCTTCTTGATGTAGTCGGCCGCGACCGCCTTGGTCAGGCCGATCACCGCCGCCTTGGTCGTGCCGTAGACATAGCGGTTCGGGATGCCGCGCACCGAGCCGGCGCCAGAGGCGATATTGACGATCGAGCCCTTGCCGGCTGCGAGCATGCCCGGCAGGAACGCCTTGATCGTGCGGTGCATCGACTTGACGTTGAGGTCGAAGGAGAACTCCCAGGCCTTGTCGTCGCATTCCAGGATGGTGCCGTGATGTACGAAGCCGGCGGCGTTGACGAGGATGTCGATGGTGCCGACCTTCTCGGCGAAGGCATCGACCGCCTTGGTCGAGAGCACGTCGAGCTTGCGCTTCTTCGCCTTCGCAATCCCCTCGAGCAGGGCGACGTCCTTGTCGGTCGCCCAGACGGTCGCGCCCTCGGCGACATAGGCCTCGGCGATCGCCCGGCCGATGCCCTGCCCCGCAGCGGTGACGACCGCGACCTTGCCCTTCAAACGTCCTGCCATTTCCGTTGGTCCCTTAATCTGCCGGCTTGTCGAGTTGTTTGCGCATGTGCGTCAGGCGCCGGTCGGCCAGATCCTCGTGATGCGTCACGGCATAGCCGAGACGCTCGTACCAGCCGATGCGCTGCGTCAGCTTGGCATTGGTGTAGAGATGCACCGAGCTGTAGCCGAGGGCGCGGGCGCGCTCATCGGCGAAATCCATCAGCGCCGCGCCGAGCCTGCGCCCCTGCGCCGCCGGCGACACCGCGATGCTCCAGAGCGTGAATTCGCCGGGCTCGATATCGAGCACGAGCGCCGCATCGAGCCCGCCCTCGCTTTCGGCGAGCCAGACCTCGTGCTCGGCGACGACCTGCGCATAATCCGCGATGCGCGGCAGCGACGGCACACCGATAATGCTTTCGTTCGGCGTATAGGCCGCGTTCTTCAGC
Organism: Allobosea sp. BK604; assembly: GCF_004341515.1. Lineage (GTDB taxonomy): Bacteria > Pseudomonadota > Alphaproteobacteria > Rhizobiales > Beijerinckiaceae > Allobosea. The sequence continues at coordinate 517,512 of NZ_SLZF01000003.1, forward strand.
GCAAGGATCGCCGGGATATCGGCAATGGACGCGCGCCGCACCGGAACAGCGCCCGCCAGCGCGCTCGCCTGGTTGAAGGCATTGAGCGAGAATTTCTGCCGTCCCTGCGCGTCAAAATTCTCCGGCGCGAGCCAGCGCTCGAAGGCCTGCGCCCGCACCGGCCATTCGCCGTCGAGGATCGAGAACCAGGCGGTGTCGCGATTCCTGCCCTTGACCACCATGTGCTGGCGGAACAGGCCCTCGTACTGGAAGCCGAAACGCAAGGCGGCGCGCTTCGACGGCTCGTTCAGATTGTTGCACTTCCACTCGTAGCGGCGATAGCCGAGCGAGAAGCCATAGGCGCCGACGAGGTAGATCGCCTCGGTCGCGGCCCGCGTGCGCTGCAGGCTCGGCGAATAGGTGATCCAGCCGACCTCGAAGACGCCATGGGCCGGCCTGATCTCCATGATCCAGAGATGGCCCTTGGCCTTGCCATCCGCCTTGTCGATGACCGCGAGCGGCACGATCGCCTTGTTCTCGACCATGCCGGCGAGCAGCGCGCGATAGGTCTCCTTGTCCTTCGGCGGCTCGGCCGGGAGCCAGTCCCAGACCTTGTCCTGGCCGGCATTGGCCGCCCAGATCTCGTCGAGATGCCGGGCGATATCGAGCGGCTCGAGCCGGCAGTAATGGCCGTCCAGCACCTTGGCCGGAGGAAAGGGGGGCGCCTTCCAGTCGGGCGACAATGTCATGAGCGAACCTTTTCGCGCCATGCGGAGAGATCGAAGATGATGGTCCAGGCCGATCCGAGCTCGGCCTCGGCCGCATGGGCCAGAGCCGCACCCTCGGCCTCCCAGGCGAGCCGCTCGACCTCGCCGGCGAAGGCGGAATTCGCCTCGTTATCCTCGTCATAGATCGCGTCGAACGCGTCCATCCAGGCTTCCAGCCGGTCGGCGAAAGCCTCGGACAGCCCGACCTCCTCGGCATCGGCCTCGCGCCGCTTGCCCTTGGCGTCGAGCGTCCACAGCCCGCTGCGCCCGAGCCATTCGGGCGCGATGACGAGGTCGCGGCTCACGAGCGTGCCTTCAGATCGTCGCGGAAGAACTGGGTGATCGGCGCAGAGCCGCCATTGCCTGCAAAGCCAGCGAAGCTGCCCTCGTCCTTGATCAGCCGCGTCGCCTCGATGAAGGCGGCCCAGGCCGCCCGCGCCAAGGCCCCGCCGATCGAGATGCGGCGAGCACCGAGCGCCGCGACATCGGCGACGGTCAGGCCGAAATCGCCATAGATCAGCTGGTTCACCGGCTTGCCGCCGGCGGCCGAGACGATCGTCGCGATCTGCTCCCTCGTCTTCGGTCCCGGCGCATAGAGCACGTCCGCCCCCGCCTCGGCATAGGCGGCGATGCGCCTGGCCGCCTCGTTCAGCGCATCCGGATGATTGGTCAGGAAGCACTCGGCGCGTGCCGTCAGCACAACGCCGGAATCGGTCTCGTCGATCGCCTTGCGCGCGGCGCGGACGCGTTCGACCGCAAGCTCGAACGGGTAGAGCGGGTCGGACTCACGCCCGGTCGCATCCTCGATCGAGAGCCCGGCGACACCGGTCGCGACGCAGGCTTTCACATTGGCCGCGACCTCGGCCGGCTCGTCGGCATAGCCGTTCTCGAAATCGGCATTGACCGGCAGGTCCGGCACCGCCCGCACGATCTCGGCGATATGGGCGAGCATCATGTCGCGCGGCACGTCCTGGTCGGCGCGCCCCTGCGTGAAGGCGAAGCCCGCGCTGGTCGTCGCCAGCGCCTTGAAGCCCTGCCCGCGCAGCCAGCGTGCCGAGCCGACATCCCACGGGTTCGGCATCACGAAGCAACCGGCCTCGTGCAGCGAGCGGAACTGGGCGGTCACAAGGCTATGGGGCATCTAAATCGTTTCAGGTCATGTGAGCGGGGAGCGCATACTGTCCGGCCAGCCGCCCTTTGTCAGCCCCCCGCCTCCGACGCCCGCGCCCGATGGCGATGCGCGGCGGGTATGGTGCGCGAGCCCGCCATGCAGTTCGTGACGAGGAGACGCGGGGAGCCCTCTCCGAGGGAGGGGGCACGGTGAGGGGCCCCGGGCTAATGAGACGAGCCGCGGTCCGCCGTCATTGCGAGGAGGCGTAGCCGACGAAGCAATCCAGCGTCTCGCGCTGTCCCCTGGATTGCTTCGCTGCGCTCGCAATGACGCTGATGGGCTTCGGACAAGGCGTCGGGACCGCCCCTCCTAGGAGAGGGTTCCCGCGCCTGCCATTCACGCATCCAGCTTCCGGCGACAACCTCAGTGATTGTCGCGCGGAATGCCGAACTTCTTGTGGATCTTCTGGTACTTGACCGCCGGCTTGAGGACCATGCCCTCGGAAAGCTCGCCGACGATCTTGCGCTGGATTTCCTGCCAGGGCGTCTGGCTCTTCGGATATTTGTAGCCGCCGGCCGCTTTCAGCGCGACGCGACGTTCCTCCAGCTCCTTGTCGGAGATCAGGATATTCGCCGTGCGCTTCTTCAGGTCGATGCGGACCTTGTCGCCGGTCTTGAGCAGCGCGAGCCCGCCGCCTGTCGCCGCTTCCGGCGAGGCGTTCAGGATCGAGGGCGAGCCCGAGGTGCCGGACTGGCGGCCATCGCCGACGCAGGCCAGCGCGGAGACACCCTTCTTGATCAGGTAATCCGGCGGCCGCATGTTCACGACCTCGGCCGCGCCGGGATACCCGATCGGCCCGACGCCGCGGATGAACAGGACGCAGTGCTCGTCGATGGCGAGCGCGGGATCGTCGATGCGATGGTGATAGTCCTCCGGCCCGTCGAAGACGATCGCCCGGCCCTCGAAGGCCATCGGGTCCTTCGGGTTCTCGAGATAGCGCTTGCGGAATTCCGGCGTGATCACGCTGGTCTTCATGATCGCGGAATCGAACAGGTTGCCGGAGAGGTTGAGGAACCCGGCCTCCTTCTTCATCGGCTCGTCATAGCTCTTGATGACGTTGCGGTTGACCGCGAAGAAGCCCTTGCAGTTCTCCTCATGGGTGCGGCCGTTGGCGGTGATCGCAGGCTTGAGCTTGCCCTTCTCGAGCAGCTCCGCGATCACGGCGGGCAGGCCGCCGGCGCGGTAATAATCCTCGCCGAGATACTCGCCGGCCGGCTGCATGTTGACCAGCAGCGGGGTGTCGTAGCCGATCTTCGTCCAATCCTCGTTGTCGAGCGGCACACCGATATGCTTGGCGATGGCGTTGACGTGGATCGGCGCATTGGTCGAGCCGCCGATCGCCGAGTTGATGACGATGGTGTTCTCGAAAGCCTCGCGCGTCAGGATCTTCGAGGGGATCAGGTTCTCCCAGACCATCTCGACGATGCGCTTGCCGGTCAGGTAGGCCATCTCGTAGCGATCGCGGTAGGGCGCGGGAATAGCCGCCGCGCCGGGCAGCGTCATGCCCATCGCCTCGGCCAGCGCGTTCATCGTCGAGGCCGTGCCCATCGTGTTGCAATGCCCGGCCGAGGGCGCCGAGGAGGCGACGAGGTCGACGAAGCCGCGATAGTCGATCTCGCCGGCCGCCATCATCTGGCGCGCCTTCCAGACGATCGTGCCCGATCCCGTGCGCTCGCCACGGAAATCGCCGTTCAGCATCGGCCCGCCCGGCAGCGCGATCGCCGGGATGTCGACGGTAGCGGCGGCCATGATCTGGGCCGGCGTGGTCTTGTCGCAGCCGGTCGTCAGCACGACACCGTCGAGCGGGTAACCGTAGAGGATCTCGACCAGCGAGAGATATTGCAGGTTCCGGTCGAGCGAGGCGGTCGGGCGCTTGCAGGTTTCCTGGATCGGGTGGATCGGGAACTCGAAGGGCACGCCGCCCATCTCGCGGATGCCGTCGCGGATGCGCGGCGCCAGCTCGAGATGGTGGCGGTTGCACGGCGCGATGTCGGAGCCGGTCTGGGCGATGCCGATGATCGGCCGACCCGATTGCAACTCCTCGCGCGACAGGCCGAAATTCATGGTGCGCTCGATATAGAGCGCGGTCATGTCGGCATTGGCGGGATTGTCGAACCAGGCTTTCGAGCGGAGCTGCTCAGGCTTGATCTTGCGAACCGGCTTCTTGCCGTTGCTCGGCGTCTTGGCCATTCCCGTCATTCCCTCTCGCGGCGGCGCGCAGCCTTTTGGGCCACTTCTCTTTAAAACGATTTGAACGAGCTATCTTGCCGATCGGCATCGGCGCGACAAGAGCCCTTCGGCAACTTGCCGCAACAATGCGCATTCTGCATACAGCATGCAATCCGAGCCGCCAATCGTCGGGATGGCGCTGACTGCACCCCGGCAGCAGAATCTGCCGCCGCGCGCCTTGCAACTGCAAGAAACGCGCGGCGGACCGGCACCAAGCGCAAGCTCGGCTCTTGCATCGCGCTGCCAATTCCGGCCAAGACAACGCCAAGGCCCGCGACCGGGCCGTCGAACAGAAGAGTCAGAGGAAGCCCGTCATGGCGCTGCATGTCGTCCCCTCCTTCGCCCGCATCGGCGAGGAAAATGCCTTCGCCGTGCTGGCGCGCGCGACCGAGCTGCAGCGCCAGGGCAAGGACATCATCAATCTCGGCATCGGCCAGCCGGATTTCCCGACACCCGAGCACATCGTCGAGGCCGCCGTGAAGGCGCTGCGCGACGGCCACCACGGCTATACCCCCGCCAACGGCATCCTGCCCTTGCGCGAGGCGGTCGCGGCTGACCTGCACAAGCGCTTCTCGGTCGAGGTCTCACCGGAGGAGGTGATGATCGTGCCCGGCGGCAAGGTCACCATGTTCATGGCGATCCTGATGTTCGGCGAGCCCGGCGCCGAGATCCTCTATCCCGATCCCGGCTTCCCGATCTATCGCTCGATGATCGAGTATACCGGCGCGACCCCGATCCCGGTGCCGATCCGCGAGGAGAACGGTTTTGCCTTCTCGGCCGAGGAGACGCTCTCGCTGATCACGCCGAAGACCCGCCTGCTGATCGTCAACTCGCCGGCGAACCCGACCGGCGGCGTCACGCCCAAGGCCGAGGTCGACAAGCTCGTCGCCGGCCTCGCCAGGTTCCCCGATGTCGCGGTGATGTCGGACGAGATCTACGACCAGATGCTCTATGATGGCGAGAAGCATGTCTGCCTCTTGAGCTATCCCGAGCTCCGCGATCGGCTGATCCTGCTCAACGGCTGGTCGAAGACCTATGCCATGACCGGCTGGCGCATGGGCTTCTCGGTTTGGCCGAAGCCCCTCTACGACAATGCCCGCAAGCTCGCCGTCAACTCGCATTCCTGCGTCAACGCCGCCGCGCAATGGGCCGGCCTTGCCGCGCTGACCGGGCCGCAGGACGCGGTTCACGCCATGCTCGCGGAGTTCGACCGACGCCGGAAGGCGGTGGTCGCCGGCCTCAACGCCCTGCCGAACGTCTCCTGCGCGACGCCGAAGGGCGCCTTCTACGCTTTCCCGAACGTCTCGCAGACCGGCTGGAAGGCCAAGAAGCTCGCCTCGGCCCTACTCGAGGATGCCGGCGTCGCCACGATCGGCGGCCCCGATTTCGGCGTCCATGGCGAGGGCTATATCCGTCTCTCCTATGCCAACTCGCTGGAGAATATCGAGCGGGCGCTGGAACGGATGGGGACGTTCCTCAAGAGCGCCAAGGCGGCGTGAGCTACCTCTATCTCGCGATAGCGATCGTCAGCGAGGTGATCGGCACCTCGGCCCTGAAGGCGTCGAACGAGTTCTCGCGGCTGGTGCCGTCGCTGATCACGCTCGTCGCCTTCGCCTGCGCCTTCTATTTCCTGTCGCTCTGCCTGCGCACGATCCCGGTCGGCATCGCCTACGCGATCTGGTCGGGCATCGGCATCGTGCTGATCAGCCTGATCGCGCTCGTCCTGTTCGGACAGAGGCTCGACCTGCCGGCGCTGATCGGCATGGCGCTGATCGTCGCCGGCGTCGTCGTCATCAATCTGTTCTCGAACTCGGCCGCGCACTAGAGCATTTTCGAGCGAAGTGGATCCCGGTTCGCGTGAAGAAAATGCGTCAAAACAAAAGGTTAGAGAATTTTCGCGATTCGGAGAAACGCGGAAATGCTCTAGACGGGAAGCAGCGTCAGACCTTCGCCGCGCTCGCAGCCGCGTCGATATTGGCGACCAGCTCGGCATCGAGCCCGACGGAGCCGGCAAGCCCCGCCAGGAAGTCCTTCTCGGCCGGCGTGTCCGGATTGATGGCGAGACGCGCCGCCGTGTAGATCTGCGCCGCGAGCTCGGGCGTTTCCGCCGCCTCGGCCAGCGTCTCGACCGAGGCCGGATTGGCCATCTCGTTGGCCAGCCATTCATTCGCCTCGGGATCGAAGCCGGCTTCCTTCAGCCCGCCGAGAATGGCGTTCCGCTCTTCCGGGTCGATATGTCCATCGGCGGCCGCGGCGGCGATCATCGCGCGGATGAAGATCAGGGCCGTGTTCTCGCTCGCGGCCTCCGGCTCGAAGCCCGAGCCCGCCGGCGCCGGCAGCACCTCCTGGCGCTGCAGATCGAGCAGCGGCTTGCCGGCTTGGCTGTTCTGATAGGCCTTGTAGGCGAGGCCGCCGATCAGCGCGAGGCCGCCGAGCTTGGCGGCGGAGCCGACCACCGAACGGCCCGCCGAGGAGCCAAACAGTAGCGCGCCGAGCCCGCCCAGCACCGCGGTGGCGACCGCCGGATTGCTGGCGAGCATGCCCTTGGCCTGCTCGAAGAGCTGGTCCGGCGTCTTGCCGCCGGAGAGCTGGCCGAGAACCTCGTTCGCCTTCTGCTGCACGCCGGTCTGCTGGGCGGCGTCCTGCACGCCTTGCGTCGCCTGGCCGAGCACGCTGCCGATCATGCCGCCGAGGCCGCCGGAGGCCCCCGATTGCTGGACCTGCTGCGCGAGATTGCCCAGCATCCCGCCAAGGCCTCCTGCCTGCCCGGCCTGCTGGCCGGCCTGGCTGCCGGCATTGACCAGCGCGTCGAGAAGAGATTTGGCGTTGAACATCGGCGTTCCCCTTATCTGAGCTCCGGCGCCGTACGGCGCCTTGGCCTGCATATGAGATGCAAACGCTCCAATCGGTAGGTAGCCCATGCGAAGGAACAATGACGCCATCAAGGCGTGGGTAGCGGCAGCAGGCCCGGCTCCTTCAGCGTCTCCAGCGCGATTTCCGACCGCACCCGCGCCACGCTCTCATGCGGCAGCAGGATCTCGTTGACCAGGAGCGATAGTTCCTTGAGATCGCCCACCGCGACCTTGAGCAGATAGTCCGCCTCCCCGGTCAGCGCATGCGCCTCGAGCACGGAGGGCGTCAGGCGCACGAGATCGCGGAAGCGGCGGGCATTGTCACGCGAATGGGTGTTGAGCGCGACATGGATGAAGACGGTGACTCCGAGCCCGATCGCGGCCGGCTCGATTAGCGCCCGGTAGCCGCGGATCGTGCCCTCCTCCTCGAGCCGCTGCCGCCGCCGCGAGACCTGGCTCGCCGAAAGCCCGATCTTCTCCGCCAGCGCGCCATTGGTCAGCGAGGCATCCTGCTGGAGCGCATCGAGCAGACGCAGGTCGAAAGCATCGAGTGCGGCCATTTCGTGCAACCCCTCGGAACACCATGCGTGATTCGTGCATAGAATTCGTTCTGACCCACCATTTTGCAAGCTTCGTGCTGGCCCCATGCGTGATCATGCCTAGAACCTGATTGGAGGAGCATGTCATGGGTCCTTTCCCGCACGATTCCGCGCCGCCCGAAATCTCCGAAGCCAACCCGATGGGCACTGACGGCTTCGAGTTCGTCGAATTCGCTCATCCCGAGCCGGAAAAGCTCGACCCCCTCTTCAGGAGCATGGGCTTCACGCCGGTGGCGAGGCATCGCTCCAAGAACGTCACGCTCTACCGCCAGGGCGACGTCAATTTCGTCGTCAATGCCGAGCCGGATTCCTTCGCCCAGGCCTTCGCGTCCGAGCATGGCCCCTGCGCCTGCGCCATGGCCTTTCGCGTCGTCGACGCCAAACATGCCTTCGCGCGCGCCGTCTCGCTGGGAGCAGAGCCCTATGAGAGCAAGGTCGGCCCCGGCGAGCTTCAGATTCCGGCGGTGAAGGGGATTGGCGGCTCGATCCTCTATTTCGTCGATCGCTATGGCGAGAAGGGCTCGATCTGGGACGTCGATTTCGAGTGGCTCGGCGAGCGCGATCCGCATCCCGAGCAGGCCGGGATGTATTATCTCGACCACCTCACCCACAACGTCCATCGCGGCCGCATGGACCATTGGGCCGGCTGGTACGGCGATCTCTTCAATTTCCGCGAGATCCGCTTCTTCAACATCGAGGGCAAGCTCACTGGTCTGATCTCGCGGGCCCTGACCTCGCCCTGCGGCAAGATCCGCATCCCGATCAATGAATCGCTCGACGACAAGAGCCAGATCGAGGAATACCTGCGCCAGTACAAGGGCGAGGGCATCCAGCATGTCGCCCTCGGCGCCCGCGACATCTACGCGACCGTCGAACAACTGCGCGCGAACGGCCTGCCCTTCATGCCCTCCCCGCCCGTGACCTATTTCGAGAAGGTCGATACGCGGGTGCCCGGTCATGGCGAGCCGGTCGAGCGGCTGCAGGCGAACGGCATCCTGATCGACGGCGAAGGCGCGGTTGCGCTCGGCGAGAAGGAAGGCCGGATGAGCAAGGTGCTGCTGCAGATCTTCTCCGGCACGGTGCTCGGCCCGATCTTCTTCGAATTCATCCAGCGCAAGGGCGATGACGGCTTCGGCGAGGGCAATTTCCGCGCGCTGTTCGAGTCGATCGAGGAGGACCAGATCCGCCGCGGCGTGCTGGATTACCAGGCAGCGGAGTGATCCCGCGCCGTCATGCTCGGGCTTGTCCCGAGCATCCACGCCTTCAACACCGCGCTCGACGAATGAAGACGTGGATGGTCGGCACGAGGCCGACCATGACGGGAAGGCACTACTGCGCCAGCTTCCGCATCAGCAATGGCGCGCCGACCGCCGGATCCTTGCGCCACTGGCCGTTCTCGAAGATCAGCTCGACGCTGTGGCCGCGCCGGGCGATCAGCGTGAGCCGGCCCGCGGCATAGCGCCAGCCGGCCGGGTCGAATATCGTCAGCCCCGTGTCGTCACAGCGCCCGTCGAAACCGGCCGGCGCCCGGCCGCTTGCATCCGGCGGCCCCGACAATGTCAGGCGGCAGGCCTCGCGATTGGCCTGACGCATCACCGAATAGCGCCCGGGCAGGCTGTCAGCCGCCGGCGCGCTGGCGGGATCGACCGCGGTCGGGCGCGCGGCCAGCGTGGCCGAGCGCTCGGCCGCGCTCTGAACCGGCCTGGCCGGGGCGCGCGGATGATCCTTCGACGAAAGCGCGTATTGCTGGCCATCCGTGCCCTTGCCCTCGATATCGGCGTTCGGCTTGGACCGGGCGAAGACGATCAGCGGCTTGCCGGCATCGTCGTTGAGCTGTGGCAGCCCGCCTGGCGCGACGCTCCAGGACGCGACCCGGCCGAGGATCGGCAGGGCCCGGTGACAGGTCGCGGGAAACCGCACCTGCCGCCCATTCGCCGCCGTCTCGACGCCGAGCGTGATCGTGCACTTGCGCGGCGCGCCGAGCTGCTCGATATCCCAGGCGCCGACCAGCGGCCTGATCTGGTCGGGAGCCGTCGCCGCCCCCCGCGGCAATGGCGGGGTCTGGGCCTGCGCTATGCTCGCGGCGAGGCCCATGATCAGAAGCGAGAGACAGCGCCGCATGACGCGCGCCCTCCGCTGGTTCAGGCCTTCTTCGTCCATGGCGTCTCGGCGACCGGGGTCAGCGGCCCCTTGCCATCGAACCATGACGCGAGGTTGTCGACCAGGAGCTGGCCCATTGCTTCGCGCGTGTGGACCGATGCCGAGCCGACATGCGGCAACAGCACGATATGGTCGATCGCGATCAGCTCGGCCGGCACGCGCGGCTCGTCCTCGAACACGTCGAGACCGGCGGAGAGGATGACCTTGTTCTTCAGCGCCTCGATCAGCGCCTGCTCGTCGACCACCGTGCCGCGCCCGACATTGACAAGGATGCCGTTGGGGCCGAGCGCCTTCAGCACCTCGGCATTGATCATGTGATGCGTCGAGGCGCCACCCGGCGCGACCGAGACCAGCGTATCGACATCAGCCGCCATCTCGACCAGCGAAGGATAGTAGCGATAGGAGACGTCGGCCTGGCGGGTGCGGCCATGATAGGCGACCGGGATGCCGAAGGCCTCGAGGCGGCTCGCCACCGCCTTGCCGATGCGGCCGAGGCCGACGATGCCGACCTTGCGGGTGCGCAGCGAGGTGGTCAGCGGATAGGCCTTCTCCAGCCACTTGCCGGCGCGCAGATAGCGATCGACCTGCGGCAGCTGGCGGACGGTCGCCAGCAGCAGGCCAAGCGCGAGATCCGCGACCTCGTCGGTCAGGACATCCGGCGTATTGGTGACGATCAGCCCACGCTTGCCCGCTTCCTTGGCATCGACATTGTCGTAGCCGACGCCGAAATTCGAGACGATCTCGAGCTTGGGCAGCGCATCGAACAACGAGCCGTCGATCTTCACATGCGAACCGCCGCCCGCGACGCCGCGCACCTTGTCACCAACCTCGCGCAGCATGGCGGCACGGTCCTCGGCCTTCCAGAGCTCGTGCACGGTGAAGCGCTTCTTGAGCTGGTCGGCAGCGTAGGCCATCAGCGGGCCGGTCATGATGATCTCGGTCATGTCGTGAATTTCCGTCGGGCTGGAGAGGCGAAAGGCGGGTGTTGATTTCAGATTTTTAAAACGATTAGATGCGGTCGCCGTGCCGGCGCACGGCGACGCCCTCAGTTCTACACAGCCGGAGGCGCGAGAAAAGCGCATCCTCGGCATATGTAGTATGACTTAATCAGGCAATTTTCGCCGCATTCGCCTTGGCTGCGCTCGGCAGCAGGGCCAATGTGCTGTTGAGGCTGTCGATCACCAGGGCGCTCATCCGGGCGGCCGCGAGCTCTCCGTCCCGCCTGATGATCGCATCGAGTACGCGCTCGTGATCGACGAGCGATTCAACGAAGAAATTCTTGTCGTCGGCCGATTTCAGCAGCAGCGACCACTGGATCGCGGCCGAGACCACGCTCGCAAGGCATTGCAGCGTCGTATTTCCGGCAGCGGCGAAGATCGCCTCGTGGAAGGCGATATCGGAGCGGATCGTCGGCTCGGCATAGGGCGGGTTCTCGATCATGCCGCGATAGCCGGCCTCGATTCGCGCCAGATCGCCCGGCGAGCGCCTGATCGCGGCGAGCTTCGCCGCGCTCGGCTCGATGAAGCAGCGCAATTCGAACAGGTCGCGGATGAAGGTCTCGTTCGGGTCGGCGCGAAAATGCCAGGACAGCACGTCGGGATCGAGCAGGTTCCAGTTCTCGCGCGGAGCGACGCGCGTGCCGCTCTTCGGCCGCGCCTCGATCAGCCCCTTGCCGGTCAGCACCTTCACAGCTTCGCGATAAGCGGTGCGCGAGACCGAGATCTCGGATTTCAGCGCATCCTCGTTCGGCAGGAGATCACCCGCCTTGAAGGTGCCGTCGATGATCGAGACCGCGAGCTTCTGCGCGACCTGCCCGAAGAGACGGTCGGAATTCAGGGTCGTCGGCCGCGAGAAGTCGCGCATCCGCATGGCCGGCGTCCTCGATTCTGCCACGCTGGAACACGCCTTTAGACGGAGGCTCCGGCGCTTGACACGCCCGTGTGTATGATATGACTTTATCGCAGATGGAAACCGACGCAACCGGCGCCGCCTGGTTGCGGAGATTTCCATTGATCGGTCACAAGAAACCGATAGCAGCAATGATGCGGGGGTCTCCCAGGAGACGACGCCGCGTCCTCGAGGAAACAGAGACCGGGAGAAGGCGCAGATGGCCTCAGTCCAGATTGCCGACGTGCGCAAGGCCTATGGCGCGACGCAGGTCATCCATGGCGTCGATATCGATATTTCCGATGGCGAGTTCGTCATTCTCGTCGGCCCATCCGGCTGCGGAAAGTCGACCCTGCTGCGCATGATCGCCGGGCTCGAGAACATTTCCGGCGGCGAGATCCGTATCGGACCGCGCGTCGTCAACGATGTCCCGCCGAAGGAGCGCGACATCGCCATGGTCTTCCAGAACTATGCGCTCTATCCGCATATGACGGTGGCCGACAACATGGCCTTCTCGATGAAGCTGCGGAACGCGCCGAAGGCGGAGATCAACGAGCGCGTCAGCAAGGCTGCCGCCATCCTCGGCCTGGAGAAGCTGCTCGACCGCTATCCGCGCCAGCTCTCGGGCGGCCAGCGCCAGCGCGTCGCCATGGGCCGCGCCATCGTCCGCGACCCGCAGGTCTTCCTGTTCGACGAGCCGCTCTCCAACCTCGACGCCAAGCTGCGCGTGCAGATGCGCACCGAGATCAAGGAGCTGCACCAGCGCCTCAAGACCACCACGGTCTACGTCACGCACGACCAGATCGAGGCCATGACCATGGCCGACAAGATCGTCGTGATGCATGACGGCATCGTCGAGCAGATGGGCGCCCCGCTCGATCTCTACGACCGCCCGGCCAATCTCTTCGTCGCGGCCTTCATCGGCTCGCCCTCGATGAACCTGCTCAAGGGCACGATCACCGCGCAGGGCTTCGAGACCGAGGGTGGCGTGGTCTGGCCGATCGGCCAGCATCCGGCCGATTCCAATGGCAAGGCCGCCGTGCTCGGCATCCGCCCCGAGCATATCCAGCTCAACCCGAACGGGCTCAAGGCCGAGGTCATCGTGGTCGAGCCGATGGGCTCGGAGACCCAGGTCGTGGTCCGCTGTGGCGGCCAGAACCTGACCTGCGTCTTCCGCGAGCGCATCACCGCCAAGCCGGGCGAGAGCATCGGCATCACGCCCGACATCCACGTGACGCATCTCTTCGACGCCGCGACCGGCAAAAGGATTTCGTGAGCCGGGCGCAGTGACGCCGGCGACGCGATGAGGAGCTTTTGACGATGATCGAGGAGCGCGCGCCTCCCGCAAAGGGAAGCGCCGCTCGACAAAAAAGACCGGAATGATCCGGTTCAAGGCCGCCGAAAGAGCCGCCGAGCCACATCCTAGGGAGGGAGAAACTGATGAACTTTGACCGCAGATCGCTGCTCAAGGGTGGCGCCGCTTTGGGCCTGGGTGCCAGCGCGGGCCTGCTCGACTACGCCAAGGCCTGGGCGCAGGCCTCACCCTTCAAGCCCGAGCCGAACGCCCGCATCAACCTGATGCGCTGGAAGCGTTTCGTCGAGGCCGAGGACGCCGCCTTCATGAAGCTCGTCGCCGCCTTCGAGCAGGCGACCGGCGCGAAGATCAACGTCACCAACGAATCCTATGACGACCTGCAGCCGAAGGCCTCCGTGGTCGCCAATACCGGGCAGGGTCTCGACCTGGTCTGGGGCCTCTACTCGCTGCCGCATCTCTTCCCGCAGAAATGCCTCGACCTGACCGACGTCTCGAAATATCTCGGCGATAAGCATGGCGGCTGGTTCCCCTCGGCGCAGGCCTACGGCGCGCTCAACGGCAAGTGGATCGGCATTCCGATCGCCGCCAGCGGCGGCCTCGTGAACTACCGCATCTCTTCGATGCAGAAGGCGGGCTTCAAGGAGTTCCCGAAGGATACGGCCGGCTTCCTGGAGCTCTGCAAGGCGCTGAAGGCGAACAACACCCCGGCCGGTATGGCTTTCGGCCATGCTTCGGGCGACGCCAACACCTGGATACACTGGCTGCTCTGGTCGCACGGCGGCAACCTCGTCGACAAGGACGACAAGGTCATCATCAACTCCCCGGAGACGGCCAAGGCGCTCGAATACGCCAAGGCGCTCTATGATACCTTCATTCCCGGCACGGCCTCGTGGAACGATTCCTCGAACAACAAGGCCTTCCTGGCCGGCGAACTGCACACCACCGTCAATGGCATTTCGGTCTATGTCACGGCGAAGAAGGAGAAGCCCGAGCTCGCCGCCGACATGGATCACGCGTATATGCCGATCGGGCCCATCGGCAAGCCGACTGAGCTGCACCTGCCCTTCACGATGCTGGCCTTCAACTTCACCAAGGTGCCCAATGCCAGCAAGGCCTTCATCGCCTTCATGCTGGATGCGCCGCAGTTCAACCCGTGGATCGAGGCGGCAGGCGGTTATCTGTCGCACTTCCTCGGCGAGTACGACGCCAATCCGGTTTGGACGGCCGATCCCAAGACCACGCCCTATCGTGACGTCGCCAAGCGGACGCTGACCCCCGCCGGCCTCGGCACGCTGGGCGAGAAGGCCGCCGCAGCCATCGCCGATTTCATCGTCGTCGACATGTTCGCGAACTACGTGACCGGCCGCGAGGACGTCAAGGGCGCAATCGCCGGCGCCGAGCGGCAGGCCAAGCGCATCTATCGCTGAAAGAAGACTCCCGGGCGGCCCATTTCGCGACGAGCCGCCCGGGGGACCATTTGACGCCGCGCTCCGGCCGAGACCGCCGGAACCGCACCCCGTTCGAAAACGGAAACGCGATGGTCAACTCAACAATCGACATGCCCTCGGCCCGGACCTCCGGCCGCAGCGAGCGCACCGCCTGGCAAAGGCTGAGCGCGAGCCGCAACTGGCTCGGCTTCTGGTACATGATGCCGGCGGCTCTGATCCTGATCTTGTTCCTCGCCTATCCGCTCTTCCTCGGCGTCTGGCTTTCCTTCACCGACACCAAGATCGGCCGCGGCGGCGAGTTCATCGGCTTCGAGAACTACGAATGGCTCTGGGATGACGGCGTCTTCTGGGTCTCGGTCTTCAACACGCTGCTCTACACCATCGTCGCCAGCATCGCGAAATTCGTGATCGGCCTCTATCTGGCGCTGCTGCTCAACCGGCACCTGCCGTTCAAGGCGATGATCCGCGCCATCGTGCTGATCCCCTTCATCGTGCCGACGGTGCTTTCGGCCATCGCCTTCTGGTGGATTTACGATTCGCAGTTCTCGATCATTTCCTGGTCGCTGCGCCAGCTCGGCTGGATCAGCGGCAATATCAACTTCCTCGGCGATCCCTGGAATGCGCGCTGGTCGACCATCTTCGCCAATGTCTGGCGCGGCGTGCCCTTTATCGCGATCACGCTGCTCGCCGGGCTGCAGACCGTTTCGCCCTCGCTCTACGAGGCCGCGACGCTGGACGGCGCCACGCCCTGGCAGCGCTTCCGCCACATCACCTATCCGTTGCTGACGCCGATCATCGCGGTGGTGATGACCTTCTCGGTTCTCTTCACCTTCACCGATTTCCAGCTCATCTGGGCGCTCACCCGCGGCGGCCCGGTCAACGCGACGCATCTGATGGCAACGCTGTCCTATCAGCGCGCTATCATCGCCGGCCAGCTCGGCGAGGGCGCCGCGATCTCGACGGCGATGATCCCGTTCCTCCTCGCGGCGATCGGTATCGCCTGGTACGGCCTCCAGACCCGCAAATGGCAGCAGGGCGGCAGCAATGACTAGCATCGACGCCGGCACCACCTCGAGCGGCGGCAACCGGGCTGCCACGCAGGATCACAGCGAGGGAATGGCCTATCTCGAGACGCTGCCCAAGCGTGTCGTGACGACCTATATCCCGCTCTTCCTGATCATCGTCGTCCTGCTCTTCCCGTTCTACTGGATGGCGCTGACGGCGGTGAAGCCGGACGACCAGCTGATCGACATGGACCGGGTCAACCCGTTCTGGACGTGGACGCCGACCTTCAAGCATTTCTACAAGCTGCTCTTCGAGAGCGAGTATCCGCGCTGGCTCTGGAACACGATGTTCATCGCGACCTGCGCGACCTTCATCTCGCTCGTCGCCAGCGTGCTCGCCGCCTATGCGATCGTGCGCCTGCGCTTCAAGGGCGGCAATGTCGTCGGCGCGCTGATCTTCCTGGCCTATCTCGTGCCGCCCTCGATCCTGTTCATCCCGCTCGCGACGGTGATCTACAAGGTCGGTCTGTTCGACACGCCGCTGGCCCTGATCCTGGTCTATCCGACCATCCTGATCCCGTTCTCGACCTGGCTCCTGATGGGCTATTTCAAGACCATCCCCTATGAGCTCGAGGAATGCGCCCTGATCGACGGCGCCAGCCGCAGCCAGATCCTGATCAAGATCATCCTGCCGCTCGCCATCCCCGGCCTGATCTCGGCCTTCATCTTCTCCTTCACCCTGTGCTGGAACGAATTCATCTACGCGCTGACCTTCCTGTCCTCGACGCAGAACAAGACCGTTCCGGTCGCGATCGTGAACGAGTTCGTCGATGGCGACATCTATCGCTGGGGCTCGCTGATGGCAGGCGCGCTCGCCGGCTCTCTGCCGCTCGTCATCCTCTATGCGTTCTTCGTCGAGCACTATGTGTCGGCGATGACTGGTGCGGTGAAGGAATAGCGGTCCAATAGGACGATCCCACCGCACAGACTGGACCTGACGTGAGCATCCAATCCATCGCCTTCATCGGCCTCGGCGCCATGGGTGCGCCGATGGCCGAGAACCTGGTCAAGCGCCAGTTCCGTGTCACCGGCTTCGACATGCGGGCCGAGGCGCGCGAGGCGCTGGCCGCGGCTGGCGGACATGCGGCGGACAGTGCCAGGGCCGCGGCCGAAGGCGCCGATGCGCTGGTCCTGATGGTGGTCAATGCCGCGCAGGCCCGCTCCGTCCTGTTCGATGCCGGCGCGCTCGAGGCGCTGGCGCCTGGAGCCACCGTCTTGCTGATGGCGACCTGCCCGCCCGGCGAGGCCGAGGCGATCGCCGCCGCGGTCGAAAAGACCGGCCGGCACCTCGTCGACGCGCCGGTCTCGGGCGGCATCAACGGTGCCCGCGGCGCGACGCTGACGATCATGGTCGGTGCGTCCGAGGGCGATTTCGCCCGCGCCAAGCCGGTGCTCGACGCGATGGGCGACAAGGTCTTCCATGTCGGCACGAAACCCGGCCAGGGCGCGACGGTGAAGACCGTCAACCAGTTGCTCTGCGGCGTCCATATCGCGGCGGCGGCCGAGGCGCTCTCGCTGGCGGAGAAGGCCGGCATCGACGGCGCCCTGCTCTTCGAGATCCTCGGCGGATCCGCCGCTTCTTCCTGGATGCTCAGAGATCGCGGCCCGCGCATGCTGCTCGACGACGCGCCTGTGGCGAGCGCAGTCGACATCTTCGTCAAGGATCTCGGCATCGTGCTCGACGCCGGCCGCTCGGCCAGGACGGCGCTGCCGCTCGCGGCCGCGGCCCATCAGATGTTCCTCGCCAGCTCCGGGCTCGGCCATGGCGCGCGCGACGATTCGCAGGTCGTGCGGGCCTATCGCGCGCTCAACGCCAAGCCTGCGAATGACCCTTGAGAGAAATTTAGCGCTTGGGAGGAGCGGTGGTCCCGCGCACGACCAGCTCGGGCTTGAGCACGATGCGCCTGACCGGCGCGGCCGGCTCTGCGATGCGCCGGATCAGGATCTCGGCCGAGCGGCGGCCCATCTCCTCCTGAAAATTCCGGACGGTAGTCAGCGCCGGATACCATTGCGCCGCCTCCTGCACGTCGTCGCAGCCGACGATCGAGAAATCCGCCCCGGCCTCGCGCCCGCGATGGCGCAGGCCGAGCATGGCGCCAAAGGCGGTGAGGTCGTTGAAGCAGATCGCCGCTGTCGGCTGGTCGGCGACATCGAGCACCTGCTGGATGCCTTTCAGCCCGTTCTCGCGCGTGCCATGGGCCGAATAGACCAGGGCTGGATCGAAGGGCAGCCCATGCCTCGCGAGCGTGTCGCAATAGCCTTCGTAGCGGTTGCGGCTGGTCGAGATCAGCTGGTTCTCGCCGAGAAAGGCGATGCGGCGATGGCCGAGGCCGATCAGGTGCTCCAACGCCAGCTCGGTACCGTGCCTGTCGTCGGAGCCGACGAAATCGAGCTCCAGCCCCGGGATCTCGCGCGAAAGCTGGACCAGGGGCATATCGGCGGCGATCAGATGGCTGAAGCTCTCGGCGGTGCTGCCGCCGGCCGCGCAGACCAGCATCCCGTCCGGCCGGTATTCCTTCAGCGTCGTCAGCGCCCGCTCCTGCCGGTCGAGCTTCTCGCCATAGGTCGCGAGCAGGATCGAACGGCCGCGTTCGGCCGCAGTCTCCTCGATCGCCGCAAGAAGCTCGGCGAAATAGGGATTGGTGATGTCGTGGAAGCCGACACCCAGGATATTGGTGCGGTCGGTCCGCAGCGAGGCAGCGCTGCGATTATAGCTATAGCCCATCTCGCGGGCGAGCTGCTGCACCCGCAGCCGCGTCGCCTCGGCCACCAGCGGCGAGTTGCGCAGTGCGAGCGAGACCGTCGCCGTCGAAACCGCGAGCTGTTCGGCGATGATCTGCAAGGTCACGCGGGCGCGGCCGCTGCCCATGCGCAGGCCGCCCGTGGCATTGCTCTCTGGCGGCAGGCCGTCCGTCGTCATGCATCCCTCGAAAGAGCGGCGATGCCGCTCCGGATCCTCACCTGTCCTCTCACATAAAGCGGAGAAATTGAAGATGAGCAGCAGCAAGGAAGCCGTGGGCTTCATCGGCGTCGGCCTGATGGGCCAGGGCATGGCGAGCTGCCTGCTCGCCAAGGGCTTTCCGCTCACCGTGATGGGCCACCGCAACCGCAAGCCGGTCGAGGAGCTCGTCGCCGCCGGCGCCAAGGAAGCCAAGACGCCGAAGGAGCTCGCCAGCCAGGCAACGATCATCTTCCTCTGCGTGACCGGTTCGGCCCAGGTCGAGGCCGTATTGACCGGGCCTGACGGCATCATTGCCGGCGCCAAGCCCGGCACGGTCGTCGTCGACTGCTCGACCTCCGATCCCACCGTGACCGTCAAGCTCGCCGCCGAGCTCGAGGCCAAGGGCCTGCATCTTTGCGACGCGCCGCTAGGCGGCACCCCGGCCCAGGCCACGCTCGGCCAGCTCTCGACCATGGTCGGCGCCAGCGACGAGGTCTTCGCCCGGATCAAGCCGGCCTGCGAGGCCTGGGCCCAGAAGGTCACGCATCTCGGCCCTGTCGGCGACGGCCACAAGATGAAGCTGCTCAACAACTTCCTCTCGATGGGCTACGGCGCGATCTATGCGGAGGCGCTGGTGCTGGCGCAGAAGATCGGCATCACCCCGCAGACCTTCAACAGCGTGCTGTCCGGCAGCCGCATGGATTGCGGCTTCTACCAGACCTTCATGAAATACGTGCTGGAGCGTGACCGCGACGCCCATAAGTTCACGCTGGTCAACGCGCTGAAGGATGTGCGCTATCTCGAAGGCGTCGCCAATGCCGCGGGCGTGCCCAACCCGGTCGGCAATGCCGTCAAGAACGTCTACGCCTCGGCGGTCGCCGCCGGCCGCGGCGACGACTACGTGCCGATGATCTCCGACTGGGTCGCCGAGCTCAACGGCGTCTCCCTCGGCAAGAAGGGTTGAAAGCTCCCGTCATTGCGACGAGCGCAGAGATCGTTCGAGACGTCTACCGGGGTGAGCCGACTGGCGTGGCTGTCGAGAACCGGAGCGGAGCGGTCCGTGAGCACCGGAAGCACGGATAGCTGCGTCAGAACCGTGGACATGTTCTGGACGTATCGAGCGATCTCTCAATCGAGGCGGGCCGAGCCTTCGGGCACGGCCCGCACCCGCTCGCGATAGAGCAGGTAGAGGCCCGACGCGATCACGATCGCCGCGCCGATGAAGGTGAAACGGTCGGGCAATTGCCCGAACACCAGATAGCCGAGCGCGACCATCCAGATGATCTGCGAATAGATGAAGGGCGCGAGCACCGTCGCCGGCGCCAGGCGATGGGCCAGGATCAGCATCCAGTGGCCGACGCCGCCCATCGCGCCGACAAAAGCCATCAGCCCCCAGGAAAAGGCGTCGGGCGGCCAGGTCCAGAAGAACGGGACCAGTGGAATCATCGCGATCGTGCCGGCCGCGCCCGAATAGACCATGGTGGTCTCGGGCGGGTCATAGGCAGCGAGGATGCGCGTCGAGAGCGAGTAGAAGGCATAGCAGAAGACGCTGATCACCGAGAGCAGCGCCGCCGGATGCATGCCGCCCAGCCCCGGCCGCGCCACCACGAGCACGCCGAGGAAGCCGATGCCGATCGCGATCAGGCGGCGCGGTCCCGGCCATTCGCCGAGGAGCGGACCCGAGACGAGCGCCACCAGCAGCGGCGTCGCGAACATGATCGAGACCGTCTCGGCGAGCTGAAGATATTGCAACGCGAAGAAGTTGAGCGCCGTCGAGCCGAGCAGCAGCAGCGAGCGGAAGGCCTGCAGCCAGGGCCGGCGCGTGTGCATGATGCCGGGATGGCTCCACGGATTCAGCAGGAGCGAGACCAGGATGACGCTGCCGGCATAGCGCGCGAACACGACCTGCAGCGGGTCCATTTCGCGCCCGAGCCATTTCGCGCTGGTGTCGAGTGCGGAGAAGCAGACCACCGCTGCGCACATCAGGCCAATGGCAATCAACCGCGTGCGGCGGGTCTCAGGATGATGGGAATAAACGGCGGGCAAGGGGTGTCCCGTCATGCGTGGAGAGAATGACGGAACCAGATTTAACCGATTTATATCGCGAAGCCAGTGCGTTGGAGCATGCGCTCCATGCGTATGTCAGGCGGCGTCGCTCTCAGCCTCGTCGCCTTCGGCATCGGCATCGTCGACGTCGACGCCCGCCTTGGACAGGCCCTTGGAGGCCTTGCGCAGCAGCTTGCGCAACTGCTTGCGCTCCTTGGCGTCGAGCTTCTCGAGCAGCTCGTCCTCGACCTGATTCCAGACCGCATCGAGCGCCGCCGCCGTCTTCTGGCCGCTCTCGGTCAGCGCCACCTGGACGAGACGTCCGTCGCGGCCGCCGCCTTCGCGCGTCACGAGGCCCTGCAAGGAAAGCCGGCCAATCGTCTTGGAAACAGTCGGCGGCTTGACGCGCAGCAGCGTCGCGAGCTCACCCATGGTCATCGGCGCCGGCTGCAACGCCTTCAACGCCTGCTCCTGACCGGGGAACAACCCGAGCGCATTCAGCCGCTCGCCCATACGCGAACGATGCAGCCGCGCAGCCACCAGAAGGGCCCGCCCGACACTTTTCTCGAGGGACTTGGTCATGAGCCGGTCCTTGGAAAGTGATCGAAATAATTTTTCGCCGGCTGTCAGATCGCTTGTGATCATGACGGCGTGATGACGCGGTTGCAGCACGGAATCAGAGCATACGCATCTTTTTTTCGACTATCCCCAGATATGCCGCGCGGCTTTCGGGCGTGGCGCGGTTCATGTCGTAATGCGCCAGATAGAGCGGCCGCGCCATGGGATGACAGACCGCGCGCACCGCCCGTTTCACCAGCTTGCGCGGCGGGTCGCCCATCAGGAAGGCGCGCCAGCGCGTGCCGCCATAGCTCGTGACCGCCGCGAGCTTGCGGATGTTCCAGAGATTCGGCCTGACGACGCCGTCCACGAGCTTGAAGGAGACGCCGGGCAGGAAGACCCGGTCGAAAAACCCCTTCAAAATCGCCGGATATCCGTAATTCCAGACCGGAAAGCACAGAACCAGCGCCTCGGCGGCCCGTAAACGCGCGACATAGCCGGCAACGGGATCTGTGTTGCTGGCAAGATCATGATAACCCACACGCTCGGCATGGCTCAGCAGCGGATCGAAGCCCTCGGCATAGAGATCGCAATCATCGACCTCATGCCCGGCCTCTTGCAGCCCTTTCAGGACGGCGCCATGCAGCGCCGCTCCAAAGCTGTTCGGATCGGGATGAGCGTAGAGGACGAGGACGCGCATCTCAGCCGGAAACTCCCGCTTGCGCCAGGCTGCGGAACAGGAAGGTCTTGCCCGAGCGATAATCGTAAGCCGGATCTTCCCAGGCGATCATCTTGCCGGGATTGAGCAACCCCTGCGGATCGGCCTCGCGCTTGAAGGCGAGTTGCAAGTCGTCCGTTTGCTTCATGCCGCCCTCCTCCAGCGTGTAGCGATGCGGATTGAAGATCGGCGCGCCCATCTCCTCGTGGATCGCGATGATCTCTTCCAGCCGCTCCTCACTGGTGAAGCGCACCAACGGCAGGCCGAAGCAGGTGACCTTGCCGTCGAAACGGACGAATTCGAGGTGGCAAAGCACCTCGTCGCCGAAGCGCGCATGGATGCGCTCGATCAGTTCGACCTGGTTCGGGAACGGATAGAGCACCTGGAGATAGGTGACGGACGGATCGACCCTGAGCGCCCGCAGCGTCGTGTGGTTCCAGCCGAGCTCGTATCCCGGTGGCAGGCCCTTGGCTTCCTCCGGCGAGAGCTTGTCGGAACGCATCAGCAGTTCCGCGCCACGGAAGAGCCTGGAATAGGCGAGCAGCGCATCGACGGCGAAATCGGCGGCCATGACGATGACGAGATGGCTCTCGCGCGGCAGGAATTTTCGATGCCGCAGGAAATAGTCGTGCGGGATCGGCGCCGCTACCACCGCGAGATTCTTCAGCGCCAGGCCGTCCTGCTCGCCGAGCGCATTGGCGAACTCGGTCGCGGCCCGCAGCGTCTCGAAGCCAAGGATGACGTCGACCCAGTCATAGGCCGGCCCGAGCGGCATCTCGACCTCGGTGATGATGCCGTTGGTGCCATAGGCGTGCGCGACCTTGTGCAGGTTCTCGCCGGCGATCTCGAGGATGCGCGGACTGGCCTCCATCGTCGCGACCTTGAGCCGGATGATGTTGCCCCAGTCGCGCAGGCCGCCCCATTTGATCGAGCCGACGCCACCCGAGCCGCCGGCGATGAAGCCGCCGATCGAGGCGGTCTGATAGGTCGAGGGATGCAGGCGCAGCTCCTGGCGCGAATGCGCCCGGGTTTCGTCGTCGATGCGCGCCATGATCGCGCCGGGTTCGGCGACATAGCGGCCGGGATGGATCGCCTTCACCTTGTTGAAGCCGGAGAGATCGAGCAGCACGCCGCCGGAGAGCGGCATGGCCTGGCCGTAATTGCCCGTCCCCGTGCCGCGCGGCGTCACCGGGATGCCGAGCGCATGGCAGGCGGACAGCACCTCCAGCACCTCGGCCTCGCTCGTCGGCGAGACCAGGATATCGGCCGTGACATGGTCGAGCTGGCGCTTCAGAATCGGGGAATACCAGAAGAAGTCGCGACTCTTCTGCTTCACCAGCGCCGGATTGTCCTCGCTGCGGATCGAGCCCAGGCGGGCCTTCAGGCCGGCGATGTCATAGCGTTGGCTCATGCAAATTGATCCTGTGCCGTCATGCTCGGCCTTGTGCCGAGCATCCGTGTCTTGAACACCGCCCTCGACAAAGGAAGACGCGGATGGTCCGGACAAGCCCGACCATGACGGGAAGGGACGATGGCGAGACGTATCATTGCGCCGCGACCGCCATCAGATGGTCGAGTTCACGATGGTCAGGCAAGGTCCGGTCGATCGGCTTGCCATTGACCAGCACGGTCCGGTCGGATTGCGGCCTGGCGAAGAACTCGGTCCAGTCGCGGGCGCGGGTCAGGATCAGGTCCGCCGCCCCATCAGGCGCGATCACGCCCTGTCCCTCGCAGCCCATGATCGCAGCAGGCGTCCGCGCCACCGCATTGGCCCAGTCGGCGCCGGAATGGTCGAGCTGGAGAATACGCGTACCCTCGCGCAGAACTTCGATCAGGTCGAGATCGCCATAGGCGTAGAACGGGTCGCGCGTATTGTCGGAGGCGATCATCACCGGCACGCCTGCCGCCTTGAGCTCATGCAACGCCGTGACGCCGCGCCAGCGTGGCGTGCGCCCGGCCTGCCGGTCCTGCAGATACATGTTGCACATCGGCAGGGAGACGACGGCGATGCCGGCGTCCCTGACCTTGCCGATGATCCGCGCTTCGTCCTCAGGCGTCTGCAGGGCGAGCGAGCAGGTATGGCCCGCCAGGACTTTGCCGGCGAAGCGATGCCGCAAGGCCGCTTCGGCGATGAGCTCGAGCGTGCGTGCTTCCGGATCATTGGTCTCGTCGACATGGAAATCGAGGTCGAAGCCGTGTTCGATCGCGTTTCGGAAGACGATGTCGAGCGCCTTCTCGATCTCGGGGATCATATAGGTGACGCAGCCGAAGAGCCCGTCGCCATGCGCCTTCACCGCTGCCGTGACCGCTTTCATATGCTCGGCATCGACAACAAACTGGACGCCGAAGAGTGGCGAGGCCTGCAATGCGATCCGCCCGGCCCATTTGGCCCGGAGCTCAGCCAGCACCGGCCAGGAAATGCCGATCTGCTTGCCGACCGAGTCGATATGCGTACGGACCGCCGCCGTGCCGTGAGCGTAGGCGCAGCGCAGGCCGAACTCCATGCGGGTGCGCACGTCATCTGCCGACCAGTTCGCCTCGCGGTCGACCATGACATTATTGAGCGCACCCATGAAGGTGCCGTCGGGATTGCGCCGGCGCGGCCAGATATGGCCCTTGTCGAGATGAACGTGCACATCGACAAGCCGCGGCAGCACGATGCCGCCGTCGAGATCCAATGCAGGTCCTGCATCCGGCGTCTCGGTGCCAGCCGGCAGGATCGAGACGATGCGGCCGTCCTCGATGCCGAGATCGACCAGCGCCAGCCCATCGGGATCAGCGGCCAAGCTGGCGCCGTCGATCAGGCAAAGCGCGGAGCGGGCATTGGTCAGGCGATAGGCGCTGGCATTCGGGATGGCGGCAAAACCGGTCGTCACGTCAAAGCTCCCTCCAGCGCATGGCCGATCGTTACCGGGCAGCGCGGGCGGCGGCAAGGATCAAGCATCGAGGCGGGCGGCAAAGGCCGTGCCGCTTGCAGCGGCCGGCCCGATCGCGCATGAGGACGTCTCGCGGTAGAGGACGGCACCATGGCGGAACAGGCTGTGATCATCGACGGCAAGGCGGCGGCGGCGTCACTTCGCGCCGAGATCGGCCGGGAGGTTGCGGCGATCAAGGCGGCACGCGGCGTCGTGCCCGGCCTGCATGTCGTCCTGGTTGGCGACGATCCGGCGAGCCGCGTCTATGTGAACTCCAAGGAGAAGCTCGCGGCCGAGATCGGCATGAACTCCGCCGTGCACCGCCTGTCGGCCGAAACCAGCGAGGCCGAGCTCCTCGCCAAGGTCGCCGAGCTCAATGCCGACGATGCCGTCGACGGCATCCTGGTGCAGCTGCCGCTGCCGAAGCATATCGATGTCGACAAGGTCATCGAGGCGATCGACCCGGCCAAGGATGTCGATTGCTTCCATCCGATCAATGTCGGCCGGCTCGCCGCCGGCCAGGGCAAGCTCATCCCCTGCACGCCGCTGGGCTCGATGATCCTGCTGAAGCAGACCCTGCCCTCGCTCGCCGGCCTGGAAGCGGTGGTGATCGGCCGTTCCGGCATTGTCGGCCGGCCGATGGCGCAATTGCTGGTCCAGGCCGATTGCACCGTCACCATCGCCCATTCGCGCACGCGCGATCTGGCCGAGGTGGTGCGGCGGGCGGATATCGTCGTCGCCGCGGTCGGCCGCCCGCATTTCGTCAAGGGCGACTGGATCAAGCCTGGTGCAACGGTGATCGATGTCGGCATCAACCGCCTGCCCGACGGCAAGCTCGCCGGTGATGTCGACTTCGCCGAGGCTGTGAAGGTCGCCGGCGCGATCACGCCGGTGCCCGGCGGCGTCGGCCCGATGACGATCGCCTGCCTGCTGCGCAACACGCTGACGGCTTTTCACGCGCGGCGGGGCTGAGCGTCTCGTCCAGCGTCATTGCGACGTGCGAACGCGGCAAGCAGTCCCGGAGGCGCGAGGCCCTGGATTGCTTCGCGGAGCCTGTACTCGGGCTTGCCGAAGGCAAGGCCCGGGTGCTCGCAATGACGGCAGGCCGCCAGATCACATATGGATCTGGCGCTTCTCCACGGCCATCGCCGCTTCCTTGACCGCTTCCGAGAGCGTCGGATGGGCGTGGCAGGTGCGGGCGAGGTCTTCCGACGAGCCGCCGAACTCCATCAGCACCGTCACCTCGGCGATGAGATCGCCGGCATGCGGGCCGATGATGTGGCAGCCGAGCACCCGGTCGGTCGCGGCGTCGGCGAGGACCTTCACGAAGCCATCGGTATGGCGGATGGCGCGCGCCCGGCCATTGGCGGTAAAGGGGAACTTGCCGATCTTGTAGGCGATGCCTGCGGCCTTGAGCTCTTCCTCGGTCTTGCCGATCGTCGCCACTTCCGGCGCCGTGTAGATGATGCTCGGGATCGCTTCGTAGTTCACATGCCCGGCCTTGCCGGCGATGATCTCGGCGACAGCAACGCCCTCATCCTCGGCCTTATGGGCCAGCATGGCGCCTCTCACCACGTCGCCGATGGCGTAGATGCCGGGAACATTGGTCTGGAAGTGATCGTCGATGGTCACGCGGCCGCGCTCGGTGGCGACGCCGGCAGCCTCAAGCCCAAGCCCCTCGGTGTTCGGCCGGCGGCCGATCGAGACCAGCACGATATCGGCCGAGAGCGTCTTGGCATCGCCGCCCGCGGCGGGCTCGACGGTGACGACAGTGCCCTTCTTGGTCGCGTCGACCTTGGTGACCTTCGAGCCGAGATGGAACTCGAAGCCCTGCTTCTGTAGAATGCGCTGGAACTGCTTGGCGACCTCGTCATCGATGCCGGGCAGGATGCGGTCGAGGAATTCGACCACCGTGACCTTGGCGCCGAGGCGGCTCCAGACCGAGCCGATCTCGAGCCCGATCACGCCCGCGCCGACGACCAGGAGCTCCTTCGGCACGGCTGTGAGCTCGAGCGCGCCGGTCGAGGTCACGACGGTCTTCTCGTCGATGGTGACGCCGGGCAGCGGCGCCGATTCCGAGCCGGTGGCGATGACGATGTTCTTGGTCTCCAGCACCTGCGTGCCGCCATCGGCGAGCTTGACCTCGACCTTGCCGGCGCCGGGGATGCTCGCCGTGCCGTGGAAGGCGTCGATCTTGTTCTTCTTCAGCAGGAAGGCGACGCCGTTGACGTTGGCATCCACGGTCTCCTGCTTGTGGGTCATCATCTGCTTCAGCTCAAGCTTGGGCTTGCCGACGGCGATGCCGAGCGCAGGGAAGGTGTGCGCCGCCTCCTCGAACATCTCCGATGCATGCAGCAGCGCCTTGGACGGGATGCAGCCGACATTCAGGCAGGTGCCGCCATGGGTCTTGCGCTTCTCCACGACGGCGGTCTTGAGGCCGAGCTGGGCTGCGCGAATGGCCGCGACATAGCCGCCGGGACCGGTGCCGATGACGACGAGATCGTAGGACATGAAGTTCTTCCGCTGAGGATGGCGTTCGGGACTTGGCCGACTGGCGCCGGAGGGACGCAGGCGTTGCGTCCGGCCATACATCGCTTTGCGCGGCGACGCCATGCCGACAATGGCTGGCAAGGTTGCAAGTCGGCTGGCGGCGGCCCACGACTCAAGGCATAAGAATGAAGTCAACGATAAGAACAAAGGAAACATAAGGTCGTACGACTATCGTCGTATTCCATGGGAAGGGAAGGGCATTCCATGTGGAACCAGGTCTATGATCCATTCGGCAACAGCGTCTTGTCGACGCTTGCCGCAGCGGTACCTGTCGTCATCTTGCTCGGGCTCATCGCGTCAAACGCCGTCAAGGCCCACATCGCTGCGGTGATCGCCTTGATCGCCGCCAATATTATCGCAATCTTCGTGTTTACCATGCCAGCCGGCATGTCGTTCCGGGCGACGTTGCTCGGCGCCGTGACGGGCTTCTTCCCGATCGGCTGGATCGTGCTCAATGTCATCTTTCTTTACCGGCTCACGGTCGAGAAAGGCGCTTTCGAAATACTGCAGACCACGATTGGCGGCGTCACCAGCGACCGACGCATCCAGCTCCTGCTGATCGCTTTCGCCTTCGGCGCCTTCTTCGAGGGCGCCTCCGGCTTCGGCACGCCGGTCGCCGTCACCGG
Source organism: Allobosea sp. BK604 (assembly GCF_004341515.1). Taxonomy (GTDB): domain Bacteria; phylum Pseudomonadota; class Alphaproteobacteria; order Rhizobiales; family Beijerinckiaceae; genus Allobosea. The sequence goes on from NZ_SLZF01000003.1 coordinate 545,337, forward strand.
CGCCATCCTGATCGGGCTCGGCTTCTCGCCGCTCGCGGCCTCCGGCCTGTCGCTGATCGCCAACACCGCGCCCGTCGCCTATGGCGCGCTGGGAACGCCGATCCAGGGCCTGTCGCAGGTCACCGGCATCGATCCGTTCCTGCTCGGCGCCATGGTCGGCCGGCAATTGCCCTTCTTCTCGCTGCTTGTGCCGTTCTGGCTGATCTGGGTCTTCGCCGGCTTCCGGGGAATGCTGCAGATCTGGCCGGCGATCCTGGTCACCGGCGTCTCCTTCGCCATACCGCAATTCCTGATCTCGAACTTCATCAACCCCTGGATCGTCGATATCGGCGCCTCGCTAATCTCGATGGCCTGCCTGATCGGCTTCCTGCAGGTCTGGCGGCCGCGCGAGGTCTGGACCTCGCCGAAGCTGCGCAGCCATGACATCTCCGACCAAGGCCGCATCGTCCCGGTCCCGGCCATCACCTCGCCGAGCAGCAGCCAGGTCTGGCTGGCGCTGACGCCCTGGATCATCGTCTGCATCGTGCTGCTGATCTGGGGCACGGGCTGGTTCAAGAGCGCGGTCAATCCCTGGGCGACCTGGAACTATGCCGTGCCTGAGCTGCACAACATGATCAACAAGGTCGCGCCGGTGGCGCCGAAGCCGACGCCGGAAGGCGCGATCTTCTCCTTCACCTGGCTGACCTATACCGGCTCGGGCATGCTGATCGCCGCGATCATCTCGGGCTTCGCGCTCGGCTTTACGCCGGGCGGGATGATCAGGACCTATGCCCAGACGATCAGGCTCTGCGCCTATTCGCTGATCACCATTGCGGCGATGCTGGCGATCGGCACCCTGACACGGCTCTCGGGGATCGACGCCACGCTCGGCCTCGCCTTCGCCGGAACCGGCGTGCTCTATCCCTTCTTCGGCACGCTGCTCGGCTGGCTCGGCGTGGCGCTGACCGGCTCCGACACCGCCTCGAACGTGCTCTTCGGCAATTTGCAGAAGATTACCTCCGAGCAGCTCGGCCTCTCGCCGATCCTGATGGGCGCCGCCAATTCCTCCGGTGGCGTCATGGGCAAGATGATCGACGCGCAATCCATCGTCGTGGCCTCGACGGCGACCAACTGGTTCGGCCATGAGGGCACGATCCTGCGCTTCGTCTTCTGGCACTCGATCGCGCTCGCCTGCCTGGTCGGCGGGCTGGTGATGCTGCAGGCCTATGTCCATCCCTTCTCGGCGATGGTGGTGCGGTAGGGTGCGTCAGGGCGAACGGCCTCGTTGGAGGCCGTTCGCGAATTCGCTGGCGAGAGTCGGCTGGCGTGGCCGTCGAGAACCGGAGCGGAGCGTACATCGGTACGTGAGCACCGGAAGCGCAGACGGCCGCGTCAGACGGCCTCGCCAGTAGAATTCGCCTCACGCCATCAGCCGGATGAGCATCAGCACCAGCCCGATCATCGACGCCGTCCAGACGAAGGTCCGGATCACCGGGATGCCGGCGGCATAGAGCACGACATAGACCACCCGCATCGCGAGATAGAGCCAGGCGCCGGTCGCGCCGAGCCCGCCGGCCTTGCCTGTGATCGCGAGCGCCAGCGCCAGCGCGACGAAGGCCGGATAGCTCTCGAGCAGGTTGTCGAGCGCCCGTTTCAGCCGCCGTGAGACCACGCTATCGGTCTCGCGCGGCTCATCGCGCGGGCTGAACAGATATTTCGGGCCGAGATCGCCTGCCGTCGCGGCCTGCAGGGCGATCTGAAGCAGCAGGAGCACGATACTCCAGCCGAGAACCGTGATTTCCGTCGTGGCAGCGATCGTGTTCATGACACCTTCCCAGCATTCGCGACCTTGGCAATCTCGCTAAAGCGATCTCCGCTGCCTTCGGGAAGAGTCTTGCTTAACTCGGCATCCACTGCATGGTCCTGCACCCACACAGCATAGAGAAAGTAATCAGCATCAAAAATGCTCGAATCCATTTCCCTGAACGCCAGCCGATAGCCTAGAGCGAGAGATCGTCCGCGCTCGTTCAATTCAAAAGTTACCGCTTTGTCAAACGTCGGCCTCAGTGACAAACGGCGCGCAGGTGGGAAATTCTCGAACAATGTCCTCATGGTCGAAAAACGTGAGAGCGGTTGCCCGCACATCAATACCGAATTTATCCCGGCTTGCTCGAACGAGGCACTGTCTCCCTCAAGCAAGTTTGTGGCTTCGCGAGACAAACTGCGAGCGCTGGCCTTAACTTTGAACGAGTATAGGCGCGGAGGCAGCCCCTGGAAGGCGAGTTCGCAGTCCGCTGCGTCCAGAAACCAAGACGAGAATGGCAATCGCCCTTCCCAGCCCCGGCTGCGAACACCGAGGCCTCGTCGAACCTCGTCCACTCCCATCGTGCCGAATTTAATGCCTCCGGAGTGGCCATCGACAAATAGGTCCCATACATCGACGTCCGGTCGCCGCTTAGCCATTTTTATGCACTCAGCCGTCGGCCAGCGGCGCGTTGAACGCCCAGACATGGCCGAACGGGTCGAGCAGGCGGCCATAGCGGGCGCCCCAAAAGACGTCGCTCGCCGGCATGAACACGGTGGCGCCGGCTGCCTCGGCCCGGGCGATGGCGGCATCGACATCGGCGGGCGTCGGCAGGTTGACGTTGAGCGCGATGCTGGCACCGCCATGCCCGTGCGGCGGCCTGATATGGCCACCGAACTCGGGGAAATCGTCATGCAGCATGATCTCGCTGCCGAACAGGGTGAGGTTCGCGTGCATGATGCGCAGATTGTCCTCGGCCATCTGCTTCATCGTGCATTCCGCGCCAAAAGCCTGCTCGTAGAAGGCGATCGCCTCGACGCCGCCCTTGACGCAAAGATGGGGCTGCAGGGCTGGGGGATTGGGTCCGAAGGCCATGCGCGTTCTCCCTTCGCTCACGAGGTCAGGTATCGGTCCGCTTCTGTGCTTCCAGCAATTTGATCAGTGAATCGACGATCATCGCCAGGCCGTGCGGGTTCGCCGGCCCGCGGTCGAGCCACGGCCAGGAGCCCGCCAGCGTGCCGGCGACATTGATCAGTTCGAGCGAGCCCTCGGCCTCGATCCGGCGGATCTTCGCGTCGATGCCGAGGCCGAAGACATCCTGCCCATGGATGGTGATGTCGGTATAGGGATGGTCGCCCGGCTTGCCGTTCGGCATGGTCAGCCAACCCTGATGCCGGAGGCTTCGACATAGCGTTTCAGCGACGTCAGGACGGAGACAAGTCGCTCCGGCTGGACCGGCTTGTAGTCGACCAGAGGCCAATTCATGATGATGTCGGAGACGAGCCAGCGCAGGTCGGCGCCGCCAGCCTTGTGAAGCTGGCGCACCTGCTCGTCGATGCCCATGCCGAACAGGTTTTCGCCATGGGTCGTGATGTCGGTATAGGGATGGTCGCCCGGCCGGCCGTTCGCCACCGCCCTGGCCTCAGAGATCGAGAACGAGGCGCGCCGGATCCTCAAGCGCCTCCTTGATGCGCACCAGGAAGGTCACCGCCTCCTTGCCGTCGATGATGCGGTGGTCGTAGCTCACGGCGAGATACATCATCGGGCGGATGACGATCTGGCCGCCGACGACCATCGGCCGCTCCTGGATCTTGTGCATGCCGAGGATGGCCGATTGCGGCGCGTTCAGGATCGGCGTCGACATCAGCGAGCCGTAGACGCCGCCATTCGAGATGGTGAAGGTGCCGCCCTGCATGTCCTCGATCTTGAGGGCGCCGTCACGGGCCTTCTTGCCGAGCGCGCCGATCTCCTTTTCGACACCGGCGATCGAGAGCTGGTCGGCATCGCGCACCACCGGCACGACCAGGCCCTTGTCGGTGCCGACCGCGACTGCGATGTGGTAGTAGTTCTTGTAGACGATGTCGGTGCCGTCGATCTCGGCATTGACGGAGGGGATCTCCTTCAGCGCCTGGACGCAGGCCTTCACGAAGAAGCCCATGAAGCCGAGCTTCACGCCGTGCTTCTTCTCGAACACGTCCTTGTACTGGTTGCGCAGCGCCATGACGTTGGTCATGTCCACCTCGTTGAAGGTGGTCAGCATGGCGGCGGTGTTCTGCGCTTCCTTCAGGCGGCGCGCGATGGTCTGGCGCAGCTTGGTCATCTTCACGCGCTCTTCGCGCGAGGCATCGTCAGGCGCCGAGGGAGCACGCACCTGCACCGGAGCGGCAGGAGCCGAGGCGGCGACAGCCGGGCCGGTCGCGATCGCGGCGAGCATGTCGCCCTTGGTCACGCGGCCATCCTTGCCGGAGGCATTCACCCTCGAGGGATCGACGCCGCTCTCGGCCGCGAGGCGTGCGACGGCCGGGCCGGAATCGGCGGCCTTGGCGGCCGGCCTGATCGGGGGCTCGCCGGCCACCGCCGCGGTCTTCTTCTCGGCCTCGGCGACAGTGCTCGCGCCGGCCTTGCCGGCAGCCTGGGCGACCGCGGTCTCTTCCTTCTTCGAAGCAGGCGCAGCACCGTCACCGGCAGCGATCGAGCCGAGCAGCGCGTTGACGCCGACCGTCTCGCCTTCCTTGGCGACGATCTCGCCGAGCACGCCGGCAGCCGGCGCGTTCACCTCGAGCGTGACCTTGTCGGTCTCGAGCTCGACCAAAGGCTCGTCCGCCTTCACGGCCTCGCCCTGCTTCTTGAACCACTTGCCGATCGTCGCCTCGGAGACGGATTCGCCGAGGGTGGGTACGCGGATTTCGGTCGCCATGTCAGGCCTCGTTTCGTGTCTTTATCTGGCTTGCGTCTGGCTCAGCCCGCGAAGGCTTCGTCCAGGAACGCGTTGAGCTGGGCGAGGTGCTTCGACATCAGACCGGTCGCGGTCGCGGCCGAGGCCGGGCGGCCGACATAGCGCGGCCGCTTCGACTTCGAGCCGGCATGGCCCAGCACCCATTCGAGATAAGGCTCGACGAAGGTCCAGGAGCCCATGTTCTTCGGCTCCTCCTGGCACCAGACCACGTCTGCAGCCTTGAAGCGGGCCAGTTCCTGCGCCAGCGACTTCAGCGGGAACGGATAGAGCTGCTCGACGCGCATCAGGTAGACATCGTCGATGCCGCGCTTCTCGCGCTCTTCCAGCAGGTCGAAATAGACCTTGCCGGTGCAGAGCACGACGCGGCGGATCTTCGAATCCTTGACCAGCTTGGTCTCGGACTTGCCGCGCTCGGCATCATCATGCAGGACGCGGTGGAAGGTCGAGCCCTCAGCCAGATCCGACAGGTCGGAGACGCAGCGCTTGTGGCGCAGCAGGCTCTTCGGCGTCATCAGGATGAGCGGCTTGCGGAAGTCGCGCTTCAGCTGGCGGCGCAGGATGTGGAAATAGCTCGCCGGCGTCGAGCAGTTCGCCACCTGCATATTGTCCTCGGCGCACATCTGCAGGAAGCGCTCGAGGCGGGCTGAGGAGTGCTCCGGACCCTGGCCCTCATAGCCATGCGGCAGCAGGCAGACGAGGCCGGACATGCGCAGCCACTTGCGCTCGCCCGAGGAGATGAACTGGTCGAACACCACCTGCGCGCCATTGGCGAAGTCGCCGAACTGGGCTTCCCACATGGTCAGCGCGTTCGGCTCCGACAGCGTATAGCCGTACTCGAAGCCGAGCACCGCCTCTTCCGAGAGCATCGAGTTGATGACCTCGTAGCGCGACTGGCCCTCGCGGATATTGTTGAGCGAGGTATGGCGCGCCTCGGTCTCCTGGTCGATCAGCACCGAATGGCGCTGCGAGAAGGTGCCGCGCTCGCAATCCTGGCCGGAGAGCCGGACCGGGTTGCCGTCGAGCAGCAGCGAGCCGAAGGCGAGCGCCTCGGCCGTCGCCCAGTCGATGCCCTCGCCGGTGTCGACCGCCTTGCGGCGGTTGTCGAGAAAACGCTGGATCGTCTTGTGGACATTGAAGCCGGCCGGAACGGCCGTGATCTTCTCGGTGATCTCCTTGAGCACCGTGGCCGGGACGCTCGTCGCACCGCGGCGCGGGTCGTCCTCGTCGGCGCGGATCGCCTTCATGCCGGCCCAGCGGCCGTCGAGCCAGTCGGCCTTGTTCGGCTTGAAGGACTGGCCAGCGTCGAACTCGATCTCGAGCTTACCCTTCCAGGCCGCCTTCATCTCGTCGATCTCGCCGGCGTTGATCACGCCCTCGGCCTCGAGCTTGGCGCTGTAGAGCTCCAGCGTCGACTTGTGGCCGCGGATCTTGCGGTACATCAGCGGCTGGGTGAAGCCCGGCTCGTCGCCCTCGTTATGGCCGAAGCGGCGATAGCAGAACATGTCGATCACGACCGGCTTGTGGAATTTCTGCCGGAATTCGATCGCGATCTTGGCGGCGAACACCACCGCCTCCGGATCGTCGCCGTTCACATGGAAGACCGGCGCCTCGACCATCTTCGCCACGTCGGACGGATAGGGCGAGGAGCGCGAATAGCGCGGATAGGTCGTGAAGCCGATCTGGTTGTTGATGATGAAATGAACCGAGCCGCCGGTGCGGTGGCCCTTCAGCCCGGAGAGGCCGAGGCACTCGGCCACGACGCCCTGGCCGGCGAAGGCCGCGTCGCCATGCAGCAGCAGCGGCAGCACCTTCGAGCGCTCGACGATGTCGTTGAACTGGTCCTGCTTGGCGCGGACCTTGCCGAGAACGACGGGGTCGACGATCTCGAGATGCGACGGGTTGGCCGTCAGCGAGACGTGGACATTGTTGCCGTCGAACTCGCGATCGCTGGACGCGCCGAGATGATACTTGACGTCGCCCGAGCCCTCGACGTCATCAGGGGCGAAGGAGCCGCCCTTGAACTCGTGGAAGAGCGCGCGATGCGGCTTGCCGAGCACCTGGGTCAACACGTTGAGGCGGCCGCGATGGGCCATGCCGAAGACGATGTCGCGCACGCCGAGCGCGCCGCCGCGCTTGATGATCTGCTCCAGTGCCGGAACCAGCGCCTCACCGCCGTCGAGGCCGAAGCGCTTGGTACCGGTGAACTTGAGGTCGAGGAACTTCTCGAATCCCTCGGCTTCGACCAGCTTGTTGAGGATGGCGCGCTTGCCCTCGCGGGTGAAGGCGATCTCCTTGTCGGGACCCTCGATCCGCTCCTGTAGCCAGGCCTTCTGCTCCGGATCGGAGATATGCATGAACTCGATGCCGATCGTATTGCAGTAGGTGCGCTGCAGGATCGCCGTCATCTCGCGCACGGTCGCGAATTCTAGGCCGAGCACGTTGTCGATGAAGATCTTGCGGTCGAGATCCGCCTCGCCGAAGCCGAAGGCCGCCGGTGACAGTTCCTCCGGATCCTTGACCTGCTCGATACCGAGCGGATCGAGCTTGGCATGGAGATGGCCGCGCGCCCGATAGGCGCGGATCAGCATCAGCGCGCGGACGGAATCGCGCGTCGCCTGCTGGACATCGGAAGCGCTGAGCGTCGCGCCGGCCGCCTTGGCCTTGCCGGTGAGCTTGTCGCTCAGGACCTTCTCGACCACGCCCCAGTCGCCATCGAGCGCCGAGACCAGCTCGCCATTGGCCGCGATCGGCCAGTTCGGCTTCTTCCAGGAGGCGCCCTTGGCGTTCTGGACGATGGCCTCGCCATCATCCTTCAGCGCGCCGAAAAAGCCCTGCCACTGCTCGTCGACCGACTTCGGGTCAGCCTGGTAGCGGGCATAGAGCTCTTCGATATAGGCCGCGTTGCCGCCGTAGAGGAAACCCGTCTGCGCGAGAGCCTCATTGATGTCCTGGCGAGCCATTGTCCTGTGCCTTCCACATCCTGCCCGGCCTGTCCGGGCACCCTTTAGCTGCATTGCCCCGGAAACGTCATGGCCGGGTCGGACCCGGCCATGACGCCCCTTGCGAGGCTCAACCCTTCAACACGTCGACCAAGGTCTTTCCAAGGCGCGCCGGCGAGGGCGAGACCTTGATGCCGGCCGCTTCCATGGCCGCGATCTTGTCCTCGGCGCCGCCCTTGCCGCCCGAGATGATCGCGCCGGCATGGCCCATGCGGCGGCCGGGAGGTGCCGTGCGGCCGGCGATGAAGCCGACCATCGGTTTCTTGCGGCCGCGCTTCGCCTCGTCCTTGATGAACTGCGCCGCGTCCTCCTCGGCCGAGCCGCCGATCTCGCCGATCATCACGATCGACTCGGTCTTCGGGTCGGCGAGGAACATCTCGAGCATGTCGATGAACTCGGTGCCCTTGACCGGGTCACCGCCAATGCCGACGGCCGTGGTCTGGCCGAGGCCCTCATTCGTGGTCTGGAACACGGCCTCATAGGTAAGCGTGCCCGAGCGCGAGACAATGCCGACCGAGCCCGGCCGGAAGATGTTCGCCGGCATGATGCCGATCTTGCTCTCGCCGGCGGTGACGACGCCCGGGCAGTTCGGCCCGATCAGCCGCGACTTCGAGCCCGAGAGCGAGCGCTTGACGCGGACCATGTCGAGCACCGGGATACCCTCGGTGATGCAGATGATCAGCGGGATCTCGGCATCGATCGCCTCGCAGATCGCATCGGCCGCACCCGGAGGCGGCACATAGACGACGGACGCGTCGGCGCCGGTCTTGTCGCGGGCCTCCGCGACCGTGTCGAAGACCGGCAGGCCGAGATGGATCGAGCCGCCCTTGCCCGGCGAGGTGCCGCCGACCATCTGCGTGCCATATGCGATGGCCTGCTCGGAATGGAAGGTGCCGTTCTTGCCGGTGAAGCCCTGGCAGATGACCTTGGTGTTCTTGTCGATCAGGATGGACATCGGTTTACCTCAAGCCTTCTTGACCGCAGCCACGATCTTCTGCGCCGCATCGTCGAGATCATCGGCCGGGATGACGTTGAGCCCGGACTCGCGGATGATCTGCTTGCCCTCTTCCACGTTCGTGCCCTCGAGGCGCACGACGAGCGGAACCTCGAGCCCGACCGCCTTCACCGCGGCGATGACGCCGCGCGCGATGACGTCGCACTTCATGATGCCACCGAAGATGTTGACGAGGATGCCCTTCACCTTCGGGTCGGCGGTGATGATCTTGAACGCCGCCGTCACCTTCTCTTCGGAAGCACCGCCGCCGACATCGAGAAAGTTCGCGGGGCTCTCGCCATAGAGCTGGATGATGTCGAGCGTGGCCATCGCCAGGCCGGCGCCGTTGACCATGCAGCCGATCGTGCCGTCGAGCGCGATATAGGCGAGGTCGTACTTGGACGCCTCGATCTCCTTGGCGTCCTCTTCGGTCTCGTCACGCAGCGCGACCATGTCGGGATGGCGATAGAGCGAATTGGAATCGAACGAGACCTTGGCATCCAGGCACTTGATCTGGCCCTGCTTGGTCACGATCAGCGGGTTGATCTCCAGCATCGCCATGTCCTTGCCGACGAAGGCGGCATAGATCTGGGCGAGGACCTTCTCCGCCTGCTTGGCGAGATCGCCGGTCAGGCCCAGCGTCTTGGCGACGGTGCGGCCATGATGCGGCATGATGCCGGTCGCGGGATCGACCGAGAAGGTCTTGATCTTCTCCGGCGTGTCATGCGCGACCGCCTCGATATCCATGCCGCCCTCGGTCGAGACGACGAAGGCGATGCGCGAGGTCTCGCGGTCGACCAGCGCCGAGAGGTAGAACTCCTTCTCGATGTCCGAGCCGTCCTCGATATAGAGGCGGTTGACCTGCTTGCCGGCCGGGCCGGTCTGCACGGTCACCAGGGTGTTGCCGAGCATCTCCTTGGCATGGGACTCGACCTCTTCGATCGACTTGGCCAGGCGCACGCCGCCCTTGGCATCCGCCGGCAGTTCCTTGAACTTGCCCTTGCCGCGGCCGCCGGCATGGATCTGGCTCTTCACGACATAGAGCGGGCCGGGCAGCTTCTTGGCGGCCTCGACGGCCTCCGCCACCGAGAGAGCCGGGAAGCCGGCGGAGACGGGCGCGCCGAACTCCTTGAGAACCGCCTTGCCCTGATATTCGTGGATATTCATGCCTGATGTCCTGTGCGGAAGAAGCGAATGGCGGGCGGACGATGGCGAAGGCCGAACGGCGACGCATCACGCATCGCCGCCCACTCCGCCATCCGCTCTATTTCACGCCAATGACGAATCGATGGTCTTGCAGGCGTCGATCAGGCCCTGCACCGAAGCGACCGACTTATCCAGCATCGCCTGCTCGCCGCCGTCGAGGCTGATCTCGACGACCTTCTCGACGCCGCCGGCGCCGATCACCACCGGCACGCCGACGAAGATGTCCTTGACGCCGTACTGGCCGGTCAGCGCCGCCGCCGCCGGCAGCACGCGCTTCTGGTCCTTGAGATAGCTCTCGGCCATGGCGATGGCGGAGGCCGCCGGCGCATAGAAGGCCGAGCCGGTCTTGAGCAGGTTGACGATCTCGCCGCCGCCCTTGCGGGTACGCTCGACAATGGCGTCCAGCTTCTCCTGCGTGGTCCAGCCCATCTTGACCAGGTCCGGCAGCGGGATGCCGGCGACGCCGGAATAGCGCACGAGCGGCACCATGTCGTCGCCATGGCCGCCGAGCACGAAGGCCGAGACGTCCTTGACCGAAACCTTGAACTCGTCGGCGAGGAAATAGCGGAAACGGGCGCTGTCGAGCACGCCGGCCATGCCGCAGATCTTGTTGGCCTTCAGGCCCGAGAACTTCTGCAGGGCCCAGACCATCGCGTCGAGCGGGTTGGTGATGCAGATGACGAAAGCGTCCGGGGCATACTGCTTGATGCCCTCGCCGACCGACTTCATCACCTTGAGATTGATGCCGATCAGGTCGTCGCGGCTCATGCCGGGCTTGCGCGGCACGCCGGCGGTGACGATGATCACGTCGGCGCCCTTGATGTCCTCGTAGGAATTCGTGCCCTTGTAGCCGGCGTCGAAGCCGTCGACCGGCGACGACTCGGCGATGTCCAGGCCCTTGCCCTGGGGAATGCCTTCCGCGATGTCGAACAGCACGACGTCGCCGAGCTCTTTCAGGCCTGCGAGGTGCGCGAGGGTGCCGCCGATCTGGCCGGCGCCGATAAGGGCGATCTTCTTGCGGGCCATAAGCTAGTCCTTGTCTTAGTGCTGCGACATGCCGGAGAGCCCGGCGAAAGCCAGCGTTCCTTTGACTCGAACGCCGCTACCCCCGCAACCCTGAACACAGTTCGGGCAATTTGATGGAAGCCGAGGGGCAGTCCACCCGGTGTCCCGGCTTCTGCCTATGATATCAAAGGTTTGGAACCATTCTTAGGAACGCCCGCGCGCGAGGCCGCAGCGCCGAAAGAAAAATTACAAGTTACGAATTTTGTTATTTGTCGCGGGATTTTCACACAATGCCTGTCGACAGCACGCGCAGCGCCACCCGGATCAGGGTCGACAATCTCGCATCGACCGAGGCCTGCGGAACGTCCGCCTCCAGTTCGAGCGAGGCCGGATGTATGAAGCGATGGGTGGCGTCGATCACATAGGCGATCGCCTTGTCGCGGTCGCGCGGCTCGAAGGCGCCCGAAGCGATCCCCTCGTCGATGACACGCTCGAACAGGGCCCGCACGCGCGCCCGGTTGCGCCGGCTGATCGCATGGCGCTTGGCCACCGCCTGGGAGAGTGCGGCGAAGAGATGCGGATCCTCGCTGAGCAGATCGCGATTGGCCCTGGCCAAGGCCAGGATCAGCCGCTCCAGCTTGTCATCGGCCGGGTCCGGCCCATCGGCGATATCCGCAAGGCGCCGCTCCGTCGCCTTGAGCCAGAGATCGACGACCGCATCGACCAGCGCCGCGCGCGAGGGGAAGTAGCGGTAGACATTGGCATGGGTCATGCCCGCCTCTTCCGCCACCGCGACGACGGTGAAACGGCGCAGGCCATGCAGGCGCAGATGCTCGCTGGCGACGGAGAGGATGCGGGTCTCGCTCGGCTCGCGTGTCGGCATGCCGCCCCCTAGAGAATGGTGCGCGGGTTCCCTTCTCCCCTTGCGGGAGAAGGTGGCAGCGCGCAGCGCTGACGGATGAGGGGTCGCGCGACGCTGCAAGGTACGGCGTATGGAACGCTCCACATTTCGGAGAGGACAGCGCGACCCCTCATCCGCCCCTGCCGGGGCACCTTCTCCCGCAGGGGGAGAAGTGAAGAGGGGCGCTCGCCCAGTCGTTTCGTCGATGCACTCCAGCCCCGCATCGCCGTCACGTATCGATCAGGCCGGTCGTATCGTCGCTCGCCGCCGAGTCGACGCGGCCATGCGGCAGGGCGAGGTATTCGTCCGAGCGCATCTCGATCAGTCGTGACACGGTCCGGTCGAACTCGAACGCCTCGCGCCCGGACTCGGCCCTATAGAGCTCGTGCGGCTCGGCCTCGGCCGAGGCGAGCAGCTTCACATGGTGCTCGTAGAGCGTATCGATGAGGATGATGAAGCGCTTCGCCTCGTTGCGGCGGTCCAGGTCCATGATCGGGATGCCGTCGAGGATGAGCGTGTGGAAGCGCTGCGCCAGCGCGATATAGTCCGAGGCGCCATAGGGCTTTGCGCAAAGATCGGCAAAGGACGCGCGCGCGACGCTGCCGGCAGCCTGCGGCAGATCGAGTTCATGTCCTTTGACCGAGAGCGTCACCGGCTGGCCGGCAGCGGCTCCGCTGAGCCGCTTGAAGGCGATGTCGAGCGCATCCTTCGCCGCCTTGTCGGGCGGGACATGGTAGACCGGCGCATCGCCCAGTTTCTCCAGCCGGAAATCGGTGCGGGCATCGAGCCTGAGGACATCGACCTTCTCGGTCAGCAGCGCGATGAAGGGCAGGAAGAGCGAACGGTTGAGGCCGCCCTCATAAAGCCGTGACGGCTCGACATTCGAGGTCGCGACCACGGTAACGCCGTTCGCAAAGAGCGCCGTGAACAGCCGGCCCAGGATCATCGCATCGGCGATATCGGTGACGGTGAACTCGTCGAAGCAGAGCAGCGTCGCCTCATGTGCGAGCTCGGCCGCGACCGGGCCTATCGGGTCCGGCTCCTTGACCTCGCCGGCCTTGAGGCGCTGGCGATAGGCATGGATGCGCGCATGGACATCGGCCATGAAGGCGTGGAAATGCACGCGCCGGCGCTTTTGCAGCGGCACGGCGTCGTAGAACATGTCCATCAGCATGGTCTTGCCGCGGCCGACCGAGCCCCAGATATAGAGACCCTTCACGGCCTCGGCCGAGGCGTGCTTGCTGCCGCCGAAGAGCCAGCCGAGCGCGCTGCTCTTCTTCGCCAGGCGTTTCGCCGCCAGCGCCTCGCTCAGCGCCGCCAGTCGCTTGACCACGGCGACCTGAGCCGGATCGCGCTCGATGGCGCCGGCCTCGACCAGGGCGGCATAACGTTCGATGATGGTTGCGGGCATGGATCGCGGCGGGAACTATCGAGCCTCGGGGTTACGGCAGGCGCGGGCCGACCGCAAGGCCGGGCAACGCTCAGGCCGCCTGACGCTGGCGCACCAGCCCGGCGCGGATATGGCGGGCGAGTTCGAGCACTGGCGCATCGGCCTGCGAACGCGAGAGATGCAGGTTGATCGCGAAGGGCGGCAACTCGGGCAGGCCCTCCTCGGCACCGAGAATGTCGAGATCGGCCGGCACGGTCGAAGCCAGCCAGGCGGTGACCGCGAGATCGGTCCGCACCGTCGCCGTCGTCGCCTCGATATTGCCGTTCTCGAACACGGTGCGCCATTGCTTGCCCTGCTCGCCGAGAGCGGAGAGCACGGCCGGACGAAAGGCGCAGGTATCGGCGACCATCGAGATCGGCAGGACCGGCTTGAGATGGGCGTTGCCCGCCCTGGCGCCGACCCAGACCAGCCGCTCGATGCCGAGGCACTCGCCCCGACTCTGCCCGAGCGGCTCCTCGATCACCGCGACATCGATCTCGCCGCGCTCCAACGCCTCCAGCAGGCGCGGCGAGGAATTGCAGACCAGCGAGATTTCGACCTGCGGACAGGCCTCGGTATAGGCCTTCAGCACGGGCGCGAGGCTGGTGCCGATCAGATCATAGGGGACGCCGAGCCGCACGCTGCCGCGTGTCACCTTGGCGGTCATCTCCGACCAGATCTCGTCATTGAGGCCGAGCAGCCGGCGCGCCTTGCCAAGCAGCCGCTCGCCGGCATCGGTGACGGCGAGCCCGCGCCGGCCGCGTGTGAACAAGGCGCCGCCGAGCACCTCCTCCAGCCGTTTCACCTGCTGGCTGACCGCGCTTTGCGTCAGGTTCAGCACATTGGCGGCTGCGGTCATGCTGGCATGGTCGGCGACCGCGACGAAGGTGCGGATCAGGGCGAGATCGAGATTGCGCATCTCGGCATTATGATCCCTAATATCTGACTTATCCAACATTCGTTTCCATAATGGCCGTCATGCGCCTAGCACTGCCCGCTCAGTTCGGGAGCAGGGCCATGACAGTTGCAGAGTTTCTGCCGTTCTTTCTTTTCGCGGCGGTCTCCACCATCACGCCGGGCATGACGACGACGCTCGCCACGGCGTCGGGCGCGCATTTCGGCTTCCGCCGCTCCCTGCCCTTCATGGCCGGCGTCTCCTTTGGACTCGCCGCCATGGCGGTCGCGGCGGCCGCCGGCCTCGCCAGCCTGCTGATGGCGCAGCCTTCGCTGCAATTCGCGATGAAGGCGGCCGGCACGCTCTACCTGCTCTGGCTCGCCTGGAAGATCGGTCGCAGCGGCCCGCCGCATCTTGGCGCCGAGATCGCGCGGCCGACCGGCTTCCTCGCGGCCATCGCAGTGCAGTTCCAGAATCCCAAGGGCTGGGCGATGGTGCTCGGCGCCGCCGCCTCCTTTGCCGCACTGGCGCGGGGGCCGGCCGAGCTCGCGACCCTGCTCGGCCTGACCTTCGGGCTGATGGCGGCAGCCTCGCTCATGCTCTGGTGCGCCGCCGGGCTGCTGCTCGCCCGGCTGCTGCGCAGCGAGCGGCAATGGCGCCTGCTTAACGCCGCGCTCGGGCTCCTGCTCGCGGCCTCGATCGTGCCGATGTGGCTTTGACCTGACAGAGCGCAGGGCATGCGCGAATGCCCGTCATTTCGCCCAGAATTGCCGCAGCTCGGCCTCTTGCATTCCATGATTTGAAGCGCATCTTCCCGGCCGGGCTAGGGAAGATGCGCCTCCTGGAGAGCAGCGCGGCAATCGCGCCGCTAACAGGAGAGAGATATGGCTCAATCGACTAAAGCCGGCGCATCGACCGGCCAGGGCGAGATCCGCCGGCTCTGGCCAGCGGAGCGCGACCTCTTCACCGCTCATCTGCTGCGACTCGATGCGCTGACGCGCCGCGAGCGCTTCGGCACGGCCGTGAGCGACGAGTTCCTCGCCAGCTATGCGACCACGACCTTCGGCGTCGGCGGGCTCGTCTATGCCTATATCGAGAATGGCGAGGTCCGCGGCGCCGCCGAATTGCGCGGGCTGGAAGACCTGATCGCACAGACCGGCGAAGCCGCCTTCAGCGTCGAGAAGGCCTGGCGCAGGCGCGGCATCGGCGAAGCCCTCTTTGGCCGCCTGATCACGGCCGCACGCAATCGCGGCATCCGCACGCTCTACATGACCTGCCTTCCCGAGAACGCGGCGATGCGCAATCTCGCCCGCAAGTTCGAGGCGGAGCTGGTTGGCGGCTACAACGATGTCGAAGGCACGATCGCGACCGGCGGCCCGACCCCGTTCACCATTCTCGACGAGGCCTTCGACAATGCCCGCGGCTTCGCCACGCTGGCATTGTCGCTACAGCGCAAGTTCTGGCGCCCGGCCTTTTTCGGGCGGGCGCCATCGCGCTGAACACGGCCCATTGTCCCGGACCGGCCGCGTAGCCGCAGCTCCGGGATCACGCGTGCTCTGTCGATGGTTTAGAGACGGGTTCACCGATCAGGTTGATTCAACCTGATCGGATCCGGCTCTAGCGGCTCATCGAGAGGGCGGCACCGGACTTCGTCACGGCGCCGTTCATCGCACCGCCATCGCTGGCGCGCAGCCTCGCCACGACCGAGCCACCCGACTGGTAGAGATAGACCTCGCCGTCGCGATAATCCCAGGCATTGACCTTCTGCAGGTCGCGATTGGCGCAGCCCGAGGCATTGGCCCGGTAGAGATCGAGCGATGGCGAGCTCGAGAGCTGGATGCGGCAGGAGGTGCCGGTCGCTTCCCGCGCCGTCCAGTTGCCGACGATGCCGTCTCGCGAGCTCACCGCGCCGCGCCCCGAACCAGCGCCGGCGCCAGCGCCCAGCGTCGCGATCTGGCCGCCGCCACCCTGCATCGGCTGCACGCCGGACGGGCTCCCGACTGGAGGCGGCGTGCTCGGAGCGCTCGGCTGCGGATTGGGCTGGTAGAACGGATCTCCCGGCGGCGGCAGCGAACCCCCGGACTGGCCCGGCGGCGGCGCCGAGGCCGAGGGATAGCCGCCCTGCGGATAACCACCCCCACCGCCCGGAGGATAACCCCCGCCACCCGGCGGATAGCCGCCCGGAGGCGGCAGCGGCTCGGAGATCACCGGCGCGGAGCTGATCGGCGGAGCCGACATCGGCGTAGCCGGCTCGCTATAAACCGGCCGGGCCGGTCCGCTGGCGAAGCGCTGCGAGCCGGCGCAGGCTGTCAAGGTCAGAAGGGGAAGCAGGCTGGCGGCTTTGAGCAGGCCCATCCGGTTCGCAGCTCCGGTCATCATGCGGCGTCCACCCCTTTTCGTCGCTTGATCTGATTCGCAAGTTTAGCCCTGCCGCGTGAACGTGACATGAGCACGGCGGCCATCCAAATAGCCGAAATGCCGGAATGGCCGCCGCTCGCCAACCCCGCAGCGGGAGATTTGGTTCCGCTGCGGCTTGTGGCTAGATCAGGGAACGATCCGGAGAACCCGCATGCAGCCGCTCAACCCGCCTTCAATCCGCCCGCCCTTCGCGCGCTACAGCCATGGCGTCGAGGTGCCGGCCGGGCAGCGCCTGGTCTATTGCTCGGGCCAGCTCGGCACGGCCGCCGACGGCACCATCCCCGAAGATGCCCGCGCCCAGGCCGATCTCTGCTTCGCCAATATCGAGGCCATCCTGGCCGAGGCCGGCATGACGCTCGCCGATATCGTGCGCATCAACGCCTATGTCACCGACCGCGCCCATATGAAGGCCTATATGGAGTCGCGCGACGCCCATGTCGGCACGCCGCCACCGGCCTCGACGCTGATGATCGTCTCGGGCTTCACCTTCCCGGAATTCAAGGTCGAGATCGAAGTGGTCGCAGCGGCGGTTTGAGTTCCGTCCGAACACCGCACCGGAGCCGCTTGAGACTTCGCTGGCGTGAGTCGGCTGGCGTGGCGGTCGCGAACCGGGAGCACCGGAAGCGCAGGCCGTCGCATCAGATGGCCGCGCCAGTAGAATGATCAGACGGCATCGCTACGCCAGGGGTAGCTCCAGGTCTCGGTCAGTGTCTTCTCGCCACTCTTCAGGAAGGCGCGCATCTCCGCAAGCTGGCCGGGCTCGACGATGATGTCGATGAAGGCGCGGAACCCTTCCGTCTTGCGGTTCGGCACGATGAAGGCTCGGTTGATCTTGCCATAGGCGATCGATGGTACGATTTCGACCTTCTCGGGCTGCTGGAGATAGTAATCGAGGTCGCCGCCGGCGAAATCGACGATGAAGCGCCGCGCACCGTCCGTTACCGGCTCGCCGGACCCGAGCGCCTTGGGCTTGGCCTGATAGGTATTGATCACGCGCCCGCCCGGATGCAGGTCCTGCGAATCCAGCATCGCGGTCAGCTTGTAGCTGAAGCTGAATTCGCGGCCCGCCTCGATCGGCGTCTTCGGCGCCCAGAGCGCGACGATATTGTCATTCGTCTCGTCGCTGGTCGGCAGTTCGATCAGCTCGACCATGCCCTCGCCCCAGTCGCCCTGCGGCTCGACCCAGTAGGACGGCCTGAGCTCATAGGCGAGGTCGAGATCCTGGTAATGCTCGAAGGACCGGTCGCGCTGCATCAGCCCGAACCCGCGCACATTCGGCTCGACGAAAGAGGAGACCGCCGGCTGGCGCGGATTGCGCAGCGGCCGCCAGATCCATTCGCCCGTGCGCGAATGGATCATCAGCCCGTCGGAATCATGCAGCTCGCTGCGGAAATCATCATGGAAGCGCCGGTCGTTCTCGCCGGTGAAGAACATCGAGGTCAGCGGCGCCAGGCCGAGCTTCTCGATCGTCCTGCGCGGGAAGAGCGTGACGCTGATATCGAGCACGCTGTCGACGTCAGGATAGATATTGAAGCGGTAGGCGCCTGAGACCGACGGTGAATCGAGCAGGGCGTAGATCGTGATGCGCTCGGCATTGGCCGCCGGCGCCTCGACCCAGAATTCACGGAAGGCCGGGAATTCCTCGTTGCCGTTCTGGCCGGCGCCGATGGCGAGGCCGCGCGCCGAAAGTCCGTAGCGCTGGTCGCGGCCGAGGAAGCGGAAATAGCTCGCGCCGATGAAGGAGATCAGTTCGTCGAAGACGCGCGGATCGTTGAGCGGGTAGTGCAGGCGGAAGCCGGCAAAGCCGAGATTGACCGGCAGCGGCTTGTCGAACTTGGTCTTGCCGTAATCGAACAGATTGCCCGAATAGGGCACCGGCGTCGGCACGCCGTCGCGGATGACGTTGACCGCAACCGGACGCGTGAACAGGAAGCCGGGATGGAACATCTGCATCCGGAAGCCGGAGCCGGTCTGCGCCAGCAGCGCCCGGTCGGGGCGGAAGCGGATGTCGCGCCAGCTGTCGAAATCGAGTTTGGAGAGCGGTTCGGGCAGGCTCGGGCCTGGCTCATAGGCGGCGGCCGCGACCTCGCGCGCCCGGCGCACCACCTCCTCGAAGCCGAAACGCGGCTGCGGCGGCGCCGGGACCGGCGCAGGCTGCGCCTCCGGCTGCTGCGCGAACAGGGCGGAGGGCGCCGCCGAGAGACTCAGGGCGGCGGTCAGGCCGGCCAGGATCTGGCGGCGGTCGGTCACGGTCATGGTCGGATATAGCCCCGTCGAACTGCCCTGAAAGCATGCGCGCCAACGACTTAGGCCACGAATTAGGGCCGGTCTAGGGCGCTGATGCGACAGGCCCGCTCAAGACCGTATCACAAGCTGGTCACCGCTCGGGATCCGCTCATTTCAGGGGCGTTCGCCGGCGTAACGAACGCCGGCGATTCCCAGGTCAGGCTGTTGGGCGCGCGAAGCCGTCCAGGCCACTGGCGAGCGCGGCGCCGTCGACATCGCCGAGGATCGCCGCCTGCACGACGAAGCCGAGGATGATCGACATCAGCGCCTTGGCCATATCCTGCTCAGGCACCGATTCCCCGACCAGGCCCGAACGTCTCCAACTGCCCACGAGGTCCGCGAGCCGACCACGGAACGCCAGATAGAAACCGCGCATCGTCTCGCGCAGCCGCTCGTTGCGCTGCGCCTCGCTCCAGCCGAGCAGCGCGATCCGCTTCAGATCGTAGCCGTCCCGAGCCGTGAAGCCCGCTATCGTCGCAGTGACCTGCCGAACAAAGTCGTCGGGCGATGGCGGCGGCTCGGCCTTCAGAATCGGCTCGATCAGCGCGCTCAGGCCCGAGAGCGAAGTCGTCACCGCCGCCATGATCAGCTTGTCCTTGCTCGGATAATAGGAATAGACCGCCCCCGCCGAGAGCCCGGAGGCGCGAATGATGTCGTCCATCGTCGTGGCATGCAGCCCTTCCCTCTGGAAGCATGACCAGGCGGCTTCGAGAATCTGGGCCCGGCGGGCGGCGCGCTTCTCATCTGAGATCTTCGGCATGATTCGAAATAAAACGAACGCTCCCTCTTTACAAGCTCGCCGCATCCTTATTAAAACGAATGACCGTTCTTTTTAGGGAGGCCACGATGATCAAGGTCACGGCGATCGAGACCGGCAAGGCGAGGATGAAGACGGCACAGCGCACCGGCCGCGACGATCGCGGCCCGATCGGGCGCAAGCTCGACATCTTCCGCGACCGCGACTGGGTCGAGCCTCTGCCGATCCTCTGCTTCCTGATCGAGCATCCCGAGGGTCGCTTCCTCGTCGATACCGGCGATACCTGGCGCAATTCCGTGCCGGGCTACCTGCCGGGCTGGAACCCGTTCTACAGGCAAGTCTCGATCAAGGTCGCGCCGCATGAGGAAATCGGGCCGCGCCTGCTGGCCATGGGCATCGATCCCACCGGGATCGGCACCGTGATCCTGACCCATTTCCACCACGACCATACGGGCGGGCTCGACCATTTTCCGCATGCTCGCATCATCGGCCCGCGCGCGAACCACGCCGTCTCCACCGGCGTGAGGGGCATGATGATGGGTTGCCTGCCGCAGCGCTGGCCGGTCTGGCTGGCGCCCGAACTTGTCGACATGGACGGACCGGCGCTCGGGCCGTTCCCGGCCTCACATCCCGTTACCCGCGACGGCCGCATCGTCCTGGTGCCGACACCCGGCCATGTCGCAGGCCATGTCTCGGTCATCGTCCGCGCCGATGACGTGACCTATTTTCTGGCGGGCGACGCGACCTATTCGCAAGCCAATCTCGTGGCGGAGAAGACCGACGGCGTCACCAACGACCCCGCGGCATCGCTCGCGACCCTGAGGGCGATCAAGCGTTTCGCCGCCGATGAGCCGACCGTTCTGCTGCCGGCGCATGATCCCGAGGGTCCGCAGCGTCTCGCCGCGCGCCGGCCCCTCCTCTGATCCCCTCGCCGAGCCCTTGCGCGCGAGCCGGGGCTCCGTCCATCCTGACCATCCGACCAGAGGGTTGAGACCGACGATGAACGCAGAACGCTCCCTGGGCATGCCCAAGACGGCCTGGATCTACCCGCTCCTCGGCCTGCTCTTTTACGGCGCAGCCTCCGCGCTCGGCTTCGCCGATCGCCTGGCGCCGGGCATCACCGGGATCGTCTTCGCCGTCCTGCTGATCCCCGTGATCTTCGGCGCGATCTTCGCCGCCGTCTATCACGCGGAGGTGATCGCGCATTGGAGCGGCGAACCCTATGGCACGCTCGTGCTGACCGCCGCCGTCACCATCATCGAGGTGGCGCTGATCGCCTCGATCATGCTCTCGGGCAAGGATGGCAGCCCCGCCCTGGCGCGCGATACGGTCTATGCCGTGGTGATGACGGTCTGCACCGGCCTGACCGGGCTGTGCATCCTTGCCGGCGGTTTGCGCTATCGCGAGCAGAGCTTCCGCGTCCCCGGCGCCAGCGCCTATCTCACCGTGCTGCTCGTGCTGGCGACGCTGACGCTGATCCTGCCGAACTACACCACGGAAACGCCAGGCCCGAGCTATTCCAAAAGCCAGCTCGCCTTCGCAGCCGTCGTCACCGTCGTGCTCTATGGCGCCTTTCTTTACATCCAGACCGTCCGCCATCGCGACTATTTCATCTTCATCGCGGGCGAGGGCGAAGACGACACCCATCACTCGCTGCGCCGCGTCGGCATCAGCGTCGCGTTGCTCCTCGTTTCGCTATTGGCCGTCATCCTGCTCTCGAAGAAATTCTCCGTCATCGTCGAGCTCGGGCGCGAGGCGATCGGCGCCCCGCCTCCGGTCACCGGCCTCGTCGTCGCGATCCTGATCCTGCTCCCCGAGGGCATCGCGGCAGTGCAGGCTGCCCGCAAGGACGAGCTGCAGAAATCGCTCAACCTCGCGCTCGGCTCGGCTCTGGCGACGATCGGCATGACCTTCCCGGCCGTCGCCCTGGTCGCGCTCCATCTCGACAAGCCGCTGGTGCTCGGCCTCGACGCCTCCGACTCGGTGCTGCTGGCGCTCACGCTGCTGGTCAGCACGCTCACCTTCGCCACCGGCCGCACCAATATCCTCAACGGTTTCGTCTATCTGGTGATCTTCGCCACCTTCCTGTTCCTGACCTTCCAGCCCTGAGCGTTGACAGCGGGAACAGCCCATCCCTAAGGTTGCGTCAGGCCGGATACAGCCTGCCGCTCGCGCCCGTCAGGGCATGGTGAATGTATCTCCTTGGCGCTCCCTCCCGATCCTGATCGATTCGGCGGATGCTTCAGCAATGCGAGCCCTGATCGCCTCGTCCGCCGTCGAGAAGGATTGTGATCATGCGCACCTATCGCGATGCGAAACTGATGGCCAAGGCCCTGCGCGAAGCTCTGGCGCCGCAGGCCGCGCTCTCCCATGCCCAGACGCTGGAGATCGTCGCCCGCCAGTTCGGCTATGACGACTGGAACATCCTCGCCGCCAAGATCGGCAGGGCCGAGAAGGACAACAACGAGGCCGAGCTTCCGGCGATCCCCGCCGACGGTATCGGCCTCGCCATGGGCATCCCGGTCCTGCGGATCTTCGATGTCGAGAAGGCCAGGGAGTTCTATCTCGGCTTCCTCGGCTTCAGCATGGATTGGGACCATCGCTACGGCGAGAATTTCCCGATCTACATGCAGGTCTCACGCTCGGGCCTGAAGCTGCATCTCTCCGAGCATCATGGCGATGCCAGCCCGGGCTCGACCGTCTTCGTCTGGATGCAGGGCGTCGACGCCTATCGCGCCGAACTGATCGGCAAGAGCTACCCCTATTCCAAGCCCGGTATCCAGGAGCACGGGCCGGGCGGTCGCACGCTCGAAGTGCCGGATCCGTTCGGCAACCGCATCCGCTTCTGCGAGAAGCGCGCGGAGGGCTGATTCAGCCGGCTCATATCGGTCTGCGCCCTGGACTCCCCGGTCCGGGGCGTTTCCTTAGCCGCGTTCGCTAAAAAATCCGAACGTGGGTCAAAAAAAACTTGAACCCCGGGGAACCCGTCCGTATATGGGCCTTACCCAATTCGCACGTGCCTGTGGCCGCGTGCCGGTCGGTGGGCATCCGGACAAGAGGCCGGACAGCCGCCAGGGGTTGGAAGACGGATGGAGGGGATGGACATCCCTCAAATCACGCTTCCCGGTTCTCGCAAGAGGATCGTTCCCCAACAGCGACCGGCAGCCGGAGGCGAAACCGGCGAACCCCGAATCTCCACGGGGGACGCAGCTTAAAGCAACGACGGAGCGGGCTTTTTTGGTCTCGTTGGTCCTCCAAAGGCCAACACCGAAGAGGCTTGTCCTTCATTGCCGGGCGTGCGGGGGCTTCCCCAATCGACGGTGTTTTCGGGTCCGGACGGTTCGTCCGCTGTTCTCGGCGTCTCCAACGCGCCGTGACCGCGTACGACTCACCCGGCGATACGTCGTATCGGCGCCGCTTGCGCCGGAGGGGAGTCGCGCCGATGACCGAGCGCATCCGTGAGTTTCTTCGTAACCGCCGCGAGGACGGTCCCTGCGTCGTCATCGACCTCGATGTCGTGCGTGAGAACTATCACGCCTTCTCCCGCGCCCTGCCGGACACCCGCGTCTTCTATGCCGTGAAGGCGAATCCGGGACCGGAAGTGCTCGCCCTGCTGGCCAAGCTCGGCTCCTGCTTCGATTGCGCCTCGGTCGTCGAGATCGAGCTCGCGCTCGCGGCCGGCGCCACGGCCGACCGCATCTCCTTCGGCAACACGATCAAGAAGGAGCGCGACGTCGCCCGCTCGATGGAGCTCGGCGTGCGCCTCTTCGCGGTCGACTGCATCGCCGAGGTCGAGAAGGTCGCCCGCGCCGCCAAGGCGACCGGTGCCAAGGACGCGCGCATCTTCTGCCGCATCCTCTGCGACGGTGCCGGCGCCGACTGGCCGCTCTCGCGCAAGTTCGGCTGCGTGCCCGAGATGGCCGCGGACGTGCTCGAGCATGGCCATCGCCTCGGCCTGACCGCCTATGGCATCTCGTTCCATGTCGGCTCGCAGCAGGCCAATGTGAAGGCCTGGGATTCGGCGCTGGCCTCGGCCTCGGCCGTGTTCAAGGAATGCGCTGCCCGCGGCATCTCGCTGTCGATGGTCAATCTCGGCGGCGGTTTCCCGGCGCGCTACCTGCGTCCGATCCCGGGCGTCCCGGCCTATGGCGATGCGATCTTCCAGGCGCTGTCGAAGCATTTCGGCAACCGTCTGCCGGAGACGATCATCGAGCCGGGCCGCGGCATGGTCGGCGATGCCGGCCTGATCGAGGCCGAAGTCGTGCTCGTCTCGAAGAAGAGCGAGGATGACCAGGTGCGCTGGGTCTATCTCGACATCGGCAAGTTCAACGGTCTCGCCGAGACCATGGACGAGGCGATCCGCTACCCGATCCGCACCACGCGGGACGGCGACGCGACCGTGCCCTGCATCCTGGCCGGCCCGACCTGCGACTCGGTCGATGTGCTCTACGAGAAGACCCCGTACATGCTGCCCTTCTCGCTCGAGATCGGCGACCGGGTGCTGATCGAGGGCACGGGCGCCTATACGACGACCTACTCGGCCGTCGCCTTCAACGGCTTCCCGCCGCTGAAGCAGTACGTCATCTGACGTAAGAACGGGGGCTTTCCCGCCCCCTGTGTATCGGGTCCGGCGAAGCGCCCTGTCAGGAGTCGGCAGGCCGCCCGGGAAACTGGGCGGAGCGTTCGCGCCTCCAAGAATGGAGGGCGCGGACGTGGCTCCCGCCGGACCCCTCTTCCACACATCCCAGTCGTTTGTGGCCGCGTTCGCGCGGCGCCGGGAAGGTCCATGAGGATGGGCGCTCCGGCCGGAGGTGCGTCATGATCACGATTCGCGACGAAATTGCTGCCGATATCCCGGCCCGTGAAACCTTGCTCGACATTTGCCTGGGCGAGCGCCGCACCGCCAAGTCGAGCGAGCGCCTGCGCGAGGGCCGCCTGCCGGCCGAAGGCCTGGC
The DNA here is from genome assembly GCF_004341515.1 of Allobosea sp. BK604. Classification (GTDB taxonomy): domain Bacteria; phylum Pseudomonadota; class Alphaproteobacteria; order Rhizobiales; family Beijerinckiaceae; genus Allobosea. The sequence goes on from NZ_SLZF01000003.1 coordinate 569,921, forward strand.
GTTGATCGCCGAGCGCGACGGCAAGCTCGCGGCGACCGTACGCCTCTGGCCTGTCGAAGCGAACGGTGTGAAGGCGCTGCTGCTCGGCCCGCTCGCGGTCTCCCCCGAGCTGCAGGGCGAGGGCCTGGGCAAGGCGATGATGCGCGAGGCGATCTGGCGCGCCGCCTGCCACGGCCATGGCGCGATCATCCTCGTCGGCGACGCTCCCTACTATTCGCGCTTCGGCTTCTCGACCGAGCCGACCCGGTCGCTCGCCATGCCGGGCCCGGTCGAGCGCGAGCGCTTCCTGGCGCTCGAGCTGCGCGACGGCGCGCTCGATGGCGCCAAGGGCGTGCTGGTCGCGGCCGGCCGTGCCGACGCCACTGCGCCGGCTGCTGCGTCTTTGCGCCGCGCCGCCTGATATTCCGCCAGACGCGCCCGGCCTCGCGCCGGGCGCGTCACCGCTCCGTCATCGACCAGTCACCTAAACGTCGTTCGCTATCGCCATCACCCCCGGCACAGGCAGGGGTTCATGGCGAACGCGGTTCTCACAGGCGAAGCTGAGCTGGCTTCAGACGAGCGGAGGGCACCCTGGCGGGTGAACCGCCAGCTCCTGGTCGCGCTCGGCCTGCTCGCGCCTTCGCTGGTCTTCCTGGCGCTCTTCACCTACTGGCCCGTGCTCCAGGTCCTCTGGCAGGCGGCGCATAATCAGGTCCGTGCCGGCAGCCCGCAGGTCTTCGTCGGCTTCGACAATTTCACTGGCCTCTTCGCCGATTCGGCCTTCCGCAAGGCCTTCGCCAACAACCTGATCTACGCATTCGGCACGGTGATCCCCAGCCTCGTGCTGGCGCTCGGCTTCGCCATGGCGCTGGCGAAATCGAACCGCGTCAATTCGCTGTTCCGCGCCCTGTTCTTCCTGCCGGTGCTGGTGCCGCTGGTCGCGGCCGCCTCGATCTTCCTCTTCATCTTCCTGCCCAATGTCGGCCTGCTCGACTATTATCTCGGCAAGCTGGCGCTGAGCGGCCCGAACTGGCTCGGCGATCCCGATATCGCGCTCTACGCGATCATGGGCCTGACCATCTGGAAGAATGCCGGCTACTACATGCTGTTCTTCCTCGCCGGCCTTCAGGCCGTGCCGGCCGATGCCTATGAGGCGGCGATCCTCGACGGCGCGGGTCCATGGCAGCGCCTGCGCTATGTCACCTTGCCCTATCTGAAGCCGACCATCGGCTTCGTGCTGGTGGTCGGCCTGATCAACGTGGTGACGCAGGTCGACCATGTCTTCGTCCTGACCAAGGGCGGCCCGTCGGATTCGACCAATCTCCTGCTCTTCTACGTCTACCAGCAGGCGGTCGAGAATTACGATCACGGCCGCGCCGCCGCCGGAACGCTGGTGATGCTGGCGCTGCTCTTCGCCATCACCTTCTCGTCGCTGCGCACGCTCGAGCGCTCCTTCGGGGAGCGCGAAGCATGAGCGTCGCCACTCGCGAGATCACCCCGACGCTCGGCTATGGCGCGACGCTGCTGCTCGCCGCGCTCTGGGTCATCCCCTTCGTCTGGATGCTGGTCGCGGCCTTCAATCCGCAGACCTATGGCGGCGCGGCGATGGCCTCGCTGCTGCCCTCCTATGTGCCGACGCTGAACAATTTCGCTGAAGCCTGGGCCTCGGCCGACTTCCCGCGCTACACGCTCAATACCGCGATCATCAGCCTCGGCACGCTCGCGGTGCAGATCGTCACGATCACCTTGGCCGGCTATGCATTCGCCCGGATCGAGTTTCCCGGTCGCACCTTCGTCTTCTATCTCTTCCTGCTCCAGCTCATGCTGGCGCCGGTCGCGCTGATCATCCCCAATCTGGTGACGATCGCCTCGCTCGGGCTCTACGACACGCTGCTCGGCGTGATGGCGCCTTATTTCGCCTCGGCCTTCGGCACCTTCCTGATGCGGCAGGCCTTCAAGGCGATCCCGCGCGAGCTCGAGGACGCCGCGCTGATCGACGGCGCCAGCATCTGGCAGCGCATCGGCTACATCTACCTGCCGCTCGCCAAACCCTCGCTGATCGCCTTCTCGATCATCTCCCTCACCAGCCACTGGAACGAGTTCCTCTGGCCGCTGATGGTGATCAACTCGCCGGACCTGCGTCCGCTCACAGTCGGCCTCGCCACCTTCACCCGCGGCGCCGAGGGCGCGCAGGCCTGGGGCGTCATCGCCGCCGGCACCCTGATGGTCAGCGCGCCGCTGCTGATCGCCTTCGCGCTGTTCCAGCGCAGCTTCGTCAACTCCTTCGTTTCCTCCGGCATCAAATGAGGATTGCCATGACCAGCACACGCCGATCCATCCTCGGCGCCGCGGCCCTCGCCGCCGCCCTCGCCTTCTCGCCCGCCTTCGCGCAGGCCCCGACCGAGATCGAGCTCTTCTTCCCGGTTCCCGTCGACGGCCAGCTCGCCCGCGACATGGCGACCATGATCAAGCAGTTCAACGAGACCCATCCCGCGATCAAGGCGACGCCGGTCTATACCGGCTCCTATGACGAGACCCTGATCAAGACCCGCGCCGCGATGAAGGCCGGCAAGCCGCCCGCGGCCGCGATCATGTCCGCCAACTTCTTGCTCGACCTCAAGATCGAGGGCGAGATCCAGAAGCTCGACGACCTGATCAAGACCGACGGCAAGAGCAACGACGCCTTCATGGGCCAGTTCTTCCCGGCGCTCTACGGCAATGCCGTGATTGATCGCTCGGTCTATGGCGTGCCCTTCCACAACTCGACGCCGATCCTCTACATCAACGCCGAGCACTTCAAGGAAGCCGGCCTCGATCCCGAGAACCCGCCCAGGACCTGGGACGAGTTCGCCGCCGCCGCCAAGAAGCTGACCAAGCGTGAAGGCGACCGCGTCACCCGCTGGGGCGTCGCGATCCCCTCGCAATACGACACCGGCGGCTGGCTCCTGCAGGCGCTGACCTATTCGAATGGCGGCCGCTGGTTCAACCTCGATTACGCCGGCGAGGTCTATTACGACGCGCCCTCGACCCTCGGCGCCCTGACCTTCTGGAACGACCTCGTCGTCAAGCAGAAGGCGCTGCAGCCCGGCGTGCAGCAGGGCGGCGCGGTCACCACCGCCTTCCTGTCCGGCCAGGCCTCGATGATGCTGAACTCGACGGGCTCGCTGACCTTCGTCCGCAACAACGCCAAGTTCCCGTTCAAGGTCGCCTTCGTGCCGAAGAACCTGCAGAATCAGGTTCCGATCGGCGGCGCCTCGCTGGTGATCCCGACCGGTGTCGACGGCGAGCGCAAGAGGGCTGCCTGGACCCTGATCAACTGGATGACCTCGCCGGAGAAGTCCGGCTGGTGGAGCCGCGCCACCGGCTATTTCGCGCCGAACATGCGGGCCTATGACCTGCCGGACATGAGGGCCTTCCTCGAGAAGAACCCCGACGCCAAGGTCGCCGTCGACCAGCTCGCCTATGCCAAGCCCTGGTTCGCCACCTACAAGACCGTCGTCGTCCGCAAGGCGATCGAGGACGAGCTGCAGGCCGTGCTCTCCGGCAAGAAGCAGCCGAAGGAGGCGCTCGTCGCCGCCCAGAAGACCGCCGACGAGGTCATGAAGCCCTATGTCGAGCAGACCGCGCTGAAGCTGCCGACGCAGTAAGGCCCCGGCCTCATCCGTCATGGCCGGGCTTGTCCCGGCCATCCACGTCCCACTGGCATCCGCGTCGCAAGGCGTGGATACCAGGCACAAGCCCGGGCATGACGCTCGCGCCCGTCTACGGATCCCCGCCATGCTCATCGCCCAGATCACCGACCTGCATATCCGTCCGCTCGGCAAGCCGGCCTATCGCGTCTCGGAGACCAATGCGCTGACCGAGCGCGCGCTCGACGCCGTCGCCAATCTGCGCCCGCGCCCCGACGTCGTCGTCGTCACCGGCGACCTGACCGATTGCGGCCTCGCCGAGGAATATACGCTGCTGAAGCAGCTCTTGAGCCGGCTCGGAATTCCCACGCTGCTCCTGCCCGGCAACCATGATCGCAGGGAGACGCTGATCGATGGGCTCGATCTCGGCCCGCACGCCGTGCTCGAAGCCGGCTTCATCCAGTTCGTCGCCGATCTCGGCCCGATGCGCCTGATCGGCCTCGACACTCTGGTTCCCGGCCAGAGCTCCGGTGCGCTCTGCGAGGCCAGGCTCGCCCTTCTCGACAAGGCGCTCGATGGCGCCAACGGCAAGCCGGTCGCGATCTTCATGCATCACCCGCCGTTCAACTGCGGCATCCGCCATATGGACGCGATCCGCCTGCTCGACGGCGCCGAGGAATTCCGCGCCATCGTCGCCCGCCACCCCAACGTCGAACGCATCCTCTGCGGCCATCATCACCGGCCGATCCAGGCGCGCTATGCCGGCACCCTCGCGCAGATCGCGCCGAGCGTGACGCATCAGGTCACGCTCGACATCACCGATGACGGCGCCGCGACCTTCCACATGGAGCCGCCGGCCTATCTGCTGCATCACTACAGCGAGGGCGCCGGGCTCGTCAGCCACATGGCCTATGTCGAGCGCTATCCCGGCCCCTATCCTTTCGTGCTCGATGCCGACTATCCCGGCGCACATGCCTGAAGAGTGAAAGAAATTGACGGCGCCCGCCCTCAGCCATAGAGGCTAGCCGCCAGAAAGCCCTCATCCCGGGGAGCCGCTCAGGCGGCACCCCGGCATGGGGGCTGAACCGTTTCGGAAACGCGTGAAAAAAGGAGCGCGCCCATGACCAGCTGGCCCATGCACGGCAAGATCACCGGTCCGATCGTGATGATCGGTTTCGGCTCCATCGGGCGCGGGACGCTGCCGCTGATCGAGCGCCATTTCGAGTACGATCGCAGCCGCTTCGTCGTGATCGATCCGCATGACAGCAACCGCGCCCTGCTCGACGAGCGCGGCATCCGCTTCATCCAGGAAGGCCTGACCAAGGAGAATTATCGCGCCGTGCTCGAGCCGCTGCTCACCGAGGGCGGTGGCCAGGGCTTCTGCGTCAACCTCTCGGTCGATACCGGCTCGCTCGACATCATGCAGCTCTGCTCGGAGCTCGGCGCGCTTTATATCGACACGGTCAACGAGCCCTGGCTCGGCTTCTATTTCGACCACAGCAAGGGCGCGGCCGAGCGTTCCAACTACGCGCTGCGCGAGATGACGATCGGTGCGAAGCACGCCCGCCCGGCCGGCACCACCACGGCGGTCTCCTGCTGCGGCGCCAATCCCGGCATGGTCTCCTGGTTCGTCAAGCAGGCCCTGCTGAACCTTGCCGCCGATCTCGGTCTGCAGACGCCCGAACCCAAGACCCGCGCCGAATGGGGCGCCTTGATGCAGCAGGTCGGCGTCAAGGGCATCCATATCGCCGAGCGCGACACCCAGCGCGCCAAGCATCCCAAGCCGCGCGACGTCTTCGTCAACACCTGGTCGGTCGAGGGCTTCGTCTCAGAGGGCATGCAGCCGGCCGAGCTCGGCTGGGGCACGCACGAGAACTGGATGCCTGAGAACGGTCGCACCCACGAGGCCGGCTGCCAGGCCGCGATCTACCTGCTCCAGCCCGGCGCCAACACCCGCGTCCGCACCTGGTGCCCGACTCCGGGAGCGCAATACGGCTTCCTCGTCACCCATAACGAGGCGATCTCGATCTCGGATTATTTCACCGTGCGCGACGGCAAAGCCGTCTACCGGCCGACCTGCCACTACGCCTACCACCCGGCCAACGACGCCGTGCTCTCGCTGCACGAGATGTTCGGCAATGGCGGCAATGTCCAGGAGCAGCAGCACATCCTCGAGGAGAACGAGATCGTCGACGGCATCGACGAGCTCGGCGTCCTGCTCTACGGCCACGGCAAGAATGCCTACTGGTACGGCTCGCAGCTCTCGGTCGAGGAGACCCGCCGCATCGCCCCCTACCAGAACGCGACTGGCATGCAGGTGACCTCGGCCGTGCTCGCCGGCATGGTCTGGGCCCTCGAGAACCCGAATGCCGGCATCGTCGAGGCCGACGAGATCGATTTCCGCCGCTGTCTCGAAGTGCAGTTGCCCTATCTCGGCCCGGTCGTCGGTGTCTACACCGACTGGACTCCGCTCGATGGCCGCCCCGGCTTCTTCCCGGAGGACCTCGACACCAGCGATCCCTGGCAGTTCAGGAACATCCTGGTGCGCTGAGAGCGCGCGCGACTCCACGGATCGTCCATTATCGGAAAGGGAGGGTTTGGCGCGGCCAGACCCTCCCTTTCGTTATTTTGATCGATCGCCGGCGCCATCTCAGTCGCGCTGGTGAATCAGCCTCCAGATCGCCTGCGGGGTCGCCGGCATGTCGACATGCCGCACGCCATAGGGTGCGAGCGCATCGACGATCGCGTTCATCACCGAGGGCAGCGAGCCGGCGCAGCCGGCCTCGCCGCAGCCCTTGGCGCCGACCGGATTGGTCGCGGTCGGGATGCCCTGGCTCATGAACGAGAAGAACGGCACATCCGCAGCGCGCGGCATCGCGTAGTCCATGTAGGAGCCGGTCATGAGCTGGCCGGATTCGTCATAGGCCGTCATCTCATAGATCGCCTGGCCGATGCCCTGGACGACGCCGCCATGGAGCTGGCCCTCGACGATCATCGGGTTCACCAGCGTCCCGAAATCATTGACCATGAAGTAGCTGGCGATCTCGATCTGTCCGGTCTCCGGATCGATCTCGACCTCAGCGACATGGCAGCCATTGGGATAGGCCGATGGCGCCGCCTTGAAGACATGGTCGACATCCAGCGTCTGCGGCAGCCCCTCGGGCAGGGCCGGCCCCGTCCGCAGCCTCGCGGCGAGTTCCATGATGCCGATCGAGCGGTCGGTCCCGGCGATGGTGAAGCGGCCCCGCAGGAATTCGATATCGGCGACAGCCGCTTCGAGAAGATGCGCAGCCGCGGCCTTGCCCTTCTCGATGACGCGGTCACCCGCTTCCATGATCGCCGAGCCGCTCGCCATGATCGATTTCGAGCCACCCGTCCCGCCGCCGGCGATCAGCCGATCGCTATCGCCCTGCACGAGACGGATCTTGTCGAAGGGCACGCCGAGCTTGCTCGTCAGCACCTGCGCGAAGGGCGTCCAATGGCCCTGGCCATAATCGAGCGTGCCGGTGACGATGGTGACGCTGCCATCAGCCTCGAAATGCAGGCCGCCCATCTCGTTGCTCGGCGGCCCGGTCACCTCGAGATAGCAACCGATGCCGCGGCCGCGCAGCTTGCCGGCCTTCTGGCTGCCGCGAAGCCGCGTTCTGTAGCCGCCCCAATCGGCAACTTCGAGGGCCTGCGCGAGCAGCGCGGGGAAGTCGCCGCTGTCATATTTCGTGCCGACCGGGGTCGTCCAGGGCAGCTGCTTCGGCGCGATCAGGTTGCGCCGCCTGAGCGCCGCCTTGTCGATCCCCATTTCCGCGGCGGCGGTGTCGATCAGCCGCTCCATGAAGTAGTTCCCTTCCGGACGGCCGGCACCGCGATAGGCCGCGATCGGCACCGTATTGGTAACCACGCATTTGGTCTGCACCTCGACCAGCGGCGTGCGGTACATGCCGACGCTGTTCTTGCCGAGATTCATCGTCGCCATCATCGGCCCGAAGGGCGTGAGATAGCCGCCCATATTGCCGATGCCCGTAAAGCGTGTCGCCAGGAAGGTGCCGCGCGCGTCGAGCGCGAGCTCGGCCTCGAAGACCATGTCGCGACCGTGATAATCCGAAACGAAGCTCTCTGACCGCTGGTCGGTCCATTTCACCGGCTTCTTGAGAACACGCGCCGCATGCAGCAGCACGACATATTCGGGGAACACCGAAGACTTCATGCCGAAGGAGCCGCCGACATGGCCGGTGACCAGGCGCATCCGCTCCTGCTGGACACCCATCGCCGCCGCGAGGTTGTTGCGCATGCCGAAAGCGCCCTGGCTCGCCGCGTGCAGCGTGTAGCGCTTGCTCTTGCGATCGTACGCGCCGACGGCGGAACGCGGCTCCATCGCGTTCACCACGACGCGGTTATTGACGATGCGGAGCCTGGTGACATGGGCGGCGCCGGCAAAGGCGGCCGCGACCTTCCCGGCATCGCCATAGTGGAAGTCGAGGATGACGTTATCGGGAACATCGTCATAGAGCTGTGGCGCGCCGGGAGCGATCGCCTCCTCCCCCGTCGTGACGGCGGGCAGGACCTCGATATCGAGCGCCACGGCCTCGGCGGCGTCGCGCGCCTGAACGGCGGTCCGGGCCACGACGGCCGCCACCGGATCACCGACGAAACGGACCTTGTCGGTCGCCAGCGCCTGGCGGACAGGCTTCTTGATCGGCGTGCCGTCGCGGTTGGGAAAGTCGATCTGGCATTTCAGCAGCCCATAGCCCTGGCCCTCGAGATCGGACGCCGTATAGACCGCGACGACGCCCTTCATGGCTTTGGCGGCTGAGATATCGATGCCGCGGATCACGCCATGCGCATGCGGGCTGCGCACGAAGGCGGCGTAGAGCTGGCCCTCGAGTGACACGTCGTCGGTGTAGCGCCCCTCGCCGCGCACCAGGACCGGGTCCTCATTGCGCGGGACCGGCTGGCCGACACCGAATTTCATGATGGAGAGGTCGTCTGGGGACATGCGCATATTCATGACGAGGTACCGCGATCAAGGCCTGCACTGGTCGGCAGGCAATCACCCTATAGTGCCTCAAAAGGCTGGCGCCCCGCCTTGCGGATGTCGCATGGGCGATATCCTCATGGGGATCAGCGTCTACCGCATTTTCGAGCGAAATAGGCACCGGTTCGCGGAAGGAACGCGATAAATCAAAAGCCTGGAGAATTTTCGCGCTTCGAGGAAACGCGGAAGTTCTCTAGAGCATTTTCGAGCGAAGTGGATACCGGTTCGCGTGAAGAAAATGCGTCAAAACAAGTAGATAGAGAATTTTCGCGGTTCGAAGAAACGCGGAAATGCTCTAGTAGCGATTGATCCGCATCACGTCATCGATCGCCGCCAGGCCTGACTGCGCCTGCGCTGAGCCATTGGCGCGGTAGAGCGCGCGAAACACCTTGCGCGCGTCGCCATACCGCCCGAGGTTGAAGTAGGACCAGCCGCGCAGCATCATCAGGTCCGTGGTCTCAGGCGCGTAGCGTGCGCGCTCCTCCAATGTCACCAGGGCCGCGTTGTAGTTCTTGGCGTCGTAGAGCGCGTAGAAGCGCTCGGACAGAAGAAGTGCCGTCATGTCCTGGCGGCGCGCCGGGGCGATCGGCGCCAGTGTAGCCGAGGCGATGGCGTCTGCGGTGAGCCCCTGCTGCAGCTGCGCATAGACCTTCCCCGCCGCTGCATCCTGGACGACAGCGGCCGAGCCTGTGCGCAAGGCCGCCTCGAACGCTTCGGCCGCCGCGGCCGGGCGCTTGAGATTGAGCAGGCACCACCCTCGCGCCAGGGCGGCCGCGCCGGTGCCGCCGCCACCGCAGGTTCCGCCGGCCACGCGAACACGTGGCGACTGCGCGGCAGCTCGCTCCGGAGCCCTGTCCGCGCTGCGCTCGACCGGCCTTGTCTCCTCTGCTCTCGCAACTGCTTCCCGCCTCGTGAGCGGCAAGGGCTCACGGCTGGCGATCGCCGGCGGCTCGGCGTCAGGACGAGGCGTCTCCGGCCGGGACAACGGAGCCTGGCGGGCGCCAGGCCGGAGAATATCGGCGATGCGCCGCGAGCGCGGCCCCCATTCGGCGACCAGCTCGCGCAATCCTGCCTGGTCGCGCAGACGCTGGCGCGTGAGTGCGAGCCCATAGGCGGCCTGCTCCAGCCCGCGATCCCAGGCGAGCGCGGTCTCGAACCAGGTCTTGGCCGCGGCGGTCTGGCCGGAATTATAGGCGTACCAGCCGAGCCCGCTCGCCCCCGAGGCGTAGCGCTCGGCACTCACCGTCTTGGCGATACGGCCGAGGACAGTCGGGTCGAGACGGGGCGGCGGATCCTGCGCGATCAGGGACGTCGCCGCGTCGAGATAGGCCTTGCGATTGGCGGCCTCGGCCTGCAGCCATTGCGAGCCGAGCTCTTCCGCCTGTTGGTGATCCCTGGCCGCGCTGAGTGCGAGCACGGCGCCCTCTGCCGCCTTGGCCCCACCATTGCGGGCGAGCGACGTCTTGAACCAGGTCGTCGCCTTGGCCGGGTCATTATGCCGGAGCGCATAGAAACCAAGCAGCGTCGCATCGTCAGGCGTGCTCGCAGCTCCGGCAAGCGCCTCGATCCGGGCGATTTCCTCGGGCGTGGCGCTGAGGGAAGGCTCCTCGGCCGCCTTGCCGATATGCCGGCGCGCGAGATCGTCGCGAATGCTGGAGAATTCACCTGAGCGCTCCTGCCCAAGCAGCGCGATCGTCATCTCCTCCGGCAATGCCAGCAGGGCCTTCTGCATCGTCGCCAGCCGGTCGGCCGGGTTGGGGCAGTTGGTGAGGACATAGGAATAGGCGTCGCGGGCGCGATCGGCGCGCTTGGTCTGGACGAATGCATCGGCCACGCGCCAGAGCGCGTCGACATTGGCACATGTCAGCAGCGCCGGCGTCTCGGTGCCGATCCGGATCACCTGCTCCCATTGCCGCGCATTCGAGGCGTTGACGAGCCGCTGCGCCGCCTCGGCCGTGTCGAGCTGCTGGACGAGGTCGGGGGGCGGCTGCCAGTTCGGATCGGCGGTGCTGCGCTGGGCGATCGCCGCTCTCGCCTCGCTGAATTTGCCTTCGCCGAACAGGCTCCACATGCGTGCGAGCTCGGGATCGCCCGTCGACACGGGCGCGGTCAGGTCCGTCGGCGGCTTCCATTCCGGATAGAGCGCGCGCAGCCGCGCCATCTCCGCCTCAAGCCGTCTGGTATCGCCCTGCGTCGCGAAATAGCGCAGGGCGCTTTCATCGACCACGGGAGGCGGCGAGGGCTGCCCTGGCGCGCCGGCAGGCGGGCGTGGCGTCTGGGCCAGCTCGACCTCGGGCTGCGGCTTTTCGGCAGGCGGCTTTCCCTGCGCGAAGGCTGTCCTGACAACCGCCTGGAATTCCGGCGAGACCAATTGCTCATGGCCATAGCGCCCGAGGGCGTAGAACAGGCCGCCCGAAGCTGCGGCAATGAGCAGGACCGCCTTCACATGCATCGTGGATACCTCTCGGTCAGCAGCGAGAGGGCGAGCAAATGCAGCGTCGATGGATAATAGGCCGTCGGCTCGAACGTCTTGAGCTCGGCCGGGATTGCCGTCCCGTCGAGCGCGCAGGCGATGCTCGCGGCCAGAATGCGGTAGCCCGGATCAGGCAATTGCTCCACCGCCCGGCCGCTGCGGACATCGATTGTGGCGGTACCGGAGGACCAGGCGCTGCGGATCGGCGCGAAACGCCCCGGCTCGGCGTGGCCCGCGCGCAGGAGATAGAGCGGAATCCTAATGGCGTTGTAGCTGAATTGCGCCGGAAAGCCCTCGGCTGGCTTGGGCTCCGCCTTGACCGAGAGCCAATCCGCCGGCGGCGTCTTGGTCTTCGCCACTGCATCGAGCAGCTTCAGGCCAGTGGCCTGGACCTGCAGCCAGCTGCCGTCTTCCGTGAGCTGCGCGAGGACGGGAAAGGCCTCGAAGATCCAGTAGGACGGGTTGACCACGGGGCCGTCGGCACGCTCCTTCTCGCCAAAGCCCTGCGCGCCGGGCATCAGCCAGGTCTCACCCTTGCGCTTCAGCAGCCCGACCTTGGCCAGCGAGCGCGCGAGCTGGCGGGCTGCGGCGGTGTAGCTCGGCATGTTCCAGCCGGAGCCAGCGCGGGCCAGCGCATAGGCGATCAGCAGGTCGCCGTCGCTCGCATTGTTGATGTCGGTGATATGGGGCGATGCGCCCGGATCCCAGCGCCAGGCCGCGAGCCCATCGTCGCGGATCAGCAATTCGGTTCGGGTGAAGGCGAGGATGCGGGCGAAGGTGGTCCGGTCGCCGGCGAGATAGGCCAGCAGCAGGCCGTAGCCCTGGCTTTCGCTATGGCTGATATTGCCGTTGGCGTCGTCGACGACGCGGCCATCCGGCATGACGAATTTCTCTCGGTAGAGCTGCCAGGCTTCGGCGGGAACCGTCGCCTGCGCTGGTAGCGCCATCGCAAGAGCCAACATCGCTGCGACGAAGGTTGCCAAAGCTCTGATCATCGCTGTTGTCCCAACCGGCGCAGCACCAGGGAGGTTCCGATGCCGAGACAGATGCAGGCCATCAGCAGGGCCAAGGCATAGACGGCGATATTGCTCGACATCCAGTTCGCCAGGACGAGGCGCATATTGGCCAGGCTGAACGGCCTGGTCATGACGAAGGAGGTCGTGTCCGCGGCCTGGACCTGGAAACCCTGCGAGCCCTGATAGGCGGTGAGCTTTCCGGAGAGCGCGGCCCAATTGCCGGGCATGGTGAGGCGCGCCACCGTGCTTTCGAGCGCAGCCTCATGGCGTACGACGAAGGCGGTCCAGACCTGTCTCGTATCGGGATCGGCGGCCTGCGCCACGATCATGTCGGTTCCCGAGGCCGGCTCATAGAGCGTGGTCGAGGTGATCGGAACGCGCAGCTGCGCGAAGGACAGGTCGAAGGTTCGCTGCAGCCATTGGTCGAGCGACACGAAATACCCGGCGAAGGGCCCGCCCAACGAGCCGCGCCAGCGGTCGCGAAGCTCGTCCGTCGTGCGCGGAGCGGTGTCGGCGGTGGTGGACTGCGGCCGGCCCTGCCGCCCCTGGAAGCCCTTGATGACCGCATCGAACACGGCAGAGCCCTCGCTGTCCGGGCCAACGACGACATCGTCGGATCGTGACGGCCAGGTCGTGCGGACATTTTCGGCGATGCCGACCCGCGGCAGGATGCCGGATGGCAGCTGGCCGGCGGCACCGATCACCAGGGCCGGCTGTCCCGAGACGGCGCTCGGACTGGCCAGGGCATCGATGGCGAGCGGGCGGCTGGCCTGCTGGGCGAGGCGCGCCAGAAGCGTCGCGGCTGCGCCATAGTTCGCAGCATCGTGCCGCCCCAGGATCAGGGCGGTCCGCGGAGCGACCGAATAGGGGAAGGCTGTGCCCGCCGTCGCGGCCAGGTTGGGTCTGAGCCCGATCTTGGCGAAATCGGGAAATGCCAGCGCACTGGTGTCGAACAGGGCGAAGCGGCTCCGTCCGGGCAGGGTCGCGCCAGGGCCGCAGGCGAGGTCCGAATTCGTCAGGGTCACGGCCTCCAGCCAGATCTCGTTGATGCCGGAGCGGAAATTGCGCAGCGGCACCTTGATCGGGAAATGCTGGAACAGGCTGCCGCCGGATTCATTCAACGGGACCGTGGCCGCGACATTGCCGTTGACGAAGACCTCGATATGGCTGTCGCCGGGCCGCACCTCGGCGGAATAGGCACCGTCGAGATAGAGCCTCGCCTCGCCATACGCCCTGGCATAGAAATCTCCGGGAAAGGCGACGACGGCGCGCACGCGCAACCTGCGGCCGGTCGATTCCTGGCTGGGTATGCCGAGCTCGGAAAAAGGCAGGACCTGCTCGTCCGAGATGAAGGGCGCATCGGGCAGGTGCCAGGTCGCCGTATCCATGACCTTGCGGCTGATATTGCTCGGCCGCGCCACGGTATTGGTCAGGTTGGTCTCGACGATGCTCTCGATGTCCTGCCAGCTGTTGCCGGTGATCAGCAATGTCGACGGACCGAGCTTGGAGCTGGAGATGAAGCCGAGGAAGCTGTTCCCTCTCGCTTGCTCGGGCACCTCACCAAGCAGGTCGGGTAGTTCCGCACTGGTCGCCAGCACGATGGTGAGCGTCCCTGGGCGAGCCGGGCCGACAGGGCGCTCGGAGACCTGAACGACCGGCTGGCTGAAGCGGCCGCGCAACGCAATGGCTTGGGCGACGGCGAAGATCGGATTGGCCGCAACGGTTCGGGGCACGCTCGGCGCGATGATCCTGAGCGTCGTCTGGCCGCTCTCGTCGGCGCCGACGGCCGGCAGGTCGTCGATGCTGCGCAGCCGCCGCAACGCAGCCGAAGGCGATTTGAACGAGAGCCCCGTGCCGGCGCCCTCGATCCGCGTCCAGAGCTCATAGGTCGACGCGACGCTGCAATCGGTCCGGTGCCGCTGGACGGCCTCGAAACGGATCGTGTTCTGGCCAGGCCGCAACAATCCCTTGCGAATCGTCGCGGACAGGCGGGCCTGCCGGACGGAGGAGGCGATCGGCGCTTCCAGCGCCCGTTCGCCATTGACGCGCACGGTTAGCCGGGACGCCTCGGGCATGACGACGAGAGCATTCTGATAGGCGACGTTGAGCTCGATATCGGCGCCGGCCTCGTCCTGGGTCAGATAGAACGCCCAGGTCCTGGCATCGGCCTCGCCTTCGAGGCTCACGCGTGCGGCCGGCAGCAAGGGCCTGAACGCGGAACCGGCTGCAGCCTCGCGTGGTGCGGCCGGTATCGGCTTGGCGAGCTCAGGCTTAGGCGGCTCAGGTTTGGGCGGCTGAGCCGGAGCCTGCACCGGCGGCGCGCCGAAAGGCGCGGCCCCGGAGGGACTGGGCTTTGGCGGCGCGATCGTGAATGGCGCGACCGGTTTGGGGGGGTCCTGCGCCGGCGCGGACGAGACCACTGCCGCAGCGGCCGGCAGCGCGACGGCGAACATCCTCAACACCCTGGACAGCGCCTGGCTCGTCATTCCGCGGGCTCCACCTTCGGCGGATTGGGCTGGGCGGGATGGCTGAAGCGGGTTAGCCCGAGGAAATAGGACAGGCCCCGGCTGGTCTGGAAGATCGCGATCCTGAGAAAGCGCAGCGTTCCGTAGATCACGCCCATATTCTGGCGCCGGCGCTCCTGGAAGCGGCGCCAGGTCTCCGAATTGGAGAAAACCAGATCCGCGATCATGCGGCTGTGCAGCGGCTCCGAGACCTCGTAGCGGCAGCCCAGCAGCACGCCCTTGTCGTCGCGCTGGACCCGCATGACCTTGATCGGCAATTCCCCGCGCGGCATGTCGATCGTGGTCTCGAAGGATATCAGCGCCTTGCTACCGACCGGCAGCCTGTCGAAGGCGGAGGACATCATCCTGATGCCGATACCGTCGACGGAGGCGTTCTCCGTCATCATCGGCGCGGTCTTGCCCTCGACCGTGATCTCTCCCGTCCGCTGGACTGCGAAGCGCCGCGCTGCCCGGCCCTCGGGCCGCTCCGAAACGACGCCGAGCGCGCAGCCCGCCATCAGCAGGTTGAGGATATTCCAATAGCCGACGACGAGCGTGGTGTCGGCATTGTAGGGCTGGACGATCGTGCGCCAGTAGGTGGCGATGAGCCCGAGCGTCAGCACGGCGAAGATGATGAAGAAGGGCTTGCCCAGCTCCGAGACGCGACGCGTGTCGAGCGACTCGTTCTTCGCCGTGACCTTGAAGGTCGGCTTGCTCGGATTGAGCATGACCGAGATCAGCGCAGGCAGCAGGTAGACCGACTGGATGAATTCGTAGAGCTCCGAGATCCACGGCCAGCGATAGCGGCCGTAGAGATAGTTCTGCATCATCAGGTTCACGACCATGTAGCTGAGGATGTAGGCGAGGAACTCCGCCCCTGAGGCGGTGAAGATCTCGAGCCCGAAGAACAGGTAGAACAGCGGCGAGATCAGGAAGATCAGCCGCGCGAACGGGAACATCCAGAACAGCGCCGAGGACGTGTAGCAAAGGCGTTGCGGCAGCGAGAGCCCGCGCTTGAACAGCGGCCGCTGGTAGAACAGGATCTGCAGCATCCCCTGCGCCCAGCGCGAGCGCTGGCCGATGAAGCTCGCGAAGGTAGCGGGCTGCAGCCCGGCGATCAGCGGCTTGTCGACATAGATGCTGTTCCAGCCCTTCGCATGCAACGTGATCGCCGTCTCGGCATCCTCGGTGATGCTCCGTCCGGCGAAGCCGCCGGCGGCATCGAGCGCCTCACGCCGGAGCACGGCGGCGGAGCCGCAGAAGAAGGCGGCGTTCCACTTGTCGAGGCCGCGCTGGATGATGCCGTAGAACATCTCGTTCTCGGACGGCATGTGTTTGAATGTCTTGAGGTTGCGCTCCAGCGGATCCGGATTGATGAAGAAATGCGGGGTCTGGACGAGGAAGAGCTTCGGGTCGCGGCCGAAATAGCCAATCGTCTCAGTGAGGAAGTCGCGCGCCGGCGCGTGATCGGCATCGAACACGACGATGAGGTCGCCGGTCGAGTTGGCGAGGCCGTTATTGAGATTGCCCGCCTTGGCGCTGAGATTGCGGGCCCGGGTGAGATAGGTCACGCCGAGCCCGGTGCAGAGCTCCTGCAATTGCGCCCTGCGCTCCCGCGCGGCCTTGGCGGAAAGGTAGTTGTCCGAGGCGCATTTCTCGTCGGTGCCGCCATCGTCCAGCAGATAGACCTGCATGCGCCCGGCCGGATAATCCATCGCCAGGGCGGCCGAAAGCGTGGTGGCGAGCAGTTCCGCATCCTCGTTATAGGACGGCACGAAGACGTCGACGGTCGGTGCGTTCTCCTGGTCGATCGGCGGAGCCTTGCGCGGCGGATGCGGCATCGCGACCACGAACAGGCTCAGGAAGAGCATGCCGATATTGTAGAGCTCGGCGAGATAGAGGATCAGGCCGGGAATGAAATCCTCGATCTGATTGACCGGCGGCAGGGTGCTCGTCGTGCGCCAGTAGAGGTAGCGCAGCACGACTGCCGTCCCGAGGCCGAGCGCGATCAGGCGCCAGACCCCGAGCGGGCGCAGGAACTTCAGCAGGATCATGGCGGAGACGACGATCGTCCCCGCGATCAGATGCGCCTGCAGGCTGATCGGCAAGGTGACGAGAGCGACGACGACGGCCGCAATGATGGCCCAGACGATGACGTAGATCGCTATTCGCATCGATTCATCCAGCGGCGATGGCTGTCCTCATGGGTTGGCCGGCGGCGGAACGGTCGGATACCCTTCAAGACGCCGCTCCGGGGCCAAGGTTTCAGCGGGTTCGACGCGGCTCGGCGCTGGTCGCGGCCTCGCAGCCCTGGCGCGCGCAGCAGCCCGCGGCGGGAGCTCGGACACCCCTCCGGCACCGGGCTGGACGAACGGGTAGATCGGCGCGCCGGCCTTGCCGAGATTGGCCGGCGGTGGTGGCGCATTGCCGATCGGGTTCCAGCCGGAGCGGGCGAGCGAGCCATTGATCGAATAGTCATAGGCGAGGCGCAGGAGCGAGGCCTCCGTCGCGCGAGGATCGCAAACCCTGATCCTGATCGAGACCGCGCCTGATTTGGACCGGAATACGCTGTCGCCGGGCGAGAGCCCCTGCCATGCATAGAGGCAGGCCTCGCCGCCCACGCCATGGCCGAACGCATAGCTGAAGGGCCCGTACTTGTTCTGGACGAAGACCGCGGACGGTGCCATCGCCACGCCCGGCAACCGCTCCTCCATCTCACGCGAGACTGCATAATCCTCGAGCGACGGCACCTTGAGCAGGTTGCCCTCGACGCCCTCGCTGTCGACGACATCGGCGGAGGTGAAGAAGGCGGCATAGATCGCGTTCTCGCCCGGCGTCGCGCCGCGCGTCGCGAGCCTGATCTCCTGTGAGACCGCATTGTCATAAGACCGCTGGGTGACGGCCACGATGGCGGGCCCGCCTGGCGGGGGCAGCACCAGGGAGCGGTCTGGTGGAACGGCTACGGCCCGTGTCGCCACCTCCACCTCCGAACGATCGAGCTTTTGCCCACCACATGCGGCGAGGATCGCGCACAGACCAGCGGTGGCGAGGACGCTGTTCGCTATAGTCATCGTTCGATCAGCCGGTCTCCTAGTCGGCGGCTGGTGCCACCGGTGAAGGATCAATCATCGTAAAACGAGCCGGCGCATTAGTGCGCAACGGCTTTGGGGCATCACTTAAAAGAGGTTAACAAACGCAGACCTTTGAACGGCACGATGGCCTCGGTGCCCCCCGGCCCGTGCACTGTCGATGATTCGCGCGACATGGCCAAGTCGAATGGTGATTTGATTGTGGGCGCAGCAAGCGGAGCGGTCCGATGCGGCAATCGCGCGGGGCGCATTCATGATCGACCCGGTAGCGCGTCTTCGTGGATTCGGCGCGATGGGATCAGAAAAGCAAAAGGGAGGGCTTGGTCGCGCCAAGCCCTCCCTCGATATGAAATCCACAAAAACTCGGCTGAGACCGACCGAGCTATCGGCCGATCCCGCGCCCGCTATGCACGGCCATCAAGCGCCCGTCGAACTGCCTGCCCTCAGCGCGGCAGCTCGATGATGTTGGCGAAGGGGTTGACGCCACCGCCGATGCGGGGCGGCAAGGTCGCGTCGCCATAAAACTCGGCCGTATTGCTATAGACCGGGCTCGCATAGAAGAACTGGCTGGCATAGCGGTTCATCGAATTGACCGGCACGACATTGCCCGGGTCGAGATAGCTGCGCTTCTGCACCGTGACGCGCAGCGGCTGCCGACGCGACTGCGCCGCCTCGGCCAGGGAGACCATGACGGTCGACGCCGCCATCGCGACGGCAATAACGGCTGCAAGACGCTTGAGCGAACGCATGACGGCAACTCCAAAAAGATGCGGCACTACATAGGATATGGGGACGAAAGGACCGAGCAGAAGTATACCCTGGCGCAGTTAACGTTTTTGTTAGCGCATCGGCCCGAAAACTGGATTGCGGCTTTCGGAAAAGCCGATGCGAGAACGGGAAAATGGATCATCGCATCGGATACGGTATCCGGTAAGAGGACCTAGCGCGGCCAGAGCGGAAACGCATCGCCGGCCTGGCCGCCGCGCAGGCGGACCACGCCGCCACTGCGATTGCGGACCGGATCGCGGGTTCCCGGCGGATAGAAGGTCGCGTTGCTGCAAAGCGGCGCAGCCCCGGCCCGCACCGTGAGGTAGGTCAGGGCGGGGGAGATCCGTTCCGTTTTCTGCAGCTGAAGCCGGTCGATCATGCAGGCCACCGGCCCGGCATCTGCGGTCTGCCGGCCGGCAGCGCAATAGAAGCCGCCAAGCGCGAATTCCGCCGTCTCGAACGCGTTGCGGAAGACGATGCAGGTCCGGTACTGCCCGTCATTCTCCCGATAGATCAGATCGCGTCCGGTGAAGCGGCCCCAGCGCGTCGTCATGTCGTAATGCGGCCCGCCAATCATCGGCCGGACGGCGCGGAGTGGCTCGAACTGCCAGAAGACCGGCGAATTCAGGCTGAACGGGCGGCCATCGTCGCTGCGCTCCGCCAGCACCATCGCCGCGAAAGCCTGTCCCGTACCCGGACCACCGAAGAGCCAGCCCTCTTCGCGCCCGCGCGCCGGATGCGTCGTGATCAACGGCGAAGCGCTGACCGACGCGAGCGCGTCGACGCTCCAGGCTATCGCCGGCTTGCCGATCCCGATCGTCGGGATGTGGCGGATCAGCCACCACGCGACGAGCAGGATCAGCAGGAAGACCAGTGTCCCGAGCGCCAGGAACATGAAGCGCGCCGTGCCCATGGCAGCGCGCCCGGTTGCGCTCAGAACCGAGAGAGTCTGCGACGGTGCCTCGGACATGGCTATTGCTTCGGATTGGCCTTGGGTCGCTCGGCGGAAGCACTGCGGGTGCGCAGGGCCGGCGCGGCGCCGTCACCGTCGAGCCAGGAGGTCTTGCGCCCCGTCGCGGACAGGCGCGGCGGCGAGCAGGCCGGCTGGCGCTTCAGTTCCGTGCGGGCGAAGACGGCATGCAAGGTGCGGTCGTCACCCGCGCTGAGCAGATCGACCCGGTCGAGCAGGCAGATCAGCTGCTGCCGGTCGGCTGGCCGGTTGGCCGCGCCGCACCACCAGCCGCTCAGTGAAAGCTGCGCCTCGCTCATGCGGTGCCGGAAGCCGATGCAGGAGCGGCTCGTCTCGCCGTCACCGAGCGTCGTATCGGCGGTCTCGACCAGCCCGAACTTGGTCTCGATCCCGGTCGGCGTGCCGCTGCGCTGGACCGACATGCCGCGCCCGGCCGCCTCGCGAACCAGTGCGATCACGAAGGGTTGCGAGAGCTGCTCCTCCTTCGGATCGAGCAGCATGCGCAGCACCAGATGCGGCTTTGCCTCGGTGAAGCTGCCGAAGGCGAGCACATCCTCGCGCTTGGTTCCGTCCTGGCTGCGGCGCGCCTCATAGGCCGGCGCCTGTCGGTCGAGCTCGGCGGAATCGAGGCCGAACATCGCGATCGGCTTGGCGATCCTGATCCAGCCCTCGTCGCCCAGCACAGGACGCGGCTCCTGGCGGACGTCCCGCACCAGCCGTGATCCGACAGCTGGAATCTCGGTCAAGGTGGCGAGCCGCGGCTCGCTATCGTCGGAGGAGAGCGCGGTGACGAGCGCGGCGCTGAGGCCGATCCCGGTCAGCGCCGCAAGGCCGCGCCAGGCCAGGGCGGCGCTCAGCCCCAGGCTCCAGCGGCTCGGCCCGGAGGCGAGCAAGCGCAGGAGCGTGCGGCAAGCCGCCTCGATGCGATCGGCTGCGCTGATCAGGGCGCCAACGCCATCGAAGGCTCCGAGCCTCGCCTTCGGCATGGCCGCCAATGACGGAGCGCGCTGCGCGACCGCCTCGCAAACCTGCCGCCAGGCAGGCAGTGCCTGCAGACGCTCCCTGAGAAGTGACGTGAACTGACCCGACACGACCGAACCCGACCTGCGCGCGGGCGCTCTTCGAGCCCGCGCTATCCAACCCGGCCGGCAGCCTCTCTCAAGCCCGGTCAGCGCCCGGTTACCAGGCGAAAGTGATCCTGTTTCAGCGTGAATGCCGGGTTAGGGAGCAAGGTTAACGCCGCGCCGCATGGAAGGCCCGACCGAAACGGATTGACTTTTGACGGGCGGAGGTGTTCTCACATCCCGTCGTGCGGTCTATGCGCATGACCGCGAATGCTTGCAGCCCTTGGGATTGGTTGACGTGACCTTCCGTCTGACGACGAAACGCACGACCAAACCGGCGACCGGGACCACCCGGACGCTGCGCTGACGCTTTCGCCTCGGTTCCGGGCCCCTCCCCCCCGGCGGGGGCTAAGTCCGACCCGCCTCGATCGGCGGGCCGGCATTCCCCGGGGAGACAGAACCGGTCACCCAAAAGGATCAAGATCATGAGCTTCAAGGTCGCGGTTGTCGGCGCCACAGGCAATGTGGGCCGCGAAATGCTGGATATCCTGGCCGAGCGCGCCTTCCCCGTAAGCGAGGTCGTCGCGCTCGCCTCCTCCCGCTCGGTCGGCACCGAAGTCTCCTTCGGCGACAAGACGCTGAAGGTGCGCGCGCTCGAGCATTACGATTTCTCTGACACCGATATCTGCCTGATGTCGGCCGGGGGCGAGATCTCCAAGCAGTGGTCGCCGAAGATCGGCCAGCAGGGCTGCGTCGTCATCGACAATTCCTCGGCCTGGCGCATGCATCCCGACGTGCCGCTGGTCGTGCCGGAGGTGAATGCCGCCGCCACCGCCGGTTTCACCAAGATGAACATCATCGCCAACCCGAACTGCTCGACCGCCCAGCTCGTCGTGGCGCTGAAGCCGCTGCATGAGCGCTTCAAGGTCAAGCGCGTCGTCGTCTCGACCTATCAATCGGTCTCCGGCGCCGGCAAGGAGGGCATGGACGAGCTCTTCAACCAGACCCGCGCCGTGTTCTCGGCCGGTGAGGTCGAGACCAAGAAGTTCCCCAAGCGCATCTCCTTCAACCTCATCCCCCACATCGACGTCTTCATGGAGGACGGCTTCACCAAGGAAGAGTGGAAGATGATGGCGGAGACCAAGAAGATCCTCGATCCGAAGATCAAGCTGACCGCGACCTGCGTGCGCGTGCCGGTCTTCATCGGCCATTCCGAGAGCGTCAACATCGAATGCGAGGAGCCGATCACCGCCGACGAGGCGCGCGAGGTGCTGCGCACCGCTCCAGGCGTGCTGGTCATCGATAAGCACGAGCCGGGTGGCTACATCACCCCGCACGAGGCTGCCGGCGAAGACGCGACCTATGTCTCGCGCATCCGCGAGGACAATACCGTCGAGAACGGCCTCGCCTTCTGGTGCGTCTCCGACAACCTGCGCAAGGGCGCGGCGCTGAACACGATCCAGATCGCCGAAGTGCTAGTCAACCGCAAGCTGATCCAGCCGCGCAAGCAGGCAGCCTGAGCCAATAGCCCGGGAATCTCAGGCAATAGCGAAGGCGGGCCGGGCGGCCCGCCTTTTCCTTAACGATTGGTGACTGGCCGGCTCGCGGAGATGCATGGGTCCCGTGTCGCCTTTGCGTGCGGGATTTGGCGCGAACACTGTTAGCGTCACGTCTCCTCACGCATTGCCAGCCCCGTTGACCCTACCGCTCACCCCCGACAGGCCTGTGCCCCTGCTCGCCGCCAAGGCAGAGCCGGTGTCGCTGCGCCATGACGCACCGCTGCGCGGTATCGGCCTCGTCCTGCTCGCGGCGATGTTCTTCTCGTCCTCGGACGTGATCTCGAAATATCTCGCCGCGAGCCTGCCGGCGCTTCAGATCACCTGGATCCGCTACGCCACCTTCGCCGGCCTGATGCTGGCGGTCGTGGCGCATGGCGGCCACGTGCATCTGCGCACCAGGCGGCCGGTCCTGCACATCCTGCGCGGCTGCGGCCTGGTCTGTTCCTCGATCGTCTTCGTCACGGGGCTGCACTACCTGCCGGTCGCCGACGCGACGGCGACCGGCTTCGTCACGCCGCTCTTCGTCACCGCCCTCTCGATTCCGCTGCTTGGCGAGCGCGTCGGCTGGCGGCGCTGGGCGGCGACACTGGTCGGCCTTGCCGGTGTGTTGATCGTGGTCCGGCCAGGCGGCCAAGGCTTCCAGCTCGCCTCGCTGCTGCCGATGGTCTCGGCGTTGAGCTGGGCCTTCGGCCTGATCTTCACCCGCATGATGAGCGGGACCGAGAACCCGATCTCGACCATGACCTATTCGGCGCTGGTCGGCCTCGCCGTGGTCAGCCTGTTCGCACCGTTCTACTGGCAGCCGATGACGGCCGAAGAACTTGTGCTCTGCCTGCTGGTCGGCCTCATCTCGACCACCGGCCACTGGTTCATGATCCTGGCCTTCCGCCATGCCGACGCCTCGGTCCTGGCGCCCTTCACCTATTCGCAGCTGTTCTGGGCTTCGCTCTTCGGCTTCTTCCTGTTCAGCGCCCTGCCGGATGTCTGGACGATCGTCGGCTCGGTCGTCATCGCCTGCTCGGGCCTCTACACCGCCCATCGCGAGCGCATCCGCGCCCGCGAGATCATGGCCGCGAGGACCGGCGCGCGCTGATCTCGTCGGCAGGGGCGGCTGAGCTCAGGAGCCGGACTTGACCGCGTAACGCGCCATGAACATCTCGACGGCGGCCTTGACCACCCGCGCGATCTCTTCTTCCGAGGGTCGCTCGCGCACGGCATTGAACAGCCGCGGCCGCAGCAGGGTCGACTGGCTGAGGTCGAGGAACTGCGAGGCGGCGAGCGCCGTATCGTCGATCGCGAGCTTGCCCGCCCTGACCTGCGCCTCGAGATAGCCGGCAAGGCGCTTCGTACCCTGCAACGGGCCGTTCTCGTAGAACTCGCGACCGAGGTCGGGCATGCGCTCGGCGACACCGATCACGATGCGATGCGCGCTCACCGCGAAATCGCAGGCCAGCAACCGGATCAGCCGCTCGCCGAAGGTCGCAAGCGCATGGGCCGGATCGGGATCATCCTCCAAGGCCTCATAAGCCCCGCGCTTCTGGCTTTCGCGCTCGCGCTCGATCAGGGCGAGGAAAAGGTGCTCCTTGTCCTCGAAATAGACATAGAGCGTGCCCTTCGAGACATTCGCCGCCGCGGCAATCTCGCTCATGCTTGCAATGTCGAAGCCGCGCGAAAGGAAAACTTCATGCGCTCCGTCCAATATCTGGCGGCGCTTCTCCGGGTCGGCCCCGGCAATCCGCCGCCGACGCGGCATCTCGATTGTGTCTGACACCGTGCTCGTTCCATCCGGCAGCGCAGTTCGCGCTGCGCCGCAAAAATAAATCGAACCGATCAGTTCGATTTCGCTTGATATGCATTATTGCCCGCGCTATTTCAACCGAAATCGAACCAGCTGGTTCGAATTATATCAGCGACAGGAATGTCCATGTCTGCCGAAACCCTTTCCGACAAGCCGCAGGGTCAGGCCGGGGAACCGCGCCGCGACCGGTTGAAGCTCGTCGAGACCGTCGCCGAGACGGCCAATCCGCAGCCGCAGGCCCGCCAGACCGGCGAGGCTGCCGCCAAGGCCGAGGCTCCCGCGGCGCAGAAGCCGAAGCGCAACACCGTGCGCAAGCTCGGCCTCACCCTGCTCGCCGGCGTGGCGCTGACGGCCGGCGCCTATTACGGCGTCGACTGGTGGCGCAACGGCCGCTTCATCGTCACCACCGACGATGCCTATGTCGGCGTCGAGATGGCGACGATCTCGGCCAAGCTCTCGGCCAACGTGACCAATGTCGCGGTCGCCCGCAACGAGCAGGTCAAGACGGGACAGCTGCTGGTCGCGCTCGATGATGGCGACCAGCGCATCGCGCTCGAGAGCGCCAAGGCCAAGAGCGCCACGGCCGTCGCGACCCTCTCGCGCATCGACAGCCAGATCGACGCCGGCAGGGCGAGCCTGCTGCAGGCTCAGGCCCAGGCCAATTCGGCCGAGGCCGATCTCGTGCGCGCCGATGCCGATTTCGCGCGCGCCAGCAAGCTCGCGGCCAATTCCTTCGGCTCGCAGGCGACGCTCGACGCCGCCACCGCGACCCGCGACAAGGCCCGCGCCGCGATCGCCAGCACGGCGGCCGGCGTCAGCGCCGCCGAGGCCAATATCAAGGTGCTGCAGGCGCAGCGCGTCGAGGCCGCCCGCCAGCTCGACGAGCTCAAGGTCGCCGAGGACAAGGCCGCGCGCGACCTTTCCTTCACCAAGATCTATGCGCCGATCGATGGGCTCGTCGCCAATACCGGCGTCCAGCTTGGCGACCTCGTCAGCCCCGGCAAGCGGCTGATGTCGATCGTCCCGCTCGACCAGATCTATGTCGATGCGAATTTCAAGGAGACGCAGGTTCGCGAGCTCAAGATCGGCGACAAGGCGACGATCAAGGTCGATGCCTTTGACGGCCACAGCTACACGGGCACGGTCAGCGGCATCGCCGGCGGCACCGGCTCTGTCTTCTCGCTGCTGCCGCCCGATAACGCCACCGGCAACTTCACCAAGATCGTGCAACGCCTGCCGATCCGCATCGCGCTCTCGCCCGAGACGGCCGCCCGCGGCGTGCTGCGGCCAGGCATGTCGGTCGTCGTCTCGATCGACCCGCGCACTGGCGCTAAGCATTAGAGCATTTTCGCGCGAAACGGGTACCGGTTCGCGTGAAGAAAACGCGTTAAACAAAGAGATAGTCCGGATATCTCGGCCCTCATCCTGAGGAGGCGCCCAAGCGCCGTCCCGAAGGATGATCCAGCGCCCCCTTGAGCATCCTTCGAGTCGCGGGCTTGCGCCCGCTCCTCAGGCTGAGGGCTGAGCATCCATCCCCACGGAGGCCATGATGGCCGACACCACCATGAGCGCTGCAGGAGCGCCGCCGGCCTCGGATGCGTTGCCGCTGCGGCGCGTCTTCGCCTTCATCGCCATGGTCTTCGGCATGTTCATGGCGATCCTTGACATCCAGATCGTCTCCGCCTCGCTCGCCGAGATCCAGGCCGGCCTCTCCGCCTCCAGCGACGAGATCGCCTGGGTGCAGACTGCCTATCTGATCGCCGAAGTGATCATGATCCCGCTCTCCGGCTATCTCAGCCGGGCGCTGTCGACCCGCGTCTTCTTCACCATCGCCGCCGCCGGCTTCACGGTCGCCAGCGTGCTCTGCGCAATGTCGTCCTCGATCAACGAGATGATCCTGTGGCGCGCCATCCAGGGCTTCATCGGCGGCGGCATGATCCCCGGCGTCTTCGCCGCGGCCTTCTCGATCTTCCCGGCATCGAAGCGCCCGATCGTCTCGCCGCTGATCGGCCTCGTCGCCACGCTGGCGCCGACCATCGGCCCGACCGTCGGCGGCTATCTCAGCCACGCCTTCTCCTGGCACTGGCTCTTTCTGGTCAATGTCATCCCCGGCATCGGCGTCACCATCGCCGCCTGGATGCTGATCGACTTCGACCAGCCGCAGCGCGGCCTGCTCAGGCGCTTCGACTGGCTCGGCCTCGCCGGCATGGCCGCCTTCCTCGGCAGCATGGAATATGTGCTTGAGGAAGGCACGCGGCTCGACTGGTTCCAGGCGGAAGAGATCATCCTCTTCACCGGCCTGATGATCGCCGGCGCCGTGCTGTTCTTCTGGCGGGCGCTGACGCGCGACGACCCGCTGGTCGATCTCTACGCCTTCAGGAACCGCAACTTCGCCTTCGGTTCGCTGTTCAGCTTCTGCATGGGCATCGGCCTCTACGGCCTGACCTATCTCTATCCGGTCTATCTCGGGCGCATTCGCGGCTATGATGCGCTGATGATCGGCGAGACCATGTTCGTCACTGGCTTGTGCATGTTCTTCACCGCGCCGATCGCCGGGCGGCTCTCGACCAAGCTCGACCCGCGCGTGATGATGATGATCGGCTTCGGCGGCTTCGCGCTCGGCACCTATATCGCCTCCTTCATCACCAAGGACTGGGACTTCTACGAACTCCTGGTCCCGCAGATCCTGCGCGGCTGCTCGCTGATGCTCTGCATGGTGCCGATCAACAACCTCGCCCTCGGCACCTTGCCGCCGGCCCAGCTCAAGAACGCGTCCGGCCTCTACAACCTGACCCGCAATCTCGGCGGCGCGGTCGGCCTCGCCGTGATCAACACCATGCTCAACACCCGCACCGACCTGCATATCGGCCGTCTGCACGAGGCCGTCGCCGCCGGCCGGCAGGTGGCGGAGGAACGCATCACTGCGATGACCGAGATGTTCAGCAATTACGGCGCGGACGCCCAGGCAATGGCGCTCGCCCAGATCAACGTGCTCGCAAAGCGCGAGGCGCTGGTCATGGCTTTCGGCGACGTCTTCCTGGCGCTCACGCTGATCTTCGCCAGCCTGGTCGTGCTTTCGCTGTTCATGCGCAAGCCGCCGGCCGCGGCTCCCGCAGGTGGCGGAGGCGGGCACTAGAACCTGATCGGTGAAGCCGCCTCAAAACGATCGATAGAGTACGCGCCGACCCTCCTCGATTGCATAGCATTCTCTCTGAATCGGCAAGAATGCCGTCGAAAATCTCCGATTTTGCGAGATTCGACGATGCCTTGGCCGACCTGGTGCGAGATGTCGCAGCCGGCTCGCAATTGACTCCGGCGCCGGATTCAGACAAATATGATAGCAATATCAGTAGTTTAGATGTTTTCTAAACTACGAGCCTCTATACGGGGCGCGAGTGGAAGGCATTGCGATGGGCGTTTCGACGGTGAAGGACCTTGGGGTTGCGCGCGCGGCGGCGGATCAGATTCCGTGGCCGCAGAAAAGCCCTGCCTCCTGCCCGATCAGCGCCGTGAAGACCCGGCTGCGCAATGCGGGCCTGCGTCCGACCCGTCAGCGCATGGCGCTCGGCTGGCTGCTCTTCGCCAAGGGCGACCGCCATGTCAGCGCCGAGATGCTCTATGAGGAGGCGCTGCGCGCCCGCGAGCCGCTTTCGCTCGCGACCGTCTACAACACCCTGCGCCAATTCTCCGAGGCCGGCCTGCTGCGCCAGGTCTCGGTCTCCGGCCCCAAGACCTTCTTCGACACCAACGTCTCCGAGCATCACCATTTCTACAATGAGGATGACGAGACCGTCGTCGACATCCCGGGCTCCGAGATTCAGGTCTCCGGCCTGCCGGTTGCGCCCGAGGGCATGATGATCTCCTCGGTCGAGGTCATCGTCCGCCTGCGCCGGGCCGATGGCGAGGAGGTCGTCACCAAGGTTGCGGCGGGCCATCACGCGTGATCGTCTGTTCCTGCAACGTCCTGTCCTGCAGTCAGATCAAGGGGACCATCGCTCCCGATGGTTCCGGACCGCAGACGGCTGGCCAGGCCTATGATTGCCTCGGCTGCAGCCCGGATTGCGGACGCTGCGCCCGCCAGGTGCGTGCCATCCTCGCCGAGGCGCGCGCCGCCTGCGCCAGCCAGTGCCATTCCTGCGCCGACCGCGAGATCGAGTGCGCCGTGCATGTCTCGGTCAACCGGATGATGGACGGACTCGTCATCGCCGACGAGCGCGACGCCGCCTGAGCGGTAAAAAGCGCCAGGCACGCAAACTTGCCCTTCCAATCTGTCGCGGCTCCTTCTACATTAGGATCATTCTAATGTGTGATTTGGGAGAGCGGCCATGAAGGGTGACAAGAAGGTCATCGAATATCTCAACAAGGGGCTGCGCTCCGAGCTCACCGCCATCAACCAGTACTGGCTGCACTATCGCATGCTGGACAACTGGGGCCTGAAGGAGATGGCCAAGACCTGGAAGAAGGAATCGATCGAGGAGATGGTCCATGCCGACCGTTTCGTCGACCGCATCCTTTTCCTCGAAGGCTTCCCGAACCTGCAGACCCTCGACGCTCTGCGCATCGGCGAGAACGTCAAGGAGATCGTCGAGTGCGATCTCAAGGCCGAGCAGGAGGCTCGCGCCCTCTATCAGGAAGCCGCCACCTATTGCCGCGAGGTGCATGACTATCCGTCCGAGGAGCTTTTCCGCGCCCTGATGAAGGATGAGGAAGGCCATATCGACTTCCTCGAGACCCAGCTCGACCTGATCGAGCGCATCGGTCTGGAGCTCTACACCCAGAAGCATGTCGGCCATCTCGAGGAAGATCACTGATCCGCCAGAGCGGCTGAATCATCGAGCCGGACCTGCCTCGCAGGTCCGGCTTTTTCGTATGCGGCGCCTGCGCCGCTCGTCAGTGCCAGCAGCATGTCTCACATAGCCCGCGACTGACCAGACGGAGAGACGCATGGGCCCTCGCGTGACCGCCGTTGCCCTTGATGCTGGCCATGCCTTCAGCAAGCCGCGGCAGGACAGCATTCGCCTCGTCGCCGGACTCGGGGTCGAAGGTGACGCCCATTGCGGCGTCACGGTGAAGCACCGCTCACGCGTCGCCGTCGACCCGACGCAGCCCAACCTGCGCCAGGTTCACCTCATCCACGAGGAACTGCTCGACGAGCTCAACACTTCCGGCTTCGAGCTCGCACCCGGCCAGATGGGCGAGAACGTCACCACGCGCGGCATCGACCTGCTCGGCCTGCCGGTCGGCGCGCGGCTGAAGCTCGGCGGGGATGCCGAGATCGAGATCACCGGCCTGCGCAACCCTTGTGGCCAGATCGAAGCCTTTCGTCCCGGCCTGCTCAAGGCCGTGCTCGGCCGCGGCGCGGATGGCAGCCTGATCCGCAAGGCCGGCATCATGGGCGTCGTGCTGACGGGCGGCGAGATCCGCCCGGGCGACGCAATCACGATCGCCTTGCCGCCGGAACCGCATCGCCAGCTGGATCGCGTCTAGAGCCGCATTTTCTTCACGCGAACCGGTGTCCGCTTCGCTCGAAAATGCTCCAAAACAAAACGCCCCGGCACGCGGCCATCTGGCCGGGCGCCGGGGCGTCCTGGTAGAATGCTGGACCGATGCGGACGTCAGATGAAGCTGACGTTAGCCGCCTCAGGACCTTTCTTGCCCGCGCGGATCGAGAAGCGCACGCGCTGCCCGTCCATCGGCGGCTGCAGGCCGCTGCGGCTCAGCGACGAGACATGCAGGAAGACGTCCGGCCCGCCCTTGTCCGGCGCAATGAAGCCGAAGCCGCGATCGGAATTGAAGAACTTCACGGCACCGTCGAACGGACCTTCCATCGGCCCGCTGTCGCGGCTGCCGAAGCCGCCACGATCGCCGCGGTCGCTATAGCCACCGCCGCCGCCATAGCCGCCGCCACCGCCATATCCGCCGCCGCCGAAATCGTCACGGGGGGGACGCGGCGAGAACGGGCGCGGGCCGCGCTCGCTGCGCGGAGCGGCCGGAGCTGCGGTCGAGGCGTCGATCTCGTGCACGGCCACGACCTGAAGGCCGCGCCGTCCCTCGCCGAGATCGGCGATGATGGTCGCACCGGGCTGCAGATCCTGCGGATCGAGCGGTCCGATGGCCGAAACATGGAGGAAAACGTCGCCCGAACCATCGGCGGGCGACGCGAATCCGAATCCCTTCTCGGGATCGAACCACTTCACCTTGGCTTCGATATTCTCGTGGCTGACGAAGGGCTGGGCGGCAGGAGGCTTACGGCGATCGAACATGGAAGCTTCAAAGTGCAGTGACCGGGAGAACGCAATCTAGCGTAAGCCGACCCCGCCGTCATCGGGGCGGCAGCTATTTTATTGCACCCAAATTCCCCGACCGAAACCGGGGCCGTCACAGCCTCTATTCTACTTCGCTCGCGCGGATCATCTGGACCTTTTTCGGCATCTCGCCGACCGCCGGAATGAACTGCCCTGTCTGCGGATCGAGCAGCATCAGCACCCCGGTTGCAACCGCAAAATAGGCGCCATGCAGGTGAAGCCGGCCCTTTTCCTCAAGAATCTTGATGCAGGGGAAGGTCCTGAGATTTTCCAGGGATTGCTGGATCGAGGCGAGGGCCAGCCGCTCGACATAGCCGTCCAGGCTTTCATGCCGGCCGCGCCCGCCGGTGCGCCGCGCCGCCGGCTCGACCAGGGTGATCCACTTGCCAATGAAGTCGCCCGGCGAGAGCGGCCCCTGTGCATCGTCGGCGAAGGCGCGGATGCCGCCGCAGCGGCCATGGCCGAGCACGACGATATGCTCGACCTTGAGCGCCTGCACGCCGTACTCGAGCGCGGCCGAGGTGCCGTGCAGCTGGTCATCCGGCGAAAAAGTCGGAATCAGGCTGGCCACGTTGCGGATGACGAACATCTCGCCCGGGCTCGCGTCGAAGATCACCTCCGGCGAGACGCGCGAGTCGCAGCAGCCGATCAGCATGATCTTCGGCGTCTGCCCGCTCTCGGCCAGTTCTTCGTAACGGCTCTTCTCGCGGATGAAACGGTCGTCGAGGAAAGCGCGGTAGCCTTCGGTCAGCCGTTCGGGAAAGGGGGGTATCGGCGTGTCCATGATCGCGAGAGGGACACCCAACCGGGCACTCTCGTCAAGTCTCTTCTTGCCGCAGCGCAACAATCACAGTGCCGGCAGCAGCTGCCGCAGGCGCGCCAGCAGGATCTCGCCATCCCCCGAAACCGCGACGATCTTCAGCCGCGCCGTGGCTCCGGCGGCAAGCTCGACATGCGAGCGCGCGACGTTGAGCAGTTTCGCGATCAGCGCGATGAGCGCCGCGTTGGCCTCGCCCTCGCTCGGCGCGGCCCGCACTCTCGCTTTCAGCACCTCTCGGCCGTCAGCCAGCGCCTCGATCCCATCGAGCGCATCGCGACCGCCGCGCGGCGTCAGCCTGATCGCGAGGCGCAGGCCTTCCGGCGTGGTCGTCCACGCCGCCATGCGAGCTCAGAAGACGTTGGGGTAGATATAGCGGACGATCACGCTCTGGATGAAGAAGATCAGCAGCAGCAGGATGATCGGCGAGATGTCGATGCCGCCGAGATTGGGCAGCCGCTCGCGGATCGGCCGCAGCGCCGGCTCGGTCATCCGGTAGAGCATGTCCCAGACGGTGGAGACGAACTGGTTGCGGGTGTTGAGGACGTTGAAGGCGATCAGCCAGCTCAAAACGGCGGAGGCGATCAGGATCCAGACATAGATCTGCAGGGCCAACATCACCACATCCAGAACGGCGCGCATCGACATCCCTCTTGTCGTCAAAGTCCGGTGGCGCGCGACCGCCGGGCCGTCTTTGCCGAACACCCCCGATTTGGAGGCGAAAGCGTTGACGGAAGCGATTGACATTCACGCGACGCAGGGCCTAGAAGGCCAGCGCTTCGGGGCTGTAGCTCAGATGGGAGAGCGCTGCAATCGCACTGCAGAGGTCAGGGGTTCGAATCCCCTCAGCTCCACCAAGTTCTCGGTGGAATTAGAAGCGTAGCCAAATCATACGCTTGTCGGACCGGGTGAGTGGGGTGCGTACCCACTCGTGTATCCGGCTTTGAGCCGGCCGCCCGGCTCTGTTAATCCGCTGATCTTCCGCGGCCATCGGCTTGGCCCCCCTCAATTCTCGAGGCGCCTGATTCGCGGCAATCGCCCGCGAGTTCGCTCATATCGAAACGGCGGCGATCAGCTGTCGTTCAGATTGTTGCAGCGTAGGCATGGTTCGACTCTGCCTGAAACGGGATCGGGCCCTAAACTCCCGCCGGTGATGTCGACCGGCCGATTGGCCGTATGCGCGACGAGGCCGCCAAGAACGAAGCCTGCAGATCATCGCGCCCGACAGATCGGCAAGCTGTCGCTGGGCTGCCCAAGGAACCTGTCTCGGCTTCCGACCGTTCGTTCGCCACAGCACGACGGCGAACCGGCAGGAGGAGCCACAATGGGAAAGTTCAGCCTCGGCGACATCGCTGAGAAGATGAAGGATATCGATTTCTGTATGCTCACGACGGTCACGGAGGGCGGCAAGCTCTCGAGCCGTCCGATGAGCAATAATCGCGATGTCGAGTACGATGGTGACTCGTGGTTTTTCGCCTATGACGACGCTCGTTTCGTGCGCGACATCGAGGCCGCCGATCAGGTCGGACTGACCTTTTCGGGCGATAAGAGTCTGCTCGGCAAACCCGGGGTTTTCATCGGCATAGAGGGAAAAGCCAGCCTCACCCGCGACCGGCTCGCCTTGGAGGAACACTGGGTCGATGATCTCGAGCGATGGTTCCCCCAGGGAATCGAGACACCCGGCATCGTCCTCCTCAAGGTGCACGGATCCCGGATCCATTACTGGGATGGGGAGGAAGAGGGCGAAGTCGCCCTCTAGTTTTGCGGCTACGCGGCCGCTCCATCTGACGTCTCCCGGGTTCGGCCGTGGAGCGCGCCGCTCAGGCTAGAGTATTTCCGCGTTTCCCGCGAAAATTCTCTAGCCCTTTGCTTTAATGGATTTTCTTCACGCGAACCGGAACTCACTTCGCTCGAGAATGCTCTATTTCGAGATCAGAATTCTTGCGCTGCCGTGCCGCGAAAGAACATTGGCGGTGACATCGAAACCGTAGCGATGCAGCCTCACATCGGCCGATGAAGTGCCAAGGCGCAGATTGCGGATCACGACCTCGTCGAGAAATTCCGGCATCACCGGCTCGTGGAACCGGATTTCATCCTGCTCATGATGGAGCTCGAGCCCCAGGCACGCGCCGAGCAGGCCGAAGACCGTGGCCGCCGACCAGGCCTGCGGCGCGCAGGCAACCGGATAAGGCGTCGGTGCCCGATGCGGCCGCCGGTTGAACCCGCAAAACAGCTCCGGCAGGCGTGACATGTCCTGATGCCTGCCGGCGTCGAAGATGGCCGAGAAGACCCGGCTCGCTTCTGCTTTGAGGCCATAGCGGCCAAGCCCCAGGGCGATCAGCGCGTTGTCATGCGGCCATACCGAGCCGTTATGGTAGGACATCGGGTTGTAGCGGGGCTGCCCGGCCGGGAGGGTGCGGATGCCCCAGCCGCTGAAGGCATCGGGCGTGAGCAGGTTCGCCGCGACCCGGGCCGCGCGATCCGGGGCGGCGATGCCGGCAAACAGCGTATGGCCGGCATTGGACGCCGGCACGAGGCAGGGCCGCTTCTCGCCATCGAGCGCCAGCGCATAGGTCCCCAATTCCTCGCTCCAGAATGCGCGCTCGAAATTGCAGCGCAGGCGCTCGGCCTCATCAGCCAAGGCCGAGGCCAGATCGGGCTGACCGAGCCTGCGCGCCATGAAGGAGGCCTGCAGCTTGGCCGCATAGACGTAGGCCTGCACCTCACATAGCGCGATCGGTCCGACCGGGTCCGCGTTGTCGGCATGGAAGATCGCGTCGTGCGAATCCTTCCAGCCCTGGTTGGCCAGCCCGCTCGCACGGGCCCTCGCATATTCGACGAAGCCATCGCCATCGCGGTCGCCATAGTCGTCGATCCAACGCAGCGCCGCGCAGATATTCGGCCATATCGCCCGGATGGTCTCGAGGTCGCCGGTGCGATGAAGGTAATGGCCGGCCAGCATGATGAAGAGCGGAGTGGCATCGATCGTGCCGTAGTAGCGTCCGAAGGGGACCTCGCGCAGCCGCGCCATTTCGCCATGCCGCATCTCGTGCAGGATCTTGCCCGGCTGGGCATCGGCCTCCGGATCCACGGCCTGAGCCTGGGTGGCGGCGAGCGTGCGCAGGACCCCGCGCGCGATCGCGGGATCGATCCAGAGCATCAACAGCGCGGTGATGATGCCGTCCCGGCCGAACGTGGTGTTGAACCACGGGATGCCGGCATAGGGATAGGGGCCGTACTGGCCCCAGGTGAGCAGCGTATAGACGTCCGACGTCGCCCGGCAGAGCATGTCGTTGAACGCCTGGTTCGACGTCGAGACCGTCGCGATCTGCGCGGTCGCCGTGCGGTGCGCGCGCCGCGTATCGCGATAGGCAGCGAAGAAATTCACCGGCGGCAACGCTTTCACGGCGCCGTCGATGCAAGCGATCGTGAGGAATACCGAGCTTTGCTCATACGGCCCGAGCATGACCTCGACCGTCATGCGGTGGGGGTCGAGCGCGATCGGCTCCGGGCTCATCTGAAGCACCGTCTTGCGTTCGATACGATCGAGACCGAGATAGCGGTACTCGACCCGATCGGGACCGGTCACTTCGACCGTGCTCGTGCCGCGCCGCAGGCGCTGCGTGCCCCGCACCTCGAACATGTCGTGGAAGTCGGCCCCGAACAGAATGTCGATGCGCAACCGGCGCGGTACCGGACCGTAGTTCCTGATGCTGATGCGCTCGTAGCAGACCGCCCGCCACAGGAATTTGGTTCGGTGCAGGAAGATCGTGTCTCGCGCCATCCGCTCGTCGCCGAGGCGAAGATCCGGATTGGTGAGCTCGACCGAGAGCGCTGCCTTGTCCTCGTGCACCGACGAGCTCAGCAGCAACGGCCGCTTGCCCTCCACGCGGAGCTCCAGATGCGACAAGAAGCGGGTATCGCGATAATAGAGCCCCTCCGCCGTGTCGCTCAGCGTGCCAAGGTCGCCATGCGCGTCAAGCACGGCGAACGCGTCGCCGTGCTTGAGATTGCGCAGGACGTGATCGGTCAGCGAGGTCCTGGCCTCGATCTCGTATTCGGACCATAGGTTCGGTCCGTTCGGCTCAGGTGTCGGTCGCGCAAACGCGCGGATGTTCTCCGGCATGGCACATATCCTGGTTTAGGCCGAGTGCGGCTGGTTCTCGCCCCCACCTGGCATCAGACCGGCTGCCTCATGGTAGGCCGGCGGCACGACCGTGGACAGAAGCCGTTCCGGCGCGGGCTGGCTGCGACGCTGGTGCAGCAATCTCTCGAAGGTCTCGACGTAATCGGCCGCCATGCGCGAGACCGTGAAGCGCCGTTCGAAGCGATCGCGCACGGCCCTTCGGTCCAGTCGGTCGATCCGTCCGACCGCCTCCACCGCTTCCTCCAGCGAGGATACGATCAGGCCGGAAACGCCGTGGTCGATCACCTCGGGAACGGAGCCCTCGCGCCAGGCGATGACGGGCGTCCCGCTCGCCATGGCCTCGATCATGACGAGGCCAAAGGGCTCCGGCCAGTCGATCGGAAAGAGCAAGGCGGAGGCGCCTGCGAGAAAGTCACCCTTCCTTGCGTCATCGATCTCGCCGATGAAATCGATCAGCGGGTGATCGAGCAACGGCTCGATCGTGGTGGCGAAATAGTCGCGGTCGACGGCATCGACCTTCGCCGCGATCTTCAACGGTATTCCGCTGCGCTTGGCGATCTCGATGGCACGGTCCGGCCGCTTCTCAGGCGCGATACGGCCGAGAAAGGCGAGATAACCGCCGGCACCGCTTCCGAACCTGTAAAGGTCCCTGGGAAGACCGTGGTGGATCGTGGACGCCCAGTTCACGGGAGGCATTGGCAGGCGCTGATGATCGGAAATCGAGACCAGCGGCATGCCCGGGAAGACCTGATGGATTGGATGAAAGTCAGGCAGATCGAGGCGCCCGTGCATTGTTGTGACGCACTTGAAGAAAATCTCCTCGAACATCGGGAACTGCAGCATATCGACGTGGAAATGGATGATGTCGAACTCATCGGCGCGCCGTCGCACCTCGTCCAGCATCACCAGGGTGCTGGCGATGTGATCGCGGATGCCGGAGAGCCGCAGCGCTTGCGGTACGACAGGCACAAGCCTGGCGTTGCTGCGGGAATCGCCGCTCGCGAACAGGGTGACGTCCTGCCCTTGGCGCACGAGCTCTTCCGTGAGCCACGACACCACTCTTTCGGTTCCACCGTAGAGTTTCGGAGGGACTGCCTCCGCCAACGGAGCGACCTGAGCGATCCTCATTTCGACTGTTCCTTCGACTACCAGGTTGTCCCCGTGCCGCTTCGCGAACTCGACAAACGCGGGAGACGGCGCTGGAGTTCAGTGGTGCCTCGCCGCCCAAGGATGATTTCGCAGTCGACCGGTGCAGGTCCGACCGGCGTCGAGCAGATGGAACAGAAAGCCCGATTGCAGCAGCGTGCTCAGCCGGAGATCGCAGCTTGTCCCTGCCCTGCTGCGCGCAGGCGAAGACCTCGCGTCAAGGGCAGGGCAGCGGCGCACAGGCCGGCCATCGCGAAGAAGGCTGCGGCACCGAAGCGTGCGTAGAGCGCGCCTGCCGCGAGCGTCAGCAGCGCCGTCACCGCCGCGGCGACAAATGCGTAGATCGCCTGTCCTGTCGCAGCCAGCCGCGCGGGCACGATCTCGATCATCAGCCGCATGCAGCCGAGATGCAGCAGCGCAAAGGTGAGGCCATGCAGTGGCTGCACCAGCGCGAGCGCAAGCGGATCGGTGCTGAGCGCCATGACGGACCAGCGGAGCACACCCGCCACCGCAGCGATGGCCGCAGCCCCGGCCGGGCCGGCGCGTGCGACCAGGGGCGGCCCGATCAGGAAGAATACGATCACCTCGGCTGCGACCGACAGTGACCAGAGAAAACTCACCATGACCGGGCCGATGCCGGCCGCGTTCCAGCGGATGACGGCAAAAGCGTCATGCATGGCATGGCTGCCGAGGATCAGCGCCGCGACGAGCAGCAATCGCCGAAAGAGCGGGACGTGCAGCAGCGCGATCAAGCCTTTCAACGGCGACGCCTTGTGTTCCGTCACGGCCGCGTGGTCGACCGCCGCGCTGATGGACAGTGAAGCCACAAGAGTCGCGCCGGCGAGCAGCCCGGCATGCAGAAGAATGATCGATGTGAGCCCCACCGCGCTCACGACCTGTCCCGCGATCAGCGTCCCGACGACGAAGGCCGCCGAGCCGGCACCACGCACCCATCCGTATTCGAAGCGGCCCGCCATGGCGGTTGCGTCGCCCTGGCGCGTCGCCAGCGCATCCGCCAGCGTCGTGACCGGCGCCAGCACCGCTGCCTGGCAAAGGCTCGCCAGCAGCAGCGCTGGAAAGCCTCCCGGCAGCAGCAGGCCGAGCGCGGCAGTGCCGGACATGGCGATGCAGACTACGAGAACCGCGCGCCGCGCACCGAGCCGATCCGCCATCCAGCCTGCCAGCGGCCCCGAAACGAGGCGAACCGCCGTCCCTAGCGCCAGCAGCAGGCCAAGTTGCTCAGGCCCGACCCCGCGCTCTTCGAAGAAGAGCGGCCAGAAGGGTGACGCCACGCCGAACGCCGCGTACATGAAGACGTAGAGCAGAACGAAACTCGACAGCGGATGGCGATCGAGGCGAAAGCGACCCACGGTTCCGAACTCCTGAGCCTCGCCGAGCGTCGGCGCACCCCACTTACTCAAGGGCCGACGGCTTGGTTCCGAAGGTCGCGGGCTGAGAAGCGAAGATGGCGCGCGAGGCACAAAGCGGGGCAGCAGGTCTGGAATTGAACGAGCCTCGCCGAAGCGATGATGGCGAGGGTGCGACAGTCGCTTTTCCGTTCGATGCCGTTCTGGTCGAGCGCTTCCGCGAGACATTTCCGCGGGCACGGTGGCAAGATGAGACCGCGTGCTGGTTCGTCCCGGGCAAGACCGCCGACCGACGGATCGCCGCCTGGCTTCGGGACCATATTCCGTCCTCGCTTGCGCTGGCCGACCAGCGTGGGCGAGATGCCTTTGATTTCGAGCCGATCGAGAGCCCCTATCTCGAAGCCGCTGGCGACCTGCTCGTGCGGACGCCGTTCTCCAGGACCGTCATCGAAGAGCTTCGTGCCATTCCCTGGGCCGCGTGGGATCCCGACCTCCGGGTCTGGCATGTGCCATTCCGCTCAGTCGAACGACTGCGCGAGCGCTGGCTGAGCATTGAAGCAGCCGCACGGAGAGCGGAGCCGGCCGCGCGCCGGCGCCGCCAGGACGAGCTCAAGGCCTCGCCGGAATACGACCAGTACCGGCAGCGCGCGGCCGAGCGCCGGCGCAAGCGCTTTCCGGCGCCTTTGTCGGACCTGCCACCATTCGGCCGGGTGGTCATGACGTCTTGGGGCGCCATCGTGCCCATCGGCACGGACGGGGAGCTCGCGCAGCCGGAACCAGCTTCAACGCACTATCCCGGCCTCGCCGCGGACGGTGAGCGGATCTGGATCGACTGGCGCTCCCCCTCGCTCGACGAACTGGTCCGCACCTGGCCGGCACGCACCGAACCTGACGCCCATGACATCGCCCGCGGCTGGTGGCAGCCGAGCCTGCGTGAGCTGCGCGCGGAGCGGCGCAAGGCCCGATCGGCCGAGAAGGCCGCGGCAACCCGCACGGCGAAACGCAGCACCTGATCCGCGCATCGGAACCCGGTTCGGTCGCCACGGTTAAGTTGAGCACGCGGCAAGGAAAATCCTGTTGGCAGCCCTCGTTCACATCGCCGGACTGATTATCGGACATCGCATTGCAAACGGCCGATGTCCCAGCGCCGTTACTATTCCGTCGGGCCTGCTGATTTCGCGGCTGCGGACCCCGCCCCTGTTAACCGCCGTCGTTTGCGGCGCGCGATCATCGACAAACCAATAGCGAGCCCGAGCAAGTCGGACCGCAATGCCATCCATTGGCGTGAGGGATACTCGCACTCCATCGCACCCTCTCCGCCATCACCTGCTGCTTGCCAGGAAAGGGGGCCGGCATGCCCAGGCCACGGTTGCGCCGGAATGGCTTCAGGATTGCGACCTTCAACATCAATAATGTCCGCAAGCGGCTGGGCAATCTGATTGCCTGGCTCGCCGAGACGAGGCCGGATGTCGTCTGCTTGCAGGAGCTGAAGGCGACCGACAAGGATTTCCCCGACGCCGAGCTAGAGGCAGCAGGCTACGGCTCGGTCTGGCATGGTCAGAAGACCTGGAACGGCGTCGCCATTCTCGCGAAGGACGCCGCGCCAATCCTGACAAGGACCGAGCTTCCGGGCGACCCGACCGACCGGCAAGCGCGCTACATCGAGGCAGCGGTGAACGGGATCCTGATCGCGTCGATCTACCTGCCGAATGGAAATCCGCAACCGGGTCCGAAATTCGAGTACAAGCTTGCCTGGTTCGAGCGCTTGCGCGCGCATTCGGCGAGCCTGCTCGCGGCCGATGTGCCGGTTGTCCTGGCGGGCGACTATAATGTCGCCCCCACCGAGCTCGATATTTATCCGACCACGTCATGGGATGACGATGCGCTGATCCAGCCCGAAAGCCGCGCAGCCTATCGCCGCCTCGTCGACCAGGGTTGGAGCGACGCATTGCGAACGCTCAATCCCGACGAGCGCATCTACACATTCTGGCACTACATGCGGCATCGCTGGGAACGCAATGCCGGTCTCCGCCTTGACCACCTGCTGCTCAGCCCCCAACTAGCGCCTCGACTGCAGGCGGCGGGCGTCGATCGTGCCGTGCGCGGGCGAGCCGGAGCCAGCGACCACGCGCCGGCCTGGATCGATCTCACGTCTGGATAGGACCTCGGGCGCCGCTATTCCTCGCGTGAGATGATCGTGCCGTCGGACAACGCGAAGCAGCGCTCATCGATCATTTTGACCGCCTGGCCATCGGGAAATTAGTAGCGGTGCCCGTTCTGCCTTGTTGGAGCGTCGCAGCCACCTGCAATGGCGCGGCGCCTCACGCCTTGTTGTCGGCGGCATCCGCGCCACGAAGGCCGATCGGCTGGGGCGGCCCTTGCGTGGTGTCCCGAAAGGTCTGACGCTCGGCCTCGGAATTCAATTCCGCCCCGACCAGGATAATGGTCGCCGAGAGCCACATCCACATCAGCAGGGCGATAACCGCGCCGAGCGTGCCGTAGGTCTTGTTGTAGTCCTCGAAGCTGGCGACGTACCAGGAGAACAGGACCGATCCGAGCAGCCACGCGATGCCGGCGACGAGTGCGCCGGGACTGACCCATGTCCACTGCGCGTTGTCCCGGCTTGGTCCAAAGCGATAGAGCGCCGAAAGGCCGAGCATCATCACCAGGATCAGCACGGGCCAGCGGCCGAGCCAGAGCAGCCATTCGGTCGCCGCTCCAAGATAGAAGTAATCGAGAACCACAGGGATCGCGGCGATCGCGCCAATCGCCAGGATCGCGAAGAGCAGGATCGCCACGGTGAAGCTGAGCGAGATCAGGTTCAGGCGAACGAAGCTGCGCTTTTCATCCTCGCCATATGCGACGTTGAGCGCATCGAAGATCGCTTTGACCCCCGCATTCGCACTCCACGCCGATAAAGCCAGGCTGAGCAGGAACGCAAATCCGAGCTTTGTCTCGTCCCCGGTCGCAATCCGGCTGATCTGGTCACGAACAACCTCGATGGCGCCGCCAGGCAGCAGGCCTTCGGCAGCCGCGAGCTGATCTGCGACAGTCCCCGGATCGGCGATCAACCCATAGAGCGACACAAAAGCGGTGACGGCGGGAAAAAGCGCGAGCAGGCCATAGAACGTCACGCCCGCGGCGACGGCCAGCACCCGATCTCTGCTGACTTCAGCATAGGTGCGCCAGGCAATATCGCGCCATCCGGCGGCGGGAATTTCGGTCGGCAAGGACGCGCTTGCGCCCGGACGAGCAATCCCGCCCCTGTTCATTCGGCCCCGCTGTCGCGATCGGCCCGTGAGAGTTTCGACATTGGCTGCGATGAATGAGGCCGCCAGCCCGATGACGGCCGCAAGTGTCAGTTCCTTCAAAAGTCCTGGAGTGCGCACGCTGATCGCCTCTTTGAACGAGCGCGGCTATGGCCTTTCCCGACGCTGTTTCATTGGCTTAACCGCGGCCGGCAGGCCAGGTTCCTTGCGGCGACGGCCCTTCCAAGGGTTGCTTCTCCAACCAGGATCCGAGGGGTACTGCGGCAAGATGATCCCGTTGCCCTGGCATATCGGTAAAGCGCCAACGCAAATAAGCTGGCCGCTCACCAGGGCATGTCGCTAACCTGCGATACCAAGGTGACCGTTAGCGCGAAGAGTTCGAGTGACTGTCGGAACCGTCCGCAATGCAGTGAATTGAAGCTTCATGGCGCGCTTTTTCATTGATTCCTCGGATGGCGAGACACCGTTCCTCGATGAGGAGGGTTTGGATCTTCCCGACCCCGAGGCCGCCCGCCGGGCTGCATTGGCGGGCCTTCCTGACATGGCCGCAGACCGTATTCCCAATGGTGATCGTCGTGAGTTCGTCGTCCGCGTCCGCGATCACGACGGACGTTCCCTCTATTGCGCAACGATGGTGCTGACCGGTGGTTGGTGCACGGACGGTCAAGATCCGGCCGAGCACGTTTTTTCGCCCCGCCCTCGCTGAGATCAACCACGGGGAACCATCCAACCCGCGTCAGGGCTTTCCTTTATCACCGGTCAATATTCACAGGCGCCGGTGGCTAGGAGAGACGCGAGCTTCCGCCGGCGAGGTTCGGAATGCCGCATGGCACCCAGGATCGCGCCACCGACGTCCGCGCTCGTGCCCAAGCTTTCCAAGATTTTCCCCCTTTCCGACGAAGCGCGGCAGATCATTCTCGGCTTGCCGGACAGGTTTCCGAGGCCGGCCGCAAGGGCGGCCAGCACCGGCCTTTCATGCCGAAAGACCTGGACAAAGGCCCGTCGCGTCCCCTTTCGCCATATGCGGCCGACCAGTGACCCCGGCCAATAAACCGGGCGCCGCCGCTATCGCCAGCAAGGCAAATGAATTGCCCGCACAGCCCGCGGGAACCTTCTTCGCTTCGCGGTAGTTGTCGGAAGGCTGCCGCGCTTGGACCAGCCGTGAATCGCTGGAGGGGATCCATGGGCTTCATCTGGACAATCATCATCGGCTTCGTCGCAGGCGTTATCGCCAAGTTCGTGATGCCGGGCTCGAACGAGCCTTCGGGCTTCGTCCTGACCACGATTCTCGGCATCATAGGCGCAATCGTAGCCACCTATCTGGGCCAGGCGATGGGTTTCTACAGCCCTGGCGAGGGAGCCGGCTTGATCGGCGCGGTTGTTGGCGCGGTCATTGTGCTCGTCGTGTGGTCAATGATCAGTCGTCGCAGCGCCTA
Organism: Allobosea sp. BK604; assembly: GCF_004341515.1. Classification (GTDB taxonomy): domain Bacteria; phylum Pseudomonadota; class Alphaproteobacteria; order Rhizobiales; family Beijerinckiaceae; genus Allobosea. Next base: position 612,286 of record NZ_SLZF01000003.1, read on the forward strand.
GACCGCGCGCCGCTCTGATCGCGCGGCGATCAGAGCGGACCATGCGTTCTCTATCGATGATTGAGAGGCGGATTCCACCAATCAGGCTGTTAAATCAAAGGGATAGAGAATCTGTGCGATTCGGTGAAACGCGGAAATGCTCTGGTTGAAGAAGGAGATGGGTCATGGGTAGCGACAATGGTTTTCCGTCGATGACGGCCTTGCTTGGGCTTCTGGCGGTCGCGGGCTATCAAAATCGCGACAAGCTCGCCGAATGGTTCGGTGGGATGCAGAAAGGCCAATCGCCACAGGATGCGCCCGCAGGCCTTGATCGCGTCTTGCACGGTTCGCAGACGGCGACTGCCGGTGGCATTGGCGGGCTTCTCGGCAACGGCATCCAGGAGATCATCGACCGCTTCAAGCAGAGCGGCCGTGGCGATGCGGCCGATTCCTGGGTCCGGACCGGGCCCAACCAGAAGATCGAGAGCCAGGACCTGGAGCAGGCCATCGGTCCAGATATCATCGATCGGATCACGGCTCAGACGGGCCTGACGCGTGAGGAAATCGTGGCACGGCTCTCGAGGCAACTCCCTGAGGCCGTGGACAAGTACACCCCCGACGGACGCGTCCCTGTTTAGACGCCGCCGGCAGCCTTCGAAATGCGGCTGGACGCGGTCGAGCGAGGATTGGCCAAGCGAAGGTAAACCATGCCGGGACCCGCCCGCCTCCCGGCGCCGGCAAGGCCGCACTGCTCGCCGCCATGATCGTCGGATTGATGATCATGGCGATATTCGTGGGCTTCAACCTGTATCACGCGGACAGTTTGCGGGAGGAACTGTCCGGTCGCATCGACGAGCGGGATCAGCCCAAGAGCCCGACCGATCTGCAAGCGCCGCGCCCGGAGAGGCAATGACGGCAGATGGACCGGGCGGCGCTCTCGGGATGGCCTCGTCACAATGGGTCAAACCGCTCCGTTCCGCTGGTTACTCACTCCGATTGTGCTTGCTAATTGCGTGACGATAGCGCCTCCTGTCGCGGCAGTTGTCTCCACACCGCGTCTGGAAATGACCGCGTGCGGCGCAGTTCGACGCCGCCAAGCGGAGAGACACTATGAACATCGGCAAAGGTCGGCTGATCCTGCGCGACGGGCGCGGGATTGCGGTCGAATACCAATTCGGCAGCGATTACGACGATAGCCGCACAGGCTATCTTCGCTGCGACACATCCTGCTTCGACCCTGGCGAATTTAGTCACAAGCTGACCCTGCAATGCGAGGATGAAGCGACCGTGGTGCTCGCCGTCGTCCACTACAGCGACCGCTACCTGGCTGTGACGGGCCGGCTCCTGGCGGTGACAGAGGAAGCCGCCTGACCGGCGGCTTCCTCTGTCACCGCGACCGCAATTGTCCCGTCGAATGCGTAGGTGCGGGTCGCCATGCACTGCCCGCCACGCTCGGAGCAGCCGGATGAAGTCAGCCGAGGATCGAGGGCGAAGCCGCCTCATGCTTCGCATGCCTGCATGGCGCGCCGAATTGCGGAAGGCCGCGACCCCGGAGTTCCTTGACGTTTGCGAAGCCTACGAAATCGCCTGGGAGGCGATAACGCTGTTTGGCAAACTGCGACTGCCACGCCGTGTCGAGGAGTTTCGGATTATCGCCGGCGACCTGGAGGGTGAGGCCTTAATTCAAGCGATCCAGACGCCTTGAACAGGGGGCTGCTTGCTACTGTGCCTCCCCCGACAGAACTGAACTAACCGTCGCCAGGCGCCTTCATTGGAATCGGCGCAGCGCCATCGCTCTCGATCGCGAGCTGCGTCAGGGACGGCACCGTCGCGCGGCTCCCCGGCCATGGAGAGCCAGCCACAGACCTAGAGCATTTCCGCGTTTCCTCGAATCGCCGAAACTCTCTATCTATTTGCTTTAACGCATTTTCTTCACGCGAACCGGTGTCCACTTCGCTCGAAAATGCTCTAATGGCTCGCTTCGCCGACCGGTGAACGCCCCCGGCTCTCTGATCTCAATATCGTAAAGGGCGATCGCCTCGGTAAGCATATCGAGCTCGCGCTCTTCGTCGCTGTCGACGGTGCAGCCGAACAGCAACGCTGCGCGATCGCGGTCCTGCGCTCGTCATCGTTCGTTATCGTCACGCAGATCGGTCCCATTCTTTTGCCCTAACCGTGCGGCGAAAGATGGTGCTGGCTCTCCCAGCGCGTGACAGCCGCACGCAGCGCGACGAGCTCGAGATAGCCGGGGCTTCTTATATGCGCATCGGAAAGCTCGCGGGCGCGCTTGACGGCGAGCTGATAGTCCTTCGGCGTCTGGAGGACCACGATCGGGGCCTCTGGTCGGGCTACGTCCCGCATTGCCGTTCCTTCCGATGGAAATTCGGACTCATGAATAGCGCGGTCCGGGCAGGTAACCTGTGTCAATTGATGTGGTTTGCGCGCGAAGCACACGGCATCATGAAGCATGAGTTCAGCGCCATGCCCCGGCCAGATCGCATCCTTGCATCAGCTTTACGCGAGCCTTCGTGCCGCGGTGGACGACGCGACTGAGGCGCTTCGCCTGCTCGAAGCCATGCGGCCTGGGGAGGAGGTGCCGCTGGAACCCTTTCTCGCTGCCGAGCACAAGGTGTCGGCCCTTGCGCGCGAGATTTCAGCAATGCTCGACAGGTAGGACGAGGTGATCGCCCCCATCGGCAAAGGGAACCGGCCACAGACGGTCACGTTCGATTACCATGAACGAAACACGCGACGATCACGTCATCGCCGTCGAAGCCCTGCTCCGCTACTTGCAGTGCCGGGATCGCGTCAGCACCGCCGAGCGTGAGCTCGTCGCTAGCCTGACGATGCGGTTTAAAACGTTCAGGCGGGGCGAAGACCTCGTCAGCGAGAACTCCAGGCCGAATGAAAGCTGCCTGGTTCTCAGCGGCTTTACCGGACGAGAAGTCCTGCTCAAGGACGGCTCGCGCCAGATCACCGCAATTCACATCCCCGGCGATTTCGTCGATCTGCATGCCCTATTGCTGAAGCTCATGGATCATAGCGTGGTCGCGCTGACCGAGGCCCACGCCGCCTATGTCCCGCATGCCGAATTGGTCCGGATATCGGAGGCAGCACCGCATCTCAGCCGGCTCTTTTGGCTTTCCACCGTGGTTGACGGCGCCATTCAGCGGGCCTGGATCGCTTGCATCGGCCGCCGCAAACCCTTGCACCATCTTGGCCACCTGATCTGCGAGCTCAGCATGCGGCTCAACGCGGTCGGCCTCGCGCCCCGCCATTCATTCGACTTTCCGATCACGCAATCACAGCTTGCGGATGTGCTCGGCATGTCGCTCGTTCAGGTGAACCGGACGTTGCAGGCGCTACGTCGCACCGGGCTGATCGATTGGAAGGGCTCGACCATCACGATCCATGACTTCGACGCTCTCGCGGAGCTTTCCGATTTCGACCCGACCTATCTTAATCTGATGAACGAGCCCCGTTAGGCTCCGGTGTGCGCGCTACTTCGCCAGGCAGCCGTCTCCAGCAAGCAACCTGTCATCGGGTCGTTTCGCCATGGAACAACGGCCTCAGGGCATGGAACTCCCGCGCCAGGAAATCCGACAACCTCCGCAGTCGGGCGGTGTGACGGAGCTCGCTATGCGTGAGGAACCAGAGGTCGCTCGATAGCTCGTCGATTGGTGCTCCCAGGCGCACCAGGCGAGGATCGCGATCGGCGAGATAGCAGGGCAGGACGCCAAGGCCGATTCCGCTTGCGACGGCCAGGGCCAGCGTGTGCAAGCTGTTTGCGAAGAGGGTCGCGCGCAGCCAATACCCGCGGTCCTTCAGCCAGCGCGCGGACGCCAGATGGCTGAGCTCCTCGTCCGGAGCCACCCAGGGATGGCGATCAAATCCATTGGCATCGGCGCCCGCCATGGTCGTCGCGCCATAGACGGCCACGGCAATCCGGCACAGCTTCCGTCCGACGAGACTCTCGGGAGGTTCACCACCGGCTCGCAGCGCGGCATCGACCTCTCGCTGGCGCAGATCCGCCATGCCGACGCCCGAGCGTAGATCGAGCCGGATCGCAGGGTAGTCCTGCCGGAAGCGGGCGATCACCGGCATCAGCGGTCCGGCGATCAACGTGTCGACGGTGGCGAAGCGGATCGATCCGGCTGCTTCTGAATCCTCGTTGCCGACCCTGGCTTCCAGCGTGGCGATGTCCTCCTCGATCCGTTCGGCGAGCGCGGCAGCCTCCCTTCCGGCCGGGGTGAGCGACACCCCCGTATTGTCGCGTCTGAAGACCAGCGTCCCCAAACGCTCTTCCATGGCCTTGGCGTGGCGGAAGACTGTCGGCGTGCTCACCCTGAGTTGCGTTGCCGCCCCTGCGAACGAACCCGATCGTGCCACGGCGAGGACGAGGCGAAGGTCATTCCAGTCAAGTCGCTCGGTCATGAAATCCGGCGTTTCATATTTGTTACTACCTGCATTTCATCGTACTCGCTAGCGTCCTCCCGGCAAATGGAGGCGACGATGACAGCCAGGCACATCACATGGACGCGGGATCAGGCGTCCGGGCGAGGTGAGTTCGAGGGTGCCGAGTTCGGCTCGGAGGTGTCGATCATCTTCACCCGGATCGACCGTCCCGGCGAAGGACCGGAACTGCACCGCCATCCCTATTCCGAGACCTTCATCATTCGTCGGGGCACGGTCGTCTTCTCGGACGGGATATCGAGCTTCGAAGCCTCGGCGGGAGCGGTCGTCGTCGTTCCGGCAGGAGTTCCGCATCGGTTCACCAGCAAGAGCGAGCATCTCGAGATGATCGATATCCACGCCAGCGGCAACTTCGTCACCGAGTGGCTGGACCGGCCCACGGAATCCAGTCAGCAGGCCGAGCGAAGTCATGCCGGTCACGATGATTGGCCGCGCCAAAGAGCGTGAGCGCATCCTTGATCTTCAAAGGAGAACAAAATGAACACGCAAGCGACGCTTTGGGCGAGTCGCGCCCTGACATGGCTATTTGCGCTCTTCATGCTGGGTGCGTCCATCTCGCCCAAATTGCTCGGTCTACCGGTTGCCGAAGAGACCATGGCGCAGCTTGGCTGGCCCCCAGGCTATGCCTTCACGATTGGCTTGATGGAACTGGGATGTCTCGCGCTTTATCTCATCCCCCGCACCGGCTTTCTTGGGGCCGTGCTGATGACGGCCCTCCTGGGCGGCGCGATGGCGACGCAGCTCAGGGTCGGAAGCCCGCTCTTCAGCCATGTCCTCTTCGGCATGTACCTGGGGCTTTTCATGTGGGGCGGACTCTGGCTTCGAGACAGGCGCCTGCGAGCGTTCTTCCCCGTCGACCAGGAACCTGTGGCAAAGTCCGAAGCTGAAAAACCCGGCAAGCTGGAAGCGGCCAGACCGTAGTGCACCGGGTCGGCACAGCTTCCCTCAAGGCCAGCGTTCCGCCGGCGCCGCGAATGGCGTGACATGGGGACTCGGAGCGCTGCTGCCTCGTCAGTTGGGGTCGGGGCGCGACTTGCGTACGCCCTCCTGCCGGGCTCTCCAGGCCTTGATCGCCGTTATCAATCCGACCCGAATAGCCTCTTCGACCGAGCCGCGTTTTGCGTGGTCGAGTTGAGCGAGTTGATCCCTTGCCCGGTCATATTCTTCGGGACTCGCAATCGTGAGCTGAGGCGGAGGAGGACGAACGATCATTGCAAGGCCCTGAGGTCTGTTTCCTCAACCAAGCCTTTGGCGCCAGGTTCCTTCGCCCCATCACCTGGCTGATGCCTTCCTGACGCCGGAACGACTCCATGCCGGCCTCATTGCCAGCTCGGTTCCCGAACTACCCTGGCTTATCGGGCTTTATCTTGCTCGGCCCAGCGGCATCGAAGCGCCTGATGGCCGATGCCACGAGCTCGCTGTCCGGCACCTGGGCTTGCCAAAGCTCCGCCAGAATATAGCCGAGCCGATCGTTCTCCGCCTGATAGTTCAGGGCACCGATCGGGGCTCTCGCCTCGATCTCTTGCCAGGCCTTCTGATGAGCCAAAATGATGCGGTCGCGATGGATGCCTGGAATCCTACCTTGCCAGGACATGTTCACCCCGCCGGCCAGCGGTACAGATCATTCGAACGCGCTTCCTATGATGTGAACGACACGGCGCGTGGGCGGCCGGCTCGAGACTGTTTCGACCTGCTCCACGGCCGGATACGGGCTTCCGCCGATACGGATCGCGTTGAGAAGCCTCGCCGGAAGAATCCGGCCGAAACTCGCGCTCGGGTATGACATTCCCTTGATCGGGGAAGCCGAACCGGCCTGAGTCGAGAGCTCACCCGCTACGGTCGCGACGGCGATGGCGCCGCAGAGTGCGAACCATTTCATTGGAATTTCCCCATCTCTCCCCCGAGGCATTCAACCCACGAGATTGGGAGGGAGTTCCGGGAACTGTTTACAAGGATTCTAAGTTTGCTGTCCGTCTGGGGGCAAACTGAAGATCGGATTGATGAGGAAGATCTTGCTTGCAGCTGCCGTCGTGATGACTCCGATGGTGGCGTTCGCCCAGAATCCCGAGGGCGCTCGGGGTGGCGCGGTGAGCGGTGGCACGGCCGGTGCGGTCGGGGGTGCCGTGGTCGGCGGCCCGGTGGGAGCCGTGGTCGGCGGCGTGGGTGGCGCAGTTGCCGGCGCGATCATCGGTGACCAGACCCCGCGCTTCAGGACCTATGTCTCCGAGCATGAGGTGCCCTCGTATCGCTACCGCGAGGAGGTGCGCGTCGGCGCCGTCCTTCCCGAAGCGGGCGTGACCTATCGCGAGGTGCCCGCTGAGTTCGGCACGAAGGGCTATCGCTACACCGTCGTCAACGATCGGACCGTGATCGTGGAGCCGAAGACCCGCAAGATCATCCAGGTGATCGAATAATCCATGCCCGGGCCCTGCGCTCCAGCGCGGGGCCCCCGCCGACGGCGCCGCGCCGACAGGTCATCACCATTGCTGCTTGCGGGGTGATAACCTTGGGTTATCCTCCCCGCGGAGGAGCCGAAATGCCGTTCAGCTTTGCGACACCGGAAGACTTGGGGCTGCTGGAAGAATCGCTCGAACGGGCCTGGGCCATGGTTGTCGAGCGACACGGCCATGATCCGCTGAGCGCCCCGGGCGCGCGCGAGCGGCTTGCCTATATCGTGTCCGCCCTTTGGCGCAGCGGCCTACGCGAAGGCATGGCTGAGCAAGCCTTCGCTCAGTTCGAGGCAACGACGCCGAGCTTGACCCCAACGCAAGCGGCACGGTCTTCCTAGGCGAATGCGAGATCGACTCGCAGGTTTCGTCCGCCAGAAACGACCTCGCCCGGGTACCTCCAAGCCGCTGAAGTCCACATCGATCCGAGCGCACCGACCCGCTCAACAAATCCGCGTCTGCTGATGTCACGTCCCCTGGGCGTTCCCAAACGCGGCTGCGACGAAAAGCGTCCTCGAATACACCCGCCAGAACGGATTGATTCTTCTCGTCAGCCGGATGACAGAAGACTGCCCCTGGCGGCGTGACGATATGAGAGACCTGACCATGCTGAAGCTCAACGACCCCTCGCTGCTGAAATCGCAATGCCATGTCGACGGCGGCTGGATCGGCGACGGCACGGACGCAGTCGACAATCCTGCGACCGGCGAGACCCTGGCAAAAGTGCCGCGCTTCGGCACGGAGGAGACCACCGCGGCGGTCGAGGCGGCCTCGCGCGCCTTCAAGCCTTGGGCGAAGAAGAGCGCCAAGGAGCGCTCGGCGATCCTGCGCAAATGGTTCGAGCTGATCATGGCGAACCAGGAGGACATCGCGCAGATCATGACGGCCGAGCAGGGCAAGCCGCTCAGCGAGGCCCGCGGCGAGGTCGCCTATGCCGCCTCCTTCGTCGAGTTCTACGCCGAGGAAGCCAAGCGCATCTATGGCGAGACCATCCCCTCGCCCTTCCCGAACTCACGCATCATCGTGCAGAAGCAGCCGGTCGGCGTCTGCGCCGCGATCACGCCCTGGAACTTCCCGGCCGCGATGATCACCCGTAAATGCGCGCCTGGCCTCGCCGCCGGCTGCACCTTCGTGGTCAAGCCCGCGCCCGATACCCCGCTCACCGCGCTCGCCCTGATGGAGCTTGCCGTCCGCGCCGGCTTCCCGGCCGGGGTGCTCAATATCGTCACTGGCGATGCGGTCGCAGTCGGCAAGGTCATGACCACGCATCCGGCGGTGCGCTTCGTCGGCTTCACCGGCTCGACCCCGGTCGGCAAGCTGCTGATGCAGCAGGCGGCCTCGACCGTGAAGAAGGTCGGGCTCGAGCTCGGCGGCAATGCCCCCTTCATCGTCTTCGACGATGCCGATCTCGACGCGGCCGTGCAGGGCGCGATCATCGCCAAGTACCGCAACATGGGCCAGACCTGTGTCTGCACCAACCGGCTCTTCGTGCAGGACGGCATCCATGATGATTTCGTCGCCAAGTTCGCCGGCGAGGTCGCGAAGATGAAGGTCGGCAACGGCGCCGAGGTCGGCGTGGTGCAGGGCCCGCTGATCAACGAGCGCGCCATCGAGAAGGTCGAGCGTCATGTCGCGGACGCTGTCGCGAATGGCGCCAAGGTCGTGGTCGGTGGCCATCGCCACGCGCTTGGCCGCACCTTCTTCGAGCCGACCGTGCTCTCGGGCGTCACGACGAAAATGCTGGTGACGAACGAGGAGACCTTTGGCCCGGTCGCGCCGGTCTACCGCTTCTCGACCGAGGAGGAAGTGGTGCGGATGGCGAACGACACGCCCTTCGGCCTTGCCGCCTATTTCTATTCGAAGGATCTCGGCCGCGCCTTCCGCGTCGCCGAGGAGCTCGAATACGGCATGGTCGGCATCAACTCCGCCATTCTCGGCACCGAGGTCGCACCCTTCGGCGGCGTCAAGGAATCCGGGCTCGGCCGCGAGGGCTCGCTGCACGGCATGGATGAGTTCGTCGAGATCAAGTACATGCTCGTCGGCGGGCTCCAGGCCTAGGCAGCCTAGAGCTTGTCAGCGAAGCGGGTACCGGTTCGCGTCGAGAAAATGCGATAAAACAAAAGCCTAATCGCGCCGCCTCGCGGCGCCCCTCACTCCGGGAGGCCTGCCTTGCGCAGGCCGCTCGCGAGGAGCGCGATATCCTCCTCCCGCAGGACCGGGAGCCAAGTCGTGATCTCCGAAATGCGCAGCGAGGGATGGAGCTGGAGCAGATGGTCGCGCGCCCGCTGCGCCTGCTCCATGCGCTGCGCCAGCGCGTGGCTTGCCACGACGATGCAGCCCACGAGCAGAAAGCTCGGCAGGTTCGTGAAGGCCTTCTCCGCCCATGACGAGGCGGCATCGAAGCGCCCGGCGAAGAGATGCGCCGCCGCCATCCCCGCCTGCATGCGATACATCTCCGGATCGAGCGGGCTCAGGCGCATGGCATGGCTGAAATGCGTGATCGCCGCATCTGCCTCGCCGTGCCAGACCCTGAGATAGCCACCCAGGAACCAGGCCGGGGCCAGGCTCGGATTGAGCATGACCGCGCGGTCGAGCAAGGCGATGCTGGCATCGAGATCGCCGGTGAAATGGGAGAGCGCATGCCCGCCCCGCGTCAGCGCGACCGCATCGTCCCGGCCCTGCTCGATGGCCTTGCGCGCGAGCCGGATGCCCTCGGCATCCTCAGCGGGATCGGCCATCCAGCCATTGACCTTGCGCCAGAAATAGCACCAGGCCGCCATCCCGTAGGCCGACGCGAATGCCGGATCGAGCTCGATCGCCCGATAGAACAGCGGTAACGCGGTATCGATCGCCTCCCTGCTGCCCTGCTGGACATGGGCGAGGCCGCGCAGATAGCAGTCATAGGCGGTCAGGCTCGTGGTCGGCGTCCGCTGCGCGCGCTCGATCTCGGCGCGCTCCAGCTGCGGCGCCATCGCGCCGACGACGCTCGCGGCGACCTGGTCCTGCAGCTCGAAAATATCGTCGAGCGTGCCCTCGAAGCGCTCCGCCCAGAGATGGGCGCCGGTGGTCGCATCGACCAGCTGCCCGGTGATGCGCACGCGGTTCGCGGCCTTGCGCACGCTGCCTTCCAGCACGTAGCGGACACCGAGCTCACGCCCGACCTGCTTCACATCCACCGCGCGGCCCTTGTAGGTGAAGCTCGAGTTCCGCGCGACGACGAAGAGCCAGCGGATGCGCGACAGGGCCGTCACGATGTCCTCGACCACGCCATCGGCGAAATAGTCCTGTTCCGGATCGCCGCTCATGTTCTGGAACGGCAGGACGGCGATGGACGGCTTGTCGGGAAGCGGCAGCGCCGCCGGCTCGTCCGGCGTGGCCGGCTCGGCCTCGGTTGAGCGTGCGCCCTCCGCCGGCTGCGTTTCCGTGACCGTCGCGACGAAGCGAAAACCCTTCCGGGCGATCGTCTTGATCAGCCGCTGCTCCTCGCCGCTGTCGCCAATCGCCTTGCGGACCGCGTTGATATGGCTGGTCAGCGTCGATTCCGAGACGATCCGCCCGGCCCAGACCGCCTCCAGCAGGTCGTCCTTGCTGACGACGTGCTCGCGGTTCCGCACCAGATATGCAAGGAGGTCGAAGACCTGCGGCCCGATCGCGATCACCTCGGCTCCGCGCCTCAGCTCGCGCCGGTCGGGATCGAGCACATGACCTTCGAACAGGAACTGCATGGCGGCGCTCCACGACGCCATCACGAGGCGAGTTGGCGGTAGATAGCATGCCATACCGCTTTGGCCAGCGGGCCGGGCCTCGCTTGGACGAACAACCAAGGGAAATTCAAGCTCCGCTCAAGCCCTCCGCAAGGTCTTTCGGCCGGCTAAGGGGCATCCTCCTCTCACCGGATCGCGATCGGCGCGATCCTTTGTCGAGCGGAGCAAGCACATGAAGATCGTGGTCATCGGCGGCACCGGCCTCATCGGCACGAATGTCGTGAACAGGCTTCGCGCATCCGGCCATGACGTCGTCGCCGCTTCCCCGAACACGGGCGTCAACACGATCACCCGCGAGGGATTGGCCGAGGCGCTGTCCAACGCCCAGGTCGTCGTCGACGTGGCCAATTCGCCGTCCTTCGAGGACAAGGCCGTTCTTGAGTTCTTTCAGACCTCCGGGCGCAACCTGCTCGCAGCCGAGGCCGCCGCGGGCGTCGGACATCACGTCGCCCTCTCGGTCGTCGGCACCGGCCGCAATCCCGATAGCGGTTATCTGCGCGCCAAGGATGCTCAGGAGGGCCTGATCAAGGCGTCCGGGATCCCCTATACGATCCTGCAGGCGACGCAGTTCTTCGAGTTCGCCAACGCCATCGTCCAGTCGAGCGCGGATGGCGAGGTCTTCCGCCTGTCGCCGGCGCTGTTCCAGCCCATCGCCTCGAATGACGTCTCGGCCGTGCTCGCCGATCTGGCGGTCGGCGCCCCCGTCAACGGGACCGTCGAGGTCGCCGGGCCGGAATCGATCCCGATGGATGCGTTCGCCCGGCAGTTCCTGGCCTTCAAGGGCGACAAGCATCAGGTGATCGCCGATACGCGCGCCCGCTATTTCGGCGCCGAGCTCAACGACAAGTCGCTGAGGCCGCTCGGTCAACCGCGCCTGGGGCCGACCCGCTTCGAGGACTGGCTCGCTGCCTCCGCGGCGCGCGCCTGAGCGCGCCGCCCGTCCCGGACAGCCACCCGATCCAAACGCGGAAGGGCATGACCATGACCAGCACCACGGACAGCCGGGCCGTCAGCGCGGCCGTCATCGCAATGGTGGCCTTCAACGGAGCCTTCCTCTCACTGAACGGCCTCTTCATGCTCATCAACCCCCTGGCCTGGTATGAGCTCGTGCCTGGGGTGACCGATACCGGCTTCTTCAACCAGCACTTCGTGCGCGATATCGGGATGATCCAGCTCTTCCTCGGCGTGGCCTTCATACTCGGCTTCGTCATCCCCGAGCGTCGCATCGGCCTCTGGGCCGCTGCCACACTCTGGCTGAGCGCCCACGCGCTCTTCCATTTCTGGGAGGTCGCGGTCGGCATCTGCGCTCCATCGGTCATTCCGCGCGATTTCCCGGCGGTGACGATGCCCGCCCTCTTCGGGATCCTGCTCACCCTCTGGGCGATCCGCCGCTCACGCGCGGACAAGCTTGCCGCCGCCTGAGCAGGCCTTGCCTGAGATCGAACGGGGAGAACGGACATGCATGTCGGGCGCTCTTACAAGGCCTATGATTTTCTGAACTGGTCGAAGCGGAACGTGCTTTGGCTTCTGATCGTCAGCACCGCGCCGGTGCTGATCTACATGATGCTGGGACTCAAATGGCTCGTGTTGCCCTGGTCGGTCGTCCTTCTCCTCGGAACAACCGTGGCCCTGGTCGCCGGCTTCAAGAACACCCAGACCTATAGCCGAAGCCTGGAGGCCCAGCAGATCTGGTCCTCGATGGCGGCGAGCAGCCGGGTCTGGGGGATCGTGTGCCGCGACTTCGTCAGCGGCGAGGCGTCGCGCCGGCTCGTCGACCGGCACCTGGCCTGGCTCACCGCGCTTCGCTTCCAGCTGCGCAGCCCCCGGCCCTGGGAGACTGCGAACCAGAAGGAGAATGCCGACTTCCGGAAATTCTATCGCGTCATCGAGCAGGAGACGTCGCTGCGCGACGAGCTGAGGAAATATCTGCCGCCGGCCGACATCGAGACGATGTTGCGCGCCTCGAACCCGGCCGCCGCCGTTCTCACGATGCGAAGCGCCGACATCAAATCGCTGCTGGATAGCGGCGCCATCACACCGCAGGCCTATTCGGAGCTGGCGAAGCTGCTGCGCGATCTCGTCGACCAGCAGACGAAGAGCGAGCGGGTCAAGAATTTCCCCTACCCGAGACAATACGCGATCGTCAGCAGGCTCTTCGTGATCATCTTCTGCGCCCTGCTGCCTTTCGGCCTGATCGGTCAGTTCGCCCAGCTGAACAACGACGTTGCCGGCTTCATGAAAGGACACATGGTCTGGCTGGTCATTCCGCTGAGCGTCCTCGTCGGCTGGATGTACACCTCGCTGGACCAGGTCGGCGACAGCACCTCCAACCCTTTCGAAGGCGGCGCCAACGACGTCCCGATCTCGCAGATCAGCCGCACCATCGAGATCGAGCTCAGGGAACTGCTGGGAGAGGCCGATATTCCCGCAGCGCTGGAGCCGATGAACGGGATCGCCACGTAGTCGGCAAGAGATCCTGCTTCATCGTGATGTCGGCGCCGATCGCGCCGGCGTCTTGCGCCTGGCCTCGGCCGCCAGACCTGCGAAGGCTGTGGCCGCGACACCGAGCAGCCCCGCGGAATTGCCGAGCTCAGCGATGCGGACTTCGGCCCGCGCGGCAAGGAAGGGCCAGGTGAAGGCCGGCAGATGCGACCGGACCCGCCCGGCCAGGGCTTCGCCGGCCGCCGACACGCCGCCACCGAGAATGACGGCGTCGAGGCCGAGCGCATTGATCAGCGTTCCCGCCGCCTGCGCGATCGCGCGGCAGGCGCCATCGATCGCCGCGAGCGCTGCAGGATCGCCCGCCTCGGCACGTTCGAACAGGATGCGGCTCGAGGTCACCACGGCAGTCGACCGGGCGGCGTAGGCGCGCAGGATGCCGGTCGCCGACGCGGCCGCCTCGAGGCCGAGCGGCGCGCCCTGCGCGTCGACCCCGACGATGATCGCGCCGAGCTCCGGCGGCTCGCCCTGCGCGCCGGTCACGGGCGCGCCGTCGAGCACGACGGCCCCGCCGACGCCCGTCCCGAAGGTCATCAGGACGAAGCGCGACACGCTGCGACCGGCGCCGAAATGCAGCTCGCCCAGCGCCGCGGCAACGCCGTCATTCTCGAACCAGACCGGACGTCCCAGGCGCTGCCTCAGTGCCTCCGAGACCGATCCGTCCCGCAGCGCCGGGACGTTGCCGCCGCCATCGACGACGATGCCGCTCTCCGGCAAAGCGTAGCCAGGCATCGCCACCGCAATCGCGTCGGCCGCTCCGCTCGTTGCCGCCATGTCCTCGTAGAGTCCGGCAAGCTGGTCGATCACGCCGGCAAAGGGCAGCTGTCGGTTGAACGGCCGCTCGCCGCGGCTCAGAACACGCCCGCCCTCGGCAACGAGACCGTATTTGATGGCGGTTCCGCCGATATCGATTGCGAAGACGGTCTTCATGTCAGCCGGTCGATCTTGATGCCGAGACGCTTGGAAAGCCCGGGAAACCGCATCAGATGTGGTGGAATTCCCCGTCGCGCCGCCATCGCCTGGGCCAGTCGCTGGATGGGGATGATGGCGGCTATGGCGTCGTATGGCGCCGGCAATGCCGCGGGCCTCATCCAGTCATAGGACGTCGACGCGGATGTGAGGTTCAGGATCACGATGCGCACGCCGAGCCCGGCCATCACCTGCGCCGCATGGGCAGCAAGCGCGCGCTCTGCCTCATCCGCCACGATCATGACGCACAGGCTCTTCGCGGTCAGGCCATGGAAGCGGCCATGCATCGCCTCTTCGGTCGGAAAGGCGGCAGCGGGCACGCCGGTCATCTCCGCGACCTTGAGCGAGGCCTCGAGCGCCGTGCCGAGATGTCGGCCCTCGCCGACAAAAAGCAAGCCGTCGCAATCGTCGAGCTCGGCCGCGAGCGCGAAGGCCGGCGGCGTCGTCTCCGCAATGATCGCCGCGATCTCGGCCTCGCCGATCTCCGCCGGCGCCGCTGAACCACCGAGCGCCGGCGCCAGCGCGAACAGGGCCGCCAGCGAGGCGGTATAGCCCTTGGTTTTCGGCCCGACCGGCTCCGGCCCGATCGGCAGCGCGAGTGTGCTGGCGGCGACCTGGGCGATCGGGCTTTGCGCCTCGGCGGTGATCGTCAGGCAGCGCAGGCCGTTCTGCTGCGCCCGCCGTACCGCGGCGACGGTGGTCTCGCTCGTGCCGGTCTGCGAGAGCGCGATCACCTGCACATCGGTGGACAGAGCCGGCAGGCGCGCCAGGAAGGCGCCGGGATTGAGCACCTCGACGAAGGCCCCTCCAGCCTCGAAGCCCGGCTTGGCGACCATTAGCGCATTGAGCGAGGTGCCGGAGCCGACGAGGACGAGATGCCGGGCCGGACTTAGGCCGAGCGTGCCGATCTGCTCCCGCACCGAACGGCTCGTCTCCGGCACGGCGCTCGCCTGCGCCCTGATGAAGCCGTCGATAACGCTTTCGTCGACAGGATTCTGGCTGGAAGCGTTCATGGGCAGCTCGGTTCGATCGTCATGGCTCATCCCTTCACCGCGCCGATGGTCAGGCCGCGGACGAGATGACGCTGGAAGAACAGCATGAAGAGCAGGATCGGCAGCATGATGCCGATCGCGCCGGCGGCCGAGAGCGACCAGTAGTTCAGGTCCTCGCCGCCATATTCGGCGATCGCCACCGGCAGGGTCTTGGTGTTGCCGCCGGTCAGGATCAGCGCGAACAGGAACTCGTTATAAGCGAGCAGC
The DNA here is from genome assembly GCF_004341515.1 of Allobosea sp. BK604. GTDB lineage: Bacteria > Pseudomonadota > Alphaproteobacteria > Rhizobiales > Beijerinckiaceae > Allobosea. The sequence goes on from NZ_SLZF01000003.1 coordinate 627,676, forward strand.
AGGCTGAACAGCGAGGTCACCACGATGCCGGGCTTGGCCAGCGGCAGGATGACCTTGGTGAAGGTCGTCCAGGCATTGCAGCCGTCGATCGTCGCGGCCTCGTCGAGCTCGCGCGGGATCTCCAGGAAGAAGCTGCGCATCAGCCAGACCGTGAAGGGCTGGTTGATCGCCACCATCGCCGCGATCATCGCCGGATAGGTGTCGATCAGCGACAACGAGCGCGCCACGATGAAGAACGGGATCAGCAGCAGGATGTGCGGGAACATCCTGATGACCAGCAGGCCCATCAGGTAGGAGCGGCTGAGCCGGCTCTCCAGCCGCGACAGGCCGTAGGCCGCGAGCGTGCCGAGCGGCACGGAGATGAAGACCGTGCCGAGCGCGATGATCGCGCTGTTGAGGAAGAACTCGACGAAGCGGCGCTCGGCCCAGATCTCGTAATGGAAGCGGAAGGTCGGCTCGAACAGCAGCCGCGGCGGAATCGAGAAGGCGTCGGCCGGCTGCTTGAGCGAGATCATCACCGCCCAGATGATCGGCGTCAGGCTGAACAGCGTGAACAGCGACAGCAGGAAGACGGTGAGCGGCTGGGCAAGGAGGCGCGCCATCAGAACGCCCCCTTCTCGCGCCGATACATCAGCGAGATGATCATCAGCGTCAGCCCGGTGACGATCAGCATGGTCAGCACGCCCAAGGTCGAGGCGCGGCCGAGATCGAGCTGCTTGAAGGCCATGGCGTAGGTGTACATGGTCAGCGTCTCGGTCGCGGTGCCCGGGCCGCCGCCGGTCAGCACATAGATGCTGTCGAAGGTCCGGAAGGAATCCATCAGCCGGATCGCCAGCACGAACAGGATCTGCGGCCGGAGCGCCGGCAGGATGATGTGCCAGACCAGTCGCGCGCCCGAGGCCCCGTCGATCCGCCCGGCCGCCAGCAGCGACTCGTCGATGCCCTGCAGGCCGGCATAGAGGATCAGCATCACGAAGGGCGTGAATTGCCAGATATCCGCGACGATGATCGTGACGAAGGCCCAGACCGGCGAGCCCAGCCAGTCCGGCGGGAAGATGTCGAAGGAGGCGATCACCGCATCGGCCAGCCCCCAGCGCGCCGCGAAGATCCAGCGCAGGAACAGCGCCGCCACCACCGGCGTGATCAGATAGGGCACGAAGATCAGCGTCGAGAAGATCCGCGCCCCGCGCGTCAGCTTGTAGAGCCCGAGCGCCAGCAGCAGCCCGAGCGCGAATTCGATGGCGAGCGAGCTGGCGACCAGGATCAACGTTGTGCGCAGCGCGGCCCAGACCCGGTCCTGGCCGAGCAATGCGAGATAATTGCCGAAGCCGACGAAATGGGCCTGTGGCTGGCCGACATGATAGTCGAAGAAGCTCAGCCAGAGCGCGTAGGCGACCGGATAGAGTTGCACGCCGAGCACGACCAGCGCGCTCGGCAGCACGAACAGCCACAGGGACCGCTCTCGCGGATAGGCCCGCGCTGATGAAGACGAGGCTGCCATTGTCCTGCCGGGCCGGCCTTTCCAGATGCTGACTGTCAGAGAGCGGCTCGGCCGGGCGAGGGCTGGAGGCTGGGCGCCTACTTGTAGACGCCCCTGCGGGTCAGGAACTCCTCCGCCTCCTTCGCCCCGACATCGAGCGCCTCCTTGACCGGCATCTCGCCGGTGACGGCCTGCAGGATGCGGCGGGTGACGGTCTCGCTGACTTCCTTGAACTCGGCGAATTTCGGGAAGGTCGCGCCCTTCTCCAGCGCCGGTACCAGCACGCTGTAATAGCGGAAGCGCTGGCGCAGCTCCGGATCCTCCAGCACCGAGACGCGCGTCGGGCAGGCCAGGCTCGCGCCCTCGCGCTGGTTGGCCGGCGAGAGCGTCGCGGCGAGCAGGCGGAACAGCGTGTCCTTGTTGCGCGAGGAGAATTTTGAGATCGCGAACGTGTCGGCGACGACGACCTGCCCGCCACGTGGCGGCGGCGCCCAGCTGATCTTGCCGATCACCTTCGACTGGTCCGGCCGGTCCATCGCGGCGGTGCGGGTGAGCCATTGCATGCCCATCGCCGCCGCGCCCTGCTGGAAAAGGATGGTCGACTCGTCATTGCCATTGGCGGTGTAGCCGCGCGGCGCGAAGCGCGTCAGCGACTTCATCGTCTCGATCGCGGCGACGCCCTTCGTGCTGTTGAAGACCGGCTTCTTGTTGGCGTCGAACCAACCGTCGCCGAGCGCATTCAGGTACCAGTGCCCCTCGTTGAGCACGCCGTCGCCCTTCAGCGTCATCACCGTGCCGGCGACCGATGGCGAGTTCAGCGCACCGGCCGCGGCGATATACTCCTCGAAGGAGGTCGGCGGCTTCAGCCCCTTGCCCTCGAACAGATCCTGCCGGTAGGCCATGAGCTGGGTGTTGGTCAGCACAGGCAGACCGTAGACCTTGCCGCCGAACGAGGCCGAGCTCATCGCCGTCTTGGCGAAATCGTCGAGCTTGTACTCGTCCCTGTACTTGGCGATGTATTCGTCGAGCGGCTCGAGCCAGCCATTCTGCGCGAAATTCGCAATGGTCAGGTCGTTGCCGAGCATGATGTCGATCGAGTCGGCGCCCGAGGACAGCGTGATCGTCTGCAATTCCTTCAGCGGCGCGTTCGGCATAAGGTCGGCTGTGACCTTCACATTCGGCAGCGCCGCCTGCAGCTTCTTCACGTAGAATTCCAGCGCGGGATAGCGCTCGCCGACGAAGCGGACATTCATCTCCTGCGCCCGCGCGCCGAAGCCGTAAGTCGTCACAGCGGCGGCTCCGCCTGCCGCCAGGACCGCCCGCCGCGACAGGCCGGTCTTCACTCCCTGATGCTCAGCCATGATCTGATCCCCTCTCGGATATCGGGTGAATTTTGCATCCCCGATTTATTCCATTAAAGTGATTTAATCGGACCCGGGGCTGCTTGGCAAGCTCCGTCTCGGCGCGAGCGCGGCCCTCGGCCCCAGCGGACATCAAAATGCTTATCCGGCATAGTTCCCTTGGGTTAGATGACGGCAACGTCCGTAAGCTGTACTAGCGCATTGGCCCGAAAAACGGATCGCGGCTTTCGGAAAAAGCCGATGTGAAACAACGAGCTAGATCATAGACCCGGATACGGTATCTGGTCCGGTGATCTGGTCGCAGCGGGTGAGGCAGGGATGGGATGAAGCTGCTCGGCGCCAATATGGACCACGCGAAACGGTTCAACCGCCGGGTCGTGCTCGAGACCATCCGCCTGCAAGCGCCGCTTTCGCGCGCCGAGATCACCCGCGCCACCGGCCTGGCGCCGCAGACCATTTCCAACATCATCGCCGAGCTGAGCGAGGCCGGGCTCGTCCGCAACGTCAACCGGCGCAGCGGGGCACGTGGCCAGCCGGCGGTCGAGCTCGACCTCAATCCCGATGGCGGCTTCACCTTCGGCATATCCTTCAGCCATGGCGTGCTGCTCGTCATCCTCACCGACGTCGCCGGCACGGTGCGCGACCGGGTCAAGCTCGAGCTGCCCTCGGGTGCGCCCGAGGCGGTCCTCGACGAGATCGCACGGACGACCGCCGAGATGCTGACCCGGCAGAACGTGGCCCGGCGCCGGGTCTGGGGCGTCGGCCTCGTCATCCCCGCGATCCTGGAGGATGACCGCCTCGTTGCGCTCGGCGAGACCACGCTGCCCGGCTGGAAAGACCTGCCGCTGCGCCAATCACTCCAGAACAAGCTCGAGCTGCCGGTCCTGCTCGAGAATGACGCGACCGCGGCCGCGATCGGCGAGCGGCTCTACGGCGCCGGCAAGTCGCTGACCGATTTCGCTTATATCTATGTCGGCGCGGGCATTGGCGGCGGGCTTTTCCTGCGCGGCCAGCCCTATCGCGGCGGCTATGGCAAGTCCGGCGAGATCGGCCATCTCGTCGTCGACACCGGCGGCCGGCCCTGTCCCTGTGGCAATCGCGGCTGCCTCGAGCGCTATGCCTCGGTCGCGCTGGCGCTAAGGGCGCTCGACGAGGGCCGCGGAGACGCGATCCGCCATGATGATCTCGACCGGATATCGCGCGCCCTCGCCGATGGCGATCCTCGCCTCTCCGTCTGGCTCGACGAAGCGGCAGCGAGCCTGCGCCAGGCCATCGTCATGATCGAGAACATGCTCGATCCGCAGGCGGTCGTGCTCGGCGGCGTCCTGCCCCAGCCGGTGCTCGCCGCGCTGATCAAGCGCATCCTGCCGCTGCCGCGCAGTGTCAGCTCGAACAATGCCGAAATCCCTCGGATCATCGCGGCCGAGATGGGCCCGGATACGCCGGCGCTGGGCGCCGCGACCCTGCCGATCTTCGATGGCATGAGCCCGGAGCTTTCGCTCCTCTTCAAGCAGGACGTTGTCGAGCCGCTTTAGGATCGGTCCTCTTGGAGTACAGGCCCTAGTCCGCCGCTGCGAAATGCGCCATCTGATCGGCATGAGCCTTTACGAAGGCCGGCCGCGCCGTGGCGCGCGCGACATAGTCGCGGCAGGCGGGATAATCGGTCAGGCCCTCGAAGCGATCGACGAGGCGCAGCACATCCGCCATCAGGATGTCGGCAATCGAGAAAGTCCCGGCAAGCCATTCGCGGGCAACAAGGACCGTCTCCATATGCTTCAGACGGGCTTCGAGGAAGCCATCGAAAAAAGCCCGCATTGGCGTTTCGTCAGTGTCCCCCGAGAACTTGAAGAAAGACCAGGGCTGGCTCGCGGCTTCGACCGAAGCCAGCGCCGCGAACAGCCATTCCCTGGCGACGCTGCGATCGCGCGGATCGGCGGGCATCAGCGCGTCGCTGCGCTCGCCCAGATGAAGCAGGATCGCGCCGCTCTCGAAGATCGAGATGTCGCCATCCGTCAGCCAAGGCACCTGGCCAAAGGGCTGGTGCGAGAAATGCTCGGCATTCCGCGCGGTGAATGGCGTGCTCTCGACACGATAGGCCAGCCCGGCCTCTTCCAGCGCCCAGCGCACCCTTATATCGCGCACATGGCCGCGCGGCATCTCGGGGACCCAATCGAAGGTCGTCAGGATCAGGTCGGTCATTCGGCATCTCCAAGGAAAATCGGCAGCTTGTCGAGCAGGCCCGCCCAGCCTTGCTCGTGACTCTTGCGTGCGTCTTCGTCGGGAAGATGCTCGTGGGTCAGCGTCAGCCTCGTGCCGCCCTCGATCGGCTCGAGCAGGAACGTGACCAGGGATTCCCGCTCCGGCATTCCCGGCCATTCCCAGGTGAAGACGAGCTTCTTCTCGGGAATCACCTCCCGATAGATCCCAGTGGGATTGTGCTCCTCGCCGTTCAGCAGACGGAAGACGACGCTGAATCGGCCTCCCGGCCGCACATCCGCCTCGGCTTTCAGCGTCGGCCCTGCGTCGGGGCCCCACCACTGCATCATCTGTTCGGGCTGCGTGATCGCCGCGTAGATCCTGGCCGGGGAGGCCTTGATCCGGCGCACGATGGTCACGCTCGGCAGGGTATCGGTCATTGCTCCTCGTCCTCTTCCACCAGCGCGACGAGCCTGTCGATGCTGACCGTCCACAAACTCTCGTAGCGCCTCAGCCACTCCATCGCCTCCCGCATCGGCCCGGCCGAGAGGCTGACCGAAACCGTGCGCCCGTTCTTGGTCCGCGTGATCAATCCCGCATCCGACAGGACATCGAGATGCTTCATCATCCCCGGAAGCTTCAGCGAAAACGGCCGGGCGAGCTCGCTCACGGAGAGACCGGGCTCGTCCTTCAGCCGCAGCAGGACATAGCGCCGGGTGGGATCGGCGAGCGCCGAGAACGTGCGGTCAATGGCCGATGCTTGATACTTCACCATATGGCAAAGTGTTGCCGAACGAGCCGACCGAGTCAACCGCCGGGCGCAATCTGCACCCCATCTCCCTTCCGCATGATGGCGGCTAAGGATACCCTGGCGAGCCTGGGGCTGGAGAATCTGCGCGTGGCCAAGCTCGTCTTCGGAATGAACCTGTCCCTGGACGGCTATGTCGACCATGAGGAATTTGCGCCCGGTCCCGCGCTCTTCCGTCACTGGATAGAGCATGTGCGCGGCCTGACCGGCAGCGTGTACGGCCGTCGCATGTACGAGATCATGAGCTATTTTGACGAAGACCATCCCGAATGGACCCCGGAGCTGCACGAATTCGCGGCGGCGTGGCGGAACCAGCCGAAATGGGTCGTTTCGCGCTCGCTGAATTCGGTCGGCCCCAACGCCACGCTCATCGCGGATGATGTCGAGGCGGCGATAGGCGGGCTGAAGCGTGAGCTGGCAGGCGAGATTTCGGTTTCCGGACCCGAGTTGGCGCAAAACCTGACCGGCCTCATCGATGAGTATCGGCTTTACTTGCATCCCGTCGTGCTTGGCCGCGGCAAGCCATTCTTCGCCGGTCCCCGGCCGCGGCTCCGCCTCGTGGCCAGCGATCTAATGGACGAGGACACGATGAGATTGACCTACGTTCCCGCCTGATCACGCGGCTCGCCCGGATTTACCGCAGTTCGCAAAGGCGCTGTAGCGGTGGATCGGCAGGCCGGTCCAAAATAGGCTGATCGTGCGGGTTGGAGGCGTGTCATGGCTGACATTCATCCGGTCTACGAGGCGCATCGCGGTTCGATGGAAGCCGCCATGCGCCAGCGCCTCGACCTTGCCGAGGCGGCCTTGCGCGAACGCGCGCAGCTCTCCGATATCGATGCGATCAAGCAGGAGGTGATGGACGAGTTCGAGATCGTGCTCGCCCAGATGCCCTATCTCGGCGGCGCGCGGCGTCCATCTGGAGCGGACACAGACCCCTGCCCGCGGTGCGAGCCACTGCCAATTCCGGTTCGCGCAGATCGGGCCGGAATGGGCCCGCTGGGGTCTGCCCGAGGGCGACCGGAGAATCTGATCGTCCAGGCCTCGTAGAGCGCTAGCGCGCGGCTCCCTGCCCCACGGTGCAACCGTATAGTTCAAGCCGCGAACAGCCGGCGGACATGAATGTCACAGCCAATGATGAACAGTCGAGTTTGGCGTGAGATGGCAAGACTCGTCTCCGTGTTGGCGCGAAACGGCTAGCTGAAAACTGCGATCACCGATGCGGCCGCTCGGAAATATTCGGGCGGGCAGTCTATTCGTGGCCGCAGGAAGAACTCGAAGTGCGGGGCATTTTGGACGCTCAGAACTCTCGCGCCACAGAGGCGGGCGATACCGGCACCGCCGGCGCGCGTAGCTGAAGTTTCACTATTGGAGCATTTGGAGAACAGCATGCGTATAACACTCGTATCCACGGCCGTCCTGGCGACGTTCCTGGCGACGTCGACCTACGCGGCCGACCTGCCGTCCCGTAAGGCCCCTCCTCCCATGGTCTACGCTCCTGCGTTCACCTGGACCGGCTTCTATGTCGGTCTCAATGCCGGCGTGGGCTGGGCGGGCTCGCGGGACGTCGTCGTCTCCGGCCCGACGGCCGCCTCATCCGGTGTCCTGTCCGGCGGCGGCAGCGACGGCACCTTCGTCGGCGGCGGTCAGATCGGCTATAACTGGCAGTCCGGCTCGATCGTCTACGGTCTCGAGACCGACATCCAGTATGTTGCCATGAACGGCGGCGTCTCCTGGGGTCCCTATAGCTGGTGGGCGAGGGGCGAGGATGACGGCGGCTATTTCGGCACCGTCCGCGCCCGCATCGGCTACGCCATCGACCGGACCTTGCTCTACGTCACCGGCGGTCTCGCCTATGGCGGCTTGAACAGCAATCCGCTGACCGGCAACAACACCAGCAATGTCGGCTGGACCATCGGTGGCGGCGTCGAATATGCCATCACCAACAACTGGACGGTGAAGGTCGAAGGTCTCTACGTCGACAACAGCGAGGGACGTAAGAACCGTTTCTTTGTCAACGGCCCGGGCGGCGTGCTTCCCGCCGGAACCTATACTGCGACCACGGATAGCAGCAGCGGCGGCGGCGTCCTTCGCGCCGGCGTGAACTACAAGTTCTGAACGGGAACTTGAGCCTGTGAACAGCCCGGCGCCATGCGCCGGGCTGCCTCCGTTCGTTCCGGCGGGTGCATACGTTCTTTCGAGTAGACGATGATTTAAACCCACTACCGAATTTCAAAAAATCGCGTCACAACCTTTTTTCACTTGTATTCGCCACTCGTGTGTTCTTAATTTTACGTACGGGGCGCGGCCGATCCCAAGCCACGAAGCCTAATTACTGACGGCAGGCGACCTGGACTCCAGACGGGGGCAAGCCATGGCAACACACCGCACGGGCTGCAGACTGGTTGGACTGAGATTCATGCTCGCTGTCGCGGCGGGTTTTTGCAGCACCTTCGCAGCCGCGCAGGAGGAACACGGAAAAAGCGTCGATGATCTGGCCAAGGCGGCGCAAAACCCCGTTGCCGACATGATCAGCCTGCCTTTCCAGAACAACTTCAACTTCAACGTCGGGCCACACAAGCAGCTGCAGAACGTTCTCAATATCCAGCCCGTTGTTCCGATTACGCTGAACTCCGAGTGGAACCTGATTACGCGCTGGATCACGCCGGTGATCGCGCAGCCGTCTTTGACAGTGAATGGCGATAGTGAGTTCGGCTTGGGGGACATCAACCCCAGCTTCTTCTTCTCACCGAAGAAGCCGACGCACGGCATCATCTGGGGCATCGGCCCGACCTTCGTATTCCCGACCGGCACCGACAAGACACTGACTGCCGGCAAATACTCGGCCGGCCCAGCCTTCGTCGCCCTGGCCATCGAAGGTCCCTGGGTGGTCGGTGTCCTCGTGAACAACGTCTGGTCCTTCGCGGGGAAGAGCAATCGCAGCAACGTCAACGCGATGACGCTGCAGCCTTTCGTGAACTACAACCTCCCCGGCGGCTGGTACTTGACGTCGTCTCCAATCATCACCGCCAATTGGACGGCCGGCCAGGGCGACCGCTGGACGGTGCCGATCGGCGGAGGGTTCGGGCGCGTGTTCAAGATCGGCAGTCAGCCGGTCAATGCGCAGCTCGCAGCCTATTATAACGTCGCAAAGCCCACCGGAGCCGCCGACTGGCAGCTCAGAGCCCAGGTTCAGTTCCTGTTCCCGAAGTAATGGGCGACTGGCCGCTCCACAGGATCAATGATCTGGCTCCTGTTGTCGCATCGGCTTTCTCCGAAAACCGCAAACCACTTTTCGGGCCGATGCGCTAAGCCGCAGCCTCCTCCATATGCGCGGTCTCCTGCACGATCCACTGCTCGAACGCCTTGATCAGCGGCGAATCCTGCCGCGAACGCGGATAGGCGAGGTAATAGGCGCTTCCGGTGCGCACCCTCAGCGGCAGCGGCGCCACCAGCCGGCCGGTGCGCAGGTCATCCTCGATGAAGGCGCGCTGCGCCATGACGATGCCGAGCTCGTCGATCGCCGCCTGATAGGCCAGCGCCGAGTTCTCGAATTTCAGCCCGCTATTGCCGTCGATCGTCTTGATCTGAGCGGTGCCGAGCCAGTCCGGCCAGTCCTCGCCGCGATGCATCGAACAGAGCAGCACGAAGCGGGCGAGGTCGGCCGGCTCCTGCGGCGGCGGTGCCGCCTTGAACAGGCCGGGACTGCAGACCGGCATCAGGATCTCGCCGAACAGCTTGCGGCAGATCGCACCGGGAATCGGCTTGGCTCCGGAATGGATGCAGAGATCGACATCGTCGCGATCGAACTCGACCTGCTGGTGAGAGGTGGTGATCTGCACGTCGATATGCCGGTTGAGCGCATGGAACCGCGCCAGCCGCGGCACGAACCAGCGAATCGCGAAGGTCGGCGGCAGCTTGATCCGCAAGGTGTTGTCGATCGAGCGCGTCCGCAGCCGCTGCGTCTGTGCCTCGATCTGGTCGAAGGCCGAGCGTAGCGTCGCGGCATAGGCCGCGCCCTGCGGCGTCGTCTCGATGCCGCGACGCAAACGCAGGCAAAGTCGCACGCCGAGCCAGCTTTCGAGCTGGGTGACGTGGCGGCTGACTGCTCCCTGGGTCACGGAAAGCTCCTGCGCGGCCCGCGTCAGGCTGCCGTTCCGGGCCGTGGCCTCGAACGCCCTGAGCGCGTTCAGCGGTGGAAGTTTGCGAGTCATCTGCTCTGAGTTTTCCTGAGGGATAGCTGCATAAATTGTGCCTTTGCGGCGCCCTTCCCTGAGATTACGCTAACTCAAAATCGGGCCGCAAATGCATATCTTCATTGTGCGTTGCGAAACGACCGCGAGAGAATGCGAGGCGTAGCCAAACGCCCGATCCGGAGGAAAAATCATGCCACGGCTTCCGTGGGCCGCGAATTTGCGTCCGCACATCACCGGGCTTCGTCATGGCCGTTGACGCCACGGCTCCGTCGACCGTCTTCGACAAGATCTGGAACGCGCATCTCGTCGCACGGCTCGACGATGGCCGCGACCTCGTCTTCGTCGACCGCCATGTCCTCCAGGAAACCACCAGCGCCGTCGCCTTTGCCGGGCTGAAGCGCACCGGCCGCGGCGTCCGCCATCCCGAGCTGACGATCGCGACGCAGGACCATATCGTCTCCACCAGCCCCGGCCGCGACGAGGATAGCTATCCCGGCGGCCGCGAGCTGCTCACCCTGATGCGCTCCAATGCCTATGCCGCCCGCATCCGGCATTTCGGTGTCGACGATCCGCGCCAGGGTATCGTCCATGTCATCGCGCCGGAACTCGGCTTCGCGCTGCCCGCCAGCATCCTCGCCTGCGGCGACAGCCATACCTCGACCGTCGGCGGGCTGGGCGCACTCGGCATCGGCGTCGGTACCAGCGAGGTCGAACATGTGCTGGCGACGCAGACGCTCGCCCTGACCCGCCCGCGCAACATGCGCGTGCGCTTTGAAGGCAAAACCGGCCCCGGCATCGTCGCCAAGGACCTGATCCTGCGCGCGATGGGCGAGCTGGGCGTCGCCGGCGGGCGCGGCTGCGCCGTCGAATATGCCGGCTCGGCCATCGAGGCGCTCTCGGTCGAGGCCCGGCTGACGATCTGCAACATGTCGATCGAGCTCGGTGCCCGCCTCGGCCTGATCGCACCGGACGAGAAGACCTTCGCCTATGTGAAGGGTCGCGAATTCGCTCCGTCGGGCGCCGCCTTCGAACGGGCGGTCGAGACCTGGCGCAAGCTGCGCAGTGACGCCGGCGCCGTCTTCGAGCGCGACATCCTGATCGACTGCGCCAGCATCGCGCCGCAGGTCACCTGGGGTACGACGCCCGAGCATGTCGCCGGCGTCAGCGATCATGTGCCGGATCCGGCAGTGCTGTCCGACGCCAAGCGGCGCGACGGCATCGCCCAGGCGCTCAACTATATGGGGCTCGAGCCCGGCATGCCGCTCGCCGGCATCCCGATCGATGTCGCCTTCATCGGCTCCTGCACCAATTCGCGCATCTCCGATCTCGAAGCGGCTGCGCAGGTAGTGAAGGGCCGCCGCATCTCCCCGAATGTCCGCGGGCTCGTCGTGCCCGGCTCAATGTCGGTCAAGCGCGAGGCCGAAGCGCGCGGCCTGCACGAGATCTTCCGCGCCGCCGGCTTCGAATGGCGCGAGGCGGGCTGCTCGATGTGCGTCAGCATCAACGAGGATATCGTCGCGCCCGGCTCGCGCTGCATCGCGACCTCCAACCGCAATTTCGAGAACCGCCAGGGTCCGCGCAGCCGCACCCATCTGGCGAGCCCGGTCATGGTCGCAGCCGCCGCGCTTGCCGGCCATATCACCGATGTCCGGCAGGAGCTCGGGGCATGAGGAAGCCGGTTCGCGAGATCAGCGGCGTCATGGCGGTCATGCCCGTCGCCAACGTCAATACCGATGCGATCATTCCCTCCGTCTGGCTGCGCACGGCGACGGCCGACATGGGCAAGGGCCTGTTCGGCGGCCAGCGCTACGACGACGAGGGCAACGAGAAGCCGGATTTCGTGCTCAACCGTCCGCCGTTCCGCGAGACGAAGATCCTGCTCGCCGACGAGAATTTCGGTTGCGGCAGCTCTCGGGAAGCGGCTGTCTGGGCGCTGGTCGAGTTCGGCATCGGCTGTGTGCTGGCGCCGAGCTTCGCCGATATCTTCTACGAGAACGCCTTCCGGAACAGTCTCGTTGCCGGCGTGATCGATCAGGCGACCTATCAGGCGCTGAAGGCCACCGTCGAGGCGCACGAGGGCAGCCCCGATTTCCGCATCGATCTGGCGAGCGCGAGCGTGGTCACGCCTGCCGGTGAGGTGCACGGCTTCCGCATCCCCGCCTCGCGGGTCGAGGCGCTCATGCGCGGCGATGATGAGATCGCCATGACCTTGCAGCATCAGCCTGCGATCGAGGCGCATTACGCCGCGGCCAAGGCCGGCAGCGACTGGCTCTTCCCCGCGACGCTGCAGCGGAGCGCCGGGTCATGATGCGCAGGAGCATCCGCGATGCGCTCACCCGCGAGACCCCGCTCGTCATGCCGCTCGCCCATGATGCGCTCTCGGCACGGTTGATCGAGCAGGCGGGCTTCCGCGCCTTCGCCATCGGCGGCTCGGCGATGCTCGCCGCCCGCCATGCCTATCCGGATATCGGCCTGATCGGCCTCACGGATATGGTCGAGGGCATTCGCGACATCGCGGCGGCGAGCAGCCTGCCGTTCATGGCCGATGCCGATGACGGCTATGGCGACGTGAAGAGCGTCGCGCGCCTCGTCGCCGCCTATGAGCGGATCGGCGTCGGCGGCTTCCTGGTCGAGGATCAGGACCGCGACCACAAGCAGCAGCGCGCCGACAAGGCGGCCTCCGTGGTCGATGAATCCGTGATCGAGGCCAAGCTGCGCGCCGCCATGCTGGCTCGCCGCAATCCCGAGACCTTCATCGTCGGCCGAACCGACGCCTATGGCCCGCTCGGGCTCGACGCCGCGATGCGCCGGGCCGAGCGTTTCCTCCATATCGGCGCCGACGGCATCTTCATTGCCGGCCTGCGCACCGAGGCCGATTACCGCCGCGTCGGCGCGGCCTTTCGCGGCACCTATTGCTCGGCCGCAATGTTCGAGGGCGGCGACACGCCCTGGTTCACTCCGGCGGAGCTGGGCGAGATGGGCTTCATGCAGGTTTCGTATCCGGCGAGCCTGATCTTCCGGGTCACCGCGGCGATGCGCGACGGGCTGGACGCCCTGCGCAGGCATGCCGAAGGCACCCAGGCCCTGAAGCCCATGGAGAATGGCGCAGCCGTTCGCGCTACACTGGACCAGGCCGTCGATCTTGCGCGCTGGCGCGCGATCGAGACGGCCCAGCGCCCGGCGTGATCAGCAGACCTCCGCCGGCCGGCGGACGGGAATGAAGACGATCCGCGGAAAGAGCGGACTCTGGGAGGAGAGGAAGACCATGACAGCCACGCTGAATCGCATGAAATCGCTCATCGGCCTCGCCGCGCTCGGGCTCGCGCTCGCCGGCCCGGCCAGGGCCGAGGAGATCGTCGTCAGCAATTACGGTGTCTCGGCCAATGGCATGCCCTACGCAGTCGCCCTGGAGAAGGGCTTCTTCAAGGAAGAGGGCGCCAATGTCACCGGCATCCTGACCTCCGCCGGCGGCGGCACGACGCTGCGCAACATGCTCGCGGGCAACGCGCCCTATGCGGAGGTCAACCCGAACGCCGTGATCGCCGCCGTCCAGCAGGGCGCCGACATCAAGATCATCGCCGACACGGTCTCGACGGTCGCCGAGTTCGTCTGGGCCGTGAAACAGGATTCGCCGATCAAGTCGGTCAAGGACCTGAAGGGCAAGAAGTTCGGCTACACCAACCCGCGCTCGACCAGCCAGGCGCTGGCGGTGCTGGTGCTGCAATCGGGCGGGCTCAAGGCCGAAGATGCCGAGATGGTCAAGACCGGCGGCTTCGGCGAGGGCATCGCGGCGCTCGATATCGGCCTCGTCGATATCACGCCGGTTCCGGAGCCGCTCTGGTCGAAATACAAGGACAAGTATCGCCCCATCGCCAGGGCTTCGGAGATGTTGCCGCCGATCGCCAACGTGCTCGGCGTCGCGGCCGGCGCCGGCGCGGCCGGCAAGGACGATTTCATCAAGGCGGTGCTGCGCGCCCGCCGCAAGGCCGTCGCCTACATGATCTCGAACCCGGATGAATCGGGCGACATCATCGCCAAGGTCTACAATATCGAGCCCGAGGTCGCCCGCGCCGCGGTCAAGAACCTGACCACGAGCCGCACCGATGGCATCGAATATTGGGGCGCCGGCCAGATCCATATGGGCGGCCTGCAGAAGGCGGTCGAGGTGCAGAAGATGGTCGGCGCCATCTCGGGCGATGTCGACCTCGCCAAGATGATCGACACCCGCTACCTGCCCGACGATTTGAAGGCCCTGAAGTGAACATGACCCAGATCGCGCAGGTTTCGCTGCGCCAAGTCGACAAGATGTTCAGCCGGGGCGGAAACCCGGCTGACACCGTTCATGCGCTCGGACCGATCGATCTCGAACTGCGCCATGGCGAGTTCTTCGCCGTGGTCGGCCCGTCCGGCTGCGGCAAGTCGACCTTGCTCGAACTGGTCGCCGGTCTGTCGACCGCGACGCGCGGCGAGGTCGCCTTCGAAGGCAAGCCGATCGAGGGCCGCATCCCTGACGGCGTCGGCGTCGTCTTCCAGGAGGACGCCTCCTTTCCCTGGCTGAGCGTGCGCGACAACATCGCCTTCGGCCTGCGCCGGATGAAGCTCCCGCCCGAGGAAAAGGCAAAGCGCATCGAGAAGGCGCTGGCGATGATGGGGCTCGTGCCCTTTGCCGAGAGCTATCCCTCGCAGCTCTCCGGCGGCATGCGCCAGCGCGTCTGCATCGCCCGCACGCTCGTCACCGAGCCGCGTCTCATCCTGCTCGACGAGCCCTTCGGCGCGCTCGACCAGCAGACCCGCCTGCTGATGGGCGACGAGGTGCTCAATCTCTGGCGCAAGACCGGCGCCACCGTCTTCCTGATCACGCATGCGCTCGACGAAGCCGCGATGCTGGCCGACCGCATCGGCGTGATGTCGGCGCGCCCCGGCCGGCTGATCGACATCGTCGAGACCGGCTGGCCGCGCGATCGCGACAGCCGCATCGTCCAGGAGGAGAGCTTTGGCGCGATCACCGCGCGGCTTTGGCGCTCGCTGCGCGAGGAATCGATGAAGTCGATCGGCAAGGCCGGGACCACGATATGAGGAGCCCCCTCCTCTGGCGGCTTCTGGTGCTCGCCGGCTTCATCGGCCTGCTCGAAGCGCTCTGCCTCGGCGGCGTGATCAAGCCGCTGACCATGCAGCCGCCGCACAAGATCGTCACCGATCTCGTCAAGATGCTGTCCTCAGGCTCGCTGAACGGCGCCATCGCCAAGACGCTCGGCAATGCGCTCATCGCCTTCATCATCGCCATGATTCTCGGCGTGACGAGCGCGATCATCATCCATCGCCTGCGCCGGGTGCGCGACACGCTCGAGCCGCTCTTCGCGACCTATTACGCCATCCCGGTCTTCGCCTTCTATCCGCTGCTGATCATCCTGCTCGGCCTCGGCGACGCCCCGCAGATCTTCATCGGCGCCATGCTCGGCATCGTCGCTGTGATCGTGAACACGCTGAACGGGCTCGACCGCGTGCCCAACGTCCTGCTCAAGACGGCGCGGGTCAACCAGATGGGCCCGGTCGAGACGGCGCTGCGCGTCACCTTGCCCTGCGCCTCGCCCTATATCCTCACCGGCGCCAAGCTCGCGGTGGCCTATTCGCTGATCGGCATCATCGGCGCCGAGTTCATCATGTCGAGCGGCGGCATGGGCTACGAGATCAGCTTCGCCTACAACAATTTCGACAATGCCACGATGTACCCGCTGATCCTGCTGATCCTCGTGGTCTCGATCACCATCAACATGGCGATCGCGCGCTGGGAGAAGGCGCTGATGGCGAAGAGGGGCCTGCGATGAACCGGCAATCGGGCTCCATCCTGCGCAATACGCTCACCCTGATTGTCGTCGTCCTTGTCGCCTGGCAGGCGCTCTACTGGATCGTCGGCGACATCGCCCTGCGCTCGCCGCTGCAGACCTTCGCCTTCGCCGGCAAGTTCATGTCGACGCCGCAATTCGCGCAGCATCTCGCCGAGACCAGCAAGGCCTTCGGCCTCGCACTTCTGCTCGCCGTCGCGATCGGGCTGACCATCGGCTTCACGCTCGGCGCCAGCCGCTTCCTCAGCGACGTGTTCGAGCCGATGCTGATCGCGCTCTATTCGATCCCGAAGATCACGCTCTACCCGATCCTGCTGCTCGCCTTCGGGCTCGGCATGTCTTCCAAGGTCGCGTTCGGCACCATCCACGGCGTCATCCCGATCGCGCTCTTCACCATCACGGCGGTACGCAACGTCAAGCGCGTCTATCTCAAGACCGGGCAGGTCATGGGGCTTTCGCCGCTCGACATGATCGCGCGTATCATCTTCCCGGCCGCGCTGCCCGAGATCTTCGCCGGCCTGCGCATCGGCTTCTCGCTGACCCTGATCGGCACGCTTCTGGGCGAGATGTTCGCCTCGCAGCGCGGGCTCGGCTTCCTGCTGATGAGCGCGATCGGCCTGCACAATGTCGACCTGATCATGGCGCTGACCCTGCTCCTCACCGTCTTTGCCGGCACGGCCAGCGTCGTGCTACTGGCGCTCAACCAGCGGCTCTACGCCCGCTCGTGACCGGTCCGCCATTGGCTCGGCGCACTGGTATATCTGTTGATCGAATTTCAGCCGCACCACGCCGTGCGGCTGGCATTAGCCATGGCTTCAATCCTGCGATTG
Source organism: Allobosea sp. BK604 (assembly GCF_004341515.1). GTDB lineage: Bacteria > Pseudomonadota > Alphaproteobacteria > Rhizobiales > Beijerinckiaceae > Allobosea. The sequence goes on from NZ_SLZF01000003.1 coordinate 644,387, forward strand.
AAGCGTGACAGAACTCATACTCCACCATACCGGCATATGATTTCAGCATTGCGCGGATATTTTCGGCAGGCTCCCACTGGCCACGCCGGCAAACTGGTATAAGATATATTAGATGCAACGGCTGACCGGGAGGACGCCGATGAACCTCGTCCAGAGGCGCGCTGACGGCAGCAACGGCCGGATTCATACCGGCGACCGGCACATGATCTCGGCCGGCCATGCCGCTGCGGCGCAGGCAGGCTTCCTCATCCTCGAGGCCGGCGGCAATGCCGTCGATGCCGGTGTGGCTGCGGGGCTCGTGCTCGGCGTCGTCCAGAACGACATCGTCAATGTCGCCGGCGTCGCACCGATCATGTTCCGCTCGGGCGAGACCGGCGAAGTCGTCACCATCGACGGGCTCGGCACCTGGCCGGCCGCGGCCTCCGCCGCCTATTTCCGCGACGCCCATGGCGGCGCGATCCCGCCCGGCCTGCGCCGTACCGTCATTCCCGCCGCGCCGGCATCCTGGATGGAGGCGCTCACGCGCTACGGCACGATGAGCTTTGGCGAGGTCGCGGCGAGCGCCATCCGGCTCGCCAGCGAAGGCTTCCCGGTCCATCCGACCATGGCCGATTTCGTGGCGAAATCGGCGGCCGACTACCTGCAATTCCCGCAGAACGCGGCGCTTTATCTTCCCGGCGGCAAACCGGTCGCGATCGGCAGCATTTTCCGGCAGCCCGAGCTCGCCACGACGCTCGCCTACATGGCCGCGCAGGAGCGGGCGGCCTCCGGAACGCGCGAGGCCGGGCTCAAGGCCGCCCGTGACGCCTTCTATCGCGGCGACATCGCCCGCACGATCGCCGCCTATCATGCCGCCAACGATGGCTGGCTGAGCTATGACGACCTCGCCACCTACAAAGTCAGGTTGGAGCAGCCTGTCGTCACCCGCTGGCGCGGCGCCGAGATCTATAATTGCGGGCCCTGGTGCCAGGGGCCGGTGCTGGCGCAGGTCCTCGCCATCCTCGGCGACGAGGACCTCGCCGCGCTCGGGCATAATTCGCCGGCTTATATCCATCTCGTCACCGAGGCGCTGAAGCTTGCCTTCGCCGATCGCGAGGCGACCTATGGTGATCCGCGCTTCATCGACGTGCCGCTGAACCGGCTGCTCTCGCAGGAATATGGCGCCAGCCAGCGCGCCCGGATCGACCTGAAGCGCGCCATACCCGGCATGCCCGCTCCGGGCATCGGCGATGGCCCGCGCCAGTCCGTCCTGGCCGAGGGCGCGGTGCCGCCTTCGCCCGACACCTCCTATGTCGCCGTCGTCGACCGCTGGGGCAACGCCTTCTCGGCGACGCCGAGCGACACGTCCAACGATACGCCGCTCGTCCCCGGCCTCGGCATCTGCCCGTCCTCGCGCGGCTCGCAATCGTTCACCATCGCGGGTCATCCCAGCGAGGTCGCGCCGGGCAAGCGCCCGCGCCTGACGCCGAACCCGGCGCTCGCGGTCTTCGACGACGAGACGGTGATGCCCTTCGGCTCGCCCGGCGGCGACGTCCAGACCCAGTCCATGCTGCAGGTCCTGTTCAACCTGCGCCTCTTCGACATGGACCTGGTCAGCGCCATCGAGGCGCCGCGCTTTGCCACCTACAGCTTCCCGAGCAGCTTCGAGCCGCATGAGATGTTCCCGGACCGGCTGATGCTGGAGGCGCGCATCCCGGCCGGGACTCGCGAGGAGCTGAATGCGCTTGGCCACGATGCGCAGGCCTGGCCGGACTTCACCTTCCAGTGCGGCGGCGTCTGTGCCGTACTCCACCACGAGCCGACTGGCCTGAAGATCGCGGCGGCCGATCCGCGCCGCAATGCCGGCATTGCTGGCTGGTAAGCTGCCTCACCGAAGACACCACAAAGGGGAGAGTGTCATGGATAGACGTCAATTGCTGCTCGGCACCGGCGCACTCGCGGCCGGCGGCCTCGTCCACCCGTTCAGCGGCAAGGCGCTGGCGCAGGGCAAGCCCTCGCAGATGGTGCTGATGACCTGGGGCGGGCTCTGGGGCGACTGCATGAAGGAGAGCGCCGACACCGCCTTCGAGAAGGCGACCGGCGTCAAGATCATCCAGGATCGCGGCTCCAGCCCCGGCGAGCGCATCACCAAGATCAAGGTCAGCGTCGCCGACCAGAAATTCGATATCGTCCAGTTGCATGACGGCATCGTGCCGCTCGCGGTCAGCCAGGGTGCGCTGGAGCCGATCAACAAGGCTTCGCCCCGCCTGACCAACCTGAAGAACGTGCCGGAGCGCTTCGTCCAGAGCCACTGGATCGCGATGATCTATTCGCCGCTCGGCATCATCTACAACACCAAGCTGGTCAAGAACCCGCCGAAATCCTTCGCCGACCTGTGGCGGCCGGAATTCAAGAACCAGATCGTCCTGCCCGAGATCACCCACTCGATCGGCCCCTATATCATCCCGATCGGTTCGATCGCGGCCGGCAAGGGCCCGAACGATGCCGAGGCCGGTTTCGAGATGCTGAAGAAGATCAACGCGCTTCAGCCGATCTGGGCCAAGGACACCGACACGATCATGAATGCGTTGCGCAACGAGGAGGCCGCTATCGGCCTGCTCTACAAGTCGCAGTCCTTCACCGTGAAGGGCTGGAACACACCGGTCGAATGGGTCTTCCCGAGCGAGGGCGCGATTCTCTACTCGTCCGGCACCGGCATCGCCAAGGGCACCAAGAACCTCGAGCTCGCCGAGGAATACCTGAACCTGACGCTCGACCCGAAGGTGCAGACGGTCGCCGCCCAGAAGTTCAACTATCCCGGCACCAATACCGGCACCGAGGCGATCCTGCCGCCCGACCTCCAGGCGCGCGTGAAGGCCTCGCCGGAGGAGATGGGCAAGCTGATCGATCTCGATCACGCCACGCTCGCCGCCAAGCGGGCCGAATGGACCGATCGCTGGAACCGCATCATCTCGGCCGGCTGAGTTCGTTGCGGATGCAGAGTTACCGACTCGGCTGGTACGGGAATGGCGACCGCCTTGATGTGGCGGTCGCTGCCAACCGGCTCACCGCCTGTGGTTTCGACGTGCGCCGGCTCGACGAGCCGGCGGGCGAGCTGGAGGCTGGTGATTATCTCGTCGCGCTACCCGAGGCGCTCGCAGAGGCGCTGGTGCCCCTCGGCCTGCGCCTCGAGCCCTGCGAAGCCGACATCGCCACGCAGGCCCGGCCGATCGCGCCGGTGCGGACGCTCGTGCTCGCCGGACGCGCCTCGGCCTATCCTTATTACGGCTACTACGCGCTGGCGCTGGCCCGGCTCGGCCTCGCCTATCGCCCCGTCTCCGGCGGCGAGATCGCCGAGGGCGCGCTCGATGGCGAGAACCTGCTCGTCCTGCCCGGCGGCTTCTCGAACTGGAGCCTCGACGCCAAGGAGGAGACCGAAGGCGCCGACATGGCGGTGCGCGGCTTCTTCAAGGACGGCGGCGCGGCGGTCGTCTCCTGCGGCGGCGCCTATTATCTCGCCAAGGGCCGGCCGACCTGGCTCGGCCTCGCCGATGCCCGCCCCCGGATCACGCAGGACTACCTGCGCACCGGCGTCGGCGTCACGACCTGCCGGCTCGCTGAGGGGCAGCTGCGGCTCGGCCTGCCACCTACCCTCGAAATTCCCTATTTCCATGGTCCCGTCTTTGACGAGATCGGGGGCAACTGCCTGCCGCTCGCGACATTCCGGGATCTCAACGCCACCGGCCATCTCTTCATCGACAATCCGCTGACGCCCGAGACCTTCGCGGCGCATATGGAAGGCCGCATCGCGGTGCTCCAGGCAGAGGGGCCGCGCGGCCGTGCCGTGCTGTTCTCGCCCCATCCCGAGATGGGCGACCTTCTGGTCAAGTACATGGCGCTCGAAGGCTACATGCTGCGCTACCTGCCGATCCGCGGCGAGCAGGTGATGCGCGAGACGCTCGACGCCTACCGGCCGGACGAATCCCGCTCCTTCCTGATGATCCTCAACGCGGTCGAGGCCATGGCGGCCGGCGCCCGCGCCGCCCTGCCGGACGCGACAGCGCAGGAACAGGCGCTCGCGCCCACGGCAGGCGCAAAGCTGCACGAGCTGATCGAGGCCTGGCACGAGCGCGCGAAGGCACTCGCCCCGACCTCCGGCGGCATCGGCGAACTCGAGCGCTATCTGCTGCGCGGTTTTCAGAAACGGCTGCCGCTCGCCGGCGACGCCCTCTCCACCCTCCTGCCGAAGCTCGCCGCCTCCCGCCATGACGGCCCGCGCCTCGCCGCCTCCTTCGCCGCGCTGGCCGAGCACGCCGTCGCGGCCTGGGCCACCCCGCCAAAGCGCCGCCCCGCCGAGCTCCTGCTCGAGCTCGAACTCGCCCTGCTCCTGATCGAAGCCTGGCGCCGCCAGAGCGACCTCCACCTCACGATTGAAGCGCATGTCTGATTCAGGTTCCGCCGCCCTCTCCGATGTCCGCTTCGAGCGCGTCACCAAGCGTTACGGCAAGGCCGTCGCGGTCAAGGCGCTCTCGCTCGCCATTCCGCGCGGCTCCTTCTTCTCGCTGCTCGGCCCGTCCGGCTGCGGCAAGACCACGACCCTGCGCCTGATCGCCGGCTTCGAGACCCCGGACGAGGGCGACGTCTTCATCCGCGACACCCGCGTCACCGAGACCGCGCCCTATCGCCGCGATTTCGCGATGGTCTTCCAGAATTTCGCACTCTTTCCGCATCTGACGGTGGCCGACAATGTCGCCTTCGGCCTGCGCATGAGCGGGGTCGCGCGCGAGGAGCGGGCCAAGGCCGTCGAAGCGGCGCTCGCCATGGTCAAGCTCACGGGCTTCGCCGAGCGCTATCCCAAGCAGCTTTCCGGCGGCCAGCAGCAGCGTGTCGCGATCGCGCGAGCCATCGTGATGAAGCCCGCCGTGCTCCTGCTCGACGAGCCGCTCGGCGCGCTCGACAAGAACCTGCGCGAGTCCATGCAGGTCGAGCTGCGCTCGCTCCAGCGAGAACTCGGGCTGACCACGGTCTTCGTCACGCATGATCAGGAGGAGGCCCTGACCATGTCGGACTCGATCGCAGTGATGCGCGACGGCGTGATCGAACAGCTCGGCGCCCCGCGCGAAATCTACGAGCGCCCGGCGACGGAATTCGTCGCGACCTTCCTCGGCGCCAGCAACCTGATCGACGCGACGGTGGTCGAGAGTGGTAACGGCTCTTCGCAGGTCGAGGCCACCTTCGGCCGCTTCACCCTGGCCGGCAGCCATCCCGCCGGCGAGCGCCTGCGCCTCGCCATCCGCCCGGAGCGGGTGCTCCTCAAGCCGGGCCGCGATTCCGGCGCGTTGCCGGCTATCGTGCGCGATGTCGTCTATCGCGGCATGAGCGCCCATGTCTTCCTGGAGAGCGGCGGCCTGCCCCTGCTCGCCTTCGTCCAGAATGCCGCGAGCGCCGCGATCGACTGGTCGCCAGGCCAGGAGGTCGGCATCGTCCTGCCAGCGGAAAGCCTCGTGCGGCTCAATGGCGGAGCGCAGGCCCATGGCTAGCGGCAGCTTCCGCCTGACGCGACGCTGGGCGGCCTTCGCGCTGGTCGCGCCGCCACTGCTCGTCTTCCTCGTCTTCTTCGTCGTGCCGCTCGTCTCGCTGTTCTGGGTCAGCTTCCACGCGCCCTCGCAGAGCGAGCTCTACGGGCCGGAGCTGACACTGGAGCATTACGCGACCATCCTGACCGACCCGTTCTACCACACCATCATCCTGCGCACGCTCAGCACCGGGGCGGTCATCCTCGCGCTCTGCCTCGTACTCGGCTACGCCACGGCCTATGTGCTGGCGCCGCTGCCGCCGCGAAAGCGCCTGCTGCTGCTGCTCCTGCTGGTCGTGCCGCTGATGGTCAGCAATGTCGTGCGCGCCTATGGCTGGATCGCCATCCTCGGCCGGCAGGGCCTGGTCAACGCCGTGCTGCGCGACACCGGGCTGATCGAGCGGCCGCTGCTGCTGCTCAACTCCTTCGAGGCCGTCTCCTTCGGCCTGATGACGATCATGCTGCCCTATATGGTGATCTCGGTCGCCAACGCGCTCGCCTCGATCGATGCGCAGTACAAGGAAGCGGCGCAGTCGCTGCGTGCCGACCCCGTCCGCACCTTCATCCATGTCACCTGGCCGCTTTCGAGTCCCGGCGTCGCCTCCGGCATGCTGCTGGTCTTCCTGCTGACGCTCTCGGCCTATGTCACCATTACCCTGCTCGGCGGGCCGCGCATGAAGCTGCTCGTCAGCCTGGTCTTCGATTCCGTCGGCTCCTTCCGCTGGCCGCTGGCGGCCGCGATCTCCTTCGCCCTCCTGGTGATGGCACTGATCGTCTCCGGCCTGATCATGGCGCTGCTCAGGCCGCAGCGCGTGCAGGGGCGCGGCTAGATGCACATCATCCTCCTCCTGCTCGCCGGCCTGACCTATCTGCTCGTGCTCGGGCCGATCCTGATCGTGCTCGTCACCGCCTTCACCCCGACGGATTTCTTCGTCTTCCCGCCGCCCGGCTTCTCGCTGCGCTGGTTCGAGCTGTTCTTCAACACGGAGAGCCTGCGCGGCGCCTTCACCCGCAGCATCCAGATCGCCATCGTCTCCTCGCTGGTCGCAACCTTGCTCGGCACCATGGCCGCGCTCTTCGTCGCCCGGCGCAAGGGCTGGACAGCGAGCCTGCTGCAGACGCTCTTCCTGGCGCCACTGATCTTCCCGGCCATCGTCTTCGGCCTGTCGCTGCTGCTCTTCTTCAAGCTGATCGGCGGCATGCCCGAGTTCCTTGGCCTCGTCATCGCCCATGCCATTCTCGGCATGCCCTTCGTCATCCGCGCCGTCAGCTCGAGCCTGCTCGCGGTCGATCCGGTGCTGGAGGAGGCGAGCCAGAGCCTGAAGGCCGGCCCATTCCGCACCTTCGGCCTCGTCACCTTCCCGCTGATCTGGCCGGGCATCCTCTCCGGCGGCCTCTTCGCCTTCATCCTCTCCTTCGGCGAGCTCAACACCGCGCTCTTCCTGACCGGGCCGGGCGTGACCACCCTGCCGATCGAGATCTTCAGCTACCTCCAGTTCCAGGGCGGCCAGCTCGTCATCGCCGCGGCCTCGGCCGTGCAGGTCGGCATGATCGCCATCGTCGTGCTGGTGATGGAGCGCCTCGTCGGGCTCGGCCGGGTCGTGCGCTCGAAATAGGCGGGCGCTCCGGCGCCTGCCATGTGCCCGGGCTTGACCCGGGCATATCCGCCTCATCCGGTCCCCGAGCGTCTCGGGCAGATCCGGCCCGCTCGGCAGCAGCAGGCCAGCCCCGCTCAACCTCCGCTGGCGATGCTGCACGGCATGGTACCCGCGCGCTCCCCGATTCCATTCCCGCCCGCGAGCCTGCGCCAGGCGCTGCGGCCACAGCGATTCCGCGCGAATTGCGGCGAGATGACGCAACCGCAAGATGTCCCAATCTGAATCAACCCGTAGCGTTCTATTAAGATTTATATCGTATTAAGCGAAAGTAAGAACTAATTAAATCACCTTTTACCGCTTGTTAAGAGCTATGGCGACCGCAGATGAATGAAAGAAATTCGATCATTCTGCCAGTAGATTGTCGGATCAGCGCCAGCCGCGCTCAGTATGACGCCCTGCGCAGTGCCTTCTCCGGCAATCCCGACATCACGATCGATGCCTCGCAGGTCCAGCAGGTCGACATCACCTGCCTGCAACTTCTGGCCTCGGCCCGGAAGACTGCGCACGCCCGGCAGAAACATCTGCAGATCACTGCGATCTCCCAGCCGCTGAATGACGCGCTGGCGCGGGCCGGACTGCAGCTCTCCTCCATCAATCCCTAGACCATGCCAGCTTGAAGGAGCAGCCATGGCCAATGTGCTGACTGTCGACGACTCGCCCAGTATTCGCCAGATGATCAAGCTGGTGCTGGCGCCCGAGGGCCATCATGTCGTCGAGGCCGCCGACGGCTCGGCCGGGCTCGCGGTCGCCAAGACCCAGAAATTCGACCTGGTCATCACCGATCTCAACATGCCCGTGATGAACGGCATGGAGATGATCAAGGCGATGCGCGCCCTGCCGAGCTTCGTCGGCGTTCCCATCGTCTTCCTCACCACCGAATCCGACGATGGCGTGAAGCAGCAGGCCAAGGCTGCCGGCGCCACCGGCTGGATCACCAAGCCGTTCAAGCCCGAGCAGCTTCTTGCCGTCGTCGCCAAGCTGGTGCGCGCCTGATGGAACTCGATCCCGCCGAGACCTTTCGCCAGGAGGCGGCCGAGCTGCTCGACAGCCTCGAAGTCGCGCTGCTCGATCTGAGCCAGACGCCGCAGGATCGCGAGCTGATCGACACCGCCTTCCGCGCCCTGCACACGATCAAGGGCTCGGGCGCCATGTTCGGCTTCGAGCAGGTCGCCGCCTTCACCCATGATTTCGAGACCGCCTTCGACCTGATCCGCAAGGGCGAGATCGAGGCCAACCGCGACATCGTCTCGGTCGCGCTCGCGGCCAAGGACTATATCCGCGCCCTGATCGAAGACCCGGACAGCACCGACGCCATCATCGGCGATGCGATCCTCGACGATCTCAGACGCTTCGTCAGCGTCCCGGAAGCGCCGGGCGTGGCGGGCGGCGATGCGCCGCTCCCGGCCGCCTCCACGCGCCAGGCCGGCTGGCGCATCGGCATCGCCTTCGAGCCCGACATCCTGCGCAACGGCACCAACCCGCTGGCGCTGCTCGACGACCTGCGCGCGCTCGGCCCCTGCGAGATCATCGGCAATCTCGACAACGTCCCGGAGCTCGACGCGCTCGACCCCGAGACCTGCCTTGTCAGCTGGGACGTGACCCTGGCCAGCGATTGCACGATCGACGCGATCGAGGACGTCTTCATGTTCGTCCGCGACGAGATGAAGCTGACGATCACGCCGATCGCGGCTGCTTCCGCCGAGAGCGGGCAGCAAGATGCGCCTCAGGCAGAGATCGCCATCCCAGCCCCCTTGCTTGCCGCCACGCCTTCACGGCCGGCCCCCGCTCCCGAACCCGTCGCCGAAAAGATCGAACTCAGCCGCCGTAGCGAGGAGAAGACCTCGACTGTGCGTGTCCAGGCCGAGCGTCTGGACGAGCTGATGGACCGGGTCGGCGAGCTCGTCATCGCCCAGGCGCGGCTATCCCAGCTCGCCCATTCCGGTACGGATGTCGCGATCAAGGCCATCGCCGAGGAGATCGAGCGCCTCGCCTCGGGCCTGCGCGACTCGACCATGGGCGTGCGCATGGTCCCGATGGGCACGCTCTTCGGCCGTTTCCGCCGCCTCGTCCACGATCTCTCGCGCGACCTCGCCAAGCCGGTCGAGTTCGTCACGGCGGGCGAGGATACCGAGCTCGACAAGACCATGATCGAGCGCCTCGCCGATCCGCTGGTGCATCTCATCCGCAACGCCATCGACCACGGCATCGAGCATCCCGAGCAGCGCGCCGACACGCCGAAGGAGGCGACCGGCCGCATCGAGCTTGCCGCCCGTTATGTCGGCGCGCAGGTGCTGGTCACCGTCACCGACGATGGCGCCGGCCTCGACGCCGCCCGCATCCGCGCCAAGGCCGAAGAGCAGGGCCTGCTCCAGCCCGGCGCGGCGATGAGCGACCAGGACATCTACCAGTTCCTGTTCCACCCGGGCTTCTCGACCGCGAAGACGATCTCGACCCTGTCGGGCCGCGGCGTCGGCATGGACGTGGTCAAGCGCACCATCGAGTCGCTGCGCGGCTCGATCGAGCTTTCGACCAGGCCGGGCCAGGGCACCACGGTGACGCTGCGCCTGCCGCTGACGCTCGCCATCATCGAGGGCCTTCTCACCCGCGTCGGCGACGGCCGCTACATCATCCCGCTTTCGGCCGTGGAGGAATGCGTCGAGCTCACCGCAGCGGACGATGCGCGCGCCCGCGGCCGCAACTTCCTGAGCGTGCGCGGCGACCTCGTGCCCTTCCTGCGGCTGCGTGACCTCTTCGACGCCCAGGGCGAGCCCGACCAGCACCAGAAGATCATCATCACCTCGAAGGGCGATACCCGCGTCGGCCTCGTCGTCGACCAGATCATCGGCAGCCACCAGACGGTGATCAAGTCGCTGTCGAAGCTGCATGCGGACGTCACCATGTTCTCCGGCGCGACCATCCTCGGCGATGGCTCGGCAGCGCTGATCCTCGACGTCGCCCAGCTCGTCACGCTCGGCCAGGCCAAGGCCGAGAGCGAGAAGGAGGCCGCCTGATGGACGCCGTTCAGACCAACGCGATACCCGACGACGGCGCCCTGCAGGTCGTGATGGTCGGGCTCGGCAGCGAGATCTTTGCGCTCGAGGCCGGGCTCGTGCGCGAGATCATCGATCCCGTGCCGACCACGCGGGTCGCCGGCGCACGCGCCTTCCTGCCTTCGCTGATCAATGTGCGCGGCAATGTCGTGCCGCTTGCCGACATGCGCGTGCGCTTCGGCATGCCGCATCGCGACGACACGGCCGATACCCGCATCGTCGTCATCGATATCGCGATCGACGGCGACCCGGTCACGGTCGGGATCATCGCCGACAAGGTCTACGAAGTCACCGAGATCTCCAGAGCCAAGATCCAGCAGACTCCACGCCTGGGCATGCACTGGAAGCCAGAGTTCATCCACTTCATCACCAAGTGGAACGACGAATTCGTCATTGTTCCGAACATGGAACAGATCCTGAATTGATGCGGCCGCCATTCGGCTTGCCGCAGATCCCGCGTTGTGTTTGGGGGCTAGTATGAGACTTACGATCAAAGCCAAGCTTGCTGGCGCATTCGGCGTCATCATTGCCTTGTCCATGGCCGCCGGCGGCCTCGCCTATTCCAGCCTGTCGGAGATGACACAGACGCAGACGCGCATCATCGAGCAGTCGAAGCGCGTGAACTCCGCCTCCGACCTCGTCCGCAATGTCGTCGTCGAGATCCGCGCCGAGAAGAACGCGATCATCGCCACCGAGCAGGCCGAGATCGAGCGCTTCATCGGCGATGCGCTGCGCGTCCGCGGCGAGACCGAGAAGCTCTATGGCGAGCTGCACTCGCTGGCCAGCGCCGACGGCAAGGCCCTGCTCGAAAAGGCATCCGCCCATAACAAGCAGTTCCTGGCGGCGCAGGACAAGGTCTTCGCCAATGCCCGCCTGAACTCCAGCGCCCGCGCCGCCCATCTCTGGAACAGCGAGACTCAGCCGCTGATCCAGGCCGTCACGGCCGCGACCGCCGGCGTCACCGCCGAGATCACCAAGCCCTCCGCCTCGGCCGAGCTGCTGCGCGCCGGCATGGAATTCGGCGACGCCCGGCTCGACTGGCTGCGCCTCACCCGCTCCGTCGCCCTGCTGATCGGCGCGACGACGGTCGCCGAGGTCGACAGCATCCAGAAGACCGTCGACACGCAGATCAACACCTTCCGCGCCTCGCTGGCTAAGACCTCGGCCAGGCTGGGCGAATTCGGCATCTCCACCGCCGCCATGGTCGCCGCCTACGACAAGGGCCTCGACTCGATCCAGCGCGTCGCCCGCATCGCCGCCGAGGCCGGCAGTATCAAGGCCGCCGATCTTTCCTCGACCGAGGTGCGCGCCGCCGCCCAGACGACGATCGACGCCTACGAGGCCTATTCCAAGCTCGCCGACGAGCAGATGATGAAGATGAGCCGCGATGCCGCCGAGGACGCGGCCATGGCCAAGACCATGCTGATCGCCATCGTGCTCGGCTCGCTGCTGATCGCCATCGCCGCCGCCACCTGGATCGCGCTCAACATCAGCCGCGGCATCTCCAGCGCCGTTGGCCTCGCCAACGCCGTCGCGATCGGCGATCTCAGCAAGACCATCGAGGTCAAGAGCAAGGACGAGATCGGCGATCTCGTCGGGGCGCTGACCGCGATGACGACCAATCTCAACGCCACCGCTGCCGTCGCCGACGCGATCGCCAATGGCGACCTCACCATCGACGCCAAGCGCCTCTCCGACAAGGACCGGCTCGGCATCGCGCTGGAGAACATGCTCGAGAAGCTGCGCACCATCGTCGCCCAGGCGACGAGCGCCGCCCAGAACGTCTCGGCCGGCAGCCAGGAGCTCTCGGCCAGCGCCGAGCAGCTCTCGCAGGGCTCGACCGAGCAGGCCGCTTCGACCGAGGAAGCCTCCTCCTCGATGGAGGAGATGGCGGCCAACGTGAAGCAGAACGCCGAGAACGCCAGCCAGACCGAGAAGATCGCGTCCCAGTCGGCCAAGGATGCCGAGGCCAGCGGCGTCGCCGTCGGCCGCGCCGTCGAGGCCATGCAGACCATCGCCGCCAAGATCAACATCGTCCAGGAGATCGCCCGCCAGACCGACCTGCTCGCCCTCAACGCGGCGGTCGAGGCGGCTCGCGCCGGCGAGCACGGCAAGGGCTTCGCGGTCGTCGCCTCCGAGGTGCGCAAGCTCGCCGAGCGCAGCCAGGCGGCGGCGGCCGAGATCGGCACCCTCTCGGTCGATACGGTCAAGGTCGCGCAGGAAGCCGGCGCCATGCTCGGCAAGCTGGTGCCCGACATCAAGAAGACCGCCGAGCTGGTCGAGGAGATCACCGCCGCCTGCCGCGAGCAGGATGTCGGCTCCTCGCAGATCAACCAGGCGATCCAGCAGCTCGACAAGGTGACCCAGCAGAACGCCGCCGCCTCCGAACAGGTCTCGGCGACCTCCGAGGAGCTCGCCACCCAGGCCGAGCAGCTCCAGGCCACGATCGCCTTCTTCAAGCTCGATACGGCCTCGAACCAGAACCTGCGCCAGGCTCCGATCGACGGCGCCGTCAAGCAGCTGCGCGCCAAGGCGAGCACCATGGCCGCCGCCAGCCAGCCCAAGCGCGCCGCGATCCTGAAGCCCTCGCGTCCGGCCAAGGTCGCCAATGGCGGCTTCGCCTTCGACCTCGACGAGGGTGAGGACCAGCACGACGCCGATTTCCGTCGCGCCTGATCAAACCATCCCCAGCCTCGCCTCAATGGCGGGGCTGGGCCCTCTTGCCGGACTGCCCTCTCCGCACCGAACGGAGGCCGCCATGGCCGACACCGCCCAGTACTTGACGCTCGGGATCGATCGCGAGCTCTTCGGCATCGATATCCGCCATGTCCGCGAGATCCTCGACATGCGCCCGGTCGCGCATCTGCCGCATGCGCCTGCCTTCCTGCTCGGCATGATCGATGTCCGCGGCGCCGGCTATCCGATCGTCGACCTGCGCACCAAGCTCGGTCTGCCCCGCATCCAGCCGACCGAGGCGACCCGCATCATCATCCTCGACGTGCCAATGAACGGCCGCACCCAGGGCGTCGGCTTCGTCGCCGACCGGGTCTTCGAGGTCACCGGGCTCGACGACGACACGACCGAGCCGGCTCCCGATGTCGGAGGCCGCTGGCAGTCGAACTACATCGCCGGCATCGGCCGCAAGGGCGAAGCCTTCATCGTCATCTTCGATCTCGAGCGCCTGATGGCCTCCGACGAGCCCTTGCTTGCGGCCAACGCCGCCTGACGAACCGGATCAAGCGAATGTCCGACCCGCTCGGCCACCTCAGTGACCGCCATTTCAAGTCCATCGCCGAAGTCATCGAGGGCCGCGTCGGCATCCGCCTGCCGCTGACCAAGCGCACCATGGTCGAGGGCCGCCTGCGCAAGCGCGTCCGCGCGCTCGGCCTGCGTGATCTCAACGATTATGCCGCCCATCTCTTCGAGCGCGACCATCTCCAGGACGAGCTGATCCATCTGATCGACTGCGTCACCACCAACAAGACCGACTTCTTCCGCGAGCCCAGCCATTTCGACTTCCTGCGCAATGTCGCCGTGCCCTCGCTGCTTGCCGCCCATCGCCGCAGCCCGGCGCCGCTGAAGATCTGGAGCGCCGCCTGCTCGACCGGGCCCGAGGTCTACACGCTCGCCATGGTGCTGCAGGACCTGGTCGCTGCCGGCGCGCCGATGCGCTTCTCGATCCTCGGCACCGACATCTCGACCGAGGCGCTGCAGGAGGCCCGCACCGCGATCTATCCGCGCGCCGTGGTCGACCCGGTGCCGGCCGGCATGAAGCACCGCTATGTCATGTTCGCCCGTGACCCGGCGCGCGATGTCGCCCGCATCGCGCCGGAGCTGCGCCGTACCACCCAGTTCGCGCGGCTCAACCTGATGGACGAGCAATATCCGTTCGACCGCGACGTCGACGTGATCTTCTGCCGGAACGTGCTGATCTATTTCGACAAGCCGACGCAGCAGCAGGTGATCTCGCGCCTCATCTCGCATCTGCGCCCGGGCGGCTACCTGCTGCTCGGCCATTCCGAGTCGATGGCCGGCAGCGGCATTCCGGGCCTCCGGCAGGTGCTGCCGACCATTTTCCAGGCCGACCCGGCCAAGCTGGCGAGGTCCGCCGCATGACCAAGCGCCCCCTCCGCGTCCTGATCGTCGACGACTCGGCCTCCGTCCGCCAGGTCCTGACCGCGATCCTCAACGACGACCCCGATATCGAGGTCATGGGCGCCGCCTCCGACGCCTACTCGGCCGCGCGCAAGCTCCAGGTCGAGCTGCCCGACGTCATGATCCTCGATATCGAGATGCCCGGCATGGACGGGTTGACCTTCCTGCGCAAGATCATGGCGCAGCGGCCCATCCCTGTCGTCATCTGCTCGACGCTGACCGAGGCCGGCTCGCGCGCCCTGTTCGATGCGCTGGAGGCCGGTGCCTTCGACATCGTTCCGAAGCCGCGCGTCGACACCCGCAACGCCCTCATGGAATCCGCCGATCGCCTGCGCCAATGCGTCAAGGCGGCGGCGAGCGCCCGCCTGCGCAAACGCGAGCCGCGCGTGCCGGTCGAGAAGAAGCTGACGGCCGACGTGATCATGCCGCCGCCGGTCACGACCCGCGTCAGGCCGACGACCGAGCGCATCGTCTGCATCGGCATCTCCACCGGCGGCACCGAGACCCTGCGAGAAGTCCTCGAAGTATTGCCGGTGCACAGCCCCGGCATCGTCATCGTCCAGCACATGCCGGAAAAATTCACCGCCGCCTTCGCAAGCCGGCTCGACCGCATCTGTGCGCTCGAGATCAAGGAGGCCGCCGATGGCGACGATGTCGTCAGCGGTCGCGTGCTGATCGCGCCCGGCAACCGCCATATGCTGCTGCAGCGGACCGGCACCCGCTACCATGTCGCGATCAAGGACGGCCCGCCGGTCTCGCGCCATCGCCCCTCGGTCGACGTGCTCTTTCGCTCCGCCGCGCAATATGCCGGCGCCAATGCGCTCGGCATCATCATGACCGGCATGGGCGACGATGGCGCCCGCGGCCTGCTCGAGATGCGCAAGGCCGGCGCCCGCACCCTGGCGCAGGACGAGGACAGCAGCGTCGTCTTCGGCATGCCCAAGGAAGCGATCGAGCGCGGGGCGGCCGAGAAGATCGTCTCGCTCGGGCGTGTGCCGCAGGAGATCATGGCCTGGGCCCATCACGCCGAGCCGGCCAGAAGCGCGTAAGGATCGGACCATGAGCACCTCCAACGACATGCTGAACCGGCTCACGGATTCCCTGTCCGACAGCGCCCGCCAGATCGACCAGACCTTCGCCGGTGTCGGTGACCGTCTCGGCCGCGGCCTTTCCATCTTCGACACGCTCAACCAGAGCCTGACCGCGCTCTCGGGCGAGTTGGCCGGCAGCGACATGGAGGCGGCCCGCGCAGCGCTGCTTGGCCTCGCGACCGACCTGCGTGCGCTCAGCGAGGGCCTGCCGCACGAGACCCGCACCTTGCAGGATATCGCCACCCACAGCAGCGACGCCTCGCAGGCGCTCGAACGCCTGCTGGAGCATATGCGGCTGATCGCGATCCTCGCTCGCAGCGCTCGGATCGAGGCTGTCTCGGTCCAGTCCAACCAGCGCGACTTCGGCGATTTCACCAATGAGATCGTGGCGCTGACCGACCAGGCCAAGCGCACCGTCGAGAATTGCGCCCGCGACCATGGCCATCTCGCCGAGCAGCTCGACTCCGCGCTGATCCGCCAGCGCGCCTTCGAAAGCCAGTATGGCGGCGCGTTGCTGAACCTCTCCGGCAAGCTCGAGCACTCGCTCGACCATCTCGCCGAGCGCGGCCACAGGAGCGCGGCGCTCACCGGAGATGCCGCCGCCCATTCGCGCAAGATCGCGACGGCGGTCGGGGGCGCGATCATCGCCCTTCAATCCGGCGACGGCATCAGGCAGCGGCTTGAGCATTCGCTGGCGGCGCTGAAGCTCACCGTCGGATTGACGGCGCCTGGCAGCCTCCATTCCGAGGCCGACCGGACGGCGCTCGCCGCCGTGCTGCGCGCGCTGCAGGCGGCGCAGCTGCGCGAGACCGCCGCGACCCTGAAGGCCGATATCGGACCGATCGACGCGACGCTCCAGGTCCTGGCCGATGATACCGGGACGATGCTCGATCTCGGCCGCTCGCTCTATGGCGGCGAGGACGCATCCTCCGCCTCCTTCCTCGAAGAGCTGGAAGCCGAGCTGGCCAAGGCCGCCGATCTCATCCGCAAATGCGATGCGGCCCGCACTGTCGTCGACCAGGTCACGGTCACGCTCGCCGGCCTGCTCGACCAGTTCGAGCGTACTGTCGCGGCCCTCTCGAACACCGTGCGCGACATCGTCCTGATCGGCATGAACGCCGGCCTGCGCGCCGCGCGGCTCGGCTCCGAAGGGCGCGGCCTCGTCGTCATCGCCCAGGAACTCAAGACCGCCGCCAACGCGATCGCGCTCGATGCCGACAAGCTGACGCCGGCCTTCAGCGCCATGCAACAGGTCTCCTCCGGCCTGAAGCAGCGTGACGGCCGTGGCTCGGCCGAGCTGACGGCGCTCGCCGGAACCATGAAGCGCTCGCTCGAGCAGATGCGCCAGAGCGGCGCCCGCCTCGGCACGACCCTCAGCCAGCTCGCGCGCGACGGCGCCGAGTTCGGCGGCATCATCCACGAGGCCCGGCTTATGTTCTCCAATGCCGCCGCGACCGGCGACGTCATTGCCGGGGCCGCCGGCATGCTCGATCAGCCGGTGCCGCGAAATCTGCTGGCGCAGGCCGATGGCGCCGTCCTTGCGAATGCGCTGCGCGAGCAGGTCTGGCCGACCTATACGATGGCGGCGGAGCGGACGATCCACGCCGCAGTGCTGCGCAATTGCGGAATTGCGGACGAACCGGCGCCGGCCGCAGCCGCAGCGGACGCGCTCGACGATATCCTGTTCTGACCCGTCCTTGCTTCTCCCCCCATCCCGGGCTTGCCCGAGATGGGCAATCCCGAGTACCAAACTCGGCAGCAGCCGACTTTGACGGGGGAGAAGGAGCCGCTTACGGCAAATTCTCCCGCAGGATGATCTCCGTCCGTGGCCGTTCGACGCCCTGCGCTGCCGGCCGCCCGGCTCGCAGATTGGCGAAGATCGAGACGCAATCCATCAGCGTCGCCTGCGGATTCTGGGTGATCACGGCGTCCATCGCGCCCTCGACCAAGAGCGCCCGCGTCTCGGCTGTCAGCCCATGGCCGACGAAGACGACCTCGTTCTGCCGCCCCGCCTCCTTCAGCGCCCGCGCGATGCCTTCCGGCCCGCCGCCGATATTGTAGATGCCGGCGAGGTCGGGATGCTGTGCCAGGAGCATCTTGGTCTGGCGATAGTTCCGCGCCTCCTCGTCATGGCCCTCGCGCAGGCCGACCACCTCGATCGCCGGGAACAGCTCCTGGAACAGGTGCAGGAAGCCCATCTCGCGCTCCTCATGGGCGCGGTAGCTCAGGCTCCCGGCGATCATCGCGACCTTAGCCGGCTTCGATCCGATGAAACGGGCGATGATGTAACCCGCCGTGCGTCCGGCCGAGCGGTTGTCGAGCCCGACATAGGCGACGCGCCTGGTATTGGCGACGTCTGAGATCAGCGTCACGGCCGGCACGCCGCGCTCGGCCAGCCAGTCGACCGCCTCACGCACCATCGGGTGCTCCAGCGCCATGAAGGCGACGCCGTCGACATCGCGCCCGCTCTTGCGCAGGTGCTGGGCCAGCAATTCCGGCTTGAAGCTCTCGATATAGTCCACCCGTGCCCGCATGTTGAACGAGGCGAGCTGGTCCTGCGCGCCGGCGATCTGCCGGCCCAGCATCGACAGGAAGCGATTGCTGCCGGCCGGCAGCAGGAAGGCGAGGCGCAGCGGCTTCAGCGCGCCCGCCGGCAGGCCGGGATCGAGCACATAGCCGAGCTCGGCCGCCGCCTTCAGCACGCGCTGGACCGTGACCGCCCTGACGCCCGGTCGCTGGTTCAGCACCCGGTCGACGGTCGCGGTGGAGACGCCCGCCAGCCGCGCGACATCCTCCACCCGCGCCATCTGGCGCCGCCGCGGCAACTCCTCGGCAGCGTCAGGCGCTTGCGAGACTTCATCGAAATCCATCAAAAACCATCACGAAATGAGTTTGACGTCCATCATCCATGGTTCCTATCGTTTAGGCAAGAAGACCGCTTTCAATCAGATCGCCGGGCGATCCAGGGAGGAGACCATGACGAATTTGACGCGCCGCACGGTGCTGCGCACGCTTGCCACGACCTCTGCCATTCCGCTGATCGGAATGCCGCATGTCGCGCGCGCCGCCGAGATCGAGCTGAAATACGGCAATAACCTGCCGCTCAGCCACCCGCTCAACATCCGCGCCCAGGAAGCGGCGGAGCGGGTCGCGAAGGAGACCAATGGCAAGGTCGAGATCAAGATCTTCCCGAACAACCAGCTCGGCGGCGATACGGACATGCTGAGCCAGGTCCGCAATGGCGGCATTACCTTCTTCACGCCCTCGGCGCTGGTCATCGCCACGCTCGTCCCGGTCGCCGCGATCAACGCCGTCGGCTTCGCCTTCGCCGATTACGACCAGGTCTGGAAGGCGATGGACGGCAAGCTCGGCGCCCATGTCCGCGACGCCATCTCGAAGGTGAACCTCTATGCCTTCGAGAAGATGTGGGACAACGGCTTCCGCCAAATGACCACCAGCGGCAAGGCGATCGAATCCGCCAAGGAGATGGCTGGCCTGAAGATCCGCGTGCCGGTTTCGCCGCTCTCGATCTCGATGTTCAAGGCGCTCGACGCCGCCCCGGCCAGCCTGCAGTTCTCCGAGGTCTACTCGGCCTTGCAGACCAAGGTGGTCGATGCGCAGGAGAACCCTCTGCCGATCATCCAGGTCGCCAAGCTCTACGAGGTGCAGAAGAGCTGCGCGATCTCGAACCACATCTGGGACGGCTTCTGGTTCATCGCCAATGGCCGCGCCTGGCGTGGGCTGCCGGCCGACGTGCAGAAGATCGTCGCCGACGCCATCAACGATGCCGGCATGAAGCAGCGCGGCGACATCAAGGCGCTGAACGAGACCGTGCAGGCCGACCTGCAATCGAAGGGTCTCGCCTTCAACAAGACCAACCCGGACTCGTTCCGCGCCAAGCTGCGCGATGCCGGCTTCTACAAGGAATGGCAGGAGCGCTTCGGCGCCGAGGCCTGGGGTCTGCTAGAAGGGGCGGTCGGCAAGCTCGCCTGAGCTTAAGGCCGCGCACGACAGTAGACCGAAGGACATCACCATGGACCATGCCGCAGCCATGCCAGCGCAGGCAGCCTTGCCTGCGACAGGAATCGCCCGTCTTGCGGACCGTTTCGACCGCGCCATCGGTGGCGTTGTCGAGGTCGTGGCGGCGCTGCTCGTCCTGGTCGAGATCATCATCCTCGGAGCGGGCGTCACCGCCCGCTACGTCTTCCACGCCCCGCTGGTCTGGTCGGACGAGCTCGCGTCGATCCTCTTCCTCTGGCTCTCGATGCTCGGCGCTGTCGTCGCGCTCCGCCGCGGCGAGCATATGCGCATGACCGGCCTCGTCAGCCGCGTCGGCCCGCAGACGCGGATGCTGCTGGAGGCGGTCGCGATCACCGCCTCGATCGCCTTCCTCCTGATGATCCTCCCGCATGCCATCGAATATGCCGAGGAGGAGATGTTCATCGTCACCCCGGCACTCGAGATCACCAATGCCTGGCGCGCGGCGGCGATCCCGATCGGCATCTGCCTGATGCTGCTCGCCGCCAGCTTTCGCCTCCTGCGCTTCGGCTCGCTCAGGCCGGTCGTGCTGGCGATCGGCCTCACCGCCCTGCTCGTCGGCCTGTTCTGGCTCGCCGGCCCGGTGCTGAAGCCGCTCGGCAAGCTCAACCTCGTGATCTTCTTCGTCGGCGTCGTCGCGCTCAACGTCTTCTCCGGCGTGCCGATCGCCTTCTCCTTCGCGCTCGCCACCTTCGGCTATCTCTCGCTGACGACGTCGACGCCGATGCTGGTGATGGTCGGCCGGCTCGACGAGGGCATGAGCCATCTGATCCTGCTGGCGGTGCCGCTCTTCATCTTCCTGGGCGCGCTGATCGAGATGACCGGCATGGCCAAGGCGATGATCCAGTTCCTCGCCTCGATGCTCGGCCATGTCCGCGGCGGCCTCTCCTATGTGCTGGTCGGTGCGATGTACCTGGTCTCAGGCATTTCCGGCTCGAAGATCGCCGACATGGCCGCGATCGCGCCGGTGCTCTTCCCGGAGATGCAAAAGCGCGGCGCCAAGCCGGGCGACCTCGTCGCCCTGCTCTCGGCCACCGGCGCGCAGACCGAGACGATCCCGCCCTCGATCGTCCTGATCACCATCGGCTCGGTCACCGGCGTCTCGATCGCGGCGCTCTTCACCGGCGGCATGCTGCCGGCGCTCGTGCTCGGCGCAGCGCTCTGCTTCGTCGTCTGGTGGCGCTATCGCGGTGAGGATCTGAGCCAGGTCGTGCGCCATTCCAAGCGCGAGATCGGCAAGCTCGCGCTGATCGCCCTGCCTGCCATCGCCCTGCCCTTCGTCATTCGTGCCGCCGTGGTCGAGGGCGTTGCCACCGCCACCGAAGTCTCGACCATCGGCATCGCCTATTCGGTCGTCGCCGGGCTGCTGCTTTACCGCCAGTTCGACTGGCGCCGGCTGCCGAAGATGTTGATCGATACGGCGTCGCTGACCGGCGCGATCATCTTCATCGTCGGCTGCGCCACCGCCATGGCCTGGGGCCTGACACAGTCCGGCTTCTCGCAGGACCTTGCCCGGATCATGGCCGCAGTGCCCGGTGGCACCTGGGGCTTCCTCGGCATCTCCATCGTCGCCTTCATCATCCTCGGCAGCGTGCTCGAGGGCATTCCGGCGATCGTGCTGTTCGGCCCGCTGCTCTTCCCGATCGCCAAGCAGGTCGGCGTGCACGAGGTCCATTACGCGATGGTCGTGGTCTTCGCGATGGGCATCGGCCTCTTCGCCCCGCCCTTCGGCGTCGGCTATTACGGCGCCTGCGCGATCAGCAAGATCAATCCCGACGAAGGCCTGAAATACATCTGGGGCTACATGCTCGCCCTGCTGATCGGCCTCGTCGTCGTCGCCTTCGTGCCGTGGATCTCCATCGGCTTCCTCAGAAACTGACCTCTACCCCCATAGCGAGAAAGCATTCGCCATGAGCCGCTTCTTCGGCGAGATTCGCCAGGCTGGATATGTCGTCCCCGATATCGAGGCGGCTATGGATTACTGGAGCCGCGTGCTCGGCGTCGGGCCGTTCTTCTACAATCCGAAGGTCCCGATCGAAAACTATCGCTACAAGGGCGAGGCCTACGAGCCGCATAATTCGGTGGCGCTGGCCAATTCCGGGCCGCTCCAGGTCGAGCTGATCCAGTGCCGCAACGCCGTGCCGTCCATGTACAAGGACTTCACCGATGCCGGCCATACCGGCCTGCAGCATGTCGCCTACTGGACCTCGGACTACGACGCCGATCTCGAGCGCCTGACCAGGCAGGGCTTCAAATCGGTGATGAGCGGCGAGGTCGGCGAGCGCGGCCGCTTCGTCTATTTCGACACGCATTACCATCCGGGCACGGTGATCGAGCTGTCCGAGGTCGCCGGCCCCAAGGGCGAGATGTTCCGCCTGATCCGCGAGGCGGCCGAGACCTGGGACGGCAAGGACCCGGTGCGTCCGTTCCCGGATCTGAGCAAGCTCTGAGCGGATGCCTTTCCGTCATTGCGAGCACCCGGGTCTTGCCTTCGGCAAGCCCGAGTGCAGGCTCCGCGAAACGATCAAGGGGCCTCACGTACTCCTCCGGATTGCTTCGTCGGCGGCTCCTCGCAATGACGGCGAGCCGAACCCTGGAATTCTGAGATGACCGGCGAGCGTTTTGAAGCGACCTACCTCATCGAGACTCCCCTCGATCCGGCAAAGGTCGCGGAGGTGATGGCGGGCGAACAGTCTAGCGGCACCTTCACCCGCGTCGCCGGCGAGACCGACGAGTTGCGCGAGCGCACGCGCGCTACCGTCACCGAAGTGACCGCGCTCGAGACCGTCGACGAGCCGAGCCTGCCCAATGCCTGGCTGGCGCGCAAAGGCGTCAAAGGCCCGTGGCGCCGGGCGCGCGTCGCGATTTCCTTCCCGGTCGACAATGTCGGCGCGAATCTGCCGACGCTGGCCTCGATCGTCGCCGGCAATCTCTACGATCTCGGCGAGGTCACGGGCCTGAGGCTCGACACGATCACGCTGCCCTGGTCGTTCCGGAAGCGTTTCCCGCTGCCGAGCCAGGGTATCGCCGGCACGCGCAAGCTGACCGGCACTGCCAAGGGCCCGCTCGTCGGCTCGATCATCAAGCCGAATGTCGGCTTGAGCAGCGCCGAGACCGCCGCGCTCGTGGCCAAGCTCTGCGAGGCCGGGCTCGATTTCATCAAGGATGACGAGATCTCGGCCAACCCGGTGCATGCGCCGCTGGCGCAGCGGGTTCCCGCCGTGATGGATGTCGTGCGCCGTCATCAGGACAAGACCGGCAAGGCGGTGATGATCGCCTTCAACATCACCGATGAGACCGACGCGATGCGCCGCCATGCCGATCTCGTCGCGCACGAGGGCGGTACCTGCGTGATGGCGAGCCTGAACTGGTGCGGTTTCTCGGCCGTCGAGACCCTGCGCCGCTCGACCGATCTCGCCCTGCACGGCCATCGCAACGGCTATGGCGCCTTCTCGCGCCACCCGCTGCTCGGCATCTCATTCCAGGCGTATCAGGTCCTCTGGCGCCTCGCCGGCGTCGACCACATGCATGTCCACGGCCTGCAGGGAAAATTCGCGCAGGAGGACGAGGAGGTCGTCTCCTCCGCCCGGGACTGCGTCACGCCGCTGACCGATGGCGCCGATGATCGCGTCATGCCGGCCTTCTCCTCCGGGCAATGGGCCGGTACCGCGCAGCCGACCTGGGATGCGATCGGCCATGCCGATCTTCTGTTCATGGCGGGCGGCGGCATTCTCGCCCATCCCGGCGGCCCGGCGGCCGGCGTCGCCAGCATCCGCCAGGCCTGGAATGCGGTCGCATCCGGCACGGCGCTCGAACAGGCCGCCGCAGAGCATCCTGAGCTGCGCCAGGCGCTCGACTTTTTCGGCAAGCCCTCGAGCTAGCCGGCAATGCAGGGTTCCACGCCACGCTATGGCTGGTATGGCGACGATTTCACCGGCGCCACCGACACTTTGGCGACGCTCGCCGAACGGGGTTTCCGCGCGCTGCTTTTCCTGGGAATCCCGAGCCAAGCGCAACTGAAGGCCGCCGGCTCACTCGACGCGATCGGCATTGCCGGCGCGACCCGTGCCATGGCGCCGGTGGCGATGGCGACTGAACTTGCCGAGGCCGGCCGCTTCTTCGCCGGGCTAGGCCTCGACATCCTGCACTATAAGTGCTGCTCGACTTTCGACAGCGCGCCGCATGTCGGCAGCCTCGGCGCCGCGGCGCGCACGCTGCGCCCGTTTTTCCCGAACCCGCTCCTGCCAATCGTTGGCGGCCAGCCCAATCTCGGCCGCTACTGCCTGTTCGGCAATCTTTTCGCCTCGGCCGGAGCCGGCGGCGATGTCCATCGCATCGATCGACACCCGACGATGAGCATCCATCCGGTCACGCCGATGGCAGAGGCCGATCTGCGCAGGCATCTGGCCGCGCAGGGATTGGAGCGGATCACGCTGGTCGACTACCGCGCCTACGAACAGGCCGAGCCCGCCGCGCGTCTCGCGGAGCATTTCGCCACGCAGCCCGACGCCGTTCTCTTCGACGTCTCCCGGCAATCCGATCTTTCCGCGATCGGCGCGGCGCTCTGGCGACATGTCGCGAACGGACCGATGCTGGCGATCGGGCCGAGCAGCGTCGCGCAGGCGCTCGCGACGGGCTGGCCGAAGTCGGAACATGGCGGTGATGCAGTTTCTGCTGCAGGCGGGCGTCCGGACGGGCCGGTCCTCGCCCTGGTCGGCAGCCTGTCGCCGGTGACGCGGGCGCAGGTCGAGGCCGCGACCGACTTCCTGCGCATCGATATCGATGTCGGAAAACTGCGCGGCGAGCCCGCCTATGCCGAGGCGCTGAGGGCCGAGACGCACAAGCACCTGAGCGAGCGCAATGTCATGCTCGTCACGGAGCGACCGGCTCAATCGGCGGGAGCGACGGAAAGCGTCGCGCTCGCAACCGGTGCGCTGTTGCGTGCGATCGTCAGCGAAACCTCGCTCGCGCGCCTCGTCGTCTGCGGCGGAGATACGTCGAGCCTGGCGATCAAGGCGCTCGACCTCTGGGGCCTGTCCTATCGCGCGCCGATGGTGCCCGGCGCGCCGCTCTGCCGTGCCCATAGTGATGATATCGGCCTCGATGGCATCGACATCATCCTCAAGGGCGGCCAGATGGGCCCGCCGGATTTCTTCGCGCTCGCAGCCGCTATCTGAGTTGCAACATGCGCGCTACGGCGCGCATTCGACGCCGGCACGCTCGACAAGCTCTTCAGCATGATTGCCGTTATGGCTGATCGTGCCGACGAAAGTTGCGCCACGCGCGCTGTAATGGGTGATCAGCAGGTCGACGGTCAGCCCGTCGGCGCAGACCAGCCTGAGCCGTTCGGGCGACAAGGTGGGATCGATCTGCTCGAGCTCGCCCAGGAGCTTGCCATGGCAGAGCCCGTCCGCGGCAGGCGGCGTCAGCTCGTATGTCAGCGGAATATGGGTCCCACTGCGCAATACGATTTTCCCGTTATGGGTCATCGTCTTGTCCTTTGACTAGTCGGGCCGGTCGAAAGTCGGGCGAGGCAGATTCTTGTCGTTCGGAGATTTTCGCCCAAACGTCGGCGACCGACCCAAACCGCGCTGCTTCTCCAAAGCGGCGCATCATACACAGAGCGAAACTAGCCCATTGAACGGCCGTTCACGAGCGTTTTCGAAGTGGGTCAGCGGCTCTTCCGGCCCCCTTGCCGCATTTGACGGACACGACCAAGAGTGATGAAAATGGAACGAGTGAGCAGCTGGCGCATTATAGTGCAATGAGCCGTCGACACTGAATGAGTAAGTGTGGTCGATGGATAGCGGAGATGATGAAAGGATGAGCGAAAAAACCTCCAAGGGCCGCGATCTCACGCGCGGCGAGCGCCTCCAGATCATGCTCAGCGAGGATGAGCTCCTGGCGCTCGATGATTTCCGGTTTTCGAACCGGATGCCGAGCCGCGCCGCTTCGGTACGCGAATTGCTGCGCCGCGGCCTGATCTCGGAAGGTTATTCGATCACGCCCGGAGCCAAGTCCGGCGACTACGGCGTGATCGGCCAGGATTCAGGGACGCCCAACGGCAAGGACGACGCCCAGGACGGGACCTGACCCGCCCTCAAATCCGCGCGCGCCTGCTGGCTTCGGCAATGACCCGCGCCAGATCACCTTGCCAGAACGGCTTCGCCAGCCGCAGCAGCGCCGGATCGGCGCCGCCCGGAAGCTCGGCATAGCCGGTTGCAAGGACGACCGGCAGACCCGGCCATTCCTGCTTGATGACCTCGAAGAGCTGGGCCCCGGTCATCTGCGGCATCGCATGGTCGGTGATGACCAGATCGAAACCCGACCCCTGCCGCAAGGCTTCGAGCGCCTGCTTGCCCGAGGAGGCCTCGACGACCTCATGGCCGAGATCCTCCAGCAGCGCCGCCGTGTTCATCAGCACGAGCGCATCGTCATCGACCGCCAGGATGCGCAGGGCAGAGGTCTTGTCTGGCTCCGCCTCCAGCGCCGACCGAGGCGCGGGGGCCGAGGCGGCTTCGGCAGCGGGTTCGGCGATCGGCAGCCAGATCTCCGCGGTCGTGCCCTGGCCGGGCTGGCTCCTGAGCCCGAGCCAACCGCCCGATTGCTCGGCCATGCCATGCACCATGGAGAGGCCGAGGCCAGTGCCCTTGCCGACACCCTTGGTGGTGAAGAACGGCTCGCGCGCCCGCGCCAGCGTGCGCTCGTCCATGCCTTCGCCATTATCCGTGATAGCGAGGCAGAGATAGCGCCCGGAAGGCAGCCCCAGCCGGCCGGCCACGGCGAAATCCTGCTCGCGGGCCGCGATGATGATGGCGCCGCCACCTGGCATCGCATCGCGTGCATTGGTGGCAAGGTTGAGCAGCGCCAGCTCGAGCTGGTTGGGGTCGGCATGAACAGCCGCGAGTTTCAGCGGGAAGCGGGTCTCAATCTCGACCAGCGGGCCGAGCGAGCGCTGCAGCAGGTCGGTCATTCCCGCGACCAGCGCAGTGACGTCGATCGATTTCGGGCTCAATTCCTGCCGGCGTGCGAAAGCGAGCATGCGCTGGGTCAGCGAGATGCCACGCTCGGCGCCCTGGATCGCATGGTCCACCAGCCCGGTCAGCTTCGGATCGGCCGAGACATGCTTGCTCAGCAATTCCAGGCTGCCCATCACCGCCGTCAGCAAGTTGTTGAAGTCATGCGCGATGCCGCCCGTGAGCTGACCGATCGATTCGATCTTCTGCGTCTGGAACAGTGCTTCGCGCGCCTCTTCGAGGGCCCGCTCCGCCTGCCTGCGCTCGCTCATGTCGCGCGTGATCTTGGCGAAGCCGATGATCCTGCCATCATCGTCATGGATCGCGTCAAGGACTATACTCGCCCAGAAGCGGCTGCCATCCTTGCGGACGCGCCAGCCCTCCTTCTCGAACTTGCCTTCGCGCCGCGCGGTCTCGAGCGCGCGCCCGGGCTCGCCCGCGGCGCGATCCTCCTCGCTATAGAAGGCGGAGAAATGGCGGCCGATGATCTCCTCCGGCCGGTAGCCCTTGATCCGCTGCGCCCCGAGATTCCAGCTCGTCACGATGCCCTCGAGGTCGAGCATGTAGATTGCGTAATCGGCGACGCCCTGGACCAGCAGCCTGAACTGCTCCTCGCTCCGGCGTAGCGCCTGCTCGGCCGCCCTGCGTTCCGTCAGGTCGCGCGTGATCTTGGCGTAGCCGATGATCTCACCGGCCGGACCGTAGATCGGATCGATGATCGCGTTTGCCCAGAAAGTGCGGCCATCCTTGCGGACGCGCCAGCCCTCGCTCTCGTAACGGCCTTCGCGCGCAGCGGTTTCCAGCGCATGTTGCGGCAGGCCCCTGCGGCGATCCTCCTCCGTGTAGAAGCGCGAGAAATGCTGGCCGAGAATCTCGTCGGCCTCATAGCCTTTGAAACGCCGCGCGCCAGTGCCCCAGCTGGTGACCACGCCCTCTGCGTCGAGCATGTAGATGGCATAATCGGTCACTGCCTCGACCAGAAGGCGATAGCGCTCATCGCTGACCGGCTGGCTCGGCTTCGCCGCGTTCATGCTGCCCGCTTCCTCCGCCGTTTCCGAACCGGCATCGCCGCCTTCGGCGTCCGCGACCACGGCAAAAGCCCCGGCCCGGTCGAGCGCGTCGACATCGCGCGCCGTGGCCAGGCCAGTTTCGTTGTCAATCATTCTTCCCCCCGGAACTCCCGTGCGGCAGGTCTCACCACCGTGCCCGCCGTGCGACCATCGGTACAGAACGCACCAGGACCGTTTCGGTTTCGTCGCCGCTCGCAGATGGTTGCGGACCGAGGAACAAGACGATCCGCAGGCTGTTGATAGCCCAGTGACTGGAGCATTTTCGTGCGAAGTGGACACCGGTCCGCGTGAAGAAAATGCGTCCACACAAGGACATAATGCTCTAGCGAAGGAGCTGCGTCATGACACGCACCATCACCCGCTCTTACGACACGCGCGAGGATGCCGAGACCGCCGTCACCCGGCTCGAGGCTGCTTGGCCTCCCGCCCGAAGATATCAGCCTTGTCGGGCGCCAACCCGACACGCTGGAGGAGGATGCCACCTCGGGCGCTGAAGTCGGCGGCGTGGTCGGCGGCGGCGCCGGGCTTCTGGCTGGCTTGGCTGCCTTGCCGGTTCCCGGAGTGGGACCGGTCCTGGCCGCCGGCTGGCTGCTCGGCAGCACCGCGGTCGCCGCCACCGCCGGCGCCGCGGCCGGCAGCCTGATCGGCGCCCTGACCGGCGCCGGCCTCAGCGAGAGCGACGCGCATTACTATGCCGAGACCATCAGGCGCGGCGGCTCGATCGTCACGGTGCGCGCGACCGATTCGCATGGCGCAGCCATCGAGAAGATCCTGGATGGAGCGGGCCCGATCGACGCCAGCGCCCGCCGCGCCGAATACGAACGCGGCGGCTGGACGCATTTCGACGAGCGCGCCGGCGTCTATCGCAGCCCAAGCGATCTGTCGGCGGTCGTTTCCTAGACAGACCCCGCTCTGACGCTCTCAATCGGCGCGGCGTAGTGCATCGGCTAGCGAGGGGCGCCAATGCCCGTCGCGTCCGGTCGTCGCCGGCGCCGCGAGCATGGCGTTGAGCACCGCTTCCTGCGTGGCCTCGGCCGCCGCCCTGAAGGGAAGATCGATCCGGTTCTCGTTCAGTGCCGCCAGCGGGACGAGATCGGCCTTCTCGTCATGTGCGATGCGGCCAGCGGTGGTGAAGGCCAGCGCGATATCGCCGCTGCCATTGCCCCAGAACGCGCCGAGCCAAGCCAGGCCGGCGCCGCAGCGCCGCGCCACCCGGGTCAATTGCCGCGTCTCCATCGGGATATCGGTCGCGAGCACGATGATGACCGAGCCTCTTTCGGTGCCAGGCTCCTTGCCGCGAGGTGGCGCGGGCCGGCTTCCGTCAGGCAGCACGAGATCGCCGGGGCGACCGAAATTGGCGAGCACCAGAACGCCCAGCGTGTAGCTGCGCCCATCCAGCGTGAGCAGGCGCGAGGCGCTGCCGATCCCGCCCTTGAAGCCGAAGGCGCTCATGCCGGCCCCCGCTCCGACCGCCCCTTCCGCCACCGGCCCATCGCTGGCGGCGTCGAGCGCCGCGAAGGCATCGGCCTCGCTCAACGTGCGGGCACGGATATCGGAAAGCCAGCCGTCATTGCATTCGAGCACGAGCGGATTGACCGTCCCGGTCTTCCGGCCGATCTCCGGATTGGCGGCCAGAGCCCGCGTCACCAGGGCATTGAACCCGGTGCCGACCGAAAGCGTGTTGCCGAGCAGGATCGGTGTTTCGATCTGGCCGAGCTCTGCCAGCTGCATCAGCCCGGCGCTCTTGCCGAAGCCGTTGATCACCTCGACACCGCCACGCAGCTTCTCGCGGAACAGGTCGCCCTCATGCGGCAGGATCGCGGTGAAGCCGGTCAGGACATCGCCCTCTCGGATCGTCCTGTGGCCGACGCGCAGGCCGGCGACATCGGTGATGGCATTGAGCGGGCCGGGCGGCAGCGTGCCGCAGACCAGGCCGAAATCACGGGCGCGAGCGAGCATGGGACCGTCACGTGCGAGCTGGAGGCATGCGACGCTCAATCTCATCTCTGCGCCGGCCTGTCACCCCAGCAGGGCGAGGCTGCGTCCTGTCCCGCTTCCGCTCGCGTCGCGATTCGTGCAACCATCGCTCCCGCCGGCCGTGAGTGACAGCACCGCCGCATTCGCGTCGCCGTTAAAGCCGAGGTGCGCAGATGATCATCGATCTCCAGGGCAAGACCGCTCTCGTTACGGGCTCGACCGAGGGCATCGGTTTCGGCATCGCCCGCAGCCTCGCCAAGGCCGGCGCCGGCGTGTTCCTCAACGGCCGAACCGGAAACAAGGTCGATGCCGCCGTCGACAGGCTGAATGGCGAGCTCGGCGGCAAGCGCGTCAAGGCTGCCGCAGCAGATGTCGCGACCGCCGCCGGCTGCGCCAGCCTTCTGCAGCTGGTGCCGAAGGTCGACATCCTCGTGAACAATGCCGGCATCTTCCAGCCGATCGATTTCTTCGAGGCCTCCGACGAGGTCTGGGACCGGCATTGGCAGGTGAATGTCATGTCGGCCGTGCGGCTGTCGCGCGCTTATCTACCGGGAATGATCGAGGCCGGCTGGGGCCGCGTGATTTTCATCGGATCGGAATCGGGCTTCAACATCCCCGTCGAGATGATCCATTACGGCGTCAGCAAGACGGCCGATATCGCTGTCTCTCGCGGCTTGGCCAAGCGCGTGGCCGGCACCGGCGTCACCGTCAATTCGATCCTGCCCGGCCCGACCCTGTCCGAAGGCGTCGCCGAGATGCTGAAGGACGAAACCGCGCGGACGGGCAAACCCCTCCACGAGGTCGCGGCAGATTTCGTGAAGCAGCAGCGCCCGGGCTCATTGATCGGCCGCGCCGCGACAGTCGACGAGGTCGCCAACATGGTCGTCTACATCGCCTCGCCGCTGGCGAGCGCGACGACCGGCGCGGCACTTCGCGTCGATGGCGGAATCATCGACACGCTCTAGCCCCGCGCTTCAAGTGCGCACGGCACCGCGGGCTCGGAGGTCGAGCCCGGCGTCGTGCCGAAATCACTCTATTTTGGTTGGGAAAGATGTCTGGAGCGGGCGAAGGGATTCGAACCCTCGACCCCAACCTTGGCAAGGTTGTGCTCTACCCCTGAGCTACACCCGCATCCGAGACATGCGCGCCGTGGCGCGAGGCCGGCTTATTGCCCCAAAGCGCAGAGAAGCGCAAGCGCCTTGTCGCGGGATTTTCACAGGTCCGCGGGATTTTTTATCGAAGGGCCGCCGCGCTCGACTTCCTGGCGCGGCTCGGACATCGTCAAGCCATGCGGCGACGCCAACAACGAGCGGTCTCACGTTGGACATGGTGATCGGTTCGGGCCTGCGATGGTTTGGGCGCGGCCTGCGCTCCACGATTCTCGCCGTCGCATCGATGCTCGCCGCATCCGGTCTGGCGATTCTCGCCGGTGCGCTGCCCCTGCAGTCCGGCCGGGCCGGACCGGACGAGTCCGCAGTCACGGTCTTCGTCATGACCAATGGCTTCCACACGGATATCGTGGTGCCGACGGTCGGAGCAGCGAAGGACTGGCGACCGGTGCTCGCGACCTCCCCGATCACCCGGCATTCGCTCGACGCACCCTGGATCGCCTTCGGCTGGGGCTCGCAGACCGCCTATACCCAGCTCGGAACGTTTGCGGACCTCTCGGCCGGGCTGATGCTCAAGGCCATCGCCTTCGACCGCTCGGTCGTCCATCTCCAGCCACTGGTCGCGATTCGCGCCGGCGATGGCATCCGCCGCTTCACCCTGAGCGAGGTCGGCTACCGTGCGCTCGTCGCGCATGTCGAGAGCAGCCTGCAGCCGGGCGAGGCCGGCGAACCGGTCGTCCTGCCCGATCTCACGCATGGCACCGGCGATGCCTTCCTGCGCGGGCGCGACCGTTTCTGGCTCCTGCGCAGCTGCAATGTCTGGGTCGGCGAAGCGCTGCGCAAGGCCGGTCTGCCGGTCGGGCTCTGGACGCCGCTCGCGCAATCGCTCATGTGGTCGCTCGGCCCCGGTGATGTGCCGGCGCACTGACCAGGACCTTCCGAGCGGCCGCCATGACTCTTGCCCTGCCGATTGAGATCCCGACGCCGGCCGAGCCCGCCGACCTGATCGCCGCGCTCGAGGCGCTCGGCATCGCGATCACTCGCATCGACCACGAAGCCGTCTTCACGGTGGCCGAATCAAAGGAGCTGCGCGGCACGATCCATGGCCACCACACCAAGAACCTGTTCCTGAAGGACAAGAAGGGCCGGCTCTTCCTGGTCTCGGCGCTGGAGAGCACGCGGATCGACCTGAAGCGCCTGCACGAGACGCTCGGCGCCAGCGGCCGCCTCTCCTTCGGCTCGGCCGATTTGCTGATCGAGACGCTCGGCGTCACGCCCGGCTCGGTCACGGCCTTCGCCGTGATTAACGACCGTGCCGGCGCGGTGACGATGGTGCTCGACCACAAGCTGATGAGCGGCGAGCCGATGAATTTCCATCCGCTGGTCAACACCGCGACGCTCGGAATCGCGCGTGACGACATGCTGAAATTCCTGCGCGCCACCGGCCACGACCCGCTGATCATCGCTCTGCCGGCGCCGCCGGACATGTGATTCCGCCCCGAAACCAGACGCCCGCGCCAGGCGGAACGCGGCTTTCCGACAACTCATGCGCGAACGATGGACAGAACGGCCGGACCTCCCCATCTATGGGGCGCGCATCGGGCAGCCATGCGCGCCGGTTTCAGATGCGCGGACAGTGACCTGGAAGGTGGAACCTGCTATCCGCCGGGTCGCGTTCCGGCTTGTTGACGAGATGAAGGACGACCCATGCTGGTCAATGGCGATGCGGCCGAGCAATCCGGCCTGATCAAGGACACGACGACCCAGGGCTTCCGGCAGGATGTCGTCGCCGAATCGATGAACCAGCCGGTCCTGGTCGATTTCTGGGCGCCATGGTGCGGCCCCTGCAAGCAGCTCACCCCTATCATCGAGAAGGTGGTCAAGGAGGCGGGCGGCAAGGTCAAGCTCGTCAAGATGAATATCGATGAGCACCCGGCGATTCCCGGCCAGCTCGGCATCCAGTCGATTCCCGCCGTGATCGCCTTCCAGCGCGGCCAGCCGATCGACGGCTTCATGGGCGCCCTTCCCGAGAGCCAGGTGAAGAGCTTCATCGAGAAGCTGGTCGGCCCGATGGGCCCGGCCGCGACCGAGGAACTGATCCTCGCGGCACAGGAGGCGACCGAGGCCGGCGACGCCGCCGGGGCCAGCGAGCTCTACGCCAATGTGCTCCAGCTCGAGCCGGAGAATGTGAGCGCGCTCGCCGGCCTCGCCCGGCTGCATCTCGATGTCGGCGACCTCGAAGGTGCCAAGGGCATCCTCGCAAGCGCGCCGGAGGCCAAGGCCGCGGACCCGGCGCTGGCCACCGTCCGTGCCGCGATCGAGCTCGCCGAGCAGGCTGCCTCGCTCGGCGACACGGCGGAGCTCGAAGCCAAGGTTGCCGCGAACCCGAAGGATCACCAAGCCCGATTCGACCTGGCGCTCGCCCTCAATGCGCACGACAGGCGCGAGGAGGCGGTCGACCACCTCATCGCCATCATCAAGGCCGACCGTGCCTGGAACGATGACGGCGCCCGCAAGCAGCTCCTGCAGCTCTTCGAGGCCTGGGGACCGATGGACGAGAACAGCGTCGCCGGGCGGCGCAAGCTCTCGACGCTCCTGTTTTCGTAGAGCCTGGCTCTAGAGTCCTTGTGAAGGGAGCGCAGCGCCGATGGCCATGAACGCCGTCTACAACGGAGCCGAGGATTGCCCGCAGGTGATCCCGGTCTTTCCGCTGATCGGCGCCCTGCTGCTGCCGCGCGGACAGATGCCGCTCAACATCTTCGAGCCGCGCTATCTCGCCATGATCGACGATGCCCTGCGTACCCATCGCACCATCGGCATGATCCAGCCCGAGCCGGAGAACGGCCGGCCGTCGGCGACGCCGGGCCTGCTCCAGGTCGGCTGCCTCGGCCGCATCACCCAGTTCGCCGAGACCGGCGATGACCGCTACATCCTGACGCTGACCGGCATCGCCCGCTTCCGCGTCGCCGACGAGCTCTCGGTCACGACGGCCTATCGCCAGGCTCGTGTCTCCTACGATGATTTCGCCATCGATTTCACCGCCCGCGCCGGCGAGGACGAGGTCGATCGCGACGGGCTGCTCAAGGCCTTGCGCGCCTTCGCCAAGGCCAATGACCTCAAGATCGACTGGAAGGGCGTCAACGAGGCGCCGAACGAGGCGCTGGTCAATGCGCTCTCGATGATGTGCCCGTTCGGCCCGCGCGAGAAGCAGGCGCTGCTCGAGGCGCCCAGCCTGAGGAGCCGCGCCGAGGTGCTCGTCGCCATCACCGAGATCGAACTCGCGCGGGGCGGCGGCGACCCCGAGACGACGCTGCAGTGAATTCCGTTCCAGCTTCCGGCGCCACGGCACCCGTGACCTATCCGCCGCGCCGCGCCGTCACCGCCTGGCTCTTCTTCGACTGGGCGGCACAGCCCTTTTTCACGCTGGTCACGACCTTCGTCTTCGCACCCTTCTTCGCCGCCGCGCTTGCATCCGACCCGGCGGAGGGCCAGGCGCTCTGGGGCTATGCGACTGGCCTCGCCGGCCTCTGCATTGCGCTTCTTTCACCACTGATCGGCGGCATCGCCGACCGTACGGGCCCGCGCAAGCCCTGGATCGCGGCCTTCGGCGCGCTGCTGGTCGTCGGCTCGGCCTTGCTCTGGTTCGCCAGGCCCGGCTCGCCCATCGCCGTGCCGATCGCCCTGATCGGCTTCATGATCGGCACGATCGGCGCCGAATTCGCGACGATCTTCAACAATGCGATGATGACGCGGCTCGTCCCGCCCGAGCGCCTTGGCTGGCTCTCCGGCACCGGCTGGGCGACCGGCTATTTCGGCGGGCTGATCTCGCTCGCTCTGACCCTCGCTTTGCTCGCGGCCGATCCGCATACCGGCAAGACGCTGGCCGGACTCTCGCCGATCCTTGGCCTCGACGCCGCCACGCGCGAGGGCGACCGTTTCTCCGGCCCGCTGACCGCGCTCTGGTTCGTCATCTTCGTCACGCCGATGTTCCTGCTGACGCCGGACGCGCCGAAGACGGGCCTCAGCCTCAAGACCGCCGCCCAAGGCGGGCTTGCCCGCCTGCGCGCCACGATCGCCGAATTGCCGCACCTGCCGGCGCTCGGCCGCTTCCTGCTCGCCAACATGATCTACCAGGACGGGCTCGTCGCGCTCTTCGCCTTCGGCGGCATCTATGGCGCCGGCGTCTTCGGCTGGCAGACGATCGAGCTCGGGATCTTCGGCATCCTGCTGACCATCACCGGCACGCTCGGCGCCATCCTCGGCGGACGCCTCGACGACCGTATCGGCGGCAAGCCGGTCGTGCTCGGCGCGATCATCTGCCTGCTTTTCGCCTGCATCGGCATTCTCTCGCTGGCGGCCGACCACGTGCTCTTCATCATCCCCGCCGCACCACCGGCACCGGGGGACGGGCTCTTCGCCTCACTGCCGGAACGGGTCTATCTCGGCCTGGGCCTGCTGATCGGCCTCGTCGCCGGCCCGCTCCAGGCCTCCTCGCGCAGCCTGATGGCGCGGCTCGCGCCGGCAGGGCGGCATGGCGAGTTCTTCGGGCTCTTCGCCCTGTCGGGCAAGGTGACGTCGTTCATGGGCCCGACCTCCGTCGCCCTGGCGACAAGCGTCTTCGACAGCCAGCAGGCGGGGTTGGCGGTGCTGATCCTGTTCTTCCTGGTCGGCGGCTGGCTGTTGTCAGGCGTGCAGGTCAAGCGAGGCGTGTAGAGCGTCATCCCGCACGCGCTGCAGCCTATAATGCTGCTGCGCAGATGCGGGACCGTCCCCAGAAAAGGGCGCCTTCTCGTCGCGCGGTCCCGTGTCTGCGCAGCGGCACTGCGTTGCCGCAGCGCGCACGGGGATGACCCCCTCGATCTACGGCAGCGCCTTCAAATAGCGCACCGGCCGTCCCGGCGCTGCCGCCTGGGCCGCATGCACGATCGCATTCGCGTCGATGCCGAAATGGCGGTAGAGGTCCGCCACCGTGCCGGTCTGGCCGAAATGCTCGACGCCGAGCGCCTTCTGGCGATGCCCATGGACGCTGCCGAGCCAGGCGAGCGTCGCCGGATGGCCGTCCAGTACCGAGACGATGCCGCAATCCCGGGAGAGCGGCGCCAGCAACCGCTCGATATGGCTCATCGCCCGATGGTTGCCGCGCTGGCGCGCCCGCTCGGCCGCCTGCCAGCCGGCATTGAGCCGGTCGGCCGAGGTGATCGCGAGCAGGCCGACATCGCGCCGGTCCTCACCGAGCAGGCCGACGGCCTCGATCGCCTCGGGCGCGACCGCGCCGGTATAGGCGACGACGACCGTCGCGTTCGGTCCCGGCTTGCGCAGCCAATAGGCGCCGTCGATGATGTCGCGCTCGAGCTCCGGTGTCATTTGCCGCTGCGGCTGCTCGACCTGCCGGGTCGAGAGGCGCAGGTAGACCGAGCCACCGGTCTCGTCGCGCAGCCAGGTGCGCTCGTCCGGATCGCCCTCGCCGTCCTTCTGCATGTATTCGAAGGACCAGCGCATCATCACGGCGAGCTCGTCGACGAAACCCGGCTCGAAGGCGCACAGGCCATCCTGGCTCATGCCGATCAGCGGCGTCGCGATCGACTGGTGCGCGCCGCCCTCAGGCGCCAGCGTCACGCCCGACGGCGTCGCCACCAGCATGAAGCGGGCATCCTGGTAGCAGGCATAGTTCAGCGCATCGAGACCGCGCGAGATGAATGGGTCGTAGAGCGTGCCGATCGGGATCAGCCGCTCGCCGAAGATCGAATGCGACAGGCCGAGCGCCGAGAGGTTGATGAACAGGTTCATTTCGGCGATGCCGAGCTCGATATGCTGGCCCTTCGGCGAGAACTCCCATTTCTGCATCGAGGGAATGCGCTCGTCCTTGAAGGTATCGGCCATCGAGGCATGCGCGAACAGGCCGCGCCGATTCACCCAGGGCCCGAGATTGGTCGAGACTGTGACGTCGGGCGCCGTGGTGACGATGCGGTCTGCGAGCGGCCCGCCGCTGCGCGCCAGTTCGTCCAGCACCTTGCCGAAGCCCATCTGCGTCGACATCACCGCCTGGATGCCGGCTTCGAGCTTGGCCGGGACCGGCAGGGTCGGGGCGCTCAGCCTGCGACGGCCTTCCGAGAAGAACGGCACCCTGTCGAGGAACGCGCGGATCTCGCTCTCCGGCAGGCCCAGGCCCTCGAACAGATCCCACTCATGACCGGGGCGGACCTTGTTGGCGGTCCTGAACCCGTCCATCTGCTCCTTGGTCATCAGCCCGGCATGATTGTCCTTGTGCCCGGCCAGCGGCAGGCCGAAGCCCTTGACGGTATAGGCGAGGAAGCAGACCGGCCGGTCATGGTCGATCGATTCGAAGGCCTCGAGGATCGAGGGCAGGTCATGGCCGCCGAGATTGCACATCAGCTTCGACAGCTCGGCATCGGACCGGCTCTCGATCAGCTTGCTCACCGGGCCCTGGTCGCCGAGATCGTCCATCAGGCGCTTGCGCCAGGCCGCGCCACCCTGGAAAGTCAGCGCCGAATAGAGCTGGTTCGGGCAGGAATCGATCCATTGCTTAAGCCGCTCGCCGCCCTTCTCCTTGAAGGCGGCCTGCTGCAGCGAGCCGTATTTCAGCGTCACGACATCCCAGCCGAAATTGCGGAACATCGTCTCGAAGCGGTCGTAAAGCCCTTCGCGGATGACGGCGTCGAGCGACTGGCGATTATAGTCGATCACCCACCAGGTGTTGCGGACGCCGTGCTTCCAGCCCTCCATCAGGGCCTCGAAGATATTGCCCTCGTCGAGCTCGGCATCGCCGATCAGCGAGACCATGCGCCCGTCCGGCCGGTTGCCGCCCCAGCCATGCGCCTTCACGTAATCCTGGGTCAGCGAGGAGAACAGCGTCTGCGCCACGCCGAGCCCGACCGAGCCGGTGGAGAAATCGACATCGTCGATATCCTTGGTGCGCGAGGGATAGCTCTGCGCGCCCTTGTAGCCGCGGAAATTCTCGAGCTTCTCGCGCGTCTGCAGGCCCATCAGGTAGTTGATGGCGTGGAAGATCGGCGAGGCATGCGGCTTCACCGCCACCCGGTCCTGCGGCTTCAGCGCCGCCATGTAGAGCGCCGTCATGATCGTCGCCAGCGAGGCTGAGGACGCCTGGTGCCCGCCCACCTTCATCCCGTCCTCGTTCGAACGGATGTGGTTGGCATTGTGGATCGTCCAGGAGGCGAGCCAGAGGATCTTCTTTTCCAGCTCGGCTAGGACCGGCAGGCGCGGATCGGACATGGATTTTCTCCCCGGAGCCTGTTCCGCAAAAGTGAGCGCCCTTTCGCGGGAAGAACATGCTCGACATATCGTTCCGCCGATCATGCATGGTTTTGCCGGCGATACCTGCCAAAGATCGGCGCGAGCGCTTCCACGCTTGGCGATTTTCGCTAATCTCGCGGTAGAAAGCGAGAGAATATGCCAGACCTCAAACTCGACGACATCGATCGCCGCATCGTCCAGGCTCTCCAGGCCGATGGCCGGATGAGCAACCAGGACCTCGCCGAGAAAGTGGGCCTGTCGCCCTCGCCCTGCGCCCGCCGGGTGCGGCTCCTGGAGGATGCCGGCGTGATCGAGGGCTATGTCGCGGTGGTCAACCAGGACAAGCTCGGCCTGCCGGTCTCGGTCTTCGCCTCGATCAAGCTGGAACGCCAGCGCGAGGAGGAGCTCGACCGCTTCGCCACCGCCGTCTCGCGCTGGCCGGAAGTCGCCGATTGCTACCTGATGACCGGGCCGCGCGACTATCTGCTCCGCATCATCGTCGCCGATCTCGCCGCCTATGAGCGCTTCCTCAAGGACAAGCTGACGCGGCTCGACAATATCGCCTCGATCGAGACCAGCTTCGCGCTCGGCAAGGTCAAGCGCTCCTTCGCCGTGCCGGTGACGCTGGCGAAATAGCACCCGCCGTCATGCTCGGACTTGTCCTGAGCATCCGCGCCTTGAACAGCGCGCTTCAAGAATGAAGACGTGGATGGTCGGCACAAGGCCGACCATGACGGAGAGAACCGAAAGAGCTACGCCTTCACCAGCCCCGCTGGCGCTTGATCATGTCCTTCTGGATCTCTTTCTGCTGCTTCCAGTAGGATTTCTGGTCCTGGCGCTGCATCTCTTGATAGTCGCGGATGCGTTCCTTGCGCGAGGTCGAGTTGCGGTAGTCGTTCCAGTCGTAATGGTCGTCATGGACGAAATCGTCCTCGCCATCGTCGCGGAACAGGTCGCGCAGGATCGAGCGGGCCGGCTCGGCCATGGGCTCGGTCCGCAAGGGAAGCACGGGCGAGGCTGCGGTGGCCGAGCCGCGGAAGACGAGTACGGCGAGAAGGGCCAGTGTCAGGACCAGGCTGAGTCGAATCATGCTGTGAACGCTCGTCATCGGACCCTCCTATTGCTCGGCTTGGCGGATGAAGAGATGCGGCAGCTCGGGGTTGATCCAGCGCAGCTGCGTGATCCGCCCGGCAAGGTCGCGCTCGAAGCGCATCTGGACGAAGGGCGTATCGCCGACGATCGCGACGATCTGCTCATAGCCACCGCTCGGCGAGAGCCGCGCCTGGAACAGATTCGGATCGTCCTTGTTCGCTTCGAGCAGCATGATCAGATCGGTTCGATCCAGCTTCGCCTGCAGCTTGCCGTCAACAGCCGAAACGGTCGCATCGCCCAGGACCGGCGAGACATAGGTGCCGGCAAAGGCGGCGGAGTTGGCCGGCATCGGTCCGACGACGAAACCCGCCTGCTCCTGCTTCTCCTGCTCGCGCTGCTTCTTCGACGAAGCGGCGGCCAGCGCGATATTGTCGACCGCCGGATTGCCGAGCACGCGATCGTAGAACCACAGCCCCAGCGCATCGGCCAGGCTCGGTCCGCCGATATTGCTCAGGATCACGATGCCGGTCTTGGCGTCGGGCAGGAACCCGACATGGGCGCCGAAGCCCGATGTGCCGCCATTGTGCCAGATCGCGCGGCCGTGCGGCGTCGCCATCGCCAGCCAGCCGACCGCATAGCTCATCCGCTCGTTGAGCGCGACGCGCGGCGTCCAGGTGACGTCAAGATTCTCCTCGGAGACGAGGACCTTCTCGGCGAACTGGCCGCGGCCGAGCTGCAGGCGCAGCCATTGCGCCATATCAGGCACGTTCGAGTTCAGCGCGCCCGCCGGCCCCAGCGCATAGGGAAAGGCGGCATGGAACGGGATCGGCACCGGCCTGTCGTCGAGCCTGTGCCCCGTGGCGTGGTTCGGCGCCTGCGCGATCGCCTCGGCCGTGCCCGTGGTCGCGCGCATGCCGAGCGGATCGAGCAAGGTCTTCCTGAGCGAATCGAACCAGGACGGCGCGCCATTGACTTTGGCGACGATCTCGCCGCCGGCCAGATGCGGAATATTGAGATAGCGGAAATCCGACCGGAAGATACCGGTCTGCGGCGCGACGCGCATCGAGCGGAACAGCGTCTCCTTGTCGAAGCCGAGAAAGGCGAGCCCGTCATTGACATAGGGCGTCAGGCCGCTGCGCTGGGCCGCGATGTCGAGGATCCGGAAATCGCGCGAGATGAACGGGTCCGAGAGCTGGAAAGCCGGCAAAAGGTCACTGACATGGTCGGTCCAACTCAGCTTGCCGGCATCCACAGCCTGGGCCAGCGTCGTCGCGAAGAAGGCCTTGGTGGTCGAGCCGACCTGGAAGAGCGTCTCGGGCGTGACGGGATCGGGCTTGCCGGCTTCCCTGACGCCAAAGCCCTTGCTGTAGATCAGCTTGTCATCGAAGACGATGCCGATGGCGACGCCGGGCACCGAGAGCGCGCTCATGCCCGCAGCGACCTGCTTTTCGAGATCTGGCAGCAACGCCTCGATCGCGGCCTGTGTCGGCTGCTGCGCCATCACCGGCGGGGCGGCCAGCACGGCGGCCACGGCAAGGCCGG
Source organism: Allobosea sp. BK604 (assembly GCF_004341515.1). Lineage (GTDB taxonomy): Bacteria > Pseudomonadota > Alphaproteobacteria > Rhizobiales > Beijerinckiaceae > Allobosea. Next base: position 685,014 of record NZ_SLZF01000003.1, read on the forward strand.
CCGGCGCACAGAGCCGCGACATCTGGCGCAGCAGGTCATGACAATATCCACCGAACGAGATAGACGACATCGGCAACTCCGGAGCGGCAGGAACCGGGACATTATAGCCATGTAAGCTGCTAGGCTTGCTCGAAGCTTATCGCGCGCAGCATAGTCGAGGCCGCACGGGAATGAAGAGGCCCAACCGCCAAGACTTCGCCATCCCTAACGAACTCTTCCGAGATCAACCATCACACTCCAAGATGACGCGCGTATTATGCTGGGTGGGTCCGCGGCCGCATCTATGCGGCGGATCGATTTTGCTGGCTCCGCCACTCCCGCCAGATTCCGGCCATCGAATCGCGTAAAAGATCGGGCTCACGGCTTTGAACGGTCCGGATGCTTGGCTTTTCGCTGACTGCCCTTCGCCAGACGCTCTTCACCCGGCTTTCGGCCGGCATCGGCGGATTGCTGGCGCTCTGCCTGACGACGGTCCAGACGATCATCGCGGCCATGCCGCCGGATGCGTTGCCGAAGCTGCGCCCCGGCGAAACCATCGATGCCGGGCGCTGGCAGGTGGCGGTCCAGTCGGCCGTCGTCTCGACCCAGCCACGAGATGACGGCTATCGTCCGCCGCCGGGCATGAAGGCTCTCGCGGTCGATATCGACATCCTCAACCGCACCGCCGAGAGCAGCAATGTCTTCGGCCGGATCTTCACGATCGATCCGCCGATACCGGGCCTCAAGCCGGATCCCATCCACTATCTCATGCGCGATAGGACGATGCTCGCCGCGCTGCATCCCGGCCTGCCCGAACGCGTCCGCGTGATCTGGACCATGCCCAACCAGGCACCGATCCCGCCGAACCTGCGCCTGACCATCACGGCCGAGAGCTTCAAGCCGCGCGACAACCTGCTCGCCGCGCCGGGCTGGTTCAACCCAAAGGTGATCGCGGCAATCTCCCTGCCCCTGCACGAGGAATGGGGTGGCGGCGGAGGGGCGCCTTGATCCGCCTCCTCACCCGGCTGGCAGGCATCGTGATCGCGGCCGCGCTGCTCTTCGCGATGCAACGGACGACGCCCGGCTATAGCGAGATCACCGGGCCGATCCCCGTCTCGGGTGCGATGGGCCAGAGCATCGCCGCACGCGGCTTCAGCTTTCGGGCCGACAAGCTGATCCTCGCCGACCGCATTCGCTGGCGCGCCTATGGCCGCGACATCGAGCGCGACAGTTCCGGCCTCTGGGCCGTCGTCGTCGCGGAAATGGAGGGGCGCCCGGCCTCGGTGACGGCGAACGGCGCGCTTTGGCGCAGCGCCTCCGGCCGGCGCTACACGCCGAGCCAGCGGCTCGCCACTGCGCCGCGCCAGCTCGGCGCCAACCGGCTGGAGCCGGGCTTGCCGCAGCGCGGCCTCCTGATCTTCGAGATCCCGCGGGAGGAGGCGGATGATGCGACGCTGCTCGTCTCGCTGATCCGCTGGCCGCGGCTCGATTCGGAAATCAGGATGCCGCTCGCGCGCGACCGGACGGAGAGCACCGACGTCCTCGACCTTGACGGGCTGTTCGATGGCTGAGCCGGGCGTGGCGATGCCGAATCCGGAGCAGCGACGCTTCCGGCGACGCTGCCTTTGGGCCCTCGTCCTCGTTCTGCCCGCCGCCTTCGCCCTGCGCGGCTGGGACAACGTGCTGGAATGGTGGCACGGCAAGGACCTGTTCGAGCGCCGCATCGCCATTGACGGGGTCGGCCAGCTCGGCGGGGCCGACTGGCGCCTTATCAGCCTGCAGCGCGTCGCCGAGCGACCTGACGGGGCCGCGATCGTGCTGGCCGAGCTCGAGGCGGTGGTACGTGAGCCCGAGGCGCTGGCGCGCTTGCCGTGCCGCATCGCCGCGACCGACGCTCAGGGCCGGCGCTGGTTGCCGAGCTTTCTGCCGCCCTCGCAGGTGAGCCGCCTGCCAGCCCTGCGAAACAGGCCGGCCTCCTCCTGTGGACCCGCCATTGCCCAAAAAGCCAGGTCCGGCACCGTGCTCGCCATCCGGGAGAGCTTTGTCGTGCCGCGAGACGCCTTCGAATCGCTCGCCATCACGATCAGCCTGCCGGCTGGGCGTCCGCATTACCTTCGCTTTGCGCGGAATCCCTAACTTCTCCGTTTCGCGTCAGCCGCGCGCCGACAGCCTGTTCCATCACCGCGGCAAGCAGGCAGATCCGCAGCGCATCGACGACGATGCCACCGCGGATATCGCTCGGCCCTCCCAGCAGCAGCGCGATCGGGCTGGCGAGCGCCTGCCAGGTCGTCAGGTCATGCGGGCCGATCAGGCGGCTGAGGCCGATCCAGGCCCAGGCGCCGCCCCAGCCGATCGCACGATAGAGCACGATCAGCCCGAGCAGCACGGGCAAGCTCGCCCCGAAGGCCAGCCGCACGCTGTTGACCACCGGCACATAGCGCGAGCGATAGCCGGAGACGAAGTGGTCGATGAAATCACGCAGGAAACGCGGCAGGGCGGAATAGCGCGACAGCGCGCTGCTGATCCGCCGGTGCTTCGTCAGCGGCGCGGCCTCGCTCATGTCGCAGCCGTAGATCACGGCCGCCATCAGCAGCCAGACCAGCGGCAGCAGCGCATAGAGTAGCAGGCTCTGGGCGCTCGCGGCCAGCGGCGGCTCCGCCAACTCGACCGGCACGGGCGTGGCCGCCAAGGCTGTCGAGATCCACGAGGACAGCAGGTCGCGGGTGAAGATCAGGTAGGGTATCGGCCCGCCCGCCGCGAGCCAGGCCCAGGCCGCATCCTTCCAGCGCGACAGCACGTAGAGGCCGACGAAGACCCAGTTGGCGTCGCAGATCACGATCACGAATTGCCCGATCGGTCGCGAGCCGCGCGCCCGCATCGCCTTGGCGAAGCGCCGCACCACCCAGGACAGCGCGATCGAAGCGAAGAGCCATTGCGAATCCGGAATGTCGAGGATCACGGCGCGCTCGCCGAACGGGCGCATGTCGAGCGCCAGCAGCGAATATTCCCGCACCGTATCGCCCAGAAAGCCCCAGGCGGCGTAATAGGCGAAGAAGGGGATGATCGCGATGGCGATCAGTGCATAGACCGCGCGCGATCCGCCTTGCGGCATCGCGCCGGCCGAGGGCGCCGGGCCACCGCCCGGCTGCAGCGTCGCGACGGCCGGCATGTAGGGCCGCAGCGCCAGGAACATCAGCACGACGACGACGAGCTTCGTCAGCACGACGAGCGAGAGCACCGCGAGGCCGGCGAGACCATTGACGAAGCCGGCCTGGACAGCAGCCGGCAGCAGGAGGTCGTTGGCGATCGCGCCGCAGGCCGCGATCAGCAGAAGCTGAGGCCAGCATTGCCGCCAGAGCCGCACGGCCAAGGCCAGGAGATCGTAGAGTTCACGCATCCAGAGCTCGTCGAATCCGCGGCGATTATACCGATCCGGCCCGGATTGGCACCCGGCGCAATCAATGCCCCGGCAGGAAGGCGACGCGCCCCTCTGTATCGCGCACCGTCTCGATCGCGACGCCGTAGAGCTCCGCCAGGCGCTCGGGGATCAGCAGCTCCGCCGCGCTGCCTGCGGCGATGGCCTGCCCGTTGCGGATCATCAGCACATGGTCGGCATAGCGCAGCGCCTGGTTCGGGTCGTGCGTGGTGAAGAGGATGCCGAGCCCCTCGGCCGCGAGCCTGGTGATCTCGACCATGACCTTGCCCTGGTTGCCGAAATCGAGGCTCGCCGTCGGCTCGTCGAGGATGATGTAGCGCGGCTCCTGCGCCAGCGCCCGTGCGATCAGCACAAGCTGGCGCTCGCCGCCCGAGATCTGCGTGTAGGGGCGCTGCGCGAGTCTGGCGACGCCGAGCCGCTCCAGCATCGCCATCGCGATCGCGCGGTCATGGGCGGAGGGCGCGGCGAAAAGGCCGCCATGCGCGGTCCGGCCCATCAGCACGACGGTGAAGACCGAGAAGGCGAAGGTTCCGGCATGGGCCTGCGGCACGTAGCCGAGCGCCCGGGCCCGCTCGGCCACGGAAAGCGCCGCGAGCGGAGCACCGTCGAGTGCAAGCTCCCCGCCTTGCGGCGGCAGCAGGCCGAGCAGGGTCTTGAGCAAGGTCGTCTTGCCGCTGCCGTTCGGCCCGAGCAGAGCGAGCACCTCGCCCGGCTTGAGCTCGAGCCCGATCTCGCGGCCGATCTGGCGCTCGGGATAGCCGTAGGACAGGCCGCATGCGCTCAGGCTCACGACCAGCCTCCGCGCGCCGAGGCCAGGAGCCAGATGAAGAAGGGCGTGCCGATCACCGCCGTCAGGATGCCGAGCGGCGTCTCGACCGGGCCGACGGTGCGCGCCAGCGTATCGATGATCAGCAGGTAGCCGCCGCCCAGGATCGCAGCGGTCGGCACCAGCCGGCCGAAATCCGGCCCGACCAGGAAACGCGCCAGATGCGGCACCACGAGCCCGACCCAGCCGATGATCCCGGCCGCCGCCACGCTCGCCGCCGTCACCAGGGTCGCCGCCGCGACGATCGCAACCCGCAGCGGCCCGGTACTGAGCCCGAGCGCACGCGCTTCCTCCTCCGGCAGCGACATCGCATTCATGCGCCAGCGCAGCGCGACCAGCACCGCCGAGCCGAGCAGAACCGGACCGAGCAGCGGCACGAGATCGGGCTTCGCCGTGCCGGCAAGGCTGCCGAGCAGCCAGAAGGTCATGGCCGGAAGCTGGTTGTAGGGGTCGGCCCAATATTTCACGAGCCCGATCCCGGCGCCGAGCAACGAGCCCACGACGACGCCGGTCAGCACCAGGACCAGCACCGGATCGCCACGGCGAAGGCCGGAGCCGATCGCATAGACGGCCCCGACCGCGACCAGCCCGCCGGCGAAGGCTGCAAACTGGATGCCGATAATGCCAAGCGAGAAATAGATGCCGATCACGGCGCCGAGCGCCGCGCCGGAGGAGGCGCCGAGGATATCGGGCGAGACCAGCGGGTTGCGGAACAGGCCCTGGAAGGCCGTACCCGCCACCGCCAGCGCCGCGCCGCAAAGCAGGGCCGCGATCACGCGCGGCCCGCGAATATTCCAGATCACCGTCTCGACCTGTGGCGGCAGGCCGGATGCCTGCCCGGTGAGGCCTGCCCAGATCAGTCGCCCGAGCTCACCGGGCCCGACCGGAAAGCGCCCGAGCCCGAAGGCGAGCAACACCGCCAGCGCCAGCAATCCGAAAGCGATCAGGTTTCCGCGCAGGGAGGATGGCGGCAAGGCTCAAGCCCGTCCGGAGAGGATGCGGTCGAGCTGCGCCTCGCTCGGCGTCACCTGATAGAACAGCGTGTGGAACTCGCGCGCCAGCGGCCGGATATCCTCCGGGAACTCGGCCGGGTACAGGATCTTGGCCAGCCACCACAGCCCGATCATGCGGTTGACCGAAGGCGGGAAATCGACCCAGCCGAAGGGCAGCTTCGGTGAGAGGTGGATGCGCCCGTCACGCACCGCCCTGACCTCGGCCCAGGCCGGATCGGTCCGCACAGTCTCGGCGAAGCTCTGGTCGATGGTGACGATCACATCCGGATTCCATGCCAGCACCTGCTCCAGCGAGACCTGGGCCAGGCCGTTACCGGGCGTGTCCGCGACATTGCGCGCGCCGACAAAGGTGAGCGTCTCGACATTGATCGAGCCGCCGAGCCCGGTCTCCAGGCCGCGCGGCCCGCGCGCATAATAGACGGATGGCCGCCGCTCGGCCGGTATCCGCGCGATCCGCTGCACGATCGTGCCCATCGTGGTCTCGCACCAGCGCGCCAGCGCCTCGGCCCGCTCGCTGCGGCCGAGCAGCTGGCCGAGGATGCGGTAGCTCGCCGGAATCTGGTCGAAGCGCCCGTCGAGCAAGGCATAGGGAATGCCGGTCTGCTCCTGGACCCGCGTCGCGAGATCGACATAGGTGCGCCCGGTCGAGCCGGCATCGACGATCAGATCGGGCTTCAGGCTCAGCACCGCTTCGAGATTGGCGCTGTTGCCGCGCCCGGTAATGCGGCCGACCTCGGGCTTGTCGCCGACGCCCGGCAGCAGGAATTCGCGCTCCTCCGGCCGATTGGCGCGCGGCCAGCCGAGCAAAAGGTCCGGCGCCAGCGTGTAGAGCACGATCGCCGCCGGCGGCCCGGCCGGAAAGACCCGCTCGACTCTGGCGGGAATCGCGACCTCGCGCCCGGCGCCGTCGCGCACCGTGGCGGCCCGCGCGATTCGCGGCATGACGATGCTCGCGGCCATGCCGCCAAGGACGAGGCGGCGGTCAGGCATGGGCATGGTTGCGCTCCGTCGAGGCCTGCGCGTTTGGGCAACGGTTCGGCTTGATATCGATCAGCGGCGTGCCGTCCAGGCAATCGAGCCCGCGCACGATCAGCACGCCTGGCTCGACGCCGACCAGCCGCACCCGCGACACCGCAATGGGGTTGGGCCTGACCGGCGAGCGCAGCGAAAAGGTCCCGAAGGTCTCGGCCCCCGATTTCGGGTTCTGGGTCAGCAGGTCGCGCCGGGCCTGATGCATCCAGTAGAGCAGGTCGAGATGCCCGAAAGCCTCGATCCCGGCCAGGGCCGGCCAGAATGGCGCGTCGAGTTCGGCGCGGCAGAGCGGACCATTCTCGGGATCGCCCTGCTTCGGGCATTGGTCGCGTGTGGCGAAAGACGTACGCAGCCTGCCGATGAAGACGAGATGCGCATCCTGCCGCTCCGGCAAGGGAGAGGCGGTCTCGCCCGGTCGCAATGCCCACCAATCCATTGCCAGCCTCGTAAATTAGCGCCCGAGCAGCGGCGCGGCGAAACCGTGCTTCGCCAGAATCTCCTGCCCCGTGCGCGAGAGGATGAACATGGCGAGCTTGTAGCCGTTTGGCGAGGCCCCGTTCAGCACGGTCAGGCCATAGTCGGCGCCGACCGAAAGCTCCGGCGGCAGGCGGACCAGCCTGATATCGGGCTGCTCCTGCCCGAGTGGCTGGGCATTGGTGCAATAGGCCAGGAAGAGATCGGCCGCGCCGCTCGCAAGCTTGTGACCATAGACGTTGGCGCCCTCTGGCGCCGGCACGCTGCCCGGCCCTCCCGTGAGCTGCAGCGCCTTGGCTTCGAGCGCCGCCTTCGCGCCGGGTTTCACAGCCTCCGCCCGGGCGAAGACCGCAAAGGCGTAATCGCCGGACGGATCGGCCTTCGGGGTCGAGGTGCCGAGCTTCACCATGGGATCGAGCATGGCCTCCAGCAAAGTCTCGGAGGTGACGGAAAGCCCCGGCCGGGCGAAGACGCAAAGCTCGTTACGGGCGAACAGAACCACCGGCCCGCCGAGCCCCTCGCGCGCCAGGGCCTGTGGATTGCCGAGATCGGCCGAGGTGAAGACCTCCGCCGCCTCGCCCTTCTCGATGCGCTCGCGCAGCAGGCCGGATGCCCCGAAGACCGGCTTCACAACGATCTTCGTCTGCGCCTCGAAAGCCTGCGCCATCTCGGTCAGCGCCGCCTTCAGGCTGCCGGCGGAATGGAGCAGGACGGTCTCCTGCGCAGCGGCCGCCTGCGCCATCAGCCCAACCACCCCGGCAACGAGCAGGCGGCGCACGGCATCACGCGCCGGCCTGCGCCGCGTTGGGGAAGAAGAGCTGCTGCCCGTCGATCTTGTAGTCGGCGATCGCCTTCTGCCCTTCCGGACTCGTCAGCCAGTCGACGAAGAGTTTTCCGTCATTGAACTTCACATGCGGATGCTTGGCGGGATTCACCGACATCACGCCGTACTGGTTGAACAGGCGCTTGTCGCCCTCGACCGAGATCACGAGATCGCCGCGATTCTTGAACGAGAGCCAGGTGCCGCGGTCGGAGAGCACATAGGCGCCCATCGCGCCGGCGGTATTGAGGGCAGCCCCCATGCCCTGGCCGATCTCGCGATACCAGGGCCCCTTCTTCGCATCGAGATCGACGCCGGCCGCCTTCCAGAGCGCGAGCTCGGCAATATGCGTGCCGGACTTGTCGCCGCGCGAGACGAAGGGCGCGCCCTTCTCCTGGATCTTGACCAGGGCGGCCGCGATGTCCTTGCTGCCGGCAATACCCGCCGGATCGGCTTTCGGGCCGATCAGCACGAAATCATTGTACATCACCGGCTTGCGCTCGAGCGAAAAGCCCTCCTCGACGAATTTCAGCTCAGCCGCCCGCGCATGCACGAAGACGACATCGGCATCACCGCGCCGGCCAGTGTCGAGCGCCTGGCCGGTGCCCTGCGAGATGACGCGGACCTCGATCCCGGTCTTCGCCTTGAACAGCGGCAGGATATGGCCGAACAGGCCGGAATCCTGCGTCGAGGTCGTGGACGCGACCGTGATGAACCGCGTCTCGCTCGGCGTGGTCGTCGCAGCCGGAGGCGATGCGGCGGGCGTCTGCGCGAAGGCGAGACCGGCCAACCCGGCCGAGAAGCCGGCGGCGAGCAGAAGGCGGCGGTCGATCAGGGTCATGGACGTCTCCTCGGTTCTTGTTGTGGAACGGGTCACCAGATCAGTTCGCCAGCGAGGAAGGCGCGGGCCTCTTCGGCCTGCGGCCCGGCGAAGAATTCGGCGGCATCGCGATCCTCGACCAGCCGGCCGCGGTGCAGGAACAGCACGCGCCTGGCAAGGCGCCTGGCCTGGCCGAGATCATGGGTCGACATCATCACCGTGATGCCCTCGGCGACGAGCCCGGCGAGCAATTCCTCGATCTGCCGTGTCGCGGCCGGGTCGAGCTGCGAGGTCGGCTCGTCCAGGAAGAGCAGCTCCGGCCGTAGCGCCCAGGCGCGCGCGATCGCGAGCCGCTGCTGCTCGCCGCCGGACAGGAGCCGCGCCGGCTGCGTGGCGCGCTCGCTCAGGCCGAAACGGGCGAGCGCCTCGCCGCAGCGCTGCCGGCGCTCCGCCCCGGCCAGGCCGGCAGCCGCCAGCGCATGCGTGACATTGGCCTCGACTGAGCGCCTGAGCATGATCGGCTTCTGGAAGACCATGGCATGGCGCTTGATCCCACCCGCGCCGCTATAGGCCCAGCGGACACTGCCCGCGCTCGGCTCGAGCAATCCATGGCAGAGCCTGAGCACGAGCGATTTGCCGGCACCGTTCGGGCCGAGTAGCACGGTGAGCCCACCGGCAGGAATAGTGAAGCTCACCGCATCGATCAGCAGGCGGCCTTCGCCCTGGAACGAGGCGTTCTCGACACGCAGCGGCAGGATCGAGGCCGTGTCACGCATGGCGCTCACCCGGCATAGCGCGCGCCGACGCGGCTCGCGCCGAAGGCGACGGCGTTGATCATCAGCGTCAGCACGATCAGCACCAGGCCGAGCCCAAGCGCCAGCGCCAGGTCACCTTTCGAGGTCTCCAGCGTGATCGCCGTGGTCATCGTGCGCGTGTAGCCGGCGATATTGCCGCCGACGACCAGCACTGCCCCGACCTCGGCGCTCGCCCGGCCGAAACCGGCGAGCAGCGCCGTCGCCAGCGCGAAGCGCCCGTCCCAGAGCAGGGTTGGGATGGCGCGAAGGCCCTCCAGCCCGACCGAGCGGAGGTGGTCGCGATATTCCGCCCAGAGATCCTCGACGATCTGCCTGGTGAGCGCGATCACGATCGGCACGACGAGAATGACCTGCGCGACGATCATTGCCGTCGGCGTGAACAGCAGGCCAAGCGGGCCGAGCGGACCGGAGCGCGACAGCAGCAGGAAGACGACCAGCCCCGCGACAACCGGTGGCAGGCCCATCATCGCATTGAGGCAGACGATCACGGCCGGGCGCCCGGGAAAGCGCGAGAGCGCCAGCGCGGCTCCAAGCGGCAGGCCGATCAGCGCCGCGATGAACACGGCGGTCAGCGTCACCCGCAGCGACAGCGAGACGATCGCCAGGAAGGTCGGGTCCAACCCCACCATCAGCGCGAAGGCCGCCTGAAAGATCGCTCCGAAATCCACCCGCGCATCCCCGTGCAGGGCATTGCAAACACTTGTGATTTCTAGAATTCAATGCGACAAAAAGCTAATCTGGGAACGAGCGCAGGAATTCGCAGAACTGTGCAGGAACACATCTACCTCACGACCGAAGAGGCGGCCGCCTATCTCCGGCTGAAGGAGCGCAAGCTCTATGAATTGGTGGCGCATGGCGCCGTGCCCTGCACCAAGGTCAGCGGCAAATGGCTTTTCCCGCGCGCCGCGCTCGACCGCTGGCTCGAGGCCGGGCTCAGCCGCCCCGAGGGCCTGCGGGCGATCGATCCGCCGCCGATCGTCGGTGGCAGCCAGGATTCGCTGCTGGAGATCGCGGTGCGCGAATCCGGCTGCGGCTATGCGCTGCTGGCAGAAGGGTCGCAGGCCGGGCTCGACCGGTTGCTGCGCAACGAGGTCGCCATCGCCGCGGTCCATCTCCATGCCACGCCGGACGATGATGCGGCCAATATCGTCGCGATCCGCAGTTCGGTCGCGCTGCATGATGCGGTGGTGATCGCTTTCGCCAGGCGCGAGCAGGGGCTCCTCGTCCAGCCCGACAACCCGCTCGGTCTCTCCGGCATTGCCTCGGCCATCGAGAAGCGCGCCCGTTTCGCCCGCCGCCAGCAGGGCGCTGGCGCGCAGTTGCTGCTGCTCAGCCTGATCGCCCGCGCCGAGATCCCGCCGAGCGCGATGGTGGTGTCCGACAGCATCTCGGCCACCGGCCAGGATCTGGCGCTCGCCATCCGCACCGGCCGCGCCGATTGCGGCATCGCCTCGCGCGCCATCGCGACCGCCTTCGGCCTCGCCTTCCTGCCGCTGGTCTGGGAGCATGTCGATCTGGTGATGCGGCGGCGGACCTATTTCGAGCCCGGCCCGCAAAAGCTGCTCGCCTGGATGCGCGGCGAAGCAATGGCGGCGCGGGCGCGTGAACTGGGCGGCTATGATCTGGCGATGAGCGGGGCGGTGCGGCTCAATCGTTAGGCCTGCTGCCCTTCTCCCACCGATCTCGGGCTTGCCCGAGATCGGCAATCCCGAGTGTCGAAGTCGGCAGCAGTCGACTTCGATGCGGGAGAAGGTGGCTCGGCGAAGCCGAGACGGATGAGGGGTCGCACTGCCCTCTCAAGGTCTGATTGCGATGACGGATGCCGCGCGAGCAGAGCGTGACGCTTCCCCGGAGCAGGCCGAGGCTACGCGTCGTCCGGTCGAGCGGGGTCGCGAGATAGAGCGCGAGCCCCGCGAAGATCATGCCTCAGGTCAGGGCGCCGCGCCCCGCCACCGGCCAGACCGCCTCGACATGGGCGTCCGGGCCGTGCAGTCCGCGCACGCAGACATACCAGTCGTGCAGGTTCACCGTCGGGTCGCAATGGCCGGGAACCAGCAGCACCTTGTCGCCGCGATGCGGCAGCGCGACCGGGTCGCCCGTCAGCACGCCATGCTCGTCGGAGGGCTTCGTGTAGACGACGCCCTCGCGCTGCCATGGTGTCGGCAGGCCGGAATCGACCGCCGCCGCCTTGTGGCCGGCATCGACCACGGCGCGGTCGGGAACCGTCTTGCTCATCACGCCGGTCACGATGAAGAGCGCGTGCTCGAAGGTCCTGAACGGCGTGCCGTCGGCCTGGCGGTTACGGGCGTAATCGGCGTCCATGAAGATGTAGGAGCCGGCCTGGATCTCGTTCCAGATGCCCGACTGGCTCTCGATCTCATGCGTGCCGGTGCCGGCGCCGCTGATCACCTCGCAGCTCAACCCGGCCTGCGCCAGCCGCTCCGCCGTGTTGCGGGCGAGCAGACCGGCGCGCTCGATCGCCTCGCGACGCTCGTCGATCGAACGCATGTGCTGGGCCGCACCGTGATAGGCCTGCAGGCCGGCGAAACGCAGCGTGTTGCTGCGTGCCACCGTCTCGGCGATCCTGACCGCCTCGCCCGGCGCCACCCCGCAGCGCCGACCGCCGACATCGAGTTCGACCAGGATATCGAGGACGACATCATGGCGGGCCGCGGCCTCGGCCGCCTCGCGCACGCCCTCCGGGTGGTCGACGCAGAGCCCGATCTTGGCGCTGCGCGCGAGCTTGGCCAGCCGGTCGAGCTTGCCCGGGCCGACGATCTCGTTCGTCACCAGCACGTCGCCGACGCCGCCATTCACCAGGACCTCGGCTTCCGAAACCTTCTGGCAGCATTGCCCGACCGCGCCATGGGCGATCTGCAGCAGCGCGATCTGCGGGCTCTTATGCGTTTTGGCATGCGGCCGCAGCCTGACGCCATGGGCCTGGGTGAAGGCCGCCATGGCGACGAGGTTCCGCTCGAAGGCATCGAGATCGAGGATGAGGGCGGGGGTGTCGATCTCGGCGAAGCTTTGTCCCGGCTGCGCCGGCGGCGATAATGACATGGGCGCTCATATTCTGGTGAATCAGTTGCGGCTATCGGACGTCAGCATCGTGTCGCAAGCAAGACCGGGATGCGGCAACCAGCCTCGCGGCCACGCCAGTGGCATAAACCGAGCCGCCATGGTAGGCCGCGCGCCATGAAGCTCGGCCGCGTCACTGACGACACCCTCGCGCTCTTCGCCCGCGTCTGGCGCGAACGCATCAGCGCCTACCTCCCGCAAATGGCGATGATCCTCGGCCTCGTCATCGTCATCGCGGCGACGACGAGCTTCTATCCGATCCTGATCAAGGCGGCCTTCGACGCCTTCGCCGACCCGCTGACGGCGGAATCGACCGGTTTCGTCCGCCGTGCCGAGCGGCTGGTCTCCAAGTCGATCGACATCGAGATCGGCGTGGTCAATGCCGTCGCGATCGTCGTGGTCATCGTCACCGCGATTAAGGGCTTCTCGCTGCTGGCGCAGACGGTGATGACCAACAGCGTCGTCAGCCGGATCGAGGCCGACATGCAGACCGCGCTCTACGCGCATCTGATCGATGCCGATCTCGCCCAGCTCCAGCGCGAGAACCCGGCTTCCCTCACCCAGCGCTTCACCACAGATTTCACCTTCGTCAAGGAAGCGCTGACCCGGATCATCAACATCGCCGTGCGCGATGTGGTGACGGCGATCGCGCTGGTCGGCGCCATGCTCTGGATCGACTGGCAGATGACGCTGGTCGTGCTGCTGATCGCGCCGATCGTCGCCCGGCCGATCGGCCGCATCGGCAAGAAGCTGCGCCGCATGGCGCTGTCGCAGCAGGAGCAGACGGGCATCATGGCCGGGCTCGTCACCGAGAGCCTGCAGGGCGCCCGCGTCGCCAAGACCGATTCGCTCGAGCCCTATCTCAAGTCCCGCGCCGCCCAGGCGTTCGAGACCATCCGCACGCTGAAGATGAAGGCGGCCAATGCCCGCGGCCGGCTCGACCCGCTGCTCGAGGTCGCGGGCGGCATCGCGGTCGCGGGCGTGCTGGCCGCGATCGGGGTGCGCATCACCTCCGGCAGTTCGACGGTCGGCGATTTCACCGGCTATGTCTCGGCGCTGCTGCTGGCGGCGCAGCCGATGCGCTCGCTCGGCAATCTCAACGCCATCGTCCAGGAGGCCGGCGCCTCGCTGAAGCGCTATTACGCGCTGATCGACGAGAAGCCGCTGATCACCGAGCGGCCCGACGCCAGGCCCCTCGAAATCCGCAATGGCGAGGTCGCCTTCCGCCATCTCCGCTTTCGCTATCGCGACGAGGCCCGCGCGCTCGAAGGCATCGATCTCGTCGCACAGGGCGGCAAGATGACGGCGCTGGTCGGCCGCTCCGGCTCCGGCAAGTCGACCCTGCTCGCCCTGGTGCCACGCCTCTACGATCCGACCGATGGGCGCATCGAGATCGATGGCCAGGACCTGCGCGACGTCACGCTGGCGAGCCTGCGCGCCCAGGTCGGCGTCGTCAGCCAGGATGTCGTGCTCTTCGACGACACGGTGCGCGCCAATATCGCCTTCGGCCGGCCCGGCGCGAGCGAGGACGAGATCGTCGCGGCAGCCAAGGGCGCCGCCGCCCATGATTTCATCATGGCGATGCCGGAAGGCTATGATTCACAGGTCGGCGAGCGCGGCTCGAAACTCTCGGGCGGCGAGCGCCAGCGCATCGCGATTGCCCGCGCCATCCTCAAGGACGCGCCGATCCTCCTGCTCGACGAGGCGACGAGCGCGCTCGACACCGAGTCCGAGCGCCTTGTCCAGCAGGCCCTGGCGCGGCTGATGAAGAACCGCACGACGCTGGTGATCGCCCACCGGCTCTCAACCGTGCGCGAGGCCGACCTCATCGTCGTGCTCGAGGAGGGCAGGATCGTCGAGACCGGCAGCCATGACGCGCTGCTCGCGCATGACGGCACCTATGCCCGCCTGCACCGGCTGCAATTCGCCGAAGGCCCGTCCTACTCGGAAGGGCTCTGAAGGCCCCTCCGCCTGAGACCGCCGAGATCAGGGCTCGCGTGCCAGCGCATCCGCCGCGGCGGCAAAACCGCGGAACGAGAAGGGCAGCGCCACCGGGCGGCCGGCCGCATCGAGATAGCGCAGCTGGCCGGCCTCGCTATAGGCGCGCCAGCGCTTCAGCAGATCCTCGGTCAGGTTGACCTCGCCGAAGCAGCCGCCGGGCAGGCAACGCTGGAACGGGGCGAGCGTGCCCTCGTCCTTCTCGCCCAGCGCGGCGCGCACGCCGGCATTGTTGCCGAGTGTCACGTTCGGCGCGACCTGGATCACCAGCTTGTAGGGCTCGTTGCGGCTCGGCCGGCCGATCGCGATCAGTGCGACCGGCGCGCGCTGGCCCTGGTTGGTCACCAGCGTCTGCACCATCTCGCAGACCCGTGTGCCGACGCCCTGCTGGCAGCGATAGGTCCAGTCGCCATAGCTCGCCGTCGTATTATCGGGCTGGGAGACGCTGCCGGGCCCGGCTTGCGACGCCTGAGCGTTTGCGGCGGGCCGCTGCGCCTGTGCGAAAGCCGGCGCGCCGAGGGCCAGGGCGAAAAGGACAGTAAGTGACGTAATCGTAGGCTTCACGAGAGTATCCATCCCTTTGACTGCGGCGCGGCGAGCGCGCTTTCCGTCCGGCTGGAATCAGCCGAGCGATAAGAATTCGCGCAAGATCGATATCTTGAGCATGTTCTTATCGCAAAAGTGCGTGCCACTTTTGCGGAACATGCTCTAAGAGCGTTTCGCGCGAGACCGTGCAAGGCTTTCTATACAGCGCCGAGAACGGCCGTTCACACCCCCTGAATCATGGGCGCCAGCCGCTTTCCACCGTCGGGGCCTCGTCCCTCGCCTCTTCCGCCCGCGCCTCCTCGACAATGGCGAAGAGCGCGCGCAGGGCGGCGTCTACACCCTCGCCCGAAGCCGAGGACAGCACGATCGGCGCGCGCTTGGCGGCCCGCTTCAGCCGCGCGACCTGTTCCTTCAGCAGCTCGGGGCTGAGCGCATCGGCCTTCGACAGCGCCACGATCTCCGGCTTCTCGTCGAGCCCCTCGCCATAGGCGGCGAGTTCCTGGCGCACGGTCTTGTAGGCCTTGCCGGCATGCTCACTGGTGCCCTCGACCAGATGCAGCAGCACGCGGCAGCGCTCGACATGGCCGAGGAAACGGTCGCCGAGGCCATGGCCCTCATGCGCGCCCTCGATCAGCCCGGGAATATCGGCGAGCACCATCTCGCGCCCGTCGACCCGGACCACGCCGAGCCCGGGATGCAGCGTCGTGAACGGATAATCGGCGATCTTCGGCTTGGCCGCGGTCACGGTCGCCAGGAAGGTCGACTTGCCGGCATTGGGCAGGCCGACCAGCCCGGCATCGGCGATCAGCTTCAGACGCAGCCAGACCCAGCGCTCCTCGCCCGGCAGGCCGGGATTGGCATGGCGCGGCGCCTGGTTGGTCGCGGTCTTGAAATAGGCATTGCCGAAGCCGCCATTGCCGCCCTTGCACAGCACGAAGCGCTGGCCCGGTTCGGTGAGATCCGCGATCAGCGTCTCGCCCTCGTCGTCGGCATCGAAGATCTGCGTGCCCGGCGGCACCTTCAGCACCAGCGGCGGGCCATTGGCGCCGTGCCGGTCCTTGCCCATGCCGTGCTCGCCGATCTTGGCCTTGAAGTGCTGCTGGAAGCGGAAATCGATCAGCGTGTTCAGCCCCTGCACGCATTCGACGACGATATCGCCGCCGCGCCCGCCATCGCCGCCATTGGGCCCGCCGAACTCGATGAATTTTTCGCGGCGGAACGAGACGCAGCCGGCGCCGCCGTCACCCGCCTTCACATAGATCTTGGACTGGTCGAGGAATTTCATGCTGTCTCAGTAATCGCAGGCGAACAGCAGGGCAATGCGCCGCGCGGCGACGCCGACATGCAGCCCATGAGCCGCCGCCCCGGCTCCACCCCCTATCGTCGACGCTGAGAAGACTGGACGCCCCGCACTTCGCCAACGCACAATCGCATTCCGACTGGCCCGAATGAGCGTCCCCATGTCCGAGATCGCGTCCAAGACCAGCACCGGCCGTTTCTTCGAAGATTTCAAGCTCGGCGAGACCATCGTGCACGCGACGCCGCGCACCGTCCGCGCCGGCGATGGGCCGCTTTATACGGCGCTCTACGGCACGCGCTTCGCCGTGCAGTCCTCCGATGCCTTTGCGCAGGCGGTGGGCTACCCGGCCGCGCCGGTCGACGATCTCCTGGTCTTCCATATCGTCTTCGGCAAGACCGTGCCGGATGTCTCGCTCAACGCCGTCGCCAATCTCGGCTATGCCGATGGCCGCTTCCTGCGGCCGGTCTATCCGGGCGATACGCTGGTCACGACCTCCGAGGTCATCGGCCTGAAGCAGACCTCGGCCGGCGATGCCGGCATCGTCTATGTCCGTTCGATCGGCCGCAACCAGGATGGCGAGATCGTCCTGAGCTATGCGCGCTGGGTTTTGGTGCGCAAGCGCCGGCCCGGCTCGCCGGCCCATGCAGAGCAGGTGCCGGAGCTGCCGAAGAGCGTGCTGCCGGAGCAACTCGGCGAGAGCTGCCCGCCGCTCGATCTCGCCGCCTATGACGACGGCCTGGCCGGCTCATCCTTCCGCTGGGGCGACTACACGGTCGGCGAACGTATCGACCATGTCGACGGGGTCACGGTCGAGGAGGCCGAGCATCAGCTCGCGACGAGACTCTACCAGAACACCGCCAAAATCCATTTCGATGCCTATGCCGCGCGCGAGACCCGCTTCGGCAAGCGCCTGATCTATGGCGGCCATGTCATCAGCCTGGCGCGGGCGCTCTCCTTCAACGGGCTCGGCAACGCCTTCCATATTGCCGCAATCAATGGCGGCCGGCATGTCGCGCCGCTCTTTGCGGGCGATACGGTTTTTGCCTGGAGCGAAGTGCTGGAGGCGGCCGAGCTTCCGGGCCGGCAGGATGTCGGCGCGCTCAGGCTGAGGCTGGTCGCGACCAAGAACCGGCCCTGCGGCGAGTTCCCGCTGCGCCTGGGTGACGGCTATGCCGATGGCGTGATCCTCGATTTCGATTATTGGGCGCTGTTGCCGCGCTGAGATCGGCACCGCGCACTGGCCTTCCGGCCGGACCATGCCATATCGCCAGAAGTGAGTTACAAATTACAAAATCTGTATCCTGTAACTGCGCCTGGAGCATGCCGCGTTGCAGCACGAGGCCAGTTTCGCTAGAGAGCCAATCACTCTAGAACCGTCCCAAATGGGACAGGGCCCTCTGCCCGGGCCTGCAGATCGGGAGCTCAACTTGGCCGAGGTCAAACCGGCGGCACGCCCGCTTTCGCCGCATCTGCAGATCTACCGCTGGTCCTGGACCATGGCGATGTCGATCGCCCATCGCGCCACCGGCTCGGCGCTCTATGCCGGCACCGTGCTGATCGCCGCCTGGCTGATCGCTGCTGCCTCCGGCCCCGCGGCCTATGAGACCGCGCAGGCGATCGCCGGCTCGATCCTCGGCCGGCTCGTGCTCTTCGGATATTCTTTCGTGCTGCTGCACCACATGGTCGGCGGCCTGCGCCATTTCGTCTGGGATACGGGCCGGGGCTACGATCCCGAAACCCGCATGAAACTGGCGAAATACAGCGTCTTCGTCTCCGGCGGGCTGACGATCCTGCTCTGGATCATCGTGCTGGCGGCCGGCTGAGGAGTTTCTGTCATGCTGTCCAACTCCTCCATGCGCACCCCGCTCGGCCGCGTCCGCGGCCTGGGTTCGGCGAAATCCGGCACCGGCCATTTCTGGCTGCAGCGCGTCACCGCCGTCTCCAACCTCATACTGGCCATCATCTTCCTTGGCCTGGTGATCTCCCTGATCGGCAAGCCCTATGCGGCCGCCGTCGCGACCCTGTCGAATCCGCTGGTCGCGATCCTGATGCTGCTCTTCGTGCTCTCCGGAGCGATCCATATGCGGCTCGGCATGCAGGTGATCATCGAGGACTACGTCCATGACGAGGGTCTCAAGATCGCCGCCGTGATCGGCAATACCTTCTTCGCGATCGCGATCGGCGCGGCCTGCGCCTTCGCGCTCCTGAAACTCTCGTTCGGAGGCTGATCCCATGGCGATCACCCGCTCCCGCCCGGTGCCGGCTTATACCGGCCAGGCCTACCAGATCACCGACCACACCTTCGACGTCGTGGTCGTCGGCGCTGGCGGCGCCGGGCTCCGCGCCACGGTCGGCTGCTCGCAGGCCGGGCTGAAGACCGCCTGTATCTCGAAAGTGTTCCCGACGCGCTCGCACACGGTCGCCGCCCAAGGCGGCGTCGCCGCCTCGCTCGGCAATATGGGCAAGGACACCTGGCAGTGGCACATGTACGACACCGTCAAGGGGTCGGACTGGCTCGGTGACCAGGACGCGATCGAATATCTCGTGCGCAACGCACCGGCGGCCGTCTACGAGCTCGAGCACTGGGGCGTGCCCTTCTCGCGCACCGAGGACGGCAAGATCTACCAGCGCCCATTCGGCGGCATGACCACCGAATTCGGCAACGGCCCGGCGGCTCAGCGCACCTGCGCGGCGGCCGACCGCACCGGCCACGCCATGCTGCACACGCTCTACGGCCAGGCGCTGCGCTACAATACCGAGTTCTTCATCGAGTATTTCGCCATCGACCTGATCATGGACGAGGATGGCAAGTGCCGCGGCGTGATCGCGCTCAAGCTCGATGACG
Source organism: Allobosea sp. BK604 (assembly GCF_004341515.1). Lineage (GTDB taxonomy): Bacteria > Pseudomonadota > Alphaproteobacteria > Rhizobiales > Beijerinckiaceae > Allobosea. The sequence goes on from NZ_SLZF01000003.1 coordinate 703,996, forward strand.
GCACGCTGCACCGTTTCCGCTCGCAAATGACCATCCTGGCGACGGGCGGTTACGGGCGCTCCTATTTCTCGGCGACCTCGGCCCATACCTGCACCGGCGACGGCGGCGGCATGGTGCTGCGCGCCGGCCTGCCGCTGCAGGACATGGAGTTCGTGCAGTTCCACCCGACCGGCATCTACGGCTCCGGCTGCCTGATCACCGAGGGTGCGCGCGGCGAGGGCGGCTACCTGACCAATTCCGAGGGCGAGCGCTTCATGGAGCGCTACGCCCCCTCGGCCAAGGATCTCGCCTCGCGCGACGTCGTCTCACGCTCGATGACGATGGAGATCCGGGCCGGCCGCGGCGTCGGCAAGAACAAGGACCACATCTACCTGCATCTCGACCATCTCGACCCGAAGATCCTGCACGAGCGCCTGCCCGGCATCTCGGAGAGCGCCAAGATCTTCGCCGGCGTCGACGTCACCCGCGAGCCGATCCCGGTGATCCCGACCGTGCATTACAACATGGGCGGCATCCCGACGAACTTCCACGGCGAGGTTCTGACCAAGGTCGACGGCAATCCCGACGCGGTGGTGCCCGGGCTGATGGCGATCGGCGAGGCGGCCTGCGTCTCCGTCCATGGCGCCAACCGCCTCGGCTCCAACTCGCTGATCGACCTCGTCGTCTTCGGCCGGGCCGCGGGCCTGCGCTGCGCCGAGATCGTGACGCCGGGCGAGAAGCAGGCCGAGCTGCCGGCCAATTCCGCCGATCTCTCGCTCACCCGCCTCGAGCGTTACCGCAACGCTTCCGGCGGCACGCCGACGGCGGTGCTGCGCGACAAGATGCAGCGGACGATGCAGGACAACTGCGCCGTCTACCGCACCGGCGAGACGCTGGAAGAAGGCCACAAGCAGATCCACGAGGTCTGGGCCGGCATCCAGGATATCGGGACGACCGACCGCTCGCTGATCTGGAACTCGGACCTGATCGAGACGCTCGAATTCGAGAACCTGATCACCCAGGCGGTGGTGACGATGGATTCGGCGCTGCAGCGCCCGGAGAGCCGCGGCGCGCATGCCCGCGAGGATTATCCGGACCGGGACGACAAGGACTGGATGAAGCACACGCTCGCCTGGATCGACGATTCCAAGCGCACGGTCACGCTCGACGACCGGCCGGTGCACACCTACACGATGTCGAACGACATCGAGTACATCAAGCCGAAGGCGCGGGTGTATTGAGAGCTTCGATGCCCGGTTCGGCGATCATGAAGACGACCTGGAAGCAACCAGCTGGAGCTGCGTTGACCAGTGTTTGATTCCAGGCTTCATGCGACGGTTCCAATCGCCAGGCCGGGAACGATGATGTTCGCGCTGATGCAAGCCCACGGCATCGCCCCGCTCGGGGTCATGGAAGACACCATGACCGGGCATGGTCGCTTGCAATCCCTGACATTCTTGGGCCGAAAGGCCCCGTCCACCGAGCCCTCGGCGAGGTCCCATGGCTGAATTCACGCTCCCGCAGAACTCCCGCCTGACCGAGGGCAAGACCTGGCCGAAGCCGGCCGGCTCGCACAAGCTCACCGAGTTCAAGATTTATCGCTGGGATCCGGATACCGGCGCCAATCCGCGCACCGACACCTATTATGTCAATCGCGACGATTGCGGCCCGATGGTGCTGGACGCGCTGATCTGGATCAAGAACAAGGTCGACCCGACGCTGACCTTCCGGCGCTCCTGCCGCGAGGGCATCTGCGGCTCCTGCGCCATGAACATGGACGGCAAGAACGGGCTCGCCTGCACGACCGGCATCGACGAGTGCGGCGGCAAGGGCAAGAGTTCGGGCAAGGTCGCGATCTACCCGCTGCCGCATATGCCGGTGATCAAGGATCTCGTGCCTGACCTCACCCGCTTCTACGCCCAGCATGCCTCGATCGAGCCCTGGCTGAAGACCACGACGCCGGCGCCGGAGAAGGAATGGCGTCAGGCCAAGGATGATCGCGAGAAGCTCGACGGGCTCTACGAATGCATCCTCTGCGCCTGCTGCTCGACCTCCTGCCCGAGCTATTGGTGGAACGGTGACCGCTATCTCGGTCCGGCCGCGCTGCTGCAGGCCTATCGTTGGCTGATCGATAGCCGCGACGAGGCGACCGGCGAGCGTCTCGACAATCTCGAGGACCCCTTCCGGCTCTATCGCTGCCACACCATCATGAACTGCGCGAATGCCTGCCCGAAGGGCCTGAACCCGGCCAAGGCGATCGCGGAAGTCAAGAAGATGATGGTGGCCCGTCAGGTCTGAGACGCCTGTCATTGCGAGCGTAGCGAAGCAATCCAGCATCGAGCTTGTGGATTCCGGATTGCTTCGTCGCCATGCTTCGCGCGACAAGGTCGGGGCGCTTCGGAGGGGACGTGACGATCCACTTCGTTTCCGGCGACATTCTCCAGGCCCGCGAGCAGTATATCGCGCAAGGTGTCGCTGTGGGAAATCAGGAAGGCCTCGGAACCGGCCTGGCCTTCAAAATCTCGTCCCGATGGCCGGAAGTGCAGGCCGCATTCAAGCGCCATGCCCGGCAAGGGCGGTTCAATGGCGGCGACATCTGGGTCCATCCGCCATTGGAGGGCGGACCAGGCTTTATCTACCTTGCGACCCAACCGGACATGTACCATGCGACACTGCCCTTCCTGCGGCGCTCCGTGAGGAAGTTGGCAAATTGGGCCAAGGCGTCAGCAGTCGAATCCATAGCCTTGCCGAAAATCGGGGCCGGACTTGGAAAACTGTCCTGGTCGGAGGAGGTGAAGCCCCTCCTGAGTGAGAGCCTCCGCGAACACCCGTGCGCCTTCATGGTCTATGAAGACTACACTCACGGGATGGATGCAGCTCCGCCCGCCTGAGGCAGGCCTAGAGATACCGCCTCGGCGAAAACGGCTCCGGGTCCGCCGGCGGCTTCTCCCCGGCCACCAGCGCCGCCAAAATCTCCCCCGTGACCGGCCCGGTCGAGAAGCCGATATGCTGGTTGCCGAAGGCGAGCCAGAGGCCGGGATTGCGCGGCGCCTCGCCGATCATCGGCAGCGAATCCGGCAGGGTCGGACGGGCGCCGCGCCATGTCTCGCCGATAACGCCGTCGAACGGGAAAGCCTCGCTGGCGCTGTGCGTCACGGCGTCGATCTGGCGGAGCTTGTCGGGTGCGTCGCGCAGGCTGAGGTCGACCCCGCTGGTGACGCGATAGCCCTGCTCCATCGGCGCGAGGAAATAGGCCCCGTCGACATCGTAGAGCGGCCGCGACAGGCTGGCGCCCGCTTGCGCCTTCAGGTGGCGGTGATAGCCGCGCTCGACATCGAGAGGCGGATCGATCCCGAGCGGCGCGAGCAGATCGCGGCTCCACGGCCCGAGCGCGACGATTGCGATCTCGGCCTCCAGAATTCGCCCTTTGCCCGTTTGCGCCTGCCAGGGCCGCCCGCTTCCGGCTTTGCTCAGTCCCGCGATTTCGGCCCTCAGGATCGTGCCGCCCCGTGCTGCGAAAAGCGACGCATAGGCGGCCGTGACCGCACCTGGGGAATCGACCGAAGCATTGGCGGAGATGAAGAGCCCGGCCGGGAAGATCGGCCTGAGCGAGGGCTCGAGCCCCGAAATCCCCTGCCGATCGAGCACCCGCGAGCCGATGGCATGTTCGGCGAGCAGGCGATGCTCGGCTTCCGCCGCGGCATGGCCGGCCACGCTGCGCCAGAGCTTGAGCGTGCCGGTCTCGCGCAGGCGATGCGAGATGCCGGCCTCCGCCATCAGCGCCTTGTGGCGCGCGACCGTGTCGATCGTCAGGGAATCGAGCGCCGCGATCCGCTGCGCCGCCTGCGACTGCCTGCCCTCCCAGAGGAAGCGCAGGAGCCAGGCGGGATTCCCCGTGATGCGGCGCCAGTCGAGATTCAGCGCCGGATGCCGGTTGCCGAGATAGGAGGGCAACTTGCCGAACAGGTCGGGATTGTTGAGCGGGACGATCGAGGAGCGGCTGACCACGCCGGCATTGCCGTAGGACGTCTCGCTGCCCGGCTCGCGCCGGTCGACCAGGGTCACAGCGAGCCCACGCTTCTGCAGGGCGAGCGCACAGGAGACGCCGACCATGCCGGCGCCGAGAACGAGGGCCGTGCGGCTCACGCTGGCAGGGCTGCGCTTGGCAGGACTGTGCTGTCCGCCGGCTGCTTCAGCCAGTGGTCGAGGAAGCCGTCGAGCCAGGTGCGGATCGCCGGATCATACTGGTACCAGCCGTCGAGATGCATGTGGCGCAGCTGAGCGCCCGGCATCAGCGTGCGCTCATGGCCGCGCACCGACCAGCGGCACATCATCGCCGGCGTCACCTCGGGATGGAACTGGATGCCATAGGCCTTAGGTCCTGAGCGGATCGCCTGCACCGGAAAATCGCCGCCGGTCGCGAGGCATTCGGCGCCGGGCGCGCAGTCGAACCCCTCGCGGTGCCATTGATAGACCGTGCCCGGCCAGATCGCGCCCGTGCTGGCGGCATCGACGCGCCCGGCTTCGGTCAGGCTCAGGGGGTAATAGCCGACCTCGGCCCGGCCCTCGGGATGGGTATAGACCCGGGCGCCGAGATGGCGCGCCAGCATCTGGGCGCCCAGGCAAATGCCGAGAAAGGCCGCCTCTTCCTTCAGGCACACCCCGATCCAGTCGATCTCCGCCTTGACGAAATCGTCGGGGTCGTTGGCGCTCATCGGCCCGCCGAAAATGACTGCCCCGGCATGCTCGCGCATCGTCTGCGGCAGCGGATCGCCATAGCGCGGCTTGCGGACATCAAGCGCGTGCCCGCGCGCCGCGAGCAGCCGGCCGACGCGGCCCGAGGTCGAGTGCTCCTGGTGCAGGATGATCAGCACCGGCTTCGGAGCGGGTGAGGCTTTCCGGGGGATGGCAGGCCGGCGGGTCCTGCGGGCGGTGGGGAAGCGGAAGGATTGATCGTTCATCGCAGGCTTCAGCAGCAAATCCGCGCGCCTATCAGCCATTGATCTGCGCAAGACCATGCCATCTCTCGAGAATGCGGTTCCATTTGGGCCAGAGCAAGCAATTTATGCGCCAGCGCTGCATAGCGAATTCGCAGGCAGCGCATGACGCGAGGGAGAAAATCAAACTCCCAAGGGCTCGAAATGGGGAAGATTTCCCTCGCTCTTTGACAATCTCGCAGGTGCGAGCTATGAGAATGAACGTTCATTCTCATTCGGGCGACGATGCTGCCACCTCAAACCTTAGCCTTCGACGCCGATCGCGGCCTGTCGGAGCGTCATATCCGCATCCTCGATGCGGCCGAGCGCGTCTTCGCGCGCAACGGCTTCCATGTCGCGACCATGCATGACGTGGCGGCCGAGGCCGGCATGAGCCCAGGCAACCTCTATCGCTACTTCTCCTCCAAGGACGCGATCATCGCCGGCATGGCGGAGCGCGACCGTTCGCTGATCGCGGCCGATTTCGCGGCGCTCGATCCTGCCGGCGGCAGCCTGATGGATCAGCTCGAAGCGCTCGGCCGGCGCCATCTCGTCGACGAGCCGCGCGAGAAGGCGATCATTGCGCTGCAGATCTGGGCCGAGGCCTCGCGCAATCCCGAGATGGCCCGGATGTGCGCGGGCATCGACAGCACGGTCATCGAAGGGCTGGCCGCGGCGGTCGCCGGAGCCAAGGCCAGCGGCGAGTTGCCGGCCAATCTCGACGACGGCCGCTTCCTGCAGGCGATCTTCATGATGGCCGACGGCTTCTTCTGCCGGAAGGCGATCGAGGCCGATTTCGACGCCGCGGCCGCGGCCGACACGCTGTTCGCGGCGATGCGCGCGCTCGCACAGGTGATGCTGCTGCCATCCAATGGCGGGCCGGCGTCATGACGTCTTCTTACGTTCCGACTTCGAAAGCGGTACCCATGTCTCGTCCCTTCCGCCTCCTCGCCGCGCTGTCGCTGCTGGCGCTCGCCGGCGCCGAGCCGGCCCTTGCCCAGGCGCAGGCACAGGCGAACGCGCCGGCCAAGGCCGAGCCGGCCGCCGGCCCCTCGGTCACCGTCACGACGGCCAAGGTCGGCGAGATCGTCCAGAGCGTCGTCGTCTCCGGCTCGATGATCGCGCGCGACGAGGTCCTGGTCACGCCGGAGGTCGACGGCTTCGCCATCACCGAGATCCTCGCGGAGGAAGGCGACCGTGTCGCCACCGGCCAGGTGCTGGCCAGGCTCTCGCGCGTCACGCTCGATGTGCAGAAGGCGCAGAACGACGCCCAGATCGCCCGCGCCGAGGCGGCCGTCGCCCAGGCCAATGCGCAGATCGTCGAGGCGGAAGCCAATCTGGTCCAGGCCAACAACGCCTTCGACCGCACCAAGGCGCTGCGCGACAGTGGCAATGCCAGCCTCGAACTCTTCGACCAGCGCGATGCCGCCGCACGCTCGGCCCGGGCGCGGGTCAATTCCGCGCGCCAGGCGCTGGCGATCACGACCGCGGACCTGGCGCTCGCCAAGGCCCAGGGCCGCGATATCGACGTCAGACTGGCCCGGACCGAGATCAAGGCTCCGGCGGGCGGCATCGTCAGCCAGCGCAACGCCAGGCTCGGCGCGATGGCGCCGATGGCGCAGATGGCGTCGACCGAACCGCTGTTCCGCATCATCGCCGACGGTGCGATCGAGCTGCAGGCCGATGTCGCCGAGGTCGAGCTCGCGGCGCTCAAGCCGGGCATGAAGGTCGCGGTCACCCCGGCCGGCGCCGACAGGCCGCTGGACGGCGAGATCAGGCTGATCTCGCCGGAGGTCGACAAGGCCTCGCGGCTCGGGCGCGTGCGCATTGCGCTCAAGGGCAATCCGCCTGTCGCGATCGGCTCCTTCGCCCGCGGCGTCATCGAGACCGGGCGCAAGACCAATGTCACCTTGCCGCTTTCGGCCATCACCTATTCGCGCGGCGGCGCCACCGTGCAGAGCGTCAGGGATGGCAAGGTGACGACCAAGAAGGTCGAGCTCGGGCTGATGGGCGATGGCCGGGCCGAGATCGTCTCCGGCCTGACGGAAGGCGAGAGCGTCGTCGCCCGCGCCGGAACCTTCGTACGCGACGGCGACGTGATCAACCCGATCGCGACGAACTGACGGGAGCGCCTTCGTGAACGTCAATTTCTCCGCCTGGTCGATCCGAAAGCCGGTTCCTGCGATCCTGCTCTTCGTCGTGCTCTGCGTGCTCGGGCTGCTTTCCTTCTCGAAGCTGCCGGTGACGCGCTTCCCGAATATCGACGTGCCGCTGGTCTCGATCACGGTGACGCAATCCGGCGCCGCGCCGGCCGAGCTGGAAAGCCAGGTCAGCAAGCGCATCGAGGATTCGGTGGCGAATATCGCGGGCGTCAAGCACGTGATGTCGACGCTGACCGATGGCCAGTCGCAGACCATCATCGAGTTCCGGCTCGAGGTGAACACCGACCGCGCCGTCAACGACGTCAAGGACGCGATCGCCAAGGTCCGCGCCGACCTGCCGCGCACGATCGACGAGCCGATCATCCAGCGCATCGATGTCGAGGGCCAGTCGATCCTGACCTATGGCGCCTCCTCGCCGGGCATGACGCTGGAGCAGATCTCCTGGCATGTCGATGATGTCGTCCGGCGCGAATTGCAGGGCCTGAAGGGCGTCGGCCGCGTCGACCGCTTCGGCGGCGTCGATCGCGAGATCAGGGTCTCGCTCGATCCCGACCGGCTGCTCGCGCTCGGCACCACGGCAGGCGAGGTGAACCGCCAGATCCTGGCGACCAATGTCGACCTCGCCGGCGGGCGCGGCGAGGTCGGCGGTCAGGAGCAGGCGATCCGCACGCTCGCCGGCGCGCGTACCGTCGCCGATCTGGCCGAGACCAAGATTTCGCTTACGGGCGGGCGCGAGGTGCGCCTGAAGGAGCTCGGCCGCGTCGAGGATTCGAATTCGGAGCCGCGCTCCTTCGGCCGGCTCGACAAGCGGCCGGTCGTCTCCTTCGCCGTCTTCCGTTCGAAAGGCTCGAGCGAGCTCTCGGTCAAGGAGGTCGTCGCCGCCAAGATCGACGAGCTCAACAAGCGCTATCCCGACATCAAGCTGGCGCCGATCGACGACGCGGTCTCCTATACCCACGGCAACTACAAGGCCGCGATGGAGACGCTGATCGAGGGCGCGGCGCTCGCCGTGCTCGTCGTCTTCGCCTTCCTGCGCAACTGGCGTGCGACCTTGATCACCGCGATCGCGCTGCCGCTCTCGGCGATCCCGACCTTCTGGGCGATGGAGCTGATGGGCTTCTCGCTCAACCTGGTCAGCCTGCTCGGCATCACGCTGGTGACGGGCATCCTGGTCGATGATGCCATCGTCGAGATCGAGAACATTGTCCGCCATATGAAGATGGGCAAATCGCCCTATCGCGCCGCGATGGAGGCGGCGGACGAGATCGGCCTCGCGGTCATCGCCATCACCTTGACCATCGTCGCGATCTTCGCGCCGGTCTCGTTCATGGGCGGCGTCGCCGGGCAGTATTTCCGGCAATTCGGCCTGACCGTCGCCGTCGCCGTGCTGTTCTCGTTGCTGGTGGCGCGGCTGATCACGCCGATGATGGCGGCTTATCTGATGCGGCCGGTGAAGCACCATGACGGCAAGGACGGCTTCATCATGCGCGCCTATGCCGGGTTCCTGCGCGCCACCCTGGCCAAGCGGAAAATTCCGATCCTGCCGCGCTTCGACGGCACGAAGAGCTGGCGCAAGCTGCCGTTCAACACGGCCTATCTGACGCTGATCGTCGGCTTCATGTTCCTCTACGGCTCGATCCAGGCGACGCAACTCCTGCCGACCGGCTTCATTCCGGACGAGGACACTGCCCGTGTCGTCGCCGCCGTCGAGCTGCCGCCCGGCTCGACGCTCGACGATACCCGCGTCACCACCGACAAGATCGTCGATGCGCTGCACACGATCCCGCAGGTGACTCAGGTCTTCGTACTCGGCGGCTCCTCGCCAACCGGCCAGCTCGAGGTCCGCCGCGCCGCGATCACCATCAAGCTCCTGCCGAAGGACCAGCGCGCCGAGCGGCAGAAGGACCTGAAGGTCGTCATTGCCGAGAAGCTGGCCAGCGTGCCGGACGTACGCGCCTGGTATGTCAACGAGCGCGGCGAGCGCGAGATGGCCTTCTCGATCCTCTCGCGAGACGGCGACGCGCTCGACGAGGCGGTGGCGCGGATCGAGGCGCGGATGCGCAAGGTCGACGGCTATATCAACGTCGCCTCCTCCGGCTCGCTGAGCCGGCCGGAGCTGCGTGTCACGCCCAAGCCCGAGCAGGCGGCGACGCTCGGCGTCACGCCCGAGGCGATCTCGACCGCGGTACGCATCGCCACGATCGGCGATATCGGCGCCAATCTCGCCAAGTTCAACGCCGGCGACCGGCTGGTGCCGATCCGCGTCCAGCTCGACGAGGCGGCGCGCGCCGACATGCGCAATATCGCGGCGCTGCGCGTGACCAATACCAATGGCGTCTCGATCCCGCTCACCACCGTCGCCAATATCGGCTTCGGCGAGGGGCCGAGCTCGATCGACCGCTATGATCGCGTCCGCCGCGCCACGATCGGCGCCGACCTGAAGCGCGGCTTCGAGCTCGGCACGGCGCAGGAGCGCTTCCACGAGATCGTCAAGGAGGTCGGCCTGCCCGATGGTGTCTGGATCGCCGCGACGGGCGACGCCGAGATCCAGGGCGAGGTCGTGCAGGGCTTCATCACCGCGATGACCACCGGCCTGATGCTGGTTCTGGCGGTGCTGATCCTGCTCTTCGGCTCGGTCTTCCAGCCGATCACGATCCTGCTTTCGCTGCCGCTCTCCTTCGGCGGCGTGGTCATCGCGCTGTTGGCGACGCATAACCCGGTCTCGATGCCGGTCTATATCGGCCTGCTCATGCTGATGGGCATCGTCACCAAGAACGCGATTATGCTGGTCGATTTCGCGGTCGAGGAGGTCGGGCGCGGCAAGGACCGCCAGACCGCGCTGATCGAGGCCGGCCGCAAGCGGGCGCGGCCGATCGTGATGACCACCATCGCCATGGCGGCAGGCATGCTGCCCTCGGCCTATGGCGTCGGCGATGGCGGCGAGTTCCGCGCGCCGATGGCGATCGCCGTGATCGGCGGCCTGATCGTCTCGACCGTGCTCTCGCTGGTCTTCGTGCCATCCTTCTACACGGTGATGGACGATCTCGGCTGGCTGATCGGCCGGCTCTTCGGCCGCTTCTTCTCCAAGGCCGAGGACGAATCGACCTGGGTGCCGATCCATGACGAGGAGACGCCGGGCGAGGCCAGCGCCAAGGCGATCACGCGGCCGCTGCCGCCGCCGCGGCTGGCGGCGGAGTGAGAGAGCATTTTCGAGCGAAGCCGAGATCGGCTCGCGTGAAAAATGAGCCAGAACAAATAGATAGAGCATTCCCGCGATCCGGAGAAACGCGGAAATGCTCTAGGCGATAGCCGGCTCGGCCGCGCGCTTGCGCTCGACCGCGCAGCGATAGGCCTCGGTCAGCTCGTCGAGCACCGAGACAGCCGGTTTCGGCGCGCCGAGATGGAGGAAGCGCAGCTCCTCCATGAAGCGCTCCCACAGCGCCGGCCCGCCTTCGGCGAGCAATTCAGCGCGGATCGACATTTGCTCGGTCACCGGCAGGAAGCGCCTGCCCCAATCGCCCATCGCCGCGAAGACCGGCACCAGCGCGATCCCCATCTCGGTCAGGCTGTAGATGCCCTTCTGCTTATGGGAGGCGTCGTCGCGCCGCGAGATCAGCCCATTCTCGACGAGGCGCTTCAGCCGGTCAGCGAGGATGTTGGAGGCGATGCCCTCGTCGGATTTCGAGAGCAGCTCGCGAAAGTGCCGGCGATTGCCGAACATCATGTCGCGCAGGACGATCAGGCTCCAGCGATCGCCCAGGATTTCGAGCGTCAGGTTGATCGGGCAGCCCGAACGGCCGGTCTCTTTCATATGCCTCTCCAAAAAACCGCTTGCATTCTACAATCGGTTTGGCTAGAAGCCAACTGCTTGCAATTCGCAACCGGTTTCGGCGCCGCGGGCGCCGCCTGCATGGGAGGGTGACATGGCCAAGGTGATCATGTGGAACATCATGAGCCTCGACGGTTTTTTCGAGGGCACGGAGAAGTGGGATCTGTCGCTGCACGAGTATGGCTGGGGCGAGGAGATGGAGGCGATGAGCAAGGAATTCGGCCAGCGCGCCCAATGCCTCGTCTTCGGCCGCGTCACCTACGAAGGCATGAAGGCCTATTGGACGAAGGCCGAGGATAACGAGATCACGCGTTTCATGAATGCCCTGCCCAAGCTCGTCGCCTCGCGCACGATCATGAGTTCGGACTGGAACAATACGCGGGTGACGGCCGATATCACCGGCGAGATCGCCAGGCTGCGGGCGGCGCCGGGCAAGGACGTCTTCATCTTCGGCAGCGCCGAGCTAGTCGACGCGCTCCTGCAAGCGAACCAGATCGACGAGATGATCGTGGGGGTGGTGCCGGTGCGGCTCGGGGCGGGCACGCCGCTGTTCAAGCAAGGCGGGGAACTGCGGAAATTGAAGCTGCTGGAGAACAGGGCGCTGGGGAACGGGACCCTGGTGTTGCGATACGCGCCGGCGGCAGCGTGAGAGGCATCTTTCGACTGAGGAGACGAGCCCATGCCCAGGTTCATCACGATCGGATATGGCGATGCGGCCGGCTATGCCCGCACGCCTCGTCCCGTCAGGGACGCCGCCCATGACGAGGACGCGAAACTACGGTCCAAAGGCGCGGTGATGGGGATCGCCGGCACGCCGGTGCAGGTCCGCAATCCAGAGGCCCGCGGCATCGAAACCAGCGATGGACCATTCATGTCCTCCGCCTTGCCGGTCGCCGGTTTCGCCATCATCGAGGCCGCCGACCTGGACGAAGCCATCAAAAAGGTTTCGCATGTGCCCTGCGCGGTGGCACATGGCGTCGTCGAGGTTTGGCCATTGCAAGAGACGGCCTGAACTGAGCCGCGGCTTATTCAGGCCGACTGCCGCTACTCACCCTCGCCGCACCAGCAGGACTGCCGCCAGAATCGCCACACCACCAAAAGCCTGCGCGGGCGAGGGCTGCTCGGCGAAGATCGCCCAGGCGGCGAGCACGCTGACCAGCGCCGGGTAGACCATCACCAGCGAGGCGGCGCCGGCGCCGTATTGGCCGAGCGAGAGCGTGATCAGGCCCTGGCCGAGCGCATGCGAGACGAGGCCGAGCGCGGCGACCGCCAGCCAGCCCTGCAGCGACTGCGGCACGATCGTCTCGCCGAGGACGAGCGCCGTCGCCAGGCAGAAGACGGCGCAGAGCGCGCTGGAGACCAGGCCGATGCGGCCGGCATCGGCGAGATCGCGGGCGCGGCGGATGGCGAGAATGTAGCCGGCATAGGCGACGGCCGCGCCGATCGCGAGCGTATCGCCGAACGTGCCCGCGGCACTGGCCGGGGTGGCTGAGCCGGCGGCGAATTTCGGCAGCACGAGCAGCACGGCGCCACCGATGGCGAGCAGGAGCGCACCGAGAATGCGCCGCGTGATGGTCTCGCCGAGCAGCAGCCAGCCGCCGATGACGACGACGACCGGCGAGAGATTGCCGAGCAGCGAGGCATTGGCGATCGAGGTGAAGCCGAGCGAGGCATTGTAGAGGGTGACATCAACAGCGAAGGCGAGGCCGGCCAGCGCGATCGGCCCCCAGGCAGCGGAGCGCACGGTGCCGGCGACGGATCTGCGCCGCTCCAGCGCCATCCAGGCGGCGAGCACGGGCAGCGCAAAGATCATGCGCCAGAACCCGGCAGCGGCCGGGCCGACATCGGCGAAGCGCACGAAGACGCCGGAAAAGCCGATGCAGGTCGCGCCGGTCAACAGGGCGAGGAACATCGCCGGACTGGGGACTGTCGGGCGCGTCAGGGCGAGATCGGACGTGGTCATCGGGGCAAATCCGCGTGTGATTGCCGGGGATATAGTGAGCTTCCGTCGACAAGAAAAACGGATTATTCTCATCGCTCCATTCGAAAATCCGATGGAGCTTCGCATGACCACGCATTTCGATCTGGCGGCGCTCGACATGCTGGTCGCGGTGGCTGAAGCGGGCGGATTCACCGCCGCCAGCGCCAGGCTCGGCCGGACGCAATCGGCGATCTCGGCCCGCATCCAGGACCTGGAAAACCAGCTCGGCCAGAAGCTGCTGGAGCGCTCCCGCCGCGGCGTGACGCCGACCGATGCCGGCGAGCGGCTGATCGCGCATGCGCGCCGGCTGCTGGCGGTCGAGCGCGAGGCCTTGGCCGAACTCGGCGGGGCGGCGACGGCGGGGCGGCTGCGCATCGGCATCCCCGACGACTATGTCGACGCCTACCTGCGGCCGCTGATCGCGCGTTTCGCCGCCGAGCATCCGCGCGTCGAACTGGAACTGCGCTGCGACCTCTCGCGCAATATCGAGCCGGCGCTGGCTTCGGGCGAGTTCGATCTCGCGGTGGTGACGCAGGATCCGTCGCGGCCGAAGGGCGAGGTGCTCCGGCGCGAGCCGCTGGTCTGGGTCGCGGCGCGCGGGCACCGGCCGGAATTGCAGGAGGCGCTGCCGCTCGCCCTGTTCTCCGACGGCTGCCGGGCGCGGCCGCGCATCCTCGCGGCGCTCGATGCGGCCGGGAAGGCGCACCGGCTGGTCTTTTCCTCCTCGCATACCTCGGGCGTGCTCTCGGCGGTGGAGGCGGGATTTTGCGTCACGGCGATCACCGAAAGCGCGATCCCGCCGAGCCTGCGCCGGCTCGGGGCTGCGGAAGGGCTGCCGCCGCTCTTCGAGCTCTCGGTCGGGCTGATCATCGGGCCGCAGCCCAGCGCCGCGGCGCTGCGCTTTGCCGAGGCGCTGCGCGAGGAAATGGCGGCGCCGCGGCTGGCAGCGTGAGCTTCCCCTTCCTGGATGCCTCTGCGGAACGCTCAGCCCGGCATGAGGTAACCGGCGGCCTGTGCCTCCCACGCCTCGTCCAGCAAGATTCCGTAAGCCTCGCGTTCGACCGGCGCGAAACCACGCAGGCACAAGCGCGCTAGCAAGGGAGCTGCGGCGGCGTCCTCCGCCATGGCCAGCAGCGCGTCACGAAGCCTTTCGACGACGGCCGGCTCGGCACTATCCGCGGCGACCAGGAGCGGCATCGGCCGCGCTTCCGTCGTCTCGACGATCCGCAATCGGGCGGCGGTCGCAGGTTCATGCGCGAGCAGCAGATCATGGAAATAGGAATCGAGCGGGCCGATATCGATCTCGTCGGCAAGCACGGCCTCGATCACCCGGCGGGGAGTGACGAGGGGGCCGAGGCTCTCGGAATACAGCCGCTCGCCCTCCCGCCGATGACGCAGGAGGTGGCTTCGCAGCGCGTTGAAGCCCGATTGCGAATGCTCGACCGTCCAGCCGAGGCGCTTGCCAAAACTTCCGGCCAGCGAGTCAATCGGGCTCTCCGCGCGCACGACAAGATGCGAGGCATAGAAAGGCCGTCCGGCCGCGAGGCTGGAGGCAGGCACGGGCGCCGCCACCGGCTGCACAGGAAAGCCGCCGCTCGCGAATGGATAGCCGCAGATGAAGGCGAGTCCGAGATCACCACGCCGCCAGAGCTCTTCGAGCGGCGCCGGCGCGGCATGGTCGATCACCGTGAGCGGGACGCCGGAAGCATGGGAAACCCATCCGAACAGCTCGGCCCAGGCCGCGCGCACGGCCGGGTCGACCGCGTACATGCGCGCATTCGCGACATGGTCGGCACTCACGCGTAGCGCAGCCGCTGGCCGAGCCCGAGCCGAGCCGCCTTTTCCAGCATGAAATGGCCGAGCGCGATATCCGACAGCGACAACCCGCGATGCCAGAACAGGATGGTCTCGTCCTCGCACTCGCGACCGGGTTTCAGCCCGGCGACGATCTCGCCCATCTCGGCATGGAGTGTCGCCTCCGAGAGCTTGCCGGCCTCGACATGGGCACGCAACGAGCCGAACTGGCCGGATTTGCACTGGCCCCAATCATCGACCACGAGCTTGCTCATGATATCGGTCAGCGAGAGCTCGACCGCGCTCATCGTGCCATAGGGCACGACGAAGGCCCCCGGCTTGATCCACTCCGTCCTGAGCATCGGCTCGGGCGCGTTCAGCCGCGAGGCCTCGACGACGATATCGGCGCCCTCGACGCAGGAGCGCCAATCCTCGGTCACCGTGATCGTCTTGCCGCGATCGGCGGCGAGCTTCGCGCCGAAGGCGTCGCGGCTTTCCTTGCGGCGCGAATGCACGCGGATCTCGTCGAAATCGAAGAGGGAATCGAGCAGGCGCACGTTCCAATAGGCCGTGCCGCGCGCCCCGACATGGGCCAGCACCTTTGAACCCTTGCGCGCCAGATATTTCGCGCCGATGGCCGTGACCGCACCTGTGCGCATATCGGTGAGGTGGCTACCGTCGATGATCGCCTTCGGCACGCCGTTGCCAGGGTCCATCAGCAGCAGGAGCCCGAGCTCGGATGGCAGGCCTTCTTTGTAATTGTCGACGAAATCGCCGATCACCTTGACGCCGGCAAGGTTGATCGGCGCCCGGAACGCCCCTCGCAGAACGTTGAAATGACCATTCGCAGCGCCCGGCTGCAAATGCATGCGCGGCTCGATCACCGTTTCCTTGCGACCCTGCGCCGCAAGCCCGGTTTCGACTGCGGCGATGATCTCCTGATCCGTCAACGCCAGGGCCTCGACATCGAGCGCGTTGAGGAAGTCAATATGGATCGGGGCGTGCGGCACGGTGATTGTCTCTGATGGAAGCGAAACTGGAGAGTGGACGCTGGCGCCGCCCGACGCAATAACGTCTGGATCCGCCCCCTGGCGGGGTTAAGCAAGGCCTCCTTTTGGCCACAACTCCGGACAATCAGAGGTCGTTCGTTCCAAGGACCTCGGCAGGGCATGCGGCGCATCAAGGATTTGTTAACCATGTTTGCGCACTGTGACGGGCACGAAGTCCTGCTGTGATCGCAGCCTCCGATCCTGCCCAGGCCTCGTCGAGCCGTCGCGACGACCGGGATCTCAGCGACACCAGCTTGTCCGGCATCCCGACAGGTGATGTGGATATGGCCGCTGAACTTGCGCTCGACCGCACGTCCCTCCGATTGCCATCGCTCTCCGAGGCCGGCGCCAGGCTCGCGACCCGCCCCGGGTTACGCTCCGGCCTGATGCTCGGGCTGCGCTTCCTCCAGGCGCGCTTCCTCTCGGTCTGGGGCCTGCTGCTGGCTGCTGCCTTGTGCCCGGCCCAGGTCTTCGCCGATTTCGCGATCTTCTCGACCCTGGCCAATTTTGTCTCCATCGCAGCCCTGCTGCGCTTCGAGGCGGTGTTTTTCCAGAACAGCGACCGCAAGCACCTCGGCCAGGCCTTCCGGCTGGCGCTTGCCGCCGGCACCCTCTTCCTGTGCGGCATGACGATCGCCGTGCTCTTTGCGGCCACCGAAGGCTGGATCCTGCGCGGCTTCGGCGCATTGTTCATGATCTCGCTCGCGAGCCGCGCGATGATCCGGCTGATCATCGCCGAGGCGACCGCCGAGGGCGATTTCGCTACCGTCGGCAGCATCGGCATCGTCCAGGCGCTGGTGCAGCCGGGTATGATGATCCTGCTGATCTGGCCGCTCGGCCCGACCTCGGTCGCGCTGTTCGCGGCCGATGCGTTCGGCCACGCCTTCGCCGCGCTCTATCTCGCCTGGCGCCGGCGCCGCGCACTCTTCCAGCTCGTCGAGCCCTCGCAATGGTCGAAGCCGGAACTGCGTAAATCGATGCTGCGCTGGCGCACAGCGCCCCGCATCCTGCTGCCCTCGGCGCTGCTCTCCTTCAGCTTCATGGCCGCGCCATTGCTGGCGATGCCGCTCGCCAGCAATCCCATCCTCGCCGCCCATGTCGCGCTGGCCATGCGGCTGCTGGAAATGCCGACGCAGATGTTCGCCACCGTCTCCGTCCCGCTCGCCATGAACAATCTGCGCAAGCAGGACGAGCAGGATCGCCAACGGACGGCGCGCTTCATTACGCTGTGCTTGGTCGCGGTCGCCGCTGCGCTCTTCGCCGGGATCGCGCTCTTCTCCGTCGTCGCGGATTTCGTGCTCGACGGCACGCAATGGGAGGGTATCGGCCATGTCGTCGCCGCCCTGGCGCTGTTCTATGGCGGCTCCGCCCTGGTGATGCCGCTGCACGAGATCGCGACGCTGTCGCGCTATCCGCATCGCCAGCTGGCGACCAATGCCGTCGCGCTCGTCGTCGCCGGACTGGTCATGCTCTGGTTCGGCACGCTCTCGATGGCCTTGCTTTGCGCCATCGGCCTGGTCTCGATGGCGCGCATGTTCGCCCATGTCCAGTTCGCCTGGACGCGGCTCGGCAGCGGTGACTTCGCCGCCGCGCCTGCTGCGACGCGCTAGAGCCGGATCCGATCAGATCGCCGCGTGATCCAAGGCTATTCGCGCCGGATCAGCCGGTCGGCCAGCAGCGACGACAGGAAGCCCGTCTTGAAGTCCCGCTCCAGCCGGGCCGGATCATAATGGTGCTCGACCCAGTCGAGGAAGGCGATGCCCTTGGCCGCGCCCTCGTCGCGATAGGCCTCGAAGAAAGCGTCGAGAATCCCGGTCTTGGCGAAGCGGAAATGGCCGTAGCGCAGCGAGAGTTGGCCCATCGCCTCGTCGAGTGGCCGGTTCTCGTGGATAAGCAGGTAGAGCGCCGAGAAGAAGCCGGCGCGGTCGGCGCCCGATTTGCAATGCACCAGCGCCGGTTCGGCCAGGGTCTGGAAAAAGGCCTTGGCATCCAGAATGGTCTCGCGCTCCGGCGCACCGCGCGAGCGCAGCACGAATTCGACCAGCGCAATGCCGTGGCGCTCGCAGGCCTCGCGCTGCAGCGGCCAGGCGCCGTGCTCACGCCCGCCGCGCAGGTTGACGATCGTCTTCACGCCCTGTCGTGCGAACCAGGCGATATCGGTCGGCGCCGGCTGCGCCGCCCGCCAGAGCCGCGGCGTCACGCGATGTGCGTTGAGATAGGCGAGCCTGAAGATGCCGTGGTCGACCAGCAGCATATTGGTCCAGGCGCGCACCCGGTCGAACCTGCCGGACAAGGGCCTGTCCCAGCGGGCGATGCGCGCCATGCGCCGCTGATAGCGCTCGGCATCGGGGCGCAACCGGTTCAGCACCTGATCATCTCTTCCATTGTCATGAATTGCCGATACCAGCGCGGGCGATGCCGCGCAAATCCGCCATGGCCCGCTACGGCAATGGCAGAAGTCCGCAGCAGCAAGGGCTTGGCCTTTTCTTCGCCAGCGCGCATAAGGCGCGCCAGCTAAACGCAGCACAAGGATTATCCATGCGTCTGGACGCCATTCCGATCGGCAAGAACCCGCCCGAAGAAGTCAATGTGGTCATCGAGGTGGCGATTGGCGGCGAACCGATCAAGTACGAGATGGACAAGGCAGCCGGCACGCTCTTCGTCGACCGCTTCCTTTACACCCCGATGCGCTATCCCGGGAATTACGGCTTCATCCCCCACACCCTCTCGGAAGACGGCGACCCTTGCGACGTGCTCGTCGCCAATACCCGCCCGTTGATCCCCGGCTCCTACATCGCAGTCCGCCCGATCGGCGTGATGATGATGCAGGACGAGGCCGGCGGCGACGAGAAGATCCTCGCCGTGCCCGTGCCGAAGCTGACCAAGCGCTACCAGAACGTCCATAACTACACCGACCTGCCGCAGATCACGCTCGACCAGATCCAGCACTTCTTCGAGCACTACAAGGATCTCGAGCCCGGCAAATGGGTGAAGCTTTTGGGCTGGGGCGACGCCGACAAGGCCAAGCAGCTCATCGTCGAAGGCATCGAGCGGGCGAAGAAGGCCAAGGACTGAGCCCGGTTCACCCACCGCCCCCTGAGATCGCTTGAGACGTCGCTGGCGTGAGTCGACTGGCGTGGCTGTCGAGAACCGGAGCGGAGCGGACATCGGTCCGTGAGCACCGGAGGCGCAGACAGCCGCGTCAGACGGCCTCGCCAGTAGACGTATCGAGCGGTCTCAGGCCGCGATCGCGTCCGCCAGCGCCACCACCCGCCTCGCCATTTCCGCATGCAGCCGCTCGACCATGCGGCCATCGAGCTGGATCGCGCCCTTGTCGGCATTCTCCGGCTGCTGGAAGGCGGCGATGATCGCCTTGGCCCGCGTCAGCTCGCTTTCATCTGGTGCAAAGGCCGCATTGGCCGGCGAGACCTGTGCGGGGTGGATCAGCGTCTTGCCGTCGAAGCCGAGATCGCGGCCCTGCTCGCATTCGGCGATGAAGCCTGCCTCGTCCTTGATGTCGTTATAGACGCCGTCGATCACGTCGATGCCATGGGCACGGGCGGCAAGGATCGCCGTGGTCAGCCAGGGCAGCATCGGCGCCCGGCCCGGCACGAAGCGGGCCCGGGTCTCCTTGGCGAGATCATTGGTGCCGAGCACGAAGCAGGCGAGCCGCGTCGCCGGCACATGCGCGGCGCGCGCGATGCGCTCAGCGTCGAGAATGGCGAGCGGCGTCTCGATCATCGCCCAGATCTTGATCTCCGGATCGGCCCAGAGCCCGATCAATTGGTTGCCGATACGCTGCAGGGCTTCCGCCGAGGAGATTTTTGGGACCAGGATCGCATCCGGCTTGGCCTCGGTCGCCGCCGCGAGATCAGCCTCGAACCAGGGCGTGTCGGCGCCGTTGACGCGGATCACCAGCTCGCGCCTGCCATAGCCGCCGGCCTTGACGGCGGCGCAGACCTGATCGCGCGCCAGTTCCTTGGTATCGGGCGCGACCGCGTCCTCGAGATCGAGGATCAGCGCGTCGGCCGCGATCTCGCGCGCCTTTTCCAGCGCACGCGCATTCGAACCGGGCATATAAAGAACACTGCGACGCGGGCGGATCTCGGTCATGCGATCACTCCTGAAACGATCGTGCAGCCCCAGCTGGTGCAATGCACACCAGATGGCTTCGCAATGCAACATCGACTCGCCGAACGATGAAGAGGGTATGACGGATGGCCTGGATCGCCGGAGTCGATGGCTGCAAGGCGGGCTGGATCGCGGCACTGATGAACGATGGTCAACCGGCGAGGCCGGTCCTGCGCGTCGTTCCACACCTCGCCGATCTCCTCGCCGGTCCGGACGCGCCCACGTTGATCGCGGTGGACATGCCGATCGGCCTGCCCGACCGCACCGTCGGCTCGGGCCGCGGGCCGGAACAGGCGGTGCGGTCCCTGCTCGGCGAGCGCCAATCCTCGGTCTTCGCCATTCCCTCGCGCACGGCCGTGCATGCGGAGGATTATTGGGAGGCCTGCCGGCTTGCGCTGGAAACCTCGGAGCCCCCACGCAAGGTCTCGAAGCAGGGTTTCTTCCTCTTCCCGAAAATCCGCGAGATCGACGCCATGCTGCGGGCCGAGCCAGAGCTGCAAAGCCGCATCTACGAGGTCCATCCCGAACTCGCCTTCCGCACCATGCGCGGGGCGCCGCTCGCCCACCCCAAGAAGATCAAGGGCATGATCAATCAAGCCGGCATGGCCGAGCGCCAGGCGCTGCTGATCGCCGCCGGCCTGCCGTCCGAGAGCGTCACGACCCGCCCGCCGCGCGGGGCCGCGGCCGACGATGCGCTCGACTCATTCGCGGCCCTGATCGTCGCCAGGCACATCCGGGCCGGGCGCGGAAAGCCCTTCCCCGATCCGCCGGGACGCGATAGCCACGGGCTCCCCATCGCGATCTGGACCTTTGACCCGGATCGGCCACCCGCCCAGGAACCCGCCATGTCCGACCGTCCCGTCACCCGCCCGATGATCGAGGAAGCCGCCAAGCGCATCGCCGGCCATGCCCGCGTGACGCCCGTGATGCGGCTCGGCCAGGGCGCGCTCGGTTCGGTCGCCGATCTCTCGCTCAAGCTCGAATGCGTGCAGCATGCCGGTTCGTTCAAGACGCGCGGCGCCTTCAACAACCTGCTTTCGCTCAACGTGCCGGCAGCCGGCGTCGCCGCGGCCTCAGGTGGCAACCATGGCGCGGCCGTCGCCTATGCCGCCGGCAAGCGCGGCGTGAAGGCGACGATCTTCGTCCCCGAGATCTCGCCCGCCGCCAAGATCGAGGCGATCAAGCGCTTCGGTGCCGATGTCATCGTCGGCGGCGCGCAATATGACGACGCTCAGGCCGCCTGCGACCGCTTCGTCGCCGAGACCGGCGCGCTCAAGATCCATCCCTTCGCCGCCAGGGAAACGATCACCGGCCAGGGCACGCTCGGCTATGAGTGGGACGGGCAGGAGCCCGATCTCGACACCGTTCTCGTCGCGGTCGGCGGCGGCGGCCTGATCTCGGGGATCGCCGCCTGGTTCGCCGGCAGCAAGGTCAAGGTCGTCGGCGTCGAGCCGGAGAATTCGCGCGCGCTCCAGGCGGCGCTGGAGGCCAAGGGTCCGACCGATGTCAGTGTCGTCTCGGTGGCCGCGGATTCGCTCGGCGCCCGCAATGTCGGCCAGCTCGTCTACGATGTCTGCAAGGATGCGGTCGACCATGTCGCGCTGGTCGCGGATGCCGCGATCACCGCGGCGCAGGTCCAGCTCTGGCGCGATTTTCGCCTGGCGGTCGAGCCCGGCGGCGCGGCGGCCTTCGGCGCCCTGATCTCCGGCGCCTACAAGCCGAAGCAGGGCGAGCGCTTGGGCGTGCTGGTCTGCGGGGCGAATGTCGATCTGACGAAGCTGGCGGCGTTGGGGGCGTAGACCTCGACTGGGTGAGTCGTCCTTACCCTTCTCCCTCTTGCGGGAGAAGGTGCCGCGGCAGCGGCGCATGAGGGGTCGCGCCGACCTCTATCCTTGAGCTCGGCTGAAGGGTTGCGCGGCAATCGTCGCGCGACCCTTTCGAGCCACCTTCCCCCGCAAGGCGGGAAGGAAAGGAGCGCTGTTCCTCCTCAGGTGGAGGCCGTCCCCGCGCTGCGCGCCCTGATCGCCGCGAGCGAGACCTGGCCGATCGGCTGGCCCTCGCCATCGACGATCACCGCCACCTCCTGCCCCGCAGCGAACAACGCCGAGAGCACACCGCGCAGGTTCGCCGTCGCCGGCTGCGTCACAGCGCCGGACGTCGCACCGAGCGGCTCCAGCGCCTCCGCCGCGCTCACCAGCGACAGCCGCCGCAGCGCCGCATCGGCCCCGACGAAATCGGCGACGAACGCGTCCGCCGGCGCCGCCAGCAGCCGGTCCGGCGTATCGTATTGCACGAGCTTGCCGTCGCGCATGATCGCGACGACGTCGCCCATGCGGATGGCTTCGTCGATATCGTGGGTGACGAAGATCACCGTCTTGCCGAGGCGGCGCAGGATCGAGACGAACTCGTCCTGCAGCCGGCTGCGCACCACCGGATCGACCGCGCCGAAGGGCTCGTCCATCAGCATCACCCGCGGCTCGGCCGCGAGCGCGCGCGCCACGCCGACACGCTGGCGCTGGCCGCCGGAGAGATGGCGCGGAAAACGCGTCAGGAACTGCGAGGGCTCGAGCCCGACCAGCGCCAGCATCTCCTCGACGCGCGCCTTGATCTTCGCCGCCGGCCAGCCCAGCAGCTTCGGCACGGTCGCGACGTTCTCCGCGATGGTCATATGCGGGAAGAGGCCGATCTGCTGGATAACGTAGCCGATATGCCGGCGCAGCTGGACCGGATCGGCCTTGGTGACATCCTCGTCCCCGACCATGATCCGCCCGGATGTCGGCTCGATCAGCCGGTTGACCATGCGCATCGTCGTAGTCTTGCCGCAGCCGGAGGGGCCGATTAGCACGCAGGTCTTGCCCGTCTCGATCACGAGGTCGAGATTGTCGACCGCGGGGCGCGCGACTCCCGGAAAGCTCTTGCTGACGCCTTCGAGGCGAATGGTCATGCGGCCCCCATCCGGGCCGAGCTGGTCATCAGCCGCTCAAGCCCTGCGAAGATGATCTCGACCAGCAGCGCCAGCAAGGCGACGCCGACGGCGCCTGCGATGAGCTGCGGGAAGTTGAAATTGGCCATGCCGGAAGTGATCAGCTCGCCGAGCCCGCCTCCGCCGATGAAGGCAGCCAGCGTCGCGGCCGAGACGATCTGCACCGCCGCCGTGCGCACGCCCGCGAAGATCACCGGCAGCGCCAGCGGAATCTCGATCCGCGTCATCACCTGAGCGTCGGAGAACCCCTGTCCGCGCGCGGCCTCGACGATGTCGCGATCGACCTCGGTGAGGCCGGTATAGGTGTTGAGCAGCAGGGCCGGCAGGCCATAGAGCACCAGCGCCACCGCCGAGGGCAGGAAGCCGGTGCCGAGTAGCGGCAGCATGATCACGAGCAGCGCCAGGCTCGGCACCGTCCGCAGGATGTTGACAATGGCGATCGCGAGATTGGCGAGGCCGCGATGGCGGGTCAGCGCCAGGCCGAGTGGCAGCGCGATCAGCACGACGGCCAGAAGAGCCACGGTCGAAAGCCAGAGATGGTTCTGCACCGCGGTCCAGAAGATTTTTGGATTGGCGTTGATCCAGGTCAGCATCAGGCCACCTCCGCCTGGACGCTGCGCATATGAAGCTCCAGCCGGCGCAACAGCTCGTCGCAGACGATCGCCAGCAAGGAGGTGACGACCGCGCCGACCACGACCTTCTCGCCGAAATCCTGGGTGATGCCCTGGAAGATGATGTCGCCGAGCCCGCCGGCATTGATGAAGGCGGCGACGGTCGCGACCGAGACCATGGTGACCACGGTGATGCGGATGCCGGCGATGATGACCGGCAGTGCCAGCGGCAGCTCGATGGCGAAGAGCCGGCGCCAGCGGCCATAGCCCATGCCGTCGGCGGCATCGAGAATATCGGGCGAGACCTCCTGCAGCCCGGTCGCGGTATTCCGGATGATGATCAGCAGCGCGTACATCACCAGCGCGACGATGGCCGGGCCGAAGCCCAGCCCGAGCCATGGGATCAGCAGCGCGAAGATCGCCAGCGCCGGCACCGTATAGAGCGCGCCCGAGATCAGCAGCACGACGAGATAGAATTTGGGCCGCCGCGCCGAGAGGATGCCGAGGGGCAGGCCGACCACCAGCGAGATCGCCAGGCCGATGCCGACGAGCTGGATATGCTCCCAGAGCGCGACGAGGACGCGATCGTAGTTTTCGAGGAGCCAGGTCATGCCGGCAGGCTCCCGAGCACCGCGGCGAGTTCACCGGCTCCCAGCCGCGCGGCCAGCGCCTCGTATTCGCGCCCCATCGGGCGGTCATCGTCGAGCCGGGCGACATGGCGGCGGACGAAGCCATGGGCGAGTCCGGTGCCGGCGCCGAGCCTGATGCCCTCGCGCAGGTCGACCGCCTCGGCCGCGACGGCGAGCTCGATCGCCGCCAGCCTGAGCAGGTGCCGGGCGATGTCGGCCGTCTTCTCGACGATGCGCGGCGTCATCGGCGCATAATCCTCGACGCCGTCGGCGACCGGCATGGTCATCGGGCCGAAAGGTTGGGCGAGCCGGCGAATCTCGGCCTCGAGCGCCGAGGCCGTCTTCTGCGTCGTGGCGAAGCCGGCATGCGTGCCGCCGTGGCGGGTCAGGAAGCGCGGCAGGTCGCTGGACGCAGGCGACATCAGCTTCACCGTGCGGAAGGCGGAGACGGTCGCGGCATGCGCCGCCGCGAGGCCGAGCCCCTCCAGGGCGAGGGCCAGCGCCGTCGTGTCGAAATTTACGGTAGAAGCCATGCCGCCGCCACACACCGCCGGGCTGTCGGCAGCGCCGTTCAGCTCGATTTCGACGAGGTCGCGCGCCGCCTCCCAGGCCGCGAGCGCCGCGCCGTTGACGGGCGCGAGACAGCGGAAGGAGAGCGGGTCCTGCACGCGCCGCGCCGCGCCCGGTTCGAACAGGTCGCTGCCGGCGAGCAGAATGCGCAGTCTGTTGCTGCCGGAGACCTGGCTCGGAACCGGCCGCAAGCTCACGAGATCGGCCGCGATCGGCGAGAGATTGGCGCGATAAGCTTCGAGCGAAAGCGCGCCCGCGGCCGTCAGCGCCTCCAGCGCCAGCCTCATCTCGTGCAGCGCGAGAGCCGCGAGGCCGACGCTTTCGGCATTGGCATTGAGCAGCGCCAGCCCGTCCTTCGGCCCGAATTCGGGCAACGCGATCCCGGCCGCCCGCATCGCCTCGGGGCCGGGCAGGACACGCCCGCCGAATTCCGCCTCACCCTCGCCGGCAAGCGGCAGGAAGAGCTGCGCGAGCGAGGACAGATCGGCCTCGCCGAGCGAGCCGATGCGCCTGACCTGCGGATGCAAACCGGCATTGAGCATGTCGCTGATCGTCCCAGCGAAATGCGGCGAGATGCCCGAAGCGCCCCGCGCCAGCCCGGCCAGCCGCGCCAGCAGCAGGGCGCGCACCTCCGCTCGCGTCAGACAGGGGCCGACGCCGACGGCCCTGGCGCGCACCGCACGCTGCTGGAAGGCGGCGATCTGATCGGCCGCCAGCCTGGTATCGACGGCGGCGCCGAGCCCGGTCGTCAGGCCATAGACCGCCTCGCCGCGCTCCAGGCTGCGCTCGACCACGCCACGCGCGGCACGCAGCCGCTCGCCTACGCTCGGCGCGAGCACGACCTTCGCCCCGCCATAAGCGACCGCATGGACCGCCTCGAGCGAGAGCGGCCCGGTTCCGATGGTCACGACGAGCGGCGCGAGATCCTGCATCCGCTCCATTAGCAAGGGAGATGCCTCAGCGGACAAGGCCCTTGGCTTTCAGGAAGTTGGCCGCGACCGTACGCGGCTCCTTCTTGTCGACTTCGACCTGCCGGTTCAGCTCCTGCATGGTCTGGTTGTCGAGCAGGGCGCCAACCTTCTCCAGCGCCTCGACGATCTTGGCATTGCCGGCGATTTCCGGACGCACCACCGGCGCCAGGAAATAGGGCGGGAACAGGCCCTTGTCGTCATCGAGCGCGATGAATTTCTCGGCCGCGATCTGCCAGTCGGTCGAGAAACCGTTGGCGATATCGACCTGCTTCTGCGCCAGCGCCTCGTAGCGCAGGCGCAGCGCCGCGAACTGCTTGAATTCCTTGAACTCGGCGCCGTAGACCTCCTTTAGCCCGGCAATGCCGTCGCGGCGGTCGACGAATTCGGTGCCCGCGCCGAGGCTGAGCTTGTTCGCGACCTTGCCGAGATCGGTGAGGGTCTTGAGGTTGTATTCCTTGGCCGTGTCGGGCCGGACGACGATGGCATAGCCGTTATTGATGTTGGACGGCTTCAGCCAGGTCAGCTTGAACTCCTTCTCGTAGAAGTCCTTGACCAGCTGGCGCACCTTCTCCGGGTCGGTCTCGGTCGTGGTCGCCTTCATCACAGCGTTGAAGCCGGTGCCGGTATATTCCGGATAGAGGTCGATCGCGCCGCTCTTCAGCGCCTCATGCGCCACCAAGGTGCCGCCGAGATTGATCTTGCGCTCGACCTTGAAGCCGGCGTTCTCCAGCGCCGCCGCGTAGAGCTCGGCGACGATGAATTGCTCGGTGAAGTTCTTCGAGCCGATCTTGATCGTCTGGGCATAGGCGCCCGAGACGCCGGCCACGAGCAGGGCGGCGGCAGCGAACAGCGTCCTGGCGAAGCGTGTATTGACGAAGGTCATGTTCGCCTCCTTTCGATGGCGTGGTGAAGGCAGCTAACGAGGGTTCCGCAACGGACGCAAGTCGAGGCCGGAATCGAGACGGTTCTTCCAGGCAAGGCTCGTGCCGTAGCAGGACGGCATCGCGGCTTGCGGCTCAGGCGGAAGGATTGCGCTCGCCGCCGCGGACGGCACGGGGCAGGCGATTCTCGGGCGGCGAAAGCGGGCAGACCCAGGCTTCCGAATAGGCGCAGGACGGATAATAGGCGAAGTTGAAGTCGAGGATCGTCCTGCCATCGGCCCCAATGCCGAGATCGGCGCTCTTGATCGTGTCGAGCAGGTAGCGGCCGCCCGCAAAAGTCTCCTCGCGATTGGTCGCGTCGCCGAAGGGCAGGAAGGTGCCGCCGCCATAGCCTTCGATCCAGTAGAGAGTCAGCTCCTTGCCGAGCGGGGCTTCGAGCCCGTTGGTCAGCGCATAGGGCCGCAGCACCATGGCGCCATCCTTGCCGGCCTCGACCGTGATGATCTCGCGCTCGGCGGCCGGTTTCAGCCCGACCTCGAAGCGCAACGCGGGATCATAGGCGAAATAGTTGATGCCGCCGAACTGGGCCCTGCGCGTCGCCGCCAGCGGCGATTGCGCGTGCTCGCGGAAGAGCCGGTCGCGCACGCCGCGCCAATGCTGCCAGCCGGCCTGCGCCGGCATGGCCCGAACGGCGGCATAGAGATCGGCAACCTGCCGGCGCCAGTCCTGCAATGAGGCGGTGTTCTCGAATTTCGCCTGGGCCGATGCCTTGGCTCGGCCGGCCGCGATCGTGGAATGGTTGGTCATACAACGCAGCCTTCGGTTCGATACGGAGGGAACGCCTCGGCTTGGGGATTGGCCCAATGCCGCAACGCGCCGTTGGCGTTCGCGTTCCCGCGGCGCGCATTCTGCCGGTCGTACTGTCAGACTGAGTCAGCGGCCCGCTCGGCGCAGGCGAATTCGCGCCGGAGGGCTAGGAGGTTACAGGGCGCCGTCATCCCGTGCGCGCCGCGGCGCGCAATGCTGCCGCGCAGACACGGGTCCGCGCGCAGAACGAGGCGCCCTCTCCGCAGACGGTCCCGCACCTGCGCAGCAGCATTGCATGCTGCAGCGAGCGCGGGATGGCACCCTCTTATGTTCAGTTGAACGTCGTCTTCAGCGCCTCGAAGCGCGTGACCTGGTCGGCGAGCAGCTCGCGCTGCGCGTCGCGCTTGACGAAGACCTTGAACATCGCCTCGCCGGCGCCGTTGAAGAACTGCACCGAGCAGGAGCGGCGGCCATGGAACTTGCGATCGACCAGATAGATCGCCTTGCAGTTCTCGGCCTTGATATGCCCGCCGATCGGGCTGTCGCCATGGATATTGTAATAGCCATGGCCGAACGAGCCGACCGGCAAGGTGCCGTCGACCTCGAGCACGACGTCGACGGTGTGGACCAGGAACAGGATGACGCCCCAGGTCGACATCTCCTGCCAAAGCGCTTCGAAGCGCTCGGCCGGAATGAAATGGCGCTCATCGGCCGGGATCTGCTCCAGCACCGTGAGCGTCGGCACGCCGACCTCGCGGGCGATGGCCTCGATCACGCCATCGGGCTTGGCCGCCAGCGCCTGCCTGACGCGTTCCACCGGGTCGCTCGGCGGCAATTCCTGGACTGCCGCGGCGCTCGCCTGCGAGATCGACATGCCCGCCCCCTTACTCTGCCGCCTGGCGAGGCCGATGCGGATTGCTTTCGCTCAGCACCGTCTCGAAACCCTCGAACTCGGGATGGCCGAGATAGAGCGGCTTCGGCCGCGGCTGGCCAGCATTGCGATGTGACTCGCGGAACTGCTCCGACTTGGTCCAGGCGGTGAAATCGTCCTTGGAGGCCCAGGTCGTGTGCGAGGAGTAGAGGGTGTGATCCTCCTTCTCCGGCCCCTTGAGCAGGTGGAAGGTGATGAAGCCCTTCATCTCGTCGAGGCGGGTCTTGCGGCTCGCCCAGATCTCCTCGAAGGCGGCCTCCTCTCCCTTGACGACCTTGAAGCGGTTCATGGCGATGAACATTGGCGGCTTTCCTCAGATTGCGATTGCGCTGGGCATCCGGTGCCCGAGGTCGCGCGGTCGCGTTCAAGGCGGGGATGCACGATGTCAGCCTTCGGCACGTCCGGATCGGCGGCCGCAGGCTGGCGCAGGCGGCGATGGCCGCTCTTGACCCCTTGTAGTAAAGCTGAATATCAACGTCAACAACGCTGACTTTCTTATTTAGTTTTGAAGAGTTCAAAACTGACCAATACTTTATCTTGACTATAACGCACGCCATACCCAGCTCTTGCCCTGGGGCGGGCAGGTTCCAATGGCGGTTGTCCGGCGCGGGCGCCGAAGACGAGAAGAGGTGACGATCATGCCGCGCTTTCGCTCTCCTTTCGCGAGTTTGCGCTCGCGCCCGCAACGCCGCGAGCTCGGCGCCGCGATCGGCCTGACGCTGCTCGCCGCGGCCGGGATCATCGCGCCCCCGGCCATCACCAGCGCTCTCGCCCAGTCGCCCGCCCGCATCGTCGTCGCCGGCGGCGTCATCACCGAGGTGCTCTATGCGCTCGGCCTCGAAGGCAGGATCGTCGGCGTCGACACCACCAGCCAGTTCCCTCCGGAGGCGCTGCGCGACAAGCCCAGCATCGGCTATGTCCGGGCGCTCTCGGCCGAGGGCGTGCTCTCGCTGAAGCCTTCGCTCGTCATCGCCATCGAGGGCGCTGGCCCGCCCGACGCGGTCTCGCTGCTGAACGAGGCGGGTCTCAAGCTCGCGCGCATCTCGGAGGACAATTCGCCCGAAGGCGTCGTCACCAAGATCGAGGCGATCGGTGCGGTGGCCGGCGCGGCCGAGCCTGCCCGCCGCCTGGCCGAGCAGACCAAGGCCCGTTTCGACGAGCTTGCGACGTTGCGCTCGACCTTGGCGGCGAAGAAGAAGGTGCTGTTCGTGCTCTCGCTGCAGAACGGCCGCGTCCTGGTCGGCGGCCGCAACAGTTCGGCCGATTCGATCATCGCCATGGCCGGCGGCATCAATGTCGCCAGCGGCGTCGACGGCTACAAGCCGATGACGGACGAGGCCATCCTGGCCGCCGCACCCGATGTCGTGCTGATGATGCGCAATAGCGGCGGCCACAACGCCACGCCGGAGGAGCTTTTCGCCATGCCGGCCTTCGCCCAGACGCCTGCCGCCGCGAAGAAGTCCCTGGTGCGGATGGACGCGCTCTACCTGCTCGGCTTCGGCCCGCGTACCCCGGCCGCCGCCCGCGACCTGATGGCCGAACTCTATCCCGACGCGAAGATCCCGCCGCTCAAGACCGCCGCGGCCCCCGCCCAATGACGCTCGCCGCCCGTCCGGCCGGCACGATGGCCGCGTCCTCGCTCGCAAGCTTCGCCGCTAGCCGGCGCAGGCAAGCCGTTCTGGCGGTTGCCAGCGTTACCCTGCTCTGCCTGCTGCTGACCATCGTCGCGATCGGCCAGGGCGCCTTCACCATCGCGCCAGGTCGCGTCGCCGAGATCCTTGGCACGCGCCTGTTCGGTGATGCCGCCGAGCTTCAGGGCCGCGACGCGCTCGTCGTGCTCAATATCCGCCTGCCGCGCGTGCTGCTCGGCCTGCTTGTCGGCGCGGCGCTCGCCGTCTCCGGCGCGCTGATGCAGGGCCTTTTCCGCAATCCGCTCGCCGATCCCGGCCTGGTCGGCGTCTCGGCCGGCGCCGGCCTCGCCGCGGCCACGACCATCGTCCTTGGCGATCGTTTCCTCGCCAGTGCCGCGATGAAGCTGCCCTTCGCCGTACTGCCCTTGGGCGCCTTTTGCGGCGGCCTGGTCTCGACGCTGACGCTCTACCTGATCGCGACGCGTCAGGGCCGCACCTCCGTTGCGACCATGCTGCTCGCCGGCGTCGCACTCGGGGCGCTCGCCGCCTCGCTCACCGGTCTCCTCGCCTTCCTCTCCGATGATCGCCAGCTGCGTGACCTGACCTTCTGGTCGATGGGCAGCCTCGGCGGCGCGAGCTGGACCAAGCTTGTCGTCATCGCACCGATCGTTCTGCCGCTGCTCGTCGCCGTGCCACTGCTGGCACGCGGGTTGAACGGGCTGATGCTCGGCGAGGCCGAGGCCTACCATCTCGGCATCCCCGTACAGCGCATCAAGGCGCTCGCGATCCTGCTCGTCGCGGTCTCGGTCGGCGCCAGCGTGGCGGCGGCGGGCGTCATCGGCTTCGTCGGTATCGTCGTCCCGCATCTGATCCGTCTCGCCATCGGCCCCGATCACCGGTTGCTGCTGCCGCTCTCGGCGCTGGGCGGCGCCACCTTGCTCGTCGGCGCCGACATCGTCGCGCGCCTGATCGTGGCTCCGGCCGAATTGCCGATCGGCATCGTCACGGCCGCCATCGGCGCGCCCTTCTTCCTCTGGCTGCTGCTGCGGCGGGCGAGCACGCTCGATGGCTGATCTCGCCCCCATTGCTTCCGGCCATGGCCTGCGCTTCGTCGCCGGCGGCCGCACACTCGTCGCCGGTGCCTCGCTCGCGCTGAGGCCGGGCTCGACCACGATCCTGATCGGCCCCAATGGCGCCGGCAAATCGACCTTGCTCAAGCTGATGACCGGCGAGTTGAAGCCGGCCGGCGGTGAGATCCTGCTCGATGGCGCGGCCCTGCACACGATCCCGGCATGGCGGCTCGCCTGCCAGCGGGCGGTGATGGCGCAGCATGCCAAGCTCGCCTTTCCCTTCACCGTCTATGAGGTGGTGCGGCTCGGCGTCGACGGTGTCGGCCGCGCGCTCCCGCGCCAGCGCCGCGAAACCCTGGTCGGCGAATGCCTCGCGGCCGCGGGCGTGGTCGAACTCGTCGGCCGCAACTACCAGACCCTGTCCGGTGGCGAGCAGCAGCGCGTGCAATTCGCCCGCGTGCTCTGCCAATTGGAGGCTGGACGCAGCGTTGCCGAGAGCCAGGCGCTCTTCCTGGACGAGCCGATCGCCAGCCTCGACCTCTGCCACCAGCTCGCGCTGCTCGACATGGCCCGCGGCATCGCGGCGCGCGGCGTCGCGGTGCTGGTCGTGCTGCATGATATCAATCTTGCCCTGACCTATGCCGACCGGCTGGTCGTGATGGACCGCGGCGAGATCGTCGCCCAGGGCGAGCCTTCCGCGACGCTCGACGACGCGCTGCTGCGCAATGTCTTCAAGGTCGATCTCAGCCTCAGCCGTGCACCGGCCGCCGGCCTGCCCTTCCTGCTGCCGCAGCAGCACCGCCCCTCGGCCGCTTGATCGCCCAGCCCCATCTTTTTAGGCTTGAACGATCGAGCTTGGGGAGATGGGTTCATGGCCGAGCCGCGACGGCTGTCCTATGGCAGATATCTCAAGGTCGACGCGCTGCTCGCCTGCCAGCAGCCGGAAAGCACCAAGGCGGGCACGCCAGCCCATGACGAGATGCTCTTCATCATCGTCCACCAGGCCTACGAGCTCTGGTTCAAGCAGATCCTGCACGAGCTCGATCGGATCCAGTCCGATTTCGCCGCGACGCCGGTCGCCGACGAGCATCTCGGCCGCATCGTCGCCGGCCTTGCCCGCATTCACGAGATCCTGAAGCTGCTCATTGGCCAGCTCGACGTGCTGGAGACGATGACGCCGGCCGGCTTCCTCGAATTCCGCGACCTGCTGACACCGGCCTCCGGCTTCCAGTCGGTGCAGTTCCGGCTGATCGAGAGCAGGCTCGGCCTCGGCGATTCCAGGCGCATCACCATCGACGACCAGAGCATGCGCGAGCGGCTGGCGCCGGAGGACCGGGCGAAGCTCGATGCCGACCGCAAGCCGTCGCTGCTTGTCCAGCTCGATGCCTGGCTGGCGCGCACGCCCTTCGTCGCGCTCGGAGACTATAATTTTCGCGAAAGCTACCGCGCCGCCGTGATCGCCGCGTTGACGCGCGATGCCACGAGCGTCGGCTCCGATCCCTCCCTGCCCGAGGCGCAGCGACAGGCCGATGCGGCCGCGATCTGCAAGGCGCTCGCCCAGTTCCGCGCCCTGTTCGAGCCGGAAGCCAGCGACACGACCTGGCGCATGTCCGCCCCGGCGATCGAGGCTGCGCTCTTCATCGCGCTCTATCGCGACATGCCGGTGCTGCAGCTGCCCTTCCGCCTGCTGCAGAGCCTGATGGACATTGACGAGAGCCTGACGCTCTGGCGCCTGCGCCATGCGCTGATGGTCGAGCGCATGATCGGTGTCAGGCCCGGCACCGGCGGCTCCTCCGGCTCCGGCTATCTGCGCGCCACGGCGGAGCGGCATCGCATCTTCTTCGATCTCTTCCAGCTCTCGACCTATCTGCTCGCCGCCCGTGACCTGCCGCCCTTGCCCGAGAGCCTGCGCAAGCGCATGGGCTTCAGCTACGGAGAGGCGTGATGACCGGCGCCGGCGATTGGACCAGCCATTTCCAGCGCTTCCGCAAGGCGGCGCCGGAGCGCATCAACCTCGCCGCCCATAGCCATCACGACTGGCCGGATGTCAGCTTCGCCGCGCAGGAAGCCGCCTGGGCCGATGCCGCGCGGCTCGCCGGCAACAAATGGGATATCGTCTTCGGCGAGATCATCCCGGCGGTCCAGGCCGGCATCGCCCGCCATCTCAACCTGCCCGATCCCTCGACCATCGCCTTTGCGCCGAACACCCATGATTTCCTGCGCCGCCTGCTCTCCTGCCTGCCGACGGAGCACCCGCCGCGCGTGCTCACCACCGGCGCCGAATTCCACACTGCCCGGCGCCAGTTCGCCCGCCTCGCCGAGGACGGGCTGATCCTGCTCGACGAGATCGCGCCCGAGCCCTTCGCCACCTTGTCGCAGCGCCTGCTCGCCGCCGTCGCGACCGGCGGGCATGATCTGATCTATGTCAGCCAGGTCCTGTTCAATTCGGGCGCGACCCTCAGTGATCTGTCGGCCCTCGCCCATGCCGTGCCCTCGCCGCAGACCTTGCTCGCGATCGACGGCTACCATGGCTATCTCGCCCTGCCGACCGACCTCTCGGCCATTGCCGAGCGTGCCTTCTATATTGCCGGCGGCTATAAATACGCGATGGCCGGCGAAGGCTGCTGCTTCATGCATTGCCCGCCAGGCTACGGCCGGCGCCCGCGCGATACCGGCTGGTTCGCCGCCTTCGGAGCGCTGACCGCCCCGCCCGGCAGCAGCGTCGGCTATTCCGGCGATGGCGGCCGCTTCCTCGGCGCGACCTTCGATCCGACCGGGCTCTACCGGATGCGCGCCGTGCTCTACTGGCTCGCCAAGCAACGGCTCGACGCGACCATCATCCATGGCCATGCCATCGCGCTGATGCGGGGATTCCTGAGCGGGCTCGACGGGCTCGGCCTCGCCGATCTCGGCCGTGCCAACGTGATCACGCCGCTGCACGATGGCACCGCTCACGGCAACTTCCTCGCCTTCCGCACGCGGCATGCCGGCACTCTGGAGGCCGCACTCGCGAAGCTCGGCATCGCCACCGACCATCGCGGCGACGTGCTGCGCTTCGGCTTCGGCCTGGCGCTCGCCGAGGCGGATATCGCGGAGGCGCTGGACAGGATGCAGGGCCTGCAGGGCTGAGCGCAGGATTCACCGGCGATTCAGGATGAATCGCCACTTCACCATATTGCTCAACCCGTGATTCACGCGGCCGGCGCGACATCTCCCGCCAGAATTTCGTGGGAGGTCACCATGACCAAGCGCCTCAGTCCAGTCGAGTTCCTGCTTGTCGCCTCGCTCTCGTTGCTGGCGCTGGCATTCTCCACGCGGCATTCCCTTGCGCGCGAGCTGGTGCAATTCCAGGACCGCTATTATCCCGGCACGATCGTGATCCGGACCAGCCAGCGCAGCCTCTATTTCGTGACGGCACCGGGCGAGGCGATCCGCTACCAGATCGCGGTCGGCAAGGCCGGCCGGCAATGGCGCGGCGTCAAATATGTCGAGGAGCTCGCGGTCGAGCCGGCCTGGAGCCCGCCGGCCGAGGTCAAGCGCGCCCAGCCCTACCTGCCGGACGTCATTCCGAGCGGCTCGCCCCGCAACCCGATGGGGGCGCGCGTCATCGGCCTGGGACCGGGCGGCGAATATGCCATCCACGGCACCAACATGCCGAACTCGGTCGGCACCGCCGCCTCCTTCGGCTGCTTCCGCATGCATAATCCGGACGTGATCGACCTCTACGCCCGCGTCCGCATGGGCACCCCGGTCGTCGTGCTACCCTGAGCCAGCGCATCGGCCCGAAAACTGGATTGCGGATTTCGGAAAAGCCGATGCGAAAACCTCGCTCGAAACTGCCTTAGAGCACGACCGGCGAGAGCAGCGGTTTGCCGGCGAAGAACGCCTTGAGATTGGCGATCATCAGGTCTTGCTGCGCATGCTGGGCCGTCTCGGCATTGGCCGCGATATGCGGCGTCAGCACGACATTCTCCAGTGCCTTGAGCCGATCCGGCACGTTCGGCTCGTGCTCGTAGACATCGAGCGCCGCGCCCGCGATCACCTTGTTTTCCAGCGCCTCGCAGAGAGCCGCCTCGTCGATGGCGATGCCTCGCGAGATGTTGACGAGATAGCCCTGCGGCCCGAGCGCCCGCATCACCTCGGCATTGACGGCATGGCGGTTCTCGACGCTCGCGCGCACCGCGACGATCAACGCATCCGACCAGCGCGCCAGCTCGAGCAGGCTGTCATGGTAGAGATAAGGCACGTCCGAGCGCGGATTGCGGTTGTGATAGCCGATCTGCATCTCGAACGCCGCCGCGCGCGTCGCGATGCGCTGGCCGATCGCGCCCAGCCCGTAGATGCCGAGCTTGCGGCCGGCCAGTCCCGGCACGAAAGCCATCCGCTGGACGGCGTTGCCCTGCCAGTGGCCGCCCCGCACGAAACGCTCGCCGGCGCCGATCTGGCGCGCGCTGGCGAGCAGGAGCCCCATCGCGAACTCCGCCACGCTCGCGGCATTCGCATCGGCGGCATTGGAGAGTGCGATGCCGCGCGCCTTGGCCCGGGCCCGATCGACGCCCTCGAAGCCCGTGCCGTAGCAGCAGATCAGACGCAGCTTCGGCAGAGCGTCGATCAGCGCCGCATCCGTCTTCTGTGTGCCCATGGTGATCAGCGCCTGCGCCTCCTCGGCGCCATCAGGCAAGGCATCGGGGGCGGAACGCGCCATCGGACCGAGCAAGCGGTAGCTTTCGCTCAGGCGCTCCACCAGCCGCTGCGGCAGGCGCGGGGCCATCAGGATCGTCGGCTTCATACTCGGGGAAACTCCGGTTGGGGCATGCTGCATCGCAGCATCTTGCCGCGCCCGGCTCAACCCGTCCTGCACGCGGGCCGCCATCGCACAAATGCAATGCAACCTAGCTCTTTAGACCTATCAAAAAGGGCGAATCCATCGGCCTTCGCCCCTCGCCTGCGGCAAAAAAGCGCGTTAACGTTTCGGGGTGCGAATACCACTCACGCCCGGCATCCATAAGCCGGACCCAACAGGGGCTATCGATGGATCATCTCGCCGACATCAAGAAATTCGCCAAGAAGCCCGTCAATGAAGCTGCTGCCGCCGGCATGACCAAGGCCTACGCGCTCGTCATGGGCAAGCCCGACACCCGCTATGTCGCCTGCTCGGATTCCGCCGAACTGGAGCGTGTCCGCGAGAATTTCCTGAAGAAGAAGCTCGGCCTGAAGAGCGCCGATCTCGATGCCACCATCAAGGCGACCTGCGATCACATGAAGGCCGACAACACCAAGTCCCGCCTGACCTTCTACTACCTGCTCGCCGAACATTACGGCAAACTTGATCTCTTCGTGAAGAAGTGACGCGCCCGGCGCGTGATGCCCGGACCTGACCCCGGCATCGCTTCACCGCGCCCAGGAAACCGTGCCCAAGAAACCGCGCCCAAGGAAAGAAACTGCGCCCAAGAAATGGTCGGCTCCAAGCCGGCCATGACGGCGCAAATCCCTCCCCGGTTCAGCGATACAGATCCGCCCGCGTGAGCGGCAGGCCGGACGGGCCCTTGCGCCGCTTCGAGACCAGGGTCTGGTTGATCAGCGCGCCGCCGCGCTCGAAGGCGAGCGAGCAGCCCGCCAGGTAGAGCAGCCACATCCGCGTCCGTTCCGGGCCGACCTCGGCCTCGGCCTCGGCCTTGTGCGCGTTCAGCCGTTCCCACCACAGCCGCGTCGTGCGCTGGTAATGCTCGCGCCAGCCTTCGACGTCATGCACCTCGAAGCCGTGGCGCTCGAGATTGGTGATCGACATGCCGAGATGGTCGAGCTCGCCGCCCGGGAAGATATAGCGCACCAGGGCCCGGTATTCGGCCGGCATCTTGTTGAAGGCGCGCTCCGTCTTCTTGGCGCGGCGCGAGATCGAATGATGGAGATAGAGCCCGCGCGGCTTGAGCAGCCGGTTCACCGCCTGGAAATAGGCCGGATGATTGCGGATGCCGACATGCTCGAACATGCCGATCGAGGAGATCTTGTCGAAGACCCCCTCCATCTGGGTGAAGTCCTTCAGGTGCAGCGTGACCTTGTCGGTGAGGCCAAGCCGCTCGACCTTCTCCTGCGCCAGCTTGAG
The DNA here is from genome assembly GCF_004341515.1 of Allobosea sp. BK604. GTDB lineage: Bacteria > Pseudomonadota > Alphaproteobacteria > Rhizobiales > Beijerinckiaceae > Allobosea. The sequence continues at coordinate 741,084 of NZ_SLZF01000003.1, forward strand.
CTGCTCCTCGGCCAGCGTCACGCCATGAGCCTCGACGCCGTAATGCTGCGCGGCATGGCAGATCAGCGCGCCCCAGCCACAGCCGATATCAAGCAGCTTGTCGCCTGGCTTCAGCCTGAGCTTGCGGCAGATCATATCGAGCTTGTCGCGCTGCGCCCGCTCGAGATCGCCATGGTCCTCGGTGAAGTAGGCGCAGGTGTAGACCATCTCCTCATCGAGGAAGAGCCGGTAGAACGCGTTCGAGACATCGTAGTGATAGGCGATATTGGCCTTGTTCGTGGCCGGCGCCCCGTCGCGGGTGATTTCGTCACCCTTGACGTGCTGCACGCTGCTCGGCGCCGCGCCCGGCGCGAAGATGAAGCGCCTGACCACCTCGATCACCGCAGCTTTCGGGATGCCGCGCGCCAGGCGTCCGAGCTTGCCATCCGGTCGCGCCGCGGCGAGATCGAAGATCGAGCCGTTCGCGATCGCGATCCGGTCGGTGACGTAGAGGTTGAGCAGGGTGTCGAGCTTCGGCTTGCGCATCAGCGCCGCGACCGCGCCGGAATCGCGGACCGCAATGGCGAGTCCGTCAGCGGGCCAATCCGCCGGCACGCGGCTGCCGTCCCAGAGCTGGAAGCCGAGCTTGAGGCCGAGCTTGTCATGCGCTTCGGTCAGGAGCCGCCGCAACGCGGCGAGGCGTTTATCGTCGCTGTCCATGCTGAGCCGGTCCAATCATTGTCGCGCTGTGTTTGGCGGCAGGATCGGCATTTTGCAACCGCGGCGCTAGAAATCGCTCGCGATCCCCTTCACTTCCCAGTCGTCATAGCGCACCGGCTCCAGCCCGCCGCGGCCGTTGATCTCCGTCTGGCGCTGGATCTCCTGCGCATGCGCGTCGATCGCGGCGCGGCGCGCCTCGGCCTCGGCGAGTGCGCGCTGGGCTGCGGGCGTCAGCACCTTCGCCGGTGCGGGAGTTTCGCCCTGCTGCGGCGCTGATTGTTGATGGTTGTCGATCTCATCAGGCATTGGCCTCTACATCCCTTGGGGATCGGCTCGGTCTTCACCACATAAGGCCGAAATCCGCGTCTGGGGAGGGGTCACGCCCTGTACAGGCGCGCAACCGACAAGGGGAAGCTCGATGAACTATGTGCGCACCGGCATCCTGATGGCCGGCCTCACCGCGCTCTTCGGCGCGGTTGGCTACCTGCTTGCCGGCACCGGCGGCATGCTGATCGCGCTCGGCATCGCGGTCGCGACCAATCTCTACAGCTATTGGAATTCCGACCGGCTGGCGCTCCAGGCCCATAACGCCCACGAGGTCGACGAGCGCACTGCGCCCGAGCTCTACGGCATGGTCCGCGACCTCGCGCAGCGCGCCAACCTGCCGATGCCGCGCGTCTATATCATCGACGAGGACCAGCCCAACGCCTTCGCCACGGGCCGCAACCCGCAGAACGCCGCCGTCGCAGCGACCACGGGCATCATGCGCACGCTGAGCTATGACGAGCTTGCCGGCGTGATGGCGCACGAGCTCGCCCATATCAAGAACCACGACACGCTGACCATGACGATCACCGCCACCATGGCCGGCGCGATCTCGACCATCGCCAGCTTCGGCATGTTCTTCGGCGGGCACAGCAATGAGAACCGCCCGAATTTCATCGTCCAGATCCTGGTCGCGGTGCTGGCCCCGCTCGCCGCCACCATCATCCAGATGGCGATCTCGCGCTCGCGCGAATACGAGGCCGACCGTCTCGGCGGCGAGATCTGCGGTAATCCGGTCGCGCTCGCCGATGCGCTCGCCAAGATCGCCAATGGCGTCGCCCATATTCCGAACGAGACGGCGGAGCATAAGCCTGCTACGGCGCATATGTTCATCATCAACCCGCTCACCGGCCAAGGCATGGATTCACTGTTCTCGACGCACCCGGATACCGGCAACCGCATCGCCGCCCTGATGGAACAGGCGCGCGCCATGGGCGTCGGCCAGCGCGGCTTTGGCGGCAGCCAGGCCGGCGGCTTCACGGGCGGTGCGGCCCAGAATCCCTGGGACAATGGCGGCGGCCGCCAGCCCGGCCCCTGGGGCTGAGATGGCCGGTCAACGACAGAAGCGGCCCGAGCCGGCTGCAGCGCCCCCGGCCGAGGATGTCCCTGGCCTGCCGGCGCGGCGGCTCGCGGCGACGCTGATCGATGAGGTGCTGCGCGCCGGCACGGCGCTCGACGAGACCTATGAGCGCATGGCGCCGGGCTTCGGCCTCGAAGCTGCCGACGCAGCCCTGGCGCGCGCGATCGCCATCACGACCTTCCGCCGGCTCGGAACGATCCAGAACGCGATCAACGACCGGCTCGAACGCGGCAGCCCGCGTAATTCCGGCCCTTTCGAGCCGATCCTGGCGGCCGCCGCCGCGCAAATCCTCTTCCTCGACGTGCCCGATCACGCCGCCGTCGACCTCGCGATCCGGCATCTCCATGAGGATGGACGCTCGTCGCGCTATGCCTCCCTCGGCAACGCCATCCTGCGCCGCCTCGCCCGCGAGCGCGAGGCGATCCTGGCCGAGGCGGTCGATCCGTTCGAGGACACGCCGCCCTGGCTCGCGGAAAGCTGGCAGGTCGCCTATGGCGAAACGGCCGCGGCCGCCATCGCAAAGGCCCATGCCGAGGAGCCACCGCTCGACATCTCCGTGAAATCGGACGCTGCCGGCTGGGCCGAGAAGCTCGGCGGCATCGTCCTGCCGACCGGCTCGGTACGGCTGCGCGAGCGCGCGCCCGTCACCAGCCTGCCCGGCTTCGACGAGGGCGAGTGGTGGGTGCAGGACGCCGCCGCCGCACTGCCCGCGCTGCTGCTCCAGCCCAAGCCGGGCGAGCGCATCGCCGATCTCTGCGCCGCCCCCGGCGGCAAGACCGCCCAGCTCGCCGCGATCGGCGCGAACGTCACGGCGGTCGACCGCTCCGGCCCGCGCCTGCGCCGCCTGCGCGCTAATCTGGAGCGGCTGAAGCTCTCCGCCGAGATCGTCACGGCCGATGCCGCCACTTGGCAGGCCGAGCCCTTCGACGCGATCCTGCTCGATGCGCCCTGCAGCGCCACCGGCACGATCCGCCGCCATCCCGATGTCGCCTGGAGCAAGTCCGAGGAGGATCGCGACCGCCTCGCCGCGCTGCAGACGCGCCTTCTCGAGGCAGCGGCGAAACTGGTGAAGCCCGGCGGCCGGCTGGTCTATTGCACCTGCTCGCTCGAGCCGCAGGAGGGCGAGCGCCAGGCCGAGGCATTTCTCGCCGGCCATCCCGAATTCGCCCGCTCGCCGATCAGGCCTGAGGAGATCGGCGGGCTCGGCGAGGCGATCACCGCCCAAGGCGATCTGCGCACCTTGCCCCACCAGCTCGGCGACGAAATTCCGCGACTTTCGGGATGGGCGGGATTTTACGCAACCCGGCTGATCAGGCTATGACGGAGGCGGGATTCGCGGCCGCACCGCGATAGCGCGAGACGGGGTGAGCTGGGGCATTGAGCGGCTGGTCGGAGCGACGGGGACTTGCCCAAGCCGCAATCGGGCGGGCCGCGCGGCGCACGCGCGGCAACCTCGTTGGCGCGACCCGCAGGCTCTGGCCGTTCGGCCGGCTGAAGGCGACGCGCCTGCTCTTCGCGCCGCATGACCTGCGCACCGCGGACCCGACCACAGCCGGCGATATCTACGCCGGCTATTTCGCCTTTGCGGGGCGCACCCTGCGCACCCATGGCGACTCGCCCTTCGAGGTCGAGGCGCCGAGCGAAGCCTGGTCTGAAGCATTCTACGGCTTCGGCTGGCTGCGTCATATGCGCGCCGCCGATACCGCGATTGCCCGTGCCAATGCTCGCGCACTGGTCGAGGAGTTCATGAGCAAGCGCCGCTGGCGCCACGAGATCGCCCGGCGTCCGGCGGTCGCGGCGCGGCGGCTGATGTCCTTCCTGTCGCATTCGCCGCTGCTGCTCGAAGGCGCCGACCATGTCTTTTACGAGCGCTTCATCCGTCATGTCTCCAGGCTGACCGAGCAATTATCGCTCGATCTCGCCGGCGCGGTCGAAGGCTTCGCCCGGCTGCAATGCCTCGCCGCCGTCACCTTCGCCGCGATCTGCCTCGACGGCCAGGAGCGGCGCTTGCGACGCTACGAGGCGGCGCTCTCCGACGAGCTCGACCACCAGATCCTGCCCGATGGCGGCCATCTCAGCCGCAACCCGCGCCTGATGATCGAGCTTTTGCTCGACCTGCTGCCGCTGCGCGAGACCCTTTCGGCGCGCGGGCTCGAGCCGCCGCGCAGCGTGATCATGGCGATCGAGCGGATGATGCCGCATTTGCGCCTGTTCCGTCACGGCGACGGCGCGCTGGCGCTGTTCAACGGCATGGGCGTGACCCCGCCCGATCTGATGGCGACTCTCGCGGCTTACGACGACGCCCGCGGCAAGCCGATCGAGCACGCCGCCTATTCCGGCTATGACCGGCTGAATGCCGGCCGCAGCGTCGTTGTCGTCGATGCCGGCCCGCCGCCGCGCGGCGCGAATTCGATCGAGGCCCATGCCGGCTGCCTCGCCTTCGAACTCTCCAGCGCTGCCCAGCGCATCATCGTCAATTGCGGCGCCAGCCGCTTCGGCCCGACCGAGCTGAAGCTCGCCACCCGCAGCACCGCCGCGCATTCGACCGTGGTTCTGGCCGCGCGTTCGAGCGCCGTCTTCGGCCTCGTTCTCGGCGATTATCGCATCGTCTCCGGCGCCAGGGATGTCCGCGTCGCGCGCCAGGATACCGAAGCCGGGCAGGAATGGATCGCGAGCCATGATGGCTATCGCCGCGCCTTCGGTGCCGTGCATACGCGCCGTCTGGTGCTGAGCAAGGACGGCGCCTCGCTCACCGGCGAGGATGAGATTGCCCTCAGTGCCGTGCATGGCAGCCTGCCTGCCACGGCGCGCTTCCACCTGCACCCGTCGATCAGGCCGAGCCTGATCCGCGAGGGCGAGGGCGCGCTGCTGGCGCTGCCCTCCGGCGAGGTCTGGGCCTTCGAGGCCTCCGGCCTCAAGGTCGCTATCGAGGAGAGCATCTTCCTCGCCGCGGCCGACGGCAAGCGGCGCACCGAGCAGCTCGTCGTCAGCTATGACGCCGTGAGCAAACCGCAGATCGCCTGGCGCTTCGCCCGCATCGGCACGGCCCAGCACGGCGGCCGTGCGGCCGGAAGCGCCGGCCAGGCGGCGCCCCTTCCGCTCTGAGCCCGGCACAGGGCCGCTGTCCGGGTGCTGCGCTTTGCAGAAGCGGCCGAGCGTGATAGGCCGCGCCCGAGCTGCCTTCCCTCGACCTTTTGGACCAGATCTGATGCCGACAGAGCTCCGCCGCGTCGAACGCGCCCTCCTTTCCGTTTCCGACAAGAGCGGCCTGATCGACTTCGCGCGTGCGCTGCACAAGCTCGGTGTCGCGCTGATCTCGACCGGCGGCACCGCCAAGGCGATCGCCGAGGCCGGCCTGCCCGTCACCGACGTCTCCGATCTCACCGGCTTCCCCGAGATGATGGATGGCCGCGTCAAGACGCTCCATCCCAAGGTCCATGGCGGCCTGCTTGCCATCCGCTCGCATCCCGAGCACCAGGCCTCGATGATCGGCCACGGCATCGCGCCGATCGACCTGCTCGTCGTCAACCTATACCCGTTCGAGGCGACGGTCGCCGCAGGCAAGGGCTATGACGACTGCATCGAGAACATCGATATCGGCGGCCCTGCGATGATCCGCGCCGCCGCCAAGAATCACCAGGACGTCACTGTGGTGGTCGACGCCTCCGATTATGCCGCCGTGCTCAGCGAACTCGAGGCGCAGAAGGGCGCGACCACGCTGACGCTGCGCCGCAGGCTGGCCCAGAAGGCCTATGCCCGCACGGCCGCCTATGATTCCGCGATTTCGAACTGGTTCGCCGGCGAACTCGCCGAGACTTCGCCGGCCTATCGCGGCCTCGGCGGCAGCCTGGCCGAGACGCTGCGCTACGGCGAGAACCCGCATCAATGGGCCGCCTTCTACCGCACGCCCGAGCAGCGCCCCGGTGTCGCGACCGCGCGGCAGGTCCAGGGCAAGCAGCTCTCCTACAACAACATCAACGATACCGACGCCGCCTTCGAATGCGTCGCCGAGTTCGATCCGAAGGCGTCCTCCGCCTGCGTCATCGTCAAGCACGCCAATCCCTGCGGCGTCGCCACCGGCGACTCGCTGCTCGAGGCCTATGAGCGCGCATTACGCTGTGACCCGGTCTCGGCCTTCGGCGGCATCGTCGCGCTTAACCAGAAGCTCGACGCTCAGGCGGCGAAGAAGATCGTCGAGATCTTCACCGAGGTGATCATCGCCCCCGAGGCCGACGAGGAAGCGGTCGCCATGATCGCCGCCAAGAAGAACCTGCGCCTGCTGCTCACCGGCGGCCTGCCCGATCCGCGCGCCGTCGGCCTCTCGCTGCGCACTGTCGCGGGCGGCTTCCTGACCCAGGCCCGTGACAATGCCGTGGTCGACGACATGGAGCTTCAGGTCGTGACCAAACGCGCGCCGAGCGAGGCTGAGCTCGCGGATCTGCGCTTCGCCTTCCGCGTCGCCAAGCACGTCAAGTCGAACGCCATCGTCTATGCCAAGGACCTCGCCACGGTCGGCATCGGCGCCGGCCAGATGAGCCGCGTCGATTCCTCGCGCATCGCCGCCTGGAAGGCGAGCGAGGCCGCCAAGGCGGCCGGTTTGAGCGAGACACTCGCCAAGGGCGCGGTCGTCGCCTCCGACGCCTTCTTCCCCTTCGCCGACGGCCTGCTGGCCGCCGCTGAGGCCGGCGCCACCGCCGTGATCCAGCCCGGCGGCTCGATGCGCGACGACGAGGTGATCAAGGCCGCCGACGAGGCCGGCCTCGCCATGGTCTTCACCGGCCATCGCCATTTCCGGCACTGAGCCAGGCCACACACTCTCCCGTTCCCCGGGCCGGAGTGCAGCGTAGCGCCGGGAGCCATCTCGGAGCGCCGGAGGCTTGCGCTGGATCCAGGGTCTGAGCGGCGGAAGCCGCTGGCCCGGGATGACGCTGACCGCTTCCCGCCCGGCCGCATCTTGTTTTAGGGTGGCGTCGCTGAGGATGGGGCTGGGATGACGGAGAGCAAAACCAGGCGCGGTCTGCTGCGCCAGCGTGTCGAGCACCAGCACAACAAGGTCAGCTTCGTCGAGCTGTTCTTCGATCTGGTCTTCGTCTTCGCGATCACCCAGATCTCGCATACCCTGCTAGAGCATTTCTCACCGCTCGGGCTGGCGCAGGCAGCGCTTCTGCTCGGCGCCGTCTGGTGGGTCTGGATCTATACGAGCTGGGTGACCAACTGGCTCGATCCGGATCATATCGGCGTGCGGCTGATGCTGTTCGCGCTGATGTTTCTCGGCCTGCTGCTCTCGACCTCGCTGCCCGAGGCCTTTGCCGAGAAGGGTCTTCTCTTCTCCGGCGCCTATGCGGCGATGCAGATCGGCCGCTCCGCCTTCACCATGTGGTGCCTGAAGCGGCGTAGCCCCGAGAATTACCGCAACTTCCGGCGCATCACCGTCTGGCTCCTGTTCTCCGGCTGTTTCTGGATCGCCGGCGGGCTTGCCGAGGGCAACCTGCGCTTCGCGCTCTGGGCCGTGGCGCTCGGGCTCGAATATGTCTCGCCCTCGCTCGGCTTCTACGTGCCGGGCCTCGGCCGCTCGAGCACGGCCGACTGGGATGTCGAAGGCGGGCATTTCGCCGAGCGCTGCGCGCTCTTCATCATCATCGCGCTCGGCGAATCCGTGCTCGTCACCGGGGCGACCTTCGCCAAGCTCCCCGCCACGCCGGAGGTCACGCTCGCCTTCGCCAATTCCTTCCTGAGCTCGGTCGCGATGTGGTGGATCTATTTCAACATCGGCGCCGAACGCGCCAGCGAGCGCATCGCCCATTCCGACGACCCCGGCCGGATCGCCCGCCTCGCCTATACCTATATCCACCTGCTGCTTGTCGCCGGCATCATCCTGGTCGCGGTCGGCGACGAATATGTCCTCGCCCATCCCGCCGGGCATACCGACGCGAAGACGGCGATCGCGGTCATCGCGGGCCCGGGCTTCTATCTGCTCGGCAACCTGCTCTTCAAGAAAGTCACCGCTGGCTGGTACCCGCTCTCGCATGTGGTCGGGCTCGCGCTTCTCGCCCTGCTCACGCCGCTTGCCGCGCTGCTGCCGCCGCTCGGCTTCAGCATCGGCGCTACCATCGTGCTGATCGTCGTCGCAGCCTGGGAGACGATCTCGCTACGATCAGTGCGGACAGCGTGATGGTGCCCAAAAGCCAACGTCCACTCTTCGGCATCACGCAGAAGGAGGCCATCTGAATGCACACGGTCAAGGTCATGGCCGGAGGCTTCGCGCTGCTCGGCGTGCTGCTCCTGCTGGCGCCCCGACTGAGCGCCGCCGGCAATAATCCGATCGCCTTCGCGGTCAGGATCTTTCTGCCGCTATGGCTGGTGCTCTCGCTGGTCAACATGGCCGTGGGCATCAACCGCGCCGGCTATACGCTCGCGCAGGAATCGCCGATCCTGCTCCTCGTCTTCGGCGTGCCGGCGCTCGCCGCCTGGCTGATCCGCTGGCGTTTTGGAAAGCCTTCCGCATGAGCCTCGATTCCGTCAAAGCCTTCTTCGCCGAACAGGCACCCGACATCGCCATCATCGAAACGCAGGAGAGCAGCGCCACCGTCACGCTCGCCGCAGCGGCGCATGGCGTCGAGCCTGCGCGGATCGCCAAGACGCTCTCGCTCAGGATCGGCGACAAGGTCGTGCTGGTGGTGACGAGCGGCATCGGCCGCCTCGACAACCGCAAGGCCAAGGCCACTTTCGGCGGCAAGCCACGCATGCTGGATGCGCAGGAGGTCGTCGCCATCACCGGGCATCCGGTCGGCGGCGTCTGCCCCTTCGGGCTGCCGAGCCCGCTCCCGGTCTATTGCGACATCTCGCTGAAAGCCTTCGACGAGGTCGTCCCCGCCGCCGGCTCGACCCAGAGCGCGCTCCGGATCAGCCCCGAGCGCATGGTCGCGCTGACCGGGGCGGAATGGGTCGATGTCTGCCAGGAGCCGGAGTGAAAGACTGATGGAGGCATCGCACGTCAGGGGCGGCAGCGCGCTACGTCCCCCTGGATTGCGTCGTCGCTACGCTCCTCGCAATGACCCGCAGGAAATGACGTGTCGGAATCGCCTCAGGCCTTGCCGCCGACGCGCTCGATCAGCGCCATGGCCGCCGCCGGATTGCGGACCTTGTCGCCGCTGATCACGTAGAGGAAGACGTCGCGCCCGGTCTTCGCCTCGGCAGGCGCCGCGACCGCCTCCAGGTCCTTGGGCATTCCGCCCTCGGCCCAGCTCTTCGCCCGTTTCGCCCAGGCGTCGAGTTCCTTGGCCGAATAGCCCTGCGGCTCGGCCTCCTTCGTGCCCATGATCCGGGCATAGACGAAGGGCGCCGTCGCATCGGCGATCTGGGTGAACTTTGAATCCGCCGCGGTGATCACGGCGACACCATGCTCCTTGAGCAGCGCGATGAAATCCGGCGAGCGGAAGCTGTCATGCCGGACCTCGACCGCGTGACGGATCTCGCGGCCATCGACCGATTTCGGCAGGAGCTTGAGAAAAGCCTCGAAATCCTTCGGGTCGAACTGCTTGGTCGGCATGAATTGCCAGTTGATCGGCCCGAGCTTCTCCTTCAGCTCGAGCAGGCCGCCCATGATGAATTTCTCGATCGAGGGCCCGGCCTCGGCCAGCACCCGGCGATTGGTGATGTAGCGCGAGCCCTTCAGGGCGAAGACGAAACCCTCCGGCGTCTCCTCGCGCCATTTTGCAAAGCTTTCGGGCTTCTGCGAGCCGTAATAGGTGCCGTTGATCTCGATCGACGTGAGCTTGCCGGAGGCATATTCCAGCTCGCGCTTCTGCGGCAGGTCGCCGGGATAGAATTCGCCGCGCCAGGGCTCGAAGACCCAACCGCCGATGCCGACCCTGATCTTGCCAGACATGGCCTTCCCTCCCGAGCGTCATAGCCTGCGGCGCGCGCCCGCCGGACGCCAACACCGCGGCGTCACGATGGTTCCCGCTTCGCGTCCTGTCTACTGACACCGTGATGCGACGGCGATTGTCAGGAGCGGGCCGGTCCCACCTGGAGCATTTTCGAGCGAAGTGGATCCCGGTTCGCCTAAAGAAAATGTGTTAGAACAAAGGGATAGAGAATTTTCGCGATTCGGAGAATCGCGGAAATGCTCTAGCGCAATGCCGAGATCAGCTGCGGCAGCAGCTCCGCCTCGGCTTTCAGCACATCGGCGAAGACGCGCTCCATCTCGGCGAGTCCGAACGGCGTCGGGGTCAGGTCGGCGCCACGATCATGCACGGCGTCGAAGCCCAGCCGACGCGCCATGACCCGCTTGCCGTAGACGAGGATGTTCGGGATCGAGCGCGTCATGAACACGACAAGCGGCAGGATCTCCTTGTGCAGCCGCTCGGCCAGCGCGAGCGCGGCCGCATCACCCGAGCTGAGCGCCTCAAAGAGCGCGACCTGGATCGCCAGGCAATCCGGCGCCGGGATCAGCCCCGCCCCGCCGCTGCGCATCAGCGCGATGAACTCGACCCCGCCATGGCCGCCGAAGGCATCGACCTCTCCGCCGAGCGCCTCCAGCACGCGGGCGATATCGACCGACGTGCCCTCGGCCTTCAGCAGGGTGATGTTGGCATGGCGCCGGACCAGCTCGGTCAGCCCCTCCGGCGAGAGGTAGCTGTCGAGATTGACCGGGTTGTTCTGGATCGCCACCGGCAGCGAGAGCCCGTCGGCGATCACGCCGAAATGGCGCTGGAGATCGGCCTCCGAATGGCCCTTGCCGGGCGGCGGCTGCAGGATCACCCAATCCGCGCCGTTCGCCGCGGCCATTCTGGCGAAGGCGATCTGCGCCGCCGGATCCTGTTCGGCGATCGTCACCGCATAGGGCACGCGGCCGGCAATGGCGGCGCCGACGAGCTCGACCACCTCCTGCCGCTCTGCCGTGCTGATCCGATTGACCTCGGTGACGAGGCCGAGCACCGCGATGCCATGCGCGCCTGCATCGATGCAATGCTCGACCTGCGCCCGCATCGCGGCATGGTCCAGCCGCCTGCCGCGGTCGAAGAAGGCGTAGAGGATTGGGTAGACGCCCCGGAAACGGCGCTGGCTCATGCGTGCCCCCGCCTCACGCTGTCCGGATGTAGTTGAACACGTCCGGATGCGGCTCGACGCCGAGGCCCGGCCCGCTCGGCAGGCGATAGAAGCCGTCCGAGCAGCCCATGTCGCCGACGACATAGCGCAGGTTCTTGTCGAAGATCGAGTGCTGGTACTCGTGATACGGCACGCGCTTCAGCGCCGCCGTCGCCTGCAGGCTCGCGGCCATGAAGATGCCGATGCCGATCGAGGCATGCGGGATCGTATCGACATGGAAAGCATGCGCCATCCGGCCGATATGCAGGAACTCGGTCACGCCGGTATGGCCCATCTCCGGCTGGATGATGCTCATGCAGCGCCGCTCGAAGCGTGGCCGGTACTCGTAGGTGGTGCGCCATTCCTCGCCGAGCGCCAGCGGCGTGCCGATGCCGCGCGCGACCAGCTCCTGCCCCTCGATATCCTCGGGCTCGCAAGGCGCCTCGGCGAAATAGAGGTTATGGGCCTCGAGCCGCCGGATCAGCCGGATCGCCTCGCCGGAGGTGAACTTCCAGTGCAGGTCGACCATCAGGTCGATTTCGGGCCCGACCGCTTCGCGCAGCGCCGCCATCTCCTTGACGATGCCGTCATCCGACATCGCGGCGGCGAATTTGATGCCCTTGTAGCCCTTGCCGACCCATTCGACAGCGAGGTCGCAGCGCTCCCTGAGCGTCGCCTTGGGCAGGCCTGAGACATAGGCCGGAATCGCGGCGTGCCGGGTACCGCCGAGCAGGCTCGATAGCGGCCGGCCGAGACATTTGCCGTAGAGGTCCCAGATCGCGATATCGATGCCGGCGAGGCTATCGACATAAAAGCCGCCGAAGAAGCCGCGCACCCGCATCAGATCGTAGAGATCCTCGTGCAGCACGACCGGATCGCCCGGATCGCGGCCGATCAGGACCGGGCCGAGCACCTCGTCGATGATCGAGATCACCGCCTGCGGCGCGACGATGCCATAGGTCTCGCCCCAGCCGACCTTGCCGCTCTCCGAGGTCACCTTGACCAGCACCGACATATCGCTCGTCGGGTAGATCGAGCGGTTCCCCCGGCGGATCACATAGCCCTTCTCGTTGATGCGCTCGCCCTCGCGCAGCGGCCCGAGATAGGGCACGTCGCGCGGGATCGAGATGATGAAACTTTCGACCTTGGCGATCGCATCAAGCGGCGGCATGGCTGATCCTGTCTGAGCGGACGGGATGGAGAGTGAAGAGGTCGGCGGCCTCGTCGATCAGCGCGGCAAGCTCGGCCACGTCGTCGGCATCGAAGACCGGGCCTGCTGCGCGCGCGACGGTCGAGTCGAGCAGGCCCCGCGCCGCGAGCACCGCCTTGGTCAGCCTGACCCGGAAGATCGCCTGGAACAGCAGCAGCGGCAGGCTGCGCGAATAGAGCCGGCGCGCCTCGATCGGATCGCCGCCGCGGAAGGCGCGGACCAGCGCGACATGGAGATCGGTCATTTCCGTCGCCGGCATGGTACCGGCCGCACCGCGCGCCAGCTCGTCCATGACGTAGCGCGCCCCGGCGCCGCCGAAGACGCCGTCGAGCTGCCCGCCGACCGCGTCGAGAATGGCGCTGACATGCTGGCCGCAGGGCAAGGTCTCCTCCTTGACGAAGCGGATCTGCGGCACGGCGCGGACGATCTCCGCCACGGCCTCGGGTTTCAACCCCGCCCCCATCGGCTGCGGCGCGTTCTGGAGCATGATCGGCAGCGCCGTCGCCGCCGCCACGGCCTGGTAGAAGGCGACATGCTTCGCGACATCCGCGCCGTTGCCGGCAGGCGCCATGATCATCGCCGCCTTCGCCCCGACCGCACGACCTTCCTCGGCACGGGCAGCGGCGCGGGCCGGATCGGCATCGCTGGCGCCGACGATGAAGGGCAGTCGCCCGCCAAGAGCGGCGCCAAGAGCCTGTACCATCGTGAGCCGCTCCTCCGGCGAGAGCGTCTCGACCTCGCTCGCCATGCCCGGATAGACGACGCCATCGGCGCCGGCCTCGACCGCGAAACCGACCAGCCCGGCGAGCGTCTCGGGATCGACCGCGCCCTCCTTGCTGAATGGCGTGGGCAGCACCGGGAAGACGCCGGAGAGCTTGGTCATGTCAGGTCTCCTTGAAGAGGCCAGGCCGGTCATCTCAGCCTGCGAACGGGGTTTCGGGCAGGCCGCGCGCCCCGGTCTGCAGCGCGAAGACGCTGCCGGAGAGCGGCGCCTCGGCGAGCTGATGCGCGGAGAGGCGGATGCGGGCGCTGGTGACGTAGAGCGTCGCGAGATCGGGCCCGCCGAAGGCGCAGCTCGTCGGCCGCGGCACGGGCAAATTGATCACCCGGTCGACCTTTCCGTCGGGATCGTAGCGGGTGATGCACCAGCCATCCCAATGCGCCGACCAGACGAAGCCTTCCGTGTCGACGACGAGCCCGTCGGGAATGCCGACGCCCTCGGCCAGCTCGACGAAGATGCGCCGGTTGGCGATCTCGCCGCGCTCGATGTCGAAATCATAGAGATAGATCCGCCTGGAGCCGGAATCGGTGAAGTAGAAGCGCCGGTCGTCCGGGCTCCAGCCGAGGCCGTTCGAGACGTCGAAGCCCTGGTCCATCAGCGCGCAGCGCCCGTCCGGATCGAGCCGGTAGAGGCCGCCATGGCCGCGCGTCGTGTCGATGGCGAGCGTGCCGGCCCAGAAGCGGCCGCGCCGGTCGCATTTGCCGTCATTGAAGCGGTTGCCCGGCTTGCCGGCCTCGGGCGCGGCGATCGAAGTGACCTTGCCGCTGTCGAGGTCGACCGCCTTCAGGCCCGTCTGCATCGCGGCAAGGAAGCCGCCGCGCCGGCGCGGCACCACGGCGCTGACCAGCTCCGGCATCGGATGGACCTGGAAGGAACCGTCGGCCGGATCGGACATCACGATCGCGGGCGCCAGGATGTCGACGAAGGCGAGCTTGCGTTCGGCCGGCAGCCAGGTCGGCCCCTCGCCGAGGAAGGAGGTGGTCGGCACCACAGAGACGACATCCTCCCGGTCCGGCCCGAGCGGGCGAGGGTTGATGCTGATCGACATCGCGACCTGGCCGGCATTGCCGGAGATGCGGCGCGCCGCCTCCATCACGTCGCGGCCGAGCGCATGCAGCCGGTCGAGCCCGAGCCGGTAGGACGGGCCGATTACGGCAATGGCGCCGATCGCATGGGCGCGATGGTCGAGGATCGCGGCAGCGACCGAGCTGACGCCGGCCTGCTGCTCCTCGAGCGAGACCGAATAGCCACGCGCCTTGGTCAGGTCGAGATGCTGGGCGAGCGCTGCCCGATCGGTGATCGTATTCGGCGTGAAGCGCTGCAGTTTCAGCCGGTTGAGGATCTGCTCGCGGATCAGCGGGTCGAGATGGGCGAGGATCGCCTTGCCGGCGCCGCTGGCATAGCTCGAGGCGCGAGCGCCGACGCCATTGCCGAGCCGGATGGCCTGCACCGCCTCGCGCTGGTCGACATAGAGGATCTCGTCGCTGTCGAGCACGGCGAGCCGCACCGTCTCGCCGGCAAGGTCACGCAGACGCTCCAGCTCCGGCTCGGCCGCGCTCCTCAGGTCGAACTGATCCCAGACGCGATGCGCCATCTCGAACAGGCGGAAGCCGAGATGGTAGCTCTGGTCGCGCTCGTCGACGCGCAGCAAGCCGGCCTCGGCCAGCGTCGAGAGCATGCGGTGCGCGGTGGCGCGGGTCAGGCCGGATCGGTCGGCGAGCTCGGTGAAGCGCAGGCCGGGCTTCTCGGCGACGATGTCGAGCAGCGAGAGCCCGCGCCGCAGCGCCTGCGCGCCCGGGATCTCGCGGATGCCGTCCTCGCCTCGCTCGTTGACCTCGACCATGTCCAGCCGCCTCACGCGTGCCTCGCTCACCTAGCCATCTATCCAGGATGTGGATCGGCGTTCCAACCTATTTGCCGCCCACCGCGACCGCGTCCGCGACCATGCGCTCGAAGGTCCATTGTGGCCGGATGCCGAGAATCTCGATCGCACGGGCCCGCGAGGTCTGGTAGTTCACCGCCGGGATCGGCAAGGTGACCTCGACCGCGGGCAGCTTGGTATGCCGCTGCAGGATCGCGATCGCATCGTCGATCCGGATCGCTTCCTCCGTTCCCAGATTCATCACCTGGCCGATGGCGCGCGGGCTATCCAGCGCCGCGATCACGCCGGCGGCGATGTCGCGTGTATCGGTGATCGGCATGCGGAAGAACGCGCCGTCCTGGCCGCGGCTGATCAGGTGCTTCTCGGTGCCGTCGTCGAAGGGCCTGAGCGCCTCGACAACGGCCGTGTTGCCGAAGGATTCCTGCTGGCGGATGCGCGGGCGCAGGTAGAAGCGCGGGCCTGAGAAGAAGCTCGCGGGGTCGAGCAGCTCGCTCGCATCCTGCGTATGGCTGAAGCGCAGGATCACCGTCGCCATTCCATAGGCGCGGGCGAAGAACTGCACCATCTCCTCGCCCAGCAGCTTGGTCAGCCCATAGGGCGAGGTCGGCCTGGTCGGATGGCTCTCGTCGAGCGGCATATAGGCCGGCCTGGTCTCGGGATAGACCTCGCCGCTCGAGGCGAAGACGAACTTGCGGGCGCCCCTCTCCCTGGCGGCAAGCAGCAGGAGATGCGTGCCGGTGACATTGGCCGCGAACATCTTCGGCGTATCGGCCGCGACCCAGGACATCAGCGCGCCCAGATGCAGGACGGAATCGACGCCGTCCATCGCGCGCCCGACCGCGTCTGCGTCGTCGAAGGCGCCGACGACATTGGTCACGCCGGCCTGCGCATTCTCGCGCAGATCGAGATTGACGACCTGATCGCCGCGCGCGAGCAACGAGGCGATGACGCGGCTGCCGACGCGGCCGGCGCCGCCGGTGACGAGAACCTTCACGATCGGACTCCCAAGGCCAGCATTGACGAGCGCTCGCTACTTCACCGCGCCGGCGGCCATGCCGCTGACGAGATAGGGTTCGAGCAGGACGAAGAGGATGAAGATCGGCACCATCGACAGGGTCCCGGCGGCCATCAGCCCGGGCCAATCGACGCCATGCTCGCCGACGAAGGAGGCGAGCCCGGTGGTCAGCGTCCACAGATCCGGCGAATTGATCAGCGTGCGGGCGAAGACGAAATCGGCCCAGGCGACGATGAAGAGATAGATCGCCGCCGCGGTCAGGCCAGGCCGCGCGATCGGCAGCACGACATGCCAGAGCGCCTGCAGCCGCGTGCAGCCATCGATCGTCGCGGCCGCGTCGATCTCTCGCGGGATCGCGTCGAAATAGCTCTTCATCATCCAGGTCGCGAAGGGCACGCCGACCGAAGTATTGGCCAGGATCAGGGCGAAGCGGCTGTCGATCATCCCGGCCCGGCTCGCCATGATGAAGAACGGGATGACGATCAGGCTGCCCGGAAGCATCTTGCTGACCAGGAGCGCTAGGCCCGAGTATTCCTGCATCCGCGAGCGGTAGCGCGACAGGCTGTAGCCGGCGAGCGTGGCGATCACCAGGCTGAGCAGGGTCGAGCCGACGGCGACGATCATCGTATTGCCCATCCAGACCAGGAAGGGCCGGCGCAGCAGGGCGCGGCCGAAAGCGTCGAACGACATCTCGGCCAGAGGCGGCAGCAAGGGCGGCACCCGCGACAGCACGATCGTCGTCGGCAAATGCGCGGTCACCACCATCCAGTAGATCGGGAACAGGATGAGGGCGACCACCACGATCGTGGCCAGAAGCACGCGCAGCTCGCGCCCGGTGATCAGCGCGGACATCAGAAGAACTCCTTCTGCAGCGGCCGCCTGGCGATCAGCACGAAGAGCAAGGCGAAGGCGATGGTGAGCACGCCGAGCGTCGAAGCGCGGCCGAGCTCGAAATAGGAGAAGGCCTCGGTATAGGCGCGGATGCCGAGCGTCTCGGTGACGCGGAACGGTCCGCCGCCGGTGGTGGCGAAGATGATGTCGAATTCGCGCAGCGCCCAGAGCGCGTTGAGGATGATCGCCAGGATCGCAGGGCCGCGAATGCCGGGCCAGGTGACGTTGACGAAGGCCTGCAGCTTGTTGGCGCCGTCGATATCGGCGGCCTCGTAGAGATCCTCGGGAATGGTCTGCAGGGCACCGAGAATGGTCAGCGCGAAGAAGGGGAAGCTCTTCCAGATCGACGGGATCAGCACCGCGTAGAGGGCGGTGTCCTCATTGGTGAACCAGCCGATATCCTCGTTGCTGATCCCGGTGATGCGCAGCAGGTAATTGACCACCCCATAGGACGGGTCGAACAGCCAGAGGAAGATGATGCTGACCAGCACGCCGGGCGCCGCCCAGGGCAGCAGGGCCAGGCAGCGCAGGGCCCGGCGCAGCGGGAAATTCTGGTTGAGCAGCAGCGCCACGCCGAGCCCGATCAGGAAGGCCGGGCCGACCGAGCCGACGACATAGTACAACGTCGTCAGCGCGCTCTCCCAGGTCTCGCCGTCGCTGAGCACCGAGACATAATTGCCGATGCCCCAGCTCCGGCCGGCGGTGTCGAGCACGTTGAGGCCCTTGCCCTCGACGAAGCTGAACGTGACGATCTGCGCCATCGGCCAGCCGACGAGGCCGATCACGCAGATCAGCGCCGGCGCAAGCAACATGAGGGCGAAGCCGCGATCATTGTTCATGGCGGGCGGACCGGTATCAGGCTCTGGCGGCAGGGAAGGCGAAGGGAGCGCGCCCGGAGCGGAGCCGGGCGCGGGAGAACCGCTGCTATTTCAGCGGCACGCGCTTGTTCAGCTGGTCCTGAAGATCCTTCAGGACCGTCTCGGTCGGCCGGTCGGAATTGACCAGGCGGATGCCGCTCTCTCCGACCATCTTGGCGATCTGGTTGTAGTTCAGCCGCACTGCGTCATTTGACGGGAAGATATTGACCGCGACCTCGGACGCCTTCGCCGAGAGTGCCAGCAGCGGATCGGCCGCGGCCATCTCCGGCGTGAAGGCGCCCTTGCGCGGGGCCGGCACCTTGACGTCCTTGGTGTATTTCGCCTGCCACTCCGGCTGCGAGATCATCTGGATGAACTCCCAGACGAGCTGCGTGCGCTGGGGATCGAGCTTGGCCGGGATATGGATCGAATTGCTGGTGCCGCCGGGAACGACCGGGAACGGCATCATCGCCGCCTTGAGGTTCGGCCGGATCTCGGCCGGGGCCCCCTTGAGCTGGCTGGCGAAGAAGGAGCCCTCGCGGAACATCGCGATCTTGCCGTCGAGGAAGAGCTGGCGCATCGCCTCCGACGAGGAGCCCTTCGGCGCCTGCTTCGCCGCGGTGCGGAACTGCTCGATCGCCTTCACCACCTCGGGTGCGGTGAAATTATAGGCGCCGTCCTTGAACAGCGAGGCGCCTGAGCCCGTCACCCAGCTCGACCAGTCGACGAAAATATTCGGATGCTCGGCCGTGACCGCGCCCCAGCCGAAAATGCCCTTGTCCGGCTTGGTCGTCGCCTTGATCGCGGCGAGCAATTCCTCCGGTGTCTTCGGTACGGCGAGACCGGCCTCCTTCAGCAGCGCCTCATTGTAGAAGAGCAGCATGCCATAGCCCATCAGCATCACGCCCTGGGTCTTGCCGTTCCAGTCGAGCTCGGAAGCCATCGGGCTGTAGGTCTGCTTGATGTCGGTCTTGGCGAGCAGATCGTCGATCGGCCTCAGCCAGCCCTGCGCGGCGAAGGACGGGAAATTGCGCAGCGGCAGATGCACGATGTCGGGCGGCGTACCGCCGGAGAAGCGCACCGTGAGCTTGTCGACATATTCGCGGAACGGCACCTGGTATTTCTTGATGGTGACGCCCGGATGGGCCGCTTCGAAGGCCTTCACGGCCTCGGTCCAGAATTCGGCCGGGCCGGGCTCCTCGGCCTGCCAGGTCGGAAAATCCAGCTCGATCTTCGTCTGCGCCTGAGCGGTGCTGACGAAGAGGCCGAGCAGCGCGGTCGCCAAAGCCTTCAATCGCATCTCGTTCCTCCCCTGTCTTTATTGGCCGGCCGCTTTGCGGCTCGGTGCGGACAGAGCGCGGAACATCAGATCACGTTCGCGCCATATCCAGCCTGTGAACAAGAGTTTCACAATATGGTTGCCATGTCCATTCTTAATGCGCATAGAAGATATTGCCATGCGGCGACCGCTATTCGCAGGTCGCCTGGAAGCTGGCCTGGCAATGGCTCTATGCCGGCCTCGCGAAGGCGGCCTTCCAGTGATCTGCAGTGAGACCCGCCAGGCCCAGGCGGTGTTGGGCGCCCGGCGAACGAGACCGATCACAACGATGCGCGCGGCATCGCCCAGATGATGCTGGCGCCGGCGCGCGTCGACGTCGCGGGCGGGCGCCAGGCACCCATATGGCAACTCAAACTCTTATACTCATTGACTCATCATACCACTTTGGCTACACCAGCGGCAAAGGACACTGGTTGCGCCGCGATTGTGATCGCGCGCCATGCGGCGCCAAGAGGGCAAAAAAGCCCCGGTCCGTCTGGACAATCACGGGAGGAAATCATGGCTGTAGAGCTGACGCGCCGCGCCGCCGCGGGAGCACTCGTCGGTGGATTGCTGTCGAGCCGCTCCTTTGCCCAGCAGGTCCCGAAACAGGAGGTGCTGATCGATTTCTTCGGGCTCGCCGCGCATAACTGGCAGCCTGTCATCGACAAGTTTCAGCAGGACTACCCGACGGTCAAAATCAAGTTCACCAAATTCTCGACGGACGAGCTGAAGCAGGCGCTGCGGGTCGGGGCCTCATCCGGCAAGATGCCCGATCTCTGGTGGAACTGGGGCGGCTCGCTGGCCTCGCCCTATAACCAGGCAGGGCTCAGCGTCGAGATCACGCCGGCGATGATCTCCTCGCTGAAGCTCGACGAGTTCCTGATTCCGGCCGGCATCGAGTTGCACAAGGACCAGGGCAAGCTCTACGGCATCCCGCACCGGATCGGGCCGTTCAGCTTCTTCTACAAGAAGGAGCTCTTCGAGAAGTTCGGGCTGAAGCCGCCGCAGAGCCTCGCCGAGCTTGAGACGATCGCCGACACCTTCAAGAAGAACAACATCGTCCCGTTCTCGAACGGCGGCAAGTTCAGCTGGATGACGATGCGCTATTTCGATTTCTTCCTGGAGAGCTTCGCCGGCCCGGCCGGACATGACGCGCTGCTCGACGGAAAGGCGTCATGGAAGTCGGAGCCGGTGACGAAGGCCTTCCAGAAGCTGAAGGACTGGGCCGACAAGGGCTATTTCAACGCCGGCTTCCTCAATGTCGACCCCTCCGTCAGCGTGACCATGCTCTACAACAACTCGGCGGCGATGGTGTTCGAATCCATCACCACCGAAACCAACCGCATGGCGCGGGAAGGGCAGGATCCGAGCAATTTCGGCACGTTCCCGCTGCCGACCGGACAAACCCCGCGGCGTGTCCCCGGCTCACCCTCCCAGATCCAGATCTCGGCGAAGACGTCGAAGGACAAGCAGGATGCTGGGCTGCTCTTCGCGGTCTATGTCGCCAAGCCGGAGATCGCGCCCTTCACCAACGCCAATGTCGGTTTTCCCAGCGCGACCAAGAACGTCTTCCCGACGGGCAATGCCCCATCGTCGCGGCAATGGGCCGAATGGATCCAGGCCGATATCGGCCTCTACCGTCTCACTGATCAGGGCCTGCCACAGAACGTCGTGGCCGCGTTCTTCGAGGCGCAGGATTCCATGCTGCTGGACATGATCAGCCCGGCCGAGGCCGGCGCCGATGTCCAGAAGGCGATCGAAAAGAACGCGCGCCGGTGACGGAAAAAGACGCACGCGCCTGACCGACCAGCCGCGCCCCACCGGAGCAACGCATGCGATCGTCCCCGCAGATCAGCGAAGAGATCAAGCCATGGCTGTTCGCGGCGCCCGCAGCGCTGATCTTCCTGGTCGTATTGGTCTACCCGATGGTCTATTCGATTTATCTCAGCCTGTTCCAGTGGAACGGCGTCTCGTCCACGAAGGTCTTCGTCGGCTTCGGAAACTATATCGAGCTCTTCACCGACAACCGTGTCTTCTGGATCGCGTTCAAGAATAACGTGATCTGGGTTCTGCTGTCGGTGACGGTGCCCACCGGGATCGGCCTTGCGCTGGCGCTCGTGCTCAATACCGGCTTCGCTGGAACCGCCTTATTCCGCAGCGTCTTCTATTTCCCGGCGATCCTGTCGATGAGCATCGTCGGGCTGATCTGGAGCTGGATCTACCATCCGACGCTCGGCCTGCTGAACCAGACGTTGCACGCGCTGGGCTGGACCTGGCTCGAGCTTCATTGGCTCTCCAACCCCAGGATCGCACTCTATTCCGTGTTCGTCTCGGCCGCCTGGCACAATGCCGGCCTGCCGATGCTGCTCTTCCTGGCCGGCCTGCAGACCATTCCGAAGGAATGCATCGAGGCGGCGCGGATCGACGGCGCGACGCGCGCACAGATCATGCGCTTCGTCACCATCCCGCTTCTGCGGGAGACGACGCTCATCGTGATCGCCATCACCGCGATCAATTCGCTGAAGGTCTACGACATCATCTACGTGATGACCTATGGCGGCCCGGCCAACCAGACGCAGGTTCTGGGCACCTGGATGTACTTCCTCACCTATAACCAGAACGAGGTCGGGCTAGGCACGGCCATCGCCGTCATCCTCTTCGTCATGACGATGCTCTTCGCGGTGCCCTATGCCCGCTATATGGCGCGCGACCAGTGACTGTCGCCGACGCATCGCTTTCGGCAGGGGAGGTCGTGGTGCCCCGCGCCTCGCGCTTCCGGGTGGGTTCGGCCGGCTTCTATACGCTCATCGGTGTCGGCGCCCTGCTCTGGTCGACGCCGCTGATCGTGCTGCTCTTCACAGCGGTGAAGACGCCGGGGGATTTCGCGCAGAACGGAGCCCTTTCCTGGCCACGGTCGCTGGAACTGTCCAATTTCAGCGAGGCTTGGCGGCTCGGCATCAAGACCTACTTCATGAACTCGCTGGTGATGACCGTCGTGAAGGTCCCGACGGGGATCTTCATTTGCTCGCTCGCCGCCTTCGCGATCACGCAGATGCGCATGCGCGGCGCCAACGCGCTCTTCACCATCTCGCTGCTCGGAATGATCGTGCCAATGCAGATGACGCTGGTTCCGCTGACGATCCTCTATCAGCAGATCGGTGCGATCGACAGCCTTGTCGGCCTGTTCTTCCTCTATCTCGGCTTCGGGCTGCCGATCGGCATCCTCGTGCTGCGCGGCTTCTTCCGCAGCATTCCGCGCGAGCTGACCGAGGCCGCCTTCATCGACGGCTGCTCCTGGTGGGGCGTCTACTGGCGCGTGGTCATGCCGCTGGCCAAGCCCGCCCTGGTCTCGCTCCTGATCCTGGATGCGATCAGCACCTGGAACGAGTTCATCCTGGCGCAGATCTTCCTGCGCACGGAGAGCCAGCGCACCTTGCCGCTCGGCGTCGTCATGTTCAGCGGCGAGTTCTCGACGCAATACAACCTGCTCGCAGCCGGCCAGCTGATCACCATCGTGCCCGTGCTGGCGCTCTACCTCTTCTTCCAACGCTACTTCGTTCACGGCCTGGCGGGAGCCGTCAAATAGGGCGCCCGCCCGTCAATTGCTGGAGAAAGATATGCTTCCGAACAACAAGCTGGCACGCTTGATCCTCAATACCGACGCCAAGAACGAGGCGGACGACCAATATTGCATCGTGCAGGCGCTGCTGACGCCAAGCTTCCATTTCCACGGCATCATCCCGGCCCATTTCGGCACGGTGAAATCCAAGCGCAGCATGGAGGACAGCTACGACGAGACGCTCAAGCTGCTCGACCTGATGCAGCTCGGCGGCAAGGTCCGCGTCGCGAAGGGCGCCGCCGAGGCGCTGCCGGACGAGGAAACGCCGCGCCCGTCGCCGGGCGCCGAGCTCATCATCGAGCAGGCGCTGAAGGATGACCCGCGCCCCCTCTACGTCGCATTCCTCGGGCCGCTGACCGACATGGCCTCGGCTTTGCTGATGGAGCCGAGGATCGCCGAGCGGAACGTCATCGTCGTCTGGATCGGCGGCGGCTACTGGCCGGTGGGTAATCGCGAGTTCAACCTGCTGAACGACATCCACGCCGCCAATGTGGTGATGAAGTCCAAGGTGCAGGTCTGGCAGATCCCGATGACGGTCTACCGCATGATGGCCGTCGGCTATGCCGAACTCTACGAGCGCGTTCACGACAAGGGCGCGATCGGCAAATATCTCGTCGATCAGCTCGTCGAATGGAACTTCAAGCACACGGACGGTCCCTTCGAGCATCGCTCGCTGGGCGACACCCCGGCGCTGAGCGTGATCCTCAATCCCAATGGCGGCGTCAGCGAGTGGATCGCGGCGCCGGAGTTCAATTCGTACATGAACTATGTCCATACCGGCAAGAACAGGCCGATCAAGGTCTATCAGACCATAGATATTCGCTACATCCAGGAAGATTTCTTCGCGAAGATCGCTCGCTTCGCCCGTGGTGTGCAGCCGCTGGCGAAATTCGACGACTGACGGCGCCGTCACATCGATCTGGAAATGATGGAAACAATGACATGACGACCATCGCGTTATTTGGTGCCGGCGGCAAGATGGGGATGCGCCTCTCCGCCAATCTTGTCGGCTCGCGCTTCGCCGTCCGCCATATCGAAGTCAGCGCTGCCGGGCAGGAGCGGTTGCGCAAGGAGTTCGGCGTTGCGACCGTGGCCCCGGACGAGGCGCTAGACGGCGCCGACGCTGTCATTTTGGCCGTGCCCGACACGCTGATCGGCAAGGTTGCCACGCAGATAGCGCCTCGCCTCAAGCCCGGCACGATGGTCGTGATCCTCGACGCTGCCGCGCCCTTCGCCGGCCATCTGCCGGAGCGCGACGACCTCACCTATTTCGTCACCCATCCCTGCCATCCGCCGATCTTCAACGACGAGACCGATCCGACGGCGAAGAAGGACTATTTCGGCGGCATCGCGGCCAAGCAGCACATCGTTTCGGCGCTGATGCAGGGGCCGGAGGGCGACTACGCGCTGGGCGAGGAGATCGCCAGGACGATCTGGGCGCCGGTGATGCGCTCGCATCGCGTCACCGTCGAGCAACTGGCGATGCTCGAGCCCGGTCTGTCGGAGACCGTCTGCGCCACGCTGCTCGTCGTGATGCGCGAGGCGCTCGACGAGACCGTGCGGCGCGGCGTGCCCTACGAGGCGGCGCGCGACTTCCTGCTCGGCCACATGAACGTGCTTGCCTCGGTGATCTTCGACGAGCGGGAGGGCGTGTTCTCCGATGCCTGCAATAAGGCGATCGAGTTCGGCAAGCCCGTCCTGATGCAGCCCGACTGGAGGCGCGTGTTCGAGCCGGAGGAGATCGCCGCCAGCATTCGCAGGATCACCTAGCCATGCCCTTCGCTTGTCTGGTGCTCAGGCCATGACGCGTTTCCGCGGCGGCCTCGTCGGGTGCGGTTTCTTCGCCATCAACCACCTGCACGCGTGGCGCGATATCGAGGGTGCCGAGATCGTCGCCCTGTGCGACACCGACCGCGAGCGGCTGGAGGCTGTCGGCAGGCAGTTCGGTGTGGCGCGCCTCTACGGCGACGTTGAGGCGATGCTCGCGGCCGAGCGCCTCGATTTCGTCGACGTGGCGACGACCGTCGCGAGCCATCGCGCGCTGGTCGAGCGGGCGGCGGCGGCGGGGCTTCCGGTCATTTGCCAGAAGCCATTCGCCGCCTCGCTCGAAGATGCCGGCGCCATGGTCGATTGCTGCGCGCACGCCGGTGTGCCGCTGATGGTGCACGAGAATTTCCGCTGGCAGACGCCAATCCGCGCAGTGCGCGATGCAATCGAGAGTGGCGCCATCGGCGAGCCCTTCTGGGGCCGCGTCTCCTTCAGGTCGGCCTATGACGTATTCTCGGCCCAGCCCTATCTTGCACAGGGCGAGCGGTTCATCATCGAGGATCTCGGCATTCACAGCCTCGACATCGCCCGCTTCCTGTTCGGCGAGGCGGCGCGCCTGACGGCCCGCACGCGCCGCGTCAACCCGGCGATTCGCGGCGAGGACGTCGCGACGATGCTGCTCGACCACGGGACGGGCGCGACCTCGGTCGTCGATTGCTCCTATGCCACGCATACGAAGAGCGATCCCTTCCCCGAAACCTTGGTCGAGGTCGACGGAACGCAAGGCAGCATCCGCCTCGCCCAAGGCTATCGGATGACGGTCACGAGCCGTCAAGGCAGTGTCACGAGCGATGTCTCGCCACGTCTCCTGCCCTGGGCTGAGCGTCCCTGGTTCAACATTCAGGAAAGCGTACACGCGATCCAGAAGCATTGGGTCGATTGCCTGCGGAGCGGCGCCGAGCCCGCAACCTCCGGGCGCGACAACCTGAAGACGCTGGCGCTCGTCGAGGCAGCTTATCGCAGCGCGACCGACGGCTCCAGTGTAGAGCTGGACTCCGCCGCATGACGAGCCGGCAGGTGCTGATCGATCTCTACGGGACGGACGAGCCGGTGCCGCAGGCGCGCCTGCTGATGGCCGGGCCGCTGAGCGCCGAGTTCGGCGGCGGCGGCCTGCGTGCCATCAGGATCGACGGCGTGGAGACGCTACGCGCGATCTCCTATGTGGTGCGCGATCGCGACTGGGGAACTTATTCGCCCGAACTCGACGACCTGCGCATCGCGCAGGAGGAGGGCTCGTTCTCGGTTTCCTACCGCGCTACTTGCCGCAGCGAGACCGGCACGGTGCTGCGCTACGACGCAACGATTCGTGGAACGGCGGAGGGCCACCTGCGCTTCGACGTCACCGCCTGTCCCGATGGCGATTTCGAGACAAACCGGTGCGGCTTCTCGGTCCTCCACCCGATCGTCGACCTGGCGGGGCGCGCGGTCGAGGTCGAGCATTCCGACGGCGCGATCGAACGCTCGATGTTCCCGGACCTGATCGACCCCTATCAGCCCTTCAAGGACATCCGCGCCATCGCGCATGAGGTCGCCCCTGGGCTGAAGGCGGTCTGCCGCCTCGATGGCGACGTCTTCGAGATGGAGGATCAGCGAAACTGGTCCGATGCCTCTTACAAGACCTATGTGCGCCCGCTCGCCTTGCCCTGGCCCTATTTGCTGCCGGCGGGCGAGGCATTCCGGCAAAGCGTCACGCTGTCTCTCGTCGGAAGTGGCGGCGCTCCGCGCGTCGCGAGCCGGGCGGCACCGGTTGAGATTTCCATCGGCGGGCCGATCGGCCTGCTGCCACGCTTCGGCCTCGCGGTCACGCCCGAGGACAGCGCCGATGTCGCTGCGCAGATCGAGCACCTCGCGGAGATCGCGCCGCAGACGCTGCTCTACCATCTCGATCCCGGGGCCGGGCATGGCCGGGAGGCGCTGGCAGCCTATGCGCAGCTCGCTGCGCTCTGGCCTGCGGAAGCCGTGCTCGAATATGTCGCCTCCTGCGGCGGCGATCTCGACGAGGAATTCGCGGCGCTGGCCCGCTCGGTGCGAGAGGCCGGCCTTGCGTATGACGCGATCGTCGTCAGCCCTGCGGTCGACCGCCAATCGACGCCGCCCGGCAGCAAATGGCCGGATTGTCCGCCGCTGGAGGCGGTTTACGCCGCGGCGCGGCGCGCGTTTCCATCGACGCGGCTCGGCGGCGGCACGCTCGCTTATTTCACCGAGCTGAACCGCAAGCACCCGCCGGTCGAGCTGCTCGATTTCGTCAGCCATTGCACCTGCCCGATCGTTCACGCCGCCGACGATCTCAGCGTCATGCAGACGCTGGAGGCGCTGCCGTTCATCACACGCTCGGCGCGGGCGATCATCGGCGCAGGCAAGCCCTATCGCATCGGCCCTTCGACCATCGGCATGCGGCACAATCCCTATGGCGCCCGCACCATGCCGAACCCGGAGCAGCGCCGCATCCCGATGGCGCTAGACGATCCGCGCCGGCGCGGCCGCTTCGCCGCGAGCTGGATGGTCGGCTATGCCACCTGTCTCGCAGACGCCGATGTCGAGACCTTTACGGGCGGGGCGCTGACGGGACCGCTCGGCCTGCTCGATCATGGCGCTTCGACGCCGGCGTTCCGCGCCGCGTGCCTGCTGGCGGCGCTTGGAGGGCGGCCGCGCCTGCGCTGCCTATCGGAGCGCAGCGGCGAGGTGGCCTGCCTCGCCGGTCGCCTGCGCGACGGGTGGGCTGTCGCGCTCGCTGCGAACCTCACGGACCGAGCGCAGACGGTGCGCGTCGCCGGCGATGTCGAATGGGTCGCGCACGGGCTGAACGGAGGCATCGTCCCCAGTGGCAAGGACGGCGGCGTCGAACTGGAGCCTTACGCGGTGCTGCGCTTCGATGCTCCCGAGGGATTTTGATCGGGATGGGCGTAGAGTGAGCTCGACCGGTCGAGATGCCTGATCATTGCCGCTTCGGCGGCGTCGACATCGTGGTTGCGGATATGGTCGAGGATCTCCGCGTGCTCGGCAAGGGTCAGGTTCTCCTTGCCCGACCAGATCAGCGCCTCGGTGTGGTAGTCGCGCAGCCAGCTCAGGATCGCCTCGCTCACAGCCTCGTAGATCGGGTTGCCGGAGATCGCTGCGATCTGCGTGTGGAACCGCATGTCGGCCATGATGAAAGCCGCGGGATCGCCGAGCCGCTCGCGCTGCTGGCGCTGGGTTTCCTCCAGTCGCTCGACATCGGCGGCGCTCGCCTTTTCCGCCGCTTCGCGCACCATGCCGCGCTCGAAGAAGCGGCGCGCCTGCTTGAGGTGCTCGAGGCTCGCGGGCGATCCCGACAAAAGGATATGCGCCGGAAGGTCAACCTGCTGGAAGATCGATTTCGCCGTCGGCTGTCGCACACGGGCGCGCTCGCCATGCGCGATGTTGATCAGGCCCATATTGGCCAGCGCCTGCATGGCCTCGCGGATCGCGGGCCGTCCGACGCCGAACCTGTCCATGAGATCGCGCTCGGACGGCATGGCATCGCCCGGCGCGAGTTCGCCCTCGGTGATCATCCGCTTCAGGCGGTCGAACACCTCGTGCGACAGCTTTCGCCGGACGATTGCTTCAGTCGAGTCAGCCATTCACGGACTCCGGAACCCCTATCGCAGCGCGACAGCCTTGTGGACCTTCGATCGATTCCCGGCGTTACCACGTTGTGCGCGCCGCGACATCACGCGCGGCCCTGCGCGGCGCGGAAGAAATCAGTCTCGCCCATCTGGCCGCCCTTGAACGCAATCTCCACGCCATCCATCACCGGGTCGTCGGCGAGCGCGCGGCACAGCGGCGCGCCGGCCGCCAGCGGCGCCAGCGCCGTCACCGCATGCAACCCGAGCGCCATGGCGGCATGGCCTGAGGTGTCGCCGCCGGCGATGACGACGCGGCGCAGCGCGGCCTCCCGCACCAGCCTGTCGAGGGCGCGGCCGAGGCCATCGCCGATGCGCGCATTGACTTCGCCCGCGTCAGCCCCGGAGGTCGCGATGGCCGCCGCCAACGCCGCCACGGCGGGATCGTCGGGGCCTTCCGCGGTGTGGATTAGCGGGTTGCGTCCGCGTCGCAGCGCCGCGAGCGCGAGCGCCGCGCCGCGCTGGACCTCCTTCTCCCAGCTGGAGGCGTCGACGGCCTGAACCGCGTCGAGCCTCACGCTCTCGAAGCCGTTGTCGCGGGCAAAAGCGATCTGCCGCGCCGTGATCGGCGAGCACGAGCCCGACACCGCGGCGATCTGGCTGCGCGCCGGAGCCCTTTCCTGCAGCGGCGCGTCCTGCAGATATCCGGCCATGCGCCAATGCGCCGTCAGCGCGTACTCGACGCCCTGCGAGCCGATTGCCAGCAAGCGTTCGCCGCGATGCTCCCAGATCATCCGGCCCGTCTCGGCGAGCGTCTCCTCGTCGAGGACGTCGAGCGCGAGGATGCGCGCGCCGCTCTGCCGCGCCTCGGCGAGGCGATCGTCACTGCGGCCCTGCTTCATGGCGGCGAAGTCGACCAGGGCGGACGGCATGCTCGTCTGCTCCGCAAGATGCCGCAGCACGTCCGCCTCCGCCATGGGCGTCACGGGATGGCGGGCCATCACCGGGTGGCGATCGAGCCGGTGGGCGACGCCACCGACCGCGGCAAAGAGCTGGCCGAATGCCTGATAGCGCGAGATCGCAGGCGCGCCGATCACGAGCGGATGCCAGGCACCGCCGAGAAGCGGCGCGGCGAGGTCGATCGCCTTGCCGATCGACCCGACATGCGGAGCGGAATCGAAGGTCGAGCAGACCTTGTAATGGAAGATCGGCGCCTCGAGTGCCGCCAACATGGCGAACACAGGGGGAAGGTGGCTCTCCATCCAGGCCGGCGATTGCGAACGTGCAGTCCCCGCGACGCCGATCGCGCGAAACCCCGTCAAGCGCGCGAGCCGCTCTTGTGTTGGCGGGCCGAGAAACAGGATGGTCGGCACGCCGGCGAAGGCGAGCACCTCCATCACGGCGGAGGAGCCCGTGTAGTCGTCCCCATAGAATGCCAGCAGCAGCCCTTCTGGCAGGCCGGCGGTCGGACGGGTCATGCCGGAAAGGCCTGCATCGCACGCGCGAGCGCCGGATGATCCTTCGCGTGATCGCCCAGGGCGATTCCCGCCATCGCCGCGCGCCACGCCTCGCGGAGGCTCTTGACGCCCGCGCCGGGCCCGTCGGGATGCGCCATCACGCCGCCACCGGCCGCGAAGATCAGGTCGGTCGAGCCCAGCGCGGCGAAGGTGCCGGCCGCCTGCCGAATGGTCTGGCCGGACGAGAAGACCGGCATCGCCAGGCAAGGTCGCTCTTGCGACAACGGCGTCAGGCAGGAGCGGGCGGAAGCGATGACGCTGTCATCCGGCTCCGAGAACTTGTTCGAGAGGCCGTTGACATGGATGTGGTCGGCCCCCGCGAGGCGCCAGATCTTGTGCCAGGCGATATAGGACCAGCCAAGCATCGGCGCGCGGCTCAGATAGCCCCAGCCATTGCGATGAGCGTGAATAGGCAACGCAGAGAAGCGCGTGAGCTCGATCATGCCGACAAGTCCGACCGAATTAATGCTCGCCATGACGCAGGTCCCGCCGCACTCGAGGACCCGATCGTGCCGGCGGCGCATCTGATCGAGATCGCCGGTGATGTTGAAGGCAACCATCGCCTTCTTGCCTGTCTTCTCGGCACTGGCATTGACGACTCGCATCACGGCGCGGACGCGGTCGTCGAAGGGGCAGTGCGCGCCGTCCGACTGAAGCTCGTCATCCTTGATGAAATCGATCTCGGCCTCGCACAGAGCGCGGACGAGATCGGCTGTTTCGGCCGCGTCGAGGCCAATGCTCGGCTTGACGATGGTGCCGATCAGTGGCCCCCGCTCCACGCCCGCCAGGCGGCGCGTGCCGGAAATGCCGAATTTCGGACCACCATAGCTCTCCATGAAGCAGGCGGGCAGGCGGATATCGACCAGGCGGAGGCCGGAGAGTTGCTGCAGCTCGAACAGGTTTCCCGCGACCGTCGCCATGAGGTTGGGAAGCGAGGGGCCGATATTGTCGAGCGGCCAAGAGAGCGTCAGGTGGGCGCGGCGGATGCGCGCGCCGGTCGGTCGCGCGGCGCCTGGCAATGACGGTTCTGCTGCCTCGCCGATCTCGTCCAGCGCCTCGATGCGTGCGGCCGATCTCGCCTTCAGCTCCGGCGTCTCGCCGGGAAGCGAGACGAATGTGCCGCTGGATTGCTCACCCGCGATGGTCTCGGCGGCGAAGCGGGGATCAAACGCCGTCTCGATGAGGTAGTCGGCCTCGATCCGGCTCGTCATCTGTCGCTGCTCTGTCGCTGGTCGTCTGCCCCATCAAGGGAACGCCTAGGTTAACTGATATAGTCATTATACCTCTTTTCGGAACTCCGCAATGATCCACACGGAGGCCGGCGGCCAATAGCGTGCGTGGCTTGGCGGCTTTCGTGTCGGAAATCGCAGCCCATCCATTGCGCATCGCAGCCGAGATGATGTGCCTGTCACCCCACCCCGCAGGAGCAACACGAACGGCTGGTGCGTTGCCCGGCTTGCGGGCGGCGGATCGGCGCAATTCCGAAGTTCTCTTCAAGCAGAAGGTGAGCGCGGCTTGACACTCATGGCCAATTGAGAAGCCCGCTGCGCGACGGCGCAGCGGGCGTGACGACAAGCTTTCGAAATGGCGGCACTGGAAGCCTCAGACCTCGAGCGCGGCGCTCTCTGTGCTGATCCGGCCGAACAGGTCGCGAGCCCTCACCTTGTAGAAGCCTTTGGCCTCGGCCGGATGCAGATAGACGCTCGACAGCAGCCCGACCGGGTTAATCACCTGCCAGGGCCCGTTCTCGCTCCCACTCCAGAGCACATCGAAAAGCTGGACGCTGCGATGCTCCGCCGGCTCCCAGAACAGCACGAGATTGCTGCGCCCGTTGAGCCCGCCGAAATGTCGGGCCTTCAGCTTGGAGGGCGCCCCGGGCGCCTCACCCTCGCGCCGCACCAGCGCGACCAGCGCGACCGAGGGCAGCGGCATGTCGAGCGGGAGCGTATAGCCCGCCGTCGCGCCGCCGATCTGGACATGTTCGACGCTCAGCGCCGGCTCCTGCGCCAGCCGCATCGCTTCCAGCTCGGCCGGGTTCGGCAGGTCGGGCGCGCCGAGATCCTCCCAGATGGTGAAGGGGTCGCCCTTGCCATGCGCGATCCTGAAGCTCGCCAGCGCGTAGGCGCCCGGCTGCAATCCGGCGAAGTCGAGCTCGACCTTGGCCTCGCCCGACCGCCAGATGCGATCGACGCTGTTATAGAGCAGCACGCTCGCGCCGGACCTCTCCTCCTCGCTGCCGAAGGCGGTGGCGATGGCGCCGAGACCGGCGCGGTCGGGGTCGAGCCCCTGGTCGTCGAGCCTGAAGCGCCGCTCGCTCAGCAGGCCGAACAGTTCCATCACGCTCAGCGCGGGCTTCTTGACCAGCTCGAACGGCTCGGGATTCGCCCGCCGCGCCTCCAACGCCGCGATATCGGTCTTGTGTTCCGCCTGTGCCGGCTTGACCGGCCGATTGCCGAAATAGGTCAGGTGAGTGCGGTGGCCCCAATGGCCGACGAAGCCGTTATCGTTGCTGAGGATGTCGTAATCGACTCCCTCGGCATCGACCATCAGGCGCTGGTGCTGGTCGATGATCTTCGCGGCGAGCCCGGCGAAATACGGCATGGCGTGCCAGGTATGGTAGAGGTGCCAGCCTATCTGCGGGTCGCACTCGTTGTTGATGAAGGGCAGGCTGGCGAAGCGCGGGTGATGCTCCCGGACATAATCGACCGCCATCATCTCGTGCCTGACGATCGAGAGGCTGTTCGGTGTCAGATCCTCGGCATGCTTCCTGGCGCCCTTTTCGTGCACCGAGATGAAATCGAGCCTGACGCCGGTTTCGCCGGTGAACAGGTTGGTGCCGGTGTCGCAATGCGCGAGGAAGGACTTGAAGATCGGCGGGATGCGCCGGGCGACGCCCGGGCCGCCGAGCTTGAGCTCGGGATCGACCGCCTTCAGCGCCTCCGAACAGGCGTCATAGTAGTTGTTGAAGCCGGTCTCGCCGCCAAGCTTCCACCAGATATCCGGCTCGTTCCAGGTCTCGAAATACCATTGCCGGAGTTCTTCCGCGCCGTAGCGAGCCCGATAGCGCTGGGCCAGCTCGGTGATGAAGTCGCGCCAGTGATGCGCCTGCTTCACGTCGTTGAAGTCGGTATAGATGTAGGAGGGATTGCCCATCAGCTCGAGGAACGGGCGGATGCGGTGCCCCAGCATGATGTCGAGCGCAGCGTCCAGCCGCGAGAAGTCGTAGCTGCCGAACCCGGTCGCGGTGACCAGGTCGAGCATGTAATGCACGCGCATATATTCGATGCCGCGGTTGGGCACGCCGCCGACATAGGCCAGCGTCTGCTGCATCTCGGGCTCGAGCAGCAGCTCGCCGGGCGAGAAGCCGGTGCTGCGCCAGAAGCGTCGGAAGGCTTGGGTCGGAGCGGAAAGATCGACGCGGATGCGGCTCGTATCGGGCATGACATGTCCTTCGCAGAGATGCGCTACAAGGCAAATTGCCGGCTAAATTGATCAGGCGAGCGCTATTTGAACTTGTCGCGCATCGACTGGATTCCGGGGATGGCGCTCATCAGGTGCGCATGGCGATCGTCAAAATGCTGGACGAGCCCGCGTCGCGTCTTTCCGACCAGGATCGTGAAGATGTAGCAGCGGTGCCCGGGCGAGGTGACGGTCGGGTGATAGCCGCGATCGACGAGGATCGTGTCGCGATCCTGCACCATGAAGCACTCGGCCTTGCCGTCGGCATAGATGATCTGGGCGCCGAAGCCGGTGCCGGGGTCGTAGCGATAATGGTAGAGCTCGTCATGGGCCGTCTCGCCCTCGCGATCGGCATCGTGCTTGTGCGGCGGATAGCCCGACCAGCAGCCGGGATCGGCATAGAGCTCGCTGACCAGCAGGTTGCCGGCCCGGCCCTCGCCGTTCTGGCCGAGGATATGGAAGATTCGTCGCCGGCTATGCGTCTCCGGCGAGCCGACATCGACCATCGAGACGTCTTCGGGCGTGATCCGAAACGGCTTCAGTTTCGTGTCGCAAAGCCCGCCCGCCACGGCGATCTCGACAGTGCCCCTCGCGTTCTCGATCCGCACCGCGCTGCCGACCGGCGCGTAGACCGAATCCGCCTCGCCAGACCAGATGTCGCGCCGCCGGCCGACGCCGGCGAAGCGCTCGCCGTCGACGATGATATCGGCCGTGCCGGAGAGCACGACATAGACGCACTCGTGCTTCGGCAGCACCTGCTCCAGGGTCTCGCCCGGCCGGCATTTCAGCAGGTTGAAATAGACATGCGGCAGGGCGGGGTCGTCGGCGACGATCGGCCTGTTGGCGTTGTCGCTGTCGCGAACGTGCTTAGGCATTGGCAATCTGTCCGGTCTGGATGGTTTCGACGCCCCTGAGCTCGAGCGTCTCGGCGTGGTGACAGGCGACGCTGCGGTCACCGAGATCGCGCAGCGGCGGCGGCGTGGTGCGGCAGGCATCGGTGGCGAAGCGGCAGCGCGGATGAAAGGCGCAGCCGGCTGGGCGATTGGCGGGATCGGCCACTTCGCCCGGCAGGCGGATGCGACGCCCCTGCCGGCGCTGCGACGGATCGGGGATCGGCAGGGCCGAGAGCAGCGCCTCGGTATAGGGATGGAGCGGCCTCGCGAAGAGCGCGTCCGAGCTCGCGACCTCGACGACCTGACCGACATACATCACGACGACGCGGTCGCAGATGTACTCGATCACGCTGAGATCATGGCTGACGAAGAGATAGGTCAGCCCGAACTCCTCCTGCAGGTCGCGCAGCAGGTTGAGCGTCTGCGCCCTGACGCTGACATCGAGTGCTGAGACCGCCTCGTCGAGCACGACGAGCCGCGGATGCGTCGCCAGCGCCCGGGCGATGCCGACGCGCTGGCGCTCCCCGCCGGAAAAGGCGTGCGGATAGCGCCGGGCATATTCGGGCCTGAGGCCAACCTTGGCGAGCAGGTCGCGCACCTTGGCCTCGATCTCGCCGGGTGGCACCAGCTTGTTGACCTTGAGCACCTCGCCGACGATGTCGCGCACCTGCAGGCGGGGGTTGAGTGAGGATTGCGGGTCCTGGAAGACGATGCGCAAGTCGGTGCAATAGGCCAGCCGCTCATCCTCCGAGAGCGTCTCGAGATCGACGCTGCCGCCATCCTTCCGGCGATAGCGCATCGTGCCGGCGCTCGGCTGGTGGATGCCGAGCAGGAGACGCGTCACGGTCGACTTGCCGCAGCCGGATTCGCCGACGAGGCCGAGCGTCTCGCCCTGCCTGATCTCGAAGGAGACACCATCGACGGCGCGGATCGGATTGGACGCCTTGCGCTGGAACAGCGTCTTCCGCGGCTGGAAGACCTTGGTCAGCCCGCGCACTTCCATCAGGACGTCCGGGGAAAGCTGCGCGCGGTCATGCATGGCGGGCGTCCCCATTGCGCTGGAGCACGCAGCGCACGTCGCGGCGTGGGCCGAGCGTGATCGTGCCGGGATCCTCGACCTCGCAGAGCCCCTTGATCGCCAGGTCGCAGCGCGGATGGAAATCGCAGCCGCTCGGCCGGTCGAAGGGCGAGGGCACCATGCCGCGAATGGCCGCGAGCCGCGTCTCGCGCCCGGCCCCGAGCCGCGGCACCGATTTCAATAGCGCCTGCGTATAGGGATGGCGCGGATCAGCGAAGATCTCGTCGACCGTGCCGCGCTCGACGATCTTGCCGAGATACATAACGGCGACATCGTCGGCGATCTCGGCGACGACGCCGAGATCATGGGTGATGAACAGGATCGAGAGGCCGGATTCGCGCTGCAGTTCCTGCAGCAGGTCGATGATATTGGCCTGGGTGGTGACGTCGAGGGCCGTGGTCGGTTCGTCGGCGATCAGCAGGCGCGGCTGGCAGGAGAGCGCGAGCGCAATGCAGACGCGCTGGCGCATGCCGCCGGAGAACTCGAACGGGTAATTGTTCAGCCGCTCCGCCGGCCGGGGGATGCCGACGCGGCCGAGCATCTCGACTGCGCGCGCCTCCGCCGCCTTCTTCGAAAGCCCGAGATGGCGCCGGACCACCGGCACGATCTGCTGGCCGATCGTATGAACGGGCGAGAGCGCCGCCATCGGCTCCTGCGAGATCAGCGAGATGTCCTTGCCGCGCAGGCTGCGGATCTGCCTGCCGCGCGGAGCGAGCGCGCCGATATCGATCGTCTCGCCGGCCCGGCCGGCATAGGAGATGCGGCCACCGGCGATGCGCCCGCTCGGTGGCAGCAGGTTCATCAGCGCCCGGCCGGTGACGCTCTTGCCCGAGCCGGATTCGCCGACGAGGCAGAGCGTGCGCCCGCGCGGCACGTCGAAGGTGACGCCGTCCACGGCGCGCACGAGCCCGTCATCCGTGCCGATATGGACCTTGAGGTCCTGCACCGTGACCAGCGTCTCGGGCTGCGCGGCCGCGGCCCGCGAGAAGTCCGGCATGCGCTCAAGCATAGGGATCGGCCGCATCGCGAATTCCATCGCCGAGGAAGTTGAGGGCGAGCACGGCGACGACCACTGCAAGGCCGGGCGCGAGCAGCCAGGGCGCGGTCGTCAGTGCCAGGATGCTCTGCGCGTCCTTGAGCAGCACACCCCAGCTCACCACCGGGTCCTTCAGGCCGATGCCGAGGAAGGAAAGCGCCGTCTCCGCGAGGATCATGCTCGGGATCGCCAGCGTCACCGAGGCGACGATATGGCTGGTGAAGGAGGGCACCATGTGCCGCCAGATCACGCGCTGGCGCGAGCAGCCGTCGAGCCGCGCCGCCAGCACGAAATCCTCGGTCCTGAGCGAGAGGAAGCGCCCACGGACGACGCGCGCCAGGTCGGTCCAGCCGATCAGCGAGAGGATGATGGTGATCCAGAGATAGACCAGGAGCGGGTCCATATTGGCGGGGACCGCGGCCGCGAGCCCCATCCAGAGCGGGATGGTCGGGATCGACTTGAGGAAATCGATGCTGCGCTGGACGACCTCGTCGATCCAGCCGCCATAATAGCCGGACATGCCGCCAAGCAGCAGGCCGAGGAACAGGCTGATCGCGACACCGACGAGACCGATCGACATCGAGATACGCGCGCCATGGATGGTGCGCGAGAGCACGTCGCGGCCGAGCCGGTCGGCGCCCCAGAGGTACATGGGTTGCGCCGGATCAGCGGGCCCGATCAGGTGCCGGTCCCAGGGGATCAGGCCGAACAGCTTGTATGGCTCGCCTTTGGCGAAGAAGACGACCGGATTGACCGATTTCTCGTCGACCACGAAGGTCCGCTTCAGCGCGACCGGGTCGAAGCTCATCTTGTAGCCGTTCACATACATGAAATGCGTCTGGCCGCCGGAATCCTGGCCGAAGAATCTCAGCGTCTGCGGCGGGCCATAGGTGAAGCGGGCATTGTAGGTATCGGCCGAGAAGGGCGCGACGAACTCGGCGAGGAGCGCGACGAGATAGATCCCGAGCACCACGAAGGCGCTGACGTAAGCGAGGCGGTGGCGGCGGAAGCGCCGGAAGATCAGCGCCCATTGCCCGGTCTCGGCGAGCTTGCGGCCGGCCGCCGGCACGGCGCTCTCCGGAGTGATCGGGGCTGCGATATCGCTCATCCCGGCCTCCTCAGGAATAGCGCACGCGCGGATCGAGCCACGCGAGCAGGAGGTCGGAGATCAGCGTGCCGATCACGGTGAGCGCGCTCAGCATCAGGATGAAGCTGCCGGCGAGGTACATGTCCTGCGCCAGCAGGGCCGAGAGCAGCAGCGGCCCGGCGGTCGGCAGGCTCATCACCACCGAGGTCACGATCGCGCCCGAGACGAGATTGGGCAGCACCCAGCCGATCGTCGAGATGAACGGATTGAGCGCGACCCTGACCGGGTATTTGAACAGAAGCTCCATCTCCCCGAGCCCATTGGCGCGGGCCGTCTGGACATAGGGCTTGTAGAGCTCGTCGATCAGATTGGCGCGCATCACGCGGATCAACGCCGCCGTCCCATGCGTCGCCAGCACGAAGACCGGCAGCCACAGATGCATGGCGAGGTCGCCGACCTTGGCCCAGCTCCATGGCTCGTTGACATAGGCGGGCGAGAACAGGCCGCTCACACTCATGCCGAAATAGCGCGAGAACACGTACATCAGCGCCAGCGCGAGCAGGAAGCTCGGCACGGCCAGGCCGAGAAAGCCGAGGAAGGTCACGACATAGTCGAGCCAGGAATAGCGCCGGACCGCGCTGTAGATTCCGATCGGCAGCGCGACGATCCAGGTCACGATCAGCGTGATGCCGGAGAGCAGCACGGTCAGCCCGAACCGGTCCCACATCAGCTCGGAGACCGGCTTGTTCCACTCGAAGGACTCGCCGAAATCGCCGCGGAAGAGGATGCCGGAGATCCAGAGCCAGTATTGCACATACCAGGGCTGGTCGAGCCCGTAGCGGAGCTTCAGCGCGCTCAGCGCGTCGTTGTCGAGCGATCCGCCCTGCTCGGCGAATTTCGCGCTGAACGAGGTCAGGAAATCGCCGGGCGGCAGCTGGATGACCAGGAAGGCGACGACCGACACCGCCGCCAGCGTGGCGAGCGTGTAGACAAGTCGGCGCAGCACGTAGCGAAGCATCGCTGCCTCCAGTGCAGGCGGATCGGGAGGGCGGTCCGCAGGCCGGCGAACCGGCCTGCGGGGATCAGCGGCGGGCGGCCGGGCTCACTCGTAGAAATACTGCTCCGGGCTGGTCGGGCCGGGCGTCATGTAGAACAGCGTATCCGGCATGATTTCCGGGACGTTGCGCATGTTGCTCTTCACGACCCCATAATTGTCGGCCTCCATATTGGTGCCGATCACGTAGAACTGGTCGCGGGTGATCGCGAGGATCTTCTTCATCACCTCGAATTGCGCGGCGGTACCCGGCGTCTTTTGCATCTGCACATAGAGCGCCTGCTGCTGCTTCGCCGGCTCCGGCGGCTCCTCCGCATTCGGGTCGTTGGGGTTCTGGAAATAGATGCCCCAGGCCGAGCCGAAGGCAGCCTGATTCTCATAGGGGAAGTACCATTTCGGATCGAGCAGGCCGAGGAAGTCGTAGCCGCCGCCGCCGATCCAGACCAGGCCGTCCTGCTCATTGGCGAGCATGCGGGCGAAGGCGAAGGATTCCTCCACCGCGCGCACCTGCATCTCGATGCCGACCGCGGCCCAGTATTTCCTGATCAGCTCGAGCGCATCGATCTGGTAGCGCCGCGAGGTCGCGGCATCGATGGCGAAGGAGATGCGCTTGCCGTCCGGCCCGAGCCGGAAATTCTGCCCGTCGCGCTTGGTGTAGCCGGTCTTGTCGAGCATCTCGTTGGCGGCCTTGGGATCGTACTTGGTGTACTGGGTCGCCATCTGCTCGTCATAGAGCGCGGTGCCGGGCCGCGGCGCCGCCTGATAGGGCTGCGACTGGCCGGCATAGATCAGGTCGTTCAGTTCCTCGCGGTTGATCGCCAGCGAGAGGCCGACGCGGAACTCCTTCTTGCGGAAGACCTCGCGCAGCACCGGGTTCTTGCTGGTCTGGTTCAGCGCGATGCACATCGCGTTCGACCAGGCCGGCTGCGCCTTGAACAGGCGGTAGCCGCTGCGCTCGCGGTTCTGGGCCAGCACGATCCGCGTCTCCAGCCCGTTCAGGCGCTGGTTCTGCATGTCGAGCTCGCCATTGATCGCCTTCAGCACGATCGCCTGCGTGTCGCCCATGATGTCGAAGGTGACGCGGTCCATATAGGGCAGCTGCTGCCCGTTCGGGTCGACCTTGAAATAATAGGGATTGCGCTCGAGCACGACCTGCGTGGTGCCGCCATAGGGCACGGTCAGCCGCCAGGGATCGAGCACCGGCCGGCCGGTATCGCGCCAGCGGCCGGGGAAGCTGGTCTTGTTCAGGAACAGCGCCGACCAGTTTGCCGCCTTGGCGTCCGCGACGAGCTTGTCGATGCCCTCGGGATTGTACTTCTTATGGAATTGCTTGAGGTAATGCGCCGGCGCGGCCGCCAGAATGTCGGAGCCGAAGGTCGTCGCCATGTTCTCGAGCAGCATGCCGTTCGGCCCGGTGAATCGGAACTTCACCGTGTTGTCGTCGATCTTCTCGACGATGACCGGGTCGTTGCCGCTGCGCAGCCAGCGCGGCACCGACGGTGTCAGCTCCTTGTTCATCAGCACGTCCTGGTACCAGAACATGATGTCGTCGGCGTTGAACGGCGCGCCGTCCGACCAGCGCGTGCCCTTGCGCAGATGGAAGACGTATTCGGTGCCGTCAGGCTTGATATCGACCTTCTCGGCGACATCCGGCACGACCTCGGTCCAGGCCGCGTTCCAGCGCACAAGCCGGGTATAGCCGATGGAGCGCTCGATCAGGGAATCCGTGCCGCCCATCAGGGCCTGGCGCCAGGTGCCGCCATATTTTCCGGCTTTCTCGACCGGCTTCAGCACCAGCGGCTTCTCGGGCAGGCGCTGTTCGACCGGCGGCAGCTTGCCGGCCTTGACCTGCTCGGCCAGCGCCGGGGCCTCCTTGTACTCGGCGGCGACCGCCGCGCCCGCCCAGGCCATGATCAGAGATATGGCGGCGCCACGCAGCGCGCGCTCGCAGAAACGTCCCATCGCTTCCTCCAATGCGCCTTCTGGTCGGGCCGGGCGCTATGGTGGATACGTTATCGTTATCGTTATTTCGCCGTCAAGCCTGCAGGGAACATATATCGCCCCCTCATGCCAGCGCGGCATAATCCGCCCGAGCGAGCGCCATTTCTCGCATCTGCGAGATATCATTGCCTGACGTGACTGGAATAATTCCTCTGGCAAAGGATATCGTTATCGTGAAATAATGCCTCTATGGATGTGAAACCACCCTTGCGTGCGCCGACCGTCACCGATGTCGCCGCTGCCGCCGGCGTCTCGCCGATGACGGTGTCGCGCGTGCTGAATGGCCGCGGCGGGGCGGGAGAGGAGACACGCCGGCGCGTGCTCGAGGCGGCGCAGGCGCTGAACTATCGCCCGAACGCCTTCGCCCAGAGCCTGAAGAACGACCGCTCGAACACAGTCGGCATCATCGTGCCCGACATCGTCAACCCGTTCTTCCCCGAGATCATCCGCGGCGCCGAGCTCGTCGCCCGGCCGGCCGGCTATACCTTGCTCTCCTGCAACGTGGTCGAGGATCCCGAGCGCGAGGAGGAGGTGCTCGGCACCTTGCTCGACAAGCGCGTCGACGGCGTCATCATCTGCAGCGCCCGCCTCGACGAGGAGCGGCTGCTGCGGGCGATCCAGCCGCATCGCGCCGTCGTCCTGATCAACCGTTCGGCGGCCAAGCGCTTCGCCGGCACCATCGAGGTCGATTACCGCGCCGGAGTCGAGGCCGTCGTCTCGCGGTTGATCGCGCAAGGCCGGCGCCGCTTCGTCTTCGCCGCCGGCCCGGCCTATTCCCATGGCGGCCGTAAGCGGCGGGAGGGCGTCGAGGCGGTCCTGTCCCGCCACGGGCTGTCGCTCGTCCATGATGTCCCGTGCACGCCCGACCTCCAGGGCGGCATCGATGTTGCCGCCAGGCTGAAGCCGAGCGCGGCCGAGATCGATGCCGTGATCTGCTACAATGACCTGATCGCGCTCGGCCTGATGAAGCAGTTCGAAATGGCCGGCATCGCCGTGCCGGACCAGGTCGCGATCGTCGGCTGCGACGATATTCCGGCGGCCTCGCTGGTCTCGCCGCCGCTGACGACCTTGCGGATCGCCAAGCAGGATCTTGGCGAGATGGCGATGCGCATGCTGCTCGACCGGATCGCCGGCCGCAACGCCCAGCAGGGCATCGTCATCGAGCCCGACCTGATCCTGCGCGCGACCACGCCGGCCGATGCCGCCCAGTCCCATGCCGATGCCACGCGGGAACGCGCTGCTGCACCGATCTGAAGGGTGACGAGCGGCCACCGGAACGGTCGCCACTCATGCTCATCCATAAAGAAAAGGGGCGCCTTTCGGCGCCCCTTCGTCCTGTGTTGCTGCGCCCGGATCAGGCGAAGCGGAAATCGTCGGCGGCAAGAGAGCCGAGCTGGGTGTGCTCCAGCGTGAGCGAGGTGTTGCCGTCGATGGAGAGCACGACGTCGTCGCCGACCTGAGCGGCCGTCGCCATCAGCGCGGTGAAGTCGTGAACCAGCGCGGCCGCGAACTCGATCACGTCGCCATTCCCTGCGAAATCGGTGATCGTGTCGTTGCCGAAGCCGGCCGCGAAGACGAAGTTGTCGTCGCCCGAACCGCCCGTGAGCACGTCGTTGCCGGCGCCGCCCTCGATATGGTCATCGCCCGAGCCGCCGCTGACGCTGTCATTGCCGAGGCCGCCGAGCAGGTGGTCGTCGCCCGAGCCGCCGGAGAGGACGTCGTCATCGGCGCCGCCGTCCAGGCTGTCATCGCCCGAGCCGCCATTCAGCGTGTCGAACCCGGCGCTGCCGGCGAGCGTGTCGTCGCCCGCGCCGCCGGTCAGCGTGTCGTTGCCGCCAGCGCCGTCGAGGCTGTCATCACCATTGCCGCCGGTCACCGTGTCGTT
Organism: Allobosea sp. BK604; assembly: GCF_004341515.1. Classification (GTDB taxonomy): domain Bacteria; phylum Pseudomonadota; class Alphaproteobacteria; order Rhizobiales; family Beijerinckiaceae; genus Allobosea. The sequence goes on from NZ_SLZF01000003.1 coordinate 783,272, forward strand.
GCCGTCGCCGAACATCAGGTTCTCGATGTTGGTGAAGGTGTCGAAACCGATGCCGGCGCCGGAGACGTGGCCGGCAGCGAAGTCGACATAGATCGGGCCGGTAGCACGCGCCAGGAAGAGCGTGTCGAAGCCGTCGCCGCCATCGATCGTATCATTGCCCTCGTCGGCGAGGATCGTGTCGTCGCCGGCGCCGGCGTCGATCGTGTCGTTGCCGGACGAGGCGAAGATGTGGTCATTGCCTGCGCCGGCATGGATCACGTCGTCACCGAAGCTGGTGGTGATATCGTCATTGCCGTTGCCGGCGTCGACGGTGACCGCGCCGAGATAGTCGTTCATCGTGATACGGTCGTTGCCGTCGCCGAGCAGGATCGTGCCCTCGACATTCGAGCCGATATAGAGATTCACGACGTCGTCGCCGGCGCCCATGTCGATCGCCGAGCCGCCCATGGCCTTGATCGTGCCGGAGTTGCTCAGGACGTCGTTGCCGCCGCCCATCGCCAGGCCGCCGAGGATCCGGCCGGCGCTGCCGTTGATGATCTCGTCGTCATAGGTGCCGACAAGGTTGATCGCCTCGTTGCCGCGCAGATCGAAATGCGCCGCATCCGCCGGGAGGACGCCCTCGGGGCCGTGCCCGTCGCCGCGGATGGTGCCGTCGTTGACGATCAGGGTCTTGCCGAGCGCGTTGGCGTTGCCTGAATTGTCGACCTGGATGCCGCGGCCGTAGCCGTAGATCTCGGCGCCGGCATTGTTGACGATGGTGCCGCCGCCGATGGCGATGCCTTCGGAGATGTTCGGCTCGCCATCGTGGTAGCCTTGGTGGCCGAGGCCGCGGATGGCGCCGTAGTTGGTGATCGTGGCGAGACCGTCGACGTCGATCGCGTCGCCGTCGCTATCGGCGAGCTCCGCCGAGCGGCCTTCCATCGTGCCCTTGTTGGTGACAGTAACGCGGTCCGCCTCCAAGCCCGAGTTGTCGATGTTAACGGCCGAGCCATTGCGGCCGATCATCGTGCCTTCGTTGTAGACGGTGACGGCCTTCTCACCGGTCACCGCATGCTTGGCACCTTCGAGCGTGCCGCCGGCATAGTTGTTGACCTTGCCGCCCGCGTCGCCCTGGAAGTCGATCAGGTCGCCGCCTCCGACGAGACCCGTCGCAGCGGTGATCAGTCCCCAGTTGTTCACGACGCCGTTCTCGCCGGGCCGGATCACGTCGGCGCTGTCGGTGCTGGTGCCGGCGTTGCGGATGATGCCGCCCGCCAGGTTGTTGATGACGCCATGGGCGCCATTGCCGTCGAAGCTGCGGAAATCGATCACGCGGCCGCTATCGCCGGCCTCGATCGTGCCGGAATTGTTGAGGGTGATGACCGCGCCCGCCGCCGCGTTGGCGTTCGGGGTGATCGGGCCGCGGATGACGCCGCCGGCCAGGTTGTTGAACGCCAGCGAGCCGGTGGCGCCAGCGGTGTTGGCGAGCACGCGGGTGGTGCCTTCGATCGTGCCGGCATTGTCGATGATGGCGTCGCCGCCGCCCTGCCAGGTGACCGCGGTGGCGGCAGTCAGCTTGCCGCCGGCCTCGATCGAGACATGGTCGTCATTGTCGACGATGATGCCGCTGGTGATCGCAGCGCCGTTCTTGACGGTGATGGTCTCGTAATCGCCGGTCGCGGCGACCGTCCAGTTGCCGCTGGCGACGAGCAGGTTCTCGACATGGGCGACCGCGCCAAGGCTGCCGGTACCGGTGCCGAGGAGCTTGATCGTGTCGTCGCCTTCTCCGCCATCGGCATTGACGGCCGTGGTGCCACCGGTGCTGACCTCGATCGTGTCGTCGCCCTCGCCGCCATTGGCGGTGTCGCCGGCGCCGACGACGATGCGGTCATTGCCCTCGCCGCCGGTGAGCGTGTTCACCTGAGCGTCGCCAATCAGCACGTCGTCGCCCATGCCGCCGATGACGTTCTCGATGCCGTTGAGCGTGTCGCGGCCGGCCTCGTCGCCCGTCGCGATGCCGCTCTGCAGGTCGACGGTGACGCCCGCGGTGTCGTCGGAATAATCGGCCGTGTCGGTGCCGGCGCCGCCGATGAGCGTGTCATTGTCTTCGCCGCCGACGAGAACGTCGTTGCCGGCATCGCCGATCAGGATGTCGTCGCCGGCGCGGCCGATCAGGCGGTCATTGTCGTCGCCGCCCTGCAGGGCATCGTCGCCTTCGCCGCCGTCGATCACGTCGTCGCCCGCGCCGCCCTTGACGAGGTCATCGCCGCTGCCGGTGGTCACGGTGTCGTTGCCCGCGCCCGCGTCGATGTCCAGATCGCCGTCGACCGCGGTCAGCACGTCATCGCCGGTGCCGAGCAGGATCTTGCCGTAGACGTTCGAACCTTCTTCGAGCGTGACGGTGTCATTGCCGGCGCCCATGTCGATCGCAGCGCCGTCGGTGGCGACAATCGCGCCGGAATTGATGAGCGTGTCGTTGCCGCCGAGCATCGCGACGCCGCCGACCAGGATCTCGCTGTTGTTCAGGTAGTCATCGGCATCGCTGAAGGCGGGAGCGGCGTTGTCGCCGATGTCGTCAGCCGGAACCTGCGCGGCGAGATCGTCGCCGGCAGGAGCCGAGCCGTCCTGCGCATGCTCGTCGCTGCCGGTGGGCGCGACGACATTGGCGTGGACGCGCGAGCGGAGGGTATCCGCGGCGGTCTCGCTGTCCATATTGACGGAGGGCGGCTCATAGGCCGCGAAGGTCGAACCGGCATCGTGGATGCCGATCGACGGGTTGATGAAATCGTTGCTGAGTTCCGCCAGGAAGACCGGGGAGGTCGAGCTGCCGGTATAGGCCCGCAGCCCCTTGATGCTGCCGGTGATGTCGCTGACCGACTCGTCCTGCTGCTCGATCGTGCCGAGATTGCTGGTCGCCTCGCCCGAGGGGAGGCTGCTCATGGTGACGCGCGTGCCGGCTGCGATGTCGGCATTGGCCGTCCACGCCCAGCTCGCGGTCGCACCGCCGAACTCCAGGCCGTCCCAGCTGCCATTGGTGAAGTTGATCACGCTACCGGCGAGCACAGGCTCCAGGACGACGAAGGCGACGCCATCATCGGAATCAGCGCTGTAACCGACGAAAGTAATGGAACCGGGGGCAAGAGCCATCTGGGGAATCCTTCAAACCAGGCGCAACGAAATGACCAACCGGGCGCACGGACGCGTCAGGTCGGACAGCTCACCGTCAGGGAGCCGTTGGCGCGCAATTGGACTCGACTCGATGACGGTTTGTTTACTCTTTCTTAACGAATGCAGAAATTTCAGCAGAGTATTGTGTCGGCAAATCAAATAACGGGGCGAACAGCCCAAAAATCCAGCTGTAGATCGCGTCTGGGCGCTCGATCCGGAATACAGAATAGTTAGCCGGATATAGCCTCTCACCCTGAATATGCAGCCGCGCTAGACATGGGATCGGGTCGGGCCGTGTCATTAAACCGACGCACAGGCCCGATACCGGCATCGCATTCGGGTGCCGTATCCACGGTCGCTGTCGCGTTTGGTCTACGAGTTCACCGTTGCTACCCAAATCTCCCCAAAATGCCGCGAGCGAGGCGCTGGCCTCGTGTCGTTCGGGCTTTCTCGCGGTGGCGCTGTTCTCAGCGCTGGTCAACATCCTGATGTTGACCGGGTCGCTCTACATGCTGCAGGTCTATGACCGGGTTCTGCCCTCGCGCAGCGTGCCGACCCTCATCGCACTCTCGATCATCGTCGCCGCGCTCTATATCCTGCTTGGCGTCTTCGACTGGCTGCGCCAGCGTATCCTGAGCCGGATCGGTGTCGCGCTCGACCGCAAGCTCGCCGAGCCGGTGGTCGGTGCCATCCTCGGCGCCCAGGTGCGCGGCGCTCCCAATGGCACGCAGCTTTCGCGCGATCTGGACAGCGTGCGCAGCTTCCTCTCGGGGCTCGGGCCGACGACCCTGTTCGACCTGCCCTGGATCCCGCTCTATGGCGGCCTCTGCTTCCTTCTCCATCCCTATCTCGGCTGGACTCTGGTCGCCGGCGCGATACTGCTGATCCTGGTCGCGTTGCTGACCGAGGTGCTGACCCGCCGTCCGAGCGCCGAATCCTCGCGCATCGGCGCCGAACGCTCGGCGCTGCTCGAGGCGTCGCGGCGCAATGCCGAGGCCGTTGCCGCGCTCGGCATGGAGCGGCGCGTGAGCAAGCTGTTCGATCGCGTCAATGACCGCTATGTCGCGACTAATCTCGGCGCCTCCGATCTCTCGAGCGGCCTCGGCACCTTGTCGAAGACCGTTCGCTTCATGCTGCAATCGGCGATGCTCGGCATGGGCGCCTGGCTGGTGATGAACGACCAGGCCTCGTCGGGCGTGATGATCGCCTCCTCAATCCTCAGCAGCCGGGCGCTTGCCCCGATCGAGCTTGCCATCGGCAGCTGGCGGCCCTTCGTCGGCGCCCGCCAGGCCTGGCAGCGCCTGAAGACGGCCCTGGGCGAGACGCGCTCCCATCCGATGATCGCGCCGGACCGGCCGACGCAGCGGCTGACGCTCGAACATGTCTTCGTCGGACCGCCGGGCGGCCAGAGCCCTATCGTGAAGGATGCCGGCTTCGCGCTGAAGGCCGGCCAGGGACTCGCGGTCATCGGCCCCTCGGCCTCCGGAAAATCCAGCCTTGCCCGGGCGCTGGTCGGTGTCTGGCCGATCATGCGCGGCAGCCTGCGCCTCGACGGCGCCACACTCGAGCAATGGTCTCCCGAGCAGCGCGGCGCGATGATCGGCTATATGCCGCAGGACGTGCAGCTCTTCGCCGGCACCGTTGCCGAGAACATCTCCCGCTTCGATCCTCACATCAGCGAGGAGGCCGTGCTCGGCGCAGCGAAGGCGGCGGGCGCCTATGACATGATCCTCGGCTTGCCCAGGGGCTTTGAGACGCCGGTCGGCGAGGCCGGCGGTATCCTCTCGGGCGGCCAGCGCCAGCGTATCGCGCTTGCGCGCGCGCTCTACCGCGACCCGTTCCTGGTCGTACTCGACGAGCCGAATGCCAATCTCGACGCAGAGGGCGACGCAGCGCTGACGGCCGCCATCGGCAGCGTGCGCGAACGCGGCGGCATCGTCGTCGTCATCGCTCACCGGCCCTCGGCATTGGCCGGGATCGACCTGGTGCTGATCCTCGCCGAGGGTCAGGTTCAGGCCTTCGGGCCAAAGGAAGAGGTTCTGCGCAAGAGCCTCGCGGCGACGCCGGGACCATCCGGCGTCAGCTTCGCAACCCCCAAGATCGTGGTGGCCGATGCGCGCGGTTGATGAACGCAATCCGGTCGGTGGCGCCTTGGTCAACCCGGGCGCGCAAGGTCCGGCGCCGGCGCGCAAGCTCGATCCTTGGCGCGAGATGCGCGGCGCGACCATCTTCGGCGTTGCGACCATCGCCGTACTCTTCGGCACGGTCGGTCTCTGGGCAGCGACAGCTCCGCTCGCCGGCGCAGTCATCGCGTCGGGCCGCGTCGTCGTCGAGAGCAATGTTCGGCGGATCCAGCACCCGTCCGGCGGTGTCGTGGCGGAAATCCGCGTCAAGGATGGCGACCACGTGAAGGGCGGCGATGTCCTGGTGCGGCTGGACGAGACGCATGCACGGGCGAGCCTGGCGCTGATCGAGATCGAGCTGCGTCGCTTCCAGGCCCGCAAGGCCCGTCTCGAGGCGGAGCGCGATGGCAAACCCGATTTTGTGTTGCCCAGCGACCTGATCGAACGGGCTTCCGATCCTGCGATCGTCCAGGCGATCGAGGGCGAACGCTCGCTGTTCCGCTCGCGGCGCGAGGCGGCCGAGGGCCAGACCTCGCAGTTCCGCGAACGCATCGCCCAATCGCGCGAGGAGATCCGGGGGCTCGCGGCGCAAGTCGAGGCGAAACGGATCCAGTCCAACCTGATCCGGCAGGAACTGGAGGGCGTCCAGAAGCTCTACGATCAAAGCCTCGTCGCGATCTCGCGGTTGACCGCGCTGCAGCGTGAGGCGTCGCGCCTGGTCGGCGAGGAGGGCAGCCTCGTCGCCGATACCGCACGGGTGAAGGGCCGCATCGCCGAGACCGAGCTGCAGATCCTCCAGATCGCTCAGGACCTGCGCCGTGAGGTCACGACCGAATTGCGCGACGTCGACGGCAAGATTGCCGACCTGTCCGAGCGGCGCATCGCCGCGGTTGACCAGCTGGCGCGCACCGAGATGCGTGCGCCTCAGGACGGCATCGTCCATCAGGCTACCGTGCATACGATCGGCGGCGTCATCGCCCCTGCCGAGCAGATCATGCTGATTGTGCCGCAAACCGACGGCCTGGTCGTCGAGGCCCGCATCGAGCCGCAGATGATCGATCGCCTGCGTGTCGGCCAGGCAGTGGTGCTGCGCTTTCCGGCCTTCGATAGCGCTACCACGCCGGACCTGCACGGCAAGCTGAGCCAGGTCGCGGCCGACGCCTCGACCGACGAGAAGACCGGAGTGTCCTATTACACGGCTCGGGTCTCGCTGGAGCAGGTCGAGCTCGACAGGCTTGGCGGCAAGTCCCTCATGCCGGGCATGCCGGTCGAGACCTTCATCCAGACCGGGATGCGGACCGCGCTGGCCTATCTGGTCAAGCCGCTCCAGGATCAGGTCACCCGCACCTTCCGCTACGACTGAGTTCTACGGCGGCATCTCGACAAGGCCGGTGGCAGTGCTGCTTCTACTCGGCACACGGGTCCCGGTTGACACTCCCTGCAGTGGCAGACGGGCTCCGCCTCTTCCCCCTCTCCAGTATCGTCGGGGTCGCAGCTTCGGCACCGGCACGATCACCGGCTCCGCTCCGCTGACGGCGAGGCTTGCGCCAGCGGCTTCCCTTTCCTTCGGCAAGCCGAGGCCGATCAGCCTGAATCCTGTCGAGCTGCTGGCGGCAGGTCGAACGTGATGCGTTCGGACTGAGGCGGGGGTGATCGTCAGGCGTTGTGTCGATCTCGCCAGGGGCAGCCTAAGGAGGCAGCCCGCATCGCCAACCGCTTTCACGGTTCAGAGGTGATCGTTATCGGCGCCGTTTGGCTATTGTTTGCTCCAGGGCGCGCAACTCATGGCCTGGATCGAGACAGTACTGCTTCCCCGGCCATCACGCGAAGCGCCGGGTCAAGCCGGGGCAGTACCTCGAGCCTCTGGCCGCACTAGGATCGATCGGGGCAGCGTACGCGCTGTTCCTCGTGCGCCTTTCATGGCCTTGGTTGGCAGAGATCGACGATTGCTAGGAGGCACATTCGTCGTCGCGGGGCGTGTTGTTCCCGCGGGGCGCAGCAGCATGATTGCGATGGCGCGTTTCAGGCTTTGGATCTGAACTGGCTTTGGCTGGCGTTCAGGGGCGCTTCATCGCCCGGCGCGCTCGCATGGCGGCCGCCTGAGCGGGCGCACTCATGTCGGCCAGGTGCGGTGAAGCCCAGGAACGCAAAAAGGGCCCGGCGTATTGCCGGGCCCTTTTGAGATTTGGTTGCGGGGGCAGGATTTGAACCTACGACCTTCAGGTT
>NZ_SLZF01000004.1 GCF_004341515.1 Allobosea sp. BK604
CGTGGCCCGGGATGGCCGTTCCGGGCCACGGCGTCCCCTCAAGGGCTCAAGGGGACCACCAACACCCTCGCACAAATCAAAGAGACAATTGCGAGGAGGCGCAGCCGACGAGCAATCCAGGAGGACTGGGTGCCCGGCCGCCCTGGATTGCTTCGTCGCTCACGCTCCTCGCAAGGACCTCGGACACTGGTCCCGCCAGCCTCATTTGAACAGCTGGTGGTGCGCGATCAATTCCTTGGTGAGGTCGACGATCGCCTGCAGGTTCGGACCGAACTGGGCGATCTGATAGCACAGCGAGACGTTATGCGCGCCGACGGCCGGCGTCACGGGGATGCGCACCATGCGCCCCTGCGCCATCTCGTCGGCGACGACGCGGATCGGCACGAGGCCGATGGCGAAGCCGCTGCGCACCATCAGCAGGGTCACCGAGAGGCTGTTGCAGGTGCTGACCCGCTCGGGCATCGCGCCGCCCTGGGCGAACCAGTTCGTCATTGTCGTGTGCAGGCGGGCCGTCTGCGGGCTGACGATGAGGTGATGCGCGGCGAGCTGCGCCGGCGTCAGCGTGCCGGAGGGCAGGTCCATGTCGCTGCTCGCCACCCAGGCGAGCTCGTTCCGTCCGATCGGCACCTGATGGACATGGTTGGCGACGCCCGGCTCCGAGATCACCGCAAGGTCGAGCTGATGGTCGTTGAGCAGGCCGCTGACCATGCCGGTATCGCCGACGATCACCTGGGTCTTGAGCTTCGGATATTGCCGCTCCAGCCGGCGCATCAGGTCGGTGAGGCAGATCAGGCCGAAGCTCTCGTTGACGCCAATGCGCAGCAGGCCGAGCAGCGGGTCGCGCCGCTTGAAGCGGACGACGACGTCATCGGCTGTCTCGAGCAGCCGGTCGGCATATTCGAGCAGGGCATGGCCGTCCGCGGTCAGCGCAACCCGCGGGCCGTTGCGCGTGAACAGCTCGACGCCGAGGATGTCCTCGAGATCCTTGATGCGCTGGGAGATGCTGGGCTGGGTGATGCCGACATGCTTCGCCGCGGCATGGAAGCTGCCGAGGCGGGCGATGCGCTCGAAGGCCCGCACCTGTGAGAGCGTGATCGTCATAATAGGCCGTCCTTATCGGAATGGCACTAAACAATCGATTTTTTTCGCAATCCGCAAGCTGCTATCGGTGGGCTCCGCCCTCGATGGCGGAACGTGCTCACCATCGGGCGGGACATGAACACAACGATTGCCCGGGAGGACGGGCCTGAACTTGCCGCCGCGGAAGAAGCCGCGTTCGGGCCGTCGATCACGCCGATCATGCTGCCACGCTGGCTCGAGGCCATCGATTGGCTCGTGCTGGCGGTGCTCAACATCGCGCTCGCCTTCGAGGTCGTGCTGGTCTTCGCCAACACCCTGGCGCGGACGTTCTTCGGCACGCCGATCATGCTCGGCATCGAGGAGACCTCGCAGCTCCTGCTGATCGTCATCGCCTTCCTCGGCGGCGCGATCGCCTATCGTCGCGGCGACTTCATGTCGATCAAGATCGTGGTCGACAATCTGCCGGAGAAGCCGAAGGCCTTCTTGAACGCGACCAGCGAATGGATCGTGATCGTCAACTCGCTCGTCATCGGCGTGTTCTCGATCCCGCTGATCCAGGCCAATGCCGGCGCGCGCACGACGATGCTCAACCTCGACCATATCTGGCTGACGCTGCCGATGACGCTGGGAACGGCGATGTTCGTCATCTTCGCGCTGATCTCGCTCTGGCGGGCTCCGCGCTTCGCTGCGATCGGTTCCTTCGTGCTCGTCGCCGCGCTGGCCGCAGCCGTGCTGCTCAGCAAGGACGCGGCCTGGGTCGATACCGACTGGTTCTATATCTTCCTTGTCGCGATCTTCGTCGTGCAGCTGACGATCGGCGTGCCGATCGGCTTCGTGCTGGCTTCGGTCGGCCTGGGCGCGATCGTCGTCGCCGGCGGTGCGCCGATGACGGCGGTGGCGATGAATGCGCAGCGCGGCGGCGGCGGCTTCATCTTCCTGGCGCTACCCTTCTTCATCCTCGCCGGCTTCATCATGGACCGGGCCGGAATCGGCGCGCGGATCGTCGATTTCCTGGCCTCGGTCATGGGCCATGTCCGCGGCGGCCTGCTGCAGGTCATGATCGTCGGCATGTACATCTCCTCGGGCATCTCCGGCTCGAAGGCGGCGGACATGGCGACGATCGGCATCCCGATGAACCGGCTGCTCAACCAGCGCGGCTACAAGAAGCCGGAATGCGCGGCGCTGCTCGCGGCCTCGGCCGCGATGGGCGAGGCGATCCCGCCCAGCATCGCCGTGCTCGTGCTGGGTTCCGTCACCTCGGTCTCGACCGGCGCGCTCTTCCTCGCCGGCTTCCTGCCGGCTGCGGTGCTGGCTCTCAGCCTGATGCTGCTGGTCTATGTCCGGGCGCACTATGCCGGCTGGACGCCGACGCCGCGGGCGAAGCTCGCCGAGGTGCGCACCACTGGCAAGGCCGCGATCCTGCCGCTTCTGATGCCGGTCGTGCTGATCGGCGGCATTGTCGGCGGCATCGGCACGCCGACCGAGGTCTCGACCTTTGCGGTCGCCTACGGGCTCGCGCTCGGCCTGCTCTACCGCAAGTTCAAGCTCAAGGACATGTGGACCGTGCTGAGCGAGAGCTCGGTGCTCAGCGGCATGATCTTCTTCACGCTCGCCGGTTCCACCGTCTTCTCCTGGGCGCTCTCGCTCGAAGGCGTGCCGCAGGCGATCGCCAGCGCCGTGGGCGATCTCGGGCCGAAGCTCTTCCTGCCGGTGGTGATCATCCTGACCATCATCATGGGGGCGCTGCTCGAAAGCCTCGTCACCATCGTGATCCTCGGGCCGCTGCTGCTGCCGGTCGCGCTGCAATTCGGCATCGACCCGCTGCAATACGGCATCGTCATGGTCGAGGCCTTCGGCATCGGCGGCATCCTGCCGCCCATCGGCATCGCGCTCTACGTGTCCTGCACCATCTGCAAGACCAGCGTCGAACAGGCGATGCGGCCGCTGTTCTGGTACCTCGCGGTGATGTTCCTCGCGCTGCTTCTGGTGGCGTCGATCCCCTGGATCACGACCGCGTTGCCGAACGCTTTCAACATGAAGGGATGACCCGGAAACCGGGCCGTATCTGGGAGGAAGACATGACCAAGTCCAACGATCAAAGCCGCCGCGACGTCATGCGCCTTGGCGCCGCCGTCGCTGCCGCCGGGCTCATCGCCTCGCCGGCGATCGCGCAGCGCCGCTCGAAGGTGAAGCGCATCCGCTACGCCCATTCGACGCCGACGACCCATGGCTGGCACCTCTGGGGCGAGCAGTTCAAGAAGGTCGTCGAGGACAAGTCGGGCGGTGCGATCGAGGTGACGATCTTCCCGAACGCGCAGATGGGCACCGAGAAGGACATCGCCCAGGCGGTCAAGCTCGGCTCGCTGGAGATGGCCTCGGTCGGTGTCGCGCTGATGAATTGGGTGCCGGAATGCTCGGTCACCGACGCCCCCTTCCTCTTCAAGAACCGCAAGCAATGCTACGCCGCGCTCGACGGCGCGCTCGGCGACGAATTGAAGAAGCGCTCGCTGGAGAAGGGCTTCCGCCTCGTCGGCTGGAACGATCTCGGCTCGCGCTCGATGACCAACAGCAAGCACCCGATCAACAGCGCCAAGGACCTGGCCAGCCTGAAGATGCGCGTGCCCGACTCCAAATCCTATGTCGCGATGATGCAGGCGCTCGGCTCGTCCATCGTCACGATCGACCTGAGCGAGCTTTATCTCGCGCTGAGCCAGGGCGTCGCCGACGGCCAGGAGACGCCGCTGCCGGTGGTGAAGTCGAACAAGCTCTATGAGGTGCAGAAATTCATCTCGAAGACCGACCACGTGCTCACGACCTCCTATTCGATCGTGAACCCGACCACCTTCGACGGCCTCACCCCCGACGAGCAGAAGGCCTTCACCGAGGCCGCCGACAGCGCCACCAAATGGCTGCGCGACTACACCGTGAAGGAAGAGCAGGAGACGCTCGACTTCCTCAAGACCAAGGGGATGGAGGTCAATGCGACGCCGGATATCGACTCGTTCCGCGCCGCCTGCGCCAAGGTCGTGACCGATTTCCCCGACCTGTTCCGCCCCGAACTCGTCAAGCTCGCGCAATCGGCGCAGGCCTGACGATCGGCTCCAGCAGGGCGATGGCGCCGTGCGCCATCGCCGCAATCAGATAGGCAAGAGGCTAGGCGATGTACGAGAAAGACGTTCAGGTCGTCACGAAATACGGTTTGCAGCACGCTTTCGTGGCCTGCCCGGACGAGGATGGCAGCTATCCGGCGATCATCCTCTACATGGATGCGCCCGGCTTCCGCGAAGAGCTCTGCAACATGGCGCGGCGTATCGCCAAGCACGGCTATTACTGCATGCTGCCGGATCTCTATTACCGGCTCGGCAAGCTGCGCTTCGACGTGGCGCGGCGCGACCCCGCCATGTCCGTCGTCATCCGGGGCGCCATGCATAGCCTGACCAATGCGATGGTCGCCGAGGACACCCGCGGCATGATCGCCTTCCTCGACGCCCAGAAGCAGGTCAAGGCCGGTCCGCTCGGCTGCGTCGGCCATTGCATGAGCGGCTCCTTCGTCACCACCATCGCCGCGCAGTTCCCGCGCATGAAGGCGGCGGCCTCGCTGTATGGCGTCGATGTCGTCACCGACAAGGACGATTCCCCGCATCTGCTCGCCGACAAGGTCGAGGGCGAGCTCTATTTCGGCTTCGCCGAGATCGACCCGGCCGTGCCGGCCAATGTCGTGCCGGATCTGCGCGCCGCGCTCGACAAGGCCGGGACCAGGTACACGATCGAGACCTATGAGGGCTCGCATCACGGCTTCTGCTTCGCCGCCCGTCCCGACTACGACCCGATCGCGGCCGAGCGCTCCTGGACGACGCTGTTCGATCTCTGGGACCGCAACCTGAAGTGAAGCTGTGATCCGGCGCGCCCGGGCGGCGCGGCGGCGGGAATATGACCGGCATGGGATTGGAGAGGCTCGATGGCGCTGTTGGCGATCGACAAGGGTGAGCTCTACTACGAGGTCTCGGGCAGGCAGGACGGCTATCCCGTCCTGCTTTTCGCGCCCGGCTTCCTGAGCTCGCGCATCGAGCGCTGGCGCTCGAACCCGGCCAAGCCGGGCACGCCGCAGGCCTGGCGCGACCCGATCCCGGTCTTCGAGCCGCATTTCCGCGTCGTCGCCTGCGACGTGCGCAATGCCGGGCAGTCCTGGGCCGAGATCGGCCCGGACTATGACTGGGCCTCCTACACGGCCGACCATCTCAAGCTGCTCGCGCATCTCGGCATCAGCCGCTGCCATGTCATGGGCGGCTGCATCGGGGTCTCCTTCGCGCTCGCGCTGGAGGAGGCCGCGCCCGGCACCGTCACGTCGCAGGTGCTGCAGAATCCGATCGGGCTCTCCGACAGCAACCGTGCCGCGGTCGACGAGGAGGTCGAGCAGTGGATGGAGAAGGTCGGTCAACGGCCGGAAGTCGACCATGACCTGCTCAGGGCCGCCGGCCACCGCATGTTCGCCACCGATTTCATCTTCAGCGTCACGCGCGAGTACGCCGGGCGCTGCAACGTGCCCTCGCTGCTGATGCCGGGCGACGACACCATGCATCCGGTCTCGGTCTCGGCCGATCTCGAAAGGCTGACCAAGGCGGAGGTGATCGCGCCCTGGAAGGGCCCGGAGCATCGCGACATGGCGATCGAGCGCACCCGCGACTTCCTGCTGGCGCATACGCCTGCCGAGGCCAGGTCATGACGATCAAGGTCGCAGTGCTCGACGACTGGCAGGGCGTGGCCAGGACGAGCGCCGACTGGACCGCGCTCACGGCCCGCGCCGAGGTCAGATTCTTCGAGGATGCGCTGCCGGACGAGGATGCGGCGGCGGCGCGCCTGAAGGATTTCGACGTGGTCATGTCGATGCGCGAGCGCACGCCCTTTCCGGCGAGCCTGATCGCGCGGCTGCCGAAGCTGCGCCTGCTCAGCGTCACCGGCGCGCGCAACAAGTCGGTCGATCTCAAGGCTCTCGCCGAGCGCGGTATCGCCGCGACGCGGACCGAGGCCGGCGAGGATGGCTCGGCCACGGCGGAGCTCGCGCTGCTGCTGATGCTGGAGGGCTCGCGCCGGGTCGCGGCCGGCGACGCCAATATCCGTGCCGGGCGCTTCCAGGACGGCATCGCGCCGGGCTTCACGCTGCGCGGCAAGACGCTCGGCCTGATCGGGCTCGGGCGGCTCGGCTCGCTGATGGCGAGCTATGCGACGGTGCTCGGCATGACGGTGCTGGCCTGGAGCCCGAACCTGACGCCGGAACGCGCCGAGGCCGGCGGCGCGCAATACGCCGCCAAGGACGACCTGCTGAACCGGGCCGATGTCGTCAGCCTGCACATGGTGCTGGCGCCGGCGACGCGCGGCATCATCGGAGCCCGTGAGATCGGGCTGCTGAAGCAGGGCGCCGTCATCGTCAACAGCTCGCGCGGCCCGCTGATCGAGGAGGCCGCGCTGCTCGCGGCGCTCGACACCGGCAGGATCGTCGCCGCGCTCGATGTCTACGACCGCGAGCCGTTGCCGGCCGACCATCCGCTGCGCCGCGCGCCAAACACCGTTCTCTCGCCGCATCTCGGCTACTGCGTTCAGGAGAACTTCGCGGTCTTCTACCGGCAATCGATCGAGAACGTGCTCGCCTTTCTCGACGGCAAGACGATCCGTCCGCTGACGGACGGCGCCTGATCACCTTCGGCAACTTTCGGGGCATCGACCATGAACCACATGCAACATAACAGGCTGAAGCTGAGCCCGAACGCGGTCAAGCGGGCTGCGGCCAATGGCGATACGATCAAGGGCTGCCACCTGACCTTCGCGGCCCCGCCGATCATCGAGGTGCTCGCTTCGCTCGAGCTCGACTTCGTCTATATCGACGGCGAGCACGGCACGTTCGACTTCAAGGATGTCGAGGCTGCCTGTCTCGCCGCCGAGCGCCACGACATCGTGCCGATCGCCCGCGTGCCCGACCGCACCGCGCCGACCATCACCCGTTTCCTCGACCGTGGCGTGCGGGGCATCGTCGTGCCGCATGTGAACTCCGCAGCGGATGCGGCCGAGGCGCTCGACGCGATCTATTTCTCGCCGGAAGGCAGCCGCTCCTTCGGCGGCGGGAGGCCTTATTACCTCGCAATCGACGATCTGCCGAAGCATCTCGCCGATGTGAACAACGATATCTCGGTCGGCATCATGATCGAGAGCGTGGCGGGGCTGGAATCGGCCCATGAGATCGCGGCGCTGGCGGGCGTCGACTATCTCAGCTTCGGCCTCAACGATCTCGCCCAGGCGCTCGGCTATCCCGGCCAGCCGACCCACAGGGAAGTCTCGCGCCAGGTCGAGGCCGCCTCCGAACGTATCCGCAAGGCGGGCAAGCCGATCCGCGAGGACTTCATGAAGATCGCCTGGATCAACCAGGTCATCCTTGCCGGCATGCGCGAACTGATGGCAAAGCCGATCGCATTGCCATACTGAGCCGGAGACGCCGCCATGCAAGCCCCTGCCATCCACGAGGCCGCGAGCCTGCTCGTGAAGGCGCGCCGCGAGGCGCGCCCGCTCAAGGAATTGCCGCCGGGGACACAGCCGGCCGATTTCGCCGAGGCAGCCGCGATCCAGGACGAGATCGTGCGCCTGCTCGGCGAGACCGTGCCGGCCTACAAGGTGGCGGGGCTGACGCCGGCGACGGCGATGTGGGCGCCGATCCCGGGCTCCACCGTCCAGGCCAATCCGGGCCGCTTTCCGGCTTCGGACGTGCCGCTGCTCGGCATCGAGGCCGAGATCGGCTACCGGCTGAAGGACGATGTCACCGCGGCCGACCGCGGCATGACCATGGCCGAGCTCGACGCGCGCGTCATCATCGTGCCGACGATCGAGGTCGTCGATACCCGCTTCGTCAGCTATGAAGCGACGCCGGTGCTGCAGCGCGCTGCCGACTTCATGTCGAATGGCGGCCTGGTCTATGGCGAGCCCTGGGCCGACGGCGCGAGCCAGGATCTCACCAAGCTCGCGATCAAGCTTTATGCCGGCGGCGAGCTGATCTGCGACACGATCGGCGGCCATGCCGCCAAGGATCCGCGCATTCCGACGCTGGCCTTCATCCAGGCACCGGGGCGGCCCGACCATCTGCCGGCCGGCACCTTGATCACCGCCGGGTCCTATACCGGCCTGCTCTATGCCAAGCCCGGCGACACGGTCATTGCCCGCTTTGCCGGCTATGGTGAGGTGAGCCTGACCTTTCCGGCCTGACTTGTCGGGGCCGCGACAGCCATGTCCGGCAGAAGCGCCTAGAGCATTTTCGAGCGAAGTGGGGACCGGTTCGCGTGAGGAAAATGCTCCAAGCGGCTGCTGCGCCAATCGATTTCGAGGGGAAACGACCATGACTACTTTTCGTCTGTGCAACCCGACGCAGATCCTGTTCGGCACCGACCAGCTCAAGGAGCTGGAAAGTCTCGTCCCGGCCGGCACCAGGGTGCTCGTCCTCTATGGCGGCGGCAGCATCAAGCGGAACGGCGTCTACGACCAGGTCATGGCGGGCCTGAAGCAGTGCTCGGTCGTCGAGTTCGGCGGCGTCGAGGCCAACCCGGTCTATGAGACGATCCTGAAGGCGGCGGAACTGGCGCGCGCCTCGGGCACGCAGCTCATCCTCGCGGTCGGCGGCGGCTCGGTCGCCGATGCCGGCAAGTTCCTCGCCACGATCGTGCCGATCGAGGGCGTCGACCCCTGGGACTACCTGGTGCAGGGCGGCGCCTCGACCACGACCTTGCCTGTCGGCGTCGTGCTGACGCTGCCGGCGACCGGCTCCGAGAGCAACCCGGTCTCGGTGATCAGCAACAAGACCAAGGGTCTGAAGCTGCCTTTCGCCAACGAGAAGGCGCGGCCGCAATTTGCCATCCTCGACCCCGATTTCATGAAGAGCCTCGACCGGCGCCAGCTCGAGAACGGCGTGGTCGACGCCTTCACCCATGTCATTGAGCAATACCTGACCCTGCCGGTGAATGCGCCGGTGCAGTTCGGCTTCAGCGAAACCCTGCTCAAGGTGCTGATCGAATGGGGCCCGAAGCTGATCGAGACCGGCAGCGCGGAGGCCCGCGAGAACGTGATGTGGGCGGCGAACCAGGCGCTGAACGGGCTGATCGGCGCCGGCGTGCCGCAGGACTGGTCGACGCATATGATCGGCCACGCCATCACCGCGCTTTCCGATCTCGACCATGCCCGCACGCTCACCCTGGTGATGCCGGCGCTGATGCGCTTCAAGGCGGCCGACAAGCTGCCGATGCTGGTGCGCTACGCCCGCAATGTCTGGGGCATCACCGAGCCGGACGAGGCCAGGGCGGCCGAGCAGGCCATCGCGAAGACGGAAGCCTTCTTCCGGCAGATGGGCTGCCCGGTGCGCTTCAGCGAGATCGCCCCGCTCAAGGTCGCGCCCGAGGACATCGTCCATCACCTGGAGGAGGCCGGTCATACCGCGCTCGGCGAGCGCCAGGATATCGGCATTCCGCAGGTGCGCGAAATCCTCGAGCTGGCGGCCTGAGCCATGGCTATCGTTCTCGGCACCGGCGAATACCGCTTCGAGGCAGTGGAAGACTGGGCAAGACTGCCCGAGGGCATCGTGCTCGGTGAGGTCGCGGCAGTCGCCGTCGACGATCGTGACCGGGTCTACGCCTTCAATCGCGGCAAGCATCCGATGGTGGTGTTCGACCGCGACGGCAATTTCCTGTCGAGCTGGGGCCAGGAGCTGTTCGCACGGCCGCATGGCCTGCATATCGGTCCGGACCAGTCGATCTACTGCACCGATGACGGCAACCATACCGTCTGCAAATGCAGCCTCGACGGCAAGCTGGTGCTGCGCATCGGCCATCGCGACCAGCCGGCGCCGCAAATGAGCGGCAAGCCGTTCAATCGCTGCACCCATACGGCGCTGTCGCCCTCCGGGGAAATCTACGTATCGGACGGCTATGGCAACGCGATGGTGCATAAATATGCGCCGGACGGTCGCCATCTGATGTCCTGGGGCGGCCCGGGCTGCGACAAGGGGCAGTTCAACCTGCCGCATAATATTGCCTGCGATGCCGACGGCTATGTCTATGTCGCCGACCGCGAGAACCACCGCATCCAGATCTTCGACGGCAACGGCAAATACGAGGGCCAGTGGAACAACATGCATCGCCCCAGTGCGATGCTGCTGACGCCAGGTCCGTGCCCGCTCTGTTTCGTCGGTGAGATCGGACCCTACATGGCGGTGAACCGCGACACGCCCAATCTCGGGCCGCGCATCAGCATCTTCTCGAAGGGCGAGCTGGTCGGACGGCTCGATGCCATCGGTGGGCCGGGCGCCGGGATCGGCCAGTTCACCTCGCCGCATGGGATCGCGCTGGATTCCCGCGGCGACCTCTATGTCGGCGAGGTCACGGTCGCGTCCTGGCCCTCGCTGTTTCCCGGTCAGCCCCTGCCCCAAAAGCTCAATTCGCTGAGGAAGTTCAGGCGCCTGCCGGCCGCCTGACCCGACTGGCTCCAGAACCGCGACAGGAAGATCACGATGAAGAAGCTCATGAATGCGCCGGCGGACTTCGTCGACGAGATGCTCGATGGCCTGACCGCGGCCTGGCCCGCCGCCTTCGTGCGCGACGGCGAGAGCCGCCGCGTCATCCGCCGCACTGATGGCGCTCGCAAGGGTAAGGTCGGCGTAGTCTCGGGCGGTGGCTCGGGCCATTTGCCGCTCTTCACCGGCTATGTCGGCAAGGGGCTGCTCGATTCCTGCTCGATCGGCAATGTCTTCGAGGGGCCGACCGTCGATTCCTGCATCGAGGCGATCAAGCTCGCCGATGGCGGCGCGGGCGTGCTGCGCCTTTACGGGAACTATGGCGGCGACCGCATGAATTTCGACATGGCGGGCGAGTTCCTCGAGGACGAGATCAAGACCACGACCGTGCTCGGCACCGACGACATCGCCAGCGCCGGCCCCGAGGAAAGCGGCAAGCGCCGCGGCGTCGCCGGCATCATCTACGCCTACAAGGCCGCCGGCGCGAAGGCCGAGGACGGCGCCTCGCTCGATGCCGTCACCGAGATCGCCCAGCGCACCGTCGATGCGACGCGCACGATCGGTGTCGCGCTCAGCCCCTGCCAGGTGCCGGGCGCGGCGCAGCCGAGCTTCACCATCGGCGAGGACGAGATCGAGATGGGCATGGGCATCCATGGCGAGCCCGGCATCTGGCGCGACAAGCTCAGGCCCGCAGATGCGGTCGCCGACGAGATGGTCCAGCGCTTGCTGGCGGACGCGCCCAAGGGCCGCGGCTCGCGGGTCTCGGTGCTGGTCAACAGCCTCGGCGCGACTCCTCTGGAGGAATTGCTGATCGTCTACCGTCGCGTCTCGGCGAAACTCAAGGGCGAGGGCATCGAGATCGTGCTGCCGCTCGTCGGCCATTACGCCACGTCGATGGAGATGGCCGGGCTCTCGATCAGCCTGTGCGTCCTCGACCAGGAGATCGAGGCGCTGCTGCGCAAGCCGGCCGCCAGCCCGTTCTGGAGGGTGGCGTGAGCGGGATCGAGCTCGCGGCGCTGGCCGGCGCCGTCGCGCGTGCCAAGGCGCGGATGGCGACGCTGGAACAGGAGCTGAACCTCGCCGATTCACGGCTGGGCGACGGCGATACCGGCGTGATGCTGGCGCGCGTCGTCGATGCGATGGCCGCGATCGACTATGCGGCTGAGCCCGATATCGGCGCCGCGCTCGGGCTGATGGCCCGCAAGACCGCGAGCGCGACCGGCTCGAGCCTGGGCACGCTGATCGCGACCGGCCTGCTGACCGTGAGCAAGCGGGTCAAGGGCGAGCCTGCCATCGCCTATGCCGATCTCGGCGGGCATATCGCCGCCGTGGTCGCGGCCATGGCCGCGCGCGGCGGCGCCACGCTCGGCGACAAGACCGTGCTCGACATTCTCGACGCGCTGGCGCGTGCCCTGGACGGCAAGGGCGACGGCGCTTCGGCCGCGAGTGCTGCGGTGGAGGCCTGCCGGACTACGCTTGCGGAATTCCGCGACCGGCCCTGCCGGATCGGCCGGGCCCGGATGTTCGCCGAGAAGAGCATCGGCATGGACGATCCCGGCATGCTCGCCGTCCATGAACTGGTCCTGGCGATCGCCGCGCCGGCGACGGCCTGAGCGCATCCGGCCGGCCAGAGGCCGATCCGGCAGATCGGGTCAGCCCCGTTGCAAGGCGCGCTTCTGCGCCAGCCTCACCGCGGGAGGGATGGGGGCGATGATCGGGATCGGGAACCGGTCGGACAGAGCCTGCGCCGCCACGCCCAAGGGCCCGCCGCCGAGCACCAGCGCCTGCACCGACAAGGTCTCGATCGCATGGGCGCAGGCCTTTGCCAGGGCCTCGACCAGGCGCTCGTGCTCGGTCATGACGGCATGGGGATCGCCTTCCGTCACGACGACGCCGCGCAGCGTCCTGCCATGGCCATAGGCGCGGGCGCTCGCCTCGATCGGGCCGACGAGGCCGGGCGTGGTCGTGATCACCGCAAAGGCCCTGTCGCCGGACCCTGCTTCGCCCATCGCGGCTTCGGCGATGCCCGTGACCGGACATGACAGGCGCAGCCGCAATGCCGCCAGCCCGGGATCGCCGAAAGCCGCGATGATGACGCCGTCGGGAGGCACGGCCGCGATCTGGCCGGAAAGCGCCTGCACCGCCGCTGCCGCCGTCGCCAGCGTTTGCTCGGTGGTGATGAGCGGAACCCCGTAGGGCGCGCTCATGGCGTCGATCAGGGTGCCCGGCGCGGCCGCCGCCTGGGCGATGAAGCGCATCGACGCGGTCGTCTCGGCATTCGTGTTTGGATTGAGCAGGAGCAGGCGCATCATGGCTGGAACGGCACCGTTGTCATGAGGGCGCGAGGGCATTTTCGAGCGAAGTGGATACCGGTTCGCGTGAAGAAAATGCGACAAAACAAAGGAAAAGGGAATTTTCGCGCTTCGGAGAAGCGCGGAAATGCGCTTGCGGTCCCGGCGCGGATTGTGGTCCGGAGCCGCCTGCGCCGGCTGGCGAGCTGCCCGATACTATCCGGAATAGTTAGGAAGCGCATCTTGCTGCCGGGCGATGCTGACGAAAATCGCAGTCCGTGCCGCCATCCTGCCCCAGGACGGGGCCTCGGACGCGATCGCGCAAGGCTAAGTCGCAGCGTTGAGCGCGTCCTCCGAAAGCACTCCAAAGCATTCGCCAAGCATTTCTGTCACCAATTGGGGATTATCGCGGAAGGCCAGCTTCCCTAGCCTCCCGGGCGCATCCTGGCCGTCATCAGCAAACAGTCATGCCTCGCTCCGGCGAGAGGTCTGTCTTCGACGATGATCACGCGGTCGGAAACCAGGGAGACACCGTTATGGCAACGTATCAAGGTACCAACGGTCCAGATTTCATCAATCTAGCAGTCATTCCCGGTCATCCAGCCAATGCGAACGGCAATGGCGGAAACGACACGATCTTCGGTACTGAGGTCAACAATATCCTGCACGGCAACAATGGCGACGATCTCGTCGTCGGCCGCCTCGGTGACGACAGCGTCTTTGGCGACAAGGGCAACGATACCCTGTACGGCGACGAGTATGACGGCACCGGCGCCGGCGCCGACACGATGAGCGGCGGCGAGGGTGACGACACCGCCTATGGCGGTGGCGGCGACGACTCCATCAATGGTGATGCCGGCAACGACGCGCTGTTCGGCGAGGATGGCAACGACACCGTCAATGGCGGCGACGGCAATGACACGGTCGATGGCGGGGCCGGCGACGACACGCTGGACGGCGGCAATGGCGACGACCAGATGACCGGCGGCGACGGTGACGATTACATGACCGGCGGCGCCGGTATCGACACGATGTCGGGCGATGCCGGCAGCGACGAGATGCATGGCGGTGACGGCGACGACACCATGAACGGCGGCACCGAGGGCGATCTGCTCTTCGGCGAAGGCGGCAACGACACCCTGCATGGCGACGAGGGCGACGACCGCGTCGATGGCGGTGCCGGCAACGACACCTTGACCGGTGACGATGGTGACGACGACCTGCGCGGCGGCTCCGGCAACGACAATATCGACGGTGGCGACGGCGATGATTTCAGCTTGGCCGGCTCCGGCAACGACACGGTCAATGGCGGCGACGGCAACGATATCCTCAACGGCAACGATGGTGCCGACACCATCAATGGCGACGCCGGGGACGACATCATCAACGGCGATGCCGGAGCCGACACGCTCTCCGGCGGTGACGGCCTCGACACGATCAGCGGCGGCGGTGGCGCCGACTCGATCGATGGCGGCGCCGATAATGACCAGCTCTCGGGCGATGCCGGCCAGGATTACATGCTCGGTGGTGACGGCGACGATACCATGAGCGGCGGCGACGGTGCCGATACCGTCGATGGCCAGGCCGGCAACGATACGGTCAACGGCGACGCCGGCAACGATCTGCTCTACGGCGGTGAGGGCGACGACACCATGGATGGCGGCGTCGGCGGCGACACCATGTATGGCGGTGACGGCCTCGACCTGATGAATGGCGGCGATGGCGCCGACTGGATGTCGGGCGGGGCCGACGACGACACCATGAATGGCGGCGCCAATGGCGACGTGATGTTCGGCGATGATGGCAACGACACGATCAATGGCGAGGCCGGCGCCGATACGCTCTCCGGTGGCGAGGGTGACGACGCGCTCAGCGGCGGTGGCGGAGCCGATGTCGTCAATGGCGATGATGGCGACGACACGCTCGAGGGCAATGGCGGCAACGATACGCTCGTCGGCGGTGAAGGGGACGACCTGCTCAGCGGCGGGACCGGCACCGACAGCTTCGAGTTCGACGGCGACGGCGTCGATTTCGGCGATGACGAGATCACCGATCTCAGCTTCGCCAATGATGATACCGTCGTCATCGACGTTCCCGATGGTTTCGACCCGGATGCCGATGTCACGGTGGTCGATGACGGGGTCAACACCACGCTGACCTTCGCCTTCGGCTCGATCGTGCTCGACGGCATCACCAGCGGTCTGCCCGATCCGTTCACGCTCGACTCGATCGCCGACATCAATGCCTTCGCGGGCTATGAGGCGATCCAATTGGTGTGACGCGATTTGAGGGACGGCGGCGAACGCCGCCGTCCCTCAACGGCAAACGCAGGATCCGCTTCTCGCCTGGTCTGAGTCCATGCCCGACGCCTTTGCAAGTCGTACGGCTTCAGAATCCCGCGCCGACCCCAGGACCGCCGGTTTGACAGGGCAGACGCTCTTCAAGGCGATTCCGGGGCGGTATGTCCTTGTCTGGGTTCTATTCTTCAGCATCGTCATCAACGCGCTGCTGCTGATCGTGCCGTTCTATACGATCCAGGTCTTCGACCGCGTCATCACCAGCGGCAATGTCGATACGCTGATCGGCCTGACGGTGCTTGCGCTGGCGGCGCTGAGCTTCAGCACCTGTTTCGATGTACTGCGCTTTCGCATGCTCGGCCGCTTCGCGGTCGGCTTCGAGCAGTTCCTGGCGCCGCTCGTCCTCAAGGCCTCGATCATCGATCCGGCACGGCGAGGCGATGGTGATGCGCATGACATGGTGCGGGTGCGCGAGCTCAGGACGTTCCTGGCGAGCGGCACCATCGCCACCCTGATCGACGCGCCGTTCCTGCCCGCCTTCATCATCGTGCTCTACCTGATCCAACCCTGGTTCGGGCTGCTCGCGACGATCGGCTCGCTGCTGCTGCTCGCGCTTGCCGTTCTGAGCGGGCGTGTGGCCCGGGCGGAACTCGCCCCGGCCACGAGCGCCGCCCAGCGCAGCCAGCGCGCGCTCGACGGCATCGTCAGGCATGGCGGCCTGTTGCGGGCGATGGGCTGGACGCAGGGCGCCATCCGCGAATTCGCCTGGCTCAACGACCGCGCACTGGCGCCGATGGTCAGGGCGAACGAGCGCGTCGCGCTGATCGCATCGATCGCCCATCTGCTCCGGGTGTCGCTCCAGGTCCTGGCGATCGGGACCGGAGCGTGGCTGACCCTGCAGAACGAGGTCATGGTCGGCGGGATGATGGCGAGCTCGATCATCATCAGCCGGACGCTGGCGCCGATGGAGCATCTCGTCGCCGGGCTGCGCTCGCTGGTCTCCGCGCGCGATGCCTGGGCGCAGGTCTGCCGGGCGACGGGGGCAGCGCTGAGCAGTCGGCGCCGGACGCTGCTGCCGCCGCCTGTCGGGGCGCTGGACGTCGTCGCCGTCGGCTTCCGACTCGCCAAGGCCAGCCGGGCGGCTCTGGCCGGCGTCAATTTCCGCTGTCCCCCCGCCAGCGTCGTCGTCGTCATCGGCCCGACCGGTGCCGGCAAGTCGACGCTGCTGCGCATGCTCGCCGGGCTCGACAAGCCGACGCTGGGGAGCATTCGCCTGGACGGCGCCGCGCTCGATGATTGGGATCCGGACCAACTCGGCCGCTATGTCGGCTATCTCCCGCAGGATGTCGAACTGCTCGGCGGCACGATCGCGGAGGCGATCGCTGGTTTCGACGAAACCGCGACGGATGAGGATGTCGTCGCGGCCGCCCGGCAGGCGAGCGCCCATGAGATGATCCTCTCCCTGCCCAATGGCTACGAGACCGAGATCGGCAGCGACGGCGCCAAGCTGTCGGGCGGCCAGCGCCAGCGTATCGGCCTCGCCAGGGCGCTCTCCGGCAATCGCCGGCTGATCCTGCTGGACGAGCCGAATTCCAATCTCGATCCCGAGGGGGAGGAGGCCCTCTGCACCGCGATCAGGGACGCGAAGGCGCGCGGTGCGACCCTGGTAATCGTGACGCATCGCCCGCGCCTGTTCACCGTTGCGGATTTCGTGCTGTTCCTGCGCGGTGGCGGCCAGGTCGCCTTCGGCCCGCCATCCGAGGTACTGCCTAAAACCATGTCCGGCGTCACGCCGCTCCGGCAGCCGAGCGCGGCGTCGAACGACCAGGCCAAGCCGGTGATCGCCGAGGGGAGGCGCTGATGGTCGATATCATCCATCAGCACCTGCCTTCGCGCCTGGCGCCGGGCGATCTGCGCCGCGACATGCTGCCCGCGATCCGGGCCGCGAGCGCACCAGCGAGCACACAAGCGCCTTGGCAGGCCGATCAGCCCAGGAGCGATTCCAGGGCGCTCGTCATCTGGGGCTGCATTCTCTGCGCCTTCCTTCTCGGCACATTCGGCCTCTGGTCGGTCACCATGCCGCTCGCCAGCGCGGTGATCGCTCCCGGCGTGGTCAAGGTGCTGTCGCAGCGGCGCGTGGTGCAGCATCTCGAAGGCGGCATCGTCAAGGCGGTCTTCGTCCACGAAGGCGATCAGGTCGAGCGCGACCAGCTCGTCGCCCAGCTCGACACCACCCAGATCGAAGCCAATCTCGGCGTTCTCAAGACCAAGCTTTTTGCCGACCTCGCCACCGAGGCCAGGCTCGACGCTGAACAATCCGGGCACTCCGCAGTTTCGTTCCCGGAGGAGCTTCAGCTTAGCAACGAACAGCCCGAGGCGCAGGTTGCGATCGAGACGCAATCGGCAGAATTCGCGGCGAGGTCCGTCGCGTTGAAAGGTCAGCTTGGGCTGATCGATCAGCAGATATTGCAATTGAAAGAATCCATTCGGGGGCTTTTGAGTAACTCTGAAGGATTAGACCAACAATTGCTCTTTCTTCGCGAGGAAATTAAAGATACGGATTTCCTGCTGGCCAGGGGGCTCGCGCGCAAGCCGAAGGTGCTGGCGCTCAAGCGAGCGGAAGTGCAGGCCGAAACACAGATCGCGACGAATGCCTCAACTATTGCTCAATCGCGGGGCAAGATCGCCGAGCTGGAGGATAGGCGTCGTCAAATTGGCTACGACTGGCTTCAGGATATCGCCCAACAACGACATGCTGCACGCGAGCGCATCGCCGATGCGAGACACCGCCTGGCGGCGGCGCATGACATGCTCAAGCGTGCCGAGATCCGGGCACCGGACAAGGGCATCGTCGTTGGACTGAACACGAGGCAATCGAACGCGGTGTTGGGGCCGCGCGAGACGCTTCTGGAGATTGTGCCGACCCAGGATCGTTTGATCGTCGAGGCGGAGGTCAAGCCGATCGATCGAAACGAGGTCGGCGTAGGCCAGCCGGCTCGCATCCGCATTCTCGCCTTCAATCCTCGGCGCTCTCCCGAACTGGTCGGTGTCGTCACCATGATCACTGCCGATGCCTTGCTCGAACAAAGGTCCGGACGATCCTACTACAAGACGGAGGTCGATCTCGCGCTGAGACCGGAGTTGACACCCTACATGGCGTCGCTCCAGGCCGGGATGCCGGTCGAGATCTTCATCGAGACCGGCCAGAGAACCTTTGCCGAATACTTGCTTCAACCGCTGATGCTACGCGTAAATCGTGCCTTCAAAGAGAGATGAGTAGGTTTGTTGGGGTTAATCCCGGGCGGGGAGGGGCCGATGCTACGCGACGAGCCGACACTACAAATGCGGCCTCATGGTGAGATGGCTGCTTCCACGCTTGCGCTTGAGGCCTTCGGCAAGGCGCTTCTGGGTGTACTCGAATGCCGGCGATGTTTTGCCGTCATCCTCTCGCGGGAGACCGGGTTTGCGGTGCATGCGGTCAGGATCGGCCTGGGCCGGAGCGCGCAGCCCTCGGCCGATGTGATCAACCGACTGGTCGGGCGCTCCGAATGGACGAATGACAGCTTCTTCGCGATCCCGGCTGATGATGATCTCGCATCGGAGCTGCTCGGCGCGGAGGCGGACGAGCCGGCCCATGCCCTGGTCGGAAAGATCGCGGCCAGCGAGGGGCTGGAGCTGGTCTTCCTCGCCGGTTGGCGCGCCGCGCCCTTTTGTCCGGCCGAGATCGGCTGCGTGTCGCGGGCGGCCGATATCATCTGGGCGATGGCACAGGGGCAGCGCCGGTCGGCCGGCATGGCCTTCGACAGGATTCTCGAAGAGTTCGCCTTCCCGGCCTTCGTCGTCGACCACACGCTGCGCGTCCTCGAATCCAACGAAGCGGCGCGGCAGATGCTGCTCGCGAAACATCCCGTCTGCCTCGACCACGGCATCCTGGCCGGGTCGAATCCCCTGGTGAACGGCAAGCTGCAGCAATCCCTGCGCGACACGATCGCGGCGCGGTCCGAGAAGGGCTGGGCGAACGGGATCATTCCCCTGTCGACGGACCATCGCTCCTTCGCCTTCGCCTGGATCGGGGCGGCGCCGAGCGAACGCCATCGCGACCGTGTGCTCGTCATCATCCCGCAGATCGATCCCGCCGCCGGGGCTCGGCGGATCGCAACCGTTTTCGGCCTGCCCTGGGCCGAGGAACGGATCGTATCGCGGATCCTGTGCGGCCAGCCGCCCTCCCGGATCGCGGTCGGCCTGGACCTGACCGAAGCCACGGTCAGGACCTATATCAAGCGCATCATGCTCAAGCTCGGGATCAACCGGCAGCATGAGCTCTTCATCCTCTATATCCTGACACTGTCACCCTTTGTCGAAGGCCGCCGCGAGCCGCGAACCACCCGGATCATGCGCTATGCGGCAATCGCGCGTCCGACGCCCGTGCCGCCTCCGGACCTGCCGACGCACACGGCGCGGGGGGAACCGTGATGGCGCCGCGCCATCACTCGCGCCGGCTCAGCGCGGCGACATTGTCCTGAAGACGCCTCACCATCAATCGGGTCACGGACAGCGCCATGCTCGGGAATTCCGTGAGCAGCGCGGTGAACACGGTCTTGCGCAGCCGCAGCGCGGTCAGGGCCGTCGCCGCGATGATGGTGGCGGAGCGGGGCTCTCCGGTCACGATGCCCATTTCGCCGAAGAGGCTGTGTCCGGTCATGGTGGAGATCAGCACCGGGCTTCCCGAAGCCTCGGTCACGACATCCGCTGATCCCTCGATCACGAGATAGGCCGCATCCGACTCGTCCCCCTGCCGGAAGATGACGTCTCCGGCAGCGAAGGTGATGCGTTCCGCCGTGAAGGCGAGCAGCCTCAGGCGCGGCGTATCGATCTCGGCGAAGATCGGCACCGAGCGCAGCGCCCGCAATTCCTCGTTCTCGGCGCCGGTTTCCTCGCCCGGCTCGGCGATATCCGGCAAGGCCTGGGTCTGGATCGCCGGGCTTGCGGAGCTGACCGAGCCGGCGGCATGGAACTCGACGCTCGCATCGAAGGCGCTGAAGTCGCGCGACTGTCGGCCGGCCACGAGCAGGGTCCGGCCCTTCATCAGGCTCCGGACCCGGGCCAGCAGCCGTCCCGCCTCCGTCTCGCCGAATGGGGCCAGCGCCTCGTTCAGGATCAGCATCTGCGGGTGCTTGATCAGGCAGCGCGCCAGCGCCACGGCGACCTTGACGCCCGGGAACAGCGATTGGCCGCCATACCCCGCCTGACGTTCGAGACCTTTGCGATAGACCTCGTGCTCGAGCCCCAGCTCGGCCAGGCTCTCCCGCATCGCTTCGAGCGTGCGCTGGTTATCCGAGCGCCCGCCGCTGGCGACGCAGCCGAAGAGCAGGTTGTCGCGCAATGGCGCGGCCGCGCAATATTGTTCGGGATCGTAGAAGGCGATCGCTTCCGCCAGGGCAGGACCCGCCTGGGCCCGCAGGGCATGGCGGGCGTCCAGGATCCGCTGCTCGCCGACCCGCCTGAGCAGCCCGAGCCTGTGGCGCGGCTCGGTATAGCGGAAGGCGAGGGCGATCAGGCGCGAACGGTCGCGCTCCGACATCTCGGCAGCGTCGGACCGGGCGACGATGTCGCGATAGTCGTCGAATTGCTCGGCCGTGATGAAGGAGAAGCGCTCGAACAGGACATGGTCGGCCGGGAGATCGCGAAAGATCTCGATCATGGTCGCGGCGATGCGCTGGCCGATCCGCGTCAGCATCGGTGTCAGGTCGAGATCGTCGAGGATCTTGCGGATCGTCGGATTGCTCGCCAGTTCCTCGTCGCTCCAGGCCGGATCGGTGGCCACGCCGAACAGGATATTGTCGCCGATCGGCGCGTGGTGCGTGTAGCGGTCGGGGTCGAAGGGCTCGACCGCGTCGCCCGCGCCGCTCGCGATCAGCTTCGCCCTGATCCTGGCGCGGAGCTCGGCGATCCGGCCGGCGATCGCGCTCGGCTCGTCCTTGCTCAGGCGTTGCTGCAGGCCGAAGCGGAACACCGTATCGGCGAGGCCCACCGTCGTCAGGATCTCGACCAGGCGCCGTTCGAGCTCTTCCGGACCGGTAAGGCCGGCGCCCTCGAGATCGAGCGCCCAAGGCGTGCCTGCCTCGCCATTGGCGCGGCGCAGGCCGTAGAGGATGTTGTCGCGCAGGGATCCGTCGAAGATCACGGGCTCGGGGCCGAGATAGGCGAAGCTGCGTCCGCGCAGCTCGGGCGACAGCGAGCCGAGCGGCAGGCCGGCCAAGGTCACCGAGCCGTCAAAGACCGTGATGGTGCCGCCGAGCAGCTGCGCGAAGGTGCTGGCTCTTTCGCCGCTGCGGTCGATCAGGGCGACATGCGCGCCGAGCGGGAGCGTCAGCGAGATGCGGTCCAGCACCCGGTCGCCAGTCGCGCCGAGAACCGTGAGCCCTTTGGCGGCGATCGCGCCCTCCGTCAGCTTGACTGGTGCCCGCTCGGGTGCAGCGTCCGGCAGGGCCGGCCGCATCTCGAGCGCGAAATGCCGGTTGACCTGCTGGAAGCGCGCCTCGACATCGAGGCGCTGCTGATCCCAGTCGATCAGTTCCTTGATCGGTGTCGGCAGATCGCGATAGGCGGCGATGACCGCCACGAGCTGGCCGATATCGAGCCGCCCCGACAATGCGAAATAGCCGCCGATCGTGTAGAACAGGAAGGGCGTCACCTGCGCCAGCAGGTTGTTGAGGAACTTGACCGCGAATTTGCGGCCATAGAGCTGGTAGCGGATGCCGAACAGCGTCTCCAGCCGCTCGGCCACAAGGTTCCGCTCCGCCGCGGAGGTGCCGTGATTGGCGACCTCGCCCAGCCCTTCGACGACCTCGCCGATCTTGCCTGCGAGCGCGCGCGAGGCGAGCTGGCGCTGCTTGCCGAGCCTGATTTGCTCGCGGCGCAGATGCGGGATGATGACGGCCTGCAGGCCGACGATCGCGGCCGCGATCAAGCCGAGCGCCAGGTTCTGCAGCAGGATGAAGGCGAGCGCCGTCAGGGCCTGTCCGCCGAGCAGGACGGGCTGGACGAAGGCATCGCCGACGAAGCCGCCGATCGGTTCGACCTCGTCCTTGATCACGGTCGCAGCTTCAGATGGCTTCAGGTGACGCCGCGCCTCCGGCGCGACGTTCAGCAGGGCGGCGAAGAGATCGAAGCGCAGGCGCTGCAGCAGCCTTTCGCCGAGTGCGCCCTTGCGCATGTTGATGACGTATTTGAACGCGCCATTGATCAGGACGAGCAGCAGGAACAGCAGCGACAGCGCGAAGAGATAGGAGGTTCGCTCGAGCGTGAGGCCGGCAAAGAGCTCGCGCTGGCCGCCGCCGAGCCAGGCCGGCATGGCGACCGAGACATGCAATAGCCGGGCGGTCGCGACCCCGTCAGGGAAGGCCCGGCCCTGGATTGCGTCGGTGATGATGTACTTGGGCAGGTCGAGCGAGAGATAGTAGAACGGAAAGGAGACCAGGACGATCGCGAGGATCTTGACCTGCTCTCGCCGGCTGTTGCGCCAGATATAGGAGAAGAGCTCTACCATCGGCAGCACATGGCGTCGCGTCCGGGGCAGCGTTGCCGCTCGATGCAGCAGTCGAGTGCATCGTGCCCACGTGGATGACGCTTCGTCAATTCTGGGGTTACTATTGCGCGCAACGCTTGCGCATGGAGCCGCGGGAGCGGCGGCGTGGCGGTCTCACAGGGCCGGTTTACGCGCCCAACCGGCGCTCTGGTGCCGGATGAAGACCATCTCGCCGGCGATGTCCTCGCTGACATGCTCGCCGATCTCGAAACCGGCGTCGCAGACGAGGCGCGCGACGTTCCGGTTGATGTTGCAGCCGCCGAAACAGCGGCCCCAGACCCCGTTCAGCCGGTCCTGCCAGGCGCTGACCCGCATGTGCGGCGAGGCCACGTGCTCGCAGAACAGGAACCTGCCGCCGGGCTTGAGGACGCGATAGACCTCGGCGAGCGCGCGTTCCGGCCGCGGCACCGTGCAGAGCGTATAGGTCGAGACCACCGTATCGGCGGAATTGGCTGCGCAGGGCAGGGCTTCCGCGCTTCCCTGCGCCAGCGTGATGGCCACCGGCAAGCTGGTGGCGCGGGCACGCGCCATTGCGAGGCTCGTCGTGCAGGGATCGATGCCGGTCACCTGCCGCACGCGCACCGCGTCGTAATGGCCGAGATTGAGGCCAGTGCCGACGCCGATCTCGACAACCGTGCCGCTCGCCTGTGGAACGACACGCGCCCGCTGTCGCGTCATGATCTTGCTGCCACAGGCCAGATCGATGACCTTCGGCAAAATATACTTGGAATAGAAACCCATTATTCGATCCTGAAACGAACTTCGGTGACGCGATGTCAGATGTGGCTGCGCGCATGACCGGCCGGCGGCCGGGCATGCTTGCCCAAGGGCCCCCAGCCGGAGACCTCGGCGCGGGTCAGCCCGATATCCTGGAGCATGCGCGCGTCGAGGCCGATGAGATCGGCCTCAGTGCGCTGCTGGCTGGTTGCCCGCGCCAGCACGGCTCGGCACCGGCTCCAGGCCCGGCTGAACCGCCCGAGGAACGGGCATTCCCCCCGAAGCCGGGTCGGCCAGGCTTCGGCGAGGGGTTCGAGCGCCGCTAACTCCAAGCCGGCGCGGTGGATGCTGGTATCGTGCCGCATGGCGCAAGCCTCCTGTTGGATCGGCTCCGACGGCGGCAGCATGCTGCACTGCCGTCAATTACAGCGACGAGTTTCTCTGCCGTTCCGTCCGGAGCTTCTGTGCGCTATGTCACGTAGAGGCCGGCTCGGGCTGACTAGAGATCGGGGGAGGAGCATTCGATGATCCAAGCGTCCCATTTCGCTCGCCTTTTGTCGGCCAACCCGTTTTTCGCCGGGCTCTCTCCCGAGGCCCTGGCGAATATCGCGGAGATTTGCCAGCAGCGCCGCCTCAAGCCGCGCCAGGTCCTGTTCCTGAAGGGTGATCCCGGTGACGGGCTCTATGCGATCAGGCGCGGCCAGATCCGCATCGGCACGACCGACGCGGTCGGCCAGCACATGACGATGAGCCTGCTCGGCAGCGGCGATGTCTTCGGCGAGATCGCCCTGCTCGACGGTCGTTCGCGCACGGCCGATGCGGTGGCGACCGAGGAGACCGAGATGTTCTTCGTGCCGCGCCGCGAGTTCCTGCACCTGATCGGGCGCGAGCCGTCGATCGCGATCCAGCTCATCGAACTGCTCTGCGAGCGCATTCGCAACATGAGCGAGCGCATGGAGGACAGCGCCTTCCTGCCGGCATCGACGCGGCTCGCCCGGCGCATCGTCATGCTGGTCAGCGATTACGGCGCCGAGGTCCATGTCACGCAGGACGAGCTCGCCGCCCTGACCGGCGTCAGCCGCGAGACGGTCAACCGCCAGCTCCAGCAATGGAAGCGGGTCGGACTTCTGTCTCTTGGGCGCAGCCGCGTGATGATCCATAATATCGATGGTGTCCGGCGCCTGGCCCAAGTCGAGATGGCATGAACCCGGCATCGGAAGGGCATCCCATGCGGAGCATCCGCTCGCGATTGGCCGGCCTGTGCGTCGGAATGCTGGCGCTGGCCGGTACCGATGCCATGGCGCAGCAGGCGGCCGGCTGCACGTCGACGCCGCGCACCGAGCCGCCGCGCACCATCTTCACATGCCGGGGCGGGGTGATCATCGAGGCGGAATCGGCTGCGGGCTTCCAGATCGTGCCGCCACAGGGCGGGGGAGCCGTCCAGGCCGTCGAGCTCAATGGCAAGGGCGTTCTGGTCGATCTGCAGCCGCGGCGCGGCCGTTTCCAGATTCTGACGCCGCATGCCATCGCCTCGGTGCGCGGCACCGTCTACGCAGTGGACGTCACGGCAGCGGCGACGGCGGTGTTCGTGCAGGAGGGGAAGGTGCACGTCACCCGGCGCGACGGCTCCGAGCCGGTCGAGCTCGGCGCCGGCGAGGGCGTCGACGTGTCTCCCGGCCGTCCGCTCACCGTGCGGCGCTGGCCGCTTGAACGGGCGCGTCTTCTGCTCGGGCGCTTCGGGCGGTGACGCCCTCCGCGGCGATGTCCCCGCATCGCTTGATCGTCCTGGCCCTGGCGATCGCCGCCGGGCTCTGGGCTGGCCTGCTCGGCTGGTCGCATCTCGTCGGAGAACACAGCTCGCTCGACCGGGTCGAGGCTCAGCTCGCCGATATCCGCCTGCTCATCGCCGGCCGGCGCACGCCGCCATCCTCCGTGGTGATCGTCGCGATCGACGACAGGACCGTCGCCGCGGAACGCGGCTACCCGCTGCCGCGTCAGACCCTCGCCAGGCTGATCGACGCCATAGCCGCCGGCAAGCCGCGCGCGCTGGCGGTCGATCTGCTGCTGCTCGACGCAGGCGCGCCGGAGAACGATCGGGCACTGGCCGAGGCGCTCGGCCGGATCCCGGCGGTGATCGCGGCCGCTGGTCGCTTCGACAGGTCGAATGAGGTCGGCTCGCTCGTCCCCCGCACCGATGACCTGCTCTGGCCCGGAGCGCCGTTCTCGGAGGCGGCTTCGGTCGGCCTGGTCAATATCTCGACCGATCCGGGCGGTGCGCCGCGGCATTTGCCGCTGCTCTTCCAGACCGATCGCGGCTTGACGCCGGCCTTTGTCTTGCGTGCCGTCGCGCTCTTCACCGGCGAGGCGCCAGTCGTGGCCGCGGACCGGGTCCAGATCGCCGGACACACGCTGCCGCTCGATCTCGGCTTCCATTTGCCGCTGCGCTTCCAGGGGCCACGCGGCGCCGTTGAGACGATCAGCGCGGCGGCGATCCTGGCCGGCGATGTCGCGGTCGGGCAGCTGGCCGGTCGCATGGTCGTTATCGGCGCCACCGCCACCGCGGTCGGCGATACGTTCGGCACCCCGTTCGACCCGGTGACGCCCGGCGTCGAGGTGCTGGCGACAGGCATCGCCCAGCTTCTCGGCGGGTCCGGCCTGGTGCGCGATCCTGCCGTGCGCCGGGTCGATGCCGGCGTGACCGTCGCGCTGGCCGTGCTCGGCGTGTTGATCGTCGCGCTGACGCCACTCAGCATCGGCACCGGCCTCGTCGCCTTCGTCACCGGCGCCTGGCTCCTGGCCTCGGTCGCGCTGTTCGCGCAGGGCTACTGGTTCAGCGCCGTCCTGCCGCTTGCCGGCATCGTGCCGCCCGTCGCCGCCGCCATGGTGTTGCGGCAGCTCTGGGAACGCCGGCGGAGCCGCGAGCATGCGCGCGCCGAGGCGGCCCTGCGCCAGTTCCAGCCGCCGGTGCTGGCCGAGCGCATTGCGCGCGATCCCGATTTCCTGCGCGACCCGGTGATGCAGAACGCGGCGATCCTGTTCGTCGACCTCTCCGGCTTCACGCGGCTGAGCGAGCAGGCCGGGCCGGCCGGGACGCGCGAGTTCCTCAAGCAGTTCCACACCCTGGTCGAGAACGAGATCGCGGCCCATGAGGGCCTGGTCATGACCTTCATGGGCGATGGCGCCATGATCGTGTTCGGCATTCCCGAACCGCGGCCCGACGATGCCGTCCGCGCCTTCGAGGCCGCCTGGGATCTGATCGGCGATGTCAGGACCTGGATCGGTGGCAGCGACCTGCCCGCCGGCCGTCCGGAACTGCGCGTCGGTGCCCATTACGGCCAGGTCGTGGTGTCACGGCTCGGGCACGAGAGCCACCAGCACATCATGGCGACGGGCGACAGCGTCAATGTCGCGAGCCGGCTGATGGAGGTCGCCAAGCAGCACGACGCCAGGCTCGCCGTCTCCGCTGATTTCCTGGCGGCCCTTGGCGAGGACAGGGGCCTGCATGGCGAGCCCGACGATCTCCGCCCCGTCGATATCCGCGGCCGGCGCCAGCCCATTTCCGTTGCCCTCTGGACGATGCGCGCGCAGGTCCCCTGACGGCAGGGCGCGCGCCGCGCGCTCGGGCGGTCCGGCCGCCTGTCAGGTCGCGGCGGAGGGCGCTCCGTTCAGGCGATAGGCCGCGGCGACCCGCTCCGGCAAATCACTGAATGGCGACAGTTCCGCCAGCCGTGCGGCCATGTCGTCGTCGAGGCCGGCGGAACCGAGATGGTCCTTCAGCGAGATCAGGCAACGATATTCGAAGACCGGCGCGTTGAGGTCCCTGGCCCGTTGCACGGCCTGCCGGAACAGGCCGGGCGCCTCCTGCCGCCGTGCCGCCGAACCCTGCTCGGCGATCAGGGCCGCGATCCGGTGCAATTCCGGCTCGAGCCAGCAATTGCCGCTCTGGGACATCAGGTCGAACGCGCGCTGGCAGGTCGCCGCGGCGGCGTCGACCTGGCCGAGCCTGAGCTGCGCATGGGCGAGATTGGCGAGATAGCCCGAGATGGACAGGACGTACCCGACCGAGTCGAACCCGGCGATCGCCTGCTGCATGATCGCGGCGCCGCGCGGCACATCGCCCTTCAGGCACAGCCCCCAGCCGAGGAAGGCGGCGCCATGGGCGCGGAAGCCTTCGAGCCGATGCTGCTCGGACAGGGCGACGAGGCGCCCGGCCTCCTGAATCAGCGCATCCGTGGCGTTCGACAGGCCGAAGACCCAGCCGCCGACATAGGACATCGGGATCGCCGCCGAATGCGGATGCCGCAGGGCATCGGCCGAGCGCAACGCCTCGACTCCGAAGCGCAGCGAGGACTCGACATCGCCGATACAGAAATGCGCGAGGCTCAGCAGCGACTTGGTATGGATCTCGGTGCTCTGGCCGAACATGAAGGTGCTTGAATTGCTGCGGTCGCGCTCGCCCGCGGAGAGCGAGCGTTCGAGATGTTCCGCCGCCTGCCTGGCCTCTCCCCGTCCGAGCTGGACCATGCCGATCAGGCGATGCCCGATGGCTTTGCCGGCTTCATAACCGACCTCATTCGACTGTTTCAGAAAATTCTCGGCCATCGCCGTCGCGGCCGGAACGTCGCCGCGGCAATTGGCAAAGGTGAACTTGCCGAAGAGGAAGGGGAAGGCGTGGGCCGATGGCTCGCGCTCGGCGCAGAGCTCGAGCCCGCGCTCGCAGCATTGCAGCAGGCTCGCCGATGTCGGCCCCTGGGCCGCCGTGATCGAGCCGATCAGCGCGGCCTGCAGGTTGAGCTCGAGCTCGGCCTGGACCTGCTTGTCCTTGAGCTTGCCCAACAGCGCCAGTCCTCGCCGGCTATGCTCGATTGCCTCCGGATGGGCCGAGCGCTGGCTGGCATTCAGCCCCGCTTCCAGCCAGGCCCGGCCGGCCTCCTGGAAGCGCCCCGCCTCGGTCAGGTGATGGGCGATGACTTCCGGCAGCGGGATATCCGAGCCGAGGCCGCGATCGAGCAGATGCAGGATCCGGTCATGGATCAGGCGCCGCTCCCGCGTCAGCATCGATTCATGGGCGATGCGCTGGAGCAGGGCGTGCCGGAACTCGTAGCGGATTTCCGCCCCGAAGCGCCGGGGCAGCAGGATCTCGGCCTCAACCAGCGCCTCGATCGGCTCGATCACATTGCCGATTTCGCTATCCAGGATGCGGGCGAGGAAGGTGGGGGTGAAGGAACGGCCGATGCAGGCCGCGGCCTGGACGATCGGCCGCGCGCCCGGGCGCCGGTCGAGCCGCTCGGACATCATCTGGGCCAGGAGCAGCGGCACGTCGGAGCGCCGGAACTGCTGCGGCGCCTGGACCTGCTCGTCAATCAGCGACAGCACCAGCTGCTCGACGAAGAGCGGCACGCCCTCCGCCGCCGCCACCGCCTGCGCGATCTTCTCGTCAGGCAGCAGGTCGGCGCCGGGAATGGAGCGGGCCAGCATCAGGCATTGCTCGCCCGACAGCGGCTCCAGGCTCATGCTGTCATCGGGCTGCGGCAGCTTCTCGCCGCGCGGAAACGGCCGCGTCGTCGCCACCACCAGCATGGGCGCGTCGGCGACGGTGGCCATGAGCTCGCGCAGCAGCTCGGCCGATGACGGATCGAGCCAATGTGTGTCCTCGATCACGACCAGCGTCGGCTGGCGTCGAGCCGTCCGTGCGATCACCGAGATGATGAACTCGAACTGCTTGCGCTTGAACAGGGTCGGCGCCGGCGCGAACTGCTCGCGGATGCCGGTGGCCGCCAGGCCGAGCAGGCTCGCGGCGATCTCGTTATTCTCCGGGGAGTTGAGGCCGATCTCGCTGAGCAGCGCCCCGATCTTGTCGTTGCGGGTCTCGTCCTCGTCCTCGAATTTCAGCCCGGCACGGGCCCAGAGGAAGCTCGCGACCGGATAGAGCGGCGTGCTGGCAAAGAGTTCATGGCAATAGGTGGCGAGGATCGCGGCCTTGGCGAATTCCGGATGGCTGCAGATCTCGCTGATCACCCGCGTCTTGCCGGCCCCGGCATCGCCGGAGACGAGGACGAATTGCGAGCGCTGCTCGCTCGTCGCATGGGTCCAGCGCTCGAGGATACGCTCGAGGCAGGCTTCGCGGCCGGCGAGCACGGTGGCGCCGCTCGCCATGCCGTCCTTGCGCCGTGTGCTGCCCAGGCGCTCGCCGATGATGTGGAAGAGCTCGATCTCGCGCGAGAGTCCCCTGATCGGCCGTGCGCCGAGCTGGCCGATCTCGAACAACCCGTCGGTGAGCTCGACGATCTCCCGGCTGGCGACGACAGCGCCCGGCTGCGCCTCGGCCTGCAGGCGCGCTGCGAGGTTGACCGCCTCGCCGACGGCGCCGAGCTCGCTGGAGCCGCCGCTGAGCCGCGTCGGTTCCATCACCACGAGGCCGCAATGGATCCCGGCCCGCGCCGTGACCTCGGGCACGACGGTGTCGCCGACGACAGTGTTCAGCGTCGTCAGCCGCTCCATCAATTCGAGCGCCGCCCGGGCGGCGCGCTCGGCATCGTTGCCGCGTGCGATCGGATAGCCGAAGAAGATCAGGACGCCGTCGCCGGTATAGCTCGCGACGAAACCGCCATAGCGCTCCATCGTTTGCAGGGTAAGCTGCTGATAGCGCCGCTGGACGACCCGCAGATCCTCCGGGTCGAGTTGCTCGGACAGCCTTGTGTAGCCGACGAGGTCGACGAAGACGATGGTGACGTAGCGTCTCTCCGAAGCAATCTTTCGAAGGTCTGGCTCGCTCACCGTCATTGCAGAGCCTCCTGTCTCGTGACTGTCACCATCCGGTTATTGTCTCGTCATTTTTGAGAAAGCGAGTGTGACGTGTAGCATAGACAATAATTGCAATAAATGCACAAATATTGGCCAGCAGGCTTGGGGCATCAATTATGTCTGTCTTCGATTCGTGGTTTCGGTTTTTCAAGGCCAATTCCGTTAGCGAAAGCAGCGCGCAGCCAAAGATCAGAACGATCGTTATTTGCGCACATCTTAGGCCAGGGCGAGAGAAGCGCCGGTCCCGGCATTTCATGCAGCCGATCGCCGGCCTGCATGTCGCCGCACTGATCGACCCGGAACGTTTCGACATCACCCTTTATCACGAAGATTGGCACGGACCTTTCGATCCTGCCAATTGCAAGAATTACGACCTCGTCTTCCTGACCGGGTTGCAGCCCGATTTCGACCGAATGCGTCAGCTCTCCTTCCATTTCCGCCGCAGTGGCGCGACGGTGGTGGCTGGCGGCAGCGTCTGCACGCTGTTCCCCGAATATGCCCGGCAGTTCTTCGACGCTGTCTGTTCCGGCGGCGTCGACAGCGTCAGCGACGTGATTCGCGATTATCTTGCCGGAGCGCTGCGCCCGATCTACCGCTCGCCGGTTGCGCAGATCTCGCAATACACCATCGATTATTCGCTCCTGCGCAAGAGCGGGATCAATCCGCTCGCGCATCTTGCCGAGAGCTCGCGCGGCTGCAGTTTCAAATGCAGCTTCTGCGTCATTCCCAGCGAGGTCGGTGGCCATGCCCGCTATGGGCTCGAGCGCTTCGCGGCCTCGATCGAGAACGCCCTCGAGACCAGCAGCGTCTTCAGCCTGCGCCGCTGGTATCCGATGGTGATGCTGCTCGACAACAATTTCTCCGACAACCGCGCCCATATGCTGGCCGTCTGCCAGTATCTGAAGGAGCATCCCCGCATCCGCGGCTGGGGCGCGCTGGTCACGCAGAACGTGCTGCAGGATCGCGAGCTGATCGAGCAATTCGCGGCGGCGAAATGCGTCGGCTTGTTCGTCGGCATCGAATCCTTCGAAGCCGACTTCCTGCGCCGCTACAACAAGACCCAGAATCTCGGCCGCCGCAGCAATGTCGTCGACGACATCGCCTTCGCCGAGTCGCATGGCATCGCGATCGGTTACGGCCAGCTCTTCGATCCGCGCCACCAGACGGCCGCCGACATGCAGCGGGCGATGGATGCGATCGCCGACAATCCCTTCGTGCCGATGCCGACCTATCTCAGCACCGTCGCGCCGCTCGCCGGCACGCAGCTGTTCTGGGAGGATCTGGAAGCCGGTCGGCTTGCCGCCAATCTGCGCTTCCGCGATCTCGACGGCGAGACCGTCTGCTATTCCCGGCTTGCCGAGCCGGCCGAGCCGATCGTCACCTTTCTGGAGCGCGTCTTCCGACGGCCCTGGATGGTGGTCGGGCGGGGCCGCATCCTGCGCAAGACGCTGCATCGGCTGCGCCATAGCGGCTCGTTCAACCCGATGCGCTGGTACATCATCGCCTCGGCGAGCTTCCATTGCTTCTCCTGGGCGAACGAGTCGCCCGGCGCCTCGCGCACCTATCTCGCCGGGACCGATACGCTCGATCCGCAATATGCCGAGCATCCCGCCGATATCTCGCCGGAGGACCGGGCGCGCTATTTCGAGCCGACCTTCCTCACCGACGGCGAGGGCAGGCCGACCGACTGGCTCGAGCCCTATGCCGAGGAACATAGGCGCGCGGCATCTGCGAAGGCGCGCAGGCGCAATCCCGTTGCTGTCGTGTCCGATAGCGTGACCGCCTGAAGCCGGGAGGGCGCCCGGCGGCGGACGCGAGAGCATTTCCGCGGTTCTCCGAATCGCGAAAATTCTCTAGCCCATTGTTTCAACGCATTTTCTTCACGCGAACCGGTATCCACTTCGCTCGAAAATGCTCTATTTCGCCTTCGGCTTGCGCTTGCGCGATTTCGGAGCGGGCGGGGGCGGACTTGCCGGGCTCTCATAGGTCTCGGCATCGTCCAACGGCTCGCCGCTGCGGCGGGTCGGCAGCTTGCCGATCTTCTGGCTGTAGCTCTTCGGCATATCGACGAAGGCCCTCGCCATCAGGCGATTCAACGCTTTGGGGTCATGCCGCGCCAGCGGCGCGAAGGTCGCCGGGCGTTCCGTGTCGTCGGGCGTCAGGCCGGCTTGCGAGGCTTTCGTCTCATCGAGGAAGAGGTTGAGATCCTCGCGCGAGGCATAGTCCTCGTTCACGATCAGCTTGCGGGTCTTCATCGCCATGGCGGATCTCCAAGCTAGAGCACGCGCGCTAATGCATGATATCGAAGATCTGGGCCTGGATCAGCGGGCTCAGCATCAAATCCATATGCTCGAACTTGTCGCGCTCGATATCGCCGCGCACCGTGCGCACATTCGCTGACGGTGTCGAGACGAGCCTCGCCGACCAGGCCGGAATCACGCCGTCTCCCGGACAGACGGAATCGTCGGTCACAGGCGAATCGTCACGCCCCGGATCGAAATCCGGCGAGATCCATTTCCAGGTCTGTTCGTGAATGGTCTCGAAGGCATTGGCGCCGCGGCGGGTCTGAACCGCCCTGATATTGAAGAATTTCTGCTTGGTCGCGCCCGTGAGCGGTTTGGCGACGAGCTGGTAGGTCTGCCTGGCCTTGGCCAGCTCGGCCGGGTCGAAGCCCCAGTCGCCGGGATAGCGAACCGCGCTGCCATTCTGCCTGGGATTGTACGGATCGGCGATTGCGCCGGTATCGTGGTCCGTGAGCGGGTATTGCCGCAAGGGGAAGGCGCGGTCCTGGGCCAGCGCGGCCTGGTCGCGACGGAAGGTTGCCTCGTCGAGATAGAGCAGCGTGTAGGGGCCGCGCAGCGACGAGATCAGCTCCACGAGGTTCCGTTCGTTGTATTTGAACGAGAGCCGCTCGATATCGGGATCGCCCTTGAAATAGCGGTTGAGCTGCCCGGCATAGCCGTAGAACGGCGAGCCGACCGTGATGGCCCGCGTGATCGCATCGACGGTCTCGCCGCCCTGGTTCAGGGCCAGCTTGACCACCATGCCGCCGAAGCTATGGCCGACCAGCGTGACGTCGTCGAACGGGTCGACACCGCATTCGCGCGAAACGCACTCGCGGAAGCGCGGCGCGAACTGGTTCAGGAAGAAGTTCGCGATCACGTCGGGCCGGCGCCGCCAGTCCCAGCCGAAGGCGAACCAGTCGAACCCGTTGAGCGTGCACCAGTCCAGGAATCCGTCATAGGGCACGAGATTTGCCGCGGGAAAGCGGACACAGCCATCCGAAATCACGAAATGGCGGTTATCGTCCATTTCCCCGCTCATCTTCAGCAGCAGCGCTCCGCCGAACAGGAGAGGGCAGTCGACCCAGACAGAATCGTAGAAATAGGGCGCCATGCTGTTGGGCGTCCGCGACCGCGTCAGGCTGGAGCCGAGGCCGCCGGGGAACAGGATGATCGTCTTGCGCTTGGCGGGGCTATGCTGCTTGTACCGGCGAATGAACTGCGAAATCTGCGCGTCGAATTGCGTGAGCTGTTCCAGATCACGATCCGCGACATAGCCCATGATGCCTCTCCAGGCAGACTGAGTTCACTGATAGAGCATAGGGCGGGGCAGCGAATACAGCAGAGGGCTCAGACTAGACTGCGTGATCCCGCCTCTCTTGGGATGGGACGTAATCATGAAAAATAAGCTTGCAGCGTCATTCAAATTAATGACGCTCGTCCGCGCCGCTCGCGCCGGCATGATACGCCCGGCGCCAGCATTCGCAAGATCAGGCCACGCTCAGCCCTTCGACGCCGTGCTTGCGGATCAGGCTTGCGACGAAGCCTGACGCCTTCGCCGCTTCCACGAACCTGGTGAGATAGTCGATCGCCTCGGCTTTAGCCTTCGGCGTGCCGATCGCCTGCTGGACGGTCATGAACCGGCCTTCGAGCAATGTCGCGCCGGGAACCCGCTTCAGGTCGGAGATCAGCCGCGGCCGAAGCCCGGCGAGCGCATCGAGCTTCCGCTCGAGAAAATCCGCCAAGGCGTCGTCCAGCGTGGCCGAGCGCACGAGTTCGGCATGGTGGATATTGCGCTCGAGCCAGAGCCCATAGGCCGCCCGGCCCGTGACCGCGATCCGCACGCCCGCTGAATCGACATCGCCGATCGCCTTGAGCGGCGATCCGGCCGGGACGAGATAGGTGGCTTCGATCTCGCTATAGGCCGGCGTGAAGCTGATCACTTCGGCGCGCTGCGGTTCGGCGCCGATCAGGCCGATATCCCATTCGTCCTGGACCGCGGCATCGGCCAGCAGGCCTGGCGAAGCATAGGGGACATAGCGCAGTCCGACGCCGAGATTGTCGGCGACGGCGCGAGCGATGTCGGGGGAGACGCCGACCGGATCGCCCTCCGGCGTGCGGCCGGTCACCAGCAGGAAATTCGACAGGTTGATGCCGGCGCGCAGTATGCCTCCCGGTGCGAGCGCCTCGAGCACGGATGGCGAGAGCACGCCGATATCGGGCCGAAATTCCATGGTGCTCCCCCTGGCCGAAGCGGCTGACGTCGATGCGCTGGTGCATAGCGCGTGAAGCGCTGCGACGCCACTTCAAGTTCTCCCTGTTTACGTATTGAGAATCCAGGCATGGGCGGGGTCGTCGACATATTTCAGGATGCGCTTCGGCCCGGCCGTGGCGTTCAGGTAGTAGAGATCATAGCCGTGCGGCGCCGCCACCGGGTGGTAGCCCTCCGGGACGAGCACGACATCGCCATCCTCGGCCGTGATCGTCTCGTCGAGCGAGCGGTCCTCGGTATAGACGCGCTGGAATGCAAAGCCCTGCGGTGGCGAGATGCGGTGGTAATAGGTCTCCTCCAGCTGCGATTCATGGGGCAGCCGGTCGCGGTCGTGCTTATGCGGCGGATAGCTCGACCAATGGCCGGAGGGCGTCACGACCTCGACCACGATCAGACTCTCCGCCGGCTCGGTTTCGGGCAGGATGCGGCGGATATGGCGCAGATTGCTGCCCTGGCCGCGGGTGAGGCAGACCACATCATCAGGCGTGATCAGACGTGGCGGGAGGCCCGGCTTGCCCGGGGCCGAGCAGACGGCGAATTCGCAGGGGCCGCTTGCCTTGACGCTCCAGCCGGTCCCGGCCGGAACATAGACCGACCATGAATCGGGCTCGAAAGGCGACTTGCGCCCGCCGATTTCGCCGAAATCCTTGGCTCCGGCCCGCACCACGGCCTTGCCCGCGATCAGCACGAT
Organism: Allobosea sp. BK604; assembly: GCF_004341515.1. Classification (GTDB taxonomy): domain Bacteria; phylum Pseudomonadota; class Alphaproteobacteria; order Rhizobiales; family Beijerinckiaceae; genus Allobosea. The sequence goes on from NZ_SLZF01000004.1 coordinate 35,561, forward strand.
GCAGAGTTCGCGCCCGGCCGCGTCCCGCGCGACCGCCTGTCCGTCGGCGAGACGGTACACCTCGAAGCCGACATAGTCCCAGCCGGCCGATTGCGGCGTCACCTCGTGGATCCGACCATCCCGGTCCGGCGCCGATGGTTTGACGAGCAACTTCGACATGATGGCCCTTCAGCATTGCAGGCGAAGTGGAGGGGAAGATATCGCAAGCAAAGGAAGAAGCATTCCTTCGTTTGGATGAGGGGAGAACGCCTCGCTCTCAAACGAGGGGTGCCCTCACCAGGTTCCACCCCGGCCCGGGGCGGCTATTTGTCGCTCACACCTGTGCTCCGGCCGCAGCGATTACGGCTGGGGGATCGCCCGCGCCGGCTTTCTCTCGTCAGGCGGCGTCCGGTTCAAGTGCCCGGATGACGGTCCGCAGTTCAGGCTCGTCGACGAGATCGGCGGCATCTGCGAGCTTGAACCATTGGCAGCGCCGTTGTCCTTGCTCTGGCCAGGTTTCGAGCTGGCGTTCGACTTCCATGACATAGAGCTTTACGTCGCACAACGCGGTTTCCTCGGGCAGGCGCTTCCAATAGCTGTAGCTGCCGCTCGATTTCTTCTTGATCCTGCCGACGACGCCGGCCTCTTCATAGGCCTCGCGCGCGGCCGCGTCGTAATCCTTCATTCCCTTCACCGGCCAGCCCTTGGGCACGACCCAGCGCTGTCGCGCACGCGAGGTCACGAGCAGGATCTCGACCGAACCATTGGTCGTCCGGCGAAGCGGCAGGGTGCCGACCTGTAATCGGGCCGCGCCCGATGCGCGCTTGGCCTTCTTCATCGTGGGGAAGCATGTCCTGTGATTGGTGGATATGACGAATCCACGCAAAATAGGTTCCATCGGGCCGATTTTTAGGATTATCGCGCGGCTCCCCATGGCGCCCATGCCGCTTTCAGCGGTCCATTACAGTGGTTCGCTGTGCCAAGCGGCTGTGGCAGGCTCCAGCGCATCGCTGGCCAGCAGCGTCCCGTCGCCGGCCTGGCCGGGTCAGTCCACCACGAAGATCTGGCGCTTGCGCGCCAGCGGGCGCCAATGGGTCGGCTGCCAATCCAGCGGCATGCCATCCTCATGGTGCCAGCCGCTCATGCTCTGGTCGCCGCCTGAGGCCGGTACGCGGAAGCGTGCGCGGTCGATCCGGTCGCCATCGGTGACCTCGACGATCTCGCTCATTCGCTTCCGCACTGGCGGAGCGCCAAGCGTCCAGCGTGCCGACATGGAGGGCCCTCGTTCCATCCGGGGTCCGATAGGCCCGATCCATGAATATGTGATGGCTGACGGCGCCGAAATCCGGCGTCGTTTCAGCTTGGAGCCCGGGAAGCCGTCGCTATGGTTTACGATTGCGAACTCGGCGAGGCCATTGCGCGTGCGGGCTTCGATTGTCCGACCCGGCAGGCGAGCTCGGAGAAGGCGAGCGGAGCGCCATCCTTGGCATCCAGTGCGGCACTGAGGAAGCGGATCGGGAAGCAGACGGCTTCGGCGTTGCTGCCGCTGAGCTGTTCCATCCGCGGCTGATCGGATCGCATTGCGGCTTCGGCGGCTGCGAAAGCGCCCTCGACCTCGCGCTCCTCGACCAGACCCTTGCGGACCAGCAGGCGGGTCAGTTCGGCGACGGCGACGAGCAGGCCTTCGAGCTGGAGATTGGCAGTGTTCATGACGGGCCTCCCAGCGATGACGATCTGCTCATGCAGCACAGAAGATCGGCCTCAATGCGGCCGGCGGGAGGAAGCGCGGGCGCATCGGCGAGTTGTCGGAGTGATTGTTGTTTGCCGGAACAGAAGCTCAGCTGGCGGCTTCAATGCCGGCGACGGTGATCAGCCCGGCGCAGGCGAGCGTGGCCCAGACCAGTTCGGCGAAGAGGCCATGGGCAGGAACGCCGCCCGAGATGACGGACGACATGCCGCCGACCAGAATCAACGCCGCACTCAACACCACGCCGTTCATGACCGCACCCTCCCTTATTTGGTTTCGCCGCAAACGCCGCGTTGCCGGGAAAGTTCCACCCTTTCGTCGGATTTTAATGACAATTCCAGCGACGCGCTGACGCTGGCCGGGAACCCGTCGGCGGCCAATCCGTTCCTCGTCGAATGTCGAAGAGGAGGAGACAGATGGTTGAAGTGACCTACGAGATCGTTGAGCACGATGGCGGGTGGGCTTATCGCGTCGCCGGCGCCTATTCGGAGACGTTCCGGACACGCGACCTGGCCAGGCATGCGGCGGAGGAGGCGGCTGCAAAGCAGCAGCAGGCCGGACAGACCGACGGCATCGTCTTCCAGGATGCCGAGGGCGCCTGGCACCAGGAACTGGCGCCAGGCAGCGATCGCCCGGCGACGAAAGTACAGGACTGAGCAGGGCTAATGCGGCTCAGGACGCGCTCTGGCCGCGCCTGTCCGGAGCGCGGCGCCTCGGCGGCGCCAGCATAGTGTCGAAGGCGCCGCCTTCATGCAGGCGCTTGACCGCGAGCGTGAGGAGCGTCGCGGCAATCGTCGGTGGCCCGAGCCGCGAAACCAGCATCGCGAGCCCGACGGCGACCGGGCGCGGATAGCGGCCCGAGGCGGCTTCGGCCGCAACCCAGGCGCCGACCAGATGGACCAGCAATCTCATTGTCTCTCTCCCTGCGCCGCATCATACGATCTAGTTAGAGCGCGACCTTGCGGTTCTCGCCGAGCCGTGGCCGCTGCCCGGTCAGGGCCGCCGCCGCCATCTTCACCGTGGTGACCAGGGAGCCGGGGCTGTCCCAGAATTCAGCCATGGACGGCATGACCCGCAGGACGCGGATATTCGGATCATCCTTGCTTTCCCACCAGGCTTTGGCGGCGGTCGACCACAACTCGGCGACCTTGGCGCGGTCATCGAGCAGGTTGGCGGTGCCGGTCACCGAGACATAGGCCTGGCCGCTCGTATCGGCGAAGGTCAGGCAGATATTCTGGTTGATCTCGATCTCGTCATCCTTGCGGTCGCGTGCATCGGCAAGGAAGAAGATCGCCTCCTCGTCGCGCGCGACATGGGCGCTCATCGGCCGGGCGCGCAACTCGTCGCCGGCGCCATCATGCGTCACCAGCATGCAAAGGCTGATCTTTTCCATGAGGTTCCAGACGCGGTCCTGGTCGGAAGTGTGGCTCATGTGAGGTTCTCCGTGCTGTCAGGGAGAACCGTCGAGCCAGCCAAGGGTTCCGAGCCATTTACGGGCCTGTGAATGCCCGGCAGCGATGCGGCCCGCGGGTGATCCGCAGGCCGCACCAAGGTTCGGGAGAATGGTGGAATGATCGTCAGTGACGGCTATTGCCGCGGGCTTCACCGCCCTTGCGGCCGGCCTCTGCGGCAAGGTCGCGGTCCTGCGAGAAGCTGCGCTTCGCGTCCGGCACGCTCTGGCCGCCCTTGCGGCCGGCCTGAGCCGCGAGCTCGTGATCCTGCGAGAAGCTGCGCTTCTCATCGGGCACGCTCTTGCCGCCCTGGCTGGCAATGTCGCGCTGCTTCCTCCCGTCCATGCCGGCGAAGCCGCGTTCGGACTGTGTCGCCATGATCGTCTCCTTTCCTTTCGTTGGGGTGACGGCCGTGTTGCGGTCCGTATCTGGGAAACGTCGCCGGGCGACCAGGGTTCCTTGTAGTGGGCAAAATATACTAAGCTTGAGCTTGTCGGTTCTGTTGATTGATCGATCGCGCCAAGGATATTGTGCGTGTATCCAATAATAGATCAGGCATTTTGTGTCAGTGTTATTTGCCGTTTCGTCTCAGCCGTCACTGCGAGCGAGGCGAAGCAGTCCAGGGGCGGCAGCGCTCTACGTCCCCCTGGATTGCTTCGTCACTACGCTCCTCGCAATGACGCGGAGCGCCAAAGCATCGGCCCGAAAAGTGGGTTGCGGAACCTGAGCCATGACCGGGCAAAGCCCTAGACCGCCAGCGCTGCCAGCAGCTTCTCGCGGTCTTCAGCATCCTCGGCATCGCCGCTGAGCACGATCCGCCCGCGCTCGATCACGACGAAGCGGTCGGTGACCGAGAGCGCTTCATGCACGTTCTGCTCGACCAGCAGCACGATGCAGCCGCGCTCGCGCAATTCGCGCACGATCGCAAAGACCTCGGCGACGATCATCGGCGCCAGCCCCTCGCTCGGCTCGTCGACGAGCACGAGCCGCGGCTCGCCGACCAGTACCCGCGCCATGGCGAGCATCTGCTGCTCGCCGCCGGAGAGCGTGGTGCCGAGCTGGCGGCGGCGCTCGCCCAGGCGCGGGAAGCGGTCATAGATCTGGTCGATGGCGGCGCGCTCGGCCTTGGCCGCCCGGCCGCGCACCTGCAGCAGGCCGAGCTGCAGGTTCTCCTCGACGGTGAGGCCGGGGAAGATGCGCCGGTCCTCCGGCACCAGTCCGACGCCGGAGAGGCAGATCCGGTCCGGCGCGAGCCCGTTCAGGGATTGGCCGCTGAGCGTGATCGCGCCTTCGGTCGGCTTCACCCAGCCGGCGATGGTCTTGAGCAGGGTCGTCTTGCCGACGCCGTTGCGGCCGAAAATGCCGATCACCTCGCCGGGCGCGGCCGCGAGATCGATGCCCTGGATGACATGGCTGAGCCCGTAATGGCTGTGCAGTCCGCTGATCGTGAGCATGTCAGTGATGTCCGAAATAGGCGGCCTGCACCGCCGGGTCGGCCCGCACCACGGCGGGCGGCCCCTCGGCGAGCTTGCGGCCCTGATGCATGACGACGACATGGTCCGAGAGGTCCATGACCAGCCCGATATCGTGCTCGATCAGCAGCACGCTGACGTCCCGGCTGAGCGCGCGCACCAGCTTGGCGGTGTCGGCCGTGTCGCTATGGCTCATGCCCTGCGTCGGCTCGTCGAGCAGCAGGATCTTGGGCTCGGAGGCGAGGCAGACCGCGATCTCCAGCCGGCGCTGGTCGCCATGCGACAGGTTGCCGGCGAGCTCGTCGCGCTTATGGCCGAGCTGGAAGCGCTCGAGCATCTCGGCGGTCTTGGCGAGCGCCCGGGTCGAGCGGCCGATCGGCAGGAAGGCCCGGCCGACCGGTTCCAGCACCTGCGCCGCCATGCGCAGGTTCTCGGCCACGGTCAGCTCGAAAAACAGGTTGGTGATCTGGAAGGAGCGCGAAAGCCCTGCCGCCTTGGTGCGAGCCGGCGAGGCGCCGGTCAGGTCGACGCCGTCGATCAGGATCTGGCCCGATCTCGGCTTCAGCGCCCCGCTGATCAGGTTGAACAAGGTCGACTTGCCGGCGCCGTTCGGGCCGATCACCGTGGTGATCCGGTTGCGCTCGGCCTTGAAGCTGACCTGGTCGACCGCCTTCAGCCCACCGAAGGCGATGCCGAGATCGCGGATGTCGAGGACATGATTGCTCACGGCTTGGCGCTCCCGGGTTGGAGGCTGACGGAGGTAAGGGGCGTGGCGTCCGGTGTCTTCTCGGACAGCCGCTCCTCCAGGCGCGGGCGGATGAAGCCGATCAGGCCCTTGGGCAGGAACATCACGCAGATCATGAAGATCAGGCCGATCACGATGAGATGGTGCTCGGTCCAGCTGCCGATGATCGATTTCAGCACCACCAGGAGCACCGAGCCGTAGATCGCGCCGATCAGGGTGCCGACGCCGCCGAGGATGACCGAGATCACCGCATTGCCGGAGGTGGCGAAGAACATCAGCTCCGGCGAGACGAAGCCGCGCAGCATCGGATAGAGCGCGCCCGACAGCCCGGCGATAAGCCCGGCCAGCACATAGGAGAACATCCGCGCCCGCCAGACCGAGTAGCCGAGGAAGGGCACGCGCTTCTCATTGGCCTTGAGCGCGGTCAGCACCCGGCCAAAGGGCGTGTCGAGCAGATAGGCGGTGAGCCAGTACAGGCCCATGATGATCGCGAGCACGATCAGGAAGAAGCCGACCGGATTGCCGGCCGAGACCGAGAACGGCCCGAAGCCGATATCGATGACGGGGATGCCGATCATGCCGTCGGAGGCGCCGAGCTCGCGGGTATTATAGACGACCTTCGAGACGACCTGCGCCAGGCCGAAGGTGATCAGCGCGAAATAGACGCCGCGCACCCGGTTGGCGATCAGCCCGCCGATGATCGAGGCGACCAGCGTCGCCCCGCCGGCCGCCAGCATGGCGAGCCAGAACGAGGGCACTTTCAGCAGCGTCAGCGCCGAAACATAGGCGCCGACGCCGAAATAGAGGGCCTGGCCGAGCGAGAGCGCACCGGAATAGCCGAGCAGCAGGTCGACCGAGAGCGCGAGCCCGGCGAAGATCAGGGCCTCGGTGCCGAGCCGGAGATAGAATGTGTCGCCGGTCGCGGCGCCGATCACGGCGAGCGCCAATGCGCCGGCGACGAAGATCAGCGCCAGCACATGGCTTGCGCGCATTGCGTTTGTCAGCCGGTCACGCATGGCCGAGCCTCCCGAACAGGCCCTGCGGGCGGAAGACGAGGAAGGCGACCATGGTCCCGAACACGATCGGGTCGGTCCAGACCGGCGAGATCACCAGGCTGGCGAGCGCCTGGACCTGGGTCAGCAGCAGGCCTGCGACGACCGCGCCCCAGATCGAGCCCATGCCGCCGACGATGACGACCGTGAAGGCGAGCAGGATGAAGTCGCGTCCCATGGTCGGGAAGACCGAGTAGATCGGGGCCAGCAGCACGCCGGCGAGCCCGGCGAGCGCGACGCCGAAGGCGAAGGTGCCGGCATAGACCAGCGCCACCGGCACGCCGAGCGAGGCCGCCATGTTGCGGTCGAAGGCCGCCGCGCGCACCATCGCCCCGAGCCGCGTGCGGTAGACGACATAGGCGACGGCACTGACGATCGCCGCGCCGACGACGATCAGGAAGAGGCGGTAGTTCGGCACGATGATGCCGGCGAGTTCGGTCGCGCCGGGGATCGGCGTCGGCGGGCGCTGCGTGTTGGGGCCGAACACGACCTTGAGCAGGTCCTCGACCACGAGCGCGAGCCCGAAGGTGACGAGCAGCGTGGTGACATGCCGGTCCTTGCTGTCGAAGACCGGCCGGATCAGCAGCCTCTCGGCCGCCATGCCGAGCGGCACCATCAGGATCGGCACCAGCACGAGCAGGAACCAGAAATTGATCCCGGCTGCGCCGAGGGCGAGCGCCGCATAGGCGCCGATGGCGTAGAACTCGCCATGGCTCATGTTGATGACGTCGAGCATGCCGAAGATGATCGTCAGCCCGAGCGCGACGAGCACCACGGCGACGCCGAGCGCGAGCCCGTTGACGACCTGCGGCGCCAGCACGAATTGGAGGTAGTCGAGGGCGTTCATGTCTTTGCTTTCCGCAAAAGCGGGGAGAGCACTCCCTTCGCCAGGGAGTGCTCTCCGGTTTGTCCTCAGAACCGGGTGCAGGCGTCGGGGCCGATCGCCTTGTCGGAGGCGACCGAGTCGATGATGTCGAACTTGCCCTTGGTGACGCGCACCACATACATCGGCTGCATCGCCTGGTGGTCGCCGGCGCGGATGGTCTTGGCGCCCTGCGGGGTCTGCCAGGTCAGGCCGCGCAGGGCCTCGCGCACCTTGTCGGTCTCGGTCGAGCCGGCCTTCTCGACGGCGGCCTTGTAGGCGAAGAGCAGGCCGTAGCTATCGGCGCCGTAGAGGTCCGGGTCGGCCTTGGTGGCGTCGCGGAAGGCGGCGACGAACTTCTTGTTCTCGGGCGAGTCGATCTGCGGGGAATAGCCGACGCCGGTGGCGAAGCCCTCGGCCGCGGCGCCGATCGCGCCGATATTCTGCGAGGTCACGGTGCCGGACGCGCCGACCACGGTCAGGTTGGTGAGCAGGCCGAAATCCTGGAGCTGGGTCAGCAGGCGCACCGTGTCGTTGCCGGCGACGGAGGTGTAGAGCACCTGCGGCCGCGTGGCGCGGATCTGGCCGAAATACTGGGTGTAGTCCTTGGAATCGAGGGGGGCGAAGACCTCGCCGCCGGTCGCGGAGCCGGTCTTCTCGGCGCTGCTCTTGAAGGCGGCGACGGTCGAGCGGCCCATCTCGTAATCGGGGCCGAGATAATAGACCTTGGCGTTCGGCTTCTCCTTGGCGAGCCAGGCGGCGAGCGCGACCGATTGCTGCTCGGCGCGGGCGTTCACGCGGAACATGTTCGGCGAGCATTTATCGGTGGTGATCGAGTCGGCGAAGGAGACTGTCGTCGCCGCGAGCTTGTTGTTGCGCTCGGCGAGCTGGGCGACGGCGAGCGTCGAGCCTGAATTCACCGTGCCGGCCAGGAAGTCGACCTTCTCGACCTGGAACAGCTTCTCGGCCTTCTGCACGGCGACGGACGGGTTGGCTTCCTCGTCCTCGAAGATCAGGTTGACCTGCCGGCCGGCGATGCCGCCGGCGGCATTGATCTCCTTGGCGGCGAGCTCCAGGCCCCAGCGGACCTGCTGGCCGATCGGGGTATAGGTGCCCGAGAGCGGCGTGACGACGCCGATCTTGATCGGGGTGGATTGGGCGAGCGCGCCGCTGGTCAGCGCCGTGGCGGCGAGCAATCCGCCGAGAGCGGCGGCGAGAAATCCGGTCGTCTTCATGGTCGTTCCCCTCAGGTCTGCTTGTTGTGTGGTGATGTGAGATATCAAGTGGCCGCGCGAACCACTTGTTCGTGCGGGCTTTCCCGGCAGCTCAGCTGCCGATGAATTTCGGCGCGCGCTTGGCGTGGAAGGCCTCGACGCCTTCGCGGAAATCGTCGGACTGGCGCAGGCGGCTGTAGCAATGGCCTTCCAGCTCGATCGCGATCGCGAGCGTCGAATCCTCGGTGTCGTTGAGCAGCTTCTTGGCGGTGCGCTGGGCGATCGGCGAGAACGAGCGCAGCTCGTCGACCAGCCTGTCGGTCGCCGCCTCGAGCTCGGCATCGGGCACGCATTCGGTGGCGATGCCCCAGTCGAGCGCCTGCTTGCCGAGAATGCGCTTGGAGCGCATCACGATGTCCTTGGTGCGGGTGATGCCGACGATCTTCTGCAGCCGGGCCGAGCCGCCCGAGCCCGGGATCTGGCCGAGTTTCTGCTCGGGCAGGGCGTATTGGCAGGTCTCGGAGACGATGCGGAAATCGCAGGCGAGCGAGATCTCGAAGCCGACCCCGAACGTGTAGCCGCGATTGGCGACGATCACTGGCTTGGAGCAGCGGGCCGGGGCGGCGATGTTCCAGGCGAGCTTGGAGACATGTTCCGGCGAGGCTTCGAGGAAGCCCTTGATGTAGCCGCCGGAGGAGAAATGCTCGCCGACGGCGCGCAGCACGATGACGCGGACGCGGTCGTCGTCGTCCAGCGCTTCGAACACCTTCCGGAGCTGGTCGCGCTGCGCCATCGAGACCGTGTTCATCGGGGCGCGATCGAGGATGATGTCGGCGCGCTCGCGAGCCGGGTCGATCTCGACGCGGAAGCCGTCGAGGCCGGTGAGGTCGGGATGGGTCGGGGTCACGGCATTCATGCTGGTTGCTCTCGATTGCTGGGATGGACGATCATTCGGCCGCGATGCCGGGCCGCTCGGGCTCGTATTCGCCGGCCACGAGCTGGCGGCGCAGCAGCTTGCCGACCGGCGATTTCGGGATGGCCTTGACGAATTCGAAGCGGCGCGGGCGTTTGTAATTGGCGAGGCCGGAGACTTTGCAATGCTGGTCGAGCTCTTCGGCGGTGACCGGCGCGGCGCGCTGCACGAAGGCGACGACGATCTTGCCCCAGCGCTCGTCGGGCAGGCCGACCACGGCGACTTCCGAGACGGCGGGGTGCAGCGACAGGCAGCTCTCGATCTCGACCGGCGAGACGTTCTCGCCGCCGGTGATGATCATGTCGTCGACGCGGCCGGTGACGTAGAGGTCGCCGTTCCCGTCGAAATAGCCGGTGTCGCCGGTGAAGTACCAGCCTTCGCGCAGCGCCTTGGCGTCGGCCTCGGGCCGCAGCCAGTAGCCGTCGAAGGCCTCGTCGCTGGAAGCGAGCGCGATGATCTCGCCTTCCTCGCCGGGCTCGGCGACCTCCTTCACGGAGGCGGCGCCGAGCTTGACCACGCGGATGAGCTGGTTCAGCCCGGCCTTGCCGGCCGAGCCCGGCTTGTCCGCCGCCTTCTGGTTGATCGTGAAGGTGTAGATCTCCGAGCAGCCATAATGGTTGACGAAGAGCTCCGGCCTGAACGCCTCGGTGAGCTTGCCGAGCAGCCCGTCGGTCATCGGCGCGCCGGCGAAGCCGAGCTTGCGCACCGAAGAGACGTCGGCCCCGGCGAAGCGCGGGTGATGGACGACATCGTGATAGAGCGTCGGCACCAGGTAGAGATTGCTGACCCGCTCGGCCGCGATCAGCTCCAGCGCGCGCGCTGCGTCGAAGCGCGGCAGGCAGACGAAGGTGCCGCCGATCAGCGACATGGCCAGCAGCGAGCGCACGCCCATCGTGTGGTAGAGCGGCATGACGCCGAGTGTGCATTCGCCGTTGCCGTAGAGGTTCTGCGCGACATGGGCGAGCGCCGCCATGCGCTCGGCCCGGTGCCGGCGCGGCACGCCCTTGGGCTTGGCCGTGGTGCCGGAGGTGTAGAGCATCAGCGACCAGTCCTCGGCCGAGGCGCGCGGCGCCGCGATGGGCGCCTCGCTCGCAATCATCTCGGCGAAGGTCAGCTCGGCCGGGCCGGCATCGCTGCCGACCGCGATGCGCGGCATCGTTGCGGCGAGCGTGCTCTCGGCCATGGCGGCGGCCGCGACGGATTCGAAGGCGATCGCCCTGGCGCCGGCATTCTCCAGCACAAAATCGATCTCGTCCGGCTTCGCCCGCCAGTTGATCGGCGTGATGATGATGCCGGCGAACTGGCAGGCCCAATGCAGCGTCGCCGCTTCCCAGCGGTTCTGCAGCACGGTGACGAGATGGTCGCCCGGCTTCAGCCCCATGCCGTCGAAGGCGGCGACGAGCGAGGAGATGCGCGCCAGCCATTGCGCATAGGTCAGGCGGACGTCGCCATCGACAATGGCGAGCGCGCCCGGATCGCGCGCCACGCTGGCGATGAAACTGGTCCCGAGGTCAAACATGGGCGGATTCCGCGTCGGTCGATGTGGTGATGGGCTGGCGTAGGATGGCGGCGGCTTCGAGCGCCGCGGCGATGATCGGGGTGTAGCCGGTGCAGCGGCAGAGATGCCCGCCGACGACCTCGCGCAGCGCCTGCTCGCTGGGATCCGGCTCCTCGCGCAGGAAGGCCTCGAGCGAGATCAGGATGCCGGCGGTGCAGAACCCGCATTGCAGCGCGTGGTGGCGCCGGAAGGCGGCCTGCATCACGGAAAGCCGATCCTGCGCCGGCGCCAGCCCCTCGACCGTCGTGACCTCGCGGCCTTCGAGCTGGACGGCCAGCGTCAGGCAGGCGCGGGCCGGCACGCCGTCGATCAGGATGGTGCAGGCGCCGCAGACGCCGTGCTCGCAGCCGACATGAGTGCCGGTCGCGCCGATGCCATGGCGTAGCGCGTCGGTCGCGAGCAGGCGCGGCTCGGCCTCGACCGAGACAGGCTTGCCGTTCAGCGTGAAGCCGATCCTGTGGCGGGCAGCGGCGCTCAGGCGAGGCATCGCAAGGCCTCCTCGATGGTCTGGCGCCCGAGATTGCGCACGAGGTCGCGGCGCAGCCGCGCCGTCGCGTGCAGGTCCTCGCGCGCGTCGAGCTCCCAGGCAAAGGCGTTGAGCGCGTCGTCCAGCGCCGAGCCGTCGAGGCGCGGCCAGCTCCGCCGCTCCGGCTTGTCGGCGACGCCGGCGACGGCGAGATGGATCTGTCCGGCCTCGACCACGGCCGCGCAGCCGACGATGGCGAAGTCGCCATGACGGCGCGCCACCTCGTTGAAGGCGTAGCCGGTGCCGGGCCTGGCTGCCGAGAAGGCGACGGCCTCGATCAGCTCGTCATCGGCCTTCTCGGTCACCATCATCCCGGCGAAGAACGCGGATGCCTTCAGCCGGCGCTGCTTCTTGCGCGAGCGCAGGCGGATCTCGCCGTCGAGCGCTACCAGGCAAAGCGGGATCTCGGCGCTCGGGTCGGCATGGGCGGTCGAGCCGCAGACCGTGCCGCGGGCGCGGGTCTGATAATGGCCAAGCCAGGGCAGGGCGGCGGCGAGCAGCGGCTGCTCGCTCGCGAGGCCGGGGCGCCTCAGGAGCGCCGCCTGCCGCATCCCGGCCGGCACGACGATCAGCTCGCCCTCGCGGCGGACCTGGTCGAGCCCGGCAATGCCCATGATGTCGATGAGCACGGCAGGCTTGGCGAGCCGCATGTTCAGCATCGGCAGCAGCGACTGGCCGCCGGCGATGATGCGCGCGTCCGAACCGTGTTGGGCGAGCGCGTCGAGCGCCTCGGTCATGTCGCGGGCCCGGACATAGTCGAAGGGGGCGGGCTTCATGCGCGCCTCCCGGAGAGACGGGCCCGAAGGCGAGCAAGGACACCGGGCCTGCCCGGCGCAGCCTTGCGCGCCAATGCCGCGAAGAACTGGCCGATGATCGCCTTGGCCGCGCCGTCGAGCAGGCGCCCGCCGATCGCGGCGACCTTGCCGCCGACCGCGGCCTCATAGGTGTAGCCGATCACGGTGCCGCCCGCGCCATCCGGCGTCAGCGTCACGCGGCCGGCGCCGCCGCCGGTGCCGAGCGCGCCGGAGACCGAGCCGGTCAGCGTCGCCCCGCGCGGCTCGTCGAGGTCGGAAAGCTTGATCTCGGCCTTGTAGCGCCCCTTCACCGGCCCGACGCCGAGCGTGACCTCGGCCTTGAAATGCGTGTCCGAGAGCTTCTGCACGCCATGGCAGCCGGGGATGATCGAGGCGAGCGTGTCGACGTCGAGCAGCATCGCCCAGATCGCCTCGGGCGCAGCCGCGACCTTGGCCTCGCCTTCGCCACGCAGGGCGCGGTCACCCGGCCTGCCGACGGGCGCGGCCGAGCGGCTCGCCTCGGGCTGGGGCGGCTCCGGCCGGGCGGCGAGCGCGGCGAGCTTGGCCGGCGTCAGCGGCAGGTTGATCTCGGCAACGTTGAGCGCGTCCGCAATCGCATTGGCCAGGCAGACCGGCGTCGACATGCAATTGCCTTCGCCGACGCCCTTGGTGCCGAGCGGCGTGAAGGGCGAGGGCGTCTCGATATGCAGGATCTCGATATCCGGCGTCTCGGTCGCGGTCGGCAGCAGGTAGTCCGCGAAGGTGCCGGTCAGGAAGGCGCCATCCTCGGCATAGGCGAGCTCCTCGTAGAAGCTCGCTCCGAGCGCCTGGGCGAAGCCGCCCCTGATCTGGCCCTCGACCATGCCGGGATGCAGCACGCGGCCGCAATCATGCATCGTGACATAGCGGTCGATACGGGCCTTGCCGCTGACCGGGTCGACCTCGACCCCGGCCATGTCGAAGATGAAGCCATGGCAGAGCGAGGAATTGATCTCGTCGCCCTCGGTCGGGGCCGTCAACTCCGGCGGCGTCCAGAAGGCGGTCTCGCGGATGGTCTGGTCGACGCCCTCAGGCAGCAGCGCCGGCGACCAATGGCTCAGCGCCGCGATACGGCCGAAGGGAATGGTCTTGTCCGGGTTGCCCTTGGCGAAGACCGCACCGCCGGCGAAGCCGATCTGGCCGGGCTCGACCTTGAGCTGGCGGGCTGCGATCAGAGCCAGCTTGTCGCGCAGCCGCGTCGCGGCGAGCTGGGCCGCGCCCGCCACCGCCGCGGCGAAGCGGCTGGAATAATTGCCGGAGGCGATCGACCAGGCGTCCTTGCCGGTGTCGAGATCGGCGATCACCCGCACCTCGCGATGTGGCAGGCCGAAAATGTCGGCGACGACCTGCGCCAGCACGGTGCGATGGCCCTGACCCTGCGGGGTCGATGCGGCATGGACGCTGACCGAGCCGACCGGGTCGATCGAGATCGTCGCCGTCGCCTGGGCGCCGTTCTTGGGCCCGGCCTTGCGCCGCTCCTCGGCGGTCAGGACCGTGGTGATGTAGCCCATGTTGGAGACGCTGGGCTCGACGGCGGCGGCAAAGCCGATGCCGTAATGCCTGCCGGCGGCGCGGGCCTCGTCGCGGCGGCGCTCCAGCTCGGCGAGCCGGCCGGAAACGGCGAGCTCGAGCGCCTGCTGGTAATCGCCGGAATCGTAGAGCGCGCCGGTCGCGGTGCGATAGGGGAAGGCGTCGGCCGGGATCAGGTTGCGGCGGATCACGTCGAGCGGAGCGAGCCCTAGCTCGACCGCGATGCGCTGCATCAGCCGCTCCAGCGCGAAATAGACCTGCGGTCCGCCGAAGCCGCGCACCAGCCCTGTCGGGGCCTTGTTGGTCAGCACGACCCGGTTGCGCATCGCGACATGGCGGATGTCGTAGGCGCCGGTCATGTTGCCGTGCATCCGGTAGAGCGTCGCCGGCTCCGGCGCACGCGGATAGGCGCCGCAATCCTCGACCTGGTCCCAGTCGAGCGCGCTGATGCGCCCATCCGCGGAGACGGCGGCCTTGAGCGTGGTGACGCGATTGGTCGCCGCCACGGCCGCGCCGAGATGCTCGAGCCGGTCCTCGATCCATTTCACCGGCCGGCCGGTGATCCGGGCCGCGACGCCGATCAGCACGGCATAGGGCGCTACACCCTGCTTGACGCCGAAGCTGCCGCCGGATTCGGGCGGCATGCGCAGCCTGAGGCGGTTGCCGGGAACCTTCAGGGCGCGGGCCAGCACGGTATGGATGCTGAACGGCCCCTGGAAATTGGCGAGGATGTCGTAGACGTCCTCATGCGGATCATACTCGGCGACGACGCCGAAGGTCTCCATCGGCGCGCCGGTATTGCGGGGATAGGCGATTTTGACCGAGACGGTCCGATCGGCCGCGGCGAAGGCGGCTTCGGGATCGCCGTAGCGGAAGTGCCGGTCGCTGACGAGATTGGCGCCGGCCTTCTCGTGCAGCACCGGAGCGTCCGGACGAAGGCTCGCCATCGGATCGACCACGGCCTTGAGCGGCGCGTACTCGACCTCGACCGCGTCGAGCGCATCCTCGGCGAGATAGCGTGTCTCGGCGATGGCGATGGCCACGGGTTCGCCGACATAGCGCACGCGCTCGACCGCCATCGGCCAGTTCTCGGCGGCGATCTTCAGCCCGGCCACCATCGGCGTGGTCAGCCGGGCAAGATCGCGCCCGGTGACGATGGCGGCGACGCCGGGCATCGCGGCCGCGGCTGTCGCATCGACGGCGAGGATATCGGCATGGGCGTGGGGCGAGCGCAGGATCGCCGCGTGCAAGGTGCCCGGCCGGACGCCGAGATCGTCGATGAACCGCCCGCGACCGGTCAGCAGGGCGGCGTCCTCGACGCGCTCCACGGACTGACCCGTCCACAAGATGGTCTCTGCTTTCACCGACGCTTCGCTCCGACGGCGCTCTTGCTGGGCGCCTGATAGGAAGCATCGATCAATGGCCGCCGGGTCACGATCCCGACCGGTCTCGCGACTTACCGAAAAGTCTCAAATTCGAAGGAAGCTCGAAGCATTGTCGAGCGAAGGCGAGGCCGGCTCGCCTGAAGGCGATTCAGCGCCCGAGCCGCGCCACGCTGCGGAACTCGCTCGGTGCGACCGAGCAATGGTCGCGGAAGAAGCGGGTGAAATGGGCGGGAGCGCTGAAGCCGAGCCGGTCGCCGATCGCGGAGAAGCTTTCATCGCCATCGACAATCGCGCCGACGGCGAGCTCGACCTTGAGCACGTTGAGGAAGACATGCGGCGTCACGCCGGTCGAGGCCTCGAACATGCGGAAGAAATGCGCGCGCGACAGGCCGGCTTCGCTCGCCAGCTTCTCGATCGAGAGCGGCGCGGCCGGATTCGAGCGCATCAGCGAAATCGCACGGCGCACGCGGAAATCGACCGCGTTGGAGCGCGCGATCCCGCGCAGCGAGGCGCCGATCGAGCGCCACGGCGTGAAGCGCTCGATCACGGCGATCATCAGTTCGGAGAGCAGCTCTTCCTGGCGCCGCGTCGCGCCGGGCTCGTGCACCATCTCGGCCGCGAGATCGAGCGCGGTCTGGCGGATATGGGCGCTGACCTCGCCGGCGGAATGCTCGAAGAAGCCGGGCGTGCCGCTGGCGGCCCAGTTCGGCCTGAAGCTGCGCAGCCAGTCCGGCTCGATATAGAGCGCCAGGATCAGCGCATTCTTGCGGCGCGGATCATGGATATAGGCATGCGTCTCCCAGGCATTGACCAGCACCGCGAGATCGTCGGTCAGCGGCGCGACATGGTCGCCGACCAGGAATTGCGTGTCGTCGCCATCGACCTTGAGCAGCACATGGCAATGCGGATGCGCATGGCGGACCAGGCTGCGGTCCATATCGAGGAGCGCAACACGTCCAAACGCGCCATGCGCGATCCGGAGCGCATCCGACATGCTGAAACTTCCGACCCGTCCCAAAGCGAAACCGGCCACAAGCTAAGCAGCGGGTCCCCGGTTGGCAATGTCGCCGAAGATCGCATGCCGGGCCGGCAAGGGCTCAGAAGCGGTAATGGAGCAGCCGGCCCATGTTCGCCAGCGGCGGGATCAGCGAGAAGGCGTAGATCGCCAGCCTTGCCGACCAGGACATGCGCGCGACCTGCTCGGGATCGTAGCCTTGCGGGTCATAGGCCCGGAATTCGTTCAGCAGCTCAAGTTGCGGCACCTCCCGCTCGAGCGCGCGCGGATCGTCGAGCGGCCAGAGCAGCCGGGCGCCGGTTGCGCGCACCGAGGGCAGGTTGCGCAGGAATTTCAGGCCGAGGCTGCTATAGGCGTCGAAGGTGAGCTCGCCCTCGGGCAGATGTTTTATCAGCCGCCGCAGCAGCTTTGGCACCTCCTCCGGCACGAGATAGGGCAGGAGCCCTTCGGCGATGATCATCGCCGGCTTGTCCTTCGGAATCTGTTCGAGCCAGGCCGGATCGGTCACGGATGTGCCGATCAGCGCGTAGTTGTCGCGCGCCGGATAGAGCTCGCGGCGCAGCGCGACGACCTCGGGGTAATCGACGTCGAACCAGCGGATGCCCGGGCCGGGATCGAGGCGGAACACCCGGCTGTCCAGGCCGCAGCCGAGATGCAGCACGGTCGCGTCGGGATGATCAGCCAGGAAGGCCCGCGCCCAGTCGTCGAGGATATGGGCGCGCATCGCGACGCCGATCATCAGGTCGCGGTCGAGTTTCAGCCTGTCGAAATCATAGTTGATCTTGCTGACCGCTTCGGCAGCGTAGCGGTCCTTCAGCAGTGAATCGGGCAAATGGCTTTCGCCGGCCTTGCCGTACAGCGTGATGAGAAGAGTCTCCTTCTCCTCCGTCAGCGTGATGGTTTCGGCGGTCAATCGGGGTCCTTGTTTCATCGTGGCCACGTCCTGCCGGCTCGACGAGCAGGCACAGCTGCTGCCTGGAGAAACGCGGCTCAGCCACGATAGCTCCCGGGTCGGGGTCAATCCGTGATCCAAGTCACAAAATGGGGCGGCGGAGCTGAGATTAATTATAGACAGATCGATCTGTAATCGATAGGAAGAGGGCATGGCGAGACCCAGGGAATTCGACCGCGACACCGCGCTGGCACAGGCGATCGCGGTCTTCTGCGAGCATGGCTACGAGGGCAGTTCGACCGCGATGCTGCTCGACGCCATGGCGATCAGCCGGCAGAGCCTCTACGACACGTTCGGCGACAAGCGGAAGCTCTATATCGAGGCGCTGCAGCGCTATATCGCCGACAGCGTCGCCGAGCAGATCCGCAGCCTGAACGCGGCCCCGAGCGCGCTCAAGGGCATCGAGGCGACCTTGCTCGCCTTCGCGGCGAAAGCCGCTGTCGCAACGGCCCCAGGCTGCATGGGCCTTGGCGCAACCTGCGAATTCGGCCGTTCCGATCAGGAGATCACGCTCCTGATCGAGACCGCCGACCGAACCTTGACCTCTGCATTCGAGCACCGCCTCGTGGCGGCCAAGGCGACCGGGGAGATCGCGGCCGATCTCGACATGCGCGCGGCGACGGATTTCCTCAAGGCAACGCTTGCCGGCATCAAGCTCGCGGCTCGTGGCGGTGCCTTGCCCGAAGCCTTGAGCGGCATCGCGCGGATGGCGATCCGAAGCCTGAGATAGCCAACGGAACGATGCAAGGCGACGCGCTTCTTTGTGCCAAATTATAGACTGATCGATCAAAAAAGATGGAGTATCAGATGTCGAAGCCCCTCTCAGGCAAGATCGCGCTGGTGACCGGCGGTTCGCGCGGCATCGGCGCGGCGATCGTGCGCCGTCTCGCGCATGATGGGGTGGCCGTCGCCTTCACCTATGCCGCCTCCGCGGAGAAGGCCGAGGCCCTCGCAGCGGAAATCACGGCCGCCGGCGGCGCGGCCCTTGCCATCCAGGCCGACAGCGCCGCTCCCGATTCCGTCAGGATGGCCGTGGCCCGGACGGTCGGGCAGTTCGGCCGGCTCGATATCCTGGTCAATAATGCCGGGATCCTGCTGCGCGGCGTTGTCGACGAATTCAGCCTCGACGATTTCGACCGGATGGTCGCGGTCAATGTCAAACCCGTCTTCGTCGCCACGCAGGCGGCCGTGCCGCATATGGGCGAGGGCGGGCGCGTGATCACGGTCGGCAGCGTCACGGCCGACCGCTCCGGCTTCCCCGGCGCCTCGGTCTACAGCATGACCAAGGGCGCGGTCGCGGCGCTGACGCGTGGCCTGGCGCGCGATCTCGGCCCGCGCGGCATCACCGTCAATGTAATCCAGCCCGGTCCGACGGAGACCGACATGAATGCCGACGAGCAGGCCCAGGCGATGGTTCGCCCGCTGATGACGCTCGGCCGCCTCGGCAAGGATGCCGAGATCGCGAGCCTCGTCGCCTATCTTGCCGGCCCGGAAGCGAGCTTCATCACCGGCTCTGCCTTGACCATCGATGGCGGTTATCTCGCCTGAGCGGCCGGCACGGCCCCTGCCTTGCAACCCCTTCGTCATTTGCTGGAGCGCGTATCCGCTCTAGCATGGCGTCTGAGTGGAGGCAGGTTGGAACATGGCGTATCGCGTCGCGGTCGGACGGCAGACTCATGTCTTCGCCGATCTCAGGGAGGTCATGGCGAAGGCGACGCCGCTGCGCTCGGGCGACATGCTGGCCGGCATCGCCGCTGCCAGCATGGAAGAGAGCATGGCGGCGAAGATCGCGCTCGCGGACCTGCCGCTGCGGAGCTTCCTCACCGAGGCGCTGGTGCCCTACGAGCAGGACGAGGTCACCCGCCTGATCCTCGACACGCATGACGCGACGGCCTTTGCGCCGATCGCTGCGCTGACGGTCGGCGAGTTCCGCGACTGGCTCTGTTCCGACCAGGCGACATCATCGGTTCTGGCACGGATCGCGCCCGGCGTGACCCCGGAAATGGCTGCGGCCGTCTCGAAGATCATGCGCAACCAGGATCTGATCCTGGTCGCGCGCAAATGCCAGGTCGTCACCCGCTTCCGCAATACGATCGGCCTGCCCGGCACCATGGCGGTGCGGCTCCAGCCCAACCACCCCACGGACGCTGCCGCCGGCATCCTCGCCTCGATCGTCGACGGGCTGCTCTATGGCTGCGGCGACGCGGTGATCGGCATCAACCCGGCCTCGGACAGTCCGGGCGTCATCGCCGACCTGCTGCGCCTGCTCGACGAGCTCATCCATCGCTTCGAGATCCCGACGCAAGCCTGTGTATTGACTCATGTTACCAGCGCGCTGGCCCTGATCGGGCAGGGCGCGCCGGTCGATCTCGTCTTCCAGTCGGTCGCGGGCACGCAGAAGGCGAACGAATCCTTCGGCGTCTCGCTGGCGCTGCTGCAGGAGGGCATGGCGGCCGGCCGCTCGCTCGGGCGTGGTACGGTCGGCGACAACGTCATGTATTTCGAGACCGGGCAGGGCTCGGCCCTTTCGGCCGATGCGCATCACGGCGTCGACCAGCAGACGCTGGAGGCACGTGCCTATGCCGTGGCCCGCGCCTATGAGCCGCTGCTCGTCAATACCGTCGTCGGCTTCATCGGCCCGGAATATCTTTATGACGGCAAGCAGATCATCCGCGCCGGCCTCGAGGACCATTTCTGCGGCAAGCTGATGGGCGTGCCGATGGGCTGCGACATCTGTTACACCAACCATGCCGAGGCCGATCAGGACGACATGGACACGCTCCTGACCTTGCTGGGTACGGCCGGCGTCAATTTCGTCATGGGCGTGCCCGGCGCCGACGATGTGATGCTCAACTACCAGTCCACCTCATTTCACGACCAGCTCTATGTCCGCGAGGTGCTCGGCCTGAAGCGCGCTCCGGAATTCGAGGCCTGGCTGCGGCGGATGGAGATCACCGACGCGGCCGGAAAACTGAGCGCCGGCCGCGGCGGCCAGGCGCTGCTGGCGGCGGTGCAGGGCAGGGCGGCATGAGCAACGAACCGGTCTCGCTCGCCGAGCGCTGGGCCGCGCTGGCGCGGCTGACTCCGGCCCGTATCGGCCTCGGCCGCTCCGGCGCCTCGCTGCCGACGGGCGAGGTGCTGCGCTTCGGCCTCGCCCATGCCCAGGCGCGCGACGCGGTCCATATCCCGTTCCGGGCCGGCGAGGTCGCGGCGTCGCTGGCCGCCCTTGCCGGCGAGACCGTCGAGGTCGAGAGCGCCGCGCCCTCGCGCGATCTCTATCTCCGGCGGCCCGATCTCGGCCGGCGGCTGTCGTCGCAGGGCCGCACGGCGCTGGCGGCGCATCGCGGCGCTTGCGATCTCGCCATCGTCGTCGCCGATGGCCTGTCCTCCACTGCGATCCACCAGAACGCCGCGCCCTTCGTCGCCGTGCTGTTGCCGGCGCTCCAGCGGCAGCAGCTTCGCCTCGCGCCGATCGTGGTCGCCAGCCAGGGGCGCGTCGCGCTGGGCGACGAGATCGGCGAGCTGCTCGGGGCGCGCGCCGTCGTGATGCTGATCGGCGAGCGGCCCGGCCTGTCCTCGCCGGATTCGCTTGGCGCCTATCTCACCTTCGCGCCCCGGTCCGGCCTGAGCGACGCGGCGCGCAACTGCATCTCGAACATCCGCCCGGGCGGTCTCAGCTACGAGCAGGCCGCCCTCAAGCTCTCCTGGCTGATCGGCGAGGCCTTTCGCCGCTCGCTGACCGGCGTCGATCTTAAGGACGAGAGCGATCTCGCGCTGGAGGCGGCGGCGCGGCCGGAGCTGCCGCCAGCCTGAGCTGATGCGGGGGCATTTTCGCGCATCGGCTTGTCCGAAAAGCGCCATCCACGTTTCGGGCCGATGCTCTGGCGTTCTCCCGTCATTGCGAGCACCCGGGTCTTGCCTTCGGCAAGCCCGAGTACAGGCTCCGCGAAGCAATCCAGGGGCGGCAGCGCTCTACGTCCCCGGATTGCTTCGTCGCTACGCTCCTCGCAATGCCGGGCATCGATCCTATTGCGGCTCGATCTTGGCGTCGCGGATCACGTTGCGCCAGGTCTCGATATCGCGCTCGACCACGGTCTTGAACTCGGCCGGGCCGAGCGTGCGCGGCACGAGGCCCTGCAGCTTCATCCAGTCCTGGATCTTCGGCTGCCTGACGATGTCGATGATCGCGTCGCTCAGCTTGGTCACGATCGGCTCCGGCGTCGCCGCCGGCACGAAGAAGCCGAGCCAATAGACCTGCTCGAAGCCCTGGCTCATGCCGCTCTCGCGCATGGTCGGCATGGTCGGCATCAGCGGCGAGCGCTCGGGGCTGGTCACGGCGAGCGCCTTGATCTGCCCGCCTTCGGCCAGCGCGCGCGAGGCGGTGACGGTGTCGAACAGCAGCTGCACCTCGTTGCCCATCAGCGCCTGGATCGAGGGGCCGCCGCCGCGGAACGGCACATGCACCATGTCGATTCCGGTCTGCAGGCCGAAAAGCTCGCCGATCAGATGGCCGGACGAGCCCTGGCCGGCCGAGCCGAAATTGAGCTTGCCCGGATTAGCCTTCGCATAGGCGATGAACTCGGCGACGTTCTTCGCCGGCAGCGACGGATGGGTCACCATCAGGTAGGGGCCGATCGCGACCTGGGCGAGCGGCCGCAGATCCTTGCTGACATTATAGGGCAGGTGCTTCTTGAAGCTCGGGTCGACCGTGATCACCGAGGTGTGGAACAGGATGGTGTAGCCGTCGGCATCGGCCTTCGCGACGGCGTCGGTGCCGATCGAGCCGGCGGCGCCCGGCCGGTTCTCGACGATGACGGACTGCCCGAAGCGGGCGCGCAACTCATCGGCGACGGTGCGCGCCACCGGGTCGGTCGAGCCTCCCGGCGGATAGGGCACCACGATCTTGATCAGCTGCTTGGGGAAGCTGTCCGCCGGGCCTTGCGCGGCGGCGGGGAGAAGCACGGCCAACTGGGCGAGCAGGGCCAGGGCGAGACGCCCGATCATCGGCCGATCCTTTCCTTGAGAATCATTCCTCGCCGAGGCGGCGGGCGCTCTTTGATCGGCTCCAGACGCGTTTCGGCAAACGAAGGTTATCGGGCTCGCCGCGCCGCAACCATTCACGCCGGGCGGAGGGCAGGTTTGCGCCGCGTGGAAAGCCGCTACGCCGCAATGATCCGCAGCCCAGCTTTTCATCTGCCGCACAACTGCTCGACGCGGCGTGGCCATGTTCGCACAGGCGAAGGCTCTGCTAGCTCTCGCCGCGGAAGCCATGTGCTCTCGGGGAGAATGAACATGCTCGATCGTCGCCATTTCCTGGCAGGGGCAGGTGCTTCGCTCGCCGTCGCCGCGTCGGGGCCGGCCTCGGCCCAGGCCTGGCCGTCGAAGCCGGTGCGCTTCATCGTGCCCTTCGTCGCGGGCGGCGGCTCGGATGTCGCTGCGCGGCTGCTGGCCGAGGAGCTGCGCCGCGTGCTGGGCGTGCCCTTCGTCATCGAGAACCGGCCGGGGCTCGCCGGCTCGCTCGGCGCCGATGCAGCGGCCAAGGCCGAGCCCGACGGCTATACCATCGTCATCGCCACGCCCGGCGTGCAGATGACCAATCCCTTCCTCTACGCGAGGCTGCCCTATGACGCGATGAAGGACCTCCGGCCGATCGTCCATGTCGCGCAATTGCCGAGCGTGCTGGTCGTCCACCCCTCCGTGCCGGCGAAGACGACGGCCGAGTTCATCGCTCATGCCAAGGCCAATCCCGGCAAGCTCAACTTCGCCAGCAACGGGCCGGGCTCGGCCAGCCATCTTGCCGTCGAGCTGTTCAAGACCATGGCCGGGATCGACATGATCCACGTGCCCTATCGTGGCTCGGGGCCGGCGCTGCTCGACCTCGTCGGCGGCCGCGTCGATTGCGCCATCGACTCGCTGACCGCGATGATGCCGCAGGTCCGCGACGGCAAGCTCAGGGCGCTCGGCGTCTCGACGGCGCAGCGCGTCTCGCTGGAGCCGAACCTGCCGCCGATCGCCGACGGCCTGCCGGGCTACGACGCCTTCACCTTGCTCTACCTCACCACGGGCTCGGCCGTGCCCGACGCGGCCGTGACGAAGCTGAATGCCGCCGTGAACGAGATCCTGGCCTTGCCCGAGATCAAACGCCGCTTCGAGGAGCAGGGCATGCTGCCGACCGGCGGCACCCCGGCCGAGCTCCAGGCCGTGATCGAGACCGAGCGCGTCAAGTGGAAGCGCATCATCGATGTCGCCGGCGTGAAGGTGGAGTAACGGCGGCCCATCGAGCCGCGCGCCCGCACGCCGGCATCGAACGCCCGAGGGGATGCACCGGAGGGCGGCTTCAGGGTAGCCGAAAGCGCATGGCGCGCAGAATCGCTTTCAACTAGATTTCTCCCCGGACACGCCGCTCTTCCACGCATTCGGGGAGGAAAACGATGGCGACATTCGTCACAGCCATCGGCTTCGGGCTGGCCTTGATCTTCGGCTTCGCCCAAGGGGCCATCGCCCAACAAAAACCGGTGACAGCGATCGACATTGCGCTCGAGCCCGACGCGACGATGCTTCAGCACGCGAAGGACGCCAACGCGCGGCTGCTCAAGTCTTTCCCGAAGGGCTTTGCGCTGGATGAGACGCACCACCCGCATGTCACCATGGTGCAGCGCTTCGTCCGCACGGCCGATCTGGACAGCGTATACGCCGCGGCGAATGCGGTTCTGGCCAAGGAAAAGCCGACCTCATGGACGCTGAAAGCTTACAAATATTACTATATCCCGTCTTCGCCGGTCGGCCTCGCGGGGATCGTCGTCGAACCGACCGACGAGTTGCACCGGCTGCAGGATGAGCTGATCAAGGCCGTCGAGCCCTACACCGTGAAGACCGGGACGCCGGCGGCGTTCTTCAGCAGGGATGGCGGCCGCGACATCCAAAGATCGCTGATCGAATACGTCGCCAATTTCGGCACGATCGCGGCGGGCAAGCGCTTCAATCCGCATGTGACGATCGGGGTCGGAACGGAAACCTATTTGAAGACGATGCTGGCCGAGCCATTCGGCACGTTCACGTTCTCGCCGACTGGTGCGTCGGTCTATCAACTCGGCACGTTCGGCACGGCTCGGAAGGAACTGAAGGCGTTGCCGCTGACGCCCTGAAGCGCGGCACGGCAAACGACCGGCAACGCGCTTCCTGCCGCCGATGGCGCAAGACGTCATCGAGCATACATTCGCGCCATCCCCGCGCGGCGGGTCGAAGGCGGAGCCTTCGCCGCTACGCCCGCGAATCCTCCTTGATCATCGCAGCCGCCTTCTCGGCGATCATCATGGTCGGCGCCGCCGTATTGCCCGAGGTGATGCGCGGCATCACCGAGGCGTCGGCGACACGCAGGCCGGCGATGCCGCGCACGCGCAGGCGCTGGTCGAGCACGGCCATCGGATCGTCCTCGCGCCCCATCTTCGCCGTGCCGACCGGGTGGAAGATCGTCGTGCTGTATCTGGCCGCGGCGTCGAGCAGGGCCTCGTCCGTGTCGGCCGCCGCCCCCGGCAGGTATTCCTGCGGATGGAAACGGGCGAGCGGCGCCTGCGCCACGATCCGGCGCGCCAGCCGCAGCGCATCGACCGCGACCTGCTTGTCCTCCTCGGTATCGAGATAGTTCGGCGTGATCGCCGGCTGCTGCGCGGCGTCCGCGCTCTTGAGATGCACGCTGCCGCGGCTCGATGGGCGGAGATTGCAGACGCTCGCGGTGAAGGCGCCGAACTTGTGCAGCCCGTCGCCCCATTTGTCGAGCGAGAGCGGCTGGAAGTGGAATTCGAGATTGGCGGTGGCGTAGTCGGGCGAGGACTTGGCGAAGGCGCCGACCTGCGAGGGCGCCATGGTCAGCGGCCCCGTGCGGAAGGCGGCGTATTCCAGCGCCATCAGCGGCCGGCGCCAGAGCTTGGCATAGTCGGTATTGAGCGTGCGTACGCCCTCGACCTTGTAGACCGGCCTGATCTGCAGATGGTCCTGCAGGTTCTCGCCGATGCCGGGCAGATGCGCCTTCGTCTCGATGCCCAGTCCCTGCAAGCGCTCGCCATGGCCGATGCCGGAGCGCTCCAGGATCGCCGGCGAGCCGAAGGAACCGGCGCTGAGCACGATCTCGCCGCCAGCCTCGGCCCGCAGCTTTTCCCCGCCGCGCGAGAATTCGACCGCGACCGCCTTGCCGTCGGCGACGACGATGCGCTCGACCAGCAGGCCGGTCTCAAGCTTGAGATTCGGCCGGCTGAGCACCGGCTTGAGGAAGGCGCGATAGGCGCTCATCCGCCGGCCGCGCTTCTGGTTGACCTGGAAATAGGCGGAGCCCGCATTGTCGCCCGAGTTGAAATCGGCGATGCGCGCGATGCCGGCGGCCTCGGCCGCATCGCGGATCGCGTCGAGCACGTCCCAGCGTACGCGCGGGTTCTCGACGCGCCATTCGCCGCCGGAGCGATGCAGGTCGTTCGGCGGGTCGATATGGTCCTCATGCGCCAGGAAATGCGGCAGCACGTCGTCCCAGCCCCAGCCGTCGAGGCCGAGCTGGCGCCAGCCATCGTAGTCGGCGGCCTGGCCGCGCATATAGATCATCGCGTTGATGGCCGAGCAGCCGCCGACGACCTTGCCGCGCGGGAAGGGCAGGGCCCGGCCACCGAGCCCGGCCTGCGGCTCGGTCTGGAACAGCCAGTCGGCGCGCGGATTGCCGATGGCGTAGAGATAGCCCACGGGGATGTGAAACCAGATCCAGTTGTCGTCGCCGCCGGCCTCCAGCACCAGCACGCTGCGTCGCGGATCGGCCGACAGCCGGTTCGCCAGAACGCAGCCGGCCGAGCCCGCGCCGATCACGATATGGTCGAAAGTCCCGATGCTTCTGCGCGTTGGCATGGCGTCCTGCTCGTCAAAAAATCCGCCGGCGGGCAGCCAGCCATATCAGCGAAGCGCTAGCCGGGCCACGCCGCGCCGGCAATGAAGCTGGCCGGTAAGCATTGTTGCCGAAAGCGCAAAACCGCACAGGCGACGATGCCTCCGGCCGACCCGGTCGAACGGGCGTCCGGTTGTGCGCATGCGGCAAGGCGATCACCGCGCTGTTGGTTTTGGGGCCGCTATATCAGCGCAAAAGCCCGGATTTTTGCTTCCCGGCGCACATTGGCTTTCCATTTTCAGCATAACCCAACCGATTGAAGGGGAGCAGGCGGCTCAATAGGGTGCCTCGAACCAACCGGCCGCAACCACAAAAATGGCCGTGTGCGAGCGAGGGACCTGGAGGGGATCGCCATGAACGAGACACGTGCGAAGACGAAGACGGCGATGCCTCGCAATGCGGCGATGCTCAGGACGGCGGCGCTTGGCGCTGCGATCGGCATGCCTCTCCTGGCGGCGCTGCCGGCCCAGGCCCAGATCTCCGACGATGTGATCAAGCTCGGCATCACCAACGACCAGTCCGGCATCTATTCGGCGGCCGGCGGCCCCGGCGTCGTCGCCGCGGCGCGTATGGCGGTCGAGGATTTCGGCGGCGCGATCAACGGCAAGAAGATCGAGATCGTCGTCGCCGACAACCAGAACAAGCCCGATATCGGCGTCGGCATCGTGCGCCGCTGGCTCGATACCGAGAAGGTCGACGCCATCGTCGATGGCGGCAACTCCGCCGTCGGCGCGGCGATCCAGGAGGTCACCCGCGAGAAGAACAAGGTCTTCCTGATCTCCGGCTCGGGCACGACATTGCTGCACAACGAGGCCTGCTCGCCGGTCGGCTTCCAATGGTCCTGGGACAGCTACGGGCTCGCTGCCGGCACGGCCGGCGCGCTGGTCAAGCAGGGTCTCGACACCTGGTTCTTCATCACGGCCGACTATAATTTCGGCCATGTCCTGGAGCAGCAGGCCTCCGACATCGTCAAGAAAAGCGGCGGCAAGGTGCTGGGCGCGTTGCGCCACCCGTTCAACACCGCCGATTTCTCCTCCTACCTGCTCCAGGCCCAGGCCTCGGGCGCCAAGGTGATCGCGCTCGCCAATGCCGGCGGTGACACCGTCAACGCCATCAAGCAGGCCAACGAGTTCGGCCTGACCAAGGGTGGCCAGAAGCTCGCGGCGCTGCTGCTCAACATCACCGACACCCATGCGCTCGGCCTGCAGACCGCGCAGGGCCTGATCGTCACGACCTTCTATTATTGGGACAAGGACGAGAAGACTCGGCCCTTCGGCGAGCGCTTCCTCAAGCAGACCGGCTCGGCTCCGACCTGGCTCCAGGCCGGCGCCTACAGCGCCGTCACGCATTACCTCAAGGCGGTCAAGGAAGCCGGCACCGACGAGACCAAGGCGGTGGTCGAGCAGATGCGCAAGACCAGGATCAACGACGCGATGACGACCGATGGCTGGATCCGTGAGGACGGCAAGGTCATGCGCGGCGTCGACGTGGTCGAGGTCAAGGCGCCCGGCGAGTCGAAGAAGCCCTGGGACTACTACAAGGTCATCGCCTCGGTGCCGCCGGAGGCTGCGGCCATGCCGCTCTCCGAGAGCAAGTGCCCGCTCGTGAAGAAGTAAGCCTGCCGCTTACGAAAGGCCGGGGCGCGCTCTCGGGTGCGCTCCGGCCAA
Source organism: Allobosea sp. BK604 (assembly GCF_004341515.1). Taxonomy (GTDB): domain Bacteria; phylum Pseudomonadota; class Alphaproteobacteria; order Rhizobiales; family Beijerinckiaceae; genus Allobosea. The sequence goes on from NZ_SLZF01000004.1 coordinate 63,442, forward strand.
CCTTTTCCTGATCCGCCTATGGGAGCCGTCGTCTTGGCCGGTCCGCTGTCGCATATCCGCGTTCTCGATCTCAGTCGCGTCATGGCCGGCCCCTGGGCCGGGCAGATGCTCGCCGATCTCGGCGCCGACGTGATCAAGGTCGAGCGCCCGAAAGTGGGCGACGACACGCGCGGCTGGGGCCCGCCCTTCCTGAAGGACAAGGATGGCAACAACACCCGGGATGCCGGCTATTTCCTCTGCACAAATCGCGGCAAGCGCTCGCTCACCATTGATTTCGAGAGTGAGCAGGGGCGCGAGATCGTCCGCCGGCTGGCCGCGCGCTCCGACATCCTGCTGGAGAATTTCAAGGTCGACACGTTGCAGCGCTTCGGTCTCGGCTATGACGAGCTCAAGCTGCTCAATTCCAGCCTGATCTACTGCTCGATCACAGGCTTCGGCCAGGACGGTCCGCGCCGCGCCAGCGTCGCCTACGACTTCATGATCCAGGCCATGGGCGGGCTGATGAGCGTCACCGGCGAGGAGGACGGTCAGCCCGGCGGCGGGCCGCAGAAGGTCGGCGTCCCCATCGTCGACCTGATGACCGGCATGTACGCCACCATCGCGGTGCTCGCCGCGCTCGCCCGGCGCGATACGACCGGGCAGGGCGACTATATCGACCTCGCCATGTTCGACGTCCAGGGCGCCTTCCTCGCCAACCAGGCGATGAACTACATGCTCTCGGGCAAGCCGCCGCGGCGCTATGGCAACGGCCACCCGAACATCATGCCGCAACAGGTCTTCGCCTGCCGTGACGGCCATGTCGTGCTCGCCGTCGGCAATGACGGGCAATTCGCCAAGCTCGCCCAGGTGCTGGGCGTGCCGGAATGGGCGAGCGACGAGCGCTTCCGCCTCAATGCCGGCCGCGTCGCCAATCGCGACGAGTTGCTGGCGCTCGTCGCCGGGCATTTCGCGACGTGGACGCGGGCCGATCTGGTCGCGGCGCTGGAGAAGGTCGGCGTGCCCTGCGGGCCGATCAACGCGGTGCCGGAGGTCTTCGAGGACAAGCAGGCGATCCATCGCAAGATGCGGATCGAGATCCCGCATCCGGTCGCGGGTTCGGTGCCGCAGATCGCCAATCCGATCCGCTACGCCCAGGCACCGATCACGCATGAGCGCCACCCGCCGCTGCTCGGCGAGCACAATGCCGAAATCCTCGCCGATCTCGGCTTCACGCGGAAGGAGATCACCGATCTCGCCGCCTCGGGCGTGATCTGAGGAGCGCTTCATGTTCTACGATCCGCGCAGCGACGAGCACGGTCTGCCGCACAGCCCCGTCACCGCGCTGGTGACGCCGCGGCCGATCGGCTGGATTTCGAGCGTGAGCCGGGCCGGGGTGGTGAACCTATCGCCCTATAGCTTCTTCAACCTGGTCTCGGCCTATCCGCCCTTCGTGATGTTCTCGAGCGCGCCGGCAAAGGATTCGCAGCGCAATGCCGAGGAGACCGGCGAGTTCGTCGTCAACATCGCGACCTATGATCTGCGCGACGAGGTCAACGCATCCTCGGCCGAGTTCGGCGCCCATGTCAGCGAGCCCGCGGTCGTCGGGCTGGAGATGATCCCCTGCCGCAACGTCCGGGTGCCGCGCGTTGCGCGCTCGCCGATCGCGCTCGAATGCCGCTACTCCAAGACCGTCGGCCTCGAATCCGGCGACGGCAAGCCAAACCCTTCGGCGATCGTGATCGGCGAGGTGGTCGGCATCCATATCGACGAGGCCGTGCTGGTCGAGGGCCTGATCGACGTCACCAGCGTGCGCCCGCTCGCCCGCCTCGGCTACATGGATTATTGCGTCGTCGACGAGGTCTTCGAGATCAGGCGGCCGGGCGAGCCGGCGGCTGCGCTCAGCCGTAAGGCGGAGCCGGTCTCGTGAGCGCCGTGCCCGCCATGCCGGTCGCAGCGGATGCCGCGACGCCATCGCGCGATATCGTCCTGCGGACCGAGAAGCTCACCAAGGTCTTCGGCGGCTTCAAGGCCGTCGACGATGTCAGTTTCGCGGTCGAGCGCGGCACGATCCATGCCGTGATCGGACCCAACGGCGCCGGCAAGACGACGCTGTTCAACCTGCTGACCAAGTTCCACCTGCCGACGACCGGCCGCATCTTCTACGGTCAGGACGAGATCACGACGATGCCGGCCGACGAGACGGCGCGGCAGGGCATCGTCCGCTCCTTCCAGATCGCCGCCGTCTTCCCGCAGATGACGGCCTACGAGAATGTCCGCCTCGCCCTGCAGCAGCGCATGGGCAACTGGTACCGCTTCTGGAGCCCGGAACGCTCGCTCGCCGGCCTGCGCGGGCGCGCCGAGGAACTGCTCGCCGCCGTCGGCCTCTCCGATTTCTGCGAGACCTATGCCTCGGACCTGTCCTATGGCCGCAAGCGCGCGCTGGAGATCGCGACCACCCTGGCGATGGAGCCCAGGATCCTCCTGCTCGACGAGCCGATGGCGGGGCTCGGCCATGAGGATATCGACCGCGTCGCCGCCCTGATCCGCGAGGTCGCCATCGGCCGCACCGTGCTCTTGGTCGAGCATAACCTGCGCGTCGTGGCCGATCTCTCCGACACCATCACCGTGATGACCCGCGGGCGCGTGCTGGCCGAGGGCAGCTATGCCGAGCTCGCCGCCAATCCGGCCGTGGTCGAGGCCTATATGGGGACCGGACATGGCTGAGCCTGCCCGACAAGCCGCTGCCGCCCCCTTCCTCGAGATCCGCGATCTCAACGCCTGGTATGGCGAGTCGCATGTGCTGCAGGGCATGAGCTTCTCGATCGCCGAGGGCGAGCTGGTCACGCTGCTCGGCCGCAACGGCGCCGGCAAGACCACGACCCTGCGCGCCATGATGGGCATTCTCGACAGGCGCCAGGGCTCGGTGCGCTATCGCGGCGAGGAGCTGATCGGCGCGCGCTCCTATCGCATCGCCCGCGCCGGCCTGGCCTATTGCCCGGAGGAGCGCGGCATCTTCGCCAGCCTTAATGTCGAGGAGAATCTCAAGCTCCTGCCGATCATCGACAAGGGCGGCATGGCGGTCGAGGAGATCTACGAGCTCTTCCCCAATCTTGCCGAGCGGCGTCGCAGCGACGGCAACAAGCTCTCCGGCGGCGAGCAGCAGATGCTCGCCATCGGCCGCATCCTGCGCACCGGTGCTCGCACGCTCCTGTTGGACGAGCCGACCGAGGGGCTCGCCCCGGTCATCGTCCAGCGCATCGGCGAGGTGCTGCGCCTGCTCAAGGCGCGCGGCTTCACCATCCTGCTCGTCGAGCAGAACTTCCATTTCGCCGCGACCATCGCCGACCGGCACCATCTCGTCGAGCACGGGCAGGTCGTGGCGATGATCCCCAATGACGAGCTCGACGCGCAGCGCGACCTGCTGCGCCATCATCTCGGCGTCTGACGGCCGGGCAAGGTTCAAAGAATGATCACTGTTCCGCTTCTCGGCATTCCGCTCCAGGTCCTGCTCGGCCAATTGCTGCTCGGGCTGATCAACGGCTCGTTCTACGCATTGCTGAGCCTGGGCGTCGCGATCATCTTCGGCCTGCTCAACATCGTGAACTTCGCCCATGGCGCGCAATATATGCTCGGCGCCTTCGCGGCCTATTTCCTGCTGAAGCTGACCGGCATCGGCTATTGGGGCGCGCTGATCCTGGCGCCGCTGATCGTCGGCGCGCTCGGCCTCGTCATCGAGCAGCTCTTCCTCAAGCGGCTCTACAAGCTCGACCATCTCTACGGCATGGTGCTGACGCTCGGCCTCGCCATGGTGATCGAGGGCGTGTTCCGGCATTTCTTCGGCGCTGCCGGCCTGCCTTACGGCATACCCTCGGCGCTTCAGGGCGGCCAGAATCTCGGCTTCATGTACCTGCCGAACTATCGCGGCTGGGTCATCGTCGCCTCGCTGATCATCTGCTTCGGCACCTGGTACCTGATCGAGCGCACGCCGCTCGGCGCCACCCTGCGCGCCGCCACCGAGAACCGCGTGCTGGTCGAGGCCTTCGGCCTCAACGTCCCCCGCATGGTGATGCTGACCTATGGCTCCGGCGTCGCGCTGGCGGCGTTGGCCGGCGTCATGGCCGCGCCGATCTACCAGGTCAGCCCGCTGATGGGCACGAATGTCATCGTCGTCGTCTTCGCCGTCGTGGTGATCGGCGGCATGGGCTCGATCCTCGGCGCCATTCTCTCCGGCTTCACGCTCGGCCTCGTCGAGGGCCTGACCAAGGTCATCTATCCCGAGGCCGCCTCGACCGTGGTCTTCGTCATCATGGCGGTCGTGCTGCTGACCAGGCCCGCCGGCTTCCTCGGCCGCAACCAGGCCGCGCCGACCGGCAACAGCTTCCTCGCCGATGCCGTCTCGCTCGGCGCCCGGCGCTGGACGAAGCCGGTCGAGATCGCCTTGCTCGCCTTCGCCTGCGTCGCGCCCTTCTTCATCTATCCGCTCTTCCTCTCGAAAGTTCTGTGCTTCGCGCTGTTCGGCGCGGCCTTCGCGTTGCTCGCCGGCCATGTCGGCCTGCTCTCCTTCGGCCATGCCGCCTATTTCGGCGCGGGCGCCTATGTCACGGCCTACACCGCCAAGGCCTGGGCGCTGCCGCCCGAGCTCGCCATCCTGCTCGGCACCGGCGTCGCGGCGCTGTTCGGACTGCTCTTCGGCTGGCTCGCGATCCGCCGCTCCGGCATCTATTTCGCCATGGTGACGCTGGCGCTGTCGCAGCTCATCTTCTTCGTCGCGCTCCAGGCGAAATGGACCGGCGGCGAGGACGGCATCCAGGCCGTGCCGCGCGGCCGGCTCTTCGGGCTGGTCGATCTCGAGCAGCCGCTCGCGATCTATTTCTTCACGCTGGTCGTCTTCGTCGCCTGTTTCCTGCTGATCCGCCGCATCACCAGCTCGCCCTTCGGCCAGGTGCTGAAGGCGACGGCGCAGAACGAGGCGCGGGTGATCTCGCTCGGCTACAAGGTCCAGCGCGCAAAACTGCTCGCCTTCGTTCTCTCCGCCGCCCTGGCCGGCCTCGCCGGCTCGATGAAGGCGCTCGTCGTCAAGCTCGCTTCGCTTGCCGACGTGCACTGGTCGATGTCGGGCGAGGTGCTGCTGATCAGCCTGATCGGCGGGCTCGGCTCGCTGCTCGGCCCGATCTTCGGCTCCTTCGTGCTGATCGGCATCGGCGACTATCTCGCCGCCGCCGGCGCCTGGGTGACGGTGCTGCAGGGCCTGATCTTCGTCTTCAGCGTGCTGCTGTTCCGGCGCGGCCTCGTCGGCGGGCTCGATGATCTCTTCGGCTGGTTCGCGCGCCGGCGCGGCAAGGCCGCCGCGCCGCTCGCCATCCGCCCGGCGGCGGGCGAGTAGAGTTCCGGCCCGAAACCGGGGTTGCGATAACTCGCCCGCTGATCCGGCTCAGGCGGTCAGCACCCGCACCGGGTTGTTGTCGAGCCAGCGCGCGATGTCCTCGACCACCCCGGTGAAATAGGCGCGGTAATTTGCCTGGGTGACATAGCCGAGATGCGGCGTCGCCACGACATTCGGCAGGCCGCGCAACGGATGTGGCACCGGCAGCGGCTCGGTATCGTAGACATCGAGGCCCGCGCCGGCGATCCTGCCGCTCTTCAGCGCATCGATCAGCGCAGCCTCGTCGACGATCGGCCCGCGCGACGTGTTGATCAGCAACGCCTGCGGCCGCATCAGCCCGAACTCGGCCGCCCCGATCAGCCCGCGCGTGCCGGCATTCAGCGGCACATGGATGCTGACGATATCGGATTGCCGCAGCAATTCGTGCAGCGTCGCGGCGCGCTCCGCGCCGACCGATTTCGCGGTCTCCTCGCTAAGCGAGCGGCTCCAGCCGAGCACGTTCATGTCGAAGGCGGTGCCGACGCGGGCGACGCGCTGGCCAAGATTGCCGAGACCGATAATGCCCAGCGTCGTGCCGCGCAGATCCCGCCCGACGCTGGTCTGCCACGGCCCGCCGGCATGGAAATTGGCGTTCTCCGCCGGGATCGTGCGCGTCAGCGCATGGATCAGCCCCCAGGTCAGCTCGGCCGTGGTGCCTGGCGCGCTCGACGTGCCGCAGACCGTGACGCCCTGTTTGGCCGCCGCGGCGAAATCGATCGAGGCGTTGCGCATGCCGGTGGTGACGAGGAGCTTCAGCTTCGGCAGGGCGGCGAAGAGCTCGGCCGGGAAGGGCGTGCGCTCGCGCATCATCACCACGATCTCGGCATCGGAAAGGAGCGCGATCAGCGCTTCGCCGACGACGGGCGCAGTGCTGACGCGGAGGTTGACGCGCTCGCGCAGGGAGCTCCAGTCCGCCATCTCGAGCGCGACATTCTGATAATCGTCCAGGATCACGCAGGTTGGTGTCATCGTCGTCCTCAAGCGCGCACGGCCTCGGGCAGGTAGCGCACCAGGAAATCCGTGAAGGCGCGGATCTTCGGCGCGTTCTGCATGTTCGGCGGATACATCACATAAACATGGGTGTCGAAGGTCGCCATCGTGGTGATCTGATGCTCCGGCAGCACCCGCACCAGCCGTCCGCGCCGCTCCTCCTCGCGCACGACATAGTGGTGGAAGATGCTGATGCCGCAGCCGGCCAGCGTGGCCGAGAGCAGGGCGCCGACATCGTTGCTCTGGAACAGGCCCTCGATCCTGACCTCGCGCATCTCTTCGGGCTGGCCGATGCGCCAGATCGTCGGCTCGTCATTGACGACGAAGGCCAGGCAATTATGGCTCAGCAGCGCTTCCGGCGTCTCCGGCAGGCCGAATTCGGCGATATAGGCCGGGCTGGCATAGAGCCCCTGCTGGGCCGAGACGACGCGGCGCGTGATCAGCGAGGAGGCCGGGCCGAGCCCGAAGCGGATACCGATATCGATGTCGTCGGCGAGCGTGTCGATCTGCTGGCTCGTGAGTCGCAGGTCGATCTTCAGGCCTGGCTGCTCGCGCATGAATTTCGGCAGGAGCGGTGCGATCAGGCGCGCGCCGAGCGAGACGCGGCTCTGCACGCGCAAGGTGCCGCGCGGCTTGTCGCGGAACAGCGCGACCGCGTGGTCGGCCTCCTCGAGATTCTCCAGCACGCGCCTGACCGCGCCATGATAGGCCCGGCCGGCCTCGGTCAGCGTGACATGGCGCGTGGTGCGCACGAAGAGCGGCACGCCGAGCCGCTGCTCCAGCGCCGCGATCCGGCGCGAGACGGTCGAGGGCGGCAGGCCGAGCTGGCGCGCCGCGGCCGAGAAGCTGCCGGCCGCGACGACCTTGGTGAAGACCCTGAGATCGGCGAATTCGTGCATCGGGCGAGGGCGTCCATCGAGGGCCGGGCGGGCCTCGCATCAAGCCGGCGCACCATGTCGCGCTTTGCCGGCCGCCGCAATGCGGACGAGCGCAGATCTCAGTGTACCTGCGGCGTATCTAGCGCCCTTTGAACACGGGCTTGCGCTTCTCGACGAAGGCGCGCTGCGCCTCCTTGGCATCCTCGGTATGGGAAAGGGCGACGGTGATCGACTGCTCGTAGCGATAGCCGTCGCGCACCGGCATCTCCGCCGTGGTGCTGAAGCCGCGCTTGGCACCCTGGACCGCCAGCGGGCTCTTGGCGGCGATGGTGCGGGCGATCTCCATGGCCGCCGGCATCAGCTCCTCCGCCGGCACCACCTTTTCGATGATGCCGAGACGATAGAGTTCCTGTGACGTCACGCGCGCTCCGGTGAAATAGAGATAGCGCGCCTTCGACTTGCTGAAATGCTCCATCACGAAGCTCTGCCCGCCGGAGAGGCCGACATCGACCTCCGGCATCGAACCATAGGCCGTGTCGGTGGCCAGCATGATGTCGCAGGCCAGCATCAGTGCGAAGCCGGCGCCGATCGCGGGGCCGTTCACCGCCGCGATCACCGGCTTGGTGCAATCGGCGACGGCATAGAAGAACTCGCGGGCGACGCGGTTATGGCTGATATAGTCGCCCGGCTCCTGCACCAGACCGACGCGCTCCTTGACGTCGGCCCCGGCCGAGAAGGTCTTGCCGGCCGCGGTCAGGATCACGACGCGGACATCGTCGCGGTCGCTGAGCTGATCGAAGATGCGGATCGCCTCCTCGCGCGTCTCGCGATTCTGCGCGTTCACCGGCGGGCGGTTGAAGGTCACGGTGGCGATGAAGTCGCTGACCTCGACCTGGAAATGCTTGTAGCTCATCCTCGTCCTCTCGCGGGCGCGGCTTTGGCCTGGCCGGCGCGTCCCGTCCTGCAGCGGCCGGACATCCGGCCCCGTTTCTGCTCGTCGTCTTCGTAGGGCAGGTTAGGGGCTGGCGCGAAGCAGCGGAAACAGCGGCGCTTCGCAAAGCATTTGTGCGCTCGCTGCAATGGCTTGCCGGCGCGCGCTGCCTATGGTGCAACGCCGGCCCGCCAGGGGCCGGGCGTTCTGGAGCATTCCCGCGTTTCCTCGACTCGCGAACATGCGCCAGCCTTTGTGTCATCGCATTGTCCTCGCGAACCGGTGCCCGCTTCGCTCGAAAATGCTCCAGGGAGAGACGGCATGTTCCGCTTTGGCGAAGTCGAGATCAGCGTGGTTCCGGAGCTGATGCTCCGCGAGCCGGCCAGCCTCTATCCCGATTTCGCGCCGGAGGTGGCGCAGGCCGAGCTGTCCTGGCTGGCGCCGCATTTCTACGATCCGGCGAGCCAGACCTTCGCCTCCAGCATCCATACCTATGTGCTGCGCTTCCCCGGCCGGCTCGTCATCGTCGATACCGGCGGTGGCAATGCCAAGGACCGGCCGGCCTCGCCGCGCTTCCACCGGCTGAACGAGCCCTATCTCGAGCGTCTCGCGCTCGCCGGCGTGACGCCCGAGGCGGTCGATCTGGTCGTGCTGACCCATCTCCATGTCGACCATGTCGGCTGGAACACCACGCTCGTCGACGACCGCTGGGTCCCGACCTTTCCGAAGGCGCGCTACGTCTTCTCTGCGACCGAGCGTGACGCGCGCGACCCTGCGCGCGGCGGCGCCAGCAAGCCCGCAGCCTATCAGGACATTTTTCGCGACAGCGTCCAGCCGGTGATCGATTCCGGCCAGGCCTGGATCGTCGAAGGCACGGAAACGCTGGCGCCGGGGCTCGACCTGATGCCGATCCCCGGCCATGCGCCCGGCCAGATGGCGGTGCGCATCCGCTCGCAGGGCCAGGAGGCGCTGCTGATCGGCGATGTCATGCACCAGCCGCTGCAGGTCCGCGCCCCGCATTGGAACAGCCGCTATTGCGAGGATCAGGAGACGGCGCGCGCCACGCGGCTGAAGCTGCTCGATTATGCCGCCGAGACCGGCTGCGCCATTTTCGCCGGCCATTTTGCCCATCCGCACGGCGGTCATGTCCGCCGCGACGGCGAGGGCTATCGCTTCGAGCCGCTGGTGGCGTGACGCAGCCTCAGCCCTGATCGAGCCAGTCCTGCGCCGCCTGCCTGAGATGCGCGGCGAGGAGGCTCGCAGCTCCCCGCCGGTCGCCGGCGGCGAGCGCGTCGAGGATGGCGAGATGCTCCTCGCAGGATTGCGTGATCTGCTCCGGCGTCAGCTGCGGAAAATCGGCGAATTGATGCATCCGCCGCAAGGTGTTCTGCCGCTTCACCGCCTGCACGAAGAAGCGGTTGCGCGACCATGAGGTGAGCGTCTCGTGGAAATGCGCATTGACCTGGAACCACATGTCCGGGGCGATCTCGGCGGCGGGCTTGCGCATCAGGGCCTGATGGGCGCTCCGCATCCGCTCCAGCTCGGCGCGGTCGATCCGGTAGTTCAGCTGATTCAGCGCGGCGCATTCCACCGCCTCGCGGAAGGCGTAGCTCTCGATGATCGCCTGCGGCGTGTCGAGGCTTTCGCTGAAGCGCCAGCCATGGCCGCGCTGGCGCTGGACTACGCCCTCGGCCGCGAGCCGCTGCAGGGCGCGGCGCACATCACCGCGCGAGGCGCCGAAGCGTGCGATCAGCGCGTTCTCGGTGACCTCTTCGCCGATCAGCCCGGAGGAGCGTTCGATCAGGAGCTTCTGGTAGAGGTCGCCGCTGCCGGTCGCCTCCTCCACGCATTGCTCGATCATCGCCGCGTCGATCGGCCGGTTGAGCTTGAAACCGGTGCCCGGCTCGCGGCGCAGGATGCCGCGTTCGCTGAGGTCGATCAGCGCCCGGCGCACCGGGGTGCGCGACACCCCGAGCCGGCCCGCAAGCGGCTTTTCCCCGACCGGCGCTCCCACCGTCCAGGCCTCGTCGCGGCCGATTCGCAGGATATCGCCGATGATTTCGTGATGTAGTCCGCTCGGCACGGAAGGCGTCTCCCCAGCAGGGCCACTCTGTCATTGACAGGCGTCTTTGGCGATGGTCCCATGCACAACGTTGACGTAAAAAACACAAGGGCTGTGGATGATCGCGCCGTTTCCCTTCGTCCCGGTCTCCGGCACGCCCTATGAGCGCGGCCGTCAGCATGGCACGGCCGTGGCGGAGCGGGTACGCCGCAGCGCGCGCTTCTATTCCGGGCAGATCGACAAGCTCGGCCTGCGCCCCGGCCAGCGCGAGGCGCTGATCGCGGAATTCGCCCGCAGCATCGCCGCCTTCGACGGCGACTATCTCGAGGAGATGCGCGGCATCGCCGACGGCGCCGGGCTCGATCTCGAAGCCATCGTGATGATCAATGCCCGCACCGAGGTCGTCGCCAAGGCGCGGCTGCTCGCCTCCCGCCCGGTCGAGGATGATGACGAGGACGAGGAGGCGATGGCCGATGGCTGCACCGGCGCCATCATCCTGCCCGAGCGCAGCTGGAACGGCGGCATCATCCAGGGCCAGAACTGGGACTGGCAGCCCGAATGCGCGGAAACCGCGATCGTACTGCGCATCCGCCGCGAGGACGGGCCGGATGTGCTGACCTTCGTCGAGGCGGGTGGGCTCGGCCGGCACGGCATGAACTCCGCCGGCATCTGCGTCACCGGCAATTACCTGCGCAGCGACCGCGACTATTGCCAGGAGGGAGTGCCGCTGGCGCTAATCCGCCGCAAGGCGCTGGAACAGGAGCATCTGGCGCTGGCGATGAAATTCGTCGCCACCACCCCGAAGGCCTGCTCGACCAATATGATGCTGAGCCAGAATGCCGGCTTCGCCATCGATCTGGAATGCGCGCCGAACGAGGCCTTTCCGGTCTATCCGCAGGACGGGTTGATCGTGCACGCCAACCACTGGGTCAGCCCGGTGGCGCTGACCAAGCTGCGCGACACCGGCTTCGCCTCCTCGCCCGACAGCCATTATCGCGACTGGCGCGTGCGCAAGCTGCTGACCGAGCCGCAGCGCTTCCTGACCCGCGAGGATCTCAAGGCGGCGCTTTTCGACGATTTCCTGACGCCGCATTCCGTCTGCCGCCCACCGCGCGCCGGGGCGACCGGTGACCTGACGGCGAGCGTTGCGATGATCCTGATGGAGCCGGCGCTCGGCATCATGGAGGTCGCGCCGCTGCCGGCGCTGAACCGCAATTTCACCTGCTACAGCCTCAAGGACGATCCGGTCGCGGTCGCGGCCGAGTGACGGCAGGCGACGAGGGGAGATGCCGATGATCCGTAGACCGCTTGCCGCGCTTGCCGTCCTCTCCGCCATCGCCGCCACGCCACTGGCCGCGCAGACCCTGACGGTCGCGCTCAAGGCCGATATCCGCGGCACCAATCCCGGCGTCAATCGCGACGACGACACCGACGCCGTGACGCTGCACATGGTCGAGGGGCTCGTCGCCTATCGCGAGGGCGGCACGGTCGGCTCGATGCTGGCGGAAAAGATCGAGACCTCGCCGGATGGGCTGACCTACACGTTCGAGCTTCGCAAGGGCCTGTCCTTCCATAACGGCGCGCCGCTGACCGCGCAGGACGTGGTCTGGAGCTGGCAGCGCTACATGGACCCGAAGACGGAATGGCGCTGCCTCGCCGATTTCGACGGCCGCAACGGCCTGAAAGTCGAGGCGGTCGAGGCCGTGTCGCCGACCACCGTGCGCATGCGCATCAACGAGGCGAATGCCCTCTTCCTGTTCTCGCTCGCCCGAACCGATTGCGGCAGCGCCGCGGTGATCCACAAGGATTCCCTCAATCCGGACGGCTCCTGGAAGGCGCCGGTCGGCACCGGCCCGTTCAAGCTCAGTGAATGGAAGCGCGGCCAGCAGATCGTGCTGACGAGGTTCGACGGCTACCAGTCCTTGCCGGGCGGGCTCGACGGCTTCGCCGGCGGCAAGCGCCCGCTCGTGCCGGAGGTCAAGTTCCTGGTCGTGCCCGATGCCGCTTCGGTCAAGGCCGGCCTGCTCTCCGGCCAGATCGACATCGCCGAGGTGCTGAGCTCGGATGTCGCGGCGCTGCGCAAGGAGAAGGGCGTCACGGTCCAGACCGTGCCAACCGCGGCGCGCCATGCGCTGCTCTTCCAGACCAACGATCCGGTCTTCCGGAAGCCGGCGATGCGCAAGGCGCTTGCCGCTGCGATCGATTTCGGCCAACTCGTCGCGATCATCTCCGATCTCGACGTCAAGCCGAACAACTCGACCATCCACGCCAAGTCGACCTATCGCAGCGAGGTCCAGAACCTTTCCTTCCACTATGATCCTGCGCTGGCTAAGAAGCTCCTGGCCGAGGCCGGCTACAAGGGCGAGCGGCTGAAGATCACCACCAACAACCGTAAATCCTCGCCGAGCTTCAATATCGCGGTCGTGCTGCAGTCGATGTTCCAGGCGGTCGGCGTCAACTCCGACATCGATGTCGTCGAATGGGCGACGCATATGGACCGGTTCCTCAAGGGGAACTACCAGCTCATGGTGCATTCCTATTCGGCCCGGCTCGACCCGGCGCTGAGCTTCGAGCATTTCACCGGGCCGAAGGCCGACCAGCCGCGCAAGGTCTGGGACGATCCGGCCGTGATCGCGCTGCTCGACAAGGCCTCGAAGATCGAGAATGTCGCCGAACGCCAGGCGATCTTCGACGACCTGCACAAGCGCATGATCGACGACGTGCCGCTTGTGATGCTGTTCAACTCGGTCGAGGCCTGGGCCTCGACAGCCCGTGTCGAGGGCTTCGTGCCCTGGGAGTCGCGGATCAGGGCCTGGGAGGTCAGCCTGAAGAAGTGAGCAGCCACCACCGTCATGCTCGGCCTTGTGCCGAGCATCCACGTCTTGAACACCGCACTCGACAAGCGAAGACGTGGATGGTCGGGACAAGCCCGACCATGACGGGAAGGGCGTCTCAATCCAGCTTCGCCAACACAGCCTCGATCACGCCGAAGACCTCCTCGATCTCGCCCTGCGAGATGATCAGCGGCGGCGACAGCACGATCGTGTCGCCCGAGCCGCGCACGAGCACCCCGGCATCGAGGCAGGCCTTGGCGCCGGCCGCGCCGCGCGTTCCCGCTGCGCCCGCCTTCGGCGCGAGCTCGATGGCGCAGAGCAGGCCGAGCGTGCGGATATCGACCACATGTGGCGCACCCTTCAGCGCCTGCGCGCGCTCTTGCCAGATCGCCGAGCTCGCCCTGGCCTTCGCGACGATGCCCTGCTCGGCGAAGACGTCGAGCGTCGCGAGGCCCGCGGCGCAGGCGAGTGGATGGGCCGAATAGGTATAGCCGTGGAAGAGCTCGATCACGTCGGGCGGGCCGGCCATGAAGGCGGCGTAGACATCGCCGGAGACGATGACGCCGCCCATCGGCACCGAGCCGTTGGTCATGCCCTTCGCGCAGGTGATGAGGTCGGGCGTGACGCCGAGAGCCTGTGCCGCGAAGGGGGCACCGAGCCGGCCGAAGCCGGTGATGACCTCGTCGAAGATCAGCAGGATGCCGTGCTTGCTGCAGATCGCGCGCAGGCTCTCGAGGTAGCCCTTCGGCGGCGGGTAGACGCCGCCCGAGCCGATCACCGGCTCGACGATCACCGCCGCGACGCTCAGCGGGTCGTGCACCTCGAGCAGCTTTTCGAGATCCTCGGCATAGGCCGCGCCGCGCTCCGGCTGCCCGGGCGAGAAGGCCATGCCGGCATCATAGGGCAGGGGCAGATGCGCCACCTCCGGCAGCAGCGGCCCGAAGCCGCGCTTCTGCCGCCCGAGCCCGGCGACCGAGAGCCCGCCGAAGCCCATGCCGTGATAGCCCTTGGCCCGGCCGATCAGCTTGGTCCGGCGCGCGTCGCCGCGGGCATGGTGATAGGCGCGGGCGATCTTCAGCGCGGTATCGACGGCTTCCGAGCCGGAATTGACGAAGAAGACATGGTCGAGTCCGTCAGGCGCGAAATCGCAGAGCCGCGCCGCATAGGTCTGCGCCGCCGGGTGGCTCATCTTGAAGGAGGAGACGAAATCGAGCCGGCCCGCCGCCTCGCGGATCGCCTCGACGATGTGCCGCTGGTCATGGCCGGCATTGACGCACCAGAGCCCGGCCATGCCGTCGAGCACGCGCCGTCCCTCCGGCGTGATGTAGTGCATGCCCTCGGCCCGCTCGAACAGGATCGGCTCCTGCCGGAAGGCCCGCATCGGCGTGAACGGCATCCAGAACGCGTCGGGCTCGTTGCCGCGGTCGGCTTCGCTGCGAAGGGCTGTGGCTGGCATGTCTGATCTCCGGCGCGCAGGGGTGGATCGCACCGGCTGGGCCAGGCGATCTGGCCATAGTGTGTTTCTATTGAAGAAAAGACAATAGCGTGTGAGGGGCGCTTTAGCCGGGGCGTCCGTCAGGCGCTCGCAGGGTGCTGGCGCGCTGCAGATGCCGGCGCATCAGTGCCGATGCGACCTCGCGATCGCCGGCCGCGATATAGTCGAGGATCTGCAGGTGCTCGGTGCAGTTCACCTCGACGCGCTCGAAGCCGAAGATCCAGTCGTAATTGGAGAGGCGCCGGAGCTGGTTCTGCCTGCGGATCGCGGCATGGACGAAGCGGTTGCCGGAGGCGGCCGCCAGCCCCTCGTGGAAATCGGCGTTCATCTCGTAGAAGGCGACAGCGGAGCTGTCCCGCCACGGCCGCTGCAGCGTCTCATGGTGGCGGGTGCGCATCTCGTCGATCCAGCCCTGCTCGATCGCGAAACCGGGCTCGAGCAACGCCATCGGCTCGATCATCAGGCGGAAGCGATAGGCCTCGTCATGCACCGAGGAATCCCGCGGCGCCAGCAGGAAGCGCCAGCCATAGCCGGGCTTGCGCTCGATCATGCCGAGATCGGCGAGGCGGGCGAGCAGGCGCTGCACCTCGGGCCGGCCGAGTTCGTAGCGCCGCATCACCTCCATCTCCGAGATCTCGTCGGCGATCAGCCCGGCCTCGCGGTCGCGCGCCAGCTTGACCAGGACGAGCTCGGTCGCATCCGGCGTCGCGCCGCCATCATTGGCGGCGCTTGGGACCGCGACCAACTCGACCCCCTTGTTGGAATGGCGGCGTACGAAGCCCTGCTCGGCGAGATAGTCGATCGCGGCGCGCACCGGCGTGCGCGAGACATTGAGCCGCTTCGCCGTGCTGTTTTCGTTGAGCCAGGTGCCCGCCTCCAGCCCGTCCTCGCGGGCCATTTGCAGGATGGCGTCCGCGATCTCGCGCTGCAGCCGGGTCGGATTTGCCATGAAAATGCTCTTGCCTGTCTTAGCTCAAGATGAAATACATTTCTTTTCGACGATGCGCCAGAGCATGCTCAAGGAGGCCCGGCCGATGGTTGAACCCTTTCCCTTCATCGATGTCTCCGGCTCACCCTATGAGCGCGGCCGCCAGCATGGACAGGCTGTGCCCAAGCGCGTCAAGCGCTCGATCGAGCTCTATGGCGGCCAGCTCACCGAGCTCGGCTATGATTCTGCGGCCAAGTCGCGGCTGATCGGCGAGTTCGCCCGCGAGATCGAGGCCTTCGGCCCCCATTATGTCGAGGAGATGCGCGGTATCGCCGACGGCGCCGGCGTCAGCCTCGAAGACATCGTGATGATCAATGCCCGCACCGAGGTCGTGGCCAAGGCGCGGCTGGAGAAGGCGAAGCCAGTCGAGGCCAACGAGGAGCTCGACGATGGCTGCACCGGCGCGGTGATCCTGCCCGAGCGCAGCGCCACCGGTGAGCTGATCCACGGCCAGAACTGGGACTGGAAGGCCGAATGCGCGGAGACCGCGATCGTGCTGCGCGTGCGCCGCGATGACGGGCCGGATTTCCTCACCTTCGTCGAGGCCGGCGGGCTCGCGCGCTGCGGCATGAACGCGGCCGGCGTCACCATCACCGCCAACTATCTCGAGAGCGAGCGTGACTTCACCCAGACCGGCGTGCCGCTGGCGCTGATCCGGCGCAAGGTGCTGGAGCAGGAGCATTTCGCCATGGCGATGAAGGCCGTGGCGACGACGCCCAAATCCTGCTCGAACAACATGATGCTCTCGACCGTCGCCGGCTTCGCCATCGATTTCGAATGCGCGCCGGACGCGGCCTTCCCGATCTATCCGCAGGACGGGTTGATCGTGCACGCCAACCATTGGGTCGGCGAGATCGCACTGACCAAGCTCACCGATACCGGCACCCCGCGCGTGCCGGAGAGCTTCTATCGCGACTGGCGCGTCCGCAAGCTGCTGGACGAGGCCGGCCGCAAGCTCTCCGTCGACGATCTGAAGAGCGCCTTGTTCGATGACTTCCTGTCGCCCTACGCCGTCTGCCGCCCGCCGCGCCCGAACGAGACCGGCAATCTCTCGGCGACCGTCGCGATGGTGGTCATGCAGCCGGCGCGCGGGATCATGGAGGTCGCGCCGCTGCCGGCGCTGAACCGCCAGTTCACCCGCTACAGCCTGACCGAGGAGCCGGTCACGCTGGCGGTCGCGGCCGAGTGAGCTCAGCGGAATAGGACGACATGGCGCGGAGACCGAAGAGGGCGGCCCGCGCCGACGCGTTCGAGAGACAGGCGAATTCGAGAGATAGGAAAGACGGAGGAGTGATCATGGTCTCAAAGCCGATCGCGGCGGCCGCCTTCGCGGGCGCTGCTCTTGCCGCAATTCTGGCCGGGCCGGCGCAGGCGGCGTCGGTGATCAAGGTGCAGCAGAACGCCGATATCCGCAGCATCAACCCCGGCGTGAACCGCGACGACAATACCGACGCCGTGGTGCTCCATATGGTCGAGGGTCTCGTCGCCTATGGCGAGGATGCCGAGGTCAAGCCGCTCCTGGCCGAGAAGGTCGATATCTCCGAGGACGGCAAGACCTACACGTTCACGCTGCGCAAGGGCGTCAAGTTCCACAACGGCGCCGAGCTGACCTCGGCCGACGTCGTCTGGAGCTGGAACCGCTACATGGACCCGAAGACCGACTGGCGCTGCCTTTCGGAATTCGACGGGCGCGGCCGGGCGAGGGTCGAATCCGTCACGGCGCCCGATCCGGCGACGGTGGTATTCAGGCTGGATACGCCGAGCGCGCTCTTCCTCGCCAATATCGCCCGCACCGATTGCGGCATGACCGCGATCATGCACAGGGACTCGGTCAGGCCCGATGGCAGCTTCGACAAGCCGATCGGTACCGGCCCGTTCAAGTTCGGCGAATGGAAGCGCAGCGAGTTCATCCGGCTCGAGCGCTTCGCCGATTATGCCAGCCTGCCCGGCAAGATCGACGGCTATGCCGGCGGCAAGCGCCCGCTGGTCGACGAAGTTCGCTTCATGATCATCCCCGACAGCTCGACCGCCAATGCGGCGCTGCTGCGCGGAGATATCGACATCGTGCCCGACGTCGCCAATAACGAAGTCGCCGAGCTGCGCAAGAACCCCAAGGTCGAGGTTTCCGTCGTCTCGAACATGGGTCTCGTCGGCATCCTCCTGCAGACGCGCGATCCGCTGCTGAAGAACGTCAAGCTGCGCCAGGCGATCGCGGCCGCGCTCGATACGCCCGAGATCGCAAATGCGGTCACCGACGGCCTCGGCAAGTCGAACAACTCGATCGTCCCGGCCATGTCGGCCTTCCACGGCCCGGTCGAGAAGCAGGGCTATAAATACGATCCTGCCGCCGCCAAGAAGCTGCTCGCGGAGGCCGGCTACAAGGGCGAGCCGATCGTGATGCTCGCCAACAAGCGCTACCCGCAGAGCTTCGATTCCGCCGTCATCGCCCAGCAGATGCTGCAGGCGGTCGGGCTCAACGTCACCATCGAGGTGCTGGAATGGGCGACGCAGCTCGACCGCTACAGCAAGGGCAACTACCAGATGCAGGCGTTCCCCTATTCGGCGCGGCTCGACCCTTCGCTGAGCTTCGAGTCGATCGCCGGCCCGAAGGACAAGCAGCCGCGCAAGGTCTGGGACGATCCGGATTCCCTGGCCCTGCTCGACAAGTCGATGGTGGTCTCCGACCGGGCCGAGCGCCAGAAGCTGTTCGACGAGCTGCACAGGCGCTTCATCGAGCAGGTGCCGATGGTGATGCTCTATAACGGCCTCGATGCCGGCGTCTTCAGCAAGAAGGTGAAGGGTTACCAGCCCTCGATCCTGTCGAAGCCGCGGCTCTGGGAAGTCAGCATCGGCCAGTGAGCCGAGCTGCCGTCACGGGTCGTTCCTGAGGATATGGCCCGTGATCAGCTCGGTGAGGCGCACCGAGTCGCGCGCCTCCAGCGCCTCCAGCATGGCGTGATGGTCACGGTCGCTGCGCTGGAGCGCCTCGTGCGAGATCCAGACCGTGACATCCGAACCGCGCGAGCGGTCGCGCAGGTTCCAGATCAGCTCCTCCATGATCGGATTGCCGCTGAGATGATACATCAGGTGGTGGAATTCGCTGTTGATCCGGCTCCAGTCGGCCCGCGTGCCGCCCTGCACGGCGCCGGAAAACCGCTCGGCGATCTCGCGCAGCTTGCCGAGGGTGGAGGCGTCGACCGCCGCGACGATGCTGGCCACGGTCGCGGTCTCGATCGCGACGCGAGCCTCGCGGATATGGCGCAAGGTGGCGCTGTCGATCTCGGCGACGCGGTAGCCGCGATTCGGCACGTGCTCGATCGCCTTCAGCACGACGAGCTTGTCGAGCGCGGCGCGGACGTCGAACCGCGTCGCCTGGAACTTCTCCTCGAGATCGATCTGGCGCAGCCATTCGCCCGTGCGATAGGCGCCGGTCCGGATCGCCTCGGCGATCTCGCCGGCGAGGGGGCGCTTTTGTTTCCGCTTCCGCATCACGCTCGTCATGGTTGTTCCTTAGCCTATCCGGCCGCGTGCTTGCTACAGCAGCGAACGCAGCTTGCCAGACTTCGTCGTCTATGCAACTAAATTGGCGCCAATTTAACTGCCAATCAAGGATGTCCGATGACTGCCGCCCCTGCGAAGCCTGACGCGCCCGAGTCCGATGCGGCGGCCCGCGGCCGCGCGATGTACGACCTGGAGAGCACGCCGGTCATCGCCTGCAAGCATGATCCGCGCTTCAGCTACTGCCTCTATGTGCCGCCGACGCTGGGGCAGGGCGAGGAGCCCTCGCTCGTCGTCACCATGCACGGCACCGGCCGCGGCTTCGTCGGGTATCGCGACGGCTTCGCCGAATTCGCCCGCTGGAACAACTGCATCATCCTGGCGCCGCTCTTCCCGATCGGCGTGCGCGGCGACGGCAATCGCGACGGCTTCAAATACATGCGCGAGGGCGACATCCGCTACGACCTCGTCCTGATCAAGATGATCGAGGAGGTCGTCGCGCATTACGGGCTGAAATCCGACAAGTTCGCGCTGTTCGGCTATTCCGGCGGGGGCCATTTCGCCCATCGCTTCTTGATGTTCCACCCGCAGCGCCTCTGGGCCGCCTCGATCGGCGCGCCGGGCTCGGTGACGCTGCTCGATCCGACCCGCGATTTCTGGGTCGGCACCCGCAACGTCAAGGAGCTCTTCGGCCTCGAGATCGATACTGCCGCCATGGCCAAGGTGCCGGTGCAGATGATCGTCGGCGCCGCCGATCTCGAGACCTGGGAGATCACCCACAAGGAAGGCGGCCGCAACTGGATGCCGGACGCAAACCATGCCGGCAAGAACCGCCCGGAGCGGCTGGCGGCGCTGAAGAAATCCTTCGAGGAGCACGGCATCGCGGTGCGCTTCGACCTCGTGCCGAACATGCCGCATGACGGGCCGAAGGCGCTGTCGCGGGTCCAGGATTTCCTGGCCGACGTGCTCAGGAAGCGCCGGACCGGGGCGGCCAGGGCCGCCTGAGAACAACAAGCCTATAATCATCAAAAACAGGGGATCGTCGATGAACCGTATTCTTGCTTCCGCCTTCGCCCTGGCCCTCTCGGCCGGGGCTGTCCAAGCCCAGACCCTTACTGCGGTGCTGAACGCCGACATGCGCTCGTCCAACCCGGGCGTGAACCGTGACGACAACACCGACATGATCGTGCTGCACGTCGTCGAAGGCCTCGTCGGCTATGATGAGGGCGGTGCGGTCGGCCCGCTCCTGGCCGAGAAGGTCGATATCTCCCAGGACGGCAAGACCTACACCTTCACGCTGCGCAAGGGCGTGAAGTTCCACAACGGCGCCGAGCTGACCTCGGCAGACGCGCTCTGGTCCTGGAACCGCTACATGGACCCGAAGACGGATTGGCGCTGCCTCGGCGATCTCGATGGCCGCAACGGCCTCAAGGTCGTCTCCGCCACGGCACCGGACGCCAACACCTTCGTCATGGAGTTGAACGCGCCGAACGCGCTCTTCCTCGACACGCTCGCCCGCACCGATTGCGGCGGCACCGCCATCATCCACAAGGACTCGGTCAAGGCCGACGGCAGCTGGGACAAGCCGATCGGCACCGGCCCCTTCACGTTCGGCGAATGGAAGCGCGGCCAGTCGGTCCAGCTGCTCGCTTATTCCGGCTATGCCTCGCCCAAGGGCGACAAGCCCGACGGCATGCTCGGCTCCAAGCGCCCGCTGGTGAAGGAAGTCCGCTTCATGGTCATCCCCGACGCCGCGACGGTGAAGGCCGGCCTGATGTCCGGCTCGCTCGACATCGCCTCGGTGCCGGCGAGCGACGCGGTCGAGCTGAAGGCACATCCGCGCCTCAATGTCATCACCGTCACCAACCCGGTGCGCCACGGCCTGATCATGCAGACGCGCGATCCGGTGCTGAAGAACGTCAAGCTGCGCCAGGCGATCGCGGCATCGATCGATTTCCCCGAGCTCGTCGCCAACGTCACCGACAATCTCACGAAGCCCAACAACTCGCCGATCTACACGACCTCGAAATATTTCGGCGAGGTCGAGAAGCAGGGTTTCAAATACGATCCGGCGCGGGCCAAGAAGCTGCTGCAGGAGGCCGGCTACAAGGGCGAGAAGATCGTGATCCTCGCCAATAAGCGCTCGACCGTGCCGAGCTTCAACACCGCGGTCATCGCCCAGCAGATGATGCAGGCTGTCGGCATCAACGCCGAGATCGAAGTCCTGGAATGGGCGACCCAGCTCGATCGCTACAACAAGGGCAATTTCCAGATGGAGTCCTTCTCCTACTCCGCCCGCATCGACCCCGCGCTCGGCTTCGAGCAGATTTCGGGGCCCAAGGACAAGCAGCCGCGCAAGGTCTGGGAGGATCCCGAGGCGCTGGCGCTGATCGACAAGAGCATGGTCGTGTCCGATCCGGCCGAGCGCCAGAAGATCTTCGACGAGCTGCATAAGCGCTTCATCGAGCAGGTGCCTTCGATCTTCACCCATAACGACATCGACATCGTCGCCCATTCCAAGCGCGCCTCCGGCGTCAAGCCGTGGATGTCGAAGCTGCTGCTCTGGGAAGTCAGCGTCGCCAACTGAACCGCAACGGAACGGGGAGGGTAGGAGCGCATGCTTCGCTTCGCGCTGACGCGCATCCTGATGGCGTTGCCGACATTGCTGATCGTGGCGGTGTCGGTCTTCGTCCTGATCCGGCTGATCCCGGGCGATCCGGCGCAGCTCATGCTCGGCGACCTCGCCGACCCCGCGAGCCTCGCCGATCTGCGCGCCAGGCTCGGCCTCGACAAGAGCCTGCCGGTCCAGTTCGGCATCTGGTTCGGCAACCTGCTGCAGGGCGATCTCGGCCAGTCGATCTCCTCGCAGCAGGCGGTGCTGCCGCTGATCCTGCAGCGCTTCTGGATCAGCGCCCAGATCGTGCTCGTCGCGGTCTTCCTCGCCTGTCTCGTCGCCGTGCCGGCCGGTGTCATCGCCGCCTGGCGCCAGAACAGCACGCTCGATCTCGGCCTCGTCGGCCTGGCGACGCTGCTGCTCTCGATCCCGACCTTCTGGCTCGGCCTGCTGCTCCTGCTCTTCTTCGGCCTCAAGCTCGAATGGCTGCCGGTCGTCGGCTATGTCTCGATCAGCGAGGATGCGACCCGCGGCATCCTCTACCTGGTCATGCCGATCATGACGCTGTTCCTGCACGAGATCGGCGTGCTCCTGCGCATGGCCCGCGCCTCGACGCTGGAAGTGCTCAGGCTCGACTATATCACCCATGCCCGCGCCAAGGGTCTCTCGGAAGGGGCGGTGCTCTGGCGCCACGCCTTCAAGAACGCCTTCGGCCCGACATGGACGCTGATCGGCCTCGTGCTCGGCAACCTGCTCGGCGGCATCGCCGTGGTCGAGACCGTCTTCACCATCCCGGGGCTCGGCCGGCTCCTGGTCGATTCGATCTTCGCCCGCGACTACCCGGTCATCCAGGGCTGCCTGCTCTTCGTCGCCTTCACCTATGTCATCGTCAATCTGGTGATCGACCTGTGCTATCCGATCTTCGATCCAAGGGTGACGGCGCAATGAGAATGCCCGCACCCAACGCCCTGCTCGGCGGCTTCCTCATCGGCACCCTGATCATCGTTGCGCTGATCGGCGCGGTCTGGACGCCTTATGATCCGCTCCAGCTCAGCTTCCGCGCCAAGCTCGCCGCGCCCAGTGCCGCCCATTGGCTCGGCACCGACGAGTTCGGCCGCGATGTCGGCAGCCGCCTGATGGCGGGCGCCGCCACCAGCGCCTGGATCAGCCTGCTCACCGTCACGCTCGCGGTCATCTGCGGCACGGTGATCGGCATCCTCAGCGGCTATTTCCGTGGCTGGTTCGACCGTATCGTGATGGCCTTCAACGATGCGCTGCTGGCCTTTCCCGGCATCCTGCTGGCGCTCGGCCTGCTGGCCGTGCTCGGCGCCAACAAATACGGGATCATCGTTGCGCTCGGCATCGCCTATACGCCCTCGGTCGCCCGCATCGTCCGCGGCGCCGTGCTCTCGCTGCGCGAGCGCGAGTTCATCGCCGCCTCCAGGGTGATGGGCAATTCCGAGCTCTTCACCATGGCCCGCCACATCCTGCCGAACTGCATCGCGCCGCTGACCGTGCTGGCGACCTCGATGTTCGGCTATGTGCTGCTGGCCGAGAGCGCGCTCTCCTTCCTCGGCCTCGGCGTGCCGCCGCCGGCCCCGACCTGGGGCAACATGCTCGCCGGCAGCCGGCCCTATATCGGCCAGGCGGTCTGGCTCGGCATCTTCCCGGGTCTCTGCATCTCGCTCACCCTGCTCGGCATCAACCTTCTGGGCGACGCCGTGCGCGACAAGCTCGACCCGCGCATGAGGGGGATGTGATGGCCGAGAACACCACCCCGTTGCTCGCCGTCGACAACCTGACGCTCGAGATCAACAGGACCGGCAAGCGCGTCGTCAACGGCGTCAGCTTCTCGGTCTTCCCCGGCGAGATGGTCGGCATCGTCGGCGAATCCGGCTCGGGCAAGACGCTCGCCGCCCGCGCCGTCATGGGCTTCATCCCGCCGGCGATCCGGAAGGTTTCCGGCACGATCCGCTTCGAGGGCCAGGACGTGATGACCATGGCGCCGAAGCTGCTGCGCGAGATGCGCGGCGCCCGCGTCGGCATGGTCTTCCAGGAGCCGATGACCTCGCTCAACCCCTCGATGCTGATCGGCGAGCAGCTCGACGAGGGTCTGGCGCTGCATCGCAAGCTCAGCACCGCCGAGCGCAGGGCGCTGATCCTCGACATGCTCCGGCGCATCGGTATCCGCGATCCCGAGGGCGCGCTCACCGCCTATCCGCACCAGTTCTCCGGCGGCATGCGCCAGCGCATTATGCTGGCCTCGGTGATGCTGCTGAAGCCGGCGCTGCTGCTGGCGGACGAGCCGACCACCGCGCTCGACGCGGTCGTTCAGCGCGAGGTGCTGGAGCTGATGGTCGATCTGACCAAGGCCAACAACACGGCCGTGCTGATGATCTCGCACGATCTCGGCATGATCGCGCGCTATTGCAGCCGCATCATCGTGATGCAGCAGGGCGACGTGGTCGAGCAGGGCCTGGCGCAGGACCTGCTCAGCCGGCCGCAGCATCCCTATACCCGCAAGCTGCTGGCGGCGATGCCGCATCGTGGCCCGGCGCGCGTGCTGCCCAGGGCCGATGTGCCGATCGTCGCGGTCCGTGACCTCGTCGTCGACTATGGCGGCCGGCAGGGCTTCTTCCGCAAGGAGAAGCCGAAGCGCGCGCTGCATGGCGTCAGCATCGACGTCCAGCCCGGCGAGGTCGTCGCCGTGGTCGGCGGCTCCGGTTCGGGCAAGACCACCCTCGGCGGCGCCATTGCCGGGCTGGTCAAGCCGAGCGGCGGCGAGATCCGCTTCAACGGCAAGCCGATCGACAGGAGCGAGACGGCCTATTGGGACTATCGGCTGAACTGCCAGATGGTCTTCCAGGATCCGTATTCCTCGCTCGATCCGCGCATGACCATCGGCGATCTCGTCGGCGAGCCGTTGCGCCTCGTCTCCGGCATGGGCAAGGCCGAGAAGGCCAGGCGCGTGCAGGAGGTGCTGACCGAGGTCGGCCTCGCCGAGGGCTTCGCCAGCCGGTTCCCGCATGAGCTCTCCGGCGGCCAGCGCCAGCGCATCGCCATCGCGCGGGCCGTCGTGCGCCGGCCGAGCTTCGTCATCGCCGACGAGCCGGTCTCGGCGCTCGACGTCACCGTGCGCGCCCAGGTACTGGAGCTCTTCGCAGAGCTGCAGCGCAAGCACGGCTTCTCCTGCCTGTTCATCAGCCATGATCTCGGCGTGGTCGAGCAGGTCGCCGACCGCGTCGTCGTCATGCACGAGGGCCGGATCGTCGAGGAGGGCAGCCGCGACGCGATCTTCGACAATCCCCGCCACGATTACACGCGAAAGCTGCTCTCGGCGGTGCCGGGGCTGGAGAGCACCGGCGATGGCGGCGTGCGCCTGTTCTGGCGCCTGTCGGAGGGCGTGACGGCAGAGGCCTGAGCGCAGGGGATATTGGCCAGCAGGGCAGGAGCGTTGGATATGACGAGTATGAACAAGCCCCGCTGGCCCGGCGGGGCCCGGGCCGTGATCTGCGTGACCGTTCATGTCGACGGACCGGCGGTCGAGGCCGGGCGTGGCCAGAACCCGCTCGGCATCAACAGCCGCGGTAATTACGCGCTGCGCCGCGGCGTCGACCGCTATCTCGACATGCTTGCGCGCCACGGCATCAAGGCAACCTTCTTCTGCTGCGGCTACGATGCCGAGCACTGGCCCGAGCCCTTTGTGAAAATGCATCGGGCCGGCCACGAGATCGCGGCCCATGGCTACCAGCACGAGGGTTTCGACCTCGGCGAGCGCGAGCCGGAGCTGCTGGAGAAGACCCATCGCATCCTGACCGATGTCGTCGGCGAGGCGCCGGTCGGCTGGTGCTCGCCCTCCGGTCGCAAGAGCAAGCTGACGCTGCCAACCCTGCGCCGCCTCGGCTATCGCTACGATGCCAGCGAGAAGGACGAGGACCTGCCTTATCTGCTCGATGACGGCTTCGCGGTCGTGCCGAACAACACCGTCTCGCTCGACGATTTCCCGATGTACTTCACCGGCGGCGCGCTGGCCTGCGAGGTCGAGCGCAATTTCATCCAGGAATTCGACGCGATCAGCGGCCGAGACGGCTATGTCCATCTCACTGTGCATCCCAAGGCCGGCGGCGGCTCGGGCACGCCGGCACGCGCCGCGGCGGTCGACCGCTTCCTCGCCTATGCCAAGGCGCAGACGGGCGTGCGCTTCATGACCTGCAGGGAGATCGCCGACCATTGCCTGGCCGATCCCGCAGCCTGGCGGGAGCCGCGCCAATGACCCTGCTTCTCACCGTCAATGTCCATGGCATCGGACCGGAGGCCGCGACCATGCCCGAGGCCGAGCTCTTCGGCCGCGACGCCCATGGCCGCTACACCTACCGCATCGGCCTGGCCCGCGTGCTCGATGCGCTCAGGGACTATGGACTGAACGCGACCTTCTTCTGGCCCTCCAGCGAGGCGCAGCGCATGCCGGCGCTGTTCGAGCGCTGCCTGAAGGAGGGGCACGAGATCGCCAGCAATGGCCGCGCCTTCGAGGACCACGCCAAGCTCGGTGCCGAGGAGAATGCGGTGATCGAGGAGGCGCATGAGATCCTGACGCGGCTTGGAGGGGCGCCGATCGGTTTCCGCTCGCCGACCGGGACCTTGTCGGAACGATCCATCCCGATCCTGCAGCGTCTCGGCTATCGCTACGATTCGAGCTTCCTCGACGACGACGCGCCCTATGCGCTCGCCCATCACGGCGGCGCCGGCATGGTCGAACTGCCGATCTCGGAAGGCTTGACCGACGCCACCCATTTCCGCCGCCGCGTCACGCAGGACCGGGCCGAGGCGCTGCTGGCCGAGGAGCTCGTCGCGCTCCTTGGTGTCGAAGGCTATGCCTGCCTGACCGTCCATCCGCGCGCCGATATCGGCATCGGCCGGGCCGCGCGCCTGCCGATGCTGGAACGGCTGGTGAAGCTCGCCGCAATGCAGGGCGTCGAGCCCGGGCTCTGTCGCGACGAGGTGGCGCGCGCGAGCCGGGACTTGGCGGCGCAATGATCGGATCTCGGGAGAGGATCGTGATGGGACATCGCAACCTGCCGGGCCGCCTGCTGCGCTCGGCCCTGGTTATTGCGGCGGGCTCGATGCTGCTGACCGGCGCCGCCTCGGCCCAGACGCTGCGGACGGTGATCAACGCCGATATCCGCGGCCTGATGCCGGGCAGGAGCCCCGACATCTCGACCGGCAGCGTGTTGCAGAACGTCTATGAGGGGCTCGTCGCCTGGCGCGCCGATGGCAGCGTCGCGCCGATGCTCGCCGACAAGATCGAGACCTCGGATGAAGGGCGCAGCTATACCTTCACGCTGCGCGACGGCATCACCTTCCACAACGGCGCGCCGCTGACCGCGAAAGAGGTCGTCTGGACCTGGACGCGTTTCCTCGATCCGAAATCGGCCTGGCCCTGCCGCGGCAATTTCGACGGCTCGAACGCGATCAAGGTCGAGACGGTCGAAGCGCTCGACGACAGGCGCGTCGTCTTCCATCTCGCCAGCCCGAGCGGCGCCTTCCTCAGCGCCATGGCCCGCGCCGATTGCGACTCGACCGCCATCGCCCATCCCGCTTCCGTCGATGCCGACGGCAACTGGATCGCCGCCATCGGCACCGGCCCGTTCAAGCTCGCCGAATGGCGCAAGGGCCAGTTCGTCGAGCTTGCGCGCTTCGACGCCTACAAGCCGCGCAGCGAGGCAGCCGACGGTCTCGCGGGAGCCAAGGCAGCCAAGGTCGAGAAAATCCGCTTCGAGCTGATCCCGGATGCGCAGGCGACGAAGCTCGCGCTCTTCCAGGGCAAGATCGATATCTGGCCCGAGGCCGACAGCAACCAGATCAAGGAACTGCAGCAGAACCCGGCGGTCAGCGTGGTCTCGACGCCCTTCTCGGCGATCTACGCCCTGCCGTTCCAGACGCGCGATCCGGCCCTGGCCGATCCGCGCATCCGCCAGGCGATCAACTATGCCATCGACCGCCAGAGCATGTCCGCCGCCCTTGTCGACGGCAAGGTGCCGCCCTCGGGCTCGCTGATCCCGGCGACGAGCAGCTATTACGGCGCGGTCGAGAAGACCGGCGCCGAATTCGACCCCGCCAAGGCCAAGGCGTTGCTCGCGCAGGCCGGCTACAAGGGCGAGCGCATCGTCATCCTGACCAACAAGCAGAATGCGATCATGGCGGATACGGCGATTTATGTGCAGTCGATGCTGCGCGCCGTCGGCCTCAACGCCGAGGTCGAGATGCTGGAATTCGGCGCGCAGTTCGAGCGCTATTATGCCGGGCGCTACCAGATGATGGTCTGGAACGTCACGCCCTATCTCGACCCGCTCTTCATCGTCGAGCGCTTCACCGGCGGACAAGGCGCGCCAGGCCGACAAGCCCTGGGACAATCCCAAGGCGCGCGAGCTGCTGAAGAGCCTCTTCGCCGAGAGCGACGTCGCCAGGCGCCAGGCGCTCTATGACGAGATGCACAAGCTCTACCTGCAGGACATGCCGATGGTGGTCTGGGGCACGCGCGTCGGCTTCAGCGCGATGCGCAAGAACGTCTCGGGCTATGAGGGTTGGCCCGGGCAGAAGCCGCGATTCTGGGGCGTGTCCGTGAATTGAAGGGCGCCACCTTCTCCCCTTGCGGGAGAAGGTACCCCGAAGGGGCGGATGAGGGGTCGCGCTGCCCTGCATCGGTGAGCTTGTTCGAGTGGGTGCGGTAGCCGTCGCGCGACCCCTCATCCGTCTCGGCTTCGCCGAGCCACCTTCTCCCGCAGGGGGAGAAGGGAGGGAGCCGCAGCCCCAGACCTCCGTCTCGACGATCAGCCCGATCGTCGGCCACTCCCGCCAGAGCAGAAGCGCGATTTCGAGGTGTTTTGGTCAATCGAAGGGCGCCCCCTTCTCCCCTTGCGGGAGAAGGTGCCCCGAAGGGGCGGATGAGGGGTCGCGCTGCCCTGCATCGGTGATCTTGTTCGAAGGGTTGTGCGGTAGTCGTCGCGCGACCCCTCATCCGTCTCGGCTTCGCCGAGCCACCTTCTCCCGCAAGGGGAGAAGGGAGGGCCTCCCGCAGGAGGAGAAGGAAGGGAGCCTCAGCCCCAGACCTCTCGCGACGTCTCGACGATCAGCTCGAGCTTCCGCCACTGTTCGTCCTCGGCCAGTGTGTTGCCTTCCTCTGTCGAGGCGAAGCCGCATTGCGGCGAGAGGCAGAGCTGCTCCAAAGGCGCGAATTTCGAGGCTTCGTCGATGCGGCGCTTCAGATCGTCCTTGCTCTCAAGCACGCCGGTCTTGGAGGTCACCAGCCCGAGCACGACCTGCTTGCCCTTGGGCAGGAAGCGCAGCGGCTCGAAGCCGCCGGAGCGGTCATTGTCCCATTCCATGAAATAGCCGTCGACCGGCATGGTGTTGAACAGCAGCTCCGCGATCGGCTCGTAGCCGCCGGACGCGATGAAGGTCGAGCGGAAATTGCCGCGGCACAGATGCATGGTGATGGCCAGGTCTTTCGGCTTGTCCGCGAGCGCGGCGCGGACCATGCCGGCATAGATCTCCGGCTGGTGCTCGGGATCGTCGCCCCGCGCCCGCAGCATCTCGCGCTGCTCGGGGTCGCAGAGATAGGCGAAGGAGATGTCGTCGAGCTGCAGATAGCGGCAGCCGGCGTCGTAGAAGGCGTGCACGGCCTTGTTATAGGCGCTGCCGACATCGGCGTAGAACGCCTCCATCTGCGGATAGACGCCCATATTGATCATCTTCCGGCCGCCGCGATAATGCAGCATGCTCGGGCCGGGAATGGTCATTTTCGGCGTCGAGCCGGGCGAGACATTGTCGCGCAGGAAGCGGAAATGCTCGATCATCGGATGGCCGGAGAAGCCGATCTTGCCGGTAATCCGCAGCGATTTCGAGATGCCGACGCCGCCCTTGAAGTTCATGCCGGAATCGGCGGTGATCGCGTCGACGCCGTCGAGTTCCTCCATGAAGTCGAAATGCCAGTAGGCGCGGCGGAACTCGCCATCGGTGATGCCCTTGAGGCCGATCGCCTCCTGCTTTTTGATCAGCTTGCGGATCTCGGTATCCTCGATCGCCTTGAAGGCGGCATCGTCCATCGTGCCGGCGGCGTGCTTTTCGCGAGCCTCCTTCAGCGGCGCGGTGCGCAGCAGGCTGCCGACCATGTCGGCGCGGAACGGGGGAGTGGTCCTGGCGGTCATGCTCTTGTCCTCAGGTCAGTGAGCGTGTTGCCCGGTCCCGCCGGGCGGAACCGGTGTCGATGAACGCCGAGGCCGGGCAGGGCGCTCGGCGACGGAGAGATGCGCGGCCATAGCCGCCTCGTCGGCCAGCAGCTCGGCGGAGCTGGCCGCGTGCACGATCGCGCCTCGGTCGAGGATCACGGCCCGGTCGGTCACCGGCAGGATCTTCCGCGCCTTCTGCTCGACCAGGATCACGGTCAGCTTCTCCTCACGGATCAGCCTGGCGATCGCGGCGAGCAGCTCGTCGACGATGATCGGCGCAAGGCCTTCCAGCGGCTCGTCGAGCAGGAGCAGCTTCGGATCGAGCATCAGCGCCCGCGCCACGGCGAGCATTTGCTGCTCGCCGCCGGAGAGCTGGTTGCCGAGATTGCGCCGGCGCTCGCCGAGGCGCGGGAACATGGCGTAGACCCGCTCGATGCCCCAGGCGCTGCCGCGCTGCACTGCGGTCAGGTTCTCCTCGACCGTGAGCGAGCGGAAGATGTTGCGCTCCTGCGGCACCCAGCCGATGCCGAGCGCCGCGCGCCGCTCCGGCGCGAGCCGGGTGATGTCCTCGCCATTGAAGCGCATCCTGCCGGAGACATGCCGCGTCAGCCCCATGATGCTGTCGATCAGGGTGGTCTTGCCGGTGCCGTTGCGGCCGAGCAGGGCGAGCGCCTGGCCCGCATCGAGCGAGAGCGAGAGACCGTTGATCACGACGGCGTCGCGATAGCCTGAAACCAGGCTCTCGATCGCGAGGAGCTCAGACATGCGCGTCCTCCCCGAGATAGACCGCTTTCACGCGCGGATCGCCGGCGATCTCATCGACCGGGCCCTCGGCGAAGAGCATGCCCTGCACCAGCACCGAGATGCGGTCGGCGAAGGAGAAGACCAGCTCCATGTCGTGCTCGATCAGCAGGACGGTGACATTCTCGGGCAGCGCCGCGACGCTGTCGAGCACGTCGTGGCGCTCATCCTCGGGTACGCCGGCAGCCGGCTCGTCGAGCAGCAGCAGCTTCGGCTTGCAGGCCATGGCGAGCGCGATCTCGAGCAGGCGCTGCTTGCCATAGGGCAAGGTGTTGGTGCGCCGCGTCATCATCGCCCCGAGCTGCATGCGGGTGAGCAGGGCCTCGGCCTCGTCGATCACGGCGCTGTCGGAACCGACCCGCGACCAGAAGCGCGCGCCGGTGCCCTGGCGCTCGGCAATGGCGAGGCTGACCGTCTCCAGCGGCGTCAGGTCGGGAAAGAGCTGGTTGATCTGGTAGGTGCGGGCCATGCCGCGCCGGACCCGGCCCTGCTGGCTGACGCGGCTGATGTCCTCGCCATTGAGGTGGATCGTGCCCGCGCTCGGCGGCAGCACGCCGGTCAGCAGGTTGATGAAAGTGGTCTTGCCGGCGCCGTTCGGGCCGATCAGCGCGTGTCGGGCGCCCTGCGCCACCGTGAGCGAGATCTCGCTATTGGCCTTGAAGGCGCCGAAGCTCTTGCCGAGCCCGTCCGTCTGGAGTGCGGGTGTCATGGCCGGCGCCCCCCGATCAGCCGCAGCAGCGGCGCGAACGGCCGGGCGATCCCAGCCACCAGTCGGTCCCGGCCGATCAGCACCAGGATCACCAGGATGAAGCCCATCCAGAAGATCCAGTAGGCCGGCGTCATCGCCGAGAGCGTGTCCTTCATCAGCTTGAAGGCGATGGCGCCGATCAGCCCGCCATAGAGATAGCCGGAGCCGCCGATGACGAGCACCAGCAGCGCATCGGCAGAGCGCGAGAAATCGAGCACTTCCAGCGAGACGAATTGCGTCGTCTGGGTCAGCAGCGCCCCGGCCATGCCGGCATAGACGGCTGCGAGCGTGTAGATCGCGATCAGCCGCCGGTTCGGCGCGATGCCGATCGTCGCGGCGCGCAGCCTGTTGTCCTTCAGCGCCTTCAGCGACAGGCCGAAGGGCGAGTTGACGATGCGCCGCGCCGCTAGGAAGAGCAGGAAGGTCACGCTCAGGCTATAGACATAGGCGGTCCTGCCGGTGAAATCGAACTCGAACCGTCCGAGAATGGCGCTCGGCGCGACACCGAGCAGCCCATCCGTGCCGCCGGTGATCCAGTCGAGCCGGTTGGCGATCTCGTGGAAGATCAGGGCGACGCCGAGCGTCACCATCAGGCGGGTGAGATCGGTTCCGCGCAGGATCATGAAGCTGGCGAGGAAGCCGGCCGCGCCCGCGAGCGCACCCGAGATGAGCAGCCCGGTCACCGGCTCGGTGACGCCGTATTTGGTCAGCAGCCCCGCCGCATAGGCGCCGACGCCGAAGAAGGCGGCATGGCCGAGCGAGACGATGCCGGCATAGCCGAGGATCAGGTCGAGCGAGAGCGCGAACAGGCCGAGGATCGCGATCTCGTTCATCAGGAGATGGCGATTCGGCAACAGAAGAATCAGCGCGAAAGCACTGAGCCAGAACAGATATTCGGGCCAGCGCCAGGCCGCTTTCGCGTTCAGGAAGGCAGCTGGCGCGGAGGTTTCCCTGGTCTCGGGCGGGACGGAGGTGAGCATGGCTAGCGCGCCTTCCCATCAGAGAAAGACGCGCCGCTGCACTCCGCCATTGCAAGCGTAGCGAAGCCATGCAGGAGGATCGCGCACCACGTCCCCCTGGATTGCTTCGTCGCTTCGCTCCTCGCAATGACGGGTGCGGATGGTTGCGCCATGGCTCAGCGTCCCCGCGCGAACAGGCCCTGCGGCCGGATCATCAGCACGGCCAGCATCATCGCATAGATGATGAAGGCGCCAAGCTGGGGCACAAGGTACTTGCCCATCACATCGGCGACGCCGAGCAGCAGCGCCGCCAGCAACGGCCCCGTCAGGCTGGACGTGCCGCCGACCGTGACCACGATCAGGAAGTAGAGCATGAACTTGAGCGGGAAGCCGGGATCGAGCCCGACGATCTCGGCGCTGAGTGCACCGCCGAGCCCGGCCAGTCCCGAGCCGAATGCGAAGGTGATCGCAAAAACCGTGCCGACGGGAATGCCGAGCCCGCGCGCGACGCGCCTGTCGTCGACCGCGGCGCGCAGCTGGCTGCCGAAGCGCGTTCGCGCCAGGATCAATTGCAGGCCGAGCGCCATCAGCCCGCAGATCACCACGAGGAAGAGCCGGTAGACGCCGATGCCGACGCCGGCGACGGTGATCCGCCCCTGCAGATAGCTTGGCAATTGGATATTCTGCTGCGACGAGCCCATCAGGTAATCGGCGGCGGCGATCGCCATGAAGACGAGGCCGATCGAGAACAGCACCTGGTCGAGATGGCTGCGCTCGTACATCCGGACGTAGAGCGTGCGCTCGAAGACGAGGCCGAGAGCGGCACTGAACAGGAAGGCGAGCGGCAGGCAGGCGAGGAAGGGCACGCCGAAACGCGTCATCAGCACGACCGTGGCGTAGCCGCCGGCCATTGCGAAGGCGCCATGGGCGAGGTTGACGAAGTTCATCAGCCCCAGCGTGACGGCGAGCCCAGCCGCCATTACGAAGAGCAGCATGCCATAGGCAATCCCGTCGAACAGGATGGTCAGCAAAGGGGGACGGGCTCCGATACGATGCTGCGTGCTGCGTGCTGCGAGCAGGCGCGTGCGCGGCGCCTGCTCGTCCAGTGGTCCCGGATCGGGGCTTGGCCGCGTCCGGGATGATCGCCTAGGCAATCACTTGGTGGCGTCGATCACTTGGCGGCTTTGACCGGGTCCGCCACCGCTTCGAAGGTCGAGAACTCGACATTGTAGAGCTGGCCATCGACCCGCTCGACCTTGCGGACATAGACGTTCTGGACGATGTCGCGGGTCTTGGGGTCGATCGAGATCGGCCCGCGCGGGCTCGTCCAGCTCATGCCCTTCATGGCTTCGAGCAGCGCTGTGCCGTCGGTCGAGCCATTGGTCTTCTTCAGCGCCTCGTAGATCAGGTTCATGCCGTCCCAGCCGCCCATGGCCATGAAGTTCGGGCGCATGTTGGCGGCCTTGGTGAAGGCGGCGACGAAGGCCTTGTTCTCG
Source organism: Allobosea sp. BK604 (assembly GCF_004341515.1). GTDB lineage: Bacteria > Pseudomonadota > Alphaproteobacteria > Rhizobiales > Beijerinckiaceae > Allobosea. Next base: position 97,362 of record NZ_SLZF01000004.1, read on the forward strand.
GGCGAGTTATGGTTTGCCGAATAATGGTGCGAGGTGACGGTGCCGAGCGCGACATCGCCCATGCTGTCGACCTGGTCGTCATCGGTGACGTCGCCGGTCGCAATCAGCCTGACGCCCGACTTGTCGAGCCCGCGCTCGACGAATTGCTTCATGAACTGCGAGCCGAAGCCGGAGGGCACGAAGACGAAGAGCGCGTCGGGCTTGGCATCGCTGACGCGTTGCAGGAAGGGCGCGAAATCGGGATTGCGCAACGGCACGCGCACCTCGCCGATGACCTCGCCGCCGGCCGCGGTCAGCCGCTCCTTGAAGGTCTTCTCGGCGTCGATGCCCGGGCCGTAATCGGTCACCAGGCTCATCGCCTTCTTGACGCCGTTCTTGCTCGCCCAGTCGGCGATGCCGATCGTCACCTGCGGCAGCGTGAAGCTGGTGCGCACGATATAGGGCGATTGCTCGGTGATCGAGGAGGTCGCCGCCGCCATCACGACCATCGGCGTTTTCGACTGAGTCGCCAGCGGCGCAGCGGCGAAGGCGAGCGGAGTCAGCCCGAATCCGGCGAGGACGCTGACCTTGTCGTTGACCAGGAGCTCCTGCGCGATGCGGCGGGTCACGTCCGGCGTGCCGGTATCGTCCTTGACGATGAGCTCGATCTTCTTGCCGGCGACGGTCGCGCCCTTCTCAGCGATATAGAGCTTGGCCGCGGCCTCGACCTGCCGCCCGGTCGAGGCGGAGGGGCCGGTCATCGGCAGGATCAGGCCGATCTTCACCGTCTCCTGCGCCAGCGCCGGAGATCCGGCAAGCACGAGAGCGCCGCCGAGCGCGATCGCCGCCCGGCGCGAGAAGGCAAATCTGGATGTCATCGAGCTCTCCCTAAGATGTGCGATTATCGCACTATTATTCTGAAATCGCACAGGTTTTCCGCCGATTGCTTGAACCTGTCAATTAGGTCGATAGGCGAGGTCGATGACAATTATCACTTGAGCGGCAGCGGCGCCCGGATTCTGCCGCGGCGCCATATTGCCGCGCCGGACGATCCGCCAATCGCGGGGGTGGGATCAGCCTGTTCTTATTCCGTGCCTCCCGCCGCCGGCTTCGGACTGAGCTTCTGGTCTGACTTGTGTGTGGAAGTTGGGGCCTCGTCGGGCTCGGGATTGATCGAGACCTTCTTCAGGGAGTCCTTGTCCGGTGCGCCCTGGATCGACCTGACCTTCCGCTCCTCTTCCGGCGATAGCTTGTTTCCGCGCCCGTCTCGCATGGTGGTGGCCTCCTTCTGGTGGTCCCCCTCGGGGTTTAAACCGATGGCCCGGACCCCTGTTCCGCCTGCCGAGGGTCTTTGCCATCCTCTCCCTGGTCGTCCCTGAACAGATCATGGCCCGATCGGGCATTGCCCGTTGGCCGCGATCTGTAGCAGGAGTTGTCGGGATCGCGCCGGCATCGACCGCTGCGCGGCGCAACGCCCTGCTCGCATACGAGGGAATCATGGATCTCGGACTTCACGACAAGCGCGCCCTCGTGCTCGGCGCCAGCCGCGGCCTCGGCGCCGCCATCGCCCGCACGCTCGCCCGGGAGGGTGCCACGGTGATCGCCGCCGCCCGCAATACCGCCGCGATCGATGCCTGGATCGCCGAATGTCCTGTGGAGGTGCAGGGGCGCATCGTCGCCGCCAGCCTTGACCTGTCGGATGTCAATTCGGTCGAGACCCTGACCGGCGTGTTGGAACATGCTGGCGGTATCGACATCCTGATCGGCAATTCCGGCGGCCCGCCGCCCAAGGAGGCGAGGGAAGCGAGCCGCGCCGACTGGCTCGCCCATTTCGAGGCGATGGCAGCCAACCTGTTCCACCTGACCCAGGCCTTCCTGCCCGGCATGGCCGAGCGCGGCTGGGGCCGCATCGTCACCATCACCTCGTCCGGCGTCGAGCAGCCGATCCCGCGGCTCGCGCTCTCGAACGGCGTGCGCTCGGCCGTGCTCGCCTGGTCGAAGACGCTGGCCGGCGAGGTCGCGGCGCAAGGCATCACCGTCAATGTCGTCATGCCCGGCCGCATCCAGACCGAGCGGGTCGCGGAACTCGACCAGGCCGCCGCGTCCCGTGCCGGCAAGAGCGTCGAGGAGGCCGCCGCCGCCTCGCGCGCGACGATTCCCGCCGGCCGCTACGGCACGCCGCAGGAATTCGCCGATGTCGTCGCCTTCCTCGCCAGCGAGCGGGCGAGCTATGTGACGGGGGCCAAGATCAGGATCGATGGCGGCGCGACGCGCGGGATCTGACCTGGATCAGTCCGGTGGAATCGGCCGCAAAAGCCGATTCCGCCGGCTGTCGGGAAGGTTCTTCTACTTTCGACGTGAAATAAGAAAAACCACGCTACTGCCTGTGAATTGATCATTAGGGCCTGCGGGTATAGCTCAGGTGTTCGATTTACCGAACGCTGACGTGTTGCCATGTCCCTGGATAAGCTCGTCTCCGATCGGCGCCTGACCGGGCTGCGAGGCGAGCCCGGGGGCGTCGTACCCCACGAATCCGCGCTGCAGGCACGGGCGGCCGATCTGGTGCGTGCGTTCGGCGCGGCGGATGCGCCGGGACGCCTTGCCGGTCTGGTCGCCAGCGCGCCCGGCCGTATCGTCTTCACCTCCAGCTTCGGCCTCGAGGACCAGGTCCTCACCCATCTCATCGCCAGCGTGAAGCTGCCGGTCGAGATCGTCACCCTCGATACCGGCCGGCTCTTCCCGGAGGTCTATGCGCTCTGGGAGGAAACGGAGCGGCGCTATGGCGTGGTGATCCGGCCGTTCTATCCGCGGCATGAGGCAATCGAGCTCTATGTCCGCCAGAACGGCATCAACGGCTTCTATCATGCACGCGACGCCCGCAAATCCTGCTGCGATATCCGCAAGGTCGAGCCGCTCGGCCGCGCGCTCGCCGGCGCCGATCTCTGGATCACCGGGCTGCGCGCCGACCAGTCGGCCGCGCGTGGCGGCGTTCAGCTGGCCGAGGCCGATGCCGAGCGCGGGCTGATCAAGTTCAACCCGCTGCTCGACTGGTCGCGCGAGCAGGCGCTCGCCTTCGCCAGGAGCGAAGCAGTTCCGCTCAACCCGCTGCATGAGAAGGGTTTCGTCTCGATCGGCTGCCAGCCCTGCACCCGCGCCATCGCGCCGGGCGAGCCGGAGCGGGCCGGGCGCTGGTGGTGGGAGGACGATGCCGCCAAGGAATGCGGACTGCATGTCGGCGCGGACGGCAAGCTCACGCGCGCCAAGGCGCCGGAAGCGGCGGAGGCACGCTCATGATCCAGCTCAGCCATCTCCAGAAGCTCGAAGCCGAGGCGATCTTCATCATCCGCGAGGTCGTCGCGACCTGCGACAAGCCGGTGCTGCTCTATTCGATCGGCAAGGATTCCGCCGTCCTGCTGCATCTGGCGATGAAGGCCTTCTATCCGGCCAAGCCGCCATTCCCGCTGCTCCATGTCGACACGACCTGGAAGTTCCGCGAGATGATCCGGTTCCGCGACGAGACGGCGGCGCGGCTCGGCCTCGATCTCATCGTCCATATCAACCAGGATGGGGTGAGGGCGGGGATCAACCCCTTCGCCTCCGGCTCGCGCGTCCATACCGACGTGATGAAGACGCAGGGGCTGAAACAGGCGCTCGACCTTCACAAGTTCGACGCGGCCTTCGGTGGCGCGCGCCGCGACGAGGAGAAGAGCCGGGCCAAGGAGCGCGTCTTCTCGCTGCGCTCGCCCGAGCATCGCTGGGATCCGAAGAACCAGCGCCCCGAGCCCTGGCAGCTCTTCAACACCCGCAAGCATCGCGGCGAGAGCTTTCGCGTGTTTCCGCTCTCGAATTGGACCGAGCGCGACATCTGGGACTATATCGCGCTCGAGAACATCCCGGTCGTGCCGCTCTATTTCGCCGCCCCGCGCCCGGTCGTGCGCCGCGACGGCGCCTGGATCATGCGCGATGACGAGCGCATGGATCTGGCTCCCGGCGAGGTCGTCGAGACCCGCATGGTCCGCTTCCGCACGCTCGGCTGCTACCCGCTGACCGGGGCGGTCGAGAGCGAAGCGGCGAACCTCACCGATATCATCGCCGAGATGCGCTCCTCGCGCGCCTCCGAACGCCAGGGCCGCGTCATCGACCATGACGGCTCGGGCTCGATGGAACAGAAGAAGCAGGAAGGCTATTTCTGATGGGTCTTGCCGCCGAGAAGAAGCGCCAAAGCGCCGCTGCCCCGCTTCCCGCCAATGATGCCTCCGGCCTTGCCGGCACCGGCCAGAACTCGCTGCTGCGCTTCATCACCTGCGGCTCGGTCGATGACGGCAAGTCGACCCTGATCGGCCGCATGCTCTACGAGGCCGGGGCGGTCTTCGACGACCAGCTGAGCGCCCTCGACAGCGATTCCAGGAAGTTCGGCACGCAGGGCTCGCAGCCCGATTTCGCGCTGCTCGTCGACGGGCTCTCGGCCGAGCGCGAGCAGGGCATCACCATCGATGTCGCCTATCGCTATTTCGCCACGGACAAGCGCAGCTTCATCGTCGCCGACACGCCCGGCCACGAGCAATACACCCGCAACATGGCGACCGGCGCCTCGACCGCCGATCTCGCCATCATCCTGATCGACGCCCGCAAGGGCCTGCTGCCGCAGACGCGGCGGCATTCCTTCATCGTCTCGCTGGTCGGCGTCCGCCATGTCGTGGTCGCCATCAACAAGATGGACCTCGTCGATTACGACGAGGCGGTGTTCGAGCGCATCGCCGCCGATTATCGCGCGGCGGTGAAGAGCCTCGGCTTCGCCTCGGTCCATTTCATTCCGGTCTCGGCGCGCGACGGCGAGAACGTCATGCGCCCGTCGCGGGCGATGCCCTGGTATGACGGGCCGGCGCTGCTGCCCTTCCTCGAGACGATCGCGATCGCCCGGGCGGAGCGCGGCGAGGACGGCTTCATCCTGCCGGTGCAATGGGTCAACCGGCCGGATCTCGATTTCCGCGGCTATGCCGGCACGCCGGTGCGCGGCCGCATCCGCGTTGGCGAGGCGGTCACGGCATTGCCCTCCGGGCGCACCAGCACGGTCGCGCGCGTCATTGGCGCCGCCGGCGACACCAGCAATGCCGCCTCCGGCCAGGCGGTGACGCTGACGTTGACCGACGAGGTCGACATCTCGCGCGGCGATCTCATCGTCGCCGCGGAGGCGCCGCTGCCGGTGCGCCGCGAGCTCAAGGCGAAGCTGCTCTGGACCGGCGAGCGCGCCATGCTCGAAGGCGGCCAATTCGCGCTCAAGCTCGGTACCCAGGCCGTCAACGCCACGGTCGAGACCCTGCATCACAGCATCGATATCGAGGGTTTCCAGCCGGTGCCGGCGCAGAGCCTGCGCATGAACGGCATCGGGCTGGCGACCCTGCGCTTCGACCGGCCGCTGGTGGCGCTGCCCTATGACGACAGCCGCGAGCTCGGCGGCTTCATCCTGGTCGACCGGATCAGCAACGAGACGGTGGCCTTCGGCTTCGTCGCCGCCGAGGCGCGGCCGGGCCGTGACGAGCCGCTGCCGGAGGAGGGAGCGGCCCAGCGCTTTCGCTCCGCGGCGATCCGCCTGGTCGGACGACGCGGCACGCCGGAGCGGCGGCTGTGGTGGAGTGCAGTGAGCTGGCGCGTGCTCAGCACGGCCGGGCTGTTCGCGGCAGCGTTTGCGCTGACCGGGCGGCCCGACCTCTCCGGCGCGCTGGCGCTGGGCGATATCGCACTGCGGCCCTCGCTGCGGGCCCTGCATGCGCATCTCTGGCGCAAGCATCCCGGCGCGGCGCTACAGGACGGCGCCGGGATTTAATCTCCGTCATTGCGAGCGCAGCGAAGCAATCCAGGGGGACGTAGAGCGCTGCCGCCCCTGGATTGCATCGTCGCTGATGCTCATCGCAAGGACGCTTTAGCCGCCGATCACCGCCGTCGCCTCGATCTCGATCAGCGCCTGCTGCTCGACCAGCGCTACGACCTGCACCACGGCCATGGCCGGGAAATGTCGGCCGAGCACCTCGCGGTAAACCGGCCCCATCTCCTTCAGGCTGGCGCGATAGGTCGCGATATCCGTGACATACCAGGTCAGCCGCACGATATCCTCGACGCGCCCGCCGCCGGCCTCGACCACAGCCTTGATATTGACCAGCGTCTGGCGGAGCTGGCCGATGAATCCCTCGGCGAAGGCCCCCTGCGCATCCCAGCCGACGAGCCCGCCGGTGACGAGCACGCGCCCTTCGGCGACCATGCCGTTGGCATAGCCGCGCGGTACGGGCCAGCCCTCCGGCAGGATGGCGCGGTTCTGGTTCGACATGAGGGTTGCCTCGATTTGTGGGCTGTTGCAGCCGATTCCTAATGCAGAGGTTCAGGATTCGCCGCGTGCCATCTGGCGCAGGGCGAAACGTTGGAGCTTGCCGGTCGGGGTCTTGGGCAGGGCCGCGACGAATTCGATGGCGCGCGGATATTTATAGGGCGCGATCGCCGCCTTGACATGCTCCTGCAACGCCTTGACCAGCGCGTCATCGCCTCGCCGGCGCTCGCGCAGCACGACATAGGCCTTCACGATCTGGCCGCGATCTGGGCAGGGTGCGCCGACCACCCCGCATTCGGCCACGGCCTCATGCGTCAGAAGGCAGGCTTCCACCTCCGGCCCGGCGATATTGTAGCCGGCCGAGATGATCATGTCGTCGGAGCGGGCCTGGTACCAGAAATAGCCGTCGGCATCGCGCAGATAGGTGTCACCGGTGATGTTCCAGCCGTTCTGGACGTAGTTCGCCTGGCGCGCATCGGCGAGATAGCGGCAGCCGGTCGGGCCGCGCACGGCGAGGCGCCCGGCCGTGCCGTCCGGCACCTCCTCACCCTCGGTGTCGACGATCCTGGCCTCGTAACCGGGCACCGGCACGCCGGTCGAGCCCGGGCGGATTGCCTCGCGCGGCGCGCCGATGAAGATGTGCAGCATCTCGGTGGCGCCGATCCCGTCCATCAGCGGCAGGCCGGTCGCCGCCTGCCAGGCATCGAACGTCGCTTTCGGCAAGGTCTCGCCGGCCGAGACGCAAATGCGGAGAGAGGAGATGTCACGACCTTCCAGCCTCTCCAGCATGGCGCGATAGGCGGTCGGCGCGGTGAAGCAGACGCTGGCCTTGTGGCGCTCGATCGCCGTGACGAGATCCGGCGGCGCGACCTTGTCGGGCAGCAGCATCGCCGCGCCGATCCGCATCGGGAACAGCACCATGCCGCCGAGCCCGAAGGTGAAGGCGAGCGGCGGCGAGCCGATGAAGCGGTCATCGGGCGCGGCCTTCAGCACGCGCGCGCCATAGCAGTCGCAGATCGCCAGCAGGTCCTGATGGAAATGCATCGTGCCCTTGGGCTCGCCGGTCGTGCCCGAGGTGAAGCCGATCAGGCAGACATCGTCGCGGGCCGTGTCGGCGGCCTCGAAATGCTCGTAGCCGTCCTGCGCGACCAGTGCTTCGAGATCCGCCTGCGTGCCACCGCCCCAGCTGACGATGCGCTGGAGCTCCGGCGCCAGCTTCTGCGCCGCTTTGAGGTCGTCGACAAGGCGGTGGTCGCAGAGCGCCAGCGCGATCTGCGCCTTGCGGATCGGATAGGCGAGCTCGCCCGCCCGCAGCATCGGCATGGTCGCGACCACGACGCCACCCGCCTTGATCGCCGCGAGATAGGCAGCGACCATCATCGGCGTATTGGCGGCGCGCAGCAGCACGCGATTGCCCGGCACGAGCCCGAGATCGCGCACCAGCACATTGGCGATGCGGTTCACCTGCTCGGCGAGCTCGGCATAGCTCCAGCTCGCATGGTCGGAGACGATCGCGGTGCGCTCACCGCGCCCTTCCGCGACATGGCGATCGAGCAGTTCTGTGACGGCGTTCAGCCGGTCAGGATAATCCAGTCCGGCTTCGGCCAGGCGCAACTGCGGCCAGGTTTCGCGCGGCGGCAGGTTGTCCCGCGCAAAGCTGTCCGAGTGTCCCGACCGCACGAAATTGGCGGTGTCCATCTCATTCCCCTGGCTTTTTGCCTTGTGTCTTCAACAGGTCGCGCGCGATCACGACCTTTTGCACCTCGCTGGCGCCCTCGTAGATGCGCAGCGCCCTGATCTCCCGATAGAGCTCCTCGACCTTCACGCCCCTGGTCACGCCGAGCCCGCCATGGATCTGCACGGCGCGGTCGATGACGCGCTGCGCATTCTCGGTGGCGACGAGCTTGGCGAGCGCCGCCTCGCGGGTGACGCGGGCCGCGCCGCGATCCTTGGTCCAGGCGGCGCGGTAGACGAGGAGGGCGGCGGCATCGACCTCGGCCGCGCTTTCGGCGATGGCGGCCTGCGAGAGTTGCAGGTCACCGAGCGTGCCGCCGAACAGTTTTCGGCCATTGGCCTGGACGAGCGTCTCGTGCAGCGCGCGCCTGGCGAAGCCGAGCGCCGCAGCGCCGACCGTCGAGCGGAATATGTCGAGCGTCGCCATTGCCACCTTGAAGCCGTCGCCGGGACCGCCGATGCGGTTCTCGGCCGGGATGCGGCAGGCGTCGAAGCGCAAGGTCGCGAGCGGGTGCGGCGCGATCACGTCGATGCGCTCGGTCACGCTCAGGCCCGGCGTGTCGGCCTCGACGAGGTAGGCGGAAAGGCCGCGCGCGCCTGGCGCCTCGCCGCTGCGGGCGAAGACGACGTAATGGTCGGCGATGCCGCCATTCGAGATCCAGGTCTTCTCGCCGTCGATGCGCACATGCGTATTGCCGTCCGGCGTCGCGGTGGTCGCCATCGCGGCGACGTCCGAGCCTGCCTCCTTCTCCGACAGCGCGAAGGCGGCGATACGCCTGCCGTCGCGCACGCCGGGCAGGATGCGCTGCTTCATCGCCTCCGGGCCGGCGATGCTGATCGAGCCGGTGCCGAGTCCCTGCATGGCGAAGGCGAAATCGGCGAGTCCGTCGCGGGCAGCCAGCGTCTCGCGAGCGAGGCAGAGCGTGCGGACGTCGAGGGCCTCGGAAAGCCCGCCATGGGCGGCAGGCACCACCGCCTTGAGGAAGCCGGCTTCGCCGAGTGCCTTCACCCGTGCGCGGCAGGCTTCGTCGACATCGTCATGCGGCAGGTCGGGCAGGGTGGCATCGGCCCAATCGGCGAGTTGCCTGGCGAAGGCGCGCTGGCGATCCTCGAAGAACGGCCAGTCTAGCGTGTCGCCGAGGATGCCGAGGCCGAGAGGGGCGACGCCGGGCGCTGCCATCTCAGTTGCCCTCGAAGACCGGCTTCTGCTTGGCGGCAAAGGCGTGATAGGCGCGGGCAAAATCCTCGGTCTGCATGCACAGCGCCTGCGCCACCGCCTCGGCCTCGATCGCCGATTCGACCGACATCGCCCATTCCATTTCGAGCATGCGCTTGGTCATGGCGTTGGCGAAGGTCGGTCCATCCGCCAGCTCGGCGGCGAGCGCCTGCGCCTCCGACAGCGCGGCCTCCTTGGCGACGAGCCGGTTGAGAAAACCCCAGCGCTCGGCTTCCTCGCCCCTGAGCACGCGGCCGGTATAGAGCAACTCTGCGGCCCGGCCCTGGCCGATGATCCGCGGCAGCATCGCGCAGGCGCCCATGTCGCAGCCGGCCAGGCCGACACGGTTGAACAGGAAGGCGATCTTGGTCTCGGCCGTGCCGAGCCGGATATCCGAGGCCATCGCCATGATCGCGCCGGCGCCGGCGCAGACCCCGTCGATCGCGGCGACGATTGGCTGCGGGCAGGCCCGCATCGCCTTGACCAGCTCGCCGGTCATCCGGGTGAACTTCAACAGGTCCTTGGTTTCCATCGCGACCAGCGGCCCGATGATCTCGAACACGTCGCCGCCCGAGGAGAAATTGCCACCGGCGCCGGTGACGACGATCGCCTTGACCTGTTCCTCCTTTTGCGCGGCGAGGAAGAAATCGGTCAGCTCGCGATAGCTCTCGAAGGTGAGCGGGTTCTTCTTCTCCGGCCGGTTCAGCGTCACGGTCGCGAGCTTGCCGGTGACCGAAAGCTGGAAATGCCCCGGCGTGAAATCGGCGAGCGGCAGGATCGTGGCGTTGGCGGCGCTCATGCGCTGTCTCCCTCGCCATTCGCCTCATCGGCGCGGCGCTTGATGGCCTGGTGCAGCGAGGCCTTGGTCTGGCCGAGTAGGCGGAACAGCTGGGCGAGCTCGGGCTGGTCGAGCCCGGCGAAAAGCTCGGCGATCCAGCCCTCGTGCCGTTCGGCCATGGCCTTGAAGCTCCTGCGGCCGAGCGGGGTCAGGGTCAGCACCTGAACGCGCCGGTCCTGCGCCGCCGGGCGCTTGTCGACGAGCCCATCCGCCAGCAGCCCGGCGACGACGGCGGTGACATTGCCGTTCGAGACCATCAGCCGCTGCGAGACCTCGCCGACCGTCATGCCCGCCGTCGATTTTTCGAGCTGCGCCATCAGGTCGAAGCGCGGCAGCGTCGTCTTGAACTCCTCGCGCAGGCGGTTGCGAATCTCGGTCTCGATCAGGGTCGAGCAGGTCAGCAGCCGCAGCCAGAGCCGCAGTTCGTCCTTGTGGTCGCCGGGGCGCTCATTGGCCTTGGTCTCGCGGTCGAGCACGAAGCCGGGGGCGGGCGTTTCCATCTTAGAACTCCCCGCCATTGATCAGCAGCGATTGGCCGGTGACCGAGGCGCTCGCGGAGCCGCAAAGATAGAGCACGGCGGCGGCGACCTCGGTCGGCTGGATCAGCCGCCCCTGCGGATTGTCCTTGACCAGCTCGGCCAAAGCCTGCTCGGCAGACTTCCCGGTCTTGGCCGTGATCGCGGCGACGCCGCCCGCCACCATGTCGGTATCGGTATAGCCGGGGCAGACGGCATTCACGGTCACGCCGCTGCGCGCCGTCTCGAGCGCGAGCGAGCGGACGAGTCCGATCACGGCATGCTTGGCGGCGACATAGGCGGACACATAGGGATAGCCGCGATGGCCGGCGGTCGAGGCGATCGCGATCAGCCTGCCGGTCTTGCGCTCGATCATGCCCGGCAGGGCAGCGTGGAAGACATTGACCGTGCCGATCAGGTTGAGCTCGAGCATGCGCCGGAAGCGCTCGCTATCGCTCTTCAGGAACGGCCCTGTCTCGACCGCGCCGGCATTGGCGACGACGATGTCGAAGGGAAGCGGCTCGGCGAGTCTGGTCATGGCAGCGGCGATGGCGGCCTCGTCACGAACATCGGCCCGGGCACAGGCATCGGCGGTGCCGCCGGCGACAGCCGCTTGCAGGACAGCCTCGTCCCGGCCGATGATCGAAACCTGAGCGCCGGCCGCCTTCAGCGTCGCGGCGATGGCGCGGCCGATGCCGCGTCCGCCACCCGTCACCAGCGCATGCCGTCCCGCCAGATCCATGCCGCCGCTCCTCCTGAGGAGAATATATTTTAGGTCTAAAGGAATTTGCAAGCTGGTTGTCATGGCGCCGCTGCGGTGCGATTTCGCCACGCCGAGGCAGGCTATCGGCTTTTCCTGCGGTGGCAGCCGGATGGCACAGCTGAGCCGGAGCGATCGCGTCGGCAACCCTCTTGAGCAAAAATTATTTCAGACCTAAAATAATTTTGGATCGAGATGGGCAGATCGGGGGCAGGGAGGTCGCGCATGCGTATCGCGGTGGTCGGCGGCGGGCCTGCGGGGCTCTATTTCGCGCTCCTGATGAAGCGCGACTGGCCGGAGCTCGACGTCACGGTGTTCGAGCGCAACCAGCCCGACGACACGTTCGGCTTCGGCGTCGTCTTCTCCGACCAGACGCTCGACACCTTCAAGGCGGCGGACGAGGTGAGCTATCGCGCCATCGTCGATAATTTCGCCTACTGGGACGATATCGAGATCCACTTCAAGGACGCGACCTTCCGCGTTCCCGGCAACGGCTTCTGCGGCTGCTCGCGCCGTTCGCTGCTGATGCTGGTGCAGGAGCGCTGCCGCCAGCTCGGCGTCGCCCTCAAATTCGGCGAGGAGGCCGGCGATATCGAGCTGCTGAAGCGCGAATTCGATCTCGTCGTCGCCGCCGACGGCATCAACAGCCGCATCCGCGAAGGCTGGCGCGAGCGCTTCAAGCCGCAGACCGATCTCCGGCCCAACAAGTTCACCTGGATGGGCTCGACCCGCCCCTTCGACGCTTTCAGCTTCTTCTTCAAGGAGACCGAGCACGGGCTCTTCATCGCCCATTGCTACCAGTACGAGATCGGCCGCTCGACCTGGGTGCTGGAGACCGATCCCGAGACCTTCGCCCGGGCCGGGCTGGACGATATGGACGAGGCCGGCTCGGCCCTCTTCCTCGAGGGCGTCTTCGCCGAAGAGCTCCAGGGCCACAGGCTTATCACCAACCGCTCGCTCTGGCGCAATTTCCCGATGATCCGCTGCGAGCGCTGGGTCTCCGAGAATGTCGTGCTGATCGGCGACGCCAAGGCGACGGCGCATTTCTCGATCGGCTCCGGCACCAAGCTGGCGATGGAGGATGCGATCGCGCTGCACCGCGCCTTCGGCGCGGCCAGGCTCGATGTTGCCGACGCGCTGGCGCTCTACGAGCGCACCCGCCGCGTGGAGGTCGAGAAGACCCAGCATGCCGCGGATGTCTCGCTGGTCTGGTTCGAGCAGCTGCGCCGCTTCTGGGATTTCGATCCGCTGCGCTTCGCCTTCGGGCTGATGACCCGCTCCAAGGCGATCACCTATGACAACCTCGCGCTGCGTGCCCCGGAATTCGTCGCGGCTGTCGACGAGCTGGTGGCGGAGGAGGTCGGGCCGGACGCTCGCCGCAAGCGCGACGGCACGCCGGTGCCCCCAGCCTTCCAGCCGTTCAGGCTGCGCGAAATGGAGATCGGCAACCGGATGGTGCTCTCGCCGATGTGCCAGTATTCGGCGCAGGAGGGCATGCCGACCGACTGGCACCTGATGCATTACGGCTCGCGTGCCGTGGGCGGGCCGGGGCTGATCGTCTCCGAGATGGTCTGCGTCGCCGCGGATGCCCGGATCACGCCGGGTTGCGCCGGCCTCTATAGCGACGAGCAGGAAGCCGCCTGGACCCGCATCGTCGCATTCGTCCATGCCAATTCCTCGGCCAAATTCTGCCTCCAGCTCGGCCATGCCGGACGCAAGGGCGCAACCAAGCTGATGTGGGAGGGCATGGACCGGCCGCTTCCCGGCGGCGCCTGGCCGATCATCTCGGCCTCGCCTTTGCCCTACTACCCGGAGAGCCAGGTCCCGCGCGAAATGACCCGCGCCGATATGGACCGGGTCCGCGACGAGTTCGTCGCGGCAGCCGAGCGCGGCGAACGCGCCGGCTTCGACATGCTGGAGCTGCATTGCGCCCATGGCTACCTGCTGGCGAGCTTCCTCTCGCCGCTGACCAACCAGCGCAGCGACGAGTATGGCGGCTCCATCGAGAACCGGCTGCGCTACCCGCTCGAAATCTTCCGCGCCCTGCGCGCGCTCTGGCCGCATGACAAGCCGATCTCGGTGCGCGTCTCGGCGACGGACTGGAAGGAAGGCGGGCTCTCGGCCGAGGATTCCGTCGCCATCGCCGCTGCCTTCGCCGAGGAGGGCTGTGATCTCGTCGACGTCTCCACCGGCCAGACCGTCAACGACAGCCGGCCGATCTATGGCCGGATGTTCCAGACGCCGTTTTCCGACCGCATCCGCAACGAGGCGCGGATCGCCACAATGTGCGTGGGGAACATCACGACGGCCGATCAGGTCAACACCATCGTCGCCTCCGGCCGGGCCGATCTCGTCGCGCTCGGCCGGCCGCATCTTGCCGATCCATCCTTCGTGCTGCGCGCGGCGGCCTGGTACGGCGTCGATATCCCGCAGCCGGTGCAATACCTCGCCGGCAAGGACCAGCTGATGCGCAACACGCCGCGCGAACGCGAGGAACTGATCGAGCTCAAGCTCAAGGCCCGGCCGAGCGCGCACGCGCAAGGGCACTGAAGAGCCGGGGGAACATCCCGCGCGGCCACCCGTTGCCCGATGAATGGTTCATCGCGCCGGCTTAAATGCCGGCAAGGCAAGGGGTTTTTCGATGCTTCGCTCCGCTTCCCTGTTGGCGACGGCCGTAGTCGCCATGCTGGCCCTCCCAGGGCCGGCTTTCACCCAGGCGCCACAGACGCCGGCGCAACCGCCGCCAGCCGCCGCGCCGGATGGCAATTCCGGCCTCGGTCCGCAGACCACGCATCCATCGCAGGTCGACAAGGGCCAGAACATGATCCTGCCCTCCGCCGGGAGCGCCGGCCGCTCCGCCGCGCCGACCATGGTCTATGACTGCAAGGAGCGGCCGCACGAATGCACCACGCCGGTGACGCCGGCCGACAAGGCGACGGCGCCGGCGCAGTCCACTCCGCCCGCAACCGCACCCAAGCCCTGAGTATATATCGCTGGCGGCCTGTTCATTGCATTCACGCAATGGAGCCTTTGGCGGAGCCGATCTATCATGCCGTGGCGAACCCGCTATCTCACAGGCAGAGCGCAGGCCGCATCGGCCTGCCATAGATCATGAGGCCAGCGATGAAGCTCACCGGCATCCACCACGTCACCGCGATCTCGGCCAATGCGCCGCTGAACCGCCGCTTCTACGTCGAGACACTCGGCATGCGCCTCGTCAAGAAGACGGTGAACCAGGACGACACCTCCGCCTATCACCTGTTCTATGCCGATGGCGCCGGCTCGCCCGGCAGCGACCTGACCTTTTTCGATTGGCCGGCGGCCCCGGCCAGGCGCGGCACGCATGCGATCGTGCGCACCTCGCTGCGCGTCGCCAACGAGGCCTCGCTGCAATGGTGGCGTGAGCGGCTGACGGCGGCCGGTGTCACAGTTTCCGACATCCGCAGCATCAACGGCCGCGCCTCCATCGATTTCGAGGATCCGGAAGGCCAGCGCCTGACGCTGATCGCCGATGGCGGCGACATCCCCTTCGTCGTCTGGGAGAAGAGCCCGGTCCCGGCCGAGCATCAGATCCGCGGCCTCGGGCCCGTCACGATCTCCGTGCCGCGTCTGGAGCCGACCGAGACCGTGCTGACCAAGCTGCTCGGCCTGGAGCGGGCCGCGAACTATCAGCATGCGGACCATGCCGGCGGCGACATCCATGTCTTCAATATCGGCGCGGGCGGCCCGGCGGCGGAGCTGCATGTCGCTGTCGAGCCCGACCTGCCACAGGCGCGGGAAGGGGCGGGCGGCGTGCACCATCTCGCGCTGCGCACGCCGACCTTTGCCGATTACGACGAATGGGCGGAGCGCCTGCGCGCCGTTGGCTACCCCAATAGCGGCCCGGTCGACCGTTTCTATTTCCGCTCGCTCTATTTGCGCGAGCCGAATGGCGTGCTGATCGAGATCGCCACCGACGAGCCGGGATTCTCCGCCGATGAGCCGGCCGAGACCATGGGCGAAAAGCTCGCACTGCCGCCTTTCCTGGAGCCGAAGCGGGCCCAGATCGAGGCGGGCCTGAAGCCGCTGTAGCGCACGTCCTTCTCCCCTCGGGGGAGAAGGTGCCTGTGAAGCAGGCGGATGAGGGAAGGGCCGCTCTCCAGCGGCCCTTTTTCTTAGCTGAGCTACCCACAAGGCGAGAAGGATCGAGCTTACGGCCAGGCGGATTTCGTAGTACGCCATCAAGGACATGGACGCCGCCGCGCTCGCCTCGCCCCTGCTCGACCATGGAGCGTTGCTCCTCACGCTCGCGCATTTCGCGAGCGCCTTCGCCGTCACCCTCCACGCCCTGTTCGGCAAGCGCGAGGTCGCGGCCGCGATCGGCTGGATCGGCCTCGCCTGGCTTTCACCCTTTTTCGGTCCGTTCCTTTATCTCTGCCTCGGCATCAACCGGGTGAAGCGCCGGGCGCAGCGCCTGCGCGGCCCCGAGGGCAGCACGCTCCAGGGCGCGGCGCGCAAGGGCAGGGCGGGCAAGAGCGACCACAGCCTGCAGAACGCCGTCGGCAAGATCACCGGCATCGACTGCCTGCCCGGGCGTGTCACCGACGTCCTGCATTGCGGCGATGAAACCTATCCGCGCATGCTCGAGGCCATTGCCGGCGCACAGAAGAGCATCATCCTCGCGACCTTCATCTTCCGCGCCGACGCCGCCGGGGAGCGCTTCATCGCGGCGCTCGCCGAGGCGCATCGCCGTGGCGTCGCCGTGCGTGTCCTGATCGACGGCTTCGGCGGCGGCTTCCTGCGCTCTCACGCCTATCACCGGCTGCGGGAGGAGGGCGTGCCGGTCGCCCGCTACCTGCATTCGCTGCTGCCCTGGAAGATGCCGCTGCTCGATCTCAGGCTGCACAAGAAGATCATCGTCGTCGACGGCGCGGTCGCCTTCATCGGCGGGGTCAATATCGGGGCCGAGAACCTGCTCGCCACCAAGCCGCCGGAGCCGGTCTGCGACGTGCATTTCCGCATCGAGGGGCCGGTCGTCGGGCAGATCGCCGCGAGTTTCCAGGACGACTGGTCCTTCACCACCGGCGAGAGCCTGGACGGGCCGGAATGGCTCGCCGAAGACCATGACGTGAGCGGCGCGCCGGCACGCGTCGTCGCTTCCGGCCCGGACCAGAGCGTCGACCCCCTCGTGCTCGTCCTGCTGGCGGCGATCAGCTCTGCCAAGCGCACGATCAAGGTCGCGACGCCCTATTTCCTGCCGGACGAGCAGATCCTCACGGCACTGCAGCTCGCGGCGCTGCGCGGCGTCGGCGTCGATATCGTCATGCCCTCCGTCAACAATCATCGCCTGGTTGGCTGGGCCGTTTATGCCCATGTCCGGCCGCTGCTCAAGATGGGCTGCCGGCTCTGGCGCTCGCCGCCGCCCTTCGATCATTCCAAGCTCATGGTCGTCGACGATGAATGGTGTCTCGTCGGCAGCGCCAACTGGGATGCGCGCAGCCTGCGTCTGAACTTTGAGTTAACAGTCGAGTTTCATGATAGTGATTTGGCAAGGCGCCTCGGTGCCATTATCGAGGGCAAGCTGACCGATCCCATCACCGTGGCCGAAATCGACGGCCGGTGGGGCATCGTGAAGATTCGCGATGCCGCCGCGCGGCTGCTGATGCCTTATCTGTAGAACGCTAAGCCGAGGTTTTGGTGAAGGTCGCTTCCTACAACATCCACAAGTGCCGCGGCACCGACCGCTTGGTGCGCCCGGACCGAATCATCGGCGTTCTCGGCGAGATCGGCGCTGATCTCGTTGCGCTGCAGGAGGTCGATCGCCGCTTCGGCCAGCGCATCGGCCTGCTCGATCCCCTGACCCTGCAGAAGGAAACCGGCCTGCACCTCTTGGTGCAATCGGACCATGTCGACGGCCATGGCTGGCACGGCAACGCACTGCTGGTGCGCGGCGAGCCTGTCTTCTATCGCCGCTTCCGTCTGACCTTGCCGGGGCTCGAGCCGCGCGGCGCCGTGGTTGCTGAGCTCGATCTGGGCGAGGGCAAGTTCCGCGTCATCGCGGCCCATCTCGGCCTGCTCAGACGCTCGCGCGTGGACCAGGCCAATGCGCTGCTGAACGCCTTTCTCGAGCTCGTACCGATGCCGACCATCCTGCTCGGTGATTTCAACGAGTGGCGCCGCAGCCGCAAATCCTCGCTCAATGTGCTCGAGCCCTATTTCGGCGGCTCGCAGCCGCTGCCGAGCTTCCCCGCTCAGAGGCCGATGCTTTCGCTCGACCGGATCCTCGGCTGGCCTCAGGGGCTGATCAGTGAGCTCGCCGTTCACGACACGCCGCTTTCGCGCAAGGCCTCGGACCATCTGCCGCTCAAGGGCCGGGTGGATCTCGAGGCGGTCAGCGCCTCCTTCCGCAAGGCTGCGGCCTGAGGCCACGCCCCCTGCCACGCTCGCGCCTCCTATCGGCCGCAATCCCGCCCGAAGCAGCGGCTTGAAGACGCCCGTCCAGAGCATTTTCGAGCGAAGTGGGCACCGGTTCGCGTGAAGAAAATGCGATAAATCAGAAGCTTAGAGTATTTTGCGCTTCGAAGGAGCGCGGAAATACTCTAGCGCATCGGCCCGAACGTGGATTGCGGTTGTCGGAGCATGCCGAATGCGAAACCAGGAAGCTGGATCATCGGAAACGTATCCGATGATCGAGCGTTGGCGGGTCGGTATCGTTGCAACTAAGCACACTCAAAAAAGATCGTCTTGGTTCACGCGTGATTAACCAAACGCGCGCCTTATGAGCTGAACGACGTTTGGGGCTTCCCTCTTCTGATCATTGGACCGGCAGGACGGTCCGCTCGCGGCTCGCGATGGCGAGCGCGCGCGGGACATCTGCGTGCCGGCGCCTGTCGGGAGCGGGGAAGAGTATCCGAGTATCCCGAGAGTGCGGCGTATGAGAGAATCGACCTATAGGCTACGTGGCGCTTCGCGCTCTCGCGCTCGCCGGCATAGAACCCGCTTCCCCCGGATCGTCTTTCTTATCGTCGCCTTCGGCGTCGCCGCCATCGTCGGCATAACCGTGCGCGACAATGACAGGGCTCCGCGTGAATCCGTCCTGCGCGAGCTCACGCCTGTGCTGGCCGCGCCGGCCAAGGTTGCCGCCGCCGATCCCTACGACCCGATGATCGATCCGGGCTTCTCGCTCGGTCATTCGCCGCGTTCGCTCGGCGAGAGCGAGCCGCTCGGCGCCGGGTTCCAGCTGGCGGCCCCGGCCCCTGAGGCTCCGGCGGCCGACCAGCAGGCCGCTGCGGAGGATGAGCCCGACAGCGCCCCGGCGCTGCCGTTGCCGCCGCTGCCGCCCGCGCCGCCTGCCGCCAGGCTGGCGCAGCAGAACGCGCCGCTGCCGGTGCCGCGCCCCTCCGATCTCAAAGCGCCGCAGGCTGATCTCAAAGTGCCGCAGGCCGATAAGGCGCCACAGGCCGATATCAAGGCCTCGCCCGCTCCGGAGGCGCCGCGCCTCGCCGAGCGGCAGCCGTCGCGCCGTGAGCGGCTGGCCGCCGCGGCCAAGGCGACTGCGCCGGCCCCCGAGGACAACCGCAACTTCTTCGAAAAGATCTTCGGCATGCAGCGCTCGTCGGGCCCGGCGCTCGCCTATGCCGCGCCTGAGGACGATGTCATCGACCGCTCGCGCGGTCGTAGGCTGAGCCCGACCCTGCCGAGCTCCGCAGCCCCGGTCACCTCGGCCCAGACCGCGATCTACGACATCTCGGCGAAGACGGTCTACATGCCGAATGGCGAGCGGCTCGAGGCCCATTCGGGCCTGGGCGATAAGATGGATGACGTGCGCTTCGCCCATGTCCGCATGCAGGGCGTGACGCCGCCGCATGTCTACGATCTCACCGAGCGCGAGGCCTTGTTCCACGGCGTGCGTGCGCTGCGGCTCAACCCTGTCGGCGGCAGCGGCAAGATCTTCGGCCGCGCCGGCCTGCTCGCCCATACCTACCTGCTCGGGCCACGCGGCGACTCGAATGGCTGCGTCTCGTTCAAGGATTATGAGCGCTTCCTGCAGGCCTATCTGCGCGGCGAGGTGAAGCGGCTGGTCGTCGTCGCCAGCATGTAAACCGGAGGTGCCAGGGTCCGCGGGCCGCAACCTGGAGGGACCCGATGCGCATTGCGAGATATTCCGGCGCGGGCGCCCTCGCTGCCGTCCTGTTGCTCGCGCTCGGCGCATCCGCGCTCGCGGAGGTCCGCTTCGGCAACAATGTCCGCGTCGGCGGGCATGATTTCTCGAACCGGACCTATGACCGCAGGAATCGCGCGGTGATCCATCTCTATGACCGCACGCCGCGCAATCCCGGCTGCGTCTGGCGTGCCGACGGGCGCGGCGGCCGCGTGCAGGTCTGCCACCTGCGCCGCAAGCCGCGCTAGCGCATTTTCGAGCGAAGTGGATACCGGTTCGCGTGAAGAAAATGCGTCAAAACAAATGGATAGAGCATTTTCGTGATTCGAAGAAACGCGGAAATGCTCTAGCGCATCGGCCCGAAAGGTGGATTGCGGTTTTCGGGAAAGCCGATGCGAAAGCAAGGAGCCGGATTCGATCGGGTTGAATCAATCCGATCAAATCCGGCTCTAAACCATTGATAGAAGGCGCGGATCCGATCTGACCGCCTCGCGATCAGATCGGCGCGTACGCTGGCGCAGGCGCCGCTCAGTCCTTCGCCGCCGTCTTGGCCTTTGCCGGTGCCTTCTTGGCGGCGGCCTTGGGCGCAGCCTTCTTCGCCGGCGCTTTCGTGGCCTTCGCCTTGCCGCCCTTCGCGCCACCTTTGGCGCCGCCATTGGCTGCGGCCTTGGCATTGACCAGCTCGACCGCCTGTTCGAGCGTCAGCGTCTCCTGGGCCACGGCCTTCGGAAGGGTGGCGTTGACCTTGCCCCAGTTCACATAGGGCCCGTATTTCCCGGCGCGCACCACGAGCTTGCCGCCGTCCGGATGTTCGCCGAGCTCGCGCCCGGGGACCGCGGCAGCGCCGCGCCCGAAGCGCCCGCCCGCGCCGCTCTCCTTGGCGACGATCAGGTCGATGGCGCGATTGCCGCCGAGCTGGAGGACATCGTCATCCTTGTCGATATTGGCGTAGGTCTTGCCGTGCTGGACGTAAGGTCCGTAGCGGCCGATGCCGACCAGGATCGGCTCGCCGCTTTCGGGATGTTTCGCCACCTCCTTCGGCAACGCCAGCAAGGCCAGCGCCTTGTCGAGATCGACCGACGCCGCGCTCATGCCCTTGGGCAGGCTCTGGCGCTTCGGCTTCTCGCCCTCGCCGAGCTGGACATAAGGCCCGAAGCGGCCGTCGCGCAGCGTGACCTCGAGCTCGGTGACCGGATCCTTGCCGAGGATGCGCACGCCCGGCGTGCCCTGGCCGCCATCCTGCGTCGCCTCGCCTTCGGCGGCGGGGATGGAGAGGGGGCGCGTATAGCGGCATTCCGGATAGTTGGAGCAGCCGACGAAGGCGCCGAACTTGCCGAGCTTGAGCGAAAGCTGGCCGGTGCCGCAGGTCGGGCAGATGCGCGGATCGCTGCCATCGCCCTTGGCCGGGAAGATGTGCTCGCCCAGGATCTCGTTCAGCGCGTCCAGGACCTCGGCGACGCGCAGCTCCTTGGTGCCGGCGATCGCCTTGGTGAACTCTTCCCAGAACTCGCGCAGCAGCGCCTTGTAGTCGATCTCGGCATTGGAGACGCGGTCGAGCTTCTCCTCCAGGCTCGCCGTGAAGTCATATTCGACATAGCGCTTGAAGAAGCTCTCGAGGAAAGCCGTGACCAGCATGCCCTTGTCCTCGGGCATCAGGCGCTTCTTCTCGATGCGCACATATTCGCGGTCGCGCAGCGTCGCCAGCGTCGCGGCATAGGTCGATGGCCGGCCGATGCCGAGCTCCTCCATGCGCTTGACCAGGCTCGCCTCGGAATAGCGCGGCGGCGGCTCGGTGAAATGCTGGTCGGCGGCGATGGCGCGCTTCTCCAGCGGGTCGCCGGCCTTCATCGGTGGCAGCTTCCTGCTGTCCTCGTCCTCCTCGTCGTCGCGGCTCTCCTGATAAAGCGTCAGGAAGCCGTCGAAGAGCACGACCTGGCCGGAGGCGCGCAGCTCGAGATTGCGGGCGCCGACCTTCGCCGCGACGTCGACGGTGGTGCGTTCGAGCTCGGCCGATTCCATCTGGCTCGCGATCGTGCGCTTCCAGATCAGCTCGTAGAGCTTGGCCTGTTCGGGCTCGAGATGGCGCGCGACCATGGCCGGCAGCCGGCCGAGATCGGTCGGGCGGATCGCCTCATGCGCCTCCTGGGCGTTCTTGGCCTTGACCGTGTATTTGCGCGGCACGTTCGGCACGTAGTTCTCGCCGAACTCCTTGCCGATGACGCGGCGGGCGGCGGCGATGGCGCTGCCATCCATGTCGACGCCGTCGGTCCGCATATAGGTGATCAGGCCGACGGTCTCGCCGCCGATATCGACGCCCTCATAGAGCCGCTGCGCCACCTGCATGGTGCGGGCCGGCGCCATGCCGAGCTTGCGCGAGGCCTCCTGCTGCAGGGTCGAGGTCTGGAAGGGCGGGTAGGGGTGGCGCTTGACCGGCTTCGCCTCGACCTCGGCCACATTGAACAGCGCGCTCTCGAGCGCCTGCTTGAAGGCCTCGGCCTCGGCGCCCGTGCCGATATCGAGCCGGGTGATCTTCTTGCCGTCGGCGCCGACGAGGCGCGCATCGAAGGTCGCGCCGGTCTTGGTCGCCAGCGTCGCCACCAGCGACCAGTATTCCCGGGCCCGGAAGGCCTCGATCTCGCGCTCGCGGTCGCAGACCAGCCTGAGCGCGACCGATTGCACACGTCCGGCCGAGCGGGCACCGGGCAGCTTGCGCCAGAGCACCGGCGAGAGCGTGAAGCCGACGAGATAATCGAGTGCGCGCCGCGCCAGATAGGCGTCGACCAGCGCCTGGTCGACCTGACGCGGATTGGCCAGCGCCTTCTGCACGGCGTCCTTGGTCACGGCGTTGAAGGTGACGCGCTCGACCGGGATGCCCTTCAGCGCCCGCTTCTCGTTCAGCGCCTCCAGCACATGCCAGGAGATCGCCTCGCCCTCGCGATCAGGGTCGGTGGCGAGGATCAGCTTCTCGGCGCCCTTGACCGCCTTGACGATCTCCGAGACCTGCTTGGCGCCGCGGCCCTCGATCTCCCAGAGCATCTTGAAGTCATGCTCTGGATCGACCGAGCCGTCTTTCGCCGGCAAGTCGCGAATATGCCCGAACGAGGCGATGACCTCGTAATCGGAGCCCAGATATTTATTGATCGTCTTGGCCTTGGCCGGCGACTCGACGACGAGGAGCTTCATGGCGATTTCAGTCTCATAGGCGTTCGGCGAAGCAAGCACGGCTTGTGCCTGTTCCGCGGGGCGCCGGAATACCGTTTCGGAATTGCGCGCGAAAGTGGGTCAGCACGCCGGCCCTGTCAAATGGGGATTGCGGCATGAATGCAACAGTGGCTTGACGATCAGCACTGTCGAAAGCCGCGGCAAGTGCCTTGCGCCCGACACGACTCAACCCTAAACAGCGATCTTCAAATGACATCGCCAGCCCCGATCTATCCGCACCGCCACCTCCTCGGTATCGAGGGTTTGTCGCATTTGGATATCGAAGCGCTGCTTGACCGCGCCGAGGACTATGTCGCGCTCTCGCGGCAGGTCGAGAAGAAAACGGCGACGCTGCGCGGCCGCACCCAGATCAACCTGTTCTTCGAGCCGTCGACCCGGACGCAGGCCTCGTTCGAGCTCGCCGGAAAGCGCCTTGGCGCCGACGTCATGAACATGTCGGTCGCCTCTTCCTCGGTGAAGAAGGGCGAGACGCTGATCGACACCGCCGCGACGCTGAACGCGATGCGGCCGGACATCCTCGTCGTGCGCCATCATGCCGCCGGTGCCGTGAACCTGCTCGCCCGCAAGGTCGACTGCTCGGTGGTGAATGCCGGCGACGGCGCCCATGAGCATCCGACCCAGGCGCTGCTCGATGCGCTCACCATCCGCCGCAACAAGGGCCGGATCGCCGGCCTCACTGTCGCCATCTGCGGCGATATCCTGCATTCGCGGGTGGCACGCTCCAACATCATCCTGCTCAACGCGCTCGGCGCGAAAGTCAGGCTGATCGCGCCCTCGACCTTGTTGCCCGCGGGCATCGAACGCATGGGCCTTTCCGTCTTCACCGACATGAAGAAGGGCCTGGAAGGCGCTGATATCGTGATGATGCTCAGGCTCCAGCTCGAACGCATGCACGGCGCGTTCGTGCCCTCCTCGAAGGAATATTTCCGCTATTACGGGCTCGATCGCGAGAAGCTCGCCTTCGCCCAGCCCGATGCGCTGGTCATGCATCCCGGCCCGATGAATCGCGGCGTCGAGATCTCCTCCGAAGTCGCAGACGGCGCGCAGTCGCTGATCCGCGAGCAGGTCGAGATGGGTGTCGCCGTGCGCATGGCGGTCCTGGATGCGCTCGCGCAGCACCTGCCGAATGGCTGAGCCCGATGGAGCTCTTCCTAGCCTGGCTGTTGCGACAGATGCGCCGTGCGCGCGTCGTCTTCATCGGACTTTATCTGGTCAGCGCGGCAGGCTTCCTCCTGGCCGATCCGCGCTCCGGCTGGACATGGTTCATCGTCATTGCCGGGGCGCTGCTCTGCCTGCTCTTCTGGGGGCTGGTCGCGTTCTGGACGATGGTCTTCACCGATAAGCACAACCCTGCCTCCGACGACGGGACCCGCCGCGAAAATGCCTGAGATGCGCGAGCTTGCGATCGTCAACGCCCTGCTGGTCGATCCGGCTTCGGGCCGGCAGCAGCATGGTTCGCTGCTGCTGCGCGGCGGCGCCATCGCCGATATCGCCTGGGGCGGCGCACCGGCGACGGGCGAGGGCGTGAAGCGGCTCGATGCCAGCGGGCTCGTCGTCGCGCCCGGCCTCGTCGACCTGCGCGCCTATCTCGGCGAGCCCGGCGCCGAATTCCGCGAGACGCTCGGCACCGGCTCGCATGCCGCTGCCGCCGGCGGCGTCACCACCATCGTCTGCCGGCCCGATACCGACCCGCCGATCGACGATCCCGCCATCATCGATTTCATCAAGCGCCGCGCCCGCGACAAGGCGATTGTCAATGTCCTGCCGGCCGCCGCGCTGACCAAGGGCATTGCGGGCCGGGAGATCACCGAGTTCGGCCTGCTGCTCGAAGCCGGCGCCGTCGCCTTCACCGATGGCGCCAAGGCGGTGAAGAACCCGCAGGTCATGCGCCGTGCCATGACCTATGCGCGCGATTTCGACGCGCTGCTGATGAACCATGTCGAGGATCCGGACCTGCTCGGCGCCGGCGTGATGAACGAAGGCGAATTCGCCAGCCGCAAGGGCCTGCCGGGCATTCCGGTCGAGGCCGAGACGGTCATGCTCGAACGCGATATCCGCCTCGCCCGGGCGACCGGGGCGCGCTACCACGCCGCGATGATCTCCTGCGCCGAATCGGTCGAACTCGTGCGCCGGGCCAAGGCGGAAGGCGTCCGCATCACCTGCGGCGTCTCGATCAACAACCTGACGCTGAACGAGAACGATGTCGGCGACTACCGCACCTTCTGCAAGGTCTCGCCGCCGCTGCGCCATGAGGACGAGCGCCTCGCCATGGTCGAGGCCCTGGCCGAGGGCGTGATCGACGTCATCGTCTCCGACCACGACCCGCAGGATGTCGAGACCAAGCGCCAGCCCTTCAGCGAGGCGGCCAATGGCGCGCTCGGCATCGAGACCATGCTCTCGGCGTCGCTGCGGCTGGTCCATGCCGGGCAGATCGAGCTGCCGGCCCTGCTCGGCGCGCTCTCGTCACGCCCGGCCGAATTGCTCGGCCTGCGCTGCGGCAGGCTGGCGGCGGGAGCGCCTGCCGACCTGATGCTGCTCGATCCCGACGCGCCCTATGTCGTGGACAAGCGCAAGCTCAAGTCGCGCGCCAAGAACTCGCCCTTCGACGAGGCGCGGCTGCAGGGGTTGGTGCAGACGACTTTGGTTGCCGGAGCAGTGGTCTACGAGGCCGAGCCGGTCTAGTTTGATTGGTGGCCGCTCGAGTTTGGGCGGTGGCGGGGGGAGCTGGGAGCGGCATGCCGGATGGATTGAACCTGGGCCTGTCCTGGCCCGTGCTGCTGGGCGCGCTCGTCATCGGCTATCTGCTCGGCTCGATCGCGTTCGGCATGGTCCTGACGCGGCTCAGCGGCGGGCCGGATCTGCGCAGCATCGGCTCGGGCAATATTGGCGCGACCAACGTCCTGCGTACCGGCAACAAGAAGCTCGCGGCGGCGACGCTCGCCGGCGACATGCTCAAGGGCACGGCGGCGGTCCTTCTTGCCACCTATCTCTTCGGCTCGCGCGAGGCCGGGTTGGTGGCGGGGCTCGGCGCCTTTCTCGGCCATCTCTTCCCGGTCTGGCTGAATTTCAAGGGCGGCAAGGGCGTCGCCACCTATCTCGGTATCCTGATCGGCGTGAAATTCTCGATCGCGCTGGTTTTCGCGGCGATCTGGCTGAGCATCGCCTATCTCACGCGTTATTCCTCGGTCTCGGCGCTGATCGCGAGCCTGCTGACGCCGCTGCTCCTCTGGTTCTGGGCCGGGCTGCCCCAGGCGGCCGTGCTGATGGGCGTGCTCAGCCTGCTGCTCTGGTTCATGCATCGCGAGAACATCGCCCGGCTGCTGTCCGGCAGCGAGGGCAAGATCGGCCAGAAGGGCTGACGCGGCATGGCCGCCGTCGTGCTCACCGAGCGCCAGCGCCTCGATTGGCTCCGCCTGATCCGCAGCGAGAGCATCGGCCCGCGCAGCTTCCGCGCCCTGTCCACCCGTTTCGGCAGCGTCTCGGCGGCGCTGGAGGCCTTGCCCGAGCTCGCACGCAGCGCCGGCCGCAGCATCCGCATCTGCAGCATGGCCGAGGCCGAACGCGAATTCGAAGCCCTGCGCCGGCTGCGCGGCCGCTTCATCGCGCTGGGCGAGCCGCACTATCCGGTGCCGCTGCAGGCGATCGATTCCGCCCCGCCGCTCATCTCCGTGCTCGGCGAGCCGGCGGCGCTGCTGCGCCCCTGCGTCGCACTGGTCGGCTCGCGCAACGCCTCGGTCGCCGGGCTGAAATTCACCGCGAAACTGGCGCAGGAGCTCGGCGATGCCGGCTTCGTCATCGTCTCCGGCCTGGCGCGCGGGATCGATACGGCCGCCCATAGCGCCAGCCTGGCGACGGGAACCGTCGCGGTGCTGGCCGGCGGGCTCGACGAGGTCTACCCGCCGCAGAATCTCGGACTGTTCGAGCGCCTGCAGGGCAACGGCGCCGCAATCAGCGAGATGCCTTTGGGCTGGGCGCCGCGCGGCCGCGATTTTCCGCGCCGCAACCGGCTGGTCTCGGGGCTGGCGCTCGGCACGGTCGTGGTCGAGGCCGCGCATAAATCGGGCTCGCTCATTACCGCCCGCTTCGCCAATGAGCAGGGCCGCCAGGTCTTCGCGGTGCCCGGCTCGCCGCTCGATCCGCGCGCCGAAGGCGGCAACCACCTCATCCGCGAAGGGGCGACGCTGTGCTCCGAGGCCTCGCATGTCATCGAGGCGCTTACGCCCCTGCTGCGTCCGGACGCAGCATTTCCGCACGCCACGACCTGGATCCGGGAGGAGGGGCGCGCCGGCGAGGCCGAGCCGCTCTGGGACGAGCTCGACCTGCCCGAGGTCGCCCCGGCGCCGCAGACCGCCACGCTCTCGGCTGCGGATTGGGGCGAGCCGGCTGAAGCGTTGGCGCCGCAGGATGGCGGCGATCTTCTGCGCGTCAGCTTGCTCGGCCTGCTTGGTCCGGCCCCGGTATCGGTCGATGATCTCGTTCGCGCCAGCGGCCGCCCGGCCAGGGATGTCAGCCGGGCGTTGCTCGAGCTCGAACTCGACGGCACGGTCCTGCGCCATCCCGGCGGCACGCTCAGCCGCGCCATCTGAGTGCGCCAGCCTGGAGCATTTTCGAGCGAAGTGGACACCGATTCGCGTGAAGAAAATGCGTCAAAACAAAGGGATAGAGAATTTTCGCGATTCGGAGAAACGCGGAGATGCTCTATCTGTCGCGCCAGCGCTGTGCCTGCGTGCTGGCTTCCTGCCGGGCCATGTCGAGGAAATAGAACAGGTGCTGCAGTTCGGCCGCGCGTGCCATCACGCCCATCTCGGCGAGCAATTGCTCGATATAGCGCGCAGCCTCGAAGCGAAGCCAGCGCTGCTGGTCCTGCGGACAATCGAGCGGATCGTTGGCAGGTAGTTGCGGTCTGATGAAAGCCCCGGCTTCGCCGGAGCGAACGGCCTCGTTCGTGCTCTCGGGCTGCATGGCATGTCTCTCGCGTGTGCACGGAGAAATCTACAACCTTTGATTTAATGAATCGTGATCGGCTCTTAGTCGAGATCGGTCTTGCTTTTCCGGTTCTCGACCTGGGTCGAGGCTTCGAGCCGCGCCATGTCGATGAAATAGGCCAGTCCCTCCAGCTCGGCCCCCTGGGCCATCGCACGCAGCTCGATGCACATGCTCTGGATATACTCGGCCACCTTGAGCTGGTGCTGATCCTGCTCGTCCGAGGTCATCGCGGCGAAGGACAGATCGGAGCGCAGCATCTCCGCCTTGGCTTCCCTGGCTTCGGCATCATTGACGTTTGCTGCTTTTCCGGCCGGCTTCTCGTCTCGCGAATTCATGGCGACATGCCTTTCGCAGGCGCCGGAACGGGTCCGCGCGCGACTGTCTCATTTCCAGACAATTGCCAACAAACTGCCGTCCACGCAATCTCTGCGTGCATGATATTCCAGCTGCAACTGAATTATCCGGGGAGCAAGTTACCCGAGGAGCAGATTACCCGAGGAGAATGATTGCGAGCGGCAGGGTGGCGAGCGCGAACAGGGTCTGCATCGTCGTGATCTCGGCCATCAGAGGCGCGTCGCCGCCCATGTCGCGCGCCAGGAAATAGGCTGCCGTGGCCGTTGGCACGGAGGCTGCGATCACGGTGATCGTCAGTGCCGTGCCGGTGACGCCGAATTGCCGCGCCAGCGCCCAGGCGAGCAACGGCATGACCACGAGCTTCAGCAGGATGGCGAGCACATGCGCGAAGCGCGGCTGCCTGAGCCTGTGGATGTCGAGCCCGGCGCCGACGACGAGCAGCCCGACGCCAAGCGAGGCGCGGCCGAGAATATCGACATAGGTGGTGAAGGCGACCGGCAGCAGCCACTGCACCTGGTTGAGCGCGAGGCCGACCGCGGAGGACCAGATGAAGGGGTTGATCGCGATCGAACGCACCGTCTCGCCGGTGCTCATCGGCTTGCCGCCGGCATAGCGCGCCAGCACCATGACGCAGAGGACATTGAGCAGCGGAATCATCGAAGCGACGGCGATGGCCATCAGCGTCGCGCCCTCGCGCCCATGCAGCCCGGCCGCGAGCGCCAGGGCGACGAAGGTGTTCCACCGCACCGAGCCTTGCAGGATCGAGGTGAAGGCCGGCCCCTTGATGCCGCCGCGCTCGAGCAGCGGCCGTGTCGCCATCAGGCCGCCTGCGACGAGCAGGATGGCGCAGACCAGGGCAAGCCCCATCGCCAGCACCGGCAACTGCCTGAGATCCGCGACGGCGAGCGTGTAGATCACCACGGCTGGGAACAGCACCTGGTAGGTCAGGCGCTCGACCCCTGCCCAATGCGCGGCCGAGACGAAGCCGCGTTCCTTCAGCGCCCAGCCGGTTGCGAGCACGAGGAAGATGGCGATCAGGCTGTTCAGGATCGGCGTCATGCTGGAACCAGGCTGCACGGAAGGCCCTG
Source organism: Allobosea sp. BK604 (assembly GCF_004341515.1). Taxonomy (GTDB): domain Bacteria; phylum Pseudomonadota; class Alphaproteobacteria; order Rhizobiales; family Beijerinckiaceae; genus Allobosea. The sequence continues at coordinate 126,513 of NZ_SLZF01000004.1, forward strand.
CCGACAAGCGGAAGCGGAACAATCCGGCAAGGGGAGGGTTGCTGAAGGTGGAGTCGTCATCGGGAGGTGGCACACCTGTCATGACGACGCGCACCGGACAAGCGCTTCCAATCGGTACGGGGCTGCGCCTGCCGCAATCCCGCCCTGATTGGTTCAGGCCGCATTCAACCGATTGGCCTGATCATGCGTCGCAAGTTCTGGCCCGAAGCATTTTCAAGCGAAGTCGATTCCGGTTCGCCTGATGAGGATGCCGAGGCGCCAAGGACCACAGGAGATCAGACAATGGCTTCGTTGAAGATTGCCGCTATCGCGGTTTTGACGGCCACCTCCATCGGGTCGGCCGCGCTCGTGACACCGGCCTTCGCCGAACAGCGCAGGCCCAGCGTCGATGCAGGCCGACTCGACAAGGCTCCGGCCGAGTACAGTCAGTATTACCGCCGTGGCTATTATCGCGGCGGCGGCTGGGGCTACAATCGTGGTGCGGCCGTCGCCGCCGGCGTCGGCCTCGGCGTACTCGGCGCAGCTGCCATCGCAGCCAATCGCCGCGCCTATTATGGCGACCCCTACTATTACGGTGACGGCTACTATGGCGGTGGCTACGCGCCTGTCTACGCCGAGCCGCCGGTCGTCTATGCGCCAGCTCCGCGCTATTACGCGCCGCGCTACGGCTATGGCTACATTCCCGACAATATCCGGGATCCGGCCGGCGGCAGCTATCGCTGAGGCGCAGCTATCGCCCAGGCCTCACCGCTGGGGCGGATAACGTCAACAAAATCTGAACGCCTGACATCTAGGGTCATCGGGCCGCTGCCGTCATCGACGGTGGCGGCCCTTTTATTGAGCGCGCATGAGCGGCGCGGCGCGCGATCCGCAATGGCCGTCGAGACGACCTTGGAGAAAGATGATGGAAGGCTCCCTCAAAACGCTGCTGGCCGGTTGCGGCGCACTGGCCCTGGCGGCGCTCTGGTCCGGCACCGCGGCGGCCCAGTATTACAACGACGGCTATCAGCGCCAGTATGAGCGTCGCGGCTACGAGCGGCCCGGCTACGACCGCGGTTACGACCGTGGCTATGACCGCGGCCAGGATCGTGGCCAGGATCGTGGCTACGAGCGTTCCCGCCGCGACTATGGCTACGGCAACCCCGGCCGCAGCAACCCGGTCAACCGCATGACGATCGACGAGCAGAAGCAGGCGCTCAAGAATCACCGCGAAGCGCAGAAGAAGGCGATCAAGCGCGGCTACGTCATCCCGTAACGGCACCGCTCGCCGCTGTCATCGCGCCGCCGTGGAAGCCTCCGCGGCGGCGTTTCCATGTCAGTCGTCCTGTTCCGGCGGCGCCATGCGCAGCAGCCGGTCGAGCGCGCCCTGCAGGATATAGGCGGCGGCCATCTTGTCGACGACCTCGGCGCGCTTGGCCCTGGAGGCATCGGCGTCGAGCAGGGTCCGGGTCACGGCAAGCGTCGAGAGCCGCTCGTCCCAGAAGACGATCGGCAGCGAGGTGAGGGGGGCGAGATTGCGGATGAAGGCGCGTGTCGATTGCACGCGCGGGCCTTCCGAGCCATCCATGTTGAGCGGCAGTCCGATCACCAGCCCGGCAACCTCGTACTTCGCCGCGATCTTCAGGAGCGCCGCGGCATCGAGACCGAACTTGACCCGCTTGATCGTCTCGAGCGGCGTCGCGATCTGGCGCTCGACATCCGAGAGCGCGAGCCCGATCGTCTTGGTGCCGAGATCGAGGCCGAGCAACCGCGCTTGGTCGGGCAGGTCCAGGAAGGCTTCGAGCGGCACCAGATTGGCTGACATGCCGCGCGATAGCACGCGCCGCCCGCTGAGGCGAGCGGCGCGTTCGAGCGACTCAGTTGGCATTCTGCGGCGTCACGCCGGCTGCCTTGAGCGAGGCGGCCCATTTCGCCACTTCGTCGCCGAAGCGCTTTGTATGGGCGTCGCGGGTCCATTCGGCCTCGGGGAAGGCGCTGGTGCCAACGGCCTTGAAGCGATCGAGCACCATGGGGTCCTTCAGCGCCGCCTTGAGCGCGCCGTTGAGCTTGTCGAGGACCGGGGCCGGCGTGTTCTTCGGCGCGTAGAGCCCGTGCCAGATCGTCATTTCGAGATCGGTGCCGGCCTCCTTCGCCGTGGGCGTGTTCGGCAGCACGTCGAGCCGCCCGGTCGAGGTCACCGCATAGGCGCGGATCTTGTCGCCCTGGATCTGCGGCACGGCGGTGGTCGACTGGTCGCAGAGCACGTCGACCTGGCCGGAAACGAGGTCGTTCATGGCCGGGCCGGTGCCGCGATAGGCGACCTGCGTGAACTTGGCGCCGAGCGCCTGCGACATCAGCACGGCGCAGAGATGCGAGTTCGAGCCGACACCGGCATGGGCGACGGTCAGCTTGTCGGCCTGGGCCTTGGCGTAGGGGAAGAAGGCCTTGCCGTCGACCGGGGGCAGGGCGAGCTTGCCGGCCACCACCATCGGCCCGGTATTGACCAGCCCGACCGGGGCGAAGGCGGTCAGCGTGTCATAGCCGAGATTGCTGTAGAGCGAAGGCGCCGCCGCCAGCGCGAGATGGTGGATCAGCAGCGTGTAGCCGTCGGCATCGGCCGAGGCGAGGCGCTTGGCGCCGGCCGTGCCGCCGGCCCCGGCGACATTCTCGACCACGACCTGCTGGCTCAGCGTCCGGCCCATATGGTCGGCGAGGAGGCGGGCGATCACGTCGCTCGGCCCGCCGGCCGCGAAGGGCACGATCAGGGTGAGCGGCTTGGTCGGGAAATTCTGCGCCATGGCCGGGCCGGCGAGCCCCAGCGCCAACAGGCCGGCAAGCGCAATACGTCTGGTCGTCCTAGCAAACATTCGTTCCTCCGGTTGTGATTGCACCGCTCTTCGGCGGCTTCAGGTGAGCGCAGCCCCGTTTCGGGGTCAGCGCAAATCGGACAGGTAGTGAGCCTCCTCCGTCAGGCAAAGGCTCAGGCGCCGCTCGACCGGCATGCCGTCGAGCGCGAGCGCGAGGCGGTCCACCTGCAGGGCGGGAGAGCGCGCGGCGACACCGAGCAACACGGCATCATCGGGGGCAAGCGCGACGGCCTTCAGACGCTCGCGGGCATGGGCGATGGTGACGCCGTAGCGCGCCGCGTAGAGGCTGTAGAGATTGTTCGGGATCGGATCGACCTCGAGCCCCCGGAACAGCCGCTGCGGCAGGCTGAGCGTCTCGACGATCAGCGGCGCGGCATCGAAGGAGCGCAGCCGCCGGATGCGGATGACCTTGTCCCGGGCCGGGAGATCGAGCGCCTCGCGCTCGGCCGCGTCGGCCACCCCCGTCGTCACGCTCAGCACCGCGCTGTCCGGAAAGCGCCGCTCGCCCTGGTCCGGCACCAGCTTGAAGAACTGGAAGAGGATGCGCCGCTCGTCATGCTCGGCGACGAAGGTGCCGCGGCCCTGCTTGCGCACGACCAGGTTCTCGGCCGCGAGCTCGTCGAGCGCCTTGCGCACGGTGCCCTGGCTGACTCCGATCTCGGCGGCGAGCTGCCCCTCGCTCGGCAGGCCTTCGCCCGGCGCCCAGACGCCGTCGACCAGCCGGCGCACGAAGATCGCCTTCACCTGCCGATAGAGCGGCCGGAAGCCGAGCGGCTCGGCCATGCCGGGCTCGCCGCCTCGCTCTGCATTTTCGTGCTTGTGCACACTCATATGTCTTATATAAGACTTAGCCAAACGCAGGTCGAGCCCGATTTTAGTCGAGGGCATCGATCCTGCCGCGAGGATCGAAGGAGGCCAGACATGAGCAAGCCCCATCTCTTGGTGCATGAGAAGAAGGATACGGTCGGTGTCGTCGTCGTCGAGGGCCTGAAGGCCGGCACCGACATGCTGTGCGTCGTCACCCACGACAATTCGGATTTCCACCTGACCGCCAAGATGGACATTCCGATCGGCCACAAGGTCGCGCTCCAGGACATCAAGAAGGGCGATACGATCTGGAAATACGGCCAGGACATCGGCAAGGCCGTCGCCGACATCAAGAAGGGCGAGCACCTTCACGTCCACAACGCCAAGACCAAGCGCTGGTAAGCAGCCCGATCCACGACATTCAGGGCTCCCGCCTCGGTCGAGCCCGCCAAGCTGAGAGGACAACGCCATGTCGATCGTCGCCAATTTCGATCTCGTGAAGGGCAAGCTCGGACGGGTGAAGGGCCGCAAGATCGAAGCGCCCGAATTCAAGGCCCCGATGGTGAAGCGCCCGAGCGGCCGCAGCCTCGATTCCTTCCACGGCTGGCGCCGTGAGAATGGCCGCGTCGGCGTGCGCAACCATGTGCTGCTGCTGCCGCTCGACGATCTCTCCAACGCCGCCTGCGAGGCCGTCGCCAACAACATCAAGGGCACGCTGGCCATCCCGCATGCCTATGGCCGCCTGCAGTTCGGCGAGGATCTGGAGGTGCATTTCCGCACGCTGATCGGCACCGGCGCCAATCCGAACGTGGCCGCCGTCATCGTCATCGGTATCGAGGATGGCTGGACCAAGATCGTCGTCGACGGCATCGCCAAGACCGGCAAGCCGGTCGTCGGCTTCGGCATCGAGGGCCATGGCGACATCGCCACCATCGCCAAGGCGTCCTATGTCGCCAAGGAATTCGTGCAGTGGTCGACCGAGCTGCAGCGCGAGAAATGCGGCATCGAGGAGCTCTGGGTCTCGACCAAATGCGGTGAGTCCGACACCACCACGGGCCTCTCTTCCTGCCCGACCGTCGGCAACATGTACGACAAATGGATTCCGCGCGGCGTCTACGGCGTCTTCGGCGAGACCTCCGAGATCACCGGCGCCGAGCATCTCTGCAAGGCCCGCGCCGCCACCCCCGAGGTCGGCGAGCGTTGGTACAAGATGTGGAAGGCCTATCAGGACGACGTCATCGAGGCGCACAAGACCGACGACCTCTCGGATTCGCAGCCGACCAAGGGCAACATCGCCGGCGGCCTGACCACGATCGAGGAAAAGGCGCTCGGCAATCTCGAGAAGATCGGCCGCGAGTGCAAGTTCATCGACATCCTGGAGCCGGCGCAGACTCCGGCGAGCGGGCCGGGCCTCTACTACATGGACACCTCGTCGGCCGCGGCCGAATGCGTGACCCTGATGGCGGCGGGTGGCTACGTCGTGCACACCTTCCCGACCGGGCAGGGCAATGTCATCGGCAACCCGATCGTCCCCGTGATCAAGATCACCGGCAACCCGAAGACCATGCGCACCATGCCGGAGCATATCGACGTCGACGTCTCCGGCATCCTGCGCCGTGACCTCACCATCCCGCAGGCCGGCGACGCTCTGATCCAGAACATCGTGCGCACCGCGAATGGCCGCCTCACCGCGGCCGAGACACTTGGTCACCGCGAATTCTCGATGACCAAGCTCTATCGCTCGGCCTGATCACACGCTAACGGGCAGGGCGGTCCAATCGGCCGCCCGCCTTCGATCCCTGAATGAACGAGCCCGGAGCGCGTTCTTGACCACCGCGACCTCTTCCCCGCTCAGCACCTGGCGCCCGCTCGTCGATGGCATCGTGCTGTCGGTCATCGTCGCTGTCGCCTCCGATTTCGCCGAGCCGGCGCTGAAGAAGCTGATCGGCGCGCAGGTCGGCATTCCCTCGGTGGTGATCGCGCTCGTGCTCGGCATGCTGCTGCACCCGTTCGCCAACACGCCCCGCTTCGTCCCGGGCATGACCTTCTGCGTCAAGAAGCTGCTGCGCTGGGCGATCGCGCTGCTCGGCCTGCGCATCGCGCTCGGCGACATCGTCGCGCTCGGCCTCTCGACGGCGCTGCTCGTGGTCCTCGCGATGACGTTGACCGTCGCCTCCGGCTTCCTGCTGGCGCGCTGGCTCGGCCGCGAGCGCGGCACCGGCGCGCTCGCCGGCGTCGCCACCGCCGTCTGCGGCGCCTCGGCGGCTCTGGCGACGGCGACGGTCGTGCCGGACTACAAGGGCAAGTCGGCCGACGTCGCCTTCACCGTCATCGCCATGAACGCGCTCTCGACCCTGGCGATGCTCGGCTACCCGCTGATCTGCGTCTGGCTCGGCCTCAACGCCCAGCAGACCGGCATCCTGCTCGGGGCGACCATCCACGACGTCGCCCAGGTCGTCGGCGCCGGCCAGTCGGTCTCGGACGATGCGGCGAATGCCGCCGTCATCGTCAAGCTCTTCCGCGTGTTCATGCTGCTGCCGGCCGTGCTGATCGTCGGCTGGTGGCTGGCGCGCGATGGTCACAAGGTCAGCGAAGAGGCCAAGGTGCCGGTGCCGGTCTTCGCGATCGTCTTCCTCGGCCTGTGCCTGCTCAACAGCCTGCTCGCGACGCAGCCGGCGCTTGCCGGGATCTACCCGCCGATTCGCGCCGGCCTGCTCGAAGCCTCGCGCTGGGGCCTGCTGGTCGCCATCGCCGCGCTCGGGCTCGGTACCTCTATCGCCGCCATGGCGCGGCTCGGCTGGCGCCATCTCGTCCTCGTGACCGGAACCTCCCTCGTGATTCTGGTCGTCGTCACCGGCGGCCTGCTAGCCCTGGGCTGAACATGACCGATATCGTCGTCACCGAATTCATGGATGAGGCTGCAGTCGAGGCGCTGAAGGCGCGCTACACGGTCCATCACGATCCGGATCTGTTCGCCAAGCCGGATGAGCTGGCGAGGCTCACCGCCGGAAGTCCGGCCCTGATCGTGCGCAATCAGACCCAGGTGCGCGGCGCGCTGCTGGACGGAGCGAAGAGTCTGAAGGTTGTCGGCCGGCTTGGCGTCGGCCTCGACAATATCGACATGGAGGCCTGCGCCGCTCGCGGCATCAAGGTCTTCCCGGCAACGGGGGCGAACAGTCTCTCGGTCGTCGAATATGTCATCGGCACCGCCATGACGCTGCTGCGCGGCGCCTATTTCGCCAATGCCGCGATGCTCGCCGGCGAGTTTCCGAAGACCAAGCTGATCGGCCGCGAGATCGCCGGCAAGCGCATGGGCCTCATTGGCTTCGGCGCCATTGCCCGCGATACCGCCCGCCATGCCCGCCTGCTCGGGATGACCGTCGCCGCCTACGATCCTTACGTCGCGGCTGACGACGCGGCCTGGGGCGATGCCGAGCGGCTCGAGCTCGACACGCTGCTCTCGACCTCCGACGTCATCAGCATCCACCTGCCTTTGACCCCCGAGACCAAGGGCGTGATCGGCAAGGACGCCTTCGCCCGGATGAAGCCGGATGCGGTGCTGATCAATGCGGCGCGCGGCGGCGTCATGGACGAGGAGGCATTGGTCGCGGCGCTAAAGGGCGGCACGCTCGGCGGCGCGGCGCTCGACGTCTTCGCCGAGGAGCCCCTGCGCGGCGGCGCCAAGCTCTTCGCCGGCACGCCGAACCTGATCCTGACGCCGCATATCGCCGGCAATACGGTGGAATCGAATGGTCGTGTTTCCGGCCTCGTCGCCGAGCGCGTCATTGCTGCGCTGGAGGGGCGGATATGAAGCTCTCGCTGGAACAGGCTGAAGCCAGGATCGCGGAACTCTTCGTCGCCGCCGGCGCCTCGCCGGCCAACGCCGCCTCGGTTGCCTGGGCGCTGGTCATGGCCGAGGCGGACGGGCTCAAGGGCCACGGGCTCTCGCGCGTGCCGACCTATCTGGCGATGCTCAAGGCGGGCAAGGTCGACGGCAAGGCCGTGCCGATCGCACGCCGGCCCAAGCCCGGCGTGCTGGCGATCGACGCCGCCCATGGCTTCGCCTATCCGGCGATCGACCTCGCCGTGATCGAACTGCCCGAGATCGCGCGGGCCCAGGGCATCGCCGCCGCGCCGATCCGCCGTTCCAGCCATTGCGGCGCCGCCGGCCTGCATGTCGAGCGCCTGGCCGAGCAGGGCCTGGTCGCCCTGCTCTTCGCCAATACGCCCGGCGCGATCGCGCCCTGGGGCGGTTCCAAGCCGGTGTTCGGCACCAATCCGATCGCCTTTGCCGCGCCGCTCGCCGGCCGCGAGCCGGTGGTCATCGACATGGCGCTGTCGAAGGTCGCGCGCGGGCCCATCGTCGCGGCCAGGCAGAAGGGCGAGAGCATCCCGGAAGGCTGGGCGCTCGATGTCGACGGCAAGCCGACGACCGATGCCGCCGCCGCGCTCGCCGGCACCATGGTGCCGCTCGGCGACGCGAAGGGTGCGACGCTGGCGATGATGGTCGAGATCCTTGCCGCCGCGCTGGTCGGCACGCATTTCGCCTTCCAGGCCTCGTCCTTCATCGACGACAAGGGCGGCCCGCCCGATACCGGCCAGCTCATCCTCGCCATCGACCCCGCCGGCATGGGCGGCAACTGGTTCGGTGAGCGCATGAAGCTGCTGGCGCATGCGATCGAGGAGCAGGAGGGCACCCGACTGCCCGGCGTCCGCCGGCTGAATCTGCGGGCGAAGGCGAAGGCGGAAGGGATCGAGGTCGATCTTTGATCGGCCGTCAGGCTCGGGCTTGACCCGAGTCAGACGTAGTCGAACCTGTCGACATCGACCAGTCCCTTGTCGGTGATCTTCAGGTGCGGGATCACCGGCAGCGTCAGGAAGGCGACCTGCAGGAAGGGCTCGGCCAGCACGACGCCGAGCGCCTTGGCCGCGGCCCGCAGGCCCTCCAGCCCATGGCGCACAGCCTCGAAGGGCTGATCGCTCATCAGCCCTGCCACCGGCAGCGCCAGCTCGGCCACGACCTTGCCCTGGTCCGCCACCGCGAAGCCGCCGCCGATCTCGATCAACCGGTTGGCTGCTGCCGCCATCGAGGCCTCGTCGACGCCGACGACGCAGAGATTATGGCTGTCATGGCCGACCGAGGAGGCGATGGCGCCGTGCTTCATGCCGAAGCCATTGACGAAGCCGGTCGCGATGCCGCCTGATCGTCCGTGCCGCTCGATCACCGTGACCTTGACCGCGTCCTGGGCGAGATCGGGCAGAGCCTCGCCGTCGCGCGCGGGCAGGGACATGGCCAGCCGCTCGGTGATGATCCGGCCCGGCACGACGCCGATCACCGGTGTCTCGCCCGGACGCGCCGCCGCCCTGAAATCCGCCTCCGTCAGCTTCCGGCTCTTCACGCTGCCGAGGCCGACCGGCGCGACCGGGCGCCGATCGGCAAAGAGCCCGGCCTCTACCATCCTCCCACCGGCAAAGACCTGCTTGACGCAGCAGGCCGCGAGATCCTCGACCAGCACGATATCGGCGCGCTTGCCCGGCCCGATGAAGCCGCGGTCGAACAGGCCGAAATTCCGCGCCGCCGAGAGCGAGGCGACGCGATAGGTCGCGAGCAGGTCGGCGCCGTGCGCGATCGCGGTGCGGATCATGAAGTCGAGATGGCCTTCCTCGGCAATGTCGAGCGGATTGCGGTCATCGGTACAGAAGGCGAGGAAGGGCGAGGCGTCGCGGCTGATCAGCGGGATCAGCGCATGCAGGTCCTTCGAGACCGAGCCCTCGCGGATCAGGATCGCCATGCCCTTGGCGAGCTTCTCGCGGGCTTCCTCGGCAGCGGTGGTCTCGTGGTCGGTGCGGATGCCGGCGGCGAGATAGCCGTTGAGGTCCATGCCGCGCACCAGCGGCGCATGCCCGTCGATATGCCGGTGGGAGAAGGCCTCGAGCTTGGCGAGGCAGCCGGCATCGCGATGCAGCACGCCGGGGAAGTTCATGAATTCGGCGAGGCCGATCACCTTCGGGTGGTTCATCAGCGCGACGAGATCGGCCGCTTCAAGCTGTGCTCCCGCCGTTTCCAGATGCGTCGCCGGCACGCAGCTCGAGAGCTGGACGCGCAGGTCCATGCGCATCTGCTCGGCGCAGGCCAGGAAATAGGCGATGCCCTCGCTGCCCAGCACATTGGCGATCTCGTGCGGGTCGCAGATCGCGGTGGTGACGCCATGCGGCAGCACGCAGCGCTCGAATTCGAGCGGCGTCACCAGCGAGGATTCGACATGCAGATGCGTGTCGATGAAGCCGGGCACGGCGATCAGGCCGGTCGCGTCGAAGCTCTCCTTGCCCTCATAGCGGCCATGGGTGCCGACGATCGTGTCACCGCACAGCGCGATATCGGTTTCGACCAGCGCGCCGGTGACGAGGTCGAGCATTCCAGCGCCGCGGATGACGAGATCGGCCGGCTCGTCGCCACGACCCTGGGCGATGCGGCGGGACAGGGTTGCGGCGTCGGTCATGGCGTCACCTCGGCTTGGAATCGTGAGCGCGAGCCTGCACGCCCGTGGCCGCAAAGTCGACTTGGTGTCGTCGCCGAACGGGCCTAGATAGACCGGCCCGTCATCGTGCCGCTGGAGACCTTGCGATGAAACTGACCTGGTACGGCCAATCCGCCTTCCGACTCGATCTTGCCGGCGCCTCGCTGCTGATCGACCCGTTCTTCACCGGCAATCCGGCCTTCGAGGGCGATGTCGCGGAGATCTCGAAGGGCATCGGCCATATCGTCGTTACCCATGGCCATGGCGACCATATCGGCGACACGCTCGCCATTGCCGAGGCGACCGGCGCGACAGTCGTCAGCAACTATGACCTGTGCATGTACCTCGCCTCGAAGGGCTTGAAGAAATTCGAGCCGATGAACACGGGCGGCACCGTCGATCTCGGTGCCTTCTCGGTGACGCTGGTCCGTGCCGACCATTCGGCCGGCCTGGTCGAGGCCGGCGTCGGCTTCCCGCTCGGCAGCGCCAATGGCGCGATTATCAAGGCCAAGGGCGAGAAGACGCTCTGGCACATGGGCGATACCGACATCTTCTCGGACATGGCGCTGCTCAGCGAGATCCATGGCGTCGAGATCTGCCTCTGCCCGATCGGCGACCGCTTTACCATGGGCGGCAAGGTCGCCGCGCTGGCGATGACCCGCTTCGTCAAGCCCAAGCTGGCGGTGCCCTGCCATTACGGCTCCTTCCCGATCATCGACCAGAACGCGGATGCCTTCGTCGAGGGGCTGAAGGGCAGCGACGTCAAGGCGGTGGTGCCGAAAAAGGGCGAGGCGGTCGAGCTCTGACCCGAAACCCTCTCCCGTAAGGAGAGGCCGGAACACGGTGAGCCTGACCGCGGTGAGGGGCCCCGCGTTTCCTCGTTTGGCGGCGCAGCATTGTTGCGGGCAAATCATCCGCGTCTTATAGCGCTGGGACGTTTCAGCGCCTTTGGCGCCAAGGTCTTCAGGAGCCTGCCATGTCGGTCGATCTCGCCACCGTCAAGCGCGTCGCGCATCTCGCGCGCATCGCCGTGCCGGAGACGGAACTGCCTAAGCTGCAAGGCGAGCTCAACGCCATCCTCGGCTTCGTCGAGCAGTTGAACGAGGTCGATGTCGACGGCGTCGAGCCGATGACCTCGGTCACGCCGATGGCGATGAAGCAGCGCGCCGACGTGGTCAATGACGGCGAGATCGCCGACCGCATCGTCGCCAATGCGCCTGCCTCCGAGGACGATTACTTCATGGTGCCGAAGGTGGTTGAATGAGCGCCTGAAGCGCTCATTCAACCATCCCGGACGCGCGAAGCGCGTTCCGGGATCGCTTCCAATTCAGCCCGACCGGATTTCAAACGTGACCGATCTCACCCGCCTGACGCTGACCGAGGCCCGCGACGGCCTCAAGGCCAAGACCTTCTCGTCGACCGAACTCACCCAGGCGCATGTCGCCGCGGTCGAGAAGGGCCGCGCGCTCAACGCCTATGTGCTGGAGACGCCGGAACATGCCCTGAAGCAGGCCGCCGCCTCCGATGCCAGGCTCGCCAGGGGCGAGGCCGGCCCGCTCGAGGGCCTGCCGCTCGGCATCAAGGACCTCTTCGCCACGCAGGGCGTGCGCACCACGGCCTGCTCGAAGATCCTCGGCAATTTCGTGCCGGCCTATGAATCGACCGTCTCCAGCCAGCTCTGGCGCGACGGCGCGGTCATGCTTGGCAAGCTCAACAACGACGAATTCGCCATGGGCTCGTCGAACGAGACCTCGGCCTTCGGCAATGTCGTCAATCCCTGGCGCCGCCAGGGCTCGAATGTCGGGGCAGGGGCCTCCGGCGCGATCGAGGGCAATCATCTCGTGCCGGGCGGCTCCTCCGGCGGTTCGGCCTCGGCCGTCGCCGCCGATCTCTGCCTCGCCGCGACCGCGACCGATACCGGCGGCTCGATCCGCCAGCCTGCCGCCTTCACCGGCACGGTCGGCATCAAGCCGACCTATGGCCGCTGCTCGCGCTGGGGCGTCGTCGCCTTCGCCTCCTCGCTCGACCAGGCCGGGCCGATCGGCAAGACCGTGCGCGACTGCGCCGTGATGCTGCGCTCGATGGCGGGCCACGATCCCAAGGACACGACCTCGGTCGACATGGCCGTGCCGGATTATGAGAAATCCGTCGGCCGCTCGGTCAAGGGCATGAAGATCGGCATACCCAAGGAGTACCGGCTCGACGGCATGTCGCCCGAGATCGAGGCGCTCTGGCAGCAGGGCATCGCCTGGCTGAAGGCGGCCGGCGCCGAGATCGTCGACATCTCGCTGCCGCACACGAAATACGCGCTGCCGGCCTATTACATCGTCGCCCCGGCCGAGGCCTCGTCCAATCTCGCGCGCTATGACGGCGTCCGCTACGGCCTGCGCGTGCCGGGCAAGGACATCGTTGAGATGTACGAGAGGACCCGCGCCGAAGGCTTTGGCGCCGAGGTCAAGCGCCGCATCATGATCGGCACCTATGTGCTCTCGGCCGGCTATTACGACGCCTATTATCTCCGCGCCCAGAAGGTCCGCACCCTGATCAAGCGCGATTTCGAGACCGTCTACGCCGATGGCATCGATGCCGTGCTGACGCCGGCGACCCCGTCCGCCGCCTTCGGCATCGGCGAGAAGGGCTCGGCCGATCCGGTCGAGATGTACCTGAACGACATCTTCACGGTGACGGTGAACATGGCCGGCCTGCCCGGAATCGCTGTTCCCGCAGGCCGCGACGTGCAGGGCCTGCCGCTCGGCCTGCAGCTCATCGGCCGGCCCTTCGACGAGGAGACGCTGTTCTCGCTTGGCGAGGTGATCGAGCAGGCCGCCGGCCGCTTCCCCGTGCGCGAGCGCTGGTGGGCCTGAGCCCGGCTGGAGCCACGCACGGAAACGGACAAGGGCCGCGCGAGCGGCCCTTTCTTTTCTTGCCGCTCCTGCCCGCCCATCGAGGACCGTTCAAAGCGAAGCGGCCCGCCTCCGGGGGAGGCGGGCCGCTTCGCGTCAGGTCACCGGATCAGTGCGCCGTGTGCGCGTCGCTTGATGCCGGCTCCGGCTTTTTCTTCTTCTCGAAGAGTCCGGCGAGCCAACGCACGACGACATAGAACACCGGTGTGAACAGCAGGCCGAAGGCGGTGACGCCGATCATGCCCGAGAACACGGCGACGCCGAGCACCTGGCGCATCTCCGCGCCGGCGCCGATCGAGATCGTCAGGGGCAGCACGCCCAGGATGAAGGCGAGCGAGGTCATCAGGATCGGCCGCAGCCGGGTCCTGGCGGCTGCGATCGCCGCTTCGCGCCGGGTCATGCCCTCGTCCTCGGCCTGCTTGGCGAATTCGACGATCAGGATCGCGTTCTTCGCGGCGAGGCCGACGAGCACGACGAGGCCGATATCGACCAGCACGTTGCGGTCGAAATCCTTGTACCCGACGCCGATCATCGCCGCGAGGATACACATCGGCACGATCAGGATGACGGCGAGCGGCAAGGTCCAGCTCTCGTAGAGCGCCGCGAGCAGCAGGAAGACGAAGACGACGGCGAGGCCGAAGGCCATGATCGCGGTATTGCCGGCGAGCTTCTCCTGCAGCGCGATCTCGGTCCATTCGAAGCCGAAGCCGGCCGGCAGCACCTTCTGCGCGATCTGCTCCACCGCCGCGATGCCCTGGCCGGTCGAATAGCCGCGCGCCATCGAGAGCTGCACCTCGGCTGCCGGATAGAGGTTGTAGCGCGGCACGCGATAGGCGCCGGTCGTGTCCGAGAAGGTCGCGACCGAGCCGATCGGCACCATCTCGCCATCGGCATTGCGCGTCTTCAGGTCGGCGACGTCACGGATGTCGAGCCGGTTCGGGTTGTCGGCCTGGGCCGTGACCCGGAAGGTGCGGCCGAGGATGTTGAAGTCGTTGACATAGGCGGAGCCCATATAGATCGACAGCGTCTCGAACACGCGCGTCACCGGCACGCCGAGCATCTCCGCCTTGGTGCGGTCGATATCGGCGTAGATCTGCGGCGTCTTCGTCGAGAACAGCGTGAAGGGCTGCTGGATGCCCGGCGTCTGTCCGGCCGTGCCCGCAACGGCCCAGGTTGCACCTTCGAGCGCCGCCAGGCCGCGCCCGCCACGATCCTGGACATAGCCTTTGAGACCGCCGCCCGTGCCGATGCCGGGAACCGCCGGCGGCTCGATGATCAGCGCGAAGGCCTCGCCGATCTGGAAGAGCTGGCCGCGCAGGTCGTTGAGGATGCCCTGGGTCGTAAGGCCCTGCTTGGCGCGCTCCCTGAAGTCGGAGAGCGTGACGAAGGCGACGCCGGCATTCGGCGCCATGGTGAAAGTCGCGCCGTCAAGGCCCGCGAAGGTCACGGCATGGGCGACACCAGGGCGCTTCAGCAGCATGTCGGTCGCCTTGCGGATGACCTCGTCGGTGCGTTGCAACGACGCGCCCGGAGGCAGCTGGAAGACCGCGATGAAGTAGCCACGGTCGAGCTGCGGCACCAGGCCTGTCGGGATCGCCACGAGGCGCTGGCCGGCGACCGCGATCAGCGCGGCATAGACCAGCAGCATCAGCACGCCGACGCGGATCAGGCGCGAGGTCACCGCGCCATAGGCGCGCGAGAGCCAGTCGAAGGCCTTGTTGAAATATTTGAAGAACCAGCGCAGCGGCGCGCTCAGCATGGCCAGGAAGCCCTTCGGCTCCTCATGGCTGTGCGGCTTCAGCAGGATCGCCGCCAGCGCCGGCGACAGGGTCAGCGACACGAAGCAGGAGATCGCCGTCGAGGCCGCGATCGTGACCGCGAACTGCTGGTAGAACGTGCCCTGCAGGCCGGTGATGAAGGCGGTCGGGATGAACACGGCGCAGAGCACGAGCGCGATCGCGAGCAGGGCGCCGCCGACCTCGTCCATGGTCTTGTGGGCCGCGTCCACCGGGCTCATGCCCTGCGCGAGATAGCGCTCGACATTCTCGACGACGACGATCGCGTCGTCGACGACGATGCCGATGGCGAGCACGAGCGCCAGCAGCGAGATCGTGTTGAAGGAGATCCCGACGGCGCTCATGATCAGGAAGGTGCCGACCAGCGAGACCGGGATCGCGATGATCGGGATGATCGCAGCGCGCCAGGTCTGCAGGAACAGGATCACGACGATGACGACGAGCAGGATCGCCTCGAGCAGCGTCTGCACCACTGCCGAGACGGATTCCCTGATGAACTCCGTCGGGTTGTAGACGATCGTGTACTCGACGCCGGCCGGGAAGTTCTTCGACAGCGTCTCCATCGTCTTGATCAGCGAGTCGGAGGCCGCGAGCGCGTTCGAGCCCGGGCGCTGGAACACGCCGATCGCCACCGCTTCCTTGTTGTCGAGATAGGAATTGGTCAGGTAGTCCTGCGCGCCGAGCTCGACCCGGGCGAGGTCGCGCACGCGGATCGTGCCGCCATCGGCATCCGAGCGGACGACGATATTGTAGAACTCGTCGATGCTGGTCAGGCGCCCGAGCGTGTTGACCGAGAGCTGGAAGGCGCCGTCGGACGCCGCCGGCGGCTGGTTGATCGCGCCTGCGGCCACCTGGATATTGGCGGCGCGGATCGCCGCGACGACATCGCCGGCAGTCAGGTTGCGGGCCGCGACCTTGGCCGGATCGAGCCAGACGCGCATCGAATAGTCGCGCGCACCGAAGACCTGGACGTCGCCGACGCCTTCGACGCGGGTCAGCACGTCCTTCACGTTCAGCGTGGTGTAGTTCGAGACATATTGCTGGTCGCGCGTGCCGTCCGGCGACAGCATGTGGATGACCATCAGGAAGTCCGGCGAGGCCTTGCGGACCTGCAGGCCGAGCGCACGCACCTCCTGCGGCAGGCGCGGCTCAGCCACCGAGACGCGGTTCTGCACGAGGACCTGGGCCTGGTCGACATCGACGCCGGCCTTGAAGACGACGCTGATCGTGACGCGCCCGTCGCCGGTCGACTGCGACGAGATATAGAGCATGTCGTCGACGCCGTTGACCTCCTGCTCGATCGGCGCCGCGACTGTCGAGGCGACGACCTCGGCGGAGGCGCCCGGATAGCTCGCGGTGATCGTGACGGTCGGCGGCGCGATCTCGGGATATTCGGCGATCGGCAGCGTGCGCAGCGTGATGGCGCCGGCGATCGTCAGCAGCACCGAGAGGACGGTCGCGAAGATCGGCCGGTCGATGAAGAAATGGGCGAAGCGGAACATGTTTCGGTCCTGGCCTGGAGCAATTCCGGGAAACGCGTTGACCGGTTTCCCCTCGGGAATTGCGCCAAAGAGACTTGGGCAGGGCGGACGGAGGATACCGTCCGCTCATTGTTGTGGCCTTCGGGCCGTCAGTTGGCGGCGGCCGCCTTGATCTCGCTGGGCTGCGGCGTCACCGTCGCGCCCGGACGCACTATCGGGTTGGCGATGCCGTTCACGATGATCTTGTCGCTCGGCTCGAGACCCTTGGTGATGACGCGCAGCCCATCGCTGATCTGGCCAAGCTGCACCGGCTTCGGCACCACCTTGTTGTCCGGCCCGACCGCCAGGACGATCTTGTTGGCCTGGTCGGAGACGATCACGGCATCCGGCACCAGCAGCGCATCGGCCTCGCCGGCGAAGAGCCGCATGCGACCGAAGGTTCCCGGCGTCAGCATCCCGTTGGGGTTCGGGAAGACGGCGCGGGTACGGATCGTGGCGGAGCGGGCGTTCAGCGTGTTGTCGACGAAGTCGATCTTGCCTTCCCGGTCCCAGCTGCGCTCGTCGGCGAGACGCACGCGCACGGGGGTGCCGGGCTTGCGCAGGTCCTGCAGCCGCGCATAGCGCAGGTAGTCGGCCTCCGAGGCGTCGAAGACGAAGTTGATCGGATCGACCGAGACGATCGTCGTCAGCAGCGTCGCGCCGGACTGGCCGCCGGCGATCAGGTTGCCGGCATCGACGCGCCGGTTTGAGATGCGTCCGTCGAGCGGCGCGCGCACCTGCGTCCATTCCAGGTTGAGCTCGGCCGTCTTGAGATTGGCCTCGGCCGCCTGCTGCTGGGCGATGGCGCCGTTCAGGTTGGCGCGGCGCTGGTCGACGTCGCGCGCGGTGATCGTGCGGTTCTGCGTCAGGCCCTCGGCGCGTTCGACCTCGTTGCGGGCGAGCTCGACCTGGGCGCCGGTGCGCGCGACCTCGGCCTTGGCCGCATCGACTGCGAGCCGGTAGGGGCGCTGGTCGATGGTGAAGAGCAGGTCGCCCCGCTTGACCATGTCGCCGTCGCGGAAATGGATGCTGTCGAGGAAGCCCGAGACCCGCGCGCGGACCTCGACCTGCTCGCGCGCCTCGAAGCGGCCGGTGAACTCGTCCCAGTTGGTCACGCGCTTGGCGAGGGGCGTTGCGACCTGGACCGGCGGAGCCGGCGGCGCGCCCTGGGCCCAGGCAGCATCGGCCGACATGGCGGCCACGGCCGCGATGATGGCGAGTGCAAGGCCCCGTGAACGGCGAACTGTCATGGAAAAACTCCGGATAGCGGGATCGGCACAACCGAGACAGGTTTCCAATCGTGCGCGCAACAAATGGGTCACACTGACGATTGTCAAGTTCCGTCACTCGACACGGCTGTCAAATTCACGTCACATAAGCAACATTCCGGCCATGGGGTGACAGGATGGCAACAGAGGCTTGCCGCCCGGGCCTCGAAGTTTTAACCGATACGCCACACTCTTCGAGCCGGAAGACCCGCAATGAACGCGCATGCCCGCCCCGCCGACCCCAAGAAGCTGATCAAGGGCGCCACCGGCGATTGGGAGATCGTCATCGGCATGGAGATCCATGCGCAGGTCACCTCCAACGCCAAGCTCTTCTCGGGCGCCTCGACAGCCTTCGGCGCCGAGCCCAACGAGCATGTCAGCCTCGTCGACGCGGCCATGCCCGGCATGCTGCCGGTGATCAATGCCGAATGCATCCGCCAGGCGGTGCGCACCGGCCTTGGTCTCAACGCGCGCATCAACAACCGCTCGGTCTTCGATCGCAAGAACTATTTTTACCCCGATCTGCCGCAGGGCTACCAGATCAGCCAGTACAAGAGCCCGATCGTGGGCGAGGGCGAGATCGTGGTCGACCTGTCGCCGACCGAGCAGATCACCGTCGGCATCGAGCGCCTGCATCTCGAGCAGGATGCCGGCAAGTCGATCCACGACCAGCATCCGACCATGAGCTTCGTCGATCTCAACCGCTCCGGCGTGGCGTTGATGGAGATCGTCTCGCGGCCGGACCTGCGCTCGGCCGACGAGGCCAAGGCCTATGTCACCAAGCTGCGCACCATCCTGCGCTATCTCGGCACCTGCGACGGCGACATGGAGAAGGGCAACCTGCGCGCCGACGTCAACGTCTCCGTGCGCCGCCCCGGCGAGCCCCTCGGCACGCGCTGCGAGATCAAGAACGTCAACTCGATCCGCTTCATCGGCCAGGCGGTCGAGGTCGAGGCACGCCGGCAGGTGGGCATTATCGAGGATGGCGGCACGATCGACCAGGAAACCCGGCTCTACGATCCCGGCAAGGGCGAGACCCGCTCGATGCGCTCGAAGGAAGAAGCGCATGACTATCGCTATTTCCCGGATCCGGACCTGCTCCCGCTGGAATTCGACGACGCCTTCGTCGAGGACCTGAAGGGGCATCTGCCGGAGCTGCCCGACGCCAAGAAGGCGCGCTTCATCGCCGAATACGGGCTTTCACCCTATGACGCCTCGGTGCTGGTCGCCGAGCGCGACCAAGCCGATTATTTCGAGGCCGTAGCCAAGGGCCGCGACGGCAAGGCCGCCGCCAACTGGGTCATCAACGAGCTCTTTGGCCGCCTCAACAAGGAAGGCCAGGACGTCACGGATTCGCCGGTCTCGGCCGCGCAGCTCGGCGGTCTCGTCGATCTGATCGGCGAGGGCGTCATTTCCGGCAAGATCGCCAAGGACCTGTTCGAGATCCTCTGGTCGGAAGGTGGCGACCCGCGTGAGATCGTCGAGAAACGCGGCATGAAGCAGGTCACCGATACCGGCGCGATCGAGAAGGCGGTGGACGAGATCATCGCCGCCAACCCGGACAAGGTCGAGCAGGTCAAGGCCAAGCCGACCATGCTGGGCTGGTTCGTCGGCCAGGCGATGAAGGCCTCCGGCGGCAAGGCCAACCCGCAGGCGCTGAATGAGATCCTGAAGAAGAAGCTGGGTATCGAGTGAGAGTGTGACGCCGGACGGTCTCATTATCCGGGATGCGGTCACGGCCGATCTTCCGGCCGTCCGAGCGCTATTGGTCGAGACCTGGCACGATACCTATGACGGCATCTATGGCTGGCGCCGGGTGGCCGAGATCACCAATGCCTGGCACTCCCTGGAGAACCTCAGCGCCCAGCTCGACCGCGACGGCGAGGCCTTCCTCGTCGCGCAGGTCGGCGAGGAGATCGTCGCGACCTCCTCGGCCAGGCGTGAGCGCGACCGGGCGGCGCTGCTGACCAGGCTCTATGTCCTGCCGGCCTATCAGGGCATCGGCATCGGCCGCACCTTGCTGCAGGTCACGCTGGCGCATTTCCCGCTGGCGCCGGTGGCGCGGCTCGAGGTCGAGCTGCAGAACGAGCCGGCCATCGCCTTCTACGAGCGCATGGGCTTCTTCCTGCAGCGCTCGGCCCGGTTCGATGGCCGCGAGGACACGCCCAACACCCTGATGATGGCCAAGCGGCTCTTCGCCGATTGAGGCTGGTTCCGCCTGGCGGCGCGATGCTCTAAAGCCGGCGCATTGCTGCCCGAGGAGCCTGCGCCATGAGCGAAGCCAAAGTCGCCCCGTCCGAGATCACGATCCGTCCGGCCCGGCGCGAGGATGTCCGCCGCGTCGCGACGCTGATCATGCTCGGCGCCGCCAACCAGACCATGACGCCGGCCGAGATCGAGGCGGAGGCCGCCCATCCGTCCTATGAGCAGTCCTTCGACGTGGTCGCGGCCAGCCCCGACAACACGCTCTTCGTCGCCGAGCGAAACGGTGCGGTGATCGGCACCTTCCAGGTCACGATCATTCCCGGAATCATCTCGCGCGGACGCAAGCGCGCCAAGTTCGAGAGCGTGCATGTCGCGCCGGAATGCCGCGGCATGGGCGTGGGCGCCGTGATGATCGGCTTCGCCATCGACTTCGCCAGGAGCAAGGGTGCCGAGCTGGTCGAGCTGACCTCGAACAAGGCGCGGCTCGACGCGCATCGCTTCTACCGCAATCTCGGCTTCGACCAGAGCCATGAGGGTTTCAAGATCCTGGTCTGAGGAGGGCGTCCGCAACCGCCTTCACGACATGGCGAACCCGCTTGGCGAGCGGGCGCTTCGGCTTCCAGCATCATCCGAAGCAGCCTAAATCTGACGCCGAGCCAACTGCGACAGGAAAAGTACCATGTCAGCCAGCCAGACCCAGCCGATCGAGCTCTATTATTGGCCGACGCCGAACGGCCACAAGATCACGATCATGCTCGAGGAATGCGGGCTGCCCTATAAGATCGTGCCCGTGAATATCGGCAAGGGCGACCAGTTCAAGCCGGAATTCCTGGCCTTCTCGCCGAATAACCGCATGCCGGCGATCATCGATCCCGAAGGGCCTGACGGCAAGCCGATCACGGTCTTCGAATCCGGCGCGATCCTGCAATATCTCGGCCGCAAGACCGGCAAGTTCTATCCGAGCGACGAGCGCGCCCGCGTCGCCGTCGACGAATGGCTGTTCTGGCAGATGGGCGGCTTCGGCCCGATGCTCGGCCAGACCCATCATTTCCGGCTCTACGCGCCGGAGCAGATCCCCTACGCCGTCGAGCGCTACACCAACGAGGCCAACCGACTCTACGGCGTGCTCAATCGCCGGCTCGAGGGCCGCGACTATATTTGCGGCGAATACTCGATCGCCGACATGGCCTGCATCGGCTGGGCCCGCGGCTGGGAGCGCCAGGGCCAGGACATCAAGCAGTTCCCGAATGTCGGGCGCTGGCTCGAGACCATGCAGGCGCGCCCCGCGGTCCAGCGCGGCCTTGCCGTCGGTGCCGAGCTGCGCAACCCGGCTGGCATCAGCACGCCCGAGGAAAAGGCCGTCCTGTTCGGCCAGCGGGCGCGGTAGGCCGCGCCCGCAATCTCGTCATGGTCGGGCTTGTCCCGGCCATCCAAGCCTTCGCTGCTCGAGCGCGGTGTTCGAGACGTGGATGCTCGGCACAAGGCCGAGCATGGCGGGGGCCCGCCAAGAACCTCAGTTGGACCGCGACCATTTGGCCGAACGGCAGATCATGCCGCCGAGCACGCAGCCCGAGGTGGTCAGCGTGTCGCCCGATAGCGCCATCGTGCCGGAATAGGTCTTGCCGTCTTCGGGGTTGAAGGCGCTGCCGCTCCATTTCCCGGGGCCGTTCGGCTTCATGTCATAGAAGATGCGCTGGCCGAGCTTGGCCGGGCCGGTCGGGTCCTTCAGCCAGGACAGCGTGCCGCACATCGCCTCACCGCATTTGGCGAAGCGCACGCGCGAGGCGCCCGTATCGCGCAGCCAGGTGCCGGTGACGTCCTGCGCCAGGGCAGGGCCGGCGAAACCGAGCATCACGACGGAAAATGCGAGACGTCGCGCCCCGCCGGCGCGCGCAATGGTAGCCATGCTTTCCTCCCTCGTGACCAGCTGTGACCGCATGGTTCAGATGTAAACTATATCCGATCCGTCCGTGGCTTCAAGTTCGCTCGGACAAGCAGGCCCTTCGCGGCTCATCGCCGGCCAGGGTGAACGAGCCGTCAACGGCCGCGTCCGGCGCGCTCGAAGATATCTTTGAAAAATATGCGCTTTTCGCCATGTCGGCGTAAACGGGGCGTTGATTTAACCGGTCGATTACGACTCGTTGAGCTTCGATTCATCGCAAATTTTAGCGGAGTTTTTCAGGGCTCGGACAGAATCTCATCCTCACAAGCCGGCCGAAAAACAGGACTGGCGCAGGAATAAAAGGGTGGTTGTCATGGCGCAGTTGGAGATGAACGCGGTTCCGGCCGCATTGATGATCCCGACCGAGGCTCCGGCCGAGGCCTATTACGAGCTCGGCCTGATGCATGCGTCGGGCCGCTGCGGTGCGGTCAATCTCGTCGCCGCGCAGACCTGGTTCAATGTCGCGCTCGCCCGCGGCTGCGGCCGGGCCGCGTCGCATCGCGCCGAACTGGCGCTGGAACTGTCGCGGGACGAGCTTGCCGAAGCCCTGCGCGAAGCCCGCAGCTTCCTGACGCGGCACTAGAGCCTTTCCGCGTTTCTCCGAATCGCGGAAGTCCTCTATCCCTCTGTTTTGACGCATTTTCTTCACGCGAACCGGTGTCAACTTCGCTCGAAAATGCTCCAACGAGCAGCCGCCATAAACGGCATGATGCCCGGCGCGGCGAGGGCCGTCCCAGCCCGCCGGTTTCGCCCGCGACGTTCGGATGGGAGCGATGAACCCTGCTGTCGAGCGTGCCATTGGCCGGTTGCTCCGGCCGCTCAGGGCAAGCGAGCGTCATCTCGCCTGGAACGATCCGCGCCTCGCTGAGGCGCCGCCGGATATCCGGCTGACCAGCGCAGCCTTTGCCGATGGCGGCGCGATCCCGCTGCGCCATGCCGGCGCGGGCGTCGGCGCCAATCTCTCGCCGCCGCTCGGCTGGAGCGGTGTCCCTCACCACACTGCCGAGCTTGCGCTGATCGTCCAGGATCCCGATGCCCCGCTGCTCAGGCCGGTGGTCCATCTGATCGCCCTGGGCCTGCCACCCGGCCGCGACGGCCTGGAGGAAGGCGAGCTCGCGCCGGACAAAAGCGGCGGGATCCGATTCGGTCGCGGCTCTTTCCGTCGCATCGGCTATGCGGGCCCGCGCCCGGTGCGCGGCCACGGCCCGCATCGCTATGTCTTCCAGATCGTCGCGCTCGTGCGCCCGCTCCCCGTCCCGTCCGAGCCCGATCTCGCCGCGACCCTGGCAGCGATGGCGGGGATCGTCAGCGCGCGCGGGCGCTTGACCGGTACCTTCGAACGGAGCTGACGGCCTGCCTTGTGGGCCGGGCGGGGCGCCGCTATAAGCGCGCCACTTTTCCCCGTTTGCCCTCAAGGAACCCACGATGGCTGTCCAGCGTACCTTCTCCATTCTCAAGCCCGACGCGACGAAGCGCAATCTCACCGGCGCGGTCAACGCGGTCATCGAGAAGGCCGGCCTGCGCATCGTCGCGCAGAAGCGCATCCAGATGACCAAAGCCCAGGCCGAGACCTTCTACGCCGTCCACAAGGAGCGGCCTTTCTTCGGCGAGCTCGTCGAGTTCATGACCTCCGGTCCGGTCGTCGTGCAGGTCCTGGAAGGCGAGAACGCCATCGCGGCCTATCGCGAGGTGATGGGCGCCACCAACCCGGCCAACGCTGCCGAGGGCACTGTCCGCAAGCTCTTCGCCCAGTCGGTCGGCGAGAACACCGTCCATGGTTCGGACGCTCCGGAGACCGCCGCGATCGAGATCGCGCAGTTCTTCTCGGGCAACGAGATCGTCGGCTGATCCCAGCCTTCTGTTCCCGCATCGGCCTTTCCCGAAAACCGCAATCCACTTTTCGGGCCGATGCGCCAGCCAATAGCGAAACGGCGGAGCCAAGGGCTCCGCCGTTTTCGTTTGTGCCGTCAGGGACTTGAGTCTCGGCCCTCATGCGAGGGCCGAGGCAGGCCGAAGCTCATCTGAAGCCCGAGTCGAAGGCGTAGCTGGCGGAGATGCCCACGGTCCAGGAGTTGCGCGAGCCCCAGGTCTTGACGATCGGCGCCTGGGCCGCATCGCCGACCAGGTACTTGTACTCGACATAGGCCGTCGTCGAGAGATTGTCGGTCCAGTTATAGGTCGCCTGGGCAATCGCGCCGACCGAGTAGACGCCGGCATTGAAGCGCTTCAGCATTCCGCCGCCACCAGCGGTGTAGGAGCCGTAATAGGTGCGCAGATAATCGGCACCGACGACGCTCATGCGCGGTCCGGCGCCGAGCGTCCAGGCGCCGATGCGCTGGAAGGCATCGAGCTTGAAATCGGCGACGAGCGCATCATGCGCGACGATGCCGCGGCGCAGATCGGCGCGGGCACGCAGCCAGGAGGTCGGGTAGAACTCGACGAAGCCGCCGGCCTCGGCGCCGAACTTGGTCTCGGGAACGGCAACCAGCGCCGGGTTGACCTCGGCCTTGCGCTTCCACAGCAACTCGCCGGAGAAGCCGACGCGCCAGCCCTGGCCGGAGAAGAAGCCGACGGTCAGCGTCGGGTCGTCCTCGGCCGACCACCAGGTGCTCTTCAGGCCGCGGCCGAGCGAGATGATCGGCCTGGCGCGGAAGACGTAATCGTCCGAGCCGGTGTAGTCCGGCTGGTAGCGCAGGCCGGCGCCGACCGTGACGTACCAGTTCTGGGCCGATTGGGGCGAGGTGAGAGTGGTGTAATCGCTCGACTGCGCCTGAGCGCGATCGGAAAACGACAGGGCAAGACAGGCCAGGACGCCTGCCAGGTACGCAACGCAACGCATTAGTCGGACTCCGGCGCCGCGGCGCCTTTGGCAAACACAACGCGGGCAATCTGAGCCATTTACCTTAACCCAAGGTTGATGCGGCCACCGGTCGGGCCAATCCGCCGAAATTCATCCGTAAAGGAGATGCGCCGATTCCTGAAGGGCGCGCAGCGAAGGTCGGGCATGGGCTGGGTGGGCCGACGAAAAAGCCTGGCGCATCGGCGCGAAAAGTGGATTGCGGTTTTCGGAAGAAGCCGATGCGAAAACAAGGAGCTAGATCAGAGGACCGGATCCGCTATCCGGTCCGATGATCTAGCTTCCGCTTTTGCTGGAGCTGTTCTAGGAAATCCGGATGACGGAATTGCCACGCATCAAGCTGCAGCCATCGGTTTGCCCGCATGACTGCCCCTCTGCCTGCTCGCTCGAGATTGAGGTCATCGACGGGCGCAGCATCGGCCGCGTCCGCGGCTCCAAGCGCCAGAGCTATACGGATGGCGTCGTCTGCGCCAAGGTCGCGCGCTATTCCGAGCGCATCCACCACCCTGACCGGCTGCTCCATCCGCTGCGCCGCACCGGGCCGAAAGGGTCGGGCTCCTTCGCGCGCATCTCATGGGACGAGGCGCTCGACGAGATCGCCAGCCGTTTCCTCGCCATCGAGGCCGAGCATGGCAGCGAGGCGATCTGGCCGTATTACTATGCCGGGACGATGGGGCTGGTGATGCGCGACGGCATCAACCGCCTGCGCAACGTCAAACGCTATTCCGGGCAATATTCGACGATCTGCACGACCATGGCGTGGACCGGCTATATCGCCGGCACCGGCCGCCTCGCCGGGCCGGACCCGCGCGAGATGGCGAAGTCCGATTGCGTGGTGATCTGGGGCACGAATGCTGTGCACACGCAGGTCAATGTCATGCACCACGCCGTCAAGGCGCGGAAGGAGCGTGGCGCCAAGATCGTCGCCATCGACATCTACCATAATCCGACGCTGGCCCAGGCCGATCTGGCGCTGGTCCTGCGCCCCGGCACCGATGGCGCGCTCGCCTGTGCCGTGATGCATGTCCTCTTCCGTGACGGCCACGCCGATCGCGACTATCTCGCCCGCCATACCGATGCGCCCGAGGAACTCGAGGCGCATCTCGCCAGCCGCACGCCGGAATGGGCGGCGGCGATCACTGGCCTCTCCGTCGCGCAGATCGAGGAATTCGCGGCGCTGGTCGGCACCCGCAAGAAGAGCTTCTTCCGCCTCGGCTACGGCTTCGCCCGCCAGCGCAACGGCGCGGTCAACATGCATGCGGCGCTCTGCGTGCCGACCGTGACCGGCGCCTGGCAATATGAGGGCGGAGGCGCCTTCCACTCCAACAGCGGCATCTACAAATGGCGCAAGAGCCTGATCGAGGGGCTCGACGCGCTCGATCGCTCGATTCGCCAGCTCGACCAGTCGCAGATCGGCCGCGTGCTGACCGGTGATGCCGAGGCTTTGCGCCACGGTGGTCCGGTCAAGGCGCTGCTGATCCAGAACACCAACCCGGTCACGGTCGCGCCCGAGCAGGAACTGGTCAAGGAGGGCTTTGCCCGCGACGACCTCTTCACCGTCGTGCACGAGCAGTTCATGACCGAGACCGCCGCCATGGCCGATATCGTGCTGCCGGCGACGCAGTTCATGGAACATGACGACCTCTACCAGGGCGGCGGCCACCAGCACATCATGTGGGGCGGCAAGCTCATCGACGCGCCCGGCGAATGCCGCTCGAACCATGAGGTGATCGTCGGCCTGGCTGCGCGCCTCGGTGCCGAGCATCGCGGCTTCGCCATGACCCCGCGCGAGCTCGCCGACTGGACCTTGCAGGAGAGTGGCCGCGGTCCGCTGGACGAGCTGATCGCCAATGATTTCCACGACATCCAGCCGGATTTCGACACGGCGCATTATGTCGACGGCTTCGGCTATCGCGACCGCAAGTTCCGCTTCAAGCCCGACTGGCCGAAAGTGCCGAACGCCAATGCCGGCCCGGTCGGCCCCTGGCAGACGATGCCGGCCCTGCCGGACCATTGGGATGTGATCGAGGGCGCCGACGAGGCCCATCCGTTCAAGCTCGCGACTAGCCCGGCCCGCAGCTTCCTGAACTCGACCTTCACGGAGACGCCGAGCTCGCAGAAGAAGGAAGGCGGCCCGACCCTGATGTTGCATCCGCAGGATGCCGCTCCGCTCGGCGTCGCCGAGGGCGACGAGGTCGTCATCGGCAACCAGCGCGGCAGCGTCCATCTCAGGGCGGTGCTGTTCGAGGGCGTCGTGCGGGGCGTCGTCATTGCCGAGTCGATCTGGCCCAATGCCGCCCATAAGCATGGCCGCGGCATCAACACGATCACCGGGGCCGATGCGGTCGCGCCCTTCGGTGGCGCCGCCTTCCACGACAATAAAGTCTGGATCAAGCGGGCGTGACCTTGCGGGCTCTTGACCTTTACCGAGCGCTGTGAACCATCCGCGCCGCATGCACCGCGGCATGATCCTTGCCCGGCAGGCGGCATTTCGAGGATTGGGCAAGACATCATGATGATGCGGCGGATGGGTGCGGCCTTGCTGGCCGGTGGATTTTCTGTGCTGTTCGGGGCCGTGGCCTATGCCGCCAGCAGCTCGGCCCCGCTGCCGCCGCCGGACCCGACGGCGAAGAACCTGACGCCCTACATGATCCAGCTGCGCGCCTTCGACGCCTGCCTGCATGTCCAGTCGCGCCTGATGAACACCACCCGCGAGGCGGTGCACACCCCGTGCAGCTGCTACGCCAAGGGCACCGTCAACGCGATGACCAAGGACGAGCTCCAGGCCTTCCGCGACACCGGCTATTTCAACGACACGGCCCGCGCCAAGGGCTTCGACTTCATCGACCGCTGCAAGCTCAAGCGGCCGAGCTGAGCTCCTCGCGCTCGTTAAAATAGGCCGCCCTGATCCGCGCCGCATAGGCGACGAGATTGGGGTGGCCCGCGATCACGCCGCGCAGCGGTGAATCGAAGAGCTGGCACAGCCCCGCCACCATGAAGGCGCCGACCGTCGCGTCGGCCCAGCACGGTTCCTCGCGCACCAGGAAACGGCGCTCGCCCAGCACGGCGGCGACGGCCCCGACAGCTTGCCGGGCGAGTTCCAGCCGCTCCGCCGGCGTATAGCGGCCCATGCCATGGCCATGCAGGTTCTGGCGCACCTTGCGCTTGATCATCGCGATGACGAGAGGGCGCAGCGGCGCCGGCACGGCCTCAAAGAAATGCCGCGGGCCGCGGTCGAAATTGGCGTCGACGGTCCAGCGCTCCTGCACCACCATCCAGTAGAGATGGTCTTCCAGCATCTTCTCGACCGCCCAGGCGGCGCCGCGCTGCTCCGCCGTCAGGCCCTTGTCGAGGTCGACGCCGTGCCGGCGCTCCAGATGCAGGCGGATGAAGGTCGAATCGGCAATGATCTCGCCATTCTCGACGATCATCGGCAGCTTGCCCTTGGGCGCCTTGCGCATGTTGCCGCGCTTGCGCTCGAAGGGCAGGCCGGACATCTGCAGCAGCAGATCGGCCTTGATGCAGAACGGGCTCGGGTCCGGCAGGCCGAAGCCCGGGCCGAAAGCATGCAACTCGATCATCGCGAATCCCCCTTAGGCCCGGCCATATCATGCTCCTGACATAGTCCTGACAATTCCTGTCAGGACCGCTAGAGCATTGTTGCCCCGAAACCGACGGGTGGGAACTGCCCCATGCAACGCGCTGAACGATTGCTCGACTTGATCCAGGGCCTGCGCCGCCGTCGCCGCCCGGTGACGGCGGAGACGCTGGCCTCGGAGCTCGACGTGTCCGTGCGTACGATCTATCGCGATATCGGCGCCCTGATCCGCCAGGGCGTGCCGGTGCGCGGCGAGGCTGGCATCGGCTATGTGCTCGATGCCGGCTTCGACCTGCCGCCGCTGATGCTCTCGCCCGACGAGATCGAGGCCGTGCTCGTCGGCATGCGCTGGCTCAGCGAACGGGCGGACCCGGTGCTCTCGCGCGCGGCGGAGGACGTGGTCAGCAAGGTCGCGGCCGTGCTGCCGCAGCATCTCAAGCCGATCCTGCTCGATGGCGCACTGTTTGCGCCGGCCTATGGCCGGGACATGCCGGTCGACCAGGTCGATGTCGCCGGCATCCGCGCCTCGATCCGGATGGGCCGCAAGATCTCGGTCCGTTACCGCGACGAGGCCGGCCAGGAGACGCAGCGCATGATCTGGCCGATCGGCCTGACCTTCTATGACCGCGTCCGCATCGTCATTGCCTGGTGCGAGCTGCGCGAGGCCTTCCGGCATTTCCGCACCGATCGCATCACCGAGCTCGACCTGCGCGAGGAGCGCTATCCGGCCCGGCGCGCCGACCTGCTGAAGCGCTGGCAGAACGAGGAGGCGGAAGCCGAGGCGAAGCGCGCCGAATGCGCCGATCAGCGCCGGATGACGGAATCGCCTGCGAGCACGGCCCGGCCGCTCGCGACCTCGGCCAGCGCCAACGGATAGAGCTTGTGCTCCTGCTCGAGCACGCGGGCGGCAAGCTTGTCCTCGTCGTCGCCGGGCAGGACCGGCACCTTGGCCTGCGCGATCACCGGCCCGGCATCGAGCTCGGG
Source organism: Allobosea sp. BK604 (assembly GCF_004341515.1). Lineage (GTDB taxonomy): Bacteria > Pseudomonadota > Alphaproteobacteria > Rhizobiales > Beijerinckiaceae > Allobosea. The sequence continues at coordinate 155,757 of NZ_SLZF01000004.1, forward strand.
CACGACGAAATGCACGCTGCAGCCATGCTCGGCGACGCCGGCCTCGAGCGCCTGCCTATGCGTGTGCGTGCCGCGGAACAGCGGCAGCAGCGAGGGGTGGATGTTGATCAGCCGGCCCTGCCAGCGCGTCACGAACCAGGGCGTCAGTACGCGCATGAAGCCGGCGAGCACGACGAGCTCGATCTGGTTGATGCGCAGCACCTCGTCCATCGCGCGCTCGAAGGCCTCGCGATCCCCGCGGAAGGGGCGGTGATCGACCGCGGCGGTCGCGATGCCCGCTTCGGCCGCCCGCGCCAGCCCGCCGGCTTCCGGCGCGTTCGAGAGCACGAGCGTGATCTCGGCCGGGAAATCGGCGGGCTTCGCCGCCTCGACCAGCGAGACCATGTTGGAGCCGCGGCCCGAGATCAGGATCGCGGTCCGCTTGCGCGCCGGGCCTGAACTCACAGCTTGAGCGCCCCGCGATAGCTCACCTGCTCCGCGCCCTCGGCCACGGGCACGATCTCGCCGAGCCGGACCGGCGCTTCGCCGGCCGCCTTGAGCGCGGCCTCGACTTCGGCAGCCTTGTCGGCCTGCGCTGCGACGATCATGCCGATCCCGCAATTGAAGGTGCGCAGCATCTCGCGCTCGACGACGCCACCGACCTTGGCGAGCCAGGAGAAGACCGGCGGCACCGGGATGGCGGGAAGGTCGAGCGCGACGCCGAGTCCGTCCGGGAGCACCCGCGGGATGTTGTCGGGGAAGCCGCCGCCGGTGATATGCGCCAGCGCCTTGATGCCGCTCGTCGCCTTCAGCGCCTGCAGCAGCGGCTTCACATAGATCCGGGTCGGCACCAGCAGCGCCTCGGCCAGGCTCGTCTCCGGCGCGAACGGGGCGGGGGCGTCCCAGGCGAGGCCGGAGACCGCAACGATGCGCCGGACCAGCGAATAGCCGTTGGAATGCACGCCGGAGGAGGGCAGCCCGAACACGACATCGCCTGGCACGAGGTCGGCGCGTGGCAGCAGCGCGCCGCGCTCGGCCGCGCCGACGGCAAAGCCGGCGAGGTCATAATCCTTCTCGGCATACATGCCGGGCATCTCGGCCGTCTCGCCGCCGATCAGCGCGCAGCCGGCCTGGCGGCAGCCATCGGCGATGCCGCGCACGATCTCGACGCCGACTTTCGGGTCGAGCTTGCCGGTGGCGTAATAGTCGAGGAAGAGCAGCGGCTCGGCGCCCTGGACGATGAGATCGTTGACGCACATCGCGACGAGATCGATGCCAATCGTCGAATGCAGCCCGCTCTCGATCGCGATCTTGACCTTGGTGCCGACGCCGTCATTGGCCGCGACCAGGATCGGGTCGCTGAACCCGGCTGCCTTCAGGTCGAACAATCCGCCGAACCCGCCGATCTCGGCATCGGCGCCGGGCCGGCGCGTCGCACGCACCAGCGGCTTGATCGCATCGACCATCGCGTTGCCGGCATCGATATCGACGCCCGCCTGCGCATAGGTCAGTCCGTTCGCGCCCGGTTTGCTCATGGCTCCGCCTTCCTTGTTCTGGCGCGAGCGATAGGCAAGCCGGCATGGTGTTGCAAGCGCGAAGGGCGCTTTCGGGCGCGCCGATGTCGATAACTCGAATTTTCAGGCGCCATGTTCTAGCCTTTACCCAGCAGAAGCCGGCGAGCCCGCGATGACGCTTCCCAACCTGATCACGGTCGGCCGGCTGTTCCTGGTGCCGCTCGTCATCCTGATGATCGTCAGCCAGCGCTGGCAGGCCGCTTTCGCCATTTTCGTGATCGCCGGCGTCTCCGATGCGATCGACGGCATCCTGGCGCGGCACTTCGGCATGGCGAGCGAGCTCGGCGGCTATCTCGACCCGATCGCCGACAAGGCGCTGATCGTCTCGATCTATGTCACGCTCGCCATGGTCGGCGCCGTCCCGGCCTGGCTCGTCATCCTCGTGGTCTCGCGCGATCTCATGATCGTCTCGGCGGTGATCCTGTCCTGGGTGATGGGCAAGCCGCTCGCGATGACCCCATTCGCCATCAGCAAGATCAACACTGCCGCGCAGGTCATCTTCGCCGCCCTCGTTCTCGGCAGCCATGCTTTCGGCGTCGATCCCGGCGCTGCAGGAGAGGTCGTCGAGCTCGCCGTTGCCATATTGACGGTCGGCTCGATGGCGGCCTATCTCGCCTTCTGGCTGCGCCGTATGGCGGCCTGAAGCTGTCCGGGGAGGGCGGCTTGGAACCCCGCCCGGCGCTCACCATGTCTCGGCCGTGATGCCGATGGGTGCGAGCCGGTCGGGCGACATCATGCTCTCATGATTTCATGCTCGCATGAGGTCCTGGGAGCGCTGACCAAAGGCAATGCCGGATCTCCTGGGGGCCACCTGATCATGACATTGCAGCGTCAAATCGGCTTCTGGCTGCTCGCGCTTGCCGTTCTCGTGCTGGGGCTCGTGCTGCTGCGCGACGTGCTGCTGCCCTTCATCGCGGCCTTGGCGCTGGCCTATCTGCTCGATCCGCTGGCCGACAGGCTGGAGCGGCTCGGCTTGCGGCGGCTGACCGCGACCATCGTCATCCTCATCCTGTTCCTGCTGATCTTCGTGCTGGCGCTCGTCCTGCTCGCGCCGCTGCTGACCCAGCAGCTCGCCGGCCTCGTCGCCCGGCTGCCCAGCGACGCCGCCAAGCTGCAGGCCCTGGTGATGGAGCGCGGCGCCCCGCTGATCGAGCGTTTCGGCGGCACCAAGCTGGCCGCGGACGCCCAGAGCTCGCTCGGCAACCTCGTCGGCGCCGCGACGAGCTGGGTCGGCAGCGTCCTGCAATCGCTCTGGTCCGGCGGCACCGCGATCATCGGCATTTTTTCGCTGCTGGTGCTGACGCCGGTCATCGCCTTCTATCTCCTGGTCGACTGGGATCGCATGTGCGCCACGGTCGACAGCTGGCTGCCGCTCGACCATCGCGATACGATCCGCGGCCTGCTGCGCGAGATGGACACGGCGATCGCGGGGTTCCTGCGTGGCCAGGCGCTGCTCTGCCTTCTGCTCGGCGCGTTCTATGCGGTCGGGCTGAGCCTGGTCGGCGTCAATTTCGGCGCGCTGATCGGCATCATCAGCGGCTTTCTCTCCTTCATCCCCTATGTCGGCTCGCTGACCGGGCTCGTGCTTTCCGTCGGCGTCGCCACCGTGCAGTTCTGGCCGGACTGGACCTGGCCGCTCGCCACGCTCGCCGTCTTCGTCCTCGGGCAGTTCATCGAGGGCAACATCCTGCAGCCCAAGCTCGTCGGCGACTCGATCGGCGTCCACCCGGTCTGGCTGATGTTCGCGCTGCTCGCCTTCGGCACGCTGTTCGGCTTTGTCGGGCTGTTGCTGGCCGTGCCGCTGGCTGCGGTCATCGGCGTGCTCTGCCGTTTCGCGCTCCGGCAGTATCTCGCCAGCAACATCTATCATGGCGGCGATGCCGCCAAGGCCGCCGAGATGCACAAGCGGCACGGGGCCGATGTCTGAGCCTCCGAATTCCGAACCTTCCCGCCGCCCGCGCCAGCTCGCCTTCGACCTGCCGGTCGACAGCCGCCATGGCGTCGAGGATTTCCTGATCGGCCCCTCGAACGAGGCCGCCTATGGCCTGGTCGAATCCTGGCCGGGCTGGCCCGAATCCTGGCTGCGCCTGGTAGGGCCGGAGGGCGCGGGCAAGACCCATCTCGCCGCGATCTGGGCCGCGCGCGCCCATGCCTGGACCGTGCCGGTCACCGAGGTGACCGAGGAGAACGTCCTGCACCTGATCTCCGGCGGTGCGCTCGTCGTCGAGGATTGCGACCGCGGCCCGCGCGATGAGCCCGCCCTGTTCCACCTGATGAACGCGGTGAGGGCGAGGGGCGGCTTCCTGCTGCTGACGGCCCGCTCCGCGCCCGATCTCTGGGGCGTGCGCGTGCCCGACCTGCTCTCGCGCCTCCGGCTCGCCCCGCACGCAACGATCGCGCCGCCGGACGATGCACTGCTGCGGGCGCTGCTGGTCAAGCTCTTCATCGACCGCCAGCTCGTCGTCGATACCAGCATCATCGAGGCGCTGACGCTGCGCATGGAGCGCTCCTTCGCCGCGGCGCGCGCCATCGTCGATGCGCTCGACAAGCTCTCGCTGGAGCGCGGCCGCCGGGTCACGCGGGCGCTGGCGAACGAGGTCCTGGCGGAGCTGTTTCCGCAGGATGTGGACTGAGTTGGGGGTACGGAATGAGTGCCGAAGACGCGACGATCTGGCTGTTCTCCTACGGCACCTTGCGCCAGCGCAACGTCCAGCTCGCCACCTTCGGCCGCGAGCTGGAGGGCCATGACGACGCGCTCGTGGGCTTCTCCCGCGCCATGGTCGAGATCAAGGATCCCGCGGTCGTCGCGACCAGTGGCGAGACGCATCACCCGATCGTGGCGCCGAGCGGCAACCCGGCCGACGAGGTGCCCGGCGCGGTCTTCCGCATCACGCCCGCCGAGCTCGCCGCTGCCGACAGCTACGAGGTCTCGGACTACAAGCGCGTCGCGGTGACGCTGAAATCGGGCATCGAGGCCTTCGTCTATATCAACGCGGCGGGGTGAGGCTTCGGCTGTTCATTCCAGCCAGTTCTCGAGCTTGAGCCCGCCCACGCGCGAGAACTCGTCGAGGTTGTTGGTCACCAGCGGCGTGCCAAGCGCGCAGGCATGGGCGGCGATCAACAGGTCGTTGGGCCCGATGAGTCGCCCCTTTTGGGTCAGCTCGTGTCGGATGCGGGCATATTCGCGATCCGCGGGCTCATCGAGCGGCAGGATCTCAAGCGCGGACAGAATGGTCTCGACCTGGTGTGTCAGCGCCGGCGACGCTCGTTTGGCGCAGCCATAGCGAAGCTCCGCCGCGACCACGATACTGATCGCGAGCCCATCATCACCGAGTTTCGCGATATGTCGGCTGACTGCTCCCGCGGGATTTCTGACGAGATCGGAGACGATGTTGGTATCCAGCATGAAGCGCGGCTGGATCACAGCTCGATCTCGCGAGGCAGGGAGAGGTCCTCGTCGACATCAGGGAAGGGCTCGTCCAGAGGGGACAGGGTCTCCAACACGGCGAGAAGCGAAAGCTTGCGCAACGGCTCGATGACCAGCCTGCTGCCCTCGCGGCGCATCACCGCTTCGTCTCCGGGCAGCTCGAATTCCACGGGGATGCGAACGGCCTGGTTGCGGCCGTTGCGGAACAGTTTGACGTGGCGTTCCTGATTCATGGTGAGCCCTCCGGCATAGGCCTAAGCATATGCCGGAGATGGCGATGTTTCAACGATATGAGATCAGCGATCTGCGCCGGCTTGGGCGGGAGCAGCCACCAGCCGCGCATGCATCGCCTCCAGCAGCATGTCATGCGCCCGCGCCGCGATCGCATCCAGCGAAGGCGTGCGCACGAACATCGCCGAGGCCTTCTCGCGCAGCTCTTCGCGGCTCGGCAAATGCGGCAGATGCGGCAAGTGCCAGTGCGAGACCGCTTCATGCGCCTGCTGCTGCATGGCGGCGAGCCGGTCGCCGGCGCGGTGCTGCATCTCGGCGAGCGCCGCCTTGAGATCGGCCAGCGTCATGCTCGGCAGGTGCAATTCCGGCAGGCCGGGGCTCGCCGCATAGGCCTCGCGGAAGGCGCTGACGACGCGGTCGAGCGGCACGGAGGCCGCCAGCCGTTCGGCTGAGCGCTCGATCACGCGCGGCGGCAGTGCCTGCGAGCGCTCGATCACCGCCTGCGGCGGGGCCTTCAGGTCCCAGACCAGGCGGAGCTTCGACAGGCCGAGGATCGCGTAATAGGTCGGGTCCCATTGCCACCAGCGAAAGCCCTGGCGCACGCTGTACTGATAGGCATGGTGGTTGTTGTGCCAGCCTTCGCCCATGGTAATGATCGCGAGCCACCAGTTGTTGCGGCTCTCGTCGCCGGTCACATAGTCCTTGTCGCCATGCACATGGGCGAGCGAGTTGATGCAGAAGGTCCCGTGATAGACCGCGACCGTCGACCAGAAGAAGCCGACGATGAGCCCGGCCCAGCCGTCGATGGCGAAGCAGGCCAGGGCCAGCAGCACCGCCGGAGCCAGCTCGAACCGGTGCAGCAGGCGCAGCTCGGGAAACCGGGTCAGGTCCTGGATGCTCGAATCGTCGAAGCGGTCATGGCTTTTGCTGAAGATCCAGCCGACATGCGAATAGGCGAAGGAGGTCAGGACCGGCGAATGCACGTCATGCTCGGTATCGGCATGGCGATGATGGTGCCGGTGCTTCGAGGCCCACCAGAGCACGCTCTTCTGCGCCGTCGACTGCGCCAGCACCGCCAGCAGGAACTGGCCGACACGGCTCGTCTTGTAGGAGCGATGCGAGAAATAGCGATGGTAGCCCGCGGTCACCGCGAACATGCGCAGCCAATAGAGGCCGATCGCCAGCCAGGCCGAGGTCCAGGTCACGCCACTCCAGATCGCGCCGAAACAGGCGAGATGGGCCAGCACGAACGGGATCGCCGACGGATAGACGATGTCGCCATCATCATGCGCAGTGGTGGTGTCGCTCAAGAAAACCTCGTCGGGGAAGGAAAAAGGAGCAGCCCTGCCGCCAAGCTGCGGCGCGGATTCCGGCATAGCCAACTCAGATTCACCAAACAGGAGCGGCGATTTCTCCGCAAGTGCGCCTCTCGCCGCATCCTGTTCACAGAATCGCGCCGCGCGCGAAGACATCCTAGTGTCATGGAATGGTCACGCTAGGATGTCTTCAAGGCCGCATAGGAGATTCGGTGTGGCCAGAGCAGTGTCCCGTTTGAAGGCGAAGCCCATGAATCTCGAATCCACGGATGCGAGCCCGCTCGAGGCCATTCTCGTCGAAGCCGAGACCGGATTGCGGCATTCGCCCGCCCGCTTCATGAACCGCGAGCTCTCCTGGCTTCAGTTCAATCGCCGGGTGATGGAAGAGGCCTCGAACCGCAACCACCCGCTGCTCGAGCAGCTGCGCTTCCTCTCGATCTCGGCCAATAACCTCGACGAATTCTTCATGGTCCGCGTCTCCGGCCTGCGCGAACAGCTCAAGGCCGGCGTCGTCACGCAGAGCCAGGACGGGCTGACCCCGGCCGAGCAGCTCGTCGAGATCGGCAAGGCGACGACGGCTCTGACCGCCGACCAGCAGGCGCGCTGGGTCGAGCTCAAGCGCGAGCTGCACGAGAACCGCATCCTGCTGCTCGGGCCGCAGGATATCGGCGCGCAGCATCGGACCTGGCTCGAGGATCATTTCCTCAATTACGTCTTTCCGGTGCTGACGCCGCTGGCGATCGATCCGGCGCATCCGTTCCCGTTCATCCCCAATCTCGGCTTCACCATCGCGCTGGCGCTGGAGCGGACCAGCGATGGCCGCCAGCTCGACGCGCTGATCCGCGTCCCGATCAAGATCGATCGCTTCATCGAATTGCCGGATCTGGCGCGTGATGGCGGCCACCGCTTCATCACGCTGGAAGACACGGTCTCGCTCTTCATCGCCAAGTTGTTCCCGGGCTATTCCGTCAAGGGCACCGGGTCCTTCCGCGTGATCCGCGATTCCGACCTCGACATCGAGGAGGAGGCCGAGGACCTGGTCCGCGTCTTCGAGACCATGCTGAAGCAGCGCCGCCGCGGCGTCGTGATCAGGCTCGAGGTCAGCATCGGCATGCCGGCCCATCTGCGCCAGCTCATCGTGCGCGAGCTCAAGGTCGACCAGGACGAGATCGATCAGGTCGAAGGCATGATCGGCCTCAACGAGCTGTCGCAGCTCGTCGGCGTCGACCGGCCGGACCTGAAGTTCAAGCCGTTCAATGCCCGCTTCCCCGAACGCATCCGCGAGCATGGCGGCGATTGCTTCGCCGCGATCCGCCAGAAGGACCTGATCGTCCACCATCCCTATGAGAGCTTCGACGTCGTCGTGCAGTTCCTGCAGCAGGCGGCACATGATCCCAGCGTCGTCGCGATCAAGCAGACGCTCTACCGCACCTCCTCAAACTCGCCGATCGTGCAGGCCCTGACCGAGGCCGCCGAGGCCGGCAAGTCGGTGACCGCGCTGGTCGAGCTCAAGGCCCGCTTCGACGAGGAAGCCAATATCCGCTGGGCCAAGGAGATGGAGCGCGCCGGCGTCCAGGTCGTCTACGGCTTCATCGAGCTCAAGACCCACGCCAAGCTCTCGATGGTGGTCAGGCGCGAGGCGGGACAGCTCGTGAGCTATTGCCATATCGCGACCGGCAATTATCACCCGATCACGGCCCGCATCTATACCGACGTCTCCTTCTTCACCGCCGATCCGGTGATGGGCCAGGACGTCGCCCGCGTCTTCAACTTCATCACCGGCTATGCCGAGCCGGCCGAGCTCGAGAAGATGTCGGTCTCGCCGGTCGGGCTGAAGCAGCGCCTGCTCGCCGATATCGCCGAGGAGGTCGCCCATGCCAAGGCCGGCCGCAAGGGCGCGATCTGGGGCAAGTGCAATTCGCTGGTCGACCCCGAGATCATCGACGCGCTCTATGACGCGAGCCGCGCCGGCGTCGAGATCGATTTCGTCGTGCGCGGCATCTGCTGCCTGCGGCCGGGTGTGCCGGGCCTCTCGGACAATATCCGCGTCAAGTCGATCGTCGGGCGCTTCCTGGAGCACACCCGCATCTATGCTTTCGGCAGCGGCCACGGCTTGCCGTCGCCCAAGGCCAAGCTCTACATTTCCTCGGCCGACCTGATGCCGCGCAATCTCGACCGCCGCGTCGAGGCGCTGACGCCGATCCAGAACGCGACCGTCCACCAGCAGTTGCTCGAGCAGATCATGCTCGCCAACTTTCTCGACAATGAACAGAGCTGGACCATCTTGCCCGATGGTGGCTCGCGACGCATTGTCCCGCCGCCGAGCGACGAGTCGTTCAACGCCCATAATTATTTCATGACAAATCCGAGCTTGTCCGGCCGTGGAAAATCACTCTCCAGTTCAAGTCCTCGCAGCCTCGCGCGCCGTGGCCGAAAGGGTTGATCCCGTCCTGCTTCCGGGGCGGCTGAGCCATGGCGAGACCCTCGCCATCGTCGATATTGGCTCGAATTCCGTCCGCCTCGTCGTCTACGAGATGCTGTCGCGCTCGCCGGCGCAGGTCTTCAACGAGAAGGAGATGGCCGGTCTCGGCCGCCAGGTCGCGACCACCGGCCGGCTCGCCGACGATGCGATGGCGAAGGCGCTCGAAGCGCTGGTGCGCTTCCGCATCCTCTGCGAAGCGATGCAGGTCGGTACGATCCGCGTCATCGCCACGGCGGCGGCGCGCGATGCCGCCAACGGCCACGACTTCATCACCCAGGCCGAGAAGGCGATCGGCCAGCCGATCGAGCTGATCTCCGGCAACCGCGAGGCCTATCTTTCGGCGCTCGGGGTGATCTCCGGCTTTGCCGAGCCCCACGGCGTGGTCGGCGACCTCGGCGGCGGCTCGCTCGAGCTGATTTCGGTCGATGGCGACCGGGCGGGCGAGGGCGTAAGCCTGCCCATCGGCGGCCTTGCCCTGATGGACCGCTCGAAGGGCTCGCTCAAGGCCGCCGAGAAGATCGTGCGCGAGGAGCTCGACCATCTGCCGCAGCTTGCGGCGATGCGCGGCAAGGATTTCTTCGCCGTCGGCGGCACCTGGCGCGCGCTCGCGACACTCCACCAGCGCCAGTCGGGCTACCCGCTCAGCGTCATGCACGGCTATACCGTGCCGGCCCGCGACGTCGCCGAATTCGCCCGCATGGTCGAGCGCGCCGATTCCTCGATGCTCGAATCGATCGATGCCGTGTCCTCGGCCCGCCGGCCGTTGCTCGCCTACGGCGCCTTGATCCTCGATCTCGTGATCAAGCGCGGCCGGCCGCGCGCGGTCGTGATTTCGGCGAGCGGCGTGCGCGAGGGCCTGCTGCACGATCAGCTGCCCGAGCGCGAGCGCAAGGTCGATCCGCTCCTGCGCGGTGCCCAGGACTACAACCAGCTTCGGGCCCGCGATCCGCGCCATGCCGCCGACCTGATCGCCTGGATCGACAAGCTCGTCACCAGCACCGGGTTGCACGAGGACGGGGCGAACCGGCGCCTGCAGGACGCCGCCTGCCTGCTCTCCGATATCGGCTGGCGCGCCCATCCGGATTATCGCGGCGAGCAGAGCCTGAACGTGATCGCGCATGCCGCCTTCAGCGGCGTCGACCATTCCGGCCGCGCCTTCCTGGCGCTGACCGTGTTCCATCGCTATGCCGGCGCCAAGAGCGACACGCTGATGGCGGAGGGGCTGCGCCGGCTGCTGACGCCACGCTTGCTGGAGAAGTCGCAGCTGCTCGCCAGCGCCTTCCGCGTCGCCTATCTGCTTTCGGCCGGCATGCCCGACATCCTGCCACGCATCTCGCTGACCTGTGTCGACCGCCGCCTCGTCCTGCGCCTGCCCGAGGATCTGAAGGCGCTTGCGAGCGACCGGGTAACGGGTCGCCTCAGGCAGCTCGCCCGCCTGCTCGGCCGCGAGCCGGAGGTGAGGGCGGGCTGAAGCTTTGCGCTGAAGCCTCGCGCTGACGTCGCGCGTTCGAGACTTGCGCCGCGTCAGGCCACCGTGACGCGGCCGCGCACGATCCTCAGGCTGAGCCTGCCGTTCTTCAGCGCCACGGCCTTCTCGCCGAAGACCTCGCGTCGCCAGCCCTGCAGGGCGGGGACGTCGGCATCGTCGTCGAACGAGATCGCCTCGAGATCGTCGGATGAGGCGAGGATCTTCGGCGCGACACGCTCGGCATCGGCCGTGGCCTTGAGCAGCACCTTGAGCAAGTCGAGCACCGCGCCATTGGCCGGCCGGCCGCGCTCGCGCTCCAGCCGCGGCAGGTCGCGCGTGTCGAGCGCGTTGCCCCGCTCGATCGCCGCCAGCACCTCGCCGCCGGCGCGCGAGCGCTCAAAGCCGTTCGGCACCGAGCGCAGCTCCGCCAGTGCCTCGACCGAGCGCGGGCCGCGCTGGACGATATCCATCAGGGCATCATCCTTGAGCACGCGCTGGCGCGGCACGTCGCGCGATTGTGCCTCGCGCTCGCGCCAGGCGGCGAGCTCCATCAGCAGGGCCAGCTCCTTCGGCTTGCGAATGCGCCCCTTCAGGCGCTGCCAGGCATTCTCCGGCTTGACCTCATAGGTCGCCGGCGAGGTCAGCACCGCCATCTCTTCGGCGACCCAGGCTTCGCGTCCGCTCGCGGCGAGATCGGCCTTGAGGGCGAGATAGATGTCGCGCAGATGCGTCACGTCCGATTCGGCATAGGTCAGCTGTGCCTCGGTCAGCGGCCGGCGCGACCAGTCGGTGAAGCGCGAGGACTTGTCGATCCGTGCCTTGGCGAGATCGTTGGCAAGCTGCTCGTAGCCGACGGAATCGCCATAGCCGCAGACCATGGCCGCGACCTGCGTGTCGAAGAGCGGCGTCGGGATCAGCTTGCCGATGATCCAGACGATCTCGAGGTCCTGCCGTGCGGCATGGAAGACCTTCACCACGTTCTGGTCGGCCATCAGCGCCAGGAAGGGCGCGAGGTCGAGCTCGGGAGCGAGCGGATCGACCAGCACGGCCTCATCAGGAGAGGCGAGCTGGATCAGGCAGAGCTTCGGATAATAGGTCGTCTCGCGCAGGAATTCGGTATCGACCGTGACGAAAGGATGTTCAGCCAGACGCGCGCAAGCATCGGCCAAGTCCTGGGTGGTGGTGATCAAGCTCATGTCTTCGGCTCATAGAGCATGCGAAGCCGCAGGGAAATGCTGATTCGCCAGCCCTTTCCAATAAGGCCTTGGCGCGGCCGATCATGCAATCCGCCTCGCAAACCCGGCGCGAAGCTCTCGCTTTCGCCGGATGGCCCGGTCTCGCTTGCGGCGAGTTTGTGGCGGAATCTCACGCGACATTTCTTGACAAGCCGCCCGCGCGCGTGTGCTTACGCGCCTAGCTTCGGCCGGCCACGCGCTGGCCTTTTTCGCATTTCCGAAAGACGAGTGCCGTGACCCTGCATCGCTATCGTTCCCACACCTGCGGCGCGCTTCGCGAGAGCGATATCGGCTCGACCGCGCGCCTCTCCGGCTGGTGCCACCGCATCCGCGACCATGGCGGCGTGCTCTTCATCGACCTGCGCGACCATTACGGCATGACCCAGGTCGTGATCGATCCGGATTCGCCGGCCTTCGCCGATGCCGAGAAGGTCCGCTCCGAATGGGTCATCCGCATCGACGGCAAGGTCAAGGCGCGGCTTGAAGGTACCGAGAACCCGAACCTCGCCACCGGCGCGGTCGAGGTCTTCGCGACCGAGCTCGAAGTGCTCGGCCCGGCCGGCGAATTGCCGCTGCCCGTCTTCGGCGATCTCGAATATCCCGAGGACACGCGCCTCAAGTACCGCTTCCTCGATCTGCGCCGCGAGAAGCTGCACAACAACATCATGCTGCGCGGCAAGGTCGTCGACTCCATCCGCAACCGCATGAAGAACTCGGGCTTCTCCGAGTTCCAGACGCCGATCCTGACGGCCTCCTCGCCGGAAGGCGCGCGCGACTTCCTGGTGCCGAGCCGCTTGCATCCCGGCCATTTCTACGCGCTGCCGCAGGCGCCGCAGCAGTACAAGCAGCTCCTGATGATGGCGGGCTTCGACCGCTACTTCCAGATCGCGCCCTGCTTCCGCGACGAGGACCCGCGCGCCGACCGCCTGCCGGGCGAGTTCTACCAGCTCGACGTCGAGATGAGCTTCGTCACGCAGGACGACGTCTTCCGCACCATGGAGCCGGTCATCGCCGGTGTCTTCGAGGAATTCGGCGGCGGCAAGTCGGTCACCAAGGACTGGCCGCGCATCCCCTATGCCGACGCGATCACCAAATACGGCTCGGACAAGCCGGACCTGCGCAACCCGATCGAGATGCAGGCCGTCTCCGAGCATTTCCGTGGCTCGGGCTTCAAGGTCTTCGCCCGCATCCTCGAGGACGAGAAGGCGCAGGTCTGGGCCATTCCGGCGCCGGGCGGCGGTTCGCGCGCCTTCTGCGACCGGATGAACTCCTGGGCGCAGGGCGAGGGCCAGCCGGGCCTCGGCTACCTGATGGTCAAGGAGGATGGCGAAGGGCAGGGGCCGATCGCCAACAATATCGGTCCCGAGCGGGTCGCGGCGATCATCGCCCAGATGTGCCTGAAGGGCGGCGATGCCTGCTTCTTCGTCGCCGGCAACCCGGAGAAGTTCTACAAGTTCGCCGGCAGCGCCCGGAACAGGGTCGGCTCCGAGCTCGGGCTGATCGACGAGAACGCCTTCGCCTTCGCCTGGATCGTCGACTTCCCGATGTACGAGTGGAACGAGGACGAGAAGCGGGTCGATTTCTCGCATAACCCGTTCTCGATGCCGCAAGGCGGCCTGGAATCGCTGCAGAAGGACGATCCGCTCGCGATCAAGGCCTTCCAGTACGATATCGCTTGCAACGGCTATGAGCTCGCCTCCGGCGGCATCCGCAACCACCGCCCCGAGGCGATGGTCAAGGCCTTCGAGATCGCGGGCTATGGCGAGGAGACGGTGGTCGAGCGCTTCGGCGGCATGTACCGCGCGTTCCAGTATGGCGCTCCGCCGCATGGCGGCATGGCGGCCGGCATCGACCGCATCATCATGCTCCTCGCCGGCGCGACGAACCTGCGCGAGGTCGCGCTCTTCCCGATGAACCAGCAGGCGGTCGACCTCCTGATGGGCGCTCCTTCGGAAGTCGGCCCCAAGCAGCTGCGCGAACTGCATATCCGCCTCAACCTGCCCGAAAAGAACGGCTGACCTCGCCATGCCCTGCCTGCCCCGAGGAGCGCGGTTCGCCGCGCTCGCGTGCCTGCTCGCCCTGCCGCTCGGGGCCTGCGTCTCGACCGCCTCCAACCCGAGCGCGATCCGTGCGGCCGAGTTCGCCAACCTGGTCTCGCGCTCGACCGCCTGTCGCGCCGGCTATCCGCGGGCAAACACGCTGGAGCAGTTTCTCGCGGCCGAGCGCGCCCGCGGCGCGACGCCGGAGCAACTCGCCAGCGCGCGTTCGGCCTATGTCGGTGTCTCCGAGGCCGACACGATCAACCAGGGCGTCAAGCCGCAGCCCTGCACCGCCGACGAGCGGGCGGAGCTGAAGGCGAAGATGGCCAGGGTCCGCGCCGGCGAATTCAGCTTCTGAGCCGGGACGCTGCGATGTCCTTGGTGAAGCTCGGCGCCGGCGGCGCGGTCATGCTCGGCCTTGCCGGCTGCGTCACGGCGGGCCCGATTCCCGGCACGCCGGAATATGCCGCGGCTCAGGTCTCGCGCGGCTACGATTGCGGGGTGAAGGTCGAGCGCAGCCGCGTCATTGCGAGGCTGGCGCCGCAGGAGCGGCGGCGCTTCGTCGAAGCCAATGCCAGCTATGCGGTGAGGTCCTATAACGCGCCGCGCCGCTGCGATGCGTCCGAGCGGCAAAGCGTCCAGCGTGAGCTGAGCGAATTGGCCCGGCGCTGAATTCCGCTTGCGTGCAGGGGTTGATCCCGGCCAGAAGGCAGGCATGTCGGCTCCCGCCCAAGCTCCAGCCCCGCTTCGAGACGATGTCACCGCGATCGTCGTCGCCTTTGACAGCGCCGAGGTGCTTCCGGCCTGCCTTGCGGCGCTGGCAGGCGAGGGCGTGCCGACGATCGTGGTCGATAATGCCAGCAGCGACGATTCCGCGGCGATCGCGAAGGGTCATGGCGCGCGTGTACTCGCCAATGCCCGCAACGAAGGCTATGGCCGGGCCAATAATCTCGGCGTCGCCGCCTGTGACACGCCCTTCGTCCTGATCGTCAACCCCGATCTCGTCCTCGGCCCCGGCGCTGTCGCGGCACTGCTGTCGGCGGCGGCGCTTTATCCCGATGCCGGCATGCTGGCGCCGCGCATCGTCGAGCCTTCGGGCCGGGTTTTCGTGCAGCCGCGCTCGCTGCTCTCGCCGCCGCATCTCAATCAGGCCAAGGCTTTGGTCATTCCCGAAGGCGATGCCTGCCTGCCCTTCCTCTCCGGCGCCTGTCTGCTGATCCGGCGCGAGCTCTTCCTCGCGCTGGGAGGTTTCGACCCCGCGATCTTCCTGTTCTACGAGGATGACGATCTCTGCCGTCGCTTGCGCGATTCCGGCCATGCGTTGGTGCATGTCGATGCAGCGCGGGTGGAGCACGCGCGCGGGCGCTCCAGCAAGCCCGACCTGGGCCGGCGCTTCCGGGCGCGCTGGCATCTCGCCTGGTCGCATTTCTATGTCGCCGCGAAATACGGCCTGCCGGCGCCATCGCGCTGGACGATCCTTGAAAACGGTGCAAAGGCAATCGGTTACGGCCTGATCCTGAACCTGGACAAGTTGTTCGCCCATGCCGGCTCGGTGGCGGGCGCGCGGGCCTGGCGCAGAAACGTGACCGCGCTGGAGCAGGAGGAGCTCGTCGAAAAGGCGGGAGCAGCCAGGTGAAGGCCAATCCGGTCCCGCTGAGCGCGATCGATCGCGCGCTCGATCACGAGCACAATAATTTCGGCCTGCTGCGGCTGGCGCTGGCGCTTGCCGTCGTCGTCTCGCATGCGTTCAGCGTCACGACCGGCGTCGTCGAGGACGAGCCGCTGGCGCGCCTGACCGGATTCACGCTTGGCGAGCACGCGGTCAACGGCTTCTTCGCCATTTCCGGCTTCCTGGTGACGATGAGCTTCGTCAATCGCGGCTGGCGCGACTACATTCTCGCGCGCCTGCTCCGCATCGCGCCCGGCCTGATCGCGGCGACGCTCGTCGTCTCGCTCCTCCTCGGCAGCGCCCTGACCCGGCTCGATCTTGGCGCCTATCTCGGCGATTCCAGGCTTTGGCGCTTCATCTACGGCACGTTGACCAGCTTCAAGAGCGCGGCGCCCCTGCCGGGCGTGTTCGACGGCAACCCGCTACCCTTCCCGATGGGCACGGTCTGGACGCTGAAATACGAGACCTTGTGCTATCTCGGCGTCTTCGTGGCCGGGCTCGCCGGCTTGCTGCTGCGTCGTGAAGTGGCGCTGGGCGCGCTCATCCTGCTGACGCTGGCCGTGATCGGCCGCGAGATCGTCGCGCCCGACGGACCCAAGGGCGTCGAGACGGCGCTTCGCCTGCCGCTGATCTTCCTCGCCGGCGGCGTCGCCTATCTCTGGCGCGAGCGTGTGCCGCTGTCGCTGGCGGGCCTCGCCGCGGCGATGGTGCTGACGGCGCTGCTGGCCTGGACGCCCGCCTTCAAGGCGGCGCTGTTCCTGACCACCGCCTGGGGCGTGCTGGTGCTGGCCATGGCGCCTCCGCTGACACGCTGGCGCAGCGAGCCGCCGGCCGATCTCTCCTATGGGGTCTATCTCTATGGCTGGCCGGTGCAGCAGGCGCTTGTCGTGTTCTGGCCGGGCGCCGCCGCCCTGGTCCTGCTCTGGCCGGCGCTGGCGCTGACGCTCATCGTCGCCGCCCTCTCATGGTACGGCATCGAGAAGCCGGCGCTCGGCCTCAAGCGCCGCCTGCTGCGGAAGTCCTGATCCGCGCGACCAGCTCGTCGACTTTCTCCGACATCAACAGGGGCAGCAGCGTCTTCACCCGGGCCTCCGGCAGCTCCCACCAGCGTAAGGCCAGCAGCGCCGCGATATCGGCCTCCGGCAGGCGCTTCCTGATCTCGCGCGCCGGATTGCCGCCGACGATCGCGTAGGGCGCCACATCCTTCGTCACCACGGCCCGCGCCGCGATCACGGCGCCATGGCCGATCGTGACGCCCGACATGATCATCGCCTGCGAGCCGATCCAGACGTCATGGCCGATCGTGACGTCGCCGCGCGTCGCGTCATGGCCGCCCATGCCCCTTGCCTCCGGCCAGAGACCGGGCAGGGCGGGGAAGGGATAGGTCGTCGCCCATTCCGTGCGGTGATTGCCGCCGAGCAGGATCTCGACGCCATCGGCGATGGAGCCGTAGCGCCCGATCGTCAGCCGGGCGCCACTCTCGGGAAAGCGCACCTTCGGCCGGCCATAGCTATAGGCGCCGGCCATGATCTGCCCCGGCCGCCGCGCGATCAGATGCGCGAGGTGCAGCCGGGTCTGGTTGTCGGGGTTGACGCGCTTGCGCAGGAAGCCGCGCGGCCCCTGCGGCAAGCCCGCCCACCAGGACACGAGCGCGCCCGGTCGCCAGCTCTCATCCTCGGGCGGCAAGACGCCGCCAGCCTCACTGGGCATTGGCCTTGAGGTTGATCTTGTCGAAGATCTCGGTCGGATCGGCGATGGCGATCACGTCGGCAAGGCCAAGTCCGCTCGCCGTCTTGGCGGTGGCTTCGACAGTGAGCGTGCCCGGCTGGGCGACGAAGCGCGAGACCGCCGCCGCGAGCGTCTTGGCGCCGTCGGACGGGCCGAGGATCGCTGCGAGGCCGAGGCTCGCCATCATCGCGTATTGGCGCTTGACCTCGTCCGGCTTGCGGTTCGACTTGCGCGCCTCGTTCTCGACCAGCTTCTCGAACAGGCCGAGATTCTGCAGCTTGGCCTGGACGTTGCGCGCGGTCGCGCCGAGGGCGGCGATCTGCGCAAGCGCGGTATCGCTGGAGAACAGGTCCTTGGTGACGTTGCCCAGGGTGCCGGAGGCTTGGAGCTGGCCCATGCCGGCGCCGCCGACCGCGATATTGCGGATGGCGAGCTCGTTGCTGCCGGCGTTCCAGCCGAGGTCGAGCTTGGCCGAGAGGTCGAGATTGCGATAGCCCATCGCGATCAGGTCGCGCACCGCCGGGTTGCCGGGGCCTTCGACCACCGGGACCTGGAGCTTGTCGATCGTCATGGCGAGATTGGTCGGGATGCCGTTGAGCTGATCGCTCGCCTTGATCTCGAACGTGCCGAGCCCGATCCGCAGGGGCGGCAGCGCCTGGCCCGGCTTGGCGCCCTTCTGCGGCGCCTCGGCGGTGAGGCCGGTGAGCCGGATCGTGCCAAGCGTCGGAATCAGCGAGCGGTAGTCGATATTGTCGAAATCGGCATCCGGCTGGGAGAGCACATCCTTCCAGCCCTTGATCGTCGAGCCGAACGAGAAGCCGCTATAGCTGATCAGGCCGATCGTGCCCTTGGCGTCCTCCGTCGCGAAGTCGAAGCCTTCGAGCGCGAAGCCGGATTTGGTCGGGGTATCCTCGCCATAGGCCATGCGGGCGATCTTCATGGTGACCGCGACCGGCTTTTCGTTCGGCTTGGGCGGGGTCACGATGTTCATCGCCACGTCGCGGACCTCGCCGCTGCCATAGTCGACCGTCTCGAACAGCGAGAGCAGCGCGAGGCCGATGCGCTTGTCCGCCTCGGTCTGCTCGGGCGTGCGCTTCGCCGTCGGGTCGCGCCCGCTCTTCTGATCGGCTTCGGCCTGCGCGACGATGCGTGAGAACAACTCCCCGAGCGGCTCGGATCCGACCTTGACCTTGAAGGCCCGGCCGCTCGCCTTGCCCATCGACATCTTGCCGGCGGCGCCCAAGTCGAGCGCATAGCCATCCATCTCGAAGCGGTCATAGAGCGGCAGCGCCTGCTCCTCGACGCCGGGCGCAGCCTTCTCGCTGAAGACACGGGCGATCTGGCGCAGGTTCATCCCCTCGAAGCCCATGCGCTTGAGCTCGCCGGTCATGGTGCCGGTCGGGGCGCCCGTCACGGCCAGCGTGCCGCCGGCGGCCTCGCCGCGCGCGATCCTGCCGTCACGGATCTCGCTGAAGCGGATGTCACGATAGATCGTGGTCTGCTTCTGCGCGCCCAGTTCCTGGACGATCGAGAGTTCCGGTGCGGTGATCTCGGTCGCGCCGAGGCGGCTCATCCGGGACGCGGTGCTCTCGCCGGTAGTCGCGTTGAACAGCGCGATGAAGGCCTCGCGCTCGAGCGGCGAGCCCTTGACGGCGATCTTCGGCACCGTGATCGCGGCTCCGCCGAAATCGAATTTCAGGTTGTCGATCTGGAAATCGGCGGCCAGCGCTGGCTGCACCAGCACGATGAGCGTGGCTGTTCCGGCAATCCGGGTCAGCCGCGTCAGGCTGCCAAAGGTCGAGGCGATCATACCCATCTCCTTGTTGGGGCAGCGAACCTGCCGCAAGGCCGCGACGAAAGAAAGACATCCCCACTAGGTCTGGGCATGAAAAACTTGACCCACGCCCCGCCATGCTCCGTATCTGTCGCAGATTCGCCATCTGACGGGCGCAGGAGCCCGGCGACAGACGATGAATGCTGGGAGTCTCGAGATGCAGTCCGCCAGACGTTTCCTGATAGCCTGCTTCGCCTGGCTGCTGCTCGCCCCGCTCCCGGCTTTCGCCCAGCAGGCCGCAACCGCTCCTGCGACCGGGCTTGAGCCGCTCGCGATCGTCAGCGGTGGCCAGCGCCACAGCTTCCAGGTCGAGGTCATGCGTACGCCGGATCAGCGCGCGCGCGGCCTGATGTACCGCAATTACATGCCGCCCGATCGCGGCATGCTCTTCGATTTCGCCCGCAGCGAGCCGGTCGCGATGTGGATGCAGAACACCTACATCCCGCTCGACATGCTGTTCATCCGCGCCGACGGCACCGTCGCGCGTATCGCCGAGAACACCGAGCCGCTCTCGACCCGCACGATCCCCTCGGGCGAGCCGGTCCTGTCCGTGCTGGAAGTGAATGGCGGCACCGCCGCCAAGCTTGGCATCAAGCCGGGCGACAAGGTCGAGCACTCGCTTTTCAAGAAGTGACGGCTCTGCCGCGGCGGCTGGAACAACGCCGTGTCGGCCGGGCGTTGGCTCGTCACCTTGCGATCTGTGCCCGCTGCCCGAAAACGCGATGTGAAAGCCACACGGAATTTTGTCGGCGTTCGGTTCCCAAATCGTCCCTTCGATGTTATTCCGTTCCGCGTCGCGCCATGCTGTCGAGGACATGGCGGGGCGGTTTTGCAAGTGTTTCGATGCATTTGCGGACCGGCGGGGTATAGCGCAGCCCGGTAGCGCATCTGCTTTGGGAGCAGAGGGTCGCAGGTTCGAATCCTGCTGCCCCGACCATTCGCGACACCACAGACGGCCGAGCCAGACGATGACCGCACGCATCTATCGCCCCGCCCGCAACGCCATGCAGTCGGGCACCGCCAAGACCGAGCGCTGGCTCCTGGAATACGAGCCGGAGCAGCCGCGCCAGATCGAGCCGCTGATGGGCTGGACCTCGTCGGGCGACATGAAGAGCCAGGTCAAGCTCTGGTTCGACACGGAGGCCGAGGCGGTGGCCTATGCCACGCGCAACGGCATTCCCTATCGCGTCGAGCAGCCGCATGATCCCAAGCGCCGCTCGATGGCTTATGCCGACAATTTCAAGTTCAACCGCGTCGGCCAGTGGACGCATTGAACGGGTGCCGCCTCGAGCGGCATCGAGCGCATCGGCCCGAGAAGCGGATTGCGGTCTTCGGACAAGCCGATGCGAAAACAAGAAGCTGGATCATCGGGTCCGATGATCTGGCGAGCATTCCGGATGGCGGGAGCGTCAGCTCCGACCAACGGGCCCGTAGCTCAGATGGATAGAGCAGCAGCCTTCTAAGCTGCTGGTCGCAGGTTCGAATCCTGCCGGGCTCGCCATATTTGGCCACTAGCAGCAACATGGCTGCCAGCCTTTCTCACTCTTCGCGGCCAAGATTGCGCAGGCGCCGGATCGCCGCCCGCGGATCGGCCGGGCGCCGCCGCCACAATTCCCGCGCCAGGCCGATCGCGGCTCCCAGCACGAAACTTGGTAGTGCGATCGCGATCGGCGCGGTGACGAGGCCCATCGCGCAGCCGCCGGAATCGCCGGGGCTGCCGCAGACCGGGTCGAAGATCATCAGGCCGATCACGAAAAGCAGTGCGAAGAGCGGCCCGAGAAGCAGGCCCCACAGTCCCGTGCGGATCGTGCCCCAGATCAACTCGCCCATATTTGCCCCCGCCGATGCGGCAGGCTAGCGCATTGGCCGGAAAAGTGGATCGCGGTTTTCGGAGAATGACGATGCGATCGAGCGGCAAGGCGACACCGTGTCATCGCGTTCAGCTTGCGGCCGCCTGTGGGGCAGCGTAAACCGCGCCCGCTGCCGGCGACGGCGGCCTTCGCCTTGATCGCGCCCGAAAGGCTCGTCATTCGGGCGCCGCCCATGCTTCGCCATCTGGCGGAGCGGGACGGCCTGCCCGCCGCATCCAGCCCTTGAGGAACGCGACCACCGGTCGCGAGGGATACCGATGATCTCGATAGGTCCCGTGCTCGACCGTCTTGCTGGAGCCGCTTCCGCCAGCCATTGGCGCGCCTGCGCGCTGCTTGTGCTGATCGCGCTCGGCGCCTTCCTGCCCGGCTTCAGCACGGTGCCGCCCTTCGATCGTGACGAGCCCCGCTTCACCCAGGCCAGCAAGCAGATGCTGGAGAGCGGTGATTTCATCGATATCCGCTTCCAGCAGGAGGCCAGGCACAAGAAGCCGGTCGGCATCTACTGGTTGCAGAGCGCCGCCGTGGCGGCCGGCGAGCATCTCGGCGTGCCCGAAGCCCGTGTGCAGATCTGGCTCTACCGGCTGCCCTCGCTGATCGGTGCCATCGCCACGGTCCTGCTGACCTATTGGGCCCTGCTTGCCTTTGTCTCGCCGCGCCTGGCCTTGCTGGGCGGGGCGCTGATGGCCGCCGCGGTGCTGCTCGGCGTCGAGGCGCGCATCGCCAAGACCGACGCGGTGCTTGCCGCCTGTGCTGTCGCGACCATGGGCGCGCTCGCCCGCGCCTGGCTCGACTGGACGCGCTCGCTGCCCTTCGTGCCGGACCGGCGCAACTGGCTCGTCTTCTGGGGCGCGACCGCGATCGCGATCCTGATCAAGGGTCCGATCGTGCCGATGGTCTGGGGCCTCGCCACCATCGTGCTGGCGATCCGCGAGCGCAGCTTCCGCTGGTTCGCGCCCTTGCGGCCGCTGAGCGGGCTGATCCTTTGCCTGATCGTCGTGATGCCCTGGGTCGCGGCCATCGCCTGGAAGACCGGTGGCGCCTTCTTCAGCGAAAGCGTCGGCAACGACATGCTCGGCAAGGTCGCCGAGGGACAGGAGAAGCATTGGGGCCCGCCCGGCCTCTACCTCCTGATCTTCTTCGGCACTTATTGGCCGGCAGCGGCCTTCGCCGCCATGGCCGTGCCCTTCGCCTGGGCGCGCCGGCGCGAGCCGCAGATCCTGTTCCTGCTCGCCTGGATCATCCCGTCCTGGATCGTCTTCGAGGCGGTGCCGACCAAGCTGCCGCATTATGTCCTGCCGCTCTACCCGGCGATCACCGGTCTCCTGCTGCTGGCGGTGGTCAATAACGGCATCGACCGCTTCCGCTTCGGCGCGGTCGCGACGGCCTGGCTGGTCTTCCTGGTTCCGGCGGCGCTGGTCGGCGTCATCCTCTACGCCAACTGGACCTTCGACCACACGCTGCCCTATCTCGCGCTGCCCGTGCTGGCGCTCGCGCTCATCGTCGCGGTGCTGGTCGTCAACGCCTTCCGCCGCAGCGATTTCGAGGGCGCGCTCTGGCGCTGCGTGGTCGCGAGCCTGCTGCTCAGCGTCGGCGTCTTTGGCCTGGCCTATGAGAGCCTGCGCTCGCTGCAGCTCTCGCCGCGCCTGGCCGAGTCCGTGCGCGCCGTCGGCTGCGCCGATCCCGCGGTGATCACGGTCGGCTATCGCGAGCCGAGCCTCGTCTTCCTGACCCGAACCGACCTCGCCATGGGCGCGGATGGCGCCGCCGCGGCCGAGTTCCTCAACCAGCCCGGCTGCCGCGTCGCCCTGGTCGAGAAGCGATTCGCGGCCGATTTCCAGGCGGCCATCGCCAAGGCCGGCATCACCCCGCGTGTCGTCACCACCATTCCCGGCTTCAATCTCAATGGTGGCAAGCGGCTCGAAATCGGCGTATTCGCGCGCCAGTGAAAGCAGTTGCCCCATTCGCCGGCTTGACGCAGTTTGCGCGCCGTTCTCCCGGATAAAGCTCGAGTGACCGAAGTTTCGCCCATCCATCCGCTTCTGCTCAGCGTCGTCGTGCCCGTGCGCAACGAGGTCGGCAATGTCGGGCCCCTGATCGCCGATATCGAGAAGGCCTGCCAAGCCGTCGCTCCGTTCGAGGTCATCTATGTCAATGACGGCTCGACCGACGGCACCCAGGCCGCGCTGACCGAGCTCGCCGCGACGCGGCCCTGGCTGCGCATCATCAGGCACGTCGAATCCTGCGGCCAGAGCGCGGCCGTGCGCACAGGCGTGCGCCATGCCCGCGCGCCGGTCGTGGCGACGCTCGACGGCGACGGCCAGAACGATCCGGCCTTCCTGCCGCAAATGGTCGATACCTTGCAGAAGGGCGGTCTCCAGGCCGGGCTCGTCCAGGGCCAGCGGGTCGGGCGCAAGGATACCGGCTTCAAGAAATGGCAGTCGCGCATCGCCAACAGCGTCCGTGTCCGCGTCCTCAAGGACGGCACGCGCGATACCGGTTGCGGCCTGAAATGCTTTCGGCGCGAGGCCTATCTCGCCTTGCCCTATTTCGATGCGCTGCACCGCTTCATGCCGGCGCTGATGGTGCGCGAGGGCTATCACGTGCTGCATGTCGACGTGCGCGACCGGCCGCGCCTGACCGGCGTCTCGAATTATGGCTTCTTCGATCGACTCTGGGTCGGAATCCTCGACCTCACCGGTGTCTGGTGGCTGATCCGGCGGCGCCGGCGCGTGCCGCAGATCGTCTCGGAGGCGCGCTGATGCTGATCGATCTCCAGCACAAGATCGGCGACTATTTCCACGATGTCTTCGTCAACAACATCGACTGGTGGGTGTTGCTCGGCGTCGTCGCCCAGGCGCTCTTCACCATGCGCTTCGTCGTGCAATGGCTGGCAAGCGAGAAGGCGAAGCGCTCGGTCGTGCCGATGACCTTCTGGTGGTTCTCGATCGGGGGCGGCGCGCTGCTTTTCCTCTACGCGCTCTACCGGCGCGACCCGGTCTTCATCCTCGGCCAGGGCTTTGGCCTGTTCGTCTATTGCCGCAACCTGCAATTCGTCCTGCGCGCCAAGGCGCGGGGCGAGGATTCCAATGCCGGGCCCGGATAGGCTGCGGCACGTCAGAACATTTTCGAGCGAAGTGGATACCAGTTCGCATGAAAAAATCCGATAAAACAAAGAACTAGAGAATTTTCGCGATTCAAGGAAGCGCGGAAATGCTCTAAGCGTCTGATATTGCGATGCCCTCGCGGGCGGGATGGAGGCGGCGGGCTCGGAGCGCTCCTGGGCCTGATCCGCGACGATTGCGCGGCAGCGGGGTGCTCATGCAGGCCGCTCGATGGCCGACAGCAGCTTGCGGGCCTCGATCGCCACATCGAACTCGCGCTCGATGGTGCGGCGAGCCATGCCCGCCATCTCGCGCGTCGAGGCTGGGTCGGCGATCAGGCGCTCGATGCACTGGGCCAGTTCCTTCGCATCGCCCGGTTCGGCCAGCAGGCCGGAGGAGCCGTGTTCGATCAGTTCGGGAATGCCCGACACCCGCGTCGACACCACTGGCAGACCGGCGGCCATCGCTTCCATCAGGGCCACCGGGATACCGTCGCAGTCGCCACTCGCTGTGACGACCGACGGTAGCGCGAACACCCCCGCACGGGCGAGGTAAGCCCTGACCTCCTCCTGCTTGAGGGCGCCGAGCATGGTCACCCGGTCCGACAGGCCGGCCGCATCGATACGCGTCTGCAGCGCGCGGTGCAGCGGCCCTTCACCGATCACAAGGCATTCGAATGGGACGTTGCGGCGCGCGAGCAGTTCGCAGGCGTCGACGAGGTGGTCGAAGCCCTTGATCTCGGCGAGCCGGCCCACCGCCAGGATCAGCTGCCGGTGGCGCCCCGCGGGCGCGAACTCGAAGTCCGCCGGGCGTACGCCGCAATGGATGATGCGCATGCACTGCAACGCGAGGGGCGACACATTGTCGGCGAGGTAGCGGAGATTGAACTCGGAGATTGTCACGCCGAACGCGGCTGTGCGCATCTTTTCGGCCAGCATGTGGTCTTCGAGGAAGATGTCGTGGGCGTGCGCTGTAAAACTGTACGGCTTGTCGAGCCGCCGGGACGCGAGCATGGCCGAGGTGGACGGGTAGGTTGCCCAGTGCGCGTGCAGATGGTCGGGCGCGAGCCCGCGCAGCGTGGGCAGAAGCGCCAGCGTGCGCCACCACACCACCAGTGTCTTGACCAGTGCCACGGGGTGCCGCCACAGGCCGCGCACGATATCGGCCAGCGCGGAGAGCTCACGCCGCGGATGCTGCAGGCAGGTGCCGAGTACCTGCGCCACTGGGCGCACGCCGCGCAACGGGTAGATGACCCGGTCGAGCAGCGCAGCCGCGTCGGACTGCACCATCTTTTCCACCGGGTGTTTCAGCGACACGATGTGGACGTCCACGCCCAGCCGGATCAGTTCGCTGATCTCGCGGACGATGAACGTTTCCGACCAGCAGGGAAACCGCGACGTGAAGTAGAGGACTTTCGTCACGGGGCGGGCTGGGCGTCGCTGCGCAGCAGCCGGACGCGCAGGCGCCCGTAGCGATGGTTGCCGAGCAGCCGCTTGGCCGACGCAAGGATGAGGTAGCAGGCACGGCGGTTGGTTATCTCCCACCAGTCATGGCCAAGCCAGCGGGCCAGTTGCGCGTCCGACGTGGACTGCAGCACCGCGAGACGGGGCACGTCCCAGGGGCCTTCGCGGGTATGCCAAAGACCCACGCGCGACGAGCACACGGCGGCGTAACCGGCGCGCGCGGCGACGACGCGCAGGTTGGGGGTCACGCGGCCGCCGGGAGGGGCGAACAAGGTGACCGGCCGGCCTAGATGATCCTCTATGGCCTTCTTGGAATCGACGAGCTGAGCCACGACCTCCGCCGGGCTCAGCTCGTTGAGGTAGCAGTGATCCTGTCCATGCGACTGGATGGACATGCCGGCATCGGCCATTGAACGCAGGTCGCTCCAGCCGAGGTTATGTGGCTTGCCCACCCGGGACGGGTTGATGAAAAAGTCGGCACTGCCGCCGGCGCGGGCGATGCGTTCGGCCGCCGGGCCGTTGCTGCCGTGGCCGTCGTCGAATGTGAGCGCCACGCTTGCCGCGCGGTCAGCCGGTGCGGCCAGCAGCTGTGCCACGCTGCGCACGCGCAGGCCCGCCTGGGCGGCCAGCGCGAGGTGACTGTCGAACTGGCGCGACGTGACGGTGTAATGCGCCTCGGCACCCGCGCATTCGCCGCGCTTGTTGCCCATCGCGTGGTACATGAGGACCGTAACGGTGCTGTTCATGTTCCCGGCGGGCACCTCACGCCTGTATAAGGGGAATGCCGGGCGGCCCTTGGCGGCGAAGTCGTTACTTCGACCGGCAACCAAATCCGAAGCAGTGCTGAGATCGCCCTTTTCCAGGCTTACCAGCGCAGAGTGCCGCGCGGCCTCAAGATCGGAGCCCGATAATGCCGGTTCTTCCACAACCTGACGGGTGATCATTTGTTGCGGCTTTTAATTGGTGCGTACGCATTTCAGCAGAGAGGCGATATACTCGTCCAGTGAGGAATTCCGCTATGATTGAGCCGGAACAACACTATAAAGTGGTACTTCCGCTGCTTAGACGCATCCATAGCGTCCGGGCAGGATCGGTCCATGTCCAGCTCTTGTTCTAGCATCGTTCCTGCGACAACGGGATCCCAGTTTTCGGTCCGATGCTTTATCTCGCAGCTCAGAGCCGCGCGAACCTAGCTTTGAGATGGGCCTTGCCGATGTCGACACCGACGGTGACGAGCGCAGACTGATCCATCTTGTCCGCGTCCCCGGCTTGCCATCCGGGTCACAACGCCCTGGTATCCGTTCAGGCCGCGAGGAAAGGTGAGGGGCATAGTGGTCGGCGCGACAGGCTTCTGGTTGGCGCTCCTTCGACACCGGCGCGGTGCCACCAAGAAAAACCCCGCCGAGGGGCGGGGCTTGGGAGGCTTGAAATCGTGCTTTGTTCAGTCCCTACAACACAGCTCGGCAGAGCGCGGCATCTCAAGTGAGCCGCCATACTATCTCGTGACGAGCCCCGGCACCGCTGCCGAGCGCGCCGTCGCCGGATGTCGGGTCGCAGAAGGCGGCGCGTCAGGCTCGGCGAAGACGATCGCCTCTCGCCGTGCCGCCATCCCGGCCGATTGGCTCAGGCCGCGGCCTTGAGCCGGGCGAAGCCGGCTTCGAGGTCGGCCTTGAGGTCACTGAGATCCTCGAGCCCGATATGGAAGCGGATGGTCGGTCCCTCGAAGCCCGGCTTTGTCGCCGTGCGGTAGGGTCGGCAGTCGAAGGGCAGGGCGAGGCTCTCATAGCCACCCCAGGATGCGCCCATGCCAAACAGCGCGAGCCCGTCCAGCATCGCGCCGACCGCCTTTTGCGAAACGGGTTTCAGCTCGACCGCGAAGAGCGAGGAGGCGCCGGTGAAGTCGCGCTTCCAGATCGCGTGGCCCGGGTCGCTCGGCAGGGCAGGGTGCAGCACCCGCGCCACTTCCGGACGGCTCTCGAGCCATTTCGCCATATCGAGGCCGGCCGGCATCTGCTCCTTCAGGCGCACATGCATGGTGCGGATGCCGCGCAGCGTCAGGTAGGCGTCCTCCGGCGCGATGATGACGCCGAGCGTCTGCCAGGTTTCCTGGAGCTGCTTGTAGAGCTCGGGCGTCCGGGCCGAGACCGTGCCGATCAGCACGTCGGAATGACCGGCATAATATTTGGTGCCGGCCTGGACGGAGATGTCGACGCCGAATTTGTGGGAATCGAAGAAGAGCGGCGTCGCCCAGGTATTATCCATTAGAACGAGAACATCGCGGGCATGGGCGGCTTCGACGATGGCCGGGATGTCCTGCATCTCGAAGGTCTGCGAGCCCGGCGCTTCGGTCCAGACCGCCTTGGTGTTCGGCTTGAACAGCTTGGCGATATCGGCGCCGATCGTGGGATCGTAATAGCTGACTTCGACGCCCAGGCGCGGCAGCATCTTGTCGCAGAAATTGCGCGTCGGCCGATAGACGCTGTCGGTCACCAGAAGGTGATCGCCGGCAGACAATATCGCCAGCAGCGGCAAGGTACAGGCGAGCAGGCCGGAAGAGCAGACCAGGACGCCGGCGCCGCCTTCCATGGTATTCAGCGCCGCCAGCAGCGCGTCGATCGTCGGGTTGCTCTGCGTGCCATAGGTGTAACGCGCCTTGCGGGCGAGGAAATCTTCCATGTTCGGATAGATCACCGTCGAGCCACGCACGATCGCGGGATTGACGAAGCCGTAGCTGTCGGCCGGATCGCGGCCTGCCAGGACGAGGCGGGTCTTCTCGCGCAGCTGCGCGAAGTCTGACGGAGCTAGTTTTTTCATGGAGCCGACGCGTGGGAGGAGGGTCTGACGGGCGGGGCGGCCGAGCTTGACCGCCCCCTGAAAGTCGCATGTGATGCGGGGGCTGGAAAGAGGCACGTCGGGAAGGGGCCGTTGCTTGACGCTCATGCGCCGCTCTGGCAATCGAATCCGGGGAACGTCGCTCAATTTATGTGCAACCGAGCCGGCCTTGCGCACCGGATGACGACGCAACCGATGCTTGCTCCGCCGGCGGGGACCGGGCGGACCATCTCAACGGGAGAGACAATGATGAAGAAACTCATGGCAGCCGCGATCGCCGGGCTCGGGCTCGCGATCTCCGCTTCGGCGGCGTCGGCGCAAGCGCCTCAGACGCTGGCCCAGATCAAGTCGCGCGGCATTCTCAACTGTGGCTCGAATACCGGTCTCGCCGGATTCGGCGTGCCGGACGCGCAGGGCAACTGGCAGGGCCTCGACGTCGATTATTGCCGCGCCATCGCGGCGACGATCTTCAACGACCCGACCAAGGTCAAGTTCATCCCGCTCTCGGCCAAGGACCGCTTCACCGCCCTGCAATCCGGCGAGGTCGACGTCCTGGTCCGCAACTCGACCTGGACCATGTCGCGCGACACCTCGCTCGGCCTGCTCTTCACCGGCGTGAACTATTATGACGGCCAGGGCTTCATGGTCCGCAAGAAGCTCGGCGTTACCTCGGCGCTGCAGCTCTCGGGCGCCTCGGTCTGCACCCAGCAGGGCACCACGACCGAGCTCAACCTCGCCGACTTCTTCCGCGCCAACAACCTGAAGTACGAAGTCGTGGCCTTCGCCACCTCGGACGAGACGGTCAAGGCCTATGATGCCGGCCGCTGCGACGCCTTCACGACCGACGCCTCCGGTCTCTATGCCGAGCGCCTGAAGCTGACCGCGCCGGACGACCACATGGTCCTGCCCGAGATCATCTCCAAGGAGCCGCTTGGCCCGTCGACGCGCAACACCGATGCGCAATGGTTCAACCTGGTGAAATGGGTCCATTTCGCCATGCTGAACGCGGAGGAGCTCGGCGTGACCAAGGCCAATGTCGACCAGATGCTGAAATCCGACAATCCGGAGATCAAGCGCCTGCTCGGCACCGAGGGCAAGTTCGGCGAGTCGATCGGTCTGACTACCGACTGGGCCTATCGGATCGTCAAGCTGGTCGGGAACTACGGCGAGTCGTTCGAGAAGAATGTCGGCCAGGGCTCGCTCCTGAAGATCGCCCGCGGCCAGAACGCGCTCTGGACCAAGGGCGGCCTGCAATACGCTCCGCCGGTGCGCTGAGCTGAATTCGGGGGCGTCGGCTACTGCCGGCGCCCTTTTTCCCTTTGGAAACAGAGACGAAAGGAGAATTTGACCAACCGCACGCTTGGTCCAGGACTTGCAGGATAACCGAGGACGGGCAGGAACCCGTTCCGCCAAAACAGGGGACAACAACCATGAACAAGTTCTACGCCGCAGCGCTCGTCGCTGCTGCAACGACAGCGTGCATCGGCGGGGCACAGGCCCAGACCGGGCTGCTCGCCCAGGTCAAGAGTCGCGGACAGCTCGTGTGCGGCGTCGGCCCGGGCCTGGCCGGCTTCGGCATTCCCGACGCCCAGGGCAATTGGACCGGGCTCGACGTCGATCTCTGCCGCGCCATCTCCGCCGCGATCTTCAACGATCCGAGCAAGGTCAAGTTCGTTCCGCTCTCCTCGAAGGACCGCTTCACCGCGCTGCAATCGGGCGAGGTCGATCTGCTCTCGCGCAACACCACCTGGACGATGTCGCGCGACACCTCGCTCGGCCTCAACTTCGCGGGCGTGAACTATTATGACGGCCAGGGCTTCATGGTCCGCAAGAAGCTCGGCGTCGATTCCGCCTTGAAGCTCGCCGGCGCCTCGGTCTGCACCCAGCAGGGCACCACGACAGAGCTGAACCTCGCCGACTATTTCCGCGCCAACAAGATGAAGTACGAGGTCGTCGCCTTCGCCACCTCGGACGAGACGATCAAGGCCTATGAATCGGGCCGTTGCGACGCCTTCACCACCGACGCCTCCGGCCTCTACGCCGAGCGCCTGAAGCTCTCCACGCCGACCGACCATATCGTGCTGCCCGAGATCATCTCGAAGGAGCCGCTCGGCCCGGTCGTGCGCCATGGCGACGACGCCTGGCTCGACATCGTCAAATGGACCTATTTCGCCATGCTCAATGCCGAGGAGCTCGGCATCACCAAGGCCAATATCGACGAGATGCTGAAATCGGAGAACCCCGAGATCAAGCGCCTGGTCGGCACCGAGGGCAAGTTCGGCGAGGCGATCGGCCTCGGCAACGACTGGGCCTATCGGATTGTCAAACATGTCGGGAATTATGGGGAATCATTCGAGAAGAATGTCGGCGAAGGCTCGTTGCTGAAGATCGCCCGCGGCCAGAATGCGCTCTGGACCAAGGGTGGCCTGCAATACGCCCCACCGATCCGCTGAGGAGGCGGCGCGCCGCGTTCAAGGGGAACGGCGCGTGAATGACAAGGCCGGCGGCGCCCGAACGGGTGGCGCCGGACGCCACTGAACAAGAAGCCGCCGCCTATCAAGAAGAAAAGGGCGTAGACCGTGTCGACACTCTCAACCGAACCGGCCCGGCCGGGCAAAGCCTCGCTGTTCTACGACCCCAAGATACGGGGCTACGTCTATCAGCTCTTGCTCCTCGCCGTCGTGGTGTTCGTGATCTACGAGGCCGCCACCAACGCGATCGACAACCTGCGGGCCCAGAAGATCGCGTCGGGCTTTGGCTTCTGGAACAATGCGGCGGGTTTCGACGTCAACCAGAAGCTGATCCCGTTCAGCGCCTCCGGCAGCACCTATGGCCAGGCCTTCTGGGTCGGCCTGCTCAACACCTTGCTGGTGTCCGCGATCGGCATCGTGCTCTCGACCTTCCTCGGCTTCTTCATCGGCGTCGCCAGGCTGTCGCATAACTGGATCGTCTCCAAGATCGCGATGGTCTATGTCGAGGTCGTCCGCAACCTGCCGCTGCTGCTGCAATTGTTCTTCTGGTACAATGCGGTGCTGAAGCCGCTGCCGGATGCGCGCAACTCGATCCAGCTGCCGGGCAATATCTTCCTCAACAATCGCGGCCTGATCACGCCGAACCCGATCTTCGGCCCCGGCTTCTCGATGGTCCTGCTGGCGCTGTTCATCGGCATCATCGCGGCTGTCGGCTTCTATCTCTGGTCGAAGCGGCAGCAGGAGGCGACCGGCAAGCAATACCCCAACGGCCTGATCGCCACGGCCCTGGTCATCGGCCTGCCGCTGCTCGTGTTCGTCCTGGTCGGCCGGCCGCTCTCCTTCGACCTGCCGCAGCAGGGCCGCTTCAACCTGACCGGCGGCCTGCAGATCTTTCCCGAATTCGTGGCGCTGCTGATCGGCCTCACCACCTATACCGCGGCCTTCATCGCCGAGGTGGTCCGCGCCGGCATTCTGGCGGTCTCGCGAGGGCAGTCGGAGGCCGCGCATGCGCTCGGCCTGAGGCCCGGCCCGACGCTCAAGCTCGTCGTCATCCCGCAGGCGATGCGCGTGATCATCCCGCCGCTGACCTCGAACTATCTGAACCTGACCAAGAACTCCTCGCTCGCGGTCGTGATCGGCTATCCCGATCTGGTCCAGGTCTTCATGGGCACCGTGCTCAACCAGACCGGCCAGGCAGTCGAGATGGTCTCGATCACCATGGCGGTCTATCTGACGATCTCGCTGGTGACCTCGTTCTTCATGAATATCTATAACAAGCGCATGGCGCTGGTCGAACGGTGAGGGCGCCACGATGACCGATGCAACCACCGAGAACGCCCCTAACTTCTTCGTCCGGCGCGAAACCCTGCCGCAGGAGGCCGCGCCGCTTTCCGTGGCCGGGCCGATCGCCTGGGTCAGGTCGAACCTGTTCAACGGGCCGCTCAACACCATCCTGACGCTGCTTTGCGCCTATGTCGTCGTCACCGCGCTTCCGGAGATCCTGCGCTTCTATTTCATCGACGCGGTCTGGACCGGGACGAACCGCGACGCCTGCCTGGCCGACAAGATCGGCCGGCCGGTCGGCGCCTGCTGGGCCTATGTCGCCGATCGCTACCAGTATTTTATCTATGGCTCCTACCCGGTCAGCGAGCGCTGGCGCGTCAACATCGTCTTCGCGATGTTCGCCATCGGTGTGATCTGGCTGCTCTGGAACAATGCGCCGCTGAAGAAGCTGGGAGCCTTCTTCTTCTTCGTTCTGCTGCCGATCACAGCTTTCATCCTGCTGCTCGGCGGGCCGAGGGCGACGGGCCTGCTCCACTTCCTGGTCTGGATCACGCTGGCGCTGGCCGTCTTCTACACGGTCCTCTCCTTCGTCCCCAGCCTGGCGCGCTTCTACACCGGCCCGGCCTTGCTGGCCGTCGAGGAGGCCGCGCCGCCTTGGAAGCGCTTCTACCGGCCCAAGCGCCTGATCCTGATGTCGCTCGTCGCCTTCGGCATCATCGCCATGCTGGAGAATTCGATCGGCCTGCCGCGCGTCGATACCGGCCTCTGGGGCGGCATGATGGTGACCTTCCTGGTCGCCGCCGTCGGCATCGTCTTCTCGCTGCCGCTCGGCGTCCTGCTGGCGCTCGGCCGGCGCTCGAAGCTGCCGATCATCCAGCTGCTCTCGGTGATCTTCATCGAGTTCGTCCGCGGCGTGCCGCTGATCACCGTGCTGTTCATGGCCAACACCATGCTGCCGCTGTTCGTACCGCAGGAATATTCGCCCGACCGCCTCCTGCGGCCGCTGATCGGCGTCGCGCTCTTCGCCGCCGCCTATATGGCCGAGGTCATCCGCGGCGGCCTGCAGGCGATCCCGAAGGGCCAGTACGAAGGCGCCATGTCGCTCGGCCTCGGCTACTGGCAGATGATGCGGCTGATCATCCTGCCGCAGGCGCTGCGCATCGTGATCCCCGGCATCGTCAACACCTTCATCGGGCTGTTCAAGGATACGACGCTGGTCACCATCGTCGGCATCTTCGACTTCCTGAGGACGATCGAGGCGACCCTGGTCGATCCGACCTGGGCGACACCGACGACGCGCGGAACGGGCTATGCCTTCGCCGCGATTTTCTATTTCCTATGCTGCTGGGGAATGTCGCGTTATTCGATCTCGGTCGAGAAGCGCCTCGCCGCCGGCCAAAGACGTTGAGAGGGAACAAAGACCATGGCAATGGCTGAAACCAAGAACACCCGCCCTGCGGCGCTGAAGCCGACCTCGCTGAACACCGCGGTCGCGGTCGAGATGATCGGCGTCAACAAGTGGTACGGCGAGTTCCACGTGCTCAGGGACATCAACCTCAAGGTCGCGCGCGGCGAGAAGCTGGTCATCTGCGGCCCGTCGGGCTCCGGCAAGTCGACGATGATCCGCTGCATCAACCGGCTCGAGGAGCACCAGAAGGGCAACATCATCGTCGACGGCACGGAACTCACCAACGATCTCAAGAAGATCGACGAGATCCGCCGCGACGTCGGCATGGTCTTCCAGCACTTCAACCTGTTCCCGCACCTGACCATCCTCGAGAACCTGACGCTGGCGCCGATCTGGGTGAAGAAAATGCCCAAGCGCGACGCCGAGGAGATCGCGATGCACTATCTGCGCCGGGTCAAGATCCCGGAGCAGGCGGCGAAATATCCCGGTCAGCTCTCGGGCGGCCAGCAGCAGCGCGTCGCCATCGCCCGCTCGCTCTGCATGAGCCCGAAGATCATGCTGTTCGACGAGCCGACCTCGGCGCTCGACCCCGAAATGGTCAAGGAGGTGCTCGACACCATGGTCTCGCTGGCGGAGGAGGGCATGACCATGCTCTGCGTCACCCACGAGATGGGCTTTGCCCGCCAGGTCGCGGATCGCGTCATCTTCATGGATGCCGGCCAGATCGTCGAGATGAACGAGCCGAACGAGTTCTTCAAGAACCCGCAGCACGAGCGCACCAAGCTCTTCCTCTCGCAGATCCTGCACTGAGGCCGCGAGCCGCTGTTTCCGAAGGGCGCGCCGGGCAAATCCGGCGCGCCCTTTTATTATCGGCGTAGGCATGGTCGAGATGCGCCTCTCCCTGACAGAAAGCGCCTTGGCCGCAAGCTCTTGGCAGTAATCTCACGCTGTTGTCGTTGCTCTCCCCGGGACTATCGCTGTGGAGACCTCGGGAACAATCAGGCAAGACGCTCGTTCTCTGCTCCAAATCGGAGGAACGCGCGATGAAATTCATCATCCCGGCTATGACTGCTGCTGTCCTGCTCGCGACGGGCGGGGCCTATGCTCAATCGATCAACGTTGGCCCGGGCGGTGTCTCGGTCGATACCCGCACGCCGCATGAGCGCCACATGGATCGCGAGATCCGGCGCGAGGAGCGCTGGCGTGATCGCGAGCGCGAGCGTGCCCGCTGGGAGCGCAGCAATTATCGCGGCGGCGATTGTCGCACCGTGACCACGCGCGAGGAAACGCCGCGCGGCGTCGTCAGGCGCACGACCCGCGTCTGCGATTGATCGCAGTCGATAACTGAAAAAGCCCGCCTCGCGACGAGCGAGGCGGGCTTTTCGTTGTTTGAGCGGTGGGCCCTCTACCTTGGGCGCCTACTTGCCGTCGCGCGCCTTCACGGCATGGTCCGGGAAGTCGGAGAAGAGGCCGTCGATGCCGAGGTCGAAATAGGGCTTGTACTCGGCGACCGGGTCGCCCTTGTAATTCGAGGCGAGGCGCTTGGGCTCGCTGCGGAAGGTCCAGGTATGGACGTAGAGCCCCGCCGCATGTGCGTCCTTGACCACGTTGGTCGGCTGGATCAGCACCCGATCCTGATCGTCGATCTTGCCGTCGCCATTGAGATCCTTCGGCTTGCCATCCTCGCCGATCACCTGCTTGGCCGCGAGGATATAGGGCTTCCAGGGGGCGACGATGTCGGCATAGGTCTTGATCTCCTTCAGGCCTTCCGGCGTCAGCAGATCCTTGAAGGTGCGCTTGTCGCCGAGCACGGCGAAGTCGTAGGGCCGGTCGAACGGGGCGGCGAGCACGATATTGCCGTCCTTGTCGACATCATCCGCGTCGACGAGCTGGGAGAGGCGAAGCTGCGTCTTGCCGCGCAGATACTTGAGATTCGCGGTCTCGAAGCTCTGGATGATCACCGGCGAGGACTTTTCGCTCCAGCCAGCTGCCTTGAGCTGCTCCAGCAGCTTGTCCTCGATCGCGAGGCCGAGCGCGCTGTGGAAGGTCGAGTGCTTGATCTCGGGATAGATCCCGATCGTGCGGCCGGTGCGGGCGCTCTCGCTCTTGGCGAGGTCGATAATCTCCTGCAGCGTCGGGATCTCGAACTTGCCGTTATAGGACTGGTCGCGATCGTCGAATGGCTGCTTGGCGCGCAGCGTCTTGATCTCGGCGAGGGTGAAATCGCTGGCGAACCAATCGTTGGTGTCGATGCCGTCGATCTTCTTGACCGTCTTGCGCGAGGCGAATTCCGGGCGGGTCGAAACGTCGGTCGTGCCGCTCATCATCGGCTCGTGGCGGGCGACGAGCACGCCATCCTTGGTCGAGACCAGGTCGGGCTCGATGAAGTCGACGCCCATCGCGATCCCGGTCTTGTAGGCTTCGAGCGTGTGGTCCGGCCGATGGCCGGCCGCGCCGCGATGGCCGACGACGAGCGGCTTGGCGCCGTCCAGCGTCGGCGCAGCGGTCTGGGCGAGGGCGGGCGCGCCGGCGAAGGCGAGTGTGGCCAGCATCGTGGCCGACAGGAGCATCTGCTTCATGGGTCCGATCCTTGATCGCGGTCTATGGCCGCGACCATGATCAGGCGATGTGACAGCCCGGTGAAGTGCTTTTCTCGGACCCAGCCGGCTCGGGCTGCCCCGGCGCATCGGCCCGAAAACTGGAGCGCAGCATTCGGACAATGCCGGCGCGAAGCCAAGGATCGAGGCCCCGGAGTGTCGGTTATCCCGGTCCTGCGGTCGGTATTGCCGTCAACAGAAAGCCCGCGACGACATGATGAATGTCGTCGCGGGCTCTCATGAAACACATCAAGCAACCGCTCGAAGTGCCGCTCGGATTTGCTCGAACGGCGCTTGCGCGGTTCCCGCTATGATCAGCGGCGATTCTCGAGCGTGGTCTTGGCGTCGAGGCGCTTGCTCGGCGGCGGGGTCAGGTCCTGCGGAGGCGTGGTGGCGCAGGCGGCAAGCCCGAGCGTAATGAGAGCGGCAAGCGTGAGACGGCTGAGGCGCTGCATGGCGAGACCCTTTGTCGCGAGGAAGCAGTTGCCACGTCTTGCAGCTTGTGAAACGACCACGTCAAGCGCGCCGCAACGCGGGTGGGCATTCCTGCGCCTCATGTTCGCGTTCTTCGAAAGAAAAAGATGAGCCTGTGCCAATTCTTCCACACTGACTCGCCGCGTCTTCGGAGCGTTACGGCATGACGCCCGCCGCCCGCATCAGCGCCGCCATCGAGGTGCTGGACGACATCATCGCCCGCCGCCGCCCGGCCGCCGATGCGCTCAAGGATTGGGGCCTGTCGCGCCGCTTCGCCGGCTCCAAGGACCGGGCCGCGATCGCGACGCTGGTCTATGACGCGTTGCGCCGGAAATCCTCCTCCGCCTTCGCCATGGGTGATGAGAGCCCGCGCGCGCTCGTGCTCGGCATGCTCGCCAGCGTGCGCGGCCTGGAGATGGAGGAGATCGCCGAGCTCTGCTCCGGCGAGAATCACGCTCCCGCGCGGCTGAGCGAGCAGGAGGCGCGGAACCTGATCACCTTCGATCTGGACGCCGCGCCCGATTGGGTCAGCGCCGACGTGCCGGAATGGCTCTGGCCCTCCTTCTCCGCGAGCTTCGACACCGAGGCCATCACCGAGGGCCAGGCGCTCGCCGGTCGCGCCCCGGTCGATATTCGCGTCAACCGGCTGAAATCGAGCCGCGACAAGCTCCTGGACGATCTCGCTCATCTCGCGCCGGAGCCGGGCGCCTGGTCGCCGGATGCGATCCGCTTCCTGCCGGGGCCGGATGGGCGCGGTCCTTCGCTCCAGACCGAGCCGGGCTTCTTCGACGGCGCCTTCGAGATCCAGGACGAGGGCTCGCAACTCGTCGCGCTGCTTTCGGGCGCCGAGCCCGGCCAGACAGTGATCGACCTGTGCGCCGGCGCCGGCGGCAAGACCCTGGCGCTGGCCGCGCTGATGCGGAACGAGGGCAGGCTCTTCGCCACCGATCTCGACAGCCGGCGGCTGGCGCCGCTGCATGACCGGCTCGCGCGGTCGGGCGCGGCCAATGCCGAGGTCCGCGTGCCGAAGAACCGCGGCCACGAGGCGCTGGCCGATATCATGGGCCAGGCCGATTTGGTGCTGGTCGATGCGCCCTGCACCGGCTCGGGCACCTGGCGGCGCAATCCCGACGCGAAATGGCGGGTGCGCCCGGGCGCGCTCGCCGAGCGCATCAAGGACCAGGCCGAGGTGCTGGCCCGCGCCGCGAAGCTGGCCAGGCCCGGCGGCCGCATCGCCTATATCACCTGCTCGGTCCTGCCCGAGGAGAATGACGGCGCCGTCGAGACCTTCCTCGGCAAGCATCCCGGCTTCGCGCCGGTGCCGCTGGCCGAGGTGCTCGCCACGGGCGAGGGCGACTTTCGCCTGCTCGCCCGCTTCGCCACCCGGTTCGGCCTGCAATTATCGCCGAACCGCATGGGCACGGACGGGTTCTATCTGGCCTGCGTCAGACGGGGAGATTGAGGGCTTTTCGGCCGTTGCGCGGGCGCACGTGATGGCGTAACCAGCGCCATGACGAGCACCATCCCTCACGACTCCATCCTCATCATCGATTTCGGCAGCCAGGTGACGCAGCTGATCGCGCGCCGCGTGCGCGAGATCGGCGTCTACTGCGAGATCGCGCCGTTCCAGTCGGCCTCCGAGGCCTTTGCCCGGATGAAGCCGAAGGGTGTCATCTTCTCCGGCGGCCCGGCCTCGGTGCCAGACGCCAACTCGCCCCGTGCCCCGCAGGAGGTCTTCTCCGCCGGCTTGCCGGTGCTCGGCATCTGCTACGGCCAGCAGACCATGGCCGAGCAGCTTGGCGGCAAGGTCGAGAGCGGCCACGCCGCCGAGTTCGGCCGCGCCGATGTCGAGATCGTCACGCCGTCGGCACTGTTCGAGGGCATCTGGGAGGAGGGCGGCCGCTACCCGGTCTGGATGAGCCATGGCGACCGCGTCACCCAGCTCCCGGCGGGCTTCACCGTCAAGGCGACCTCGGAGAACGCACCCTATGCGGTGGCGAGCGACGAGGGCAGGCGCTTCTACTCGACCATGTTCCACCCCGAGGTGGTGCATACGCCGGATGGTGCCAAGCTGCTGCGCAATTTCGTCGTCAACATCTGCGGCTGTACGCCGGACTGGAGCATGGCGGCCTATCGCGCCGAGTCCATCGCCAAGATCAAGGCGCAGGTCGGCTCCGGCCGCGTGATCTGCGGCCTGTCGGGCGGCGTCGACTCCGCAGTTGCAGCCGTTCTCATCCACGAGGCGATCGGCGACCAGCTCACCTGCGTCTTCGTCGATCACGGCCTGATGCGCCTCGGCGAGGCCGAGCAGGTCGTGACGCTGTTCCGCGACCACTACAACATCCCGCTCGTCCATGTTGAGGCGGAAGAGCTTTTCCTCTCCGAGCTCGCCAAATGCGGCGCCGATCCGGAGGCGAAGCGCAAGACCATCGGCCGGCTCTTCATCGACGTCTTCGACGCCGAGGCGGCCAAGATTGGCGGCGCCGATTTCCTGGCCCAGGGCACGCTCTATCCCGACGTGATCGAGAGCGTCTCCTTCTCCGGCGGCCCCTCGGTGACGATCAAGAGCCACCACAATGTCGGCGGCCTGCCCGAGCGCATGAAGATGAAGCTCGTCGAGCCGCTGCGCGAGCTGTTCAAGGACGAGGTCCGCGTGCTCGGCCGCGAGCTCGGCCTGCCCGAGGCCTTCGTCGGCCGCCATCCCTTCCCAGGCCCCGGCCTCGCGATCCGCTGCCCCGGCGAGATCACCAAGGAAAAGCTCGACATCCTGCGCAAGGCGGATGCGATCTATCTCGACGAGATCCGCAAGGCCGGGCTCTACGACGTGATCTGGCAGGCCTTCGCCGTGCTGCTGCCGGTGCGCACGGTCGGCGTGATGGGCGACTACCGCACCTATGACCATGTCTGCGCCCTGCGCGCCGTGACCTCGGTCGACGGCATGACCGCGGATTTCTATCCCTATGACATGGCCTTCCTCGGCCGCACCGCGACCCGCATCATCAACGAGGTCAAGGGCATCAACCGGGTGGTCTACGACGTGACGAGCAAGCCGCCCGGCACGATCGAGTGGGAGTGAGGGGAATAGTCCGAGGCCGCTTCCTGCCTATGCGTCCTTCGAAGCGGTATCCACGCTATCGATCAGTGCGTCGAGATTTCCGGGCCTGGAAAGCTCCGGGATCGATTTGTCTGTGATTTCCTGACTGAGCCCGAGGATGGTCTCCGGCAGGTCGCCGTAATGAGTCGGCCCCGCCACGTGAATGCTCATGCCGCCGCGTTCGAAAGCGTTGTCGAGAAACTTGTCGATCTCGCGGTCTGAGACGCCCGCCAGAGGAGCGGGGGTTGAGGGGGTGGCGGATCGAAACTCGGTCCAGCCACGCTCGCGCTGCCGCCGGCCGTAAGTGGCGGCTGCCTGGTCGAACCCGACATGA
Source organism: Allobosea sp. BK604 (assembly GCF_004341515.1). GTDB lineage: Bacteria > Pseudomonadota > Alphaproteobacteria > Rhizobiales > Beijerinckiaceae > Allobosea. The sequence goes on from NZ_SLZF01000004.1 coordinate 195,668, forward strand.
AGGAGTTGCTGCAGCCTGAACATCGAGTCGATGAGAAGGGATTTCTCGATCGGCCGCCCGGGCGCCTGTCGCAGCAGCGTCGATTCGATCAGACGGAAGATGTCCGGCGACACCGCGTTCTCCAGGAGTTGGTCCGCATAATTCACCGGTCTGATCACGAGATCGGTCCGGGATTGCGGAGCACGCAGCATTTGCCGCAGCTGCGGACGGGCGCCGATTCTCGGGAGGTTCGCCGGGTTGACGCCGTCGAGATGCAACGCGAACAGGGCCCGATGCGCAGCCGCGATGCGGTTCGTCCCCGAATAATCGCCCTTTACGTCCTGAAAGGACGCCCCGCCGTAACCTGTTGCCCGGTTCGCAAGATCACGAGCACGCAAGCATGTCGCCTGAGCGAGGATCTCCGACATCGTATTCAGTCGCCCGGTCGCATGAACCGCAAGCGCGCCGGGGTCAATTGGCGATGGCAGGTGATATTGCTGCATTCCGCCAGGCACGAAGCCAGTCATTGTCCTCGACATATCCCGCTCTCTTCTGGCCAGCGCGACGTCGCGGCGTTGCGCGCTGAGGCGGTTTGACCGGTCAGGCCGACATCGCTTTTTCGAGATGAGGCAAGGTGAACCCTTTGCTTTCCCCTGTAAATCTGTCGGGAAGTTCTTGCGTGAGATGGGTCACATTGGCGGCCGCTCGCTCGGATCGGCGTGAATAGGCATCCAACGTCAGCTTCGGCCGATGGAACGGCTGATTGGCTGCCCCGCGATCGAGAAAACGGGATTCCCTGACTAGCTTTGGGATTTTCTGCTCATCCATCCACCCTTCAGGACCGGCATAACTAGGTTCCGCTGGAACCGCCGATCGTTTCTGGGTGCTTCCGGCTGACAGGCAGCACCCGCTTTGATGCGAAGCTCTGGGGGAGAGGATTGATGGCCAAGACCTTGTCCCAATCGAGCGCAAGCCCACCCGGCCGCGACCTCGCCCGGGCGATCTCGGGCAGGATGATCTTGCTTGGCACCGCCCTGATCATTTGCGGTGCGGTCGCCATTGCGAGCCCGGCCATCTCGACCATGGCGGTGACGCTCTTCCTCGGCCTGGTCCTGGCCGTGGGCGGCATCGTCAAGATCGTCCAATCCTTCCTGATGAAGGAATGGGGCGGTTTCGCCTGGCAGTTGCTGGTCGGCCTGATCGAGCTTGGCGGCGGTCTGCTCGTCTATTTCAACCCGATGAAGGGCGCGATCGCGATCACTATCGTCATCGCGCTGGTGCTGATGGCGGAGGGGCTCGCACAGCTTGGGCTCGCCTTCAGGCTGCGGGCGCAGCGCGGCGTGGTCTGGATGGTCCTGTCGGGCATCATCACCATCGCCGTCGGGGCGGCCCTGGCGCTGCGGCTGCCCTATGACGGGGTCTATGCGCCCGGCACGCTCGTCGGCATCTCCCTCGTCTTCGCCGGCTGGGCCTATATCGCGATCGTGCTCGCCGCCCGCAGGGCCGCGGCCTGAGCGCGGCTGAGATTCCCGAAGGTCGACAGCATGCGTGGTTTCCTTGGGAAGTTGGTGAGGCGCGGCGCTGCGGTCCTCGTGATCATCGCGCTCTCCCTGATCGGCTTCCGCATCTACGATACCCAGCGCGGCGCGCCGCTCGAGCCCTGGCACACATTCGTGCCGCATGAGCTTTCGCTCGCCGAGCTCGATCGCGACAGCTGGAGCGATTACCTGAAGGCGGAGGATGCGGCCTTCGCCAGCGTCCGGGCCGAGGTCACGCAGAAGCTCGCGCCGGACGAGCGCATCCCGGTCAATCGCTATTTCGACGGCAGCGCGATCTATCCCGGCCATTTCAAGCAGGACTGGAACCGCTCCTATGTCATGGAGCCGGAGGGCAAGCCGGTCGGCGTCGCGGTGTTCCTGCACGGGTTGACGGATTCGCCCTATAGCCTGCGCCATGTCGCCCGCCAGTATCGCGATCGCGGCTTCCTAGCCATCGCGATCCGCTTGCCGGGCCATGGCACGGTGCCCGCCGGTCTCAGCGAGATCGAATGGGAGGACTGGCTCGCGGCGACGCGCCTGGCCGTGCGCGAGGCGAGGCGGCGCGTCGCCCCCGACGTCCCGCTGCATCTGGTCGGCTTCTCGAATGGCGGGGCGCTAGCCCTGATGTATGCGCTCGACGCGATCGAGAATCCCGAGCTGGCGCGGCCCGACCGGCTCGTGCTGATCTCGCCGATGATCGGTATCACCGCCTTCGCCCGCTTCGCCGGGCTCGCGGCGCTGCCCGCGTTCCTGCCGCGCTTCGCCAAGGCCGCCTGGCTCAGCGTCCTGCCGGAATTCAATCCGTTCAAGTACAACTCGTTTCCGGTCAATGGCGCGCGGCAGTCGCATCTGCTCACCCAGGCGCTGCAGCAGAAGATTCTGAAGCTTGCGCGCGATGGGCGCCTGAAGGATGTGGCGCCGCTCATCACCTTCCAGTCGGTGATGGATTTCACGGTGAGCACGCGGGCGATCATCACCTCGCTCTATGCGCATCTTCCGGCCAATGGCAGCGAGCTCGTGCTGTTCGATCTCAACCGTTCGACCAAGTTCGGGCCGCTGCTGAGCTCGGCCTCGGACACGCTGCTGACGCGGATACTGCCGCCGCCACCGCGCAACTTCCGGGTCGCGGTCATCACCAACGCCAGCGACGATTCCAGCGCGATGGTCGAGCGGGTGACCGAGGCCGGCGCCAGCGCCGAGACGGTGCGCGATCTCGGCCTGACCTATCCGTTCGACGTGTTCTCGCTCTCGCATGTCGCCCTGCCGTTCCCGGTGAGCGATGCACTCTACGGGCTCAATCCCGATCCGGGCGAGGATTTTGGCATCAAGCTCGGCTCGGTTGCAGCGCGGGGCGAGCGCGGCACCTTGATCGTGAATCTCGATTCGCTGCTGCGCATGTCGTCGAACCCGTTCTATCCCTATCTGAGCGACAGGGTCGACGAGTCCCTGCGCGGGGCGGCGCGGGCCTCCTCGGCAGCGCCCGGGAAATAGGGCTAGAAACGCCAGATCAGCGGCACGTAGAACACCGACATGACGAAGAACCAGATCATCAGCGGCGTGCCGAGCTTCCAGTAGCTGCTGAAGCTGTAGCCGCCTGGACCCATCACCATCATGTTGGTCGCGGTCGCGATCGGGGTCAGGAACGACGCCGCCCCCGCGATGCACAGGCTCATCATGATCGGCCGCGGCGAGACGCCCATGCTGGTCGCCGCCGCCATGGCGATCGGGATGACCAGCATCGTCGTCGCCGTATTGCTCATGATCTGGCCGAGGCTCGCGGTCAGCATGAAGAGCCCGGCGAGGAAGACGAGCGGGCCGCCGCCGCCCGTGAGGGCGACGAGATGGTCCGCCACGAGCTTGGCCGCGCCCGACTGAACCATGGCGGTCGAGAGCGGCATCATCGCGCCGACCAGGATCACGGTCGTCCAGTTGATCGCGCGATAGGATTGCTCGACCGAGATGATGCCGGCGAGAATGAGCACGCCGGCCGCCGTGAGCCCTGCGACCGCCGGCGGCACGATGCCGGTGGCGAGCATCAGCACCAGGCCGACAAGCGCCGCGACCGCGATGCCGGCGCCGGCTCCCATCGGCACGGCCTGCCGCCTGACGAGATCGGGCGAGTTGACCACCAGCACGTCGGGATCGTCGAGATGGAGGTCGAGCGCCTTCCAGCTGCCCTCGAGCAGGATCGTGTCGCCGGCCCGGAGGACATCGCCCGGTGCGAGATCGGCTCCCGAACGCTGCACGGCGAGCACGACGAGATCGCCGCTATCGGTGACCATGCCCGGAAACATCAGGCGGCCGATCAGGGCCGAGCGCGGCGGGATGACCACTTCGGCAAGGCCGGAATGACGGCTGAACAGGCTATAGCCCTCGTCGGCGGCATCGTCGCGCAGGGCGAGATGCGCTTCGGCCGCGAGCTTTGCCACCGCCTCGGCCTCGCCCTTGACCAGCAGGTAATCGCCCTCGGAGACCGTTGGCGCCCGTAGCGGCATCGCCGAGGCGCCGGCCTGCACGGCCATCAGCTCGAGCCGCGCATCGCCTGCCAGGGTCACGTCGGCCGGCGCCATGCCGATAAAGGGCGAACTGCCGCGGATGCGCAGGCGGAAGATGCCATCGCTTAGGCCGTAGTGCTCCACCAGCGTCTGGGCATGGCGGCTGAAATCGGCCGGCAGCCGGGCGCTGCTTTGCTCGGGCAGGAGGCGGCGCCCGAGCAGGAGGATGATCGCCATCGTGCCGATGAGGAGCGGCAGTCCGACCAGGGCGAATTCGGCGAAGCCGAAGCCGGGCAAGCCGGCATCTTCGAGCGCCTCCGAGACCAGGATGTTCTTCGGAGCGCCGGTGAGCAGCATGTTCGCGCCGGCATGGGCCGAGAAGGCGAGCGGCATCAGCAGCTGCGAGGGCGATTGGCGCAGGCGGATCGCGGCCATGACCACCACCGGCATCAGCGCCGCGACCGCCCCGCTGCCGCTGATCAGGGCGGTCAGGCAGCCGGCAGCCGTCATGATGATGACCAGCAGGCGCGTGCGGTTGTTCTCGCCGGCCCTGGCGATGAGGAACTGGCCGGCCCAGGCGGTCACGCCGGTCCTTTCCAGCGCGGCGCTGACGATGAACAGGCTGGCGATGAGCAGCACGGCCCGGTCGCCGAAGCCCGCCAGCGCCTGCTCGAGCGTGACCACGCCGGCCGCCCAGAGCGAGAGCGCTGCAGCGAAGGCGACGATGATCACCGGCAGCCCGTTCCAGGCGAACAGGGCGATCGTGATGGCGATGATGATCGCGGTGCTTTCGATCGGGCTCACGACGCGCGCCGCTCCTTGCCGAGGCGGGGTGAAGCTGGTCCGACGCGGCGGCCGGATCCGAGGCTGCCGGTCATGGCCGACCGTGCTGCGCCTAGCATGCTGCATGATGACATGGATCAGGCTCCCAGCATCAGCGTTCCCGCCAGCAGGGCGGCGATGATCAGGAGCCCGAGCCCGGCGACCGGCCACCGGCGCAGGGCGGCATCGGCCTGCTGGACGCCGAGCAGCAGACGGTCCAGCGCCGCGCCGCCGGCCTTGGCCAGGACGACGATATCTCCTTCGGGAACGGCTCCCCGCAGGCCCGGTAGCCGGCTGACGATCAGCATTGCGAGCCAGCCCACGGCCATCGGCCAGAGCAGCTTCCAGAGGGCCTCGACCTGGAACAGGCCCTGCACCGACTCGCCGGCAATGGCGGGGTAGAGCGACCAGGGGATGATCAGCGAAGCCGCCGCCACCACGAGCCAGGGCAGGACCTGTCCTGGCGGGGCCGACATGTCGGGGTTCTGTCGGGCATCGCGGGCGACGGTGACGATGAAATGCAGCATCAGCAGCGTGCTGCCGGCCCCCGCGAGACTCATCACGTCACCGAGGATGCCATAGCCGAGCAGCGGCTTGGTCGCGAGCTTGGCCAGTGCGCCGCTGGTCAGCGGCATGCCGCCGAGGCTGAGCGCGAGGATCGCCGTGAGCAGGAGGGCAGGGCGCAGGCGCGCACCGCCGGTCGCGGCCAGGATGCCGACGGCCAGGAAGAGCGCGCCCTTCACCAGCGTGTGGTGCACTGCGTAATAGGCGACGAACATCGTCCCGGCCGGATCGGCATTGTCGAGGCCGACGCCGAGCAGAACCGCGAGCAGGCCCATCTGGCTGACCGTCGAATAGGCCAGGATGGTCTTGGCGCGCGTCTGCGTCACGCCAATGGCGACACCATAATAGGCGGTGACGACCCCGACCGCGATCAGCACGCTTCCCCAGATTGGCAGGCCGGCTTCGAAGGGCAGGAAGCGGATCAGCCCGATGACGCCCGCCTTGACCACCACGCCGCTGAGCACGGAAGAGGCCGGCATCGGCGCGGCCGGATGGGCGAGCGGCAGCCAGATATGCAACGGCACGAGCCCCATCTTCAGCCCGAAGCCGAGGATCAGGAGTGCCGCGATGCCATTGCGCAGCAGCGAGGCAGGCAAGGTGGCGACGACATCGCGGATCAGCGGATTGGCGTCGGGATGGCTGGCCGCGAGCATGACGAAGGCGAGCAGCAGGAAGGCCTCGCTGAACAGCGCGAGGACGACATAGACGACGCCCGCCCTGTGCGCGCTCGCCGTCTGCTCGTGCACGATTAGCCCATAGGCCGCGAGGCTGGCCAAGGTGTAGACGAGGTAGAAGCTCACGACGTCGCCGACGACGAAGACGCCGAGGCTCCCGGCCAGTGTCAGCAGCCACCAGATGGCGAAACGGATCGTCGCGGGCTTGCGCCCCATATAGGCGGCGGCGAAGGCGCCGGCCGCGCTCCAGAGCAGCGCTGCGCCGCCGAGCAGGATCGCGCCGGGCCGATCGAGCAGCAGCGTCATCCGGAATGGAGCGGGAAACAGGACGAACGAGCCCTCCGGCGAGAACAAGGCCGCGATCAGGGCTGGAATCGGAGCGAAGGCGAGCAGGAGCGGAGCGTGGCGGCGGATGCCCGGGGACATGCAGGCCGCCGCCATGATGAGCGGCACGAGGATCGCGGCCGCGAGGAGGAGGCCTGCGGCATTCATGGCGCCACCGCCGTCAGGCTGTCCGGCCGGCCAATCTGCAGGAAGGCGAAGGGCTGGAGCGGCACGAGCCCGAGCAGGACGGCGGCGACCGCCAGGACCAGCGCCGCCAGCTCGAGCCGGCGCGGGATCGGTTTGCGCGGCGCAAGCGGGATCGCGGGCGTCGCCAGCGCCCGGTCGACGACGCGGAAGACATAGCTGCCGGCGAGCAGCCCACCGGCCAGGATCGTGGCGGCGAGCCAGGGGTGCCCGCCGATGACGGCCGCCGTCAGCAGGAGACATTTGGCGACGAAGCCGCCGCTCGGCGGAATCCCCATCAGCGACAATCCGGCCAGCCCGAACGCCGCGGCGCTGATCGGAAGCGCGCGGCCGAAGCCGCCGAGATCGGAGATGCGGTCATGGCCGTAGGCCTCGGCGATGGCGCCCGCGGCCAGGAACATCGCGGCCTTGGCGAGCGCGTGCGAGATGAGCTGCAGCGCGCCGCCCGTCCAGGCGATCGTGCCCCAGGGCGGCAGCGTCTCGCTGCCGGAGGCGAGCGGGAAGACGATGAAGAGATAGCCGATCTGCGCCACCGTCGAATAGGCGATCATCAGCTTCAGCCGCGCCTGCCTGAGCGCCATGACGCTGCAGAACAGGATCGAGGCGGCGCCGAGAACGGCGAGGAACTGCCCGGCGAACGCGGCCGACTGCGGTGGCGCGACGTCGAGGACGAGCCGCAGGATCAGGAAGAACGGCGCCTTGATCACGAGCGCCGAGAGGACGGCGCTCGCGGAGGCCGGGGCGCCGGCATGGGCCGGCGGCAGCCAGAGATGCAACGGGAACAGCGCGGCCTTGGCCAGGAGCCCGGCGATCATCAGAGCCAGCGCGACCGGGAACACCGGGCCTTCTGCGCTCGCCTGCGAGAGGAGGCTGATATCGAGCGTGCCGAAGCTACCATAGATAAGGGCGGTGCCGAGCAGGTAGAGCAGCGAGCCGAGCAGCGCGAACATCAGGTAGCGTAGCGCGGCAGCCATGGTCTCGGCGCGTCCGTCGAGGCAGACGAGTGGCACCGCCGCGAAGGTCAGCAATTCCAGGGCGACATAGAGGTTGAACAGGTCCTCGCCGACGAAGATCGCATTCAATGCGCTCCAGACCGCCATCAGCAGGATCCAGAAGCTCGTCGGCGCCCGGCCGTGGCTCGTCGCGGGGTCGAGCTGCTGCTGCGCATAGCCGAAACAGCCGGTCGCCGCGATGACGAGCGCCGTCATCGCCAGCATCGCCACGGAGGTCCCGTCGGCGCGCAGAGCGATGCCGAGCGGCGGCTGCCAGCCGCCGACGACATAGGTCAGCGCCTCGCCGGTCCGCAGGAGCTCGGCCAGGATGGCGATGGTGACGAGCAGGCCGATGGCGAGCGTGGCCAGCGCGATGCGCCGGGTCCAGCGCGGGCCGAGGGCCAGCATCAGCAGCACCGCGACCACGGGCAGCATGACCGCGAGGACGAGCAGGACGCCGCCCGGCGTCGCGACATGGGCTGGTTCGGTCGCGAGTGGGCTCATGCCTCGCTCCGCGGGGAATGCTCCTGCGCCGCTTCGAGCGTCTCGCGACCGGTCAGGTCGAACAGGCGTTGCAGGAGCGCGACGGCGAGCGCCGTGGCCGAGAAGGCGACGACGATGCCGGTGATCACCAGCGCCTGCGGCACCGGATCGCCGCCGAAACCGGCTCCCGCCCCGCGCCGCGCGACGGCACCGAAGACGAGGAAGATGCCGGCGCCGAGGATGTTGAAGCCGACGATCCGGCGCAGCAGGCCGGAATGGGTGATCACGACGAAAAGGCCGATGCCGGCGAGCGCCGCGCCGCACAGGCCGAACAATGTCGCCGGGCCGAGCGCTGCGACGCTCATCGGCCCGACGCCATCTGCGCCGGGCCTGCGACCAGCAGGCCGAGGGTCGCGGCGATCGACAGGGTCAGGGCCGCCTCGATGCCGACGATCAGCGGCTTGGCGATGCTCTCGGGGTAGGAGAGGAAGCCGCCAGCCATCGCGAAGCCGAGAAAGCCGATCGCCACGAACAGCGCCGGCCCGGCGATCAGCGTGAGCCGCAGCGCCTTGCCTCGCGTCTCGGGCTCGGGGCTGAGGCCGGCCAGCATGACGAGCAGCCACATCGCCGCGAGCACCGTGCCGGCCTGGAAGGTTCCGCCCGGCGCGTCGGCGCCGACCCAGCACATATAGACCGCGATCAGCACGCCGAAGGGCGGCAGCATCTGTGCGAGATAGGCGAGCGGCTCGGGCACGAGGGCAGGGCGCAGCCTCGGGGCGCCGCCCCAAAGACCGTCGGGAGCAAGCGACCAAACGCCGATGAGCGCGAGGATGAGGACGACCTTCTCGAGCAAGGTGTCGAGTGCCCGATAGGCGAGGAGGACCGCGGTCACCGGGTTGCCGAGGCCTGTTGCCGGCAGCGCCGCCGCGGCGGCCGGGGCGAGCGTCGGCGCCGGCGAGGGGAAGGCGAGGACGACCAGCATGAGACCGACCGTGACCATGACGCAGGCCACGGCCGTCACCGCCTTGCCCACGACGCCCTTCGACGGGCCGCCGGGCTTGCGCTTGCGCAGATGCGCCTCGGCTCGCAGGAGCAGCATGCCGGTGACGCCGCCGCCGATCGCCGCCTCGGTCAGCGCGACGTCGAGCGCGGCGATCCGGGTCCAGCCCAGGCCGAGCAGCAGGCCGAAGGCGATGAATGCGACGATGGCGTCGCGGTCGCCGCGTGCGGAGGTGACGTAGAGCGCCAGGGCGAGCAGCCAGGCGACGAGCGCAAGATCGAGCAGCAGGCTCATGGGCCGGGCTTGCGGCGGTAGACGGCGCCGGCGATGAGCTGGCTCGCCGTCGCGGCCGAGAGCTGCGCCAGCAACCAGACGCAGACCAGTTTGAGCGCGCCGGTCACGCTCTCGCATTGCGGCAGAAGGCCGACGACGACGAGGCCGAGCCCGAGATTATCGGCCTTGCTGAGCGCGTGCAGCCGGCTCAGCGTGTCGGGAAAGCGCAACAGGCCGAGCGTACCGGCCAGGAACAGCACCGCCCCGGCACCGACGAAGACGAGCGTGAAGGCCTCGGTCGCCGCCATCACGCCCCATCCTCCGGCCGCTCGCTGCCGTCGACATTCGGGCTGGCCTGGCCGAGCGCGAAGGCCGAGCAGGAGAAGGCAGCGAACAGCACCAGCAGGAGGGCGACATCGCTCATCGCGCCTGTCCCGGAGGCGGCTCCGAGCAGCAGGATGGCGGCGGCCCCACCGGTGCCCAGCAGCTGGACGGCCATCATACGCTCGACCGCGAATTCGGCTCGCAGCACCCGAAACAGGCCAAGCGCGGTGACGGCCAGGATGAAGAGCGCAACGCCGGTCAGGATCTCAGCCACGGCGGCCACCATCGCGTAGCATCCCGCAGAAGGCAGCCTCGTCCGCGGCGGTCTGCTCGCGGATAGGCTCGCTCCGGTCGAGACAGTGAATCTGGAGCATGTCGTCGGGATCGACCGCGACCGGCAGCTTGCCCGGCTGGAGGCTCATCACTGCGCACATGGCGCGGCGGGCGGTCCCGGCCGGCAGGGCTGTCCGGCAGGCGACGAGCCCCGGCTGCAATGCGGGCCGGGGCGCGAAGGCGCGGCGTGCCACATCCGCTCCGGCGACGACCGACTGGGGCAGGAAACGCAGCACGAAGCGCAGCAGGCCGAGCGGGGCGATCTCGCCATGCGCCGGCCAGAGCAATTCGCTCGCCCAGCTCGCGGCGGCAGCGGCGGCAAGACCGACGGCGAGGTCGACCGGCTTCGCGCCGATCAGGACGATCCAGAGAAGCAGGAAGCCGAGGCCCCTGGCGAGCACCGATGAGAGCGGGCGTGAGCCGATCGCTGGCGTCATGGGCTTCCACGGTTGGTCGAGATCGCCGGCAATCGTCGTAATCGCCTGATAATAAAGTAGCATTCGGTCCTTGGACGGTCATCGACCGCCTGTCCCACTTCTGTGCCGGGCGTCCCAAATCCGGGCCACCCCCTCCTGCGCCGGCGTTGAGTGCGTGCATGCGCCCGGCATCGGCGATAGCCTCGGGGCGGCCGGATGGTTCAGCCCCCTGGGCGCCGCGGCGGGGGGCGAGACGTGACGATTCCAGGCCGATTTCCGCCGCCGAATGCGCAATCCTCCGGTCGCGGCGGTCTCCTGCCATGATCATCGATCCGCGCGCCGGCGACGCCGAGGACGATCTCAGCAGCACCAAGAAGCGCTCGCTCCTCGCCATTGCCGGCAGCCTGCTGGGCGAGATCAACCTGCCCAAGCTCGCGCTGGCCTGGATCATCCTCGCCGGCCTGCCCGGCTTGCTGCTCGGTCTCGCGCCCCTGGTCGTCTCCGCCTGGTTCCTGTCGGTCTCGGACAGGGTCACGGCACTTGCGAGCATCGGCTCGTTGCTGCTGCTGGCCCTCGTCGCGGTCTTGGGTTGGTATGGTGTCCGCCCGCTGTTTCGCGCCGCCGAGCGCAGCTTCTGGTCGCTGAATTCGCTCGTGGTCCAGCCGGGCTATGCACTGTGCCGGGAAGGCCTGCGCCATCTGGCCGAGCGCTTTCTGTCCGCCGAAGCCAGCGAGGACAGGCGCGCCGGGTTGCGGGCTGCGACGGCTTTCGGCGCAGGTCTCGGCGCCTTCGCCTTGGCTGCGGGGCTGGCCGCGCTCGTCTGGCCGGCGACGCGCTGGTCGGGTGAGTTCGCCGATCTCGCCCAGCCCCTGCGGCTCGTCGTGCCGGCATTCGCCAACACGGTCGTGCTGATGGCGGGCTATTTCGCGCTCGCCTCGCTCGCCTGGGGTGTGGCCGATGCGAGCATGGACCAGCCGCGCGATCTTGCCGGTTTCGACGAGGTGCCGCCCTCAGCCGCGAGATGGCGCGTCGCTCATCTCTCCGACATCCATGTCGTCGGCGAGCGCCACGGTTTCAGGATCGAGAGCGGCCGCGCCGGCCCGCGCGGCAACGAGCGATTGGCAGAGGTGCTCGACAGGCTGGCCGAGATCCATGCCAGCGAGCCACTCGACCTGGTGTTGATCACCGGCGACATGACCGATGCCGGCCGCTCGGCCGAGTGGGGCGAGTTCCTCGACGCGATGGCCGGTCATCCCGAGCTGGCGCGGCGCAGCCTGATCCTGCCTGGAAACCACGACGTGAATATCGTCGACCGCGCCAATCCGGCCCGGCTCGAATTGCCGACGAGCCCCGGCAAGCGGTTGCGGCAGATGCGGACGCTGTCGGCCATGGCCGCGATCCAGGGCGAACGGGTCCATCTGCTCGATCGCAAGCGGACGCAACTCGGCGGCACGCTCTCGGAGACGTTGGAGCCGCATCGCCCGGCGATCGCGCGCTTCGCGGATGCGGGGACATTGCGTCTCTCGGCCGGGCTTGCCCAGGTCTGGGCCGACATCTTTCCGATGGTGCTCCCGCCGAAGCAGGAGGACGGTCTCGGCGTCGTCTTGCTCAACTCCAATGCCGAGACGCATTTCTCCTTCACCAATGCGCTCGGGCTGGTGGCGGAAGAGGATATGCAGGCCATGCTCGCGATCCTCAGGCGCTTCCCCAGGGCGCGCTGGATCATCGGCCTGCATCATCACCCGGTCGAATATCCGCGGCGCGCCAAGGCCTTCTCGGAGCGGATCGGCACCGCGCTGATCAATGGCAGCCGCTTCGTGCGCCAGCTCAAGCCCTTCGGCCATCGCCTCGTCGCCATGCACGGACACCGCCATATCGACTGGATCGGCCGCTGCGGCCCGCTGAGGATCGTCTCTGCGCCGTCTCCGGTCATGGAGGCGACCGACGACCAGCCGACGAGCTTCTACATCCACACGCTGGCGGCGGCGCCGGATGGAGGCCTGGCGCTGCTCGCGCCGCAGCGGATCGACATCGCGCCGCGGCCGGCCACAACCCTCACGTCGTGAGCGGCGGCGCCTCCTTCTCGGGCGAGCCGAAAAGCTCGGCCAGCCACAGGCTCGACGGATGCTGGGCGCAGAAGGTCAGGAGGGCGATCGTGATGGGAACGCCGATGAAGGCGCCGAAGACGCCCCAGAGAAAGCTCCAGAAGAACACCGAGAACAGCACCATGGCTGGAGAGATCGAGAGCGCGCTGCCGGCGACGCGCGGCTCGATATAGCTGCCGACGACGAACTGGATCAGGTTGAGGCAGGCGAAGACGGCGATGACGGCCTGCCACGAGCCGAACTGGGTCATCGCGAACACCGTCGGGAACACCGTCGCGACCAGGGGGCCGAGGAAGGGGATATAGTTCAGCGAGAAGGCGATGAAGCCCCATTCCGCCGCGAGCGGGAGCCCGACCAGCGTCGCGAAGCCCCAGACCAGCAAGCCGGTGATGACGCTCATCAGCGTCCTGACCAGCATGTAGCGGCGGATCTTGGCGGAGGTGGCGACGCAGCCGCGGAACAGAACGTCTCCGGTCTCGCGATTGCGCATGGCGCGAAGCTTGCGCCCGAAATCGTCGACCTCGAGCAGCCCGAGGATGACGTAGACCAGCACCACCAGCCAGAAGCTCATCGTGCTGTTGAGCCGGCCGGTGAGGGTCTGCGCCATGCGCAGGACCCAGCTCATGTTGAAATTCTCGGACCAGACGCCGGCGACGGCGATGCCATGCCCCTCCAGCCAGGCAGTGATCTGGTCGTAGAAATTCTGGAAGCGCGCCGCGTCGCTGACGATCCAGCGGCCGACCCGCCCGAACGCCCAGGCGATCAGCGAGCCGAAAGCGGCGAAGGCCACGACCATGATCACAACGCTGATCGCGAGCGCCAGCAGCTTGGGCAGCACGCTCTGCAGCCCCTTCTGCAACGGCCAGACCAGCGCGATGATGAACAGCGCGAAGGCGACGGGCGCGAAGACCGAGCTCGCCACCGAGAGGGCGGCGACCGCCAGGATGGTCGCGACGAGGATTTGCGCGCCGTGCAGGATCTTGCCGCTTGTCATCTGAACCCGCTTGTCATCTGAAGCCTTGGGCAGGCCGCCTGAACGAGGTCGTGCCGGATGGGCCGCGGCCCATCATCGAGGAGGATCATACGCCCTCGGTCAGCTCGTCCAGGTCAAGCGTGGAGCGCTTGCCGAGATCGTCCTTGTGCTCGCGGTAGAAGGCCTCGGCCGAATGTCTGCCTTCGCCATGGAGCATGGTCAGGAACTCCCATTCGGCATTGAGCTTCGATGAATAGCCGAGATCGGCCATCGCCTCGCTGGTGACGCGGTGGATGCGCATCTGCGCCCAGCGCGCGCCTTCGCCGCTTTCGGGATTGGCCTTCTGCCGGAGCATGGCCATCATCCGCAGCTCCTTGAGCAGCACGGCGTTGAACGAGACCTCGTTGAGGCGGTTGAGGATGTCGCGCGCGGTGCGCGGGATGCCGGGGCGCTCGACCGGGTTGATCTGCACCAGGATGGTATCGAGCGCGTGGCTGTCGCGGATCAGCGGCGTCATGGTCGGGTTGCCGGAATAGCCGCCGTCCCAATAGCCGTCGCCATCGATCTCGACGGCCTGGAACAGGGTCGGCAGGCAGGCCGAGGCCAGCAGCACGTCCGGCGTGATCTCGGCATTGCGGAACACCCGGCCCCGGCCGGTCCGCACATTGGTTGCGGTGACGAAGAGCTGGATCGGCCCGCCGGCGAGCGCGTCGAAGTCGATGACCTCGGCAAGGATATCGGTCAGCGGATTGCTGCCGCCCGGATTGAGGCTGTAGGGCGAGACCAGCCGGGACATCATGTCCATGGTGACGAAGAGCGGTGAATTGTCGAGCGTCCAGCGGCCGAGCAGGATATCGAGCGGGCTGCGCTGGAACGGGCTGAACCGGGCTGCATCAGAGACCTTGCGCCAGAACAGCTCGAGCGCCTCGCGCGCGCCGGGCCGTCCGCCCCTGGCGTAGCCCGAGGCGAGCACGGCGGCGTTCATGGCGCCGGCCGAGGTGCCGGAGATCGCGTTGATCTCCAGCCAGTCCTCTTCGAGGATGCGGTCGAGCACGCCCCAGGTGAAGGCGCCATGCGCGCCGCCGCCCTGCAGGGCGAGATCGATGATCAGGAGCTCGCGCTTGCTGGCGCCGTCGCGGCCGCGCACCACGCTGGCGAGGGAAGGGGCGCTGGTCATGTCGTTCTCATCCTGATTGCGAGGCGGGCCGGCCGGGTCACGGCGACTTCACCAGTCCTGAAAAGCCGGCGACCGCCAGCAGGCTCAGCGCCCAGCCAATGACCGACTGGAAGTAGAAATAATTGATGGCGACACGACCGCCCGGCTTCGACGGGTTCGGCCGCCAGAAGGTCCTTTGCCCCATGTCCAGCACCGGCAGCAGCGTATCGAGCGAGTACATCCACGGGCTGAAGGCGGGATAGCTCGACGCTTCCCAGCGCTGGCGGAAGCAGTCGAGCTGGGTCTGCTCCGGCGCGGCCAGCCCGCTCGTCTGCGGCGTGGCGAAAAGTGAGCGCTGCTCGGAGGTCTCGATGCCGCAGAGGGTCCATTCGGGCGCGCGCAGGACCACGGCGCTGTTCGGCATCACCGCGCCCCGGTGCTCGGCATAGGCGAAGATGGCGACGCCCAGGAGCCAGAAGAAGATCAGCCAGACGAAAGCCAGAAGCGGCTGGCGGCCATAGGCGAGGGTGATGCCGAGCACGCCGTCGACGGCCGCGAGCAGCCAGCGCAGCAGGGGGTTGCCGGCGCGCTTGCGCCTCGCCCTGCGCTGCAGCCGCTCCTTGACGACGAGCACGGCGCGGGCATCCTCGCCATGGCCCATCTCGCGGAACACGGCGGCGAGCTGCTCATAGGGCTGGGGCCAGAAATCCTCGCCGCAGCGCTCGGGCGTCTGGCGGGCCAGCCAATCCAGCCGGCTCTCGGCATCGACGGGGCCGTCGATGAAGGCACCATAGCGGCAGCGGTTCAGCAGCAGGTCGCCAAGCTTCGGCCAGGACGCGGCCTCGTCATGAATCGTGCCGATCGAAGCGCCGGTCAGCGCCAGCATGCCGTTCACCTGTGCCGCGCGCCGCAGGAAGAAGGCCCCGCGGATCGTGCTGCGGCTCAGGTCGAGCGCAGTGCTCCCGGCATGATCCAGAACCGCGCCCGAGCAATCCATGTCGCCGGCGATCTGCGCAGCAGTCAGGCGGATTTCGCCCTCGACGCGGGTGGTCCGGAGCACCACGCTGCCGCGGGCCTCGGCCTCGCTCGCCTCGATCGCGATGCCTTCCGTCGGTGTGATGACGGCGCCGGCGCAATCGAGATCGGCCGCCAGTTGCGCGCCTGCCAGATTGATGCCGCCCTTCAGCTGCGCGCCGTGGACCAGCACGTTGCGGACTTCGAGGCTGCTGGCGAGCAGGGCATAGCCGCGCGGCACGCGGATCGTCGCCCCGCCGCATTCGAGATTGCCGCCGAGGCGCGACTGCACGAGGTTGACCTCGCCATTGATCTCGGCCCCGCGCAGATAGACGCCGCCGCGCGCCTCCAGCCGCTCGGCCTGGAGGCCGGGCAGCTGCGAGCCGTCGAGGAACAGGCGGTTGATGATCGCCGCCTTGAGAATGGGCGCGGCCTCGAAATGGCAGTCGTTCAGGCCGATATCGCGGAAGACGCGGCAGGCCTCGAGGTCGAGCACGTCCGTGATCCAGGCGCCGGTGATCCGGATGCCCTTCTCATGCGGCCGGCAGCCGTCCTCGCCGCCGAGCAGCAGGAAGCGCAGGAACCGCGCCCGGACGATCCGCGCCGGATCGGCGCTCTCCGGGCGCGAGCCGTCTCCGAGCCGGTCGAAGCTGCCGCTCAGCAGCTTGGCGACGACGTCCTCTTCCGCTGGCAACAGCGGCCGGAAGTCGTCGAGGCGCGCCGTCGCGGTGGCCCATTGGGCCCGTTCAGCCTCCGCGGCGACGCTCCAGTCCGTCATCACGAAGCCGCGGGAGCCGCCGCTGCTTCGGTGCTCGCATGCGCCGCCAATGCCTCGCGCAGCGCTGCTTCCTTGGTCTCGTCGAACGAGGTGCTGATCAGCGTACCGCCGGCGCCCTTGAGATCGGCGAGGACCTTGTCGGTGGTCATCTTGCGGATGAGCAGGAAGAGCCCGGCGGTGTTGGGCTGGAGCGCGCTCGCCGCCTCCTTCATGAACTTGTCGTTGATCCCGACATCGGTGAGCTTGCCGCCGAGCGCGCCCGAGGCCGCGCCGAGGGCGGTGCCGACAAGCGGCGCCAGGAAGATGAAGCCGATCAGCGTGCCCCAGAGCGCGCCCGAGGCGGCGCCGGCCGCGGTCAGGTTCATCATCTGGTTGAGCTTGACGTGCCCCTTCTCGTCCTTGACCACGACGACCGCATCGCCGAGCTCGATCAGGTACTCGCGCTGCAGCGAGAGAACCTTCTGGCGGACCTCCTCGGCTTTCTGCTCGGTCGGAAAGGCGATGAAAACCAGATCACTCATGAGATTATCCTCCGTTGCTGGTGGGAGATGGATCGACCGGGATCTCGCGTCGTCGTGCAGCTCCGGTCGGTAGGCTGGCGCGGCGGTGGGTGGAAACGGGCAGGGGCCTGACGGCGCCGGGTCGGCCCCCTCGGCCATCGCAATCCCCTGGCGGAGCGCCTCGACGAGCTGGAGGGTCAGCGTCTGTGGGATCAGCAGCATGATCCTGCGGGCCGAGCGGCCCTCGGCTCCGGCGGGGATCGCGCCCTGGTTGGGGCGGGCGAGGATGCGTCCGGCCTGTTGCACCCGCCAGGCCACCGGGCGGCGATGCACCTTGCTCTCCGCCAGCGCCACGACCGCGTCGGCGATCCTGAGCTCGGCGAGGGCGCGGGCGGTGGCGAGCAATCCCTGGCAATAGCTGTCCTCGGACACCGCTTCGCCGTCGTCCAGGCCCACGAGCAGCAGGCGTGCCGCCGCGACACCGGACATGGGATCGATCAGCAGCGTCGCCCCCGGATTGGAGGCGAGCGTGCCCCGCTCCAGCGCAAGCGAGAGGCCGCCCTCGGACAGCTCGTCGATCCGCTTGGCCGATCCGGTCAGCGGAGTGCTGGCGCCGAGGACCAGCAGCTCGGTCTTGAGCCGCGCGGCGTCTCCGACGGCGGGAATGATCTCGATGGAATTTCTCCGCGAAGAAATCATGGGACCATGCGGCTGCTGATGAACGGGTTGCGGTCGGCCTAGGCAATCGAGGTCGCGCGCCATGCCGCGAGATCGGGGTTGTCAGGTAGGGGGCGCGCCGTTGCGGCCCTGCGGCGGTGATGCGGCCGCGGTCCGCCCGGCAGGCGCCGGCGGTGGGAGTTGCCGCACGCGCTGCCCGAGATGCAGGGCCTGGATTCCGCCGGAGACGATGATTTCGCCGGGCTCCAGCCCCTGCGAGACGATGACCTGGCCGGGATCGAAGCGCAGCACATCGACATTGCGCAGCGAGACGGTGGATTTCGCCGGATCGACCACCCAGACGGCGGGCGAGGCGCCCTGCTGGGTCAGGGCGCTG
The DNA here is from genome assembly GCF_004341515.1 of Allobosea sp. BK604. Taxonomy (GTDB): domain Bacteria; phylum Pseudomonadota; class Alphaproteobacteria; order Rhizobiales; family Beijerinckiaceae; genus Allobosea. The sequence continues at coordinate 213,669 of NZ_SLZF01000004.1, forward strand.
GCCGGGATCGAGACGATCGAGTCGGAGGTCAGCTCCAGCGTCCCGACCACGGTCGAGCCGAGCCGCATGGCCTCCGGCGGATCCTGCAGGCCGACCCTGACCTGGAAGGTCCGGGTGACCGGGTCAGCCTGCGGCGCGATCTCGCGAACCCGGCCGAGCGCGGTGACCGTCGCGGCGTCTGCGAGGGCGACCCGGATCGTGCTATCGCCGGCCTGCGTCTCCAGCAGCCGTGCCGGCACGTTGAATACCGCATCGCGGCCATCCTCGCGCGCAAGCTGGACCACGACTTGCCCGGGCTGCACGACCTCGCCGGGCTCGACATTGCGGGCGGTGACGATGCCGGCGACGCCGGAACGCAACTCCGTGAAGCCGAGCCGATCCTGCGCCAGCTCAAGCTGCGCCTCGGCATTCTCGAGCTGGGCCTGCGCCGTCTCCTGCGCCTTGAGCGCCTGGTCGAAGCGCGGCCGGGTGGTGAAGCCCTGCGCCATCAGCCGCTCCTGGCGCGCAAACGTGTTGCGCGCGGTGTCGACCTCGCCGCGGGCGGCTTCGAGCGTGGCCTTGGCGGCGGTCACCGCGTTCTGCTCGAGTGTCGGGGCGAGCCGGGCGATGACCTGCCCGGCTGTGACGCGATCCCCGACATTGACGGGGCGTTCCGCGACGCGTCCGCCGATGCGGAAGGCGAGCCCGACATTCTTCTCGGCCTGGATCTCGCCGCTGAGCTGGACATCGTTGGCGAGCTTGCCGGCTTCGACCGTCACGACACGGACGGGCCGCGCCTCCGCGGTCCTGGCCTTCTCGTTCTGGCAGGCGGCCAGTGTCAGGAAAAGCGCAATGGCCGCCGCGCTCCGGGCGAGATCCCTGCAGATCGACGAAGGCCGCTTCGTTGCAAGATGCAGCATCACGCAGAAACTCCCGCAACGGCTTTGGCACGGGCTCCCGGTTTCTTCGGCGCAGGCGAGTTGCGGCCGAAGACGGCAACGTAGAGAACCGGCAGCAGCACGAGGGTGAGCACCGTCGCGACCAGCAGGCCGCCCATGATCGCGAGCGCCATCGGGCCCCAGAACACCGTCGGCGCGATCGGGATCATGCCCAGCACCGTCGAGACCGCGGTCAGCATGATCGGCCGGAAGCGCGTGCCGGCTGCGTCGATCGCCGCCTCGACGACGCCCTTGCCGGTTTCCCGCTCGGCCTCGATCTGGCCGACCAGGATCACCGCGTTCTTGGTGATGATGCCGATCAGGGCGAGGATGCCGAGCAGGGCGACGAAGCCGAGCGGCTTGCCCGAGATGAGCAGGGCGCCGACGACGCCGATCAGCCCGAGCGGCGCGATGCTGAGCACGATGGCGAGCCGCCTGAAGCTGCGCAACTGCGCCATCAGCACGGTGAACATGATCAGCAGCATCACCGGCACCACCGCGATGACCGAGGCCTGTGATGTCGCGCTTTCCTCGACGGTTCCGCCAGTGGCGATGCCATAGGCCGGCGGCAGCGTCTTCCTCAGCGCGTCGATGGAAGGCTGCAGCGCGTTGACGACGGTCTCCGGCAGCGTTCCGGGCGCGACATCGGCGGCGACGGTCAGGTTTGGCACCCGGTCGCGCCGCCAGATCAGCGGCGCGTCGAGCCCGTAGCTGAAGGTGACGAATTGCGACAGCGGCACCGAGCGCCCGCCGGGCAGGGCGACCTGCATCGTCCTCAACGTCTCCAGCGAGGCGCGGTCGGCATCCTGGGCGCGCACGACGACGTCGACGAGGTAGATGTCGTCGCGCACCTGCGTCACCACCGTGCCGGAGACGACTGCGTTGAGGATTGTCGCCAGGGCCTGCGAGCTGAGGCCAAGGCGGCGCGCCTCGTCCTGGTCGACCCGCAGGCGCAATTCGCGCGCCGGTTCGATCCAGTCGAAATTGACCTGCTCGGCCTTCGGATTGGCCGCGATGACCTGCGCGAGCTTCATCGCGATCGAGCGGACCTCGGCGATATCAGGCCCGGTGACGCGGTACTGCACCGGCCAGCCGACGGGCGGCCCGAGCTCGAGCGGATAGACGCGGCCGACCACGTTCGGGAACTGGTTGGCCAGGAGCGCCTCGAGCTTGACCTGCAGCCGCTCGCGGGCCGCGACATCCTTGGCGACGATCACCGCCTGGCTGAAGAAGTCGTTGGGCAGCTGCGCATTCAGCGGCAGGTAGAAGCGAATGGCGCCGCGACCGATATAGGTGCTCCAGCGCTCGACATCGGGATCGCCCTTCAGCGCCGCGTCGAAGCGCGTCGCCATCTGCTCGCTGGCATAGATCGAGGCGTTCTGCGGCAGCTTGAGATCGACCAGCAGTTCGGGCCGGTCGGAGGCCGGGAAGAACTGCCGCGGCACCAGCGGCAGCGCCAGCACGGATGCGGCGAAGAGGGCCAGCGTCACGGCGATCGTGATCCAGCGCAGCCTGATCGCGGTCGAGAGCAGGCTCCTGAAGGTCCGCTCGACACGTCCGGGACCGGCATTGGCCGATCTGGCATCCGGCGCCTTCAGCATGGCGACGCCGAGCACCGGCGCGAAGATCACCGCCACGAACCAGGACACGACCAGCGCGATGCTGACCACGGCGAAGAGCGTGAACGTGTACTCGCCGGCGCCGCTCGCCGCGAAGCCGATCGGCACGAAGCCGGCTATGGTCACCAGCGTGCCGGCGAACATCGCCATCGCGTATTTCTTGAAGGCGTAGGTTGCCGCCTTGGTCTTCTCCTCGCCGGCCGCGAGACGCGTCACCATCGCATCGGTCGTGGTCATGGCGTCGTCGACGAGCAATGCGAGCGCGATGATCAGCGCGCCGAGCGAGATGCGCTGCATGTCGATGCCGCTGACCAGCATCCCTGCAAAGACGATGGCGAGCGTCAGCGGGATCGACAGGGCGACGACGAGGCCGGGGCGCACCCCGAGGCTGATGAAGCTCACCACCAGGATGATCGCGACCGACTGGTAGAGCGAGCTCATGAAGTCGGCGATGGCATGGTCGACCGTCACGGCCTGGTCGGCGACGAGCCGGGGCTCGATGCCGAGCGGCAATTCGGCGGTGACCTCCGCCATGACCTTGGTGATGCTGCGGCCGAGCGCCAGGATGTCGCCGCCGTCGCGCATCGCGATGCCCAGCCCGATCGCATCCTGGCCATTGACCCGGAACATCGGCTGCGGCGGGTCGGCCTGGCCGCGGCGCACCGTGGCGATATCGGCGAGCCGGACCATGCGGTCTCCGACCGGGAAATTGACGTTGAGAAGGTCGGCCTCGGATTGGAAGGCGCCGGAGACGCGCAGCGAGAGCCGCTCGTCCTGCGTCTGGATGATGCCGGCCGGGCGCACCACGTTCTGGCTCTGCAGGGCGCCCAGCAACGCGTTGCGATCGATGCCGAGATTGGCGAGTTCCCTGACCGAGAACTCGACGAAGATGCGCTCGTCCTGCGCGCCGATGATCTCGATCTTCGAGACGTCGGGGACGAGCAGCAGGCGGGACCTGATCGCCTCGACATGATCGCGCAATTCGCGGCTGGTGAAGCCGTCGGCGGTGAAGCCGTAGATGATGCCGAACGTGTCGCCGAACCGGTCGTTGAAGAACGGCCCGAGCGTTCCCGTCGGCAAGGTGTGGCGCATGTCGGCGACGAGATTGCGGACCCTGTACCAGGTGTCCTGCACGTCGCGCGCCGGGATGGACTCCTTCAAGTCGACGAAGATCGTGGTCACGCCCGGCGTCGTGTAGCTGCGCACGGTGTCGAGGCCCGGCGTCTCCTCAAGCTGGCGTTCGAGCCGCTCGGTGACCTGGGTCAGCGTGTCCTCCATGGTCGCGCCCGGCCAGGCGGCGGAGACCACCATCGACTTGATGACGAAGGACGGATCCTCGTTGCGGCCGAGTCGGAGGAAGGCGAGCACGCCGGCCGCCACCGCGATGATCATCAGGTAGATGACGACCGAGCGGCTCCTGAGCGCCCATTCCGACAGGTTGAAGCTCATCGTGGTTCCGTTCCGGTCAGGCGGACATGCTGGCCTTCCCGCAGAAGGCTGGCGCCGGCCGTGACGACGATGTCGCCAAGCGCGAGACCTTTCTGGATGAGGGCTCCGGCGGGGTCGGAGCTGAGCACGTCGAGCTTGCGCATTGATACGGTGAGGGTTTTCGGATCGACGATCCAGACGCCCGTGTCCTGCCCGCGCCGCGTCAGGGCCGTCGCAGGGATGGCGATCCCGGAGGTCTCGCCGCCGCGGATCGTGCCCGAGACCGCCGTGCCCAGGCGGAACGATGGTGGTGGCTCGGACAGGCCGACCCTGACCCGGAAGGTCCGCGTCACAGGGTCGGCCTGCGGCGCGACCTCGCGAACCCGGCCGCTGACGGTGACGTTCGGGTCGCCGGAGAGGGCGACATAGACGCGCGCGTCGGGCGGCAATGTGCGCACCGCATCGGCGGGCACTTCGAACACGGCATCGCGCCCCTCGCGCCGGGCGAGCTGCACGATCATGCGGCCGGCGGCAACGACTTCGCCGGGCTCGGCCCCGATGCCGGTGACCAGGCCCGGTGCGTCAGCCTTCAGCGTCGTGAAGCCGACGACATCCTCGGCCGAGCGGACGCGCGCCTGGGCCGCATCGACCTGGGCCTGCGCGGCGGTGCGCCCTTGCTCGGCGGCCTCGAAATCCGCCCGCGTCGTCACATTGCGCTCGAGCAGGTGGCTCTGGCGCTGAAGCTGGTTCTCCGCCTTGCGCAGCGCGCCCTGGGCGGTGACGAGCGCGGCCCGCGCCGAGCGCAGCTCGTTGAGTTCATTCTCCGGATCGAGACGAGCGACGATGTCGCCCTCGCGCACGTTCGCGCCGACGCCGACCATCCGTTCCGCCAGCCGTCCGCCGATGCGGAAGGACAGCGCCGCCTGATCCTGGGCCTCGATATGGCCGGTGAAGCTGACATCGGCGCCCTGTCGCGGCGGCTCGACGGTGATGGTCCGGACGATCCGGATGGGCGGAGGCGCCTGCGCCTCCTCGCGGTTGCAGGCCGCGACCGAGACGGCGATGGCGGCAAGCGCAGCCGCAATCCGATATCGCCCAAGTTTGGTGAGCCGGGGCGCGCTCCTGCCGGCGATCTTCGTGAGGTCCGCCGACACGGCCCGAAGAGCCTTGGAGCCGGTCAAGCCGCTGCTGCGAAATGCTTTTTCTCGCGGGCCTTCCGGACACATCACGCTCTTCCTCGGGCGACCGTCGCCATGGAAGCTCGGGCGCAAGCGGGTTTCGTCGCACCAGGCTCCTCAAATGGTGACGGACGCTACCAACAGCGCGGGACAGGTGGATGAGCACAGAATCCCAATTCTGCGCTGCTCATCCCAAACTTGCCGTGTCCAGCAAAGGCCGGAGTGTCGGTCAGGGCCGTCGCGGGCGTGATGCGTGCGCTGTCTGGGTTCGATGGCGCGTTGGACGATTGTCCCGGCAAGAGGCGATCCGTTGGGGCGTCATTCCACCCCATCCCCTAAGGTCTGTCCTCATATTGGCGGGTGCCGTGATCGAGCCATTTTCGCCCGCCCCCGAAGGGGCGCGGGCCTTTTTCCCGGCTGGTGCGTCGCGCGGCCTTGCAAACCGGGCGGTTTGCTGCCGCCACGCTCCTGCTGCAGGACAAAATGCCTCGCGTCACGGTACCCTCCAATATGAGGACAGACCCTAGGCTGGACGCGCCTCACGGATATCGGCTGGAAGCGCTTCCCAGGTGCGGATCAGTTCCCCGAGCGAGCTCGCGTGCATTTTCCGCATCGCATTGCTGCGGTGGAGTTTGACGGTGACCTCGCTGATGCCGAAATCGAATGCGATCTGCTTGTTAAGGCGTCCGCGCGCGACCTCATGCAGGACCTCGCGCTCGCGCGGCGTCAAGGTCTCGAGATATGCGAGGCTACGCTTTGCGACCGCTGCCTCGGCGCGCTGCGCGGCATCCACCGCAATCGCGGCGGTCACGGCGTCGAGCAAAGTCTGGTCCCTCACCGGCTTGGTGAGGAAATCCATGGCGCCGGCCTTCATCGCCTGGACCGTCATGGGGATGTCCCCATGTCCGGTCAGGAAGATGATCGGCTTGCGATTGCCGCGTTGAACGAGCTGATGCTGCAGTTGGAGCCCGCTCGCTCCCGGCATGCGCACGTCGAGGATCAGGCAGCCGGGGCTGTCCAGGATGTCGGCTGCCAAGAGTTCGCAGGTCGAAGGGAAGCTGACCGATCGGAAGCCCACCGACAGGATCAACTCCGAGAGCCCCTCGCGAACAGCCGCATCGTCGTCGACAATGATGACCAGCGGCTCTGTTTCGGGTGCCCGCTGGGTTGGGGAAGGCTCGGATCGTCGTAGATCAGGCTGGCCAGCCTTCATGTTCGCCCTCCATGTTTCGATTCCGGCAAGGCGTCGCCGATAGCCGCCAGGAGAAGCTGCCCGTCGAAGGGCTTGCGGAAGAATCCGCTGATTCCCTGGGCTCGGCTTTGATCGGCAATTTCGTGGCGGCCCGTGATCATGAACACCGGCAGACCCGGACGCGACTTTATCACCAGGTCGCGAAGCTCAAAACCGTCCATGTCGGGCATGCCGATATCGGTGATCAGCGCGTCAAAGCCCGACAGGCCGTTGACGAGGAACAAATGAGCCGAGGAGAAGGTACGGGCGGCGTAGCCGGCGGATTCCAAGAGGTCTTCAAGAGATTCAAGCAACCTTGGATCGTCATCGACAACGGCCACGACGGGTCTGCGCTTCGTCACGCTCGGCTCCCTCCCGCTCGACGCGAATGAGTGATCGGGATGTCCAATTTCTCTGCGATCCGGACGAGGTCGGCGAGCGAGGCGGCAGCCATTTTCTGCATCACATTCCTTCTATGAATCTGCAGGGTGACCTCGCTGATGCCCAGCTGGGCGGCCGCCTGCTTGTTGAGAAGACCGCTCACCACCAGCGGCAGCACCTCGCGTTCGCGCGGTGTCAGGTCGAGATAGCGCTGCTTCAGCGCGTCCAGACCGGCACGCTCCGATCGTCTTCCCCGATCCTGCGCGATTGCCGCGGTGATCGCCGCCAGAAGGTCCGCGTCACTGAACGGCTTCGTCAGGAAATCCACGGCGCCGTGCTTGATGGCCTGGACGGACGAGGGGATGTCGCCATGCCCGGTTATGAAGATGATCGGCGGATGGTCGCCGGTCGCGATCTGGCGCTGCAGCTCGAGGCCATTGATGTCCGGCAGCTCGACATCAAGGATGAGACAGGCCGGGACCTGCGGCTTGTCCGCATTGATGTAGTCGCCGGCCGAGCCGAATGCTTCCGTGCGCATGCCATGTGACGCCAGCAACTCGCCGAGCGCTTCTCGAATGCGTTCGTCGTCGTCGACGATGAAGACGATATGGTCATGCGCAGTCATGTCGACCTGTTCATTTCAACCGGTAATGTGAAGGCGAACATCGCTCCGTAGGGCTCGTTCTTGTCGGCCCATAGCCGTCCGCCATGGGCCTCGACGATCGAACGGCAGATCGCGAGCCCCATGCCCATGCCGTTCCCCTTCGTGGTGAAGAACGGCTCGAATATCCTGTCGGAGAACGCGACGCCGGGACCCTGGTCGGTGATCTCGGTCTGCACGACATCGCCGAGCCGCCGCGTGCGAATGCCGAGAAGCCTGTCATTGGCGGCGGCATCCATCGCTTCCATGCCGTTGCGGATGAGGTTTACCAGCACCTGCTGGATCTGCACCCGGTCGAGCGAGACGAGCGGAAGATCGCTTTCGACATCGACATCCAGGCGAATGCGACGCCGCGCCGTCTCTTCGGCCATGAGGTTGAGCGCTTCGGCGATGACGCTGTCGAGCGGCATGCTCGTCCTCGTCTCTGCGGATTGCTTGAACAAGGCGCGGATGCGGCTCACCACGTCGGCGGCAGAGTTGGCGTCGCGGATGATGCGCTCCACGGTCTTTTGCGCGCGGTCCAGGTTCGGCGGCTCAGCCGTGAGCCAGCGCTGGCAGGCATGCGAGTTCGCCACGATGGCGGCGAGCGGCTGGTTCACCTCGTGCGCGACGGATGCGGAGAGCTCGGCGAGGCTGGCGGCCTGGCTTGCCCGTGCAAGCGTCTCCTGCGCCAGTCGCAGCTTGTCGTGTAGCCGCGCTTCGGTGATCGCCAGCGACGCCATCTGCGCGAGCTGGACGGCTATTCCCTCGTCCTCGGCGGTGAATTCACCCTGATCCTTGTCCGATAGTTGCAGCAGGCCGATATTCTGGCCGTTGCTGTCGATGAGCGGGGCCGCAAGCCAGCCGCGCAATGGGGGATGCTGGTCGGCATGCCCGCCATATCCGCGCCACGCCGGATGGTCCTTAAGCTCCGCCTCGGTCAGCCGCAGCGAGCGGTTCAAGTTGCAAACCAGACCATAGATGCCCGAGCCGTCGGGCTTGGCGTCGAAGCCGCGATAGGCCGCATATTTCTGTGACAGCGACACAGCCTGGATGGCCTGCGCCCAGCGCTGGTCGACGGTCGTCCCGATCACAGCCATATGCGCCCCAATGATCTCACGCGCACGATCGGTGATGGTACGCAGTACCTCGTCGAGCGATCGGCAGGCGTTCAGGGCGATCGCCGTTATCGCCAGCCCCCGCAGCGCTTCTTCGGCGCGCATCTGATCGTCTATGTCGTGAGCGAGGCCATACCACTGGACGATATGTCCGCTCTCATCGCGCAGCGGCTCCGCGCGGGCCGACACCCAGCGATAGAGGCCGTCGGCGCGTCGCAGGCGGTACTGCATGGAGAAGTGCTCGCCGCTGACAAGGCAGCGGTTCAGCGTCTGGATCATGCCCGCGGCGTCGTCAGGATGGATGATGGCCGTCAGCGTCGCCTTCAGGCGGCTGGCGCCCGGCTTGTCGTAATCCGCAACGTCGAGGCCGAGAAAATCGATCGTGCGCTTGTTGAAGAAGTTGGGCTCTCCATTCGGGCTCAGCCGCCAAAGGAGACTCGGAACCATGTCCACGAGCTGTGAGAGCTCTCGCTCCCTGTCGCGCAAATCCTCCTGCGCCCTCATCTCATCGTCGACATCGATGGAAATCGCGTACCATTGCATGATCGCACCGTGCTGGTCGCGCACCGCTTCGCCGCGGCCATCGACCCAGCGATACGCGCCATCCGCGCGGCGCATCCGATACTTCATGGCGAAGGACTCGCCAGTTGCGAGGGAGGTGTGGACAGTCGCCAGCAGGCGCGGTGCATCGTCAGGATGGACGAGCGTCTGTATCGCCGCCGCCAGCCGGTTCATGTCCGGCTTGTCCAGTTGCGCGATGTCGCTCATGCCGAAGAAATCCAGCAGGCGCTTGTTGAAAAAGGTCGGCTTGCCTTCGGGGGTCAGGCGTCTGATGTGAACGGGAACCATATCCACCAGCTGCGAGAGCTCCTGCTCGCGATCGCGCAGTGCGAGCAGCGCCTGCTGGTGCTGCCGGGATATGGCGGCGACGATCAGTGCAGAGAATGCTGAGATGGCCAGAAAGAGCTGCAGCATGACCTGCTTCTGCCTCTGGGTCTCGGGATCGCCGACAAACTGGCTGCCACCGGATATCGTGAGCGTCATCGTGACGAGGGCAAGAAGGGTCAGCGCGACGGCGACACCCTTGAACTCGAAGCGCACCGCGGCCCACAGAATGGGCGGCATGATGATGTACGCGGAGAGCAGGAAGTCGTGCTTCAGGGACAGCGCGGCGAGGCCCAGGAAGATCAACCCGAGGCTGCCCGCCTCCACCCACCGGACGGCGGAGAACTTGGTCCTGTTGCGCCAATGCTGGATCACGACCAGCGCCAGCGGCGCCACGAGCAGGATGCCGGTGGCGTCGCCGATCCAGAATAGCGGCCACACCCCCGCGAAGGTCTGGGATTTGACGCCGAACCAGGCAAGCGTGGCGCTTCCCACCGTGGCGCTCATCAGTGGTGCGACCCCGGCGCCCAGGACGACGAATGCGAGAACCTCCCGCAAGGTTTCCAGCCGAACCGGACGTCCAAATGCACGGTTCACGAGCGTCGCGCCGACAATCGCGCAAAGGGCGTTGCCGACATAGATGAGAAAGCCTGCGAGCGGCGGGCTGTGGAACCACAGGATCTGCCCCGTCATCTCGGCCAGGCAGCCGGCCAGCACCCACCAAGGCCAGCTATACGGGGAGGTGAGGATGAGCGTCGCGATGAAAACCCCGGCCGGTGGCCAAATCGAGACCGTTATCCCGGGGACGATTGCGAGCGCCTGGGCGAAGCCGCATCCGAGGACATAGGCCGCGAAGAAAAGCGCCAGATGCAAGATTTGGGGGCGGTGCGACCAGACGTCCATCATCGGCTGCTCCAACCGGGTACGGCCCACCTTAATCCCGCTATGGTTGAACCGCATCTCATGGAAATCCATGAGATGCGGTCAGGCGGTCCTCAGGGATGATGTTGCCCAGGTTAGCCGAACTTTCCGCAGTCGACATGATGGCTGCTACCGCGACCACTCCGCCGCGCCGGAAGCTGGGACGCGGAGCGCGCCCGCTTTTCGAGATTCGCCGCCGTGAGCCTTCAATTCGCTGGCGCCAGGACCTGGGCGACGTAGCGCCGAAGCCAGTCCTCGAAGCGCGTCGGCGCAAAGCGCGGATGGTCGCCCGGGATCAGGGTGTCATCGCGCAGGATCGCTCCGAAATACGGAGCCTGAGCATCGGCGATGACCAGTCGGGGATCGCCATTCGCCGCCAGGATCTGCTGGGCGAGCTCGTCGAGGCGAAATCGGTCCGGACCGACGATCTCGAGCTCGCGGTTCTGGGCCTGCCCCAGCACGACGTCGCGAAGCGCCAGGGCGACATCGTCTCCGGCGATGGGCTGGACCAGGGCGGGGGAAATGCGGAGCGTGTCGCCGTCGGAGCCCGCTTCGACGATCCCGTTGATATACTCGTAGAAGGGCGTCGATCGCAGGATCGTGTAGGGCAGGTTCGAAGCCCTGATCAGGTTCTCCTGAAGCATCTTAGCCCTGAAATATCCGCTTTCCGGAAGACGCTCGGTTCCGACGGCGGACAGCGCGACGTGATGTTGCACGCCGGCCGCCTTCGCCGCAGCCATCAGATTGCAGCCGGAGGCCTCGAAGAAGGCCGAGGCGACCATCTTCTCCAGCGACGGTGAATTCGAGACATCGACGACGACCTGTGCGCCGGCCAGGGCATCGGCCAGGCCCTCGCCGGTGATGGTGTCGACGCCTGTCGAGCGCGAGGCGATGACCACCTCGTGATTGCGCTCGAGCAGGGGAACGAGCTTCGACCCGATCAGGCCGGTGCCGCCCACGACGACGATCTTCATGGTCCTTACTCCTGTTGCAATCGCAGCGTCCCGGTTTGCGTCAGGCCGTCTTCTTGAGGGCGGCCCGCTGGACCCAATCTTCGAAACGGGTGGTGCCGATGCGCGCGCCTTCGCCGGGAACGAGCGAGCGGTCGTTCAGCAGGGCGCCGAAATAGCGGGCATTCGGGTCGGTCACGACCTGGCGCGCGTCGCCGGTGACCGCGAGGAAGCGCCGCACCAGCGCATCGAGTTGGAAGCGATCCGGACCGGCGACCTCGACCATGCCGTTGACCGGTGCGCCGAGCGTGACCGCGGCGAGCGCCTGCGCAACATCGTCGGAGATGATCGGCTGGATCGCAGCCGAGGACAGGCGAACCGTCTGGCCTTCGGTCGCAGCTTGCGCGATCGCGCCCATGAAATCGGCGAACTGGGTCGACCTGAGGATCGAGTAAGGCGTCCTCGATGCCCTGATCAGGTTCTCCTGGGCCATCTTGCCGCGGAAATAGCCGCTTTCGAGCAGGCGGTCCGTGCCGACCACCGACAGGGCAACATGGTGCGCGACGCCGGCGGCAGCCTCGGTGGCGAGAAGATTGCGGCCCGAGGTCTCGAAGAACTCGAGCACCGCCTTGTCCTCGAACGAGGGCGAGTTCGCCACATCGACGACGATCTGCGCACCCGTCAGGGCCTCGGCGAGCCCTTCGCCCGTGATGGTGTTGACGCCGGAATTCGGCGAGGCGGCCAGGACGTCATGCCCTTTCTGGTTGAGAATGCTGACCAGTTTCGAGCCGATCAGGCCGGTACCACCGATGACGACGATTCTCATGGACTTGACCTTTCCATCTGGCGGCCGACGCGGGTTGCGCGGCCAATCGGTTGATGTGAAGCGAGGGGAGGCGACTCGGCTTGACCGAGATTCGGCTTGGCCAAGATTCGGATTGGCGAAGAGAGGCCGGCTCAGGCGAGGGCAAGCTTCTGCGCGCGTGAGCGACGGATTGCCCAGAGGGTGAGCAGGATCCCGAAGAGCGCCGGCATCGTCACGGCCGGGAAATCACGCGGGATGACCGAGGGAGCGCAGATGCCGACCGCGACTTCCCAGAAATGGAAGAGCGCATGGGCGCTGAGCCAAACGGTCGCAGCGGCCCAAAGGCCGATGCGGCGCTCCGGGTTCACGAAGCCGAGCCCGAAGGCCACGCCGAGGAAGAGCTGGATCATCCCGATATCGCGGATGAAGTGCTGGTTGAAGAAACCGGTATCGGTCACGCCGGGTACCAGCTCATACCAGGCCAGCGGATCGATCAGCATGAAGAGGCCGTTCAGGAGGAGAAACCCTCCGTTGAAGATCACCATTGCGATGACTGCCGCCGCGACAGCCCGGTTTTCCCTGCTGAAATCCATGATCAGTCCCTCACGTGATTGAAGTGGAGCCAGGCGATGCCCGGGGGGCCTCGGGCCCGGCAGCGCGCGGGGCGGACACATCCAGCGCCTCACCACCACGCGCCCGGACTCAGCCATGGCGCCAGAGCCGAGGCTTTGACCGGCTTGGCGCGCTCGATCTCGAGCGTGCGTTCGAGCCTCGCCACGGCTTCCCCGATCATCTCCGCCGAGGGCTCGATCAGCGCGTAGCCGGGAGCGCCTCCGGGCGTGTTGTAGTCATGGGCATAGTCGAGCGCGGCGCTGACGAAATCGCGGATGGCCGGATCGATCAGCCACATGCGCCGCATCGCGGCGGCTCTGAGTTCCCAAGGGACCGATGGCTGCATGAACGCGATCAGGCTGTGGCTCGGCAGCAGGTCCTCGACGCGCGGAAGTTCGAAGTTCGGCCCTTCAGGGAGTAATTCCTCGCCTGGGGCCCGCTCTGCGCCCAGCGCGATCGACGGCGCCGGCTCCAGAGCGGAGCGGCAGCCAATCTGGACAGTTCGATATGCCGGGATGGGCCGAGCCGTCGAACAGTCCACGGCGGCGAGGGATCTTTCCCATGTGGAATTCGCCCGGCAAGGCGCCGCCAGCAGGATGGCCAGGCCAAGCGCGGTCAGCGCAGTGCGAGCAATACCATTGCAAGATCGCGCGCGTCGGCCAGTCGGGATGCCGCCGGCCCTGTTCCGGGAGGTCCTCATGGTGGTGCCCTCGCTCGTCGGCCGGAATGGCCGCGGGCAGGAGGCTAGGTTGGCGGCGACGTCGGAAGCGATCGGGTTCGAAGCCGAGGATCGGCCATACCAAGGTTTAGGGCGCTATGACCGACTGATAGGTTTCGGACGCTTCGGTATTGATCACGGGTGAATCCGCCAATCCCTGCCGGTCCAGCTTGCAACTGGCTTTCTCAGCTCGGACTCATGCCGGGAGCGCAACGCGTTCGGCAATCTCGGGCGGGTCCGATGCACCCTTCATCAATTCGCCTTTGCCACGCGGTGCGGGCCGGTTCAGCAGTGCTGGAACGCTCAGGCCCCAGGGCGCCACGCGTCCCATCGGACGACCCTCGACATTGGTATGCCCGCCCTGAACCTATGTCGTAGGCGGGCAGGCACAGCGCAGAATGGGCCGCTCCCCTTCGAGCTTGGTACGGCTTCATCGCTGGAATTCAGCAAGCGAAGGGGACTGATCATGGACGTGTATGAGGCGGTTACAAGCCGGCGCGCGGTCCGCGGGTTCACCGACCAGCCGATCCCGAAGGAGGTGCTGGAGCGTGTTCTCTCCGCCGCGGCCTCGGCGCCGTCCGGATCGAATCTCCAGCCTTGGAACATCTATCTCGTGACCGGCGCGGCCTTGGCCGAGCTCAAGAAGCGCGCCGGCAGACGCGTGGTAGCGCGGGACTCCTGGGACGAGCGGGAATACGAGATGTATCCGTCCGAACTGAAGTCTCCTTATCACCAGCGCCGGTCGGCCTTCGGCCGTGACCGCTATGGCGCACTCGGCATCGCGAAGGACGACTGGGAGGCAAGCCAGAGGGCGGCTGCGGCGAACTGGGATTGCTTCGGCGCGCCCGCTGCACTGTTCTGCTACATCGACCGTGACCTGGGCTTTCCGCAATGGGCCGATCTCGGCATGTACCTGCAAACCTTCATGCTGCTGCTGCGCAGTGAAGGCTTGCACAGCTGCCCGCAAATGGCCTGGTCGGTCTATCGCAAGACCGTCGCCGAGATCCTGACTCCGCCCGAAAGGCTCATGCTCTTCTGCGGCATGTCGATCGGATACGAGGACGTCACCGCGCCCTACATTCGCAATGCCCGGGCCCCGCTCGAGGAAACCGTCACGTTCGTCGACACCGCCCCGCAACAATCGGCGCAGACGGCGCGCGACGGTACGCTGCTGGGAGTTTGAGCCCAGGTCCCTGCACTCATGAAGTCTCCGCGCTCATCAGGGCGATGCGGCGTTCGAAGCGCGATTGCGCAGGGCACGTGATGGCACCGACGACCTCGGGCGTCGGCAGCACCAATACCGGGGGATGGCTCGCGCTGTCCCTCGAAACGATCCAGGGCGAACGGGCCTCAACTCGGAGGCGCCGATGCCGTGGGTAAGACGGCAAGCAGGAGACACATCAACAGGAGACGAACATGAGCTTGGACACTATCCCACACCCCGCCGGACGGGCCTCCGACGAGCTGGTCCCGTCGCGCTACGCGTTGCAGGTCGGCCAGATCGAAGTCCTGGTGATCAGCGATGGAGTGCTGCCGATACCCGCACCGATCATGGCGCATAACGTCGATCCGGCCGTGCGCGCGGCCTGGCTGGACGATATGTTCCTGCCGCCGGAAATGCTGGATTGGCCGTTGAACGTCGTCGTGGTCCGCAGCGGCGGCCAGACCATCCTCATCGACGCGGGGCTGGGGATGGACCCGGACCTGGAGCTGCCGCGGGCCGGGCGCCTGGTCCAACGCTTGCAGGCCGCAGGCATCGACCTCGCATCCGTGACGGACGTGGTGCTGACCCATATGCACATGGACCATATTGGCGGGCTCCTCGTCGACGGGATGAAGGAGCAGCTGCGTCCGGATCTGCGGATCCATGTGGCGGCCGCTGAGCTCAAATTCTGGGAGGCGCCCGATTTCTCACGCGCCTTCATGCCGCCGGGGTTTCCTGACGCGCTCCAGCGGGCGGCCAAACGGTTCGTCAGCCTCTACGGCAGCCAGTTGCGGCCATTCGAGGAGGAGTACGAGGTTGCGCCGGGGGTTGTCGTCCGTCGCACGGGTGGCCATACCCCCGGGCACAGCGTGGTCCGTCTGGCATCCGGCGGCGACCGGCTGACCTTCGCCGGCGACGCCGTGTTCCAGGTCGGATTCGACCGCCCCGACTGGCATAATGGCTTCGAACACGACCCCGAGGAGGCGGCGCGGGTCCGCGTCGATCTCTTGCGGGAGCTGGCGGCGACCCGCGAGCCGCTGGTGGCGACCCACTTGCCCTTCCCGTCCGTCTGCCATGTGGCGGTCGCCGGCGGCGCCTTTCGTTGCGTGCCCACCGTCTGGGATTACTGAGCGCTCGCCGCACCAGGATACGAAACCAAGAAGCTGGATCATCGCACCGGATACGATATCCGGTGCGATGGTCTAGAAGCTGGGCGCGATAGCGGGTGTCGCGTTGGGGAAGGCGAGGCCAGGCGGTTCCGCGGAGAGTCTGGCGAGGCTCCGCTCGCGCGCCTCGGTGGGGCTGCAGCCGAATTCGCGCCGGAATGCCCGGCTGAATGTCGAGTGATCCATGAAGCCCACCTCATTGCCGATGACGTGGATCGACAGGCCATCGCGCGGCGCGGCGAGGCGGCGATGGGCCTCGCGCAATCTTTCACGGTTGATGAAATGCGCCACGCCGCCCGTGCTCTCGAAGAACCGGTAGAGCTTGGAGCGGGACATCGCCAACAGCCGCGCGAGCTGATCCGGGCCGAATTCCGGCGAGGCCATGTTCTGACGGACGACCAGGCGGGCCCGGTCGATCAGAAGCGCGGCGATCGGCGCCTCCGCAGCCTCCGAACGTTCCGGCCGCGGTGCGATGCAGGCTGCGACGAGCGAACAGGTCGCAGCCGCCAGGCCTTGGGCCCGCTCTTGCGAAATATGCGGCAGCTGCCGCGCGAGATTGTCCATATAGCCGGCAAGCAGGGCCGCGAGCTCCGGGTGGATCTCCGGCTCGGGCACCAGCGCGAACGCGTCGGGTTCATCCCGGCAGAAATCCAGCGGCAGGAACAGCGTCAGCACGTCCGTGTCCGTGCTTCGCGCCTCGAACGGTCCATCCAGCGATTGGAAGCTGAGGCTGCCCTGGTGCGGCGTCGCGACGGCGAGCAAATCCTGTCGGTCGGCGCAGGAATGTGCGAGCACGACGCACCAATGATCGGGGAATGACCGTGGGCGATGCTGCCAACGGCGGTCCGAGGCGTCGTGGTAGAGCGTCCTCGTGAACACGACATCCCCGAACATCCAGCAGGACAGTGCGGCCTGGGCTGTCTCTGCGGCGTCCAGTTCCGGTAGCAGGGCGCTCGTCTCCGCCAGCAGCGACTGCCAGGCGGCGAGCCGATTATCCGGGTGCAAATCCTTGATGGTCGAGCGCCGGACGAGAGCAGCCTCAGGCGCTTCCGGACTGGTAAAAGAGAGAACACGCACGACGTCCTCCTTCCAGTTGCTTCAATGCAATTTAGACTCGGGCAACCCGCGAAAAGATTGGTTTCTAACATCTGCCGAAGAAAGTGTGGCGTCCCAAGCCAGAATTGGCAAGCAATAAGCCGATGAAAATTTATAACTTGGCCGAAGCGACTGCCGCCATGCGACAATTCGGCTCTCGTCAGCGCGGCGAGGCCGCATCGAATACGCGGATCGGCGCGGTGACGAGCAGAGTTGCTGCCGAACCCAGCGCATCGGCCGCCGCCAGTGGTGCGGACGCGTCGGAATCGGTGATGACCTGTCCCTGCAGCAGCCTGTCGCCGATGAGCCGAACCGCCTGCGGGCTGGCGGCATAGAGGTCGTGGTTGATGCGGTCGCCGGCATTGATGGCGCTGAGATCGAGCACGGTGATGCCCGAGAGGCCCGCGAGTTGCTGCTGGTACTCGTCGCGCGTCAGGTCGATGCCGCCGAGCCGCGTCGCGCCGCGGGAGATGAAGCGGGAAAGCTGCAGCGCCCGGTCGTTCTGCGAGACGAACAGCGTGATCTGCGGCCGCTGCGGCCCCATATCCTCGACCTGCCGCCTGAACACGCCGACATCGAGATCGGGCGAGGCGAGGATCAGGTTGCTGATCTTTTTCGGCACGCCGCCGCGCTCCAGCGCGAGCTGCCGGACAGCTTCAACCGCCGGCCAACTCCCCATGGAATGGGCGAGGATGACGATCTCGCCGACCGAAGGGGCGTTCGCCGCCGTCTTCAGGAGGTAGGCGAGGTCCGAGCGCGAATAGGACGCGTTGTCGAAATCGCGGCTGTAGTCGAGCAGATGGCCGCGCGAGGGCCACGAGAACAGGACGGGAGCAGCCTTGGCGTCCGCATCATGCGTCAATTGGGCGAAGCGGAAGACCGCCCGGTCGAACGGGGTGTTGAACCCGTGCACGAAGACGAAGACGCGCTTTCGGCCGCCCGTCATCCGGAACCAGCTCGCGAGATCCGATTTCGCCACGGGACTGGCCGAGGTGACGACGAAGTCCGTGGCCGGATTGCCCGGCACGCTGCGCGGCAATTGGATCGTGCCGACCTCGCGCTGCCTGGGAATGGAGACGACGATATTGCTGAACGAAACGCCGTCGCCGCGCTCGCCACTATAGAGCACGCCGGCCTCGTTCGAGGGCGCGCGCGTGGTCGCTGCGAGCATGTCGACGCGGTCGGTTCCGGGCGCAGGCGCGACCGGCACGAGCATGCCGCTCGGCGCCGAAGCGCAGCCCGCGAGGGCGAGGGCCAGCAGGGGCCCGACGCGGCGGAGCAACCTGCCGAAGGAGTAGCGATCGGCCCTGCCGTCATGCCCTGTGCCGCTCGTCGGTCTCACGTCGACCTCGCTCCGTCCGCCGCACGAGATCGGGGCTTCCGATTGCCGTCAGGATAAAGAACGCGCCCGGCAGCGGCAACATGATGAAATCCGGCGCCCGCCTCCTGGCAATCGCCATTCCAGCCGCTTTTGTCCGTATTTCGACTTGTTCCGGAAGAGGAGGCGACGTTCCGAGGCGAGATCGCCGCCAAGTTTGGGACAGGCAGCCCAAGTTTTGGGATTCTGTGCCGATGCCGATTCCGCGCGGAGAACTATGGTCCCGGGCTGAGGATCCGGGCCGCTGTCCGGCGGTCATGCCTGCTGCGTCGCATCTACTTTCGAGGCGCGGAGACCTTCGGCACGGGGGAAAACGACATGACACTCGCGAGCGCCGCGCCCAAGACGACCATGCAGAAATTTCTCGATACGGTCGAGAAAGTCGGGAACATGGTTCCACATCCCGTGGTCATCTTCCTGATCCTGATCGGCATCGTCATCGTGCTGTCGGCGGTGCTCAGCCTGTTCGGCGCGGCGGTCTCCTTCGAGCGCATCAACGCGGAAACGCATCAGGTCGAACGCGCGACCACCGAGATCCGGAGCCTGCTGAATATCGACGGCATCCGCTTCATGTACTCGTCACTGATCCCGAACTTCATGGGCTTCACTGCTGTCGGCCTGATGATCGTCGCGATGATCGGTGCCGGCGTCGCCGAGGAGTCCGGCCTCGTCACCGCACTGATCCGCAAGCTCGTCATCGTCTCGCCCGGCTGGGCCCTGACCTACATCCTGTCCTTCGTCGGCATCATCGCCAGCATCGCGGCCGATGCCGGCTATCTCGTGCTGATCCCGCTTGCCGGCATCGCCTATCTCGCGGTCGGACGGCATCCGCTCGCCGGCCTCGCGCTCGGCTTCGCGGCGGTCGCCGGCGCCTTCACCGTCAATATGCTGATCAAGCCGCTCGACGCCGTCCTCGTCGAGTTCACCAATGACGCAGCCCATCTCGTCGACCCCAACCGGTCGATCGGCCTGGCCTCGAATGTCTGGTTCTCCTTCGCCTCGGTGTTGTTCCTGACAGTCGTGATCGCCTTCATCACCGATCGGGTCGTCGCGCCGCGCCTGGGTACCTACGATCCCGCGCTCGCCGCCGAGGGCACCACCACGGAGCAGGGCGCCGCCCTGTCCGAGCAGGAATCGCGCGGCCTGCGCTTCGCCGGTCTCGGCCTGCTCGCGCTGATCGCGGTGTTCTGCCTGCTGACGCTGCCCTCGGGCGCGCCGCTGCGCAACCCGACCACGGGTGAGTTGATCGGCAACTCGCCGTTCATGAACGGGCTCATCGCGCTGATCATGCTGATGTTCCTGGTGACCGGCTGGGCTTATGGCATCGGCGCAGGCACGCTGAAGACCTTGCCGGAGGTAATCGCGGCGATCGAGAAATCGATCAAGAATCTCGGCGGCACGATCTTCCTGTTCTTCGTGCTCAGCCAGTTCGTCGCCTATTTCACCTATACCAACATGGGCACGGTGATGGCGCTCAGCCTGTCCGGCGTGCTGCAATCGGCCAATATCGGCGCCTTGCCGCTGCTGCTCGGCTTCATCGTCGTGGTCGCGATCATCGATCTCCTGCTGACCGGCGCCATCGCCAAATGGGCGATCTTCGCCCCGGTCTTCGTGCCGCTGCTGATGAAGCTCGGCGTCGAGCCCGAGGCCGTGCTGGCGGCCTATCGCGTCGGCGACTCGCCGATGAACGCGATCACTCCGCTCAACGCCTATTTCGCGCTCGTCGTCGGCTTCGCCCAGAAATACGACAAGTCCGCAGGCGTGGGCACGATCGTCTCGCTGATGCTGCCCTATGTCGTGTGGATCTTCGTGCTCTGGACCGCGCTCTTCGCCGTCTGGAAGATGCTCGGCCTGCCCTGGGGGCTGTGACGGCCGATCGCGCGACCCGACGCTGATTGAACTTCAAACGACCGGATGGATGTCATGAGCAACGTTTCCGTTCCCCTCGACGTCGAGGCCGCGATCGCCCACCTGATGAATTTCCTCTCGGTCGAGGGCGTCACGGGGCAGGAGGCCAATATCGCGGCGGCCGTCAGCGAGGCCCTGAAGAAGGTCGGCGTGCCGGCTTCCGCGATCCGCTTCGACGATGCCAACAAGCGCATTCCATTGCCGACGCAGACCGGCAACCTGATCGTCGACCTGCCGGGCACGAAGCCCGGCCCGCGCCTGCTGTTCTCGACCCATCTCGACACCGTGCCGCTCTGCGCCGGCGCCAAGCCGCGGCGTGAGGGCGAGCGGATCGTCTCGGACGGCACCACCGCGCTCGGCGGCGATGCCCGCACCGGCGTCGCGCTGCTGGTCGTGCTGGCGGAAACGCTGATCAAGCACAAGCTCCCCCATCCGCCGATCACGCTGCTGTTCACGGTTCGCGAGGAAAGCGGCCTGCACGGCGCCCGCGAGCTGAATCCGGCGGATCTCGGCGGCGCGGTGATGTGCGTCAATGTCGATGGCCAGCTCGCCTCCGAGCTGATCACAGGCGCGGTCGGTCAGGAGAACTGGGAGGTCGAGATCAAGGGCCGCGCCTCGCATGCGGGCGTCGCGCCGGAAAAGGGCATCTCGGCCACGCTCGTCGGCGCGATCGGCCTGTCGGAGGCGCATAATGCCGGCTGGTTCGGCAAGGTCGTCAAATCCGACGGCCGCGGCACCAGCAATGTCGGCATTTTCGGCGGCAAGGGCGGCTCGGTCGCCGCCGGCGACGCGACCAACGTCGTCACCGACTACGCTTTCATCCGGGGCGAGGCGCGCAGCCCGGAGCTCAGCTTCGCCAGCCAGATCGTCGATGGCTACGAGGCCGCCTTCGCCAAGGCGAAGGCTGCGGTCAAGGATCATGAGGGCGACACCGCCGAGGTGAGCTTCAAGCGTCAGGCGGCCTATCCGCCCTTCGAACTCGGCAAGGACACCCCGGTCGTGCGGCGCGCCAAGAAGGCGCTCGGAATGCTCGGCATCGAGCCGAACCTGCTCTTCTCCAATGGCGGGCTCGATGCCAACTGGCTCGACAAGCACGGCGTGCCGACGATCACCATCGGCGCCGGCCAGGCCGAGATCCACACCATCAAGGAATATGTCAGGCTCGACGAATACGAGAAGGGCTGCCGGCTCGGCATCCTGATGGCGACGCTCGAAGATTGAGTTTCCTCGATGCGCCGGCTGGCGGCCCAACGGGCTTAACAGGGAGCTGATGCGTGAGTCCGATAGCCTATACCGGCATCATCGTCGCCATAGCCGTCGTCCTCTTCGTCACGAACAAGGTTCCTGTCGTGCTCGTCGCGATGGGCACGGCGTTGGGCCTCTGGGCGACCGGGGTGCTCACCTTGCCGCAGGCGCTCGGTGGCCTCGGCGATCCCGCGGTCATCTTCATCGCTTCGCTCTTCGTGGTGAGCTCGGGGCTCGAGGTCACCGGCGTCACGGCCTGGGCCGGCCAGCTCCTGATCAAGGGAGCGGGTGAGGAGAGCCGGACACGGCTCCTTCTCCTCATGATGGGGCTGGTCGCGTTGCTCGTCGCGCTGATCAGCCTGAACGGGGCCGTGGCCGCCCTGCTGCCCGTCGTCGTCGTCATCGCGGTCCGCCTCAAGCGCAATTCCTCGCAGCTGCTGATGCCGCTCGTCTTCGCCGGGCATGCGGGCTCGATGCTCGCGCTGACCGGGACGCCCGTCAACGTGCTGGTATCCGAGGCGGGGCTCGATATCGGTGTCGGTGGCTTCGGCTTCTTCGAGTTCGCGCTCGCCGGGATTCCGCTGCTGGCCGGCACGATGGCGATCATCATCCTCTTCGGGGAAAAGCTGCTGCCTGAACGCAACGGCGCGACGATGCCGGCCGATTTCAGTCGTCACGCCAAGACACTGGTCGAGCAATACGGCCTGGCGAGCGGCGTCCATCAGCTGCGCATCCGCGCGACCTGTCCCTATGTCGGCGCTGCATCCAGTGCGATCAAGCTCGATGAATGGCCCGGGCTCCAGCTCGTGGCCGTTCAGGATCGCGATACGACGGGCCCGCTGCGCCGCACCGAGATCTCGGAGGGCGATCATCTGCTGCTGCGTGGCGACGCGGAGGCCGCCGCTGATTTCGCGGCGCGCATGCATCTCGCCTTTCGCGAGGATGGTGTGGGCGACAGCGAGGAAACCCTGTTCAACCGGCGCTCAGGCCTGGCCGAGGTGGTGATCCCGCCACGTTCCGGCCTGATCGGCCAGACCGTCTTTCCGGGCATGGTCACTCCAAGTGGCGACCTCATCGTCCTCGCGATCCAGCGTGGCGCGGGTGAGGCTCCGAGCGTCGGCGCGACCAAGGCGGCGGGCGTGGCGCTGCAGTCAGGCGACACCATGCTGCTGCAAGGCACCTGGAAGGCGCTCGACACGCATCTCGACGATCCCGATGTCCTCGTCGTCAGCTCCCCCGAGCTGGTGCGGCGCCAGGCCGTGCCGATGGGGCCGGGGGCCAAGCAGGCGATCATCATCCTGCTCGCGATGGTCCTGCTGCTCGCCACCGGCGTCGTTCCGTCCGCCGTGGCAGGGCTGCTCGCGGCCGGTGCCATCATTCTCTGCGGCATCATGACCGTCGAGCAATCCTATCGCGCGATCAGCTGGACCACGGTGATCCTGGTCGGCGCGATGATGCCGCTCTCGACCGCGATGATCGAGACCGGGGCGGCGAAGATGCTGGCCGACCACCTTGTCTCGCTCGTGGGCGACGCCGGACCGACCGCGTTGCTCGCGGGCCTGTTCGTTCTGACTGCGATCATGGGCCAGCTGATCAGCAATACCGCGACGGCGTTGATCGTCATCCCGATCGGCGTCGCAGCGGCTACGAGCATGGGCATCTCGCCGCGGCCAGTGCTGATGAGCACCGCCGTCGCTGCCGCCGGGGCATTCCTGACGCCCATCGCCACGCCGACCAACCTGATGGTGATGGGGCCGGGCGGCTATGTCTTCAGCGACTACTGGAAGCTCGGCCTGCCGCTGCTGATCTGGTTCTTCGTGGTGGCGGTCTTCATCGTGCCGCTGATCTGGCGCTTCTAGAGCATTTTCGAGCGAAGTGGATGCCGGTTCGCGTGAAGAAAATGCGTCAAAACAAATAGATAGAGCATTTTCGCGATTCGAAGAAACGCGGAAATGCTCTAGCGCATCGGCCCGAAGGGTTGCGGTTTTCGGGCAATGCCGATGCGGAAATACGGAGCGAGATCCGCGATGACGTGCCCTTGGGCGCGAGCAACGTTCCGCCGGCCCGGCGCTTCAGCCCGCTGGCTTGGAACGACCGGACACATTGGCGTCGGGTCGGGTTTTGAAGCCTAGGAGGTTCCATTGATCAATCTTCGCGTGGCGGCGGTTGCCGTCGGACTCGCGCTCGGGGCGTTCAGCTCCGGCGGCGCCTCGGCAGCTCCGGTCTCGGCGGGTGGTGTCGCCCAGGGAAATCTCGGCATCGAGCTGGCACAGTGGCATAGTTCGCGCGGGCGTCATGTCCGTGGCCGATGCTGGTGGGAGACCCGCCGGATGCGCGACCATCGCGGTCGCTGGACCACGCGCCGCGTCCAGGTCTGCCCGCGCTAGGCGAGCTTGCCCGCCTGCGGATGCATTCCGGTTCGGATCTTCGTATCTGTGCGAAGTACCGAGGGCGGGATCGAAGAGCGAGGCGAGGCCCCGGCGAAGCGCCTCGCCCGAATTGATCGACGTAGCCTTGGGAGCGCGATGATGATCAGGGTCGGAGCGAAATATCAGCATCTCATCGGCAGCGGCGGCTGCGTCTGCCACAATCCGCAGATGCGGAAGGTGTCGCAGCGCCTCACCGATTTCTCGCGCCGCGGCTTCCTGGCCGGACTGGGCGCCGCGCTGGTCGCGGCAGGACGACCCGCACCGGTGCTCGCGGCGCCGGCGGTCTCCGGCGGCACGGTCCTGTTCCGGAACCTGCGTCTCTTCGACGGCAAGGCCGATACGCTGCGCAGCGGAATCCAGGTGCTGGTCGAGGGCGGCCGGATCGCCGCCGTCGACACCACCAACAGCGCGCCGCCCGCCGATGCCCGCACGATCGATTGCGGCGGCCGGGTGCTGATGCCGGGCCTGATCGACGCGCACTGGCACGCGCTGTTCGCCGCGGTGCCCCTGGCAATCCTGATGGCGGCGGATCCCGGCTATATCTTTGCCGTCGCCACGGCCGAGGCCGAGCGCACCTTGCTGCGCGGCTTCACGACGATCCGCGACCTCGGCGGCCCCGTCTACTCCTTCAAGCGGGCGATCGACGACGGGGTGATCGCCGGACCGCGCATCTACCCGTCCGGGCCGATGATCACCACCTCCGGCGGCCATGGCGACCTGCGCCAGCTGACAGACCTGCCGCGTACCTCCGACCGGCTCAGCTCGGTCGAGACGCTGGGCGGCGCCATGATCGCGGACAGTGTCGGCGAGGTGCAGATGCGGACGCGCGAGCAACTGATGCAGGGCGCTTCCCAGCTGAAGATCGTTGGCGGCGGCGGCGTATCCTCGCCGCGAAGCCCGCTCGACATGTCCACCTTCAGCGAGACCGACCTGCGCGCAGCCGTTGCCGTGGCGAAGGACTGGAACACCTATGTGACCGTGCACGCCTATGCGCCGAACACGATCCAGCGCGCCATCGCCGCCGGTGCCGCCTGCATCGAGCACGCGCATCTGATGGACGAGGACACGGCGAAGCTGATGGCCGACAAGGGCGTCTGGCTGAGCATCCAGCCCTTCATGAGCGCCGAGGATTCCGTGCCGCTGACCGGCCCGAGCCAGGAGCGGCTGTTGCAGGTGGTCGCGGGAACGCACACCGCCTACGGGCTCGCGCGCAAGCACAAGCTCAAGACCGCTTTCGGCTCCGACATGCTGTTCTCGCCGGCGGTGACGGCGCGCCAGGGCACGATGCTGACACATCTCAGCAACTGGTACGGCAATGCCGAAATCCTGAAGATGGCGACATCGACCAATGCCGAGCTGATGGCCTTGTCGAATCTCCGCAATCCCTATCCGGGCCAGCTCGGCGTCATCGAGAAGGGGGCCTATGCGGACGTCCTCCTGATCGACGGCAATCCGCTGGAGACGATCGGCTTGATCGCGGACCCCGACAAGAACCTGAAGATCATCATGAAGGACGGCAAGATCTACAAGAACACGCTCGTTGGCTGAGCGGGCACCCCGGCTCCCGCAAACCCTTTCTCGCTAGAGCATTTTCGAGCGAAGTGGATACCGGTTCGCGTGAAGAAAATGCGTTAAAACAAAGGGATAGAGAATTTTCGCGATTCGGAGAAACGCGGAAATGCTCTAGCTGGTGGGAGCGGTGACCCGCCAGATCGTGTTGCCGACATCATCCGCAACGAGCAGCCCGCCCTTTGCGTCGACGAGCACGCCGACGGGGCGGCCGCGCGCTTCACCGTTCTCGCCGAGGAAGCCGTCGAGGATGGTCTTGGGCATGCCGCTCGGCTTGCCGTCCTTGAACGCGACGAAGATCACCCGGTAGCCGACGGGCGGCTTGCGATTCCAGGAACCGTGCTGGCCGATGATGGCGCCGCCTTGCAGATCAGGCCCGAGGCTTGTGCCTTCGACGAAGGTGAAGCCGAGCGAGGCCGTGTGCGAGCCGAGCGCATAGTCCGGCTTGAGCGCCTTGGCGACGAGATCCGGGCGAGGGGGCTCGATGCGCGTGTCGACATGCTGGCCGTAATAGCTGTAGGGCCAGCCATAGAAGCCGCCTTCCTTCACCGAGGTCATGTAGTCGGGCACGAGGTCATCCCCGATCTCGTCACGCTCGTTGACCGAGACCCAGAGCTCCTTGGTTGCCGGATTGAAATCGATGCCGACCGGGTTGCGCAGCCCGGAGGCGTAGACCCGGCTGCGTCCGCTCGCAGGATCGATCTCCAGGACAGCGGCGCGGTTATCTTCCTCGTTCATGCCGTTCTCGCCGACATTCGAGTTCGAGCCGACGCCGACATAGAGCTTCGAGCCGTCCTCGCTGGCCACGAGGCTCTTCGTCCAGTGGTGATTCCGGCCCGCCGGCAGGTCGGCGACCTTGGTGGGCGCCGCAGCGATCCTGGTCTCTCCCTCCTTGCAGGGCACGCGCACGAGCGCATCGGCATTCGCGACATAGAGCTGATCGCCGATCAGGGCCATTCCGAAGGGCGAGCGGAGGTTTTCGAGGAAGACAGATTTCGTCTCGGCGACGCCATCGCCATCGGCGTCGCGAAGGAGGGTGATGCGGTTGGCGCTCGGATTGCGGGCGCCGGCGCGCTTCATCAGCAGACCCTGTACCCAGCCGCGAATACCGCCGCCGCTCATGCCCTCCGGCTTGGGCGGCGCGTCGCTCTCGGCGACCAGAACGTCGCCATTCGGGAGCTGATAGAGCCAGCGCGGATGGTCGAGCCCGCTGGCGAAGGCCGAGACCTGATAGCCTGCCGCGGCCTTCGGCTTCTCTCCCTGCTTCCAGCCGACGGCCTCGGCGACCTTGACGGTCGGAAGCCAGGTCGAGCGCGGCTCCGGCAATGTCGGATCGGGACCATAGCCGGCTTCCTCCGATAGTTTGCTGCCGCCGTCGCAGGCTGCCAGGACGACCGACAAGGCGCAGATCACGGCGCCTGTCGACAGAGCAACGATCCGGTTCGATGCGGGCATGAGCCGCCTCCCGCCTGGATGACGCGCCGCGCGCTCGCGGCGTCGCATTTCAATCTCTGCGGGTGCAACGCCGGCTGCCGCGCTTTGTTCGCCGTGGTCGGGAGCCGCCGCATTGTCCCGGCAGGCTCCGGGAGCCGAACCACGTGCGGCGACGCCGTTTACCGTCCCCGACTGACGCGCTCGCGCGCCTTTCGGACGACTTTTCGCGCCCCCTGTCTTGCAATAAGCTGCCGCCAGGGCGGCCTAGGAAATTCCGCGCGCGCAGCTTCCGATGCAACGGGGCCGTCATCCCGTCTGACCGCGGCGGAGAGGGGTTAAGGAGAATTCCATATGAAAAAGTTGCTGTTGGCGACGCTGTCGGCGTCTGCCCTCATGGCGGCGCAGCCGCTCGCGGCCAAGACGCTGATCTACTGCTCGGAAGGCAGCCCCGAGAATTTCGGGCCGAGTGTCAACACGACCGGCACCTCCTTCGACGCGAACACCCAGATCTACGACACGATCGTGAAATTCGAGCGCGGCGGCACCAAGGTCGAGCCGGCGCTGGCTGAGCGCTGGGACATCTCGCCGGACGGGCTGACCTACACCTTCCACCTGCGCAAGGACGCCAAGTGGCATTCCAACCGCACCTTCAAGCCGACGCGGAATTTCAATGCCGACGACGTCCTCTTCATGTTCGAACGGCAGTGGAAGGAGGACAATCCGTATTTCAAGGTGACCAGCTCGAACCACACCTATTTCAACGACATGGCGATGCCGAAGCTGTTGAAGTCGGTCGAGAAGGTCGATGACTACACCGTCAAGATCACGCTCAACCAGCCCGACGCGCCGTTCCTGCCCGATCTCGCGATGCAGTTCGCCAGCATCCAGTCGAAGGAATATGCCGACGCGTTGCTGAAGGCCGGCACGCCGGAGAAGCTCGACCAGGAGCCGATCGGCACCGGCCCGTTCTACCTGCTGCAATATCAGAAGGACGCGATCATCCGCTATCGCGCCTTCCCCGACTACTGGGCCGGCAAGGCCAAGATCGACGACCTCGTCTTCTCGATCACGCCGGACGCTTCGGTGCGCTGGGCGAAGCTCCAGAAGGGCGAATGCCATGTCATGCCCTATCCGAACCCGGCCGATCTCGAGGCGATGCGGAAGGACGCCAATGTCCAGGTCCTCGAGCAGCCCGGCCTTAATATCGGCTATCTCGCCTATAACACGACCAAGAAGCCCTTCGACGACGTCAAGGTGCGCCACGCCATCAACAAGGCGATCAACAAGCAGGCGATCATCGACGCGGTCTATCTCTCCAGCGGCGTCGCGGCGATCAACCCGATCCCGCCGACGATGTGGTCCTATAACGAGATGATCAAGGACGATCCCTACGATCCGGAAGCAGCCAAGAAGGAGCTGGCCGCGGCGGGCTATCCGAACGGGCTCGAGATCGACCTGTGGGCGATGCCGGTGCAACGTCCCTACAACCCCAACGCCAAGCGCATCGCCGAGCTGATGCAGGCCGATCTCGCCAAGATCGGGGTCAAGGCCGAGATCAAGACCTATGAATGGGGCGAGTACCGCAAGCGCCTGCAGGCGGGCGAGCATCAGACCGGCATGTTCGGCTGGACCGGCGACAATGGCGATCCGGACAACTTCCTGCACACGCTGCTCGGCTGCGATGCGGCCAAAAGCAATGGCGGCAATGTCGCGAAGTTCTGCTACCAGCCCTTCGAGGAACTGGTGCTGAAGGCCAAGACGGTCACCGACCAGGCCGAGCGCGAGAAGCTCTACCGGCAGGCGCAGGTGATCTTCAAGGAGCAGGCGCCCTGGTTCACCATCGCCCATGCGGTTCAGCTCAAGCCGATCCGCAAGGAAGTGAAGGACTTCAAGCTCTCGCCCTTCGGCCGCCATACCTTCTACGGCGTCGATATCGGCAGCTGATTGCCCGGCTCTCGCGCGCTTGCCGTTCGGCTGGGTCAGCCGAGCGGCAAGAATGCGCGCCAGCTCACGCGATGGATGCGGCCGCGTCGGCCGCATCCTTTCCGGCGGGAGACGATGGGGCGAGCCGGCCCCGCGCCAGATTCCGCCCCTTCCGATCGAAAGTAACCGCCATGGCCGTTCGCGCTTGTACAGCCGCCCTTGCCCTGGGGCTGAGCGCCCTGTTGCTTCCCGCCGCCGCTCGCGCCCAGGCGCTCGTCGTCTGTTCCGAGGCGAGCCCCGATTTCCTCAACCCGCAGTTCAGCTCGCAGAACACCGCCTATGATGTCGCGGCGCAGCTCTATGAGCGGCTGACGGCGACCGAACGCGGCGGCTCGCAGATCATCCCCAGCCTCGCCGAGTCCTGGACGATCTCGGATGACGCGCTGACCTACGTCTTCAAGCTGCGCAAGGGCGTGAAGTGGCATGCGAACAAGGCGTTCACGCCGACGCGGGAGTTCAACGCCGACGACGTGGTGTTCTCGTTCGGGCGCATGCTCGACGACGCCAACCCCTACCACAAGGTCGGCAGCGGCAATTACCAGTTCTTCGATGAGATCGTGAAGCCGAGCCTGGCCAAGATCGAGAAGGTCGACGACTACAGCGTCAGACTGACCCTGAAGAAGCCGAACGCCCCGCTGCTCAGCGCGCTCTCAGTCGAGCCGATGTCGATCCTTTCGGCCGAATATGCCGCGGCGATGAGCAAGGCCGGCACGCCCGAGCAGGTCGATCTCTCGCCGATCGGTACCGGGCCGTTCTCGCTCGTCGCCTACCAGAAGGATGCGATGGTCCGCTTCAAGGCCGTGCCTGATCACTGGACCAAGGCCGTCGGCAACCGCGACCGCATGGCGCTGGTCAGCGACCTGATCTTCGTCATCACCCCGGACGCCGCCGTGCGCTTCGCCAAGGTCAAGTCCGGCGAGTGCCAGATCGCGCGCTATCCCAATCCGGGCGACCTCCCGGCGATGAAGTCCGACGCCAATCTCAACGTCCTTCAGGGCAGCATCGCCGATCAGAGCTTCCTTGCCTTCAACGAGCGCAAGAAGCCCTTCGACGACAAGCGCGTGCGCGAGGCGCTGGCCTACGCCACCAACATCCCGGCGATCATCGACGCGGTCTACCAGGGCACCGGCAAGCCGACCGCTGCGGCCGTCCCGCCGGCGCTGTGGTCGCACAATGACGCGCTGAAGCCGCGTCCCTACGATCCTGAAAAGGCGAAGGCGCTGCTCAAGGAGGCGGGTTATCCCGACGGTTTCCAGACCGTGCTCTGGGCGATTCCGGTGGTGCGCGCCTATATGCCGAACGGCCGGCGCACGGCCGAACTGATCCAGGCCGACTGGGCCAGGATCGGCGTCAAGGCGACGATCCAGACCTTCGAATGGGGCGAGTATCTCAAGCGCGGCCGTGCCGGCGAGCATGAGGTCGGCATGTTCGGCTATACCTGGGACTATCCCGACCCGAGCCAGATCCTGCTCTCCGGCTGGACCTGCGAGGGCGTGAAGACCGGCGCCAACCGCGCCGGCTGGTGCAACCAGGAGGCTTCGGACGCCCTCGCAAAGGCGAACACGATCACCGACCAGGGCGAGCGCACCAAGCTCTACAAGCGCTTCCAGGAACTGTTCCACGAGGATGTGGCCGGACTTCTCTTCGCCAATGCGCAGGCCTTCACGCCGGTGCGCAAGGAGGTGAAGGATTACAAGATCCACTTCTTCGGCGGTCAGCCCTTCGTCGGCGTGTCGATCGCCAAATAAGGCTAGGCGCAGCGGGCCTGTCCGCAGAAACGCACAGATCGCGCCGGCGTTGCATTCATTGCCGCGCCGGCGCATCTCTTGATCATATTATTGCGTAGCGGCGAGCAAAGCTTCGCAGAGCTTACAAAACTGCAGCCCCGACCGCCGTCATCGCCCGAAGCTTGGCTGGGATTCTTCAACAGGACCTTCTTGATCTTTGGTTCGATCTGGTGTTTGCGCTGCGCCGGATTTCGAACTTGAATAATGCGACAACACAAGGCGCCGCGCGCAAGGCCGCGCCCCGGCCGCTCAGACTGGCAGAACCATGCTCCGCTTCATCCTGACCCGGGTCAGCCTCGTGATCCCGACCTTCATCGGGATCACCTTGCTCGCCTTCTTCCTCGTCCGGCTCGTGCCGGGCGACCCGATCGAGACCATGGCGGGCGAACGCGGCATCGACCCGGCCCGCCATGCCCAGCTCGTCAAGGAATACGGCTTCGACAAGCCGCTTCTGACCCAATACGGCGTCTATATCGAGCGCGTCGTCCAGGGTGATCTCGGCAAGTCGATCGTGACGCGCGAGAACGTGCTCACCGAATTCGGCCAGCTATTCCCGGCCACGATCGAGCTCGCGCTCTGCGCCATCCTGATCGCGCTCATCATCGGGCTTCCGGCCGGCATCATCGCCGCGGTGAAGCGGAACTCGATCTTCGATCACGGCATGATGGGCGTCTCGCTGACCGGCTATTCGATGCCTATCTTCTGGTGGGGACTGCTGCTCATCCTGCTATTCTCGGTGCAGCTCGGCATCACGCCGGTCTCGGGCCGCATCTCGGTGCAATATTTCATAGAGCCGGTGACCGGCTTCCTGACCATCGACAGCCTGCTGGCCGGCGATATCGACGCCTTCTGGTCGACTCTGGCGCATCTCGTCCTGCCGGCGATCGTGCTCGGCACAGTGCCGCTCGCCGTCATCGCCCGCATGACGCGCTCGGCGATGCTGGAGGTGCTCGGCGAGGACTATATCCGCACCGCCCGCGCCAAGGGCATGGCGCCCGTCCGCGTCGTCGCACTGCATGGGCTGCGCAATGCGCTGATCCCGGTCGTCACCGTCATCGGCCTGCAGGTCGGTACGCTCTTCACCGGCGCGATCCTGACCGAGACGATCTTCTCCTGGCCCGGCGTCGGCAAATGGCTGATCGAGGCGATCAGCCGGCGCGACTATCCCGTGCTGCAGGGCGGCACACTTCTGCTCGGCATGGTGGTCATGAGCGTCAACCTCCTGGTCGACCTGCTCTATGGCCTGATCAACCCGCGCATCAGGCACGCCCGATGACCCGCTGCCCCGTCACGACCTGCGCCCACCGGAGCCATCGCCCATGAGCGCCGAAACCCTCGAAGTCCCCGCCGTCGCCGCGCCGAGCGGCACGCCGCCGCATCCGGCCCGCGAATTCTGGAACTATTTCAGCGCCAATCGCGGCGCCGTGGCCGGGCTGGTCGTCATCGTGCTGGTGCTGCTCTGCGCGCTGTTCGCGCCGCTGATTGCCCCGCATAATCCGGACCTGACAAACAATACGGTCTTCCTGAAGCCGCCATTCTGGCAGGAGGGCGGTTCGCTCTCCTATCCGCTGGGCACCGATGCGATCGGCCGCGACATCCTCTCGCGCCTGCTCTATGGCGCGCGGCTCTCGCTCGTCATCGGCATCGCCGTGGTCGCCATCGCGATCGTGGTCGGCGTCGTGCTCGGATTGATCGCGGGCTTCTTCAAGGGCATCGCCGATATCGCGATCATGCGCTTCATGGATATCCTGATGACGATGCCGAGCCTGCTGCTGGCGATCGTCATCGTCGCGATCCTCGGCCCCGGCCTGATGAACGCGATGCTCGCCGTCGCCATCGTCGTGCTGCCGCATTACGTCCGCATCACCCGCGCCGCCGTCATCACCGAGACGAGCAAGGACTATGTCGTCGCCGCCAGGGTCAGCGGTGCGCAAACGCTGCGCCTGATGTTTTCCGAGGTGCTGCCGAACTGCGCCGCGCCGCTCATTGTCCAGGCGACGCTCGGCGTCTCCACCGCGATCCTCGATGCCGCCGCGCTCGGCTTCCTCGGCCTCGGCGCCCAGCCGCCGACCCCGGAATGGGGCACGATGCTCGCCGATGCCCGCGAATTCGTGCTGCGCGCCTGGTGGGTCGTCACCTTCCCGGGCCTGGCCATCCTCATCACCGTGCTCGCCTTCAACCTGCTCGGCGACGGGCTGCGCGATGCGCTCGATCCCAAACTGAAACGCTGATCCCATGCCACTGCTCGAGATCGAAAACCTCAGCGTCGAGTTCCCCACCTCGCAGGGAACGCTGCGCGCCGTCGACCGCATCGACCTCACCCTCGACGAGGGCGAGGTGCTCGGCGTCGTCGGCGAGTCCGGCTCCGGCAAGAGCGTCACCATGCTCGCGCTGATGGGGCTCGTCGGCTATCCCGGCCGCGTCCGTGCCGACAAGCTCCGCTTCGACGGCCGCGACCTGCTGACCATGTCCGCGCGCGAGCGCCGCCAGCTCACCGGCAAGGACGTGGCGATGATCTTCCAGGAGCCGAGCACCAGCCTGAATCCCTGCTTCACCATCGGCTTCCAGCTCGCCGAGACGCTGAAGAAGCATGAGGGCATGGATAGCAAGGCGGCGAAACGGCGCTCGATCGAGCTGCTCGAACAGGTCGGCATTCCCGCGCCCGAGAGCAGGCTGAAAGCCTTCCCGCACCAGATGTCGGGCGGAATGAACCAGCGTGTGATGATCGCGATGGCGATCGCCTGCAATCCGCGCCTGCTGATCGCCGACGAGCCGACGACGGCGCTGGACGTCACCATCCAGGCGCAGATCCTCGAATTGCTGATGTCGCTGCAGCGCGAGCGCGGCATGGCGCTGGTGCTCATCACCCACAATATGGGTGTCGTCGCCGAGACCGCGCAGCGGATCATGGTGATGTATGCCGGGCAGATCATGGAGGAGCGCAAGGTCGATGCGCTGTTCTCCGACCCGCAGCATCCCTATTCCGCCGCGCTGCTCGCGGCGCTGCCGGAGCGCAGCGAGAACGCGGCGCGGCTCGCCACCATTCCCGGCATGGTGCCCGGCCTCAACGACCGGCCGAAGGGCTGCCTGTTCAGCCCGCGCTGCGCTTATGCGACCGAGCATTCGCGCAATGTCCAGCCGGAGCTCAGGCCCTGGATGGACGGGCACGTGCGCTGCCACTACGCGCTCGGCGACCCCAACCGGGACGCGGAACGGGCCCGCGACGAAGGCCGCCTGACGACGGAGGCGACGCGATGAGCAATCCCGTCATCGAGGCGCGCGAACTGACGCAGATCTATCCGGTGAAGCGTGGGCTGTTCCAGCCGCCGGCGCAGCTCCAGGCCGTGAACAAGGTCTCCTTCGCGGTCGAGGCCGGCCGGACCCTTGCCATCGTCGGCGAATCCGGCTGCGGAAAGTCGACGCTGGCACGCATGGCGACGCTGATCGAGACCCCGACCTCGGGCGCGCTGACGCTTGATGGGCTCGACGCCGTCAACCCGCCTGCGGCCGAGCGCAAGCGCCTGCGCCGGACGGTCCAGCTCGTCTTCCAGAATCCCTATGGCTCGCTCAATCCGCGCAAGAAGGTCGGCGCGATCCTCGAGGCGCCGCTGCAGATCAACACCACGCTGAGCCAGGCCGAGCGGACCGAGAAGGCCCGCTCCATGATGGCGAAGGTCGGCCTGCGCCCCGAGCACTACAGCCGCTATCCGCACATGTTCTCGGGCGGCCAGCGCCAACGCATCGCGATCGCCCGCGCGCTGATCCTCTCGCCCAAGGTCGTCGTGGCGGACGAGCCGGTCTCGGCGCTCGACATCTCGATCCAGGCGCAGGTGCTCAACCTGCTCGCCGACCTGCAGGACGAGCTCAAGCTCGCCTATCTCTTCATCTCGCATGATCTCAGCGTCGTCCGGCACATCGCCCATGACGTCTTGGTGATGTATCTCGGCAATGCCATCGAGCACGGGCCGAAGGAGCGTATCTACGCCCGCCCGCTGCATCCCTATACGCAGGCGCTCCTGGCCGCGACGCCACGCGTCGGCGGTGAAAAGCGCGAGCGCAGCGTGCTGCGCGGCGAGCTGCCATCCCCGCTCAATCCGCCGAAAGGATGCGTGTTCTCGACGCGCTGCCCGTTCGTCACGGAGCGATGCCGCGCCGAGCGCCCGGACAAGCGCGAGGTCGACGGACGCCTTGTCGCCTGCCACTACGCCGAGGATTTCCTGGCCAAGGCGGCGTGAGCGGGGCGGATGCCGGCCTGATCCGCCCGTGACCAATCGAACGAGCGGATATGCTGAAGCAGCGCAGCCATCGCCGCGCTCGGATGGCGGCGGTTGGGATAGTACAGGAACCAGCTTGGCAATCCCGGACTCCAGTCGCGCAACAGCTCGATCAGGCTGCCGTCGTCCAGATGCGGCTTCGCATAAGCCTCGAAAACATGCGCGATCCCCTGTCCGGCCAGCGCTGCCTGGAGCTCCTGATGGGCCGAGCTCAATGTCAGACGACCTTCAGGGCTGATCTCCAGAACTTCGCCATCCCTCGCGAAGCGCCATGAGGCCAGCGTCCCGCCCGGAAAGCGCCGGCGAATGCAATCACGGCCGATCAGGTCCTGAGGCGTCGCAGGAGCTTTCGCGATTGTCAGGTAATCCGGCGAGGCGACGATCGCGTATCTCAAGGGCGGACCCAAGGGCACCGCGATCATGTCCTGCTCGAGCTGCCGGCCGAAGCGCACGCCGGCATCGAATCCCTGCTGGACGATGTCGACGATGGCGGCATCGCTGATCAGTTCGACTTTGACGTCCGGGTAGCTCCGCATGAAATCGAAGGCGAGTGGGCAGAGAATATGATCGACCGCCGGCCCCGGGGCGTTGATCCGCAGGGTTCCGGTCGGCTTCTCGCGCAACGCGTTGAGATCGTCGATCGCGAGCCGGATATCCTGCAGGGCGGGCGCAAGCCGTTCCAGCAGGCGCGCGCCCGCCTCCGTCGGAGCCACGCTCCGGGTCGTCCGATTGAGCAGCCTTATGCCGAGCGCGGCTTCGAGCGACGTGATGCTCTGGCTCAGCGCAGCAGATGAGACGCCGCGCTCGGCGGCCGCGGCGCGAAAGCCACCATGGCTGACGATGGAGGCGAAGACATCGAGGCTGTCGAGGCGGATCGATTTCATTGCAAAGTCCAGCTTACCAAGCCTTTCATATTTACCGAGCTTATCCGATCAGTCGTGCGATGTCATTGAGGCCGGACCGCTCAACGAGCCTGCCCAGCGAGACGACCATGACCGCCCCGACCCTGAACCGCCGCAAGATCATGCTCTCCGCCGTCGCCGGCGGTTCCGCGCTTTTGACCGGTCTCGGCCGGCCCGACGGCGCCGGCGCGCAGACGCAAGCGACGACAGGCGGAAATGCCGCGTCCTACCGTTTTCGCGTCGGCGAGATCGGCGCAACCGTCGTGAGCGACGGGATCATCGGCGGGCCGCCGAAGGTTTACGCCAGCGACGCGCCGGAAGCCGAGCTGCAGGAGGTCTTGAAGCGCGCCTTCCTGCCGTCCGACCATCTGACCCTAAACCTCAATACGCTGCTGCTCGACATTGGCGGCAAGCGCGTTCTCCTGGAGGCCGGCGCCGGGCAGACGATGGGTCCCAATGGCGGGCGCATCTTCGCCAATCTGGCAGCGCTCGGCCTGAGCGCCGGCGATATCGACACCGTCGTCGTGTCGCACACCCATCCCGATCATGTCGGAAACCTGCGGACGGCGGACGGAGAGCGGGCCTTCCCGCGCGCCACGATCTTCGCGCCGAAGGCGGACTGGGACTTCTTCGTCCGCAACGACCCCGATCTCTCCT
The DNA here is from genome assembly GCF_004341515.1 of Allobosea sp. BK604. Lineage (GTDB taxonomy): Bacteria > Pseudomonadota > Alphaproteobacteria > Rhizobiales > Beijerinckiaceae > Allobosea. The sequence continues at coordinate 250,103 of NZ_SLZF01000004.1, forward strand.
ATATGCCGGTGCCGGAGGATTTCAGGCGGCGCTTCGGCGCCGCGATCAAGCGCAGCGTCGAACCCGTGGCACAGGGGATCGAGCTCTATGAGGCCGGGGCGGAGATCGTGCCGGGGCTGACCACCATTGCGGCATCCGGCCATACGCCGGGCATGGTCTCCTTCCTCGTCCATTCCGGTACGGACCAGTTGCTGCTGACGGCCGATCTCGCCTACCACCCCGTGGTCAATATCGACCGCCCCTGGCGCCCGGGTCCCGACCGGGACAAGGATGCGGCCCTCAGTGCGCGCCGCCGCATCTTCGACCGGGCCGCGGCCGATCGGATTCCCGTGCTGGGCTTCCACTATCCATTCCCGGGCCTCGGCCATCTGCTCAAGACGGATACCGGTTACGCCTGGGTGCCCGCGGGCTGGCAGTTCTGAGAGATGCCGGTCAGTTGGTGCCGGCGGCTTTCGCGAGAAAGGCGGCTTTCAACAGGCATTCGTCATATTCGCTCCGGGCGTCGGAATCGAAGACCAGGCCGGAGCCGACATTGAACGTGAGCTGTCCGGAGCCGGCGAGGGTCAGGGTTCGGATGGCGACGTTGAAGCGCGTGTCTCCATTGGGAGCGATCATGCCGATACTGCCGCAATAGACGCCGCGCGCCTCGTCCTCGAGCTCGTGGATCACTTCCATGGCCCGGATCTTCGGCGCGCCGGTCACGGATCCACAAGGGAAGAGGGCGCGGAGCAGTTTGGGCAGCCGGATATCCTGCTGCAACCGGGCTTCAACGCCCGAGGTCATCTGGAAGAGGGTCGGATAGCGCTCGACGGTGAAAAGATCCGTCACCTGCACGGATCCGATTTGCGAGATCCGGCTCAGGTCATTCCGCAAGAGGTCGACGATCATGAGATTCTCCGCCCGGTTCTTGACGCTGGCGGCGAGGTCCGCTGCGGCCTGCCGGTCATGCTCCGGCGTGGTTCCGCGCGGCGCGGTCCCCTTCATCGGGCGCGCACGGATCAGCGAGCCCTCGGTCTCGAAGAACAGTTCCGGCGACAGCGACAGGACGCTCTCGCCGGCGAGGGAAACCAGCGCGCCGTAAGGTGCGGGCTGGAGGGTCCGCAGCGCGGCAAAGAGCGCGACGGGATCGCCCAGCCAAGAGCCGGCCATCGGGAAGGTCAGGTTCACCTGATAGACGTCGCCGGCGCGGATATAGTCGATGACCTGGTTGAAGCGCTCGCGATAGGCGTCGAAGCTCAGGAGCGGAAGGATCTCGCCGATGGAGGCCGCGCCCTCGACCGCACGCCAGTCGAAGCGCCGAGGTTCGTCGAAGACGCCGAACTGGAGCAGGGGACCTTTGAACGCGGGTGCCAGTGCAGCCAGGCGTGGCTCGAACATGTAACCGAGCTCGTAGGCGGCATAGCCCGCCAGGAAATACCCGGCCCGCTGGGCATCGAGCATGGCTGCCAGGATCGCCGGCACCTCGTCATATGAGCGCGCTTCGAGAAGCTGGTGGCAACCCGCGAAGCACAGGGTCTCGCCTCTCCGTCGATCCTCGATCAGGACGAAGGGGCGGTCCATACCGTTCCGAGGGTGGTTCAATAGCTGTGCTCTGGACCCGGGAAAGTCCCGGCCTTGACGGCGGTCACATAGGCCTGGATGGCCTCCTGGATCGATCCCGATCCGGCCATGAAATTCCTGGAGAAGCGCGGGCTCTTTCCCGGGTAGACGCCGATCGCGTCATGGAGGACGAGCACCTGGCCATGGCATGCGACGCCCGCGCCGATCCCGATCGTCGACAGGCTCGCGCTGGAGGCGGTGATCTCGGCTGCCAGCGACGAGGGCACCATTTCCAGGACGAGGAGGCTCGCGCCGGCCTGTTCGAGCGCTGCGGCGTCGGCCTTCAGCCTGCTGGCGGCATCGGCCGTCTTGCCCTGGACGCGGTATCCGCCCAGCTGATGCACCGTCTGCGGCGTCAGGCCGAGATGGCCGCAGACGGGAATGCCGCGCTCGACCAGGAAGCGGGCCGTCTCGACGACATAGGCCCCGCCTTCGAGCTTCACCATATGGGCACCGGCCTTCATCAGCGCGGCGGCGTTGCGCACCGCCTGCGCGGGACCTTCCTGATAAGATCCGAAGGGCATGTCGGCGACGATGAAGGCCCGCTTTGCGCCGCGGGCGACGCAGGCGGTGTGGTAGGCCATCTGCTCCATTGTCACCGGCAGGGTCGTGGCATGGCCCTGCAGGACATTTCCCATGGAGTCGCCGACGAGAAGAAGCTCCACGCCGCAGCCATCGAGCAGGCTGGCGAAGCTCGAATCGTAGCAGGTGAGCATGACCGCCTTCTCGCCAGCCGCCCGCATGCGTGCGAAATCGCCGAGTGCAAGCGGCCGGGTATCGGACAGATAGGTCACGCTGCGCTCTCCTTGAGCCCCAGGGGGTTCTCGCCACTAGTACAACGGTCGGACAAGGACCAGTCCCTTCTCAGGGGGCGCGAGACATGCAGTCCCGATCTGCTTCCGCCCGAGCCGACCAGGCGCATCGTTCAATTGTTCAGATCGGCTGCGAGCAATGGCTTGCGGGTCGGAGCGTCAAACGCTCACATCCATGCTTTGCGACGACAAGCGCTGTGCTTTCGGCTAGTGATCGGCGATGCCGCTACCCCCGCCATTCCGTCGGACCGCTCCGCGCGCTTGCCCAAGGGAGCGGCGCAGATGAATGGCAGGCCCTCGGACGGTCCGTCCTTCGAGCTGCGTCATCTGCGCTACTTCGTCGCCGTGGCGGAGGAGCGCAATTTCGGACGCGCGGCCGAGCGGCTCGGCATCGCCCAGCCGGGCCTCAGCCAGCAGATCGCCAGCCTGGAGACTCTCGTGGGAACACGATTGCTCGACCGTAGCCGGCGGCTGTTCCGGTTGACGCTGGCGGGGCAGGTGTTCCTGACGGAGGCGCGAAAGACGCTGTCCCAAGCCGATGCCGCGCTGGCGGCCGTGCAGCGGGCGGCCCGCGGCGAGATCGGCCGGATTTCGATCGGCTATGTCGCCTCCGCCGCCTATGCCGGCGTCCTGACCGAGCTCGTGAGCGGTTTCCGCAACGCGTTTCCCGAGGTCGATCTCGTCATGATCGAGATGGAGATGGGGCGACAGCTCGACCAGATCGTCGAGGGCGCGCTCGATTTCGGCTTCATCCGCCCGCCGGCCGCAGTGCCTCGGAGCGTGCAGACGCTGACCGTTCTGAGCGAGCCCTTGGCCGCCGTGCTTCCGGTCCATCATCCCCTGGCGGGTGACGAAAAGGTCGATCTGGATGGCCTCGCCAACGAGACCTTCATCACCCCGAACCAGCCGGCCGATGTCGGCTTCCGGCGACAGACGATCATGGCCTGCAAGGCAGCCGGTTTTGACCCGATCATCGAACCGATCGCCGGTGATTTCACGACGATCGCAAGCATGGTCGGGGTGGGCCTCGGGATCGCGCTTGCGCCGCTTTCGACCGCCTGCCTGCAACTGCCCGGCATCGTCTATCGCCGGCTGCAGCAGGGCGATGTCAGTTCCGAGATCGCGGTCGCCTTCCGCCGCAACGAGGGGGCGCCGGCTGTCGGAGCCTTCATCGCGCATTGCCGGACCGAAGCGGCTCGTCAGGCCAGGCTCGCCGCCGGCATCTCACATTAGAATTGATAAAATCAATCGACTTCATAAGCATGGATTATCAAACTCGAAGCCGCGTTTATTGGACGTAGGCTCTGCGCCTGCATAAACGCCATGAGCGAGATCGGCCTGCCATGGGCCGGGAGCGCCACGGCTTCTCGAAAAAGCAGCTCGTTCCCGCAGAAGAGGCAGGTCTGCCACGCACTTTGGGGGCGAAGCATGACCATCCGGATTTCCGCCTCGCTCACTGCGTTGGCCCTGGCCGCCGCGCCTCTGTCCGGCTTCGCGGTAGCACAGGAACCCGGGTCGATCTCGCTCGATACGATCACCGTCGATGGCGAGAGCGCGACCGGCCCGGTTCGCGGCTACGTCGCCCAGCGCAGCACCACGGGCAGCAAGACCGGTACCCCGCTCGCCGAGACCGCCCAGAGCGTCTCGGTCATCACGCGCGAGCAGATGAGCCAGCAGAACGCGCAGAGCCTGAACGAGGCGCTGCGCTATACGCCCGGCGTCACCCCGGAGAGCCGCGGCGCGGGCGCGAGCCGGTTCGACCTGTTCAAGATCCGCGGCTTCGATGCGGTGAACTATCTCAACGGCCTGCGCATGCAGAAGATGAACTGGGTCTCGCCCCAGGTCGATCCCTATCTGCTGGAGCGTGTCGAGGTCCTCCGCGGTCCGTCCTCGGTGCTCTACGGGCAGGCGCCGACCGGCGGCATGGTCAACCAGATCAGCAAGCTGCCGACGATGGCGCGTTTCGGCGAGGTCGGCGTCCAGTTCGGCAACAACGCGCAGCGCCAGGCCAGTTTCGATTTCGGCGGACCGGTCGATCCCCAGGGGCGCTTCCTCTATCGCCTCACCGGCATCGGACGGATGGAGAACGGGCAGATCGCGGATACCGAGGCGGAGCGCTTCGCCATTGCGCCGGCCTTCACCTTCAAGCCTTCGGACGATACCAGCCTGACCCTGCTCGGCCTCTATCAACGCGACCCCAAGGCCAACGCCTATATCGGCGTCCCATCGGCCGGCTCGGTAAGCTACAATCCCAATGGCCGCCTGAGCCGGCGGACCAATGTCTCGGAGCCGAATCTGGAGAGCTTCGACCGCACGCAGAGCTCGGCCGGCTACCTGTTCAGCCATCGCTTCAGCGACGCCGTGACCCTGCGGATGAACGGGCAGTGGTTCCGCAGCAATATCGACTATTTCAGCGTTTTCGGCTCCTCGCTTGCGGCGAACGGGCGGACGCTCTCGCGCTCCGTCTCGCTCTCCCATGACGAATTGGATGCGCTGGCCTTCGATAATCAGCTCGAATGGAATTTCAGCACAGGCCCGCTGTCGCACACGCTGCTGACCGGCTTCGATGCCCAGTCCTCGGACGGCTACTTCGTCTCTGGGACGGGCGCCGCCCCGGCGATCGACCTTTTCGCGCCGGTCTATGGCCGCCCGATCACGCTGCCGGCGACACGCAGGACCGATGTGACGACCAGGCAATATGGCCTCTACGCCCAGGACGAGATCCGCTTCGGCAACTTCATCGCGACCTTCGCCGGACGCTCCGACTGGGCGCAGAACAAGACGACGGTCGCCGGCGCGCGCAGCGCGACGGATGATCACGCCCTGACAGGGCGGGCCGCCTTGCTCTACCGCTTCGACAACGGCATCGCCCCCTATGTCAGCTTCGCGCAATCCTTCACGCCGCTCGCCGGCACGGATGCGACCGGCCGGGCCTTCGATCCGGAACGCGGCCTCCAGTATGAGGCCGGCGTCAAGTATCAGCCGGTCGGGATCAACGCGCTGCTCAGCGCCGCCGTCTTCGACCTGACGCGCGAGAACCTGCTGACCACCGACCTCGTCAATCGCGGCTTCTCGGTGCAGGTCGGCGAGGCGCGCTCGCGCGGTGTCGAGCTCGAAGCCAAGGCGAGCCTCGATTTCGGCCTGAACGTCGCGGCGAGCTACACCTATCTCGACACGAAATACACGCGCGACAATAGCGGGCTCGAAGGGCTGGTGCCGACCGGCGTGCCCCGCCACATGGCGTCGCTCTGGCTCTATTACGATCTGCCGGCGAGTCTTGTGCCTGGCCTGTCCCTGGGCGCGGGCGTGCGCTATGTCGGGAGCACCTTCAACACCAACAACACGATTGAGGTCCCGAGCGTGACGCTCGTCGACGCCGCCCTGCGCTTTGATTTCGGCAAGCTCATGCCGCAGCTCAACGGCATGGCGCTGCAGGTCAATGTCAAGAACCTGTTCGACAAGGACTATGTCGGCACCTGCTACACCTCGACGACCTGCGCCTACGGACAGGGGCGCGTCATAACCGCCGGCCTCAATTACCGCTGGTGACGAACGCACGGTGACCGATCTCGTCGCATATTGCCGTTTCTCGGGCGCTGCCCTCGAGGCGCTCGCCGGGCAGCTCGATGCCATCGACCGGCTCGGGGCAGGGGGCTTCCGCGTCTCCTGCGAGCGCTCGCGACAGGGGCTCTGCCTCAGCCTCTCGGCAGCGGACTGGCGGCGGCTGGCGCTGGCCAAGGCGCGCATTGCCGGCGAGATCCGCCGCATGCCGGGCTGTGCGAACCTCGCCCTGGCCTGGGCCGGCGATGGCGATCCCGAGCGGCTCGGCCATGTCCAGCGCTGGCATGTCTCGCGCGCCAGCCAGGTGACCCCGCATCTGCGCCGGATCAGTTTCGCCGTCGAGGACGCTGCCTTCTATGCCGGTGATCTCCACCATGTCCGGCTGCTCCTGCCGCAGCGCCATGGCGGGGTATTCGCCTATCCGAAGCCTTGCCCTGCGGGCCTTCCGGTCTGGCCGGAGGGCGAGCTGATGCCGGTGCTGCGCAACTACACAATCCGCTCCGTGAGGACGGAGCTCGGCGAGGTGGATGTCGATTTCGTCTTGCACGAGCCGGCAGGGCCCGCGACGGCCTGGGCCCGCGATTGCCGGCCGGGTGACGAGATCGGCGCGCTCGGCCCGATCGGCCAGCCGATCAGCCACGCGCCTCTGCGCATCCTTGCCGGCGACGAGACGGCGCTGCCGACGATCCTCAGGCAGATCGAGGAGTGCCGGCCCGGCGAGGCGATCGATGCCTATGTCGCGCTTGCCGACGATGCCGAACGGCAGGAGGTGGCGCTGCCGGAAGCCTGTCGGCTGCACTGGCTGCGCTACGGCGATCTCGTCGACGCCCTGCAGGCGCGGCCATGCGGGGAGGGCGACGGCGTCTTCGCCTATTCGGGCACGGAACTGGCGACCTCGCAGCGGCTGAAGAGTGTCTTTGGCGGCGATCTTGGATTGCCGCGCGGACAATTCCGCTGCGTCGCCTATTGGCGCGCGCAAGGGGCGATCGCGCCATGACATTGCGGGGACGCCCGGTGACGCCTCCTTCGCTGTCCCGGCGCCGATTGATTGCGCTCGGCGCGGCCGGGTTGATCGCCGGTCCGGCTCGTGCGGCAGCGGAAACGGCCGCCGCAATCGACTGGGCCATGCTCGAAACGGCCCTGGCCCTGGGCATTCCCATGGTCGCCGGCGCCGAGCTGGTGCTCTACCGCAAGTTCGTGATCGAGCCCGCCCTGCCGCCGCAGACGGCGGATCTCGGCCTGCGTGGCGGCATCAATTTCGAGGTGCTGCGCCGAGCGGCCCCGAGCCTCATCCTGAGCTCGCCCTGGTACACGCGCATCGAGCCCAACCTGCGCCGCATCGCGCCGGTCCTTTCGTTGCGGATCCACGAGCGCGGACGCGACCCTTACGAGGCTGCCGAGGCAGCGGCCCTGGAACTCGGCCGCCGCTTCGGCCGCGACGCCGCTGCCGAGGCCCTGATCCGCGAGACGAGGGACGAACTGGCGCAAACGGCCCGTGCGCTTGCGGAGCGGAGCCAGCCGCCGCTTTTCGTCATCACCATCGGCGATCCCCGTCATTTCAGGGTTTTTGGAGACGACAGCATGGTCGGAGCCGTGCTGAAGCGGCTCGGACTCTTGAATGCCTGGGCGCGGCAGACGAGCTACAGCGTGCAGGCCCCGGTCGACATCGTTGCGCTGGCGGATAATGCGGACGCCGCGATCGCCATCCTCGCGCCCGTGCCGGATGACGCTCGGCGCGTGCTGCCGCAGAGCGCGATCTGGCAGAATCTGCCGGCCGTCCGCGCCGAAAGGGTCATGGTGCTCGACCCGGTCAATCATTTCGGCGGACTGCCGGCCGCTCGCCGGCTGGGGCGATTGCTTCACATTGCGCTGTCGGGTGGAGCGCCGGGCCTTGGCTGAAGCATTGCGGCGCTACGGGCTCCTGACCGGCGGGCTCGCGCTTGTCACGCTCTGCGCGGCGCTCGGCCTCCATGCCGTGCTGGGAGGGCTGGGACCGCGCGGGCTGTCGGTCCTGACCGCGCCGCAGCCGGCCGATGGGCTCAGGCGGATCATCGTGCTCCACGCGCTGCTGCCGCGGGTCGCGGTCGCATTGATCGCCGGCGCGGCGCTCGGGCTGGCGGGCGCGCTGCTCCAGCGGGTCCTGCGCAATCCGATCGCCGATGCCTCGACGCTTGGCATCTCGGCTGGCGCACAGCTCGCATTGGTCGCCGCCACCGCCTTCCTGCCGGAGCTCGGCGGTCTCGGCCGCGAGACGGTTGCCCTGGCCGGCGGCGCCGTGGCCGTGGCGGTCGTGCTCGGGCTCGGCTGGCGGCGCGGCTTCGAGGCGACGACGCTGGCGCTGGCCGGCCTGCTGATCGGCCTTCTCTGCGCCTCGGCCGGGGCCGCGATCATCCTGTTCTCCGGCCAGTACCTGACCTCGATGTTCATCTGGGGCGGCGGCTCGCTGGCTCAGCAGAGTTGGGAGCCGGCCAAGGCATTGGCGCTCAGGTTGTTCATCTGCGCCGGATTGGCCGCGCTGCTGCAGCGGCCGCTCGCTGTGCTGGCGCTCGGCGAGGCCGGGGCGCGCAATCTCGGCCTTTCGGTACGCGGCGCGCGCTTCTATGCCGTGTTCGTCGCCGTGGCGCTGGCAGGTTCCGTCGTCTCGCAGGTCGGCATCATCGGCTTCATCGGGCTCGCCGCGCCGAACATCGCCCGCATGCTCGGCGCGCGGCGACCGGGCGCACAACTCCTCGCCTCACCGTTGATCGGGGCGCTCCTTCTGAGCCTCACCGACGGTCTCGTCCAGGCCACCAATGCCGCCAGCGGGCTCGGAACGCCGACGGGCGCTGTCGCCGCGCTGCTCGGTGGGCCGTTCCTGCTGTTTCTGCTGCCCCGGCTGCCGGCCTATACGATGCCGCCGCAGGATAGCGCTGCGTTCCTTGGCAGGGTCGCGCACAGGCCGTGGCGGCTCATCGCCGTGAGCGCGGCCATGCTGGCCGCGCTCGTCTTGCTCGCTCTCGTCCTGGGCCGCGATGCCGATGGGCTCGATCTCGCGATGGGCGCGGCGTTCGGAGAAGTCCTGCCCTGGCGTTGGCCGCGTCTCATGGCGGCGATGGCGGCAGGCGCGATGCTGGCCGCGGCGGGCGCGATGATCCAACGCCTGACCGGCAATCCGCTTGCGAGCCCGGAAGTGCTGGGTATCAGCAGTGCGGCGGGGCTCGGACTGGCGCTGACGATCGTGCTGGTTCCCGGCGCAGACTGGTGGCTGCAGGGCCTCGCCAGTGCGGGCGGAGCGGCGCTTGGCTTGCTGATCCTGCTGGCGATCGCGCGCCAATTCGCGTTGACGGCGAGCCGCATGCTGCTCGGCGGCATCGCGCTCGCGGCTTTCTCCGGCTCGATCCTGACCGTGATGCTGGCGCGTGGCGGGTTGGAGTCCTTCGCCATCCTGGCCTGGCTTACGGGCTCGACGCAGCAGGTGACACCCGACTTCGCCGTGACCGCGGCCGTGACTGCGATCGCGCTGCTGCTGCCGCTGCCGCTGTTCGTGCGCTGGCTGCAGATCCTGCCCCTGGGAGACGCGACCTCGGCGGGCCTCGGCATCGCCATCATGTCGGTTAAGACGCGGATCGTGATCTGCGCGTCGCTGCTGACGGGAGCGGCGACATTGATCGTCGGACCGGTCAGCTTCGTCGGACTGATGGCGCCGCATCTGGCGCGGGCACTCGGCCTGCGCGGCGCGGCGACGCACCTGGCCGGAGCCGTCCTCCTCGGTGCGCTGCTGCTGGCCATGGCGGATTGGCTCTCTCGCCTTGCCTTCTTCCCCTATCAGATGCCGGTCGGCCTGTTCGCCTCCCTGATCGGGGCGCCTTACCTCGTCTGGACGCTGGTGAAAGACCGGAACGGCTGAGTCGCTCCCGCGAGAGCATTCGCCGAGCGTCCGCAATTCGCTGGATCTTCGCGCGGTCCCTGTCGCGCGTGCGGTCCCGAGTTCGGGCAACCAGGCTGCCGGCTAAAAACAGCCTCGTCATCGTTGCATTCGGTTAACGCTGACTGCGTGCCGGCGCGCGCAATTTGAAACCAGAGATGGAGCAGCACGTAACGATAAGATCGGAAGCAATGGAGGTTTCCATGACTCTCCCCACTGCCACCTCAAACCTGTTGCCCGGTCTTCGCTCGATTGAGACGTTGGCCGGGTCGGTGCCCGTCTTCTCTCAGCCCGGCGGTTCCAGCGCCGACGGCGCGACCTTGCAGCTATCCTCGATCCTGCCGCTCGGCCTCGGGGGGGCTGAGGCCGGCGCCGACGTCACCACGCCAGCGCCGGACGCCGGCGCGCCTGCCAACCCTGAGGTCGCTGGAGCTGGGGATGCTTCGGCCGTCCCGCTGACGGCAGCGGCCGAACAGGTCCCGCTTGCCGGCGCCGCAGGCTCGGTGCTGAGCCTTGCCGATATCGCCGGGCCGCAGGCTGGCGTCGCCGAGACCCTTGCTCAGCCGGGTGACCTGATCACACAGCTCAGCAACAGCCTCGTCGATCTCGGCTATCCCAACGGCAAGTCGGCGATGCAAGCCGTGACGAGCCTGCCGGGCGAGGTGACGGGGCTCAACGACAGCTCGCGCAACGTGGCCGATATCCTCTACCATTCAGGCCTCCAATATGTCGGACCCTTCGTCAATGAGGTCGCCGGTACCGTCTCGAACGTGACGAGCCAGCCGCTGGCGACGACGGCGAACGATACGATCCTCGATTTCCACCTGCTGATCGAGGGTGTCAGCCACGAGTTGGGCGTTGGCGTAAACACGGTCCACGCGGTCACCAACCTCGGCGAGACCATCGGCCTCGGCAAGATCGGCCAGGACAATCTCGTCACCGACATCGTCAATCTCCCGGGCAATCTGCTCAACAGTGACAGTCCGCTCGACCCTGTCGGCGAAATCGTCGGTCATGTCGGCGACATCCTGACCGGCGCGACGGATCTCGTCTCGGCCTTGCCGAAGGATCTGGGCTCCGGTAGCGGCCTTCTCGGATCGGACGGGCTGATCGGCGGCAGCGCACTCGATCTTGGGGGCCTCGGAGACCTGCTCAGCCAGGATTCGGGCGGCTTGCCCGGCGCCGTCGGCGGCCTCGTCGACAATGCCACCAATCTTCTCGACGGGCTCGGCACCAATTCCGACGGCTCGCTCAACCTCGTCACCGACGTGCTGAACATGCCGGGCGAGTTGCTCTCCGGGCAGGGCACGCCGAGCCTGACCGATGCCGGCCTCCAGCTCGACACCACCGTGACGGCCGCGGGCGATCTCGTTCAGAACGTGCTCGGCGGCGCGTCCTCCGGCAATCTGCTCGACACGGTGGCGACGTCGCTCGATCAGTTCGGCAATGCCGCCGGGCCCGCGATCGGCATCCCGCTGACATTGACCGGCGTCGACGCGGTGACGGCCTCGCTCGGCCTGGGTGCCGGCAGCGGCGACCCGAATCCCGCCGGCGCGTTGGCCGCCGTGCAGCAGACGGTCAACGGCGTGGTCCAGGATGTGTCCAACGATGCCGCGCTGGCCGGGCTCGGCAACAGTGACGGCATTGCGGTTCCCGGGCTTGGCGGCCTGGGTCTCGATTCGCTGGTCGGCGGCCTGACGCAAGGCCTGCCGGTTGCCGGTGGCGAGCCCGCTGCTCCTGTGACGGCCGATGCCGCTCCGCTCGCCGACGGGTTACTCGGCACCGTAACCGGCCTCCTCGGCCTGGGCGAAGATCAGCATCAGCACCACGGCATGCTTGGCGGGCTCGGCCTCGCCTGAGCGAGATGAGATCGGGAGCGGAGTCGTCCGGCTCCGCTTCCCGCTTTGCGGCGGATGTCCATGCAACTCTCCCGACAAGACAGGCAGAGCACGTCGCCACTTCACGCCGCGGCGCGCGCGCTGGGGCGAGCGCTGGCAGGCGTCGCCCTGGCAAGCGGAGCCATCAACCTGCTGATGCTGGTCGGGCCGCTCTTCATGCTGCAGGTCTACGACCGCGTCCTGTCGAGCCGCAGCGGCTCGACCCTGGTCGGACTCTGCATCCTCGCGCTGGCCATGTTCGTCTTCCAGGGCGTTGCCGACATGACACGGGCACGCATCCTGATCCGGCTCGGCCGCAGCTTCCATCAACGCCTCGAGCCGGAGGTATTCGGCATTCTCGTCACGGCGCGCGGGCAGGACGGCACGCAGGCCGTGCGCGATCTCGATACGCTGCGCTCCTTTCTCTCCGGCAGCGCGGTTGCGGCCCTGTTCGACCTGCCCTGGATGCCGCTCTACGCCGCTATCTGCTTCCTGTTTCACCCGATGCTCGGCCTCGCCGTCGTCGCGGGCGCGCTCCTCCTTTGTGCCGTCACGCTGGCGAGCGACAGGCTGACGCAGCGACCAATGGCGGAGCTCGCGCCGCTCGCCGCGGCACGGTCCGAACTGACCGAGGCGACGAGGCGCAACGGCCTGCTCATCAGCGCCCTCGGCATGCGCGGCCGCCTCGGTGCGGCCTGGCATGGGCGCAATGCCGCCTTCCTCGACCGCCACCAGCGCGCCGCCGACATCGCCTCTGATCTGTCCGCGCTGTCGCGCATGCTTCGCCTCGTGCTGCAATCGGGCGTGCTGGCGCTGGGCGCCTGGCTGGTCATCAATGGCGAGGCGACCGGCGGCGTCATGCTGGCCGCGACCATCCTGACGATCCGGGCGCTCGCCCCGATCGACGCCGCCATCGCCAATTGGCGTGGCTTCGTCGCCGCGCGCCAGGCCTGGCGGCGGCTCGAGACCACGTTCGGCGAGCGCCCGGCCCAACCCGAACGCACGCTGCTCGCCCTGCCGCGGCAGGAACTGACGCTGGCCAATGTCGCGGTGACGGCACCGGGCGCCAATGCGCTGCTGGTGAGCGACGTCACTTTCAGGTTGCGAGCCGGCAATGCGCTGGCGATCATCGGTCCGAGCGGCTCAGGCAAATCCTCGCTCGGGCGGGCCCTGGTCGGCGCCTGGCCGGCGCTCCGCGGCGTCATCCGGCTCGACGGCGCCACGCTCGATCAATGGGACGCCGATACGCTTGGCCAGGCCGTCGGCTACCTGCCGCAGGATGTCGAGCTCTTCGACGGCAGCGTCGCGCAGAATATTGCGCGCTTCGCTCCCGATCCCGACCCCGAGGCGCTGCGGCGTGCCGCTGCAGCCGCCGATATCCACGAGCTCGTCCTGCGGCTTCCCAACGGATACGACACGCAGGTCGGCGATGGCGGCGTGCTGCTCTCAGGCGGCCAGCGCCAGCGCATCGGCCTGGCGCGCGCGCTCTATGGCGAGCCCTTCCTGATCGTGCTCGACGAGCCCAATGCGAGCCTGGACACGGCGGGCGAGCAGGCCCTGGCCCGCGCCGTGCTGGCGGCGAGGCAGCGCGGCGGCATCGTCGTGGTGATCGCGCATCGCGCCAGCATCCTGGCCGCGGTCGATCAGCTGATGGTGCTCAACGAAGGGCGCGTCCAGCATCTCGGCTCGCGCGACGAGGTGCTGGTGCGCTTGAGCGGAGCCGCTGCGCCACCGGCCCAGGCCGAGCGCAACGCGGCGGGCAAGACGCGCGCGAAGCCCGCGACGAACGGGGCCGGCAAGCACGCTCCAGCCAAGGCGAGGGGGAGCCGCGCCCATGCCGCCTCCTGACGATCCGGTCGACCGCTCGCTGCGCGTCCATCTGCGCGCGCTCGTGCTCACCATTATCGGCGCCGGCGGTGTCGCGCTCGCGCTTGGGGCGACGATCGACGTTGCCGGCGCAGTCATCGCGAGCAGCAATCTCGTGGTCGAATCCGAGCTGAAGAAGCTCCAGCATCCGACCGGCGGCGTTGTCTCCGAGTTGCTGGTCAGTGAGGGCGCGCATGTCAGGGCAGGGGACGTGCTGCTCCGGCTCGACCCGACGGTGACGCGGGCGACGCTCGCGGCCGTGACCAAGGACCTCTGGGAGCTCTCGGCCCGGCGCAGCCGGCTGGAGGCCGAGCGCGACGGCGCGGACGACGTCTCCTTTGCCGCGGATCTGCTGGCTGCAGCGAGCGATCCCCCCGTCGCGCGCGTGGTCAGTGGCGAACGCGCGCTGTTCCATTTGCGCAAGGATGCGCTCGCCGGCCAGAAGGCGCAGCTGCGCGAGCGCATCGAGCAACTGCACGACGAGATCAAGGGGCTCGAAGGCCAGCTCGTCGCCAAGCGCTCGGAGAACAAGCTCGTCGGACAGGAACTCGGCGGCATCCGCGACCTCTGGCAGAAGCAGCTCATCCCGACGACGCGGATCAATGCGCTCGAACGCGAGGCGGCGCGCCTCCAGGGCGAGGGCGGCCGGCTAGAGGCGACGCTGGCGCAAACCAGGGGCCGCATCGCGGAGACCGAGCTGCAGATCATCCAGCTCGACCAGACCAGGCGCAGCGACGTCGCCAAGGAACTGGCCGACATCCGCGCCAAGACCTCGGAGCTGACCGAAAAGCGCGTGACGGCGCTCGACCAGAGCGAGCGCGTCGAGCTGCGTGCCCCGCAAACCGGCATCGTGCACCGACTCTCGGTTCATACGAAGGGCGGCGTCATCGCGGCCGGCGAGCAGATCCTGATGATCGTGCCGGAGGCCGACGGGCTGGCGGTGGAAGCCCGCATCCTGCCGCGCGACATCAATCAGCTCCGCCTCGGCCAGGAGGCCCTGCTGCGTTTCCCGACCCTCGGCCGCGAGGCCACGCCCGAGCTTCGCGGCACCGTGAGCCGGATCGGCGCCGACGCGATCAAGGACGACAGGGTCGAGCAGCCCTACTATGTCGTCCGCCTGCGCCTCGACGATCCGGCGGCACTGTCCGGCCTGAACCTCTTGCCGGGAACGCCCGTGGAAGCCTTCATCCGGACGGAAAGCCGTTCATTCCTGTCCTATCTGTTGAGGCCGATCATCGAACAGGCGCAGCACGCTTTCCGGGAACGTTGATCGGAGCCGGGTGCGCCATGAGACCGCCGGCATGACGCTCTCGATATTTTCCGGTCAAGCTGTCCAGCCGGCTGGTGTGAACAGGCCTGCGATACGTGCTCGCAGCAAGCATAGAGAGCTAGAAACAACTTTCGCGGACAGGTCTATCCGGCCTATCGTCTTCGGCATTGCCAAAAGACGGAACGGGATCATGCAAGCCTTTCTGATCGCCCTTCTCAGCATGGTGATATCGACGGCGAGCCTGGCGGCTGACACCCTTGCACGGGCCCGCGAGACAGGAACTGTGCGGCTCGGTTTCCGGCTCGACGCGCCCCCTTACTCCTACAAGGCGACCAACGGCGAACCATCCGGATATATCGTCGATCTCTGCCGCGAAGTCGTTGCCGGTATCAAGAAGGCGCAGGATCTTCCTTCGCTCAAGATCGATTATGTCGAGGTCTCGTCGGCAACGCGCTTGACGGCGTTGCGGGACGGCAAGATCGATATTCTCTGCGACCCGACGTCGATGACCATGTCGCGTCGCGCCATGGTGGATTTTTCCTTGCCAACCTTCATCGACGGCGCCGGTGTTCTTCACCGGGCCAATGAAGTCTATCGGCTCGAGGATCTGCGCGGCAAGAAGATCGGCGTGCTCCAGGGCACGACGACCGAGGAAACCTTGAGGACGACCTTGGCCCAGCTCGGCATCCAGGCGCAGATCGTGCCGATGCAAGCTCATCCCGACGGTGTCCGGACCCTGGCTGAAGGAAAGATCGACGCCTATTTCGCCGATCGCGGGATCCTCAACTATCACCTGCTCAACAGCCGGAACCCCACCGGCATGAAGCTGTCCGACCAGTATTTCACCTTCGAAACCTATGCGCTGGCCCTGCCGCGCGGCGACGACAAGCTGCGGCTGCTGGTCGATGCCACGCTGGCAGAGCTCTACCGCACCGATCGCGTGAAGACGATCTACGCCCGCAGCTTTGGAACCTTTCCGCCCGATCAGTTCATCCGGGCGCTCTTCGTGATCAACGGCGTGCCGAAGTAACACGGCGGCTGCTCGGCTCGGGGCGGCCAGGTCGAGCGTGCCGATCACCCGCGCTCAGGGCGGGGGTACAGCCGTGGGACCAGTTCTCGTGATTGTCGAAACAGACCCTCGGCAATGTCTACGACCTTGGCAGTAGGTCGGCCTGTGATAGCTTGGATATAGAGCGGAATAAAAAATCCGCCGTCGGCTCCGCCGTTGAGATCCTCGGCGCGGCCGTCCACGCAGGGAGGGGAATTCGATGCGGAAGGCATATCTGGCCGCCGTTGCGGCCTGCGCTTTGATTGCGGCCGGCGGGACCGGCCAAGCCCAGGAAAAACTCAAGATCGGCGTGATGGCGACGCTTTCGGGCGCGCTGACCTCGGGTGGCGAGGACGGCGTCCGCGGTGTCCAGATTGCGGCCAAGCAGGCGAATAACAAGATCGCCGGCAAGGACATCGAGATCATCACCGTCGCGACCGATGCCAGCCCGGACTCGGCGCTGCGGGCGGCACGCAAGCTCGTCGAGCAGGACAAGGTCCAGCTGATCATCGGCCCGCTCTCCGGGTCCGAGGGCATCGCCATGCGCGATTACAGCAAGACGGTGCCGAACCTGGTGATGATCAACGGTTCGTCCGGCGCGCTCGAGACCACCTATGTCAATCCCTCGCCGAACTTCTTCCGCTTCAACAGCGACGGCGCGCAATGGATGGCGGGACTCGGCGAGTACGTTTTCAAGGACAAGGGCTACAAGAAGATCGCGGTGATCGGCGAGGATTATTCCTTTCCCTATACGCAGGTCTTCGGCTTCGCGCTCGGCTATTGCAAGGCCGGCGGCAATATCGTCCAGCGCCAGTGGGTGCCGCTCGGCACCAAGGATTTCGGCTCGGTCATCGCCAATATTCCCGATGATGTCGATGCGATCTTCCTCGGGCTCGGCGGCGGCGACGCGGTCAACTTCCTGAACCAGTACGGCCAGACCGGCGGCAAGGCGAAGTTCATCGGCGGCTCGATCATGGCCGACCAGACGGTGCTGTCCTCGCGCGGCACGGCCAAGCGCCTGCTCGTCGGCACGCCGACCTCCAGCGGTGTCGCGGACGAATGGGACGATCCGAAATGGAAGGCCTGGGTGAAGGCCTATCAGGATGCCTTCCCGGCCGATAAGCGCTTCGCCAGCCCGTCGCTCTTTGCGACCAACTACTACAACGCCTTCAATGCGCTGGCCGCGGCGATGGCGAAGGTCAACGGCGATCTCTCGGATGGCGGCGCCAAGCTGCGGGCCGAGCTCGCCAAGACCGAGCTCGACGCGCCCAATGGCAAGGTCAAGCTCGACGACAACCGCCACGCGGTCGCGACCACCTTCATCACCGAGGTCGCCGAGCTGCCGAATGGTGAGCTGACCAACAAGTTCATCAAGACGGTTCCGGACGTGCCGCAGACGCTCGGCCTGTCGGCGGAAGCCTTCAAGGCCGTGGGGCTGCCCTCGCGGACCAATCCGGAATGCAAGCCATAGGGCGCTCGAGCGCCTGACTTTTCGGAGGGGGCGCGGCCTCGTATGGCGCCCCCGTTCCGACCGCCTTTCCGTACCGGCTAAACGACGTCGTCTTGCGCTACCGCACGCGGCATCGGGCGAGGCTTACCTGATGAGGCAGCCTCTCGCCGCCGGGCACTGCTACGCGAGGAGCCATGAGTCGCGCAGTCGCGGTCTGCCACGGTCCTTTCGGCCGGGTGTCGATCTACGATCTCGATCGCCCGCTGGTGCTGCATGCCCACCGTGAGGCCCATCTGATCTTCTACCTGGAAGGCGGCTGCGGGCTCGTCGATGTCAACGGCCGCTCCGTCCGGATCGATCCGTTCATGGGTGTCGCTATCAATCCCTGGGAGCCGCATAATTTCCAGCCGGAGCGCTGCGGCTCGTTCGGGCTCTTCCTCGTCGTCTACCTGAGGCCGGAATGGCTGGCGGCGCAGACGATGACGCCGGCGGGATCGCTCGCCTTCCCGTCCTCGGAGCTCGTCGTCACCCGCGAGCTCGCGGCCTGGCGCGACCAGGCGGTCGAGATGCTGCTCTCCTCGCATCGCGAGCTCAACCTCGCGCCCGTACTGATGGCGCTGGCCCAGGCCTCGAGCGAGCCGATCGGGCCCGATCTCGCATCTTCGCTGATCCATCTGACGCCGGAGGGACTGATCGACCGGCGCGTCCAGCGCGCCTGCCGGCTGCTCGAGGAATATCCCTCCTATGAGGGCGTGCTCGCCGGCGTCGCCCGGGAGGCGGGGCTGTCGCGCGCCCATTTCTTCAAGCTGTTCAAGGAACAGATCGGCGTCACGCCGACCGTCTTCGCCAATACCGTGCGCCTCGACGCCGCGCTCGACCGCATCGTCATGTCGCGTGATCCGGTCACGTTGATCAGCCACAGGCTCGGCTTCTCCTGCCAGAGCGTCTTCACCCGCTTCTTCACTGCCCATATCGGCATGGCGCCACGCGACTATCGCCGTGCGCTGCGCACTGTCGGCCTTCCCATGCTGCAGGCCGCCCATGGGTGACTTTATCGGCCGCCGCCCGATCTGGTCGCTGGTGATCCTGCTCGCGGCGGGGTTCTTCCTCTGGCTGGTCTTCGCGGTCTGGACGCCGGGCATGGAGGCGATGCTCGGGCGCAAGCGCGTGTTCCTGAGCGCGCTCTTCAACGGCATCACGCTTGGCGCGCTGTATTTCCTGGTCGCCAGCGGCTTCACGCTGATCTTCGGCCTGATGCGCAACGTCAACCTGGCGCATGGCTCGCTGTACCTGTTCGGCGGCTATATCGGCTACAGCATCGGCAACCTGACCGGCTCCTGGCTGATCGCGCTGATCGCGGCCTTCATCGTCGTCGCGCTCGCCGGGGTGCTGATGCAGGTGCTGCTCTTCCGCTGGATGGAGGGGCAGGACCTGCGCCAGACGCTGGTCACGATCGGCCTCTCGATCATCGTCGCCGACCTTCTGCTCTGGAGCTATGGCGGCGACACCTTCCAGGTCACGACTCCCGACTGGCTGACCGGCCCGGTGCAACTGCCCTTCATCGTCGCCCTGCGCAGCAATGGCGAAGCGATCATGATGACCTATCCGCTGGTGCGGATCGCGATCCTCGTCGGCGCGATCATCCTCGGCGTTGCGATGTGGCTCGCGCTCAACCGCACGCGGGTCGGCATGCTCGTGCGCGCTGGCGTCGACGACCGCGACATGCTCTCCGCGACAGGCGTGCGGGTGCAACTCGTCTTCGTCTCTGTCTTCGCCTTCGGCGCGGGCCTGGCGGGCCTCGCCGGCGTGGTCGGCGGCACCTTCCAGTCGCTGCAGCCGGGCGAGGACACCAAGATCCTGCTCTCCTCGCTCGTCGTCGTCATCGTCGGCGGCATGGGCTCGATCCCCGGCGCCGCGATGGGGGCGCTGATCGTCGGCCTCGCCGAGCAGTTCGGCTCGGTCTACATGCCGACCTACGCGGTGATGCTGACCTTCATCATCATGGTCGTGGTGCTTGCGATCAGGCCGCAAGGCCTGGCGGCGGTGAGGCGCTGAGATGGCGATCGCCGATTCCCGCATCGCCGGGTACACGCCGACCCCACGCCCCCGCGAGGCGCTGAGCGACGTGATCGCGCGGCAGGGCGTCGGCTTCTGGATCGTCGTCGTGCTGCTGCTGATCATGCCGGCGCTCGCCAATCCGTTCTGGCTCGTCCAGATCATCGGCTATGCGATGGTCCTCGGGATGGTCGCGCTCAGCCTGATGTTCCTGGGCGGGTATGGCGGCATCGTCAGCCTGGTGCAGATGACCGTCGCGGCCTTCGCCGCCTACCTCGTCGCGATCTTCGGCGACAGCGCCATCACCCAGATCAGCCTGAAATGGCCGTGGTGGACGGCGGTTCCGGTCGCGATCGTGCTGGCGACGCTGTTCGGCACGCTGAGCGGCGCGCTCTCGGTCCGGACCGAGGGCATCTACACGATCATGATCACGCTCGCGATCGCCTCGGCTTTCTACTATCTCTGCCTGCAGAACTACACGATCTTCAACGGTTTCAGCGGCTTCAACGGCGTCGTGCCGCCGGTCTTCCTCGGTGTCGACTGGGGCGAGACCATCCCGTTCTACTACCTCGTGCTGGCCTGCTCCGCGCTGGCCTATGCCGCGGTGATCTATGTCTCGCGGGCGCCGTTCGGCCTGGCCCTGCAGGGCACGCGCGACAACCCGCGGCGCATGGCGGCGCTTGGCTTCAACGTCGTCGCCCATCGCATAGCCGCCTATACTTTCGCCTCGGTGATCGCCGCCTTCGCCGGCGTGCTGCTGGTCTGGTACCAGCGCCAGGTCTCGCCGGGCACGGCCGGTGTCGGCCCGGTGGTCGACATGCTGATCATCGCCGTGGTCGGGGGCTTGAGCCGCCCGATCGGCCCTTTCGTCGGCGCGCTGGTCTATGTCCTGCTCCGGACCTTCTCTCTCGATGTGCTGGAGGGGCTCGGCCTCGACGGGAAGCGCTATCAGCTCGTCATCGGCGTCGGCTTCCTCGTCATCGTGCTGTTCTCGCCGGACGGGCTCGTCGGCATCTGGCAGAGGCTGCGCGAGCGCTATCGCCGCAACAGCGAGGCCAAGGCCGCCGCAATGCGCATCGGCGGAGGCTCGCCATGAGCGCGTTGCCCTCCCGCGAGGTGCTGAGCACGGCGGGCTCCGCCAATGCACTGGAGCTGCGTGGCGTCTCGCGCCTGTTCGGCGCGCTGGCGGCGCTCTCGGACATCACGCTCTCGGTTCAGCCCGGCGAGCGGCGCGCGGTGCTGGGCTCGAACGGCGCCGGCAAGACGACGCTCTTCAATTGCATCACCGGCGATTTCGCGCCGAGTTCGGGCATCATCCGCTTCTTCGGCGAGGATGTGACCGCCTTCCCGCCGCATGAGCGCATCCGGCGGGGCCTCAGGCGCACCTACCAGATCTCGTCGCTCTTCACCGGCCTGCCGGTGATCGACAATGTCTACCTCGCCTGCCGGGGCGTCTCGCGCAACCGCTTCTCGCTGCGGCGGCCGCGCCGGGACGATGCCCTCGTCCACGCGGCCGAGAGCCTGGTCGATGCCGTGCATCTGACGGCGGTGAAGGACCGGCTCGTCGGCGAGCTCGCCTATGGCCAGCAGCGCCAGCTCGAGATCGCGCTCGCGCTGTCGGGCGCACCACGCTTCATCCTGTTCGACGAGCCGGCGGCGGGCCTCTCGCCGACCGAGCGGCGCGACCTCGTCCATATCCTGACCTCGCTGCCCGGCCATATCGGCTACATCATCATCGAGCACGACATGGATGTCGCGCTGCGCGTCGTCGAGAGCGTGACGATGATGCACAACGGCCGCATCTTCAAAGAGGGGCGGCCGGAGGAGATCGAGTCCGATCCCGAGGTGCAGGAGCTTTATCTCGGGGGCGCGCATGGCTGAGCGCCTGAAAGCACCACCCGGGGCCGGCATCCCCGTCCTGCAGATCGCGGGGCTCAATGTCTTCTACGGTCGCTCGCACGCCCTCCAGGGCGTCGATCTCACGCTCCAGCATGGCGTGGTCTCCGTCGTCGGTCGCAATGGCATGGGCAAGACCACCATGTGCAAGGCGATCATGGGGCTGGTGCCGATCGCGTCGGGCTCGATCCGCCTGTTTGGCGAGGAGATCGCCGGCCACGCGCCGGCGGAGGTGGCGCGGCTCGGCATCGGCTATGTGCCGCAGGGCCGCCGGCTCTGGCGCTCACTGACCGTCGACGAGCATCTCAGGCTGATGCAGCGCGGCAAGCGCGGCGCCTGGACGATCGAGCGCATCTACGAGGCGTTCCCGCGACTGGCCGAGCGCCGCAACAATGGCGGCGCCCAGCTTTCCGGCGGCGAGCAGCAGATGCTGGCGATCAGCCGGGCGTTGCTGATGAATCCGCGCCTGCTGATCATGGACGAGCCGACCGAGGGCCTGGCGCCGGTCATCGTCGCCCATGTCGAGGAGATGCTGGTCCGGCTCGCCGAGCAAGGCGATGTCGCGATCCTCGTCATCGAGCAGAATATCGGCGTCGCCACCCAGATGTCCGATCCGGTGGCGATCATGGTCAACGGCCGGATCAACCGCGTCATCGCCTCGGCGACGCTGGCCGGCGACCGCGAGCTGCAGCAGCGCCTGCTCGGCGTCGGCCGGCATGGCCATGACGAGACCGACGCCGTGCCGGAGGCGCCGACCACCGGCGCCGCCGCCGCGCGGCCTGCGAGTCCTGCTCAAGTGGGACCGACGCGCGTCTACATCTCGAATCCGGCCATCCCGACGCGCTGGTCGCAGCCCGTGCCGGCCGCGCGCATCGAGGCGCAGGCTCGCACTATTTCGCGCCCGACCCTGGCGACGCTCGATGGCCGCGCCGTCGGCGAGGTCCGCCCGCTGGCGCTGGCGGCGCAGGGCGAGCCCTATGTCGTGATCGCCGGCACGCTCGACACCAAGGGCGAGGAGCTGCGTTTCATCCGCGACCTGATCCGCGGCGAGGGCGTGCGCACGCGCCTCGTCGACCTCTCGACCTCGGGCCGCAGCGCCGGCGGCGACGTCACCCCGCAGGAGATCGCGCTCGCCCATCCCCGGGGCTCGGCCGGCATCTCCTCGGGCGATCGCGGCACGGCGATCGCCGCGATGACCGAGGCGTTCAAGGCCTGGTTGCCGCGCCAGGAGGGCGTGCTCGGCATCATCTCGGCCGGGGGCTCCGGCGCGACCGCGATGGTGACGCCCGCGATGCAGGCGCTGCCGGTCGGCCTGCCCAAGCTGATGATCTCGACCATGGCGTCGGGCGACGTGCGCGCCTATGTCGGCGCGACCGATATCGCGATGGTCCATGCGGTCACTGACGTGCAGGGCGTCAACCGCGTCTCGCGCCTCGTGCTCGGCAACTGGGCCCGCGCAATGGCCGGGATGGCGAAGGCGCGGCTGGCGGAGCTGCGGAGCGAAGGCGCGCGCCGGCGCGAGGCGAGCGAGAAGCCGCTTGTCGGCCTGACCATGTTCGGCGTCACCACGCCCTGCGTGCAGCAGGTCGCGAAGCTGCTCGCCGAGGACTGGGAGCCGCTCGTCTTCCACGCCACCGGCACCGGCGGGCGGGCGCTGGAGAAGCTTGTCGATTCCAGCCTGGTCGGCGCGGTGATCGACGTCTCGACCACCGAGATCTGCGACATGATGATGGGCGGCATCCTGCCGGCGACGGAGGATCGGTTCGGCGCGATCATCCGCACGCGCATCCCCTATATCGGCTCCGTCGGCGCGCTCGACATGGTCAATTTCGCGGCTCCCGAGACGGTTCCGGAGCGCTATCGCGGCCGCAGGCTCTATCCGCACAACCCGCAGATCACGCTGATGCGAACGACGCCGGAGGAGAATGCGCGCATGGGCCGCTGGATCGGCGAGCGGCTGAACCAGATGGACGGGCCGGTACGCTTCCTCATTCCCGAACTCGGCGTCTCCGCTCTCGATGCGCCGGGCCAGGCCTTTCACGATCCGGCGGCCGATGCGGCCCTGTTCCAGGCGCTGGAGCAGACCGTGCGCACGAGCGCCAACCGGCAACTCATCCGCCTGCCGCTCCACATCAACGATCCCGCCTTCGCCTCGGCCCTCGTGCAGCAATTCCGCTCGCTGCATGGCGGCCGGCGCCGTGAACGGGCCGGTGGGGGCAGGTCATGACGGGCTTCGACAAGAACGTCCTGCTCAGCCGCTTCCGGGCGATGATCGCGGCGGGCGAGCCGATCATCGGCGGCGGCGCCGGCACCGGACTCTCGGCCAAATGCGAGGAGCTTGGCGGCATCGACCTCATCGTCATCTACAATTCCGGCCGCTATCGCATGGCGGGCCGGGGCTCGCTCTCCGGGCTGATGCCCTATGGCGACGCCAACGCCATCGTCATGGAGATGGCGGCCGAGGTGCTGCCCGTCGTGCAAAAGACGCCGGTCGTCGCCGGCGTGTGCGGCACCGATCCGTTCCGCCGCATGGACGTTTTCCTCGACGAGGTGAAGCGCGTCGGCTTCGCCGGTGTCCAGAATTTCCCGACCGTCGGACTGATCGACGGCACCTTCCGCGCCAATCTCGAAGAGACCGGCATGGGCTATGGGCTCGAGGTCGAGATGATCGCGCTCGCCAATGCCAAGGGCCTGCTGACCACGCCCTATGTCTTCTGCGAGGACGACGCCCGCGCCATGGCCGGCGCCGGCGCCGATATCATCGTCTGCCATCTCGGCCTCACCACCGGCGGCACGATCGGGGCCGAGACCGCGCTGAAGCTCGACGACTGTCCGGCGCTGGTCGAGCGCTGGGCCGCGGCGGCGCTCGCGGTCAAGCCTGATGCGATCGTGCTGGTCCATGGCGGGCCGGTCGCCGAGCCGGCGGATGCCGATTTCATCATGCAGAACACGGGGCACTGCCACGGCTTCTACGGCGCCTCCTCGATGGAGCGCCTGCCGGTCGAGGTCGCGATCAGCGACCGGACCCGCGCCTTCAAGCGGATCGGCCGGGTGCAGCACATGACAAAGCCGGCGCGCAAGGCCGGCAGGGGCAGCAAGCAATGACAGGCCGCCCGTCCCCTCAAGCCCTCATCCCGGGGAGCCGCGCAGCGGCGTCTCGAAGGATGGTCCAGGAGGCTCAGGCGATTGCTGGAGCATCCTTCGGGACGCGCTCCTGCGGCGCGCTCCTCTGGGTGAGGGCTGGGGCGGTGCGGGGCGGCCCTCGAAATTCGGCGGGAGGATGAGGACATGACGGGACAGCTGATCGGATCGCTGATCCTCTGGCTGATCGTGGCGGTGATCGTCATCGCCATCGTCGTCTATCTGGTGAACTGGCTCTATCGCCGTTCATCGAAGGAGGTCTCCTTCGTCCGGACCGGCCTGTTCGGCGAAAAGGTGGTGATCAATGGCGGCGCCTTCGTGCTGCCGATCATCCACGACGTCACGCCGGTGAACATGAACGTGCTGCAGCTCGCGGTGACGCGCGCCAGCAACGATGCGCTGATCACCCGCGACCGCATGCGCGTCGACATCGATGCCGAGTTCTATGTCCGGGTGAAACCGGAGCGCCAAGCCGTCTCGGTCGCCGCCGCCACGCTCGGCCGGCGCACGCTCCAGCCCGATCAACTCAATGCGCTCCTCTCGGGCAAGTTCATCTCGGCGCTGCGCACCGTCGCCTCCGAGATGACGATGGAGGAGATGCACGAGCAGCGCGGCACCTATGTCCAGCGCGTCAAGGACGCCGCCGCCGAGGCGCTCGACCAGAACGGGCTCGTGCTGGAATCGGTCGCGCTCACCGATCTCGACCAGACCGACCTCCAATTCTTCAACCCGTCCAACCGCTTCGACGCCGAAGGCCTGACCCGGATCATCGAGGAGATCGAGGACAAGCGGAAGCTGCGCAACGATATCGAGCAGGAGGCGATGATCCGCATCCGCACCCGCAATCTCGAAGCCGAGCGCCAGGCGCTCGACATCGAGCGCGAGAGCGAGGCGGCGCGGCTCGAGCAGCAGCGCGAGATCGAGATCAAGCGGGCGATGCAGCGCGCCGAGGTCGCCCGCGAGCGTGCCGTCCGCGATACCGAAGCCGAGCAGGCGCTGATCACCTCGCGTGAGGAGATCGAGAAGTCGCGCATCGCCAATGAGCGTGCGATCAGCGAGGCGCGGATCGCCTCCGAGAAGGAGATCCGCCAGCAGGAGATCGCCCGCACCCGTGCCGTCGAGGAAGCCGAGATCGTCGCCCGCGAGCAGGTCGAGAAGGCGCGCATCGCCAATGAGCAGGCGATCAACACCGCCCGCATCGCCTCGGAGCGCGATGTCCGGCAAAAGGAGATCGAGCGCGCCAAGGTGCTTGAGGCGGCCGAGATCGCCGCGCGCGAGGCGACCGAGAAAGCCCGCATCCTGCAGGAGACGGCAGTCAATGCCGAGCGCATCGCCCGCGAGCAGGAGGTGCGCAATCGCGAGATCGAGCGCACCCGCACGCTCGACCAGGAGGATATCGCGGCGCGCGAGGCCGTCGAGACGGCCCGTATCGGCCAGGAGGAGCGCGTCCGCGCCCTCCAGATCGCGCGCAACAAGGCACTCGACGAGGCCGAGATCTCGGCGCGCGAAGCGGTCGAGAAGGCGCGCATCGCCCAGGAGGACGTGATCACGGCCGACCGGATCGCGCTCGACCAGCGCAAGCGCCTGCTCGAGATCGAGCGGACCGAGACGGTCGAGGCCGCCGAGATTTCGGCCCGCGAGACGGTGGAGAAGGCCCGGATCAGCCAGGAGCGGATCGTCTCCGGCGAGCGCATCCGCCGTGACGAGGAAGTCCGCAATCTCGAGATCGCCCGCAACCAGGCGATCGACACCGCCGAGATCTCCGCCCGCGAGGCGACCGAGGCCGCCCGGATCACGCAGGAGAAGGTGGTCGCGGCTGAGCGCATCGCCGCCGATCTGGCGACGAAGGAATTGGAGATCAGGCGCAATGCCGATCTCGACGCTGCCGAGCTGAAACGCCGCGACAGCGTCGAGCGCCAGCGCATCGCGACCGAGCTCGGGCTGGAGAAGGAGAAGATCGACTCCAGCAAGACCCGCGAGATGCTCCAGATCGCCCAGAAGAAGGCGGTCGAGGTCGCCGAGGAGGAGCGTGCCATCGTGCTCGCCGCCAAGAAGGTCGAGCGCACCGACGCCGACAAGGTGCTGCGCCAGGCCGAGATCACGGCACGCCAGCTGGTCGAGACCGTCGACATCGCCCGCGAGCAGGCGCTGGAGGCGGTTCGGATCGAGCGCCGCCGCACGCTCGAGCAATTGGAGATCGCCCGCAGCCAGGCGCTGCAGGAGGCGCAGATTGCGTCCAACGAGGAGGTCGAGCGCGCCCGCATCTCCTCCGACCGGGGCCTGGACGAGGCCCGCGTCGGCCGCCAGCGCGAGCTGCGCAAGCTCGAGATCGAGCGCGAGCGCGAGGTCGAGGCTGCCGCCATGGACAAGGCGATCGCGCTCTATGCCAAGTCGCTGGAGGAATCGGCGGCCCAGGCCAATGCCGAGATCGCCCGCGCCAAGGCGGTCGAGGCGGAGGAGCAGGTCAAGACCGTCCGCGAGAGCGAAGGCGCCAAGCGCCGCAAGACGGTCGAGGTCCTGCTCGCGGAGAAGGCCGCCGAGGAAGCACGCATCGCCGCCGAGGCCGAAAAAGTGCGCCGGGCCGTCGATGCCGAGGCGCAGAAGCTGCTCTACGAGGCCGAGAACGTGCTCTCCGACGGCGCCCGGTACGGGCTCTTCCGGCGGAGGCTGCTCGACAAGATCGAGGGCATCGTGCGCGAGAGCGTCAAGCCGATGGAAAAGATCGAGGGCATCCGCATCCTCCATGTCGATGGGCTCGCAGGGGCCGCCAGCGGGGCAGGGGGCGCGGGTGGTGCCGCCCGCTCGCCGACCGACGAGGTAATCGAGTCGGCGCTGCGCTATCGCGTCCAGGCACCGATGATCGATCAGGTGCTCAAGGAGATCGGCATCGAGGGCGGCAATCTCGCCAGGATGGGCGGGCTGATGCGCGAGGCCTCCGACATGCAGCGCGTCGCCAAGGAGGCGCAGCCGGCGAAGCCGAAGGATGGCGGCGGCGATGGTGGCAATAGCGGTGGCGGCGAGGGCGGCGGATCGCAGTCCGGCGCCGGCAAGAAGTCGTGAGGCGCTGAACCATGGCCCGCGTCTACGCCTCAAGCGTCATCAGCGCCCCTGCCGCCAAGGTCTGGGCCCGTGTGCGCGACTTCAACGGCCTGCCCAACTGGCACCCGCGCATCGGCGAAAGCCGCATCGAGAACGGCGAACCGGCCGACAAGGTCGGCTGCATCCGCGCCTTCTCGCTGCGCAGCGGCGACCGGCTGCGCGAGCAGCTCCTCGGCCTGTCGGATTACGACATGTTCTGCACCTACTCGATCCTCGACTCGCCGATGCCGCTGACCAATTACGTGGCGACGCTGAGGCTGACGCCGATCACCGATCAGGACCGGACCTTCATCGAATGGTCGGCCGATTTCGAGTGCGCGCCGGAGCGCGAGGCCGAGCTCGTCGCCAGCATCGGCACCAACGTCTTCCAGGGCGGATTCGACGCCCTCAAGCGTGCCTTCGGGGGATGAACCATGCCCCATGTCGTTCGCAGCACCATCATCGATGCGCCGGTGGAGCGGCTCTGGTCGGTCCTGCGCGACTTCAATGGCCATGACCGATGGCATCCGATCGTGGCCCGGAGCGAGATCGAGCGGGCCAACCCGTCCGACCGGGTCGGCTGCATCAGGCGCTTCCAACTGCGCGACGGCAGCGAGCTGCGCGAGCAGCTGCTCACGCTCTCGGATCTCGAAATGACCTTCAGCTACTGCCTGCTGGAAACGCCGATCCCGCTCTTCAACTACGTGGCGCATGTGCGGCTTTTGCCGGTGACCGACGGAAATCGCAGCTTCTGGCACTGGGAGAGCCGCTTCACCACGCCGCCGGGACGCGAGCAGGAGCTCGCCCGACTCGTCGGCGACGAGGTCTACACCAACGGCATCGAGGCGGTCCGCCGGCTGCCCGAGATGGCGCGCGAGGAGGCCTGATATGCTCGATGTAAGAACCTGCGCGAGCCTTTCAGAAGCCGCCGGCATCCTCTCCGGCGACAGGCAGGCCATGCTGATCGGTGGCGGCACGCTGGTGATGCGCGATGTCAACGAGGGTCGGCTGACCGAGGGCACGCTGGTGCGCGTCACCGACCCGGCCTATCGGCAGATGAGCGTCAGCGGCGCGCGCGTCGAGCTCGGCGCCGGCGTGACCATGGCGATGGTGCTCGCCAGCCGCGAGCTCGCCTATTTGCATGCCCCGGCGCGCGGCATCGGCGGCCCGGCGATCCGGACGATGGCGACGATCGGCGGCAATCTCTTCGCCGCCACGCCCTATGGCGATTTCACCGTGGCGCTGCTCGCGCTCGATGCGCAGGTCGTGCTGCAGGCCGGCTACGGCTCCGGCCGAGCCATGCCGCTGGAGGATTTCCTGGCCGGGCGCGAGCGGGGCGGGCAGGGGCTGGTGACCGCGGTGCAGTTCTCGCGGCCGCAGAACCCGTCCGAGTTGTTCTTCCGCAAGATTGCCCGCGTCAAGCCGAAGGGCATCTCGGTCCTGTCGATCGCGGCGCATCTGCCTTCGTCGAGCGGGCGCGTGGCGCAGGCGCGTGTCGCCTATGGCGCGATGGCGCCGCTGCCGATGCGGGCGCGTGGCGTCGAGCGCGTGCTGGAAGGCAAGGCGCTCGACCAGCCTGCCATCCAGGCCGCGAAGCAGGCGGCGCTCGAAGGTTGCCGCCCGGCGACCGATGCGATCGCCAGCGAATGGTACCGGCGCGAGATCCTCCCCGTCCATCTCGGCCGGCTGCTCGCCGGCGAGCCGCGCTGAGGAGGCGCCGATGGCCAAGCTCCCCGTCCAGTTCCGGCTCAACGGCAGCGACCGCGCCACCTTCGTCGACCCGTCCAGCAACCTGCTCGATACACTCAGGCGCGGTCTCGGCGATTTCGCGCCGAAATACGGTTGCGGCCAGGGCACCTGCGGGGTCTGTACCGTGCTGGTCGATGGCGAGCCGCAGCTATCCTGCCTGACCCTCGCCGTCACCTGCGAGGGCAAGCAGATCGAGACGGCGTCGGGCATGGCCGACGGGCCAAACCTGCAGCCGCTGCAGGAGGCCTTCATGGATCATTTCGCGGCCCAGTGCGGCTTCTGCACGCCGGGCATGCTGACCGCCGCGCGGGCCCTGCTGGCGAGGAATCCCAATCCGACCCGCGACGAGGTCGTCGAGGCGATCAGCGGCAATATCTGCCGCTGCACCGGCTACGAGCCGATCATCGCCGCCATCCTCACTGCTGCGAGCGCGCCCGGCGCGCGCCGCGCCTGAAGGAGGTCGCCATGGCAACGATGGAGATGCGCAAGGAGATCTTCGCCGACGAGCGCGACGACAATCTCAATGTCATCGGCAAGGGTGTGCAGCGCCAGGACATGCCGGGCCATGTCACGGCCCGCACCCGCTTCTTCGACGATCATGCCTTCGACGGCATGCTGCATCTGAAGGTGGTGCGCAGCCCGCATCACCATGCCCGCATCCGCTCGATCGACGTCTCCGCCGCCGAGCGGGCGCCGGGAGTGAAGCGCGTGCTGCGCGGCGCCGACGTGCCCGTGAACAAGAACACGCTGCTCAGCCTGATCAATTTCGGCAAGGACGACGAGCCGACGCTCGCCGTGAGCAAGGTCAGCTACAAGGGCGAGCCGGTCGTGGCGGTGATCGCCGATAGCGAGGCGCAGGCGCTCGCCGCGCGCAAGCTGGTCCGGGTCGAATACGAGCAGCTCGCGCCCGTCTTCGATGTCGAGGAGGCGCTGAAGCCCGGTGCGCCGGTCGTCAACGAGACCTATCCCGGCAATTACTTCGAATACCACCAGCGCTTCGACCACCAGAAGCTGCGCTTCGGCGATGTCGAGCGGGCCTTCGCCCAGGCAGACATGGTGATCGAGGAACGCTACCAGATGTCGCCGATCGAGCATGCGCCGACGGAGACCAACGGCTCGATCGCGGCGCCCGAGCATAATGACCGCTATGTCGTGCATTCCTGCGCGCAGGGCCTGTTCTTCTCGCTCGGCACCACCGCGAAGATCGTCGACCTCGAATCCAACCGCTTGCATTTCATCGGCGGCACCGTCGGCGGCGGCTTCGGCGGCAAGGTCGACTCGCTGACCGAGCCTCTCGCCGTGCTCGGCGCCATGCTGACCGGCCGACCGGTCCGCTATGTGCTCGATCGCGAGGAGGAGATGCTCTACGGCTCGCCGCGCGGCGCCGAGCGCATCTATGTCAAGGACGGGCTGATGCGGGACGGGCGCATCGTCGCCCGCTCGATCCGCAGCTATTTCGACGCCGGAGCCTATACGCGGCTGTCGAGCTATGCCGCGATCAAGTGCACGGCGCATCTGCCGGGACCGTACTGGATCCCGAACGTCTCCTCCGACGTCTATGTCAGCTACACCAACCGCTGCCCCTCGACCGCGATGCGCGGCTTCGGCGTCACCGCCGTCGATTTCGCGCTGGAGGTCCAGATGGACCGCCTCGCCGAGGCGGCGAACATGGACCCGATGGAGTTCCGTATCCTCAACGCCTATCGCGACGGGGACATGAAGGCGCATCGCCGCGTCGCCAAGAACACGGCGCTGATCGAATGCGTGCAGGTCGCGGCTGACAGAGCGAACTGGCCGCTCTCGGAGCAGGCGAGGCGGGCCTCCTCGCTCGGGGGCGGGGCGGGCGAGCGCTCGCAGATCCCGGCGACGCAGCTCGACGCGCGCGGCCAGATCGGCCGGCCCGACAGCCGCAGCGGCCCGCCGACGCAGGTCCTGCCGCCCGGCACGATGCGCATTCCGTTGAGCAAGCAGCCGATCATGGACGGTGCCCGCGACGGTCGCGCCACGCCGACGCAGGTGCCGCGCTACGAGCCGCAGCCGGTCGCGCCGCCGCCCATGCCGGCTTATCAGCCGGGCTCGCAAGCCTACCAGCCGCCGCCAGCCTATGCGCCGCCACCGGCCTATCAGCCCGCGCCCAGCTACCAGCCGCCACCTGCACCGCCGGCCCCGCCGCCGGCTGCCCCGTCGCAGCATGGCGCGGTGCGGTTCTCGACGGTCTTCGGCACGAGGAGGCGCTGAGATGGCCCGTCACGAAGGCCGCGGCATGGCCTCGGTCAACTACCCGATCGGCATGAATCTCGGCGGCGATCCGAGCCAGGCGCTGATCCATTCCAACCCGGACGGCAAGTTCACCGTCGCGCTCTCGGCCATCGATCTCGGCCAGGGCATGAAGCAGGTCTCGCGCCAGATCGCGGCCGAAACGCTCGGCGTCCCCGTCGAGGACGTCTATGTCGACACGGCCGACAGCGATACCGGCCCGCATGACATGGGCTCCTTCGCCTCGCGCGGCACGCATCGCATGGGCAACGCCATCATCGTCGCGGCGCGCGAGGCGCGCGGCGTGCTGCTCGAGGCGGCGGCCGAGGAACTCGAGGTCAACGCCGCCGACCTCGTCACCGACGGGCGCGGCAACATCCATGTCCGCGGCGCGCCGTCCAAGACGATCACCGTCAAGGCGACGGCGCAGGCGGCCCAGTTCAAGCAGGGCAAGACCATTGCCGGGCGCGGCATCTTCCTGATCCCGCTCTCGGCGGTCGATGCCGAGACGGGCGAGATGAACCCCAACACCGCCTTCGCCCATGCCTGCCTCGTCGCCGACGTCATGGTCGACGACGAGACCGGCGAGGTCGAGGTGCTCAGGATGACGAGCGCTTATGAACTCGGTCGCGTCATCAATCCGCGCATGGTCGAGCAGCAGCTCGTCGGCGGGGCCTGGATGGGCATCAGCCACGCGCTCTATGAGACGCCTGAGCCTTATTATCCCAATCCCGAGCACGGCCCGCGCGACTTCAACGAGTACCTGATGCCGGGGCCCGGCGATATCGCGCCCTATCACGTCACAGTGCTGGAGCGGCCGGCACCGGATGGACCGTTCGGCGGCAAGGGGCCCGGCGAGATGTGCGCCAACCCGGTCCTGCCGGCCATCGCCAACGCCGTCTACAACGCGGTCGGCGTGCGCGTCGATGAATTGCCGATCACGCCGGAGAAGATCCTGCGTGGTATCAAGGCCAATGGCGGCGTCAAGCAGGGCCCGCGTCGCGGCGGCCCCGTGAACTGGGGGTGACGGCATGGCGCTGCGCACCACCGTCGCCGGCATATCGAGCCCGGAGGACCTCGCTGAGGCCCTGCAGGCGGCGATGTATCTCGCCGATGACGGCATCGCGACGGCGGGCTATCTCTCTCTTGCACTCGGCAAGCCGCTGCTGCTCGAAGGCGCGCCGGGCGTCGGCAAGACCGAAGCCGCCAAGGCGCTCGCCGGCATCCTTGGCCGCCAGCTGATCCGCCTGCAATGTTTCGAGGGCATCGACGCCGCGGCGGCGCTCTATGAATGGAACTACCCCCGCCAGATGCTGGCCATCCGCCAGGCGCGCGAGGGCGAGCAGATCGACATCTACCGCGACGACTTCCTGATCGAGCGGCCGATGCTGACGGTGCTGCGCCGGCCGGAATCGACCGTGCTGCTCATCGACGAGATCGACCGCTCGGATCACGAGTTCGAGGCCTTCCTGCTCGAATTCCTCTCGGATTTCTCGATCTCGATTCCCGAGCGCGGCACGTTGCGCGCGCCCGAGCGGCCGGTGGTGATCCTGACCTCGAACCGCACCCGCGAGCTGCACGAGGCGCTGCGCCGCCGCTGCGTCTACCATTACATTGCCTATCCCGAGCCGGAGCGCGAGGCGCAGATCATCATGCTGCGTTCCTCGGCCGTCGCCGAAGGCACGGCCCGGGCCGTCGTCCACGCGGTCGGGCTGCTCAGGCAGGAACCGCTCGCCAAGCCCCCGGGCGTGGCCGAGGCGGTCGACTGGGCCGAGGCGGCGACCGCGCTGGCTCAGACCGGCGCGACCTGGCCGGAGGCCTTCCGCCGCTCGCTCGGCGCCGCGATCAAGGACGAGGAAGACCTCGCCCATCTGCGCCCGCGCCTGCCGCTATTCATTCCGGGGCTGGCGGCATGAGGGGCCTACCGGAGATTTGCAGGGGATCGCGACCCCTCACCCGGCCATTCGGGCCACCTTCTCCCGCGGGGCGAGAAGGAAAGTGCGCACCATGATCGCGCCGCTCCCCGCCGCAGCCCGACCTTTCGTCGCCTTCCCGGCGCTGCTGCGCGAGCACGGCATTGCCGTCGCGCCCGAGCAGACCACCTCCTTCCTGATGGCGGTCGAACTGCTCGGCCCGCGCAGCATCGAGCATGTTCGCAGGGCCGCCGTCGCGACGCTGGCGCCCCATCCCGAGCAGCGAGCGCGCTTCGATGCGCTGTTCGACATGCATTTCCTCGGCGCGCTGGCCGAGCCCGGCGATGAGGATTTCGCGCCCGACGAGGAGATGTCGGTCCAGGAGGATTCCGGCTCGCGCGAGATCCTGATCGGCGAGGAGGTCAACGAGACCGGCCAGGCCGCGACCGGCTCCGAGGCGCTGTCGGTGCGCCGGCTCAGGACGATCGATGACAGTGACGCCCTGCGCCGTTTCGGCCGGGCGCTTCCCGCCGCGCTGCCGCGCCGGCGCGGCTATCGCCACCGCACCGCTCGGCGCGGCCCGATGGTCGATCTTGCCCGCAGCATGCGCGACGCCATTCGCCACGATGGCGAGGTGATGAGCCTGAAGCGGCTCCGGCGCGTGACACGCCCGCGGCCGATCCTGCTCTTGATCGACGTTTCCGGCTCGATGAAGCAGCGCAGCGATGCCAATCTCGCGCTCGCCCACACCATCGTCCAGGCCGTGCCGCGCGTCGAGGTCTTCACCTTCGGCACCAGGCTCAGCCGTGTCACGCGGGCGCTGCGCCGGCGCCGGCGCGAGCAGGCGCTGGAAGACGCGTCCGGCCTCGTCGCCGACTGGGATGGCGGCACCCGCATCGGCGACGCGCTGCAGGCCTTTCTCGCCGTGCCGCGTTTCGCCTCCTATGCGCGCGGCGCCATCGTCATCGTGCTCTCGGATGGGCTCGAGCGCGGCGACCCGGCAACGCTCGTCACGGCCGTCGCGCGCCTCGCGGCACGGGCCTATCGCATCGACTGGCTCACCCCGCTCGCGGCCGATCCCGCCTATCGGCCCGAGACCGAGGCGCTCCGGCTGATCGCGCCCCGGCTCGCCAGTCTCAGCGATGGCGGCAGCACGGCGCGCATCTGCCGCCACATCCTCTCGCTTGGAGGCACGCAGGCCGCATGACCGCTATCGTCGATGCTCATTTCCATATCTGGCGGCAGGCCGATCTGCCCTGGCTGCTCGGTCCGATGCAGCCGCGCATCTTTGGCCCCTACGAACCGATCCGCCGCGACTATCCGGTCGAGGAATATCTCGCAGATTGCCGGCCGAACGGCATCACGGAAGCGGTCTATGTCCAGGCCAACTGGGCCCCAGTGCGCTATCTCGACGAGGTCGCCTATGTCTCGCAGGCCTCGGAGGAGACCGGCTTTCCGATCGCCATCGTCGCCTATGCCGACATGCTGGCGGGCGATGTCCGCCCGCAGCTCGACGAGCTCGCGCTGAACGGCCGTGTTCGTGGCGTGCGCATGCAACTGCACTGGCACGAGAACACGCTCTATCGCTTTGCAGGCGGACCCGACCTCGCACGCGACCCGGTGCTCACAGCCAATGTCGGGCGGCTCGCGGAATACGGCTTCAGCTTCGATCTCCAGGTCTTCGCCGGCCAGATGGCGGGCGCGGCCGAGCTGGCGGCCGCCTGCCCGGACGTGACCTTCGTGCTCCAGCATGCCGGCATGCTGGAAGATCTCTCGCCCGAGGGCATCGCCGCATGGCGCGACGGCATGGCCGTGCTCGCGGAACAGCCGAACATCACCAGCAAGCTCTCCGGCCTCGGCACCTTCCTGCGCCGCAACGATGCCGAGCACATTGCCTTCATCGCGGCGCAGACTCTGACCCTGTTCGGGGCCGAACGCTGCCTGTTCGGCTCCAATTTCCCGATCGAGAAGCTCTGGACCAGCTATGCCGAGCTGATCGGCGCGCATCGCGCCGCCGTGCCCGAGGGCGTGCATGCGGCCGTGTTCAACGAAACCGCGAGGCGGGTCTACCGCCTCGGACAAGAGTGACTGGGAGGACGTTCATGGCACTGGAAATCAAGGTTCTCGACTATGGCGACATCGAGCTCGAGTCGAGCTTCCTGGTGCTGGGACGCGATTGCGGCCGCACGCGCCGCGTGCCGACCTATGGCTTCCTGATCCTCGGTGGTCCCTGGCCGGTCGTGGTCGATACCGGCTACCGCCATAACCAGATCATGGAGAGCCTCGGCATGCGCGGCCTCCAGTTCCACGAGAACATGATCGAGAACCAGCTCGCCAAATACGGCGTGCGGATGGGCGACGTGCGCTATGTGGCGCATACCCATCTCCATATCGACCATGCCGGGAAGGACGAGCTCTTCCCGATGAACACCACGGTGATCGTCAACCGCCGCGAGCTCGAATACTCGGTTTCCGGGCTGATGCACCCGCAATATCCGGCCCCGGATATCAAGCACCTGATCGACCGGCTGCATACGCGCGACGCGCTGCGCTTCGAGGATCTCGAGCTCTCGGGGATGATCGAACTCTTCCCCGGCTGCTATCTCGAGGCCGCCGGCGCCCATACCGAGGGGTCGATGAACGTGCATGTCGACACGATCGAGGGCCGCGCCATCATTTGCGGCGACGTGATCTACGATTTCAACGACCAGATCGTCACGCCCTTCCACGAGCTGCACGCCAACGAGCCGCGCACCACCGGCAATCACGGCGTCTCCAAGCGCGAGGAGAAGGCGGCGATCAAGAAGCTGCTCTCGGTCGGCAAATTCCTGCTGCCAGTGCATGACAAGCCGGCGAAGATCGCCCATGGCCAGGTCGTCGGCCGGATGGACATGGCGATCCCCGGCCCGGTGGTGCAGTCGCTGCCGGCGCGCAACTGGTTCGCGGCGTGACGCAGATGAACGCGACAGGCCGTCATTGCGAGCGCAGCGAAGCAATCCAGGGGCGGCAGCGCTCCACGTCTCCCTCGATTGCTTCGTCGCTGACGCTCCTCGCAATGACGGTAAGGCCGCGCTGCGCCGATATCGCGCCCGCTCACCTTGCCACGGTGTTCCCATGACCACGCACGTCGCCGTCCGTCCCGCCTTCGCCGAACTGATCGACCTGTGGGTTCCGGTGCGCCAGCTCGGCACCGGTTTCGCCTTCTCGGAGGGGCCGATCTGGCATCCGCGCGAGCATCACCTGCTGTTCTCGGACATGCCAGGCGATGTCCGCCGCCGCTGGGACAGGAGCGGCGTGCGCGAGGTCATGCGGCCGGCGAACAAGTGCAACGGCATGACCTACGATGCCGAGCTGAATCTGATCGTCTGCGAACACGCCACCTCGACCCTGGTGCGCGAGCGGCCGGACGGAAGGCGCGAGGTGCTGGCCTCGCATTTCGAGGGCATGGAGCTGAACAGCCCCAACGATGTCTGCGTGAAGTCGGACGGGGCGATCTATTTCTCCGATCCCTGGTACGGGCGCATGCCGGTCTATGGCGTCGAGCGGCCGCGGCAGCTCGGTTTCCAGGGCGTCTACCGCATTCCGCCGGGAGGCGGCGCGCCTGAGCTGCTGGTCGACCGCTATCTCTTCGACCAGCCGAACGGCCTGTGCTTCTGTCCGACGGAGGACCGCCTCTTCGTCAACGACACGGTCCAATGCAATATTCGCGTCTTCGACATACGCCCGGACGGCAGGCTCGGTCCCGGCCGCGTCTTCGCCTCCGGCATCGTCTCGGCCGATGAACCGGGCGTGCCGGACGGGATGAAATGCGACGCGCAGGGCAATCTCTGGGTCTGCGGCCCCGGCGGTGTCTGGGTCTACACGATTGGGGGCGAGCTGATCGGCAAGCTGCGCGTACCCGAGCTCGTCGGCAACCTCACCTGGGGCGGGCCGGACTGGCGCACGCTTTTCCTGACAGCGACGCATTCGCTTTACGCTGTCGATACCAAGGTCGGTCCGCGGCTTGAGCCGTACATGAAGGCCGGCAACGGCGCTGCCGCTCGCTCGGGCGACGGGGGCGGGGGCTCGGACCGGCCGGTCAGCGGCGTCACGGCCGCGGTCTCCGTGCCGGCGAATGGCGTCAAGAAGGCGGCGCCGGGCTATCGGCTCGACCCGTCACGCTGCGCGCTGATCATCCAGGACATGCAGAACGACGTGGTGATGGAGGGCGGTGCCTTCGCCTCCTCGGGCTCGCCGGCGCATTGCAGGGAGCAGAACGCCATCGCCAACGCGGCGCGGCTGGCACAAGCGGCGCGCTCACGCGGCATCCCGGTGATCCATGTCTGGTTCGTCGTCGAGCCCGGCGCGCCCGGCGTCACCATGAACGCGCCGCTCTTCGAGGGGCTGGCCGATGCCAAGGCTCTGGTGCGCGGCACCTGGGGTTCGGCCGCCGTGCCGGGGCTCGAGGCGCAGACCGGCGACCATGTCGTCGAGAAGCAGCGCATGAGCGGTTGGGAGGGCACGCGGCTGGAGACGGTGCTGAGGGCACTCGGCCGCGACGTCGTCATCGTCACTGGCGCCTGGACCAACATGTCGATCGAGCACACTGCCCGCACCGGCGCCGACAAGGGCTATTTC
Source organism: Allobosea sp. BK604 (assembly GCF_004341515.1). Lineage (GTDB taxonomy): Bacteria > Pseudomonadota > Alphaproteobacteria > Rhizobiales > Beijerinckiaceae > Allobosea. The sequence continues at coordinate 288,195 of NZ_SLZF01000004.1, forward strand.
ATGCTCGTGCCGGAGGATGCCTGCTCGACCATGAACGCCGAATGGCACACCGCCTCGGTCAATTACGCGTTGCAGAATGTCTGCGTCGTGACCGATGTCGACGCGGTGATCGCCGCCGTCGATTCATGACCATCCCGGTGGAGGATCCAGCGCTAAATCATTGATAGAGAACGCGTGATCCGATTCGATCGCCTCGCGATCAGATCGGCGCGTGCTCCAGAGACGGTTAGCCCTCTGCTTCCTGACGATGCCGTCATAGCCAGTGCAGCGGCAGAGATTGCCCTCGAACTCCTCCTGGATCGTCGCTTTGGCGCAAGCGCGCTTGCAGGCCGATCGCGGCCGCCGTGGCCGAACGCGCGCCGAAGAGTCTGAGCGCCAGCCGGTGCGCGGTCCGGGGGAAATTTTGAGACAGCCTATGGAATGGTGCGGTAATCGCTCGCAGTCTCACGCGAGCGCGGACTTGCTGGATTCGGTCGTCGATTGTCCCGGACCGAAGAACGTCGCCATGGGCCTCGGCGAGGCAAGGGGGATAGTTTGACGACGACCACGCAGCTTATCTCAGGCGGCCGGGTGCTGGATCTGGCTGGCGATGTCGACCAGCCCCCTGTCGCGGATGTCCTGATCGAGAATGGCCGGATCGCCGCTGTCGGCGCGGCCGCAGCCGAGCGGTCGGTTCGCGAGGCGGGCATCAAGCGGATCGACGCGACGGGCAAGCTTGTCATTCCCGGGCTGGTCAACGCTCACTACCACTCGCACGACGTGCTGCTGCGAGGCTGCTACGAGCAGATCCCGATGGATATCTGGGGTTTCTACAGCTTCCCGGCGAATTACAGCCGCAGGAGCAAGGAGGATATTCGCCTTCGGACCGTGCTGGGCGCGGTCGAGTGCCTGAGCAATGGCATCACGACGCTGCAGGACATGGTGACGATCGTCGGTCCGGACCGCGAGCATGTTGACGCGGTCCGAGAGGCCTACGAGGCTTGCGGCGCGCGCGTGGTGCTCGGGCTGCAGATCTCGGATCGCGCCGCCGTCGATGCCGTTCCGTTCTGGCGCGACATGCCCGACGACGTCGTCAGCCAGCTGCCTGGCGCTGCCGACCCCTCGAAGCTGCAGGCCCTGATCGAAGACCTCGTCGAGGAAGGCGGCACGGAACGCCTGAACTGGGCGCTCGCGCCCTCAGCGCCGCAGCGCTGCTCGGACGAGTTGCTGGCCTGGGTCGCCGGCCTTTCGGAGCGGCGGCAGCTTCAGGTCTTCACCCATCTCTACGAGGCGCGCTCGCAGGCGGTACTGGCGCGTCTCGCCTATCCGGAGGGCTCGCTGCTCGCCCATCTCGACCGGTTCGACCTGATTGGCCCGCGCCTGACGATCGCGCATGGTGTCTGGATCGCGCCGGACGAGATCGATCGCTTCGGGGCCGCCGGGGCGAGTCTCGTCTGCAATCCGATGAGCAATATGAAGCTGCTCAATGGCTTCGCGCCGGTTGTTCACTATGGCCGGGCAGGCGCGACCATGGGGCTGGGCTGCGATAATTGCAGCTGCAGCGACGCCCAGAACCTGTTCCAGTCGATGAAGATGTTCGCGTTGATGTGGGGCTTCCAGACCGCGGCGGGCGAGGGGGATGCCGCTCGCGAAGCCTTCCGGGCGGCAACCCTTGGCGGCGCCAAGGCGATCGGCCTCGAAGGCGAAGTTGGAGCGATCCGGCCAGGCTATCGCGCCGATATCGTGCTGCTCGATTTGGATATGCCGAGCTACCGGCCGTTGAACAGCGCCATCCGCCAGATCGTCTATGGCGAGACCGGCACAGGCGTCCATACCGTGATTGTCGGCGGGGACATCGTCGTCGAGGACCGCCGCCATGTTGCCTTTGCGAATGAGCAGCTCAAGGCCGAGGCAGAGGCGGCTCTCGGCCGGCTCAAGGACGAGATCGCTGGGGTGAACGAACGCAACGAGCGCATGCTGCCGCAGCTCCTCGACGCCTATGAGAAGGCCAATCGATACCCGCTGCCGCTCGACCGATTCTCGGTTCGCGGTGGTGAGCCTTCTTCGGGGAAAGGCAGCCGGTCCTAGATGGCTGGTCGGGCTGGCCATCTGCCAGCGCGCAGGAGGACGCGGGCGGCCTCCGGATGTCTGGCGTGCACGCGATGAGCCCGCCGGCAACTGTCCGCCAGTGCCGCGACATTCATATGAAGGTCAAATGAATATTTTCGGCGGTTTTAAAGCTCAATCGCTCATGGTCTGACGAGTCGCTGAGCCTTGCCGTAACCGGGCGATTTCCCGCGGAGCCATTCCCGGCCGCCGAAGCATCAATAGATTTGAACCGGCTCAGTATTATACTGGTTTAGAGAATATTTTTGCCGGCATCACAATGCATTCAGCACGGCGACCTCGCTTGTCTGCACCGTATCCCGGGACGTTTGCGCTAAAAATTCTTGCACACCGTTAACTGTCGCACGGACGTCATGCGTCAACGGTATTAAGTTCATATGAACTACTGTATCGCTCATATGAACATCGCTGTCGAGTTTGACCCGCGGCAGGCGACCCTGGCCAGGATGGTGCGCGGTCGTGGCTTCATCAGCGCGAGGGAGCCGGCCGCGCCTTTCGACTTCGCTACTCGGACGGTCCGCCGCGACCTCCGCGTGCTCAGGTCGTAGCCCAACGAGAAGGGCTGCGCCCTCTCGGGCACGGCTCACAGTCAAGACCCTGTCCTTCACACATGCCCGCGGCACACCCGCCGCCGGGAACGATCGACTATTGCCAGTTTCGGAGATGAGCCATGGCTGACACGCCCGTTCTTTATGCCCATCGCGGCACCAATCCCTATACCGACAACGAGATGGACTCCTACAAGTGGGCGTTCAAATACGGGGCGGACTTCGTCGAGACCGACTTCCGCCTGACCAAGGACGGTGCGCTGGTCAGCTACCACGACGACCTGCCCGGCGGCATCGCGAACATGACCCTGGCGGAAGTGCGCGCGGCGGTGCCGGGCATCGTCACCCTCGAAGAGCTGATCGAGGTGACGAAGGACATGGAGATCGAGACCGGCCGCAAGCTCGGCATCCTGATCGAGACCAAGAGCTCCGGCCGCGCGACCTATGAGGCGATGCTCTCGCAACTCGTCGCGCACGACTTCGCCGATCCGGAGCGGATCGTCTTCCAGACCTTCGCCACGGACCATGAGGTTCTCCGCGACCTGATGGATAACAAGTACCATGTCGATTTCCCGCTGGTCTGGCTGACCGACGGGCTCTCTCCCGAAAGCATCGCCAACGCGACGAACCCGAACGGCTCGATGGGCGAGCTGGATGCGCTCGCGCCGCAAATGGGCCTGATCACCAAGGAGCAGGTCGCGGCGGCGCATGCTGCCGGCCTCGAGGTCAACGGCTGGACCGTCGCCGGAACGCTTGCCGATGTGCAGAACGCGCTCAACCTCGGCGTCGACGGCATCATCAACGACAATACCCAGCTCTCCCGCCCGGCTCTCGAGAAGCTCCTAAACAATGCCGATGTCGCCTATGGCAGCGACCAATGGGACGTGATGGATGGCGGCACCGGCAACGACGTCGTCTATGCCATGTCGGGCGACGACATCGTCCGCGCCGGCGCCGGCAACGACGTGCTCTATGGTGACGGCGGCAACGACCTGCTCTTCGGGGCGGTCGGCAACGACGAACTCATCGGCGGCGGCGGCAACGACTTCCTCTCCGGCGGTCAGGGCAGCGACGTGCTCCGGGGCGGTGCCGGCAACGACGTCATCGTCGCGACCAGCGACGAGGTGGTCTTCCGCGCCGGCGACGGCATCGATCTGGTCTCGCTCGACGCCACCAGCAAGATCCGCTTCGAAGGCATCGCGTCGACCGGCATCTCCGTCATCCGTGACGGCAACAACCTGATCATCCGCTCAGGCAGCGACGCGCTCGTCCTGTTCGGTGGCGCCGATGCGGCTCATCTGCCTGCCTCGATCACGACTGCGGACGGGATGACGATCACCGGCGCCGGGCTCGCGGCGCTTGCCGTGGACGGACACGATGCCGAGGTCGCGGCCGTGCTGCCGGGCCTCGAGGACGTGCTCGATACCGCGCCGACCTTCGACTCCCCCTCGACGATTCCGGTCGGCACCGATCTCGTCACCGAGGGCGATTTCGGCAATGGCGCCCTCGCGCACCAGATCTCCGACACCGAGACCGGCGCGATCTATCGCCTCAGCTTCTCGCTGGCCGACCTGCCGACCGGCGATGACGGCGTGCGCGTGCTCTGGAATGGCCAGGTGGTCTATGAGGGCATCCCCTCAAGCGCCGGCAGCAACCTGCATGTCATCGTCACCGGCGGTACCGGCGACGGCTCGAACATGCTCAAGTTCGAGAGCGCCGGTTCGACTTTCGGTGCCACGCTCGACGACGTGCATTTCGTGAAGGTTGCCGACCAGGCGCTGCCGGTACCGGACAACGAGGCGCCGACGGCCACGGCCAGCGAGCACCTCATCAGCCAGGACATCCCCTATTTCGGCAAGGTCGAGGCCAGCGACGTCAATGGCGACGTGCTGAGCTATATCCTCGGCGACGGCCCGGCCCATGGCACGCTCGTCTTCAATGCTGATGGCACCTACAAGTACACGCCGGCTGCAGGCTTCCTCGGCGCCGATGGCTTCACCTTCCTGGTGAATGACGGGCATGGCGGCATCGTCGAGTCCACCGTCAGCCTCACCGTCGGCGAAGGCATCGTTCTCGGCACCGACCTCATCATCAATGGCAGCTTCGAGGACATCAGCGAATCCTCCGGCAACAATGGTCCGAGCGACTGGGGCTACCGGAACCAGGACGGCCAGATCCTCGGCTGGACCAACACGGCCAACAAGCGCATCGAGCAGCATTGGGACCATTACGGCGGCGTCAACGCCAAGGATGGCCGGATGTGGATCGACATGGACCATTCGCAGACGGGAACCAAGCCCGACCTGATTGGCCAGTCGATCGCCCATGTCGAAGCCGGCGCGACCTATCGGATCTCGTTCTCGCTGTCGGACTCGGACAATATCAGGACCGATGACGGCGTGCGTGTGTTCTGGAATGGCGAGGTCATCTTCGACGGTATCCCGCCGCAGACCAGCGCGAGCTGGACGACCTACACCTTCGACGTGGTCGGCGGTTCCGGCGACGGCTCGAACCGGCTGGCCTTCATGGATACCGGCGTCTCGGATTCCTGGGGTGCCGGCGCGGCGCTCGACGACGTGCATTTCGTCAAGATCGCCAACCCGGTAACCAACACAGCACCTGTCGCTGCCGACGATCATGGCTTCATCACGGATGCCGGCGCCGTCCTGACCCTCACTGCGGCCGATCTTCTCGCCAACGACAGCGATGCGGATGGCGACACGCTCTTCGTCCAGTCGGTCGCGGCGGGTGTCGGCGGCTCGGTGACCCTGGACGGTCAAGGCAATGTGGTCTTCACGCCGGCCGCGGGCTTCTCGGGTAACGCGTCCTTCAGCTACACCGTGTCCGACGGCAAGGGTGGCACGGATACGGCGACGCTGAGCCTGACCGTCAAGGCGCCGCCGGTGGTGGACGTGCCTGTCGGCACCGACCTGATCGTCAACGGCAGCTTCGAGGATATCAGCCAATCCGCCGATTATAACGGCGGCAGCGACTGGGGTTACCGCAACAACGACAAGGCCATTGTCGGCTGGACGAACGTCAACCGCATCGAGCAGCACCTGGACCATTACGGCGGCGTCACCGCCAAGGACGGTACCTTCTGGATCGACCTGGACAGCTCCGGCCAGAAGGGCAGGAACCAGCTCGGGCAGAACATCGAGCATGTCGAAACCGGCGCGACCTACAAGGTGAGCTTCTCGCTCTCCGACTCCGACAACGTCCGGAACGATGACGGCGTGAAGGTGCTCTGGAACGGCGAGGTGATCTTCGAGGGCATGCCGCCGCAGACCAGCGCCAGCTGGACGACCTACAGCTTCGACGTGGTCGGTGGGTCCGGCAACGGCTCGAACCGGCTCGAGTTCGTCGATACCGGCGTCTCGGACTCCTGGGGAGCGGGCGTGGCGCTGGACGATGTCCATTTCGTCAAGACGGCCGATGCCGCGCCGGCCAACACCGCTCCGGTCGCCGCCGACGATACCGGCCTCGGCACGGACTATGGCACGGCGCTGACCATCACCGCGGCGGCGTTGCTGGCCAATGACAGCGATGCCGATGCGGATACGCTGACCATCCAGTCCGTCACGGCCGGCATCGGCGGTACGGTGGCGCTGGACGATGACGGCAACGTCGTCTTCACCCCGGCCGCGGGTTTCTCGGGCGATGCGTCGTTCAGCTACACCGTCACCGACGGCAAGGGCGGCACGGCGACGGCGCACGTCGCGCTGACGGTCGCCGAGCAGACCGGTATCGGCACGCCCGGCGATGACGTCCTGACTGGCACGGCCGGAAACGACACCATCCTCGCGGGTCTGGGCGATGACGAGGTCTCGGCAGGCGCCGGCAACGACACGATCGATGGCGGCGAGGGCGACGACACGCTCTCCGGCGATGACGGCAACGATGTGCTGAAGGGCGGCATCGGCGACGACGCGCTTATCGGTGGCGCCGGCAGCGACACCCTCTTCGGCGGCGAAGGCGACGATGCTCTCGACGGTGGTGACGGAATCGACACGGCCAATTACGCCGATGACAGTGCCGGCATCGTTGTCGACCTTTCGGCCGGTACGGCCGAGGGCGACGGCATCGGCTATGACGAACTCGCCGGCATCGAGGCCGTCATCGGCGGCGCCGGCAACGACCAGATCACCGGCGACGACCTCGCCAACACGCTCGATGGCGCGGCCGGTAACGACACGCTGAACGGCGGCGCGGGTGACGACCTCATCCTCGCCGGCGCCGGCAACGACACGATCGATGGTGGCGCCGGCTTCGACACGCTCGACCTCTCCGGTGCGACGGGGCCGATCTCGGTCGACTTCATCCGCGGCATGGTCTCGGGTGAGGGCATCGGCACCGACAGCTTCAGCAATATCGAGAAGCTGCTCTTCGGTGCAGGTGACGACGTCGTCAATGGCGGCAACGGCAACGAGACCTTCGATGGCGGCGCCGGCAACGACACGCTGAAGGGCGGCGCCGGCGACGACGCTCTCTCGGGCGGCGATGGCGACGACCTGCTCGATGGCGGCTCGGGCAACGACCATGTCGATGGCGGCGCCGGCATCGACACGATCAAGGCCGGTTCTGGCGACGATACGATCGAGGCAGGTGCGGGCGACGACAATGTCGACGCGGGCTCCGGCAACGACATCGTGTCAGCCGGCGCGGGCAACGATGTGGTCGATGCCGGTTCGGGCGACGACCGGATCGCGGGCGGCGCGGGTGACGACGCCCTGACCGGCGGCTCGGGCCATGACGTCTTCGTCTTCGCCTCGGGCTTCGGCAAGGACATGATCGCCGACTTCAAGACGACGGGCTCGAGCGCGGACGTGCTGGAATTCGCAAGCGATGTCTTCGCCGATTTCGACGCGGCGATCGCGACAGCCCATCAGCAGGACGCGGACACCGTCTTCACGATTGATGCCGACACCTCGCTGACGCTGAAGAACGTCCAGCTCGCAGCCCTCCACGCCGACGATTTCCACTTCGTCTGAGCGTCACGGCCACGACCAAGCGAAAGGGCGCCCGCGAGGGCGCTCTTTCCGATTCTGCTTGTGCCTGCTGACGCCGCCTCTTTGGCCGATCAGGCGCACAATGCCCCAGATCGTGAAATCTGTTGTAGCTGGCTAATTACCGGCTGGATCAGGCCGGCTTGCCGTCGAAGGCCTGATTGAGCAGGCGCTCGAGATCGTCATGCTCGGCCGGGGTCAGGTCGGTCAGCGGCGAGCGGACAGGGCCGGGGTCCTGGCCCATGATGCGCATGCCGGCCTTGACGATCGAGACGGCATAACCGCGGCCGCGATTGCGGATCTGAAGGTAGGGATAGAAGAAGCGGGTGAGCATGTCGTCGATGACGGGTTTGTCGCCCGCCGTGATCGCCTTGTAGAAGCGCAGGGCCGCCTGCGGGATGAAATTGTAGACCGCGGAGGAATAGGTCGTGACGCCCGCAGCGTAATAGGGCGCGGCATAGACTTCGGCCGTCGGCATGCCGCCGACATAGGTCAGCCGGTCGCCGACCAGCGTGGTGATCTTCTGCACCAGCTCGATATCGCCATGGCCATCCTTGAACCCGATCAGGTTGGGGCAGGCCTTGGTCAGCGCGATCAGCGTCTCCGGGCTGATGATGGCATTGTCGCGGTTGTAGACGATGACGCCGATGGCCACGGCATCGCAGACCGCCTTCACATGGGCGAAAAGCCCGGTTTGCTCGGCATAGATGAGATAATGCGGCAGCAGCAGGATGCCGTCCGCGCCGGCGGCCTCGGCGGCCTTGGCGAGTTGTACCGCCATGCGCGTGCCATAACCGCAGCCGGCTATGATCGGCACCTTGCGGTCAGCCGCCTCGACCGCAGCGCGGACGATCGACGGGTACTCGTCGAGGCCGAGCGAGAAGAACTCGCCGGTGCCGCCGGCGGCGAAAAGCGCGGCCGGGCCATGGCTCGCAGCGCGCTCTATCGAGGCACGGTAGGGCGCGGCGTCGAATTCGCCATGCTTGTCGAAATAGGTGACGGGGAAGGAGAGCAGGCCCTGGCCGACGCGCGCCTTGAGCGCTTCGCGATCCATCGCGGCCGGCGGGCGCGCGGCGGCCCGGACCGGGGCGGAGATCGTGTTGGTTTCGGACAATGGAGCCTCCGTCATCGCTGCGCCGGCCGACGCCTTATCCATGCGCAGCGACTGCCTGTTCGGGACAGGCCGGTCTTTGCGCAGGTCAACCGGGCGGCCAGATTTGTATGACAACTTATGCATGGGGCCGCTCATGCGTCAAGCAGGAGAGCTTGGGCATGTCCGCGTTTGGCGCCTCGCGCGGAGCAGTCAGGCCGGATATCCAGGATGTCAGACCAATTCGGGCCATTGCCGGGGCCGATCCGATGCCATGGCTGATATGGTTGCGATTTCAGCAGATAGCGCGTCCTGCCGCGCGGTTGCCATGCCGAAACGGCCGAATGGGCGCCTGCGCATTTCCGCCGATCGCGCCATTGAACCTTGCGGCATAGACGGGCGCGGCATGTCATCATACAAGAAGGCGTCAAAGCCGCGAGCGCGATTCAACCAAGGGCAGCGCGATCAGATGTCATCCACCACGCAGCCGGCTTCCGTGACCATCTCGCCGTCCAGCCGCAAGAGCCTGGTGACGACCATGGCCCAGGAACTCGAGAGCCAGATCGAGGATGGCCGGCTGAAGCCCGGCGACCGCTTGCCATCAGAGGCGGTACTGGCTGTTTCGGCTGGGGTGAGCCGCACCGTGGTGCGCGAAGCCGTCGCCTCGCTCAAGGCCGCCGGGCTGATCGAGACGCGGCAGGGCTCCGGCGCCTTCGTGCTGGAGGCGCCGAAGAAGCAGGTTTTCCTCGGAGGAATCGAGCGCGCCACCGTCGAGGACATCCTCTCGGTGCTCGAGCTGCGTCTCGCGGTCGAGGTCGAATGCGCCGCGCTCGCTGCTGCCAGGCGCACCGACGACGACATTGCCGCGCTCGACAGGGCGATCGCCGCGATGTCTGCGGCCGACAGCTTCAGCGATAGCGGCGTCAGCGCCGATCTCTCCTTCCACCACGCGCTGGCGCGCGCCACCGGAAATCCCTATTTCGTCGAGTTTCTCAAGTATCTCGGCGAATTTGCGGTGCCGCGCCGGCACATGGTCGGGCGGACCAGGAATCTTGGCGATGTCCAGGCCTATATGACGATGGTCGATGCCGAGCACCGCGCCATTCGCAATGCGGTCGCGGCGCAGGATTCCGCGCTGGCGGCGGCGGCGATGCGCGGCCATCTCGCCGGCAGCCGCGCGCGCTACTCCACGCTGATCAAGGCCGATGCGGCCGAGACCTGAGGCGCCGCGGGGACAATCTCACACGCAGCATGATCGGGCTGCCTGACAGGCTCGGGCACCGACACTATCAGGGAGTCCTGCATGTCGCCCCATCTCTCGAGCGGCCGGGCCGATTTCGCCGTCTATATCGGCAATGGTCGGGGCGGCGACATCAGCGTGCTCAGGCTCTCGGCCGGCAGCGGCAAGCTGGAGCCGGTTCAGCGCATGCCGTTTCCCGGCTTGAGCGAGCCGGGCCGCTCTCTGCCTCTCGCCTTGTCGCCGGATCGGGAGGTCCTCTACGTCGCCATGCGCGGGGCGCCGCGCGGGATCGCGAGCTTCGGCATCGACCGGGAGACCGGTGCGCTCTCCCTGCTCGGCTTTGCGGCGATCGGGGAGAGCCTCGCCTATATCCGGAGCGACCGCAGCGGGCGCTTCCTCTTCGGCGCCTCCTACGACGGGGACCTCGTGACGGTGAATCCGATCGGGGCAGATGGCGTCGCCGGCGAGGTCGCGCAGCGGTTGCCGACCGCGCCGCATGCGCATGGCATCATGAGCGATCCGGCCAACCGGCATGTGCTCGCGACCAGCCTCGGCGGTGACCTGCTCTACACGTTCGACTTTGCCGGGGGCGCGCTGGCAAGGCCGCGCAGCATCTCGCTGCCGCAAGGAAGTGGTCCGCGCCATTTCGTCTTCGCGCCGGATGGCAGGCAAGTTTATCTGCTCGGCGAACTCGATGCGTCGATCACCGTGCTCGACTATGAGCCGGCGCAAGGAGCACTCGCTCAGCGACAGAGGGTCAGCCTCCTGCCGGACGGTTTCGCCGGCACGCCCTGGGGCTCCGACCTGCACATCACCCCGGACGGGCGCTTCCTCTACGCCTCCGAGCGCGGCAGCTCGACCCTGGCAAGCTTTGCCATTGAAGCCGACGGACAATTGCGGCCGCTCGGTCATATTGCAACGGAGACGCAGCCGCGCGGCTTCGGCATCGATCCGACCGGGCGCCATCTGCTGGCGCTCGGGCAGCTCACCGATCACGTCACCTCTTATATGATCGATGCCGGGACGGGCGGCCTCACGGTGGTGGACCGGGTTCAGGCCGGATCAAGCCCGGATTGGGTCGAGATCATCGCGCTGGAGGGGTGATCTTCGCGGGGCGCCGTCCACCGTCGTCATTGCGAGGAGCGTAGCGACGAAGCAATCGACCCGCTCGCTCTACGTTTCCTGGATTGCTTCGCTGCGCTCGCAAGGACGGGGAGGGCGGCTAGCCCCTCCATAGCCAGGCTGCCCCTCCATCAGCCAGGCTGCGCCTCCTCCGCCACATAGCGGTGCCGCCGCATGATCCTGCGGTCGCCCGGATGCGAGCCCGGTGCGGCCGAGAGCAGTGCCTTCGTATAGGGGTGCTCCGGCTCCGAGCAGACCTTGATCGCCTCGCCGGTCTCGACGATCTTGCCGCGATACATCACGGCGACTCGATCGCAGAAATAGCGGATCACGCCGAGATCGTGGCTGATCATGATGTAGCTCAGCTTCAGCTTCTCCTGCAGGCCGAGCAGCAGGTCGAGGATTTGCGAGCGCACGGTGACGTCGAGCGCCGAGGTCGCCTCGTCGGCGATGACGAGACGCGGGTCGGGCGCGAGCGCGCGGGCGACGCAGATGCGCTGGCGCTGGCCGCCGGAGAAGGCGTGCGGATAGCGGTCGATCACGCCCGCCGGCAGATCGACCATCTCCAGCAGTTCGGCGACGCGCCGACGCAAGGGCTCGCCCTTCATCATGCCCTGGACCAGCAGCGGCTCGCCGATGAGCTGGCCGACGGTCATGCGCGGGTTGAGCGAGGCGAAGGGATCCTGGAAGATCATGCGCATCTCGCGGTGGATGCGGCGCATCTCCTGCGCCGGCACCTTCGTGAGATCGATCATCGCGCCATCGGATTGTCGGTAATTGACCTCACCGATCGTCGGCTCATGGACGCGGATCAGGCAATTGCCGAGCGTCGACTTGCCGGAGCCGCTTTCGCCGACGATGCCGAGATTCTCGCCTTCGTCGAGATGGAGCGAGACGTCCGAGACGGCGGTGAGTGCGGCGCTCACCTTGAGCAGGCTCGCCCGCGAAGGATAGGTCTTGGTCAGGTTGCGCACATCGAGCAGGCGTGGGCGCACGGTGGCTTCGGGGACCGGCTTGCGGGCGGAGCGCTCGAGCCGCCGCACGGAATCGATCAGGTCGGCCGTATAGCCGCTTTGCGGGCGGTAGAAGATCTGTTCGGCCGGGCCGAGCTCGAGCAGCTTGCCGCGCCGCATCACCGCCACCTCGTCGGCGATCTCGGCGACGACGCCCATATCATGGGTGATGAACAGCACCGACATGTCACGCGCCACCTGCATCTGCCTGATCAAGGCGATGATCTCGGCCTGGGTGGTGACGTCGAGCGCGGTGGTCGGCTCGTCGGCGATCAGGATCTCCGGGTTGCAGGCGAGCGCCATGGCGATCATGGCGCGCTGGCGCATGCCGCCGGAGAACTCGAAGGCATAGCGGTCGAAGGCCCGCTCGGGATCGCGGATCTCGACCTGGCGCAGCAGCTCGATCGTGCGGGCGCGGGCTTCGTCCATGTCGATCGGCTGGTGGATCAGCATCGCCTCGGCGATCTGCCAGCCGATCGTGTGGACCGGCGAGAGCGAGGTCATCGGCTCCTGGAAGATCATCGCGATGTCGCGGCCGCGGATCGCCCGCATCGCCCGCCCACGCGGGCCGAGCTTGACGAGATCGACCGGCCGGCCGTTCTCGCGCCGGCTCGAAAACAGGATCTCGCCGGAGGTGACCCGGCCGGGCGGATCGATGATCTGCAGGATCGAACGGGCGGTGACGCTCTTGCCGCTGCCACTCTCGCCGACGATGCAGAGCGTCTTGCCGCGTTTCATCGTCAGGCTGACATCGTCGACAGCCGGCGCATCGCCTTTCGAGCGGCCGAAGGTCGTGGTTAGCCGGCGGATGTCGAGGATGATCTCCGGCAGGGGCGGCTTGTCGGCGGGCTGGTTCGGGGCGGTCGGGGTCATGGCGTTCATCGTCCCGCTCCTCACTGGCTGTAGGGATCGGCCGCGTCGCGCAGGCCGTCGCCGACGAAGTTGAGCGAGAGCACCATCAGGATCACCGCGATGCCGGGGATGAAGACCCAGGGCGCGGCGGCGATGGAGCGGATGTTCTGGGCCTCCTTGAGCAACACGCCCCAGCTGATCGCCGGTGGCTGGAGACCCAGCCCCAGGAAGCTCAGCGCCGTCTCGGCCAGGATCATCGTCGGCACCGCCAGCGAGACGGCGGCGATGATGTGGCTCGCCAGCGAGGGCAGCATGTGGCGAAAGATGATGCGGCCTTCACGGCAGCCGTCGAGCCTGGCGGCGGTGACGAAGGGCTCGGCGCGCATCGCCAGGAAACGGCCGCGCACGACGCGGGCGAGCTCGGTCCAGCCGACCAGCGAGATGATCGCGGTGATGGTGAAATATTGGAGGATCGGCGACCAGCCCTTGGGCAGGGCGGCGGCGAGCGCGAGCCAGATCGGGATCGTCGGCAGCGACAGGATGTACTCGACCAGCCGCTGGATCACCCAGTCGATCTTGCCGCCATAATAGCCGGAGATGCCCCCGAGGAAGATGCCGAGCACGACGCTGATGACGACGCCGACGAGACCGATCGACATGGTCGTGCGCGCGCCATAGACGACGCGGCTCAGCATGTCCCGGCCGAGCCGGTCGGAGCCGAAGAGATAGAAGGGCTCGCCCGGTTTCTCCGCGGCCAGCAGATGGATGTTCATGGGGAAGAGGCCCCAGAGCTGGTAGCCGTCGCCCGGGCCGAAGAAGCGCAAATAGGTCTTGCGGCCATTGGCATCGGGCACGAAGACCTGCTTCAGCGTCGCCGGGTCGCGTTTCATGCTGTAGGCATAGACGAAGGGACGGAAGCTCCAGCCGCCGTCGGCGCTCGTGTCGATGAAATGCAGCGCCTGCGGCGGGTGATAGACGAAGCGTGCATTGGCCCGCTCCGGATCGGCCGGTGCGATGATCTCGGCGAAGAGCGCGATGAAATAGACCAGGAAGGTGAGGGCGAGGCCGATCACCGCCAGACGGTGGCGCTTGAAGCGCAGCCAGAGCAGACGCCACTGCGAGGCGTAGGCGAGGCGTGCAGTGCCGGCGCCCGGCGCGATGGCTTCGACGGCTAAGGTCATGGCGTATCCCCAGGTTCGCTGCGCCGCCCGAGGGCGGGCGCGCCTGTTGTCGTTGTCGCGTCAGTCGAAGCGGATGCGCGGATCGACCAGCACGAGGAGGATGTCGGAAAGCAGCGTGCCGATGACGGTCATCAGGCAGAGCAGCAGAAGGAAGGCGCCGGAAAGGTAGATGTCCTGCGAAAGCAGCGACTGGTAGAGCAGCGGCCCGGCCGTCGGCAGGTTGAGGATGATCGAGGTGATCACCGCGCCCGAGACGAGATGCGGCAGGATCCAGCCGAGCGTGCTGATGAACGGGTTGAGCGCGAGCCGGATCGGGTAGCGCAGCAGCAGCGTCGTCTCCCTCAGCCCCTTGGCGCGGGCGGTCACGACATAGGGCTGGTAGAGCTGGTCGATCAGGTTGGCGCGCATGATGCGGATCAGGCTTGCCGCGCTGCTGGTGCCGAGGATGATGATCGGGATCCAGAGGTGCTGCAGCAGGTCGAGCACGCGGTCCCAGGACCAGGGCGCGTTGGCAAATTCGGGCGAGAACAGTCCGGTGACGTCCTGGCCGAAATAGACCACGGCAAAATACATCAGGATCAGGCCGAACAGGAAGTTCGGCACGGCGAGCCCGATGAAGCCGATCAGGGTGAAGACGTAGTCGCCGAGCGAGTACTTCTTCACCGCCGAATAGATGCCGATCGGCAGGGCGATGCACCAGGTGAAGGCGAGCGTCAGCAGCGAGAGCACCAGCGTCAGCAGCATGCGCTCGCCGATCAGGCTGGAGACCGGCGCCTGCCATTCGAAGGAATAGCCGAAATCGCCGTGGAAGATGATGTTGCCGATCCAGGTGAAATACTGGCTCAGCAGCGGCTGATCGAGTCCGTAGCGGGCGCGCATGCTCTCGAGGGTCGCTGCGTCGATCGTCTCGCCATTGGCCGAGGCCTTGGCGGCGTAGCTGGTGACGAAGTCGCCCGGCGGCAGCTGGATCAGGATGAAGACGGTCAGCGAGACCAGGAACACGAAGGGGATCGTGGCCAGCAGGCGTTTCAGGATGTAACGCGCCATGACGGGACTCCGAACCTGCGCAGCGTTATCGAGCGAAATGCGGGCGCGGCAGCCTGAGCGCCGCGCCGGCAGGGCCGGCTGTCAACGGGCGTAGAAATACTGCTGCGGCAGCGAGCCACCGGGCGTCGCGTAGGTCCAGCTCGACGGCATGCTGTCGAAGACGTTGCGCAGGTTGGTCTTGCGGATGCCGAGCTGGGCCGGCGGCTCGACCGTGCCGATGACGTCGAAGGCCTCGGCGGCGAGCTGCAGGATCTGGCGGAAGATCTCGTCCGCCTTGGCTTCGTCCGGCTCGACCTTCCACTTGTCGAAGAGCGCATAGCGCTGCTTCATGTTCTCGCTCGGCTCCTCGCCGACCTTGCCGCCGCTCATGTACCACTTCACCCAGGGGATGCTCTGGCGCGAGTCGAGCGGGTGGATGGCCAGGATGGCGCGCATCTCCTGCGTCGGGTCGAGGCCGCCGGAGAGGGCGTCGACGCTGATGTCGTAGTCGTTATTCTGGGCGCGGTCGTAGAAGAGCGAGCGCTCGGAGGAGCGGATCAGCAGATCGATGCCGATTTCGGCCCATTGCTTGCGGATCAGCTCCAGCACCTCGATATAGGCCGGCGAGCCGATGCTGACGATCGCCGCGATGCTGATGCGCCCGCCCTCAGGGTAGAGGCGAAAGCCCTGGCTGTCCTTCTTGGTCAGGCCGAGCCCGTCGAGGATGGCGTTGGCCTGCTTCACGTCATGCGCGGTGAACTGGGTCGCGAGCTGCTCGTTATAGAGCCGGTGCGATGCCAGCGGGCCGATCTGGCGCGGCTTGCCGCCGCCGAGGAAGACGATCTCGTTGATCTCCTCGCGGTCCATGCCGAGCGAGAGCGCCTTGGTGAAGCCCGGCGTCCGGATCAGCTTGCGCAGCGGTGCGTTCTGCGTGGTCTGGTTGACCATCAGCCCGGCGGCGTTGGCGTTGAGGTCCTTCATCTCCAGGATCGAATAGCCGCCCTTGGCCATGTTCTCGGAGAGGACGGGCTTGTTCGCGATCGCGTTGATATAGCGGATCTGCAGGTCGAGCTGCCCGTTGATCGCCGCGAGCAGGATCGTCTCGACATCGCCGAAGACGGTGAATTGCAGCGAGTCGACATAAGGGAGCTGGTTGCCGGCCGTGTCGACCTGCGGGAAGTAAGGGTTGCGCTCCAGCACGATGCGGGTGGCGCCGCCGCGATAAGGCTCCTTCACCACCCAGGGATCGAGCGTCGGGCGCTCTAGATTGGCCCAGCGCGAGGGCACTTCGATATCGCCGCATTTCAGGCGCATCAGCGCTGCCCAGTCCTTGACGTTGTTCTGCTTCATCAGCTCGTCGAGGTTGGTCGCGTGTTTCGGGTGGAACTGCTTGCAGTAGTGCTTGGCATAGAGCACCGGGTGCTGGCCGACCGGGGTCGCCATCTCCTCCGGGAAGGTGCGATAGGGGCCGCCGAAGATCAGCTTGACCGTGTAGTCGTCGATCTTCTCGGCCGTCATCAGCTTGCCGTTGACGACATAGCGCGGCGGCGGCGACTGGAAGAAAGCCTTGTCGGGCAGCAGGTCCTGCACGAAGAACAGGATGTCGTCGGCGGTGAAGGGCTGGCCGTCCGACCATTTCATGCCCTGCCGGAGCTTGAAGGTGTATTCCGACTTGTCGGCATTGGTCGTCCAGCCCTCGGCGACGTTGGGCTCGACGCCGGTGAACTTGATGTCCCAGCGCGTCAGGCCCTGCGGGCCGACCGAGCGCAGGATGGCGTTGTAGTCACCGTCGCCGCGCATCGCCTGGCGGATCGTGCCGCCATACTGGCCGACGCGCTCGAAGGGCGTGATGACCTGCGGGTTCTTCGGCAGGCGCTGGTCGACCGGCGGCAGCTTGCCCGCGTCGACGAGCTGCTTGAGCTGCGGCGATTCACTGTAGGCTTGCGCGAGCCCAGGCAGCAGCAGCCCGGCTTGCAGGGCGAGCGCTGCCATGAGCGTGCGCCCGTGGCGAGCCGGTATCGATCCGAGCTTGGCGAACAACACCACCGCATCCTCCCAAATGAATCTGTTCTGATGACAGATTTGTCATACAGGTTGCCCGAAGCGCTCCAACTCTGTCAAGCGCACGAATCGCGCGGTCCCTCGGGACTTCTCGCGGGAGAGTGGCTGCTATCGGCAAGTGGATTGACAGGTTCGGAATCCTCGCGATACGAACCTGTCTGACAACATAAGTCGGTTCAAGACAGGTGCGGAGGCTGGGTTGTCCGGCGCGAACCGCCCGTTCTTCCGGCGACGCTTCGCCGGGCGATAGCGAGGAAACGAGCCATGAAGATCGTCGACGTGAAGGCCAGGGTCTTCACCTACAAGACCGATACGAGCCGGGATTCAGAGGGCCATGGCCATCCCGGCCCGACGCGCGACGCCAGGCAGGCCCTGCTGACGATCACTGCCGATGACGGCACGCAAGGCCACACCACCTGCCTGCCGGCCTATGTCACCGAAGACCTGTTGCAGAGCTATATCCGGCCGATCCTGATCGGCCGCGATCCGTTGATGCGCGAGCAGATCTGGCATGCGCTGTACAAGCGCCAGCGCGGCAGCAGCGGCCAGATGAGCGACCGCGTCGTCTGCGCCGTCGAACTCGCGCTCTGGGACCTCTATGGCAAGATCCTGAAGCAGCCGGTCTGGCGGCTCGCCGGCGGCTATCGCGACAAGATCCTGGCCTATGGCAGCACGATGTGCGGCGATGAACTCGAAGGCGGTCTCGCGACGCCCGAGGATTATGGCCGCTTCGCCGAGTGGATGGTGAAGGAGCGCGGCTACAAGGCGATCAAGCTCCACACCTGGATGCCGCCGATCAAGGGCGCGCCCGATGTGAAACTGGACATCGCTGCCTGCGCGGCGGTTCGCGAGGCGGTCGGACCCGAGATCCCGCTGATGGTCGACCCCAACCACTGGTACTCGCGCCAGGATTCGCTCTGGCTATGCCAGCAGCTCGAGGAGCTGAACTATCTCTGGATCGAGGAGATGATGGAGGAGGCCTCGCTCAGCGCCTATCAGTGGCTGAACAGCAAGTTGACGCGGCTCAACATCCTCGGCCCGGAGAACATGCAGGGCAAGTACTGGACCCGCGCGGAATGGGCCGCGAAGGGCGCCTGCGACATGATCCGCACCGGCGTCTACGATGTCGGCGGCATCAGCCCATCCCTGAAATGCGCCCATATCGCCGAGGGCTTCCACATGCTCTGCGAGGTGCATGGCGGCGGCGCCGGCAACATGGCGGTCTGCGCCTCGATCCAGAACACGACCTATTACGAGCGCGGGCTGCTGCACCCGTTCATCGACCATGACAAGCCGCCGGCCTATCTCAACCGCATCGACGACGAGATGGACCGTGACGGCTATGTCCATATGCGCGACGAGCCCGGCCTCGGCCAGGATATCAACCACGACTATATCGAGGCGCATCTCGTCTGAGGCTTCGCCTGCCTTGGGCCGGCCGAGCCTGGAGCATGTCCGCGTTTCCTAGAATCGCAGAAATGCTCTAGGCCTCTGTTTTATCGCATTTTCTTCACGCGAACCGGTGCCCACTTCGCTCGAAAATGCTCTGGCGGGACTTCTGCTGCGATGACCCTGAAACGCATCCTGATCACCGGCGCAGCCGGCGGGCTCGGCCAGATGCTGCGGCCGGAGCTCAAGGACATGGCGGAGATCATCCGGCTGTCGAGCCGGCGGCGGCTGGAGCCGACGGGCCCGCATGAGGAGTTCATGCCTTGCGACCTTGCCGACGCGCCGGCGGTGGACAGGCTGCTCGAAGGTGTCGATGCCGTTGTCCATATGGGCGGGCAGGCGAGCGAGGCGCCCTGGGACGTCATCCTCTCCGCTAATATCATCGGCGCGATCAATCTCTGGGAAGCAGCGCGCAAGGCCGGCACGCAGCGCATCATCTTCGCCAGCTCGAACCACGCGATCGGGCTCTACACGCGCGATGACAGGCTCGACCACAATTCGCCGGCCAAGCCCGACGGGCGCTACGGGCTGAGCAAGGCTTTCGGCGAGGATCTCGCCAGCCTCTACGCCCACAAACACGGCATCCGCGCCATGTGCATGCGCATCGGCTCGACCTTTCCGAAGCCGAAATCGCGGCGGATGCTGAGCACTTGGATGAGCTATCCGGACATGGTGCAGATGACGAAGATCGGCCTCACCGCCGATTATCTCTATGAGATCGTCTACGGCGTCTCCGACAATGACCGGAACTGGTGGGACAACAGCAACGCCTACCGGCTCGGCTTCCGCCCGCAGGACAATGCCGAGACCTTCGTTGGGGACGTCGAGGGAATCGGCGAGGCGACCGAGCTCGCCGAGCTGTTCCAGGGCGGGCGTCTTGCGGCCACGGAATACGAGGGCGGGGCACGCTAGAGCATTTTCGAGCGAAGTGGATACCGGTTCGCGTGAAGAAAATGCGTCAAAACAAAGGGATAGAGAATTTTCGCGATTCGGAGAAGCGCGGAAATGCTCTAGTCGCAGTCGACCAGAGTTGCGTTTCCCTTAAGTCCGTGCGGCCCGACGGGTGGGCCCTTGCGCGCTCGACAAGTCCGGTGTGCCCGCCTGCCTAAGCCCGCGCCTGATTACCGCGGCAGAGTATTTCCCGCTCGCGCTCCAAGAGCGGCATTGTAGACGCAGGCGGCGAGCGCAAGGTCCGCCAGCGCAAAGCCGCGGAAGACGAACATGGTCCGCTGTGCCGGCTCGGTGCGCCCGGGCCGGGCTCCGGCGCAGAGTTCGGAGAGATCGGCATCGAAGCTGCCCATCGGGCCGAAGTCCGGCCAGATCGGCAGGTTTTCCGATTGCTGCAGGTTGTCGTCGATCGCAACGATATCGAGCGCCCGCATCCCCTCCGAGTACCAGCTGCGCCCGACATCGACAGAGGTCACGAAGGCGCCGGGGCGGATCCAGGCCGGATCGAGGAAGGGCCTGAAGCCTGGCCGCGTCGGCACGCTGGTCACGACGATGTCGCTTCCCCTCACCAGCGCCTCGGCATCATCGCTGATCGCAACGTCGAAACCGCGCTCTGCCGCGTGGCCGGCAAAGCGGCGGGTGCTGTCGCGACCGGAATCGAAGGCGATGACCCTCTTGAGGCTTGGCAGCAGCGACGACATCGCCGCCAGATGAGCACGAGCCTGCACGCCGCTGCCGATGAAGCCTATCGTGGCGCTGTCGGGTCGTGCGAGTGCTGCCGCGGCGGCGGCCGACATTGCGGCGGTGCGGATGCCGGTGATGATATTGCCGTCGAGGATCGCGAGCAGGCGACCGCTGGCGAGATCGTTCAGCGCGATCAGCGCGTCGATATTGGCGCCGCCAGAGCCCTGGACGGGCGCCATGCCGAGCCATTTCACGGCGGCCATGCCGAGATCCGGCGAGGCTGCGATCATCGCCTGGAACAGATGGCCGGGCCCGAGATCGAGCGCAAGTTTTGGCTTGCTCAGCGTCCGGCCGGCGTGATGGGCGGCGAAGGCGCGCTGGATCGCGTCGCGCGCCAGCGCGGGATCGAGCGCCAGCGACGCGATCTCGGCCGTGCCGAGGTAGAGAACAGTGTTGGACATCGCTGCTTTCGTCACCATTGCCGGAAGCGCTGCGGTGCATAGGGAGCCGCAGCCAGCGCAGGCTGCTTGCCACCGATCAGATCGGCAAGGAAGCGGGCCGAGATCGGCGCCATCGCCATGCCGGCATGGCCGTGACCGAAACCGTGCAATATGTCGGGGCAGCCCGAGGCGGGCCCAAGGCTCGGCAGGCTGTCCGGCGTGGACGGACGATGGCCCATCCAGCGCCTGATCCGGGTCGCATCCGGCCGGGTCGCGATGGCCGGGAAGGCCATGTGCAGGAAGCTGACCAGGATCTCGGCGCGGCGCCAGTCGGGCTCGGCATCGAGGCTGGCAAGCTCGACCTGCCCGGCGACGCGCAGGCCGGCCCGGGTCGTGGTCAGCGCCATCTTGCCGTCGCTCGGCATGATCGGATGGAGCGGCGCATATTCGGGATCGCTCAGCACGATATGGTAGCCGCGCTCGCTTTCGAGCGGGATCGCATCGCCGGCAGCGCGGGCGAGCGGGCCGGACCAGGCGCCGGCACAGATCACCGCCTTGTCGCAGGCGATGGCGCCGGCATCGGTCGAGACGGAGCGCAGCCTGCCCTCGGCCATGTCGAAGCCGGTGGCTCTGGCCTTGACGAGCGTCGCGCCGCGCTGGGTCATGTAGCCTGCGAGCCCGGCGATGAAGGCGCCGGGATCGGTGAGGTTGCAACCCTCCCTGACATAGGCGCCGAAGCGATAGCTCGGGCCGAGACCCGGTTCGAAGGCGCGCAGTTCCTCGCCCTCGAGCTCATGCCAGCTCACGCCGTTCTCGCGGCGCAGGCGCCATTCCAGCGCGTCCTTCTCGAACTCGGCGCGCGACGGGAAGACGTAGAGCAGCCCATCATAAGCGAGATGGTCGGCGAGCCCGGCCTCGGCAGCGATGCCCCGGTAGAGCGCGACATTGTCGACGATCAGGGCGCGGCGGGCGCGCGCGGCCTGCTCGACCTTGGCGACGCTCGAGCCCGCCCTGACGAAGCGCAACAGCCAGGGCGCCAGCCGCGGCAGGTGGCGCCAGCGGATCGCGAAGGGGCCGAGCGGGTCGGCGAGGAAGCCGGGAACCTTGCGCCAGAGGCCGGGAGTCGAGACCGGCATGATCGTGCCCGAATTGATCCAGGCGCCGTTACCATAGCTTGCCGCCTGCTCGCCGCCCGGCTCGTCCGGCTCGACGATGGTGACGCGGTGGCCGTCACGCAGGCATTCGAGCGCGGTCAGCGCGCCGACGATCCCGGCACCGATGACGGCGACATGCTGGGTCATGGCTTGTTTCCAGCGGCCGGCGTCGCATCGAATTCGCGCCGGAATTTCTCGTCGGCCTCGACCGCACCGGTGAAGCGGCCGATCGAGAAGGGCGCGAGCGGCGTTTGCGTCTCACCGTCCACGATCAGCTCGCTCAGGCACAGCCCGACGCCAGGGCCGATCTGGAAGCCGTGGCCGCAGAAGCCGAAGGCGTGGAACAGACCAGGCGTCGTCAGGCTCGGGCCGATGACCGGGATCATGTCGGGCAAATAGCCCTCGATGCCGGACCAGACGCGAATCACATGGCAGCTCTCCAGGGCGGGCACTGCCGCTCCGAGATGGCGCATCGCGGCCAGCGTCTTGGCGAGCGGCACCGGGGCGCGGTTGGCGACAGGGTCGGCGGCCGTGCGCGGATAGCCGGCGAGTATGACGTTGCCGCGCGGGATCTGCCGGAAGATCACGGTGCCGTCGACGGCCTGGACGGAGGGCCTGATGAAATACGGGAAAGGTTCGGTGACGAATTGCGGCGGCCCGGCCGGAAAGAGCGGCGCCGTCTCGCTGAATTGCTCGGCAATGGCGAGCGCCCAGGCGCCGGCGCAATTGATGACCTGGCCGCAATCGATCGAAAGGCCGGTATCGGTGGCGAGGCTGAAGGCGCCGTCTCCGGTCCGCAATTCGGTGACCCGGCACGTCTCGACGATGGTGACGCCGAGCCCTTTCGCCGCCCGTGCCACGGCCGGCGTGACCAGGCGCGGATTGGCCGTGGCGTCGCGGGCCGAATAGGTCGCGGCATAGGCCTTGTCGCTGAGCCAGGGGTAGCGGCGCCGCAGATCGACGTGGTCCAGATGCTCGATCGTCAGGCCATGGGATTCGGAGACGGCGGCATAGGCCTCGACCTTCCGCCACTCGTCCTCGGAGGAGGCGAAATAGAGATGACCGGTCGCCTCGAACTCGCAGGCATCGCCGATCAAGGTCTCGATCTGCTCCCAGAGCGCCTGTGAGCGCAGCGAGAGCGGATATTGTCCGGGAAAGCGGCCCTGCAGGCGAAGGTTGCCGAAATTCGTGCCGCTTGATTGTGCGCCGACCACGTCCTTCTCGAGCAGGACGACGCGCTGGCCGCGCTTCGCCAGGAAATAGGCCGACCAGACGCCGATCAGCCCGCCGCCGATGATGGCGACATCTGCGCTCAGCCTGGTCATGACGCGCCGGCCTTGGCAGCGGCGAGCGCCACGGGCTTGATCGGCGCCTGCATGCGCAGACGTCCCGCCTCGGCGCCGGCGATATTGCCGACACCCGCGACGATTTCCTGGAGCGCCGGCCCGCAGATCCGGCCCTGGCAGCGGCCCATGCCGCAGCGGGTCATGGCCTTGACCCGGTTGACCTCGGTCGGGCCGAGTTCCTGCGCCATGGCCTGCCTGATCTCGCCGAGCGAGACCTTCTCGCAGCGGCAGAGCGTGACATCGTCGGGCAGGGCGCGGATCTGCGCGACCGGCCAGGCGAAGGCCTGCGACAGCCCGCGCTGGAAGGCGCGCAGGCGCGAGGCGCGCCGGCGCAGGGCCGCGACGGCCGCTGCGTCGGAGGGGATGCCGAGATCGGCGAGCAGGGCATGCGCCGCGAGGGCGCCGCTGGCCTCGGCGGCGTCGGCCCCGCCGATCGTCATGCCGTCGCCGGCGAGATAGAGCCCGTCGCCGGCGCGGCCATCGGCATCGGCCTGCGGCAGCCAGAGCCGGAAGGCCTCGTCATAGGCGAGCTGCGCGCCGGCCAGCTCCGCGAGCTGCGTCTCCGGCTTCAGCCCGTAGCCGAGCGCGACGGCGTCGCAGGCGAAGCGGCGTTCGCGGCCCTTCGCGTCGCGGATCAGCAGCGACTCGACATGTCCGTCGCCTGCGACGGCGAGCGGTGTGACGCCATGCAGCACCGGCACGCCGGCACGCATCGCCCCGCCGAGATAGGCGAGCCCGCGCAGCAAGGTGCGCGGCGAGTTCAGAAGGGCGGGCAGGGCGGCGAGCTTGCGGACGAAGGGGGTGGTGTCGGCGATCACGACCACCTCGGCGCCGAGTGCGCGATATTGTCGGGCGGCCAGCGCCAGCAGCGGCGAGGAGCCGAGGAAGGCGACCCGGCGACCGATGAAGCAGCCCTGGTCCTTCAGCGCGACCTGCGCTCCGCCCAGCCCGAAGACACCGGGCAGGGTCCAGCCCGGCATGGGCGCGATCCGGTCCATCGCGCCGGTTGCGATGACCAGCGCGTCGTAGTCCAGCGTCGTGGCGCGGCCATCCTGCTGGAGATGCAGCGTCTTGCCGTCGATGCCCCAGACCAGCGTGCCGGGGCGATAATCGATCTGCCCGCGCAAGCTCTCGAAGCGCTCATGCAGCGCCTGGTATTTCGATGCCTCGCTGCCCATCAGCGCGTTCATGTCGAGCCGGAGGCCGGGCGAGGGCTTGCGGTAGCCCTGGCCGCCGGCCTGGCGGCCTTCGTCAAGCAGGATCGGCTGCCGGCCATGGGCGAGCAAGGTCTCGGCCGCGTTGATGCCGGCGGGCCCGGCGCCGACGATGACGATCCGGGTCATGGTGTTGCGAAAGGTCCTGGCGCGGCGAAAGCGGGCGGCAAGGTCAGGAGCGCCATGCCGGCCCGTACCGGTGTGGTGCAGGCCCGCAGGCGTTCGCCCTGCGCGGTCCAGACCCAGCAATCCTGGCAGGCGCCCATCAGGCAGAAGCCGGCGCGCGGCTCGCCACCGAATTCGAGATGCCGCAGGCGCGGGCCATGCGTCAGGATGGTGGCTAGGACGCTGTCATCCTCGGTCGCTGCGACCTCGCGGCCGTCGATGGTGAGGGTGATGGCGCGTCCGTCGCGGGCGACGGCGCGGACCAGTTGCGCCCGATGCCTCGTCGCGTCCCTCTCAGCCAAATCCGCCATAGCGCCCGCTTATCGTTATGCGATAACTTATGTCGGATAATACTAAGGCGAGCGCAGGGCCTGTCAAGAAACCGTCGTGCTTTTCAAACCCGCGAGATTGCGTGCGCCGTGGCGACGATCAATGAGGAGAAGCGGGCGATCACCTCCTCGCGGCTGTAGCGCGAACAGGAGACCGCGATGTTGACGGCGCCCTCGGGCCGGCCGCGGTGATCGAGGATCGGCGCCGCGATCGAGGCGTCGCTCAGGTAGAATTCCTCGAAGGCGGTCGCATAGCCCTGGGCCCGCGTCTCGCGGATCTTTGCGAGGAGAGCGTCGCGCTGCCAGGTGGTCGAGGGCGTGTGCTGCTTGCGGTCGGACTTGTCGATGATCGCCATCGCCTGGTCCTCGGGCAGGCGCGACAGCATGGCGATGCCCGGTGCGGTGCAATAGGCCGGCATCCGCGTGCCGATGATGACGTCGGTATTGAGCACGTGGCGGCTCAGGAAGCGTGAGACGAAGATGATCTCGGTCTCCTCCAGCGTCGTCAGGTTGACCGTCTCCTCGGTCTCCTTGCTGAGATGCATCAGGTAGGGCATCGCCCGGTCGACCAGCCGGCTGCTGCGGAAGAAATGGTGGCCGAGATCGAGCGTCTTGGCGGTCAGCTCGAAGCGCTTGGTCTCGCTGTCCTTGTGCAGATAGCCGAGCTTGGTCAGCGTATGGGTGAAGCGCTGGGCCGAGCTGATGTCCATGCCGGTCACCGAAGCGACCTGCGACAGGTTCAGCGTCGGATGCTGCCGGCCAAAGGCCGACAGCACGCGAAACGCCTTCTCCACCGACATGACCATCAGCGGGTCGTCGGATTTCTCGCCGGCGTTGCCGCTGCGCTTGCCCTTGGGCGCCTTGCTCTCGTCGAGCGTCGTCATGCTTGGCCTCTCCTGTCCGGATCAATGGCGGCGACACTTCCGGTTGACAAGATGGCCGGCTTCGTTCGATCATTCAATATAACTTATCGTATATCGATAAAACATCATCGGGAGTCCAGGCATGAAGGAATTCGTTCTGAGCGAGGTTCGGGGGGCTGTCGGCATCCTCACCCTCAACCGTCCTCAGGTGCTCAATGCCTGGAATGCGCCGATGCGGACCCGGCTCGTCGAGGCCTTCGACGAGCTCGAGGCGAACGAGGCGGTGCGGGCGATCATCCTGACCGGCGCGGGCGAGCGTGCCTTCGGCGCCGGGCAGGATCTGAACGAGACCAAGACCTTCGATGCCGACCGCGCCGAGGAGTGGATGGGCGAATGGGAGCGCCTCTACGACCGTATCCGCTCGCTCTCGAAGCCGGTCATCGCCGCATTGAACGGCGTCGCCGCCGGCTCGGCCTTCCAGGTCGCACTGCTGTGCGACCTGCGCATCGGCCATGACGGCGTTACCATGGGCCAGCCCGAGATCAATTCCGGCATCGCCTCGGTGACCGGTCCCTGGATCATGCGCGAGATGATCGGCATCGCCCGGACCATCGACCTCACCCTGACCGGGCGGATGATGGACGCGGATGAATGCTTCCGCATCGGCCTGATGAATCGCATCGTCCCGAAGGGCCAGGTGATGGCGGCGTCGCTGGCGCTGGCGGAGGAGCTCGCGGCCAAGCCGCCCGTCGCCATGCGGCTCAACAAGGCCCGCTTCCGCGAGGTGACCGAGGAGGGCTTCCGTGAATGCCTGGTCGCCGGCATCCGCAACCAGCGCGAAGCCTATGCCACCGGCGAGCCGGCCCGGATGATGGAAGAGTTCCTGGCGAAACGGGCGGCGAGAAAGGCCTGAACGGCCGACCGCCCGGGGATTTGGACGAGGGGAATGCGGGAACAACCGCGGAACGGGAGAATGTCATGATGTTCGATTCCAAGCTGAACCGTCGCAGCCTGCTGAAGCTGACCGGCGGTGCCGCCATGACCGGCGTGTTCGCGCCGGCCATCATCGGCCGCGCCGCGGCGGCGACGCAGATCACGGTCGCCGATCCCGGCGGCCCGTTCGGCCCGGCCTGGCGCAAGGCCTTCTACGATCCGTTCGAGAAGGCGACCGGCAACAAGGTCGTCAACGTCGCCCGCGAAGCCGAGCCGACCGCGCAGTTCAAGGCGATGGTCGAGACCAAATCCTACACCTGGGATGTCTGCACGCTGACCCTCTCGGCGCGCGATATCCTGGCCGCTCAGGGCCTGCTCGACCCGATCGGCTTCACGCATGCCGACGTGCCGCAGCTCATGCCCGAGGCGGTCTCGGCGAATTACATGGGTACGGACGTCTACTCGACCGTCCTGGCCTACCGGACCGACCGCATGAAGAATGCGCCGACGAGCTGGACCGACTTCTTCAACGTCGAGAAGTTTCCCGGCCGCCGCGCCATGCGCAAGAATCCGATCGATACGATCGAACAGGCGCTGCTCGCCGACGGCGTGCCGCTCGACAAGCTCTATCCGCTTGATGTCGAGCGCGCCTTCAAGGTGCTCGACAAGATCAAGCAGCATGTCGCGGTGTGGTGGACCGGCGGCGCCCAGTCGACCCAGCTCCTGCAAAGCGGCGAGGTCGACATGATCCCGGGCTGGAATGCCCGCTTCCAGGCTGCGATCGACGGCGGCACCCCGGCCAAGATCGTCTGGAACCAGGGGCTCTACTCGATCGAAGGCTGGGGCATGCCGAAAGGCGGGCCGCGCGCCGAGGTCGCCAGGCAGTTCGTTCGCTTCTGCTCCGATCCGAAGCAGCAGGCGATCTATACCGAGATCCTCGCCTATGGCCCGACCAATCTCGACGCCTACAAGACGATCCCGACCGAGCGCGCCAGGTCGCTGCCGACCTCGCCGGAGAATCTGAAGCAGATGGCGATCGCCAACGAAGGCTGGTGGAGCGCCAATCGCTCGGCCGTGACCGAGAAGTTCAACAGCTGGCTGCTGAGCTGACGAGCGCGTTTCGGTGGCGATGATGACCGGTATGCGCGGCGAGTCGCCGCCGAAACTCGTGGTGGAAGGGCTGTGCAAGCGCTATGGCGCGACCACGGCCCTCGAGCCGACCCAGCTCTCCGTTGCGGAGGGCGAGTTCCTGACCCTGCTCGGGCCCTCGGGCTCGGGCAAGACCACCTTGCTGCAGCTGATCTGCGGTCTCGTCGAGATGAGCGAGGGCCGCGTCGTCATCGACGGGCGCGACCAGTCGGACACGCCGGTGCACCAGCGCGATATCGGGCTGGTCTTCCAGCATTATGCGCTGTTCCCGCATCTCACCGTCGAGGAGAACATCGCCTTCCCGCTGAAGATGCGCGGACGGCCGTCGGCCGAGGTCAAGCAGCGCGTCGCCGACGCGCTCGGCATGGTCCATCTCGGCCATCTCTCCGGACGCTTCCCGCGCGAGCTCTCCGGCGGGCAGCAGCAGCGTGTCGCGCTGGCCCGCTGCTTCGTCTACCAGCCCTCGGTCATACTGATGGACGAGCCTCTCGGCGCGCTCGACAAGAAGCTGCGCGAGCATATGCAGATCGAGATCAAGCGGCTGCATCGCGAGAGCGGCGCGACGATCATCTATGTCACGCATGATCAGGAAGAGGCGCTGGCGATGTCCGACCGCATCTGCCTGATGAACCATGCGCGGATCGAGCAGCTCGGCACGCCGCGCGACATCTACGAGCGGCCGCGCACCGCATTCGCGGCCGATTTCATCGGCATCTCCAACATCCTGCGCGGTGCATTCGTCGAGTCCCAGGGCCGGCGGATGCTGAAGACGGCGCATGGCGTGTTCCACCTGCCGGCGGATGCGCCCGCGCCGGGGGCGGAGGGCGCGGCGCTCGTCGTGCGCCCGGAATGCCTGCATCTCGGCAACGGCTCCGACAACAGCTTGAGCGGCCGCGTCAGCGAGGTCGTCTATGCCGGCTCGGAGACGCGCGTCATCGTCACGCTGGGCGAGGGGCAGGCGATCACGCTGCGCCTGCCGGCCGGGGTGCCGGCGCCGACGCTCGGCGAGACCGCGTCCTTCGGCTGGGACAGCGACAGGGCGGTGCTGGTGCCATGAGCGCCGTTCCCGCAGCTCCCGCGCGATCGGGCGGCATGCCGGCCTGGCTGAGGCGGCCGAACGCGCTCTGGCTCGCCGTGCCCGGCCTCATTTTCCTGGCGGTGTTCTTCGCCTATCCGGTCGGCGAGCTGCTCTCGCTCGGCCTGCGCAATCCGCAGGGCGGGGCCTTCAGCCTCGCCGCCTTCCAGCGCATCGCCAGTACGGACGTCTATCTCCGTGTGCTCGGCATCACCTTCAAGATCGCTGGCAACACGGCGCTGTGGTCGCTGCTGCTCGGCTATCCGCTGGCCTATTGGCTGGCGCGCATGCCGGACCTGTTCCGCGGCCGCATGCTGCTCTTCGTCATGGTGCCGTTCTGGACGAGCTATCTCGTCAAGACCTTTGCCTGGATGATCGTGCTCGGCCGCAGCGGCGTCATCAACAACCTGCTGATGGGCAGTGGCGTCAGCGACCAGCCGCTCGAGCTGCTGCATAACGAATTCGGCGTCATGGTCGGCATGGTCCACGCGATGGTCCCGCTGGCGGTGATGACCATGCTGCCGGTGATGATCAATATCGACGGCAGGCTGGTGCAGGCGGCGCAGACGCTGGGAGCCTCGCCCTCGCATGCGTTCTGGCTGGTCTATTTCAAGCTGTCGCTGCCGGGCGTCGCCGCGGCCGGGTTGCTCGTCTTCATCTCCTCGCTCGGATTCTTCATCGTGCCGGCCTTCCTGGGCGGGCGGCGCGAGACGATGCTCGCCCAGCTGATCATCACGCAGGTCCAGGAGCTGCTGAACTGGTCCTTCGCCGGGGCGCTCGCCGCGATGATGCTGGCGACGGCGCTGATCGCCTGCTGGATCTACGACCGGCTCTTCGGCATCTCGACCATCTCGGGCGGCGAGGCGCAGGAGGGCAAGGGCCGCATCCGCGATCTCGGGCTGGCGATCCTCGCGCTTCTCGCCAGGGCGAGCGGGCTGGTCGCCGATACCAGCCGCAAGCTGATCGGCAAGGCCGGCAACAGGGTGCTGCTGCCGGTCTTCGCCTGGCTGATGATCGCCTTCCTGGTGCTGCCGACGCTGCTTGTCATCCCGCTCGGATTCACCTCCTCGCAATTCCTCGAGTTCCCGCCGCCGGGCTACAGCCTGCAATGGTTCGAGACCTATTTCTCCTCGCCGCTCTGGATCCAGGCGACGATCCGCTCCTTCCTCGTTGCGACGGCGACGGCCTTCGCCGCGACCTGCATCGGTGGCTTCGCGGCGCTGGCGCTCGCCCATAGCCGCACGCGCTGGGGCGGGCTGATCTTTGCCTTCTTCCTGGCGCCGATGATCGTGCCGCGCATCGTCATCGCGGTCGGTCTGTTCTACCTGTTCGCGAAGCTCGGACTCGTCGCCACGGATCTCGGCCTCGTCATCGGCCATACCGTGCTCGCCATCCCCTTCGCGCTGGTCACGGTCTCGGCGATCCTGAAGACTTACGATGTCAGGCTCGACCAGGCCGCTGCGACGCTCGGCGCCAATCGAGTCAGGACCCTGACCTCGGTCACGATCCCGCTGGTCAAGGGCGGCCTGATCGCAGCCTTCCTCTTCGCCTTCATCACCTCGTTCGACGAGCTGACGATCGCGATCTTCGTCAGCGGCGGCATCAAGACGACGCTGCCCAAGCAGATGTGGGACGACATGATCCTGCAGCTCAACCCGACGCTCGCCGCCGTCTCCGTCGTCGTCTTCGTGATCGTCACGGTGCTGCTGCTGCTGGCGGAACGCTTCCGCCGCGTCTCCTGAACACCCCCTGAGAGAGTTTCAATGGCCTTCGACGATAACGGCTTTGTCGGTTTGCTCCGCGAGCGCGCGCTCAGCCATCCCGACATGGTCTATGCCCGCTTCAACGGCGTGCCGGTCAGTTATGCCGAGGTCGACGGGCAAGCCTGCGCCTTTGCCGCCCATTTGCGCAGCCTCGGCCTGGAGCCTGGCGACCGGGTCGCGGTGATGATGCGCAACAGCGTCGCGACGCTGGCTGTCGTCTTCGGCCTGGCCAAGGCGGGAGTGGCCTGGGTGCCGGTCAATGCGCAGCAGCGCGGCGAGGGCTTGCGCTACCTGCTCAGCCATCCCCGGCCGAAGCTGATCGTCGTCGATGCCGACCTCGCCGCGCTGGTCGAGGAGGCGAGGCCGGCCGAGCTCGCTCCCGCGGTGCTGGTCCATGCGGGAGGCGGCGCGCTCGATGCGATCCTGAGCTCGGGGAGCGGCTTCGACGAAGCTGCGCCCGCGGCGGATGCAGTCTTCGCCATCATGTACACCTCCGGCACGACCGGCAGGCCCAAGGGCGTCATTGTCTCGCACCGGATGCTGCGGCTGGCGGCGGAAGGCGTCGGGCGGGTCTCGGCCGCCAAGGCCGGCGAAGTGCTGTTCGTCTGGGAGCCGCTCTACCATATCGGCGGCGCCCAGCTCCTGCCGCTGCCGATGATCCGCGATGTCACGCTCGCCATGGTCGACCGCTTCAGCGCCAGCCGCTTCTGGCAGCAGGTGCGCGAGGAGGGCGCGACGCATATCCATTATCTCGGTGGCATCCTGCAGATCCTGCTCAAGCAGCCGCCGGGCGCGCTCGACCGGACGCATGGCGTGCGCATCGCCTGGGGAGGCGGCTGCCCGCCCGATATCTGGCCGCAATTCCAGAAGCGCTTCGGCGTCGAGATCCGCGAATGCTACGGCATGACCGAAGCCTCCAGCATCACGACTTGCAACGACAGCGGCACGCTCGGCGCCGTCGGCCGGGCGATGCCCTGGTTCACGGTCGAGCTGCTCGACGCCGAGGGGCGACATGTCGGGCAAGGCGAGCGCGGCGAGATCGTGGTGCGGAGCTCGAAGCCGGGCGCGATCTTCCCCGGCTATCTCGACAATCCCGAGGCGACTGCCAAGGCGCTGCGCAATGGGGCGCTCCATACCGGCGATCTCGGCTCGTTCGATCCGGAGGGCAACCTGTTCTTCCATGGCCGCATGACCGACAGCGTGCGCTGCCGCGGCGAGAACGTCTCGGCCTGGGAGGTCGAGCATGTCGCGGCCGAATACGAGGCAGTCGAGGATTGCGCCATGATCGGCGTCGCGGCCGAGATCGGCGAGCAGGAGATCAAGCTCTTCGTCAAGCCGAAGGAGGGCAGCGAGGTCGATCCGGAAGCGCTCTCGCGTTGGCTCGGCCAACGCCTCGCCCCCTATCAGAACCCGCGCTACATCGCGGTCGTCGCCGAATTCGAGCGTACCGCAAGCCAGCGCATCATGAAGCACAAGCTCTCGCCCAGCCGCGAGGACTGCTTCGACCGCATGGCCCTGCAGAAAGCCTGACGCGATGAGTTGCTGCGATATCCTGGTTTCCGGCACTGGCGGCTTCGCCGCGCGGATCCTGTTCGACATTGCCGCGACGGCGGCGAGCCCGGTCAAGGTCGTGATCGCCGGGCGCAACCGCGACCGGCTGCAATGGCTGAAGACGGCGGCCAGTGCCCGTGCCGCCATCTTCGGTCGCCCGGCCCTGTTCGAGACATACGAGATCGACCTGCTCGGCGAGGGAGCCGCGACGGCGCTGATCGAGACAACGCGACCGAAGGTGACCGTCCAGGCGGCCTCGATCCAGACCTCGCAGGTCATCGCCCATAGCGGAAATGCCTGGACGCGTCTCGTCGCCGAGGGCGGCCTGAGCGCGACGGCCGTGTTCCAGGCGCTGATCAGCAGCCGCGTGGCCGCCGCGATCACGAGCCTCGGGCACCGCACGGCCCTGATCAATTGCTGCTTCCCCGATGTCGTCAACGGCATGATCACGGCGCAGGGTCATCAGGTCGCCTGCGGCATGGGCAATGTCGCGATCCTGTCGAATGTCTTCGCCGGCTCGCGCCTGGTTCCGGGCGCGCTCAAGCTGCTCGCCCATTACCAGAACCTCTCGGCCTGGCGCCGGCCGGCGACCGAGCGGGCAGGGGCCGCTGCGCCGCGGGTCTGGGTCGACGGCAAGGAACTCGGCGACGTCTTCGCCACCTTCGCCGCGGTGAAGCTGACGCCCGAGCCCGTAATCGACATCTCCGGCGCGAGCGGCGTGCCGATGCTGCTGGCCCTGGCGGCGGGCGATACCTGGTCCGGCCATGTGCCCGGTCCGGCCGGGCTGCCCGGCGGCTACCCGGTCGAGCTGACGGCGGCCGGCCTTGAACTCGCACTTCCGGCCGGCCTGCCGCGCGAGGTGGCGATCGCGTGGAATGCCGCCTACGAGGCGCGCAGCGGCCTCGTCGTGGAGGCCGGGCGGGTGCGTTACACCGGTGTCCTGCAGCAGCGCCTCGGCGATTACGCGCCGGAACTGGCTGAAGGCTTCGCCATCTCCGACCTCGAGGCCGTCTGCAGCGAGATGCTCGAGCTGCGGACCAGGCTTTCCGGGCTGGACTAGCCTTCGACAGGAGCTCGCCGCTGCTTGCCGAGAGATTCGTGATGCCCGCATCGCCATCCGATCCGACCCTTGTCCCGGCCGAGCGCTCCTGGTGGTTCGACGACGCACTTGCGGCTGAAGGCAATCCAGCGCCGTTGCCGGCGCTGTCGGGCGGAACGCAGGTCGATGTCGCGATCGTCGGAGGCGGCTATACCGGCTTGTGGACGGCGCTCGCCCTCAAGGAGAGGGCGCCGTCGCTGACCATTGCGCTGATCGAGGCGTCGCTTTGCGGCTCCGGTGCGAGCGGCAAGAATGGCGGCAAGGTCCATGGCTACTGGGCCTCGCTCGCCGGCATGGAAGCCAATCTCGGCGCCGATGCCGCGCTCGCGGTCGCGCGTGCCGGCACGCGGGCGCAGGACGCGATCCGCCGCTTCGCGACCAGTCCCGGCCGCGATGTCTGGTGGCGCGAGGCCGGCAATCTCTGCGTCTCTGCCTCCCCGGCGCAGGATGCCAGGATCGCGACCATGGTCGCCACGGCGCGGCGACTCGGCGTTCCCGACAGCGCCCAGGCGCTCAGCGCGGACGAGGTCGCGCTGCGCTGCAAGTCGCCGGCCTTCCGCGCCGGGATCTTCCTGCCGGAAGGGGCGAACGTCCATCCCGCCCGCCTGGCGCGGGCGCTGCGCAGCGCGGCCCTGGCCGCCGGCGTCACGATCTACGAGAAGACGCCGATGCTCGGCCTCGATGCCGGCACGCCGAACCGGCTTCGCACCCCGGCTGGCCAGATCATCGCCCGCGACGTCGTTCTGGCCACGAATATCGCGCTCGCCCGGCTGCCCGAGATCCGGCCCCATGTCAGCGTCTTCTCGAGCTATGCGCTGATGACGGCTCCGGCGCCGGAGCAGGTCGCCGCCGCCTGCTGGACCGGCGACGAGGGCATCGCCGATCTCAGGATGTTCCTGCACTATTTCCGGAAGACCGTGGACGGGCGCGTCCTGATGGGCTCCGGCTCGGGCCCGATCGCCTACGGCGGCGATGCCGCGGCTGCGGCACTGATGCGGGACAACGCCTCGGCAGAGCGCGCCCTGCGCGGCCTCCGGCGCCTGCTGCCCGGCTTTGCTGATATCGGCATCACGAGAGCCTGGGGCGGCGGCATCGATGTCTCGTCCGACCGCCTGCCGTTTTTCCGCACGCTGCCGGGCCGCCGCATCCATTATGGCTGCGGCTATTCCGGCCATGGCGTCAATCCGACCTATATGGGCGGCCAGTGCCTGGCCTCGCTTGTGCTCGGGGTGAAGGATGACTGGTCGAGCCTGCCGCTCTGCACGCGCGGCTTGCCCGCGCTGCCACCGGAGCCGCTGCGAACCCTCGGCGGCCGGTTGATCCGCTGGGGCATCATCGGCTGCGAAGAAGCGGAAGAACGGGGCGAGCGCGGCAGCGCACCGATGCGCGCCGCGGCCGCGATCCCCCGGCTGTTCGGGCTGAGGATCGGAACACGATAGGATCGTCCACTGCCCGGCCGATCCTGGGCATCAGGAGCGGGCTAATTGGGTTCGCCGACGACCGGAGCAAAATGCGGTAAAGGTCCTCAAAGCGGGCGCTCCCCGAACAGCGTGAGGTTCGCTGCGCGAGGCTTCGCAGCCTCTTGGGGATTTGCGGGGATAAACGAGCTCTTCCCTCCGGCCAGTGCGACCGGCAGCAGCATCACGCGCACGAAGGCATTGGTGGCGCCGCTGATATTCGTTCCGACGACGGTCTCGTGGCCGCTCTCGAACCAGGCCTGGCCCGCTTCGATGCGGTCGAGGTGGTCGCCGACCTCGGCCAGGAGCAGGCCGCGCCGAAGCCGGCGTATGCCGGGACCCTGATGCCGATGCGCCGGGGTCTGGGCGCCGGCCGCGGACTCGACGCGATCGGCGCGCAGCAGGTGAGCGCCCTCCGGCAGCGAGACGGCGCGCGAGAGCACCGGTGAAAGTCCGTCCTGCCGCGGAGGCAAACTGGCACCCGGGACGAGCTCGTAGATCCAGGCGATGGCGGATGCCGAGACGGTATCTCCGGCAGTGGCGAAGCTCCCGGCATCCTGTGCCAGGCTCGTGCCCGTAACCGTGGTGTCACCATCCGCGGCATAGACGAAAGCGTGGCCGCCCGTCGGAACGATATAATGCCCCGTGGGGGCGAGGTCGTAGACGGTCAATCGCCATCTCTGCGCGCTCATGTCGTGCTTCCTGCTCGCCGGCTGCGGGCTCGTTCATTCTGGTGTTTTTACGAACTGCAAGAATGCTCTAGCCCGGTATTTTGATGTATTGTCTTCACGCGAACCGGCATCCGATTCGCGCGAGAATGCTCTAGGCTCGCGACGGCCGCGCCTTGCCGATGATCGCGCTCGGAAGCGGCGCGCCCGGCTCCATCAGCTCGTTCAGGATGTCGAAATGACCCCAGCGCGGGAGCGTATGGACTTCCGGCCGCATGCCGCTGCGGTGGAGGTGATGCGAATAGCGATAGGTCTGCTCGATCCAGTGCCAGGGCTCGAGACCGCCCGCGATCAAGGTCGTCGGGCATTTGACCTGGACCTGCCGGCGCTCGACGTCGCGGCGCCGCGCGATCTCCTCGGTCAGGCGCACCTCGGCATTGACGCTGGTGCCCATGACCGGGCGCGGATCGAAAATGCCGCTGATCATCACCGCGCCGCTCACGAAGGCAGGATCGATAGCTTCGCCCGCCCAGTCATGCGCCATGCATTCGGCCACCAGATGCGCCCCGGCCGAATGCCCGGACAGGCTGATACGGCCGGGATCGCCGCCGAAGCGCGCCGCCTCCTGTCTGACCCAGGCCAGCGCGGCGATCGCCGATTCCGCGACCCCGTCCAGCGTCGAGGCGGGACAGAGCTCGTAATTGGCGATGACGGTGGTGATGCCGGCGGCGACCAGCGGCGCGGCGACGAAGGCGAAATTCTGCTTGTCCTGCGCGCGCCAATAGCCGCCATGGTAGAAGATATGGACCGGCGCCGGGCCGTCGTTCCCCGCCGCGGGATAGATATCGACCTTGCGCAGCGGGTGCTCGCCATAGGAAAGGTCGGCATGGCGCACGAGTTGCTCCAGGGCCGCGGCATTGGTCGCCGCGCGGCTCGCCTGCGCGTCCTTGAAATCGGGGAAGGCGGCCTGGGGATTGTACTGGAATTCGTGCTCGGCAGCCGTAAGGGACGACCAGAAAGCCTGTTCAGAAGACATAGCGATACTCCCTATCGAATTCGTCCGCCTCAGTTCGCCGCCAGGCGCGCGAGAGCCGAGTTGCGCACGCCCGAAAGCGTGCTGCGCACCGACAATGCTTCCGGATCGGTTATCAGTTCGATCAAGGCACTGGCCGGCGCGTTGCGTGCGCGTTCGAACGCAGCCTCGAAATCGGTGGTCGCCTCGATGCGCTCGGCATGCAGGCCATAGGCCTTGGCCAGCGTCACGAAATCCGGGTTGGTCAATGCGGTACCGCTTTCCCGTGCCGGATAATGCCGCTCCTGATGCATGCGGATGGTGCCGTACATGCCATTATTGACGACGATGAACAGGATCTTCAGCCCGTATTGCGCGGCCGTCGCCAACTCCTGGCCATTCATCAGGAAGCAGCCATCGCCGGCCATGGAGACGACACCGCGCTGCGGGTAGGCCAGCTTGGCGGCGACCGCGGCCGGCACGCCATAGCCCATCGCGCCGGAGGTCGGCGCGAGCTGCGTGCGATAATCCGAGAAATGCCAGTGGCGATGCAGCCAGCCGGTATAGTTGCCGGCGCCCGAGCACATGATCGTGTCGGCGGGAAGGGCGGCGCGCAACTGGCTGACGATCTCGCCGAGATTGACGCCGCCGGGCTGCTGCGACGGGACCAGGCTCACCTCGTAGTCAGAGCGGCAGTCCCGCGCCCAGTCGCGCCATGGCTGCGCGGCGACCGGCTCACGCGCCGCGAGGGCCGCGACCACTGTCGATGCGGCGGCATTCACCGGCAGATCGGCCTGGTAGACGCGGCCAAGCTCGTTCGGATCGGGATGGACATGGACGACCGTCTTGCCGGCCGGCCGGGGCGGTGCGAGCAAGGTGTAGCCAGCGGTCGTCATCTCCCCGAGGCGCGGGCCGAGCACGAGCAGCAGATCGGCCTCGCCCAGCCGCTTGGTCAGGCTCGGCTCGGCGCCGATGCCGAAATGCCCGACGAAACAGGGCTCGCTGTTCGGCAGATAGTCCTGGCAGCGCAAGGACACCGCGACCGGCAGCGCATTTCGGCGGGCAAGGGCCACGAGGTCGCGGCCGGCCTGCTCGCTCCAGCCGCCACCGCCCGCGATGATCATGGGCCGCCGCGCCTTGCCGAGGTGCGTCATGATCTCGTCGACCTGATCGGCGCGCGGTGCGGCCGGGATCGGTTCGGCGCGGCGTCCGAGATCGATCTCGCCGGCGACGATGTCGCTCAGCATGTCCTCGGGCAAGGCCAGCACGACCGGGCCGGGCCGTCCGGCCATCGCGGTCTGGAAGGCACGATGCAGATATTCGGGGATGCGGCGCGCGTCGTCGATCTGCGCCGACCACTTCGCCAGCGGCGCGAACATGGCGCGGAAGTCGACTTCCTGAAAGCCCTCGCGATCGGCGAAGTCGCGCCCGACCTGGCCGATGAACAGGATCATCGGGGTCGAATCCTGGAAGGCAGTGTGGACGCCGATCGACGCGTTGGTCGCGCCGGGGCCGCGGGTCACGAAGCAGATACCGGGGCGCCCGGTCAGCTTGCCATGGGCCTCGGCCATGTTGGCGGCCCCGCCTTCCTGGCGGCAGACGATCAGATCGATCGCGTCGCGCCCGTCATGGAGCGCGTCGAGCACGGCGATATAGCTCTCGCCGGGGACGCAGAAGACGCGCTCGGTGCCGTGGAGTGCGAGGCAATCCACCAGAATCTGGGCGCCGGTCCGGCCCGCCTGCGTCTTCATGCGACTATCCTCGCGATTGGTCAGAGTGTCCTGCTATGACTAAACCAATATCACCCAATCTCAACCAATTTCCAACTCATTCTGACGCGCGAGAGCTTGCGTAGGGGCTTTTGAACAATTGGTACAAATGATGTATCGATAGGTGCAGCGGCAGGACCAAATCAGACCAAACATGATCGAGAATCTGGCCAGACAGACGGACGAGACCAGCGCACGGCTCAAATCCGATTCAGACAGCCAGGCGATCTACCAGAGCCTGAGAAGTTCGATCGTCGAGGGGCAGTTGCGGACCGGGACGCGGCTCCCGACCGAACGCGCGCTTGCCTCGCGGTTCGGCGCGGCTCGCAACACCGTCCGCAAGACGATGAACCAGCTCGCCGACGAGGGGCTGATCATCCGCCATGTCGGGCGCGGCACTTTCGTCGCCCGCAGCGTGTCGAAGGGCCTGCAGGAGCCGGCGGCCGAACCGAATTTCAGCCTCGGCGAGCTGCTCGAGGCGCGCCTGATGTTCGAGCCGACCCTGGCGGAGCTGGTCGCGGAGCGGGCGAGCGAGCAGGATCTCGCGGCGCTTTCGGCCTATCTCGAGGCCCTGCGCAATGCCGGCAGCTGGAGCGAGTTCAAGGAAGCGAAATACGCGCTTCATCTCGCAATCGTCCGTGCCTCCCATAACGGCTTCCTGGTCTCGGTCTTCGAGCAGATCATCGAATCGCGCCGCCGGGCGGGCTGGGGCCGGCCGGGCGGGCATCCGCTGCCGATCAGCGCGGTGCGCGAGGCCGCGGCGCGCGACAATGCCGCGATCATCGATGCCTTGAGGCAGCGCGACGCCGTCAAGGCGCGCGAGCTGATCAGCAACTACCTGCTGCGCACCTTGATGTCGGTCAGCGAGAGCTAGGTCCGCTTCAGCGTCGGTCCATTCGCCGCTGCAGTCCGCGCCCGACCAGAGTCAACGCCAGCGCCGTGATCAGGATGGCGAGGCCCGGAAAAGCCGACATCCACGGCGCCAGCAGGATGTAGTCCTTGCCCTGCTGCAGGATCGCGCCCCAGTCGGGCGTCGGCGGCTGCACGCCGAGGCCGAGAAAGCCGAGCGCTGCCTGGATCTGCAGCACGAGCGGGAAAAGCACCATGCATTGTACGAGGACGATCGGCAGGACGTTGCGGACCACGTGCCGCAGCAGGATGCGCGACTGCGACAGGCCGAGACTGCGGGCCGCCTCGACATAGGTCATCCCGGCTTCCGACATGGCGCCGGAGCGCGCGATGCGGAAGAACAGCGGCACATAGACCACGGTCAGGGCGAAGACGAGATTGAGCGTCTTCGGGCCGAGAATGCCGGTGACCATGACGCCGAAGATGATCGGCGGAAAGCTCAGGATCACGTCGACCAGCCGGCCGAGCAGCATGTCGATGCGCCCGCCGACGAAGCCCGAGAACAGGCCGAGCGCGCCGCCGATGACGGCTGCCAGGACCAGCGCCGAAGCACAGATCGAGAGCGTAATCCGGGCGCCATGGACCACCCGCGCGAGCACGTCGCGGCCGACATCGTCAGTGCCGAAAAGATGCGCGGAGGAGGGCGCTTCCAGCGCCTTGTCGACATTGACGGTGAGGGGCGAATGGCCGGTGAAGAGACCGGGGAACGCGACGACCACGAGCACGAACGCGAGCAGCACCAGGCCGAGCACAAGGTCCGGCTCCTGTCGTGCACGACGCAGGAGGCGGGCCAGGCGGTCGCTAACGGGCATGCTGTCTGAAGAGGAACTCATGGCAGCCTAGCTCAGCTGAACGCGCGGATCGATGATCCGGTAGGACAGGTCGACGACCAGGTTGACCAGCATGGCGATGACCACGACGACCAGCAGGCCGGCCTGCAGCACGGGATAGTCGCGCGTCTCGATCGAGGAGAGCAGCAGCCGGCCCAGGCCGGGCAGGGCGAAGAGGCTTTCGATGATCACGGCGCCGCCGAGGATCTGGATCAGGATCAGGCCCATGAAGGTGACGAGCGGGATGGCGATGTTGCGCAGAAGATGCGTGAAGAAGATCGAGCGCACCGGCAGGCCCTTGGCGATCGCGGTGCGCACATAGTCCTGCCCGAGCGCCGAGACGATGTTCTGCCGGACGAACTGGCTATAGGCCGCGGCCTGCAGCAGCGCGAGGCTGAGCACCGGCAGCGCCATGATCGAGAGATTCTCGCCGAGCGCCTCGCTCGGTGGCACATACATCAGCGGCGGCGACCAGTCGAAGCCGGTTGAGACGCCGAAGAGCAGCATCAGGCCGATCCAGAACACCGGCGCGGCGAGGCCGAGCAGGTTGAAGCACTGGATGAGGCGGTCGAGCATCCGGCCTTCATAGATCGCGGCGAGGATGCCGAGCGGCACGCCGATCAGCGTCGCCAGGAGGAGCGTCGCGAAGGCGAGCTGGACCGTCACCGCGAGCGCCGAGCCGACCATGCCGAGGACGGGCTGCCCGCGCGTCCAGCTCGTTCCGAAATCGCCCGTGATCACCCGGCCGAGCCAGCCGAGATATTGCTGCCAGACCGGCTGATCGAGGCCGAAGAATTCGCGCAGGGCCTTGGCGGCCACGGGGTCGCTGGTCTGGCCGAGCATCTGCCCGACGACGTCGCCCGGCACCGAGCGCACCAGCAGGAACACGACGACCGAGGTCAGCAGCGCGGTGACCACGAGCGCTGCCAGTCTTTTTACGATGTAAGCGCCCATTGACTCCGCGTCTTTCAGGCCTTGGCGACGAGAGCACCCGCGCCAGAATGGCATGCGGCGTCCCGGGACGCCGCATGCGAGCGAGCCTCAGGCGATCCAGGCCCGCGCCAGGCCGTAATACCAGCCGGTCGGGTGCTGATCGTAATTCTTCACCTTGTCGGCGCGGACGACGACATGGTCGGCCGAGAACAGCATGATCGTCGGCACGCTCTCCGCCATCGCCTGCTGGTAGCGGATATAGATCTCGCGGCGCTTGGCCGGATCGCTCTCGACCCGGCCCTCGTCGAGCAGGGCGCTGGCCGCGTCGTTCTTCCAGTTGCGGAAATCGGCGCCTTCCGGCGCCTTGTGGAAGTGGCGGTAGAACAGCAGGTTGGGATCGGGAACCGTCGCCCAGTCGTTGAAGGTGAAGCCCATTTGCTTCGACTGGAAGTTCTTGACCCAGACGCCGAGCTCGACCCGCTGGATGGCGAGCTTGATGCCGATCTTGGCGAGCTGTTCGCGCAAGGTGACGGCGGCGGCATCCATCCAGTCATAGCCGATGATCGAGGTCAGGGTCAGCTCGAACCCGTCGGGATGGCCGGCCTCGGCCAGCAGTTTCTTCGCCGCGGCGATGTCGACCTTCTGGTTCGGCAGCTTGTCGAGCGGGGCGCCCCAGCTCTCCTGCATGCCGGCGACCATGGTGCCGATGGTGTTGCCCAGCCCGCCGATCGAGGCGCGCATGATCTCGTCCTTGTCGACCGCGAGCGCGATGGCGCGCCGCACGCGCTCGTCGTCGAGCGGCTTCAGCTCGGCGCCGAGATCGATGGCCTTCTGGTTGAAGGAGGGCTTGCGCTCGATCACGAGCCCGGCGACGCCCTCGACCTGCTTGACGTCCTGGGGCCGCGACAGCGTGGCGATGTCGATGCGCTTGTTGCGCAGACCGACCAGCAGGCTCGCCGCATTCGGCACGAAGACGAAGTTGATGCGGTCGAGATAGGGAACGCCCGGTTCCCAGTAATCCGGGTTGCGCACCAGCGTTGCGTTGCTGTTCGGCTTGAACTCGGAGAGCTTGAACGGGCCGGTGCCGACGCTCGCCTGGTTGAGCTTGGTCTTCGCGTCCGCCGCGTCGAAATAGCCGGCCGGGACCACGCCGCCATATTTGTTGCCGAGCGTCATCGGCAGGGCGGCGTTGGGTGCGGAGATGGTGATCTTGACGGTGGCATCGTCGACCGCCTCGATCGCGGTGATCATGGCGAAGTCGCCGGCACCGGGCGAGCCGTTCTTGGCGTCGCGGATATAGTTGTAGCTATAGGCGACGTCCTTGGCCGTCATCGGCTGGCCGGTATGGAACTTCACGCCCTTGCGCAGGCGGATCGTATAGACGAGCCGGTCACTGGAGAGGTCGAAGCCTTCGGCGAGCAGCGGCATCGCCGTGCCGTCCGGGCTCTCGTAGAACAGGCCCTGGTAGATCAGGACGGTCAGGCGGATGCGGGCATCGGCCGCCTGGTGGAACGGATCGAGGCCGGGCGGCTCGACCAGCAGGCCCATGTTGAGCGTGCCGCCGGATTTCGCGCCGCTGCCCTTCGGGCCGTAGAGATCGGTCGCGCCGGCCGGGCCGATGATCGCCGCCGCAGCGGCGAAGCCGCCGAGCGCGAGCAGCGTCCGCCGGTCCATCACGCCAAAGATATCGGAACTGGACATTGTTTTTTCCCCTCGCCGGGCTCCGGTTCGGATCAGCTGATCCTGGGGATATCCGGATGCCCGTGGCCGGTACCCCATATCCACTGGATCAATCGCGATAGGCCACGACGAGCTCGATCTCGACGGCGGCATTGCGCGGCAGTTCGGCGACGCCGACGGCCGAGCGGGCATGCCGGCCGGCCTCGCCCAGGATCTCGCCGAGCAGGTCGGAGGCGGCGTCGAGGACTTTCGGCTGGTCGTTGAAGCCGGGCGCGGAGGCGACGAAGCCGGTGACCTTCAGCACGCGCTCGATCCGTTCGAGGCTGCCCAGGGCCTGCTTCAGGCAGGCGAGGCCCTGCAGGATGCAGATGCGGGCCTCGCCGCGCGCCGTCTCGAGCGTGACCGCGCCTCCGGCCTTGCCCTGCACCCGGACTTCGCCATCGACCTTGGGAAGCTGTCCTGCGACATAGGCGACGCCCTGATGCAGCGTGACCGGCACATAGTTGAAGGACGGCGATGCGGCTTCCGGCAGTTCGATGCCAAGTTCGGCGAGACGCTGGTCGATCATGGTGCGTTTTCCGGTGCGGGGGCGAGCATATCGGCGACTAGGCCGGCGAGATCGAAGCGGGGCGAGAAGCCGGTCTCGCCGACGAAGCGGCTACCATCCATCAGCGGCAGCAGCAGGGCCGGTTCGATGCGCTCGAACGCGATTCCGGTGCCCGGCTTCCGAGACCGGACAGCTTCGATGAGATTGGTAATGTTCGCTTCGAAGCCTTTGATATTATATGTTGAACGCACGGGACCGGGATGGCGCAGCACCGCCAGCATGGCCGCGGCCGCATCGACGACATGCATCAGGTCGACAGCGTGGTCGTGGAAGCTGATCCGCGCTGGGCGGTTCTCGCGCGCCGCGGCGAAGACCTCGGAGATCGCGCTCGCCGCGCCCTGATACCACAGCCCCGGGCCGAGGATGAGCGGCAGCCGCATGCTGACGATCTCCACTCCATAACGCCTGGTCATGAAAGCCGAAAGCTCTTCGGCCAGGTGCTTGGTCAGGCCGTAGACGGTGGTCGGGGCCGAGACATCGCCCTCATCGACATGCGACGTCGCATAGGTCGAAGCCGGGCCGTAAACCACGCTCGAGCCGGTCCAGACGATGCGCTTCACGCCTGCCCGGCAGGCGGCATCGATGAGCTTGCCATGGCCGGCGACATTGATCTCCATCGCGGTGTCGGATTCGGCTTCCCCGGCTCGCATCAGGCCTTCCTTGCCGACGCTATGGGCCACGCAGGAGATCACCTGCGCCGGCTTGAAGCGCGCGAAGGCAGCCGTCAGGGCATCGCGGTCGCCGATCGAGCCCTCGAAAACCTCATAGCGGCCGCCGATGTCGGCAAGCCGATCCTCCGCCATGGCCGGCCCGAACAGGACCGGCGCATAGCCGGCATGGACCAGGGCGCGCACGACATGCGAGCCGACGAAGCCGAGCCCGCCGGCGACCAGAACCGTACGGGCCGTGTCAGCGGACGACATGGCGTTCCACCGCATCCCAGTCGATCTCGATGCCGAGGCCGGGCGCATCGGGGACCGTGATCATGCCATCGGCCGGTTCGAGCGGGTTCTTCAGAATCGCATCCCGGATCGGGTTATGGCCGAGATCGTATTCGACCAGCGTCGGCCGCGGCACATTGCCGGCATGAGGATAGACCGGCAGCGACGCGACGAAATGGACGGCGGCCGCCAGCCCGACGCCGGTTCCCCAGACATGGGGCGACAGGCGCAGATGCTCCATCATCGCGAGCTGGGCGATCTGCCGACCCTGCCAGAAGCCGCCGCAGAGCGAGAGGTCGGGCTGGACGACGTCGACCGCGCGACGGTCGATCAGGCGCTTGAAATCGAAAGCGGTATAGAGCGCCTCGCCCGTCGCGATCGGCACGGGGCTGGAGCGCTGGAGCAGCTCGTATCCGGCGAAGTCCTGGGGCGCGAGCGGCTCCTCGACCCAGCCGATGCCGTAGGGCACCAGGCGAGCGAGGCTCTCGCGCGCCAGGTCCAGCGTGTAATTGGAGTTGATATCGACGAGGATCTCGACATCGGGGCCGAGGATGCTCCGTGCCGTGGCGACGC
Source organism: Allobosea sp. BK604 (assembly GCF_004341515.1). GTDB lineage: Bacteria > Pseudomonadota > Alphaproteobacteria > Rhizobiales > Beijerinckiaceae > Allobosea. The sequence continues at coordinate 332,981 of NZ_SLZF01000004.1, forward strand.
GCTCCTCGTCATTGGCCGGCGACACGCCGATCTTGATCTTGACCGAGCGATGGCCGGCCTTGGCCATGGCCTCGATCTGCGGCTCGAAATCGCGGGCGCTGTTCTCCGTCAGGTAGCCCCCGGAAGCGTAGATCTGCACCGCCGCGGCCTGCTTGCCGCCGATCAGCCGGTGGACCGGCTGGCCCAGAGCCTTGCCCGCCGCGTCCTTGGCCGCCATGTCGATGCCGGAAATGCACCAGGTCATCGGACCCTGGACGCCGAAATGGTAATGCCGGGCGAGCATCTGTGCGAAGGCGTGCTCGATATCGAGCACATGGGTTCCGAGCAGATAGCCCTTGACCAGAGGCAGCATGGCGAGATTGACCTGGGGCATGCCCCAGCATTCGCCGATGCCTTCCGTACCGTCGGCGAGCTTGAGACGCACCAGCGTCGTCGCCCGCGCGCTGGCCAGTGATTTCGACATTCCATAGGCGCTGCCGGCGGGCAGTTGCGCTTGCAGCGGGATGAATGAAATGTCGTCGATGAGCATGGTCACCTCATATCCCGCCGGCTCGGCCAATGTCGATCCAATTCGAGCCAATGTTGAACCAATTCGTGAGCGAGCGCAACAGCGGCGCCAAGGCGCGGAGACGCGAGCTTCCAGGTGAAATGCGAGGTTTTTAAGCGGTCCCTATCCGAAAACCGCGATCCACTTTTTGGGCCGCTGCGCTAGCGCAGCCACATAAGGATCTGCAAAAGCGCGCGTGTCAGGCTAGCGTCTCCCATCATCACTGCTAGCCTTCGGTCGCTGACCGGATGCACCATGGCATTCAATGGTCGGCGGCCGTCCAACAGCCTGTGGGAGCCTACGCCTGTGTCGACCCAGAAACGCACCGACAAGCTCAAGCTCGGTGCCTTCTTCCACCCCACCGGCAACCACGTCGCGTCCTGGCTCTACCCGGAGTCGCAGATCGACGCCGGCACCAATTTCGCCCATTACGTCGAGATGGCCCAGATCGCCGAGCGGGGTAAATTCGACCTGATGTTCCTCGCCGACGCCGTCGCCACGCGCGACGGCAACCTGGAGGCGCTCAGCCGCTGGCCGCAATACATGAACTTCCTCGACCCGCTGACACTGCTGGCGGGCCTCACCGCCGTGACGAAGCATCTCGGGCTCGTGGCGACGGCGACGACGAGCTATAACGAGCCCTACCAGATCGCGCGCCGGCTCGCCTCGTTCGACCACATGACGGGTGGGCGCGCCGGCTGGAACGTCGTCACCTCCGCGAACACGTCCGAGGCCTATAATTTCGGACGCGACGAGCACTACGCCCATGGCGAGCGCTACGACCGGGCCGAGGAATTCGTCGAGGTCGTCAAGGGTCTGTGGGACAGTTACGACGACGGCGCCTTCGTGCGCGACCGGTCGAGCGGGCGCTATTTCAAGCCGGATGCCCTGCATTTCCTCCATCACCAGGGCGAGAACTTCAAGGTGAGGGGGCCGCTCCATATCGAACGCTCGCCGCAGGGCTATCCCGTGCTCGCCCAGGCCAGTGCCTCGGCGGTGGGCACCGAGCTTGCCGGCAGGATCGCCGAGATCGTGTTCACGCCGCTGCATAGCCTCGCCCAGGGCCAGCAAATCTACCAGCAGCTCAAGGATCTCGCGGTGAAGAACGGGCGCCAGCCCGACGACATCAAGATCATGCCCGGGCTCAACGCGATCGTCGGGCGCACCGAGGAGGAGGCGAAGGAAAAGCATTTCAGGCTGCAATCGCTGATCCATTCCGCCGTCGGTCGCGAACTCCTGCAGAACGCGCTGCGCGGCATGGACCTCTCGCCCTATGGCGACGACGAGCCCTTCCCGGAGGACGTGGTCGCGAAGCTGCTTGCCGATGACAGACGCCGCTACGAGCCGATTGTCGCGGGGCGCCCGACCATTCGCCAGATGTACGAGAAATTCGCCGGCGCCCGCGGCCAACGCACGCTCGTCGGCTCGCCGACCCAGGTCGCGGATGATATCGAGCATTGGTTCGTCAACCACGCGGTCGACGGCTTCCTGATCCAGCCCGCCTATACGCCGGGCGGGCTCGATGATTTCGTCACGCTGGTCGTGCCGGAGCTACAGCACCGCGGCCTGTTCCGCACTGAATATGAGGGCAGGACGCTGCGCGAGAATCTCGGGTTGCGGCGGCCTCCGAGCCGCTACGCCCGGTGACGGGATCATAGTGGCCGCTGCGCCGCAGGCTCAGCACTGCGGGCAAATGGCGGCCACCAGCAATCTGCTACCGGATATCCGCCGAGCCCAGGCGCGGCCAATTGCCCTCGGCCCGGGCGATGTATTTCCGGGTATCGCCCAGCCAGGTCCTGCGCACGTCGAGATCGTAGTTCAGGTAGAGCCTGCCATCGACGATCGACCAGGCTTCCGGCTCGATCTTGACGAGATAGCCGCGCGAGGTGCCGTAGGCGCAGAAGCCGCCATAGGCCGGGAGATAACGCTCCGGATCGGCCTCGAACAGCGCCTTGTTCTCGGCGCTGGCGAAGCGCCAGGTCGCGCCGGCATGGCTGATCGAGAATTCCGGCTTGCCGGGCCTGGGGCCGCCCTCGCGAAAATAGGCGACCGGGTCGTAGCCGCGGATCGCAACCGTGTCGCGTGAACCGAGCGTATTGACCGGGCGAGGGGTGTCGGCCCGGGCTGCGGCCGTGGCAAGCACCGTGGTGACGGCGCCTGCGCCGGCCAGGAGCATGAAGCTGCGCCTGTCGAACATGGTGTTTCTCCCGTGTCGCGATGATCAGCCCGTACGCGCTTCCAGCGCCTCGAAGACATAGGCCGCGAGCCAGCCATAGATCGCGTGCCCGATGAGGCTCATGAAGGAGAGGCGCGGCACGTCGTTGAGCAGGAAATGCTGACCGGCGAGCGGGGCGAAGAAGGCGAGGGCGATGAAATAGGTGATCACGCCCCAGATCCAGCCATCGGCCGGCATGCCGAAGCTCTTCACCCAGCGGGTCAGGATCCAGTAGCCGAGCGGGTAGAACAGGAAGCCGGTGAGGAAATGCAGCCCCTTGGCGGTCGGCGTCGAGATGGTGAGGCCGAGCTGGTGGTAGAACAGTGATTTCACCAGCTCCGGCGGCTCCAGCGGATATTCGGCGAACCAGGCCGTCGGCACGGCCGAGAACAGCTCCCAGAAACCCAGGCCGGCGAAGCCGCCGAGGGCGAGATTGATCACGGTGCGGCTGGAGGGCAGGGCAAGGCTGCGGGTCATGGTGGCGGTGGTCATGGTCTTGCGTCCTTTTAGAGGTTAGTGGGCGATAGCGAGCGGAGTCGCGGCGACGGCGAGCGCGGCGAGGCGGCCCGAGGGGCGGCCACGCAGTTGCGCGAGGCGACGTGCAGCGAAGAGGTTCGAGCCGCCTCGCCTGGCGAGGCGTTCACGCAGGATCATGGCTGCCCGGTCATCGCAGCCGGCGCGGATCAGGCTTTCGATATAGGCCTGCTCGAACAGGTCGCGCTGGGCATGGCTGCCGCCGATTGCGACGAGGCCGTTGCGGGCGGCCCCCAGCAGGCGCGCGGCCTCGGCATAGTCGCCCTCGCGGAAGGCGATCAGCCCGAAGGCCGCGAGCGCGCCGTTACGGGCGGCCTCGCGCCGCTCGCCGCTCGAATGGCCGTGCGCATCCTCGACCAGGTCGCGCGCGATCGTCTCGGCGCCGTCATGGCGGCCGGCTCCGAGCAGCGAGAGGGCGTAGTGCAGGTCGGCGAAGACGAGGCGGCGATCATGGACGCGGCCTTCCGCCTTGGCCGCGAGCTCCTCCCAGCGGTTGCCGACATCGACTCCGGCATAGTCGAGCCGCGCCAGCAGCGAGGCGCCGTTGGCGATATCGCGGTAGTCGTCGGTCGGCTCGGCCCGGATCTCCTCGTCATAGAGACGCAGCACCTCGCTCGTCTCGCCGCGTTCCAGCCGGAACAGCGCGAGGTGCCAGACGATGTGGAAGCGCAGGTTATTGGCGTGGGCCCAGTTGCGGCCGTCGCCGAGCCAGGCGATGCCCTCCTCGGCCCGGCCGGTCATTTCCAGCACATGGGCGACGGCATGGCGGCCCCAGGCGTCGCGCGGGCTCAGGCTCACGGCGCGGCGCCCGGCGCGCTCGGCCTCGGCATAGAAACCCTGTTCCTCCAGGGCGAAGGCGTAGCAGCCATTGACATAGCCGGCGAGCGGGTGGCTCTCACCGAAGCCGGGCGCGACACGGTGCAGGCTCGCCAGCATCTCGGCCTGGTCGCCCAGCATGAAGCGAAGCCCGTGCGAGAGCTTGAGCGCCAGCACGTCGAAAGGATGGGCCGCAAGGATCGACTCCAGCCGCAGGGCGGCCTTGCTCGGCGCCTCGTCGAGCCAGAGCGCCAGGGCCTCAATCACCATCTGCTCGCGCCTGGTGACCGGGCGCAGCGTGGCCGCTTGCCTGGCCTTCGAGAGGCAGTCACGCGCCGGGCCGAGCAGCTCGGCGCGCGCCAGCGAGAGCAGCATCAGGCCTTTGGCGGCATGGGCCAGGGCGAAAGCGGGATCGGCTTCGAGCGTGCGGGCGAGATGCTCGGGCGTCGCGGCCGCATGCGCCAGCAGGGCTTCGAGCGTGTCGTTCCAGGCGAGCCTTGCGCTGTCGTTCGCGACGGAGATCCTGTCGCCGGAGAGATCGTGATACATGGGCTGCTCCATTGTGGCGCTCGTCGCGAGCGCTCATGGGGGAGTTCGCAGACGGCCGATCAGGCGGCGTTCAACTCGCTTCACGGACCCGTGTCGGCAGGGCGAGGCCGGTGGCGACCGGCTCGTTCTCCTGCGGCGGCGTTTCGGGCTTGGGCGCCGGCTTCGCCCAGGGCGCGCTCTTGAACCAGCCGACCGCGACCGCGACGGCGAGGATCAGCGCGAAGCCAGTCAGATTGAGCAGCGCGACGACGGACTCGCTGCGACCGAGCATGTCGGCCGCTGTGCCGGCGAGCCGGGCCAGCACGACGCTCGCCAGGAAGGTCGCGAGCGATTGCCGGCCGATCAGGATCAGGAGATGGCCCGCGCCCCGGTCGAGCTGCTGCCGCCAGGGCTCGATCAGGCTCAGCACCAGATAGGCCAGCGCGAGGAAATGCAGCACGCGCAGGATGTGCAGATTGCTCTTCTCGGCGGCGGGGACGATCAGATCACGCAGGGCCTGCGCCGCCGGCCAATGCTCGAGAATGCCCCAGAAGGAGAGCGGCACGCTGAGGATCAGGAAGCCGGCCGTCGCCAGCATCAGGCCGGGGTCACCGAGCCGTGGCACCGGCAGCCATTTCATGCCGATGAAGAAGCCGATGAAGAAGACGAGCTGCCAGGCGAAGGGGTTGAGGAACCAGCCCGCCCCATTCCAGGGATTGCCCGGCAGGTTCAGCCCTTCGGTCCAGACCAGCGCATAGAGCAGTCCGGCCAAAAGGAAGGGCAGGGCAGCGTGGATGCGTCGGAGCGCCATCATCACCGGCACCAGCGCCAGAATGACCAGGTACATAGGCAGGATGTCGAGATAGTCCGGCTGCCAGGTCAGCGTCACCAGGCCGAGCAGCGCGCGTTCTGGATCGCTCAGCAGCGGCGGAAATTGTTCGGTGAGTTCGGAGAGGCCGAAGCCGCGGTCGAGCAGCGCCGCGAGCCCGATCAGCGCCAGCACGAGCCCGAGCTGCGCCCAGTAGACCTGCCAGATCCGGTAGGCGATCCGCGCCGTGCCGAGCAGCAGGCCGCGCCGGACGAAGACGCTGCCGAAAGCCAGCGCACTGGCGATGCCGGAACAGAAGACGAAGAGCTCGGCGCCGGAGGAGAAACCGAAACGTGCAGGAATGAAGGCGTTCCAGCTGTTCTCGGGCAAATGCGCCACGAAAATGATCAGCATGGTCAGCCCGCGAAACACGTCGAGCCGCTCGTCGCGCGGCCGCTTCGTCGCCGTCTTGTGAAGCCCGTTCATCAGAAGGCCCCCTCATAGCTCCTGGCGTCGATATGGCAGGCGAGCAGCGTGAAGCCGTCGCGCCTGAAGGCGGCCGCGGCCGCGTGCTTCAGGCTGTCGCGATCTGAGATCGTCACGCCATGGCCGCCCATGGCCTGCGCCACCGCGGCGAAATCGGTGGCGCCGAAAGCGACGCCGGCGCGTTTCAGCCCGAGCTGGCGCTGCTTCAGCGCGATCAGCCCGAGGCTCTCGTCGACGAGCGTGACGATGACGACGGGAAGCTTGAGATCGCGCAGCGTCGCAAGCTCGCCGAGCACCATTTCGAGCCCGGCATCGCCGACGAAGCACAGCGTCGACCGGCCGGAACCGAGCGCGGCACCCGTAGCGAGCGGCAGGGCGCAGCCCATGGTGCAGAGCCCGGTCGATTGCAGCAGCCGGCGCGGCCCGTCACAGCTCCAGATCTGGCTGAGCAGGATGCGGTGCGCGCCGGAATCCGCCGTCGCGACCGTTCCCGCCGGCGCGACCTCGCGCAAGGTCTCGAAGACGGCGTGCGGGCCCCAGGCGGAAGGCGCGGCGAAGGCGGCGCGGAAGATCCGGCGGATCGCCGCCGGCTCGCGGCCGAACCAGGCGCTCCTTGCCGTATGGCCTGCGGCCAGCTTCGTCAGGATCGCGCCGACATCGCCTTCGAGCAGCAGGCTCCCCCCGTGCATGCCGTGCTGGATCGGCTCGGCGACGATATCGATCACCCGTTTGTCGGCGGGCCAGGGATTGCGCCAGCCCTGACGCATCTCGATCGGATCATAGCCGGCGAGCACGATGAGGTCGGCCGCCTCGATCAGCGGCCGGATGATCGCATCGGCCTTGGGCGACAGGCCGACGCCGCCGATGACGCGCGGGTCGTCCTCGGGCAGCAGCCCCTTGGCCTTGTAGGTGGTGAGCAGTGGCGCACCGGTGCCTGTCAGGAAGCGATCGAGCGCGGCCGCGCCGCCCTGGTTGACGAGGTCGAGCCCGGCGATGACCAGCGGCGTCCTCGCGCCGGCGAGCAGTTCGCGCGCGAGCGTAAGGTCGGCCGGGACGGAAGGCTGTGTCAGCGGCGTGGCTGGTGGCCCGCGCCGCGTCGTGCGCGCCTCGGCGACCGAGATCGGCAGGTCGATATGAACAGGACCGGGCCGGCCGCGCTTGGCAAGCGCGACCGCCTTCTCGGCGACGACGTCCTCGGTGCCGGGCGCGGCGCGGAAGCTCGCCTTGACCAGCGGACGCAACACTGCCTGATGGTCGAAGACTTGATGTGTGTAGCTCTCCGCCAGTGCCTGGTCGACGCAGCCGGTGATGAAGATCAGCGGCACGCGGTCCTGCTGGGCATTGGCGACGACATTGACCGCATTGGCGACGCCGGGGCCGAGCGTCGCGACCAGCACCGGCAGAGCGCCGGTCGCATGCCAGAGTCCCTCGGCCATGAAGCCCGCCGCGTTCTCATGCTTGGCGAGCAGGAAGCGGATGCCGGCGCGCTCGAGCGCATCGACGAGCGCCAGCACTTCGCCGCCGGGAATGCCGAAGGCGTGGGTCGCGCCTGCGGCCGCTAGCCGGGCGGCGAGGTGATCGGCGCCGGTGACGAGGCCGGCCGTGGTCGTCTCCGTGATGCGGGTGGCGGAAATCGTGTCGTGGCTCATGGCGTCTCCCCGGCAGGCCGCTTGGGCGGCTTCACCGGAGAGATCGCGCCGAGACGCGCTTTGGTTACATGTTCACGGAGACGTGAGCTTGGCCCCCGTGGCCGAGACGGGCGCCTCTGCCGGCATGGCAAGCCGCCAGGCCCGTTCGACCCAGGCCGGATCGGCCATATGGCCGCCGGCATGCAGGCAAAGCTCGAGCCGCGCCGAGCCGCCGCAACCCGTTGCCAAGCGGCAGCTCAGGGCCTCGGACTGCCCGGATTTCGATACATCCGCCGCCCAGGCCGCGGTGCAGCCACCGGGCGCCAGGATGGCAAGACTTTTGAAGACGTCACCCTGCTTGTAGCCGTAGCGTAACGCGCGGCCGGCCAGTGGCACCGTCCCGTCGCTCATGCCGTGGACATGGATCAGGCTGGGGCGCGGCCCCGCGCAGCTTTGCGGCAGCGGCTCCCAGAACGCCCCGGCGATCGGCGCGAAGGCCGCGAAGCGCGCCGGCATGCGGCAAGCGAGATACCAGACCATCGAACCGCCCTGCGAGAAGCCGCTCGCCATGATGCGGGCGGGATCGATCGCGAAGCGCTGCGTCGCATCGTCGAGCACATGCCCGACATAGGCGAACTCGTCGCGACCATGGGCGGGCGAGCCGGGAAAGGACCAGCTATGCCCCATCCCGTCCGGCGCGATCAGCGCGACGCCGAGGCGCCGCGCAACCGCCACCAGGCCCTGATCGGAGATCGTTTCCTCGGCCGAGCCCTGGTAGCCATGGAAATACATGATCGCGCCGAGCTTTTGCCCGGGCCCGGCCTGCGGCGGCACGATGATCCGGTAATCGCCGTCCTTGACCTTGCAGCCGCCATCGGCGGGGCAAGAGTCGATCGGTGAGCGCCCGCTCGCATCCTGTGCCCGAAGCGGCGTGATGGCCAGGATCGCCGCAAGCAGCGCAAGACCCGACGCGAGACGAATTCTGGCCGCCATATCGATGCTCCCTGCGAGCGCCATCCGTGACGTCCCGCATGGGCGCGAGCGTATCGGCGCACCGGGCGGGCTTCATCGTCCGGTCACGGGCTTGTGAGCCCGGCGCTATCGTGCCACGGGATAGCTCGGATTCCCCGCGGCCCTCGGGAGAGGCGCGCACGCCTTGTCGCTCGACGAACTCGAATCGCAACTCAGGCCGGTCTTCATTGCCGCGCTCGCAGGCGATGAAGCGGCCTACCGGCTCTTTCTCGATACGATCAGCGCGCGCCTGCGCGGCTATTTGCGCCGCATGCTGGCCCAGGCCGGCCGCGGCGAGGCGAGCGAGGCCGAGGACGTGCTGCAGGAGGCGCTCCTGGCGCTGCATCTCTCGCGCCATACCTATGATCCGGCGAGCCCGGTCACGGCATGGGCCCATGCGATCGCGCGCTACAAGCTCGTCGACCATTTGCGCCGGTCCGGCCGCCATGCCGGCAACCTGCCGATCGATGACGAGGCCTACCAACTCGCCGCTCCGCCCGACAGTACAGCCGCTGAGGCCAGGCTGGATCTGGCGCGTGCCATGGACGCCTTGCCGGAGCGGACACGCGGCCTGATCGACCGGGTCAAGCTGCAGGGCGCGAGTGTCGCCGAAGCGGCGAGCGCCGCCGGCATGACCGAGACCGCGGCCAAGGTCGCGATCCATCGCGGCCTGCAGGCCATGGCAAAATTCCTGTCCCGGCGCGGGGCGAAGCCGCCATGACCAGCATGCGACATGGTGACCGCGTAACGTTTCGCAGGCTTTCCCCGAATTTCCCGTTGAACCAGAACATTCGCGAAGATCGGACATGCAGACCGAGGACCTGATCTCCCTGATGAGCGCCGACAACCGGCCCGTCGATACCGGCTGGCTGCGTCGCGCCACCTGGCTTTGCGCGCTCGCTGCGCTTTCGATCACCGCCGGGCTGGTCCTGGTCACGCTCGGCGCTCGTCACGATCTCGCCAGCGCGTGGATGACGCCTCCGGTCCTTGCCAAGGCCCTGCTTGGCGCCAGCGTCGCGACCATCGCGCTCGCCCTGTTCCAGAGCAGCCTGCGGCCGGGCCTGAAGCCGGCCCGGCGCCTGCCGCTGGTGGCAATCCCGGTCTTGCTGGTCGCAGTCTGGGCCCTGCTGACGCTGGCGTTGGCACCGCCCGAGCAATGGAGCGCGCTGACCTTCGGCCGTTACTGGCGCGCCTGCCTCATCGCCGTTCCCTTCTACGCTCTCCTCCCGCTCGTCCTGCTGCTGCTGCTGGCGCGCCGCGGCGCCCCGGTCGACGGCACGCTGACGGGGGCTTGCGCCGGCCTCGCCTCGGCCGGACTGGCGACTGTCGCCTACAGCCTGCATTGCCCTGATGACACGGTGCCGTTCCTGGCGACCTGGTACACGATCGCCATCGCATTCGTTGCAGGCCTCGGCGCGCTCGTTCTTCCGCGCTTCCTGCGCTGGTGACCTGAAACCGCAGAGCCTGCTCGAACAAAGCCGGTCTGCGAGCGCGCGACATCTGGCGCCGAAATCGCCTCCGGTACAGGTTCGTAGCCGACATACTCTTCCACCAGCCGTCGCAGGCGCTGTGTCAGGCGACCCGGTTGTGGCTCGCGGCCAGCCGCAGCAGGCCGACAATCTCGCCGAACTCGGCTCATTGGCGGAATTGCGTATCGTCTGACTTACCTCTGCCGCGCCCGCGACTACTCCCAACGCGCCTCCGCTGGCCCGCGGATCCGTGTCACAGAGCATAAGGGTCCATCCGCGTCGGCACGGTCAGCCTTGAGTCCCTGGGGGAGGCGACATGGCTACGATCACCAGCTTCGATCTGAACGGCTCCGGCAGCGGGCTCGACGAGAGCAGGACGATCCAGGAGGGCGCGTCGGCGATCCTCCTCGCGCCGAGCGCCACGCTCAGCGCCAGCGGCAATTTCAACGGGCAGTCGCTTCGGCTTTCGGGTCTCCTGGCCGAGGCGCAGATCGGGTTCGGCAGCGGCGTCAGCCTGTCCGGCACGAGCGTTCGCGTCGGCGGGGTCACGGTCGGCTCGGTGACGGGCGGCCAGAACGGAACGGACCTCGTGATCGCGTTCAACAGCAACGCGACGGCGAGCCGGGTTCAGACCGTGCTGCGAAATCTCACCTATAACGACGTCAGCGATACGCCGACGGCGAGCCAGACGATCACACTCAATCTCGCCGGCACGGTTCGCACCGACGCGATCACGGTCGTTCCGGTCAATGATCGGCCTCTGCTCGACCTGAACGGTGCAGCCTCCGGCACGGGATCATCCGCGACCTTCATCGAGAACCGCTCCGTCGCGGTTGCGCCGAGCGGGAGTTTGACCGACCCTGATACGAGCAGCCTCGTCTCGCTCAAGGCCACGCTCCTGGCCCGGCCGGATGGCGATGGGTTGGAACGGCTCAGCCTGGATGCGGCCGCCGCGAGCGCCGCGGCCGCTGCGGGGCTCACCGTCACCTACACAGCGTCCGCCGGCTTGCTCAGCATCGATGGCAACGCCTCCGTCGCGACCTACCAAGCCATCCTGCGCGGCATCCTCTACGAGAATGGTAGCGACCAGCCCTCGACCGCGGCCAGGACCGTCCGCATTTCCGCGAATGACGGGATCGAGACCAGCCTGCCCCGCGATGCAAGCGTCGCGATCACGCGCGTCAACGACGCGCCGGTGCTGGATCTCAACGGCGCGGCGGCGGGATCTGGCGCGACGCTGGCACACCGGGCCGGCGACCCGCCGGCGGCGCTTGCCACCCTCGCGACCGTTGCCGATATTGACTCCGCGAATTTCGGTGGAGGGCCCCTGCGCGTCGCCTTGACGGCGAACGGCTCCACCGCCGACCAGCTGCGCATCATGACGGATGCGACGGTGACGATCAGCGGGAGCACCGTCCGGGTCGGCGGGACCAGCGTCGGCTCGGTGACGGGAGGAGCAAACGGCGCCGATCTGGTGATCAGCCTCAACACGGGCGCGACACCGGCCGCGATCCAGATTCTTCTCCAGCATATCGGCTTCTCGACCGGGGCAGGCAGCTCGACATCGCCGCGCCAGGTCACCTTCACGCTAAACGACGGAGACGGCACGGCCAATGGCGGTACGGCCGTCGCCAGCGCCGTGGCGACGGTCGAGCTCACGGCCGGTCCGGGCAACACCAATGTCGCTCCGACGCTGACCGGCGACCTGCAGGCGACGATCGCCAATAACAGCACCTATCAGCTCACCACGAGCGACATCTTCTACACCGACCCGGACGATGGCCCGGCCGGCGTCACCTTCACGGTGAGCAATCTCGACAACGGCTACGTTCGCCGCAACGGCACCGCGGTGACGAGCTTCACGGCCGAGCAACTCGCGGCCGGCCAGATCACCTACTGGCATGACGGGTCGGAACCGGTCGGCAGCTTCAGGATCTCGGTCGAGGACGGGAACGAGGACGGCTCGACGCCGGTCGCGCAGAACTTCGTCTTCACCATCACGACCGGGCAGGTGAACGCTCCCCCGACGCTGACGGGCGATCTCAGGGCGAATGTCGCGACCGGCGGCACCTATGTGCTCGGACAGGCGGATCTGTTCTATACCGATCCGGATGACAGCGCGACCGGGGTTACCTTCACGGTCTCGGGGATTACGGGCGGCACGCTCCTGGTCAACGGCGCTGCCGCGACGAGCTTCACGCCGTCGCAGCTCTCCGGCGGGCTGGTCAGCTTCCGGCATGACGGCAGCTCGACCGCGCCGGCCTTTTCCGTCTCTGTCGAGGACGGGAATGAGGACGGCTCGACGCCGGTCGCGCAGAACTTCCTGTTCAGCGTCACGACGCCGCCGGTGAACGCCCCGCCGACGCTGACGGGCGATCTCAGGGCGAATGTCGCGACCGGCGGCACCTATGTGCTCGGCCAGGCGGACCTGTTCTATACCGACCCGGATGACAGCGCGACCGGCGTTGCCTTCTCGGTCTCGGGCGTTACCGGCGGCACGTTGCTGGTCAATGGGGTTGCCGCGACGAGCTTCACGCCATCGCAGCTCTCCGGTGGGTTGGTCAGCTTCCGGCACGATGGCAGCTCGACCGCACCGGCCTTCTCGGTGTCGGTGGAGGACGGCAACGAGGACGGCTCCGCGCCAGTCGCGCAGAGCTTTCTATTCACTGTCATAACGGCGCCGGTGAACGCCCCGCCGACGCTGACTGGCGATCTGCGAGCGTCAGTCGCCAGCGGCGGCACTTACGTGCTCGCTCAGGCCGACCTCTTCTATACCGACCCGGATGACAGCACGACCGGCGTCGCCTTCACGGTCTCGGGGGTTACGGGCGGCACGCTGCTGGTCAACGGGGTAGCCGCGGCGAGCTTCACGCCGTCGCAGCTCTCCGGCGGGCTGGTCAGCTTCCGGCATGATGGAAGCTCGGCCGCGCCATCCTTCTCCGTCTCGGTGGAGGATGGGAACGAGGATGGCTCGACTCCTGTGGCGCAGAATTTCCTGGTCACCGTCACGACGGGCAACGTAGCCCCGGTACTCACGGGCGACCTGCAGGCGACGATCGCCAATAACAGCACCTATCAGCTCACCACGAGCGACATCTTCTACACCGACCCGGACGATGGCCCGGCCGGCGTCACCTTCACGGTGAGCAATCTCGACAACGGCTACGTTCGCCGCAACGGTACCGCGGTGACGAGCTTCACGGCCGAGCAACTCGCCGCCGGCCAGATCACCTACTGGCATGACGGGTCGGAACCGGTCGGCAGCTTCAGGATCTCGGTCGAGGACGGGAACGAGGACGGCTCGACGCCGGTCGCGCAGAACTTCGTCTTCACGATCACGACCGGGCAGGTGAACGCGCCACCGACGCTGACGGGCGATCTGAGGGCGACGGTCACGGCTGGCGGCACCTATGTGCTCGGCCAGGCGGACCTCTTCTATACCGACCCGGATGACAGCGCGACCGGCGTCGTCTTCTCGGTCTCGGGCGTTACCGGAGGCACGCTGCTGGTCAATGGCGCGGCCGCGACGAGCTTCACGCCATCGCAGCTCTCCGGCGGGTTGGTCAGCTTCCGGCACAACGGCAGCTCGGCCACCCCGTCCTTCTCCGTCTCGGTGGAGGACGGAAACGAGGACGGCTCAGCGCCGGTGGCTCAGAATTTCCTGTTCACCGTCACGACGGGGCAGGGCAACGTCGCCCCGATACTCACGGGCGACCTGCAGGCGACGATCGCCAATAACAGCACCTACCAGTTCACCACGAGCGACATCTTCTACACCGACCCGGACGATAATCCGGCCGGCATTACCTTCACCGTAAGCAATCTCGACAATGGCTATGTCCGTCGCAACGGCACCGCGGTGACGAGCTTCACGGCCGAGCAGCTTGCCGCCGGCCAGATCACCTATTGGCATGACGGCTCGGAGCCGGTCGGCAGCTTCAGGATTTCCGTCGAGGACGGAAACGAGGACGGCTCGACCCCGGTCGCGCAGAATTTCGTCTTCACCATCACGACCGGGCAAGTGAACACGCCGCCGACGCTGACGGGCGATTTGCGAGCAACGGTGATCAGTGGCGGCACCTATGTGCTGAACCAGGCTGACGTCTTCTATACCGACCCGGATGACAGCACGACCGGCGTCGCCTTCACGGTCTCGGGGGTTACGGGCGGCACGCTGCTGGTCAACGGGGTAGCCGCGGCGAGCTTCACGCCGTCGCAGCTCTCCGGCGGGTTGGTCAGCTTCCGGCATGACGGCACGTCGACCGCGCCCTCCTTCTCCGTCTCGGTGGAGGATGGCAACGAGGATGGCTCGGCGCCGGTGGCGCGGAGTTTCATCCTCGATGTCGGCGGCGGCGGCGGCTCCACGCTCGACCTGTCCAGCGCCACGCGCGGGGTGAGGGTCGATCTCGGTGCCGCGCAATGGGTGCTCGCCACCAAGGTCATGGCGCTCGGGGATTCCATCACCAATGGCGACGCGCCTACCGGGCAGGACGAGCATGGCTATCGCGGCTTCTTCTACCAGAACGTGGTCGGGTCCGGGCTTCTGGTCGACATGGTCGGGCCCAACAGCAACGGGCAGGTGCCGGATCCGCAGCATGCGGGTTACCCGGGAGAAACCGGGGACGACATCCAGGCGCTGCTTCCCAATCTCCTCGCCACCTATACGCCGAGCGCCATCCTGCTGATGGTCGGCACCAACGACATCTTCTACAAGAACAATCCGCAGGTTCCCGTCCGGGCCGAGATCACCGCCATGCTCGACCATGTCGCGCAGGCGAGCCCGACGACACATGTCTATGTGTCGACCCTGATACCGCTGGCGGGCTACGACACCGAGGTCGCCAATGTGAACGCGGCGATCCGAAGCCTCGTCGCGGATGCGATCGGGCGCGGCCAGAATGTCAGCCTCGTCGAGATGCCGAGCGTCACGCTGTCCGACCTGTTCGACGGCATTCACCCGTCCGATACCGGGTATCGCGAGATGGCCGGCTACTGGGCATCGGCGGTCCTGGGCAACCCGCCCGCAACCGGTGCCGGCACGACGATCGATGCCGCGGTCACCACGGTCATCGGGAGCCTCAACAACGATCTTCTGATCGGTGATGGCCGCGCCAACGAGCTTTCGGGCGGTGCAGGCGCAGACTGGATCAGGGGCGAGGGTGGGAATGACCTGCTTTCGGGCGGCGCCGGCCGGGATGTTTTCGTCTTTGGCGCCGGCTTCGGCCAGGACACGGTTCAGGACTTCGTGCGGGGCGAGGATCTCCTCGACTTTCGTGCCCTCGCCTTGAACGTCGGCGATTTCGCGACCTGGCGCCAGGATCACATCTCGGCTTTGGGCAGCAGCGCGATCGTGACGATCCAGCCCGGCCTCACGGTGACGCTCACGGGTGTGACCGCCACCGCGCTGCAGGCGAACGACTTCCTGTTCGCCTGATCCGGCAGGCGATGGCGCAAGGCTCGCGCTGCAGCGGCGACACTGGCCGGTCGCTGCGACCCTATTTGGGCCGCGCGAAGTGGCAAACCGTCCATGAGGCCGGCGGCAGCGTCATCTCGATGCGGGAACTCGACACGGTCACGTCGTCGAAGCGATCCGGCTTGATCCGATCCGGGTTCTCCTTGTCGTTGACCGCCGAGAGGTCGCGATGGTGCAGTGTTTCCGCTGCCGCCAGTCCGAGATCACCGAAGCCGCGCACTTCCAGATCAAGCGATAGCGGCTCGGTGAGGTGGCGGTTGAGCGCGAACACGGTCAGGCCACCGTCGTCATTGGCCACGACCGACGCCTTGAGATAGGGGACGGAGGGCACGGGATAGTAGAGATCCTGCGGTCCGCGCGGGTCAAAATAGGACGCGGAATAGCTCGGCGATTTGATCGATGTCCTGAGCGAGCGGCCACGGCCATATCGGCTCATCTGAGCGAACGGATAGAAGATCGTCTGCCGCCAGGCCGGGCCGCCTGTTTCAGTCATGATCGGCGCGATCACGTTGACGAGCTGCGCAAGGCACGCGCATTTCACGCGGTCGGCATGGTTCAGAAGCGAGATGCAGGCGCCGCCGAAGACCAGGGCGTCTTCCATCGTGTAGATTTCCTCGAGGATCGGCGGGGCTACCGGCCAGCCTTCCTTGACGCGCTCCTGCCGGTTGCGCCGCGTCCGATACCAGACGTTCCATTCATCGAAGCTGAGGGCGATGCGCTTCGGCGAGCGGCGCTTTGCCGCGACCGCGTCGGCGATGGCCACGACCTCGTCGATGAACGCGTCCATGAGATCGGGGCTGGCGAGGAATGCCGGCGTGTCCTTGGCGTAATTGTTGAGATAGGTGTGCAGCGAGATGAACCCGACCTGGTCGAACGTGTGCTCGAGCACCTCGTCCTCCCACTTGCCGAAGGTCGGCATGTTGCGGCCGGACGATCCGCAGGCAGCGAGCTCGATCTTCGGATCGATCCAGCGCATCATCTTCGCCGCTTCATAGGCGACGCGGCCATATTCCGTCGCGGTCTTCGATTCCATTTGCCACGGCCCGTCCATCTCGTTGCCGAGGCACCAGAATTTGACGCCGTGCGGCTTCTCCCAGCCATGCTCGCGGCGAAGATCGGACAAGGCCGTGCCGCCGGGATGATTGCAGTATTCCACGAGGCTGCGGGCGGCATCGGCGCCGCGCGTGCCAAGATTGACCGCCAGCATCGGCTCGACCTCTGCGGCGCGGCACCAATCGATGAACTCGTTCGTGCCGAACGTGTTCGGCTCGGTGGTGAACCATGCAAGGTCGAGCCGCGTCGGCCGCTCCTCCACCGGCCCAACCCCGTCCTCCCAATTGTAGCCGGAGACGAAATTGCCGCCGGGATAGCGCATGATCGTCGGGCCGAGCTCCTTGACCAGGTCAAGGACGTCCTTGCGGAAGCCGTTCTCGTCGGCGGTCGGATGGCCGGGCTCGAAGATGCCGCCATAAACGCAACGGCCGAGATGCTCGATGAAGGCGCCGAACAGGCGCGGGTCGATATCGCCGATGGCGAAATCGCGATCGGCGAGGATGCTGGCTTTGATCATCGAACGGCTCCGGACGGTGCAAGGGAGATGGCGCGAGAGATCGAGCGACGCCCAGCGGCGTCGCGGCATGAATGCAGGGCTGGGGCGCGGGCGGCCTGCGCCGCCCGCGGGAAAGGTTCAGCGGCGGCTCAGCAACTGATCGGCGCGCTCCTGCGAATCCCGGAGCGCCTGATCGAGCGGCTTTGCGCCGTTGATGACGTTGTTGATCTCTTCTCCGATCAACGCCTGGAAGCCGAACTGCCGGCGCACGTCATGCGGCAGCGAGCGGCCGATCTCCGGAACGCGCATCACGTTGGCGCGTTCGGGCAGCTTGGCGTATTCGGCGAGCAGCGATTTGCGAACCGGGAGATGACCGCCACCGCGGGCCCAGTCGAAATTGTGGTCCCACAGATACTTGAGGAAAATCTGCGCCGCCTTGCGGGTCTGCGGATTGGTGCCGCCGCGCAGCATCACCCAGCTGTGGTTGTCGGCCCAGACGGCGTCCTGCTTGAACATGTTCGGGAAGATGCGCGCGGTGTATTCCTTGAGGCCCGATTCCGGCTTCGCCGCGGCATTGAGCAGGTCGTCGATACGCCAGGTGCCGGTGAAGTAGACCGCGCCGTTCCCGGCGATGAAGCCGCCGAGGCCGCCGGCTCCGTCTAGGCCCTTGGTGATATAGCCCTCTTTCGCCATCTTCTCGTAGAACTCGTAGGCGGCCCTCACCTCTGGGGTGCTGAAATTCGCCTTGTCGAAGCCCTGCGGGAACAGGTTGCCGTTCTGGGTATAGAGCATGGTCCAGAAGCCGCGCGTGGCGTTGGCTGAGTCGCCCGGCGCGACCGAAGCCATGATGATGTAGGGCTTGCCGGTCTTCTCCTTGATCGCCTTGGCCTGGGCCAAGGCCTCGTCGACCGTTTTCGGCATGATCGGCTTGCCTTCGCCATCGACGAGGCCCGCCTGCTTGAACAGACCGACATTGACGTGCCACAGCCAGGAATGGGTGTCCCATGGCATGGCGTAGACCTTGCCGTCGTAGGTGACGCCGGCTTTCGCCTGCGGCGTGATGTCGGCGATATCGATCCCCGCCGCCTTCAGATCGTCCTCGATCGGCTCGACGATGCGCGAACGGATGAAATCACCGATCTGCGAGGTATGCATCACCGCGATCGTCGGGATGTCGCGCGCGGCAATGCGTGCCGTGAGCTGCTGATAATAGGGGCCCCACTCGATGATCTGGGGCTTGACGACGATGTTGTCCTTGTTCGTGGCGTTGAAGTGATTGACCAGCGTCGTCATGACGCCGCATTCGCCGCGCGCCTTGGCAAAGTCCTGGCTGGTGCCGTAATCGGCATCGCAGGCGCCGAAGAAGCGGGCGAAGGCGATCTCGGTTTTCTGCTGTGCGGAAGCGCTCGTGGCAAATGCAGCTGCGCCCAAGGCGATCGTGGCAAGCAACCGTTTGGTCAGCCGTGTCGGGGGCCATCTCATCGGCATCGCTGTCTCTCCCTGTTAGACCGCTTGTCCTGTTGCTGCGGCGCCGGTCCGGTCTTTCCAGGCGCCGTTGATTGTGGATCTCAGTGCCCAACGCGGCCGCTCACCGCGTTGACGATGTGACGTTGGAAGAAGAGATAGAGGATCAGTACGGGCAGGCCGGCGAACACGGCCTGCGCCATGAGAAAGCCGATGCCTTCGGTCTGCGCGAAATTGGTCTGCATCGCGGCCAGACCGATGGTCAACGTGTACATGTCCGGCCGGGTCGCCGAGACCAGCGGCCAGAAATAGTCGTTCCAGGCGTGCAGGAAAGTATAGATTCCCAGCGTTGCCTGGGCCGGTATGGTGAGCGGCAGCACCACCCTGAAGAAGATCTTGAGGCGCGATGCGTTGTCGAGCATCGCCGCCTCCTCGATCTCGCGCGGCACGCCCTTGAAATATTGCGTCATCAGAAAGACGCCGAAGGGAAAGGCGAGGCGAGGCGCGATCAGCGACGCATAGGTGTTGTGCAGGTCGGCGAAGGCGAACATCGTATGCAGCGGCACGATGATCGCCTGCTCCGGCACGGCGAGCCCCGCGAGCGTCAGGAGAAAGACGATCCTCTTGCCCGGGAAATCGGTGCGCGCGAAGCCGTAGCCGGCGAGCGTGGCGAGGATCAGCGTCAGGACCGTCTGGCCGACGGCGACGATGGCGCTGTTGAGCATCCAGCCGAACACCGCCGAGGTGGCGACGATGTCGATGTAGTTCTTGACCGTGAATGGCGGCGACAGGATGCCGCTCGTCGTGCGCATCAGGACGTCGTTGGGCTTGAAGGACAGGCCTATCACCCAGACGATCGGCGCCATCCATGCGGCTGCGAGCAGCAGCACCGCGGCGAAGATCAGCCGGTCGCCGACATTCCGGTGTCTCGCGCGTCGGCCTGCCATCAGTCGTCCTTCTGCCGTGCGACCCACATCTGGGCCGCGGCGGCGATCAGCATGACGAAGAACAGAACTTGCGAAGCGGCAGCGGCATAGCCCAGGGCCCAATCGCGGAAGCCGGCCTCATAGATGAACATGACCATCGGGCGCGAGGCATTGTTCGGCCCGCCATTGGTGATCAGGTTCGCCTGCCCGAACAGCTGGAATTGCAGCACGATCTCGAGCACGGCGACCAGGAGGATCGTGCGCCGGATCGCCGGCAGCGTGATCTTGGTCAATGTCCGCCAGCGCGAGGCGTTGTCGAGCGCCGCCGCCTCGTAAACCTCGTCGGGAATCTGTTGCAGGGCCGCGAGGAACAGCATCATCGGCAGGCCGATCGTCCACCACACGGTCACGATCGCGATGCCCGGCAGCGCCAATGTCGCGTCCGCGATGAAATTCGGTGCCGGCAGCCCGATCGCGCTGGTGATGTTGAACAGCAGGCCGCGGTCCGGCATGTAGACGAGGCGCCAGACCAGCGTCACGATCGTCACCGACAGCACCAGCGAGCCGAAGAAGACCGAGCGAAGGATGACGCTCGACCGCCAGGCGTTGTTCAAGGCCAGCGCCAGGAACAAGCCCACGACGATGAAGGACGGCACTGTGAGGACGACGAACAGGATCGTGTTCCAGATCGTCTGGACGAAGATCCGATCGCGAAACAGATCCTCGAAATTCTTCAGCCCGACAAAGCCGCCATAGCCGCCGAGCATGTCGTAGTCCTGCAGGCTCAGCCAGGCGCCGAGAAACAGCGGCACGACAATGAGCAGGATGAAGACGACGAAATAGGGGGCGACGAACAGCGCATGGCTGATGGTGCGGCGGCCGACGACATCAGGGTCGACCTTCCGAGCAATGCGTTTGGCGGGCGCCCCGTGGCCGATGGTCTCCGTCATGGCGTCGACCGTGGCCATGGCATTCAGCTGCCGCGGCGGGCGCGGCCATCCGCGCCGAAGAGATGCATTTGCTCGGGTTTGAACCCGATCGAGACGGAATCGCCGACCGCGACGCCGCTATCGCCGGAATCCTCGTAGACCAGGCTCGTTCCGTCCCGCAGGCGCGCATAGACCAGCGTCTGGTCGCCCAGCCGTTCGACCACCTCCGCCTTCGCCGCGATCTGACCGCCGGGATGGATGTGCTCTGCCCGCGCGCCCAGCACGACGTCCTCGCCGGAGGGCAGGGCGGAGATCGGAATCGCCGTCTCGACCACGCTGCCATCGGGCAAGGTCGCGGCGGCGCGGCCATTCACGCCCGGCGCCACCTTCACCGGCAGCACGTTCATCGCCGGCGTTCCGACGAAGGTCGCGACGAAGCGCGTCGCCGGTGTCCGATAGATTTCCATCGGCGTGCCGACCTGCTCGATCTTGCCCTTGTTCATGACCACGATACGCGTCGCCATGGTCATCGCCTCGACCTGGTCGTGCGTGACGAAGATCATCGTCGATTTGAGCCGCTGATGCAGCCGCGCCAGCTCGATGCGGGTGCGCGAGCGCAGCGCCGCATCGAGATTGGAGAGGGGTTCGTCGAACAGGAACGCCTTCGGTTCTTTCACGATGGCGCGGCCGATCGCAACGCGCTGCTTCTGACCGCCGGACAATTGCGAAGGCTTGCGCGCCAGCAGATGCTCGATCTCGAGAATGCGCGCCGCGCCGTCGATCTTTCGGTCGATCTCGGCATTGCCCATGCCGATATTGCGCAGCCCGAAGGCCATGTTCTCCTTCACCGACATATGCGGATAGAGCGCATAGTGCTGGAAGACGAGGGCGACGCCACGCTGACCGGGGGCGATCTGGTCGACGCGCGTCCCTTCGATGAGGATCTCGCCCGAGGATACCTCTTCGAGCCCGGCGATCATGCGGAGAATAGTGGTCTTGCCGCAACCGGACGGCCCAAGAAGCACCGCGAACTCCCCGGAGGCGATGTTCAAGGACAGATCAGCAATGACTTCGACGGCGCCGAAACTCTTCGAGATGCGCCGCAGCTCGATGCCCGCCAAGCGAGCCTCCTCCCTGCAAGTCTCGTGAGCTATTGGACTCGCATTTGTATTATGTTTAGAACCTAGCGATCCCGCTGACGGCGTGTCAACCGCTCTGCACGCGAGGACGATCCGGACCAATGAGCAGAAGCCGGGCAGAAGATGGGGCGGGAACGCTAAGCGCACGCGTGATGGACCAGATCGGCACGCGTATCGTTTCCGGCGCCTACAAGGTCGGCGCGACGCTGCCGCCGGAGCTCATGCTGTGCGAGGAGTATGGGCTTAGCCGCACGCCGCTCCGCGAGGCGATGAAGAAGCTGCACGCCAAGCGCCTCATCGCGATGGGGCCGAAAAGCGGCACGCGCGTTCTGCCCGAAAGCTGCTGGAATCAGCTCGATCCCGATCTCCTGCGCTGGAGGTTCGCCTCCAGTCCCGATGAATGGCTCCTTGGACAATTGCAGGAGCTGCGCATCGCCTTCGAGCCCGAGGCCTGTCGCCTCGCGGCGCAGAACGGCTCGGCGGCAGCCCATGTCACGATCAGGGAGGCATTCGAGCGTCTTGCATCGGCCTCGGCCGATCCCTCCCGCACGATCGATCCCGATGTCGAGTTTCACGCGTCGATCGCCAGGGCGACGCAGAACATCTTTCTCGTCAGCATCAGCGCCGCGATCAGCACGGCGCTGCATCTGCAGTTTCAGCTGGCCGCCGAGCGCGAGACATTTCCCGCGAGCGAGCTCGAGCAGCATCGCCTGATCTGCGATGCGATCCTGGCGCGCGACGGCGAAGCCGCGGCTCGCCATATGCGTGCCCTGATCGGACAGTCGCGCGCCTCGCTGGTCGAGGCGCTGCCCCGAATGCGCGGCAAGCGTCGCCGCCCTGCATCGACCGCGGCGGTGACATAGCCGCACAACGCGAAACCGAAGAAGGAGATTGAGCCCGATGCCTGAGAGGTTGCGCCGGCCGCCCGCGGTCCCACTCGTCGTGGTCGATCCCTATACCAGCATCTGGTCCTGCAGCGACCGCCTCACCGACGATTGGCCCCGACACTGGACGGGCACGAAGATGGCGCTTTACGCCGTCGTCCGCGTCGACGGCGTCGCCTATCGGATCATGGGCGGACCGGAATGGCTGTCCCGGGCGGGGGAGCAGATCAGCTGCCGCGTCAGGGCGACGAAGACCGAGTATCTCTTCCGTTGCGGCCAGGTCGAGATCGGTCTCGACTTCGTGACGCCGCTGCTCGTCGACGATCTCGATCTCATGTCGCGGCCGGTGACCTATGTCAGATTCTCCGCGCGCTCGCTCGACGGCAAGCGGCGCAAGGTCGCCTGCTATCTCGACATGACCGGCGAGATCGCGACCAACCTGCCGCACGAGCGGGTGTATTGGGACCGGCACGAGCGCGATGGTCTGACCGCCATGGCATTCCGCCACGAGCACCAGCCGATCCTCGAGAAGGCCGGCGATCACCTGCGGATCGATTGGGGAACGGCCTATCTTGCCGGTCGCAGCGAGGCGGTCACGGCCGTGGTCGGCGACATCAATCTCTGCCGCGATGCTTTCGTCGCCGGGCAATCGATCATTGGCCGCGAGCCGCGCATGCCCGCGCCGCGCAAGGTCGATTACAATCAGGATGCGATCATCGCACTCTCGTTCGATATCGTTGCTGGCCGCGACCGGCCGGGCAGCGAGACCGTTCTGATCGGCTATGACGACGAGTACTCGATCGAGTTCTTCGGCAAGAAGCTGCGCCCGTGGTGGCGACGCGACGGAAAACTCGACGGCCTGGGCGTTCTCGCCCTGGCCATGCGCGAGAGCGACGAGGTGCTGGCGCGGGCTGGGCGGTTCGACGAGGAACTCGAGAAATCCGCGACGAAGCTCGCCGGACAGCCTTACGCCGAACTTTGCGCGCTGGCATGGCGACATACGATCGCCGCACATAAATTATGCGTCGGGCCGGATGGCGAGCCGCTCTTCTTCTCCAAGGAGAATTTCTCCAACGGCTGCATCGCCACGGTCGACGTCACCTATCCCTCGGCGCCGCTGTTCCTCGTATTCAATCCCGCGCTGCTGCGGGCGATGATCGATCCCTATTTCGCCTATTGCGCGAGCCCGGCCTGGCCGTTCAGGTTCGCGGCGCATGACCTCGGCACCTATCCGAAGGCGAACGGACAGACCTATCGCGGCTTCGACAAGAACCCGCAGCAGGACATCACCGACACGCAAATGCCGATCGAGGAATGCGGCAACATGCTGATCCTCGTCGGCGCGCTCAACCGTGCCGACGGCGACGACGACTACGTCGCCAAGCATTGGGAGATGCTGACCCAATGGGCCGA
Source organism: Allobosea sp. BK604 (assembly GCF_004341515.1). Classification (GTDB taxonomy): domain Bacteria; phylum Pseudomonadota; class Alphaproteobacteria; order Rhizobiales; family Beijerinckiaceae; genus Allobosea. The sequence continues at coordinate 356,800 of NZ_SLZF01000004.1, forward strand.
GTATCTCGTCGAAGCGGGCGCCGATCCGGGCGATCAGCTCTGCACCGACGACTTCTCGGGCGTCCTCGGCCACAACGTCAATCTGTCGGGCAAGGCGACGATGGGGCTCGCCTGCTACGCCGCATTGGCCGAACGGATCGGCAAGCCCGATGTCGCCAAGGAATATCGAGGGATCGCCGAGGAGTTTGCGAGCCACCTTCTCGTCAAGGCCAGGGAGAACGGCGCGACGCGCCTCGCCTTCGACCAGCCGGGCACCTGGAGCCTGAAATACAACCTTGTCTGGGACCGTCTCCTCGGCTTCGACCTCTTTCCCGAGGCAGAGATGAGGCGCGAGCTCGCCTGGTATCGCAGGCAGGTCCAGCCGGCCGGCGTGCCGCTCGACAATCGCTCGACGCTGACCAAGCCGGAATGGATGCTATGGGCGGCCTCGCTCGCGCATGACCGGCGCACCTTCGGCGATTTCGCCGAACGCATCGTGCGCTATGCCAATACGACACCCAACCGCGTGCCGCTCTCGGATCTGTATTACACGGACAGTGCCCGAAAGATCGGATTCCAGGCGCGCTCCGTGCTCGGCGGCCTTTTCATCGCCTTCATGGACCGCTGGTGAAGTCGACTGACACGGCGTGAGAGGTTTGCCGGGGCGTATTCCGCCAAATGCCGGAGATCGTCGCCATGGCGACGGTCTCCAGGCCGCGAGAATTGGGTCGAGAGCAGCCGGTCGTCATCAGGCTCAGGCCCGATGGCGTCGGCTTCTCGCTCGTGACGCGGGCGTCGTTCCAGGGCGTGCCACTGGAGTACGGCAGCTTCAGCACGGCCTCGCGCATTCCCGACAGGCTCCTCGACCTCGGGCTCGGGCTCCAGGTTTCGTCCGGCTCCGGCCTCGAGTTCACCGCCGAATATCGGTCACAGGTCGGGAAGGATTACATCTCGCAGGGCGGCACGGCGCGCCTGTCCTGGCGGTTCTGAGAGGGAGAATCTGCGCCCGCATAGGCGAAGAAGACCGGCGCGCGCTGGGCCGCGGTGCAATGCCCGCCGGAATCGGCCGGTCAGATGAACCTCTGCCCGACCGGCGTCGCCGCGCCGAGGGCGGCGTCCGCAATTTTGGCCAATAGCCAGCGGTCGCCGATGCGCTAGGCTTCCGAGCAGACCAGATCCTGCCCAGGGAGGCTGTCATGCTCGCGACGGAAGCCCGAATCTATCCGACCACGACCCATGAGGTGACCAACCAGTCCGGCGCGCTCACCGGCGTGAACCTCTTCGGTCAGGACGCTATCCTGCGGGATACGGTGCTGCGCGAGGGCGCGGGGTGGGTGGCGGAGCCTGCGGCGCTGCTGGGGGAGGCGGCCGGCGATCCGGTCTGGCAGGACCATGCCCATCTCGCCAACCAGAACGGGCCGTGTTTCAAGAGCCATGACCGCTTCGGCCATCGGATCGATCTCGTCGAGTTCCATCCGAGCTATCACGCCCTGATGGGCCTCGCCTTCGGCTCCGGCGTGCACTCCCTCGGCTGGACCGCCAACCGGCCCGGCGCCCATACGGCTCGCGCGGCCTTGTCCTATCTCTGGAACCAGATCGAGAACGGCGTCGGCTGCCCGACCGGCATGGCCTATTCGGCGATACCCGCGCTGCGGCTGGTCCCTGAGATCCAGGCCGCCTGGGAAGCAAAGGTGCTGGCGGACGCCTATGATCCGCGCCCGCTGCCGATCGCGGAGAAGGCCGGGGCGACCATCGGCATGGCGCTGACCGAGAAGCAGGGCGGCTCTGACCTGCGCGCCAACGCGACCCGCGCCATACCGGTGAATGGCGGTAGTCCGGGCGGCGAATACCGCCTGACCGGGCATAAATGGTTCTGCTCCGCACCGATGAGCGACGCCTTCCTGACGCTCGCCCAGACCGAAAAGGGGCCGTCCTGCTTCTTCGTCCCGCGCTCGCTGCCGGACGGCACCCGCAACCGCTTCTTCATCCAGCGGCTGAAGGACAAATGCGGCAATCGCTCGAACGCCTCTTCCGAGATCGAATATGACGACACCTATGCGGTCCTGCTCGGCGAGGAGGGGCGCGGGGTCCGCATCGCGATCGAGATGGCGCATCTGACCCGGCTCGACTTCGCCATCGGCTCGGCCGGGCTGATGCGCTGGGCGCTCAGCCTGACGCTGCACCACACCCATAACCGGCGGGCCTTCCAGCGCGTGCTGGCCGAACAGCCGCTGATGCGCAACGTGCTCGCCGATCTCTGCCTCGAATCGGAGGCCGCGACCCTGCTCGCCTTTCGCCTGGCGCGCGCCGTCGACGAGGCTGCTTCCGGCTCGGAGGAGGCGCGCCTGCTGGAACGCATCCTCACTCCGGTGGCAAAGTTCTGGAACTGCAAGCGTGCGCCCGCCTTCGTCGCGGAATGCCTGGAATGCCATGGCGGCAACGGTTTCATCGAGGAGCAGCCGATGGCACGGCTCTATCGCGAGGCGCCGCTGAACGGCATCTGGGAGGGCACCGGCAACGTGATCTGCCTCGACGTGCTGCGCGCCCTGCAACGCGAGCCCGATACGCTCGCGGCGCTCCTGGCGGAGCTCTCGTTGGCGCGCGGGGCCGACCGCCGGCTCGATCTCGCCATCGACGCCCTCGAGACCGAGCTCTCGGACACGCGTGACCAGGAGCACCGCGCCCGCCAGATCGCGGCCCAGATCGCGACGGTGATGGAAGCGGCGCTGTTCGCGCGCTGCTCGACACCAGCCGCAGCGGATGCGTTCATCGCGTCGCGCCTCGAAGGATTGCCCAATCGCGCCTTCGGCAGCCTGCCGCGCGATTGCGATCTCGGTTCGATCGTCGCACGATCGCGGCTCACCTGACCTTCGGAAAGCAACTTGGCCCGCGTCGATCTCCGCAACTCCTCCCGCTACTGGCGCGACCCTCGGGTGCCGGGCCTCAGCTGCCTCGTCGCCGACTTCACCAGCCATGATTATGCGCCCCATAGCCACGAGGCCTTCGTCGTCGCCGTCACCGAGGCTGGAGGCGCCGAGTTCAAGAGCCGGGGCCGGACCGACGAGGCCAGGACCTCAACCTTACTGGTGTTCAACCCCGACGAGCCCCATTCGGGGTGGATGGGTTGGAGCTCACGCTGGCTCTACCGGGGGCTCTATCTGACGTCCCCGGCGATCGAGACGCTGAAGACCGCGCTCGGCCTCGACACCACCGCCTATTTCACCCGCAACATCTTCAACGATCCCGACCTGATCCACGCTTTCCTCTCCCTGCATCGCATCCTCGATGACGGGAACGATCCCCTCGAGGAGCGCGAGCTTCTCCTGCGCAGCTTCGGTGCGCTGATCCGGCGCCATGCCGCCGGCGAGCCCAGGCTGGCGCAGCCGGCGCGCGACCAGGCCAAGGCGACCCGCATCCGCGAGATCATGCGGGAGCGCCATGCCGAGGAACTCACGCTCGAACAGCTCGGGGCGGAGGTCGGGCTGACCCCGTTCCAGCTGATCGCCCTGTTCAAGCGCAGCACGGGGCTGACCCCGCATGCCTATCTCACGCAGCTGCGCCTCAAGGCGGCGATCGCGGCGCTCGGCCGGGGCGCGCCGATCGCAGCCGCGGCACTCGATGCCGGCTTCTACGACCAGAGCGCGCTGACGCGGCATTTCAAGCGCGCCTATGGGATCACGCCGCTGCAATGGGTGCACGCCGCGGCCGACTGACCCGCCTTCTCAATTTCCGCCAATAGCGGCGCCTCGCGCTGCGCCAATCTCGCCTGCACGCAAACGCCCCGCCGGGGCCTGGCGCATCGGCCCCGGAAGTGGATTGCTGCGTTCGGATAAACCGATGCGAAAACAAGGAGCTGGATCAGTCCGATGATCTGGCAAGGTGAGACGCATGTCCCGTTACTTCTGCCTCGACCATCCGGACGTCCTGACGCTGACGACAGAGGTCGTGCAGGCGCGGCCGGGCCGGGTCGCCCTTGCGGAAAGCCCGTTCTACCCCGGCGGCGGCGGGCAATTGCCCGATCGCGGCACGCTGGCCTGGGATGGCGGCGAAGTCGTGATCTCCGGCTTTGAGAGCGAGGGCGGCCATCTCTGGCATGTGCTCGCCCAGCCGCTCGAGCTGCCGCCGGCCTCGGTCGAGGCGCGGGTCGACGCGTCCTTCCGGCGGTTGATGCGCGCGCTGCACACCGATCTGCACATCGTCAACGCGGTGGTCTTCCAGGATTTCGACGGCGCGCTCGTCACCGGCGTCCAGATGAACGAGGACGGCACCGCGCGCATCGATTTCGACCTGCCCGATGCTGATAACGAGCGCCTGCGCGCGATCGAGGAGAAGGTCAACGCGCTGATCCGGCGGGATCTGGCCGTGCACCAGAGCCATGTCCCGGAGGCGGCGGCCTTCGCTGAGCCGGGTCTGATCCGCTCGCGCTCCGTTGCTCCGCCGCCGACCTCGGATGGCAAGGTCCGCATCGTCGAGATCGTCGGCCTCGACCGGCAGGCCTGCGGCGGCACGCATCTCGCCTCGACGGGAGACTCGCCGCCGATCCGCATCCTGAAGATCGACAACAAGGGCCGGCACAATCGCCGCCTGCGTATCGGCCTCGCCGGCACCCTGTGAGGCAGCGCGATGGCGACCCTCAGGCGTCTCTGGGCGCAGCCATTACTGCTCCTGCCGCTGCCGCCGCTGTTCTGGGCCGGCAATCTCGTGCTCGGCCGCGCGCTCGCCGGCTCCTTTCCTCCGGTCTCGCTCGCGGTTGGCCGCTGGGTCGTCGCGCTCGCCTGCCTGCTGCCCTTCGTCCTCGGGACCATCGGCCCACAGCGACAGGCGCTGATCCGCGCCCGCGGCCTCATCTTCGCCTGCGGCGCCTTCGGTATCGCCGGCTACAATGCGCTGGGCTATCTCGCCCTGCAGAGCGCGCCGGCGGCAAGCGTCGCCTTTCTCAACTCGACCCTGCCGCTGATGGTGCCGCTCGCCGCTTTCCTGCTCGGCGTCGAGCGCGTCTCGGCCCGCACCCTTGCCGGCATCGCGATCTCCTTCGTCGGCGTGACCTGGATCGTCGCGCGCGGCGAGGCCTCGACGCTGTCGGGATTGAGCCTCGCCGGCGGCGAGCCTCTGGTGCTGATCGCGGTCGCCAATTACGCGGTTTATTCGGTGCTGCTGCGCCGCCGGCCGGCCGATCTCGATCCGCTCGTCTTCCTGGCCGCGACGATGGCGGCGGGGCTGCTGGTGCTGCTGCCGTTCTGGATCTGGGAGCTCGCGCGCGGCGCGACGATCCCGACGACCCCCGGCCCGATCGCGGCAGCGCTCTATATCGGTGTCTTCGCCTCGCTGCTGGCCTTCATCATCTGGAACCGCTGCGTCGCGCTGCTCGGAGCGAGCGTGACCGGCGCCTCCTTCCATCTCGTCGCCCTGTTCACCGCCGCGCTCGCCTTCCTGCTCCTCGGCGAGCCCGTGCGGCCGTTCCACCTCATTGGCGCTGCGCTGATCCTCGGCGGTTTCGTCCTCGCGGCGACCGGTGGCCGTCCCACCACATCCCGACTATCCGGAGGATCCAATTCATGACCGTCTTTTCAGATGAGGCCTTCTGCGATCACGAGCAGGTCGTGTTCGTCTCGGACGAGGCTTCCGGGTTGAAGGCTCTTATCGCCATCCACGACACCACGCTCGGTCCCGCCCTTGGCGGCTGCCGCATGTATCCCTATGCCGATGAGGAGGCGGCGCTGCGCGACGTGCTGCGCCTCTCGCGCGGCATGACCTACAAGGCCGCGGCCGCGGGCCTCGAGCTCGGCGGCGGCAAGGCGGTGATCATCGGCGATCCCCGCAGCCAGAAGACACCGGCGCTGCTCCAGGCGATGGGCCGGGCGGTCGAGCGGCTCGCGGGGCGCTACATCACGGCCGAGGATGTCGGCACGACGGTGGCCGATTTCGCCGAAATGCGGAAGGCGACGCATCATGTCGTCGGCCTGCCGGTCGAGCTCGGCGGCACCGGCGACCCGTCCCCGACCACGGCGCTCGGCGTCTTCCATGGCCTGTCCGCCGCCGCGCGTCACTGCTGGGGCGCTGCGAGCCTGGCGGGCCAGCATGTCGCGGTGCAGGGCCTTGGCAATGTCGGCTGGCACCTCTGCCAGTTGCTGCATGAGGCCGGCGCGTCGCTGACGGTCGCCGATGTCCACGCCAGCCGTGCGGCGAAGGCCGTCGCGACCTTCGCCGCGCGGGCCGTTGCTCCCGAGGCGATCTATGCTGCCGACGCCGACATCTTCGCGCCCTGCGCCATGGGCGCGGTGCTGAACGACGTGACGGTCAAGCAGCTGCGCTGCGGCATCGTCGGAGGCGCGGCCAACAACCAGCTCGCCCGCGAGGATCATGGCGAGCTCCTGCGCTCGCGCGGCATCCTCTATGCGCCGGACTTCGTCATCAATGCCGGGGGCATGATCCGCGTCGCGTCGGAACGTGACGGCTACGACCAGGACCTCGTCGGCCGCGGCGTCGAGGGAATTGGCCGCACGCTGCTCACCATCTTCCAAAGTGCCGAGGAGGCTGGCGTCGCGACACATGTGGCGGCGCTCCAACTGGCGCAGGCTCGTCTTGGCCAGGCTCGGGCCGCGCAGGCTGCGCTGGCGGCGTGAGCGGCGATGACCGGGACAGTCGCGCTGCTGGAGGAACTGGTCGGCTTCGACACGGTGTCGAGCCGGTCGAACCTGGCGCTCGTCGAACGCGTCGCCGACCGGCTCGGCAGCGCCGGCGCGCGCATTCGGCTGAGCCATGACGACAGCCGGAGCAAGGCCAATATCCTCGCCAGCTTCGGGCCGCGGGCGCCAGGCGGCGTCGTGCTCTCGGGCCATACCGATGTCGTTCCGGTCGACGACCAGACCTGGTCGTCCGACCCGTTCGCCCTGACCGAGCGCGATGGCAAGCTTTATGGCCGCGGCGCCGCCGATATGAAGGGCTTCGTCGCGGCGTGCCTCGCCGCTGCGGACGGCTTCGCGGCCGCAGACCTCGCGCGGCCCATCCATATCGCCCTGTCCTATGACGAGGAGGTCGGCTGCCTCGGCGTGCCCAGCCTGATCGAGGATCTGCTGGCGCATGAGGGCAAGCCGGAGCTTGCCATCATCGGCGAGCCGACCGGGATGCGCCTCGGCGATCGCCATCGCGGCTTTCTCGGCTTCCGCACGCGATTCGAGGGCAGGGCGGCGCATTCGAGCGATCCGAGCGCCGGCGCCAGCGCGATCTATCCCGCCGCGGATTTCATTGGCTTCCTGAAATCCGTGGGACATCGGACCGGAACGGGGAGCGACAGGACGACCATCAATATCGGCCGGATCGTGGGCGGCTCGGCGATCAATATCGTGCCATCAGCCTGCGAGGTGCTGTGGGAGTTCAGGCCGGTGACGCCACAGGATGCCGGCGAGACCGAGCAACTGGTCTCAGCCTATCTGGCGCGCGCAATGCCGCCGGAGGTCCGCCAGTCGACGCGCCGGCATATCCATGTTCCGCCCCTCTGGGCCTCCGGCGGCGAGCCGGCGCTGGTCGTGGCCGCCGCGCTCGGGGGCATCGGTCCGCCCTTCGCGCTGCCCTTCGGCACCGAGGCCGGCTTCTTCCAGGCCGCCGGCATATCCGCGGTGGTGTGCGGGCCGGGATCGATCGCACAGGCGCACCAGCCCGACGAATGGATCGAGCGCTCCGAGCTCGACGCCGCCGACGCCTTCCTCACCCGCCTCGTGGACTGGGCCCGCTGCCGGCAATCCTGAATGGCCGTAGCCTCGAAGCCAGGGCTCGTTCCACCTGGTCGATGGAAGCGTGAGGTAGCTCTCAATCAACGGCCGACACGGGTCGGAAGCGCACCGGCACGGAGCTCCGAGCGGACCTCGACATTGCGGCCGCCCAGGCAATTGGTCAGGAGGCTATCGACCCCAAGACGTTGTCGCCGCTACAACGCCAGCGGGCGTGGCCCCGTCGAGGCTCAAGGCTGATAGATGAAGATCATGTGTCTGAACGGCTGGGGCGGGAAGCTCCACGCGCCGCTCATTGCCTACCTGGGATCGTCATCTCCAGACATCCTCTGCTTGCAGGAGGTGGTGCATAGCCCTGAGACCACGAAGGATTGGCTGACATACCGGGACGGAGGCTACGTCCTCCCGCAACGGGCGAACCTGTTTCGCGATGTCGCGAGTGTCCTTCCGGACCACACGCCAATCTTCTGTCCGGCCGCGCAAGGCGTACTCTGGGATGGAGCATCATCCATCCCTTCCCAGTGGGGGCTTGCAACATTCGTGCACCGCACCCTGCCGATCACAGGTCAGGTGCAAGGCTTCGTACACAAAGCCTTCTCGCCCGATGGCTATGGCGAGCACCCGAGGTCTCGAAGCGCTCACGTCGTCCGGGTCTTCGATTTCGCAAAGGCGCGGTTCGTCTGCGTCGCCCACATGCACGGCTTGCGCGATCCAGGGGGAAAGGCCGATATCCCCGAACGGATCGCACAAGCCAACCGGCTGGCGGAGCTCGTCCAGCAGATCGCAGAACCGGACGATCCTGTAATCGTCTGTGGAGACTTCAACGTCGAGCCCGGGAGCCGAACGTTTGAAATCCTCGGCCGTATCGGTCTGGTCGACCTCGTCACCGCACGGGGGTTCGGCAGCACCCGCACGTCTCACTATTCGAAGGCAGGAAAATTTGCCGACTACATGTTTGTAAACGATCGCGTGGACGTGGCGGATTTCACTGTGGTTACCGAGCCCGAGGTCTCGGACCATTGCGCCCTGATTCTGACATTGTAGGACGTTTGAGTGGCTCGATGTGTTGCGGTGCGCGCTATAACGAGAGAATATGCTAGATGAACGCGTTCCCAACCAATACTCAGAAGATTTTTCTTAAGTCATTACTCGCAGCTTTCAGGCTATTTAGGTTATCTGATATTTTATTTTTGCGGACTGTATTTTTACTAACACAGAATGTGAGCTTCTGCATACGAGTCGCAGAAGAGGTATGCGGACATAAATATCCACAGTCAAAGATCATGGTTTTTGAGAATTACCAAAAATCACCCTAGATCGCAACGATTACATTCGGGACAGGTAGGCGGGGCGGCGTTATTGAAATGCGCCCCCTTTCCCTTGAAGGCCGTGGAAGGCTTATCTCGGAAGAGGAGGGGAAATCAGCTCGGCATGCACGGCGGCTGCCTTCCTGCGAACCTACTCCGCTGCCATTCGCCTGCCTGCGAAGGCCGGTAGCGCCTCCTCTTGCACCGCAGCGGCCGGCGCTTCGGCCGGCGTCGCCCGCTGGTCGAGGCTCTTGCGGAACCACAAGGCGTAGAGCGCCGGCAGGAAGAGCAGGGTGAGGAAGGTGGCGACGAACAGCCCGCCCATGATCGTGGTCGCCATCGGGCCCCAGAAGGCGCTTCCCGATAGCGGAATCATGGCGAGGATCGCGGCGAGGGCCGTCAGGATCACCGGCCGGGCACGTCGCACCGTGGCTTCGACGATCGCCTCGCGGCGCGTATGCCCGCCGGCGGCGACGTCCGCCTCGATCTGATCGACCAGGATCACGGTGTTGCGCATGATCATGCCGGCAAGGGCGATGAGACCGAGCAGGGCGACGAAGCCAAAGGGCCGTCCGGCGAGGTTGAGGCCGAGCGAGGCGCCGATGATGCCGAGCGGGGCCGTGAGGAAGACGAGGAAGAGCCGGGAGAAGCTCTGCAACTGCACCATCAGCACGGTGAGCATCAGCGCCAGCATCAGCGGGAACAGCTTGAAGATGGAGTCGTTGGCCTTGCCCGATTCCTCGATCGCTCCGCCGATATCGATGCGATAATCCTGCGGCAGCGCGTCGATGATCGGCTTGAGCTGGGGATAGATCCCGCCGGTCACGTCGGGCGCCTGCACGCCGTCGATCACGCGACCGCGCACCGACAGCATCATGTCGCGGTTCTGACGCCAGATCAGAGGTTCCTCCGCGGTCCGTTCGATACGAGCGATCTGTGCCACCGGCACGGCTCGTCCGTCGCGCGACAGCAGGTTGAGGTCTCCGATCCGGGAGGGATCGAGGCGCTCGCCGGCGGAGGCGCGCGCCACCACCGCGATGTCCTCGATGCCGTCGCGAACGGTGGTGATGGTGGCGCCGTTGACCAGCAATTGCAGCGTCTGCGCCACATCCTGCGGCGTCAGGCCGAGCGCCCGGGCGCGGTCCTGGTCGACCACGAGCCTCATCGAGGGCTGGCGCTCGTTCCATTGCAGGTTGGGATCGATGACGCGCTTGTCGGCGAGCATGGTCTTGCGCACCTGCTCGGCGATGTCCCGGATCTTGAGCGGATCGGTGCCCACCACCCGGAACTCCACGGGGTAGTCGACCGGCGGACCGAAGTCGAAGCGCGTGACGCGGACGCGCGCCTCGGACAGGGCGCCGTCACTGAGCGCCTTCTCGATCTTCGCCTTCACGCGTTCGCGCGCCTCGACGTTCTCCGGCAGGATGACGATCTGCGCATAGGCCGTATCGGGCAGTTGCGGGTTGAGACCGAGCCAGAAGCGCGGCGAGCCCTGACCGACATAGGTGGTGTAGCTCTTGATGTCGGGATCACCGTCGATCAGCCGCTCGCCCTTGATCGCGACGGCCTTGGTGGCATTGATCGAGGTACCGGCCGGCATGCGGATCTCGAAGAAGAGCTCGGGCCGGTCGGAGATCGGGAAGAACTGCTGCTGCACATGGCCGAAGGCGACGACCGCCCCGGCGAAGACGGCAAGCGTCGCCATCGTCACGGTCAGCCGCCGGCGCACGCAGAAGCGCACCACGGCGCGCAGCATGTTGTAGAGGCGGGTGTTGTAGATCGCCTCCGGGTCGGGATGGGCGTGGCTCTTGAAATTGGGCAGCAGCAGCACGCCGAAGAGCGGGGTGAACACCACCGCCACCACCCAGGAGGCGATCAGGGCGATCGCCACCACCCAGAAGATGCCGCCGGCATATTCGCCCACCGCCGAGACGGCAAAGCCGATCGGCACGAAGCCGATCGCGGTGACCAGCGTGCCGGTGAGCATGGGGAAGGCGGTCGAGGTCCAGGCGAAGGCGGCGGCACGCTCGCGCGCCCAGCCCTGTTCCATCTTCACCACCATCATCTCCACCGCGATGATGGCATCGTCGACCAAAAGGCCGAGCGCGATGATGAGGGCGCCGAGCGTGATGCGGTTGAGGTCCATGCCGAGCATGTTCATCACCAGCACGACCACGGCCAGGACCAGCGGCACCGATGTCGCGACGACGATGCCGGTGCGCCAGCCCAGCGAGAGGAAGCTGACGCCGAGCACGATGACGAGCGCTTCGAGGAAGGAGCGCAGGAACTCGAAGACGGCATGGTCGACCACGGCCGGCTGGTCGGCGATCTGGGTGACGTCGATGCCGACGGGCATGCCGGAGGTGAACCTGTCGACGGCCGCCTGCACATTCTTGCCGAAGGTGAGGATGTTGGCGCCCTTGGCCATCACGACGCCGATCCCGAGCGCCGGCTCGCTGCCCTGGCGGACCAGGAAGCTCGGCGGGTCGGCATAGCCGGCGGTGACGCTTGCGATGTCGGACAGGCGGAACAGGGCGCCATTGGCCGAGACCGGCGTCGCCTTCACCGCCTCGACCCCGTTGAACGCGCCGGTGACGCGCAGCGGAATGCGCTGGGCGCCGGTTTCGAAAGTGCCGGCCGGCGTCACCGAATTCTGCTTGGCGAGACTGTCGAAGATGGTCTGCGGGGAGACGCCGAGGCTGGCGAGCTTGGCCGTGTCGAAATCGACGAAGATGGTCTGCTGCTGGTCGCCGTAGAGATTGACCTTGGTGACGTCGGGCACGCGCAGCAGCGCCTTCTTCATGGCGTCGGCCTGGTCCTTGAGCTGGCGGTAGCTCGCGCCCTTGCCGGTGATCATGAAGAGCAGGCTGTCGACATCGCCGAATTCATCATTGACGTTGGGGCCGATCAGCCCGGCTGGCATGTCGGGCTGGATGTCGGTCAGCTTCTTGCGGAGCTGGTAGAACAGTTCCGGCACCATCTTTGGCGGCGTCTCGTCGCGCAGCGACAATTGCAGGGCCATGAAGCCCGGCGTCACATAGGTGCGCGCACGGTAGAAATAGGGCAGCTCCTCGAGCTTCTTCTCGATCTGGTCGGCGACCTGGTCCTGCATCTCCTGCGAGGTCGCGCCCGGCCACACCGCCGTGACATTGGCGACCTTGATGGTGAAGTTCGGGTCTTCCGCACGGCCGAGATTGAGATAGGCGAGGGCCCCTCCGATCGCGAGCGCGATGACGAAGAACAGCGCCAGCGGCTTGTGCGCGACCGCCCAGGCCGAGAGGTTGAAGCGACCATGCGTGCCGTGATCGGCCTCGACCGGCTTGATGTCATTGCTCGCCATCACGTGGCTCCCGGACGGGCGGCGAGCCTGCCCGGCCAGCCGCGGAATAAAGCTGCTGAAGCGTTCTCGGGACGAGGAGTGCCGTCGCCGGGCTCACCCGCCGGCGGCGCTGCTCGCGAGCCGCACCGTCTCGCCGGCACGGAGCTTGTGCACGCCGAGCGCGACGACGGTCTCGCCGTCGGAAAGACCCTTGGACACGAGGGCGTCCTGGGCATCGTAGGCGGCGACCGTCACCGGGCGCGACGTGAGCGTCCTGGTGACCGGATCGATCACGAACACCGCCGGGCCGTGGCCCTCGTCGAGGATCGCGCCCAGAGGCAGGCGTGCCACGACGGACGAGGCATCGGCGAGCGTCACCGTCGCGGTCATGCCGAGATCGACCTCCGGCCCGGCCCCCTCGATCGAGAAGCGGGCCGGATAGGTGCGTGTCGCTGCGTCGGCCGAAGGGGTGAGCTCGCGCAATTTCGCCTGGTAGACCTTGTCGGGGCGCGACCACAGGGTCACCGTCGCGGTACCGGTGCGGGCCTTGTCGATCAGGGTCTCGGGGATCGAGACATCGGCCTCGCGAGCGTCGGCATGCGCCAGGCTGATCACGGCCTGTCCGGCGGCAACGACCTGGCCCGGCTCGCCGAGGGTCGCGGTCACCACGCCGTCGGCATCTGCGACCAGCGTGGCATAGGAGAGGGTGTTCTGGGCCAGCGTCACCGCCTTGGCGGCCTGGTCATAGGCCGAGATCGCCTGGTCGGCGGTGGCGTTCGCCCTGTCGAAATCCGAATTGGTCGACCAGCCGCGACCGCGCAAGGAGGTGATCCGGCCACGTTCGGCCACCGCCTGGTCGCGGGCGGCCTGCGCGGAGGCGAGGGCGGACTGGGCCTGCTGCAATTGCAGCGTCCAGTCTGTCCTGTCGAGGGTGGCGAGCGGTTGGCCCGCCTTCACGACGGCGCCGCGATCGACGAGGCGTTCGGCGATCTTGCCGGTGACGCGGAAGCCCAGATTGCTCTCGATGCGGGCCCGGACGACGCCGACCAGCGTGCGCGGCGCCGCGGCGGGCGCAAAGCGCACTTGCGTGGTGCTCACCGGTCGGCTGGGCTCGGCCTTCGCGGCATCGGCGGGCCTGTCGCAAGCGGCAAGGGCGCCGGCGGCGGCGAGGACGGCGGCAAGGGCAAGGCGGCGGGGTGTCGGGTAGAGGTTCATGGGTTGCGTCCGGGATTGGCGAAAGGCGCGGCCGGTGCCGTGGCGAGCCCGCGGATGAGCAGGCGGGCGAGACGGCGGACATCGTCCTCGGTGGTGTCCGGCCTGACTTCGGCGATCATGGTCGGATGGAAGGCGCCGCAGCAGGCAAAGCAGAGCGTCTTGGCATAGGCCTCGACTTCGCACGCTTCGAACTCGCCGCTGGCGATGCCCTGCGCGATCATTCGGCCGAAGAGCTCGGCCATGTAGGCGATATGCTCCTCGACCGCCTGCCAGTTCTCCTGCATGGCGACGGCGACCATCTCATGCACGGTCGCCTCGTCGGTGAAGCGCGCCTTGTTGCGCAGATGCACGCCCACGATCATCGCCTCGACCCGCGACGAGACCGGACCGGGCGCGGTGACGAAGCTCTCGGCATAGTCATGCAGCTCGGCGAGCATGCGACGGCACAAGCCGTCGTTGATGGCGCTCTTGCCCGGGAAAAAGCGATAGATATTGGCGCTCGACATATCCAGCGCATTGGCGATGTCGGCGATCGTGGTCTTGGCGTAGCCAACACGACGAAACAGTCCTTCGGCAGCATCGAGGATGTGCTCGCGGGCTTCATCGGGTTCGTATCGCGGCTTGATGGCCAAGGCCCTGATTCCTGAAGAGTGAAGATAATCATCTTTTATCACTCTTCGGTCGTCAGTCAAGAATGCGATGCAGCTCCGCAACCTGTGGCCGATCACTCGTCCGTGAGCGGTTGGCGCTTCGCGAGTGGACAAGTCGCGCGCCGTCGCCTCGACACCTGGGCGGCGCGGCAGGCCGCGAACGGTGTCACCAAACGGCAGGACCAAGGCGAGCTAGAGCAGGTACACAGGCCGGCGACGGCGAGAGCCTCTCCCGTTTCCGACGGGCGACCTGGTTAGCCATTGCTTAATCGAAAGAGGTTAAGTCTCGCAGACAATTAGTGCCGCCTTGTGCGGCCAGCTGTTGCTTTTATTCACGCATTGATTTGGCGACTGGTCTCGCCCCCAGACGATCTTGAAAACATCCGCTTCGAGCGGGATTGAATTGGGAGACCATGATGTCGGATCAAAAGATCGATGTTGTCGGCCTATCGGCCGACATCGTCGCCGCGTACCTATCGAACAATCACCTGCCCAGATCGGAACTTCCAAGCCTCATAGCGACCACGCACGCCGCCCTTACTGCGTTGGGCCAGGCAGCCCCGGTCGTCGAGAAAAAACTGGTTCCGGCCGTTCCAATCAAGAAGTCGATCACGCCGGACGCGATCATCTGCCTCGAGGACGGCAAAGCCTTCAAGACGCTGAGGCGTCACCTCAAGACCAAATATGGCATGACGCCGGAGCAGTACCGCATGAAATGGGGGCTGCCGGACGACTATCCGATGGTTGCACCCGACTATGCGGAGGCCCGCTCGAAACTGGCGAAGACCACCGGACTAGGCCGAAGCCTTGGTCGAGGTGCCAGGAAAGATCTGAAGGGCCGTCGCCGGGCTGCCTGACACACAAGTCCGATGCCGCGTCGGGGCGGTATCGGCGAAGTCTCAAGCCGAAGTCAGCGGGCGTCGCATGCGGCTCAGAGCCGTCATCGCTGCCCGCTGAAGCCGAGGCAAAGCACCCTAGAGCATTTCCGCGTTTCTTCGAATCGCGAAAATGCTCTATCTATTTGTTTTGACGCATTTTCTTCACGCGAACCGGCATCCACTTCGCTCGAAAATGCTCTAGGCCGCGCACCGCGCCGAGGGTCATCGGCACGCACTTTGAGCTGTGCGGCTCGGTTTCCACCGAAGCTTCACATCAATCCGTGAAGACGACGGCCTTCTTGCCGTTGAGCAGCACGCGATCCTCGAGATGGTAACGTACGGCGCGGGCCAGTACGCGCCGCTCGATGTCGCGCCCCTTTCGGACAAGGTCGTCGGGCGTGTCGCGATGGCTGATGCGCTCGACGTCCTGCTCGATGATCGGCCCCTCGTCGAGATCGGAGGTAACGTAGTGCGCGGTCGCGCCGATCAGCTTCACGCCGCGCTCATGCGCCTGGTGATAGGGCTTGGCGCCCTTGAAGCCGGGGAGAAACGAGTGGTGGATGTTGATGCAGCGCCCGACGAGCTTGGCCGAGAGCCCGTCCGAGAGGATCTGCATGTAGCGGGCGAGCACGACGAGATCGCTCTGGGTCTCCTGGATCAGGCGCCAGAGCTCGGTTTCCTGCTCCATCTTGGTCTGCCGGTTGATCGGCATGTGGTGGAAGGGCAGGTCGCCGAGATCGGTCGAGGCGATGTGCTCGCGGGCATGGTTGGAGACGATCCCGGTGATCTCCATCGGCAGTTCGCCGATACGCCAGCGATAGATCAGGTCGGCCAGGCAATGGTCGAATTTCGAGACCAGCAGCAGGATGCGCTTGCGGGCTGTCGCCTCGCGTAGCGAGACCGTCATCGCGAAGCGCGTCGCCAGCTCGTCCACGAGGCCACGGATTTCGCTGGCGCTGCGCGCGCCCTCGAGCCGGTCGAACACGACCCGCATGAAGAAGCGGCCGGTCTCGGTGTCGTCGAATTGCTGGGCGTCGCGGATGTTGCAGCCCGCATCTGCCAGCAAGGTCGAGACGGCGGCGACGATGCCCGGCCGGTCGGGGCAGGACAAGGCGAGGATCATCGGAGAATCGGGCATGTGACGGATCGGCCCGCTCGCGCGGGTCCCTGAAAAACGGAAGATCTGGGAAGTCGGCGGAAGGGAGGGCGCGCGGCGCGCTGCCGTCAACCTCGGCCGGTGCTGACCCGGCAGCCGAATTCGGCCGCGGAGGCGGCGAACCAGGACCAGAAGCTTCCCACCATGCTGCGCGCGACCATGATCTCGAACACGGAGCCGTCGGGCCCATCAGCGAGCCGCCAGAGATGCACACCGATATGGGCGATGCTTGTCAAGCCGGTGTCGCCGACCGCGAAGGCGGCGGGGTGGAGATCGAGCATCACGCCCTTGGCCAGCACGTCGCGGACTCGTGGGCCGGATAGCCGCAAGGCTGCACGCGCATCGCTCTGGTCGCTGACCGCGGCTTGAGCCGATAGCGCCTCCAGGAGGCTGCCAAAGCCTTCGCGCGTGGTGGCCCGCAAAAGCCACTGATCGGGGCCGGACCAGATCACGTCGTGGGACGCGCTCGAGGCAATCTTCGGCATCGCCGGCAGGGCAATGCCCAGCCGGGCTACTATGGCTTGCGACAAGGCCGCGGCTCCGCCGGGGGCGGCGATCAGCGTCGCCAGTCCGAAGCCGTCGAGCAGGGTCGCGGTGACGCCGGCCGGTCCGGTCGCGCCAAGCTGCCCGGCTTGCGCGATGCCGGCCCAGGCGCCGCGCGCTGCCCATGAGCGTGCTGTCTCAGCCATGGAGGCGGGCTCCTTCGGGATCGACGAAGACGGGCGAGCAGATCTCGACGACGACGTCGCCGTTGCGCACCGGGTCATAGGCGCGCACGCGCTCGCCGATGCGGGCGGCGCCGCCCTTGATCAGGCCAAGCCCCATCCAGTGGCTCAGATGCGGGGAATAGGCGACCGAGGTCATGTAGCCCTCGTCATTCTCCATCACCGCCGCCTTGCCGATGCCGATGAAATGCGCGCCGGCACGCAGGCGTTGGCCAGGGTCGACCGGTTTGAAGCCGACGAAGGAGGGCCGGTCCTGTTCGACCAGGGCCTGCCGGCCGGCCATCAAGCGGCCGACGAAATCCTTCTTCGCCGACATCATCCTGCCGAGGCCGAGATCGCGCGCCGTGGTCTGGCCGTTCAGCTCGTTGCCGGCGACATGGCCCTTCTCGATACGCATCACGCCGAGCGCCTCGGTGCCGTAGGGCGTGATGCCGAAGGGGGCGCCCGCCTGCATCAGCGCCCGCATCATCGCATCGCCATAATCGGCGGGCACCGCCAGCTCATAGGCGAGCTCGCCCGAGAAGGAGATGCGGAAGAGCCGCGCCGGGATGCCGCCGCCGACCGTGACGGGACGCGCCGCGAGATAGGGGAAGCCCTCGTTGGAGAGGTCGTGCTCGGGATCGACGACACCGCGCAGGGTCTCGCGCGCCTTCGGCCCGGCGATGGCGACCTGGGCCCATTGCTCGGAAACCGAGACCATGCGGATGTCGAGCTCCGGCCACAGCACCTGATGGCAGAATTCGAGATGCTGCATCACCTTCCCGGCATTGGCCGTGGTGGTCGTCATGAGAAAGTGGCTGTCGCCGAGGCGCGAGGTCGTGCCGTCATCCATGACGAAGCCGTCCTCGCGCAGCATCAGCCCGTAGCGGGCCTTGCCGACCGGCAGCGCCTTCCAGCCGTTGATGTAGACCCGCTCCAGAAACTCGGCGGCGTCCGCGCCCTGGATGTCGATCTTGCCGAGCGTCGAGACGTCGCAGATCCCGACGCCGGCGCGCACCGCCTTGACCTCGCGGTTTACCGTCGTCAGCCAGTCGCTTTCGCCGGGGCGCGGATAGTACTGCGCCCGCAGCCATTGCCCGGCCTCGACGAAGACGGCCCCCTGCTCCTTCGACCAGTCATGCGTCGGCGCGAGCCGCACCGGCCTGAAGTCCTTGCCGCGATGGTGGCCGGCGAGCGCGCCGATCGCGACCGGCGTATAGGGCGGGCGGAAGGTGGTGGTGCCGGTCTGCGGGATCGTCCGGCCGGTCTGCTCGGCCATGATCGCGAGGCCGGCGAGGTTCGAGGTCTTGCCCTGGTCGGTCGCCATGCCAAGCGTGGTGTAGCGCTTGAGATGCTCCACCGGCCGGAAGCCCTCGCGGGCGGCGAGCTCGACATCCTTGTCGGTGACGTCGTTCTGGTAGTCGACGAAGGCCTTTCCCTTGCCGCCGGTCACCCGCCAGACTGGTGAAAGCCCGTTCGTTTCGGGATCGGTCACCGGGACCGCCTCGGCCGGCTTGGCGGCAACGCCCACCTCGGCGGCTGCCTCGCTCCCCAGCCTCGCGCCATCCTCAAGCGCCTGCGCCAGCGTGAAGCGTCCGGCGGCGCTGCCGGCGACCGCAAGTCCGGCAGGCACGGTGCCGGGCACAAAGCATTGCAGGTCTTCGTCCCAGGCCGGCTTGCCGTTCTGGTGCGAGGTCAGGTGCAGCGTCGGGTTCCAGCCATTGGAGACGGCGAGCAGATCGCAGGAAAGCTCGCTCACAGCGCCCGAGGCATCGCGGATCGTGACGCCGCCGAGCTGCCGCCCACCGCGCGCGCCCAGCACAGCGCCGCCGGCGAAGAGCCGCGCGCCGAGCTTGTCGGCGAGCGCCTTGCGCGCCGGATCGGCGGAGCGAGAATCGATGATCGCGGCGACCTTGCCACCGACGGCCGCGATGTCGCGGGCTGTCGTCCAGCCATCGTCGCCGGCTGTGAAGAGCACGGTTTCGCGGCCGGGCAGCACGCCATGGCGATTGACATAGGCGCGCACAGCGCCGGCCAGCATGACGCCCGGCCGGTCATTGCCCGCAAAGACGATCGGGCGCTCGAGTGCGCCGGCGGCGAGGATCGCGCGCCTGGCATGGATGCGCCAGCTGCGCTGGCGCGGTAGATGCGCCGGCGGCTGCGGCAGATGGTCGGCGACCCGCTCGACGGCGCCGTAAATGCCGTGATCGTAGAGGCCGAACACGGTGGTGCGCGGCATGATCCGCACCTCCGGCAGGCTTTCGAGCTCGGCCAGCGTCGCAGCAAGCCATTCGGTGGCCGGCTTGCCGCCGATCTCGCGCTTATCGGCCAAGAGCCGTCCGCCGAGCCGGAAATCCTCGTCGCAGAGGATGACGCGGGCGCCGCTGCGCCCGGCCGCCAACGCGGCCGCAAGGCCGGCCGGCCCGCCGCCGATCACCAGCAGGTCACAGAAGGCGAAGGCCTTCTCGTAATGGTCGGGATCCTCAGTGCCGGCGGCGCGGCCGAGGCCGGCGGCGCGCCGGATCAGCGGCTCGTAGAGCTTCTCCCAGAAGGAGGCCGGCCACATGAAGGTCTTGTAGTAGAAGCCGGCGACGAGGGCCGGCGAGACCAGTCCGTTGATCGAGAGCAGGTCGAAGGCGAGCGAGGGCCAGCGGTTCTGGCTCGCGGCGTCCAGGCCGGCGAACAATTCGACCACCGTCGCGCGGGTGTTGGGCTCCCGGCGCGCGCCGGAGCGCAGTTCGACCAGCGCGTTCGGCTCCTCCGGCCCGGCCGAGAGAATGCCGCGCGGGCGATGATATTTGAAGGAGCGACCGACCAGGCGCACGCCATTGGCGAGCAGAGCCGATGCCAGCGTATCGCCGGCATAGCCGCGATAGGAGGTGCCGTCGAAGCTGAAATCCAGGGCCCGGCCGCGATCGATCAGGCCGCCGGCGGCGAGACGGAAAGGCTGGGTACTCATGCCGTCGCTCCCGCCTTGCGCACCTTCGCAACCTCGACCGCTGTGATCTCATGGCTGCGGGTATCCCGGGTCACCACCAGCCAGGCATGGCAGCCGGCAGCGTGATACCAGAGCTCGCGATGGACGCCGGCCGGGTTGTCGCGCTGGTAGACATAAGTCGCCATCGCGGCCTCGCTCGCCGCCATGCCTTCGGGGCGCTGCAGATCGGCTGCGCCGAGATAGCTGAATTCCTGGGCGTCGCGCGCGCCGCAATGGGGACAGGTGATGCGCATGGGATCCTCGGCAGCGCGCGGTCAGTGCAGGTTCGGCTGGGCGCCTGCGCCCTTTTCGTCGATAACCCGCCCTGTGGCGAAGCGATCGAGCCGATAGGCGGTGGCGACCGGATGCGGCTGGCCCGTCGCGATCAGATGGGCGAAGCAGAAGCCCGAGGCAGGGGTGGCCTTGAATCCGCCATAGCACCAGCCGGCGTTGAGATAGAGCCCGTCGACCGGCGTCGTGTCGATGATCGGCGAGCCGTCCATCGACATGTCCATCACGCCGCCCCAATGGCGCAGCATGCGCACCCGGCCGAGGCCGGGCCAGAGCGCCATCGCCGATTCCATCACGTCCTCGATCACCGGCAGGTTGCCGCGCTGGGCGTAGGAATTGTAGCCGTCAATGTCGCCGCCGAAGACGAGCCCGCCCTTGTCGGACTGGCTGATGTAGAAATGGCCGGCGCCGAAGGTGACGACGCAGTCGATCAGCGGCTTCAGCCCCTCCGAGACGAAGGCCTGCAGGACATGGGTCTCGATCGGCAGGCGCATCCCGGCCATCTCCGCGACGCGCGAGGAGTTGCCGGCGACCGCCATGGCGATCTTCTTCGCCCGGATCGGCCCGCGCGACGTCTCGACGCCGATCGCCCGACCGCCTGACATGGTGATGCCGGTGACCTCGCAATTCTGGATCATGTCGACGCCGCGGCTGTCGGCGGCGCGCGCGAAGCCCCAGGCGACGGCGTCGTGCCGGGCCGAGCCACCGCGACGCTGCAGCAACCCGCCCTGGATCGGAAAGCGGGCATTGTCGAAATCGAGATAGGGCAGCATCGTCCTGACCTGCTCGGTGTCGAGCAATTCCGAATCGACCCCGGCGAGCCGCATCGCATTGCCGCGCCTCGCAAAGGCGTCGCGCTGCGCGTCGGAATGGTAGAGGTTCAGCACGCCGCGCTGGCTGACCATGGCGTTGTAGTTCAGGTCCTGCTCCAGTCCCTCCCAGAGCTTCATCGAGAGCTCGTAGAACGGGGTATTGCCCGGCAGCAGGTAGTTCGAGCGGATGATCGTGGTGTTGCGCCCGACATTGCCGGAGCCGAGATAGCCCTTCTCGAGCACCGCGACATTGGTGATGCCGTGCCGGCTGGCGAGGTAATGCGCCGTCGCCAGGCCATGGCCGCCGCCACCGATGATGATGACGTCGTATTCGGGCTTCGGCGCGGGATCGCGCCAGGCTGGGGTCCAGCCCTTATGGCCCTGAAGGGTCTGCGACAGCAGCGAGAAGATGGAATAGCGCATCGATGGGTCCGGCGGTCTTGTCATCACGAGATTGACCGACATAGGCTCGCCGACATGCTCGATAGCGACACGCGATTGCCTGATAGCGACGACAGCGCGCCGACCCATGTCGGCTTCCTGCTGATCCCCGACTTCGCGCTGCTGCCTTATGCCTCGGCGATCGAGCCGCTGCGCGCCGCCAACCGGCTCTCGGGCCGGGCGCTCTATCGCTGGAGCCATGTCTCGATCGACGGCGCCGCCGCGCCGGCCTCGAACGGCGTCGCCATTGCAGCCGATGCCAGCGTCGGCGCCGAGCTGCGGCTCGATTATCTCTTCGTCTGCGCCGGCGGCAATCCGGCGCTGTTCCATCACCAGCCGACCTTCGCCTGGTTGCGCCAGCTGGCGCGGCGCGGCGTCAGGATCGGCGGCGTCTCCGGCGGGCCCTATCTGCTGGCGCGCGCCAACCTGCTGTCCGGCTACCGGTTCACCCTCCATTGGGAGCACGCACCGGCTTTCCTGGAGGAATATCCCGACCTCGATCTGCGCCGTTCGCTCTACGAGATCGATCGCGACCGGCTGACCTGCAGCGGCGGCACCGCGCCGCTCGACATGCTGCACGGGGTTATCGCCCGCGAGCACGGCAGCGAACTCGCGCTCGCGGTCAGCGAATGGTTCCTGCAGACCCATGTCCGCGAAGGGGCGGGGCCGCAGCGCATGCCGCTGCGCGAGCGGCTCGGCATCGCCCATGCGCCCTTGCTGCGCGTGATCGCCCGCATGGAGCAAACCATCGAGACGCCCGAGCCGCGCGAGGAGCTCGCCCGCCTCGCCAATGTCTCGCTGCGCCAACTCGAACGCCTGTTCCGCCAGCATCTCGGCCGTTCGCTCGGCGAGCACTATCTCGCCTTGCGCCTCGACCGCGCCCGCGACCTGCTGCGCCAGACCAGCCTCTCGATCCTGGAGACAGCACTCGCCTGCGGCTTCGCCAGCGCCAGCCATTTCTCGCGCAGCTATCGCGAGCGCTTCGGCCATCCACCGCGGGCCGAGCGGCTACAGGAAGCCCGCCCGGCTCGCCGCTGAGAGTCAAGAAAGCGTCGCATCCAGTCAAATCTGTGCGCCGATCCACCCGAAGCTAGGGCTTCAAATAAAACTAAAGGGGATCGTGACCGATGAAACGACTGACCGCCCTGGCGTTCGCACTCGCCGCAACGCTCGCCGCCGTGCCGGCCTTCGCGCAGGACACGCTCGCAAAGATCAAGGAAAAGGGCGTCCTCACCGTCGGCGTCAAGAACGACTACAAGCCCTGGGGCTTCCTCGATCCGTCGGGCAAGATCGTCGGCCTCGAGATCGATCTCGCCCAGGAGGTCGCGGACAAGATCGGCGTCAAGCTCGAAATGGTGCCGGTGATCGCCGCCAACCGCATCGAGTTCCTGCGCCAGGGCCGCATCGACATGATCCTGGCGACGCTCGGCGACACGCAGGACCGGCGCAAGCAGATCGGCATGATCGAGCCCAATTATTATGCGGGCGCCACCAATGTGCTCGCGCCCAAGAGCGCCGGCTTGAAGAAGTGGGAAGACCTGAAGGGCCGCAAGGTCTGCGCGGTGCAGGGCGCCTATTACAACCGCCGCGTCTCGCAGATCTATGCGCCTGAGATGGTGGTCTTCCCCTCGGTGCCGGACGGGTTGAACGCGCTGCTGGGCAATAACTGCGTCGCCTTCCTGTTCGACGATACGCTGATCGTCTCGACCCTGTCGGGCGGCGACCCGAAATGGGCGAATTACGAGATGCCGCTGACCTCCGAGGACCCGCAGCTCTGGGCGATCGGCGTGCGGCTCGACGATCTCGACGGCCCCTTCGGCAAGTTGGTCAAGGAGATGTCGGTCGACTGGCACAAGAGCGGCAAGCTGCTCGCGCTCGAGACCAAATGGGGCATCAAGCAGAGTCCCTATCTGATCGAGACCAACAAGAAGTTGAAGGCCGGCTCGTAGCTGCGGCGCGTCATTCTCGCTTGGCCCGGGAATCTCATGACCAGAGGGTTCTGGTTTCAGAGATGCTCGGGTCAAGCGCGGCCATGACGCACCGCGTCATCCCGAGATTTCGGACATGATCGCCGCCTTTTTCGAGCGCCTGAACGATGTTTACGGCCTCAATTTCTCGATCTTCTACGACGCCTTCGACCGCTCGCGCTTCCTGACCGGGCTGTGGACGACGACCTATATCTGTATCGTCTCGATCCTGGCCTCGCTCGCGATCGGGCTGCTCGGCGTCTGGGTCGCCGGCAGCAATTCGCGGCTCGGCCGGCTCGCGGTGCGGGCTTACGTCCAGTTCTTCCGCAACACGCCGCCTTTGGTGCAGCTCTCCTTCTTCTACTTTGCCGTCGGCGGCCTGCTGCCGACCGTCTCGGACGGTTTCGGCGGGCAGTCGCCGCTGGTCAGCGGCACGGGTTGGGCGATCATCGCCTTCTCGCTCTTCGCCGGCGCCTTCAATGTCGAGATCTTCCGCGCCGGCATCGAGGCGGTGCCGGAAACGATGGTCGAGGCGGCGGAATCGCTCGGCTACACCCGCTTCCAGCTCTGGAGGCAGATCGTGCTGCCGCTCGCCTTCCGCATCTGCCTGCCGGCGCTCAACAACAACCTCGTCAACCTGGTGAAGACCACGACGCTCGCCTACGCCATCGGCGTCCCCGAACTGCTCTACGCGGCGTCGCAAATCTGGTCCGAGATGTTCAACGTGCGCGAGATGATGAACGTGCTGCTCGTCGTCTATGTGCTGCTCGTCGCGGTGCTGGTCTGGGTAATGCATCGCTGGGAGCGGGCCATGCGCATTCCCGGTTACATGCCATGAAGACCGCTGCAACCGATCTTCCCGTGCTGAAGCCGTTCCGTGCGTCGCCGATCTCGCCGAGCGGGCTCGCCGCGCCTTTCATCCTCAGCGCCGGCCTCGTCACCGGCGTCGCCATCGTCTTCGCCGCCTCGCTCGCGGTGGCCCAAGTGACGGGACCGGCAGCGCGCGATAGCGCAGTCACCATCCTCCTGCGCTGGGCGCCGCTGATCTTCCAGGGCTTCCTGTTCAACCTGCTGATCAGCGTCCTCTCGATGGCGCTCGGCACCGCCGCCGGCGTGCTCTTCGGCATCGGCCAGGTCTCGCCCTCGGCGGCGCTGCGCAAGCCGTCCTGGGCGGCGACGCAGTTCTTCCGCAACGCGCCCTGGCTTGTGCTGCTGTTCTACGCGATGTTCCTTTTGCCCTTCGAGATCAGGCTCGGGCCTGTCACCATCGCCTTCCCGGCCTGGGTCAAGGCGATCATCGGCCTGGCGCTGCCGGTCGCGGCCAATGTCTCGGAGATCGTGCGCGGCGGCATCCGCTCGATCCCCTCGGGCCAGTGGGAATCGGCCGAAGCGCTCGCCTTCACCCGCCGCCAGACGATGTGGATGATCATCCTGCCGCAGGCGTTCAAGCGGATGCTGCCGCCGTGGATGAACCTCTACGCCATCCTGACCATGGCGACGACGCTGATCTCGGTCGTCGGCATCCAGGACGGGCTCACCATCACGCGCGCCGCCCTCGTCGCCGAGAGCCGGCCGGAGCTGATGCTGCCGATGTACCTCATGCTGCTGATGATGTTCTTCGCCTATTGCTACCCGATCGCGCGCCTGACCATGGCGCTCGAACGCCGCTTCAACGTGAAGGGATGACCATGGCCGCCAAGCATGAACTCGGCGAGCCGGTCGTCGTCGTCGAGGGGGTCGAGAAGGCGTTCGGCGCCTTCACCGTCCTCAAGGATGTGAGCCTCACCATCCGCCGCGGCGAGACCGTCTGCATCATCGGCCCGTCCGGCTCCGGCAAGTCGACGCTGCTGCGCTGCATCAACGCGCTGGTGCCGATCAGCAAGGGCTCGATCACCGTCGCCGGCCGGCAGGTTAACGATGCCGCACTGGACAAGCTGGCGCTGCGCCGCGACGTCGGCATCGTCTTCCAGCAATACAATCTCTTCCCGCACAAGACGGCCCTTCAGAACGTGATGATGGCGCCGATCCATGTGCTGAAGCAGGACCCTGCCGAGGTCGGGGAGCGGGCCAGGCGCCTGCTTGCCAAGGTCGGCCTCTCGCACAAGCACGACGCCTATCCGGGCGAGCTCTCCGGCGGCCAGCAGCAGCGCGTCGCCATCGCGCGCTCGCTGGCGATGAATCCGAAGGTCATGCTGTTCGACGAGGTCACCGCTGCGCTCGATCCCGAGACCAAGAAGGAGGTGCTCGTCACCATCCGCGATCTCGCGGCCGAGGGCATGACCTGCATCCTCGTCACCCATGAGATGGGCTTCGCCCGCGAGGTCGCCGATCACGTCTACTTCACCGATGGCGGCGTGATCGTCGAGCACGCGGCGCCGGCCGAGTTCTTCGGTGCGCCGCGCGAGGCGCGCACCCGCGCCTTCCTCGAGCAGGTGCTCTGAGCCGGCGGGTACTCAGAGTCGGCGTGTGCTCGGGGCCGGGATGTCGCGTCCCGGCCGGTCGATGTCGCAAACCGGCCGGCTCCGTCAGGCGCCGGCGCCAAGAATGAACGCAGTCATTCGAAAGCGCAGACCATGACCCTTCCGGCCTCCGATCCCAAATCCGTCACCGGCAAGCCGCTCGCCATTGCCGAGAGCGTCGATGTCCTCGTCGTCGGCGCCGGCCCGGCCGGGCTCGAAGCTGCCATCGGCGCAGCGGCGCGCGGGCTCGGCGTGTTGCTGGTCGACGAGAACCCGGTCCCGTTCAAGACGATGGGCGACGACGTCCCGCTGCATTTCGGCCAGGGCATGGCCGCCAGCGCCCGCAACCGCAACGCCATGATGGAAGCCTTCGTCGCCTCCGAGCCTCGGATCGCGGAGGCGTTCGAGGCCGGCGTCGATCTCCGCCTCGGCGCGGCCTGCTGGGGGCTCTACGCCAACGGCCCGGCGCTCGGCTGGATGCCGGGCCTCATTGCCGGTCTCGCCGATGAGGAAAGCAGCATCCTCGTCCAGGCCCAGCACGTCGTCCTCGCCTGCGGCCGCCGCGATATGGGCCTCGGCTTCCCCGGCTGGGAGAAGCCTGGCGTGATGGGCGCAACCGCCGCGCTCAACCTCGCGACCCGCTACGACGCCTTCGGCCCGCGCAACGTCGTCATCCTCGGGTCGACCACGGAAGCGCTGACCACGGCGTTCGCCTTGCGCGAGGCGGGTGTCATGATAGCCGCCATCGTCGAGCAGGCGGGCGAGCCAATCGGCGATGCAGACCTCCTGGCGAAGCTCTGCGCCGGCGGCACCGAATTCCTGGCCGGCCATGTCGTGCGCGAGGCGGCCGGCCGCGACGGCGTCGAAGCAGCGCTGGTCGCGAGGCTGGACGGGGAGGGCCGCCCAGTTGGCGAAGAGCGCGCGATCGCCTGCGACGGCATCGTGCTGGCGGTCGGCGCGACGCCGGTCATCGACCTGATCGATGCAGCCGGCTGCAAGGTCGCGTTCCAGGCCGAGCGTGGCGGCTATGCCCCCGTGCTCGACGCAAGCCAGCGCACCAGCCTCGCCAATGTCTACGCCGTCGGGGACTGCGCCGGCATCTGGGCGGAGAAGACGCGCGACCGCGCTATCGCCGAGGCGGAGGCCGCCCGCGCCGTCGCGGCGCTCGGGGAGGAGGGCGCCGCTACGGAAACGCTGGCACCGTCCGCGCCGGGCTACGACATCTCCGCCTATCGTCTCGCCTGGGTCCGGGCGAGCGTGATCGAGGCGCGCGCCGAATTCCACGTCTGCCAATGCGAGGAGGTGACGGCGCGCGAGATCCTCGAGATCCGTCCGCCGCGCTATCTCGACTGGCAGAACGAGCGCCGCAACGATCGCTCGCTCTCGGCTCTGCTCGGCGAGGGCCCGCCCAATCCCGATCAGGTGAAGCGCCTGACCCGCGCCGGCATGGGCCCCTGCCAGGGCCGCCGCTGCCGCGAGCAGGTCGCAGCCCTGCTGGCGCTCGGCGCGGCGCAGCCGCTCTCGGCGATCCCGCTCGCCGGCTATCGCGCGCCGGTCAGGCCGATGCCGCTGGCGATGACCGCCCTTGTCCCTGAGGCGCCCGAGCAGGCCGAGCATTGGGACACCTGGTTCGGCATGCACGCGCAGTGGGTGCCGTTCTGGGAGGTGCCGTCCCGCTACACCGTCGCGGGCAATGATGCGACCGGTCCTGTCGCGAGTGAGTGAGGCTTAAGCCATGAGCGAGATCAAGGGAGCTTCCGTCGTCATCGTTGGCGGCGGTGTCACCGGCCTCTCGGCCGGCTGGTGGCTGGCGCGGGACGGTGTCGACGTGCTGGTGCTGGAGAAGGGGCTGATCGGCTGGGAGGCGTCCGGCCGCAATGGCGGCGGCTGCTCACACCATCATTCCCCGCTCTTCGCCGAGGAGCAGCGGCTCTGGCCGATCATGGACGAATTGCTCGGCTATCCCACCGAGTTCCGGCCGCAGCGTGTGCGCCTTGCCGCGAGCGAGCACCAGATGGCGCTCTATGGCCGCGCCTTGCGCAACGCAGAGCGGCAGGGCTTTCAGTCCGAGGTGCTCGACGTCAAGCAGGCGAAGGACATGGTGCCGCTGGCGGGCGACACCGTCGTCGGCGGCTATCACTACAAGTTCGGCGGCCATGCCAATCCCCATCGCACGCTGCAGGGCTATGGCTGGGCGATTCAGGATCATGGCGGGCGCATCCTGCAGCACACCAGCGTGACCGGCTTCCGGACAGAGGGTGGCCGCGTCACCGCAGTCGAGACCAATCGCGGCCCGATCGGCTGCGACAGCCTCGTGCTAGCCGCCGGCCCGCAGACCGGGCGTCTCTCCGCCATGCTCGGGCAGGAGGTGCCGGTGCAGTCCGCCCGCTGCGAGATGATCGTGACCGAGCCGTTGCCGCTGATGCCGCTCGGCGGCGTCGATGGCTGCGGGCTCTATGGGCGCCAGACGCTGCGTGGCAACCTCGCCTATGGCGGCGGGCCGCATGAATGGCTGGCCATGGCGGAGGAGGGCACGCCGGCGAAGCCGACGACGCCGCTGATGCTGCATATGGGCAAGCGCCTCGCCGAACTGCTGCCGAAGGCGGCGCATGCCCGGATCATCCGCTCCTGGGCTGGCGTGATCGAGAACACGCCGGACGGGCGGCCGGTGATCGACCGTCTCGCCTCCCAGGCCAATGTCGTGGTAGCGACGCTGTCGAGCGTCGGCTTCGGCCTTTCGCCGGCGAGCGGGCGGGCGATCCGCGATCTCGTCGTCGATGGGGCCTGCAGCTTCGCCGACATTTCCACTTTCAGCCTGGCACGCTTCGCCGAGCTGGAACCGAACTGGCGTGAATTGCAGGGCTGGCAGGTGAGCGCGGCGACCGAGGCGCTGGCAGCGTAGAGAACAAGGGAACCTCATGCTCGGGCTTGGGCTTCGCTTCGCCGGAGAATGAAGCCTTCACCTACAACGCGATCGTCACATCCGAGCGCGGCCGCGAGGAGCAGGCGAGGATGTAGCCCTGCGCCTCTTCCTCCGGCGAGATCCCGCCCTCATGCCGCATCTCGACCGAGCCTTCGACAAGGCTGACCCGGCAGGTGCCGCACATCCCCGAGGCGCAGCCGCAGGGGATGACGATGGTCTGGCGCGTCGCGGCCTGCAGCAGCGTCTCGTCCGGCTGGGCGGTGAATTGCTTGTCGCCGAGCCTGACCGCATAGCCCCCAGCCGGCGCGTTGACCGGCGGCGGCGGCGGAGCCACAGGCGCGACTGCGCCGAAATGCTCGACATGGAAGAGCCCGCGCGCGCCGCCCTCGGCCGCGTGGATCAGCCGCGCTTCCTCCATGAAGCCGGCGGGGCCGCAGCAGAACACTTCGCGGCGCCCGTAATCCGGCAGCGCGACCGAGACCAGTCGCCGCCCGAGCCGGCCGGCGAAGCCGAACCAGCCGGGTTCCGGCCGGCTGGCGAGCATCGCGACCTTGAGATTGGGCATCCGCGCCTGCAAATCGGCGAGTTCGCGGGCAAAGAGAATGTCGCGCGGCGTGCGCGCGGCATGGAGCCAGTGCACGTCGCTCTCCGGCGCGGTCGCCGCGAGATGGCGCAGCATCGCCATCAGCGGGCTCGCCCCCGAACCGGCCGAGACCAGGGCGAGCCTGTCGGTCACGCGCGCATCGATGGTGAAGCGGCCCTTCGGCGGCCCGCCTTCGAGCCGCGCTCCGAGCACGAGCTCGTCGTGCAGCCAGCGGGTGACACGCCCCCTGGCATGCGCCTTGATCGTCATCGCGATCGTGCCGGAGCCATCCGGCGCCGAGGCGAGCGAAAAGGTACGGAACAGCGTCTCGCCGCCGATCGAAAGCTTCAGCGTCATCGACTGGCCGGCCTTGTGAGGCGGAGCGCCTCCCTCAGGGCGGAAGACGAAGGTCTTCACGTCATGCGTCTCGTCGCGGATCTCGGCGACGGTGAGCTGCAGCAGATCGGTGGTGGGCGCTGAGGCGGCTGGCGCTTCGAGACTGTCCAGGCTCATTCGGCCGCGATCCTCAGGGGAGCGGGCTCGCCGGCATAGGCCGCCATCTTGCCCGCATACCAGTTGGTGAAATTGGTCAGCATGAACTCGGACGGCGCGTAGGGCCCGGGCTGATAGCCCATCGAGCGGATGCCGGCATGGTTCACGGCTGCGAGCTCGGCGTCTTGAGCATTGGTCGCGATCCAGACCTCGGTCAGCCGCTTGATGTCGTAATCGACTCCCGCGACCGCATCCTCGTGCACGAGCCAGGTCGTGCGCACCGCGGTCTTGTCCTGCGAGAGCGGCAGCACCCGGAAATGCAGGATGTGGTCGGCGAGGAAATGGTTCCAGTTGTTCGGCACGCGGAACATCCGGACCGAACCGAGATCAGGCTCGGTGAAGTCGGCGAGCAGCTTGTTGCAGGCCGGCCCGCCATCCATGGTGAAGGATAGGGCGCCCTCATGGAAGGGCAGGCGGATGCAGCGGAATTGCTCGCCGCCATCGGCCGGCGCATGCGGCAGGCCGAGCGCATCCCATTTCGCGGTCTTGCGCTCCATCAGCCCCTTGAACTCGGCTGGCCCGCGCGGATCGTTCGGCAGCGCGAATTCGACCAGGGTCACCAGCAGTTCCGGATGATTGCCGGCGCAGTGGTAGCACTCGCGGTTGTTCTCGATGACGAGCTTCCAGTTGGCGTCCTCGATCAGGGTCATCTCGAAGGCGACCTTGGTGCGCTCCGGCATATGCGGCGCGATATAGGGCGTCACCGCCTCGCGATAGCGCGAAAGGTCGGGCGGGCTCTCGGCGAGGCAGATATAGACCATGCCGCAGATCACCTCGACATGGACGGGCTTCAGCCCATGACTCGAGCGGTCGAAATCTTCAGGCATCTGGCGGGCGTTGAGCAGCGAGCCGTCGAGCTCGTAGACCCATTGGTGATAGGGGCAGACAAGCCGGTTGGCGCGGCCCTTCTCATGGCCGCAGATGCGCGAGCCGCGATGCCGGCAGCTGTTATGGAAGGCGCGCACTTGCCCGTCGCGATCGCGCAATACGACGACCGGATTCTCGCCGACGGTCAGGGTCAGGTAGTCGCCCGGCCTCCGGATCTCGCAGGCATTGCAGGCGAACAGCCAGTCGGTCTCGAACACGGCCTTGATGTCGGTTTCGTGCATCGCCGGGTCGACATAGAAGGCCTGCGGCAGGCTATAGCCCTCGCGGCGCTCGGCGAGGAGCTGGCGGATGCGGTCGCGATCGATCATCGGCGGAGACCCCGGCGGAGGATAGACGCGATCTTGCGCTGTCGCAGGGGAGCAAGGCCGGAGCATTCCGACCTCACCTGCAAGCTTTGCGACGAACCTATGTCGCTTTCATTGCAACAATGTCGGAAATCCGCTTTCCTTGGATCGGTTCCAGACCGGATCATCGCAGGCAGGAGGTCGAGGCATGAGCGAGGCGCCGGCCGGCACCCAGATCGTCACGCTGCTGCTCGTCGAGGGCTTCTCGATGATGAGCGTCGCCTCGGCCATCGAGCCGCTGCGATCGCTCAACCGGCTGATCGACCGGGAGGCCTGGCGCTGGCGGCTGGCGAGCCTCGACGGTGGCGTCCTCGCCGCCTCGAACGGCATCCCGATCCCGACCGAGGCAGCCGAGACCGCCTTGCCCGGCTCGCATTATTTCTTCGTCTGCGGCGGCCTGCGCATCCAGTCGGTCGACGAGCGGCGCTATCTCGCCATCCTGCGCAAGGCGGTGCGCAGCGGCGTGCGCGTCGGCTCGCTCTCGACCGGCACCTATCTGCTGGCGCGCGCCGGCCTGCTCGACGGCTATCGCTCGACGATTCATTGGGAGAACCGTCCCGCCTTCCAGGAAGAGTTCCCCGAACTCGTCTGCACCGACAAGCTCTACGAGATCGACCGCGACCGGATGACCTGCTCGGGCGGCACGGCGGCGATGGACCTCATGCTGCACCTGATCACCGAGCGCCATGGCGCCGATCTCGCCCGCCGCGTCGCCAACCAGTTCCACCATGACCGCATCCGCGACGAGCGCGACAACCAGAGCGGCGGCCGGCTGGAGCGGATGACGAGCCTGCCGCCGGCGGTGCGCAGCGCGGTCAGGCTGATGCAGCGCCATGTCGAGGACACGATCTCGATCGCCGAGATCGCCGAGAAAGTCGGCATGAGCCCGCGCCAGCTCGAGCGGCTGTTCCTGCGTTATCTGCAGACCTCGCCGGCGCGCTACTATCTCTCCCTGCGCATCGACCGGGCGCGGGAGCTGCTGCTCTATTCCGATCGCCCCGTCCTGGAGGTCGCGATCGCGGCCGGCTTCACCTCGACCTCGCATTTCGCCCACTGGTTCAAGAAGCTGCAGGGCGTGCGGCCGAGCCAGCTGCGCGGGCGGCCTGCGAGCGAAGAGGCGGCGCCGGCTTCGGCCAACTGAGCACGGCAGGTCGCAAGCGCGACATGCGATGTCGCTTTCCCGGCCCGAGGCTGGAACGGTTCTGATCGACACTTTCGCTGCAAGACGGATAACCGTCGGCGGGGAACGACAGTGGACACGATCGCCTTCATCATGGCGAATCTTCCGGTGATCGGGCAGCGCATGCTCGAGCATGTCTCGCTGGTCGCCGTCTCGGTCGGCGTCGCGATCCTGACTGGCGTGCCGACCGGCATCGCTATCACCCAGAATCGGCGCGCCGCAGACTTTGTCCTCTACGTCGCCTCGATCATCATCACGATCCCCTCGATCGCGCTGTTCGGCATCCTCATCCCGCTGCTCTCGACCATCGGTCACGGCATCGGCTATCTGCCAGCGGTGATCGCGCTCATCCTCTACGCGCAGCTGCCGATCATCCGGAACACCTATACGGCGATCATGAATGTCGATCCGGCGCTGCGCGAAGCGGCGCGCGGCATGGGCATGACCACGCTGGAGCGGCTGCGCCGCGTCGAGCTGCCGCTCGCGCTGCCGGTCATCCTGAACGGCGTCCGCAGCGCCGTGGTGCTGAATATCGCGATCGCCGCGATCGCGACCTATATCGGCGCCGGCGGGCTCGGCACCTTCATCTCGCGCGGCATCTCGCAGACCGACATCCGCCAGCTCCTGACGGGAGCCATCGCGGTCAGCCTGCTCGCGATCCTCGCCGATTACGGCCTGCTCTTCGCACAGCGCCTGCTCACCTCGCCGGGATTGAAGCTGAAATGATCCGTCTCGAGCAGGTCTCCAAGCATTTCGGGACGATGATCGCCGTCGATCGCATCGACATGGAGGTGCCGGCCGGCGCCGTCTGCGTCATGCTCGGCCCCTCGGGCTGCGGCAAGACCACGACGATGAAGATGATCAACCGGCTGATCCCGCCGACTTCGGGCAGGATCTATGTCGATGGCAAGGACACGGCCGCAGTCGACGAGGTCGCGCTGCGACGTTCGATCGGCTACGTCATCCAGCAGATCGGACTGTTTCCGAACATGACGATCGAGGAAAACATCTGCGTCGTGCCGGACCTGCTCGGCTGGCCGGCGGCGAAGTCGCGCAAGCGCGCAGCCGAGCTGCTCGACATGGTCAATCTCGACCCGTCGGTCTTCCTCAAGCGCTATCCCAAGCAGCTCTCCGGCGGACAGCAGCAGCGCGTCGGCGTGGTGCGCGCGCTCGCCGCCGACCCGCCGGTGCTGCTGATGGACGAGCCCTTCGGCGCGATCGACCCGATCAACCGCGAGGTGATCCAGGACGAGTTCATGAAGCTCCAGGCGGAGCTGAAGAAGACCATCGTCTTCGTCAGCCACGACATCGACGAAGCCGTGAAGATGGCGAGCCGCATCGCGATCTTCCGCGACGGCAAGCTGATCCAGTACGACACGCCCGACAATATCCTCGCCCATCCCATCGACGCCTTCGTCTCCGAATTCGTCGGCTCGGACCGGACCCTGAAGCGGCTGCGGCTGATCAAGGTCACCGACGCGATGATGGCCGAGCCGCCGCGCGTGCGCGCCGAGGATACGCTCGACACCGCGGTGAAGCTGATGGACGAGCATGGCCATGTCTCGATCGTGATGGTCGGCCCTCGCGGCCGGGCCCGCGGCGTGGTGCGGCTGGAGGAGGCGCGCGAGCGCAAGGGCACGGTCGGCGAGCACCAGGAACCGCTGCCCGGCGTCGTCAACATCCGCGACGACCTGCGTACCGCCGTCTCGCAGATGTTCACCCATGGCGTGACCTGGCTCGCCTGCGTCGACGATGACGGCTTCTACAAGGGCTATGTCACCCAGAAGAGCATCACCCAGGTGCTCGGCGCGACCTATCGGGAAAGCTGAGATGGCGCGCGCGGGCCTGGCAGGGACGCTTCGCTGGCTCGTCGTCTTCGGCGCCTTCGCACTTGGGGCCTGGCTGCAGGCGCGCGGCACCATCCCCGCTATCCTCGGCCATTCGCAGGACGTCACCTATCTCATCCGCCAGCATCTCACGCTCGCCGCGATCTCCGGCGCGATCGCGCTCGTCGTCGGCATTCCGCTCGGCATTGTGTTGACGCGTCCGCGCTTCGAGATCTTCGCCGACGCGGTGACGCAGATCGTCAATCTCGGCACCACCATCCCGACGCTCGCTCTGCTCGCGATCGCAATGTCCTTCCTCGGCATCGGCTCGCCGCCGGCAATCTTCGCACTGTTCGTGCTGACATTGCTGCCAATCGTGCTCAACACCATCGCCGGCCTGCGCTCGGTGCCGCAGCACCTGATCGAGGCGGCGCGCGGCATGGGCATGACGCCGGGCCAGATCCTGCGGCGGGTCGAACTGCCCAACGCCGTCTTCGTCATCCTCGCCGGCGTGCGCACCGCCTTCGCCATCAATATTGGCACGGTTCCGCTGGCCTTCCTGATTGGTGGCGGCGGCCTCGGCGAACTCATCTTCACCGGCATCGACCTGATGGAGCCGAGCATGCTGCTGGCGGGTGCGATCCCGACGGCGCTGCTCGCCGTGCTCATCGATTTCCTGATTGGCCAGATCCAGTTCTGGCTGGTCCCGAAAGGCGTCAACCCGCTGCGTTGAGCAGCGGTCAACACAACTAGAAAAGGGGATTACGACCATGCTAAAGCGCAGTTTCCTCGGACTCGCTTCCGCCGCCCTGGCCTTCGCCGCCCTGCCGCTCGCCGCGCAGGCGCAGACCATCGTCGTCGGCGGCAAGAACTTCACCGAGCAGCAGATCATGGCGGAGATGACGACGCAGCTGCTCAAGGCCAAGGGCTTCACCGTCGACAAGCGCGCCGGGCTCGGCACCGCGCCGCTGCGCCAGGCCCAGGAGGCCGGGCAGATCGACCTCTACTGGGAGTATACCGGCACCTCGCTGATCACCTTCAACAAGGTCGCGGACAAGATGGATGCGGCTGCGACCTACGCCAAGGTCAAGGAACTCGATGCCGCCAAGGGGCTCGTCTGGCTGGATCCGTCCAAGGCAAACAACACCTATGCGCTCGCCATGCGCAAGAAGGACGCCGAGGCCAAGGGCGTCAGGACACTCGATGACCTCGCAACCAAGGTGAAGGGCGGCCAGGCGCTGAAATTCGGCTGCAATGCCGAATTCTACGCCCGCCCCGACGGGCTCGCCCCGCTGCAGAAGGTCTACGGCTTCGATTTCGGCCGCGAGAACGTGGTGCGCATGGATACCGGCCTCGTCTACCAGGCGCTGCGCGACGCCCAGGTCGATGTCGGCCTGGTCTTCGCCACGGACGGGCGCGTCCCGGCCTTCGATTTCGTCATCCTGACCGACACCAAGGGCTATTTCCCGACCTATGCGATGACGCCCGTCATCCGCAAGGAGACGCTCGACAAGAATCCGAAGCTCGGCGAGCTCCTGAACGGGCTCTCCGCCAAGCTCGACGATGCGACGATGGCCAGGCTCAACGCCTCGGTCGATGTCGACAAGAAGAGCATCGAGGAGGTTGCGGCCGGCTTCCTCAAGGCGCAGTCGCTGGTCTGATCGCGCTGCAACCAAGCCGGAGGCGCGCCGCGCCTCCGGCTGTCCCGCGAGGCCCCCATGTCGTCTCTGAAGGTCGCCGTTGCCCAGATCCTGTGCGAGCCGGCCGATCTCTCCGCAAACCTTGCCGCGCATCTCGACGCCATCGCCAAGGCGCGCAGGCAGGGCGCCGAGCTGCTGCTGTTCCCGGAGCTGTCCCTGACGGATTATCTCGCGGCGCCCGATTGCGAGAAGCTGGCTCTGAGACCGGATGCCGAAGCGCTCATGCGCCTCGCCGGGGCCGCACGCGGCATCGCGGTGTCGGCCGGCTTCATCGAGCGCGGCGAACAGGGCCGCTTCTTCAACAGTCAGGGCCTGTTCGGCGACGGCAAGCTGCTCACGATTCACCGCAAGCTCAACCTGCCGGGCTACGGCGCCCTGTGCGAGGATCGCGTCTACACCCGCGGCAACGATCTCTCTCCGACCGAGCTCGCGCCAGGCTGGCACGCCGCCACGCTCATCTGTGCCGATGCCTGGAACCCGGCGCTGCCCTGGCTCGCCGCTCTCGGCGGCGCCAGCCTGCTGCTGCTGCCGGCCGCCTCGGCGCTCGGTGCGGTCGGCGACGGCTTCGACAATCCGCGCGGCTGGGAGATCAATCTCGCCCATACCGCGACGACCTATGGCCTGCCGACGCTCTTCGCCAACCACTGCGGCACGCGCGGCGACGCGGCGTTCTGGGGCGGGTCGCGCATCCTCGATGCCTCCGGCCACGAGCTCGCGCGGGCGGGGGCCGCGCCGGAGCTCATCATCGCGGAGCTCTCGCAAGCCGATGGCGAAGCGGCCCGGCGCCGCCTGCCGACCGCCCGCGACAGCGACCCCGCCCTGGTCGGCGCCTTGCTCCGCAATCTGATCTCGAACAGCGAGCGCGTATCAGCATGACCGGCCCGATCGACTTCATCCATGAGCTGACCTTCTCGCGCCTGCCGGCCGAGGTCGTCCATCAGGCCGGCCGCTGCCTACTCGATCTCGTCGGCGTCGCCGTCAGTGGCCGGCAGACCCGGCTCTCCCGCATCGCGCATGATTTCGCGGTCGACCATCTCGGCGCCGGGCGGAAGGGCGCGCGTCTGCTCTTCGACGGGCGCCGTGCGAGCCCGGCGGGCGCAGCCTTCGCCGGAGCCACGACCATCGATTCCTTCGACGCCCATGACGGCCACGCCCTGACCAAGGGCCATGCCGGCGTCGCGGTCCTGCCGGCTCTCCTGGCCGTCGCGGACGCCGAGGGACTGCTCGATGGCGGCGGCCTCGACGGCGAGGCCCTGCTGACCTGCCTCGTCCTCGGCTACGAGATCGCGACGCGGGCCGGCATCGCCTTGCATGGCAGCGCCTGCGACTAGCACACCTCCGGCGCCTGGAACGCGCTCGGCTGCGCCGCAATCGTCGCTCGTCTGCTCGGCCTCGACCGCGAGCGCACCCGTCATGCCCTGGGCATCGCCGAATATCACGGCCCGCGCAGCCAGATGATGCGCTGCATCGACCATCCCACGATGGTCAAGGACGGCTCGGGTTGGGGTGCGCTGGCCGGCGTCAGCGCCGCCTATCTGGCGAAGGACGGTTTCACGGGCGCGCCGGCGATCACGCTGGAAGCGCCGGAACAGGCGGCGATCTGGGCCGATCTCGGCGAGCGCTGGCTGATCCTCGACCAGTATTTCAAGCCCTGGCCGGTCTGCCGCTGGGCCCAGCCGGCGATCGAGGCGGCAAGTCGTCTCCTCTCCGAGCAGGTCTTTGAGGCATCCGAGATCGACTATGTTGAGGTCGAGACGTTCCACGAGGCCGTGCGGCTGGGTGTACAGCTCCCGATGACGACGGAGGCGGCGCAGTATGCCATCGGCTTCCCACTGGCCGCCTACATCGTTCGCGGGCGGCTCGGTGCCGACGAGATCGACGCCGACGGCTTGGGCGATCCCGCGATCCGCGACATGCTCAGCCGTATTCGGCTCGTCGAGTCGCCCGAATTCTCTCGACGCTTTCCAGCGGAGAGATTGGCGCGCCTGCGCATCGTCCTGAAATCGGGTCAGATCGCCTCATGCGAGGCCATCACCACTCGTGGCGATCGGGGGCGCCCATTGTCCGACGCAGACATGCTCGCGAAATTCAGGTCCTCTGCCGCCGTACTCGGCAGCGAGCGCAGCACGACCCTTGGCGAAAACTGCATGGCGGTCGCCAAGCCCTGCAAACTGGAACTCGTCAGCAACTGCCTGTTTGCGCCGATCTGAAGCGGGCCCGACGACTGGGCACACTGGATCTACCTTGCGAAGCCGGAAGCGGAATTGCTGAGGCCACTACCGGGCGGTTCGCTGTTGGCTGAAACGACACGACCGGGCAGCGATTTATGTCTGTGGCCGAAGAGCGCCTCCGGAAACGCCGACAGTCCCGACAGCCGACGCTCATTGCAGCTTCTGGTTCAGCGCATCGCGAAGTCCGTCGCCCAGCACGTTGAAGCTGAGGACCACGACGAAGATTGCGAGGCCAGGGAAAAGCGTCAGGTGATCGGCCACACCGAGATAGCTGCGCCCATCCGCCAACATGGCGCCCCATTCGGAGCTCGGCGGCTGCGCCCCCAGGCCAATGAACGAGAGCGCCGCGCCAACAAGAATAGCCGAGCCGATGCGCAGGCTCATATAGACGATCACTGCGGGCAGGGCCCCCGGCAGGATGTGATAAAGGATCAGCTTGAACCTGGAGACGCCGATGCTGCGAGCCGCCTGGACGTACTGGGCCTGCTTGAGCACCAGCGTACTGCCGCGGACGAGCCGGGCAAAAACCGGCACGCTGAACACTGCCACAGCCCAGATGACGTTTCCCACCCCCGGGCCGAGCAGGGCGACGACTGCAATGGCAAGCAGAAGACCGGGAAATGCAAATAGCACGTCGCATAGCCGCATCAGAACGGCGTCGACCCAGCCACCACTCCAGCCACTGACGAGCCCCATCATCGTGCCGACGAAACCGCCGGCCAACGCCGAGATCAGACCGACGGCGAGGGAGACGCGGCCGCCCCAGAGGATCCGGCTGAATATGTCGCGGCCATAGGAGTCGGTTCCCGCGAGATGGGCCAGCGTCGGTCCTTGCAGGAGCGCATCATAGTCGGCGGCGGCCGGATCATATGGCGCGATATACGGCGCAAACACCGCTGCAAGGACGATGAGGACAATCACGGCAGCCGCCAGGAGCGCCGTATGCCTGCGGCGAAAGCGCCGCCAGAATTCCCGGGCGGGCGAGCGGATGGCGGGTGCTGTCATGGTCGCAACCGGATCGCCGGGTTCAAGACGCCGTAGAGGATGTCGACCACGAGGTTTATGAGCACGAACTCTGCGCAAAGAAGCAGGATCAGCGCCTGAATGACGGGGTAATCGCGGAAGGCGATGCTGTCGACGAGCAGACGTCCCAAACCCGGCCATGCGAACACCGTCTCGACCACGATTGCACCACCCAGCAGCGTTCCGAATTCCAGTCCCGTCAGGGTGACGACCGGAATCAAGGCATTGCGCGCAGCGTGGCGCCAGATCACGCGTCGTTCGGTCAGGCCCTTGCTGCGCGCCGTGCGAACAAAATCCTCGCCGGCGACATCGACGAAGGCCGAGCGCGTGAAGCGGGCGAGCACGGCGGCCACACCGACGCCGAGCGTGAATGACGGCATGATGAGGGAACGCCATCCATCGTAACCTCCGGTCGGCAGCCAGCCGAGATGGACCGAAAACAGATCGATGAGCAGAAGGCCGAGCCAGAAGCCGGGAAAGGACAGGCCTCCGATCGCCGCCAGCATGGCAGCCTGATCCTGCCATCGCCCGCGTTTGACGCCGGCCCAGACGCCGAGCAGGCCTCCGGTCAAGGTCGCCCATCCCATCGCGGCCAGCGTAAGCCACAGGGTTGGCAGGAAGCGCGCCCCGATGACCTCGATCACCGGCTCATGCGTGCGGCTCGAGGTACCGAAGTCGCCGCGAAGGCTCGCTCCCGCATAGCGCAGGTACTGGTCCCAGATCGGCCGGTCGAGCCCGAGCGCCTCGCGCGCAGAGGCGACCTCTTGCTCCGTGGCATCCGCCCCCGCAACCAGCCGCGCCGGATCGCCAGGCAACAGCCGGACGAAGCCGAACACGAACAGCGAAACGGCGAACAGCACCGGCAGCGCGCCGAGGAGCCGCTTCAGGAAGAATGCGAGCATCGGCTCTCGTTCCTCTGACCGGCGTTCAGCACGGTGTGCATCGCTTCGTCCTCAATAGAGACCTCCCACACGGTGCCGGGCGACATAATGGTCCGGTCCGACCTGGACCAGCGGGGCGACCTCCGGCAGATCGTCTGGAGCTCGCAGCGGACTTGGCACCTCCGTGTCGTCGATCGCGACCTCGTCCCGTCGCCGCGAGGGATCGGGCACGGGGACGGCGCTCAGCAGGCGACGCGTATAGGCGTGCTGCGGCGAGGCGAGCACCGCCTGCCGTGGCCCGATCTCGACGAGCTGCCCGAGATACATCACCGCGACACGGTGGCTGATCCGCTCGACCACTGCCATGTCGTGGGAGATGAACAGGCAGGCTAGACCGAGCTTGCGCTGCAAGCTCATCAGCAGATTGACGATCTGCGCGCGGATCGACACGTCGAGCGCCGCGACGGCCTCGTCGGCGATGATCAATGCCGGCTCCGACGCGAGGGCGCGCGCGATCCCGACACGCTGGCATTGGCCACCCGAGAGCTCATGGGGGTAGCGCGAGACGAACTCGCGCGGGAGGCCGACCAGCTCGAACAGCTCTTCGACCCGGCGCGTGATCGCGGGCCCCTTGAGGAGGCCGTGGGTCCGTATCGGTTCCGCGACGGAGAAGCCGGCCGTCAGACGCGGATCGAGCGCGCTGAACGGATCCTGGAAGACATATTGGATGCCGCGGCGCAAAGCGCCGTCCGCGACGGTATTCGGAACCGCCGCGAGGACATCCTCGCCCCGGAACAGGATTCTGCCCGAGGAGGGCTCTTCGAGACGCACGATGCTGCGTCCGAGCGTGCTCTTGCCGCAACCACTTTCGCCGACCAGCGCGAGGGTCTCGCCGGGGCGAATAGCGAGGCTCACCCGCTCGACAGCATGGACCCGGGCCCGAACACGACCGAGCGCGTTCCTGATGTCGAACCGTGTGACCAGATCCTGAACCTCCAGCACCGGCGATGCGGACGTGACGGTGTCCTGCGGTCCGGTTGGTGCGGGAGGTTCCGGGAACGGCATGGGCAGGGCCTCGCCATCGAGGCTGCCGAGGACGGGCACGGCGGCGAGCAGCTCGCGCGTATAGGGGTGGGAGGGCGCGGAGAAGACGGCACCAACCGCGCCATCCTCGAGGCGTTCGCCGCCGCGCATCACCACCACGCGGTCGGCGAGTTCGGCAACCACGCCCATGTCGTGGGTGATGAACAAGAGTCCGGTGCCGAGGTCGCGCTGGAGCTCGCGCAGCAGACGCAGCACCTGCGCCTGGACGGTGACATCGAGCGCGGTCGTGGGCTCGTCGGCGATGAGAAGCCTCGGCCGGCTGGCCAGCGCGATCGCGATCATCGCCCGCTGCCGCATGCCGCCCGAAATTTCGAACGGAAAGGCTCGCAATTGACGGGCGGCGTCGGGAATCCGCACCCGCTCGAGCAGGCGCCGCGCTTCGGCGAGCGCAGCGGTCCGGTCGAGGTGCCGGTGCTCCACGATGGCTTCGGCGATCTGGTCTCCGATCCGCATGACCGGATTCAGCGAACTCATCGGCTGCTGGAAGACCATCGCGATCTCGGGCCCGCGCAGCCTGCGCATGGTCTCGGCATCCTCCTGCGCGAGATCGCGGACCTTGCCGTCACGATCGCGATAGAGGATGCGCCCCGCATCGATGCGGCCTGGCCCGTAGTCGAGCAGGCGGGTGATCGCCAGCGAGGCGACCGATTTGCCCGATCCGGATTCCCCGACGAGCGCCACGGTCTCGCCTGGCCTGACCGTCAGCCGCAGTCCGTGAACCACGGTCGTGCGGCCTCGCTCGGCGGGGAAGCTGAGCGAGAGATCCTGGACGTCGAGCAGGTCAGGCCCGTTCATCGCAGCAGGGCCTATTTCAGGTCCGCTTCCTCATAGGTCAGGGCGGTATCGGGCTGCTGCGTGAGGCCTGTCAGGCGCTTGTCGCGACCAGCCACCAGCGTGTTGACCGAGAGGAAGATCCAGGGCGCCTGCTCCCAGACCAGCTTCTGGACCTCGTCATAGGCGAGCTTGCGCTCCTTCGGATCGGCCGTGGACAATCCCTTCTGCAGCGCCGCGTCGACCGTGTCATTCTTGAAATAGGACAGGTTGTAGAGCGCGGGCGGATAGCTGCGGCTCGACAGCAGCGGCCGAAGGGCCCAGTCGGCATCGCCCGTCGAAGGCGCCCAGCTGCCGAAGAACATGCGCACCTCGGCCTCCTCCGGGGTCTTGGCGCCCCAGAGCCGTGTGGTCGCCACGCCCGCCTCGAGCGGGTTGACCGCGACCTTGACCCCGACTTGCGCCAGCTGCTGCTGCAGGAACTGCGAGGCCCGGTTGTTCAGCGTGTTGCTGAAGTTCCAGATCTCGGTCTCGAACCCGTTCGGATAGCCTGCCTCCGCCAGCAGTTGCTTGGCCTTGGCCGGATCATAGGGCCAGACACCCTGCTTGCTGTAGAAAGCGATGCCCGGTGCGACCGGTGCGTCCATGGGAATGCCGAAGCCGTTATAGACGACCTTGACGAAGGCGGTCTTGTCGATCGCGTAGTTCAAGGCCTGCCTGACGCGGACATCGTCGAACGGCTTCTTGCGGGTGTTCAGGGTCGTATACTGGATGACGATCGAAGGCGTCTTGTCGATTGCGAAGCGTTCGTCGCGCTCGATCAGCTGAACCGTCTCAGGGGGGAGGGGAAACACGAACTGGGCTTCGCCGGAGCGCAACAGGGCGAGCCGCGCGCCGCTTTCGGGCACGCTGCGGATCGTGACGCCGTCGAGGCGCGGCAGACCCTGACGCCAGTACTGCGGGTTGCGCGCGGCCTTGAGCGTGTCAGGCGTCCAGCTCGTGAAGACAAACGGGCCTGTGCCGACCGGATGGCGCGAGATTTCCGCACCATATTGCGCGATCGCCTTGGGACTGAGGATCGAGGCGCCGGTATGGGCGAGATAGTTGAGCAACACGCCCGACGGCGCCTTGAGAATGAGGCGGACGGTGAACTCGTCGACGACCTCGACCTTGTCGACAGCCTCCAGCAGACTCTGGCGCTTCAGGCGGTTGGCCGGGTCGCGCAGCCGATCATAGTTCAGTTTGACCGCAGCGGCATCGAACGGCGTGCCGTCATGGAATTTGACACCGCGCCGCAGGTGAACGGTGTACTGGGTCGAGTCGCTATTGACCTCCGTACTCTCGGCCAGCACCGGAACCAGTTTCAGGTCGCGATCGAAGCCATAGAGGCCTTGGAAGAAAAGCCGGCTTGCCGAGAGCGAGACCGAGTCGTTGAGATCCGTCGGGTCTAGACCAAGGATATTGTCGCCGACGCCGACGGTAATCGTCCCTGTTGCCAGCGACGGGCTGGCGACCCCCAAGCGCGGCGGCGACCGCCAGCGACCGAAATGCGTTGCTGATGCGACCGAACGAGATCGGCATGAGGCGACTCCAGATCGTTCTGAAAAAAGAACAGCCCGGAAGTTCTACGATTTCGATGAAATGGAAGTCCATGGCGGCACACGCAATGAAGCTTCCAAATTTCAGCATGGCAAAGAAAATCGTTCTTTTTGCCGACCTGGCGGAGGGAGGCGGCACCAGGTGCCGCCTCCCTCGATCTTGCGGAAGTTCATGTCCGATTGGGCAGAACTTCGCTCCTCATTTCAGCCGCGAGATCGACAGCCGAAATAATCAGCTGCACCCGGTCGTGCTCAAGCAAATTAAATCACGGGGCAGCGATATTATTGAGCTGGTTCAGCGCGTTAGCGCACGGCATACCCTTCGTGGCATATTCCGACTGTCTGAATACGGAATAATGCCGCCCTTTGCGGTCGTGCTCGGTCTCGGCACATACCCGCCAAGCAGGCAACTCGGATCTGTAAACCGGCGAGGGGTAAGCGGGCAGATTTCAACACGAAGGCGCAGTTCAATCCGAGATCGCATTGCTGACGCCGTGCCAGATTTGATCCTTGAGCGCTATGAGCGGAGGCGCAGGGATCGTCACAGGCGGCTCGGCTCGCCTGATGCCGCCGATTGTCAAAGTGGCGATACGGATCTCACCATCAGTGTAGTAGGGATCGCCTTCGCCGTTCCGACCGAACAAGGTTGGGCCCACGCCGGAAATCTGGAAATAATTCTGGACCATCCCGGCCGTGCCGAGGTCCCGCATCAGCAAGTCACGCTCTGCGTCGATGTCGGGTGCAATGTGGTGCGTCACCTGACCGGTATCATGGCTGAAGCCGACACTCCGGTCGAACGTGACCGAGCCGAGCCAGACGGGCCGCCCGTCGCTTCCCTTCTCCAGGACCATCCAGAAGCGCACATGGTGTCTACGATCCGCGCTCGTGCCCTCGGGCTTCTCGAACGCGAGCTGTTCCTTCTTTCCGTCGTAGTACAGCGGGCTGACCGGCGCCTGATGATAGGGACGGTCAAGTACCACGCTGCCGATAATCTCGATGCTGGTCCGCAACGTGATCGGGTCGGCCGGGTACCAACCTGCCGCTTGCATGGCGCGGAGG
Organism: Allobosea sp. BK604; assembly: GCF_004341515.1. GTDB lineage: Bacteria > Pseudomonadota > Alphaproteobacteria > Rhizobiales > Beijerinckiaceae > Allobosea. The sequence goes on from NZ_SLZF01000004.1 coordinate 401,345, forward strand.
CCGTCGTCCCTGCTGCCGACGAACCCGACATTGAGCGCATCGCCCGGGATACCGCTTGCGGTCCGGGTCACCATCGGCAGGGATGCGAGGCCCGGCTCATGTTCATGATGACGCCACAGGAAGGGCAGCATCAGATAGGCAAGCAGCAGATAGCCGACGAGCGCCCCGGCGAGGACGATCCACCACCGTCGCCTGCTTGCCATCCGTTCCATTCCTGACAACCCCGGTCGCAGTATCCCCATTTTGCAGAACGGCCGGAATGGTTTCGTCGCGGCCCACGTCCGACCACGATCCACCAGCCCGTTAGCCGAGAGCGACCAGTCGCGTACTCGCAGAGCCAGATCGGTCTCGCCCGGCCGTGCATCTTGACGCCGGCTATGTGCCGACTGTCCAGCCGCAGGTCTCGCAATTAAAAGCTGCGCCGCGGCGGGAAAGTGTGAAATTGCCGCGGGCGCTTCGGACTCCTGATGCGGGCCCTCGCGGGGCGATCGGCTTCTTGAATGCGCTGATCAATCCATAGGTTTCGGGAATTCGGCCCCACCGCTGGTCAGCGGCAGGGGTTTCCTGGGTGAGGCAAATTCCGGGTGGGCGCCCTTTGGGTAGAATCCGAACCAAACTTCGGGAGCGCCTACATCAAGATCATCAACTCGGCATATCAGGAACAGCCGGTGGTCGATCCACACGTGTTGCACTTCAGGCAGGTCCCGTTCCGCACCAGCGTGAAGTTACCGCATTCCGAGCAGCTGTCGCCGACATAGCCCTTCATGATCGCCTCGGCCCGGCGCTCCGATGTGCTGGGCTGCGCGGCGGGAGCCGCGAAGCCGAGCTTGGCCATCTCGGCGTCGCCATAGGCCTCTTCCTGCACCTCCTGCTTCAGCGCCGTGGCGCCGGCTGCGGCATAGCCATGGGCCGCCACAGTCGCCGGGCGCGGCGCGTCGGCTCCGCCGGGGATCAGCATCAGCTTGTCGGCCCGGGAGCGGACGAGGCCCTTCGAGATCGAGGACTGCGCCGCAGTCGCTGCGGCCGCCGCCGTACCCTGGCCGTCACCGCCGCCGAGCCCGATATTGCCGATCTCGGACGGGTCGACATGGGCGAGGTCGTAGCGACCGAGATAGGAGATCGCCAGCTCGCGGAAGACGTAGTCGAGGATCGAGGTCGCGTTCTTGATCGAGTCGTTGCCCTGGACGAAGCCCGCCGGCTCGAAGCGGGTGAAGGTGAAGGCGTCGACATACTCCTCCAGCGGCACGCCGTATTGCAGGCCGAGCGAGACCGAGATGGCGAAGTTGTTGATCAAGGCGCGCAGCGCCGAGCCTTCCTTGTTCATGTCGAGGAAGATCTCGCCGAGGCGGCCGTCATCATATTCGCCGGTGCGCAGGAAGAGCGTGTGGCCGCCGATCTTGGCCTTCTGGGTATAGCCCTTGCGGCGGGTCGGCAGCTTTTCCTGCTCGCGGTTGCGCTCGATGCGCTCGACGATGCGCTCGACGATCTTCTCCGTGACCTGGGTGGCGCGGGCCGCCATCGGCTGCTGCAGCAGCGTCTCGACCGCATCGTCCTCATCGTCCTCGTCGGAGATCAGGGCCGAGTTCAGCGGCTGCGACAGCTTCGAGCCGTCGCGATAGAGGGCGTTGGCCTTCAGCGCCAGCTTCCAGGAGAGCAGATAGGCGCTCTTGCAATCCTCGACGGTGGCGTCGTTCGGCATGTTGATGGTCTTGGAGATCGCGCCCGAGATGAAGGGCTGGGCCGCCGCCATCATGCGGATATGGCTCTCGACCGAGAGATAGCGCTTGCCGATGCGACCGCAGGGATTGGCGCAGTCGAAGACGCTGTAGTGCTCGGGCTTGAGATGCGGGGCGCCTTCCAGCGTCATCGCACCGCAAACATGGACGTTGGCGGCCTCGATCTCGGCCTTGGAGAAGCCGAGGAAGGGCAGGAGCTCGAACGACATGTCGTTGAGCTTCTCGGCTGGGACCTTGAGCTCGCCGGTGAGGAAGTCCTCGCCGAGCGTCCACTTGTTGAAGACGAACTTGATGTCGAAGGCGCTCTTCAGGCCCTTCTCGACCGCGTCGATCTTCTCCTGGCTGAAACCCTTGGCGCGCAGCGAGCTGTGGTTGACGCCCGGCGCCTGGGCCAGCGAGCCATGGCCGACGGCATAGGCCTCGATCTCGGCGATATCCGCCTCGCGATAGCCGAGCGCACGCAGCGCGTCGGGAACGGCGCGGTTGATGATCTTGAAATAGCCGCCGCCGGCGAGCTTCTTGAACTTCACCAGGGCGAAGTCGGGCTCGATGCCGGTGGTGTCGCAATCCATGACGAGGCCGATCGTGCCGGTCGGCGCGATCACGGTCGCCTGGGCGTTGCGGTAGCCGTGCTTCTCGCCGAGCGCGAGCGCCTGGTCCCAGGCCGCCTTGGCATGGGAGGCCAGCGCCGGGCCGGAGCCCCCGAGGCGATTCAGCGTGGCGTGGTCGAGCGGGACCGGCGTGACCTTGAGGCCGTCATAGCCATCGGCCTTGCCATGGGCGGCGGTGCGATGGTTGCGGATGACGCGCAGCATGTGGCTGGCGTTCTTCTTATAGGCAGGGAAGGGGCCGAGCTCGCCCGCCATCTCGGCCGAGGTGGCGTAGGAGATGCCGGTCATGATCGCGGTCAGCGCGCCGGCAAGGGCACGGCCCTCGTCGGAATCGTAGCCGAGGCCCATGGTCATCAGCAGGCCGCCGATATTGGCATAGCCCAGGCCGAGGGTGCGGTACTCGTAGGAGAGCTCGGCGATCTCCTTCGACGGGAACTGCGCCATCGTCACCGAGATCTCGAGCACGACGGTCCAGAGCCGGCACAGATGTTCGTAAGCCGCAACATCGAATGCCTTGGTGTCACGATCGTAGAACTGCAGCAGGTTGGCGGAAGCCAGGTTGCAGGCGGTGTCGTCGAGGAACATGTACTCCGAGCACGGGTTCGAGGCGCGGATGCGTCCCGAGGCCGGGCAGGTGTGCCAGTCATTCATCGTCGAGTTGAAATGCAGGCCGGGATCGGCGCTTGCCCAGGCGGCGTAGCCGATCTTCTCCCAAAGGTCGCGGGCCTTCAGCGTCTTGGTGACCTTGCCGGTGGTACGGGCGGTCAGGTTCCAGTCGCCATCCGTCTCGACCGCGCGCAGGAAGTCGTCGGTCAGCGAGACCGAGTTGTTCGAGTTCTGGCCGGAGACGGTGAGATAGGCCTCCGAATCCCAGTCGGTGTCATAGGTGTCGAAGCCGATCTCGGTATAGCCCTGGCGGGCGAACTGGATGACGCGCTTGATGTAATTGTCCGGCACGGCCGACTTGCGGGCGAGCTTGATCTCGCGCTTCAGGGCCGGGTTCTTCTCCGGATCGAAGCAGGCGTCGCCATCGGCCTCGCAGTTCACGCAGGCCTTCATCACGGCCTTCATGTGCTTCTGGACGAGCTTGGAGCCGGCGACGAGGGCGGCGACCTTCTGCTCCTCCTTCACCTTCCAGTCGATATAGGTCTCGATATCCGGATGGTCGGCATCGACCACGACCATCTTGGCGGCGCGGCGCGTCGTGCCGCCCGACTTGATCGCGCCGGCGGCGCGGTCGCCGATCTTGAGGAAGGACATCAGGCCGGAGGAGCGGCCGCCGCCGGCGAGCTTCTCGCCTTCGCCGCGCAGCATCGAGAAGTTCGAGCCGGTGCCGGAGCCATATTTGAAGAGACGGGCTTCGCGGACCCACAGGTCCATGATGCCGCCTTCGTTGACGAGATCGTCCTGCACGCCCTGGATGAAGCAGGCATGCGGCTGCGGGTGCTCGTAGCTCGACTTCGACTTCACCAGCTTGCCGGTCTTGAAGTCGACGTAGAAATGGCCCTGGCTGGGACCGTCGATGCCATAGGCCCAGTGCAGGCCGGTATTGAACCATTGCGGCGAGTTGGGCGCGACCATCTGGCTGGCGAGCATGAAGCGCAGCTCGTCATGGAAGGCGGCGGCATCCTCCTCGGAGGAGAAATAGCCGCCCTTCCAGCCCCAATAGGTCCAGCAGCCGGCGAGCCGGTCGAAGACCTGCTTGGAGGAAATCTCGGAGCCGTAGCGCTCGCCCTCGGGCAGCTTGGCCAGAGCGGCCTCGTCGGCAACTGAGCGCCAGAGGAAGGACGGGACGTCGTTCTCCTCGACCTTCTTCAGGCGGGCGGGCACGCCGGCCTTGCGGAAATACTTCTGGGCCAGCACGTCGCTGGCGACCTGCGACCAATCTTCCGGAACCTCGATACCCTCGAGGCGGAACACGATCGAGCCGTCGGGATTTCGGATCTCGCTGACGGCCGAACGGAAGGGGATCGCCTGATAGGGCGAGGTTCCGGCGGAGGTATAGCGGCGCTCGATGCGCATAATGATCGTCCCCAATGCATGCCGCGGGCATTTATGCCCCGCGCGGCCGGTTGATCACCGGCTCCAATGTCAGCCCAACTCGGTTTGATGCCCCTGGGTCCTGCGGCGGTGTGGCCCCGCCGTCAGGCTCCGGATGCGGCCAGCAGGACCGCACGTCGCCGTTCGCTGCCGCCGTGTTGGCGCGCCGCGCGGTAAACGTCTCGACCCCTCTGGGAACTCTTTTGCGGGTGTCGAAGGCGTCTCCGCCAGCCGTCACGCGACCGTCAAAAACTAGTCCCGTTTGGGTCGCGGCGTCAAGGATTAGTGTCCGGCAAACTCTGTGGACACGACATCTTGTAGGTAGATGTGAGTTCTGGGGATAAGTTTCAAGGCCCCGGCTAAGCCTTCGGAATCACGTGAGGAATCACGACGGCCCGGGGAGAGTGGGCGATCCCGGGCGATGAGGAAAGGCTAAAATTCTCAACAACTATAGTTAGCCGGTGGTGAATCCGGCCGGTCGGATCACTCCAACGCAAGCTCGGTCTGCACGGGCCCGGCCAAGTCACTGGAGACAGAGACTCTTCGGCCTTTCCGGCTCTGCGCCGGCACAGGTTCGATCATGGTCGAATCATGGCGCGGCGACGTCAGCAGCTGGGCGAGAGTATTCGCGCAGGCGGCGAGCGCGGCCGAATCCTGGGCCGCCTTCGCTTGCGCCATGGCGCCGGAACAGGCAGCGACGATGGTGCTGGCGAGCGCCTCGGCATCTCCGGGCGCATCGTCCTCGCGCAGCTTCGCGGCGATGGCGCTGCGCCAGGCGGCGAAGAGATGTGCCGCAACAGTGCGGAAATCGGGATCGGCGAGGGCGAGCTCGCTGGCCATGTTGCCGAGCGGACAGCCGCGCACCGCGCCGCGCCGGTCGAGTTCGGAGCGGATGGCGGCAAGAACCTGCACGATGCCCTCGCGCGCGCTCGCCGCCTCGCGCACGGGCGCGATCCATGTCATCTCGACCGCCGGCGCCACGCGTTCGCGCAGGACGGCGAGGCCGAGCGCCTTCTTCGTCGGGAAATGATGATGCAAGGCGCCACCGCTGAGGCCGCTGAGCCGGAGCAGGTCCTGAACGCTGGTGGCATGGTAGCCGCCCGCCTGGAAGGCCTCGAAGGCGGTATCGAGGATGCGGCGGCGCACGCCCTCGGGATCATTGCTGCGGATGCGCCCGGCCATGTTCGCTCCTGACGTGGGTTGTCACTCTAGCGCCCCGATAAAACAAGACAACCTGTTTGTTCCTAAAACAGGATGATCAACCTGTTCACGAGAGGTAAATGCGTCGATGCTGGACGACCGGAGTGAGCGACCGCGGGACCGGGTCTTCGAGCTACGGCGCTATCGGCTCGTGCCGGGGCAGCGCGAGACGTTGATTGAGCTGTTCGACCGCGAATTCGTCGAGACGCAGGAGGCGGTCGGGATGAGCGTGGTCGGCCAGTTCCGCGATCTCGACAAGCCCGACCATTTCGTCTGGTTCCGCGGCTTTCCGGATATGGAACGGCGGAAGCAGGCCCTGACGGGCTTCTATACGGGATCGGTCTGGGCGGAGCATGGGCCGGCAGCGAATGCGACGATGCTCGACTCGAAGGACGTGCTGCTGCTCAAGCCGGCGGCAGGGCGGGAGGCCTTTGCGGAGGCGGGTGTCGAGCGTCCGGCGCCGGGTGGCGGCGATGACAGGGCGGGACCGCTCTGGCTCGTCGCCATCCATCATCTCCTGCCGGCGACCCGCGAGGTAGACGCGGTCGCTCTGGCGGATGCCGTTGGCGAGGCTGCTCGGGCTCTGGGTGCCCGTATCGCGGCCAGCCTGGTCAGTGAGCATGCGCCAAATACTTTCCTCCGCCTGCCGGTACGCGAGGGCGAGACCGTCGTGGTGACGGTGCTGCGGCCTGGCGGCGTTTCCGAGCCGGCCCGGCTGATCGCGGCCTTGCAACCGAGCAGCGCTGCGCTCGGTCGCTTCGCCGCCCTGGTGGCCCGGCCGCCCGAGATCTCTCGCCTGATGCCGACAGCCCGCTCGCTCCTGCGCTAGAGAACTTCCGCGCTTCTTCGCATCGCGAAAATTCTCACGCGAACCCGTATCGACTTCACTCGAAAATGCGCTGGGCCGCTTCAGAACGTCGCCTCTGCGCCGTGCAGACTGGACAGGGGCGGGCGCTGACGCCATAAGTCGCGCGAGCCCGAGCCGAGCGGACGAGAGCGATGAATCAGACGCTGCTGCAAATCTTCACCTGGTGGAATGGCCAGACCATGGGCACCCGTTTCCACACCTGGCGCTTCGGCGAGAAGGTCGGCGAGGACGAGTTCGGCAATGTCTATTACCGCACCAAGGGGGGGGTGAAGGACAAGGCGCTCGGCATCCAGCGCCGCTGGGTCGTCTATAATGGCGAGGCCGAGGCTTCCAAGGTTCCGCCCGGCTGGAATGGCTGGCTGCATCACACCGTCGATGTCGCGCCTTCCGAGGAGCATTATCAGCCGCGCGAGTGGCAGCAGCCGCATGAGCAGAACTGGACCGGCACCGCGCTGGCTTATCGGCCCCCGGGCTCGACCCTCGGCGAGAACAAGACCCCGCCGGCGACCGGCGACTACGAGGCCTGGACGCCCGGGCGCTGAAGCCTCCGCACTGATTTCCTGAATGAAAGAACCCGCGGATCCGATTGGATCCGCGGGTTCTTTGCTTTCGCGTATGCCCCGGCGTCAGGCGCCGCCGACGAAATCGATCAGCAGCTTCACGTTCAGCGCCGCGATCACCACGGCGATCAGGACGGCGAAGGCGACGAGCCAGCGCGGCGCGACCAGTTCGCCCATCTTCTTCCTGTCGGCGGTGAACATCACGAGCGGGAAGACGGCGAAGGAGAGCTGCAGGCTGAGCACGACCTGGGTCAGGATCAGGAGCCGGGCCGTGCCGCTGTCGCCATACCAGATCGTCACCGCCGCGGCAGGGACGATGGCGATGCCGCGAGTGATCAGGCGGCGCAGCCAGGGCGCGAGCTTGATCTTGAGGAAGCCCTCCATGACGATCTGGCCGGCGAGCGTCGCGGTCACCGTCGAGTTGATGCCGCAGCAGAGCAGGGCGATGCCGAAGAGCGTCGGCGCGACCGCGAGGCCGAGCAGCGGCCCGAGCAACTGATGCGCCTCGCCGAGCTCGGCCACCTCGGTCTGGCCGGTCTTGTGGAAGGTCGCCGCGGCCAGGATTAGGATCGAGGCGTTGATCAGCAGCGCGAACATCAGCGCGACCGTCGAATCGATCGTCGCGTATTTCAGCGCCTGGCGCTTCTCGGGCAGGGTCTCGCCATAGGCGCGGGTCTGCACGATGCCGGAATGAAGGTAGAGGTTATGCGGCATCACGGTGGCGCCGAGGATGCCGAGCGCGAGATAGAGCATCTCCGGGTTGGTGACGATCTCGGTCGTCGGCGCAAAGCCACGGATCACCTGGCCCCAGTTCGGATCGGCAAGCGCGATCTGGATCGCGAAGCAGATGGCGATGACGCCGAGCAAGGTGATGATCAGCGCCTCGACCCAGCGGAAGCCGAGCCGCTGCAAATAAAGGATCAGGAAGACGTCCAAGGCGGTGATGATCACGCCGATCTCGAGCGGGATGCCGAAGATCAGGTTGAGGCCGATCGCCGTGCCGATCACCTCGGCGATATCGGTCGCGATGATCGCGATCTCGGCGAGGAACCAGAGCATGAAGGCGACGGGCCGGGGGAAGGCATCGCGGCAGGCCTGGGCGAGATCGCGACCCGAGGCAATCGCCAGCCGGGCGCAGAGCGATTGCAGCACGATCGCCATGATGTTGGAGACCAGCGCGACGACGAGCAGCGCGTAGCCGAACTTCGAGCCGCCGGCGAGCGAGGTCGCCCAGTTGCCGGGATCCATATAGCCGACAGCGACGAGATACCCCGGACCGACGAACGCGGCGGCGCGGCGCCAGCCGGGCCCGGTGGAGCGCACCGCGATCGAGCGATGCACATCGGCGAGCGAGGCTTCGCCCCGATCCGTCCGCCAGCCTTCGGGCACTCTCTCAACACGCGCATCCATGGTCTCGTCCCATCCTGCAACTGCAATCCATTCGCAAGATACACAGTTGCAAATAGTTCGCAAGAGCGGTTGGCCGTCTAAGGCATGCGCCGATGGCGATTTGGCCATGCAGGAGCGAGGAGGGGGCAGAAACGCGAGGATGACTGAAAGGATCACGCAACTTGCGGGCTTTCGCCCTTTTTTCGCTGCGAATGCCATGTTAAGCGGCAACCACCCGCGCGGGCGCGGGCAGGAGAGATTCGTAGCGCCGATGCGGGCCTTCAGCAGATTGTCAAAGGTGCCGGCCCTTGCCGCGCCAGCCCTGGTAGCGCTTCTGGCCGCCGCGCCGGCGCAGGCCGACCGCATCCGCAACCCGACCGCGGTCTTCGCCGGGCTCGACAAGATCACCGGGCGGATCATCTCCTTCGAAGTCGCGATCGACGAGACGGTGCAGTTCGGCGCCCTGCAGATCACGCCACGCGTCTGCTGGACGCGGCCACCGACCGAGACGCCGCAGACCGACGCCTTCACCGAGGTCGACGAGGTCACGTTCAACAACGAATACCGCCGCATCTTCACCGGCTGGATGTATGCGGCGAGCCCCGGCCTGCACGGCGTCGAGCATCCGATCTACGATGTCTGGCTGACCGACTGCAAAGGCGGCACCGAGCTGGTGGTCGATCCGAAGGAGCCGGAGGCACCGCCTCCGCCCGAGGAGGCGCGCCGGCCGCCGCGCACGCCGAATCCGCGCGACGTCAACCAGTCGCCGGCTCCTGGCCAGCGCATCGATGTCGAGCCGCCGCGCGGCGTTCCCGTGCAGCCGCGACAGACGCCGAGCCAGCGCTTCTTCCCGACCAATCCGGCGCAAGGTCGCGACCCGACCGGCGGCAACTGACGATTCATCGATACGCTACCGGGGCAGCAGCTTCAGGTCAGCGGCGCAAGCATGATCGAAGCGCTGAAACGGCCCTATCCTAAGGCAGTTCAGCCAGTGCCTCGCGCCCGTTGACCTGGCGGCCCTGCGGCCAGGACCACCAGTCGGCTTTGCGCTCGGTCGCGGCTTCGAGCAGCATCCGATAGGCCTCGCGCGGCACTTCCTGCGTGCCGAACTGGGCGAGATGGCTCGTCTGGAACTGAGCGTCGAGCAGCCGGTAGCCGCCATGGCGCAGCCGGGCGACGAGATGGACCAGCGCGACCTTCGAGGCGTCGGTCGCGCGGTGGAACATGCTCTCGCCGAAGAAGGCCGCGCCGAGCGAAAGCCCATAGAGCCCCCCGACCAATCGCCCCTCGCGCCAGCATTCGACGCTATGGGCATGGCCGAGGCGATGGAGCGCGCTGAAGAGCTCCCTGATCCTGGTGTTGATCCAGGTTTCCGGCCGGTCGGGCCGCTCCTCGGCGCAAGCGGCGATGACCTCGTCGAAGGCGCTGTCCACCCTGATCTCGAACAGGTCGGCCCGGACCGTGCGGGCGAGCCGCGACGGCACATGGAAACGGTCGAGCGGGATGACGCCGCGGATTTCGGGCTCGACCCAGAACAGGCTCGGGTCGTCAGCACTTTCCGCCATCGGAAAGATGCCGGCGGCATAGGCGCGCAGGATGATCTCGGTGGTGATCACCGGCGCGCGAATGGGCACTGAACGGGCCTTCATGCGGTGATGGGAGCGCGGGCGTGCGCCTAAGTCAAACGTTGAATGACGCCCCGTCGCTCCTGGGCGCAGCTGCCGCGTTCGTCATGCCCGGCCTTGTCTCGTCTCGAACGCCGCAGGTGACCGGCGAAGACGTGACTGGTCGCCGCGAGGGCGACCATGGCGGCGGCGGACGACGCCCTATTGCCCTTCCGGCCCCATGCCACCGGCGGCCAGGAACTTCTCCAGCCAGTGGATATTGTAGTCGCCGTTGAGGATGTCGGGGTTGCGCACCAGGGTCCGGAACAGCGGCAAGGTGGTCTCGACGCCGTCGACGACGAACTCGTCGAGCGAGCGGCGCAGGCGCATCAGGCATTCGGCCCGGTTGCGGCCATGGACGATCAGCTTGCCGACGAGCGAATCGTAATGCGGCGGGATCGAGTAGCCCTGATAGGCGGCCGAATCGACGCGCACGCCAAGGCCGCCCGGCGTATGGAACGAGGCGATGCGGCCGGGCGAGGGCCGGAAGTTCGCCGGATGCTCGGCATTGACCCGGCATTCGATGGCATGGCCCTCGATGACGATGTCCTTCTGCGTGATCGAGAGCGCGGCGCCCGCGGCGATGCGGATCTGCTCGTTGACGAGGTCGATGCCGGTGATCATCTCGGTGACCGGGTGCTCGACCTGGATGCGCGTGTTCATCTCGATGAAGTAGAACTCGCCATCCTCGTAGAGGAATTCGATTGTGCCGGCGCCGAGATAGCCGAGATCGGCCATCGCCTTGGCGCAGACGGCGCCGATCCGGTCACGCTCGCCGGCATTGAGCGCAGGCGAGGGGCCTTCCTCCCAGACCTTCTGGTGGCGGCGCTGCAGCGAGCAGTCGCGCTCGCCGAGATGGATGGCGCGGCCCTGGCCGTCGCCTAGCACCTGGATCTCGATATGGCGCGGCTTCTCGAGATATTTCTCGATATAGACAGCGTCGTCGCCAAAGGCGGCCTTGGCCTCGGTGCGGGCCGTCTGCAGCGCGACGACGAGGTCATCCTCGTTGCGCGCCACCTTCATGCCGCGCCCGCCGCCGCCGGCCGCTGCCTTGATGATGACGGGGAAACCGATCTCGCGGGCGATGCGCAAGGCCTCGGCGTCCTCGGTGACGCCGCCCTCGGAGCCAGGCACGCAGGGAATGCCCAGGCGCTTGGCGGTGCGCTTGGCTTCGATCTTGTCGCCCATCACCCGGATATGCTCGGCCTTGGGACCGATGAAGGTGATGTTGTGGCGCTCCAGGATCTCGGCGAAGCGGGCATTCTCGGAGAGGAAGCCATAGCCTGGATGGACCGCGTCGGCGCCGGTGATCTCGCAGGCGGCGATCAGGGCGGGGATATTGAGATAGCTCTCGCGCGCCGGCGGCGGGCCGATGCAGACACTCTCGTCGGCGAGGCGCACATGCATGGCGTTGGCGTCGGCAGTGGAATGCACCGCGACGGTGGCGATGCCGAGCTCCTTGGCAGCGCGCAGGACGCGCAGCGCGATCTCTCCGCGATTGGCGATCAGGATCTTGTCGAACATCTTCGGCCCGTCCGCGCCCGGAAGCCCGCTCACTCGATCACCAGGAGCGGCTCGCCGTATTCGACCGGCTGCCCGTCCTCGACCATGATCGCGGTAACCTTGCCGGCCCGCGGCGCGACGATGTCGTTGAAGGTTTTCATCGCCTCGACCAGGAGCACGCGCTCGCCGGCCTTCACCTCCTGGCCGATCTCGACGAAGGGCTTGGCCTCCGGCGAGGGGCGACGATAGGCGGTGCCAACCATCGGCGAGGTCACGGCGCCGGGATGGGCGGCGGCGGGCTTGTTCGGGTCGAGCGGGGCGGCAACAGCGACAGCAGCCGGAGCAGCGATCGGGGCGGCGGCCGCCATCGGCACCTGCACGGTCGCCGTGATGGTACGGGCGACGCGGACGCGCAGATCGCCCTTCTCGACCTCGATCTCGGAGAGATCGGTCTCGTTGAGAAGCTGCGCCAGCTCGCGCACCAGTTCGGGGTCGATCGGGCTCTTGGTCGCCATGGCGGGTTTCACCGTCCTCGTTTCAGTGTCAGGGGCGGGCGCCGACCGGGCGGCCCGGAATTCTCAAAGCCGCTCAGGCAGCAGACTTGGCCGCGCGCTTCTGCAGCAACGGCACGATCGCGTCGAAAGCAAGGTCGTAGCCGGCGGCGCCGAAGCCGCAAATCACGCCGACGCAGACGGGCGCCATATAGGAATGGTGCCGGAACTCCTCACGCGCATGCACATTCGAGACATGGAGCTCGATGGCGAGGGCATCGACACCCTTGATCGCGTCTCGGATCGCCACGGAAGTATGGGTGTATGCGCCGGCATTGATGACGATGCCTGCGCCGGCGAGGCCCGCCTGCTGGATATGGGTGACGAGTTCGCCCTCGTAATTGGTCTGGCGGAAGACCAGCTCGACGCCGGCGGCGGCGGCGCGCGCCTTCAGCCGCTCCTCGACATCGGCTAGCGTCACCGAGCCATAGGTTCCGGGTTCGCGGGTGCCGAGCAGATTGAGATTGGGACCGTTGAGGACGTGGACGGCGACCATGATGCGGATCGATTCCTGAACCGCCAATATGCGGCAACGCGTCCTCTTAAACGGAACCCAAGAGCAGGGGAAGCCTGAGAAGACCATGCCCGGGCTGTGGAAAAGGCGCGGGAACCGGGTTCCCGCGCCTCTCGCGTGACGGTGGTTGAAGAAGGAATGGGCGGACGTTCAGCCGCTACAGGTCGCCTTGCCGCATTTGCGGACGGCGTCGATCTTGGCCTTCAGGGCGGCCGAGCCGACCGCGCCGAAGACAACTTCGTCGCCGACGATGAAGGCGGGGGTGCCGGTGAGGCCGAGCCTGTCGCCCAGCGCAACGGTGTCCTCGATCACGGCCTTCGTCGTCGGCGCATCCATCTCCTTGCGGACCCGGTCGAGATCGGCGCCGTATTCCTTGGCGATCTCAAGCGCCTTGGCGCCGTTGACCCGGCCCTTGGTCGCCATCAGCTTGTTGTGGAAATCCCAATACTTCTGGCCCTGGAGCTGGTTCTTGACCGCAATGGCGACGCGGCTGGCTTCGACCGAATCGGGTCCGAGGATCGGAAAATCCTTGATCACGATCTTCAGCTTCGGATCGTCCTTGGCGAGCGAGCGGACATCGTCGAGAGCGCGTTTGCAGAAGCCGCAATTGTAATCCATGAACTCGATCAGAGTCACGTCGCCCTGCGGATTGGCCGCGATGACCGAGGTCGCCGGATCGATGAGCTTGTCCTTCTCGGCGGCGACGGCATTGCGCTGGGCCTCGGCCTGGGCGACCTGGTTGCGCCGCTCCAGCTCGATCATCGCTTCCTGGATGATCTCCGGGTTCTTCAGCAGGGTCTCGCGGATGAGGTCGACCATCGCCTGGCGCTGCTCGGGCGTGAGCGCAGGGCTCTGGGCCTTGACGGGGATCGCCGCCAGGGAGACGGCGAGACCCGCCATCCCGAGCGCGAGTGCACCGCGCCGGAAGCCTGCCTGCGCAAGGCGAAGCAGCGTGAACAGGACCATGTCATCATCCTTTCGAGCACACCGCCGCAGCGCGGCCGGCATTTCGAGCCTATCACAAATCAACGCGTCTTCTCGGCCCTTGCCGCGGCAGCGTCAAATCACAGCTTTGCCAGCAGTTGCGGCGGCAGGATGGCTCGGCTAGGCCAACGGCACCGCGCGCTCTCCATCGCGCGGCGAAAACGGATCGCATCATGCAGCAGGCCGCGTCCTTTCCCGTGATTCCCGAATTGGCCGAGCGCGCCGAGCGGGTCGCGCCCTTCATCGTCATGGATGTGATGAACCAGGCCGCGGCGATCGAGCGCAGGGGCGGCTCTGTCGTGCATATGGAGGTGGGCCAGCCCTCGGCGCCGACGCCGGCGAGCATCCGCGCGGCGGCTTCCCGCGCGCTCGAACATGGCCGCATCGGCTATACCCAGGCGCTCGGCACGGATTCGCTGAGGGAGCGCATCGCCCGCCATTACCAGGACGCTTATGGCGTCTCGATCCCGGCCGAGCGCGTCGTGGTCACGACCGGGTCCTCCGGCGGCTTCATCCTGGCTTTCCTCGCCTGTTTCCAGCCGGGGGCGCGCGTCGCCATCACGGCGCCGGGCTACCCGGCCTATCGCAACATCCTGATCGCGCTCGGGCTGGAGCCGGTCGCGATCGAGGTCGGGCCCGAGACGCGCTACGCGCTGACGCCGGAGCTGATCGCCAGGGCGCATGCGGACCGCCCGCTCGCCGGCGTGCTGACCATGAGCCCGGCCAACCCGACCGGCGTGGTGATGGTGCCGGATGCGATCGCCGCGGTCGCTGCCGAATGCCGCCGCCTCGGGCTCTGGTACATCTCCGACGAGATCTATCACGGGCTGACCTATGAGGCGCCGGCGACGACGGCGCTCAGCGCCGATCCCGATACGATCATCGTCAATTCCTTCTCGAAATATTACTGCATGACCGGCTGGCGCGTCGGCTGGCTGGTGGTGCCGGAGCGGATGGTGCGCACCATCGAGCGGCTCCAGCAGAATTTCTCGATCTCGGTGCCCTATCTCAGCCAGGTTGCCGGCGAGGCGGCCTTCGACGCCGTCGAGGAGTGCGAGGCGATCAAGGCCGGCTACGCGCAGAACCGCGCGTTCCTGCTCAAGACGCTGCCGGAGATCGGGCTCGGCGATTTCCTGCCTGTCGACGGCGCCTTCTACATCTATCTCGACATTGGCCGTTACTCGAATGATTCCATGGCTTTCTGCCGCGATGTGATCGAAGATGCCGGGGTCGCGATCACGCCCGGGCTCGATTTCGACGAGGGGCGCGGAGCGCGGACGGTCAGGCTCTCCTTCGCCGGCTCGCTGGCCGAGTGCGAGGAGGCGGTTTCGCGGATGGGAGCCTGGCTGAAGCGGCGCTAGGCATGAGGCAAGCGAGCGCTTGCCAAAATGCCGATGCACGCTCAACTCTGGTGATCGATCTCGCCGCATTGCGCGGCTGGGGAGGCGCAGCATGAGAGATCGCGTCGGGATGGGCGGATACTTGCGATTGTCATGGGTGTTGACCCTGCTGCTTTGCCTCGCGGGAGCGGGGCCGGCACTCGCGCAAGCCAATGGCGACGCCTCCGTCCCGCTGGTGCTGCGCGGTGATGAGAGCCCCGAAACGATCAAGCGCATGCTCGACGCGATCGAGGCCAGCGGCCGCAAGGTCACCGTGCGGATTGCCGGGCCGGGCGAAGCCATGTCGGTTCAGCCTCCGGCTGCAACGGCGCCAGTCGCGCCGGCGAACCCGAAAACCGCCGCGGCACCAAAGGCGCCGGCGCAAACCCCGACCGCCACGTCCAACGCAGCGTCGCGGATCGATGAATTCTGGGAAAGCTTCGTCGCCGGCCTCGACTATGGCAACGACGCGATCCCGGCTGC
Source organism: Allobosea sp. BK604 (assembly GCF_004341515.1). Taxonomy (GTDB): domain Bacteria; phylum Pseudomonadota; class Alphaproteobacteria; order Rhizobiales; family Beijerinckiaceae; genus Allobosea. The sequence goes on from NZ_SLZF01000004.1 coordinate 416,827, forward strand.
CGCGGCCTTGCCGGAGGATTGGGAGCGAGCCTGGAGCCTCAACCGCAACGGCGTGGCGGGCTTGCCGGCAGGCTGGCGGCTGCTGTTCTCGCTGACGCTGGCGGTTGGCGCGGCGCTGCTGTTCCGTTGGGCCAGCCGTGGCTGGTTCGCGCGACGCTTGCGGCCGGCCGGGCCTGAATTCACGCCGCGCCTGATCGCCTCATCCTATGGCCTGGTACAGGACCTGCTGACGATCGGCATCGCGCTCGGGACGCTTCGCCTGTGCGGCTCGCTCTTCCTGCCCGAGCCCGATCTCGCCTCCCGGGTGCTGCGAACCGTCGGAAATGCCGCGATCATCAGCGCGGCCTATGTGATTATCGGGCGCTTCCTGCTTGCGCCGGATGGCCCCGAACGCCGGCTCTTGCCGCTGCCGCGAGCCCAGCATCATTTCAGGCTGCTCATCGTCTACGCGATTTTCGCGCCGGTCGTCGTCACCAGTGCAATCGTGGCCGAATGGGTGGCGCTGGATCGCAGGTCGGTCGCGGGCCTGTTCGCGCTCACCGGAATCGCGATCACCCTGTTCAAGCTCTGGTGGTTTTACAACGCGCGGCACGACATCAAGGCGCTCGTCCTGCGCTATTCGGAGACGCCGGGAGCCATGCTCCGGATCGTCGCGACGCTGACGCCATGGATCTACATGGCCGTCTCCGTGGTGATCTGGATGATGGGACGGGCGGCGGCGATGATGTCGGATGGCGGACGCTGGGCCGAGGCGGCGGGGCTGACGCAGATCATCATCGTGCTCGCTCCGGTCTTCGCGATCGGCGCCGGCGCCCTGCTGCGGTGCCGGCAGGCGCACCACGCCGCGCTCAATCCGCAGACGCCGCAGCAGGAGGCGCTGGCGCGCACGGGCCAGGCCGCGGTGAGCGGCATCATCTGGGCCGGCTCCTTCTATCTGTTCGCGCGCCTCTGGGCGGGCTTCTTCACCGATATGGGTTCGCCGGAATTCATCGCCTTCTCGCGGCAGGCCGCCTCGATCGCGCTGCTCGCCTTCGGCGGCTGGGTCGCGCTCGTCTTCCTAAAGGCCTTCTTCGATGCCTATACGCCGAAGGCTGCTCCGACCATGCCCGGCGACGAGGATGCCGTTCATGAGGACCATATCCCGTCGCGCCTGGCGACGGTGCTGCCGGTCTTGCGCGGCGTCGTGCTCGGAGCGGTCGTCGGCCTGGTCGGCCTGGTCGTGCTGTCACGGCTCGGCGTCGATATCGGCCCGCTCCTCGCCGGTTTCGGCATTCTCGGCCTGGCCATCTCCTTCGGCTCGCAGGCCTTGGTGCGCGATATCGTTTCAGGCTTCTTCTTCATGACGGAAGATGCGTTCCGCGTCGGCGAATATGTCGATACCGGCCGGCTGAGGGGCACGGTCGAGAAGATTTCCCTGCGCTCGATGCAACTGCGCCATCAGAGCGGCCAGATCCATACCGTCCCGTTCGGTCAGATTCCGTCGCTGACCAATGCAAGCCGCGACTGGGCGACGCTGAAATTCAACGTCCGCCTCGACCATTCCGCCGATATCGAGAAGGCGCGCAAGACGATCAAGAAGACCGGCTTGGCCCTGCTCGAGGATCCCGAATACGGGCCGCATTTCATCGCACCACTGAAAATGCAGGGCGTCGCCGACATTGCCGACACCGCCATCGTGGTCCGGCTGAAATTCACCGCCAAGCCGGCCTCTGCCTCGATGCTGCAGCGCGAGGCCCTGAAGCGAGTCTATCGGGCGCTCAACGAGGCGGGCGTGCCCTTCGCCTCCAACGCCGTGACCGTGCGCGGTGGTGAGGAACGGGCGGGGGCGGCGGCGATCGCGACAGTGCCGCCACCGACCCCGCTGGCACCGGCGGCGGGCTGACCTAGAGCATTTCCGCGTTTCTCCCGAATCGCGAAAATTCTCTATCTATTTGTTTTGACGCATTTTCTTCACGCGAACCGGTGTCCACTTCGCTCGAAAATGCTCTAGCTTCTTGTTTTCGCATCGGCTTTTCCGAAAACCGCAATCCAGTTTTCGGGCCGATGCGCTGGCTGATCAGCGGGCCATCTCGGTCAGGAAGAGCGCCCCGAAGCCGATAATCACCAGGGCGGCGCCAAGCAGCATGGCGAGCCGCGTTGGGCGAGCCAGTGCGACGAGGGCCGCGCGACTGGCAGCCTTTTCGGCGCGCGCCGCCCGCCCTTCGGCGTGAAACTGGCTGGCATAGAGATCGGGCGTCATTTGCGGGCCGACCGGGCGATTGCCTTCCAGATCGAAGCGGACGGCGACGAAGAGGGTGAAGAGCCCCAGGATCGCGACGCCCAGGCCGCCTGCCGCCTGCCAGGCGAAACAGGCCAAGCCGAAGAGGACAGCGCCGCAGATCGCCGCCAGGACAAGGCTTTCGCGGCTGCGTGGCGGCGGTTGCGGCTCCATCTGCACCTCCCAACGAAAACCCCGCCACGCTAGCGCGTGGCGGGGTCCAAGTCATTCGATCAGCGTCGATCGATCAGGTCACTTGCGGCCGGCAAGCTTGTTCCACCAGCCACCGCGCTTCGGGCGGTCGGGATCGGCGGGCGTCAGCACGACCGCAACCGGCTCCTCGACAACAGTCTTGACCGGCTCGGGCTCGGGCGCCGGTTCCGGGGCGGCCTCGGGCTCCGGCTCAGGCGTGGCCGCGACAGGTTCCGGGGCGGGGGCAGGAGTGACCTCCGCCGGTGCCTCGGCTGCGCCGCCCTCGGTGATCGGGACGACTTTCTTGCGCGAGCGGCTGCGCTTGGGCTTCTCGGCCTCAGTAGCGGGAACCGGCTCGGCTGGCGCCTCCACGACGGGAGCAGCCTCGACGCTCTCCTCAGTCGCGGCCTTCTTGCTGCGGCTGCGACGGGCGCGCTTCGGCTTGGCCTCTTCCTCGGCCGCCTCTGCGGCAGGCGCCTCCGCAACCGGCTCGGCAGCAGCAGGAGCCTCCGCCACCGCTTCGGCTATCGCCGGCTGAGCTTCCTCGGCCGCGACGGCCTCGTCACTACCCTCGCCATCGGCCTCATCGCCTTCCTCGTCGCCCTCGGCATCGCTGCCGCCATCGAGCTGCTGGCCATTGGCGTCACGCTCGCCGCCACGCCGACGCCGGCGGCGACGGCGACGCTTGCGCCCACCTTCACCACGCTCGCCTTCGGAGCGCTCGCCTTGGGTCTCGGAGGAAGCGACGGCATCGTCGGCTTCGGCCTCCTCGGCTTCCGCCTCGGCGGCTGCGTCGAGCGCCTCGTCGTCGACGCTCGGAGCCAGCGCCTCGGCCTTGAACGGGCTTGGGATGACGCGGCCCTCATTGCCGACGAACTCGCCGCGCTCGACCTCGAAATAGCGCGTGCCGAGCAGGGCGGCATCGGCCGAGCAGGTGATGCTGATGTTGAAGCGCTCTTCGAGATCGTGGAGATGGGCGCGCTTCTGGTTGAGCACGTAGAGCGCCACTTCCGGCCGGGTGCGGACGGTGAGGTTGTGCGCAGCGCTCTTGATCAGCGCCTCCTCCAGCGCGCGCAGGATCTGCAGCGCGACCGAAGCCGTCGAGCGGATCATGCCGGCGCCGGCGCAATGCGGGCAGGGAATTGACGAGCTCTCGAGCACGCCGGTGCGGATGCGCTGGCGCGACATCTCGAGCAGGCCGAAGGCCGAGATGCGGCCGACCTGGATGCGGGCGCGATCGTTCTTCAGGCACTCCTTGAGCTTCTTCTCGACGGCGCGGTTGTTGCGGTTCTCCTCCATGTCGATGAAATCGATCACGATGAGACCGGCAAGGTCGCGCAGCCTGAGCTGCCTGGAGATCTCCTCCGCCGCTTCGAGATTGGTCTTGAGCGCCGTGTCCTCGATATTGTGCTCGCGGGTCGAGCGGCCCGAGTTGATGTCGATCGCGACCAGCGCTTCCGTCTGATTGATGACGATGTAGCCGCCGGACTTGAGCGTCACCGTGTTTGAGAACATCGCGTCGAGCTGGCTCTCGACGCCGAAGGCGGCGAAGAGCGGCGTCTGCTCGCGATAGGCCTTCACGCTCTTGGCATGGCTCGGCATGAGCATGCGCATGAAGTCCTTGGCCTCGCGATAGCCCTCGTCGCCGGCGACGTGAACTTCGTCGATATCCTTGTTGTAGAGGTCGCGGATCGAGCGCTTGACGAGGTTGCCCTCTTCATAGACCAGCGCGGGCGCAACGGAAGCGAGCGTCAGCTCGCGCACGCTCTCCCACATCCGCATCAGGTATTCGTAATCGCGCTTGATCTCGACCTTGGTGCGCGATGCGCCGGCCGTGCGCAGGATGATGCCCATCCCCTCCGGAACCTCGAGTTCCTGGGCGATCTCCTTCAGGCGCTTGCGATCCTCGGCATTGGTGATCTTGCGCGAGATGCCGCCGCCCTTGCCGGTATTCGGCATCAGCACGGAATAGCGGCCGGCGAGCGAGAGATAGGTGGTGAGCGCCGCGCCCTTGTTGCCGCGCTCCTCCTTGACGACCTGGACCAGGATGATCTGGCGGCGCTTGATCACCTCCTGGATCTTGTACTGGCGGCGGGTGTGGCGCGGGCGCTCGGGCATGTCGTCGAGGGCGTCGCCGCCACCGAGCTGTTCCGGCTCCTCCTGCGGCTCGTCGCCGCCATCCTCGCCGTCCTCGTCCTCATCGGACTGGCGGCGGCGGGCCTCGGCGTCCTCGGTCGCTTCCGGCGCCTCGGCTTCCGCCTCGACGGTCTCGGCTTCGACAGTCTCCGAAGCCTCAGTCTCGAAGGTCAGCGGGGCGGCGTTCTCGGCCGCGTCCTCGGATTGCGATTCGGTGATCGCCGGCGCGAACTCCTCACCGAAGGCGGGCGCGCCCTCGTTGACCATCGCGGCTTCCTTGCCGTCGGTCTCGACCTCGGCGCTGATCGTCTCGTCGCTGGTCGCGGCCTTCTTGGCGCGGCCGTCGCGGTCACGGCGGTTGCGTCGGCCGCGCTTCTCGCGGCGCTCCTCGTCGCGCTCTTCCTCGCGCTCGGCCCGCGCCTCCTCGGCGATCAGGGCCTGCCGGTCTGCGACGGGAATCTGGTAGTAATCCGGATGGATTTCCGAGAAGGCGAGGAAGCCGTGGCGGTTGCCGCCATATTCGACGAAGGCTGCCTGGAGCGAGGGTTCGACCCGCGTCACCTTCGCCAGGTAAATATTGCCCCGCAGCGGTTTGCGGCTGGCGGATTCGAAATCAAACTCTTCGACGCGCGAGCCGCGGACCACAACGACCCGGGTCTCTTCCGGGTGTGTGGCGTCGATAAGCATCTTGTTGGCCATAAGACGTTTCCATTGGCGCAGCGGCCTTCACCCGCCGGGCTGCGGAAGAGAATCCGCTGCCGCGGGCAGGGGCGCCGCGCATAAGCCGGATTTGACCGGCATGTTGCAGGAGGGTTTGTTCGATCAGGACGTGATGACGGATCGGGGAACCCGGTCGGGCAACAAGCCCGCCGCAGCCCCGAAGGTATGGACGATGCACCGGTAAGCTAAGCGGCGTCGTATGCCCCGACATCTGACCTGACCTGCGGCGTGCCGATGGCGCACCGCGTTTGCACGCTCGCGGGACTGGACTGGCGCCGAACTCGTGCCTGACGCCAGCCGTCCGCGGACGATCCGTTAGCGGCTGCCTTGCCGCGACCGCACCCGAATGGGGCGGCCACCCGGCCTGCCTTGGCGCCAACGGATCCTCGGATCCGGATGCGCCACAAGCAGCTTCGCAATGCAGCCATCTCCATTACAGACAGGTGACAGTGATTTGCAAGCCACATCGCAAGGCAATCGCCCGGTGGGAGCCTTGACGGCGGTTCACCCCGGGAAGAGCACGTGGTAACCCGCTGTTAAAGGTTCGCGCCATCCATGGTTAAATCTTGGTGACGCAAATAGGGAGCATTCCCCTGTCGCTCCGCTTTCGCTCACGTAGTGCCGGTCAGGGCAAATTTCCAGCATCAGGCGTTGTCTGCCTGCTGTTCGGGGCTTGGCTCGCGCTGACGTCCGGCACCGCAGTGGTCGCCAATTCCGCCAAGCCCAGCAATGAATTTCCGGTCGCGACCGATGCGAAGATCGAGCAGGTCGGCGACATCGTGCGGCTGACCCTGGCGCTGTCGCGCCCGGTCGAGGTCGGCACCTCCGTCATGGCGGCGCCGGACCGCGCCATCATCGAATTGCCTTCGGTCAATTTCCAGGTCCAGCCCGGCGCGACCAGGAAGAGCGTCGGCTTCGTCAGCGCCTTCCGCTTCGGCCTGTTCACGGCCGACAAATCCCGAATCATCCTCGATCTCTCGCAGCCGGCCATCATCTCCCGCGCCGAGATGCGCAGCCAGCGCGGCGGTTTCGGCGAGCTGGTGGTCGAGCTGAAACGGGTGAGCCGGGCCGAGTTCCAGGCTGCGGCGAACACGCCGTCTCGCCAGCCGGCCGAGCCGCCTCCCGCGCCGGCCAAGCCGCACGGTGATTCCCGCCAGCTCGTGGTGATCGATCCGGGCCATGGCGGTATCGATCCAGGCGCCGTCGTCGCTGCGGTCGAGGAGAAAGCGGTCGTTCTCGCCTTTGGGCTCGGCCTGAAGGAGCAGCTCGAGGCAAGCGGGCGCTACCGTGTGATGATGACGCGCGACGAGGATCGTTTCGTGCCGCTCGGCGAGCGCGTCCGGATCGCGCGCACCGCCGGAGCCGACCTGTTTATCTCGATCCATGCCGATTCGCTGACGCGGGCACAGGATGTGCGCGGCGCCACGGTCTATACCGGCTCGGAACGGGCCACCGACGCCGAGTCGGCCCGGCTGGCCGCCAAGGAAAACCAGGCCGATGCCGTCGCCGGCCTCGATGTCGCCGAGGAGGTGCAGGATGTGGCCGGCATCCTGATGGACCTCGCCAAGCGCGAGACACGGACCTTCTCGTCACTCTTTGCACGCAACCTCGTCGCGAAGCTCGGCGGCTCGGTGAAGATGCACAAGGTGCCGCTGCGCTCGGCCGGGTTCAGGGTGCTGACCGCGCCTGACGTGCCGTCGGTTCTGATCGAATTGGGGTATATGTCGAGCCCGAAGGATGCCGAGTTGCTGAACTCGGCGGAATGGCGGGCACAGGCGGTGGCCGCCGTCCGCACCGCGGTCGACAGCTATTTCGAACGCGGGCAGCCGGTCGGGAAAGCGGCGTCGAACCAGCGCTGAGCGCTGCGCCGGCCATTAAAGAGGGTCTTGACGGTAATTTGTGGTGTTCAGGCCACGGTTCCGCCATTTCCGCCATGCTATAGACGTGATTTGGAAGCGACGAGGACTGACGCGGCGAATCGGATGTGTCCGGCGCAAACCGCGCAGTGGAAGCAGGGGCTAGGGCCTTAATGCGGTTTGTACTGCGATTCTTCGGATGGCTGTTCGCTGCGGGAGCGGTCGTCTTCGTCGTCGGCGCGCTCGGCGCGGCGGCGCTGATCTGGCATTACTCGAAGGACCTGCCCGACTCGGCGCAGCTGCGCGATTACGAGCCGCCGGTGATGACGCGCGTCCATGCCGGCGACGGCAGCCTGATCGCAGAATTCGCGCGCGAGCGCCGGCTTTATTTGCCGATCCAGGCCGTACCCAAGCTGATCATCGACGCTTACCTCTCGGCCGAAGACAAGAACTTCTACAAGCATGTCGGCGTCGATCCCGAAGGTCTCGTGCGCGCCGCGATCTCGAATTTCCGCAACCGCGGCTCGGGCCGCCGGCCGCAGGGCGCCTCGACCATCACCCAGCAGGTGGCGAAGAACTTCCTGGTCGGCTCGGAGGGCTCGCTCGAGCGCAAGATCCGCGAGGCGCTGGTGGCGCTGCGGATCGAGGCGACCTATTCGAAGGATAAGATCCTCGAGCTCTATCTGAACGAGATCTATCTCGGCGCGCCGGCGCCGGGGCAGGGCAGCTACGGCATCGCCGCGGCGGCGCTGAACTATTTCGGCAAGTCGGTGCATGAGCTCAACCTGCAGGAAGCCGCCTATCTGGCCGCCCTGCCGAAGGCGCCGACCGACCTGCATCCCTTCCGCAACCGCGAGCGCGCGATCGAGCGGCGCAACTACGTGCTCGACCGCATGGCCGAGAACGGCTTCGCCTCGCGTGAGGCAGTCGAGAAGGCGAAGGCTTCGCCGCTCGGCGTCAACCCGCGCTCGGTTTCGCCGAACAATATCGCTGCCGGCTATTTCGCCGAGGAGATCCGGCGCGAGCTGCAGGACCGCTATGGCGAGAAGAAGCTGCTCGAAGGCGGGCTCTCGGTGCGCTCCACCGTCGATCCGAAGATGCAGCTGCTCGCCCGCAAGGCGCTGGTCGACGGTCTCGTGCGCTTCGACGAGGCGCGCGGCTGGCGCGGCGCCATCCAGAAGCTCGATATCACCGCCCGCGACTGGGGCCTTCCGCTCGGCGAATTGCCGGTGCTCGGCGACGTCTCGCCCTGGCGTCTCGCCGTCGTGCTCGACGTCGCCGGCGATAGTGCCCGGCTCGGCCTGCACCCGATGCGCGACAATTCCGGCGCGCTGCTGAACGACCGCCAGACGGTGACGCTCGGCCCCGACGGCATCCGCTGGACGCGGCGCGCCCGCGTCAGTCAGGCGGTCTCGGCCGGCGACGTGGTCTATGTCGAGCCGCTCGACGGCAAGCCCGGCCAGGTCCGCCTGCGCCAGATGCCTGAGGTCAACGGCGCCATCACCGTGATGGACCCGCAATCGGGCCGCGTGCTCGCCATGGTCGGCGGCTTCTCGCATGACCAGTCCGAGTTCAACCGCGCGACGCAGGCGCTGCGCCAGCCCGGCTCGTCCTTCAAGCCCTTCGTCTACGCGACCGCGCTCGACAATGGCTACACGCCGTCGAGCATCGTGCTCGACGCGCCGATCGAGATCGACCAGGGCGGCGGCCTCGGCATGTGGCGGCCGGAGAACTATGACGGCAAGTCGACCGGGCCGCGTACGCTGCGCTACGGCATCCAGTTCTCGAAGAACCTGATGACGGTGCGTCTCGCCAAGGATGTCGGCATGCCGCTGATCGCGGAATATGCCCGCCGCTTCGGCATCTATGACGACATGCTGCCAGTGCTCTCGATGGCGCTCGGCGCTGGCGAGACCACGGTGATGCGCATGACCGCGGCCTATTCGATGCTGGTCAACGGCGGCAAGCGCATCCGCCCGACCCTGATCGACCGGATCCAGGACCGCATGGGCGCGACGATCTACCGGCACGACCAGCGCGTCTGCGAAGGCTGCAATGCCGATAAATGGACGAACCAGCGCGAGCCGCGCCTGATCGACAACCGCGACCAGGTGCTCGACCCGCTGACCGCCTACCAGATGGTCTCGCTGCTCGAAGGCGTGGTCCAGAACGGCACGGCGCAGGTGGTCAAGGCGGTCGGCAAGCCGCTCGCCGGCAAGACCGGCACGACCAACGAGGCCAAGGACGTCTGGTTCGTCGGCTTCTCGCCTGATCTCGCCGTCGGTGTCTATATGGGCTTCGACAAGCCGAAGTCGCTCGGCAACTCGGCGACGGCAGGCCAGTATGCCGCGCCGATCTTCCGCGATTTCATGATGGCGGCGCTGAAGGACAAGCCTGCGACCCCGTTCCGCGTGCCGCCCGGCATCAAGCTGATCCGGGTCGATCCGCGCACCGGCATGCGTGCCGGCGGTGAGGGCGGCATCCTCGAGGCCTTCAAGCCGGGCACCGCACCGCCGGACAGCTACTCGGTGATCGGCGCTGCGGGCGATGGCGGCGGCGGGGCGCTCAGCGTCGCGCCTTCCGGTGGACGCGGCGTCGGTTCCGGCACCGGCGGGCTCTACTGAGCCCGTCAGGACAGTCGTAATGCTCGGGCTCGCCCGAGCATCCCATGACGAAAGAGCTCGATCGGCCACGATTCTTCGGCCAGGATTCCCGGGCCTGCATTTCGCGTAGCCCGGGAATGACGCCATGCCGGCGTTTACACATCGGCCTTTCGCCCCTATCTCCAGCGCTCCAACGCACAATCCTCAACGGAAGCCCTGTTCGAATCATGCGTCCCGAAGCCCAGACCAATCTCGACAACGCCAAGCAGTCGATCGGACTGCTGAGGAGGCATCTTTGACTGGGATGTCGCACAACGACGTCTCGCTGAGCTGAACGCGCTCTCCGAAGGCCCCGATTTCTGGAACGATGCCGAGCAGGCGCAGAAGCTGATGCGCGAGCGCACTGCGCTCGAAACCCAGATCGAGGGCATCACCAAGCTCGAGCGCGACCTCGATGACGCGCTGACTCTGATCGAGCTCGGCGAGATGGAGGAGGACGAGGCCACCATTTCGGAGGGCGAATCGGCGATCAGCACGGTCCAGGCCGAGGCTGCGCGGCTCCAGGTCGAATCGCTGCTTTCGGGCGAGGCCGACATGCTCGACACCTATCTCGAGATCCATCCCGGCGCCGGTGGCACCGAGAGCCAGGACTGGGCCGAGATGCTGTTCCGGATGTACCGGCGCTGGGGCGAGCGGCGGAAGTTCAAGGTCGAGACGCTCGACTACCAGGACGGCGACACGGCCGGCATCAAGTCTGCGACGCTCGTGCTCAAGGGCCACAATGCCTATGGCTGGCTCAAGACCGAGTCGGGCGTGCATCGGCTGGTGCGGATCTCGCCCTTCGATTCCAACGCACGGCGACAGACCTCGTTTGCCTCCGTCTGGGTCTATCCGGTGGTCGATGACCGCATCCAGATCGACATCAAGGAATCGGATTGCCGGATCGACACCTACCGCTCGTCCGGCGCCGGCGGCCAGCACGTCAACACCACCGATTCCGCGGTGCGCATCACCCATCTCCCGACCGGGATCGCGGTGGCCTGCCAGCAGGAGCGCTCGCAGCACAAGAACAAGGCCAAGGCCTGGGACATGCTGCGCGCCCGGCTCTACGAGGTGGAGCTGAAGAAGCGCGAGGAAAAGGCCAATGCCGAGGCGGCCTCGAAGACCGATATCGGCTGGGGCCACCAGATCCGCTCCTACGTGCTGCAGCCCTATCAACTCGTGAAGGATCTGCGCACCGGCGTCGCTTCGACCGCGCCGTCCGACGTGCTCGACGGCGATCTCGACCCGTTCATGGAGGCTTCGCTGGCGCAGCGGGTCTATGGCACGGAAGTCGAGGTCGAGGATATCGACTAGGGCCGTTCGTGATCCTTCGAAACACGGAACTGCCCTAGATCTTTGTTTTATCGCATTTTCTTCGCGCGAACCGGTGTCCACTTCGCTCGAAAATGCTTTCGCCACCGGGAGCCGGGCATGACCATCGAGAAGCCCGGCTCGCGCCTGCGCAACGGCCTGATCAATCTCGGGGTCTCGCTGGCGAGCCTCGTCGTCTTCCTGCTGTTCTGCGAGTTTGTGCTGTTCCGGTTCGTGCTGCCGGGCAGCGATGTGCCGCGCAATGATTTCGTCAACGAGGTCGTGCGCTATGCGCCGAACCAGCAGGGCGTCTGGCGCATTCGCGACGAGGTCGCGGCGCCATTCTCGATCAACGCCCAGGGCTGGAACTCACCGCTGCCCGACTATCCGCGCGAGCGCCGGCCGGGCGTGCGCCGAATCGCCTTCGTCGGCGACAGTTTCGTCGAGGCGTTGCAGGTGCCGGTCGGACGCAGCTTTGCCGAGGTCGTGCAGGCCGGGCTCGCGCCCTCGGCGCCGACGGAGACCTTTCGCTTCGCCCTCGCCGGCGCGCCGCTCAGCCAATACCTGCATATGGTCGAGCGCGAGGTCCTGGCGACGAAGCCGGACACGATCGTCGTGCTCCTGGTCCATAATGATTTCGACGAGAGCTTCGTCTACAGGCCCGGGCGCTACACCTCGAGCTTCCTCAAGCTGAAGATCGAGGACGGCAAGGTCACCGGCGAGATTCCGCCGCAACCCTGGCGGCCGGGCGCGGTGGAATGGCTGCGTCAGACCGCGACGGCGCGCTATTTCCTCTATCGGTGGCAGCTGCGGCCTCAAGCGCTGGTCGATGCCATTTTCGGCCCGGCCCATGCGGATGACGACCGTTTCGCGGCCAATATCGACGTCTCTTCGGTGCTCAGCCATGAGGCGGAGATCAGGGTCGCGACCGACTATGTGTTCAAGCGCCTGGCCGAACGGGCGCAAAGCATCGGCGCCAGGCTGCTGATCGCGATGGATGGCGATCGCCGCGCGATCTACGCGGAACGCTCCGACAGCCGGGCTTTGACGCTGAACCGGATCGCGGCTGAAGCCGCCCAACGTGCCGGAATAGGCTTCCTCGATCTCCACCCGGTCTTCGCCGCGGACTGGGCCAAGAACCACCGCCGCTTCGATTTCGATGCCGACTCGCACTGGAACGAAGCCGGCCACGCCGTCGCTGGCGCAGCCGTTCTCGAAGTGCTTAAAGCGCAATAGTTCTGGCGGATTGGCCTGGTTTCTTAAAGCATGCCCGCAAGCTTGCCGCCGGCACGCAGGAAGCGCGTCGGATCGAGCGGCTCCTCGTTGATGCGTGTCTCGTAATGCAGGTGCGGGCCGGTCGAGCGGCCGGTGGTGCCGACCTTGCCGACGATCGTGCCGGTCCCGACCACCTGGCCGGGTGAGACCAGGATCGCCGACATATGGGCGTAGCGCGTGCTGACGCCGCCGGCATGTTCGATCTCGACCATGTTGCCATAGCCGCCGGTATACTCCGCCGTGACCACCTTGCCCGGCGCGGTGGCGCGGACGGGCGAGCCGGTTTCGGCACGGAAATCAATGCCGGTATGCATGGCCGGCGAGCGCGTGAACGGGTCGACGCGGTAGCCGTAGTTCGAGGTCATGTCGACCTCGCCCTGCATCGGCTTGCGCAGCGGCAATTGATCGATCAGGCCGCGCAGGCGCACGACCGAGGAGATGCGCGGCTGCAGGGCGTCCAGGGTCGCCTCGAACGGGCCGGCCGAAGGATCGATCTTGAAGGGAACGAACGGCCCGCCGACGCCCCCCTTCGCCGCGGGTGCAATGGAGGCGGCGAGGCGGTCAGCGTCGAGTCCGGTCTCTGCCAGCGCGCCCCGCATGGTCTTTTGCGATTCGGCCAGGTTCTCATCCATCTGGCGCAGGGCGACGAGCTGAGCATTCGCCGTCGTGGTGATCGAGCGGTCGAGCCGGTCGAGCGTGCCGGCGACGCGCTGCGCGGGCGCCTGCGGCTCGGCCGCGCCCGATTCCCAGGGCGTTGCGCCCTTGCCGGCCTCGGCGCCGCGCAGGGACGGCGTCTCGGGGGCAGGCATCGGCTTGTTCGGGGCGATCGGTGCGAAGCTCGAGACATTGGAGGCGCGTACCGGCTCCTCCGGCTTGATCAGGCGGGCGCGCAGAGGCGCTTTCGTCGCAGCCGGCCCGATGCCGATCGATTGCAGCGTATCGGTGACCGAGGCGACCAGGGCCTGCTTGCTTTCGAGCTCGGCCTGGCGCGTCACCAGCTCGTCGACCCGGGCTTCGACGCCATCCTGATCGAGCAATGCGCGGCTGGCGAGGCGGTCGATATCGGCGCGCAGCGCCGCGATCCGGTCCTCATAGGCATATTGGCGGGCGGTCTCGCGGGCGATGAGCCGGGCGGCGAGATCGTCCTTGTTGAGGATGTACCAACCGCAGGCGCCGCTCAGCGCCGTGGTCAAGGTCAGCAGGGCGAGGCCGGCGAAGGCGGTCGAGCGGCTGATCGTGTAGGTCTTGTGCGAGACAAGTCCTGAGACGGGGAGGGAAGGGCCTTGGGAAGCGGGATGAGTCATACGCAAAACCGAGTGTGACGCTGCCGATATCCCGCATCAGACATTGTTAGGGTTAATGTTTTGCAAATCAGGGCCCCGGCCACGTCGGGCAGAGGCCGTTCCGCTCGGCTTTCACAGCGCCCGCACCGCCGCCAGCACCTCCTCGGCATGGCCGGCAACCTTCACCTTCGACCAGATTCGGGCGATCCTGCCGTCCTTGTCGATCAGGAAGGTGGTGCGCTCGACGCCCATATACTTGCGGCCATACATGCTCTTCTCGACCCAGAGCCCATAGACTTCGAGCATCGTGCGGGTCTCGTCGGCGACGAGCGGGAAGGCGAGGTCGTACTTCTTCTTGAACCGGTCATGGCGCTTCACCGGATCGGGCGAAATGCCGACGATCTCGGTTCCGGCCGCAGCGAATTCCTTCCTCAAGCCATTGAAAGAAATGGCTTCTTTGGTACAGCTCTCGGTATCGTCCTTGGGATAGGCATAGAGCACGAGCTTCCGGCCGCGCAGGCTGGACAGCGCCAGCGAACCGCCGCCATCGGTCGGCAAATTGAAATCCGGAGCGAGGTCGCCTTCCTTCAATGACACGGCTGCCTTCCTTTCGTCGCGTTCGACCTGCAATGAGCCAGAGAATCGGTTGGCAAGGTACGCTGCGTTTCCGAATGGAAGCCAGCCGGCAGGGATGCGCGCCGAATCAGTTAGGGTAGCCGACGCACTGGTGCGGTTATCCGCTGGCCTCTGGGCAGGACGAGGCTCATGATACGGCGGCTGGCCTACCCGGGGATCGGAGAATCGGCTTCGACCCTTCATCCCAATGCATAGGTCCCAGTGAACGACACGGCAGACAAGAGCGGGCAGGCCAAGGCAGCAACGCCGGCCTGCGAGGAGGTCGCTGCGGTGGCGCGGCGGGCCAAGGCCGGGCTCGTCACCATTGCGGTTGCTGCCGTCGTCGCCCTGGTCACGCTGGCTGCTGCCGCCGGCACCTTGCTCGTCACCGGGATGATCCCGCTTTCGGGGCTGGAAGGGCGGATCTCGGCGGCGATCGCCGAGCGGCTCGGACCCGACTGGCAGGTCGAGGCCGGACAGGCTGAGCTCAGCCGCATCGACGGCCGCTCGCAGCTCATGGTCAAGCAGGTTTCCTTCCGCCATCGCAGCGGCGCTGCCTTCCGCGCTCCGGAGGCCGTGCTCGGCTACGAGCCGCTCGCCTTGCTGCGGGGAGAGATCAGGCTGGTCTCGGTCGATCTGCGCGGCGTCAACGTCAGACTCGGCGTCAATCACGACGGGGCGCTGATCGTCAACGCCGATTCAGCGCCGCCCGAGACGCTGCCCCAGCCGGTCGTGGCCGATGCCGGGCATTGGAACGCCTTCACCAGCATCATGAGCGCCGTCGGGACCCTCGCCCAGGGCGACGGGCTGCTCGGTGCGCTCGAGACCGCCGGCATGCGCGGCGCCAGGCTCGCCCTGGTCGATCCGGACGGGCGCCAGAAGGCCGGGCTCGAGGATGTCGATATCAGGCTGTCGCGTGCCGAGGGCGGCGTCACCCGCCTGACCATGAAGGGCAGGACCGGCCCGCGCTGGAAAGAGCTCTCGATCGATCTCTCGACCGACAAGGACGGCACGCATCACGCCGAGGTCGATATTACCCGTTTCGAGCCAGCTGAAGCGATGGCGCTCGCCTTCGGCACGGCCAGCGTCGCGATCGACGGGCTGCCGATGAAGGGCAAGGTCTCCCTGGCACAGAAGCCGGGCGGCCCAGGCAAGATCGAGGCCCGTTTCGACATCCTGCCCGGCACGGTGCATTTCCGCGACAGCCCGATCGAGCCGATCAAGATCGAATCCGCGCATGTCGAGGTCGAGAGCAATGGCGGGCTGAACGATTTCCGCATCGTCTCGACCGAGGTGAACGCCGGGCTGACCCAGTTGCGTGGCACGGGCCGGCTCAGCGAGCAGAATGGCGTCTGGCAGGCTGCGCTTGACGTCAGCGGCCAGGTCGCCGGCCTCGATTCCGATCCCCCGGTTGTGATCGACCGGATGCATGGCGACCTGACGCTCGACCAGCGCGTCGGCGAGGTGCGGATTCCGAACGTCACCGTGCAGGGACCGGCGATCCATGCCGAGATGACCGCGCTCGTCCGGCGCGAGGGCGATTCGCCCTATCAGAAGTTCCTGATCAAGAGCACGGATTCGGATGCGCGCGCGATCCTGGCGATCTGGCCGGGCTGGACCTCGCCGGAACTGCATGGAACGCTGCGGCGGCAGCTTCTCGCCGGGCGGATGAAGAGCGTCGTCGTCGATCTCGACCTGCCCGCGGCCGATCACGCCCGGATGCTCAAGGGTGCGGGCATGCCGGACAAGTCGCTTTCCGTTTCCCTCGATGGAACGCAGGTGCGCTTCCAGCCCGGGCCGGGATTGCCGCCCCTGGTCGATGCCGATGTCAAAGGCACGACGAGCGGGCGCATCGTGACGCTTTCGATCCCGAAGGCGACGGCCGATCTCGGCAATGGCCGCAAGCTCATGCTGAGCGAGGGCAGTTTCAACCTGCCCGAAATCTGGATGCATCGGGCACCGGCGCAGGTCGGCTTCCGCACGACCGGCCCGATGGAAGCGCTCGCTGCGCTGTTCGCCTTTCCCGCACTGAAGGATTTCACGCCGGGCGCACTCGACCCGGCCTCACTGCGCGGCACGAGCGATCTCAAGACCGCGCTGACCTTGCCGCTTGCCCCCGACGTCAAGGCGAACGAGGTCACGGTCCAGAGCGCGGGCACGTTCTCGAATGTCGGCTCCGACAGCCTGCTTGCGCCTGAGAAGCTCGACGGCGCCAATCTCGCCGTCACCTTCGACGCCAACGGCTTGTCGCTGCGCGGCGACGGACGGGTGAGCGGCGACAAGGCGCAGATCGACGTCAGGCAGAATGCGAAGGGGCAGGGCGAGGCGAATCTATCCTTCGTGCTCGACAATGCCGCTCGGCAGAGGCGCGGCTTTGGGCCGGAGGCCGGGATCACCGGCTCGGTGCCCGTCAAGGTCAGCAAGCCGCTCGGCAGGGGCGCGGACCAGCCGCCGCGTGTCGAGCTCGACCTGACCAGGGCGGCGATCGAGAGCAGCGTCCCCGGCTTCACCAAGGCAGCCGGCAAGGCCGGCAAGGTGAGCTTCAACTTCATCGCCGATAATGACGGCCCCGACCTCGACGATTTCACGTTCGATGCCGCGCCGGTGCTGATCAAGGGCAAGATCGAGCTCGGCAGGCAGAACAGCTTCGAGAGCGCCAGCCTGTCGCAGGTCCGGGTCTCGCCCGGCGACAACCTCAAGGTCGAGGCCAGGCGCGACGGCAGCTTGACCAAGCTCACGGTTCGCGGCGCGGTTGCGGATGTCAGGCCCTTCGTCAAGGATCTGCAGGGCGGACCGGCTCCGTCCCAGCGCCGCGAGAAGAACCCGGCGAAAGAGGCCGATATCGACATTGATCTCGATGTTCCGATCCTGACCGGGTTCAACAACGAGGCAATCGGCAACGGCAAGATGAGGCTGTCGAAGCGCGACGGCGACCTGCGCTCGCTGAGTTTCGACGGCCGGATCGGCAAGGCCACCGTGTCCGCCCGCAAGGGCGACACGGCAGCGCCGCTGGTGGTGCAATCGGAAAATGGCGGCGCCGTGCTGCGCTTCTTCGACTTCTATCGCCGCGCCCATGGCGGCGACCTGATCCTGACGCTCGGCCCGGGCGAGAACCGCCAGAGCGGCGAATTGCTGTTCCGCGATTTCGTGGTGCGCGACGAGCCGGCACTGAAGCGCGTCATTGGCGAACAGACCAACCTTGCCATGGCGGGCGATGCGCCGGGTGGGGTCGCGACGCCGCGCATCAATGCCAATGAGGCCGCCTTCACCAAGCTCAGGGCCGAGTTCAGCCGGTCGTCTAGCCGGCTCGATGTCTCCGACATGGTGATCTGGGGCCAGCAGGTCGGCTTCACCTTGCAGGGCAATGTCGATTACGGCCGCGACAAGGTCGACATCGCCGGCACTTTCGTGCCGGGCTATGCCTTCAACAACGCCTTCGCGCAGGTGCCGGTCGTCGGAGCGCTGCTCGGCGGCGGCAGCCAATATGGCGGCCTCTTCGCGGTGAATTTCCGAATCTCGGGCTCGGCCAGCGCGCCAACCATGTCGATCAATCCGCTTTCGGCGATCGCCCCCGGCATCCTGCGCCGCTTCGTCGACCCGCTCGGCGGCACACCGAATGAGCGGCCGGTGCAGGGGCCGAGGACGCTGGGCTCGGCCGAAGCGCAGCGCTGAGCGTAGCCGGCAAGCCGCTCAGGCTGCCATCATTGCGAGGAACAAGGCGGCGACGTGACCCGGGCGGCAGAGCGCCCCGTCCAGGGATTGCTTCGCTCGCAATGGTGATGCAGGCGGCGTTTCACTCGGGCCGTAGCAGGACGTGCTTCTTCTTGCCGAAGGAGAGCTTGATCACGCCCTCGGCGAGGTCCGAGGCCGAGAGCGTCGCGCGCTCGTCGCTGACCAGCATATCGTTGACGCGCAGGCCGCCGGCCTTGATTTGGCGGCGGGCCTCGCCGGTCGAGGGCACGAGCCCGGCCGTGACGAAGGCGCTGAGCACGCCGAAGCCGGCATCGAGAGTCCCCTTCGGCACCGCGACGCTCGGCAGGTCGGCGGCGAGCGCGCCTTCCTCGAAGGTCTGGCGAGCCGTCTCGGCCGCTCCTTCAGCCGCCTCGCGGCCATGCAGCAGCGCGGTGACCTCGGTGGCCAGCACCTTCTTGGCGTCGTTGATCTCCGAGCCGCCGAGCGCAGCGAGCTTCGCGATCTCCGCCATGGGCAGCTTCGTGTAGAGCTTCAGGAAGCGCTCGACATCGGCATCTTCGGTATTCCGCCAGAACTGCCAGAATTCGTAGGGGCTCATCAGGTCGGCATTGAGCCAGACCGCGCCGGAGGCTGTCTTGCCCATCTTGCCGCCCGAGGCGGTGGTGAGCAGCGGCGAGGTCAGCGCGTAGAGCTGGACGTCGGCCATGCGGTGGCCGAGATCGATGCCGTTGATGATGTTGCCCCACTGATCCGAGCCGCCCATCTGCAGGATGCAGCCGGTGCGCTTGTTCAGCTCGACGAAATCGTAGGCCTGCAGGATCATGTAGTTGAATTCGAGGAAGGAGAGCGACTGCTCGCGGTCGAGCCGCGTCTTGACGCTGTCGAAAGACAGCATGCGATTGACCGAGAAATGCCGGCCGACATCGCGCAGGAACTCCAGGTAATTCAGCCCGAGCAGCCAGTCGGCATTGTTCATCATCGTCGCCGGGCCGCCGAAATCGAGATAGTTGGCGAAGACCTTGCGGATGCCGACGAGGTTGCGCTCGATATCCTCGACCGTCAGCAGCTTGCGCGCCTCGTCCTTGAACGAGGGATCGCCGACCATCGAGGTGCCGCCGCCCATCAGCGCGATCGGCTTGTGGCCGGTCTCCTGCATCCAGTGCAGCATCATGATCTGGATCAGCGAACCGGCATGGAGCGAGGTCGCCGTCGCATCGAAGCCGATATAGGCGCTGATCGGCCCCTTGGCGGCAGCCGCGTCCAGGCCCTCCGGATCGGAGATCTGGTGGACATAGCCGCGCTCGGTGAGGACGCGCAGGAGATCGGACTTGAAGCTGGTCATGATGCGACTCGGCTGACTGGGACTATCTGGCGATTCCGTTGCCCCGTCATGGTCGGGCCTGGCCCGACCAGCCACGTCTTCGCGGGTCGAATGCGATGTTCAGGACGTGGCTGCCCGGACCGAAGCCCGAGCATGGCGGCGTTCGGCTCAGGGCTGTTCCTGCTCGGTCTTGGCGATCTCGGGGCCGACCTTGCGGTCGAGATAGGCGCTGACCTGCTCCATGAGCTGATCGACCCGGCCGTCGAAGAAATGGTTGGCGCCATCGACCACGGCATGCTCGATCTGGATGCCCTTCTGGGTCTTCACCTTCTCGATCACCGCCATGACCTCCTTGACCGGGGCGACGCGATCCTCCGAGCCATGCACGAACAGGCCTGAGGACGGGCAGGGCGCCAGGAAGGAGAAGTCGTAGCGGTTGGCCATGGCCGCGATCGAGATGAAGCCCTCGATCTCCGGGCGGCGCATCAGCAGTTGCATGCCGATCCAGGCGCCGAAGGAGACGCCGGTGATCCAGCAGCTCTTCGCCTCGGGATTGAGCGCCTGCATCCAGTCGAGCGCGGCGGCCGCGTCCGAGAGCTCGCCGGCGCCGTGGTCGAAATGGCCCTGGCTGCGGCCGACGCCGCGGAAATTGAAGCGCAGCGCCGAGAAGCCGCGATTCACGAAGGTGTAGAACAGGTTGTAGACGATCTGGTTGTTCATCGTCCCGCCGAATTGCGGGTGCGGATGCAGGATGATCGCCAGAGGCGCGCCCTTCTTCTTGGCGGGCTGGTAGCGGCCCTCGATCCGGCCGGCCGGTCCGTTGAAAATAACCTCGGGCATCTGTCACTCGCCTTTTGCTGGGGCGGGCCTGTTTCGGGGCGGGCGAGGGCGGCAATTGCCGCCTGAATCGCCCCGCCGCCCTTGACGGACCCGCCGCTCGCGCCCTACATGAAGCGCTTAGAACGGTTCTAACACCCGTGAACAATATAGGAACAAAGGGAAGTTTGGCCGGGATCGGCGCTTCCCGCGCTCCTGACACGAGGCGTTGGAGCGGCGGCTATAGCATGGCGCATGGGTGCGATTTCAAGCATTTCGTGCCTGCCTGAGCCGCAAACAAGATCGGAGCCTGACAGAACGTGACCGGGACGCCCCGCGCCTATCTCGATCATAACGCCACGACGCCCATGCGTCCGGAGGCGGTCGAGGCCATGGTCGCAGCACTCGGGCTCGCAGGCAACCCATCCTCCGTCCATGGCGAGGGACGGGCGGCGCGAGCCGCCGTCGAGCGCGCGCGGGCGCAGGTCGCGGCTTTGTGCGGCGCCAGCGCGGCCAATGTCGTCTTCACCAGCGGCGGCACCGAGGCGAATGCGACGATCCTTTCGCCCGGGCTCATGGAATGCAGCGGCGGGCGCGACTGCGTACGTGTTCCCGCTACGCTCCTGCTTTATGGCGCGACGGAGCATGCCTGTGTGCGCGACGGGCATCGCTTCCCGGCCGGCAATGCGGAAGCGATCCCGGTCGATGGCGCGGGGCGGATCGATCTCGAATGGCTCGAGGCGCGGCTCGCGCGTTTCGCCACTGAGAATCCCGGGGCGCGGGCTCTGGTCTCGCTGCATCTCGCCAATAACGAAACCGGTGTGATCCAGCCCGTCGCCGCGGCAGCCGGGATCGTGCATAGCCATGGCGGGCTGCTGCACAGCGACGCCGTGCAGGGAGCAGGCAAGATCGCGATCGATATCAATGCTTTGGGTGTGGATGTTCTGACGCTGTCGGCGCATAAGCTCGGCGGGCCGAAGGGGATCGGCGCCATCGTCTTCCGGAGCAGCGCCTATGAGCTCGCCGACAAGCCGATGCGTGGCGGCGGCCAGGAGCGCGGCTGGCGTGCGGGCACGGAGAACGTGCCCGGCATCGTCGCTTTCGGTCTGGCGGCCGAGATCGCTGGCAAGACGCTTGCGGCCGAGGGCGAACGGCTCTGCGCGTTGCGCGACCGGCTGGAGGCCGGCATCCGGGCGCTTGCACCCGAGACTGCGGTCTTCGGGCACGGTACTGAGCGCCTCCCGAACACCAGCGCCTTCGCGACGCCGGGCATCAAGGCCGAGACGGCGCTGATCATGCTCGATCTCGCCGGCGTGGCGCTGTCCTCCGGCTCGGCCTGCTCGTCGGGCAAGGTGCGGCGCTCGCATGTGCTGGACGCGATGGGAGTAGACCCTGCCATGAGCGCAGGGGCCTTGCGGGCGAGCCTGGGATGGACCACCTGCGAGGCGGATATCGAGATGTTTCTGGCGGCCTATGCGAAGTCTGTGGCCGCGAATCGAAGCCGGGAGACGCAGGCGGCGGCCTGACGAACCGGAAAGAGTACCCAACCGGCGGGCCTTGAACCCGCGACTGGAGACTGAACAATGCCAGCGGTCCAGGAGACCATCGAACAGGTCAAGTCGATCGACGTGACCGAGTACAAGTACGGCTTCGTCACCGAGGTCGAGGTCGACAAGCCCGCCAAGGGCCTGACCGAGGACACGGTGCGCTATATCTCGTCGCGCAAGAACGAGCCGGAATGGATGCTGGAATGGCGGCTCGACGCCTTCCGCCGCTGGAAGACCATGACCGAGCCGACCTGGTCGCGCGTGCATTACCCGCCGATCGACTATCAGGACCTGTACTATTACGCCGCGCCCAAGAAGGGTGCTTCGCCCAAGTCGCTCGACGAGGTCGACCCGGCGATCCTGGAGACCTACAAGAAGCTCGGTATCCCGCTGCGTGAGCAGGAGATCCTCGCTGGCGTGCAGCCGGAGAACCGCGTCGCGGTCGACGCCGTGTTCGACTCGGTCTCGGTCGTCACCACCTTCAAGAAGGAGCTGGCCGAGGCCGGCGTGATCTTCTGCTCGATCTCGGAGGCGATCCAGGAGCATCCCGAGCTGGTGAAGAAGTATCTCGCCAGCGTCGTGCCGGTGACGGACAATTATTTCGCCACGCTGAACAGCGCGGTCTTCACCGACGGTTCCTTCGTCTATGTGCCCAAGGGCGTGCGCTGCCCGATGGAGCTCTCGACCTATTTCCGCATCAACGAGCAGAATACCGGCCAGTTCGAGCGCACGCTGATCATCGCCGACGAGGGCGCCTATGTCAGCTATCTCGAAGGCTGCACGGCGCCGAAGCGCGACGAGAACCAGCTCCATGCCGCGGTGGTCGAGCTGATCGCGCTCGACGATGCCGAGATCAAGTATTCCACGGTCCAGAACTGGTTCCCCGGCGATGCCGAGGGCAAGGGCGGCATCTACAATTTCGTGACCAAGCGCGGCGACTGCCGCGGCCGAAACTCGAAGATCTCGTGGACGCAGGTCGAGACCGGCTCCGCCATCACCTGGAAATACCCGTCCTGCATCCTGCGCGGCGACGGCTCGCGTGGCGAGTTCTACTCGATCGCGGTCTCGAACGGCATGCAGCAGGTCGATAGCGGCACCAAGATGCTGCATCTCGGCCGCAACACCACCTCGAAGATCATCGCCAAGGGCATCGCGGCCGGCAAGTCGGACTCGACCTATCGCGGCATGGTCTCGGCCCATCGCAAGGCGATCGGCGCGCGCAATTTCACCAATTGCGACTCGCTGCTGATCGGCGACCAGTGTGGCGCCCATACCGTGCCCTATATCGAGGCCAAGACCGCGACCGCGGTGTTCGAGCACGAGGCGACCACCTCGAAGATCGGCGAGGACCAGCTCTTCTACTGCCAGCAGCGCGGCCTCTCCGAGGAAGAGGCGGTGGCGCTGATCGTCAACGGCTTCGTCAAGGAGGTGCTGCAGCAGCTCCCGATGGAATTCGCCGTCGAGGCGCAGAAGCTGATCACGATCTCGCTTGAAGGCTCCGTGGGCTGACGCCCGTCCCGTTTCCGAGATGCCCGGGACAGGCCCGGGCATGACGCCGAGACAGGCGCGTCATGGTCGGGCTTGACCCGACCATCTCCCACCGAATGGAACTCTGACAATGCTCGAAATTCGCAATCTGGTCGTCAAGATCGCCGACGAGGACAAGCAGATCCTCAACGGGCTCAACCTCACCGTCTCGGCCGGCGAGGTCGCCGCGATCATGGGCCCCAACGGCTCCGGCAAGTCGACCCTCTCCTACGTGATCGCCGGCAAGGAGGACTACGAGGTCCTCGACGGCGAGATCCTGCTCAACGGCGAGAACGTGCTGGAGATGGAGGCCGATCAGCGCGCCGCTGCCGGCATCTTCCTCGCCTTCCAGTACCCGCTGGAGATCCCCGGCGTCGCCACCATGACCTTCCTCAAGGCGGCGATGAACGCGCAGCGCAAGGCGCGCGGTGAGGCCGAGCTGCTGACGCCGGACTTCATCAAGCAGGTCAACGCCGCCGCCGACAAGTTGGGCATTGCCCGCGACATGCTGCGCCGGCCGCTCAATGTCGGCTTCTCCGGTGGTGAGAAGAAGCGCATGGAAATCCTTCAGATGGCTCTGCTTTCGCCGTCCATGTGCATTCTCGACGAGACCGATTCCGGCCTCGACATCGACGCGCTGCGCATCGTCGCCGAGGGCGTCAACGCGCTCCGCGACAAGAACCGCGGCTTCCTCGTCATCACCCACTATCAGCGCCTGCTCGACCACATCGTGCCCGACACCGTGCACGTGATGTCGAAGGGCAGGATCGTGAAGACCGGCGGCAAGGACCTGGCGCTCGAGCTCGAGAAGAGCGGCTATGCCGCCTATGGGGAGGCCGCCTGATGGCCATCGTCACCCCGCTGAAGACGGCGGCCGAACAGGCGCTCGTCCAGCAATTCGCCAATGTGAAGGCGGAGCTGCCGGGCGGCAACGCCGTGCGCAAGCTGCGTGAGGACGCTTTTGCGGGCTTCGAGGCCAAGGGCCTGCCGCATCGCCGGCTCGAATCCTGGCGCTATACCGACCTGCGCGGCCTGCTGCGCGACGCCAAGCCGCTCGCCGGACAGCCGGCGATCACACCTGAGATCGCTGAGCGCCTCGCCGCGCTAAAGCTCGACGGCATCCGGCTCGTGCTGGTCGACGGCGCCTTCGCCGCCGAGCTCTCGACCCTGGAAGGCTTGCCCGAGGGCGTCACCGTCAATGCGCTCGCCGACGCCCTGGTCTCGCCGCGCGAGGATCTGACCCGCATCCTGTCGGGCCCCGGGGTCTCCGCCGATGATTCCGGCCTGATGCTGAACACCGCGCTGATGCGCGACGGCGTCATGGTCGAGATCGCAGAAGGCGTCGAGCTCGAAACCCCGATCGCGATCGTCTCGCTCGTCTCGGGCGTCGAGGAGCAGGCGGTCTATAGCCGCTCGGTCGTGCTTTTCGGCAAGGGTGCCAAGGGCACCGTCGTCGAGGTCAGCGAGGCCGCCGGCCCGAAGGCGGCGCAGATCAACGGCGCGCTCGTCATCGAGACCGGCGACGAGACCGAGGTCCAGCATGTCCGCATCGTGACGCGCCACGCGGCCGAGAGCGTGCAGGTCCAGAGCCTGCTCGCGACCGTCGGCGCCCAGGCCAGATTCGACTCGTTCGCGCTGGTCTGCAATTCCGGCACGGTGCGCCAGCAGCATTTCGTGCGCTATGCCGGCGAGCATAGCGAGGTCGGCCTGCGCGGCGTCAGCCTGCTCGGTGGCCAGGAGCATTCCGACGTCACCCTGATCGTCGACCATGAGGTGCCGCACGGCACCAGCCGCGAGCTGTTCAAGTCGATCATCGGCGGCGAGGGCACCGGTGTCTTCCAAGGCAAGGTCATCGTGCGCCCGCATGCGCAGAAGACCGATGGCGGCATGAAGAGCAATGCGCTGCTGCTGAACGATGGCGCGACCATGTTCAACAAGCCGGAGCTCGAGATCTTTGCCGATGACGTGGTTTGCGGCCATGGCGCGACCGTGGCGCAGATCGATGGCGAGCAGCTCTTCTACCTGATGGCGCGCGGCCTTCCGCGGCCGCAGGCCGAGGCGCTGGTGCTGCAGGCCTTTGCCGGCGAGGCGGTCGAGTTCGTCGCCGACGAGAACCTGCGTGTGCTCATCATGAGCGAGGTCGAGGCCTGGCTCGGCGAGCGTGAGGCCCATGCTGTGGTGAGTGCGATCTGATGCCCTACGTCAATCTCCAGATCACCAAGGGCGCGACGCGCGAGCAGAAGGCCGAGATCGTCAAGCAGTTCACGCAGACGCTGGTCAGCGTGCTCGGCAAGAATCCGGCCAATACCCATATCGTGATCCAGGAGATCGAGCGCGAGGATTGGGGTCATGCCGGTGTGCTCGTCGCCGACAGGCAAGGCAATCCCGGAAAGGCGTGAGCGATGAATGCGCCCGTGAAGCCCTATGACGTCGAGCTGATCAGGAAGGATTTCCCGATCCTGAGCCGCGAGGTCTATGGCAAGCCGCTGGTCTATCTCGACAATGCCGCCTCGGCGCAGAAGCCGGAGGTCGTCATCGACGTGATGTCGAGCCTGATGCGCGAGAGCTATTCCAACGTGCATCGTGGCCTGCACTATCTCGCCAATGCCTCGACCGAGGCCTATGAGGCGGCGCGCGAGAGCGCGCGGCGCTTCCTCAACGCGGCGCATCTCGAGGAGATCGTGTTCACGCGCTCCTCGACCGGCGGGCTCAACGCGGTCGCGTCCTCGCTCGGGCGCTATCTCCAGATCCAGGAGGGCGACGAGATCATCCTCTCGGCGCTGGAGCACCATTCCAACATCGTGCCCTGGCATTTCTGGCGGGAACGCTATGGCGCGGTGCTGAAATTCGCGCCGATCGACGAGGACGGCAATTTCCTGATCGACGAATTCGAGAAGCTGATCTCGCCGCGTACCAAGATCGTGGCGCTGACCCAGATGTCGAACGCGATCGGCACCATCGTCCCGATCCAGCAGGTCGCGGCGCTCTGCCAAGCCTATCACATTCCGCTGGTGGTCGATGGCAGCCAGGGCGCGGTGCATCTGCCGGTCGACGTCCAGACGCTCGGCTGCGACTTCTATTGCTTCACCGGGCACAAGACCTATGGGCCGACCGGCTCGGGCGTGCTCTGGGGCAAGCGCGAATGGCTTGAGAAGCTGCCGCCCTATGAAGGTGGCGGCGAGATGATCATCACCGTCAGCGAGGACAACATCACCTATAACGACCCGCCGCACCGGTTCGAGGCCGGCACGCCGGCGATCGTCGAGGCGGTGGGGCTCGGCGTCGCGCTCGACTACATGATGGCGCTCGGGCGTGAGAACATCGCGGCTCACGAGGCCAAGCTCGGCGACTATGCCCGCCAGCGGCTCGGCGAGATGAATTCGATCAAGATTTTCGGCAATGCCCGGGAGAAGGGCGCGATCGTCTCCTTCGAAATGAAGGGCGCCCATGCCCATGACGTTGCGACCGTGATCGACCGCGCCGGTGTCGCAGTGCGCGCCGGCACCCATTGCGCGATGCCGCTCCTCGCACGATATGGGGTGACGTCGACCTGCCGCGCTTCCTTCGGGCTCTACAACACGATGGAAGAAGTCGATAAGCTGGTCGAGGCCTTGCAGAAGGCCGAGACGTTGTTTGTGTGAACGGATTGATGCCATGACCGATAGCGCAACCGAAGAGCTGAAGCCGAATGCGCCTGCGCTCGGGGCTGGCTCGACGCTGCCGCCGGAGGAGATCGACCGTCTCACCGACGACATCATCGCGGCCCTGAAGACGATCTACGATCCCGAGATTCCGGCCGATATCTATGAGCTCGGCCTGATCTATCGCGTCGATATCGCGGATGACCGCCAGGTCGCGATCGACATGACGCTGACCGCGCCGGGCTGCCCGGTCGCCGGCGAGATGCCGGGCTGGGTCGAGAATGCCGTCAGCGCCGTGCCGGGCGTTTCCGCGGTCACGGTCAACATGACCTTCGATCCGCCCTGGGATCAGTCGCGCATGTCGGATGAGGCGAGGGTCGCTCTCGACATGTGGTGAGCGCGCATGCCGGGGAAAGGGCGCACGAACGGGCGGCATCTCGCCATCGTCCGGCGCGCCTATGCCCGGCAAATGCTGGCCAGCGTCGGCGTCGACGGCAATCAGCGCCTTGAGGATGCCCTCTCGGAGATTCCCCGTGAGCGCTTCCTCGGCCCACCGCCCTGGCAGCTTTCGCGCGGCGGCCTCTATTCCGGCCTCAGCAGCGACGATCCCGTCGTGCTCTATCAGGATGTCCTGGTCGCGCTCGCGCCGGAGCGTGGCGTCAACAATGGCAGCCCGTCGCTGCACGCGCTCTGGCTCGACAGGCTGGCGCCGCGGAGGGGCGAGCGCATCGTCCATATCGGCGCCGGAACAGGCTATTACACGGCGATCCTGGCTGCGCTCGTCGGTCCCGAAGGCAAGGTCCTTGCGGTCGAGTTCGATCAGGATCTCGTCGCGAAGGCCAAGGCCAACCTCGCCGACCTGCCGCAGGTGAGCGTGCTCCAGGGCGACGGTGCGGATTGGCCGCGCGAGCCGGCCGATTGCATCTATGTAAACTTCGCCGTCGCGCGACCGGCCGCCGCCTGGCTCGAACAGCTCGCGCCGGGCGGACGCCTGATCTTCCCACTTGGTCTCCCCCCACAGCGGAGCGGCCCGCGGCGACGCACCGCGCTCTATGGCGCGAGCTTTCTGATCGAGCGGCGAGCCAACGGCCTGGCCGCGTCCTGGCTCGGCCCGGTCTCCTTCGTTTGCGCCGAGGGGATGCTTGCCGGCTCCGAGGTCGACCAGGTGGCGCTCTCGGCGGCCCTGGAGAAGGAGGGAGCCGAATTCGTGCACAGCCTGCGGCTCGGCCGGGCGGCGCAGCCACAGCGCTGCTGGCTCTGCGGAGAGGGCTGGAGCCTGAGCTATGACGAGCTCCAGGCCGAGGGCTGAAGCTGGCAAGCCTCCGTGATCGATCGCATTCGCTTTGTTCATTTTCAGCCTGCGGCGATCGGTGGCAACATGGATGGTGGAGCTGCTGGAGCCCGCCATGCCGACCTATGCCTATGAGACCGTCGACGTCTTCACGGACCGCCGTTTCGGCGGCAATCCGCTCGCCGTCTTCACCGATGCGCGCGGCATGTCGGATGGCGAGATGCAGGCGCTCGCGGCTGAGATGAACTATAGCGAGACGACCTTCGTGTTGCCGCCGGAGGACCCGGCCCATACCGCGCGCGTCCGCATCTTCCATCGCACCGGCGAAATGCCCTTCGCCGGCCATCCCAATGTCGGCACAGCCTGCGTGCTGGCGCGCCATGGCCGCGACAAGGATGGCGTGCTGCTGTTCGAGGAACTAGCCGGGCTGGTCGAGGTCAAGGTCGAGCGCGACGGCGCCGACAACGTGACCGGGGCGACCATCGCAGCGCCGCAGCCGCTCTCGACCGGGATCGAGCTTCCAGTCGACGGCATCGCTTCCTGTGTCGGGCTCGCCCCTGCCGATATCATCGTTGCGGCCCACAGGCCGATCCAGGCCTCGGTCGGCGTCAAGTTCGTGCTGGTCGAGGTCAAGGCCGAGGCGCTCGCCCGGGCGCTGCCCGACATCTCGGCCTATCGCGTGCTGGAGGCAGCCCATCCAGTGCTGCAGGGACGGCTCTCGTTGTTCCTCTATGTCCGCGAGGGCGGCAAGATCAGGGCGCGGATGTTCGCACCGCTGGCCGGCACCTGGGAAGATCCTGCGACCGGCTCGGCCAGCGCCACGGTCGCGGCTCTGCTGCTCTCGCTGGAAGGTGGCGACAGCGCCAGCTTCGAGTTGACCCAGGGCGTCGAGATGGGCCGGCCCAGCCTGCTGAAGCTGACCGCGCAGCGCGGCGCCGACGGTATCCGCGCGACGGTCGGCGGCGGCTGCGTCCCGGTCTTCCGGGGCGAGGCCCTGCTTTAGCGCATCGGCCCGAAACGTAGATTGCGGTTTCGGAAAAGCCGATGCGATCTAGAGGCCGAGCTCCAGCTCAGCCCGCAATTTCTTCGGCAGCTTGAGCGCGACGAGCCGGTGGCTCTCGCGCAAATAGTCCTTGAAGGCGTCGTCCGGCATGCTTTCGCCATTCTGGCGCTGAATCCAGCTCATGCCACGTGAGGCCAGATAGGGCGCGGGCCTGAGGCCGGGCTGCTCCCTGAGGATGGCGAAGGACATCTGCGAACATTTGAACGAGACCGCGAGCTGGCCGCTGCCGACGCCGCCAACGGCGAAGACCTTACCGCCGACCTTCCAGACATGTGCGCCGCCCCATTGCACGACATGGGTCGTGGCGGGGAGGGAGGCGCAGAAGCTGTTATAGTCGTCGAGCGTCATCGCCTTAGGGTCAGAAGCGTTCCGCATCGATGCCGAAGCGAGCCGCTGCGGCGACGATCTGCGCCCAGGTCTCGTCGTCCAGCGGGATACCGGTCTTGGCCCGCTCGATACGCGTGGCGCGTTCCTTGTCGCCGGGGGCGAGCACTGGATCGGCGGGATCCTGCGGCTTGGCGGCGCGGACGAAGGCGAGATAGCTCTCGATCCGGCTCTTGCGCAGGCCCGCGTCGGGCTCGAGCCGGGCCGGGTCGATCAGCACGCCGAAGAGCGAATTGATGACCCAGGTCTTCTGCGGCTTCTCGTCGATCCGCGCCGCGCCCATCAGCCCGGCCGAGAGCAGCTCGACGATCAGCGACAGGCCCGCGCCCTTGTGATCGCCGAAGGGCAGCAGCGCGCCGAGCGGCTGGCCCGGGATGGCATGCTGGAAGACATGGGCCGGGTCTGTGGTCGGGCGGCCCTCGCCATCGATGATGAAGCCGGGCGGAACGGGCACACCCTTGTTGAGCGCGACGCGAGCCTTGCCATGCGCCATGCGGCTGGTGGCGAAATCGAGGATGATCGGCTCGTTATCCGGCACGGGAATGCCGATCGCATGCGGGTTGGTGCCGAAACGCGCCTGTTTCGCGCCAAAGGGCGCGACGATCGGCGGGCGGCCGGCGACATTGACCCAGAAGAACGAGATCAGCCCGGCCTCGGCCGCGATCTCGGCATAATGGCCGATACGGCCGATATGATGCGCATCGAGCAGGTTGAGGATCGCGACGCCGCCACTCTGCGCCATCGTCGCGGCGTGGCGCACGGCGTCGCTCGCCGTGGGCTGGCCGAGCGCGACATTGCCGTCGACGATCAGGAAGGGCGCAGCCTCGACCCGGACCTTCGCCTTCGAGCTGGGCTTGAGATTGCCGTCCGTGAGCGAGTTGAAATAGAGCGGCAGCATGCCGACGCCGTGGCTGTCATGGCCGCTGAGATTAGCGAGCACGAGGTGATGCGCGGTCTCCGCCGCCTCATCTTCGGTCCAGCCGGCCTTGACGATCATCTCGCGGGTCAGCGCGCGAAGCGCTTCGTGGCGGTGCAGGCGATAGGTCATGTCTTCCGGGTCAAACGCTTCGGGGGATGCCAGAGTGCATGAGCCGGCCCGCCATGCAATGCGCAGTGCGATATCATGCCTACGCGCCGCAGCATCTCGACCTTCTCTTCATCAATCCCTATGTTATGCCGAGCAATCCTGGTGCGTCGGACCTTGAATCCGATCGAGGAAGGACAGAGGTATGTTTTCGATTCCTGGCTTGAAGGTCGTCTCGCTGACCGACGCGGCGGCTGGCCGTATTCGCGAGATCATGGCGCAGTCGGCGCGCGACAACCCGGACGCCCCGGCGCTCGGCCTGCGGGTCGGCGTCAAGAAGGGCGGCTGCGCCGGCATGGAATACACGTTCGAGGTGGCGCGCGAGCTCAACAAGGGCGACGAGCTCGTCACCGAGAAGGATGCAAGCGTCATCGTCGACGCCAAGGCGGTGCTGTTCCTGCTCGGCACCGAGCTCGACTTCAAGACCGACCGCTTTTCCTCGACCTTCGTCTTCAACAATCCGAACCAGGTCTCGGCCTGCGGCTGCGGCGAATCGGTCGAGATCAAGCCGCGGGCGGAAAGCGCGCTGGCGACGCAGTAGCGTTCGCGTCCGATGGACGCCGCGGCAATCCGCGATCTCTTCGCCGATATTCTGCCGGTGCGCGTGCGCATGATGTTCGGCGGCTACGGCATCTATGACGGCGAACTGATGTTCGCACTCGCGGCTGACGGCGAGATCTACCTCAAGGCCGACGAGGTGACCAAATCCCGCTTCGAGGACGTTGGCAGCCGGCCCTTCACCTATGACAGGAAGGGCAAGCCGTTCTCGCTGAATTACTGGCTGGTACCGGAAACCGCGCTCGACGATGTCGAGGAGCTGCGACGCTGGACCGCGCTCGCACTCCAGGCGGCGCGGGAGCGCAAGGCCGCCAAGCCGGTCAGGCGACGCGGCTCGTCGCCTCGAGCGCCTCTTCGGTGACGGTGCGGTTGCGACCGTCGCGCTTGGCCTGCATCAGGGCCTGATCGGCACGATCGACGATCGAACCGGCGGTATCGCCGCGGCGATAGCAGGCGACGCCGAGCGAAATGGTGATGCGGCCGAGATTCTCGTTGGTCGAGCGCTTGACCAGCTCGCGGGTCAGCAGTGCCTGGCGCACGGTCTCGGCACCGAACTTGCCGGCGACGATATCGGTATCGGGCAGGATGATGGCGAATTCCTCGCCGCCGAAGCGGGTGATGATCGCCTTCTCCTTGAACTTGTCCTTCATCGTGCGCGCGACGAGGCGCAGCACCTGGTCGCCGGTCAAATGGCCATGCGTGTCGTTGAAGGTCTTGAAGAAATCGATATCGGCCATGACCAGCACAAAGGGCTCGCGCCGCAAGGTGGTCTGGTCGATCGTCTTCTGCAGCATCTCCTCGAAATGGCGGCGATTGGCGAGGCCTGTCAGCGGATCGGTCAGGGCTTCGGCGCGGGTCGATTCCAGCGCCTCGCGCAAATGGCGGATCTCGTTCGAGCTGTCGCGCAATTGGCTCTCGAGCTGGGTCTTGCGCACGACCTCCTCGCGCGTCGACATCACCAGCGCCTCGACCCATTCACGCAGGCGCTGCCGATCGGCCGGAGGCGGGACCTCGTCGGACATGGCGGCGAGGCGGCCATGATAGCGCTCGCTCGAATCGAGCGCCTGATTGACGAGGTTCATCAGGCCGTCGATCTCGCCGAGCACTTGCAGGCTGGTGCGCTCGGCCTGGCGGGCCAGGCGCTCCGTGCCGATGAAACGATCATAGAGCGTGTCGATATCGGCGATGCCGACATGGCCTTCGCTGGCGGCAAGGATGGCATTCATCTGCATGCTGAGTGCCGGCATCTCACCGCTCAGATGCGCGTACCAGACCTCGAAGGCGCGCGGATATCCGGGCGAACCGTGCTGGCGCATGGCGGCGACGACACGATCGGCGAGCTCGATCGACTGAAGGGATGCTTGTGCCTGCTCGCTCATCGACAACGCCCGACCGACCATGAACCGGCGACGCCGGCCCTTGGCTTGTGAATCGAAGCGGGACATCCTGTCCGTCGTGACGGTGGCAAGCGCCCCGCGCGGTAATACTGGCCGCAGCGGGACATTGACCGAATTGAATTAAGATATCGTAAGGTCAGCCGACCCTGACAGGGCGCAGAAGGAAGGCAGGAACATGATCTCCGAGCCCCTTCACCTTGGGCTCGTGGTCATCGTCATCGCGCCGGCGCTGTTGAGCCTGCGCCGGCCTCTGAGCTTGATCGCGCTCGGGGCGAATGCGCGTCTTGGTCGCTCCCTCGGAGCCCTGCCGGCGCGGCTCGCCATTGGGGCGCTCGGTCGCGACAGCCTCGGCCTGCTCGCCGCGCGGTGCGCGTTCGGGACGGCCGCGATCGCGACCGCGTCCTGGGCGGCGCTCGTCGCGACGCTCGCGCCGCTCGGCGCGCGGCTCGCCGGGGGGCAAGGCATCGAGGCCGGGGCCTTCCCATTCGATCGGCTGGCCGGTCAGCTTCTCGATCGCCGCGACGAGCTTGTCGTCATGGCGGGTGACGATGGTGAAGGACGCGCCTTCGCGCCCCGCGCGGCCGGTGCGGCCGATGCGGTGAACATAATCCTCGGCATGGGTCGGCACGTCGAAATTGAAGACGTGGCTGACGGCCGGGATGTCGAGACCGCGGGCCGCGACGTCGCTGGCAACGAGGATCGGGTTCTCGCCGGTACGGAAGGATTCCAGCGCGGCCATGCGCGCGTACTGGTCCATGTCGCCATGCAGGGCGACGGCCGGGAAGCCATGCTTCTGCAGCGATTTGTGCAGCGTCGCGACATCGCGCTTGCGGTTGCAGAAGACGATGGCGTTCTGCAGGTCCTTGGCGTCCTTGATCAGGCGGCGCAGCGTCTCGCGCTTCTCGAAATCCTGGCTGTTCGAGGCGATCAGGCGCTGGGTGATCGTCGTGGCGGCTGTCGCCGGGCGCGAGACCTCGACGCGGGTCGGGTTGTGCAGGAACTGCTCGCTGATCCGCGTGATCTCCGGCGGCATCGTCGCCGTGAAGAACAGGGTCTGGCGGGTGAAGGGCACCAGCTTGCAGATGCGCTCGATATCCGGGATGAAGCCCATGTCGAGCATGCGGTCGGCCTCGTCGATGACGAGAAGCTCGACGCCTGTGAGCAGGAGCTTGCCGCGCTCGACATGATCGAGCAGGCGGCCGGGCGTGGCGATCAGCACGTCGACGCCGCGGGTGATCTTGGCGTCCTGGTCGCCGAAGGAGACACCGCCGATCAGGAGAGCGACCGAGAGCTTCTGGTTGACGCCGTAGCGGGTGAAGTTCTCCTCGACCTGAGCCGCGAGCTCGCGGGTCGGCTCCAGGATCAGCGTGCGTGGCATCCGGGCACGGGCGCGGCCGTTCTCCAGGATAGTCAGCATCGGCAAGGTGAAGGCGGCGGTCTTGCCGGTGCCTGTCTGGGCGATTCCGAGGACATCGCGGCGGGCAAGGACGTGGGGGATGGCCTGGGCTTGGATCGGGGTCGGCGTAGTGTAGCCAGCGGTCGTGACCGCTGTCAGAACCTTTTCACTGAGGCCGAGTTCGGCAAAAGACATCGACGGTTGCGCTTCTCAAGGGTCGGTTGCACGTGGCGGGATGACCTATCAACCGCGACGCTGGCGCGACGTCTCTCTCCTGCGCGCCTTCGGACTCCCGTGCAATGCAGAAAAAGCGCGGCGAAGTCAATAAACTAGGCTGTCAATGCAGCATTGCTCTATCGACATCATCGCATTATCCCGTTTGCGCGCGGCTCCAACAGGCGCGATCCTGATCATGGCGCGACCTCCGGCCCCCTTGCTCCGGTCAGGCAACTCGCTCTTCACTGCGGCCCATCCTTCGCGAGCCAAAGAGGATTTACGCCTTATGCCTGAACCGCTCGTCCTGATCCCGGGCCTGAGCTGCACGGCCGCGCTCTACGGGCCGCAATGGCCGGCGCTGGCGCCGGGGCGGGCCATCCTGGTCGCCGACCATGCCAAAGACGAGCGCCTGAGCGCGATCGCGACCCGCCTGCTCGCGGCGGCGCCGGAACGCTTCGCGCTGTGCGGCTTGTCGATGGGCGGCTATATCGCCTTCGAGATCATGCGGCAGGCGCCGGCGCGGGTGACGCGGCTAGCATTGCTCGACACCAGCGCCAAGCCGGCGACGCCGGAAAACAATGTGCCGCGCGAGCAAATGATCGCGCTGGCGGAGAAGGGCGCCTTCGACAATGTCACGACCCTGCTCTGGCAAAGGCTGGTCGCGCCGAGCCACCTGACCGACGAGTCCTTGCGGCTGCTCGTGCGGCAAATGGCCGATGATATCGGCGCCGAGGGCTTCATCCGGCAGCAGCGCGCCATCATGGGGCGACCGGATTCGCGGCCTGGCTTTGCTGCGATTTCAGTGCCGACGCTGGTGCTGGTCGGCGAGGAGGACGTGATCACGCCGGTCGCCGAGGCGCAGGAAATGGCGGCCGGCATCGGCAAGGCGAAGCTGGTGGTGCTGCCCGGCAGCGGCCACCTCTCGACGCTGGAGGCGCCGGAGGCGGCGAGGCAGGAGCTGTTGGCCTGGCTGGGCTAGATTCTCAGACCGGATCTAGAGCATTTCCGCGTTTCTTCGAATCGCGAAAATTCTCCAGGCTTTCGTTTTGGCGCATTTTCTTCACGCGAACCGGTACCGACTTCGCTTGAAAATGCTCTAGCGCGGCAGATTGCAGGGATCGAGCTTCGTCTCATTCGCGCTCTTGCGGATCGAGCCCGTCACGAGCGGATCGATCGGCTGGCCTTTCGACGCCGCGGCTGCGACCTGGCTCAGGCGCTCGCTATCGAGGCGCGCCGTCTGCGACGAGATGAAGTTGGCGGCGATGACCGAAAGGAAGGCGATGGCCGCGCCGGCCTTGGCGATATCGGCGACCATCGTGCCGCGCTCGTTCTTCCAGAACAGTTTG
Organism: Allobosea sp. BK604; assembly: GCF_004341515.1. Lineage (GTDB taxonomy): Bacteria > Pseudomonadota > Alphaproteobacteria > Rhizobiales > Beijerinckiaceae > Allobosea. The sequence continues at coordinate 452,397 of NZ_SLZF01000004.1, forward strand.
ATGATTTCCATGCGACAGCCCGCCATGCCCCCGGCGCGCAGGCGCCAATGGCAAGAGAATGCGCGCGGCGCAGTAAAAAGACGGTTAGCGAATGCTTGCCGCGATCAGCCTGATGCAGCGGATTGATCGCCGGCCCGATGAATGATGCTCGAGGCGACGCCGTCGCCGTTCAACCGGGCCCGGTTCTCGCGAAACACGCTCTGGAGTGCCTTGAGCACGGCGAGCACGGCCGGGCGCTGCCGCGAGACCTCATGCGAGACGAGGAAGATCTCGTCGGCTGTTTCAGGTGGTGGCGGCCCCAGCCGCACCAGCGCCTCATCGGCATCGGCCATGAAGCAAGGCGCCATCGAGACGGCGCCGGACGAGCGGATGCTCTCGTAGCGAGCGGCGGAATCGCCGACTCGGGCGGCGATCGGCCGACCGTTGGCCCAGCGCAGGATATGCTGGTCGATCCGCGACGAGACCTCGCGATTGACCGAGATAATCGGCGCCGTCGCCGGATCGGCATCGCGGCGCGCATAGAGCGCCTGCGCCAGCCGGCCGACCTTCTGGCTGAAATGACCGTTCTCCTGCGGCGGCTTGTGCATGCGCACGGCGATGTCGGCATCGCCGCGTGCGATATCGAGCCGCTCGCGCGTGCTGATGATCACGATCTCGACGTTGCCGGCGGCCGCCGAGATGCCTGTCGCGTGCATGGTCAGGAAGAGGCTGATCGAGGTCGTAGCGGTGATGCGGACCGGGGCGTCGTCGGCTGCGCGCATCGCCCGCGCGCGGTTGACGAAGCGCTCGACGCCGGACGCGATCTCCGCCGCATCCGCGGCCAGCGCAGCGCCGGCCTCGGTCAGGACCAGCCGGTTCGCAGTACGCCGGAACAGCGGGACGCCAAGCCGCGCCTCGAAGGCCTTGATGCGTCTGGCGAGCGTCGCATCGCTCAGCCCGAGCGCCGCCGCCGCCAGGACCAATGCGCGATGGGCGACGACGGCGTGGAAGAGGGCGATATCGTCCCATTGCGCGGGCGCCAAGCCAGCGTCGCGTCGAGATGGAGCGGGAGCAGGCTGCCCCGCGCGCTCAGCGGCCATTGCTGGGGCGGGACACGAGGCCAGTCGTTGGGCGCGCGGCATGGGCCATTGGGGTCTTGGCGATGTCTCTTCGGCATGCGGGCACGATGCCGGTGTGCCGCGCTGCGGACAGCCCGCCGAAATTGACGGCGAGGCCGGCAAATCTGACGGGGTGGCGCGCCCGGCCCGAGCGCGCGCCGCCGGCCGTCAAAGGTCGATCAGCTCGCCGGCAAAGGCGGCCCGCTCCTGGATGAAGAGGAAGCGTGCCTCCGGCTTGTTTCCCATCAGCCGCTCGACCGTATCGGCGGTCTCTTCCTTCGCCTCGTGATCGACCATGACCTTGAGCAGCGTGCGCTTGCTCGGATCCATGGTGGTCTCCTTGAGCTCGGCCGGCATCATCTCGCCCAGGCCCTTGAAGCGGCCGATCTCGGGCTTCTTGCCCTTGAACACCGTCTCCAACAGCTCGTCCTTATGCGCATCGTCACGGGCATAGATCGACTTCGTGCCATGGCGGAGCCGGTAGAGCGGCGGCACCGACAGGTAGAGATGGCCCTTCTCGATCAGCCGCGGCATCTGGCGCCAGAAGAAGGTGACGAGCAGCGAGGCGATATGGGCGCCGTCGACATCGGCGTCGGTCATCACGATGACCTTCTCATAGCGCAGGTCGTCCTCGCGGAACTGGCTGCCGATGCCGCAGCCGAGCGCCAGGATCAGGTCGGCGAGTTGCTGGTTGGCGTGGAGCTTGTCGCGCGTCGCATTGGCGACATTGAGGATCTTGCCGCGCAGCGGCAGGATCGCCTGGTTGGCGCGGTTGCGCGCCTGCTTGGCCGAGCCGCCGGCGGAATCGCCCTCGACGATGAAGATCTCGGAGCCCGCGGCGCCAGCAGAACTGCAATCCGCCAGTTTCCCCGGCAATCTCAGCTTGCGCGTCGCGGTCTTGCGCGAGACCTCCTTCTCGAGCCGGCGGCGCAAGCGCTCCTCGGCCCGGTCGACCGACCAGTCGAGCAGCTTGAGCGCCTGTTGCGGTGCCGCAGCGAGCCAATGGTCGAAGGCGTCGCGCACCGCGTTCTCGACGATGCGGGAGGCCTCAAGGGTCGCGAGCTTGTCCTTGGTCTGACCCTGGAATTCCGGCTCGCGAATGAAGACCGAGAGTATGGCGGCGCAGGTGGCCATGACGTCATCAGACGTGACCTGCGCCATGCGCTTCGATTGGCCGATGCGCTCGGCATGGTCGCGCAGGCCGCGCAGCAGCGCGATGCGCAGGCCGGATTCGTGAGTGCCGCCCTCGGGCGTGGGGATGGTGTTGCAATAGGAGGAGGAGAAGCCGTCCTCGCCGGTCGCGAGCCAGGCGATCGCCCATTCGAGCGAGCCGTGGCTGCCCTCCTTGGTGATCTTGCCGGAGAAGATCGGCTCGGCGACGAGGTCCTTGCCCTCGATCTCGCGGGCCAGGTAGTCGCGCAGGCCGCCGGGGAAACGGAAGACGGCCTCGGCCGCGACATCGCCCTCGGGCTTCAGGAGCGACGGGGCGCAGGTCCAGCGGATCTCGACGCCGCCGAAGAGATAGGCCTTCGAGCGCGCCATGCGGAACAGGCGGGCAGGCGAGAAATGCGCGCCCTCGCCAAAAATCTGCGCATCGGGATGGAAGCGAACCTTGGTGCCGCGCCGGTTGGCGACGCGCCCGACCGTCTCGAGCGGCCCTTGCGGAACGCCGCGCGAGAAGACCTGGCGATAGAGCGTCTGGCCGCGCGCGACCTCGACCTCGAGCCGGTCGGAGAGCGCGTTGACGACGGAGACGCCGACGCCGTGCAGGCCGCCCGAGGTCTCATAGGCCTTCGAGTCGAACTTACCGCCGGCATGCAGCGTCGTCATGATGACTTCAAGCGCCGATTTGCCGGGGAACTTCGGATGCGGATCGACCGGGATGCCGCGACCATTGTCGTTGACGGCGAGCGAGCCGTCCTCGAACAGCTCGACGTCGATGAAGGTGGCGTGGCCGGCGACGGCCTCGTCCATGGCGTTGTCGATCACCTCGGCGAAGAGATGGTGCAGCGCGCGCTCATCGGTGCCGCCGATATACATGCCTGGGCGGCGACGGACAGGCTCCAGACCTTCCAGCACCTCGATGGCGGAAGCGGTATAGCCGGTCTCGGACAAGGTGCCGTTGCCGCGCGGCGCGCTGTTGCCCGCGGCAGCTTTGGCCGGCTGTGCCGGCTCGCGCTTCTCCGGCGGCGCCGGCGGGCGCGCCGCGCTGTTGTCATTCCCGCCAAAAAGATCGCCGCTTTCAGCCATTCGGTTCCGCCGGTCCACCTGATTCGCAACGCCCTAGACTAGCGCAAGGTCGCTGTCATCCGCCTTAACGGACATAGCAGAGCCGTCATGCGGGGGCGAAGGTCTCCAGGAAAATCGCGGTGGATTTGTGGGCTCGGCGTGCAAAGCCCCGAATGGCGCTGCCAAGGCCGGTTCAGCTCGTCCGGGCGACGATCCAGGCGAAGATCGCCATCGAGGCAATGGTGAGCAGCGAGCCGACGACCGCGAAGGGCTCGAAGGAACGGTCGCCGAAGGCAAGGCCGGCCAGCCCGGTTCCTAGTGACGCGAGCCCGAGAATGGCAAAGCCGAAATGCCAATAGGCGAGGCGGCCATCCGCCGCGGGCACGACGCGGTAGTACAGGCCGGCCAGGAACATCGAGACCCAGCCGATCAGGTTGATATGGGCATGCAGGGTTTGCAGCCGGTGATCCTGGCTGATGCCCATGGCGATGCCCAATCCCATCCCGGCGAGGGCGAGCAGCGGGGCGAAACGAAGGAAGAGGGTGGCCGACGGCGTGCGCGGGGTCATGGCGTTGCTTTCTGGCTCAAGTCAACTGGATGGCCGAAGTACTTCGATTCGGTAGTTCCGCTGTCATGCAGATGATGGAGGCAGTTGCGTCTGGCTATTTTGGACTAAGCCAGTTGCGCCCACCTGGGAACGAATCCGGCTCATGTGGCGTTAAGTCAGCCCGACGGACACTCAGACCGAAGTCGGGCTTCGCAATTCGCTGCGATGAGCTATAACTTTGGCAGGGGGACGAGCCATGACATCGCATGCGCCGGTACCAAGGGTGAAGCTGGCTGGACTGGAGCGGACCGCTCGTCTTGCCGGCGAAGCTTTCGCGCATGAGGACCTGGCCGTCCTGCCCCCGCGCTTCGGCATGAGCCAGTCCCGGCGCCTCTGGTGGCTGGTCGCCGCGATTGCGCTGGCCGGGCTTGTCGCCCTGGCGCTGCGCTAAGGCATCGGGCAAGGGACCGACGCGGCAGTCGGCCATTTTTGCCGGCGCGGGCCTTTTGCCCGGCTGGTGCGTCGCGGCACCCCCAATATGAATACAGACCCTAGGCAACAAGCTCGCCGGCGATCAGCCGGTCGTAGAAGGCGAAATGCGCCTGTGCCGCATCATCCCAGGATTTTGCGAGATCGACGCCGATCGCTTCCGCCTTGCGGGCATGGGCGGCGAGGATGGCTTCGGCGAAGACCTCCGGCGTCGCATCGATCGGACAGAGCACCGTGGCGGGATTGTCGATCTTGGCTTTGAGCGAAGGCGCGAGGTCGAATTCGTCCGGCAGCTCCGGGAACGTGGAGACCAGGGGTATAGCTAGCTGGCTAACGGCCTGAAAGCTGCCGCGCCGCGTGCTGATGCCGTCGGTGAAGGGCAGCAGGAAGACGTCGGCTGCCGAGAGGGCCGCCATCAGCTCGCCCTCGTCGTCGATACGGCCGCGGAAATCGAGCCAGTCGAGCATGCCGAGCTCGCCGGCGAGCCCGAAGAAGGCCTCGCGATCCCCTGGCTTGTCCCAGAGAAAATCGCCGCAGATCAGCAGTCGGGCTTTCGTGCCACGCTCGTGCAGTGCCTTGACCACGCGCAGCAGCATGTCCGGGCGCTTGCTGGCATAGAGCACGCCGAAATAGCCGATGACCAGTTCGGCGGCCTTGTCACCGGCGCCGCGTGTTTTCAGGCGCTCCTCGGCAACACGCGTCGGATCGATCCGGGCCGGCATGATATTGGGACCGATCGGGATGACGGGGGCCGCCTGCTTCTTCCTCTCGCCGACCAGCGGTGTCCGGAGGAAACTCTCGCGCTGCTGCTGCGAGACCAAGATGAAGCCGTCGGTGGCCACCACGTCCGGGATCATCGAGAGATAGCGCAGCCGGTTGAGCGAGGCCCATTCGTGCAGGGTCACGGCGATGCGGCCCTTGCGGGTCATGAGGCGAGCCGCCATCAGCGCCGAGCCGGGCAGGATCGCATTGCCCCAGCCCTCGACCGGGAGCTGGAAATGCGCGACCTGACCATGCCGCAGGGCAGCGGCGACAGCAGAGACGAAGGCGACGGGTTGCTGCGGCTCGATCGTCCGCATCGTGACGAAGCCGGGGCGATGGGCGTTGATCGCATCACAGAGGCGGCGCGAATAATCCATCACCGCGCAGGTGACCGGCCGGGCCGAACCGAAGATCACGACGGCGGGTGTCGGGGAGGGGGAACGCATGCGGGCTGCGGCTCATCAGAGGGGCTCACAGGCGTCATGGCACGGCTTTCCTAAGGTTAGGTTTGTAACGGTCGGTGCCGAGCACTCCGGCACCGTCTCAGCGCATTGGTAAGGTTGACGGGCGCAATGATTGGAGCCGCCGCGCAACTGCGCCTATGGTCCGCATGCCCCAACGTCGCTGCGCCGACGTTCGGCGCTGCTTCGAGGTCTGCCTATGTCCGATATCGTGTTGCGCGCTGATCGATCCGTCGGTGACGTCTCGGTCATCGAACGTTTGGCACTATCGGGCTTGAAGCTGTCATCGCAGTTGCTCGAGCCGACGCATTTCAAGGGCTATGGGCGCATCGCTTCGCTGCTTCGCCGGGCGGCGCCGGGGCGCCATGTGGTTCTGGAACTCGATCGCGGCAGCCGTTTCAGGTTCCCATTCGGCGATGCCTATTGGAGCCGGCTGCTCGCGCCGGGCGTGGTCTACGAGCCGGAGATGATGGCACTCTTTCGCCTGATCCGCGGCCAGGACTACGGCTTCGTCGATTGCGGCGCCAATTTCGGCTATTGGTCGATCCTGGTTTCCGGACAGGCGCTCGGCGGACATCCGGCCATCGCGATCGAAGCCTCCGGGCGCAACGCCGCCGAGCTCAAGGCCAATGCGGCGGTCAATCAGAACCGCTTCGAGGTCGTGCACGCTGCCGTCGCCGAGGCCGATGGCGGCGTCGTGACATTGGGAGGCCCGACCCATGAGGGCCTCGCCATCGTCGACGCGGCCCAGGCGGGACCGGGCGCTGAAACCGTCTCCTGTGTCTCGCTCGACGGCCTGCTGGAGAGATTGCCCTGGTTCTCCCAGCGAAAGAGCCTGGTGCTGAAGCTCGATGTCGAGGGCGTCGAGGAGGCCGCCTTGCGTGGCGCCAGCGAGATGCTGCGGCGCGACACGCTGCTGATCTACGAGGAGCAGGGCTCCGACACGGCACATGCCAATACGAAGTTCGTATCGGGCGCGCTCGGCATGCCGGTCTTCGTCTATGACGGCCAGCGCTTCAAGGAGGCCGCCGATCCGCTCGCCGCGATGAGCGCGATGAAGACGAACAGGCGGCGCGGCTACAATGTGCTGGCGACGACCTCGCCGGATTGGCTCAGGCTCCTGCGCAGCGCGTAGCCCCTGTGGCATCGAGCCGGTCTTTGGCAGCACGACCATAACCGCGTCGGCACTGCGAAATCCGGCACCAATCTCGCCACCAGGGTCGGCAGCGTCACCTTAAGCCATCATCGCAGTCTCTGAGCCGGGCGGCTCGCCGGAAGCGCCGCACACAAAAAACCGGGGCGTTTCCGCCCCGGTGTTTCAGGTGGATCGCGAACCATTCGCGATCGGGAGGAAGATCGACGCGCCGGGCCGAGCCCGGCGCGCAAATCTCAGTAGGAATAGTACATCGCGAACTCGACCGGGTGCGGCGTCATCTCGAAGCGCGCCACATCCTGCATCTTGAGCTCGATATAGCTCTCGATGAAGTCGTCATTGAAGACGCCACCGGCCTTGAGGAAGGCGTTGTCCTTCTTGAGCGCCTCGAGCGCCTCGCGCAGCGAGCCGCAGACGGTCGGGATCTTCTTCAGCTCGCGCGGCGGCAGGTCGTAGAGATCCTTGTCCATGGCCGGGCCGGGATCGATCTTGTTCACGATGCCGTCGAGGCCGGCCATCAGCATGGCGGCGAAGGCGAGATAGGGGTTCGCCATCGGATCGGGGAAGCGGACCTCGACGCGCTTGGCCTTCGGCGAGGTCGTCCACGGGATACGGCAGGAAGCCGAGCGGTTGCGGGCCGAATAGGCGAGCAGGACCGGGGCCTCATAGCCTGGGACCAGGCGCTTATAGGAGTTGGTCGACGGGTTGGTGAAGGCGTTCAGGGCCTTGGCGTGCTTGATGATGCCGCCGATGTACCAGAGGCACTCCTGCGACAGGTCGGCGTACTTGTTGCCGGCCATGATCGGCTTGCCACCCTTCCAGATCGACTGGTGGACGTGCATGCCCGAGCCGTTATCGCCATAGATCGGCTTCGGCATGAAGGTCGCGGTCTTGCCGTAGCTCTGCGCGACATTGTGGATCGCGTACTTATAGACCTGCATCTGGTCGGCCATGTGGGTCAGCGTGTCGAACTTCATGCCGAGTTCGTGCTGCGCCGAGGCGACCTCGTGGTGATGCTTCTCGACCTTGACGCCCATGGCAGCCATGGCCGCCAGCATCTCGCCGCGCATGTCCTGCGCCGAATCCTGCGGCGGGACCGGGAAATAGCCGCCCTTGGTGGCGATGCGGTGGCCGAGATTGCCGCCTTCGTATTCGGTCATGCCGTTGATCGGCAGCTCGATGTTGTCGAGCTTGAAGCCGGTGTTGTACGGATCGGCCGAGATTTTGACGTCGTCGAAGACGAAGAATTCAGCCTCGGGGCCGACATAGATCGTGTCGCCGATGCCGGTCGACTTGAGATAGGCCTCGGCCTTCTTGGCGATGCCGCGCGGGTCGCGGTTATAGGGCTCGCCGGTGGCCGGCTCGAGCACGTCGCAGGTGATGACCATGGTCGAGGCGGAGAAGAACGGGTCGATGACGGCGGTCGTCGGATCCGGCATCAGCAGCATGTCGGACTCGTTGATCGCCTTCCAGCCGGCGATCGAGGAACCGTCGAACATCGTGCCTTCGGCGAAGATGTCCTCGTCGATCATGGTGATGTCGAACGTCACATGCTGCCACTTGCCGCGCGGGTCGGTGAAGCGGAAGTCCACATACTTGACGTCGTTGTCCTTGATCGCCTTGAGGACGTCCTTGGCGTTCTTCATCTTCGCATTCCTCTCGAAAGCAGTTTCTCAATTCCATCGATCCGCGGGTCTTCGACCCGGCGGTAAGCCGATCTCGTGGGTTCGGGATTGAAGCCCGTCAGATTGCGTCCGCGCCAGTTTCTCCGGTGCGGATGCGGATCGCCCCCTCCACCGTCGATACAAAAATCTTGCCATCGCCGATGCGCCCGGTCTGGGCTGCTTTCTTGATGGCTTCGATGGCGCTCTCCACCATCTCGTCGGCAAGGACGATCTCGATCTTCACCTTGGGGAGGAAGTCGACGACATATTCCGCGCCGCGATAAAGCTCGGTATGGCCCTTCTGGCGGCCGAAGCCCTTGGCCTCAAGCACGGTGATGCCTTGCAGGCCGACCTCCTGGAGGGCCTCCTTCACCTCGTCCAGCTTGAACGGCTTGATGATCGCTTCGATCTTCTTCATGCGCCGACCGGCCTCCCTCATGCGCAACTCAGGAGCGGACGATAGCCCGCATCCCGACATCGCCTGTCAGCCCGGCCGATGCAATGCCGAAATGTCCGGGCCGATGGTCCCGGCAGCCATTTCGACAGCGCGTCGCGGCAGGTGATGCCGTTGCTGCCCTGCTCATAGCATCGGCCCGGGCGCCTCGCCATGTGGGAGCAGGGCGCGAACCGCCTCTTCATGAGGCGGAATTCCGCCTATAATTTATGCAGATGCCGCTTCAATAGACAATCCCCGTCACAAGGGACGGGCTTGCCCACGAGGGGCTGCTTTCGGATGATGCGGGCGTGAGCATTTCCGACAAGACCATGCTGGCGCTGCTGACGCCTCGCGAGATGGCGCAGGCCGACAAGGCCGCGATCGCGGCGGGTACGCCTGGACTCGTCCTGATGGAGCGAGCCGGCAAGGCCGTAGCCGATTCGGTCAGCCGCCGGGTGCGGCCGGGGCAACGCATCCTGGCGCTGTGCGGGCCGGGCAATAATGGCGGAGACGGCTTCGTCGCGGCGCGGCTGCTGCGCGAGCGTGGCTATGCCGTGACTCTGGCGCTCGCCGGCGAGCGGGCGGCGCTTGCGGGCGATGCCGCTGCCATGGCCGCGCGCTGGACCGGCGCGGTCGAGCCACTCGCGGCCGCCAAACCGGAGGAGGCGGCGCTCATCGTCGATGCCCTGTTCGGTGCCGGGCTCAGCCGGCCACTTTCCGGGGAGGTGGCGGATCTGGTTGAGCGCGTGAACACCGCGGACGCTGCAATCGTCGCCGTGGATGTGCCGAGCGGGCTCTCGGGCGAGACCGGGCAGGCGCAGGGACCGGTCGTAAGGGCCGACGAGACCGTCACATTCTTCAGGCTGAAGCCAGGTCATCTGCTTCAGCCGGGGCGGGCGCTTTGCGGCGTGACCACGCTCGCTGATATTGGCATCAGCGAAGCGGCGGCGTTCGGGCCGGGCGGCCTCAGCCCGGCGTCTTTCCGCAACGATCCGCGGCTTTGGTGGTCTGCTTGGCCGATCCATGGGGTCGAGACCCACAAGTATCAGCGCGGCGCCGTGCTCGTCCTGGCCGGAGGCCTTGCTGGCGTGGGGGCGCCGCGCCTGAGCGCGCGTGCGGCGCTCAGAATCGGCGCCGGGCTCGCGACCGTCGCCTGCCGGCCGGAAGCGCTCGCTGCACATGCTGCGCGTGGGCCGGACGCGCTGATGCAGAGAGCCGTGGCCGAACCCGACGAACTCGATGCCCTGCTGGCGGAAAAGCGCCTTGCCGCTGTACTCGCCGGCCCGGCCCTCGGGCTCGACGCGACCGCGCGCCAGCAGGTGATGGCTGTGCTGCGCAGCCCGGTGCCGGCCGTGTTCGATGCCGATGCATTGAGCCTGCTCGCGGCGCGGACCGGCTCGCTGAAGCGAGCCATCGCGAAACGCGGCGCGCTATGCGTGCTGACGCCGCATGAGGGCGAATTCCATCGACTGTTCGGGGGCTTGCCCGAGATCGCGCAGGCGACGTCCAAACTGGAGCGGGCACGACGCGCTTCTGCCTATACTGGGGCGGTGATCGTGCTCAAGGGGCCGGATACGGTGATCGCCGATCCGGCTGGTGAGGCTGCGATCAATGTCACCGGCTCTTCGGCCCTGGCGACCGCCGGTTCGGGCGATGTGCTCGGCGGCATCATCGCGGGGCTTCTGGCGCAAGGCATGCCTGCCTACGAGGCTGCCGCGGCGGCCGTCTGGCTGCACGGCATGGCCGGCGAATCCTGTGGCCCCGGGCTGATCGCGGATGACCTGCCCGAGGCGATCAAGTCAGTGGCTGCCGAACTTCGCCATCAACCGAAGCGCGACTGAGGGTCTGCACAGGCAAAAAAGCGGCCCGCTTCAACGAAGCGGGCCAGTTTGCGCCATTCTAGCGAGCGGCGTAGGTCACGGCCGGAGCGCTGGTGAGCTGCTCCTTGGTCATGGTGATCTTGCCGTGATCCGGATACATGGTCGGACCCTTCGGCGCAGATGCCCCGGACGGCGGGGTCGGCGAAGCGGACATGCTGCCCGAACCACCCGACGGGGCCGGAGCCGGCGCCGCCTGCACCATCGGCTCGTCGCTCCAGGTGATCTGCTCGAACGGGATCGCGACATCCTTGGAGCCGAGGCCCAGGAAGCCGCCGACGCCGACCGTCACGGTTTCGATCTTGCCGCCCTTGTCGAACACGACCTCGGTCACGTCGCCGACCTTCTTGTCGTCGGCGCCGTAAATATCGACGCCCATCAGCTTCGAGGCGCGCCACTTGCCTGGCGCCGCCAGATTCTGCTCAGGCGGCTTCGTGCTCTCGGTGGCAGCCGGCGGAGCGGCAGGAGCGGCAGATGGCGGGCTCGGCGAAGGTGCGCTGGTCTGCGCAACGGCCGTCGCGGCGATAAACGCGGCGCCGACAGCCGTCAGCGCAATATGACGCTTCAACATTGTTTCCTCCATTAAAGGCCGCCCAGGGCGGCATGTAGGAGGAACGTCGAAATGCGGATTTGGTTCACCTATCTGCTGTTGCTTTTCCGTAAGGGCAGCAATCTGGCCGGGAAACAGCGCGCTTTGCGCGTGATGCGCCGGTTGAGCGAACCGGCCTTCCCGTGTTTCGATGGTACCGGATGTCGCCGCCAGGCGTTCCAGTCGATGAGGAGAACGCCATGCCTGCGAGCGCTGCGCCGAAGACCGAAATCAGCCTTCATCTCTCGGCAGACGAACTGGCGGCGGTCGACCGTCACCTGCGCGAAAGCCAGTCGCGCCAATCTCGCGAGGAGGCGCTGGCCGGGATCATCCGGCGCTGGGCGGTCGACAAGGGCCTTCTCCCGGAACAGGGCGACGAGGACGGACTCGAGCCCGACGAGCTCAATGCCAGCAACGACGGGTGACGCCGTTTGGCGCTGAGTCCGTGTCGATTGCGCTCCGCCTCTGATGGAACGGGCGCAGTCACCGGCCGTTGATGTGAGCCCAATATCGCTCCGGGCCAGGTGCGGGAGATTTCAGGTGAAAGAACCGATCGTGATTCACACCGAGGATGACTACGAGCGCGCCCAGCTGCGTGTGAAGGAACTCGGTCGGCCGCCCGAAGGCAGCGCCGAGGAAAAGGAGCAGCAGGCGCTGGCCGAGGCGATGCTGGCCTGGGAGCTCAGGCACGACGAGGCCGATGACCGGGGCTGAACCTGCAAGGCCTCTGCCGTCTCTGCTTCTTCAGGGACGTGGCGCCGCACGGCCCTGAACTGAGCTGCGCTCTATCCGCCGAGGGGCTTGGTGAGCGGGGAGGGGATCGAACCCTCGACCACATGATTAAAAGTCACGTGCTCTACCACTGAGCTACCCGCCCTCACTTGCGCGCTGACATACGGAGGCCCCGCGCGCGGGTCAACATGGTTCGTTCTTCGGCGAACGATTGTTCCGCTGCGGCTTTGGTGGCAGAAGGCGCGCGTGAGGTTCTGTATGCTCGATTTGCCCGGTTTCTACGAAACGGCCGCGCCGTTCTTTCTCGGTGGCGATCATGGCGACCTGCCGCTGATCCAGGCCGCGCCTGCCGGACAGATGTTCCACATTGGTTGATTCCATGAAACCGGCGCCGGATTGGCGAGGCTGGACGAGGAGTTTCCTCGTCACGGCGCTGCTGCTCGTCGCGCTGCTGTTCAGCTTCATCGCGATGCTCGATCCGTTCGGCTCGCGGGTCGGCCCCGGGCAGGCGGCACGCCCGCTGATGGACCTCAATCAGCGCTTCATGTATCCGCAGCTCGTTCGCTCCGGCCGATATGATGCTGCGGTCTTCGGCACCTCGACCATGCGGCTGCTCGACCCGGCGATCCTCTCGCAGGGTCTCGGCGCACATGTCGTCAACCTCGCGATGAACGCGGCGACGCCCTGGGAGCAGCTCCAGATGGTCGAGCTGTTCACGCGCAAGACTGTTGCACCCAAGATGGTCCTCTGGGGCATCGACCAGACCTGGTGCGATGCCGATGCGACCACCCCGGAGAAACGGCTGACGCCGCGGCCATTCCCGCCCTGGCTCTACGACGACAAGCGTTGGAACGACTGGCCGGAACTGATCAACCTGACGACGCTCGAGATCGCGGCGCGGTTGTTCATGCACAAGCTCGGATACATGCCGGAACGGATTCGCGGTGACGGTTACGAGGTCTTCACGCCGCCGGAGGAGCAGTATGACCTCGCCCGGGCACGTTTCCACCTGTTCCAGCACACTGGTGGCGTTGCGCCGGAGCTCTCACCGATTGTTCCGCCGATAGCGGTCGGCGCCGAGGAACGGGCAGCCTGGCGTTTTCCGGCGCTTGACTGGCTCGACTCAGCGTTCGCCGCGCTGCCGGCCTCGACGCAAAAGCTGATCGTGCTGCCGCCGCTCCATCTCGGCGGCTTGCCGCGCGAGGGCTCGGCCGGCTGGCAGCACTATGCCGCCTGCAAGGCGGCGCTCGGTACGATCGCGGGCAGACACGGCGCGGTGATCGTCGACTATGCCCATGCCTCGCCGATCACGCGCGACGATGCGAACTACTGGGATCCATTGCATTTCCGCCTGCCGATCGCGCGGCGGGTCGAGGCCGATCTGATCGCGGTGGCGCATGGCGGAGAGCCGACGGCGGATGGCGCGGCCCGCGTCCTGCAGCCAATTCGTTAACCTTGGAGAAACCACGTCGGCCTAGCCTGTCGACATGGTCGTTCGCCGCGGTGTCAGATCCATTGTCGTCACGCTCCTGCTCTACCTCGTGTCGAGCGCGGCGGTCGGCTATTTCATGTTCCACGCCCAGCATGGTTCGCGCGGGCTGGAAGCGCGCAGCGACGTGCAGGAAGCGCTCAGGGCCGAGGAAGAGCAGCTTGCGGCGCTGGTCAGCGAGCGCAAGGGCTGGGAACAGCGCCTGTCGCTGATGCGCGACGAGGCTGTCGACCGCGACCTGCTGGAAGAGCGGGCCCGCACCGTGCTCGGGCGCGTGCACAAGAACGATGTCGTGATCATGGGGCGCTGATGCGCCAGATCATGCTCGGGACGCGCAGCGCGTCTCGGGAGCTCCCTGCTAAAGCATTTTCGAGCGAAGTGGACACCGGTTCGCGTGAGGAAAATGCGTTAAAACAAAGGGGTAGAGAATTTTCGCGATTCGGAGAAGCGCGGAAATGCTCTAGAACGAAGTCCCGATCCCGCAGCCGCCGGCCCCGCTCCCTCCGCGCCCGCTTCCGCCGCCTCCGCCAAAGCCACAGCCGGCTCTGCCGCAACCCGACAAGGCGAGGGCGAGGATGATCGTCAGGAGAATGCGGCAGGGCATGGCGGAAGGACTCGTGCCAAAGCGCCGGGACAGGGCGTCACCGGCCTGACGAATTCATTCCGGATGTCAGGAGATTGATCAAGGTCGAAGCGATCCTTGCACAATCCGGAGATATGCGTCCCAACCGCGGTCCATGTCGGCCGTGACGTGGCCCCCCAGGGGCCTCGTCGCGACGCCGGCAAATAGTCCCGAATACATCGATCAACCGAATTTCAGTTAATTCTCGAAAATCAAGCGATTTCAGCAACATAACTCTATGCTGCATTGCGAGATACGGCCCTCGCCAAGGGTTTGGCGATCCTCTACAACCAAAGGCGAATGATCTTGGAGGATCGCCGATGGCTATCGCCGCGCGCAAGACGAAAGCTCCCGCTCAACCGAAAACGGCCGCGAAGGGAGCTGCCAAGAGCAACTCCGCCAAGTCCGGCGCCGACAAGCCCTTGAGCAATATGCCGACTTTCTCCAAGGAGGAGGAGCTTCACGCCTATCACGAGATGCTGCTGATCCGCCGCTTCGAGGAGAAGGCGGGCCAGATGTACGGCATGGGCCTGATCGGCGGCTTCTGCCACCTCTATATCGGCCAGGAAGCGGTCGTCGTCGGCATGCAGATGGCCTCGAAAGAGGGCGACAAGGTCATCACCGGGTATCGCGACCACGGCCATATGCTCGCCTGTGGCATGGAATCGCGCGGCGTGATGGCCGAACTGACCGGGCGTCGCGGTGGCTTGTCGAAGGGCAAGGGCGGCTCGATGCACATGTTCAGCCGCGAGAAGCACTTCTACGGCGGCCACGGCATCGTCGGCGCGCAGGTATCGCTCGGCACGGGGCTCGGCTTCGCCAACTGGTATCGCGGCGACAACACGGTCTCGCTCACCTATTTCGGCGACGGCGCCGCCAACCAGGGCCAGGTCTACGAGAGTTTCAACATGGCGCAGCTCTGGAAGCTGCCCGTGGTCTTCGTCATCGAGAACAACCGCTATGCCATGGGCACGGCCGTGAACCGCGCCTCGGCCCAGACCGATTTCTCCAAGCGCGGCCTGTCTTTCGGCATCCCGGGCGAGCAGGTCGACGGCATGGATGTGCGTGCGGTTCGCGATGCGGCCGAGCGCGCGATCGAGCATGCCCGCTCCGGCAAGGGCCCCTATATCCTGGAAATGCAGACCTACCGCTATCGCGGCCACTCGATGTCCGACCCGGCGAAGTACCGCTCCAAGGACGAGGTCCAGCGCATGCGCGAGGAGCACGATCCGATCGAGCAGGTGCGCGGCCGCCTGACCCGCGACTTCAAGATCGGCGAGGACGAGCTCAAGGCGATCGACGCCAAGGTGCGAGAGATCGTCAACGATGCCGCCGAATTCGCCACGCATGACCCCGAGCCGGATGTCTCCGAGCTCTGGACCGACATCACGCTGGAGAAGGCGCGGGCCTGAGAGCCCGCCCGACCTCACACGCCTTCGCCGGCTTCCGGCGCTCCCCATCCCCGAGTCCAGTCAAATCCCGGGTGCATTCATGCCGATCGATATCCTGATGCCCGCGCTCTCGCCCACGATGGAAGAGGGCAAGCTCGCCAAATGGCTCAAGAAGGAGGGCGACGCGGTCAAGGCCGGCGACGTCATCGCCGAGATCGAGACCGACAAGGCGACCATGGAGGTCGAGGCCGTCGATGAAGGCATCCTCGCCAAGATCCTGATCGCCGACGGCACCGAAAACGTCGCGGTCAACACGCCGATCGCGGTGATCGCCGCCGATGGCGAGGATGTCAGCACCGCCGCGAGCGGAGCGGGCAAGTCAGAGAAGCCGGCCGCCAGCCAGCCGCAGGCGGCTGAATCGGCTCCGCCTGCTGCGACCGGCGAGGCTCCGAAGACCGCCGAGGCACCGAAGGCTGAATCGGCCGCCGCGCATCCGCCGGTCCCGGCCCAGGCCAAGGCCTATGACGCATCCTCCGAGTTCCCGGCCGGCGCCGAGATCGTCCATATGACCATGCGCGAGGCGCTGCGCGACGCCATGGCCGAGGAGATGCGCCGCGACGGCGACGTCTTCGTGATGGGCGAGGAGGTCGCGGAATACCAGGGCGCCTACAAGGTCACGCAGGGCCTGCTGCAGGAGTTCGGCCCCAAGCGCGTCATCGACACGCCGATCACCGAGCATGGCTTCGCCGGTATCGGCGTCGGTGCGGCCTTGACCGGCCTGAAGCCGATCGTCGAGTTCATGACCTTCAACTTCGCCATGCAGGCGATCGACCAGATCATCAACTCGGCCGCGAAGACGCTCTACATGTCCGGCGGCCAGATGGGCTGCCCGATCGTGTTCCGCGGCCCGAACGGCGCTGCCGCCCGCGTCGCCGCCCAGCACAGCCATGATTACGCCGCCTGGTACTCGAACGTGCCCGGCCTCAAGGTGGTGATGCCCTATACCGCCGCCGATGCGAAGGGCCTGCTCAAGAGCGCGATCCGCGATCCGAACCCGGTGATCTTCCTCGAGAACGAGATCCTCTACGGCCGCTCCTTCGACGTGCCCAGGGGCGACGACTTCCTGGTCCCGATCGGCAAGGCCAGGGTCGCCCGTCCCGGCACGGACGTCACCATCGTCTCCTTCGGCATCGGCATGACCTATGCGCTCGGCGCCGCCGAGGCGCTGGCCAAGGAAGGCATCGAGGCCGAGGTCATCGACCTGCGCACGATCCGGCCGATGGATATCGAGACCGTGATCGCCTCGGTGCAGAAGACCAATCGCTGCGTCGCGGTCGAGGAAGGCTTCCCCCAGTCGGGCGTCACCGCCGAGATCGGCATGCGGATCATGGAAGCGGCCTTCGACTATCTCGATGCCCCCGTCGCCCGCGTCACCGGCAAGGACGTGCCGATGCCCTACGCGGCCAATCTCGAGAAGCTCGCCCTGCCGAATATCGGCGAGGTCGTCGCGGCCGCCAAGGCCGTCTGCTATCGCTGAGGAGCGCGCGCCATGCCGACCAATATCCTGATGCCCGCGCTCTCTCCGACGATGGAGAAGGGCAATCTCGCCAAGTGGCTGAAGAAGGAAGGCGACGCCATCAAGTCCGGCGACGTGATCGCCGAGATCGAGACCGACAAGGCGACCATGGAGGTCGAGGCGGTCGACGAGGGCATCCTGGCCAAGATCGTCGTGCCGGAAGGGACGGCCGATGTCGCGGTCAACGAGGTCATCGCCGTGATCGCGGGTGAGGGCGAGGATGCCAAGAGCATCTCCGCTCCGGCCGCCGGCGCCGCGCCCAAGGCTGAGGCTCCCAAGGCCGAGCCCGCCAAGGCCGAGGCTCCGGCAGCGCCTGCCGCTCCGGTGAGCCAGCCGGCTCCCACCGCTGCGGCCGGGCTGAATACCGGTGGCCAGTCGGTCTCCGGCGATCGCCCCTTTGCCTCGCCATTGGCGCGCCGCCTTGCCAAGGATGCCGGGCTCGATCTCTCGAAGGTCCAGGGTTCCGGCCCGCATGGCCGCATCGTCGAGCGCGATATCGAGGCGGCCAAGCAGGGCGGTGCCGCCAAGGCGGCTCCGGCCGCTGCGCCTGCCGCGCCGAAGGCGGCTGCCGCGCCGCTTGCCGCCGGGCCGTCCGACGAGGCGACCAAGAAGCTGTTCGAGCCGGGCTCCTATGAGGAGATCCCGCATGACGGCATGCGCAAGACGATCGCGCGCCGCCTGACCGAAGCCAAGCAGACGATCCCGCATTTCTACCTGACCGTGGATTGCGAACTCGACGCGCTGCTGAAGCTCAGGGCCGAGCTCAACGCCGCCGCGCCCGAGAAGGACGGCAAGCCGGCCTATAAGCTCTCGGTCAACGACATGGTGATCAAGGCGCTGGCGCTGGCGCTGCGCGACAAGCCGGAAGCGAATGTGAGCTGGACCGAAGCCGTCATGCTCCGGCACAAGCAGGTCGATGTCGGCGTCGCCGTGGCGATCCCGAACGGCCTGATCACGCCGATCATCCGCGACGCCGCCCGCAAGACGCTGAGCCAGATCTCGAACGAGACCAAGGACCTGGCGGGGCGGGCCAAGAACCGCAAGCTGAAGCCCGAGGAGTATCAGGGCGGCACGACGGCGGTCAGCAATCTCGGCATGTACGGCGTCAAGGAGTTCACCGCCGTGATCAACCCGCCGCACTCGACCATCATCGCGGTCAGCGCCGGCGAGCAGCGCGCAGTCGTCAAGAATGGCGCGCTGGCGATCGCAACCGTGATGTCGGTGACGCTCTCGGCCGATCACCGCGCCGTCGACGGCGCACTCGGCGCCGAGCTGATGCAGGCCTTCAAGGGCTATATCGAGAAGCCGATGGCGATGCTGGTCTGAGGCGGCGATGATCCGCCCGGCCCGCATCCTTGCCTTCGGCGATTCCCTGACCTGGGGGCGCATCGCCAACCGGCCGGAGCGGCATGGTGACGAGGTGCGCTGGCCGCGTGTGCTGGAAAAGGCGCTCGGCGGCTATGCTGATGTGATCGAGGAAGGGCTGAACGGACGGCGGATCGCCCTCGATGATCCGCTGCGGCCCTATCGCTCCGGCATCTCGCTGCTGCCGCTGTTCATCGAGTGCCATGCACCGCTCGATCTCGTCATCCTGATGCTCGGCACCAATGATTGCCAGCGCATCCATTCGCAGTCGCCCTACGACGTCGCCCGTTCGATGCGGGCGCTGGCGCAGGTGGCACAGCGTCCGCCGGTCGAGGCGGGCATGCCGGTGCCGGAGGTGCTGATCGTCGCGCCGCCCGTCGTGCGTATGCCGGATGATCCCGAGCATGAGGCGACCCTGATCATGGAAGGGGCGCCCGAGAAGATGGCGCAGCTGGCGGGCTATTATCGCCGCATCGCCGACGAGATCGGCGCCAGCTTCTTCGACGCCGCGGCGGTCGCCACGGTGTCCGGAGCGGACGGCGTCCATCTCGATGCCGAGAATACCCGGGCGATCGGGCTGGCCCTGGCGCCCGTCGTCGACGGCCTGCTTGGCCTGCCGCTGCCGGCTCGCGGGCCGGCGCTGCGGATCACGGGCCCATGAACCCGATTTCGACAGGGGCTCGCCCCCTTAACCTCAATGCCTCCCCCCAAGAGGGAGGAAAGAGCCGAGGTGTCTTCCATGGCTGATTACGACGTCATCATCATCGGCTCCGGCCCCGGCGGCTATGTCGCCGCGATCCGCGCGGCGCAGCTCGGCTTCAGGACCGCGATCGTCGAGCGCGAGCACCTTGCCGGCATCTGCTCGAACTGGGGCTGCATTCCGACCAAGGCGCTGCTGCGCACGGCCGAGATCATGCATTACGGCGAGCACGCCAAGGATTACGGGCTCGTGCTCGAAGGCACGTTCAAGGCCGATCTCGAGGCGATCGTGAAGCGCTCGCGCGGCATCGCCGTGCGGATGAACAACGGCGTCCAGTTCCTGATGAAGAAGAACAAGGTCGACGTGATCTGGGGCGAGGCCAAGCTGACCAAGCCCGGCACGATCGCGGTGGCGCCGACCAAGAAGCCGGCGATGCAGCCGCAAGGCCCGGTGCCGAAGAATGCCAAGGGCGAGGGCACCTATACCGCCGACCATATCATCGTCGCGACCGGCGCCCGGCCGCGCGCGCTGCCGGGGCTGGAGCCGGACGGCAAGCTGATCTGGACCTATTTCGAGGCGATGGTGCCGCAGAAGATGCCGAAATCGCTGCTGGTGATGGGCTCCGGCGCCATCGGCATCGAGTTCGCATCGTTCTACCGGACGATGGGCGTCGAGGTCACCGTGGTCGAGGTGCTGCCGCAGGTCGTGCCGGTCGAAGATGCCGAGATCGGCGCATTTGCTCGCAAGGCCTTCGAGAAGCAGGGGATGAAGATCATCACCAGCGCCAAGGTGACCAAAGTCGAGAAATCAACGGATTCCATCACCGCCCATATCGAGGACGAGAAGGGCGGCAAGCAGACGATCACCGCCGACCGGATGATCTCGGCCGTCGGCGTCGTCGCCAATGTCGAGAATATCGGGCTCGAGGCGCTCGGCGTGAAGACCGATCGCGGCTTCATCGCCATCGACGAGTATTGCCGCACCAATGTGAAGGGCATCTACGCGATCGGCGACGTCGCCGGCCCGCCGATGCTGGCCCACAAGGCCGAGCATGAAGCGGTCATCTGCGTCGAGGCGATCAAGGGCCTGCATCCCCACCCGATGGACAAGCTGATGATCCCGGGCTGCACCTATTGCCAGCCGCAGATCGCCAGCGTCGGCCTGACCGAGGCCAAGGCCAAGGCGGCAGGCTACGAGCTCAAGGTCGGCCGCTTCAACTTCGTCGCCAACGGCAAGGCCGTGGCGCTCGGCGAGGATAGCGGCATGGTCAAGACGATCTTCGACGCCAAGACCGGGAAGCTGCTCGGCGCCCATATGGTCGGCGCCGAAGTCACCGAGCTGATCCAGGGCTTCGTCGTCGCCATGAACCTGGAGACGACCGAGGAAGAGCTGATGCACACGATCTTCCCGCACCCGACCCTGTCGGAAACGATGAAGGAAAGCGTGCTCGACGCCTATGGCCGGGTGTTGAACGCCTGAGATGCGGGCAAGGCGTTGCCTTGACGTCGCATTGCGCTTGCATCCTGATGGTCTGACTGGGGCTGGAGAACCGCCATGGATATGCGTTCGGTCATCGTCGCCATACTCATCGGTCTCGTTGCGGGCTGGCTTGCCAGCATCGTCGTCGGTGGCGGCGGCCTGGTCCGCTACATCATCACCGGCCTGATCGGCGCTTTCGTCGGCAGCTTCCTGCTCTCGGCGACGGGCATCAATCTCGGCATCGGCAACCCGCTGGTCTCGCAGATCGTCACGGCGACGATCGGCGCGATTGTGGTGGTGCTGCTGGCACGGCTGATTGCGTAAGCCGTCGCCGCGCTGGAAATCCGTGACGCCAATGGGCATATCCCGCCCATGAGCCCGAAAGCACGAAAGCCCCGCGGGCCCGACCGCGTCATCGCCGACGACAAGGTCGAGATTCTGCCGCCGGGGCGCGGGCTGGTCCTGGATTGGCGTGTTCTGGCGCCGACCGTCCTGCTCGGCACCGTGACGGGCTTCGTCGCCAGCCTCGTCGTCGGAGGCGGCGGCCTGCTGCGTCACGCGGTGGTCGGCATTCTCGGCATGCTGGTCGGGCAGGGGCTGGTGCGCCTGACCGGCTGGCGGGTCCGGACGGGGCACGCCCTGCTCGACGAGGCCGCAATGGCGGTGCTCGGCGCGATCCTGGTCGTGCTGCTGGCGCGGTTCATCGCGTGATAAGGTGTTCTGACGAATAGAGACGGCTGGCGAAAGGACCACGATCCATGGATAGCCCCATCTATGCCGCACTCGGCACGCCGGGCTACGGCTTCTTCATGACGCTGTTGATCGGCATGCTGGCAGGCTGGATCGCGGAGCGGCTGACCTCCTCGGACCACGGTCTCTTCACCAACATGCTGGTCGGTGTTGCCGGCTCCTTCGTCGGCAGCCAGCTGGCGCAACTCGTCGATATCCCGATCTTCGGTTTCTTCCGCACCTTGGTCGCGGCCGTGATCGGAGCAGTCGTGGTGATCACGATCTGGAACGCGATGCGCAAGCCGAAGGCCTGACGCGACGACCGGTCAGGTTGCCGCAATGCACAATGCGGATTAGCTAGAAGAATAGCCGCCTTCCGGATTGGAGGCGGCGCTTAGGAAGATGTGATGGCCCTTGTTCTCGATCTCCTGAACCGCGATCCGCGGCCGAATGCCGGCAATCCCAAGGCGGAGACGAAGCCGGTGACGGAGCTGCGACATCCCGAAAAGCAGAAGCGGCCGGAGAACCCGGTCCTGCGCAAGCCGGACTGGATCAGGGTCAAGGCGCCCGGCTCGCCGAAATGGGCCGAGACGCGCCAGATCGTGAAGGAGAACAAGCTCGTCACGGTCTGCGAGGAGGCGGGCTGCCCCAATATCGGCGAGTGCTGGGAGAAGAAGCACGCCACCTTCATGATCATGGGCGACACCTGCACGAGGGCCTGCGCTTTCTGCAACGTCAAGACCGGCGTGCCCGAGCCGCTCGACCATGAAGAGCCGCGCAAGGTCGCGGAGGCCGTCGCCAAGCTCGGCCTCGAGCATGTCGTGATCACCTCGGTCGATCGCGACGATCTCGCCGATGGCGGCGCCGAGCATTTCGCCCGCGTCATCCGGGCCATTCGCAAGGCCTCGCCCGGTACGACGATCGAGATCCTCACCCCTGATTTCCTGCGCAAGCCGGGGGCGCTCGAAGTGGTCGTGGCGGCGAAGCCCGACGTGTTCAACCACAATCTCGAGACGGTGCCGGGCAAGTACCTGACCGTGCGGCCCGGCGCGCGCTATTTCCACTCGCTCAGGCTGCTGCAGCGCGTGAAGGAGCTCGACCCGACCATCTTCACCAAATCCGGCATCATGGTCGGCCTTGGCGAGGAGCGGAACGAGGTGCTCCAGCTGATGGATGACCTGCGCTCGGCCGATGTCGATTTCATCACCATCGGCCAGTATCTCGCGCCCTCGCGCAAGCACCATGCGGTGATCCGCTTCGTCACGCCGGAGGAGTTCAAGAGCTTCGAGGCGATCGCCTATGTGAAGGGCTTCCTGATGGTGTCCTCGACGCCACTGACCCGCTCCTCGCATCATGCCGGCGAGGACTTCGCCCGGCTGCGCGACGCCCGCGCCGCCAAGCTCGGCAAGTGAGGCGGTAAGCGCTGCTCATGCCGATGTTCAACACCAGCCGCCGCGTCAAGCATTCGCCCGAGCGGATGTACGAGCTCGTGGCGGATGTCGAGCAATATCCGCAATTCCTGCCGCTCTGCGAGGGGCTCAAGGTGCGCCGGCGCACGCCGCGCGAGGACGGCGGCGAGGTGCTGATCGCCGACATGACCGTCGGCTACAAGGCGATCCGCGAGACCTTCACCAGCCGGGTCACGCTCGATCCGGCCAATCTCAAGATCCTGGTCGAATATGTCGACGGGCCGTTCCGGCACCTCGAGAACCGCTGGAGCTTCAAGCCGCTCGATGGCGGCGGCTGCGAGGTCGGCTTCTTCATCTCCTACGAATTCGCCAGCCGCATGCTCGGCCTGCTGATGGGCGCGATGTTCGACAAGGCCTTTCGTAAATTCGCTGAGGCCTTCGAGCGCCGCGCAGATGTCGTCTATGGCCGCGGCGGTGCTGCGGCGGCCATTACCGGCTGAGACGCCATCTTGCTGCCGAGTCGCGGGCGAGCGGCTCAGGCGTCCGACTGATTGCCGATCGCCGCATGCTTGAGGAGATCGAGCGCCTCGACCACCGAGAGGCGGCGGATCTCGTCTCGTGACAGGGCGCCGAAGCGCTTTTGACGGTGAACTGTGCCCGCTGCCGTGGCGCAGCCGAAATGCACGAGGCCAACGGGTTTGGCCTCGGAGCCGCCGCCAGGGCCGGCAACGCCGGTGATCGCGACGGCGATATCGGCAGCAAGCCGCGTCCGTCCGCCTTCGGCCATCGCTCGCGCGACGGGCTCGCTGACGGCGCCATGAGCCTCGATCAGCCCGGCATCGACGCCGGCCAGTGCCGTCTTGGCGGCGTTGGAATAGGTCACCAGCCCGCCATTGACGACGTCTGAGGAGCCGGGGATCGTCGTCAGCGCGCCGGCGACGAGGCCGCCCGTGCAGGATTCAACCGTCGCGACGGTGAGCTTGCGCTCACGGCAGAGCGCCAGGACTTCGATGGTCAGCGCGGTAATCGCGGGATCGAACATCGCTTCACTCCTGCTCAGGCAAGCGGACGGTCGCGGTGGCGAGCGCAGCGAGGCCTTCGCCGCGCCCCGTAAAGCCCATGCGCTCGGAGGTCGTCGCCTTGATCGCGACCCGGTCGAGGCCGATGCCGGCGATCTCCGCAATGCGGGCGCGGATCGCGTCGCGATGCGGGCCGACCTTGGGCGCCTCACAGACGATGGTCAGATCGAGATGGTCGATACGGCCGCCACGAGCGGCGATGCGCCCAGCGGCGAAGGCCAGGAAACGATCGGAGGAGGCGCCGCGCCATTGCGCATCGCTCGGCGGGAAATGCGTGCCGATATCGCCCTCGGCCAGGGTTCCGAGCAGCGCGTCGGTCAGTGCATGCAGCGCGACGTCGCCGTCCGAATGCGCCTTGACGCCCTGCGAATGCCGAATGCGGACGCCGCCGAGCCAGACATGGTCGCCCTCGGTGAAGGCGTGGACGTCATAGCCCGTGCCGACGCGTGTGGTGAGTTGCCCCTCGAGACGCGCTGCCGCGGTCATGAAATCCTGCGGATGGGTCAGCTTCACGTTCCGGGCGTCTCCAGGGAAGGTCGCAACGGGATGGCCAGCCCATTCCATCAGCGCGGCATCGTCGGTGAAGCCGGCCAGGCCGGAGGCGGCCGCAGCCTCATGCGCTGCGAGCAACGGCTGGAAATGAAAGGCCTGCGGCGTCTGCACGCTGACGAGTTGGTCGCGGGGCGGTGTCTCGACCACGCAGCCTTCGCCATCGATGCGCTTGATCGTGTCGGTGACGGCCAGCGTCGGGATTGCGGCCAGGCCGCTATGTGCGGCCGCAAGCGCTCGGCCGATCAGGTCGGCCGAGACGAAAGGGCGGGCTGCATCATGAATCAGGACGATTCCGTCAAAATCCTCGGCCGCGAGCGCCTGGAGCCCCCGTCTGACCGAATCCTGGCGCGTCTCACCGCCAATGACGGGCATCATCAGTTTCGTCGCCGAGAGGCCGCCCACGCTTTGAGCATAGCGCTCGTCATCGCCCGGGCCGATCACCGTGATGATGCTGCCAACCGCTGCCTCAGCCAGAAAAGGGGCAAGTGCATGCCGCAGAACCGGGCGGCCGGCGAGTTCGCGATATTGTTTCGGCGTTTCACCGCCGGCACGCAAGCCGCGCCCAGCGGCGACGATCAGCGCGGCGACCGGGAGGGTTTGTGTTTTGGCTTCGGGCGGCACGGCAGCAGGTTCCAGCAAGGGGTTGGTGATAGAGCATCACGCCGGAAAGTGCGAAGCCGTTTTCGGACGATGCCATCCCTCGCAGTTCCCAGGGGTGACCCAAGGAAAGCGGGTGAGTCTGCATACGGTATGCGGTGCGGTGGGGGTGCGACGTTGATGCGGTGCAACATGAGCCCGTGCCCCTTGCGCGAATGCAGCAATGTCTAATAAATCATCATAATGGAAACTGCCTCATATTCGGGCGAAGGTGCCCCGGCGATCGCCAAGGTTGCCGTGGCCTCCCGCGCCTTCCTGGCTCCGATGTCCGGCGTCACCGATGTCGTGATGCGCCGGATCGCGGCGCGCTATGGCGCCGGCCTCGTCGTTTCGGAAATGGTCGCCTCCGACGAGTTCGTGCGCGGCAGCGAGGAAGCACGGTTGCGGGCCGAGGGCACGGGCGTTTTCCCGCATGTCGTCCAGCTCGCCGGCTGCGATCCGCATTGGCTCGGCGAGGCGGCGCGGCTGGCGGAAGCAACCGGCGCGCAGATCGTCGATATCAACATGGGCTGCCCGGCCAAGCGGGTGACCGGCGGCTGGGCAGGCTCGGCCCTGATGCGCGATCTCGATCATGCGCTGACGCTGGTCGAGGCGGCGGTCGCCGCGGTCGACGTGCCGGTGACGGTCAAGATGCGGCTGGGGTGGGACGATGCCTCGCGCAACGCGCCGGAGCTGGCGCGACGCGCGGTCGATGCCGGTGCGGCGATGATCACGGTCCATGGCCGCACCCGCCAGCAATTCTACAAGGGCAGCGCCGACTGGGTGGCGATCCGCGCCGTGCGCGATGCCGGCAATTTCCCGCTCGTTGCCAATGGCGACATCCATACGCTCGAGGATGCGCAGGCCTGCCTGGCGCATTCGGGCGCCGATCTCGTCATGGTCGGACGGGCGGCCCTCGGCCGACCCTGGCTCGTCGGTGCGATCGGAGCGGCCCTCGATGGTCGCGACGAGATCGAGCTCGGCGCCGATGAGAAGCTCGCCGTGGCGCAGGAGCATTACGAGGGCCTGCTCAGCCTGATGGGGCGGGAGCAGGGCGTGCGCCATGCCCGCAAGCATCTTGCCGCCTATGCCGACGAGGCGGTCGCCAGCGGCTGCGAGCCGGATGCGGCCGTGCGCCGACTGCTGCTGACCACCGACGATCCAGGCCAGGCGCTCAATGCGCTTGCGAGCTTGTTTTCCAACGAAAGCAGCCGCGAGGCAGCCTGAACGAGGAATGTTGCGTATGACGATGGCGTTCATCGACAGTGCCGACGAGGCGCGGGGAGGGCTGGTGCTCGATCCCATCGAATTGCAGGCCCTGCAGGTTCTGCCCATGCCGGTCCTGGTCGTCGGCGATGGGCATAGCGTGCTCTATGCCAACACGGCCGCCGAGGACTTCTTCCAGTCGAGTGCGGTGGTGCTGAAGCGCCAGCGCCTGGACGATCTCATCGCCTTCGGCTCGCCTGTCCTCGGCCTGGTCGAGGAGGTCCAGCGCCGCGGCGCCAGCGTCAGCGAGTACCGGCTCGACCTCGGCTCGCCGCGGCTCGGCAGCGAGCGCATCGTCGATGTATTTGCCTCTCCCTTGCCCAATCAGGGCGAGGCGGTGGTGCTTTTGCTGCAAGAACGGACAATTGCCGAAAAAATGGACAGGCAATTGACCCATCGCGGAGCAGCCCGCTCGATCACCGCTCTCGGTGCGATGCTGGCGCATGAGATCAAGAACCCGCTCTCCGGCATTCGCGGCGCGGCGCAACTGCTGGAGGCTTCGGTCAACGATAGCGACCGGCTGCTGACCCAGCTGATCTGCGACGAGGCGGACCGGATCGTGAAACTGGTCGAGCGGGTCGAGCTCTTCGGCGACGAGCGCCCGAGCGAGCGCGGGCCGGTCAATGTCCATGACGTGCTCGACCATGTGAAGCGGCTGGCGCAGTCCGGCTTCGCCCGCCATATCCGCTTCAACGAGGTCTATGATCCGTCGCTGCCGCCCGCCGCCGGCAACCGCGACCAGTTGGTGCAGGTGCTGCTCAACCTGGTGAAGAACGCGGCCGAAGCCATTGGCGAACATGCGATCGATGGCGAGATCACGCTGACGACGGCCTATCGCCCGGGCATCCGCATGCAGCTCGCCGGCTCGTCGAGCCGGATCGCGCTGCCGCTCGAGATCGGTATCCGCGACAACGGTCCGGGCGTGCCCGCGGACATCCTTTCGCACCTGTTCGATCCCTTCGTCACGACCAAGGCACAGGGCAGTGGCCTTGGACTTGCACTCGTTGCCAAGGTGATCGGCGACCATGGCGGAATCGTCGAATGCGAGTCGGTGCCCAGGCGCACGACTTTCCGGATTCTTCTGCCCCTGCATGAAGCGCGGTCCGGTCGGACCGGGTGAAACCGAAGGCCTAGGACAGGACTGAATGCCAAGCGGTAACATTCTCATCGCCGACGACGACGCCGCGATCCGTACGGTGCTCAATCAGGCCCTTGCCCGCGCGGGCTACGAAGTGCGCACCACCGGCCAGGCGGCGACGCTCTGGACCTGGGCGGCACAGGGGCTCGGCGATCTCATCATCACCGATGTCGTGATGCCCGATGGCAACGCCTTCGATCTGCTGCCGCGGATCAAGCGGGTGCGGCCTGAGCTACCGATCATCGTGATGAGCGCGCAGAACACGTTCATGACGGCGATCAAGGCCTCGGAACGCGGCGCCTACGAATATCTGCCGAAGCCCTTCGACCTGAAGGAGCTGGTGGCGATCGTCGGGCGGGCCCTGTCGCGGCCGCGCGGCGACGGTGGCCGCAACAATACGGTCGCCGAAGCCGAGGATATCCCGCTGATTGGCCGCTCGCCGGCGATGCAGGACGTCTACCGCGCGCTCGCCCGGCTGATGCCGATCGACCTCACCGTGATGATCAATGGCGAGTCCGGCACCGGCAAGGAATTAGTGGCGCGCGCGCTGCACGATTACGGCAAGCGTCGGAACGGCCCCTTCGTCGCGATCAACATGGCGGCGATCCCGAAGGACCTGATCGAATCGGAGCTGTTCGGCCATGAGAAGGGCGCTTTCACGGGAGCGCTGACCCGTTCCTCGGGTCGCTTCGAGCAGGCCGAGGGCGGCACGCTCTTCCTCGACGAGATCGGCGACATGCCGATGGAGGCTCAGACCCGCCTGCTGCGCGTGCTGCAACAGGGCGAATACACGACGGTTGGTGGCCGCACCCCGATCAAGACCAATGTCCGCATCGTCGCCGCGACCAACAAGGACCTGCGCATCTCGATCGCGCAGGGCTTGTTCCGCGAGGACCTGTTCTTCCGCCTGAACGTCGTGCCGATCCGCCTGCCGCCGCTGCGCGAGCGCGTCGAGGACATTCCGGATCTGGTGCGGCACTTCTTCTCGCTGGTCGAGAAGGAGGGGCTGCCGCGCAAGCAGGTCGATTCGGAAGCGATGGACGTCATGCGGCGCTATCGCTGGCCGGGCAATGTCCGCGAGCTCGAGAACCTCGTGCGCCGCCTTGCCGCGCTCTATCCGCAGGAGACGATCACGGCACCGATCGTCGAGGCCGAGCTGCAACCGGCATCGGCCACGGCCAGCTTCTCGAACGGCCCGGGCCCTGAGAGGACCGAGACGCTGTCCGGCTCGGTCGAGCGCCATCTCAACCAGTATTTCGGCGGATTCGGCGACAATATCCCGCCTCCCGGCCTCTATCACCGCATTCTGCGCGAGGTAGAGCCGCCGCTGATCGCCGCTGCGCTGGCGGCAACGCGGGGCAATCAGATCCGTGCGGCCGAGCTGCTGGGGCTTAATCGCAACACATTGCGCAAGAAGATTCGCGAGCTCGACATGCAGGTGGTGCGTTCGCCGCGCTGATTTGAGCACCAAATAAGGCAACTTCGCCTTTCATACGTCACATTTTGACAACACCGTTGCGGCGGCGCATCAGTGACGCGCCCGCTCCGGCCTTAGTGGCGCCGGACCGACATCGGAGTTGTTGAACCATCGTGACCGCCTCGATCAGCGACATCAGGATCACGCCGCGTGGCGAGGATCCGCCACGCCGCGTATCGGGCTGGATCGGCGCCTTCGTCGTCGTCTTCGCGCTCGTTTCCGCGCTGGTGACCTTCCTCGTCCTGTCGGGCTCGACACCGATCGCGCCGGTGCACGAGGTCGTCATCGGCGTCTTCGTCCTCAACGGGCTGCTGATTCTCGCGCTGCTGATCATCGTCGCCTTCGAGACGGCGGTGCTGATCAGGGCGCGCCGGGCCGGCGCGGCCGCGGCCGGGCTGCATGTGCGCATCGTCGGCCTGTTCAGCATCATCGCGGCGCTGCCGGCGGTACTCGTCGCGGTCATCGCCACGGTGACGATCGAGCGCGGGCTCGAGCCCTGGTTCTCCGACCGGATGCGCGATGCGATCTTCAAATCGGTCGAGGTCGCCGATGCCTATGCCGCCGCGCAGTGCCAGTCGCTCGGGCGCGAGATCCGCATCCTCTCCGACGATCTCAACCGCGCCAAACCGGCCTTCGAGGTCGATCGCAAATGGTTCGAGACCTTCTTCACGGCGCGCGCCACCGCGCTCGGCCTGCCTGTCGCCGCCGTGATGCGGCCACCGGACACGGTCGTGGTGCGGGCCAGCATCGACGTGCTCAAGGATCCGCCGAAACCGGACAAGGCGACGTTCGAGGATGCGGAATCCTCGCCCGAACCGATCTGCGTGCTGCCTTCCTCGGGCCGCGTCTTCGGCGCGATGCTGAAGCTGCCGCCCTATGACGGGTTCCTCTTCGTTGCCCGCGAGGTCAATCCGCTCGCCGTCGAGTTCCCCGCCGTCGCCCGAGGTGCCGCGGTCGAATACCTCTCGATCGATGCGCGCCGGAAGGGCGTGCAGATCGCCTTCGCCTCGATGTACGCGCTGATCGCGGTCATCCTGCTGCTCTCGGCGATCTGGTTGGGCTTGAGTTTCGCCAACGGGCTGGTCGCACCGATCAGACGGATGATCCACGCGACCGACCAGGTTTCGAGCGGGAATTTCTACGTCCAGGTGCCGATCCGACGATCTGAGGGCGATCTCGCCCATCTCGGCGAGACCTTCAACAAGATGACCGCCGAGCTCAGGCGCCAGCGCGACGGGCTGGTCACCGCGAGCGAGGTGATCGACCGACGACGGCGCTTCACCGAGACCGTGCTCTCCGGCGTCTCCTCCGGCGTGCTCAGCCTGGATGGCGACGGCCATATCACCATCATCAATCGCTCGGCCGAGACCTTGCTGGGCGCCGGTGGACGGCTGCTCGGCGAGCCGATCGCCCAGGTCGCGCCCGAGATCGCCGAGTTCGTGGCCGATGCGCTGCATAACCGCCAACGGCTGAGCTCGGGCCAGATCGCGATCACCCGTGGCGGCCGAGACCGCATGGTCAACGTCCGGGCCGTCCGCGAAGGCGAGGGGGCGGGCGCCGGCCTCGTCGTCACCCTCGACGACATCACCGATCTCGTCTCTGCGCAGCGCACCGCGGCCTGGGCGGATGTGGCGCGGCGCATCGCCCATGAGATCAAGAACCCGCTGACGCCGATCCAGCTCTCGGCCGAGCGCATCCGCCGCAAGTTCGGCCGCGTCATCACCGATGACAAGGAGGTCTTCGAGCAGTGCACGGCGACGATCGTGCGTCAGGTCGA
Source organism: Allobosea sp. BK604 (assembly GCF_004341515.1). Lineage (GTDB taxonomy): Bacteria > Pseudomonadota > Alphaproteobacteria > Rhizobiales > Beijerinckiaceae > Allobosea. The sequence goes on from NZ_SLZF01000004.1 coordinate 483,118, forward strand.
GGATATCCGGCGCATGGTCGACGAGTTCTCGTCCTTCGCGCGCATGCCGAAGCCGTCGCTGGCGCGGGAGGATATCGTCGAGACGGTGCGCCAGATCGTCTTCCTGATGCGGGTCGGCAATCCCGAATTGACGATCTCCGAGAACCTGCCCTCCACGTCGGTTCCGGCCCAGTTCGACCGCCGGCTGATCTCGCAGGCGCTGACCAATGTCATCAAGAACGCGACCGAGGCGATCTCGGCCGTGCCGATGGACGAGCGCGGCCTGGGGCAGATCGATGTCGCCTTCCAGCGACGTGACGACGGCGTGATCGTCATCGACGTCATCGATAACGGCAAGGGCCTGCCGGTCGATCAGCGCCAGAAGCTGCTGGAGCCCTATATGACCACCCGCGAGGGCGGCACGGGGCTTGGCCTCGCCATTGTCGGAAAGATCCTCGAGGACCATGGCGGCGGCATCGAGCTGCTCGACCGGCCGGATGCCGCGGAGGGCAAGCGCGGCGCCCGCATCCGCCTCTGGTTCCCCGAGGGTGGGCCTCCGGATGTGATGGCCGAGCTCGACAAGGATATTTCCAAAGCCATCAAGGACGATAACAACGGGACTCAGGAATGAGCGCTGATATTCTGGTCGTCGATGACGAAGCCGACATCCGCGAACTCGTGGCCGGTCTGCTCGAAGATGAAGGCTATCGCACTCGCAAGGCCGGCTCTGCCGACGATGCGCTGGCCGCGATCGCCGCACGCCGCCCCAACCTCGTCTTCCTCGATATCTGGCTGCAGGGCAGCCGGCTCGACGGGTTGCAGGTTCTTGACCTGATCAAGGAAAGCCATCCCGACCTCGCGGTCGTGATGATCTCGGGCCATGGCAATATCGAAACCGCCGTCTCGGCGATCAAGAGCGGCGCCTATGACTTCATCGAGAAGCCGTTCAAGGCCGACCGGCTCGTGCTCGTGGCCGAGCGCGCGCTCGAAGCCTCGCGGCTGCGGCGCGAGGTGCGCGAGCTCAAGACGCGCTCGGTCCAGGCCAGCCGGATCGTCGGCAAGTCGACCGTGGTCAACCAGTTGCGCCAGACCATCGACCGCGTCGCGCCGACCAATGCGCGCGTGCTGATCACTGGCGAGCCGGGCTGCGGCAAGGAACTGGCGGCGCGCACGCTGCACGAGGCCTCGAGTCGCGCCTCGGGCCCCTTCATCGTCATCAATGCGGCGACGATCACGCCCGAGACGATGGAGGAGGAGCTTTTCGGCATCGAGGGCGGCGATGGCCGCTCGCGCCGGGTCGGGGCGCTGGAGGAGGCGCATGGCGGCTCGCTCTATATCGATGAGATCGGCGACATGCCGCGCGAGACGCAGAACCGTATCCTGCGCGTGCTTGTCGACCAGAATTTCCAGCGTGTCGGCGGCGCGACGCGGGTGCATGTCGATGTCCGCATCATCTCCTCGACCAGCCGTAACCTGGCGCAGCTGATCGCCGACGGGACTTTCCGCGAGGACCTCTACCACCGGCTCAGCGTCGTGCCGGTCAAGGTGCCCTCGCTCTCGGAGCGGCGCGAGGACGTGCCGGAGCTGATCGAGTTCTTCATGGACCAGATCTCGGTCGCGACCGGCCTGCCGAAGCGGCGCATCGGCGGCGACGCGATGGCCGTGCTGCAATCGCATGAATGGCCGGGCAACGTCCGGGAGCTGCGCAACAATGTCGAGCGGCTGATGATCCTGACCAAGGGCGACCCGACGGCCGACATCACCATCGAGATGTTGCCGGCCGAGGTCGGCGCCATGGTGCCGACGACGCCGTCCGGTTCCGGCGGCGAGCGGCTGATGAGCCTGCCGCTGCGCGATGCGCGTGAGATCTTCGAGCGCGAATATCTGATCGCGCAGATCGCCCGCTTCTCCGGGAACATCTCCCGCACCGCCGAATTCATCGGCATGGAGCGCTCGGCCCTGCATCGCAAGCTGAAGTCGCTCGGCGTGGGCTGATTCCGGCCTTGGGGCCGCGTCTGACGCAGGGCGAGCGGCCAGAATCTTGCAACGGCACGCGCGCCTTGCATGTGCGCTTGCACACAACGCGGGGCTTCCGGGCGTATATGCGCGTCGAGCCTCTTGCATTGCACCCTAAGCCGACGATCTAATGCACCATCGGTGTTCCGACATGTCAGGCGACTGAACGGAACGAAGCCGGATCGCTAGCGCAACCCGAGACGCGATCCCAACAACAGGGGCTGAACATGGCCGCAGAGCGGGCACAAAACCTTCAAGACACTTTCCTCAACCATGTCCGCAAGCAGAAAATTCCTCTGACGATCTTCCTCGTCAATGGCGTGAAGCTGCAGGGCGTGGTGACCTGGTTCGACAATTTCTGCGTGCTGCTGCGCCGCGACGGGCATTCCCAGCTCGTCTACAAGCACGCGATCTCGACGATCATGCCAGGCCATCCCGTCCAGCTCTTCGAGCCCGAGGACACGGACAAGGCCTGAGCCGTGGCCGGCCGCTCGCGAGCGGGGGATGAGCCAGCAGCGGTGAAGCCGCTCGACGAGATCGAGCGCGAGATCGCCGCCAATACGGCCGCATTCGTCATCGGGCCCTATTTGCAGAGCCGCGCTGCCGGCAAGACGGTCGACACGAATCAGCGCTCCTTCGCGGCACGGCTGGACGAAGCCGTCGGCCTTGCGGCTGCGATCGATCTCGACGTGGTCGATGCGATCCAGGTGCTGCTGCCGGCGCTCCGACCAGCGACCTATCTCGGCAAGGGCAAGGTCGAGGAGATCGCCGCGCGCATCAAGGACGAGGAGATCGGCCTCGTCGTGATGGATTGCGCGCTCTCGCCGGTGCAGCAGCGCAATCTCGAAAAGGCCTTCGGCTGCAAGGTCATCGATCGCACCGGCCTGATCCTCGAGATCTTCGGCCGGCGCGCCCGCACCAAGGAAGGCGCGCTGCAGGTCGAACTCGCGCATCTCAATTATCAGAAGAGCCGGCTGGTGCGGTCCTGGACCCACCTTGAGCGCCAGCGCGGCGGCTTCGGCTTCCTCGGCGGGCCCGGTGAAACCCAGATCGAGGCCGACCGGCGCGTCATCCAGGAGCGGATGACCAAGATCGAGCGCGATCTCGACACGGTGAAGCGCACCCGCTCCCTGCATCGTGCCAGCCGCAAACGCGTGCCTTATCCGGTGGTTGCGCTGGTCGGCTACACCAATGCCGGCAAGTCGACCCTGTTCAACCGGCTGACCGCGGCCGATGTGCTGGCGCAGGACATGCTCTTCGCGACGCTCGACCCGACGGCGCGAGCGATCAAGCTGCCGCATGGCGCGCGCATCATGCTCTCCGACACGGTCGGCTTCATCTCGGACCTGCCGACACAGCTCGTCGCCGCCTTCCGCGCGACGCTGGAGGACGCGATCGAGGCCGATGTGCTGCTGCATGTGCGCGATCTCGCCCATGAGGATACGCAGGCGCAGGCCGCCGACGTCCAGGCGATCCTGCGCGATCTCGGTATCGACCCCGAGGATGGCCAGCGCGTCATCGAGGTCTGGAACAAGGCCGACTTGCTCGACCCGGCCGAGCACGAGCGCCAGCTCGGATTGGCGGAGCTGAAGGCGGAAAAGGCGCGGCCGGTGCTGGTCTCGGCCCTGACCGGCGAGGGGATGGGACGGCTGACCGACGCGATCGAGGCGCGCATCGCGGTCAGCCGGCCGGTCTATGCCCTGCAGCTTGAACCCGGCGACGGCAAATCGCTGGCCTGGCTCCATGCCAATGGCGAGATCCTGACACGCCAGGACGAAGAGGACGGCACCCTGAGCCTGACCGTGCGGCTGCCGCCCGAGCGGGAAGGGGCCTTTGGCGCCCGATTCCCGCAGGCGCAGCGGCAGCATTGAGCGGCTGCGACATGCTGCCGTGATCTGACACTGCGATAAGGGACGAGCAGAGTCCGAGCGGCTGGCCCTGCTGCCGCGCGTTTCAGGATATCGGCCATGTACGGAATGATCGTCCAGATGCTCGCTGCGCCCGGCAAGCGCGAGGAACTGGTCGCCATCCTCACCGAGAGCACCGGCGCCATGCCGGGCTGCCTCAGCTATGTCGTGGCGCTCGACGCCGCCAATCCGGACGCGGTCTGGGTCAGCGAGGCCTGGGACAGCAAGGGAAGCCACGCCGCCTCGTTGGAGTTGCCCGAGGTCAAGGCCGCGATCGCGCGCGGACGGCCCTTGATCGGCGGCATGGGAACTTTCGTCGAGACGCAGCCCGTCGGCGGCCACGGCCTCGTCGCAGGCTAGCGGGCGCCCGCCTTCTCATCGCGCTTCACCGCCTGCCAGAGCGCTTCCAGCTCGTCGAGCGTCGCGTCCTTGGCGTGACGGTTCTCGGCCTCGAGCCGCGTCTCGATCCCCCTGAAGCGCCGTTCGAACTTGGCGTTGGCTGCCGCGAGGCAGCCTTCCGGATCGGCGTCGACATGGCGGGCGAGATTGGCGACGACGAAGAGCAGGTCGCCGATCTCCTCGCGAATCGCCGCTTTGTCACCGGAGGCCAGCGCCTCGTCGATCTCGGCCGTCTCCTCGCGGATCTTGTCGAGCACGAGTCTGGCGTCGTTCCAGTCGAAGCCGACGGTCGAGGCCTTGGCCTGCAGCTTCCAGGCTCGCGTGAGGGCAGGGAGGGCTCGCGTCACGCCGGCGAGCACGCCCTTGTCCTCGTCTGACAGGGGCAGGCCGACGGCGCGGTGGGCCTCGGCTTTCTCCGCCTTTTCCTCAGCCTTGATCCGATGCCAGAGCGCCTTGACCTCATTGGGTGAAAGGTCCCGCGCATTGCCGAAGACATGCGGGTGGCGCCGGATCAGCTTCCTGGTGATCGCCTCGACCACGTCGGGAAAGGCGAAGGAGCCTTCCTCCTCGGCCATGCGTGAATGGAAGACGACCTGAAGCAGGAGATCGCCGAGCTCGTCCTTGAGGTCGAGCTTGTCGCCACGCGCGATCGCGTCGGCGACCTCATAGGCCTCCTCGACCGTATAGGGTGCGATGCTCGCGAAATCCTGCTCAAGATCCCATGGGCAGCCGCTGCCCGGCGTGCGGAGTGCGGCCATGATCTCGATCAGCCGGGCGATGTCGCGTGAGGGCTGCAACGCTGCAATTCTCCCTGGAGTGAGGTAGCGTTCCTCCCATGATTCAAGTCACTCCGTCCATCGCGATCGACGAAAGCGAGATCGAGGAAAGCTTCGTGCGCGCCTCCGGTCCCGGCGGTCAGCATGTCAACAAGGTCTCGACCGCGGTCGAGCTCAGGTTCGACGCGCGCCGCTCGCCCTCGCTGCCGAACGACGTGGCGATCCGCCTGATGAAACTCGCCGGCAGCCGGCTGACCCAGGACGGCGTGATCGTCATCGTGGCACAGGCCCAGCGCAGCCAGAAGCGCAATCGCGAGGAGGCGCTGGAACGGTTGCTGGAGCTGATCCGCCAGGCCGCCGTGCGGCCGCAGACGCGCCGCGCCACCAAGCCCACCAAGGCCTCGAAGGAAAAGCGCCTCGCCTCCAAGGAGAAGCGCTCCTCGGTCAAGGCCGGCCGCTCGAAGCCGGGAATGGAGTAGGGTGGCCGCCGATCCCTCGCCCACGCCGCGCGCTGGCAGGCCGGCGCGCAAGCCGCCGCGCCGCATCAGCGCCGACTATCTCCAGCGCGCGGCGATGCACTATCTCGAACGCTATTCCGCGCCGGCCGCGCAGCTTCGCCGTGTGCTCCAGCGCAAGGTCGCGACGAGCTGCCGATATCATGGCGACGAACCCGGGCGCTTCGCTGAGATGCTAGATGAGGTCGTGGCACGCTGCGTTTCGTCGGGGCTGGTCGATGACCGGCGCTTTGCCGAGGCGAGAGCGGCGAGCCTGCGCCGCAAGGGCCGCTCCTCGCATGCCATCGCCGCCAGGCTGAGCGCGAAAGGCGTCGACCGTGGATTGGTCGACGAGGCGAGCCAGGCCACCGCGGAGCAGGAACTCGCCGCCGCACGGCTTGCCGCGCGCCGGAAGCGCCTCGGGCCATGGAGCCGCGGCGACCGGGCGGCAGATCGACAGAAGCACCTGGCCGCGCTGGCGCGAGCAGGTTTCCCGATGCAAATCGCCCGCGCCGTGATCGACGGCGCGGGCGACGAGGATTGACAGCGATGATGGTCCGGCTCAGTCGAGCCTGACATTGGCATCGGCCGCGACCTTGCCCCAGCGGGCGACCTCCGACTTGACGAATTTGCCGAAATCGTCGCCGTAAATCGCTGGAATCGCAGAACCATTCTTCTTCCAGGCTTCGGCGATCATCGGCGCCTTCAGCGCTTTCTCGATTTCGCTGCGCATGCGCGCGACGATCTCGGGCGGCGTGTTCTTCGGCGCGAAGACCGCATACCAGGTCGCGACCTCATAGCCGTCGAGCCCGGCCTCCTTGGCGGTCGGCACGTCGGGAATCGCGTCCGAGCGCGTCGCGGCAGCGACGGCGAGACCACGCAGCGCCCCGCTCTGGATCTGCGGCGCCGAGGAGCCCAATCCGTCGAACAGGATATCGACCTGGCCGGCGACGAGGTCCTGCAGCGCAGGACCGGCGCCACGATAGGGCACATGGGTCAGGTCGGTCTTGGTCTGGAGCTTGAACAATTCGCCGGCAAGATGATGGGTCGTGCCGTTGCCGGCGGAGGCATAGTTGAGCTTGCCCGGGTTCTTTTTGGCGAAGTCGACCAGTTCCGCGACCGTCTTGGCCTGGACCTTGGGATGGACGACGATGACCTGCGGCGGCTGCGCGATGACGCCGATCGGGATGAAATCGGTCTCGATATTATAGTCGAGCTTCGGATAGAGAGCCGGCGCGATGGTGTGATGGGCGGCGCCGACGAGGAAGGCATAGCCGTCCGGCTGCATCTTCGACGCCGCCGAGGCGCCGACCGTGCCGCCTGCGCCGCCGCGATTGTCGATGATGATGCGCTGGCCGAGTTGCTGCTCGAGCTGGGCCGCAAGCGGCCGGGCGAAGGCGTCGGTGCCGCCGCCCGCGGGGAAAGGCACGACGAAGCTGATCGGCCGCTGCGGCCAGGTCTGCGCCTCGGCGGCTCCGCCCGCGGCCGCGCCCAAACCTGCGGCGAGCGCCAGCGCGACGAGCCAATTCGTCTTGATCATGACAACAAGTCCTCCCATCGGATGAAAACCGGGCTCTTGGTGGCCCTGAGATGTCGCAAAGCGACATTTCGCAGATAGTGGAAGGGATTAGGACATTCGCCTCCCGAAATGGCAAGTTGCCCCTTCGACTGAGGCGGAACCCCGGGTTGCAGCATTGACATTGGCCGGCAGGCCGAAGATCACAGCTTGGCCATGAGCCGTCTCGACAGTTTCATTCGCCGTCTCGAAGCGCAGCGCCTGGTCCTGAACTGGGCGGCGGCGGCGATCGCCGATCGCGACGGCCCTGTGCTCGAGCTCGGCCTCGGCAATGGCCGCACCTATGACCATTTGCGAGAGATCCTGCCGGGCCGGTCGATCTATGCCTTCGAGCGCAAGATATCGGCCAATCCGCGTTCGATGCCACCGCCCGAGGCGCTGGTGCTCGGCGAGATGGAAACGACGCTGCCGGATTTCGCGGCCCGGCACGGCCGCAATGCGGTGCTGGTCCATGTCGACGCCACCACCGGTGTGCCGGAGCTCGATCGCGTGCACCTGTCCTGGCTGCCCGGCCATGTCGCGATGCTGGCGGCGGATGACGCGCTGGTACTCAGTGGCTGGGAGCTCGAGCACCTGGCGCTACGCGCAGTGCCATTGCCGGACGCCGTGCCCGATGGACGCTATTTTGCCTATCGGCGCAACGTTGCGATCGACTGAGGCCGTTAATCCCGGCGGCAACAAGTCGGCCCGCCCGCAACCCGGTCGCCGATTTGGCTTGTTCTAAAGCGATAAGAGTGCACGGCTAGCGCATCAACCCGAATAGTGGATTGCGGATTTCGGAAAAGCCGATGCGATCCAGCCGCGTCACCCGTCTCGAATGGAAGCCCTGACATGCCTTCGCTCAGCGTGCGCATCGATCTTGACCCCGACGGCCGGATCGGCCCGGGTAAGATCGAGCTGCTGGAACAGATCGCCGCTTTCGGCTCCATCGCCGCTGCCGGCCGGGCAATGGGCATGTCCTATCGGCGGGCCTGGGAACTCGTCGAAGAGATCAACACCATCTTCGGGAAGCCGGTGGTCGAGCGGCAGACCGGCGGCAAGCAGGGCGGTGGCGCGAGACTGACGACGCTCGGACTTGCCCTGATCTCACGCTACCGCGCCATCGAGAAGGCGACCGCCGAGGCCGCGAGGGTGCATCTCGCGGCGCTTCAGGCGGAGGTCGAGCGCGCCGAGGCGGGCGAGCCGGATCACCTCACCGAGGCGGTCTTGTCGACCAAGATGGGTTCGGGCCGGTAGAGATCCGGAAAGATCCGCTGCAGGCTGGCGACCTTGGGCGCATCGTTGATGACGATATAGGGATGGGCCGGGTTCTTCTTCATGAAGTCCTGATGATAGGCCTCGGCTGGGTAGAAGATGCGGTCGGGTTCGATCTTGGTGACGATCGCCGCGTCGAAGGCCCGAGCCTGGTTGAGCTGGGCGATATAGGCCTTGGCGACGCGGGCCTGCTCGGCATCGGCCGGGAAGATCGCTGAGCGATATTGCGTGCCGGTATCCGGCCCCTGCCGATTGAGCTGGGTCGGATCATGCGCGACCGAGAAATAGATCTGCAGCAGCTTGGCATAGCTGATCTTGCGGGGATCATAGGTGATCTGCACGGACTCGGCATGGCCGGTGCGGCCGCTGCTGACCCTGTCGTAATCCGCTGTCGAACGCTCGCCGCCGGCATAGCCCGAGACGGCATTGCTGACGCCTTCGACATGCTGGAACACGCCCTGAACACCCCAGAAGCAGCCACCGGCAAGCACGGCGACCTTCGGCCCGTCATCCTGGGCGGCGGCGGCCTCCTTGACGCTGGGCACGGGGATGACCCGCGCCTCCTCGGCAGCGAGCGGCGAGAATTTCAGCAGCGCGCCGGCCGCGGCGGCGACAGCGAGCGTCAGCAGGGCGAGGCGGCTGCCACGCAGGATCGGTTTGGTGTGATTGGGATGGTCGGACATGGGATCGTCTCCACGGTCAGCCGAAGGTGAAAGCATAGGCCTGGAGGCCGGGATCGAGAAAGCGTATCTCGAAGGACCGGTCGCCGATCGCGCCCTTTTGACGGACGAGTTGGTAGAGGCGCTGGCCGGTGACGGTGCCGTTGCCCTCGGCGTCGATATCGACGCCATGGTCGGCGCCGGGCGCCGCGCCATCGAGCGTGACGCGGAAGCGCACCGGCTTGCCGTCGGCGCCCGGGCCGAGCACGAGATGCAGGTCGCGGGCATGGAAGCGATAGGTGATGCCGCCATCGGGCGCATCGAGAGCGGCATGTTCCTTGCCGATCGTCCAGTGACCCGAGAGGCCCCATTCGTTGAGGCGGGGCGTACCGGCCTCGTAGACCTTCGCCTTGTCCTCGGCCGCACCGCCGGGCGAGACGAAATTCTCGGCCCGCTCATAGCCGAGATAGGTCTCGGGCGAGCGGACATCCTTCTCGTCCGAGGCCAATTCCGCGCCGGAGGCGCTGACCGAGACGGTGCCTGTCGCGATATCGTTTCGTCCAGCTTCTGCCAGCAATTGCTGGATCACCTTTTCGGACGCGTCGTAGCCGCCCTCGCCGAAATGGTGGTGGCGGATACGGCCCTGCGCATCGATGAAGTAATGCGCCGGCCAGTACTGGTTCTTGAAGGCGCGCCAGATCGCGTAGTCGTTGTCGACAGCGACGGGATAGCTGATCTTCAGATCGGAGACCGCCTGCTTCACATTGTCGATGCGCTTCTCGAAGGCGAATTCCGGGGCGTGGACGCCAATGACGACGAGGCCCTGATCCTTGTATTTCTCGGCCCAGGCCCGGACATAGGGGATGGCGCGCAGGCAGTTGATGCAGGAATAGGTCCAGAAATCGATCAGGACGACCTTGCCCTTCAGCCCTTCGGCAGTCAGCGGCGGCGAGTTCAGCCATTCGACGGCACCGGCGAGCGAGGGCAGGGCGCCTTCGACCGGCAGCGGGCCGCTCTCGCCCTGCGGCTTGGCCGCCATCATCATCGCCGGATTGGCGCTCATCATCATGCCGGGATTGGCACCGGTCATGGCCGGGCCGGAGCCCGTCATGGCGGGATTGCCGCCCATCATCGCCGGGCCGCCGCCGGAGGGCGTCATCGCCGGCGCCGCGGGCCGGCCGGCCGCGACGTCGAAACGGTCGAGCAGGCCCTTTCGAGCGAATTGGTGCTGGCAAGCGAGACGCGCGCCAGGAACCCCGTATCGAGCCCGAGCGCGATCGCAACGACCGCGGCGAGCACCGCGACACCGCCGGCACGGCGCAGCCATTCTCCCGCGCCGAGCGAGCGCTTCATCGCAGCGAAGACCTTGCCCCCGGCCAGCAGCGCCAGCGCCAGTGAGGTCGCGGCGCCGAGCGCATAGGCCAGCAGCAGGAACGAGGTCTGGGCATTGGCGCCCTGCAGCGCTGCGCCGGTCAGGATCAGGCCGAGGATCGGCCCGGCACAGGGCGCCCAGAGCAGCCCCGTGGCGATGCCGAGCAGCAGCGAGGGCAGGACCGCGCCCGAGCCGCTGCCGCCCTGTTCAGCCGCCTGCGACAGCCGCCCGCCGAGCGCGACCAGCGGGCGCGTGAGCCTGTCGGAGATGGCTGGAAACAGCAGTGCGAGGCCGAACAATGCGAGCAGCGCCATAGCGGCGAGGCGGCCGTACTGGTTGGCCTCGACCGCCCAGTTGCCGCCGACCGCCGCGAGCGTCGCGACCGCGGCGAAGGCGGCGGCCATCCCGACGAGCATTGGCAGCCCGCTCTTCAGGAAGGGCTGGCCGGCGCGCGCGAAGACGAAAGGCAGAACGGGCAGGATACAGGGGCTGACGATCGTCAGCACGCCGCCGAGATAGGCAAGCAGAAGCAGAGTCATCGGGTTCGGCCTTCGCCGTCAGGCCGCCAGCGGCTTGAACGCCATGGCGACGCCGTTCATGCAGTAGCGCAGCCCGGTTGGCTTCGGCCCGTCGTCGAAGACATGGCCGAGATGGCCGCCGCAGCGGCCGCAATGCACGGAGGTCCGGACCATGCCGAAGGTCGTGTCGCTCTCGGTGCCCACCGCCTTGTCGTCGATAGGCGCCCAGAAGCTCGGCCAGCCGGTGCCGCTGTCGAACTTGGTGGTCGAGGAGAACAGGTCCTGCTCGCAGCCGGCGCAGGCGAAGGTGCCGCGACGCTTCTCCCTGTCGAGCGGGCTCGAATAGGGCTGTTCGGTCGCGCTCTGGCGCAGCACGGCATATTGCTCGGCACTAAGGAGCTTGCGCCATTCGACGTTCGTGCGCGTCACGGCAAAGGTCTCTGCGGCCAGGGCGCTGCGGCCCCGCAACGCCAGCCCGATCGCGGCCGTGCTCGCCAGGCTCTTCAACAGAAAGCGCTTCGTGATCATCGGCCAGTCCCCGTTCCGATTCACCGACCTGCCCCAGCAGTCGTGCCGCAGATAAGGCGCTATTTTTTGACAGGAATAGCGCGCATCGCGCGCTTGTGATCCACGGCGACGGCTTCAACCGGGCGGGCCACCGGCAATGAGTCGAAGCGAACCCTCGAAATAGGGCTGAACCCGCAGGTGTCCGTAGCGTCTGTCCCAGTCGCCGCTCGCAAGGTCTCGGCCCAGGGCCGCGACGAAGCGCTCGCCGATGGCCGGATCGACGAAGCTCCAGGCCGAGTTCGCCAGCCGCGCGCCGGGATCAAGCAGGGCCTCGGGGCGGCCGTAGTAGGCCTCGCCGAAGCCATCGGTGCAGCGCAAGGGGATCGGCACGGCCAAGGTCTGCACGTTGGCGCCCAGTGCCCGCTCGATGGCGGCGATGGGCGGATAGCGCCTCGCCTCCACCGCGATGACCTCGGGAGCATAGTGGGCCAGCCAGAAGCGGTCGAGCTCGTCGGGATCGCAGGTCATCACCAGCACGGGCCCGCGTGTCACGCGTCGCATTTCGGCGAGCCCGCGCCGGAGGTCGGACCATTGATGCACCGTGAAGGTCGCCATGCCGGCATCGAAGCTGTCATCGGCGAAGGGCAGCCGCTCGGCGACGGCATCGATCGCCGCGGCGAGATGCGCCGGGCGCTGCGCCCGCATCGAGGCCGAAGGCTCGACGGCAGTCACGGCCCGGTCGGTTGGCTCGTAGGAGCCCGCACCGGCTCCGACATTCAGCACTGTCTGCGCATCTCCGAGCAGGTCGTTGACCAGCGCGGCGATTTGCGGGTCCGGCTGGCGATAATGGGCATAGCCCGAGCCGATCACGCTGTAGTTCGCATCGCCCGCGCTGCCATCTGCATGTCTTGCATCCATATCTCGCCTCACGTCCAGAACGTCGCTGCAATGTTGAACCAAAGGCTTACGCGCGCGTGACAATCGCTTAGCTGCCCTCTATCGTTATAGCCAAATGAAAATAACGAAAGAGGCGCGGGGATGCTCATCGAAGGCCAATCGCTCACCACCTGCGAAATCGAGCCCGACGGCAGCGCGATCATGCTCGGGCTGATCGACGACCGGGGCGAGGCGCGCAAGCTGCGCCTGCCTGTCGAGCAGGTCGGCGCCCTCGCCATGACCTTGCCCTCGCTGATCGAGCGGGCGCTGAAGACGCGCTATCGCGATTCCAGCCTGCGCTATGCGTATGAGTTGGGGTCGTGGACGCTTGAACAGGCTTCCGATCCGCAGACGCGCATGATGACATTGCGGACGACAGACGGGTTCAGCGTCTGCTTCTCGCTGCCGCTGGCGCAGGGCGAGGCCTTGAGCGAGGCGCTCGCGCGGTCGCATCAGCGGGATGAGCCCGTGCGGGCGAACTGACGGATTTCTTCCGGCCGGCATCTGGCTGGCCCCAACCGCCTCTGGAGACGACCATGGCGCACGAACTGCAATTCTATATTGACGGCGAATGGGTGCAGCCGAGCGGCAGCCGGACGCTCGGGGTGATCGATCCCTCGAACGAGGAGCCCTTCGCGACGATCGCGCTCGGCGAGCAGGCCGATGTCGACCGGGCCGTCGCGGCTGCGCGCGCCGCCTTTCCGGCCTTCGCTGCGACCTCGCGCGAGGAGCGGCTGGCGCTGATGCGGCGCCTGCTCGAAGCCTACAAGGCCCGCTATGACGACATCGCCGCGACCTTGTCGCGCGAGATGGGTGCCCCGAAGGATCTGGCGCACCGTGCCCAGGCCGGCATGGGCACGGCCCATCTCGGCAAGATGATCGAGACCCTGGAGAACTACGCTTTCGAGGAGCTGCGCGGCACGACCCTGATCGCCAAGGAGCCGATCGGCGTCGTCGGCATGATCACGCCGTGGAACTGGCCGATCAACCAGATCATGTGCAAGGTCGCGCCCGCGCTCGCCGCCGGCTGCACCATGGTGCTGAAGCCGAGCGAGATCGCTCCGCTCAACGCCATCATCTTCGCCGAGGCGATGCACGAGGCCGGGGTGCCCAAGGGCGTGTTCAACCTGGTCAATGGCGACGGCCCGACCGTCGGCGAGGCGATCGCGCGCCATCCGGGCGTCGACATGGTCTCCTTCACCGGCTCGACCCGCGCCGGCATCCTCGTCGCCAAGGCGGCGGCCGATACGGTCAAGCGCGTGCACCAGGAGCTCGGCGGCAAATCGGCCAACATCATCCTCGACGATGCCGACCTCAGGAAGTCGGTGAAGCTCGGCGTCGAGAGCGTGATGCGCAACTCCGGCCAGTCCTGCAACGCGCCGACCCGGATGTTCGTGCCGTCCGCTCTGCATGACGAGGCGGTCGCGATCGCCAAGGCGGTAGCCGAGCCGCTCAAGGTCGGCGCGCCCGGCGCCGAGGGCACCTGGCTCGGCCCGGTCGTCAGCGAAACGCAATACAACAAGATCCAGCGCCTGATCGAGGCCGGCATCAGCGAGGGTGCCGATCTCGTCACCGGCGGCCCGGGGCGCCCCGAGGACCTCAACCGGGGCTATTACGTCCGCCCGACCGTCTTCGCCAATGTCACCGACGAGATGACGATCGCGCGCGAGGAAATCTTCGGGCCGGTACTCTCGATCCTGCCTTACAAGAGCGATGAGGAAGTGATCGCCCGGGCGAATGACACGCCCTACGGGCTGGCGTCCTATGTCCAGTCCGGCTCGATCGAGCGCGCCCGCAAGGTCGCGGCGAAGATGCGCAGCGGCAATGTCTATATCAACTATCCGGCCTGGGATGCGGGCGCTCCGTTCGGTGGCTACAAGCAATCCGGCAATGGCCGCGAATACGCCGATTTCGGGCTCGACGAGTTCTTGGAGATCAAGGGAACGGTCGGCTACGCGGCCGCCTGAGCTACGGACGACATGAGAAGGGAGCGCAGCGTGATTGTTTAGCTGCGCTTCATATGGCGTTGCCTGGTTGCGTGCTTATCGCGGCGCAATCAGCATCCCAGATAAGGGGCGCCATGTCGCTCGCGGAGCTTCCACTGCCCGCGAGCGCTCGCAGTTCCAGTTCCTTATCGAGGACATCTCCATGTCTCAGCCAAATGCAGCCCAGTCCGGAACCTTCCGGATCGGCAATGATATTGAAGTCAACCGCCTCGGCTTCGGCGCCATGCGCATCACCGGGCGCGGCATCTGGGGCGAGCCCGCCGATCATGCCGAGGCGATCCGCACCCTGAAACGTCTGCCGGAACTCGGCGTGAACTTCATCGACACCGCCGATTCCTATGGGCCGGATGTCTCGGAGAAGCTGATCCGCGAGGCGCTCCATCCCTATTCCGGCCTGCTGATCGCCACCAAGGGCGGCTTGACCCGCGGCGGCCCCGACCAATGGACCCCGAAGGGCGATCCCGATTATCTCATCGGCCAGGCCAAGAAGAGCCTGCAGAAGCTCGGCGTCGAGCGGATCGACCTCTGGCAGCTCCACCGCATCGATCCGAAGGTACCGCGCGACGAGCAGTTCGCTGCGGTGAAATCGTTGCTCGACGACGGCATCATCCGCCATGCGGGCCTGAGCGAGGTCTCCGTCGCCGATATCGAGGCCGCCCGGAAAGTCTTCCGGGTCGCGACCGTGCAGAACCGCTACAACCTCGTCGATCGCGGCAGCGAGGACGTGCTGGATTATTGCGAGCAGCACGGCATCGGCTTCATCCCGTGGTATCCGCTCGCCGCCGGCAATCTCGCCAAGTCCGGCTCGCTGCTCGACACGATCGCGCATCGCCAGGGCGTCGGGCCGAGCCAGGTCGCGCTGGCCTGGGTGCTGAAGCGCAGCCCGGTGATGTTGCCGATCCCGGGCACCTCGCAGGTGGCGCATCTCGAGGAGAATGTCGCCGCGGCGGCGCTCGCGCTCTCGGACGATGAGTTTGCTGGGCTCGATCGCGCCGGCAAGGCCGAAGCCGGCCGCTGATCAGCCTCTGGCGCGATAGGCTTTGCCGGAGACCAGCCGGTGGAAGCCTGTCCCGATCAGCACGATCGCGAGCGCGCCAAAAAGCACGGGCGTGATCAGGAAAGGCCAGGGCGCCCCTGCCATCAGCACGACGAGCGGATCGGCGCCCGCCGGCGGGTGTAGGGTTCCGGTCAGGGACATGCAGCTGATTGCAAGTCCGACGCCGAGCGCCAACCCGAACGGCGTCGGGCCGACCAGCGCCAGCACGCAAAGCCCGGCGATCGTCGAGATCAAATGACCTCCGATGACGTTGCGCGGTTGCGCCAGCGGGCTTTGCGGAAGGGCGAAGACGAGCACGCAGCTCGCGCCGAAAGGCGCGATCAGCAGGAGCGCCCCGCTCTGCAGGCCGCCGATGGCGAGGGCGAGGATGGTGAGGAATCCGCCCAGACCAGCCAGCAGCGCTTCGCGCAGGCGCAAGGCACCGTGCGGCAGGCCCAGACGGGAGCGCAGAGGTTGGACGATGGCGGTATCGGCCGCGTCAGGTGGTGGCATGATGTCTCGCTCGGCAAAGGCGTAGGGCAGGGGGCGGCGGCTCCGATGACCGGCGCCGCCGCGGGGCAGCTCGTGCTCAGCCGGCCTTCCGGAACTTCGCCGCTTCCTCGGAGCCGCCGGTGGCATTGCCCTTCGAATAGGAATGGGCGCCGGTGCCGGCGAGTGCGCCGCCCTGGACGATCAGGTACTCGTCGCGGATCGGCCGGCCCTCGAACCAGCATTCCAGGATCTCGCGCACGCCAGCCGCATAGCGCGCCTGGGCCGAGAGCGAAGTGCCGGAAATATGCGGTGTCATGCCGTGATGCGGCATCGTCCGCCAGGGATGGTCCTTCGGCGCCGGTTGCGGGAACCAGACATCCCCCGCATATCCCGCGAGCTGGCCGTTTTCGAGGGCGCGCCCGATGGCGTCGCGGTCGCAGAGTTTGCCGCGCGCGGTGTTGACCAGATAGGCGCCGCGCTTGAACAGCTTGAGCGTCTCCTCGTTGATCATGTGCTCGGTCTCCGGATGGAGCGGGCAGTTGAGCGTGACCACGTCGCAGACGCCGTACATCTCCTCGCGTGTCGCGTGCCAGGTCAGGCCGAGCTCGTGCTCGACCTCGGCCGGCAGCCGATGGCGATCGGTATAGTGCAGGTGCATGTCAAAGGGTTTCAGGCGACGCAGCACGGCCAGCCCGATCCGCCCCGCCGCGACCGTTCCGACATGCATGCCCTCGACATCATAGGAGCGCGTGACGCAATCGGCGATGTTCCAGCCGCCCTGCACAACCCATTGGTAGGACGGGATATAATTGCGCACGAGCCCGAGGATCATCATCACCACGTGCTCGGAGACGCTGATCGAGTTGCAGTAGGTGACCTCGGCGACGGTGACGCCGCGATCGATCGCCGCCTGCAGGTCGACATGATCCGAGCCGATGCCGGCCGTCAGCGCGAGCTTGAGCTTCGGCGCCTTGGCGATGCGCTCGGCCGTCAGATAGGCCGGCCAGAAGGGCTGTGAGATGACGATCTCGGCATCGTGCAGCTCGCGCTCGAGCTGCGAGTTCGCTCCGTCCTTGTCGGAGGTGACGACGAGCGTATGGCCCAGCGATTCCAGGTATTTGCGCAGTCCGAGCTCGCCCGAGACGCTGCCGAGCAGGGTGCCCGGCTGGAAGTCGATCGCCTTCGGTGTCGGTAGCGTCTGGCCGCCGGGATAGCGCTCGATCTTGGGCAGGTCGTCGCGCGCATAGGATTTCGGATAGCCGTCGACCGGATCATCGTAGAGGACGCAGACAACCTTTGCCATTTCGGGGCTCCCTTGACTGTGAGGCAAAGAGGAAGCGCCCGCCCGTCCAATGACGATCGGCAATATCGGGTGATCAGGGCCTGCTCTATTTGGCTGAGCCGATCCCTGAGGTGATACTGGCTGGTTCGCGTTTCCTCGTTCGACTGTTGCTCGGCTTGCTTTCAGCTTCGTGCCGCGTCGAACGATTTGAGGATTGCGCGGCGGGGTGATCAAATCCAATGAAAGTTTTGGAAGGCTTGATCGAAGGCGTCGATGGAGACGCGCCTATCCCATCGCGCAGCTCGGCCGCGAAATCCATGCCGGCAAGGCTTGCCGCGAGTGCGTTCGCCATGGCCGAGCTCGGCTCGCGGTCGGACAGCACGAGGCCGATCGTCTGGCTCTGTTCGGGCTCGACCAATCGCACGGCCGCCAGATCGGCGGCAGCACCGAACAGATAGAGGAAACTATCCGGCACGATGCTGGCCCAGCCGCCCTGGCGCAGATGCGAGCACAGCGCCAGGAACGAGTTGCTGACCACCGTCGGCGCAATCGCGACGCCGACGGAATCGGCGAGCCGATTGATGATGCGCCGGTTCTGCATGTCCTCGCTGAGCAGGCAGAGCCGCGACCCGGCCGCCTCGCGCCAGGTCAGGCGCTCGCGCGAGGCGAGCGGGTGGTTCCGCCCGGCAATGAAGATGAAGCGTTCGCGGTAGAGCGGCAGGCGCCGGACATGCTCGATCGGCTCGTTGTCGAGATAGGTCAGGCCGCCATCGATCTCGAAAGCGTCGAGTCCTTGCGCGATGGCGCGCGAGGTCAGCGACAGGATCTCGATCTTCGCGTCGGGATGGCAGGCCAGGAAGCGGGCGCTGAGCAGCGCGATGGCCGGCATCGCCGCCGGGATGACGCCGAGCCGCAACGTGCCGGTCAGGCCGCTGCGCAGCCCCGTGAGGTCTTCGCGCAGGCTGCCGTAATCGGCGAGGATCTGGCGGCCCCAGACCAACAGCTTCTCGCCCTCTGGAGTGAGCC
Organism: Allobosea sp. BK604; assembly: GCF_004341515.1. Lineage (GTDB taxonomy): Bacteria > Pseudomonadota > Alphaproteobacteria > Rhizobiales > Beijerinckiaceae > Allobosea. The sequence goes on from NZ_SLZF01000004.1 coordinate 501,353, forward strand.
CGACGAATTTGTGGCTGCGGACGACGAGCTGCGCCTCGAGATCCTCCTCGAGCTTGCGGATGGCAGCCGACAGTGTCGGCTGCGCGATGTTGCAGGCGTCGGCCGCGCGGGCGAAGTGACGTTCCCGTGCGAGCGTGACGAAATAGGAGAGCTGGCGAATGAGCATCGGAAAGCCCGGGTAATCGTTATTCCCATTGGGATATATCGATTGCCAAAGATAGCCAAGCCTTCGCCTCACATTGAGTGCTTCCGGCAGCCGCGGAAGCCCATCGGAAACCCGCCATTCCAATTGGAAAAATTTGCCACGAGGCGCCGCTTGCCCGTTTCGCAGAAGTGCATCCGGTCGGCGGAAATCAAAGTTCCGAGTGAATATAACGACGCGCCTGATCTCATCTAACGCAATCTAACGAGTTTTCGCGGTTGCCGCACTGGTCTGGAAGCGCGGAGGCGGCGATGGTCCGGACGTCGGAGACACGGGGCGGATCATGCAACTCAGCTCGCAGCAGGCGCAGGTCATCATCGACGGCGCACAAGCAAAGGCCGGCGAGATCGGCCTGCCCGTCGTCATCGCCGTGCTCGATGCCGGCGCGCATCTCAAGGCTTTCAGCCGGATGGACGGTGCCGTGCTGGCCTCGATCGACATTGCCAAGCGCAAGGCTGCGACGGCCGTGCTGTTCCAGGCCAATAGCGAGGCGGTCTGGGACTATTGCAAGCCGGGTGCTCCCGCTCCGGGGCTGGAGCTCACCAATGGAGGGCTTGCGCCGTTCGGCGGCGGCATCCCGCTGAAGGGGCCGGACGGAGCCGTCATCGGTGCGCTCGGCGTCTCCGGCGGCTCGGTGCAGCAGGACGTCGAGGTCGCGCAGGCGGCGCTCGCCGCCTTCGAGCGGCTATCGGGCTGACCTCGCGCGGCCACGCCAATCCAGATTCAATCAACAGAGGAAAGACCGATGTCCAAGACCATCCTCATCACCGGCGCGGGCTCCGGCTTCGGCAAGGCCGCTGCGATCGGCATGGCGAAGAATGGCCACAGCATCATCGCCACCGTCCAGGTCTCCTCACAGGTGACGCCGCTGCGCGAGGAGGCTGCGTCGCTGGGCCTGAAGAATTTTCAGGTCGAGCGGCTCGACCTGACCGATCCCTATGACATCAAGCAGGCGCAGGGCTGGGATTTCGACGTGCTCTGGAACAATGCCGGCATGGGCGAGGCGGGGCCGGTCTGGGAAATCCCGATCGAGCTCGTGCGCAGGAATTACGAGGTCAATGTCTTCCTGCCGCTCGTGCTGACCCAGGGCGTGGTGCAGCGCTGGGTGCGCGAAGGCAAGCAGGGCAAGGTCGTGTTCACCTCGTCGATGGGCGGCCTGTTCACCCCGGCGAACTGGGGTACCTATGTCTCGACCAAGCACGCGCTCGAGGCCTTTGCCGAGGCGATGCAACACGAGCTCGCCGGCTACGGCATCAAGGTCCAGACCATCAATCCCGGCGCCTATTACACCGGCTATAACGAGACCATGGCCGATAATCCGTTCCGCTGGCTCGACGACAGCAAGAATTTCACCAAGCGCGCCGAGCTGCGCAAAGGCTTCGACGACTTCTTCGCCACGCCAGAGGGCAAGATGGATCCTCAGGAGATGATCGACCGGATGATCGAGATCGTCCCGGCCGATACGGGCAAGTTCCGCAATGTCTGCCCGAAGGCGATCGAGGACATGCTCAAGGCGCATCAGCTCGCCGCCTGGGAGAACCAGATCTGAGAGCCGGACCGACTGCCCCGTCCGCCCCCTCGCATCTGCCGTCGGCGGCCGGCCCCAAGGCGACGGCCGTCCAAAGGCTTTCCCAAAAGGACCATGAGATGAACAGCAGACAGTCGACCAACCGACGCCGCGGCGCTGGCCTGCTCGCGGTCGGTCTGGCAGCACTCCTTGGCGCCCCGGCCGCGCTGGCGCAGCCAGGTGACAACAAGGCGATCGTGCAGCGTGCCTTCGCGGCCTGGGCGGCCGGGACCGGTGGTCCCTATGACCTCCTCACTGATGACGCGAGCTGGACCATCACCGGCAACTCGCTGGCCTCGAAGACTTATGGCAGCCGCGAAGCCTTCATGAGCGAGGTGATCAGGCCCTTCAACGCGCGCATGAGCACAGGACTGAAACCAACCATCCGCAATCTCTATGCCGAGGGCGACACCGTCGTCGTCTTCTTCGACGCCAGCGGTACCGCACGCGACGGCAAGCCCTATGCCAATACCTATGCCTGGTTCCTCGATATGCGCGGCGGCAAGATCGAGAGGGCTCACGCCTTCTTCGACAGCATCGTGTTCAATGATTTCTGGAGCCGCGTGAAACCGGCTCAGTAGTGCACTTAGAGCATATTCGAGCGAAGTGGACGCCGGTTCGCGTGAAGAAAATGCGTCAAAACAAATAGATAGCGGATTTTCGCGATTCGAAGAAACGCGGAAATGCTCGAGACGGAGGCCACCATGGCAACATGGTTCATCACCGGGGCTTCGCGCGGCTTCGGCGCGCGTATCGCCCGGCTCGCCTTGGCGAAGGGCGACAATGTCGCCGCCACCGCGCGCAACCCGCATGCGGTGAGCGAGCAACTCGGCGAGCATCCGAATCTGCTGCCGCTGGCGCTCGACGTCACCGACGAGGCGCAGTGCCGGGCCGCGGCCGCGGCCGCGGTCGAGCGTTTCGGCCGGATCGACGTGCTGCTGAACAATGCCGGCTACGGCCTGCTCGGCGCGGTCGAGGAAGCCAGCGCTGCCGAGGTCGAGGCGCTCTACCGGACGAATGTCTTCGGACTGCTGGCCGTGACCCGCGCCATCTTGCCCCAGATGCGGGCGCAGCGCTCCGGCCGCATCCTGAACATCTCATCGATCGGCGGTTATCGTGCGGGCGCAGGCTTCGGCGTCTACAGCTCGACCAAATTCGCCGTCGAGGGGCTGTCGGAATCGCTGCATGCCGAACTCGCACCGCTCGGCATCCATGTCACCGTGGTCGAGCCCGGCTATTTCCGCACGGATTTCCTCGATTCCTCCTCGCTCGCGGTGAGCAAGGCCTCGATCGCCGACTATCACGAAACAGCGGGCAAGGTGCGCAATGTCGCCTCCGGACTCAATCACGAGCAGCCCGGCGATCCGGACAAGCTGGCAAAGGTCCTGGTCGATTTCGCCGATGCGCCCAATCCGCCGGTCCGCCTGCCGCTCGGGAGCGATACGGTCGCGGCGATCGCCGCCAAGCACGCCTCCGACGACAAGATCCTGGCCGAATGGCGGGCCATCTCGGTCTCGACGGATTTCGTCCCGCCGACCGCCGCCGTCTGATCGGACCGCGCCGCTCTCCAAACGTCGTCTGCTCGATTGTCAGCGCTATGCTCGCTCGAATATAACGGAAGCGAGAGCGCAGGATCGGTCGAGTCCATGGTCCGAGAGAACGAGATCCGCAAGGCCGAGATGGCTGTCGAGCCGCCGCCGGCCAGCGATGCCGGCCTGGTCTTCATCGGCCGGATCCGCACGCCCTGGACCTCGCGGCTGACCTGTCCGCGCCAGGGCAGGGCGGACGGGCCGATCTGCCGGATCGAGCTGTTCGAGCCCTGGGTGGCCGCGCTCGACGGCATCGAGCGCTTCGAGCGGCTTGAGGTGCTGTACTGGCTGCATCTGTCGCGGCGCGATCTCGTGCGCCAGAGCCCGGCCGATGATGGCCAGACCTATGGCACCTTCTCGCTGCGCTCGCCGGTCAGGCCCAATCCGATCGGCACGTCGATCGCCCATCTCGTCGGGCGTGAAGGCCCGGTGCTGCTGGTGCGCGGCCTCGATTGCCTCGACGACACGCCGCTGCTCGACCTGAAACCCGACCGCAGCCTGTTCACGCCGATCGCGCCGCCGCAACCGGGCGACTTCGAGATCGGCGATAGTCAAAGCGCCGCAATGGCGGAGCGGACATGATCGCGGGCCCTTTGGCCGAGCAGGAGCAGAAAAGATGAGATTTCGCACGCTGATCGCTTCCCTGACCCTGGCCGCGCTGTCGCTGCTGGCCGTGCCGGCCTGGGCCGACCGACTGGTGACCGACCAGCTCGGTCGCCAGGTCAAGATTCCCGACAAGGTCGCCCGCGCCGTCGTGCTGCAGCACCAGGCGCTCAACCTGATCGTCCAGCTCGATGCGGTCGACGAGGTCGTCGGCATCCTCGACGACTGGAAGCGCCAGCTCGGCGCCAATTATGTCCGGCTCGCACCCCAGCTCGAGAAGCTCCCGACGCCGGGCGGGCTGACCAAGGTGAATATCGAGGCACTGCTGAAGCTGAAGCCGGATGTCGTCTTCGTCACCCACTACGCGCCGCCCGACATGATCAAGCAGATGGAGAACGCCGGCCTTGCGGTGATCGGCATCGCGATGATGACGGCGCCGCCGACCGAGGCCGCCAAGCTCAACCCCGTCGTTGCCGACGAGGAGGCCGCCTATGCGACCGGCTATCCCGAGGCGATCCGGCTGATCGGCGACATCCTCAACCGCAAGCAGCAGGCCGAGGAGCTGATCACCTATTCGCTGGAGAAGCGGAAGGTGGTTCAGGACCGGCTCGCCGACCTGACGGAAGCGCAGCGCGTGCCGGTCTACATGGCCAATCCCGATCTCACGACCTATGGCACCGGCAAGTATACCGGGTTGCTGATGCGCCGCGCCGGCGCGGCCAATGTCGCAAGCACCATCGTCGGCTACAAGCAGGTCTCGATGGAGGACGTGCTGAAGTGGAATCCGGCGGTGATCTTCGTGCAGGAGCGCTATCCATCCGTCGTCGACGAGATCAAGCGCGCTCCCGCCTGGCAGCCGATCGACGCGGTCAAGAACGGCCGGGTCTACCTGATGCCTGAATATGCCAAGGCCTGGGGGCATCCGATGCCGGAGGCTCTCGCCCTCGGCGAGCTTTGGATGGCCAAGACTCTCTATCCCGCGCGCTTCGCCGATATCGACCTGCAGAAGGAGGTCGACGCTTACTACCGGCGCTTCTACCGCACGGGCTACGATTCCTTCCACTGAGCCGGCCTCGCGCGTGTCACGCTCCGCTGCGGCCGGGAGCCTCAGGCCCGGCCTCGTCATCGCCATTCTCGCGCTGCTGCTGCTTTTGGCAGCGCTCGTCTCGCTCGGCCTCGGGCGCTACGAGATCCCGCCGTTGCGCGTCGTGCAGATCCTGTTCTCCGGCATCCTCCCCGCCGACGCCGGCCTGTCGGAGATCGAGCGTAATGTCGTTCTCAATGTCCGCTTGCCGCGTATCCTGACGGCGATCTTCGCGGGTGCGGGCCTGGCGCTTTGCGGTGCGGCGCTTCAGGGCGTCTTCCGCAATCCGCTGGTCGGCCCGCACATTATCGGCGTCTCCTCGGGCGCAGCCTTCGGCGGCACGCTGGCGATCCTGCTCAGCGCCTCGCAGAGCCTGTTGCTCTTACTGGCCTTCGCCTTCGGCGTGCTTTCGCTGCTGATGGTCTACGCGCTGCACGCGCTGGTCGGGCGGCGCAACATGCTGGCGCTCGTGCTCGCCGGCGTCATCATAGGCGGCTTCTTTGGTGCGCTGGTCAGCCTGGCGCAGTATCTCGCCGATACCGAGGAGAAGCTGCCGCGCATCGTCTTCTGGCTGCTCGGCAGCTTCGCCACCGCCGATTACGAGAAGCTCCGGCTGATGCTCGGGCCGCTGCTGATCGGAGGCGTGCTGCTGATCCTGCTGCGCTGGCGCATCAACATCCTCTCGCTCGGCGATGATGACGCGCAGGCGCTCGGCATCTCGGTTGCCGGCACGCGCTGGCTGATCCTGGTGCTGATCGGGCTCGTCGTCTCGGCCCAGGTCGCGGTCAGCGGCGTCATCGGCTGGGTCGGGCTCGTGGTGCCGCATATCGCCCGCATGCTGGTGGGCCCCGATCATCGTCCGCTGCTGCCGGCTTCGCTCATAGCCGGCGCGCTCTACATGGTTCTGATCGACGATCTCGCCCGGACGATGACCGACAGCGAGATCCCGCTCGGCATCCTCACCGCCTTGCTCGGCGCGCCGATCTTCGTGCTGATCTTCTTCCGCAGCCAGCGGGGAGGACGCGATGGCTGAGGCGATGATCACGATCAACCGGGCCGGCCACAGCTATGACGGCAGGCGCTGGCAATATCGCGCGCTCGACCTCACGGTGACGCGCGGCGAGGTCGTCGCGGTGCTCGGCCCCAATGGCCGCGGCAAGTCGACCTTGCTGCGCTCGATCGTCGGCCTGAACCGGCCGAGTGCGGGGTCGATCGCAACGAGCGGCCCCGTCGGTTTCGTGCCGCAGGATTTCAGCGCGCCCTTCTCCTACAGCGTGCTCGATATCGTGCTGATGGGCCGGGCGCGCCATATCCATGCGCTCGGCGTACCGGGAAAGCGCGATATCGCGATCGCGCGCAAGGCCTTGGCGACGTTGGGGATCGAGGATTTCGCCGAGCGTGGCTTCGACACGCTGTCGGGCGGCGAGCGGCAGCTTGCCCTGATCGCCCGGGCGCTCGCGAGCGAATGTCCGATCCTGCTGCTGGACGAGCCCGCCTCCGCGCTTGACCTGAAGAATCAGGACCTGGTCCTTGGCTTCATCCGGCAAATCGCGGGCATTGGGGGGTTGACGGTGGTTTTCACCACGCATCAGCCCAACCATGCGCTCGCTGTGGCCGACCGCGCACTGCTGATGGGCGAGGGCGACAGCTACCGGATCGGCACGCTCGCGGAGGTAATGACCGAGGCCAACCTGGCGGCGCTCTATCATCTGCCGGTCAGGATGATCTCCTATGCCGAGGATGATGTGGAATTGATCACCTTCGCGCCGACATTCCGCTCGCAATTCGAGCGGGCGCGCGCGGAGCGCCATGATGGGCAAGAGCCATGACGATTTCTGCCGTTGATGGCGCTGCCGCAGCAGGAGCCGTTCCCGTCGTGCTCTATGCCGCAGGAAGCCTGCGCCCGGCCTTCGAGCAACTGCTTCCTGCCTTTACGCAAAAGACCGGCCACGAGATTCGGACCACGTTCGGGCCGGCCGGCTTGCTGCGGGAGCGGATCGAGCGCGGCGAGCGCGCCGATATCTTCGCCTCCGCCAATATGGCGCATCCCGAGCGCCTCTTCGCACAGGGGCTGTTCGAGCAACCGGCCTGTTTCGCCCGCAATCGCATCTGCGTGCTGGCGCGGCGCGAGCTCGGCCTGACCTCCGCGAATCTCCTCGAGATATTGCTCGATCCACAGATCAAGCTGGGCACCTCGACGCCAGAGGCCGACCCCTCCGGCGATTATGCGCTGGCGGTGTTTGCGCGTGCCGAAGCCGTTCGGCCCGGCGCCGAGGCGATCCTGACGGCGAAGGCACGCCACCTCGTCGGCGGCCGCCAGCCACTCGCTCTTCCGGAAGGCCGTGCGGCCGGAGAATGGCTCATCGCGACCGGTCAGGCCGACATCTTCCTGAGTTATTGGACGAGTGCGCAACAATCGGCCGGCAATGCCGCAGTCGAGATCATCAAGCTTCCGGCCGAGCTGAGCATCGTGGCGGAGTATGGGCTATCGATGGCGGCGCAGGCGGTTCCGGCGACCTCTGTATTGGCGCGCCATATCATGTCCGATGAAGGACAGCGCATTCTTCAAGACCGGGGCTTCGACGCGGCCCGAACCCCTTAGCGAGCCGCGTCGCGGCAGCGGCGCATGGAAGCGTCGGTCGCTTGCGCTTGTCTTGAGCGCACCGATAGCGGCCATACCACCAAGACCGGTGAGGCCGGCATTCCTGAATGGGCCCGCGGCACGTCCGCCCCGACCCTGTTGAGCAAGTCAGCACGCAGGGCAGCCCGCGTTCGGCGCTGGCGCAAAGGCGCGCGCCTATTGACGGCGACAGCATCAGCTCAGTCGACACGCCCTGCCGTATTGATGACGCATTCACCCATCACCAAAATATATCTACTAGACTTTTGAGAATAACCATCCGATCAATTCACGTAACTAGGATCATCTATCAAAGTATTGGAGATTAATTAGAACGAATTTCGAAACAAATTCGCAGACGACTCGCCAAACTCTTGAATCATCGCCGATTTCATCCTGCCCGTCTTAACGAACCTGCGAGTAGACATGCCAATCGCCATGACCGACGCTCCGAGGCTCGACGGTACCCGATGCCTCATCATGGGAGGCGGCGGCTTTCTCGGTGTCCACCTGGCCAATGCCTTGATTCGTCAGGGCGCCGTGGTGCGCGCCTTCGGGCGCAGCCTGACCGATCCCACCGAGCTCGATAGGCGGGTCCGCTGGAGCTGCGGACATTTCGAGGATGTCGAGGCGGTCGCCGAAGCGGCGCGCGGCCAGGAGATCGTGTTCCACCTTCTGAGCGGCTCCGTGCCGGGACAACCCGGCCAGAAACCGGCTTCCGATCTCGAGACGAACGTTGTCGGCACCTTGCGCTTGCTTGACATCTGCAACGCGGCCGCCGTCAGGCGCGTCGTCTTCGCCTCGTCGGGCGGCACCGTCTATGGCCCGGCTGAGCGGTTTCCGACCCCTGAAGCTGCGGCTACCGATCCGATCTCGGCCTATGGCGTCGGCAAGCTCGCGATCGAAAAGTACCTTGCCCTCTATCAGCATCTCTACGGGCTCGAATATCTCGCCCTGCGCATCGCCAACGTCTATGGGCCGCTGCAATCGACATTGAAGCGCCAGGGCGTCGTCGCGGCGATGCTCGACCATGCGCTCGCCGGCAAGCCGCTGGAGATCTGGGGCACGGGCGAAGTGGTGCGCGATTTCGTGCATGTCGACGATGTCGTCTCGGCCCTCCTGCTGGCGGCGACCTATGACGGCCCGCACCGCGTCATGAATGTCGGATCGGGGACCGGGCTCAGCATCAATCAGGTCGCGAGCGATATCGAGGCCGTCGCCGGCACGACCAGCCTGTCGCGGATCTATCGCGCCGGACGTGCCGCGGATGTGCCGGTCAATATCCTCGATATCTCGCTGATCACCCGGGAGACGCCATGGCGGCCGAGGCGTCCCTGGCTCGATGGCCTGCGCAGCACCGCCCGCTGGATGGCGGCCCAGCGCCAGGGCCGGCTCGTTTGACGCGGCACGGAATCTCGAAGGTCGCGGGGAGCAGGACGTGAACAGCAAGACAGAAGGGGATGTGCGGGCCGCCATCCTCATCCCCGCCTATGGCCAGCCGGGGCTGACCGCGGAGGCGCTTCATACGGCCATCGCCCAGCAGGCGGATTTCGCCTTCGCGGTCGTCGTCGTCAATGACGGCTGCCCTTCGCCCGAAACGCACGAGATCTGCCTCAACTTCGCAGCGACGTATCCGGGCAAGGTCTTCTATCTGAAAAAGGCGAATGGCGGCCTCAGCGCCGCCCGGAATTCCGGCCTGGAGTTCGCTCTTTCGGCGTTTCCGGCGCTGGAAGCGGTCTATTTCCTCGATTGCGACAACCATATCGGGCCGTTGCTGCTGCAGCGCATGGTCGATGCATTGCGCGCCTCCGACGAGACCGTCGGATGGGCCTATGCAGATGTCGACAAGTTCGGCTTCGCGAGCTTCGGCGACACGTCCGGGCGCTATTCCCCCCTGGAACACCTGTTCCGCAGCTTCTGCGAGGCCGGCAGCATGGTCTCGCGGCGCATGCTCGATGCCGGCGCCCGGTTCGACACGGCGATGCGCAAGGGCGTCGAGGATTGGGATTTCTGGCTGCAAGGGCTCGGCAAGGGCTTTCGCGGCGTGCACGTCGCGGATGCCGGGTTTCGCTACCGGCGACGCGGCGAGAGCATGCTGGTCGAGGCCGAACGCGATATCGCTCCGATCCTCGCCTATATCCGTGGCAAGCACGCGCAGCTCTACAATGTGAAATCGGTGCTGCGCCTGGAGATCGAGGCGCGGGCGCGCTACGCCATCCATCATCCCGATACCGGCTTCGTCCGCTGCATGACCGCTACCGGGATGAGCGAGCTCATCACGCTCGACGATTATCTCGTCCGGCTGATGCGAGCCGCCGAGCGACCGGACTATGGGCACTGCCCCGGCCATCTGATCGTGATGGATCAAGCGCTCTTCGACACTCTGGCGGGCTGGCGCCTGCTCTCCGGCGTGCTCTGGAAGCTCGAATGCGCAGTGATGCAGGCTGCGATCGCCGCATGCTCGATCACGCTTCACCCTTCGCCTGACCGTACGGTGAGATGGCGCGCCGTCTCGTCCAGCCGGCTCACGGCACAGCAGATCCCATCGCCGCCGGAGACCGCGCAGGTCGTGGCAATCGAGGCAGGGGCTTTGCTGGCACAGCAATTTCCGGACGGCGCCTTCGCCACCGGCAATCATTGGCATGCGGTCAAGCCGTTCGGCGGTCGATTCTTCGATCTGGAGATCGGCCGCGCGCATCCAGGTGAAACGCCGCCTGCAGTCGGAGAGGGTTTCGCATCGCTTCAACGCAGGCTGGAAGCGGTGGCGGTATCTCACGGTCGCGCGCTGTGGCGTGCCGCCGAGCATGACCGCTATCGGGCGCGTGCCGCCGTTCCGCGCGACCTCTATCCCGAGCTGTTCAACACGCCATCCGTCTTTCCGCCTGCCGCATCGCAGCGGAGCGTAGCGCTGGTCGTCGACGACGCCACGCCCGCCGCCATCGCTCTCGCGGCGCAGCTCGCCGAGGCACTGCGAGAGGAGGGGTATGGTCCGCACCTCGTCAGTTTCGGCGCGCTGCTCCCATACGGAGCGGCGCCTCCAGCAGACTTCGACGAGATCGTGGCGCTGCCGCTCGATTCACTGTGCGGAACCGAGGCCTCGAAGCGCCAGAGCTATCTCGGGACGAGCCTGCCGCTTCTGGACTGGCGCGACAGGCAAGCGGCGCTGGCGACGCTTGCCGCCTATTCCCGCGTCGTCTCGGTTGGGAGTCACGTGCTGCACCTGATCGCCGGCGCTCTCCGGCAGTTGAAGGTCGAGACCTGGGCCGTTCTCGTTCGGCCAGACGAGCAATCCGCCGTGGATTCGGTCACTGCATGCTCCGCCTTCGAACAGGCCTATGACGCGATCGTTCCGGATACGGAGGAGTTGCTGCATCTCTGCCGGGCGCTCGGCATTCCGGCAAGGAAGCTGCGCCTGTGGCCCGATGCCGCTCGGGCACTCGTCGCTGCGTCACCCAGCCGGGACGAGGCGGCACCAAGAATCCAATGAGAGCAAGAATCCAACGGGAGAAGGTCTCCATCTGATGCTGCACGCTTCCCCCGATCTGCTGCCCTCGCTCTATGATGGCAGCCCGAAAGTCCTGGTCGCGACGCCTCGAGATCGACCGAGGGGCTTCGTCCCGCCGGCCGATGCCATGCGTTGGCTCGTCGCGGAGACCCTGGATGGCACCGAGTTCGTGCTGTCGCCCGCGGACGGCGGCAGCGTCGGGCTCGATCGCCGCAGGATCGACCTGCCTCCCACCAATGTCTGGGCCGTCTGGAGCCCGGAGCCGACAATTCCCGTGGCCGGCCTGGCGGATTGGTGGTCGCGCTCCGGAGGAAAGGGCGCCGAACCGATCTTCGTCAACGGCGACGCCGCAATGCTGCGCAGCGCGCTGATCGAGCGCTCGCTGGCCGAAGTCGCTCGCCTGACACGGCTGAACCAGTCGCTGATCGAGGATCTCGCAGCCCTGCGTGAAAGCTGGGCGCACGCCATCCGCATCCCGCCCGAACTCGAGGAGCTGCTGGCCAACCTTCGCGCTGCCCCGCCACGCCTCGTCTTCGAGACGCCGGCAGCCAATGGCGGAGCGGCTGTTCCGAGGGTCGAGGATGGCGGTCCGTCAGCGTATCTTCGTCAGCGCCTGCCCATGGGTGCGCGCGGCTTTCTCGGCATCGATCTGCACCTCGCCGCGCCGGGCCTTGGCGATGGCTTCCTCGAAGCGACGCTGGTCGTTCTGGAGACGGAAGCGGAATTGGCACGGTGGCGCATGCCTTATCGCGAACTGGAGGCTGGCTGGGTGCCCCTGCGATTGCCATCCGCATCGGCCCTGACCTGGCGTGGGCTCGAGCTGCGCATCCAGGCCGCCGGCGGGACGACAGCGCCGCGCCTCTCCTGTGCCCCGGTCGGTCTGCTCCGAGACTATGCCTGCGTGGCGTCGGCGGGGGAGGTTCCGCGCGAGGCGATGCTGGAATTCAGGCTCTGGGGCGGCATCCCCGATCTGAAGACGCAAACAGGGGGCGCTGCTCTGCCGGCCAATCCGGCGATCGCGATCCCCGACCAGGTGATCGCAACCATGCGGTCGACCCGGGATCTGACCTGGGCCTACCCATATTTCGGCTATCTCGACCGGGGCAGGGTGCTGCTGCGCCCGTTGAAGGCGTCGCCGGCATCGGCAGCCTGCGTCAGCCTGCCGGCCAAGCCGGGCCTCGCAGCACTGTCCTGCGAAGCCATGATCGACGATGGGCTCTGCAAGACGCGGCTGCTGGTCCGCCTCGTCGCAACCCGCCCGGGCCATGCTGTGGAGGATGCGGAGCACGGCATCGGTGTTCTCGCCGCGAGCGAATGGATCGAGCTCGCTGAGCCGCTCAAGCCCTTTGGCCTGACGGCCCGCCTGCCAGAGTCGGAATCGGGACCTGTCGACCTGCATGTCTTCTCGCGCTTGCCGGAGGGCGGAAAGCTGGACCACGGCCGGGTCATCTTCAGCCGCTTCGCAGCCGAGCTCGACGAACGGGCAGCCTCGAGGCGCCCCCCGATCATGCCCGTGGCGAAGCCGGATTGACGTAGAGTGTTTTCGCGGTTCTCCCAAGCGCGAGAACACTCTATCCCTTTGTTTCAACGCATTTTCTTTGCGCGAACCGGTATCCACGTCACTCGAAGATGCTGTAAGTTCGGTCCTGCCGCGACGTGCTCGCGGCAGGGCGTGCTGGCATAAACGTGATGAGCCTGGCCAAGCTTGACTTGGCCATCTTTGCATTACACTCGTTAAAAGCGGCGCGACTCCCATATGGGGAGCGCGCCGGGCTACGACTAACGCTGGATCGGAGGATCCTGAGGCGATGATGGCATTGCGGGCCATTTGCATTGTTGCCGTCATTGGCTTCGCCGGCTTCCTGGCTTTCGCCTGGCGCTCCGAAATCCCGCCCGAGCAGCCGAATGCACGCCCCGCCTTTGACCCCGCTCTCGTCGCCAAGGGCGCGCAACTGGCCGCGGTCGGCAATTGCATCGCCTGTCATACGGTGCCGGGCAAGGCGGCCTTCGCCGGCGGGCTCGCCTTGCCGACGCCCTTCGGTACGATCTACTCGACCAACATCACACCCGATGCGGAAACGGGCCTGGGCCTGTGGAGCGAAGCCGCCTTCCAGCGCGCGATGCGCCAGGGCGTCGATCGCGAGGGGCGGCATCTCTATCCGGCCTTCCCCTATGACCACTACACGCGGGTCACGACGGAAGACAGCCGCGCGCTCTACGCCTTCATCATGAGCCGCGATCCGGTCAAGGCGACGGCGCCGGCCAACGAGCTGCCGTTTCCGTTCAATGTCAGGCTGATCCTGGCCGGCTGGAAGCTCCTGTTCCTGCGCGAGGGCGAATTGCCACGCGACGCGTCCAAGAGCGAGGCCTGGAACCGCGGCGCCTATCTCACCGAAGGTCTCGGCCATTGCGGCGCCTGCCACACGCCGCGCAACAGCCTCGGCGCCATGGATGCGAAGCGGCCCTTCGCCGGCGGTGAAGCAGAGGGCTGGCAGGCCTATGCGATCAACGCGGAATCGCCTGCTCCAGTGCCATGGAGCAAGGACAGCCTGGCCCAGTATCTGCGCCATGGCTGGCATCCGAACCATGGCGTCGCCCGCGGCCCGATGGCGGAGGTGACCGGCAATCTCGGGCTGCTGCCCGATGCCGATATCGATGCGATCGCGACCTATGTCGCCGACATCATGGGCACGCCGTCGCCGCAGCGACAGCAGGAGGCGCAGAAGCGGATCGAGGACGCGTCCCGCCGGCAGCCTCATGTCGCTTCGGCAGCGCTGACGCAGGGCGCGGCGGGGGCCGGCACGGCGCGATCGGGGGCAGCGATCTATGCCTCCGCCTGCGCCACCTGCCATGATAGCGGACGGCCACAGCCGTTCGGCGGATTGTCGTTCCGGCTCAGCAGCGCTGTGAATGCGCCCAATCCCCAGAATATCGTCAATGTCACGCTGTTCGGGCTGCCCCCGGCCGATGGCGAGGCGGCGCCGGTGATGCCCAGCTTCGCCGGGGTGCTGAGCGACCGGGACATGGTTGCGCTGCTCAACCATTTGCGGGCGCAGTTCACGGACAAGCCGGCCTGGACCGGTCTTGAGGACCTGGTGCGCCGGACGCGGACGGGCGAGCACAAGGTGGCCGTCCGCCCGGCCGATGGAATCGAGCGAGCTCCGGCGAATGTCGGTGCGGAGGAGAGGCGATGACGATCGAGCTCACCATCAACGGCAAGAGTCACAAGGTCGAAGCGGATGCCGCGACGCCCTTGCTCTATGTGCTGCGCAACGACCTCGCCCTGAACGGCGCCAAGTTCGGCTGCGGCCTCGGCCAGTGCGGCGCCTGCACCGTGCTTGTCGACGGCAAGGCGACGCTGTCCTGCATCACACCCATTTCGCTTGCGGAAGGGCGGCAGGTCACGACAGTCGAGGGGCTTGGCACGGCGGAGGCGCCCGGGCCGGTCCAGGCCGCCTTCATCGAATTGCAAGCGGCCCAATGCGGCTACTGCATCCCCGGCATGATGATGAGCGCGCAGGGACTGCTGCAAAGCAATCCCGCGCCGACCGAGACCGAGATCCGCAATGCGCTGCAGACCAATCTCTGCCGCTGCGGCACGCATATGCGCATCCTGGCGGCGATCCGCCGGGCGAGCGAGCTGATGCAGGCTTCGCTCGGCCCGGTCGCGAACAAGAGGGCAGGCTGATGAACGCTCCCTTGACCGGCGCTCTCACGCGCCGCGGCCTGCTGGCCGGAGCCGGCGGCTTGCTGGTCTCCTTCTCGCTGCTGCCTCACGCCTTCGCGCAATCGGCCGCGCCGGCGCAACCCCACCTGCCGGGCAGCCTGGAGACGAGCCGCTCGCTCGATGCCTGGATAAGGATCGACCCCAACGGCCACATCACCATCTTCACCGGCAAGGCCGAGCTCGGTCAGGGGGTGCGCACGGCGCTCCTGCAGGTGGCGGCGGAGGAGCTCGACGTTCCGCCCGGCGAGCTCGAGATCATCACCGCCGATACCGCTCGCACGCCCAATGAAGGCTATACGGCGGGCAGCCAGTCGGCCCAGTATAGCGGCACGGCCTTGCGCCATGCGGCCGCGCAGGTCCGGCAGCTTCTGATCGGAGAGGCGGCCCGGCGTCTCGAACTCGACCCGGGCGTCCTGAAGACGGAAGGCAAGGCCGTACGGGCGCCCGATGGCCGCTCGCTCGGCTATGGCGAGCTGGTCTCGGACCAGTTCCTGCGCGTCGAGGCGAAGCCCGTCTCCATCCTGAAGAAGCCGGACAGCTACCGCTATATCGGGCACTCCCTCCCGCGGGTGGATATTCCGGGAAAGGTCACGGGCGGCGAGGTCTATGTGCATGACATGCGCCTTGAAGGCATGCTGCATGCACGCGTCGTGCGCCCCGCGATCCCCCGCGCTCGCCTGCTCAGTGTGGACTCATCGTCGGTGGAAGCCATGCCCGGCGTCGTCGCCGTTATCCGCGACGGTGATTTCCTCGCCGTCGTCGCGCAGGGTGAGTTCCAGGCCGTGACCGCAATGCATGCGCTCGCCGGCCTGGCGCGCTGGGAGCGGCGCTATGCGTTGCCGGATCAGGCGGCGCTTCCCGCCTATCTGCAGAAGAATGAAAGCACTGTCGGAACCGTCTCCGCGAGCGGCGATCCGGACAAGGCGGCGGGCAAGGTCTTCGAGGCGACCTATACGCGCCCCTATCAGTTGCATGGCTCGATCGGGCCGTCCTGCGGCGTCGCAGTGCTGAAGGACGGGCAGCTGACGGTCTGGTCGCATACGCAGGGCGTCTATCCGGATCGCGCCGCCATCGCCGAGATGCTCGGCATGCCGCCGAACAAGGTCCGCGTCATCCATCGTGAAGGCGCCGGCTGCTATGGCCATAACGGCGCCGACGATGCTGCCGCCGATGCCGCGCTGATCGCGTCGAAACTGCCTGGGCGCCCGATCCGGCTCCTGTGGATGCGCGACCAGGAGCATGCAGGCGAGCCGTTCGGAGCGCCGATGCTGATGAAGATCCGCGCCACGCTCGGCGATGACGGGCGCATCGCCGGCTGGAATTACGATCTCTGGAGCAACGACCACAACACGCGGCCGGGCGGGGCGCGCTCACTGCTGGCGGCGCAGGCGAAGGAGAACCCGTTCCCGCCGCCGGTGCCGAAGCTGGCGATCACACCCAACGGCAATGGCGACCGCAACGCCAACCCGCTCTACGACCTGCCGAACAAACGCGTGCTCTGGCACTATGTCGAGGACATGCCGCTGCGCATCTCGGCGCTCAGAGGGCTCGGCGCCTATGCGAATGTCGTCGCGATCGAGAGCTCGATCGACGAGCTCGCGCTCATGGCCAATGCCGATCCCGTCGAGTTCCGGCTGCGGCATCTCAGCGATCCGCGGGCGCGCGATGTCGTGGAGCTTGCCGCCAAGCGCTTCGGTTGGTCGAATGAGAAGCTTCCGCCGCATCGCGGCCGCGGCTTCGCCTTCGCCAAATACAAGAACCTCGCCGCCTATCTCGCCATCGCGGCCGAGGTCGAGATCGAACGCGAGACAGGGCGCGTGCGCCTCGTGCGTGCGGTGTCCGCGATCGATACCGGCGAGGCGATCAACCCGGACGGCATCATCAACCAGACCGAGGGCGGCATCCTGCAGGCGACGAGCTGGACGCTCTACGAGGCCGTGACCTTCGACGAGAACGAAGTGACGAGCACGGACTGGTCGAGCTACCCGATCCTGCGGTTCTCGAGCGTGCCGGACAAGGTCGAGGTGCATGTGATCAACCGGCCCGGCCTGCCATTCCTCGGCACGGCAGAGGCGGCGCAGGGGCCGACCGGAGCCGCGCTCGCCAACGCCGTCAGGCATGCGACCGGCAGGCGGATCTACGACTTGCCGCTGAGCCGCCAACGGGTGAAGCAGGCGATCGGCATCTGAGCCAGCGTCGGAGCGACCGGTTGCGTGCAACGCAACGGCACCGGCATCCGTAACTCGGATGCCGGTGCGATCATCTGCGCCGGCGGGCCGGACGTGGGCGTTCAGCGCTTCTCCTGCGACTGAAGGAAGTCCGCGAAATACTCGTCCACGCTGATCGACCGGCCAATGATCCCGGCGTCGAGCGCCTGGTTGATGAAGGCCTGGACGGCCTTCCTGTTGGCCTCCGTGAGCCCGTGTCCATAGGGGTTGGAGCCGAGAAGATCCGCCGTCTTGTCCAGCTCGGCCTCCATCCAGGGGAATGCGTCGGGGAAGCCGCGCTGGGAAGCGTCGAAACTGCCATTGGCGGCGGCGAAAGCGTCGGTCAGGCTGCGTGCGATCCAGGGCGCGCGCTCCCAGAGCGAGCGTCTGAGGACGACGATATGCATCATCGGGAAAATGCCGGTGCTGCGATAATAATCGGTCTCGGCCGCGCGGAAATCGGGGAACAGCCGCACGATCGGCCCTTTGTCCGCATCAAGCAGTTTTGGGCGCGGCGGGCTCCACATCGCATCGATTTCGCCGGCGACGAGCATTTCCGCGAGGAAGCGGCCGGCGGGGGCAGGGCGAACATGGTTCGGAAGCTCCGCCACTTGCGCCGCCTGCTGCGTCTCGCCCGGGATCTCGATATCGCCGACATGCCATTCGACGGATTCGAGCGGGACGCCCATGGCGACCTGCGCGTGCCGGTACCAGATGCCGCCGCTGGCGAACCAATTGTACAGGCCAAGCCGCTTCCCGATCAGGTCCTTCGGCGATCGGACCGGCCCATCCTTGCGGACATAGATGTCCCGCATGGTGAAGCCGCGCAGGATGAAAACGGGCAGGGCGACGAAGCTACGGTCGCCCGTCTCGACCCGGCGCAGATGAGCACCCATCGAGCTTTCGCCACCGTCGAACTCAGTCGCGATCGTGGCGCGGCGCAGCAGATCGGCGCGGAGCGGCCAGGAGCCGCCACGCCCGATCGTCAGGGAAAGGTCGATGCCGGCGGGCTTCACCGCCCCGCTCGCGAGCGGCATGACGCGCGCGTAATCGGCGCAGGCGAGGCGAACAGAAATCTCGGTCATTCAAACAGGCTCCGGTTCTGCTGGGGCATGGGCGGTCTGCAAGCCGTTCGAGAGGATGATCTCGAAAGGAAGGATGCTGTCGAAGGGACCGGATGCCTTGCTCTCGTCGTAGAAGGCGTTGAGCGCGTCCACGACCGCGGGTCCGAACAGCTCGTAGGGCGAGCGGACCGTGCTGAGCCAGGGGGCAAGGAACTCGTTCATCGGATTGCCGTCGAAGCCGAAGATCGTCGAGTCGCGCGGCAGGCTCAGGCCGATCTCGAAGCAATGTCGGGCCACGCCATAGGCGATCTCGTCGGTCGTGCAGAAGATCGCCCGCGGCGGCGCGTCCGCCGAGATGTGCGTCTTCGCGAGCTGATAGGCCGAATCCCGCCGGCGCGTGGAGACGTCGATCTCGGGGAGGGGACAATCTGCCCCCGCCAGCTCCTGGAACCTGCGCTGGAAGGAGGTGACGCGGTCGCGGCTTGCCGATGATTTGAGGGGGGCGTGGAAGATCCAGGCGCCTTGGTGATGCTGCGAGAACAGGTATTCCGCGACCTCGCTGGCGGCGCGCACGTTGTCGATACCGACATGCCGCGCCGGGACATCATAGGGGCAGCGCCGGTTGACGAAGACGAGCGGCTCGTTCGACTTCAGGCTCTGCTCGAGCTCCGGGCTCTGGACGGCGCCGAGCATGACGACGCCGAAGACCTGCAGGGCCCTCATCTCCCGGAGCATGGCATCCTGCTGATCCGGGTCTTCGCCGGTATTGGCGAGGACCATGACGAGCCCCTGGTCGCGCAACGCCCGCTCGATCGATCCGGAAATCAGCGCGTGGTAGGCGTTGCCGAGATCGGGCGCCAGGACGCCGACAATATGGCTGCGCTGCTGGCGCAAGGCCCTGCCGGCACGAGACGGCAGATAGGACAGGGTCTCGACGGCCTTGAGCACGCGCTCGCGCGTCGCTGGCGAAGCCTTGTTGGGGACGTTGTTGATCACCCGTGAGACGGTCGCCGTGGACACACCGGCAAGACGCGCGACCTCCTCGATGGAGGCGGCCGATGCCTGAGGCGCTTTTGGATCCCTGGTCGCGATGCTGATCTTGGGCTTGGCCGGCTTCGATGGCATTCGCTTCGGTCTCGCAGCGATGACGGGCGCGCGCTCATAGTTGACACGGCCGGCCCAGTATGACTACGATTAAGGGTAATCGATTACCCTGTCAAGTCCCTTCGACTCCCGGATTTCGATGTCAGGCCGAAACCGGGAGTGGCTTGATCTCAAGGGCGGTCGAGGCGGCCCGGCCGCCAGCCGAACTCTATAAGGAGCGGAGGGGATAGATCATGGATCGTAGAACTTTCTTGGGTGCCTCGCTCGGACTTGCGGCGGGAAGCTTGGCAAGCCCCCATGTCGCAAGGGCTGCCGCAGATCGCGTCATCAAATTCATTCCGCAGCGCGACCTCAACTCGAAGGACCCGATGTGGATACCTGCGGCGAACGTACGCACGCATGGCTATATGATCTTCGATACGCTTTACGGGATCGACGAGAATTTCCGGCCCCAGCCGCAAATGGCGGAGGGCGCGGCGATCGAGGATGACGGCAAGCTCTGGAAGATCAGGCTGCGGCCGGGCCTGAAATTCCATGACGGGACGCCCGTGCTGGCGCGCGATGCCGCCGCCAGCATTCGGCGCTTCTGCGTGCGCGATCCGCTGGGGCAGGCCCTGGCGGCGGTGACCGATGAACTGTCCGCGCCGGATGACCGCACCATCCAGTTTCGGCTGAAGCGCCCGTTCGCGCTGCTGCCCGACGCGCTGTCGAGCACGCCCCTGTTCATGCCGGCCATCATGCCGGAGCGGCTGGCGAATACCGACCCGATGAAGCAGGTGACGGACATGGTCGGCAGCGGGCCGTTCCGCTACGTCGCCAACGAGGAAATGCAAGGCGAACGCTACGCCTACGAGAAGTTCGCCGGCTATGTTCCGCGGGATTCAGGCACGCCGGGTTGGACCGCAGGCCCGAAGGTCGTCAACATCGACCGGGTCGAATGGAAGGTCATCCCCGATCCGGCCACGATCGCGGCGGCGCTGCAGACCGGTGAGGCCGACTGGATCGAATATGCGCCGCTCGACCTTCTGGATGTGCTGAGGAGCGCCCGCAACGTCAAGGTCGCAGTGACGGATCCGACCGGCATGAAGGCCGATATGCGGATGAACCAGGCGATACCGCCCTTCGACAATCCGGAGATACGCCGCGCGCTGCTCGGCGCCGTCAAGCAGGAGGATTATTGCATCGCGATGGCGGGGACGGACCCGTCCGGCTGGAAGGCGCGCGTCGGATTCTTCGTGCCCGGCAGCCCGATGGCGAGCGATGCCGGATTGGATGTCTTCGACACGCCGCGGGACTTCGCCGCCGTCGCCGCGAAGATCAAGGCGGCCGGATACAAGAACGAGAAGGTCGTGATCATGTCTCCCGGCGATATCCCGGCGGGCAAGGCTGCATCCATCGTCAACGCCGACATGCTCCAGAAGGTCGGCATGAACGTCGACTATGCCGAGCTTGACTGGGCCAGCATCGCGCAGCGCCGGATGAAGAAGGAGCCCGTCGAGCAGGGCGGCTGGAATATCTGGATCGCGCCGGGGCCCGGCCTGAGCCAGTTCAATCCGGTTGCGGCGACGCTGTTGCGCACGGGACCGCAGGCCTATTTCGGCTGGCCGAAGAGCGACCGGCTCGAGGAGTTGCGCAACGAATGGCTCACGGCGCCCGATCTGGCGGCGCAGAAGCGCGTAGCGGTGGAGATCCAGAAGCAGGCATTCATCGATCTGCCGATGATCCCGCTGGGTATGTACTACCAGCCGACGGCTTACCGGACGAGCCTCGAAGGGGTGCTCTCAGGGTTCGCGACGTTCTGGAATGTCAGGAAGGCCTGAGTAGCCGCTCGAAAGCGCGCGTCCCGAACTCGGGCGTTCCCCTGGATGATCGTAGGGGGATGCCCGAGGCGAATGTCACATGCCGTCGAATTCGGCCCCCCCGGATCGTGGGGGTTGCCTGATGATGAGAAGAGAGCCGAGCGAATGCTTGATCAACCGCAATCGAATATCGAGAAAGTCCTTTCGCATCTCGCGGAGAACGAGGGTGCAGCCCTCGAACGCCTGTTTAGTTTCCTTCGCATTCCCAGCATCAGCACGGTCAGCGACTATGCGGGTGACTGCCAGAAGGCGGCGGAGTGGCTTGCGGCCCAGTTCGAGGGGCTCGGCTTCAGCGCGAGCGTTCGGCAAACGCCGGGGCGCCCGATCCTGATCGCCCATTCCGACGAGGCGGGGCCGGACGCGCCGCATATCCTCTATTACGGCCATTACGATGTGCAGCCGGCCGATCCGGAGGAGCTCTGGACCAGCCCGGCCTTCGAACCGGTTCTGATAGACGGCCCGGCCGGCAAGCGGATCGTCGCCCGCGGCGCGGCAGACGACAAAGGCCAGGTGATGATCTGGGTGGAGGCATTCCGCTCCTGGCGCGCGGTCCACGGCAAGCTGCCGGTGCGGGTGACGGTTCTCGTCGAGGGCGAGGAGGAGACCGGAAGTCCTAGCCTCAAGCCCTTTCTCCAGGCGCATGCCGACGAGTTGAAGGCCGATGTCGCTGTCATCAGCGACGGCAACATGTGGGATATCGCGTCGCCCTCGATCACCACGCGCCTGCGCGGCACGGTCTACACCCAGATCAAATTGCGCACGGCCAATTGCGATCTGCATTCGGGCCTGTTCGGCGGTGTCGCGCGCAATGCCTTGAACGCCCTGACGCAGTTGCTCGGGGGGCTGCATGACGAGCAGGGCAGGGTGCAGATTCCCGGCTTCTACGACGACGTGCCCGAGCTTCCGGAGGCGCTCGCCCGACAATGGGATGCGCTCGCCTTCGACGAGGCCGCATTGCTGAAGTCCTTCGGCCTCGCGACGCCCGCCGGCGAGACCGACCGGCCGGCACTGCAGAGGCTCTGGTCGAGACCAACAGCGGATATCCACGGCATCTGGGGTGGCTATACCGGAGAAGGTCGCAAGACGGTCATCCCCGCCGAGGCGCATGCCAAGATCTCGTTTCGCGTGGTGCCCGGCCAGGACCCGCAGCGCGTCGCTCAGTGCTTCCGCCGCTTCCTCGACGACAGGCGGCCGCCCGATGCCGAGATCACGCTGGACGTGCTCGGCGCCGAGCCGGGAATCGAGATTCCGGCCGACACCCGCTGGATGCGCGCGGTGAGGCGGGCTCTCGGCGATGAATATGGCAAGCCGGCGATTCTGGGCGGTTGCGGCGGCGCCCTTCCGATGGTCGGGGCCTTGAAGAGCATCCTTGGAGTGGATGCGCTCCTGTTCAGCTTCGGCCTCGACGACGATCAGGTCCACAGCCCGAACGAGAAGTTCGAGCTCCGCTGCTACCGCCAGGGCGCTCGCGCACATGCGCGGCTGCTCGCAGAGCTCGGCCGGGCGACCTGATCCGAGGTTCGCGGATCAAATCCGCCGCAGGACAGCGCGCGAGGCCAGACAAGGGGGGACGATCGGCGGAATTTTACGGGGAAGCCGGCAAGTCCGCATGGAATCCTTATGTCCAGCGTACTTCATATCGGGCAGGCAGGCGTTCCCTCCGTGGGTGCTGCCTCGAAGCACTTCGGATGGCCGCTGGTTCGGTCTGAGCTCGAAGCGCGTAACCGATGATGGAGCGTATGCATCCCGGCATACGGATGACCGCGATGTCGACATCGAGAACGGATTTTGGCGACGGCGCTGCGCCAGTGGCGCTCGCCGAGCAGCGGCAGGGCCTGCAACTGTCGGACCTGCCCAGAGTCGTTGGCTATCTGGCGGCCGTGGCCATGGCGGCGCTCGCGACAGTGGTCGCGGTCGGGTTCGACACCGCAGTCGCGGTTCCGAACCTGTCGCTCGTCTATGTGATCCCGGTGGTGGTCTCCGCGGTCCTGTTCGGCCTCGGTCCCTCGTTGAGCGCGGCGGTGCTCGGCGCGCTCTCCTTTAATTTCTTCTTCACCGAGCCGCTCTATTCGCTGCGCGTCGACGATCCCGCGAACATCTGGGCGATCGGCCTGCTTTTCCTGGTCGGCTGCATCTCGAGCGCCGTCGCCTCCACAGCGCAGCGCAAGGCGAATGACGCGGCGCGCCACCGGCAGCAAGCGCAGATCCTGCAGGGCTATAGTCACGCCGTCATTGCGGCGAAGAGCAACAAGGCGATCCTGTCGCTGACCGCAGCCACCCTCGATAAGCTGTTCGGCGTTCCGGCCGTGGTGATCATCTCGGCCGATGCCAAGGCCGAACTGGCCGAGCTTCGCGGCGGGCTTACGCCGAGTGCGGTGGAGTTCGAGGCGGCGACCGCATCTTTGGCCAGCCGAAAGCGCGTTCCCGCGGCAGTCTATCCGTTCGACGAATCCCGCTTCGACTTCTGGCCCGCCCCTACGGCCGACGGACCGTCGGCGGTGATCGGCCTCGCCTTCGATCCGGAGGAACGCCCGGCCGAGCCCGGCCTCCTGGCCGAACTCGTGGCCAATCTCCTGTCGCTGGCCCTCGCTCGCCAGACAATGACCGGCCGCCCCGTCGCGTGAGCGCAAGTCCGGGCCTTTCGGACATCAGCGCGCGATCATGACCGCGCGCTGATGTCGCCGGGGTCACGCGACCTTGGCGTGCAATGTGCCGACGCCCTCGACATAGCCTTCCATGACGTCGCCGCGCACGATCGCGCCGACGCCGGAGGGCGTTCCGGACATGATCAGGTCACCCGGCTGCAGCTCGAACAGGCCGGAGAGATAGGAGATCATCTCCGGCACCTTCCAGATCATGTGGTTGAGGTCGCCCTGCTGGCGGATCTCGCCATTGACCTTGAGCCAGATCGCCCCGTTCTCGGGATGGCCGATCGTGCTTGCCGGAACGATCTCGCCCATTGGCGCCGAATGCTCGAAGGCCTTGCCGATCTCCCACGGCCTTGCTGCCTTCTTGCACTCGTCTTGCAGGTCGCGCCGGGTCATGTCGAGGCCGACGGCATAGCCGTAGACGTGATCGAGCGCGCTATCGACGGGGATGTCCTTGCCGCCCTTGGCGAGGGCGACGATCATCTCGATCTCGTGGTGAACATTGCTGCTGCGCGGCGGATAGGGGAAGTCGGCCCCGTCGAGGACGACGTTGTCGGGGTTCTTCTGGAAGAAGAAGGGCGCCTCGCGATTGGGATCGCCGCCCATCTCGATCGTATGGGCGGCGTAGTTGCGGCCGACGCAATAGATGCGGTGGACCGGGAAGCGGCTCTGCGTTCCGCGCACCGGCAGCGTGACCGGGGCAGGGGCCTGGACGACATGGTTCTGAGGCGTGGCGATATTCATCTTGCGGGGTCCTTCGTTGGCAAGAGGATGGGTCAGCGCGAGGCGGCGTAATAGGCGAACCGACGTTCGAGCCCGGCCAGCAATTCGTTGAGGGTGAAGGCGAAGGTGAAGAGCACGAGCAGCAGCGCCCAGAAATGCTCCATCAGGAAGTGCGACTGGTAGATCTCGAAGAGCGTGCCGAAGCCGACCACCGAGACTAGCAATTGCCCGATGATCACGCCCTTCACCGCCCGGATCATGCCCAGCCGGATGCCGGCCAGGATCTCGGGCAGCGCCGCCCAGAGATAGATCCGGCTGAAGGCCTGCCAGGTATTGGCGCCGAAGCTGCGGGCCATCTCGACCAGCGAGGGCGAAATGGCGCGGATGCCGGCACGGGTGTTGAGCACGATGATCCACATCGAGAACAGCACGACGGTGAGCACGATCGTCGTCTCGCCGAGCCCGAAGAGCACCATGATGACCGGGACCAGCGCGCTGAGCGGCGCCGAGAGGAACAGGTTGACCCAGGGCAGGAGCAGCCGGTCGGCGATGACCGAGCGGCCCATCAGGATCCCGAGCGGGACGCCGATGACGATCGCGATGGCATTGCCCAGCAGAAAGGCCTTGGCGGTGATCAGCAGCGCGTCGAGGAACGAGGCGGTCGGGACGATCTCGACGACGCGCCAGACGATGCGCGACAGCGGCGGCAGGATGAAGCCCGCGTCGGTATGCCCGACGATCTCCCAGATCACGGCCCAGACGATCAGCGACGTCATCAGGGGAAGGCGAATGCCGGAAATGACCATGGCCGCCCCCTAGTCCAGATAATGCTTGAGCTGCTGCCAGATCTCCTCGACCACATCGAGATAGGCGCTGTCGCGCCTGATCTTGTCCGGGTCGCCGTCGCGGATGATCTTCGGTTCGATCACCGCCGAGACGCGGCTCGGGCGGCGCGAGAGCAGCGCGATCCGATCGGAGACATAGACCGCCTCCTCGATGCTGTGCGTCACGAAGATGAACGACTTGCCTTCATTGGCGACGAGCTCGAGCAGTTCCTCCTGGAACTTGCGGCGCGTCTGCTCGTCGACCGCCGAGAACGGCTCGTCCATCAGCACGACCTTGGCATCGACCGCGAGCGCCCGGGCCAAGCCGACGCGCTGGCGCATGCCGCCCGAGAGCTCGTGCGGGTACTTTTTCTCGAAGCCCTTGAGGCCGACGCGCGCAATCTGGCGTTCGGCGATGGCCTCACGCTCGCCATGGGCCACGCCGCGCAATTCGAGCCCGAAGGCGACATTGCGGATGACGCTCGCCCAGGGCATCAGCGCGAAATCCTGGAAGACGAAGGCGCGTTCGGGGCCAGGCCCCTTCACTTCGCGACCGTCGACGAAGACCTGGCCGCCGCTGGCCGGGATCAGGCCCGCGATGATCTTCAGGAGCGTGGTCTTGCCACAACCGGATGGTCCGAGCAGGGTCGTCAGCCGGCCTTCCGGAAAGTCCAGCGAGATGCCGCTGAGCGCCTCGATGCCGCCGGCATAGGTCTTCGAGACGCTCTTGACCTCGACGATCGGCCGGGCGGGGAGGGGAGGCAGCGCAAGCTCGCTCACGGGCTGCGCCGTCGTGCTTTCAAGGTTCGGGTTCATGCGCGCGCCTCCGGTCGGAACAGGGTGACCTCGATCCGTTCGAGCATCTCGATGAACAGGACCGAGAACACGATGATGGCGAGAATGGCCGCGTACATCTTCGGATAGTCGGCGACCGACTGGTTGTAGGAGATCACGTCGCCGATGCCGGTCGGCGTGATCAGCAGCTCGGCGAGGATGACGCCGATGAAGGCCGCCGCGCAGCCCAGCCGAAGACCGGCGAAGATCATCGGGCTCGCCGCGGGCAGGATGATGAGGCGGATGCTCTGGCTGCGGCTGGCGAGAAAGGACCGGCCCATTTCCAGAAGCGATTTCGGCGTGTTGCGCACCGCGCCCAGCGTGTTCAGCACGATGACCGGCATGGCCATGATGCAGACGGTCATGATCTTGGCCGTGAGCCCGATTCCATAGGCGAAGGTCAGGATCGGGATGAGGGCGGCCAGCGGCGCCGCCTGCGCGATGATGAAGACCGGCGCGATCAGCCATTCCGAGGGCTCGTGCAGCCCCATCAGAACGCCGAGCGCGATGCCGAGCAGGACCGAAACGGCAAGGCCGATGACGAGTGGATGGAGCGTGATCAGGAAGGCCTTGAAGAGGGTGCCGTCGGCGATGATCGCGCCGAGACCACCCATGGTTTCCAGGAAGGTCGGGAAGGCCGGGCTCAGCGGAATTCGCCCGGCATATTCCCAGAGCGCGAGCACGGCCGCGAAGGACAGCAGACGCAGGACGAGCGGGTGGATCAGGACATCGCGCCAGTAGCTGGCCTGAGCGTCACGACGCGTCGGAAAGGCGGTGGCAAGGTCGGATATCTGCAAGGGAGGTCACTCCGCTTGTGAGAGCCGTAGCAGGGGCCGCCGGGCATGATCGCCCGGCATGCCGGTTGGCGCGACAGGCAGGCGCGAGCCTGGCCTAGCTGCCCAAGGCCTTGCGCGCCCGCTCGAGCGGCGCGAGATACCAGAAGTCCTCGACCTTCAGCTCAGCCACCGGCCCCTGCATCTGCCCGGCCTCGGTGTAGAACTCGAAATCGGCCTTCGCGATCTCGGCATTGCCGCCGGTCGGCGCATAGACGCCCTCCTTCGTCGCCATCGTGTAGAATTTGGTGATGCCCTCCAGCACCTCCTTCGGCTGGTCGGCCATCAGCTTGCGCTTGGCACGCTCCTGCTCGACCACTGCCGGGTTGGCCGCCATTTCCTGCCAAAGCCGCAGGAATTCGGTGACGATGACATCGACCTGCTTCTCGTTCTTCTTGATCCACTCGATCTGCCCGAACAGGGTCTCGTCGGAGGCAGGCTCGCTGACGCCGGGCAGGACGTGGAAGCGGTCACCTGCCTTCTCCAGCAGCAGGTTCTTGTTGGCGAGATCGACCACGGTCGCTTTGATCTGGCCCTTCATCATGCCGATGATCCGGTTCTCCGAGCCCGGCACATAGCTGCGCTCGCCGAACTGAATACCTTCGCGCTTGGCGATGATGTTGCCGATCGCCTCCGTCCCGGTCGCGCGGGCGTGGAAGGTGATCGGCTGGCCGTTCATGTCCTTCCAGGATTTGTAGGATTTGTCGGCGACCGGGAAGAAGACGAGGCGCGTGCCCTGGAAGAGGACGCGCAGCGGCGCCTTGCTCTTCTGGACGACGGCATAGGGCGTGCCGATGCCCAGATCGGCCTGGCCGTTGATCACGGCCTGGATGGCGAGATCCTCCTTCGAGAAATGCGTGACCTGGTAGTCGACGCCTTTCTCCTTGGCGCGTTCGAGCGCGATGACCATGGCGAGCGTCTCGGTCGAGAGCACGTCTCCGAGCGCGATCCGGACCTTGTTCTGCGCCTGCGCTTCCAGGCTCCCGAACATCAGCGCGGCCGCGACGGCAGCGGCACCGACCATGGCGGACAGTCTTCCTCCCAAGGGCTTCATCATCTGATTCCTCCCATGATTATTGCTTGGTCTTTTGAGCGATCTGGTCGCAACCAATTTTTATTTGGGCAATGTCATGTGGCAAATTGATCCTGTCAAGGTAGCAGTTTCCGCAGAACAGCTAGCTTGTGCGGTCTTCGAGATGCCATTGTTTCAACCAATTTCATAATGGTTGCAATCGCCGGCGATCCGTGGAATCAAGTCGGAACCACCTATTGCCGGTCACGTCATGATGGATCAGAAAGTCACCCCTCCGGCCGATGCCGCCTATTCAGGGGTCCTGACGCAGCTTTATGGCTTCCTCGCCTCGGCGCGGCTTCCCGATGACGGGCGGCTGCCGCCCGAGCGGGAACTGGCCGAGATGCTCGGCGTCAAGCGAACCGAATTGCGCAAGGGCCTGGCCGTGCTCGAGCGGGAGGGGCAGCTCTGGCGCCATGTCGGCAAGGGCACCTTCGTCGGATCGCGGCCGCCGCAACTGGTCGATATCTCGGATCTGGCGCAGCGCAGCAACCCGATCCAGGTGATGAAGGCGCGCATCGCGCTTGAGCCGGAACTCGCCCGCCTCGCCACGATCAATGCGACGGCCGCCGAAATCGCCACGCTTGCCGAGCTGAACGAGGCCTGTCGCAGTTCGACGACCTGGCGCGAATACGAAGCCTATGACGCGCGCTTCCACCACGAGATCGCCGAGGCCGCGCATAACCCGATCCTGCTCGCGCTGTTCGACACGTTGAACGCCGTGCGCCGTGCCGTCACCTGGGGGCGGCCGCGGCCGAGCCATGGCAGCCCGCCCTCGGACCACCATAGTTTCGACGACCACGCCCGGATCGTCGACGCCATCGCCCATCGCGAGCCGGCCGGCGCGGCCGAGGCGGTGCGCCGGCATCTCCAGAATGTCGAGGATCGGCTGATCGGGCGCGCGCCCTGAGGAGGAGAGGGGCCTTCGACGTCAACGGCGACGTTGGCCCGGAATCCAATGGGAAGCCGGCGCGGCAAGGCAACCGGCCCCCTTGAAGTCCGGCGCAGCCGCGGCGTGCTGCTGCGCCGGCTTGAGGGTCAGTCGTAGAGAACCGCGGCGATGCGCGGATCGGTGAGGTTCGACTTGTCGTAATAGTAGAAGCCGGTGTCGATCTTTGGCGCGACCTTCTCGCCCTTGATCGCAGCGACCGCGGCCTTGACGGTCTCGTAGCCGATGCCGACCGGATTCTGGGTGATGGCGCCCGCCATGATGCCGTCGCGGATCGCCTGTTTCTGCGCAGCGCCCGAATCGAAGCCGATGATCACGAGGCGGCGGTTCATCTCGCGCGCGCCATTGGCGACGCCGATCGCCGAGCCTTCGTTCGCGCCGAACATGCCCTTCAGGTCGGGATTGGCCTGGAGGATCGCCTTGGTGATCTCGGTCGACTTCAGATGGTCGCCGGCGCCGTATTCGATTGCGACGATCTCGATCTTCGGATGGGCCTGCTTGATCCGGTTGACGAAACCGTCGCGGCGGTCGACGCCGGTGCGGCTGGTCTGGTCATGGACGAGGACAGCGACCTTGCCGGCGCCACCGATCAGCTCGGCCATCTTGTCGGCGGCGAGGGCGGCGGCGGCGATGTTGTCGGTCGCCGCGGTCGTCACCGGGATATCGCTCTCGACGCCGGAATCGAACGCGATCACCGGGATGCGGGCGCTCTTGGCCTGCTGCAGCAGCGGGATCGCCGCCTGGCTGTCGAGCGCGGCAAAGCCGATGGCCGTCGGCTTCTTGGCGAGGGCGGCAGCCAGCATGTCGATCTGGCGGTCGACCATCGTCTCGTTGTCGGGCCCCTCGAACGAGATGGTGACCTTGTATTCGGCCGCCGCCTTCTCGGCGCCTGCCTTCACCGCCTGCCAGAACTGATGCTGGAAGCCCTTCGAGATCAACGGGATGTAGATCTTCTCCTGGGCCATGGCGATTGGTGACGCTGCGAGCAATGCAGTTGCGGGGATTCCACCGAGGACCAGGCGTCTGGTGGGCATGCTTTCCTTGCCTCTGGTCATTGTCTCCTCCTGTTCGATCGGTCTTGGTCTTCGGCAGACGAGCGATGCGGCCCGCCAGCCCTTTGGTCAGCCACGCCTGCGGCGCAACTGGTCGGCATAGACGGCCACGATGATGATCGCGCCGGTCACCACGGTCTGCCATTCCGGCGCGACCGAGAGGATGCGCAGCCCGTTGGTCAGCACCGACATGATGAGCGCGCCGATCAGCGTGCCGAGCACGGTGCCGCGCCCGCCCGATAGCGAGGTGCCGCCAATGACCACCGCAGCGATGGCGTCGAGCTCATAGCCCTGTCCAAGCGCGGGCTGGGCGGAGTTGAGGCGCGCGGCGATCAGGATGCCGGCAATGCCGCAAATCGCACCCGCGAGCGCGTAGACGGCGATCTTCCAGGCATCGGTGTTGACGCCGGAGAGCCGGATCGCTTCCTCATTCGAGCCGATCGCATAGGTGTAGCGGCCGAGCACGGTGCGCGCGAGGATCCAGGCGGCGAAGCCGGCGACGGCGAAGAGCAGCAGCACGCCGTTCGGGATCGGCAGCTGGGGGATGACCATTCCCACCAGCGAGCCCTGGGCGATCTGGGTGAAGCCCGGCGTGCTGTTGAAATAGATCGGCCGGGTGCCGGAGATGATCAGCGCCAGGCCCTTCAGCATCAGCATCATGCCCAGCGTGGCGATGAAGGGCGGGATCTTCATGCGGGCGATGATCGTGCCCGAAACCAGCCCGCAGGCCGCGCCGGCGAGGATGGCGGCGAGGATGCCGACAGGCAGCGGCATGCCCCACCAGGTCAGCACCACGCCGCAGATCACGGCGCAGAAGGTCATCAGCGTTCCAACCGAAAGATCGATGCCGCCGGTGATGATCACCAGCGTCGCCGCCACCGCCAGCACGGCGTTGACCGAGGTCGCCTGCAGGATGGCCATGATATTCGAGGTCTGGAGGAAGTTGGGCGAGGCCAGGCTGAAGCCGACCACCAGGATCAGCAGGCTCGCAAAGGCGAGGAGCTTCTGCCCGGCGCCCGAAACCTTGGCGCCGGCCGCGAGCGTGCGCGTCGGAAAGGCGGTCATGCCGGCTGCTCCTCTGTCAGGGCCTCGCGCTGGGTCGCGAGCCGCATGATCTCTTCCTGGGTCGTGTGAGGACCACCGGGCAGGATACCGGTCAGGCGCCCCTCGCACATGACGGCGATGCGGTGGCTGAGGCGCAGCACCTCCGGCAACTCGGAGCTGATCACGATGATCGCCCGGCCCTGGGCGGCGAGCTCGGCGAGCAGCCGGTAGATTTCCGCCTTGGCGCCCACGTCGATGCCACGGGTCGGCTCGTCGAAGATCAGGATGTCGCAGTCGCGCAGCAGCCATTTGGCGATGACCACCTTCTGCTGGTTGCCGCCGGAGAGCAGCCGTACTTCCTGCTGCTCCGAGGGGGTACGGATCCCCAGCCTGCCGATATAGCGGCGCGCGGTTTCGCCCATGGCCGCCTCGTTCAGCCGGCCGAGCCGGTCGGTGAAGCGCTGGAGGCTCGCGATCGCGACATTGTCGCGCACATCCATGCCGAGCGCGAGGCCGAAATGCTTGCGGTCCTCGGACAGGTAGCCGATGCCGGCGCGAACCGCGTCCCTGGGACTGCGAATAGCGCGCGGCTCGCCATGGACCCTGATCTCGCCGGCCTCATGCCGGTCGGCGCCGAAGATGGCGCGGGCCACCTCGGTGCGGCCGGCGCCCATCAGCCCGGCGAAGCCGAGGATCTCGCCCCGGCGCAAGGTGAAGCTGACATTTCGGATTGCCCGGCCACGGCTGAGCCCTTTCACCTCGAGCACCACCGGCTGGGTAGAGAGGTCGGGCACCGGCAGCGCCTCGTCAGTCAGCGCACGGCCGACCATCATGGTGATGATGGTTGCGATCGGCGTATCCGCCGCCTCGACCGTGCCGACGAACTCGCCGTCTCGCATCACCGTGACCCGGTCGGCGATCTGGCGGATCTCGTCCATCTTGTGGCTGATATAGACGATGCCGACGCCCTCGGTGCGGAGCTGGCGGATGATCCGGAAGAGCTCCGCGATCTCGGCATCGTTCAGCGCCGCCGTCGGCTCGTCCATGATCAGGATGCGGCTCTTCACCGACAGGGCCTTGGCGATCTCGACCATCTGCTGGCGGGCGATGGTGAGCCCCTCGACGAGTGCCCGCGGCTCCATGGCGATGTTCATCGCGTGGAAGATCGCGGCTGCCCGGGCGTTCAGCGCCGCCTCGTCGAGCCGGCCGAAGGACTGTCGCGGCTCGCGGCCGATGAAGATGTTCTGGGCGACCGTGAGGTCGTTCATCAGCGCCAGCTCCTGGTGGATCATGGCGATGCCGAGGTTCTGCGCCGCCCGCGGCGAGGCGATGGCGACCTCCTGGCCGTCGATGGCGATGCTGCCGCTATCGGGCTGGTAGATGCCGGCGAGAATCTTCATCAGCGTGGATTTGCCGGCGCCGTTCTCACCCATCAGGGCATGGACCTCGCCGGCCCGAAGCTCGAATTGCGCCTGCTTCAGCGCATGAACGCCGGGAAACCGCTTCTCGATGCCGGCCATCTGCAGGAGGCCGGTCATGACGCGGCTATCCGTCCGGCGAAAGGCGCTCGCTCAGGCCCGCCTGCCGGCCGGCCTCGACGGGAATCCTGGTCCCCGGGGCACATCGGCATTTCCATCCCGTTTGCCGCCATTTGTGCGGCTATGTTTATATATGGATATGCTATTTATGCCTGAACATAATGGCAAGCGACTTCACCGAAGCGGCGACCATCGAACAAGCCGCGCCGACAGAGGGGAGGGCGAAGTGGACACGCAGGAGGCTGTGGACGCCGCGGCGGAAGGAAGCGAGCGCTATCGCGCGCCCGCGCTCGACAAGGGGCTGGATATTCTCGAATTGCTTTCCGAGCAGTCGGCCGGCCTCACCCGTGGCGAGATCGTCAAGGCAATGGGCCGCGGCCCCTCCGAAATCTACCGGATGCTGGAGCGGCTGGTGGCGCGCGACTATGTGGTGCGCTCGTCCGGCGGCGATCGCTACGCGCTGTCGATGAAGCTTTTCGTGCTCGCCAATCGCCATCCGCCGATCCGCCGGCTGGTGGCCCAGGCCCAGCCGCAAATGGACGCCTTCGCTCGCCAGACCGGGCAGTCGTGCCATCTCGTCGTGCCTGACCGTGGGGCTGCGATCGTCGTGGCGCAGGCCAGCCCGATGGACACCTGGGAGTTCCGCGTGCGTGTGGGCGCCCGGCTCGGCTTGCTCGATACCGGCTCCGGCCTGACGCTGCTCGCGTTCCAGAACCCCGCGCGGCGGACCGAGACCCTTGCCGTCTGGGGCGGCAGCGAGGCGCTCGCGCAACTGCATCGGATCGAGACCGAGTTCGCGGCGACGAGAGCGCGCGGCTACCGCCAGGGTCCGAGCCGGCAGCTCCTCGGGATCACCGATCTATCTGCGCCGATCCTGTCGCCTGAAGGCGACGCCGTCGCCGTCGTGACCTGCGCATGGATTGGCCGCCCGGGATCCGAACCAGAGGCGGCCATGGAGACCACGGTCGCGCAGTTGCGGAGATTGGCTGCCGAGCTGTCGCTGAGCTGAGGTCGCGAAGCGCATGGCATGTCCGAGGAATATCCGACTGCCGGATGCAGACCGAACCTGCGGGCGACCACGGCACTTGGAGCGGAAGTCGGCGTGTAGCGGTCAAGCGGATGGCATCGATGCGTAGCCTCGGGAAATGCAGCATCGAAACAGTAGCTTGCGCTATCGTGCTCAACGGGAATGGAAGGCGGTTGCTCCGCAGAAGCGAAGGCTCCGGAACCACATATTTGTTCCATAATATGTCTTATGCGAATCGGATTGGCGCGGCTGAGCATGCTCGCCCGTCTGCCGTTCGGCGCTCCCTGCTGCCTGCTCACCTGGCTCTGTAGCGCTGCCATGAGCTGACGCTCCCGCTGATCCTTGGCGCTCCCTCGGCTCCCGGTTCAACGCCGGGATCAGGTCACTTGGCCAGGAATTGGCGGAAGCGTTCCGAACTGCTGTTTCCAAAGACGTCGGCCGGCGAGCCTTCCTCCTCCACCACGCCCTGATGCAGGAAGACGACCTTCGACGACACGTCGCGGGCAAAGCCCATCTCATGGGTGACGACGAGCATCGTGCGGCCTTCCTCGGCGAGCGCGCGCATTACCCGCAGCACCTCGCCGACCAGTTCCGGATCGAGCGCCGAGGTCGGCTCGTCGAACAGCATCACCTTGGGATGCTGCGCCAGTGCACGCGCGATCGCCGCACGCTGCTGCTGGCCGCCGGACAGATGGGCCGGATAATGGTTGCGCTTGTCGGCGATGCCGACCTTGGCCAGCAGGTCCTCGGCCTCGGCGATGCATTCGGCGCGCGGACGCTTCTGCACATGCACCGGAGCCTCGATGACATTCTCGAGCACGGTCATGTGGGACCAGAGATTGAAGCTCTGGAAGACCATGCCGATATGGGCGCGCATCCGATCGACCTGCCTTCGGTCCGCAGGACGCGTCCTGCCACCCGAGGTTTCCAGGCGGATCGTTTCGCCAGCGACCGTGATCTCGCCGGAATCCGGCACTTCGAGCATGTTGATGCAGCGCAGCAGCGTCGACTTGCCGGAGCCGGACGAGCCGAGGATGGAGACGACCTCGCCTTCACCCGCCTTGAGATCGATACCCTTCAGCACCTCGAGTAGGCCGAAGCGCTTATGCAATTTCGCAATCCTGACAGCGGGTTGGATCTCGACGTTCATGCCACGCCTCCCTGCTTGACGAGGGCCGCATGCGGCGCCGGCCGCAGATGCGGCGTCAGCCGGTACTCGAGAAGCTGGATCAGACGGGTCACGACGAAATTGATCAGCAGGTAGATGGCCGCAGCCACGACGAACACCTCGAAAGCGCGATAGGTCTCGGAAATCAGCTTGGCCGCCAGCCCGGTGATTTCGAGCAAAGTGATGATCGAGGCGAGCGCCGTCGCCTTGATCATCAGGATGATCTCGCTGCCATAGGCCGGCAGCGCCTGGCGCAGCGCCAGAGGCAGGACGATCCGGCGCAGCAGCTGCAGGCGCGTCATGCCGCAGGCGAGCCCGGCTTCGACCTGCCCGGCCGACACGGATTGGAGCCCTCCCCGGATGATCTCGCTGCTATAGGCCGCCGTGTTCAGGGTGAGCGCGATGACGGCGCACCAATACGGCTCGCGCAGGATCGGCCAGAGGATGCTCTGGCGAATGCCGACGAACTGGCCGAGCCCGTAATAGATCAGGAAGATCTGGACGAGCAGCGGGGTCGAGCGGAAGAAGAAGACATAGGTCTTCACGAAGGCGCTGAGCGGCCCGATCTTCGAGACCCGCATCAAGGCGAGCCCCAAGGCGAGCACTGCGCCCAGCCCGACTGCCGAGGCGGCAAGCTTCAGCGTCAGCGGGATGCCCGGGAGCAAGGTCAGCAGGGTCTCGTAGAGGAAGGCGAAATCCATCACACCCTCCTCATGCCGCGCGTGAAATGCTGCTCGCTGCGCCCGAGCAGCCAGCCCGAGACGCTGGAGATCAGCAGATAGAGGATCGCCGCGGCGAAGAAGAAGGTGAAGGGCTGGCGGGTCGAGCCCGAGCCGATCTGGGCCTGGCGCATGATCTCGACCAGGCCGGTCACGGAGATCAGGGCGGATTCCTTCAGCACGAGCTGCCAGACATTGCCGAGGCCGGGCAACGCATAGCGCAGCACCAGCGGCGCCACGATGCGGCGGAACATCAGCGGGCGCGACATGCCGGTGGCGAGCGCGGCCTCGATCTCGCCGCGCGCGACATTGCGATAGGCACCGCGGAAGACCTCGGTGTGATAGGCGCCCGAGACCACGCCTATCGCCAGCGCGCCGGCCAGGAAGCCCGGCAGGCTGATGAAGCCGGTGGCACCGAAGAACCGCCCGATCGGCGTCAGCACCGCGCTCGAGCCGAAATAGAACAGGTAGATCACCAGCAGGTCGGGAATGCCGCGCAGGACCGTGGTGTAGGCATCGGCGGCGGCGCGCAGCGCGACGCCGCCCGAGAGCTTGGCCCAGGCGCCGCAGACGCCGATGACCGCGCCGAAGGCAAAGCCCGCCAACGCGACCGCGATCGTCATCGCGGCCGCCGTCAGCATGGCAGGACCCCAGCCGCCCGGCCCGAAGCCGAGCGTCGTCAGAAAGGCGAAATCGGTCATGCGGAGCCCTGCCCGGCTCTGACGCGATTATTGCGGCGTCAGGTCGAGCTTGCTCCACTTGGTCGAAATGGTGCGGATCGTGCCGTCTCCGGCGGCTTCCTTGATCGCCTTGTCGAAGATGGCGCGCAGGTCGTCATCGCCCTTGCGCACGCCCATCGCGACATCGGTCGCCAGCGGCGGGCCCTTGATCAATGGGCCGGCGAGCGCGATGTCCTCGTTGCCCGGCTTGTCATGCAGCGTCGCCGCATAGACGGCGCTATCGAAGCCGATATCGATGCGGCCGGCGATCAGGTCGAGATCGCGCTCCTGCGAGGTCTTGTAGGTGCGCACGCTGACATCGTCGCCGAAATATTGGCGGATGAGCTGCTCATGGCTCGTCGACTGCACGACGCCGACCGTCTTGCCCTTCAGGATCTTGCGGATCTCGGCCATGACCGGGTCGGCCTTCGCCTTGTCGGTGAGGTCGAGACGCTGTTGCGCCAGCGGCAGCGCGGCGAGGCCGCCGCTCTTGCTCACGGTGAAGGTCGCCGCGCCCGTGGCGTAGGGCACGGTGAAATCGACGATCTTCTTGCGCGCTTCATTGATGCCGAGCGACATCACCATGTCGAACTTGCCGGCATTGAGGCTTGGCACGATGCTCGACCACTCGTTCGCGATGAGCTCGCATTCGACCTTGGCGCGCTTGCAGAGATCGGCGAGCAGGTCGACATCGAGGCCAACCAGCTTGCCGTCGGCGGTCGTCGCGTTCCAGGGCGGGAAAGCGCCCTCGATGCCGATGCGGACCTTGGTCCAGTCCTTGGCCGGAGCAGGCAGCGCGGCGAGGCTCGCCAGCGCAACGGCGAGCGCGAGGGCGGATGGCTTGAGTGTCATAGTCCCCTGTCCTTCTTGGTTTGGTTCAGGCAGTCGGCAGCGCCCTGGAGGGCGTGGAGGACGCGGTTGCGCGCCCTGCGGGCCTCCACCACGTAGAAGTTCTTGTCGGCTTCCTCGGCGTCGGCGAGCTCGCGCAGGCATTGCAGCGCGGGCCAGGAGGGCAAGGTCCTGGCGGGATCGGGCCGAAAGCGATCGCCGCTGGTATAGTTGATCGGCACGAGCAGGCGGGACGCGGCGATCAGCGCCTCGTCGATACGGCGAGCCTGTGCCTCCCCCTCGCCTGCGGGCAATGCAGCAGCGGCCTTCAGGGCGGCAGTCGCCTGCTTGAGCGAGGCAATATCGAAGCGGCCGGCCAAGGCGGTCTCGATTGTGCCGAGCTCGGCCAGCAGGTTCTCGGCATAGGCGGCATAGTCGAAGGGCAGCGTCGCGTCAGTGAGCAGATGCCAGAGCGTGCGCAGTACGATCCGCGTGTCGCGCACGAGCCCGTCCGGATCGATCTTGTCGGCGAGATCGTGCGGCGTATGCCACCACCAGCCGAGCGCCATATGCGCCTCGCCTGGCCGCTTGGGCTGATGGCTGAGGCTGCCATACATCGACGGGACACCGATGCCCCAGAAGGACTGGTCGGCGACGCGGCCATGGCGGTGCCCGGCATGGAGCTGTCCGGTCTCTGCGGCGATCGCGCGGGCGGCCAGGCCCTGCAACTCGTCGACCGTGCTGTTGTTGCCGAGCACATCGGCGCCGATGCCGCCGGTGGAGTCGACATTGACATGCGCGGCGCAGCGCCAGTCGAGCTCGGCGAAATGCTCATCCGCATACCAGGCCGAGCCGGAATAGCGTCCATGCGAATGGCCTGACCAGAAGCAGACGCGCAGGCCGCGCCGCCATGACGAGCGGTTCTCGGCGAGGACGCGCGCGGCCTCCAGCATCGTCGCATTGGCCGAGCCATTGTCCATGACGCCGTAATGCCAGCTGTCGTGATGGCCGGAAAACAGGATGAACGGCGTCGCCTCAACGCCCTCGGGCGCATCGAGATCGCAGACGAGCAGCGGTGTCTGGCGCCAGCCGGTCTCGACCTCGGTCGTCAGCGCCGCGGTCAGCCCCTCGCCCGCGAGGCAGCGGGCGCGCAGCTTTGCACCGTCATGGCGCGAGACCGTCGCCGCCGCAACGGTCGGCAGCAGGCCGAGCGTCAGCTGCGAGGGACTGCCCCAGACCGTGGAAATGCACATCTCGTGGAGGTGCTCAGTCGGCGAGATGTGGATTTCGGCGAGTGCGCCGGCTTTGGAGGCGCGATCGGCCACGTCCTCGACCGCGACGCCTTCGACCAGCACGATCTTGCCGGCGACATCGGCCTTGTCGAAATCGGCCTGCTCGCCCTCCCCGACATAGACCAGCGGCGCCCTGATGCCGGCCGGGCCGGTCGGCACCGACATGGAATGGGTGATGCTCGCGATCTCGACGCCGTCGACCACGAGGCGGGATGAGCCCGGCAGGCTGATATAGGCGTCGTGCTGCAGGAGCTGCGTGCGATAGCCGTAGCCGCGCATGGTCGCTTCGAGATAGCGGAAGCTCTCCAACTCCTCCGGCGTGCCCGAGAGTTTGATGCGCTTGGCGAACTCGGCGATGTGAGCCATCAGCCTTGTGCGGTCGACGCCGCCGGCCGGCGCTTCAGTCGGTTTGGTGACGGCGACGTCCATGGCGATCTCGCTTCGAGCATTTCCGCGTTTCTCCGAATCGCGAAAATTCTCTATCTCTTTGTGTTGACGCATTTTCTTCACGCGAACCGGTGTCCACTTCGCTCGAAAATGCTCTAGTGGGCGGCCATATCGAGCGGCGGCTCGATATCGGCGGTGATCGGGTTTTGGAACGGGTTGTCGGCGCGAAACGCGGCGAACGCATCCTTGGCCGCCTGCATCAGCGCCGGCTGCGAGAGCGCATCGACCGCAACGCCGGCCATGGCCTTGGCCGCGAGCGCCAGGCCCTTATGCGCCGCCGGCGCCCTGCCCTGCGCGACGAGTTGCCAGGAATGGCCGGGAGTGCCCACCGCATAGCTGGCGACGCGGCACTGCACGGTCGGCACGACCCAGCTCACCGTCCCGACATCGGTCGAGCCGACGAAGAGATCGGCATTGAAATCGAGCGGGTAGATGTCCTCGCTGAGCGACTCGCCCTCGCGCACCGGCAGGCCGAAGCGGCCATAGGAGGCGCGGATATCCTCCTTCGAGAAGGTCTTCTGGAACTCCGCCGCGAAGGCGCGGTCGGCGGCGTCGAAGCCGGGGCCGCCAAGGCTCGTGAGATTGGCGTGCATCGCCTCTTCGAGCGGGCGATTGCCGACGAGGTTGGCATCGCCAGATAGCTGCTGGATCGCGACCGTGGTCTCGCTCATCAGCGCAGCACCTTGCGCGACGTTCTTGACGCGGCGAACCAGGTCCCACATCTCGTCGAGCGTGCGCGCGCGGATGAGATGGCGCACCGTCGCCTTCGCCTGCACGACATTCGGCGCGATGCCGCCGCTATCGATCATGGCGTAGTGAATGCGCGCCGAGGACGGCATGTGCTCGCGCATGTAGTTGACGCCGATATTCATCAGCTCGACCGCGTCGAGCGCGCTGCGGCCGAGATGCGGCGAGGCAGCGGCATGGGCGGCCCGCCCGTGAAAGGTGAACTCGACCTCGACGCAGGCGAGTGAGATCGGCTTGTTGACGCCGGTGAAGGCGGCTGGATGCCAGCAGATCGCGATATCGACATCGTCGAACAGCCCGGACCGCACCATGAAGCCCTTGGCCGAACCACCCTCTTCCGCCGGACAGCCGTAATAGCGCACGCGCCCGGCGATGCCGTTATGGGCAAGCCAATCCTTCACCGCCGCCGCGGCCAGCAGCGATGCGGAACCAAGCATGTTATGGCCGCAGCCATGGCCGTTGCCGCCTGCCTGAAGCGGCTTCTGAACCGATGTGCCGGCCTCCTGGCTCAGGCCCGGCAAGGCATCGTATTCGCCGAGGATTGCGATGACTGGACCGCCCTCGCCCGCTTCGCCAACCATTGCGGTCGGCAGGCCGGCGACGCAGGTCTCGACACGGAACCCTTCCGCCTCCAGCATCGCCGCATGCTCGGCGGCCGAGCGCGTCTCCTGGTAGTTCAATTCGGGCGTGCCCCAGATCCGATCCGAGAGGGCGAAGAACGCGGCGCTCTTCTCATCGACCCGGCGCCAGACCTCTTTGCTGTTTTCCATTCAGATGGTCACTTCAAATACGCGGCAATTTTGGCGCCAATTTTTTCTCACGATTGGCGGGCGCGGGCAAGCCACTCTCGCATGGAATTTCTGTCGGGTGGGATGCGCACTGCGAGCCGCCGACCGTCGGGGCGCTCATGGCGCGCCGAACGAGACGGACAGCTTCGGCTCAGGCAGCGCCGGGACGCTACCCGAGCCGAAGCCCGAAGAACCGCCTCGTCAATGACCGCTGAAGACGAGTGTCTGGATCGGCAGCACGAGCGCCTGGATACGCAGGAGCAAGGCGTGGACGAGGCCCACCGCGTCCACGGCGTGAAGCATGATCTTCCGGGTCGTGCTGATGTTTCCGGATGTGATCAGATCGTGGTTGCTGGAATAGGCATTGGCGATGCAGGTGCTGCCGGGCGTCACCCCGTCGAGCCCGCCGGCATAGAGCGGCTCGAGGAAAGCCAGCAGGGTGCCCGGTCGCTGGACCTGCTGCGCATCCAGCAACTGCTCGCCGGCACGGATCTGCCCTGCGGCGATGAAGTCCTGCACGCTGGTCACCACCATCGGGATCACCACCCAGGGTTTCGACATACAAGTCGCCTCGGCCACCATGCCGACCTTCATGACCTGCGCCTCGATCTGCGAGAAGCCGGCCTGAATCGAGACACGTCCGGCCTCCTGCGGGATCAGCACGCCGCCAGGCCGCATGATCGGAGTGACGATGTCGCCGACGCGCAAGGTGAACTGCTCGACGCGCCCGCTCACGCCGGCCCTGACGGTCGTCTTGTCGAGATCCGTCTGGGCCTGTGCGAGGGCCGCTTGTGCGCTGGCTCTCTCGGCGGGCAGCGAGGTCGAGATGCGTGCCTGCGTCGTCGCCTTGACCGCAACGGCCGCAGCGACGCCGGCCTCACGCCCGGTCACCAGGACCTCGAGACGCTCGATCTCGCGCCGGGCGACGACGTCGTCATTGCGGCGCCTGAGCTCCCGCTTGGTCTCAAGCTCATCGACCGCCTGTTGCAGCGCGCTTCTGGCCTCCTGGATCTTGCTCTCGTCGGATACGATTTCCGTCTGCGCGACGACTATCGCGGCCTCCACCTCCGCGATCTTGCGCCGGGCCGTTTCGACCGCGGCTTCCTGCGCGCTGCTGTCGAGCTTGAAGATCGGCGCGCCCTTCTCCACCGGGCCGCTGATGCCGACAAAGACTTGCGCAACGCGCCCGGTGGTCTCGGAGATGACCGGGATGGTCCGGAAGAACAGCGTCGCGTTGGTCGTCGACGGGTGGTTGTAGAAGATCACCGTGATCAGGCCGACCGTGAGCATCAGGCACGCCGTGATGCCCCAGCGCAGCTCAAACCACACCGAATAGAAGGTGATTTCCTTGCCGAGCCGCTTTCCCTGCCGGTATCTCCGGTAGAGATAGTCGGGAACGATGGTGAGAAGCGAGCAGACGAGAAGCTCAAGCATGGGTCACCTCCCCGAGGCGCTCAGCCTGCCGCTCGCTCTCGCCGGGGCCTGCCGGAGGCTGATGGGCTTCCGGCTCGGCTCGCACTGCCGCGTTCGATGCGCCGCCGCCCCGCCCCATCCCGGCCATCCGTTCGAGGGCATGCGCCATCCTGCCGAACAGGCCGGAGAAGTCCGGGATATCGATCAGGGCGAGCAGCAGCGCCGCCACCCAGAACAGGTGCACATGAGTGAACAGCGCCAGCAATCCCAGCACCGCGCAGATCTCGAACTGGAGCTTCTGCGACTTATGTGCCAGTCGCTCAGGCAGGGTGTGCAGCCGCAGGAAGATCAGCCCGACGCCGAGTACTGCGCCAATCAGCACGAAGGCCATCACCACCATCAGGTAATCGGTCTCACCCGGCGCCGTGATGAAAGCCGGTAGGTGGTGCGGCGCGGCGGGATGCGTAGCGGTAGCCATGTTCTATCTCCGATCCAGCTTTCGGTCAGCTGCGCTGCACCGAAGTCTGGGTGATCCAGTTTCGCGCGAAATTCGACTCTTCGTAGCCATTCGACTTCTGCCGTTTCGGCAGCTTGATCTTTTCCTTGGGCAGCCCCTCGTAGGGGATCGAAGAGAGGATGTGAGAGATAACGTCGAGGCGCGCGCCCCTCTTGTCGTCGGAATGAACGGCATACCAGGGAGCCCAGGCCGTATCGGTCGCGCGGAACATGTCGTCGCGTGCACGCGAGTAGTCGTACCAGCGCGAATAGGACTTCAGGTCCATCGGAGAGAGTTTCCAGACCTTCCGCGGGTCGGTGATCCGTTCCTCCATCCGGCGGGTCTGTTCCTTCTGGCCGACTTCGAGCCAGTATTTCAGCAGGATGACCCCTGAATCGACGATCGCCTTTTCGACTGCCGGCGCGATCTGCAGAAACGCCTTGGCCTGTTCTTCCGTGCAGAAGCCCATGACCCGCTCGACGCCGGCACGATTGTACCAGCTGCGATCGAAGATGACGATTTCGCCGGCAGCCGGGAGATGCGGCAGGTAGCGCTGGATGTACATCTGGGATTTCTCCCGCTCGGTTGGCGGCGGGAGCGCAAGGACGCGAAAGACCCGCGGGCTGACACGTTCGGTGATCGCCTTGATGACGCCGCCCTTCCCGGCGCCGTCACGCCCTTCGAAAACAATGCAGATCTTCGCGCCCGCACGCTTGGCCCATTCCTGGAGCTTCACCAGCTCCGCATGCAGATCACGAAGCTTCCGCTCGTAATCCTTCCTGCTCAAGGGTTTGTCGACCTTTGCGTCCATGACCGGTCTCCCCATATCTCCCGCATCATGGGACCGGATATCCGGCCCGATGATCCAACTCCTTGTTTTAGCGTCGGCATTTCCCGGGAACGCAATCTGCTTTTCGGGTAGACGCACTAGGACCAGCTGAGAAAGAACGCCACATCCCCTGGAAGGCCGCCCGGCCAGTCGATGATCATGGCGCGGAGCTTGTACTTTGCCGGCTGCAAGTGCTCCTTCCAGAACTCGAAGGCCTGGCGGGGACGTCCGGTCAGGGTCGTCGGCCAGTCCGGCTCGGCATTGTTGATCGCCCTGCCCTTGTCCGTGCAGAGCGCACTCGGGAAGCGCATGACCAGGACTTCCCTCTCGCCGCGTTCCGCCGCGGCGCGCGTCTTGGTCGCCAGGCTCTGCTTGATCTCGGCGATCTTCTCGGGCGTGACGGCAATCTCCTCCTGCAGCGAGGAGACGAGCTTCTTCCTCGCCGCCTCGGCCTTGTCCATGGCGTCAAGCATCTTGGACGCCTTCGCCATCTCCAGATCCGTCATGTAGGAGCGGAGATCGTCTGCCGACATGAAGCTCTCGTCGGCGAGAGTTGCCGCTTTGTCGGTATGGCTCGCGGTCGACATCGCTCGCCTCTCCTTCACTGTTCATGGCCAGCTGGAGCGGATCGGCCCTGCCCGGTTGCCCGGACAGGGCGCCTCGCCCCGGAACGCGCCTAATTGAGGATGATGTGGAACGCCTCGGCGAAGGTGAGGTCGACCATGTCGCCCCTCCTCATTGTCTGCAGCTCCGCCCTGATGGCCGGGTCAGCCACGTTGAGCGTGCGCGGACCAAGCGGGCCGACATAGCTCACGACATTGGTGGCCGGATCGAACCGCTCGAACCTTGCCGTCAGCGTCAGCGCGCGCACGACATACTTGTCCGGCAGGTTCTGGAACTGTGGTCCGCTCACCGCTTCGGTATAGGTGATGCCCGGCTTGGCGCCGCGCCTGCTGCGCCTGACCTCCAGGACCGCGCCCTCGATCCGCCTGATCTCGACCGTGTCGCCGACACGGACATTCGAGAGATCGCCGAAGAGCGGCGGGACGTCGACAAGCCATCTGCGACCGCGCTGCTCGACGATCACAGATCGGCTGGGCCGGTCGACCGACACCACCCGGACGCTGAGGCTCTCGATCTCCACCGGCCCGACGCCGGCGACGATCACGGTCGTGGTGTTGACAACCGGCGTGGTGGCGCAGCCCGCGACGGCCGCGGCAATTGAAAGCGCAACAATCCAGCTAATGTGCTTCGACATGGGAAACCTCTCCACTTGGACAGCAATTCGGTTTCGGCTTGAGTATCGAGGTTCGGAGCGGTGCTACCGCTCGTGAACCGCTTGCCGAAGCTCGGCTTCAAGTCCGTCGATGATTTGCCTGTACTCGGC
This sequence comes from Allobosea sp. BK604, assembly GCF_004341515.1. Classification (GTDB taxonomy): domain Bacteria; phylum Pseudomonadota; class Alphaproteobacteria; order Rhizobiales; family Beijerinckiaceae; genus Allobosea. Next base: position 545,861 of record NZ_SLZF01000004.1, read on the forward strand.
GCAACGCGCCTCCTTCCCCGGGAGTGTTGAATTCTCCCACCGCTTGAGAGCGAGTTCGGCCTCGGCGAGATCTCCACACAATGTGCGGAAGCTTTCGCTGAGAAGAACCAATTCTTCGATCGACTTCTTATGTGTCGGCAGAAGCCGAATAGCGGCCAGAACGCCCGGATCCATTGGAACGAGCCCCCCGCGAAAGGCCATAATTATGTAGCGGGGCGCCGGGGATGGGAGTAAATAACGGGAGGTTACAGAGATCATCCGGCCTAAGTAGAGAAGCTTTTACGTGGATTTACGGCCGGGGGGCCAATTCCATGGAACGGCCTGCGCCTAGGAATTGTGTCGATGACGATGGATCCGGGGCCCGACCGGCGCCGGGGCCCGGCGAAACTGATGTCCGAGCGCAGCTCGACCGCATTCTCGCGAGCGCCGAATTCAACGTGCCCGAGCGGGTGCGGCAGTTTCTCTCCTATGTGGTCGAGCAGACGCTTGCCGGCCATGCCGACCGCATCAAGGCCTATTCCGTGGCGGTCGAAGTCTTCGGCAGGGACTGCAATTTCGATATCCAGAACGATCCCGTCGTTCGCATCGAGGCCGGCCGGCTCAGGCGCGCCCTGGAGCGGTACTACCTCCTGGCGGGCAGCCCCGACCCGGTCCTGATCGAGATCCCAAAGGGTGGCTACGTACCGCATTTCTGCTGGCGGGCGGACGACCTCAAGCAGCCAAAATTGCCGCCAGGGCCGGCGCCGGTGCTGAAGCCGCAGCCCAGCTCCTCGATTGTCGACTGGCTGAAGCAGCCGTGGCTCGTTGGCTCGGCCGTCGCACTGGCGATCGGCTCGGCCTTTGCCTTCATCTGGATGGCGGATCTGTCGAGCCCGGCCGCCTCCGCGAAGGGCCCGGCACTTCAGGAAGGGCCGTCCCTCATCGTCAAGCCGTTCGTCAACCTCTCGAAGAATCCCGATGCAGATATGTACGCCGCTGGTCTCTCAGAGGAGATTCTCGCGCAGCTCGCCCGTTTCAAGGAGCTGACGGTCTTCGGCCGGGAGACCTCGGTCGCCCTCGCGCCAGGTGCATCCGCCCCTGATATTCGGCGCCGCTTCGGCAGCCGCTACGTCCTAGAGGGCAGCGTCCGCCTTTCCGACGACAAGCTCAGAATCACCAGCCGCGTTCTCGATGGCGAAACGGCCGCGATCATCTGGTCGGAGGCCTATGATGCCGACCTGCGGGCCAGCAGCATCGTCGATATCGAGATGAGCATCGCGTCCAAGGTCGCGACCGCGGTGGCCCAGCCCTATGGCATCCTCTTCAGGGTGCCTCCGGCGGCAGCGTCGGGGACACGGCCGCTGCCGAGCCTCGAGGCCTATCAGTGCTCCTTTCGCTTCTACCGATATCGCACCGTGCTGAGTCCGACCGAGCATGCGCCGACGCGCGAGTGCCTGGAGCAGATTACGACGCGCTACCCCGATCATGCCACCAGTTGGGCGATGCTGTCCTATCTCTATCTCGACGAGGATCGCTTCCAGCTGAATCGGCGCCCCGGCTCGCCGACGCCGATCGAGCGGGCGCGTGACGCTGCTCAGCACGCCATCCGACTCGATCCGCAGAATGTCCGGGCACTGCAGGCCCTGATGACGGTCCTCTTCTTCAGCAACGAGCCGACAGAGGCGCTACGCGTTGGAGCCCAGGCGCTTGCGCTCAATCCGAACGATACCGAGCTGCTCGGCGAGTTCGGCAGCCGCGTCGCGCAGGCCGGGGACTGGAAGCGCGGGGCCGCACTGCTCGAGGAGGCAATGGCACGCAATCCCGGATATTCCGACTATTATGTCGGGATCCTCGCTTTGGCGGCCTATATGCAGGGCGAGGATACGCGGGCGCTCGAACTGATCCGGCGCGCCAATCTGCAGCGCTTCGCGATCTATCACTTCGTCGCCGCGCTCATCTTTGCGCGTACCGGGCACGAAACCGAGGCTGCCGAGAGCCGCGCGCTCTTCCTCAAATTGAGGCCAGGTTTCTTCGCCGACTTCGAGGGCGAGCTCGACAAGCGCAACTTCAACGCGAGAGACCGGGCCATCCTGACCCGGGGTGCCGTCCAGGCCGGATTTCCGGTGAAACCGCGCCTTGCAAGTGGCACGGAATAGTCATCACGCGAGCGATTTGAGTGTTCCGACACGGCAACCGCCCGCTCACGTAGCCTACTGTAACCTACTACCTGCCACCCGAAATGCGGCTTTGACTGATTTCAATCAGTGAGCGCATCGATCGGGGGAAGCGCAGCTGGTCGTCGTATCGCGGCGGCGCTCAATGGCGGATGTCGCGTGTGTATCGCACTGCCCCGATGGAATGGTTGGCTCGATAGAGGCTTTCGCTGATGCGAACGCATCGCGAGCGGGCATGGCCCGCGTCGGCGCGGAGGATTCAATGATCGGGATGGCTCACCGGATAAGCCTAGGCCTGCTCGCAATAGCTGTTGCTACGCCCTTTCAAGGCGCCTTGGCGCAGACGAGCAGCCTGCAGGGCGCCTGGCTCGAGGAGGGGCTCTCCTGCGGCAGCGTCTACACCACCGCGCGCAGTGCAATGGCTTTCAAGCGGCCGGCGAGCGCCTTCATTCCGGCTTTCATCATTTCCGGCAAACGCCTGTCGACGCCGCTTGCCACCTGTCGGATCGTCAATGTCACGACGAGCGGCGACCGCCAGATCATGAGCCTCCACTGCACGACGTCGATTGCGAGCGATTCCGCACGGGCTGTTCTCGCACCGACATCCGATGGTGGCCTGCTCCGCTATCTCGCCGCCGAAGGAGGCATCGCTACCAAGTATCAGCGCTGCGACCGCGACAATCTGAAAGCGCGCGACGGTGGAGGAACGAGCGGCCGGAGCGCGACGCCCGGGCGAAGCCCGTCATGACGGGCCGCGTTCCACGTCACCGCAGCGAGCATGGAAATCGGGGGATTTGCCATGTCGGCACTTGTGCATCTCGTCGATGATGATGTGACGTTTCAGGCAAGTATAGGCAGGGTGCTGCAGGCATCGGGATATCGGCTGCAGGCCTATCACAGCGCGGAGGAAATCCTGAACCATCTCCCTGACAGCGCCAGCGAGAGCTGCATCGTCATCGATGTTCAGGTTCCCGGCGCGGGAGGGCCAGATCTCTACGACCGGTTGCTCGAGGCCGGCTCGAGCCTGCCGGTGATTTTCCTGGCTGGTTATAGCGATATCCGCACCACCGTCCGCGCCATCAAGGCGGGCGCCGAGGATTTTCTGGCGAAGCCCGTCGAGTGCGACGAGTTCATCGGGGCGATCGACCGCGCGATCGCGCGGCATCGCCTCGCCAACGAGCAGGAATCCTGGGCCCGCCAGCGTACGCTGCGGCTGAGGCACCTGACCCCGCGGGAACGAGAGGTGTTCGACCTCGTGGTGCGCGGCAAGATGAACAAGCAGATCGCCCACGAGCTCGGGACCACCGAACGGACGATCAAGGCCCATCGCCACAAGGTGATGGAAAAGATGGAGGTTCGCTCCGTCGCCGAGCTGGTCTCCTGTGCCGAGCGGCTCGGCCTGCTGCGGCCGGCGAACCGATAGCGAGCCGCCGGCTCGACCTATCCGCGAGGAGCATTGTTCACGTCCGAAATGGACTTCCACTGTGACGCTTCCGCATCGCACACCCGAGGGGCTGAAGACGCCGAAAGCCGCCGCGGTGGCCGGCATCCTGTTCTCGGTTCTGCTGATATCGGCGATCGTGCTGGTGCTGCAGACCTTGCGGCTGAACCCGCGCGATCCCGGCGATTGGCTCGGCGCGCAGTCCTGGAAGGTCGCGCTCGCGCTCAACCTGATCCCCTTCGCCGGCATCGCTTTTCTCTGGTTCATGGGCGTGCTGCGCGACAGGATGGGCGAGCAGGAGCACAAGCTATTCGCCACGGTCTTTCTCGGCAGCGGGCTTCTCTTCGTCGGGCTGCTGTTCACCTCGGCATCCGCAATCGGCGCAATCCTGATCACACATGCCGCCCTGCCGCGTGAGCTCGCCGGATCCGTGACCTTCACCCTGGCACGCTCCTTCGCCTATCACCTCACCAGCATCTATGCGCTGAAAATGGCCGGCGTCTTCCTGCTGACGGCCTCGACCATCGTCCTGCGCACCGGGATCACCGGCCGCTGGACGGCGATCGTCGGCTATGCCGCGGCGACGTTCATCCTGATCGGCAGCCATTTCATGGACTGGACCTTCATGATCTTCCCGATCTGGGTGCTGATGGTCAGCATCGACATTCTGGTCCGCGAATATCGGCGCCCCGAAAAGCCAGCATAGTGGAGGTTGCAGAGCTCAAGCTTGCGCCCGCTCCAGCACCCGCACCGCATCCTCGAGGTCTTCGAAAACCACGGCCGCTTCCGATGGCTCGAAGGCGCCGGCCCGTCGCAGGATTTCCTTCGGCTCGTTATGCAGCTCGGCGAAGCCGAGCGACAGGCCGCGCTCGGCCAGGCGCGTGCGCAATTGCCTGAGCATCACGGCCGCGGTCGAGTCGATCTGGGCGATCGCGCTCGCATCGAGGACGAGCCATTTCGTCCCCGGCGGCTGTTGTTCGGCGATGGTCTCGATGCGCGAGCGGACATAGTCCGCGTTGAAGAACAGCACGCTTCCCTGGATCAGGCACAGGGCCAGTCCCGGCAAAGGTTGCGCATCCGGCGCCCGGTGGAGCTTGTAGAAGCCCGGTCGGCCGGGGATGCGCCCGAGCATCGCGTCGCGCGGATGCATCTCGTTCAAGATGACGTAGAGCAAGGTGCCGGCAATGGCGATGATGACGCCGCTGAGCACGCCGAGGCTGATCGCCCCCCACATGCTGATCAGGGCGAAGATGAACTCGGTGCGGTTGACCCGCCAGGTCTCACGCAGCCCCTCGACATCGATCAGGCTGAGCGCGGCAAAGGCCAGGATCGCGCCGAGCGCCGGATTCGGCAGCAGCCGCATTGCGTCGTTGAGAAAGATCAGCAGCACCGTCAGCGCGAGGGCGGCCACCAGCCCGGATGCCTGCGAACGGCCTCCGGCGGAGATGTTAATCGCCGTCCGCGAGTCCGAAACCGTGACGGGAAAGCCGCTGAACAGGCCCGACGCGATATTGCCGGCCCCGAGCCCGATCAGCTCACGGTTCGCATCGACCTCGAACTTGTCCCTGGCGCCGAAGCTGCGCGCCCCGACCAGCCCCGAACTCACCCCGACCAGCCAGATCGCCCCGGCGCCGAGCAGGATCTGCGTGAACGGCAGACGCGAGATATCAGGGAACGATATGGCCGGAAGCGTGCTCGGCAGGCTGCCGATGACCTTGATGCCCCTGCCCTCGAAATCGAACAGGGCTGACAGGATGCCGGCCACGATCACGACGACCAGCGGGCCCGGGATCGGCGAGCGCAGGCGCGCGAGCAGCCAGAGCAGCGCGAGCATGGCCAACCCGAACATCAGCGAGGGCCAATGGATCATGCCGGCCTTTCGGATGATCTCCAGTATCGGCAGCAGCAGCCCGTCGGATTCGATCCGTACGCCGGTAAATCGCCCGATCTGACCGATGAGGATCGAGATCGAGATGCCGCTGATGAAGCCGATCAGGATCGGGCGGGAGAGGAAGGCCGCGACGATGCCGAGGCTCAGCTTGCCCGCCAGGATGCAAAACACGCCGACCAGCAGCGCGAGCCCCGCCGCCGCGACGACGCGTTCTTCCGGACTGCTCAGCGGAAGGGTCGCAAGTGTCGCGGCCAGCACCGTCATGGTCGCCGCGTCCGGACCGATCATCAGCTTGCGCGAGGGCCCGAAGAGCGCATAGCCGAGCAGCGGCAGGATGCTGGAATAGAGCCCGACCTCGGGCGGAAGTCCTGCGATCGCGGGGTAGGCGATCGCGCTGGGGATGGCGACGGCCGCAACGGCGAGCCCAGCCGTCAAGTCGTAGCGCAGCCACTCGCGCCGGTAGCCCGACATGCCGGTCAGGATCGGAAATCGATCGCTCATCCAGGTCCCGGCTTGACCATGCCGGCCTCCCTCGCTGGATTGCCGACGGGCTCGGAACGTCGCCGGATCCGTTCAATGCCCGGGAGAGGCCGCCCGCTACTGGTCCTTGGCAACGGAAACCTTCTCCCAGGTGCTGTCGGGGTTGAAGGTGCGCATGCGCGACGCCGTGCGGTTCGTGCCGAAGCCGAGATCCTTCTGATAGACCGTTCCGGCATGGTTGATTATGAAGCTCATCACGCCGGAGCGTCCATATTCGGCCGGATAGGCCAGAAGCGCGAAGCCGCCGATCATCCGCCCGCCGACGACATAGTCGGCCGCACCGCCGACAGCGCCGGAGCCCTGTTTTTTCAAGATCTTGTAGTAATAGCCGTGGAACGGGCGGCGCGTCTCGCTGGCCTTGTAACCATCCGCCGCGGCTTCGGCGGCGAGCTCTCCCAGCGGGCTCTGTTCCTCGCCGGGCGCCGTCGGCCAGTATAAGCCGTCCTTGGCGCCAGGCCGGCTGATGATCCTTTGCGCATAGGTGCCCGCACCCTGCCCGTGATCCTTCGCGGCGTATTCGTATTGCGCGTCGAAGAAGGCGAGGCTGGCCTGGATCGCATCGAGCTCGTTGCGGCCGATCCGCCTGAACAGGATCTCCTTGCGGCCGGCCTCGGCGTCGAATTTCCACTGGCCGTTGGAGCGAATGATCGGAATCGGGAACGGGAACTCATCCTGTCCGACCAGGAGAGTGGCGGTATTTCCCGTTTCCTTGATCGCGTTCTTGGCGTCATAGGCCGTGATGAAGCGCTGGCGGTCGCCAGCGTCGGCGACCGGATCCCCCGAGGAGATGATCTGCCGTCCCTCGACTCCGAGGATCGCATAGAGCTGGCTCTGGTTGCTGGCGCGCGCGGCTGCCACCAGCGCCGCAGCGGCCTCAGCGGGCGACTTGAACAGTTCCTGCGCGCTCGCGAGCGTCACATTGGCCAGGAGGGCGACCATGCAGGCCCAGAGCAAGCGGCGAAAGTAACGAGCATTTGGCATCGCGGCTGTCATTGGGCTGCGTCCCCAACAGGTTCGAGAGAGCGTGATCCGGTCGACCTCAGTGCCAGTGGCCTCCCCCGGGTATCCGGGCACCGGAAGCCTGCCATTTGGCGAAGGTCTGGAACGGAACGCCAAGCTGGTGGTAATCGACGCGCAAATAGCCATCGGTGCCACGGCTCACGGCCTGCGGAATGACGACCTGCACCTCCTGGGCGATCACGCCGACATAGGTCGTCGGGGAACCGTTATATTCGAAGCGGTAGAATCCGATGCCGTTCGAGAGGCGTCCGAGCAGTTCGACATGGTTCTTGAGCTGGATGTCTGAGCGCCGCCCGCCACCGCCGCGGCCGCCTCCTCCACCCATTCGTCCACCGCCACCGCCGCCCATGCGGGCACCGCCGCCACCGAAGCCACCGCCGCGCATGGCCGGTCCGCCACCGCCGAAGCCACCGCCACGCATCGCCGGGCCACCGCCCCCGGCGCGTGAATGAGCGAAGCTGGCCTGCCCGCGCTGGGACTGGAAGCCCGCGGCACGGCCGGCCTGGGTGTTGAAGGCGCCCTGACGTGCTCCGCTGCTGGGACGGGTCGCAGCCCGCGGCGCTCCGCCGGCCCGCCCTCCCTGCCGGGCACCACCGGAACGCGCGCGATCACCGGCACGCTCCTGGCGGCCGCCCGCATTGGCACGTTGACCCTGCCCGCGATCCTGCCGTCCAGCCGCGCCTGCACGATCGGCCGGCCTCTGTTCGGGGCGGGCCGCGGAGCGGATATCGCCGCCGCCAGGGCGGTCGCCACCCGGCCGCAGCACCTGGTCGCCGCCGCGCCCGCGGAAATCCATCCTGTCGGCGCTGCCAGCGCGGATATTGTTGATGTTGGTGTTGCCGAACCGTTGTTGGACGGCATTGTTGCGGTACTGGACGCCTTGGCGGTGCTGCGGGTTATGCTCCCAATGCGACACGCGATTGCGGTCGATGTTGATGTTGTTGTTGTTCCAGTTGACGTTGCCGCCCCAGTAGCCCCCGGTGTTCCAGCGCCCGAGCGCATAGCCGGCGCCGAAGGCGAGCCCGGTGGCGACCACGCCGGCGGCGATATAGCCCGTTCCCGGAAAATAATAGGGCGGATCGGCGGGATAGGGCCATGATCCGTAGACGACCGCGGGGTCGTAATACGGCACATAGACGGTGTCCGGCGAGGTCGGCTCGATCGCGATCACCTGCCGCCCGCTCTCCTGCCTGACTGAGACCGTCTGCTGGGAGCCCGAGGTCAGCTTCTTGCCGTCATAGGCCCGCGTCCTCATGCGCTGGATTCCGTCCATCACATCCGGCTGCTGGGCAAGGACCGCGTCGCCTAGCTTCTGCGTCCAATCCAGGTTCTTGCTCATCATCTCGAGCACGGAGGGCGTGGCGACGAGCGATTTGACGCTGGTGTCCCAGGGTTGCTTCTCGGCAGCAGCCTTCAACTGGTCGCCCTTGAGCTTCTTGTTCGCCGTCACCCAGCGATCGGCCTGGACCACTTCGAGCGGATAGGTCGAGGCCATCAGGACCTGCGCCAGCAGGGTATCGGGATAGAGGGCGATCGGCGCGACCAGCGCGTCCAGTTGCGCCGTGCTCAAGAGCTGCTCGCTCGGCGTGGTCGGTGCAGCCGGCTGGGCCGCGGGTGGCTGGGCAGCAGGCGGCGGCTGGGCAGCAGGCGGCTGGGGTTGAGGCGGAGGCGTCTGCGCAAGAGGTTGGGAAGCCAAGCCACTCGTTACGACACAGGCCAGCACGATCCGGAGATACATAGGCGTCTCCCAAGAGATGCCGCATGAACCCCAGATGGTCTCTGAGGCCTCGGGTTGATACTAACGAATCCGTCGCAACAAAAACCTGTCCCTAAGGACAATACACAGCCGGCTCCCTTTGTGTCGGGCCCAAGCCCGGCAGCGCACTTCAGGTCGAGATATCCTCCTCGCAGCGCTCACGCTGCGGTCGCCTCGCAATGCGTGGCGGCGTCGAAGAGATTGCGGCCGATGGCGCGCGCCGCCTCGAGGTGCAACCCCGGATCCTGGCTGTCCGAGTCGAGCAGAAGCTCCGAGGTCACGACACAGGCGCCGCAATAATCGAAGATGCCATGGTCGATCTGCGTCTTCATCGCCTCGAAATAGCCGTGGCGCGCATAGGTTCGCGCATCGGCGCCGCCTATGCCGACGAGATGGACCTTGAGGTGGCGAAGCTTCTTCACCACCTTGCCGTCCGGGCCGGCTTCGTAGGCCCAGCCATTGGCGAAGACGCGGTCGATCCAGCCCTTGAGAAGCCCCGGCATCGACCACCAATAGACCGGGTAGACCAGCACGAGCGCATCGGCGCGATCGATCCTCGCCTGCTCGGCCACAATCTCGGCCGGTGGCGGCGCCTCGCGGCGATGGACGGCGATATCGGCCAGGCCGAAGCTGGGATCGAAGCCTTCCGCTGCGAGGTCGCCGATCTCCGTGGAATTGCCGGCACCGGACAGCGCTACGCCCTCGGCAATCCGCGCCGCGATGCCGTGGCTGAGCGACTTCGGATCGGGATGTGCGATGACGAGAAGGGCATGCATATCGAAAACTCTCCTGCTCGATTGCGGATGAGCGGCTCAAGTTATATACTTTAGGTAAGTTACTTTTGGTATATAACCATGTCAACCACCGAAACGAAAGAACAGGCTCCTCAGCCGCGTCGCCGCCTGTCGCGCGACGAACGGCATCGCCAGCTCATCGACGTCGCCTGGCGGCTGATCCGGGAGGAAGGAACGGAAGCGTTGACGCTCGGGCGGCTCGCCGAGCATTCCGGCGTGACGAAGCCGGTCGTCTACGACCATTTCGAAACGCGGACCGGGTTGCTTGCTGCGCTCTTTCGCGAATTCGATGCGCGCCAGATCGCGCTGATGGACCTGGCGCTTCAGACGAGCGAACCGACCCTCGCGAGCCGGGCTGGCGTCATCGCGTCTTCCTATGTCGATTGCGTCCTTCTCCAGGGCCGCGAGATACCGGGCTTGCTTGCTGCCCTGGCCAGCTCCCCGGAGCTCGAAAAGATCAAGCGTGACTGCGAGTCGGCCTTCATGGAGAAGTGCCGGGCCGCCCTCGCCCCCTTCGCCGCAGGCGGCGCCATCGCGCCGGCCGGGCTTTGGGCGATGCTCGGCGCCGCCGAGGCCCTCTCCTATGCTGCCGCGAATGGCGGGATCACGGCCGAGCAGGCCCGGCAGGAACTTGTCGGGACCATCACTGCAATGGTCGCAAGGAAGCCGCGGCCAAGCGGCGGTTCCTGACCGGAAGAGGTCTGCTGCCTGCTGCTCCTGCGTGCTGCCGAGGTCGCCACCGGTGTCTATCTCAGCCTGCACGGTTGAGCCGATCCGTTCCGCCGATCGGGATTTGATCCGCGCTTACCCACATTTACTCAAGGCGCGCCCTCAATCCGATTGAGCCGTGATGTCCCCTCTGCTGTCCTGCTCCCAACAAAAAATCACATGGGAGGATCGACAATGAAGGGGCTTTCGCGCCGCCAGTTCACGCTGGGCGCTCTCGCCGCCGGTACGAGCTATGCCGGCCTCGTGGAATATTGCGCCGCGCAGGCCGCCGCTGCGCCGGCAACGCGCAACCTGCCCAGGACCCATGCCGGCAAGACGGTGAAGGTGGTCTGGGGCAATACGCCGGCCTATGTCGCCTCGGCCGAGGTCGCCAAGGAATTCACCGCCGCCAGTGGCATCAATGTCGAATTCTCGGCCCTGCCCACGGCCGAGCGCTATCAGAAGATGGTGCTGGACACGACGACCAACACGAATTCCTTCGACATCTACCTGGTCGCCTATCAGTGGAAGGAGCAGGTCGCTCCCTTCGTGATCGACCACACCAATCTCGACAAGGAAGTCGCGGGCATCCCGGCGATGAACTGGGACGACTATGCGCCGCGGGCGCTAGCCGCCTATTCCAAGGTCGGCGACAAGCTGGCGACGATCCCGATCAACGGCGACACCTCCTTCACCGTCTGGAACAAGGAGGCCTTCCAGAAGGCCGGGCTCGACCCCGAGCAGGCGCCGACCACCTGGAAACAACTCGTCGAGAACGGCACCAAACTCAAGCAGGGTGACCAGTTCGGCTACAATATGCCGGCCGGCAAGACGATCCAGACCGGCTGCGTCTGGATCACCTTGTTTCATAGCTTCGGCGGGCAATATTTTGATTCGGCAGGAAAACCGCTGCTCGACAGCAAGGCCAGCGTCGAGGCCTTCCGTTACATGAAGGAGCAGCTCGGGCCGATCAGTCCTCCCGGCAACCTGACCTGGGATTTCCCGGAGATGATCGCCAGCGTCTCGTCCGCCCAGGCGGCACAGGGCTATATGTGGGCCGGCGGCGTCGGTGCGCTCTACGACCCGTCCAAGTCGAAAATCGCCAAGGCGGTCGGCTATGCGCCGACGCCGGAAACCGTGCTGCTCGGCGGCTGGGGCCTCTCGGTCGGCTCGAAATCGCGCAGTCTCGACGCGGCCAAGCTGTTCATCGGCTGGTTCACCTCGCCCGATATCGTCAAGCAGACTGCGCTGCTCAGCCTGTCGCCGGTGCGCCGCTCCGCCCTGCTCGATCCCGAGACCAACAAGAAGTTCCCCTTCTTCCCCTCCGTGCTGAAGGGCATGGAAGGCAATGTCGCGACCTATGCGCCGATCAAGGATGCCGAGCAGGTCAATATCCAGATCTATGACGAGGCCAATGCCGTCTGCTCGGGCACCAAGACGCCGGAGCAAGGCGCGGCCGCCCTGCAGGAGCGCGTGACGACGCTGTTGAAGCGCCGTGGCTATATCCAGTGAGCGGCAGGCCGTGACGAGCTCGCCGATGCTTGCGGCCGGGGGGCGCTCCCTCCCGGCCGGTGCCCGCAAGACCGAAACTTTCCGCCGCGCCAAGGTGCCGCTCGAGCCCTATTGGTTCATGGCGCCAGCGGTGATCATGCTCGCGACGGTCTATCTCGGGCCGATGATCTACGCGGTCATGACCAGCACCACCCATTGGGTCCTGACCGAGCCCGGCAGCGAGACGATCAGCGCCGGGCTGGAGAACTTCAAGGACGTGCTCGGCGCCCCGTCCTTCTGGCAGGCGGTGAAGATCACCCTGCTGTATACGCTGACCTCGGTCACTCTGAGCCTGACGCTCGGCACCTTGCTGGCGCTGCTGCTCGACAACGAGCTGCACTACGCCTCGTTCTTCCGCTCGATCATGCTGATTCCGATGGTGATCACGCCGGCCGTGATCGCGATCTTCTGGAAGCTGCTCTACGAGCAGGAACAGGGCGTGCTGAACTCGCTGCTGGTCGCGCTCGGCTTCGGCAAGGTCGCCTGGCTCGGTCTGGAGCACGCCTTCTTCGCCATGGTGATCATGGATTCCTGGCAGAACACACCGTTCTTCATGCTGGTGATCCTGGCCGGGCTGCAATCGGTCGACAGCAACCTGATGGATGCCGCCCGCGTCGACGGCGCCAACGCCTTCCAGCGCTTCCGCCATGTCGTCTTGCCCCATCTCGTGCCGTACATGCTGATCGCCGCAGCCTTCCGGGGCATCGCGACGATGAATGATTTCGACAAGATCTGGCTCCTGACCCAGGGCGGGCCCGGCGAAGCGACGACAACGATCACGGTCTACACCTACAAGATCGCCTTCTCCTCCTTCGACATGGGCCGCACCACGGCGATCGCGCTGATCTTCGTCGTCATCGTGCTGATTGCGAGCTCGCCCCTGCTCCGGCACCTGTTCCGCACGGCGCGGAGGCCGGCATGACACTGACGCTCTCGCACAGCACGAAGCGGATGCTGCTGAGCCTGCTCTGCCTCGGCCTCGGCATCGTCTATCTCTTCCCCTATGCCTGGATGGTGCTGACCGGCTTCCGTTCGGCAGTCGATACGCTGTCGCTGCGCTTCATCTTCGAGCCGACGCTCGAAGGCTTTCGCAGCGTCATCGGCGACAGCATCTTCCGCGCCTATATGCTGAACAGCATCATCGTCTCGACGCTGACCACCGCCGTGGTCCTGACGGTCGCCGCGCCGGCCGCCTTCGCCCTGGCGCATCTGCCGATCCGCGGCACCGGCTTCCTGCTCTTCGTGCTGGTGGTGCGCATGGTGCCGGGCATCGCCATCCTGATCCCGATCTATCTCGTCGCCTCGCGGCTCGGCGTGCTCGACACCCATGGCGTGCTGATCGTCCTCTATTCGACCTTCAACCTGCCCTTCGCGATCTGGCTGCTGCGTGGCTTCTTCTGCGACGTGCCGGGCGAGATCCGCGAGGCGGCGATCATCGACGGCTGCTCGGAGCGGCAGGTCTTCCTCAAGATCATGCTGCCGCTGACCTCGAGCGGCATCGTCGCGACCGGCGTCTTCGTCTTCATCGCCGCCTGGAACGAGTTCCTGTTCGCGCTGGCGCTGACCAACAACTTCGCCTCGACGGCCCCGCTGGCCATGGTCGCTTTCCGCAGCGAATACGGGGTGCAATGGCCCTCGATCGGCGCCGCCGCCTTCATCATCTCGACGCCGGTCGTGCTCTTCGCGGTGGTGATGCAGCGCTTCCTGGTGCGCGGCCTAACCATGGGCTCGGTCAAAGGCTAGGGTCTGTCCTCAACAGGAGGACAGACCCAGGGCCGCCGCCTCCCCCGAGGCTCATGGCGTGCATGCGCTGTGGTGCTGGCCATCCGGTGCGGACTCTGCATCTAGGGATGGTCAGCAACCGCATGGCCGCGGATGAGAGATGCCGGATGCCAAACCGCAGCGCCTGAGCCCGCTGCAACTCTTCCTGATCTTCACCCGGATCGCGCTGACCAGCTTCGGCGGCGGCCTCAGCGGCTGGTTCATGCGCGAGTTCGTCCAGACCCGCAAATTGATGAGCGAGGAGGAATTCCTCAACGGGCTCGCCATCGCCCAGGCCCTGCCGGGCGTCAACGTCACCAATATGGCGATCTGGATCGGCTATCGCATGGCCGGCCGCAACGGCGCGATCGCGAGCTTCCTCGGCATCGTCGTGCCTCCGGCCTTCACGGTCGTGTTGATCGGCAGCATCTTCGCCTCGTTCTCGCAGTACCCGCTCAGCCATGTCGCGCTTGACGGCGCGGCCTCGGCCGCCATCGGATTGTCCCTGGCTATGGGGCTGACGGCCGCCCGGCGCGTCTCGCGCAAGCTGTTCCCGCTCATGATCATGGCCGCGACCTTCGTGGCGATCGGCATCCTGCAATGGCCGCTGCTCTGGACCGTCGCCGCCGCCGGCTCGCTCAGCGTTGCCGTGACCTATTTCGATACGTGAGGGCATGCCGATGCCGAGCCTCGCCTGGAGCATCCTGCTCGTCTTCGCGCCGCTCTCTCTGGTGACGATCGGTGGCGGACAAGGTGCCGTAGCGGACATGCACCGCCAGATCGTCGACGTGCATCAGTGGATGACGGCCACGCAATTCGTCGACGCCTTCGCGATCTCGCGGATGGCGCCCGGGCCCGGCTCGCTGCTGGCCACGCTGATCGGCTGGCAGATCGCCGGCTTCTGGGGTGCGTTGGCGGCGACGGTCGGCATTTTCGGCCCCACGGCCTTCCTGATCTACGGCGTCGCCCGGCTCTGGGAACGCTATGAGGGGGCCCGCTGGCAGCGCGCGCTCGAAACCGGCTTGCGCCCGGTCGCAGCGGGATTGATCCTCGCCGCGACCTATATCCTGCTCCAGGCCATGGCGGGCGGCTGGATCGCGCGCTCGATCGCGCTGATCTCGACAGCACTGCTGATGCTGACCCCGGTCAATCCGATCGTGCTGATCGCGGCCGGCTCGGGCTGCTTCATGGCTCTGCGCCTGCTGGGCTTGATCTGAGCCCGCTCAAGCATCTTCGATGCGCAGCGGCCGGTCCGGCCCCTGATGGCGCAGGATGAAATCGAACTGGGCCGCGCGCTCCGGCGCCAGGGCCACGTCGGACCGCGCGCAGAGCGCCGTATCGAAGCCGAGACCGCGCGCCTGCGCCAGGAAGCCGATCTCGCTGTCCAGCGTGAAGGCGAGCCGGCCGAATGTCTGTGCCGTCGCGCCATCGAAGAAGCCGATGCTCGGCAGGTTGATCAGCCTGGCGACGCCCTTGTCGCGCAATGGCCCGAAAATCTGCTGGCCGGAGCGCAGGCGGTCGAGCGCGAAGACGCCGACATAGCAACGCTCGCGCAACTGCGTCGGGGCCTCCAAGGTCCAGTCGCTGTCGATGAAGGCGTTGCAATCGTGGATCGGCAAGGCGGCGAGCCATAGGCCGGTGCAGGGATCGAGCCCGCCCAGCCAGGGACAGACGAGAATGATCTCATCGGCAGCGATATCTGCCCAATCCCCCGGGATGCCAGGGACGATCCGGAACGGGCGCGAAGAAACGCCCGGCCCGGCCGGGGACGTCCGGTCGGCCCCCATACGCCAGGGCACTCCCGGCGGCTTCGCATAGGCGTGTTCGGTCACGGCATTCCCTCCTCGGCGATGGTTGCAGGAGGCACTGCCCTTCGCCATGCCCGGACGTCCTTGCTGGCGCCCGGCTTTCCCAATTCTACCCATCCTTTCCGGATTTGTCCCTATCGGCCCGACGGCGCCTCGGTCATTCTGCCTCGGAAGATTCACTTCGGCTGCCAAGGCCGCAGGCAGGATCTTTCGTCGGGAGGTTGCCAGGACGGGCTCGCGCGGGCGCGACGATTGCCGCCCTCCATCTCCGGACGCCGTCCCATCGTTCCGAGGTGTCGATCTTGTCGCTTTTCCGCAGTCATGAAGCGCCGCCATCCTGGTGCACGCTCCGCTCCTTCGAAATCATCGATCTCACCGACGCCCAGACGGCCTCACGACAGGCGTCCACCGCCAAGGAGCGCTTGCTCTGCACCGGCGGGACCGCGCAGATCGCTGGAACAAACGGCTCCATCATCCTGAAAGAAGGCCAGTTTCTCGATATCCACGAGAAGCCCGGCTTCAGCTCCTGGAGCGTGACCGGCCACGGCTCCAAGACCCAGCTCGTGCGGCTCTCAGGCTCCTGGGGCGACGACATGGCCGGCTGCGGCATCTTCCGCGTCGCCCATGAGCCGGATGCGACCAATAATGGCGACCCGGTCTCCTATCCGAAATCGACCCGCGTCGATTCGCACTATCATGATTGCGACGAGTACTGGCTCATCCTCGAAGGCCGCGGCACCGTCGTCGTCGGCGGTCGCTTCTTCGACAGCGGCCCCGGCGACTGCGTCGCGCTCGGCATGGGCCATCACCATGACATGGCGAGCGTCTCCGAGCCGGTGAAGGCCGTCTATTTCGAGACCTCGCTCGAGGGCCGCAAGCGCGTCGGCCATCTCTGGAACCATACCCACGGCACCGCCCAGCCCCAGCCCGAGAGAATCTGAACCATGACGAAGAAGGTCATCCATGTCGGCGTCGGCACGTTCGGCCGGCGCTGGTGCACTGAGTTCCTGGCCTCGAACATTGCCGACGGCACGATCGAGGTGGTGGCGCTGGTCGATGTCGATCCCAAGGCCCTAGAATTCGGCCGCAAGGCGCTGAAGCTGCCGGAAGCCGCCTGCTATACCGATCCCAAGGCCGCCTTTGCCGCGCACAAGCTCGATTTCTGCACAATCGTCGTGCCACCCGGCTATCACGAGGCGATCATCGACATCGCGCTCGCCCATAATGTCGACATCCTCTGCGAGAAGCCGATCGCCGACACGATGGAAGCCTGCGCCCGCATTGTCCGCAAGGTCCGCGCCGCCGGCCGCAAGATGGCGGTGACGATGAGCCACCGCTTCGACCAGGACAAGACGACGCTGCGCCAGATCATCCGCTCGGGCCAGCTCGGCCGGGTCAACAATGTCAGCTGCCGCTATTTCGCGGATATGCGCGAGCACCTCGCCTGGGGCGCCCTCTTCCGCCACACGATGCAGGACCCGCTGATGATCGAGGGCGCGGTCCACCATCTCGACCTCGTCGCCGATTTCGCCGGTGCCCAGTGCAAGTCGCTGACCGCCTCGACCTGGAAGCCCGAATGGGCGAAATATGCCGGCGATACCGATGGCGTCGTCATGATGGTGTTCGAGAATGGCGTGCGCGGCATCTACGAGGGTTCGTCCTCGGCCGCCGTCGGCCTCAACGACTGGATGAAGGAATATGTCCGGGTCGATTGCGAGTTCGGCACGGCGATCCTCAACAACCGCGAGATCGAGACCTTCTCGCGCAGCCAGCTCGTGCGCCAGCGCTGCCGCGAGGGCCAGGGCCAGAAGATCCAGATGATCACCCAGCCGAAATGGCTGAACCACTGGCTGATCGAGAAATTCTGCATCTGGCTTGACGGCGGCGCCGAGATGGAGACCCATGTCGAGGCGAACCTCCACGCGGCGGCCCTGATCTTCGCGGGGATCGAGAGCGCGCGCAGCGGCAAGACCATCGATGTCCAGGACTATATCCGCTCCTTCGACGGCTCGTAACAGCGGGACGCCGGCTCCGATGGGGCCGGACCTTTCAGGCTCCCAGCGGGAGCAGCCGCGCTTCATGGTCGGTGCCGCGATCGGCACCGGCATGGCGGCCCAGTCGGCGACGCGCGGTGGCGCCGACTTTCTGATCGCGCTCAGCGCCGGCCGGATGCGCTGCATCGGCGAGCCGTCGGTGGCGGCGATGCTGCCGCTGCGCGACAGCAACGAGTTCGTGCTCAGCTTCGCGCGCTCCGAAATCCTGCCGCGCGCCACCGTGCCGGTCTATTTCGGCGCGGCCAGCTTCGACCCACGGCTCGACCTGCGCGAACTGGTCGAGCGCATCGCCAGGGCGGGTTTTGCCGGCATCGCAAATTTCCCAACCTCGATCCTGATCGACGGTCAATACCGCGCCTTCCTGGAACGCAGCGGCGTCGGCTTCGGCCGCGAGCTCGAATTACTACAGGTTGCGCGCGAGCGCGGGCTCTCGACGCTGGCTTATACCCACACCGCGGAGGAGGCCGCGGAGGCGGCGCGCCAGGGCGCCGACATCGTCAATATCGATCTCGGCTGGAATGTCGGCGGCGTGCTCGGCGCGGTCTCCCATTTGCGCGTCGAGGATGCCGGGCTGATGGCGAATGCGATCGCCCAGCAGGTCCGGGCGGTCTCGCGCAAGACGCGCTGCCTGGTCGAGGGCGGGCCGATCGTCAGCCCGCGCCAGCTGGAGGAGCTTTGCCAGATCGCCCGCGTCGACGGCTATATCGGCGGCTCGACCATCGACCGCGTGCCGTCCGAAAGCGCGATCGAGGTCGTCACCGCCGCCTTCAAGGCGATCGGCACGCTCAGGCAAAAGGCCGATGGGCTCGAGACGCGCTATAATCCACGCCGCTTCCCGCGCCCGCTCTGGGGCCATTCACAGGCCGCCGAGACCGCACGCGCCCTGTTCAACCGGTTGACCACGACCGACTACCCCGTCGTCATTGCAGGCGAGGCCGGCACCGGCCGGCGCGAGATCGCCCGCGCCCTGCACCGGTTTGGCCCACGCCAGGCCCGCGACATGGTCAGCCTATCCTGCGCCAACCAGGGTGCCGAGCGGCTCAAGCTCGACCTGTTCGGCTGCATGGCCGGGATGCATCCGAGCGCGGTCAAGCACCGGCTCGGCTGGCTCGAGATCGTCCATTCCTCTTCGCTGCTGCTCGACGATGCCGACGAGATGCCGCCCGAGGTACAGCGGGCGCTGCTGGACGCGGTCGAGGCCGGTTCCTTCTGGCGTCATGGCAGCGAGACCCCCTCGCCGCTCAATGTCCGCTTCCTTGCGATCGCGCATCAGGATCTGCGGCATCTGCCGGCCGACAGGGTCGATCCGCGCTTCGCCGAATGGCTCGGCTGCTTCACCATCGTGCTGCCGCCCTTGCGCGAGCGCAGTGAGGATCTGCCCTCGCTGATCGATGAATCGCTGCGCACGATCGGCCTGCGCCGGCAGAGCGAGCCCAAAAGCCTCGACCCCGCCGCCTTCCGTGCCCTCGCCGCCCATCATTGGCCCGGCAATCTGCGCGAGCTCGACTCGGTGCTGGAACAGGCCGTGCTCGCCTGTAGTGGCGGCGTCATCCTGGAGCAGCATCTGCCGCCGCTCGGCGCCGAGATTGTCGCATCGGCGCGCAATTTCAGCTCGGAAAAGGAGTGGATCCTGCACGGGCTGAAGCGCAACCGTTTCCGCCGCAGCCAGACGGCCGATTTTCTCGGCATCTCGCGCAAGACCCTCTACAACAAGATGCGCACCTACGGCCTGCAATCGGCGTCGGGGCCGGAGGGAGAGTAGCCGCTCCGGAACTCGTCATGGTCGGCTTGTCCCGACCATCCACGACTTCCTTGATCGAGGGCGGTGTTCAAGGCGTGGATGCTCGGCACAGGGCCGAGCATGACGCGGGCAGAGCCCCGGGGGCAGGTTACGCCCGCGCCTTCACCGCCTTCTCGAGCGCCTTGATGCCCTCGGCGAAGGTGCCCTGGCCAACCTTCTCCTTGATATCCGCCTCATCGGCCGGCGAGACGTCGAACTCGGCCATCCATTCCACGAAGGTCTTGTTCCCTTCCGTGATCGGCTTGACGCCAAAGGTCGCGACATAGTTCTCGATCGGCATCGGCGAGACGATGATGTTGTAGGTGAAGCGGCGCTCCAGATCGCTGAAGGAGAGCAGCCGCTCGCGCAGATGCCCGCCATTGGTCAGCTTGAAATTGCGCACGCAGCCGACCCGGTCGCTCGGCAGGCCGTCCTCGACATGGCTCTCGGCGATCAGCGGGTGCCATTCGCCATGGCCGTTGAAGTCGCGGGCATAGTCCCAGACCTTGTCGACCGGCGCGTCGATGATCCCGCTGATATAGACTTTCGCCATCTCTTCCTCCTGTCCTGTTCTTGCGCCGCACCTATTCGGCGGCGCGGGCTATCGCCTTGAAATTGCGGGTCTGCTCCGTCAGCGAGGTCTCGGTCGGCAGCCGCTCCATCGAGCTCGCGCCGTAGAAGCCATGGCAATGACGGCAATGCGAAAGGATGTAGCGCGCGTCCTCCGGCGAGGCGATCGGCCCGCCATGGCAGAGGATGATGATCTCCGGCCGAACCTTCAGCGCCGCCGCGGCGATGGCGTCGATGCGAGGCACGCAATCGGCGAGGCCAAGCGCCGTCTCCGCCCCGATCTTGCCGCCCACCGTCAGGCCCATATGGGCGACGAGGATATCGGCGCCGGCCTGCGCCATCGCCACCGCCTCGCTCTCGTTGAAGACGTAAGGCGTGGTCAGCATGTCCTTGGCGCGGGCCATGCGGATCATCTCGACCTCATGGCCGTAGCCCATGCCGGTCTCTTCGAGATTGGCACGGAAGACGCCGTCGATGAGCCCGACCGTCGGGAAATTCTGCACGCCGGAGAAACCCATGCGCTTCAGTTCGTCAAGGAAGCTGTCGAACAGGCAGAACGGATCGGTGCCGTTGACGCCGGCCAGCACCGGCGTGCGCTTCACCACCGGCAGCACCTCGCGCGCCATCTCCATGACGATCTCATTGGCATTGCCATAGGCGAGGACGCCGGCGAGCGAACCGCGGCCAGCCATGCGGTAGCGCCCGGAATTGTAGATGACGATGAGGTCGATGCCGCCCTCCTCCTCGCACTTGGCCGAAAGCCCGGTGCCGGCGCCGCCGCCGACGATCTTCTCGCCGCGACGGACCATGTCGTGGAAGCGATCCACCAGTTGCTGTCTCTTGAATGGGGGCATGGCTCAGGCCTCTTTCAGGGCTTCGTGCATCTGGGCGACGAGCGCCTCGGCGAATGCGGGATCGTTGATGGCGTGGGGCAGGCGCAGCAGCTTGCGGCGCGGTCCGGTTTTCAGCGTGCGCTCGAGCGCGTCGAACAAGACGGCGTCCGCCGCGGGATCGTGAAAGGCCTGGCCGGGCATATCGAGCAGGGAGACGCCGCCTTCGGGTATCAGGAAACGCACCGGACCGTTGCAGCGGTTGAGCCGCTCGGCCAGCCAGGTGCCCATCCGGGCATTCTCCTCCGGCGTGGTGCGCATCAGCGTCACCTGCGGGTTGTGGCGGTAGAACAGCCTGCCCTCGTAGCGCGCCGGCACGGTCTCGGGTGGGCCGAAATTGACCATGTCGAGCGCCCCACAGCTGCCGACATAGGGCACGCCGGTGCGGGCGAAGGCGCCGAGCCTGTCCTCGGTGCAGGGGAAGATGCCGCCCATCAGCAGGTCGCAGAGCTCGGTCGTGGTCGCGTCGATCGCCGCATGGATCAGGCCGGAATCGACCAGCTTTTCCAGCGATTGCCCGCCCGTGCCGGTGGCATGGAAGACGAAGCACTCGAATTCACCGGACAACCTCTCCACCACCTGGTTCACGCAGGGCGTGGTGACGCCGAACATGGTGAGGCCGATCGGGGGCTTGTCCTCGGCCCCGGGAGCGATCGTCGCGGCGCCTTTCACCATGCCCGCGACGGCATGCGCGGCATTGGCGATGACGAGCCGCGAGATCCGGTTCAGCCCGGCGATATCGGTGACCGAATACATCATCGCGATATCGGTCGGCCCGACATAGCCGGCGACATTGCCCGAGGCGATGGTCGAGACCAGGACCTTGGGCACGCCGACCGGCAGCGCCCGCATGGCCGGCGCGACCAAGGCCGTGCCCCCCGAGCCGCCGAGCCCGAGCACGCCGGCGACATCGTCACGCTCCGGCAGGAACCGGGCGAAGGCCTCGGTCATGGCAGCGACGGCAGTGCCGCGATCGCCGGTGAAGACGGCCTTGGCGCCCTCGGGGTGATGGGCCGCCACCTCTGCCGCGGGGATATCGGCGACGTGGCCGTGCGACTGCGTCGAGAGATCGACGAGGATCGCCTCCTCGCCCATGGCCCGGATCGCGTCGCGGGCATAGGCGAGTTCGGCATGTTTGGTGTCGAGGGTACCCGCGATGTAGATGCGCCCAGCCATCGCCCTGCCCTCAGATCGGCTCGAGCGGCGGCATGATGCGCCGGTTCTGGAAGGGCTCGGCCTCCAGCACGACGGGCGCCGCCCAGCGCACGGCATTGGCGATGACCTTGCGGATCGTCGCATCGTGATAGGTCGGGAAGGTCTCGTGGCCGGGACGGAAATAGAAGATCCTCCCGCGCCCGCGCCGATAACCGCAGCCGCTGCGGAAGGCCTCGCCACCCTTGAACCAGCTCAGGAAGACGAGCTCGTCCGGCGGCGGCACCTCGAAAGGCTCGCCATACATCTCCTCGCGCTCCAGCTCGAAGAAGGGCGGGATGCCGGCGGCGACCGGATGCGCCGGATCGACCACCCAGAGCCGCTCGAGTTCGCCCTCGGCGCGCCAGCGCAAGGTGCAGGGCGTGCCCATCAGCCGCTTGAACACCTTCGAGAAATGCCCGGAATGCAGCACGACGAGGCCCATCCCGGCATTGACCCGCTCGCAGACCGCAGCCGCGAGCGCATCCGAGACCTCGTCATGATGACGGTGTCCCCACCAGACCAGCACGTCGGTCTCGGCCAGGCGTTTCGCCGAAAGTCCCTGCTCCGGCTCGTCCAGCGTCGCCGTCGTCACGCCCGCGATGCCGTTCTCGCTGAGGCCGGCCGCGATCGCGCCATGGATGCCGTCCGGATAGATGCCGGAGACGACCGGATTCGACTTCTCGTGGCGGAACTCGTTCCACACCGTCACGCGCATGGCGCAGGCCTCCGCAAGGCAGGTTTCGGGGTCATTTCAGCGCTCCCGCCGTCAGGCCGGAGACGATCCGGCGCTGCATGGCGAGGAAGATCGCCAGGATCGGCAGCACGAAGATCGAGGAGAAGGCCATGACCCGGTGCCAGTCGGCATATTCGGCGCCGACGAAGCTGTAGATGCCGACCGTCGCCGGCTGCAGCTCCTGCTGGCTGAGCAGGGTCAGGCCGTAGACGAACTGGCCATAGGCCTGGACGAAGCAGAGCGTGCCGACCACGATCAGCGGCACCCGCATCAGCGGCAGCACCACCAGCCGGAAGGTCTGCAGACGCGTGCAGCCATCGACGAAGGAAGCTTCCTCCAGCTCGAACGGCACCTGCCGGAACATCGGCCGCAGGATCACCAGCGCGAAGGCGAGCGTCTTCGAGGTCGTCGCCAGGATGACCGCGGCGAAGGTGTTGAGCAGGTCGAGCGAGCGGAAGATGATGAACATCGGCGTCGCCAGGAGCGCCTCCGGGAAAACCTGGAGCAGCAGCACGATGACGATGGCGAAATCGACGAGCCGATTGCGGAGCCTGCTCATCGCATAGGCGCCCATCGAACCGAGCAGCAGGGTCAGCACCGTGACGGGGATGGCGATGGTCAGGCTGTTGCGCAGGTAGCGCAGCACGTTCTCGCGGACGAAGACATATTCGAAGGCGGCAAGCGAGGGCGCCCGCGGCACGAAGCTCGGCGGATTGGCGAAGATCTCGGCGGAATCCTTCAGGCCCGAGATCAGCATCCAGTAGATCGGGAACAGATAGGCCCCGACGCCGAGGATGGCGATAACCGTGACCGGCCAGCCGCCGAGCGGCAGTGCGTCGAGGCGGCGCAGCTTCGCGCTCATATCGCCGGCTCCTCGTGCTTGAGCGTGCGCACATAGAGCAGCGCCACGCCGAAGACGATCAGGAAGGCGAAGGAGCCCATCGCCGAGCCGACGCCAAAGTCGAACTGCTTGAACGAGAACTGGTAGGAGAGCAGCGGCAACACGTTGGAGGCGTCGAGCGGCCCGCCCTGCGTCATCGCGAAGATCAGGTCGAAGGCCCGCATCGTGTAGATCGTCACCAGGCAGGCGACGGCGAGCAGCGCGGGCCTCAGGGCCGGCAAGGTGATGTACCAGAAGCGCGCCGCGCTGCCGGCGCCATCGAGCGAGGCGGCCTCGTAATGCTCCTTGGGGATCGCGGTCAGCGCTGCGGCGATCAGGATCATGCTGAAGGGCATGCCGAACCAGATATTGGCGAGCGTTACCGAGGTCAGCGCCACCGACGGGTCCGAGAGCCAGTGGATCGGCGAGCCGGTGAGATGCAGCGCCTGCAGCACGTAGTTGGCGACGCCATACTCGGTGGCGAAGATCCATTTCCAGAGAGCGCCGACGACGAGAGCCGGCAGCATCCAGGAGCAGAGCAGAAGCCCGCGCATGAAGCCCGCTCCTGGAAAGTCTTGCGCGAAGAAAAGCGCGACCGCGAGGCCGATGCCGACCTGCGCCACGACGTTGCAGCCGACGAAGACGAGCGTGTTGACCAGCACCTTCTGGAAGGATTCGTCGGCCAGCACCGTGCGGTAATTGTCGAGCCCGACGAAGGGCCGGATGAACTCGGTGATATTGCCGAGATTCACCTCCTGCACGCTCATCATCAGGTTGTAGGCGATCGGGAAGCCGACGAAGCCGATGAGATAGAGGATCGGCAGCGCCAGGAAGACATAGAGCAGCGCTGAGGGAGATCCCGGCATATCCTGTTTTGCTCCGAACTCGGCTTCAGGCAGGCGGGAGCGGCCGACGGGCCACTCCCGTTTTGCGTCAGATCACAGCGGCGTCTTGGCCAGGATCGGCTTGATCTTGCGTGCGGCGTCGGCGAGCGCGGTATTGGCGGGCTTGGTGCCGGTGATCGCCTCCTGCATCGCGATCTGGATCGCGCGCGAGATTTCCGGCCATTGCGGGTGCGGCCCGCGCGCCCGGGCGCTCTCGAGCTGCTTGCGGTAGATGCCGTAGGCCTGCGGCCAGAGCGGATCGGTGACCGTGACGTCGGTGCGCGGCGCCAGACGGCCGGTCTTCCAGCCCTCGTTCAGGATCTTAGGGTCCGACATGAACTCGATGAAGCGGAAGGCGCCATCGGCGTTCTTGGCACCCTTCGGCACGACCCAGTCATAGCCCCCCAGCGACGAGGCGGCGATGTCCTTGCCGGCCTTGACCGGCAGCAGCGCCAGGCGCCACTCGAACTTCGCCTCCTTCTGCAGGCGCGGCAGCTCCCAGGGGCCGCACATCACCATGGCGGCATTGCCGGCCATGAAGGTGTTGGTGACCTCGTACTGGCGCTGGTTGATGACGTCGCGCGAGGCGATGCCGTCCTTGACCATGTCGGCCCAGAAGGTCAGCGCCTCCGTCGCCTCCGGCGCGTCGAGCTTGTCGATGGCGCCGCCGGCCTGATGCAGGAAGGGCAGGAACTGGAAGACGCCTTCTTCGGCCTGCACGGCGCTGAAGCCGAAGCCATAGACGTTCTTGGCAGGATCCTTCAGCGCCTTGGCGGCGTCGAGCAGCTCAGTCCAGGTCTTCGGCGGCTTGTCGGGATCGAGCCCCTTCGCCTTGAACATGTCGGCATTGTAGCAGAGCGCCAGCGTGTTCGCGTCGCGCGGCACGGCGAAGATGCGCTGCTTCCAGAGGCCCGAGGCCCAGGGCCCCTTGAAATAGACGTCCGGCTTGATCGTCGTCGACTTCGAAATGCGATCGGTCAGGTCGGTCAGGGTGCCCTGCGCCGAGAAGCTCGCCACGACGGGATTGTCGAGCGTGACGAGGTCGGGCACCGAGCCCGAGGCGATCGCCTTGATCAGCTCGGAATCCATTTGCGGCCCGGGCACGATGCGCGGGTCGATGCGATATTCGCTCTGCGACTCGTTGAAGGCCTTGATGCCGCCATAGATCATGTCGGTCTCAAGGGTGAACGGGTGCCAGAGACTGATCGTCTTCGGCTGCGCCAGGACCGGGCCGGCCAGAGCGCATAAGGCAGCGACAACAAGAATCCGCGATCTTTTCAGCACGGCGACCTCCCTGATGAGCAATTCTGACGATGCTCGTTGCGGGAGTTGGCCGGGTGCGAAGCGCGGAGGCAATCGCCTTTGGGGCAGCGATGGGTAAAACTGGGCAAGACGCCCAGCTCGCCGCTCAGCGAACGAAGCTGATCGGGTAGCTGGTCTCGGGATGGCGCATCACGCCGATCGGGATGCCGTAGATGGCCTGGAGCTGCGCCGGCGTCATGATCTCCTCCGGCGCGCCGCGTGCGATCAGCTTGCCGGAATGCAGCGCCAGGATCTCGTCGCAGAAGCGCGCGGCCATGTTGACGTCATGCAGCACGACGACGACGCCGAGCCCACGCTCGGACGCGAGCCGATGCACCAGCGCAAGCACCTCGACCTGATGCGCGACGTCGAGCGCCGAGATCGGCTCGTCGAGCAGCAGGCATTCGGCATCCTGCGCCACCAGCATTGCGAGCCAGGCGCGCTGGCGCTCGCCGCCCGACAGCGTATCGACCAGGCGGTCGGCGAAAGGCTCGATATCGGTCAGCGCCATCGCCTCGGCGACCTTGTCGCGGTCGGTATGACCGAAACGGCCGAGCGCGCCGTGCCAAGGATAGCGGCCGAGCGCGACCAGTTCCCTGACCAGCATGCCCTGGGCCGGCGGCGTGTGCTGCGGCAAATAGGCGACCTTGCGGGCGAAGGGGCGATCGCCCCATTCCCTCAGCGCCTTGCCCTCGAAGCGGATCGTGCCGGAGGAGGCCGGTTGCTGGCGTGCAAGCAGCTTGATCAGGGTCGACTTGCCCGAGCCGTTATGGCCGATCAGGCCGACCACCTTGCGCGCCGGCAGGTCGAGCGTCAGCGGCTCCAGCAGGACGCGGCCGGGTATCGAGAAGCTGACGGCCTCGAGCGCGAAAAGCGGCGCTTCAGACGATGCTGAGGGGATGCGGATATCCGAGGCGAGTGGCGGGAGAGACAAGTACCGACCCCTGACTGCTGGTGATGACGCCGAGACGGGAACCGTCACGGTGGCGGACGCGGATGAGACGCATCCTCATAGACTAAGACGCATGACGGCTGAATTCCCTTACCGGCCGTAGCCTTCGCGCGATGCGCTAGCCGTCGACCGTGATACCCATGCCGTCATAGGCAACTTCAATTCCGGGCGACAACCTGCTGGACAAGCTGGCATAATCCAGATCGATATGCAGGTTGGTAAGGACTGCCCGCCTCGGCTTGAACTCGGCGATCGCTTCCAGAGCCTCGGCAAGATTGAAATGGCTCGGATGCGGCGACTCGCGCAGGCAGTCGAGGATCAGCACGTCGAGGTCGGCCAGCGACGCCCTGGCTTCCGGCGGGATCTGGCTGACATCGGGAACATAGGCGAGATCGGCGAAACGGAAACCGAGCGCCCGATAGCCCGGCCCATGCTCCAGCGCGAACGGTTCGGCGACGATCGCCCCGCCAGAGCCGTCGATCTTCAGCGGCCGGTCGAGGTCCAGCGGCTTCATGTCCAGGATCGGCGGATAGAGGCTGCCGGGCGGCGTCTCGAAAATATACCCGAAGCGGGTCATCAAGGTCGCGCCGGTTATCTCGTCGGCATAGACAGGGATGCGCTTGCGCATATGCAGCACCAGCGCGCGCATGTCGTCGATGCCATGGGTATGGTCGGCATGATCATGGGTGAAGAGCACGGCATCGAGATGCATGATCCCGGCGTCGATCAACTGCTCGCGCAGGTCCGGCGTCGTGTCGACGATCAGGCTGGTCTTGCCCTCCGCGCTTTCCCGTTCGACGAGGATGGAGCAGCGACGCCGGCGATTCCTAGGGTTCTTGGGGTCACAGGCGCCCCAGCCCGAGCCGGGACGCGGCACGCCGCCGGAGGAACCGCAGCCCAGGATCGTGACCGTCAGCGCCATAGCGAGCTTACGTCACGCGACCTGCGCCACCGGCGCCGCATGGTCCATCTTCCAATAGCAGCGCCGCGCATTGGCCGTGGTGATCCGGGCCATCTCGTCCAGGCTCATGCCGCGGACCTCGGCCAGCACCTTCGCGGTCTCTACGACATAGGCCGGCTGGTTCTGCTTGCCGCGGAACGGCACCGGCGCCAGATAGGGCGCGTCGGTCTCGACCAGGAGACGGTCCAGCGGCACGTCGGCCGCAATCCGGCGCAGATCCTCCGAGGTCTTGAAGGTCAGGATGCCGGAGAAGGAGACGTAGAGCCCAAGCTCGACGCCGATCCGGGCCAATTCGGGCCCGGCCGTGAAGCAATGCAGGATCGCGGGGAATGCGCCCTTCGCCATTTCCTCGCGCAGGATCGCGATCATGTCCTCGTCGGCCTGGCGCGCGTGGATGACGAGCGGTAGCTGCGTCAGCCGGGCGGCGGCGATATGGGTACGGAAGCCCTGGGCCTGCGCGTCGCGCGGGCTCTTGTCGTAGTGATAGTCGAGCCCGGCTTCGCCGATCGCGACGCAGCGCGGATGCTCCGAGAGCCGGGCGAGCTGCTCGGCCGTGACGTCGAGCTCCTCATGCGCGTTATGCGGATGCGTGCCGACCGAGCACCAGACCGACGGGAAGCGCTCGGCGAGTGCCTTATAGGCTTCGAAACGCGCGACACGGGTCGAGATCGTGACCATCCGACCGACGCCGGCGGCTTCGGCCCGCGCGATATAACCAGCGAGATCCTCGGCGAAATCGGGGAAGTCGAGATGGCAATGGGTATCGATCAGCATCAGGCGACCTGGCCGGCTTCCGGCTCGACATAACGTGGGAAGATCGCGCTCGGCGCCGGCAAGGTGGTGCCGCCGACGAGCCGGCCGCTCTCGCCAAGGCTCGCGAAGACGCGCGCCTCCGGGCCGACGGCGAGCAGGTCGAGCAGCTTGCTTGCCGCCTCCGGGATCACCGGCAGCGTCAGGATCGCGACCTGCCGCAGCACCTCGGCCGTAACATAGAGCACCGTGTCGCGGCGCGCCGGATCACTCTTGGTCAGCTTCCACGGCTCGTTGGCGGCGAAATAGCGGTTCGCCTCGGCGATGACGGCCCAGATCTCGGCAAGCACGACATGGAGGGCGAAATCCTCCATCGCCGCGCGCGCCTTGGCGAGCGTGCCGTCGGCAAGCGCCAGCATGGCCTCGTCGCCCTCGGTCCGCGCACCGGGCTTGGGCACCCTGCCCTCGCAGTTCTTGGCGATCATCGAGAGCGAGCGCTGCGCCAGGTTGCCGAGATCATTGGCGAGATCGGCGTTGATCCGCCCGACGATCGCCTCGTGGCTGTAATTGCCGTCCTGGCCGAAAGAGACCTCGCGCAGGAAGAAATAGCGCAGCTGGTCGACGCCATAGGCGGTCGCGAGATCGAAGGGATCGACGACATTGCCGACCGATTTCGACATCTTCTCGCCCTTGGAGAGCAGGAAGCCATGGCCGAAGACGCGCTTGGGCGGCTCCAGCCCGGCCGACATCAGGAAGGCCGGCCAGTAGACCGAGTGGAATCGGATGATGTCCTTGCCGATGATGTGGACATCGGCCGGCCAATAGTGCCAGCGCGGATCGTTCTCGTTGGGGAAGCCGCAGCCGGTGACATAGTTGTTCAGCGCGTCGACCCAGACATACATGACATGCTTGGGCGCGTCCGGGACAGGCAGGCCCCAGTCGAAGGTGGTGCGGCTGATCGAGAGATCCTGCAGCCCGCCCTTGACGAAGCTGACCACCTCGTTGCGGCGCGTCTCCGGACCGATGAACTCCGGATGCTCCTCGTAGTGCTTCAGCAGCCGGTCCTGATAGGCCGAGAGGCGGAAGAAGTAGCTCTCCTCCTCCGTCCACTCCACCGGCGTGCCCTGCCCGCCGATGCGGACGCCATCGGCGTTGAGATGGGTCTCATCCTCGGCATAGAAGGCCTCGTCCCGCACCGAATACCAACCGGCATAGCGGTCGAGATAGATGTCGCCATTGGCCTCCATCCGGCGCCAGAGCTCGAGCGTCGAAGGCAAATGATCGGCATCAGTGGTGCGGATGAAGCGGTCATAGGCGCAGTTCAGCGCGTCCGCCATATCCTTGAAGCGCGGGGCGGTGCGGTCGACCAGCTGGCGCGGCGTGACGCCCTCCTTGGCGGCGGCCTGGCTGATCTTCATCCCGTGCTCGTCGGTGCCGGTCTGGAAGAAGACGTCGTAGCCGTCGAGGCGCTTGAAGCGCGCGATCGCATCCGAGGCCACGACCTCATAGGCGTGGCCGATATGCGGCGCCCCGTTCGGGTAGGAAATCGCCGTGGTAATGTAGAATTTCGGGGCCGTGGCCATCAATTAATCCGCAAATTGTCTCGCTTCGACCATGGCCGGCCTGACCTGGATAGCCAGCCGGCACGATACAGGGTCCTCACGTTCACGCTGCGCGCGACCGGCGAACCGCATCCGACAAGTCATGAAACATCGTCATCACGAGCGGCCGGCGGTCAAGATTGTAGGTTTCCACCTCGCGGGCCGCGCGTCCCAGCTTTTCCCATACCTCCGCCAGCGGTGCAAGGCGGCCGGCGCCGGCAGCGGCATGGGCATGGAGATGGTCCGAGAGCCAGCTCTGGATCGTCTCGATCATGATGGCGAAATCGCTTTCGCCGGCCCGGCCGGCGACATCCTCGGCCAGCGCCATCAGCGCGGTCAGATCGATGCCCGGCAGCGCGTCGAGCCTGGCTCGAACCGCCTCGACCAGGGCCAGCGTCTCGGGATCGACATAGGTCAGGGCGCGGCGCACCGAACCGTCCGCGAGCGTCGCTGCGCGCCTGAGCGCCGAGCCGTCGAAGGGATCGCCCATGCGTTCGAGCGCGATCTCGCCGGCCTCGGCCACCTCGGCCTCGCTCAGCGCCTCGAAGCCGATCAGCCGGCAGCGCGAGCGAATGGTCGGCAGCAGGCGGCCGGGCGCATGCGCGATGATCAGGAAGAGCGCGCGCGCCGGTGGCTCCTCCAGCAGCTTCAGCAGGGCATTGGCGCTGGCGCGATCCATGTCCTCGGCCGAATCGACGATGCAGACGCGCCAGCCGCCCTCAGCCGCGCTGGCGCCGAAGCGGTCGATGACCTTGCGCACCTGGTCGACCGGGATATTGCTCGTGACGCTCTTGCCGTCTGGCTTAACCGTCCGGCGCAAGAGGTGCAGGTCGGGATGCGATTGCGCGATGATGCGCCGCGTCGCGGCATCTCCCTCCGGCATCGCCAGGCTGTCGGTGGCGCCGGCGCGAGCGAGCGGATCCCCGGCGGCCAGGACGAAGCGGGCGGCGCGATAGGCGAATGTCGCCTTCCCGATGCCCTCCGGCCCGCCGATCAGCCAGGCATGATGCATCCGGCCGGAGCGCAGCGCATCGAGGAAAGCCTGCTCCTGCCTGCTATGGCCGACGAGCGCGAGCGTCTCGCGCGGGTGCGGCGCGTTGGGCAGGCGGTCAGGTTCGAGCGAAGTCTCGCGCATCAAGGGGTTTCGTCAGCGTCCTGATTCAGGGGCAGCCTCTCGCAGAGCACCTCCCAGGCCGCCTGCGCAAGCTTATCCGGCGGAAGGCTCGCATCGAGCACGGCGCAACGCTCCGGCTCCTTCTCGGCGATGGCGAGATAGGCGGCTCGCAGCTTGCGGTGGAAAGTCAGGTTCTCGCCCTCGAAACGATCCTTGGCCTCGCCGGGATTGCGGCGCCTGGCGGCACGGGCGAGGCCTTCCTTCGGATCGAGATCGAGGATCAACGTGAGATCGGGCACGAGCCCGGCGATCGTGACCTGCTCGAGCTCGCCCAGCAGCGCCGGATCGATATGGCCGAGCGCACCCTGATAGGCGCGCGTCGAATCGATGAAGCGGTCGCAGATGACCCATTCGCCGCGGGCGAGCGCCGGGCGGATGCGCCGGTCGATATGGTCGATCCGCGCCGCCGAGAACATCAAGGCTTCGACGAAGGGGCCATGCGGCTTGATCCGGCCCGACAGGATGGTCTCGCGGATCGCTTCCGCCTTGGGTGAGCCGCCGGGCTCGCGCGTCAGGTCAACCGGAATGTCGGACATCCGCAGGCGTTCGGCGAGCGAGCGCGCCAGCGTCGACTTGCCGGCGCCCTCCCCGCCTTCGAGCGTGATGAAGCAGCCATGGTCCATATCAGCTTCGCTTGAACGCCTTGCGTACCCAGCCCGTCGCGGCCTCCATCAACGCGTCGAAGGCGCGACTCTGCAAGGTGCCGGGTTCGATCGACTCGGCGGCATAGAGCGGGATGTCGAGCGTCTTGACGTCGCCGCGCGTCACCAGCAGCCGCCCGACCTCTGCGCCTTCCTGCAACGGAACGGTCAGCGGTCCACGATAGACGATGCGCGCGTTCAAGCGTTCATTCGTGCCGCGCGGCAGCAGAAGGCTGACCGGCCCCTTGGCCTTGAGCCCGACCCGACCCTTGGTGCCGCCGAAGACGCTGGCCTCGCCGACGATCTCGCCCTCGGCGAAGATCTGGCGAGTCTCGAAGGCGCGAAAGCCCCACTCGAGCAGCTTGCGCGCCTCCTGCTCGCGTTCGCGCGCGGTCTTGAGGCCGTTTACTACGACGATCAGGCGCTGGCCGTGCTGCACCGCCGAGCCGACCAGGCCGAACCCCGATTCGGTGATGTTGCCGGTCTTGAGTCCGTCGGCGCCGAGATCCATGCCAAGCAGCGGGTTGCGGTTCTGCTGCCGGATCTTGTTCCAGGTGAACTCGCGCTCGCCGAAGATCTTGTAGAGCTCGGGATAGGTCCGGATGATGTGGTCGGCGAGCAGCGCCATCTCGCGCGCCGTGACGCGCTGCTGCGGATCGCCCATGCCGGTCGCGTTCTTGAAGACCGACTTGGTCAGGCCGAGCGCCCTCACCCGTTCGGTCATGATGCGGGCGAAGGTGCTCTCGTCGCCCGCCACAGCCTCGGCCAGGGCGATCGAGGCATCGTTGCCGGACTGGACGATGATGCCGCGCAGGATGTCCGAGAGCTTCACCCGACTGTTGAGCTGGGCGAACATGGCGGAGCCGCCCGACGGCCCGCCCCCCTTGCGCCAAGCGTTCTCCGAAATCACGATCTCGCTGTCGAGCGTCAGGCGCCCCTGCGCGATCTCCTGGAATGCCACGAGTACGGTCGCGAGCTTGGCGAGGCTCGCCGGCACCATCAGCTCGTCGGCGGCCTTCTCGTAGAGCACCGTGCCGCTGGCCGTATCCAGCAGGATCGCGTAGGGCGCCAGCGACTGGAATGCCTGCGCCCGGGCGGGGCCGGCCTGCACGGCCGACCATAGCAAAAGCACAGCCAGAACAGCCGCTTGGATAGCGGCCTTCAATCCAGGTTCTCGGTTGATTTTTTGCACCGCGCTCATGCCTTGATCTGAAGCAGAGCGGGATGCTTCGGGTCAAGCCTCGGCGGCGTCAATTCCGCGCTAGCGGCAGGGTCTGCTGCGGGACGAGGTCGCGGGCGAGCGGATGGTTTTTTGCGAAGCGCTCGATCGGCGCACGTTCCGGCGCAGCGAACAGGCTGGCGACCGTGGCGCGAGCCGGAGGCGGCAGAGGTGCCATGATCGGAGCGTTGGTCGGGCGCACGAGCACGGGCCGGCTGGCATTGGCGATGGTATCGAGATCGAAGGGCCGGTTCGGCGGCAACGGCGCCCCGCGGACGACGACCGCGGCGCTCGGCGCCGGCACGGCGGCGGCCGAGGCTGCGACCGGCGTGGCCGGGATGATGGTGCGGACTGCCGGCTGCTCAGGCGCATAGGCCTGCACGACCGGCTGGCTGACGGGAGCCGGCGCAGGTTCGGGGCGGAAGCTCTCCTCACGCGGCGGCACCTCGTCGAGATCGGCGCTGCGGCTGCGGTCGACCAAGACCGGCGCATTGCTGGCGACCATGGTGCGGGCGCTGGTGCCCGGAATCGCGGCCGGCTGACCATCGGTCCGCAAGGTCGCGAGCAGGAGCCTGTCGTCGGAGCCGGCGAGCGAGGCCTGGCCGAGATACTCGAGCTTGATGCGGGCGGTGCCGAGATGGCGGAAGGCGAGCGCATCGGCCGTCTTCTGCGAGACGTCCATGACGCGGCCGCTATGATAGGGACCACGATCGTTCACGCGCACGATGATCGAGCGGCTGTTGAGCAGATTGGTGACGCGCGCATAGGCCGGCAGCGGCATGGTCGGATGCGCGGCGCTGATGCCCAGGCGGTCATAGACCTCGCCATTGGCCGTGCGCCGGCCATGGAAGGCCTCGCCGTACCAGGAGGCCGTGCCGATCTGCGTATAGCCGACCGGCTTGTCATATGGCGCATAGCGCTTGCCGGCGACCGAATAGGGCCTGCCGACAAGCTGGCGACCGCCGCCCTTCGGCACGGGCTCGCCATCGGCGACGACGCGCGGGCTGGCCGGACCATATTTCGACGAGGGAAAAGCACCGATCTCCTTGGAGCGACCGCGGCGGGCGACCTGGTCGTTGGCGCAATTGGCGAGAAAGACTCCGGCCAAGACGACGCAGCCGAGGCGCAGGGCGCGAATGGCAGGCGTTGAAGGCGCGCGCGCAGACTCCGGTGCGGGATCGAGTGCGGTCAATGCCGGGGCCGAAGAGCGAGCGCCTCGCGTCATGCCGTATTCCTGACTCCTGGGCCGAAAAGAAGCGCGACGGCCAAGCCGCGAATGCGGCAAGACCGAAGCTTTCGACCAATTCCGTTAAGGGAGTGCTAACGGGCGAAAACGCGTGTCGCGCTCCGCCAATCTGGCATCCCATGCGCCCTAGGGCGGGCACAAAGGTGTCGGAAATGCGGCAGCTGTCAATCCATGTTCCAGCCGGAACCATTTTTTCCGCCGGCGTGACCTGAACGCAACGGGTCCGACCAGAGATTCTCAATCGGGTCTGCGAGGCGCTTTACCCGCTTCATCCAGGGCATTTTGTACTGGAATGGGACGCTAAGCGGATGAACGACGTCGCGAGCACGGTTCCGACGGTCACGACAACCGCCGCGCTATCGGGCGTCGCAAGATGGCACCTCCCGCCGCGCTGCCACGATTCGAACACGGATGCTTTCGGCCGCCGCCGACTCGCTGCCACAATGTCCGGGAGCCGAGATCAACCATCAGGCCGAGCTCATTGGGTTGGCGGAAGGGGTGGGATTCGAACCCACGGTGGGCTTGCACCCACGGCGGTTTTCAAGACCGCTGCCTTAAACCACTCGGCCACCCTTCCAGCGCAATCGTCATTGCCGGGAGCGAGCCGGTTTGGCAAGCGCGAAGCGGGGCGAGCGATCATGTCCTCTGAGTCTGGGCAGACTGAACGCCTGCTCTCCGTCGCAGGGCCGGTAGCCTGCGTGACAGTGCCAGAGAAGCGCTCGATCGACCCCAGCCCAAGGCGACGTCGCGATCCCTCAGCCGGTCAATCGTCCCAGTAAGGCCCGCTCTTGCAGCGATAGCCGACGAAGCAGGACGGCGTATCGCGGCTCGGCACCCAGGCCGGCTCGATATATTCGTCGAACTGGCAGAAGCTGCGGTCGCGCACGTAGCGATCATAGGTATAGCCGCCGGTGCCGAGCACGATGGCGCCGTTCGCGACCACGCTCTGGCGGTTGGCCGTGCAAGACCTCGCCGGTGACGACGGACGGGGCTGCGCCGCCGCCAGATCGGCGGCCAATGTCAGCACCAGAGCAAGAACGATCCGCCTCATCTTTGCCTCCAATCTTCGAGATCGCGGGGGTCATGGCCACAATCTAGGGCATGCATCCCCGCTCCCTGCGTGACCTGGAGCACATTATAGCACGCCGGTAGTTCCGGACTGCCGCCGAACTTTATTCAGCGTCCGATCGCGGCGAAGTGATCGCGCTATTTCACGAGAGATCGGGCATCGATTTCCTGTCGAAAGAATTGCGGCACCGTCTTGAGAGAATTGAGGTGATCGCTTGTTTGTGAACTCACAAAGATTTGCTGAAACAGGATTGGTGATTTGTGCATTTATTTGATGGGCGACACGTATAGGAGATTGGTCATGTTGATCCACAAACTCGCGTTCTTCGCTGGCGCTCTCGTCGTGCTCGCCGCCCCGGTGGCTCAGGCCTATGACCAGACCGGGTCCGGCGCGGACAGCATCGTCAGCGACACCTACAATAATCAGCGCGCCCTCGATGAGCAGGCGCAGAATCGCGCCTATCAGGATCAGTTCCGCATGGAGCGGCGGCCAATGGTCCGCACGGTGGGAATCAGCCGGAACGACGCGGTCGATATCGCCCGCGCCCATGGCGTCAGCGATATCAGGGCAGTGCGCCTGCTCCGCGACGGAGACTGGATGGTTCGCGGCAACAATGCTCGTGGCGCCACCGTCGCCGTCCGCGTCGATCCGCGCGGCGACGTGCTCGGCATGCGCCGCGGTTGAACGACACCGAGCCTGAGGGGCCGCCTCCTCCGGGAGGCGGCCCTTTCATCTCGGCCGGGCCGTGGCAAGATCGGAGATCGGCCAGGCGGAACCGCCAGGGTTGGGGGGAGGCCATGCCGACACAACTCCGCGCTATCCGCGCCGATATCACCACGCTTTCGGTCGATGCCATCGTCAACGCCGCCAATTCCTCGCTGCTCGGCGGCGGCGGCGTCGATGGCGCGATCCATCGTTCGGCCGGGCCGGAGCTCGTGCAGGAATGCCGGCTGCTCGGCGGCTGCCGGACCGGCGACGCCAAGCTCACCAAGGGCTACAGGCTGCCGGCGCGCTTCGTCGTCCATACGGTCGGGCCGGTCTGGCGCGGCGGCGACCAGGGCGAGCCGGAGCTGCTGGCTTCCTGCTATCGGCGCTCGCTCGAGCTTGCAGGCGAACGGGCGATCCGAAGCATCGCCTTTCCCAGCATCAGCACGGGCATCTACGGCTATCCGATCGACGATGCGGCTGTGATCGCGATCGATACCGTGCGCCTTGTCATCGCGAAGCAGGAGCTGCCGACGGACGTGATCTTCTGTTGTTTCTCGGCCGATGACCTCGGCATCTACGAGCGCGTGCTCGGCGCGCGAGCGTAGAGCATTTCCGCGTTTCTTCGAACCGCGTAGATTCTCTAACTCTTTGTTTTAACGCATTTTCTTCACGCGAACCGGCGTCCACTTCGCTCGAAAATGCTCGAGCCGCCCTCGCCGCTTCACGATGCGAGCGCATCGTCCTCCATGCGGGCATTGCGCCTGATCGCCTGGGGCGGCTGGCCGAAGGCGCGCAGGAAGGCGCGGCGCATGCGCTCGCGATCGGCGAAGCCGGTCTCGCTGGCGACGACATCGATCGGATGCCGGCTCTGCTCCATCATCAGCCGGGCCGCCTCGATGCGCAGGTTCTCCACCGCCTTGGCCGGCGATTGCCCGGTCTCGGCGCGGAAGGCGCGGCTGAACTGGCGCGGGCTGAGATGGGCGGCCTCGGCCAGCTGCTCGACCGAGAGCGGCGTGCGCAGGTTGCCCCTGGCATAGGCGAGCGCGGCCTGGATACGATCCGATTTCGGCTCGAGCTCGAGCAGGGCCGAGAATTGCGACTGCCCCCCGGCGCGGCGGTGATAGACCACGAGCTTCCTGGCGACGAGCCGGGCGAGCTCGACGCCATGATCCTTTTCGATCATCGCCAACGCGAGATCGATGCCGGCGGTCATGCCGGCCGAGGTCCAGATCGGGCCGTCGATGATGAAGATGCGGTCCTCTTCGGTCTTCACCCCGGGAAAGCGCTTCTGAAAGTCGCGGGCGAAGGCCCAATGCGTGGTCGCGC
This sequence comes from Allobosea sp. BK604, assembly GCF_004341515.1. GTDB lineage: Bacteria > Pseudomonadota > Alphaproteobacteria > Rhizobiales > Beijerinckiaceae > Allobosea. The sequence continues at coordinate 583,218 of NZ_SLZF01000004.1, forward strand.
GCCTGCCGTCGAGCAGGCCGGCCTCGCCGAGGACGAAGGCGGCCGTGCAGATCGAGGCGACGCGGCGGCAGGAGGTCTGCGCCTGCCGCAGGAAGGCGTGCAGAGCCGGCGTGCCCGCCTCGATGCCGGTGCCGCCTCCAACGATGACCGTGTCATAGGCGGGCTCGCCGAAGCGCGAGGTCTCGACGGTCATGCCGACGGAACTGCGCACCGGCCCGCCTTCCTCGGAAAGGAAATGCAGCTCGTAGAGCGTCTGCTCCGCCGTGATGTTGGCGAATTCGAAGGCCGAGACGGCCGAGAAGCTCATGACCTGGAAATGGGGGAAGACGATGAAGCCGATGCGCTGCATGGCTCGCTCCTGCGATGTCCTAAAACGAGGTATATATGACATTTGAGACGCGCACCAGCAGGCGTATCCCATTCCGTGGCAGCCGTCCTCACCGGCGAAACGGAGATTTGAACCATGACCATTCCATCAAAGGGCACCGCCCTCGTCACCGGCGCTTCCTCCGGCATCGGCGCGATCTATGCCGACCGCCTGGCGCGCCGGGGGTATGACCTGATCCTGGTGGCGCGCAATCGCGACCGCCTGCATGCGCTGGCGAACAAGCTCTCCGACGAGACCGGCCGCTCGGTCGAGGTCGTCGCCGCCGATCTCGGCGACAAGGCCGATCTCGCCCGCGTCGAGACCGTGCTGAAGAGCGATGCCAGCATCACGCTGCTGGTCAACAATGCCGGCTTCGGCGCGGCCGCGCCGCTGCTCCAGGCCGATATCGAGAAGATGGAGGAGATGATCACGCTGAACGTCACCGCGCTGACGCGGCTGACCTATGCGGCAGTGCCTGGCTTCGTCGCACGCGGCACCGGCACGATCATCAATATCGCCTCGATCGTCGCCGTGGCGCCCGAGTTGCTCAACGGCGTCTATGGCGGCAGCAAGGCCTTCGTGCTCGCCTTCAGCCAGTCGCTGAAGCATGAGCTCGCCGACAAGGGCGTGCGCGTGCAGGCGGTGATGCCCGGCGCGACGGCGACGGAGTTCTGGGGCGTCGCCGGCGTCCCGGTGGAACATCTGCCGCAGCAAATCGTGATGCCGGCGGAGGCGATGGTCGATGCATCGCTGGCCGGGCTCGATGCCGGCGAATTCGCCACCATTCCTGCCCTCCCCGATCTGGCCGACTGGGAGGCCTTCGAGGCGGCCCGGCAGAAGCTCGGCCCGAACCTGTCGCACTCGGCGCCGGCGGCACGCTACAAGGCGGCCTGACCCGCCACGAATATCGGCCGCGCCAGAAGGGCGCGGCCGGTCTCATGTCAGGCAGCGCGGGTCAGTCTCGTTTGCACGGCGAAGAGCACGAGCGCCAGCGTGCCGATCAGCCCGCCGAGCGTCGCCGTCGCCGGCCAGCCGCCCCAGTGATAGCTCAGCGTGCCGAGGACCGAGCCGATCGCGCCGCCCGCGAAGGTGATCGTCATATAGAGCGCGTTGACGCGGCCGCGGGTCTCGGGCGCGCCGGAGAAGATCAGGCGCTGGCTCACCACCTGATTGATCTGCACGGCCGCGTCGATGACGATTGTCAGGACGAGCAGCGCGGCGAGCGCCAGGGCAGCCGCCGCCCAGCCGGTGGCGTAGAAGCAGAGCGCCAGGGCTCCCATCGCGCCTGCGGTGAGCGCGCTGGTCAGCCCGCGATCGGCGAGACGCCCGGCGATCGGTGCCGCGAGCGCGCCGCCGGCGCCGGCCAGCGCAAACAGGCCGATACCGTGTTCCCCAAGGCCGAAATGCTCGGCGAGCATCAGCGGTGCCGCGGTCCAGAACAGGTTGAAGGCCGCGAACATCAGCGCCTGGTAGATCGCGCGCCAGCGCAGCATTGGCAGATCACGCAGGAGCCCGGCCATCGAGGCGAGGATCTGGCCATAGTGCATGCCGGCGCGTGGCTCGTGCCGCGGCATCAGCCGCACCAGCGCCGCACCGATGCCGAGCATCAGGACGGCCGAACACCAGAAGACGGCGCGCCAGCCGAAGCTTGCTGCGATGAATAGCGCGACCGGCCGCGCCAGCATGATGCCGGTCAGCACGCCGGCCATGACATTGCCGACGACGCGGCCGCGACGCCTGGCCGGCACGAGATGGGCAACGAGCGGGATCAGCACCTGCGCCCCGGTCGAGCACAGCCCGATCACGAAGGCGGACAGGAAGAAGACCGCGGCCGAGGCCGAGACCGCGGCGCCGATGAGGCCGAGCGTGGTGAAGCCGAGCAGCGTCAGCACCAGCGAGCGGTTCTCGACCAGATCGGCCAGCGAGACCAGCAGGAAGAGCCCGGCGCCATAGCCGATCTGGGTGACGCTGACGACGCTGCCGGCGAGATCGGGCGAGATGCCGATCTCGGGCGCGATCGCCGAGATCAGCGGCTGCGCGTAATAGAGATTGGCGACGAGCGCCCCGGTCGAGATCGCGACCAGGGTGATGAGCGCCGCGGACGGACCTGTTTCCAGGTCCACCGCGGCGAGAGGCGCATCAGTGACGGACATAAGCGGCTCAGCCGACTTTCGGCCGGTTCGCGCGCTGGCGCTCCAGCATCCAGCCGGGATATTCCGCCGGCAGGGCGCTGACGGCGTCGAGCTTGCGCATCTCCTCTTCGTCGAGCCGGATCTCGGTCGCCGCGAGGTTGTCGTCGAGCTGCTCGACCGTCTTGGCGCCGATGATCACCGACATGACGAATTGCTTGGCCAGGACATAGGCGAGCGCAACACGGGCGACCGACACGCCACGGGCATCGGCAATCCCGCGCATCACGTCGATGCAGTCGAAGGCGCGGTCCTTGTTGACCGGTGGGAAGTCGAAGCTGGCGCGGCGCGCGCCCTCCGGCCCGTTTCCGTCGCGGTCATATTTGCCGGAGAGCAGGCCGCCCGCGAGCGGGCTCCAGACCATCAGGCCGACCTTCTCGGCCTCGAGCAGCGGGGCGATCTCGCGCTCGAGGTCGCGGCCGGCGATGGTGTAATAGGCCTGCAAGGTGGCAAGCCGGCTGAGGCCGTGCCGATCGGCGATCCCGAGCGCCTTCATGATCCGCCAGGCCGGCCAGTTGGAGACGCCGACATAGCGGACATGGCCCTGGCGCACGAGATCGTCGAGGGCGCGCACGGTCTCCTCGACCGGCGTGATGTGATCGGTGCCGTGGATCTGATAGAGGTCGATATAGTCGGTGCCCAGCCGCTTCAGGCTGGCCTTGACGCCGTCCATGATATGGCCGCGCGAAGCGCCGCCATCATTGACGCCCTGCCCGACCTTGCCGAAGACCTTGGTGGCCAGGACGATGTCGGAGCGCTTGCGGCCCGAATTGACCATGGCGCGGCCAGTGATCTCCTCAGACAGCCCTTCCGAATAGACATCGGCCGTGTCGATGAAGTTGACGCCGGCATCGAGCGCGCGAGCGACGATTCCGTCGGCGGTCGATTGGTCGAGCGCGCCGATCGCGTTCCACATGCCCTCGCTGCCACCGAAGGTCATGGTTCCCAGGCAGATTTCGGAGACGAGAAGGCCGGTACCGCCAAGCGTGTTGTAGCGCATGATATCACCTGTTCGTGAATGCGGGCGGAGCGTGCGCGGGCTGGAAAATGCCCGCGGGACCTGCCCGAAAGAGGATGTCTCTGAATCTCGTCCCGCCGCGTGGGCGGAACAAAAGGGTCAAAAAATTGGCCGTGCGGCCTCGAAGCGCCCCCTTGGTCGCATCTGCGGCGACCTGCGTGCCGATTTAGTCCGCCATGCGGCGGGCGATAACCGCCGGGTTGCTCGATACGTTGTATAGAGGCGCTATACGATCCTCTTGAAAACGGTCTCAGCTTGGCGCGCATCGATCCATTCGACGGCCTGTCGGAATTCCTCGCCATTGCCCGCTGCGGCAGCTTCCGCGCCGCCGCGGCCGAGCTCGGCGTCACACCGGGCGCGATCAGCCAGGCGCTGCAGGTGCTGGAGCGGCGGCTCGGCCTGCCGCTCTTCCACCGCACCACCCGCCGGATCGCGCTGACCGAGGCGGGCGAGCGGCTGATCCTGCAATTGCGCCCGGCGGCCGAGGCGATCACCGGCACGCTCGACGACCTGACGCTGCTCAGGGCCAAGCCGTCGGGCCGTCTGCGCCTGCTGGTGCATCGCATGGCTATCCCGCAGGTGGTCGAGCCGATCCTGCCGAGCTTTCGCCAGGCCTATCCCGATATCAGCGTCGAGATCGTGGTCGACGACGCGCAGGTCGGGCTGGTCGAGGGTGGCTTCGATGCCGGCATCCGCATCGGCGAATATATCGATCGCGACATGGTCGCCGTCAGGGTCTCGCCGCCGTTCAGCTGGGTCGTGCTCGGCGCTCCCTCCTATTTCGCCCGACGGGGCCGGCCGGATGCGCCTGAGGATATCGCCGCGCATGATTGCATCCGCTACCGGCTGCCGGGCCGGAGCGAAGTCTATCGCTGGGAATTCGAGCGCAACGGCCAGGCGCTCACGGTCGACCCGCCCGGTGCCGTCGTGGTCAACGACGCCGGCCTGCTGCGCTCACTCGCGCTGCGGGGGATGGGGCTGATCTATACGGCCGGCCTGAAGATCGGCCCCGACATCGCCAGTGGCGAGCTCGAGCCGGTGCTTGAGGAGTTCATGCCGCCGCGCGACAGCCTGTTCATCTGCTTTCCGCGCTCCAGCCGCAACCAGCCGAAGCTGCGGGCCTTCGTCGAAGCTTGCGCCGGCTGCGCGCGCTAGATGATCGGACCGGAACCAGCCCCCTCGTCATGCTCGGCCTTGTGCCGAGCATCCACGTCTTGAACACCGCCCTCGATCAGCGAAGACGTGGATGGTCGGGACAGGCCCGACCATGACGAAAGGCCTGAACCCGTATCCGCTACGGTCATCTGGCGTCTTGTTTTCGCATCGGCTTTTCCGAAACCGCAGTCCACGTTGCGGGCCGATGCGCTGACATAGGCGTCACGGGCTCAACGCGGCTTCGACGGCTTCGTCCTTAGGCAGCAGTTCCGCCAGCAGCCACTCCCTGAGCACGGTGACCTGAGGCCAGGTCTCCGCGCCGCTGGGATAGACGAGATCATAGCGCAGCCCCTCCAGCTCCGGGCCGAAGAAGGGCTGGACGAGCGCGCCCGAGGCGAGCTCGGCCGCAACCAGGGCCGTGCTCAAAAGGGCGATGCCCTGCCCGGCAATCGCGGCCTGGATCGCGCTGCTCTCATCGTTGAAGGTGATGCCGGCTTCGGGATCGATGCCAGCGAGGCCCGCCTGCTCGATCCAGCTGCGCCAGCTCGGCACGCTGAGCTTCTTGGCCTGCGGCCCCCATTCGAAATGGATGAGCGTCGCGTCAAGGAGATCCTGAGGCTCGCGCAAACCGAGATGCGGACTGCAGACTGGAGCGAAACTGTCGGTCATCAACGGCAGCGCGGTGAGGCCGTGATAGGGGCCCATGCCGTAGCGGATCGCCGCATCGGCTTCGCCGGCCTGCAGATCGACGGGGTCGTCTGAGGCGTGCAGGCGCAGGTCCCAGCCGGGATGCCGGGCGCGGAAGCTCGCGGTGCGCGGCACCAGGAGCTTGGCCGTGAAGGCCACCGTCGCCGACAAGGTCGCCATCCGCCGCGCCGGCGGACGCTTCACCGACTCGACTGCCGTGGCCATCTGGTCGAACGCCTCGCGCAGCGCCGGGTACAGCGCCCTGCCCTCCACGGTCAGCACGACCTTGCGGGTCTGGCGGACAAAGAGCGCGACGCCGAAGCCGGCTTCGAGCTGGCGGATCTGGTGGCTGACCGCGGTCGGCGTCACCCCGAGCTCGGCCGCGGCGCGCTTGAAGCTTTCGAGACGCGCGGCCGCCTCGAAAGCACGCAGGGAACCGAGCGGCGGCAAGCGGCGCATCAGGGCCACTCCGGGGCAGGGTTGCGCATAGACGAATTCAACTCATCCATTACCTGAGAACTTCGCGTTTGTCGCCAAGGTAATCAAGCGTCTAACTCGCCTTCAGTCCGGCCCGAGAGCGCACGGATGAACTGACGTCAACCAAACGAAGGCATACGAGCATGGCCTGGGCCTATCTCGCGGCGGCGGCCGTTTTCGAGGTGATCTTCGCCTTGGGCATGAAATACGCCGAGGGCTTCACCCGGCCGCTCCCGACCCTTGTCACGGTGATCGCCACGATCGGCGGCATCGGCTTCCTGACATTGGCAATGAAGACTCTGCCGGTCAGCGTCGCCTATCCGATCTGGACGGCCGTCGGCACGCTCGGAACGGCCCTGCTCGGCTTCGTCCTGCTCAACGAACCTCTGACCCTGCCCAAGCTCGTCTCGGCTCTCGCCATCGTCGGCGGCGTCGCCGGTCTGAAGATGAGCGCGGCCTGACGAGCCTACTCCTGGAGTACCGACCATGACCACCATCCTGCATCTCGACGCCAGCGCCCGCAGCACGCGCTCGCTCAGCCGGCGCCTCTCCGCCCTCTTCGTCGACAGCTGGCTCGGGCACAGCCCCGGCGACCGCGTGATCCGGCGCGACCTCGCGGAAACCCCGCCGCCGCATGTTTCGGAAGCCTGGATCGCCGCCAGCTTCACCGCGCCGGAACAGCGTGACGCGGCCATGCGCGAGGCGCTCACCTGGTCGGATGCGGCACTGGCCGAGCTGGAGGCCGCCGACCTGATCGTGCTGGGCACGCCCATGTATAATTATGGCATGCCGAGCGCGCTCAAGGCCTGGTTCGACCAGGTGATCAGGATCGGCCGGGCCTTCTCCTTCGACCTTGCGCGTGGCGATTACCCGATCGAGCCGATGCTCGGCGGCAAGCATCTGGTCGTCCTGAGCGGGCGCGGCGAATTCGGCTTCGCACCCGGCGGCATCCGCGAGAGCCTCAATCAACTCGATCCGCATCTTGCGACCTGCGCCGGCTATATCGGCGTCGCGCCGGAGGCGATCCATACGATCGCGATCGAGTATCAGGAATTCGGCGGCGAGCGGCATGCACGCTCGATCGCAGCGGCCGAAGCGAAAGCCATCGCGCTGGCGGCCGAGCTCAATCGCGCGTGCGAGCCGGTTGGCTGAGCGTCGGCGCAGTCGCGCTAGGCGACGCGCCCGACATCCTGATCAGCCCCGATCACGGTGCTGACGACCCGATTGCGACCGGACTGCTTGGCACTGTAGAGCGCGGCATCGGCCGCGCGGAGCATCTCGTCGCGGCCGGTCCGCCCGGTATCGCAACCGGCGACGCCTGCGCTCACGGTGCAGGTCAGTGCGCCCGCTTCCGAGGTGAAGCCGTGCCTTGCAAAGCGCATGCGAATGCGCTCGGCGATCAGCAGCGCTTCGTCGAGCGAGGTCGCGGGCAGGATCAGCGCAAACTCCTCGCCCCCCAATCGCGCCGCCACGTCGCTGCGCCGCGTATTGGCGGCGAGAAGGTCGCCGAAAACGCGCAGGACCTCGTCCCCGGCCTGGTGACCGTGGACATCATTGACCCGCTTGAACTGGTCGACATCGAACACGATGGCGGCGATCGGCGCGGCAAGATCGCCTGGAACCTTGCCGAACAGGGCCCGCCGGTTGAACAGGCCGGTCAGCGCATCGGTCTCGGCGTCGAGCTTGTGGCCACGGGCGAGCCGCGACTGATTGAGCGCGAGCGAGAGCGCGCCGATGCCGGCCGTGCTCGCCAGCGAGACCGCGAGATTGAGGTTCTCGACCCAGTTCACCGGCGCCTCATGGATGATCCATTGGCGCTCGGCGATCAGGACGACGGCGCAGGCGGCGAATGAGACCCCGGTGAGCGCATAGAGCACCGCGAGCAGCAGGATCGGCGTGCGCGCCTCGGCCCGGCCGAGCCAGTAGTCCCAGGCGGTCGCGAACAGGATCGCGGTCGCGCCCAGATTGAGCGCGATGAAGGCGATGCCGATATAGCCGGTCAGCATCGGCACGGCCATCGGCGCGATCGAGAGCGCGGCGCTGACCGCCATCGCCCTCACCGGCAAGACTCCCGTGCGGAACTGCCGGCCGGCGGCCATGACCACGACCAGGCCCATCAGCAGCAGCGAGAAAGCGGTCGCGCCGAGGATCGGCACGAAATCCTGCAGGAAGGCCGCATAGATGAGCGTCGCGACCATGATGAGCATCAGTCCGACGGACCAGGTCATCAGGAAGCGCTCGGTCTTGGCGACCAGCCAGCTGGTGAAGAAGGTCAACGCCAGGCCGGCGGAGGAAAAGCCGATCGCGACGAGCAGGGAATTGTAATCGAGCGGCACGGCCATCCTTGCACGCTATGTCCGCCGTGATGATAGGTCGGCCGACCCTGCCGAAGCTTTAATGCGCCCCGGCGGACCGTGTCCATAGGCGCAGGGCGCGGCATCCGAGCCCGCAGGCGGCGCGCCGATGGGGATGGAAAGCCCGGCGCGGCAGGCCGCCGCGATGCATCCACAGGGATTGTCCTCATCATATGGTACAACTTGCGCGCGATCGCGCGTCTCGCGAGCTTGGCCGGCCACTGCCCTGCTTCGGTTCGATGATGATCTCCATGCTAGCCCGCCTCCTCCCGGCCATCCTGCTCACCTTTGCGCTGGCCGGATGCGCAACTGTCACCAACACCGTTCCGGCCGATCGGATCGCCTCGTTCAAGCTGGAGAGCGTGACGGTCGGCTTCGCCGACGGCGCGCGCATCTGGTGGGGCGACGGCGAGCGCGCCTTCGCCGCGACCAAGGGCATCGCGGCGCAGGATGCCGAGAGCGTGGCGAACACGCCGGAGGCACAGGCCTATCTGCGCAAGGCGATCTCCGACCGGCTCAGGGCGGCGCTCGAGAAGCGCCTCAAGGGCGAGCTCACCGGCTCGCATCCGGTGCGCCTCGTCGTCCGGGTCAAGGATCTGCAGATATCCTCGGCGATCCAGCGCATCATCGTGGGCGGAGCCCATCATCTGAAGGCCGATGTCGACCTCGTCGATGCCCGCACCGGCCAGCTCATCCTCGCCTTTCCCGAGCAGACCGCGATTGCGATGGCCGGACAGGGCATCGGCGGCACCATGCTCGACCAGGCCCTGCTGCCGGACCCGCTCGACCGCGTGATCAACAATTTCGCGGATGGCTACGGTAATTGGCTGCTGCAGAAGTAGAATTGCCGGCCGGAGAGGCCAGCCGGAGACCCGCCCCTTCTCCCTGTGGAGGAGGGGTATTTTTATGGTTCAGGGCCTGATCTTTACGCGGCCCTTATGCTGACCTCAGCCCTTCCCGCTCGACCTCTTACGGAGCCCGGCACCACATCTCCGGCCTAACCTGACCCGGAGATTGGCCATGGCCGACATCCTCTTTCTCGTGCTTGGCGCCGGGAGCTTCGCGCTCTTCGGCTACTACGCCACCCTGCTGCGCAAGGTCTGACGATCATGGCGCTGACATGGCTTTACGCGGCCGCCGCACTCGGGCTGGCGGTCTACATGGTCGCCGCGCTGCTGCGCCCCGACCGTTTCTGAAACGAACCATAAAGGAGACCTCGCATGGACTGGCGGGGCTGGGCCGAGATCGTTTTCACGATCGCGTTGACGGTGGCTGTCGGCTGGCCACTCGGTATCTTCGTGGCGCGCGTCTGGGCGGGCGAGCGCACCTGGCTCGACCCGGTGCTGAAGCCGGTCGAGGCGCTCGCCTATGCCGGTTTCGGCGTCGACCGCAACAAGGGCCAGAATTGGCTGAGCTATGCCGCCGCGGCGCTGATCTTCAGTGCGGTCGGCTTCGTGCTGCTCTACCTGCAGCTGCGCTTCCAGAACCTGCTGCCGCTGAACCCGCAGGGGTTCGACGGACTCTCGCCGCATCTCGCCTTCAACACGGCGGTCAGCTTCGTCTCCAACACGAACTGGCAGTCCTATGCCGGCGAGGCGACGATGAGCAATCTCAGCCAGATGGCGGGGCTTGCGGTGCATAATTTCGTCTCGGCCGGCACCGGCCTTGCCGTCGCGGCCGCCGTGGCGCGCGCCTTCGCGGCCGATCGCGGCGAGAATCTCGGCAATTTCTGGGTCGATCTCACCCGGGTCACGCTTTACGTGCTGCTGCCGGTCTCCTTCGTCACGGCCCTTGCGCTCGTCGCGGCCGGCGTGCCGCAGACCCTGCTCGCCAATGTCGAGGCGACCACGGTCGAGGGCACCAAGCAGGTCATCTCGCTCTTCCCGGTCGCCTCGCAGGAGGCGATCAAGCAATGGGGCACCAATGGCGGCGGCCTGTTCAACGTCAATTCGGCCCATCCGTTCGAGAATCCGACGCCGCTGACCAACCTGATCGAGGTCGTCTCGCTGAACGCGCTCGCCTTCGGCACGGTCGTCGCCTTCGGCCGTGTCGCGATGGCGCGCAGGGAGGCCCGCGCCCTGCTCGCAGTCATGGTCATCCTGGTCGGCGCGGCCGCGGCGGTGATCTATTCCGCGGAGACGCTGACGCCGCAGCCCGCGATGATCTCGGCCGGCATCACCGATGCGTCGTCCAACATGGAGGGCAAGGAGGTCCGCTTCGGCCCCGCCGCCTCCTCGATCTGGGCGGCGCAGACGACGGGCGCCTCGAACGGCTCGGTCAACGCCATGCATGGCAGCTTCATGCCGCTCGGCGGCGGCACCGCGATGTTCCTGATGCAACTCGGCGAGATCATTCCCGGCGGCGTCGGCTCCGGCCTCTACGGCATGGTGGTGATGGCGCTGCTCGCGGTCTTCGTCGCCGGCCTCATGGTCGGGCGCACGCCGGAATATCTCGGCAAGAAGGTCGAGGCCCGCGAGATCAAGTTCGCCATGCTGGCGGTACTGATCCTGCCGCTCGCGATCCTCGGCTTCTCGGCCATCGCCGCGGTACTGCCGGTCGCGCTCGAGGGCCTGCTCAACAAGGGCCCGCACGGCCTGTCCGAGATCCTCTACGCCTATACCTCGGCGGCGGCGAATAACGGCTCGGCCTTCGCGGGGCTCACCGCCAACGCGCCCTGGTGGAACACCACGCTCGGCATCGCGATGCTGCTCGGCCGCTTCGCCTATCTCGTGCCGGTCATGGCCATTGCCGGCTCGATCGCGGCCAAGCCGAAGCTCGCGCCGACCGCAGGCACGCTGCCGAGCGACAATGGCCTCTTCGTCGGCCTGCTCATCGGCATCGTCCTGATCCTGGGCGGTCTGCAATTCTTCCCCGCGCTCGCTCTGGGCCCGATCGTCGAGCACTTCCAGGTGCTTGCGGCCTCTCGCTGAGCATGTTCCGCAAAAGTGGGAACCACTTTTGCGATGAGAACATGCTCAACTGATTGATTTAGCGCGAATTCTTTTCGTTCGGCCGGAGTCGGCCGAACGGAATGCGCGCCCGCCGACAAAGGAACTCGTTTCATGAGCCTATCATTCGCCAAATCGGGCGCCATTGACCAGGGCGTGGTGCTCACGGCGCTGAAAAGCGCCGTCACCAAGCTCGACCCGCGCGAGCTCACCGGCAACCCGGTCATCCTCGCGACCGAGGTGGTCGCGGCCCTCGCCACGGTCTCCGCCGTGGTCGCCATCGCCAGCGGCACCGCTGCGGGCTTCCCCGTCCAGATCGCGATCTGGCTCTGGCTGACCGTGCTCTTCGCCAATTTCGCCGAAGCCATCGCCGAAGGCAGGGGCAAGGCGGCAGCGGATTCGCTGCGCGCCACCCGCGTCACCACCAAGGCCAAGCTGATCATCGATGCCTCGCGCAATGCGATCATTCCGACGCCGGCCCATGAACTCGCGCTCGGCGACATCGTCCTGGTCGAGGCCGGCGACGTCATCCCCGCCGATGGCGAGATCATCGAAGGCGTCGCCTCGGTCAACGAGGCCGCCATCACCGGCGAATCCGCCCCGGTGATCCGCGAGAGCGGCGGTGACCGCTCGGCCGTCACCGGCGGCACCACGGTCGTCTCCGACTGGATCAAGGTGAAGGTCACCTCGCAGCCGGGCTCGTCCTTTCTCGACCGCATGATCGCGATGGTGGAAGGCGCCGACCGGCGCAAGACCCCGAACGAGCTGGCGCTTGCGGTGCTGCTCGCCGGGCTGACGCTGGTCTTCCTGATCGCCGTGGTCACGCTGACCGGGCTCGGCGCCTTCTCCGGCATCACGCTCGACCCGATGGTGCTCGGCGCCCTCTTCGTGACGCTGATCCCGACCACGATCGGCGGCCTGCTCAGCGCGGTCGGCATCGCCGGCATGGACAGGCTGCTCAAGGTCAACGTCCTCGCCACTTCGGGCCGCGCGGTCGAGGCCGCGGGCGATGTCGACACGCTGCTGCTCGACAAGACCGGCACGATCACCTTCGGCAACCGCATGGCGGTCGAGGTCGTGCCGGCGCCGGGCGTGCGCCCCGATGCCGCCATGCGCGCGGCGCTTATCGCCTCGCTGGCGGACGAGACGCCGGAAGGCCGCTCTATCGTGGAGCTGGCGCGCAACCAGGGCGTCACCGCCGAGATCCCGGCCGGGGCGACCTCGATCCCGTTCAGCGCCACCACACGCCAGTCCGGCCTCGATGCCGACGGCAAATCCTGGCGCAAGGGCGCGGTCGATGCGGTGCTGCGCTCGCTCGACCTCGCCGACAGCCAGGTCCCGGCCGAGATGCGCCAGGCCGTCGACCGCGTCGCCCGCTCGGGCGGCACGCCGCTCGCCGTCAGCGAGAACGGCGCGCTCGTCGGAATCATCCATCTCAAGGACGTGGTGAAGCCGGGCGTGAAGGAGCGCTTCGCCGATCTGCGCCGGATGGGCGTGCGCACGGTGATGATCACCGGCGACAACCCGGTCACCGCGGCGGCGATCGCGTCGGAAGCGGGCGTCGATGATTTCCTCGCCGAGGCTACTCCCGAGGACAAGCTTCGGATCATCCGCACCGAGCAGGCCAAGGGCCGTCTCGTCGCGATGTGCGGCGACGGCGCCAACGATGCCCCTGCCCTGGCGCAGGCCGATGTCGGCGTTGCCATGCAGACCGGCGCCCAGGCCGCCCGCGAAGCCGGCAACATGGTCGATCTCGACTCGGACCCGACCAAGGTCCTCGAGATCGTCGAGGTCGGCAAGCAGCTATTGATCACCCGCGGCGCGCTGACGACCTTCTCGATCGCCAATGACGTGGCGAAGTATTTCGCCATCATCCCGGCGCTCTTCGTCGGCTCGCTGCCGGCGCTCGGCGCGCTCAACATCATGGGCTTGTCGAGCCCGGAGAGCGCCATCCTCTCGGCGGTGATCTTCAACGCGCTCGTCATCGTCGCGCTGATCCCGCTGGCGCTGCGCGGCGTGCGCTACCGTGCCATCGGCGCGGCCAAGCTGCTCTCGCGCAACCTCACCCTCTACGGCATCGGCGGGCTGATCGCGCCTTTCATCGGCATCAAGCTGATCGACATCATCGTCGCAGCGCTGAAGCTCGCCTGAGTTAAGAAGGACCACGACCATGTTGTCCCAGCTTCGCCCCGCCATCGTCTCGATGGTTTTCTTCACCGCCGTGCTCGGGCTCGGCTATCCGCTCGCCGTGACCGGGATCGCCGGCGCTCTCTTCCCCGCCCAGGCCGGCGGCTCGCTGATCCGCAATGCGCAAGGCGAGATCGTCGGATCGGAATGGATCGGCCAGAACTTCAAGGATCCGGCCTATCTGCATCCGCGCCCCTCGGCCGCGGGCAAGGATGGCTATGACGCCTCCTCCTCGTCAGGCTCCAATCTCGGGCCACTGAACGAGGATCTCGCCGCCCGCATCAAGGGCGATGCCGACGCGCTGCGCGAGAGCGACGGCCAGGGCCCGATCCCGGCCGATGCGGTGACGGCTTCCGGTTCGGGGCTGGATCCCCATATCTCGCCGGAGAATGCCACGCGTCAGATCATTCGCATCGCCAGTGCCCGCAATACGGCTCCGGCAGAGGTCGCGGCGATCATCGCGGAGAACACCCAAGGTCCCACCTTCGGCTTCCTCGGCCGGCCGCGCGTCAATGTCCTGACCGCGAACCTTGCCCTCGACGCCCGCTATCCTAAGGCTAAAGCTAAAGGCGCCGTGAGCCAGATTCAGTGACAAGTCACGCTCGATGACAGCAGACGAGACGCGATATCGGGAAGAGGGTCGCCCCGACCCCGATGCCCTGCTCGCCCAGGCCGGCCGCAAGCGCGGCCGGCTCAAGATTTTTCTGGGCATGGCGCCAGGCGTCGGCAAGACCTTCGAGATGCTGACGCAAGGCCGCCGCGCCGCGCAGGAGCATGGCGAGGTCCTGGTCGGCGTGGTCGAGACCCATGGCAGGCGCGAGACCGAAGCCCTGCTCGACGGGCTCGAGGTGATGGCGCGCCGGCCGATCGAGCACCGCGGCCGCATCCTGCTGGAATTCGATATCGACACGGCGCTGGCGCTGAAGCCGCGCCTGCTGCTCGTCGACGAATACGCCCATTCCAACGCGGCGGGCAGCCGCCACCCGAAGCGCTGGCAGGATGTCGAGGAACTGCTCACGGCCGGCATCGATGTCTGGACCACGCTGAACGTCCAGCATCTTGAAAGCCTGGTCGACGTGATCTGGAAGATCACCGGCGTGCGCCAGCGCGAGACAGTGCCGGACAGCGTGCTCAGCAAGGCCGACGAGATCGAGCTGATCGACATCACGCCGACGGAACTGCGCCAGCGCATGGCCGAGGGCAAGGTCTACCTGCCGGACACCGCGCGGCTCGCCGCCGACAATTTCTTCAAGCCGGAGAACCTGACGGCGCTGCGTGAGCTCGCGTTGCGCCGCGCCGCGCAGACGGTCGACGACCATCTCAGCCAGGCGATGAAGCGCGCCGGGGTCGAGGGGCCCTGGGCGGCGGGCGAGCGCATCCTCGTGCTGATCGGCCCCGACGCCATGGCGAACTCGCTGGTCCGTGCCGGCCGGCGCCTCTCCGACATGATGATGGATGCGCCCTGGACCGTCGCCTATGTCGAGCGGCCCAATGCGGCAGAGACCGATACTGCGCGGGGGCGCAGCCTGTCGGAGGCGCTCAAGCTCGCCGAACAGCTCGGCGGCGCCAATGTGGTGCTGACCGGTGACGACCTCGTCGCGACGGTGCTGGAATATGCGCGGCGCAACAACGTCACCCAGATCGTCGTCGGCAAGTCGAATCGCCGCGGCTGGCGGGCCTGGTTCCATAAATCGCTCGCCCCCGCGCTGTTGAAGGAGCAGAGCGGCGCGGCGTTGCACATCATCACCGAGGTCGCGACCGGACCGGCGGCTCCGGCCGCGGCGCGCCAATCCCGCCATGCCATCGCCATCGCCTGGGGTGGGCATCTCGCGTCGGTCGCCCTGGTCGGCGGCGCCATCATCCTGGGTCGGATGGTCGAGAACCGGGTCGAGAACGCCAATCTCGCCATGCTGTTCATGGTGAGCGTGCTGATCTCAGGCCTCGCCTTCGGCCTGTGGCCCGCGATCACCGCGGCCGCGCTGGCGGCCGTCGCCTATAATTTCTTCTTTCTCGAACCGCTTCTGACCTTCTGGATCGGTCATCCCGCCGATGTCCTGACCTTCCTGGTTTTCTTCGCCGTGGCGATGACGACCGGCGGCTTGACCGGGCGCATCCGCGACCAGGCCAAGGCGACGGCGCGGCGGGCTTCGGCCATCGCAGCGCTGCTGGCAGCAGGCCGGCGCCTCTCCGGTGCGGCACGCAAGGAGGATGCGGCGGCCATCCTGGCCGAGCAGCTATCGGCAGCGACAGCGGGCAAGGTCGTGGTCTTCCTGCCCCAGGGCGAGGAGATCGTGGCGGCGGCCGGCGCGCCCGAGCTCGAAGCGCTCACCACAGCCGACATGACGGCTGCGCGCTGGGCCTGGACCCGTGGCGAGCCCGCCGGTGCAGGGACCGGCACCTTGCCGAACGTCGCCTGGAGTTTCCGGCCGCTACAGGGCGTGCGCTCACGCTCCGGCGTCGTCGGCTTCGAGCCCAAGGCGCTCTCCGGCGCCGAGAACGAGCGTTTCGCGCTCGCTCTCCTCGACCAGGGCGCGATCGCGCTGGAGCGGGCCGAGCTCGCCGCCGCCGCGGTCGATGCCGAGGCGCTCAGGCGCTCGGACCGGTTGCGCTCGGCCCTGCTCAACTCGGTCAGCCACGATCTGCGCACGCCGCTCGCGACCGTGCTCGGCTCGGTGACGACGCTGATCGATTTCGGCAAGAGCGTCGACCCGTCCGTCCGCGACGACCTCCTGCTCTCGATCCGCGAGGAGGCCGAGCGCCTCAACCGCTATGTCGGCGACCTGCTCGACATGACGCGGCTCGAAGGCGGTGCGCTGGTGACGCGGCGCGACTGGACCGATGTGCGCGATGTCATCGCCGCCGCCGCCGCACGCGTCTCGCGCCGGCTGAGCAAGCGCCGGATCCTGCGCGATTTTCCGGCCGAGCTCTCGATGGTCAGGGCCGATCCTGGCCTGCTCGAACAGGTGCTGGTCAATATCCTGGAGAACGCCATCGCCTATAGCGAGGACGGCGCGCTGATCGAGACGGCGGCCTATGAGGACCGCGGCAATGTCGTGATCTCGATCGAGGACGAGGGCCGTGGCATCCCGACCGAGGAACTGGAGCGCGTCTTCGAGAAATTCCGCCGCCTGGAGGAATCGACCGATCGTGGCGGCGAGCGCGGCAAGGGCGCGGGCCTTGGGCTCGCCATTGCCAAGGGCTTCGTCGAGGCGATGGGCGGGCGCATCGCGGCCGCCAGCCCGATCCATGACCGCCCTGATGGCAGCAAGGGCGGCACCCGCATCCTGATCAGCCTGCGCAAGGACACAACGGAAACCGGAACGTCTGCATGACAGCCTTTCGCCCCCGCATTCTCGTCATCGACGACGAGCCACAGATCCACCGCTTCCTCGGCCCGGCTCTCGACGCCGCCGGCTACGAGCCGATCCGCGCCGACGATGCCGCCGCCGGCCTGCGCGAGCTCGCCCGCAAGCCGCCGGACGCGGTGGTGCTCGATCTCGGCCTGCCCGACATGGACGGCAAGGAGGCGCTGGCCAAGGCGCGCGCCTTTTATGACGGGCCGGTCATCATCCTCTCGGCCCGCGATCGCGAGACCGAGAAGATCGACGCGCTCGATTCCGGCGCGGACGACTATGTCGAAAAGCCCTTCGGCGTCGGCGAGCTGCTCGCCCGCCTGCGCGTCGCGCTGCGCCATCGCCTCGAGCGCCAGGGCGCCGAGGCGACGATCGTCTCAGGCAATGTCGAGATCGACCTCGTCAACCGCCGCGTCAGCCGTGACGGCGCGCATGTGAAGCTCTCGCCCAAGGAATATGACCTGCTCGCCTGTCTCGCCGGCGGCAATGGCCGCGTGCTGACGCATCGCCAGATCCTGACCGCGGTCTGGGGCCCGGCCCATGAGCACGACGTGCAGTATCTGCGCGTCTTCGTCGGGCAATTGCGCCAGAAGCTGGAAGATGACCCGGCCACGCCGAAGCTGATCGAGACCGAGCCGGGGGTGGGTTACCGACTGGGTGGCCTCGTATAGCCGGTCCTTAGAGGATTTTTCCGACCTCCCCGGCTCGCCCAGCCGGGGCGAAGATAATTATCCTCTTTCTGAATGGGAATAAGGAAAAACACGCTACCTGACGTGAATTGAACCGATCGCCGCCCGGGTTTATTTGAAGTGTTCGGAAGAACGAACGAGGCGAGCGGAGCAGGTGGCCATTCTGAACGTCATCGACCGGCAGGGCCGGCCCCATGCGCTTGAAGCCGTCGAGGGCTGGCGCGTCATGGAGATCCTGCGCGATTACCGCGTTGGGATCGAGGGCGTCTGCGGCGGTTCCTGCGATTGCGCCACCTGCCATGTCATCGTCGCGCCCGACTGGGCGAAGCGGCTGCCCGAGGCGCGCGCGGACGAGATCGATGCGCTCGACACGCTGCCGCTGATCGAGCCGACCTCGCGCCTCTCCTGCCAGCTGATCTGGTCCGACGATCTCGACGGGCTCACCCTCACTCTCGCGGAGGCCGCTTGATGGCTGCTGCTCCCAAGCGCCCGGCCCTGCCGGCGATCCTGCTCGCCAACGACCTGCTCGACGGCGATATCGTTTTCGCGACCGCCGGAGCCGAAGGCGCCCTGATCTGGACGCGCGATCCGGCGCATGCGCTGGTGGCGAATGACGACAAGGCGGCCGAGCAGCTCGAAGCCTATGCCGCCAACCAGCTCGCCACCAACCATGTGGTCGATGCCTATCTGGTCGATGTCGCGATCGAGGCCGGCCAGCCGGTGCCGCGGCATTATCGCGAACGCATGAAGACGCTCGGACCGAGCAACCGCCCCGATCTCGGCAAGCAGGCCGGCGAGGGTATCGAACGCGCCGAGCAAGGGGCCTGACGATGTATCGTTACGACGAATTCGATGAACGCTTCGTGCGCGAGCGCGTGGCGCAGTTCCGCGACCAGGTCGCGCGCCGGCTCGACGGCTCGCTGACCGAGGACGAGTTCAAGCCGCTGCGGCTGAAGAACGGCGTCTATCTCCAGCTCCACGCCTATATGCTGCGCATCGCCGTGCCCTATGGCACGCTGAATTCGCGGCAGCTGCGCCAGCTCGCGCTGATCGGCGAGAAATACGACCGCGGCTACGGCCATTTCACCACGCGCACCAATCTCCAGTACAACTGGCCGAAGCTGCGCGACATTCCGGACATTCTCGACCTGCTCGCCGATGTCGAGATGCATTGCATCCAGACCTCCGGCAATTGCATCCGCAACGTCACGGCCGACCATTTTGCCGGCGTCGCGCAGGACGAGATCGAGGATCCGCGCCCGACCGCGGAGCTGATCCGGCAATGGTCGAGCCTGCATCCGGAATTCAGCTACCTGCCGCGCAAGTTCAAGATCGCCGTGACCGGCGCCGAGCATGACCGCGCCGTGATCAAGGCCCACGATATCGGGCTGCGCTTGCGCCGGCATCCCGACACGCACGAGATCTGCTTCGAGGTCAGCGTCGGCGGCGGGCTCGGCCGCACGCCGATGATCGGCAAGGTCGTGCGCGACTATCTGCCCAAGGCCGACCTGCTCGCCTATCTCGAGGCGGTCATGCGGGTCTACAATCTCGAAGGCCGGCGCGACAACAAGTACAAGGCGCGCGTCAAGATCCTCGTCCACGAGATCGGCGTCGAGGAATTCACCCGCCGTGTCGAGGAGGAATTCGCCCGGCTCGACGGCCCCTCGGTCAATGCCGATCCGGCCGAGGTCGCGCGCATCGCCGCCTATTTCGCCCCGCCCTCCTACGAGGTGTTGCCGGAAACCAGCCGCGTGCTGGAAGCGACCAAGGCCGCCAACCCGGCTTTTGCGCGCTGGGTCGAGACCAACACGACGCCGCACAAGGCTCCGGGCTATACCGCGCTGACGATCTCCCTGAAGCCGATCGGCGAGGCGCCGGGCGATGCGACTTCGGAGCAGATGCGGCTCGTCGCCGATCTCGCGGAGCAGTATTCGCATGACGAGCTGCGCGTCACCCATGCCCAGAACCTCGTGCTGCCGCACCTGCGCCAGCGCGATCTCTTCACGATCTGGCAGAAGCTCGGCGAGGCCGGGCTGGCCAGCGCCAATATCGGCCTGATCACCGACATCATCGCCTGCCCCGGCCTGGATTATTGCGCGCTGGCGACGGCGCGCTCGATCCCGATCGCACAGGCGATCCAGCGCCGCTTCGCCGATGACGAGCGCCAGCGCCTGATCGGCGAGCTCAACATCAAGATCTCCGGCTGCATCAACGCCTGCGGCCACCATCATATCGGCCATATCGGCATTCTCGGCCTCGAGAAGCGCGGCATCGAATCCTACCAGATCACGCTTGGCGGCGAGGCGACCGAGAACGCCACGATCGGCGAGATTCTCGGCCCTGGCCTGGCGGCCGAGGACGTGCCGGACGCGATCGGCCGCATCGTCGACGTCTACCTGGCCGAGCGCCAGGGCAATGAGAGCTTCATCGAGAGCGTGCGCCGGCTCGGGCTCGCCCCGTTCAAGGCTGCCTTCCAGGAGGTTGCGAATGCTGTTGCTTGATAAGAGCGGCGCCAAGGCCGATGTCTGGACGCGCAGCGAAGGCGCGGCGATCGACAATATCTCGCATGCGCTCGTCGCCTGGGAGGCGCTGCCGGAAGCGCTTCAGCAGAAATCGCGCGACCAGCGCCTCGGCGTGATCGTTCCGAACAATGTCAGCATCGCCGAGCTCAAGCTGGTGCTGCGGCAATTGTCTCTGGTCGCAGTCAGCTTTCCTTCCTTCTCGGACGGGCGTGGCTTCAGCCTGGCCAAGCTGATCCGCAATCACGGCTTCACCGGCACCCTCCGCGCGTCAGGCCCGCTGATCGCTGACCAGTTCGCCTATGCCATCTCCTGCGGCTTCGACGAGATCGAGCTGCCCGATGCCAGTGCCGGCCGCCAGCCGGTCGAGCAGTGGCTCAAGGCCGTCGCGCAGATCAGCCATGGCTACCAGCGCGGCTATGGCGACAACCGCAACATCCTCGACCAGCGCCGCGCGGCGCGGGCCGCCGGCGGGGCCGTGTGACATGGCCCTCGCCTCGCCAGGCAAGGGCTTTCAGGGGCGCCATCCGGCGCTCGACAATGATGAGGAGGAGAGCATGAGCCACGACGTGATGCGCACGATCCCTCCCCGCGCCTTTGAGCGCTGGTTCGATCTTTGCTTTCGCCTTATCATCCTGGCGCTTGCCGGTTTCTGGCTGCTGATGCCGCCGGCCGGCGTCTCGCAGCGCCCGGCGGATGATGTGAAGGCAGCAGTAGCGACCCGATGACGGATAGAGAGCCCGAAGCCACCAACGCAAGCCGTATCGAGCGGCTTGCGACCCTCCCGCTGTTCCACAAGCTGGACGGGCGCAAGGTCGTGCTGGCGGGGACGGGCGAAGGCGCTCTTTGGAAGGCGGAGCTTCTCGCAGCTGCGGGCGCCGATCTCCTCATCCTTGCCGGTCATGCCGGCGCCTTGTTCAAGCCGCTCGCCGCCGATTCGCTGGCGGGCACGGTGACCATCGCCGAACGCGGCTGGCAGCCGGCCGATTTCGCGGACGCGGCGATCGCGGTCGGCGATATCGATGGAGATGACGAG
The DNA here is from genome assembly GCF_004341515.1 of Allobosea sp. BK604. Taxonomy (GTDB): domain Bacteria; phylum Pseudomonadota; class Alphaproteobacteria; order Rhizobiales; family Beijerinckiaceae; genus Allobosea. The sequence continues at coordinate 604,197 of NZ_SLZF01000004.1, forward strand.
GCGCGCGCCTTCGCTGCTGCGGCGCGGCAGGCCGGCGTGCCGGTCAATGTCGTCGACAAGCCCGAATATTGCGATTTCGCCTTCGGCTCGGTGGTGAATCGTTCGCCGCTGGTCGTCGCGATCTCGACCGACGGGGCTTCGCCCGTCTTCGGCCAGACCATCCGCGCCAAGATCGAGGCGCTGCTGCCGGCCGGGCTCAAGGCCTGGGCGCAGGCCGCGAAGGACTGGCGTCCGGCCGTGCAGGCACGCGAGCTGCCCTTCGCCTTGCGCCGCGCCTTCTGGGAACGCTTCACCGACCGCGCCATGGCCGAGCCCGAGCGCCTGCCGACCGTCGAGGATGAGGGCGAACTCTTCGCCGCCCTGCGCCGGCTCGAAGGCGCGCATGACGGCACCGGCCGGGTCACGCTGGTCGGCGCCGGCCCGGGCGATCCGGACCTGCTGACGCTCAAGGCGATCCGTGCGCTGCAAAGCGCCGACATCATTCTCTATGACGATCTGGTCTCGACCGGGGTGCTGGAGTTCGCGCGGCGCGAGGCCAAGCGCATGCTGGTCGGCAAGACCGGCTATGGCCCCTCGGTCAAGCAGAGCGATATCAACGGCTTGATCGTCTCACTTGCGAATCAGGGCAAGCATGTCGTGCGCCTCAAGGGCGGCGATCCCGGCATTTTCGGCCGCGCGGGCGAGGAGATCGAAGCGTGCCAGGCGGCCGGGATTCCCGTCGCCATCGTGCCCGGCATCTCGGCGGCGCAGGGCGCGGCCGCTTCGCTCGGCCTGTCGCTGACGCATCGCGACCATGCCCGCCGGCTGCAATTCGTCACCGGGCATGCCCGCACGGGTGACCTGCCCGACGACCTGGACTGGCGGGCCATGGCCGATCCGCATGTGACGACCGTGGTCTATATGGCGCGCGCGACGCTCGCCGGCTTCCGCGACCGCGCGCTCGCCGCCGGGCTCGATCCGCAGACGCCTGCCATCGCGGTCCTGTCGGCGACACAGCCCGGCGAGCAGCACCTCCAGGCGACGATCGCAAGCCTGCCGGAGCGGCTCGGCGAGCTGCCGGCGAAGGGACCCCTTCTCGTCCTGATCGGACACGCGCTCGGCGCGGGTGCGACCAAGGCGCTCGACCTCAGGGATTTGCGCCGCGCCTGACAGGCGCTATTCTCACCTCACGCGCCGCGACCGAGGGGCCGGTGCAAATGGCCTGGAACGCCTTATAGAGAGAGGCGTTTTCTCCCGCAGGGCCCAAGTTTAGAACGGGCATGCTGCGTCGTGCCGTTGTGAAAATACCGCCAATTCAGTACGTTTCGTTTGTTATTCAGAACAATCATTTGCCTCTGCACATGCAGGCGCGCGATGATTTCGACGGAGCACTGACATGACGCGACAGCGCATTCGCCGTATTCTTGAAGCGGCCCTCATCCTCGGTGCCTTTTCGATCTGCTTCGGCATCGTCAGCGGTGCCCGCGCCCAGACCGAACTGCTCAACGTCTCCTATGATCCGACGCGCGAACTCTATCGCGCCATCAACGCCGCCTTCATCGCCGACTGGCAGCAGAAGACCGGCCAGAAGATCACCATCCGCCAGTCGCATGGCGGCTCTGGCGCACAGGCCCGCACCGTGATTGATGGGCTCAATGCCGATGTGCTGACCCTCGCGCTTGCCGGCGATATCGACGCCGTCGCCGAGCGCTCGAAGAAACTGCCCGCGAACTGGCAGACGCGCCTGCCGCAGAACTCCTCGCCCTATACCTCGACGATCGTCTTCCTGGTGCGGAAGGGCAATCCGAAGGGCATCAAGGACTGGGGCGACTTGGTGAAGCCCGGCGTCCAGATCATCACGCCCAATCCGAAGACCTCCGGCGGGGCGCGCTGGAACTATCTCGCCGCCTGGGCCTGGGCCGACAAGGCCTACAACAAGGACGAGGCCAAGGTCCGCGACTATATCGCGACCGTGCTGAAGAACGTGCCGGTGCTCGACACCGGCGCGCGCGGCGCGACCACGACCTTCACCCAGCGCGGCATCGGTGACGTCTTCCTGTCCTGGGAGAACGAGGCCTTCCTGGCACTGGCCGAGTTCGGCGCCGACAAGTTCGATATCGTCGTGCCCTCGCTCTCGATCCTGGCCGAGCCGCCGGTGGCGCTGATCGACGCCAATGTCGACGCCAAGGGCACGCGCGCCGTAGCGCAGGCCTATCTCGAATTCCTCTACACCCCGGCGGCACAGGCGATCATCGCCAAGAATTTCTACCGGCCGCGCAATGTCGAGGCCGCAGCCAAGGAGGATCTGGCACGCTTTCCCAAGGTCGATCTGGTCACCATCGATGCGTTCGGCGGCTGGGCCAAGGCCCAGAAGGACCATTTCGCCGATGGCGGCAGCTTCGACCAGCTTTACAAGCCGGCGAGGTAGCACCGCGTGACGCTTGCGCTTCCCGCTGCCAGCAGCAGCTCCTCCTGGCGGCAGCCCAGCATCCTGCCGGGCTTCGGCCTGTCGCTGGGGATTACGATCAGCGCCCTGTCGCTGGTCGTGCTGATCCCGCTCGCCGCGCTCTTCCTCAAGGCGGCAAGCGCCGGCCCGGCCGATATCTGGGCGATCATCGCGTCGCCCCGCACGCAGGCGGCGCTTCGCCTCTCATTCGGGGCAGCCGCATTCTCGGCGATCGTCAATGCCATCTTCGGTCTGATCATCGCGTGGGTGCTGGTGCGATACCGTTTCCCGGGCCGGAGACTGCTCGACGCAGCGGTTGACCTCCCCTTCGCCCTGCCGACAGCGGTTGCCGGCATCTCGCTCGCGGCGATCTACGCGCCGAATGGCTGGATTGGCAGCCTGCTGGCGCCGTTCGACATCAAGGTCGCCTACACCCCGCTCGGTGTCATGGTCGCGCTGATCTTCATCGGCCTGCCCTTCGTGGTGCGCACGGTCCAGCCGGTGCTGGAGGAGGCCGATATCGAGACCGAGGAGGCTGCGGCGTTGCTCGGCGCCAGCCGGCTGCGCACGATCTTCCGCGTCATCCTGCCCGGCATCGTGCCGGCGCTGCTGACGGGGTTCGTGCTGGCCTTCGCGCGGGCGGTCGGTGAATACGGCTCGGTGATCTTCATCGCCGGCAATGTGCCGATGGTCTCCGAGATCGCGCCGCTGCTGATCGTGATCCGCCTCGAACAGTTCGACTATGCCGGCGCCTCGGTCGTGGCGATGATCATGCTGATCGTCTCCTTCAGCCTGATCCTGGCGATCAATGCGATCCAGGCCTGGAGCCGCGGGAGGCTCGGCCATGTCTGAGACGAGGCTGCACGAGGCCGGCCCGATCCCGGTCTACCGGACCGACAGGGCCTTGCGCGACAGCATCTGGATCAAGGCGCTGCTGCTGACGTTGGCGCTGACCTTCCTGGCGTTCTTCCTGTTCCTGCCGCTGGTCTCGGTCTTCGTCGAGGCCTCGCGCAAGGGCTATGAGGCCTTTGCCGAGGCGGTGACGGAGCCCGATGCACTGAGCGCGATCCGGCTGACGCTGCTCGTCGCCGCCATCGCGGTGCCGTTCAATGTCATCGTCGGCATCGCCGCGGCCTGGGCGATCGCAAAGTTCAATTTCCGCGGCAAGAGCCTGCTGATCAGCTTCATCGACCTGCCCTTCTCGGTCTCGCCGGTGATCTCGGGCCTGGTCTATGTCCTGCTCTTCGGCGCGCAGGGCTTCCTCGGCCCCTGGCTAAAGGCCAACGGCATAGAGATCATCTTCGCCCTGCCCGGGCTCGTGCTGGCGACGGTCTTCGTCACCTTCCCCTTCGTGGCGCGCGAGCTGATCCCGCATATGCAGGCGCTCGGCTCCAGCGACGAGGAGGCGGCACTGACGCTCGGCGCCTCGCCCTGGCGCACCTTCTTCACCATCACGCTGCCGAATGTGAAATGGAGCCTGTTCTACGGGGTCCTGCTCTGCAACGCCCGCGCCATGGGCGAATTCGGTGCCGTGACGGTGGTTTCAGGCCGGATCAGGGGCGTGACCACGACCATGCCGCTGCATGTCGAGATCCTCTACAACGAGTACAACAGCGTCGCCGCCTTTGCCGTCGCCTCGCTTCTGGCGGGTCTGGCGCTGGTGACTCTCACCCTCAAGACCTATCTCGAATGGCATTACGCGGACGCGATCGCCGCGACCAAGCGTCATTGACGGAGCATTCTCGATGTCAGTTGCGGTTACGGTCGAGTCGATTCAGAAGACCTTCGCCAATTTCGCGGCCCTGCGCGGCGTCTCGCTCGACGTCCAGCCGGGCGAGCTCGTCGCGCTGCTCGGCCCCTCCGGCTCAGGCAAGACCACGCTGCTGCGCCTTGTTGCCGGTCTGGAGCAGGCCGATGGCGGACGCGTGCTCTTCGACGAGACCGATACGCGCCAGCTGAGCCTGCGCGACCGGCGGATCGGCTTCGTTTTCCAGCATTACGCACTGTTCAAGCATATGAATGTGGCGTCCAACATCGCCTTCGGGCTCAAGGCGCGCCCACGCGCCGAGCGGCCGAGCCGGAGCGAGATCGATCAGCGCGTCTCCGATCTGATGGAGCTCGTGCAATTGAAGGGGCTGGAGCGGCGCTTCCCGGTGCAGCTTTCCGGCGGCCAGCGCCAGCGCGTCGCCTTGGCGCGGGCTCTGGCGATCGAGCCGCGCGTGCTCCTGCTCGACGAGCCCTTCGGCGCGCTCGACGCCAAGGTCCGCAAGGATCTGCGCAGCTGGCTGCGCGACCTGCACCGGCGCACCGGCCATACCACGCTCTTCGTCACCCATGACCAGGAGGAGGCGCTGGAGCTCGCCGACCGCGTCGCCATCCTGAACGAGGGACGGCTCGAGCAGGTCGGCTCGCCCGACGATGTCTACGATCACCCGGCGACCCCCTTCGTCTGCGAATTCCTCGGGGAGGCCAACAAGCTGCCGGTCAAGGTCGTCGGCAGCCAGGCCTTCTTCGGCGACCGGCCGGTGCTCGGCGGGCTGCAGCAGAATCAGGGCGGCCCGGCCTCGCTCTATGTCCGCCCGCAGCACCTGCGCATCGTCGACGAGGCGCCGCTCTCGCTGCCGGGCGTGGTCGAGGATCTGCGCCGCAACGGCGCCGTGCGCCGGGCCGAGGTCGCGGTGCAGGGCCTGGCCAAGCGGCTCGATGTCGACCTCGCGAGCCAGGTCGCGCCGGCACGCGGCGAACGGATCCGACTGCGCATCTCACATGGCAGCCTGTTCGCGGCGGCGTGACGCCGCCCCCTCGCCTCCCGGCTCGCAAGCCACTAAATCTCTCGTCGGTCGAGACGAAAGGAATCGTGATGAAGGCGCGCGCGCGTTGGGTTGAAGGCATGGCCTTCATGGGCGAGGCCGGCAGCGGCCATGCCGTGATGATGGACGGGGCGCCGGAATATGGCGGACGCAATATTGGCATCCGGCCAATGGAGATGCTGCTGATCGGCCTGGCGGGCTGCACCGGCTTCGATGTCGTCTCGATCCTGAAGAAGAGCCGCGAACAGGTCACCGGGTGCGAGGTCGAGGTCGAGGCCGAGCGCGCCACGGAAGACCCGAAGGTCTTCACCAAGATCCACCTCTCCTATCGCGTGACCGGGCGCGGCCTGTCCCATGCCAAGGCCGAACGGGCCGTCACATTGTCGAAGGAGAAATACTGCTCTGCTTCGATCATGCTCGGCGCGACAGCCGAGATGAGCTACACGCTCGATGTCGTCGACGAACTCCAGCAGGTGGCCGCGGAATGAGCGAAACCCATTTCTCCGGACTGATCTCGCCCGAGGCGCTCGAGAAGCGGCTCGGTGACAGCAATCTCGTCATCCTCGACATCCGCTCCTCGGTCGATGGCGGCGGCAAGGCGGCCTATGAGGCCGGCCATGTGCCCGGCGCCGTCCACACGAATTACGTGGCCGATGGCTGGCGCGCCAAGGTCGGCGCGGCGCCCGGCATGCTGCCGCCGCTCGACAGGCTGTCCGAGCTGGTCGGCAGCCTCGGCATCAAGCCGCATGACGACGTCGTCATCGTACCGGCCGGCATCAGCGCCACTGATTTCGCCGCGGCCGCCCGCGTCTACTGGACGCTGAAGCTGATCGGCCATGGCCAGCAGGCGATCCTCGATGGCGGCTTCAAGGCCTGGAGCGCCGATCCCAAGCGCTCGGTCGAAAGCGGTTCGGCCCAGCCGAAGCCGGCAGGGCCCTATCCGGTCGTGGTCAAGCAGAACCTGCGCAGCACCAGCGACGCGACGCTCGTCGCCTCGCGCAGCAAGCTTGCGACGCTCGTCGACGCCCGCTCGGCCAGCTATTTCGACGGCAAGGAGAAGGCAGCCGAGGCGACCCGTGCCGGCCATATCCCGGGTGCGATCTCGCGCGACTATGCCGAGGCCTTCGACCTCTCGACCGGGCGGCTGAAACCCGTCGGCGACCTCAACACGCTGTTCAACGCGGTGCCGAAGGGGCCGGCGATCTCCTATTGCAATACCGGCCACACCGCCTCGCTGAACTGGTTCGTGCTGTCGGAGGTGCTCGGGCGCGACGAGGTTTCGCTCTATGATGGCTCGATGACCGACTGGACCCAGGACCCGGAGAGGCCGGTGGCGACTGCCGGGTAGCCAAAGGCGGGCCAGGCCTCGCCATCATTGCGAATACCGGGTCTTGCCTTCGGCAAGCCCGAGTTCCGCGAAGCAATCAAGTGACGGCTGCGCTCTGCGTCCACCTGGATTGCTTCGTCGCTTCGTTCATCGGAATGACGATCTGCCCGGCCGGATTTGCCAAATCGGCCGAAAAGGATCAAAGAGGCGCGCAACGCGCCGGCCTTGCCGCGCCTCTCCCTTTTTCAAAGTCCGAGTTTGCCGCCGATGAATGCCGTCGCGCCGAAGATTTCTTTCGTGTCCCTGGGCTGCCCCAAGGCGCTGGTGGATTCCGAGCGGATTATCACCTCGCTGCGCTCTGAGGGCTACGAGCTCAGCAAGAGCCATGCGGGTGCCGATCTCGTCATCGTCAACACCTGCGGCTTCCTCGACAGCGCCAAGGCGGAGTCGCTGGAGGCGATCGGCTCGGCCATGGCCGAGAACGGCAAGGTCATCGTCACCGGCTGCATGGGCGCCGAGCCGGAGCAGATCCGCGACGTCTTCCCGAACGTTCTCGCGATCACCGGGCCGCAGGCCTATGAGAGCGTGGTCTCGGCCGTGCACCAGGCGGTGCCGCCCAAGCACGATCCCTTCGTCGATCTCGTGCCGGACCAGGGCGTCAAGCTGACCCCGCGCCACTACGCCTATCTCAAGATTTCAGAGGGTTGCAACAATCGCTGCAGCTTCTGCATCATCCCGAAGCTGCGCGGCGACCTGGTCTCGCGGCCGATCGGCGATGTGCTGCGCGAGGCCGAGAAGCTGGTCAAGGCCGGCGTCAAGGAACTGCTGGTGATCTCGCAGGACACCAGCGCCTATGGGCTCGACATCAAGTACAGCCCCTCGATGTGGAAGGATCGCGAGATCCGCACCCGCTTCTTCGAGCTGGCGCGCGAGCTCGGCCAGATGGGCGTCTGGGTGCGCCTGCATTATGTCTACCCCTACCCACATGTCGACGAGGTCATCCCGCTGATGCAGGAGGGGCTCGTGCTGCCCTATCTCGACATCCCGTTCCAGCATGCCGCGCCGAATGTGCTGAAGGCGATGAAGCGTCCGGCCCATCAGGACCGCACGCTCGACCGCATCCGCAAATGGCGCGAGATCTGCCCGGACCTCGCCATCCGCTCGACCTTCATCGTCGGCTTCCCCGGCGAGACCGAGGAGGATGTCGATTTCCTGATCGAATGGCTGAAGGAAGCCAGGCTCGAGCGCGTCGGTTGCTTCAAATACGAGCCGGTCAAGGGCGCGCCCGCCAATGATCTCGGCCTGCCGCTCATCCCCGAGGAGGAGAAGGAGGCGCGTTGGCACCGCTTCATGAAGGCGCAGGCCGAGATTTCCGCCCGCATCGTCAAGGGCCGGGTCGGCAAGCGCATTCCGGTGATCATCGACGAGGCCGGTCCGACCGTGGCCAAGGGCCGCTCGAAATGGGATGCGCCGGAGATCGACGGCAATGTCTATGTCGCGAGCCGTAGGCCGCTGCGCGCCGGCGATATCGTCACCGTGAAGATCGAGCGGGCCGATGCCTATGATCTGCACGGCGTCGCGGTCTGACGCTTAGAGCATTTTCGAGCGAAGTGGATACCGGTTCGCGTGAAGAAAATGCGTCAAAACAACTAGATAGAGAATTTTCGCGATTCGAAGAAACGCGGAAATGCTCTAGCGCGTCTCGCAGACATAGCGGACGACCTGTCCGGCGCGGTTGCGGATCATGAGATATTCGCCGCCCGAGCAGCTCTCGTTGAGACGGGCAAGTTCCACCGGCGGGCGACGGTTCGGAGGCGGCCGCTCGTTGCAGGTGCTGCGGGCGGCGCAATTCGCGTCGGGGCGCAGCAATTCCCGGGCGCGGGACAGGCGGGCCCGCTCGTGATCCCGCAGGCGCAGCGCGACGACCGAGTTGCCGCCACCGCCATTGCCACCGGCGGATTGCGCCATGGCGACGGTGGAGATCGTCAGCGAGGCCAGGATCAGGCCGGTGATCCGAATTGTGCAGCCCATGACATGTCTCCGAATGGCGATCAGCAGTTGCTGACCACCATTCGTCGCGGCGACGTCAGACCGGGTTCAAAACAGAAGCAGAGAAATCTTTCGGGCTCAGGCCGGCTGCCGTCTCGGCCCCGGCATCAGGCGGCGGCCGAGCCACCAGCCGAGCCGCTGTGAGAACATCGCCAGAGCCAGGGCCCAGCCCAGCAGGGCAAGGAGCCAGCTTGCCGCGGTCAGGCTAAGGCTGCCGAGCACAAGGGCCGAGCGGCCGAGCAGCGTGAGGATGGCACGGGTCTTCGAGCCGGCCGTGCTGCTGAGTTTGGCAGCCCGGCCGATATCGCCGGCATCCTCGGCGACATTCAGGACCTGGCGCAGGCCGCGCTGGCCGGTTCTGGCATAGAGTGCGCCCGTGTCCTGCCCGAGCGCGGCGAAGCGCTTCATCGCGGCCGGGCGGATGAGATTGGCACTCGCCATGCGGGCGCCGGCGAGATCGAGCCGCGCGGCGGCGGCGAGGCTCGCATTCAATGCCGGTCGGTCGATGGCACTGGCGGCGGTGCGGGCAAGGCCCACGGTCAAGCCTGGCGAGAGCTTGCCCGCCTTGCTCGCCGATTTGACGATGCTGAGGCCGCCGCGTGCCGGCAATCCGCCGCCGAGGCTGACCCAGGTCGCGGCACTGAGCACGAGCCCGGCGCCGGCCAGCGCCAGCACGGTCTGGTCCGGCGTCTCGCCGCGGACGAGTTTCTGCCCCTCATGAGCAAGGTCGCGCAGATCACCAAAGCCGATCAGATCGCCGGTGAGCGCCCCGGCAAAGCCGGCACCGCTGACGCGCTCGCCGGCGAAGAAGCCATAGCCGAAATCCTGGACGGCGCGGCTGAGCGCCTCGTCCTTCAGCGTGTCGAGGCGCTGGCGCAGCTCGGGCGCGATGCTGATGCCGCGCTCCTCCGCCAGATCGACGAAGCTTTCGGCCAGCTCGGAATCACCAGCTGCAATAGCGAGATCGATCTCCGAGGCGATGCGCTCAGGCGTCGCCACGCCGCGGAGCCGAATTTGCGACAACGCCGCCGGATCATCGGCGGCGGCGTGCAACTGCCAGCTTTGCCAGCCATTGGGAGCGATATAGGCGCCCGCGCCGGCCAATCCCGGCACGAGCACAAGCGCCAGCAACACCCGCTTCATATTCGCCCAGCCGCCCTTTCCGCCGCATCGTCAGCGGCGGTCTAGCAGATAATCTGGGCGATATTGGCGCGGCGGCCTCGCTCTCTAGGGGAGCAGGACGGTCGATCCCGTCGTGCCGCGGCTTTCGAGCGCGCGATGCGCGTCGGCCGCATCCTTCAGCGCGAAGGTGGCGTTGACCGGCACCGTGACCTTGCCGGATGCGACGGTGTCGAACAGGTTCTTCGCCATCGCGACCATGGTCCCGTGCTTGGCCGTATGCGTGTTCAGCGTCGGGCGGGTGACATAGAGCGAGCCCTTCGCGGCCAAGATGCCGAGATTGAACGCCTCGACCGCGCCGGAGGCATTGCCGAAGCTCGCGAGCAGGCCGAAAGGCTTCAGCGAGTCGAGCGAGGCCATGAACGTGTCCTTGCCGACGCCGTCATAGACCACGTCGCACATCGCGCCGCCGGTGATCTCCTTGACCCGCGCCGCGACATTCTCGTCGCGGTAGAGGATGACATGGTCGCAGCCATTGGCCTTGGCGAGCTCGGCCTTGTCCTTCGAGCCGACGGTGCCGATCACGGTCGCGCCCAGTGCCTTGCCCCATTGGCTGAGGATCAGGCCGGTGGCGCCGGCGGCGGCATGGACGAGGATCGTGTCGCCCTGCTTCACCTTGTAGGTGCGGTGCAGCAGGTATTCGGCGGTCAGACCCTTCAGCATCATGCTGGCGGCGGCCTCGTAGGAGATCGCGGGCGACAGCGCCACCGTGTCGGCGACCGGCACGATGCGCTCCTCGGCATAGGCGCCGTGCGCCGAGACGACGGCGACGCGGTCGCCGACCTTGAACTCGGTGACGCCAGGGCCGACCGCGAGCACGTCGCCGGCCGATTCATTGCCGAGCACCAGCGGCAGACGCGGCGCAGGGTAGAGGCCCGAGCGGAAATAGGTATCGATGAAGTTGAGGCCGACGGCGCGGTTCTTGATCAGGAGCTGGCCCGGGCCCGGCGCCGGCAGCGTGATCTCCTCGAACTGCAGAACCTCGGGTCCACCGTTCTTATGAATCTGGATGGCCTTGACCATGACATGAACTCCCTGACGTGATGGCCCGGACCATAGGGATTAGGCTTGGCCCAGCGCAATGGCCGAAATGCCGACATGACCAGCGTTGCACGCCCGGGGGATTTGCAAATCCGCATGATCGCTCCGGAGGCAGATGCGGCGATCTCGTTCTGGCCAAGCGCCTGTCCTTCGGCTAGCCAAGGGGCATGAGCGCTCATCAGCAGGATCAGGTGGATATCGCGATCGTCGGCGCCGGCGCCGTCGGCCTTGCGGCGGCGCTCGCCTTCGCCGCCGATGGCTGGCGCGTGGCGCTGTTCGGCAAGCCGACCGCGCCGCGCGACGGGCGCACCGTCGCGTTGCTCGACGCCTCCTGGCGCTTCCTCGACGGGCTCGGCTTGTTGCCAGCGCTGGAGGAGAAAGCCGCACCGCTCGCGGTGATGCGGCTCGTCGACGATACCGGCAGCCTGTTCCGGCAGCCACCGGTCGAGTTCATGGCATCCGAGCTCGGGCTCGAGGCGTTCGGCTGGAATATCGAGAATGTCGAGCTGGTCGGTGCGATGGCCGCGATCGTGCAGGCGAATCCGGCGATCCGCATCCTGCCGCATTTCGTCTCGGAGCTCGAGGCGAGCGATGAGGCTGTGACTCTGACCGGCGATGGTTTCGAGCCGCTACGCGCGCGGCTCGTGGTCGGCGCCGACGGACGACAATCACGCGTCCGCGCTGCCGCCGGCATCCAGGCGCGCGACTGGACCTACCCGCAAATGGCGCTGACGGCGATCATGTCGCATCGCCGCGAGCATCGTGACAGCTCGACCGAGTTCCATACCCGCTCCGGCCCCTGCACTCTGGTGCCCCTGCCCGGCCGGCGCTCGTCGCTGGTCTGGCTGCTCGAGCCCGGCGAAGCGGCGCGCGTGGCAGAGCTCGACGATGCCGCCTTCGCCGCCCGCGTCGAACGGCAGGTTCACTCGCTGCTTGGCGCCATGACTGTCGAGGGGCCGCGCGGAAAAGTGCCGATGAGCGGGCTGTCGGTCGAGCATTTTGGCGCGGGACGCATGGCGCTGATCGGCGAGGCGGCGCATGTCTTTCCGCCGATCGGCGCGCAAGGTCTCAATCTCGGACTGCGCGATGTCGCAGCGCTGCGGCGCTCGCTCGGCGGCGCCTCCGACCCCGGCTTCGAGGCCGTCATCGCGGCCTATGACAAGAGCCGCCAGACAGATGTGCGGCTGCGCACCGGCGCGGTCGACGCGCTCAATCGCACCTTGCTGACCGATCTGCTGCCGGCCGACCTGTTGCGCGGCGCTGGATTGCTGGCGCTGTCGCGGATGGGGCCGTTGCGGCGGCTCGTCATGCGACAGGGGCTGGCCGGCGGGTTGAGCTGAACCGCAGGGCGGAGCGAGGCTCTCTTTCCCTTCTTCTTCCCTTCTCCCCTTGGGGGAGAAGGGAGCAGCGCGAAGCGCTGACGGATGAGGGAGGAGCGACCGGGCGAGCCGGTGGGCCCATCGCCCGTCCCTCCCTCATCCGTCTCGGCTGCGCCGAGCCACCTTCTCCCCCGAGGGGAGAAGGAGATTCTGATCCGCCCCGCTCGCCGGCACCTGCTTCAACCCCTCGCCCTTCTCCCTGAACACCGGCGCCAGCGGCAGCGGCGTCGAGACCAGCCTGCGTCCGCCCGGTTCCTCGGCCTGGGCGTCGAGCGCACCGCGGGCGGTCAGGTGCGGATCGGCCAGGGCCTCTTCCAGGCTGCGCACCACCGTGCAGCAGCAATCGCGCGGCTCGAGATGGTCACGCCAATAGGCGGCCGATTGCGCGGCGATCAGGGCCGCCACGGCGGCTCTCGTCGTCTCCGGCGCCACGCGATCGTCACGCAAGGCGGGAGCGAGGTCGATCGCCTCGCAAAAGCCCTCCCAGAATTTCTGCTCCAGGGCGCCGACCGCGAGAAACCAGCCATCCGAGGTGGCGTAGAGCCCGTAGCGCGGGCTCGCGCCGGTGAGCAACCCCTCGCCGCCCTCGGGATAGCGGCCGGTCGCCTGGCCTTGCGCGAGCCCGTACCAAGCGAAGGTCGGCATCGCGTCGGCCATGGCGATATCGAGATGGCAGCCCTCGCCGCGGCGCTCGCGCTGGCGCAGCGCCAGCAGGATGTTGAGCGCGGCGGGCATGGCGCCGCCGCCGATATCGGCGACGAGCGCAGGCGGCAGTGGCGGCGGCGCGCCACGCTTCAGTGATTGGCTGAGCAGCCCGCCGATCGCCTGGTAGTTGATGTCGTGCCCGGCCTCCTGCGCGCGCGGGCCGGATTGGCCGTAGCCGCTGATCGAGCAATAGATCAGGCGCGGGTTGAGCGCCTTCAGCGCCTCGTAGCCGAAGCCGAGCCGCTCCATCACGCCCGGCCGGAACTGCTCGATCAGGATATCGGCGCGCTCAATCAGCGGCGTCAGGCGGGCCAATGCGTCGGGAGCTTTCAGATCGATCTCGATGCTCCGCTTGCCGCGGTTGAGCACGGCGAAGGGCGCCGAGGTCTCGCCGAAGCGCGGCGGGAAGCGCCGAAGGTCCTCGCCGCCGGGCCGTTCGACACGCACGACCTGCGCCCCGGCCTCGGCCAGGAACAGGCTGGCGAGCGGTCCCGGCAGCAGGGTCGAGAAATCGAGCACGAAGAGATCGTCGAGCGGCAGCATCGCTGTCCCGGAGATGGGCAGGCCGCACGCAGGGCGGCCATCAGGGGAAGAGGTCGGCGGCCATCCTGCCCGTTCTGATCAGCCACAGGAAGCCCGTCAGCGTCACCATGGAGACCAGCGTGCCGACGAGGATACAGGCCGAGGCACGTTCGATGCCGACCTTGTACTGCGTCGAGATCACGAAAATGTTCAGGGCCGGCGGCAGCGCCGCCATGATCACCGCCGCGTAGATCCAGGGCGCGGCGAAGCCGCCGAAAGCCGAAAGCAGCAGCCAGACCAGGAGCGGATGCAGGACGAGCTTGATCAGGACCAGCGCCGGAACCTCGCCCGGCATCGATTTCATCGGCCTGAGCGCCACGGTGACGCCGAGCAGGAACAGCGCGCAGGGGGCGGCCGCCTGCGAGAGCCAGAGCGTCATCTGGTCGATCGCGACCGGCAGCTTGAGCTGGGTATAGGCGGCGAAGACGCCGACCATCGTCGCGAGGTTGAACGGATGGGTCAGCACGCCCCAGACGACCTCGCCCGCGGTCGCAGCGAGGCTCTTCTTGCCGACACCGGCGAGCGCCATCAGGAAGGGCACGAGCGAGAACAGCAGCAGGCTGTCGAAGACGAAGATCAGCACCACCGGCGCGCTCGCCTCCGGCCCGAGCGCGGCCAGGATCAGCGGCGGGCCCATATAGCCGATATTGGAATAGGCGCCGGCGACGGCCTGCATCACCGATTGCGGCATCTCGCGCGTGTAGCGCCAGCCGACCGCGAAGGAGAGCGCGAAGGCGCAGAAGGTCGAGAGCGTCGTCGTGCCAATATAGGCCCAGTTGGCGAGTTCACTAAGATGCTTGTCGCTGATCAACCGATAGAACAGGCAGGGCAGCGCGACATAGATCAGGAAATACTGCATCCAGGCGAGGCCCGCCTCCGGCAGCTTCTTGTAACGGCCGGCCGCGAAGCCGAGCAGGATCAGGCCGAAGAAGGGCGCGACCAGATTGAAGAGATTGGCAAGTTCGGCCATGCGGTGGATGCGACCTCGGGCGGGCGATGGCCGCCCAATGCAGCCGGTGACTTGGCGATTCCGCGCGGTTTAGCGGCTCCGCGCCGCCAGGCAAGGCCGCTCAAGGCATGGGCGCCTCACCATTTCGGATAGAATGCCTAGGATAAATCTCCCAGGCCATTATTCCCAGGCATCCTGTCCTATTGACACAGGCAGATGCGAAAGGAGCAATGGACGGCGCCACGCCGCTCCGGCACAGTCGCTGCGTTGCAGCATGGAGTGCGCCGATGACGGTGAAGACGCCGCGCCAGTTCTTCCGCCCGCTCGCCATCGGCGCGCCGGAACCGTGGCGCGAGCTGCCCTCGAGGCTGGAGCGGATGATCCATTTCGTGCCGCCGCATATCGAGAAGGTGCGCGCCAAGGTAGGCGAGCTCACCGGCCAGGTCGATATCGTGCTCGGCAATCTCGAGGATGCCATTCCGGTCGAGGCCAAGCAGGCGGCGCGCGACGGTTTCATCGCCATGGCCAAGGCTGTCGATTACGGCGCGACCGGCCTCTGGACCCGGCTCAATGCATTGAACTCGCCCTGGTTCCTCGACGATATCGGCGCGATCATGGCCGAGATCGGCGGCAAGCTCGATGTCGTGATGGTGCCCAAGGTCGAGGGTCCCTGGGATATCCACTATGTCGACCAGTTGCTCGCGCAGTACGAGGCGCGGCATCAGCTGCCCAAGCCGATCCTGATCCACGCCATCCTGGAAACCGCCGAGGGCGTGAAGAATGTCGAGGCGATCGCCACCGCCTCCCCACGCATGCACGGGATGAGCCTGGGGCCCGCCGACCTCGCCGCCTCGCGCGCGATGAAGACGACCCGGGTCGGCGGCGGTCACCCGGACTACAAGGTGATCGCCGACCCCTCCCCCGATGGCGGCCCGCGCGCGGTGGCACAGCAGGATCTCTGGCATTACACGCTGGCGAAGATGGTCGACGCCTGCGCCGCGGCCGGGATCAAGCCGTTCTACGGGCCGTTCGGCGATTTCGCCGATGCGGCCGCCTGCGAGGTGCAGTTCCGCAATGCCTTCCTGCTCGGCTGCGCCGGAGCCTGGACCCTGCATCCTTCGCAGATCGAGATCGCCAAGCGTGTCTTCAGCCCCGACCCGGACGAGGTGGTCTTCGCGCGGCGCATTCTCGAGGCGATGCCGGACGGCTCGGGCGCCGTGATGATCGACGGCAAGATGCAGGACGACGCCACCTGGAAGCAGGCCAAGGTGATCGTCGATCTCGCGAGGCAGGTCGCGGCGCGCGACCCGGCACTGGCCGAACGCTACGGATTGTGAACAGCAATCCCGGCGCAAGCCATTGATCTTGACGTATTTGCGACGCAATCCTACCGCATGCGCGAAGTGGGCGGCGTTGCCCGTGGGTCCGAGGGCCTGCGGCCTGAGGAAGATCGAAACGGACAATGGAAGCACGTTCGGCCAAGTTCCGAATCGGCCAGGTGGTGAAGCATCGCGTCTACCCGTTCCGGGGCGTGATCTTCGACGTTGACCCCGTCTTCTCCAATACGGAGGAGTGGTGGCTGGCGATTCCTGAGCATCTGCGCCCGGCGAAGGACCAGCCCTTCTATCATCTCTTCGCCGAGAACGAGGAGACGGAATATGTCGCCTATGTTTCCGAGCAGAACCTGGTGATCGACGAATCCGGCCAGCCGATCAGGCACCCGCAGGCCAAGGAATATTTCCGGCGCGACCGCAAGGGCCGCTACATGCTCGACCGGGCCGGGTTGAACTGACTTCTCAGATCAGGCGGTCTCGGCAAGCGTCACGACAGACGCCTCCGATCTCCCAAAAACAAAAGGCCGGTCCTCGCGGACCGGCCTTTGTTCTGTAAGCGGACCAAGCCGCGATCAGGGCTTCGGCGGGATGGCGGGAGCACCCGGAGCCGGGGCGGCGCCCGGAGCAGGCATGGCGCCCGGAGCGGCATTGGCGCCGGAGCCACCAAGGCGCTGACGCAGCTCTTCCTGACGCTTGGCGAGCTCGTCCTGCAGCTGCTTCTGCTGCTCTTCCAGGACCTTCGGGTCGATCGGCGCGCCGTCGAAGCCCTTGGCGAAGTCGGCGAGCGGGATCTGGAAGGAGACCTCGCGGGCGCCCTGGTTCTGGACGCTCACGTTGAGGTTGGTGCCCTTCTTCATGGCGTTGATAAAGTCGTCCTTGATCTGCGACTCGGCGAAGCAGCCATTCGGGAAGCAGATCGCGTAGCGGCCCGAGACCGGCTGCGCATTGTCGACGCCGAAGCGGATGCCGGGGGTCAGCAGCAGGCCGAGCGGCATCAGGAAGCGCACGATCTTGTTGGGGTCGCCCTTGACGTCATAGATCGCGACCGCGAGCACCGGCTGGCCCTGATCGGAGACGAAGTCGCGGGTGGTGTAGCAGATTTCCTTGTTCGCGGCCTGATCCTTGCCGCAAACCTTGGTCCAGTTGGTCTGCGACGGTTCGGGCTTGACCTGGACGACGGTCGGGCCGGCCTGCTGGCCCTGGCCGGCTGGCGGCTGCGCGGGCTGCTGGGCCGGCTGCTGCGCCGGACGCTGGGCGGGGCGCTGCTGCTGAGCGAACGCGGCGACGGGGCTGAGGCCGAGCGCGGCGCTCAGGACAAGGCCGATGGCGCGGCGAGACGAGCTGAACGAAGCGGACATACCTTTTTCCTTATCAGGCGAATTCGATAACACGACTTCGCAAGCCGCGCGCATCATCGTCGACGACCCAACCATCTTTGGGGCCGGCCTTCATGGGGCCGTGCACTTCCGCTGCGATTGAGGCGTTTGAATGACGCCTTGGTTGCGTTTAGCGAGTTCTGCTGCAGGTTTCCAGCCCGAACAGCGTGCATGACTGCTGCCAAGCCGTGTTATTCTTTTCTACGGGAATCAGGTCAGGCAATGGGTTCATTTCGTGCGTCTTCCGTAGGCATGGGCGCCGCGGCCAGGCAAATCTTCGCTCTCTTCGCACTCGCTCTGGTGGCGAGCGTCGGCGCGCGCGCCGAATCGCCGCTGCCCGATCACGCGATCGCGATGCATGGCGAACCAGCCCTGCCGCGCGGATTCAGCCATTTGCCCTATGCCGATCCTGCCGCGCCGAAGGGTGGGCGCATCACCTTCGCCATCCAGGGCACTTTCGACAGCCTCAATCCGCTGGTCGTGCTCGGCGTCGCGCCCGATGCGGTGCCGCGCTATGTGCAGCAGAGCCTGCTCTTCCGCTCGGCCGACGAGCCCTTCACCGCCTATGGGCTGCTCGCCAGCAAGGTCGAGCTCAACGACGAACGCACGAAGCTCGCCTTCGAGATCGACCCGCGTGCGCGATTCTCGGACGGGACACCGGTCACCTCCGAGGACGTGCTCTTCACCTTCGAGATGCTGAAGAGCAAGGGCAAGCCGTTCCATCGCTCCAGCCTCGGGCGCGTCACCAAGGCGAGCGCCCCCTCCCCGACCCGGGTCGAATTCGAGCTCGGCGACGGCTCGAACCGTGAATTGCCGCTGGTGATCGGCGCCATGCCGATTTTCGCCAAGCACGCGACCAATGCCGAGACCTTCGGCGAGACGAGCTTCAAGCCGGCCCTCGGGTCCGGCCCCTACAGTGTCAGCGAGGTCAAGCCGGGCGAGGCGATCATTCTGAAGCGCCGCGGCGATTTCTGGGCCGAGGACCATCCGCTCAGCCGCGGCCTCTTCAATGCCGACGAGATCCGCTACGAGTTTTATCGCGACGCCAATACGCTGTTCGAGGCGTTCAAGGCCGGGCTCTATGATGTCAGGCTCGAAGGCGATCCGACGCGCTGGATGACCGGCTACGACATCCCGGCCGTGCGCGACGGCCGCATCGTCAAGGAGACGCTGCATTTCGACACGCCGAAGGGCATGACTGGCTTCGTCTTCAACACCCGCCGCCCGGTCTTCGGCGATATCAGGGTGCGCGAGGCGTTGGGCATGCTGTTCGATTTCGAATGGGCCAACCGCAACCTGTTCTACGGGATCTATCGCCGCGCCGGCAGCTTCTTCTCCGATTCCGACCTCTCGGCGCTCGGAGTGCCCGCCGATGCCCGCGAGAAGGCACTGCTCGCCGCCTTTCCCGGTTCGGTGCGCGACGATGTCCTTCAGGGAACCTGGCAGCCAACGACGACCGACGGCTCCGGCCGTGACCGCGAGCAGGCGCGTAAGGCCTTCGATCTCCTGAAGAGCGCGGGCTACGAGATGCGCGATGGCGTGCTGCGCAACAAAGCGACCGGCGAGGCGCTCAGCTTCGAGATCACCGTCACCAGCCGGCCGCAGGAGCGGCTGGCGCTGAACTATGCCAAGTCGCTGGAGCGGCTCGGCATCGTCGTCACCGTCCGGATGATCGACGACGTGCAATATTGGCGCCGGCTCTCGGCCTTCGACTTCGACATGATCCAGTGGACCTGGCCGGCCTCGGCCTCGCCCGGCAACGAGCAGGTGGGCCGCTGGGATTCGAGCAATGCCGAGCGTAGGGGCTCGCTCAACTATGCCGGTGTGAAGTCGCCGGCGGTCGATGCGGTGCTGAAGACGATGCTGTCGGCGCGCGAGCGCGAGGATTTCGTCGCCTCGGTCAGGGCGCTCGACCGGCTGCTGATCTCCGGCTTCTATGTCGTGCCGCTGTATTATTTGCCCGACACCTGGCTGGCGCGCTCGCGCGATGTCGTGATGCCGTCGCATAAGCCGGCTTACTTCCTGTCCAACGAAGTGCTGGCGCGGTCTCCGTCACCGCCGGCTCCGGCGAATTGAAGGCTGCCGATGCGGGCCGACCAGGACGAAGCCGCCACCCTGCTCGACGGGCTCGATCTCGACACCTTGCTGAAGGCGCTGGTCCGCGGCCGCGGCTACGAGGCGGCGCTGCGCGATCCGCCGGGTCGGCGCAGCTGGAGCGACGAGCAGCCTCATTCGCTCAGCTTCGGCGCGCTCGACCAGCGCATCGAGCGGCTCGCCGGGCTGCTGGCGACCAACCGGGCGCAGGCCGGGGCGAGCGTCGCGATCATGGCGCCGCTCGGGCCGGAGGCGGTGATTTCGGTGCTGGCCTGCCTGCGGGCCGGACTCTCGCCGCTAATGCTGCCGCTGCACGGCAACGAGCTGGAATTGCTGAGGCTGATCGAAGCCTCCGGCGCGGTGATGGCGCTCGGCATCGGCCGCGTCGGGCCGCTGCGGCCTTTGCTGATCCTGCGCAATCTGGCGATGCGTGCCTTCGGCACCCGTTTCGTCGGCGGCTTCGGCCACGATATTCCAGATGGCGTGGCCCCGCTCGACCAGCTGATGGCGAGCGGCGCAACGCATCCGCTGCCGCCACTTGTCGAGCGCCCGGCGCTCCAGGTCGCCGATGCGCGGACCTTGACGGGGCCGCAGACGATTTCCGAGCGCGAGCTGCTCGGCAAGGCGCTCGAAATCTCGCGCGTGCTGAAGCCGATGAGCTCGTCGCGGATCGTGACAACGATGGTCGGCGGCGATCTCGCGACGCTGGCCTCGGGGCCGGGCATGGCGATCCTGACCGGGGTCGAGCTGCTGCCGATGGGGCTGTTCAGTCTCGGCGACCTGCATGCCTGTCTCGAAGGCGGGCGCACCGCCCATCTCGTCGTGCCCGGCGCAATGGAACCGGCCCTGGCGCGCTCGAAGCTCGCAGGCCACAAGGCGCTCGCCAGCCTCGTCTTCGTGCAACGCCCGGGCGATACCCGCGCCTATCCGGCACTCGACCGGCCGGACCTCGCCATCGTCGACATCGCCGTGCGCTCGGCGGCCGAGGTCGAGGTGGTCAGGCGTTAGCCGTCATTGAGCGAAGCAATCCTGTATGTTGTGAGTTGCTCCGGGTCGTCCGGGGCCAGGCGGATGGGGCGCGTAAGCAATCCCGGCTCATCGCCGCCCTCTGGCTGGCGC
>NZ_SLZF01000005.1 GCF_004341515.1 Allobosea sp. BK604
ATCGCCGTCATGCGAAAACTCATCGTCATCGCCAACGCCAAAATCCGCGACGCCAGACCTAAACTCCCAAATCAACAAGTGAGTTGATGACGTGGGCGTTCAAAGATAGCTCTGCCGCGTCCCGGTCTGTGCGGAGCGCTCGATCGCCTCGAGCATCCGGTGCCTGACCAGCGCGTCGGCGAAGCTCGGGACATGGTCGGTGCCGAGCTTGATGTCGCTGCGCATCAGCGCATAGGCATGGGCCAGCGTGTAGAACATGTCGGATGGCGAACTGCCGGAGACGATGCGGTAGCTTTCCGGGACCGGCAGATCCTCCAGCCCGCCCGAAGCGGCCGTGCCGCGGATGCGGAAATCGCCATATTGCAGCCGCCCGCTCTCGCCGGTGATGACGAGATCGCCCATGCTGCCATTGATCTCCCAGAAGAAATTCGCGACCTGCGACGAGCCCGAGCGGTAATGCACCGAGGCGACGGCACCGTTCTCGAGGATACCGCTGATCGCGATCTGGTCGTCGATCGTCTTCGCGACCTCCTCACCCGTATCGGTGCGTCTCACCACGGGGAAACGCGTCGCCAGCGTCGCCGAGAGCTCACGGAACTCGCCGAGGCACCAGCAGAAGCCGTCGATCGCGTGGCCGAACTGGACGGTCAGCATCGAGACGCCGTTGCTGCGGTCGAGCCCATAGACCAGGCGCGGCTCGATCGTCGCCCCCCAGGCGCCGGCGGAGGCCGTGAAGGTCGACGAGATCACCTCGCCGATTCGGCCGGAGGCGACGAGGTCGCGGATATAGCGGATCGTCGGCGAGGCATGGCCCTGCAGGCCGACAAAGGCGGGCACCGCCTTCTCCTGCGCCAGCGCCGCCATCTGCTCGGCCTCCTCGCGGCCATTGCCGAGCGGCCATTCGCAATAGACCATCTTGCCGTGGTCGAGCGCGGCCCGCACCAGCTCGAGATGATAGGGCACGCGCACCGCGACCACGACGAGATCGACCTCGGGGCGCTTCACCAGCAGGGCCGGGTCGTGGAAGAACAACGGCACGCCATGGGCCTGTGCGGCTTCGGCCGCCGATTCAGGCCGCGAGGTCGCCAGCGCCCGGATTTCATAGCCGGGCACGAGCTTGAGAGCCGGGACATGCGCCCTGCCAGCCCAGGAGCCTGGCCCGCTCAAGCCGATGAAGCCGAGCCCGATATCATCCGCTGCCATGCGCTGTGATCCGTCTGATGGAAGGCCGCAATCCGCGCGGGATCACCGCGCGAGCGGTCGGAAAGCGGCCCTGTGCCCGCTGGCGAGCTTGATAACAGCCCCCGCACCATCAGAGAAATCGAATGTTTATCGGCATTATGATCGAAAACATCGATAGTCGACGAGGTCGCCGACCGATCTCACCGGCGCCTCGGCCAAGGCGAGCGCTGATACGATCGGATCAGATTACGCATTCGCTATCAATATTTTAGAGCTGGATCCGATCAGATTGATTCAACCTGATCATTCGGGTCTAGGGTTTCGCAGCTGCCATTCGACGCTGCCACTCGGCCAGGAAGCGACGCAGATTCGCCTCGGGCGGCTCCGCCAGGGTCGTGGGCGCGTGCTCGATCGCGGTCGCGATGCCCTGCATGTGGGCCGTCAATTGCGCCCAGTCCGGCCGCGCCCAATTCGCCGTCGGCACGACCGAGAGGACATAGACGAGGTTGTAGCGGCCGGTGCGGGTCAGCCTGCTGAAGCTGTCGGGCTCGGCCATCGCCGCGAGCGCTTCGACGATCTGCATCTGCCCGGCATCGGGGACGCCGCCATCGCGCAGCGCAGTGACGATGCGCTGGGCCGTGGCCGTCCGGTTCTGCGCGGTCGACCCGTCGAGCAGCCGCACCGAGGCGGCGATCTGGGCCGCGTCGCTGGGCTGGGCCTGGACGGTCGGGAGCGGCTTCGCCGCGCGAAACCGCTCGTCGAAGCTCAAACCGGTGAGACGCTCGATATCGGCAACGCTGACGCGGTAGAGATCCGGAATGAACGGCACCCGCTCGCGCTTCTCCCCGGCATCCGAACTTTGCCGGATGAGGAAGGCGTCGACGACGAGGGCCCCGTCCGCGCTCGGCGAGACCGCGATCTTCCAGAAGGCGCGCGGCAGGCGGACATCGCCCATGGCGTCGCGCACGACGACGGGATCATCGTCGCGGAAGACCGGGCCCGAGAAGACCGCGATGCGGCCCGCGCTCTTGTTGTGCTCGGTCAGCACCCAGCGCTCGAGCTCGCTCCAGACGCCGCGGTTGAAATTGTCGAACTGGACGGTGATGTTGGGGAAGACATTGACATTGGCCGAGGCGCGGCTGTCGACGAGATCGTCGCCGCCGGTGAAGAACGGCCCCCAGGTCGCCTCCTGCCGGGTCACGAGATGGCCGCGGTCGAGGTCGTTCTCGGCGAAGACGGCCGGCGTCAGCTGGTCCCGCGCGGGCACGCGCGGATCGCCGACGAAAGCCTCCACGCCACGTGGCAGGACGAGCAGGCTGCGGCGGTCGACATTGCTCGCGGTCACGACCGCCATCCGCCGCGCGCTGTTGAAGACGACGCTGTAATTGACATAGTCGAGCGGCCGGCCTTCGGCGAAGGCCACAGCCTTCACCTCCGGGGAAAGACCGGGCAATGCGAGGCTGGTGCCGAGGAATTCAGGCTGGTAGCCGGCCAGCGCCGGATTGGCGGCCGAGGCCTCGGCCTGCACCCGGGTCTGTTCCTGCGCCTTGGCATAGGCATCCGCGCTCGGCGGCCGCACCAGCTCGCGCAATCCTTCGGGAACCGAGTCGATCCTGATCTGGCCCTGGGCGACCTCCCGGCGCAGGAAATCGGTCGCAAGATCGAGCTGCCCCTTGAGCTCGGCGGCTCCGTCGATCCGCTGCCTGACAGACTGGAGCTCCTGTTCGGACAGCGCCCGCAGGCGCTTGTTCGCCTCCAGCTCGGCATTGGTGAGGGCAAGCTGGTCGACGCTGGACCGCCACGCGAGATAAAGCGCGATGGCGATGGCCGAGACCAGGACGGCGGCAGCGAAATAAAGAAACGAATGGTTGCGCGTCTGATTGCGTTCGCTCGCCGCGATGAATTCGGCGATCTCCGGATCGGTACGTCGGTATTCCGCCGCCTCGGCCAGCGCCCGTCCAGTCAGGCAATAGCCAGGCTGCTTGCCGGAATTGCGCCATTGCCGCGCCAAGGCGCTAAGGCGCACCTGCTCACGGCTGGCCTTCTGCGTATCGGACACCGCAGGAGCTGGGCTCGGCGCGGGAACCGGCTGCGGTGCCTCTGCCACCATCGGCGGAAGGGGTATCGCCAGAGCCTCTTCGATAGCCGACAGCGCCGCTTCGGGATTCGTCTCGGGCGCCATGGCCACGGCGGCTCCGGCCCTCCCCCGGCGGGGAGCCGCCGCGACGGTCGTTTCAAACCTCGGCGGGGCTGCAACTGGTGGCGCGACCGAGGCCGTCGCTGGCGGGGCCGGAGCCATTGGCGCAGGGGCCATTTGCGGCCGGACCGGCGTGGCAGGGGCTGAACCTGCGGTGGCGGGCTCAACCGGGACAGCGGCCCCGACCATCGGCTCGGGCGACGGCCGATACTCCTCGATGACCGGCAGCGTCGCCACGGCCTCGCTGGAGGGAGACAGCACCATCAGCTGCGCCGACCAATAGTCGAGCAGATCCTGGGCGGCGCGCCGTTCGCCATCCTCCGAGAGGATCGCGCCGGTCGCCTTGATGCGGTCGGAGAAGACGCGCAGGTCATGCAGGCCGGGACCGAGCCCCGTCCCGCTGCCTGACTTGCGGCGCAGCGGCCGCGTCGCCTGGATCAGCTCGACATGCTCGCGCCGCAGGGCGGCGAGCGGGCCGGACGTGTCGTCGAACGAGGATTGCATGGGTTCCGGGGTCATGCGTTCAGAAGTCATGGCAGCGCCGCCCGCAGGGTTTGCAATGTCGCGCGCAGGCCGGCGAGCTTGTCGAGCTCGCTCTCGAGCTGAGCGCCGGTCGCGGTGGCCCGCTCGCCGGCCAGGGCGAGATAGTCGAGCATGGCGGCGTAGAGGTCGGCTGTCGCGTCCGGCTGCCTTTGCACGGCAGCGGCGATCGCATCGCCGACCGTGTCGGCAAGCTCCCGCTCCTTCTGGTGCAGCGCCGTGTCGGTATCGAGCAGGCAAAGCGTCCGCACGACCGTGCGCGCGGCCGTCCATTGCTCGTTGACCGGCCCGAGCCAGGCATCGTCCGGGTTGGAATTATCTGATGGGATCATGTCGCGCATGTCGTCGAGCGCATCGCCCGCCTTGATCCAGCGGGCATGGACCTCCTGCCGATGGGCGAGCGCGACCCGGCAGCGCAGGATCGCCGGCGCGATCGCGCTGATCGCAGTGGCCAGCCCGGCCGAGGCGGCCGCGTCGCGCAGCGCCACGGCAACCTGCTCGAATGGCAGGGACGCGGCATAGGCCAGCAGGTCCTCGTCGAAGCGGCCGGCGGTCGCGTCGAGAAAATGCTGCAGGACGTTGCGGGCCGAACGGATGGCGTTGAAGTCCTTGGCGGCGAGCGCGCTGTTATAGGGACCGAGCGCATTGCCGAGCCCGGCGACCCAGCGCGCCTCGATGGCGTCCGGCCTCGCCTCCGACAGGCGCGCGAGCAGGGCGGTGCCGGTCTCGACCGCCTCTTCCAAAGCATCGACATGCTCCTGCGAGGTCGCCAGGAAGAAGGCGCTGGGTGCGGTCTCGTTCTCCAGCAGCGGCATGACCGTGCGCGAATGCTGCTCGAGCTGCTGCGCCGAGTTGCGCATCGCCTTGAGCACATCGGTCCGCTCGACGGAATCGGCGGCGGCTGTGAGGAGCCGTCTCAACCCCTGCGCCGCGGCGTCGCCGTTGGGCGGAGCCAGCCTGGCCTGCTGCGGCCAGGCCGTCGTGATCGCGGTGACCGGCGGGGCGATGTCCTCGAACTGCCTGAAGGCCTGGCGCATCGTCTCGGTCAGCCGGCAGCGCAGCCGGTCGTTCATCTCGATGCGGGTCGCCGCGCCGATCAGCAGATCTACGAGCATGCCGTGCCGGCGCGAATGGTCGACGCATTTATCCGCCATGATCCGCTGCGGCTCGCGGTCGTTGACGATCTCCAGAATGATGTTCTCGCCATGGACGCTGTCCATGACGCGTTTCATCTCGGCGAACTGGAAGCTGTCGCCGATCGCGTTCTTCACCCCGCTGAGATCGATCCCGTCGAAAGGCAGACCCATCAGCGTCCCTACCCGTTCAACTATGCTCAACCCAGAAAGGCGGCGTGGCCCGCGGCAACGAGATCCGCACGGATCAGATGCGCGGGTACGCCCTGGTTGAATTGTGGCGTTCCCCAGGCCGGATCGCCGAAATGATGCAATGCGACGAGCGCCCAGTCCATGTTGAACACCGGCGAGCCCGAGGAACCGCTTTCCGTATTGGTGGAATAGCGCAGCCGTGGCCGGTCGGACGGCGGCGGCAGCGGCAGGACGGCCTGGGTGTCGATCGCCAGCTTCATCGGGCCGCCATCGGGATGCTGCACGATGATCAGCGGCGCGCCCTGGGCGGGATCGGCCGCCTTTGCAGGCAGCGCGACCCAGCCGCGCGGTTGTCCGCCCAGGGCTTCCGCCCCGATCGGACGGGCCAGGCGCAGCAGGGCGAAATCGAGCTCGGTCGCGGTCGGCGCCGGAGTATCCGGCATCTGCGTCAGCTCGGCCGGCGCATAGGGCCGATGATAGACGACGCCATCGGCATGGAGCGGGACGCGGGTGCCCTCGTCCCGCCCGCCGTCCGGGCGCTCGGCATAGTCGAAGCGGCAGGCGATCTTGCCGACAACCCCACGGGCCACGGCCTTCTCGACGACATGCCAATTGGTCAGCACCGCTTCGGGGCCGATCAGGAAGCCGCTGCCCGCCGCGCCATCCTCGATCTCGATGCGGCAGACCTGGCGCTGCGTCCGCATCAGATCGAAGGCCCAGGTCCCGATATTGAGCTGCTGCAGATGCGGCTTGATATTGCGCTGCAGGCCGGGAGCGAAAGCGCCCTCGGCGACGGCCGGTCCCGGCGCGCCGCTCTCCTGCAGGTCGAAGACCGGCGGGCTCTGGCCGGCGAGGCCGATGATCTCCGGATAAAGCAGCGCGATCTGCAGCCTGACATCGCCGCGCTTCGGGCGCTCGCGATAGACCTCGGCCAGGAACTGGCTGGTCGCGCCTTCCTGCTCGAGCGCACGCAGGAGCTCCCGGATGGTCCGGCCAAGGGGCATGCCGCGGCCGACCCAGTGGACATAGAGCTCGTCGCCGGTGGTGAGACCGACGAGGCGTTCGAGATCATAGTCGCTGAGCGTGCCGGCAAGCAGCGCTGTCAGGTCGTCGATCTGCTTGGGCGTCAGAGCCATCTCGCCACTCCGGCAGCTTAAGGCCGGCTCGGGCGACGCGCCCGCGCCCGGCGGCCGACGGCTTCCCCGCGGACGGTGTTGAACTGGTCGGCGGCGAGCAGCGCGGGATCGAAGACGACGCCGGTCTTCGCCGCGATCTCATGCAGCGGCCGCATCACCGCGACGAATTCCGCGGGCACGACGAACTCGAAATCGACATCCGACAGGTCCTGCTCGAGGACGAAGCCATAGGTGGCGAGGCCATCCTCGGTGCGCGCCGCGATGACCTTCCAGTAACTGCCCGGGATCTTGGCGCGGAGCACGGCGCCGCCATCGCCGACGCCGACGAAGACCTCGTCGCTATCGGCGAGCACCGGGCCGGCCAGCACGCAAAGGCGCTCGCTGGCGGCTTCCGAAAGAACATGGTTCTCGAGATCGCCCCAATTATCCTCGCCATCGCTCGAGCGGTTGAAGCCGGCGACCTGCGGCGAGCAATTGGTGACATGGAAGCTGTCGCCATTGGCCCGGCGCACCTCCTGATAGCTGCGGCCCCAGGCGACATCGTCGCGGCGCACGATATGGCCCTTGTCGAAGGCCTTGCGATCCTTGGTGAAGAAGACGTCAGGGAGCTGGAAGGCAGCATCGAGCCGGCTGTCGAAGAACCATTTCTCCTGGTCGTTCTTGCCGAGCCCGCTCAGGCCCCTGCGGGTATAGTCGCCGGCCGGATCGGGCTTCTTCAGCTTCGGCTCCTTGGTAACGTTGGAGGCCGTCACGAAGGCGAGCCGCCGCGCGGCATGCATGCGCAGCGAGAAATTCTGGTAGGAGAGCTCGTCGCCGCCATTCCTGGTCTTCGCGAGCACAGCCTGGTTCGACGCGGTCGGCATCGGCACCGCAAGCACCGCCCTCTCATCGGCGCCGGCATCATCTCCGCCGAGGAAGGCGGGATCATAGCCCTTGCGCGAAGCGTAGTCGGTGTCGTGATCGGGCTCGCGCAGCGCCTCGGTCTCCGCAGCCATCACGACGCTTTCGGCCGCGCCCGTGACGGTGGCGCCGACAAGACGCGGCTCGCCGAAGGACAAGGTGATGCGCAGCGGCACGTCCAGCGTGATCGCTCCGCCCGGCAGGCCCGTCATCGTCACCCCTCCGCCCGATGCTGTCTTGCTGTCGGCCGCGTCATCCCGGCGCGGCGCGGCATCCGCGGCGGGCTGGGCCGCCTCGCTCGCATCGGCGCGCAGCCACCAATCGCCCCAGATATTGGGACCACCGGAGGGCGTGCCGGCGAACCTGACGCCGGCGGCCACGACCCGGCCGTCCTGCGCCAGCGCGGCGCTCGGAACGGCATAGTTCTTCTGCATGTACTTGCCGCCGAAATGCAGGCCGAGGACGCGGCCATTGGCGAGATCGAGGATCGCCGAGCCGGAATTGCCGCCGAGCGTCGAGCAATCATGCGCGGCGGCATCGACGATCTTGCCGAAGCTGCCGACCCGCACCGCCCCCTGCAATTCGCCGGGCTGCAGGCGCTTCACGCCGAAGGAGCCACGAAACAGGCTCTGCTGCTCGGCGCTGGGATTGCGGCCATCGAAGGCGGGATAGCCGATGACGTAGATGTCATGGCCGGCCGGCAGCTCGCGGGCGTCGTCGAGCGAGAGTTCGAGCGGCGTGATCGTCGCCGGCAGGCCCTCGACCTCGAGGATGGCCATGTCCCAATAGGGGTGGATCATCCTGATCTTGCGGATCTTCAGCACCGCCCGGCGCGCATTGTTGAGCTCGCGCAGAAAATCGATCTCGGAGCCGACACCGGGCATGAAGCTGACGCTGCGCTCGCCAAGCCCGGCGGCAAAGATCTCGGCGACGTGCCGGTTGGTCATCAGCAGGCCGGCGCCGACGACGAAGCCGGTGCCACCATAGGGAATGCCGGGAATATTGACGAGCTCGACGCGGCCGATCGCGGGGATCGAGGCCATGATACGGTTCTTCAGGACAGCATCGTCGGACAGCTGGGTCCAGAGCGCGTGGGTCGAGGTGAAGCTGCCATTGACGATATCGATCACCGGCCGGATGTCGGATGCGATCAGCGCCTCCAGGCCGAAGGCGATATCGGGTGCCATCTCGGCATCGGGGCGGCGGAGCGATTCCAGCGCGGCGCCGGGACCTGCCTGACGCTCGAGCCCTTCGAGCCCCGCGGGGCGCTCCTGGCTGCCGGCCGTCAGGTCGCTGACGAGTTGCTCCGCGCCGCCATGCTTCTTCGAGACCATCTCAAGATAGGCGCGGAGCTGGTCCGCATCGACGTTAGACATCCTGATCTCCCCCCAAAGATGATGACTGCAATGCCGAGTGCCGACTGTGACTTATGTCTCACTTCTCCGGGGCCGCCGGCGGCTCGAGCGCACCCGGCCGGCCAACCAGCCAGGCCAATCGATCCCTTGCCGTCTCGGTGCCACGGGCCGGCGCCTCCTCGAGGGAGGTCGCAGCCACCGCCGTCTTCAGCAGCGCGAGGCTGATCTCGGCGTCGCGCCGCGACCAATCGACCGGCAGCAAGGCCGCCTCGGGCCCGAGCCGCCTGACCGCGAGATCGCGAACCGACGCGCCGCGCGACAGCTCGGCGACGGTTTCCGGCCCCTCTTGCAGCCCCTCTCGCAGCCCCTCTTGGCCGAAGCCCAGATCGAAATCGGCCTTGAGCAAGGCTCCAGCATCGACGATGCCGGCGCCCATCTCGGAGGCGTCCCAGCCGGCGGGGGCGCGCGAGGTGGCGCGCAGCAGGCGGCGGAACATCGCCTGCACCGTCTCGCCGCGCTTACGCGCCTCGCCGACGACCTTGGCGCGGCCGTGATGCGCGAGCCAGCAGGCGGCGACGCCAGCGGTCAGCGCAACGGCGAAGCTGGTGCCCTGCCCCTGGCCGGCATCGCCGGTCTGGGCGGCGGCCCGGTAGACGTTCTGGGCGGGGGCGGAGATGTCGACCGCCCCGCCGTGGCATGAGCCCGGCCAGGGCTTGTCATGCGCGTCGGTGCCGCCGACGGCGATGCAATCGTCGTAGCGCGCCGGCCAGACCACCTCGGAGACGCAATTGCCGGCGGCCGCCAGGACGATGACATCGGCGGCGACGGCGCGCTCAAGCGCGCGCCAGAGCATGAAGGAAGCGATGCCGCCGAGCGACATGGTGATGACATGGGCGCCGTTGGCGACGGCATGGTCGATCGCCTGGGCGACCGAGACCTGCGAGAGGCGGATGACGCTCTGGATCGCGCGGATCGGCATCAGGCTGGCGGCGGGCGCCGTGCCGGCGACATCGAGCGTTTCCGGGCTGACCGCGACGCTGGCCGTGGCCGTGCCATGGCCGGGATTGCCTTCCGGCGACATCGGATCGGTCGGGTCGGTCGGCGTCTTGCCGTCGCCGAGCAGGTTGAACGGCTTGACGATGTCGATGCCGCGCAGCTCGGCATGCTTGGTGAGCCCCGTATCGGGCTGCGCGATCACGATGCCCTTGCCCTGGCTCGGCCGGCCCTTGGCCTTGGCGAAGGCCCAGGCCGCCGGCACGGCCATGGTGTCGAGCGCCCAGCGCTTGCGCGCCTTGAGATCGGCCTCCTCCGCGACCCAGCAGCCCGGCAGCAGGGTATCGACGCTCTCGATCGCGGCTTCGTCGGGCGGCGACAGGCGCTGGATGGGCATGACGGCATGGATGATCTCGGGCTCGGCAACGGCGAGGCCGTAAGCGGCGACGAGGGCGTCGGCCGCCGCGAAGGCCGCGACGGCGTTGAGGAACCGGTGATTGGGCAAGGTCAGGATCGCCTCGCCGGTCGGCTGCCGCTCGATCTGCGGATACAGGGCCGCGAGATCGCGCTCGATGGCCGCCAGTGAGTCGGCCGGCTCGGCCGGGCTCGGGAACAATGCGAATCGGGCCGGGGCCTCGGCGGGCGTGCGCGCGACGAGCGCGGCTGTGACGAGGGCTGCGGTCTGCGTCGGCGTCGCCATGGTCGTCCCCTTCCCCTTCGACGAGAAATCAGCAGAAAGCGCGCTGGGTCCGAGACCGGACCCAGATCGTGAACCGGCCTCGCTCCGTTCGGCTCAGAGCAGCGACGCAATGTTGGCGGGAGATTCTGCGGTTGCGCGGGGCCAGGCCAGAGCGACCGCCACGCATCGACATGCCGATCAGGTCAGCTCGGTTCAGCAGCCGCTGCCGGCGCATGACGGCCGGCGAAACAGCAATAGCGAGGCGCATCGGCAATGGCTCCTCCGACCATCACGGCGCTGCGCTCCGAGACGGCCCCTTGTCAGAGTCCAAGCAATTATGACTTCAATTTATGTAGTTTTTTACACAATCCTAATCCAGACTAAACACGAGCGTCGAAAGGCGCAACTGTTCGGAAGTTGCGCCGCGAGGAGAGCGTAGCAGCTGGAGATATATACCGACCCAGCGGACAGCCGGATCATCACATTATTCGACTAAGAAAATCGCGCGCAGTGCGTCCGCTCGATCAACGCTTGATTTCACTGCTTTCAACAATGCGCACGAGGCCAAGCGAAATCACAAGGGCACTGGAAATCCGTAACTCCAACGATTCCCGCCGTGTTCAGCACCGCGACCACGAAACGACCTTGGTGAAACTGGCCCAGTCTTCGGGGTCGACCCAAGCTGACGCTGCTCTAGCGCGGCAATCTTTGCAACAACGTATTTGAATTGCTGGCGCGGCCTACGGGAGTCGAACCCGTCTCCCCAGCGTGAAAGGCTGGTGTCCTAACCGATAGACGAAGGCCGCGGGGCTTCGGTCGCAAATCAATGCAACCCATCGGAAGCGGCGCGAGCTATAGTGCGACAAGGCGGGCTCGGCAAGCCCGAGTTTGGCAATCTCCTGGCCATGCACAGCCGGGTGTGGCGGGCGGCCGGTCAAACCACCCGGGCGAGGTCGAGGATACGCAGCTCGGCCGTCTCGTTGCCGCCCCAGCGGTTGAGGCTGAGATTGGCGGCGAGATGGACCGTCTCGCCCCGCGCAGCCTGCAGCGCCTGGCCGAGCGGCTCCGCCGCAGCGCGGAAGGCAATGCCGCCGATCGTGGCGCCGTCGCCGCTCCTGAGCTTGATGCGGATATGACCGCCGCTGCCGATCTCCATCACGTCGACCAGCCGGTGCGAGGGGAAGACGAAGGCCGGCTCCGGGCAGCCCGCGCCAAAGGGGCCGGCCTTGTCGATCTCGGCGAGGAGACGCGGGTTGGCGCCGCCGGCGCTGAGCGCGGCATCGATCAGCAGGGCCTCGCTCTCGCGAGTGCTCGCGACTTCGGGCGCCAGACGCTGGGACAGGAAGTCGTGGAAGCCGGCACCCTGCCCGGCCGCCAGCGTGATGCCGGCCGCCATGGCGTGGCCGCCGCCCTTCACCGCCAGGCCCGCGTCGACGGCGGCGCGAACGGCCCGGCCGAGATCGACCCCCGCGACCGAACGGCCGGAGCCGGTGGCGCCGCCCTCCCGGTTGAGCGCCAGCGCGAAGGCCGGGCGGCGGAAGCGCTCCTTCAGCCGCGCCGCGACGAGGCCGACAATGCCGGGATGCCAATCCGGGGACGAGGCCAGCAGCACCGCGAGTTCCGGCGTCTTCATCAGCGCGTGGTCGGCCTGCGAGACGGCCTCCTCGACGGCGCGCTTCTCGATCTCCTGCCGCTCCTGGTTGAGGCGGTTCAGCTCGGCGGCGATGCTGCGGGCCTCGACCTCGTCCTCGGTCAGGAGCAGGCGCGCACCCAGGCCAGCATCGCCGATGCGCCCGCCGGCATTGATTCGCGGGCCGATCAGGAAGCCGAGATGCCAGGGCTGGACCGGGCCATCCAGGCCGGCGACATCGAGCAATGCCGCCAGGCCCGGCCGGCTGCGGCCGCGCATCATGGCGATGCCCTGGCGGACGAAGGCGCGATTCAAACCCTTGAGCGGCACGACATCGGCCACGGTCGCCAGGCCAACGATATCGAGCGCGGCAAGCAGATCCGGCTCGCTGCCACGGGACGCCCAGAAGCCGTGGCGGCGCAGCGCCCGATTGGTCGCGACCAGGGCCAGGAAAACGACGCCGGCGGCGCAGAGATGGCCGAGGCCGGAAAGATCGTCCTGCCGGTTCGGATTCACCAGCGCGGTGACCTCGGGCAGATGCTCCGGGGCCTGGTGATGGTCGAGCACGACGACATCGAGCCCGAGCCGACGCGCCTCGGCCAGCGGCTCATGGCTGGTCGTGCCGCAATCGACCGTCACCAGCAGCGTCGCCCCCTCGCCCGCCAGCATGCGGATGGCCTCGCTATTGGGGCCATAGCCTTCGATCAGACGGTCGGGGATGTGGATGCGCGGGCGGGCGCCGGCCTCCTTCAGGAAGCCGGCCAGCAGCGCCGAGGAGCAGGCGCCGTCGACATCGTAATCGCCGAAGATCGCCACCTTCTCGCCGGCCTGGGCGGCGCGCGCCAGGCGTTCGGCCGCCGCGTCCATGTCGATCAGCGTCGAGGGATCGGGCAGCAGGTCGCGCAGCTTCGGCTCGAGATAGCGGTTGGCCTCGGCGGCCTCGACCCCGCGCCCGGCCAGCACGCGCGCGACGATGTCGGGAATGCCCTCGATCTGCGCCAGCGCCTCGGCCCGGCCGAGACCCGCCGCATCGAGCCGATCGCGCCAGAGGCGACCAAGCACGGACTTGGTGACGCCGAGAAACGGGCGCTGGGCGGTGACGTTCATGTCCATGGGGTCGCGCAGCGCAGGGCCCTCGTCAACCAAAACCACCCCGTTTGCCGCGGCCATCCACTGCGCCATAGTGACTCAACGAGAACAAAACAGGGGAATGTACTCATGCCTGACGACGCCGACGTCATCGTCATTGGCGCCGGTCTCGCCGGCCTGGTCGCGACCGCGGAGCTCGCCGATGCGGGCCGCAAGGTCATCCTGCTCGACCAGGAGCCGGAACAGTCGCTCGGCGGGCAGGCCTTCTGGTCCTTCGGCGGGCTGATGCTGGTCGATTCGCCGGAGCAGCGGCGGATGCGCATCCGCGATTCGCGCGAACTCGCCTGGCAGGACTGGCAGGGATCCGCCGGATTCGACCGGCCGGAGGATGAATGGCCGCGGCGCTGGGCGCAGGCCTATGTCGATTTCGCCGCCGGCGAGAAGCGCGCCTGGCTGCATCAGCAGGGCATGCGCTGGTTTCCGATCGTCGGCTGGGCCGAGCGTGGCGGCCATCTCGCCAACGGGCATGGCAACACGGTGCCGCGCTTCCATGTGACCTGGGGCACCGGGCCGGGCGTGCTCGAGCCTTTTGTGAGGCGGGTGCGTGAGGCGCAGGGGAAGGGGCTGGTCTCGCTCCGCTTCCGGCATCGCGTCACCGGGCTTTCCGTAAGCCGCGGCAAGATCGACGGGGTCGAGGGCGAAATCCTGGCGCCGAGCGAGGCCGCGCGCGGTGCTCCGAGCTCACGCGAGGTCGCCGGCGCCTTCGCGCTCGAGGCCCAGGGCGTGATCGTCACCTCCGGCGGAATCGGCGGCAATCACGAGCTGGTCCGGCAGAACTGGCCGAAGCGGTTGGGCGAGCCACCGAAGCGCCTGCTCTCCGGCGTGCCCGCCCATGTCGACGGCAAGATGCTCGGCATCGCCGAGGCGGCCGGCGGGCGGCTGATCAATGGCGACCGGATGTGGCACTATGTCGAGGGCATCCATAACTGGGGCCCGCTCTGGCCACGGCATGGGATCCGCATCCTGCCCGGCCCGTCCTCGCTCTGGTTCGATGCGCGCGGCAACCGCCTGCCAGTGCCCTGCCTGCCCGGCTTCGATACGCTCGGCACGCTCGAGCACATCATGGGAACCGGGTTCGACTATTCCTGGTTCGTGCTGACGCGCAGCATCATCGCCAAGGAATTCGCCCTGTCCGGCTCGGAACAGAACCCGGACCTGACCGGCAAGAGCTGGCGCAAGGTGATCGAGCGCGCGACCAAGGGCATTCCCGGCCCGGTCCAGGCCTTCATGGACAAGGGCGAGGATTTCATCGTCGAGAGCGATGTCTCGCGGCTCGTCGCGCGCATGAACGAACTCAGCGGCGACAGCCTGCTCGACGAGGCGCATCTGCTCGGGCAGATCGAGGCGCGCGACCGCGAGATCGCCAACCCGTTCGGCAAGGACCTGCAACTGACCGCGATCCGCGGCGCCCGTGCCTATCTCGGCGACCGGCTGATCCGGACCGCCAGGCCGCATCGCATCCTCGACCCGGCCCATGGTCCGCTGATCGCGGTCAGGCTCAACATCCTGACGCGCAAGTCGCTGGGCGGGCTGCTGACCGACCTGTCGGCACGCGTGCTCGGTTCCGATGGCACGCCCCTGCCCGGCCTCTATGCGGCCGGCGAGGCGGCGGGTTTCGGCGGCGGCGGGCTGCACGGCTATCGCGCGCTCGAAGGCACCTTCCTCGGAGGCTGCATCTTCTCGGGCCGCATCGCCGGCCGGGAGGCGGCGAAGGCGGTCGGCTGAGCCCGGACATCCGGGCCTATTCGCATATCGCCCGCGCCGGGCTGGCAGTGGCGGGCTTCCTCGCCACGGCGATCGCGCTCACCGGCTGCTAAAAGGGCCGCCACCGTTTTCTTGATCCGGCCCCGCGCCTGGTCATGCGCGACACCCGATCCGGCGCGATCGGTACGGCGCTCGCTTGGGCGGAATCGCTCCGCCTGGATATTCCCTGTTCAGATAGGTTTTGCCGATCAGAGCAGCATGTTGCAGCAAAGCCGCGCCACGGCCTGGGCCCTGGTCCTGGCGCCGAGCTTGCGCTTGGCATTCTCGACATGGGCATGGGCCGTCGCCTGCGAGATGCCGAGCCTGTCGGCGATCTCGGCATCCGACAAGCCGTCCGCGACGAAGCAGAGGCAATCGCGCTCGCGCCGGGTCAGCTTGGGCGGCACAGTCAGCGGGCCGGCGAGCGCCGCCATGCGGTCATGCGCCATCAGCGCCGCGAGCGTGATCGCCCGGATCTCGCGCGGCGCCAGGTCGAAACGCTCGAAGGCCATGCTGACGACGCCGACGCGGCCACCCGGCTCATGGCAGGGCACGGCGAGCCCGTCCGCGAAACCGAGCTCACGCGCCAGGTCCAGCCCGCGCCAATTCTCGAGATCGGGAAAGCCGGGCGCGCTCCAACGGAAGGCGGAGTGACGCCGTGCCGGCGCGAAGATGACCGGGTTGCCGCGGTCGAGCCCTTGCCTGGCATAGGCGTCCAGCCATCCCGGCGGTGAGAACTGGGCGTAGCGACGGCCGGCCTCGACCATGCGACCGGTCGGCAAGGTCTGCGAACGGGGAAACGAGCCGGCGTAAAAGCCCCTTGCGCCGAAGGGTTGCAACGCATTGCGCAGGCTCAGCCCGACTGCGGACGGCGTTTTCTCGGCCTCAAACCCGGCGATCAGTTCGAGAGCCTGGACGAGCACGGAAGTCACGGGCAGCCATCAATTAGGACCTGCGAAAATGCAGATCGCGATCGATACTATCGATTAACCGTGGCTTCGTCGATGACCTTAGGTCAGCAGCAGCGCGCGTGCGCGCAGCACCCGGCATCGTCTCGCAACGTGCCGGGCTCATCTTGCGCGGACCGCTCAGCGCTCGGCCGAGGCGGCCCAGATATTCACGCCACCCTCGCCGGCATGCCGGTCGATCAGCGCCAGTTCCTCGGCGGTAAAGTCCGGATTATCGAGGGCCGCGACGCAATCGACGACCTGCTCCGGCCGGCTCGCGCCGATCAGCGCCGAGGTGACGCGCCCGCCGCGCAGGACCCAGGCGATCGCCATCTGGGCGAGGCTCTGGCCCCGGCCGGCCGCGATCTCGTTCAGGGCCTTGATGCGGTTCAGGTTGTCGTCGCTGAGGAAGCCGTCGCGGAACGAGGGCGCCTTCTTCGCCGCGCGGCTGCCCTCGGGCACGCCGCCAATATACTTGTTGGTCAGCATGCCCTGCGCCAGCGGCGAGAACACGATCGAGCCGATGCCTTCCTGATCGAGCGTGTCGAGCAGCTTGTCCTCCTCGATCCAGCGATTGAGCATCGAATAGCTCGGCTGATGGATCAGGCAGGGCGTGCCGAGCCGCTTCAGGATCGCGACGGCCTCGCGGGTGCGCTGCGAATTGTAGGAGGAGAGGCCGACATAGAGTGCCTTGCCCTGGCGCACGGCGGTGTCGAGCGCGCCCATCGTCTCTTCGAGCGGCGTGTTCGGGTCGAAGCGGTGCGAATAGAAGATATCGACATAGTCGAGCTTCATCCGCTTCAGGCTCTGGTCGAGGCTGGACAGCAGGTATTTGCGGCTGCCCCATTCGCCATAGGGGCCGGGCCACATGCGATAGCCCGCCTTGGTCGAGATCACCATCTCGTCGCGATGATCAGCGAAGTCTCGGCGCAGGATCTCGCCGAAATGGGTCTCGGCCGAGCCTGGCGGCGGGCCGTAATTATTGGCGAGGTCGAAATGGGTGATGCCGAGATCGAAGGCGGTGCGGCAGATCTGGCGGCCGGTATCGCCCGGCGTGGTCTCGCCGAAATTATGCCAGAGGCCGAGCGAGATCGGCGGCAGCATCAGGCCGCTGCGACCGCAGCGGTTATATTTCATCGTGTCGTAGCGGTTCGCGCTCGGCATCGTTCCCCCCAAATCCGGTTGTCGAGTCAGGCCGGCACCCTGCAACCTCCGGCGCGCGGAAGCCATAGCGCGCCGGGACTGGCAGCGATGTCGGACCGGTATGGTAGCGGGATCATCGCACCGGACATCCTTTCCGGCCCGATGATCTTTGTTTCGCATCGGCTTCTTCCGAAAACCGGAATCCACTTTTCGGGCCGATGCGCCGCCCTGCCCTCAGTCGAGCTTGAACTTGCCGAATTCGCGATGCTCGCCATAGATCCGGCGGACCGTGCCGGTGATCGAGCGATAGACGATCGTCTCGGTCTCGATCACATCCTGGCCGAACTTGACGCCGGAGAGCATGCCGCCATCAGTGACGCCGGTGGCGGAGACGATGACGTCGCCCGAGGCCATCTCCGACATGTCGTATTTCTTGTTGGGGTCGAGGACGCCCATGCCGCGGGCGCGCTCGCGCTTCTCCTCTGTGTCGAGGATGAGCCGTCCCTGCATCTGGCCGCCGACGCAGCGCAGCGCCGCCGCGGCGAGCACGCCCTCGGGGGCGCCGCCGATGCCGAGATAGAGATCGATGCCGGTCTTCTCCGGCTCGGTGCAGAAGATCACGCCGGCGACGTCGCCATCGGTGATCAGGCGGATCGAGGCTCCGGTCTTGCGCACAGCCTCGATCAGCGCCGCGTGACGCGGGCGGTCCATGATCAGGGTCGAGATCTCATGCGGCTTGACGCCCTTGGCCTTGGCCAGCGCGTTGATGTTGTCGGCCGGCGAGGCGTCGAGATCGATCAGGCCGGGCGCATAGCCGGGGCCGATCGCGATCTTGTCCATGTAGACGTCCGGCGCGTAGAGCAGCTGGCCGGCGCCGGCCATCGCCATGACGGCGATCGAGCCGGGCATATCCTTGGCGCAGAGCGTGGTGCCCTCGAGCGGGTCGACCGCGATATGCACCTTCGGACCGGTGCCGAGGCCGACCTTCTCGCCGATATAGAGCATCGGCGCCTCGTCGCGCTCGCCCTCGCCGATGACGATCTCGCCGTCGATCGGCAGGCGGTTCAGCTCGCGCCGCATCGCATCCACCGCCGCCTGGTCGGCCGCCTTCTCGTTGCCATGGCCACGCAGGCGGGCGGCGGAAACGGCGGCGCGCTCGGTGACGCGCACCAGCTCCATGGAGAGGAAGCGTTCGATGATCTGGGCGGAGGAGATGGTCAGTTCGGACATGCGGCGATTTCCTTTATCTGGCATCGGGCCTTTGGCGGCAGGCAGATGAATGGCAGCCCAACGGGCTTGCCATGCGCGCTGCCCTATTCCCGTTCGATCCGTATCACCTGCGGAGGCTCGGCAATGTGACCATCGGCCGTGACCTTGTCGAGCGCGGTGCGGATGGCGGATTCGCTGGTCGCGTAGGTGATCAGCACGACCGGCACCGGAGCGCCGGAGCGTCCTGCCGGATCGCGGGCGGCCGCCGCCTCGGAGCGACGCTGGACGATGCTCTCCAGCGAGATATCGGCCTCGGCCATGCGGGTCGCGATCGCGGCGGCGGCGCCGGGACGGTCGGCGACGGCAAGCCGCACATAGTAGCCGCCCTCGTGGCGCTGCATCGGCGCGCGCGTCGGCTTCTCCAGACGCGCCACCGGCAGGCCGAAGGGCAGCCCGGCCGTGCCACGCGCGACATCGGCGATATCAGCGACGACGGCCGAGGCGGTCGGGTCGCCACCGGCGCCCGGACCGACCAGCGTGATCTCGCGGACAGCGTCGGCGTCGATGGTCACGGCGTTGGTGACGCCCATGACCTGCGCGATCGCGGAGGATTTCGGCACCATGGTCGGATGCACGCGCTGCTCGATACCGGTCTTGGTGCGCTCGGCGACGCCGAGCAGCTTGATGCGATAGCCGAGCTCGTCGGCCATCTTCAGGTCGAGCGGCGTGATCGAGGAAATGCCTTCGACATGAATCGCTTCGGCGTCGATCTTCGTACCGAAGGCGAGGCTGGTCAGGATGGCGAGCTTATGGGCGGTGTCGTAGCCCTCGACATCGAAGGTCGGGTCGGCCTCGGCATAGCCGAGGCGCTGGGCGTCCTTCAGGCAGGCCTCGAAGGTCAGCCCCTCCTGCTCCATGCGCGAGAGGATGTAATTGCAGGTGCCGTTGAGGATGCCGTAGAGCCGGGTGACATTGTTGCCCGAGAGCGCCTCGCGCAGCGTCTTCACCACCGGGATGCCGCCGGCCGAGGAGGCCTCGAAGGCGAGCGCGACGCCCTTCTCTTCCGCCAGCGTCGCCAGTGCGACGCCGTGATGGGCGAGCAGCGCCTTGTTGGCGGTGACGACCGACTTCCCGGACGAGAGTGCTGCCTCGACCGCCGCCTTGGCCGCCCCGTCGGACCCGCCGACCAGTTCGACCAGGCAATCGATCTGCGGGGAGCGGGCGAGCTCGACCGGATCGTCGAACCAGGTCAGGCCGGAGAGATCGATGCCGCGGTCGCGGTTGCGGTCGCGGGCCGAGACCGCGGTGATGCGCACGGCGCGGCCGCTGCGGGCAGCGAGCGCATTCTCCTGGCGTCGCAGGATGCGCAGGACGGAGGAGCCTACCGTACCGAGGCCAGCGATACCGATGCGCAGGGGAGCAAGATCGGAGGTGGAAGCGAGCGTCGTCATGTCGCCGGGGTCGCATGCGGCAACGGACGAGT
This sequence comes from Allobosea sp. BK604, assembly GCF_004341515.1. Classification (GTDB taxonomy): domain Bacteria; phylum Pseudomonadota; class Alphaproteobacteria; order Rhizobiales; family Beijerinckiaceae; genus Allobosea. The sequence goes on from NZ_SLZF01000005.1 coordinate 19,612, forward strand.
CAACGGAGCCGGTGCGCAGAGCGCCCCCGAGCCCCTCGCGTCGCCCGCAGGTTCAGGGACGAAGCGCCGAGACGACATAGGCCTTGATCTTGCCCTCGATCGGCCCGTTGCCGAAGCGGCGGGTCAGGGCCTCGGCCGCGGCCCTGGTCGCCATATCGAGGCCATCATCGGGCGAGCGCGCCTCGATCTCGCTGCGCAACGGCGTGCCCTGACAAAAGGCGGTCGCGACGTCGAGCGCGGAACGGCCCCGGCTCACGCGGCTCAGCGGCTCGATCGTGATCGCCTCGAAACCTGCCGCGCTCAGGTCCAGGCGAATCCGCTCGGGGTCGTGATAGCCATGCGGCGTGCGCTCCATGAAGCGTGGCGGGTCCTCGGGGAAGACCGGCTGCAGCGCCTCCTGGACGACATACGGGAACTCGTTCTGCGCAATCCTGTCCCAGGCGTTGAAGAGATAGTGCCCGCCGGGGTTCAGCACGCGAAAGACCTCGCGATAGGCCCGGATCCTGTCCGGGAAGAACATCACGCCGAACTGGCAGGCCACGACATCGAAGCTCTGCTCCTTGAACGGGAGAGCCAGCGCATCCGCCTGCCGCCAGTCGATAGCAACGGCCGCATCCTGCCGCGCGGCGGCCCGGTCGAGCATCGCCTGATTCAGGTCGGAGGCCGTGATATGCACCCGCCCATCCAGACGGGACACCATGGCCCGGGTCAGCGCCCCCGTACCGGCAGCGACCTCGAGGATCCGCAGCGGCTTCAGCCCGGCGACGCGCTCGGCGAGATCGGCCGCATAGGTTTCGAAGAGCAGCGGAACCAGCAGGCGGTCGTAGATTTCGGGAATCGGGCCGGCGAAGACCTTGTCCGACGTCGTCATCGCACGCTCCTGTCAGGCAGGACGGTCTGTTGCGACGCCGGAGGGGCGATCGCTCAACCGTCGACATGTCCAGGGGCGGCAACCATACGACCGAGCGGGCTCAGGCGGAACGGGCGGCGGCTGTAAGAAAAGCGACCCAGCGGCCAGGGTCTGTCTAATCGAACCTGCAGACCACTTCCGCCGCCAGCCGGCGCAGCTTGCCCTCACCGAAGGTCAGGTGCAGGCGCAGGACCTGGCTGCCGAAGGCGGTGGTCTTGATGGTGCGTAGCGCTTCCAGCGTGTCGCCGGTCCAGGTCGTGGAATTCTCGATCTTCGGCTGCCAGAACCAGGGCTTTGGCGGCACGATCTCGATCGTCTTGATGACGTCCTCGGCCTGCGCCTGCGTCATGCCATTGGGCAAATAGCGGCTGGCGATCTCGGTATCGTCGCCGCCGCATTCGCCGGAACGGGTCGCGGTCAGGACATCCGCGACCAGCTTGGAATTGGTTTCCGGCGTGCGACCGCGCGAATAGTCGAAGGTGACGATGAGGCAGACCAGCGCGAACAGGCCGATGACGATACCGATCAAGCGGCCTTTGATCATGCGTAGTCCCTGCCCTCTTCAGCCCAGCGCCGTCTTAAAGCGCAATGGTGCCGGGCGGAAGCGGCAATGCTGACGCGGGCTCAGGGTCTGTCCTCCCATTGGAGGACTGACCCTGGAGCATTTCCGCGCTTCTCCGAATCGCGAAAATCCTCTATCCCTTTGTTTTGACGCATTTTCTTGACGCGAACCGGTGTCCACTTCGCTCGAAAATGCTCTAACCCGCCTTCGGCATCTGGATGACGTTGTGCAGCAGCTGGTCGGCGCTCTTCAGGAAGCGGCCGACATTGCGCGCCGCCTGGCGGATGCGCTGCTCGTTCTCGACGATGGCGATGCGGACATAATCGTCGCCATGCTCGCCGAAGCCGATGCCGGGCGCGACCGCGACCTCGGCCTTCTCGATCAGCAGCTTGGAGAACTCGAGCGAACCGAGATGCCGGAATTTTTCCGGGATCGGCACCCAGGCGAACATCGAGGCGTTCGGCGCCGGGAAATCCCAGCCGGCTTTGCCGAAGCTCTCGACCAGCGCGTCGCGGCGCTTGCGATAGACCTCGCGCATCTCGCGGATGCAGTCGTCCGGGCCATTCAGCGCCGCAGCGGCCGCGACCTGGATCGGCGTATAGGCGCCGTAATCGAGATAGGATTTCACCCGCGCCAGCGCCGCCAGCAGCCGCTCGTTGCCGACAGCAAAGCCCATGCGCCAGCCGGCCATCGAGAAGGTCTTCGACATCGAGGTGAACTCGACCGTGACGTCCATCGCGCCCGGTACCTGCAGCATCGAGGGCGGCGGGTCCTTCTCGTCGAAATAGACTTCGGCATAGGCGAGATCCGAGAGCAGGATCAGGTCGTGCCGCTTCGCGAAGGCGACGAGATCGCGGTAGAAGTCGAGCGAGGCGGTATAGGCCGTCGGGTTCGCCGGATAGCAGGTGACGAGCGCGATCGGCTTCGGCACCGAATGCAGGATCGCCCGCTCCAGCGCCGGAAAGAAGGCCGGGGTCGGCTCGGCCGGGACCGAGCGAATCACGCCGCCCGCCATCAGGAAGCCAAAGGCGTGGATCGGGTAGCTCGGATTGGGCACGAGCACGACATCGCCAGGGCCGGTGATGGCCTGCGCCATATTGGCGAAGCCCTCCTTCGAGCCCAGGGTCGCGACGACCTGCGTCTCGGGATTGAGCCTGACGCCGAAGCGGCGCTCGTAATAATGCGCCTGGGCGCGACGCAGGCCGGCAATGCCCTTGGAGGCGGAATAGCGGTCGGTGCGCGGCTTGCCGGCGGTCTCGACCAGTTTCTCGATGACGTGCTTGGGCGCCGGCAGGTCGGGATTGCCCATGCCGAGGTCGATGATATCGACGCCCTTAGCTCGCTCGGCTGCTTTGATCTTGTTGACCTGTTCGAAGACGTAGGGCGGCAGACGTTTGATGCGGTGGAAATCGGTCATTTCGAACAGGTCCTTTGCCGGGATCGGCTATCCTCTACTGTTGCTTCGTGCCGAAAAGTGGACGCCGGTCTTCGGCGGAAACCATGCGACAACAAAAAGCGACAGCACCGGCCGTCCAGACCGATGCCATCACACGCAGATCAGATCTTGCTCAGGCAGACCAGATTTTTGCGCGGACAGTCCTTAGCACCGCATCTTCGGTCAGGGCAGTTAAAAAAACGCAAGATTCGACGAAAGAGCGATCCACTGGCCTGGAAGCCACAGCTGGATCAGCGGACCGGACATTTATCCACGCCGCTGATCCAGCTCCTTATTTCGCAACCTGGTTGCCGGGCCCACCCGCCTAGTGAACAGGCGCCGGAGCCGGCGGCGGGGTGGAGCCGAGCTGCTGGGCCTGCGTGCCGGCGGCCTCGTTGGAGATGCGCTTGGCCTCCAGATCGGTTTCCAGCTTCTTGAACTCGTCAGGCAGCTTGCGCGGCGCGGTGCGGGTCACGCTGCTATTGACCGGGATGTAATCCGCGTCGGCCCGGCGCGTCTCCTTGACGAAGGGCTTCGATTCCTGCGCCGTCGTCGCCATGCCCGTCGCCTCGGCAATATCCTTGGAGCAGCCGGCCATCGCGAGGCCTTGCGCGGCAATGGCGAGCAGCAGCGCCAGGCGCTTCGTCATATTCATGTAGGAGTGCATTGGCAGGTCCGGCGCGTTGCAGAATTCTTTTTTTATACCATATCGTTTAGGTCCTTACTGGGACCAAAATCGGAAGCAAAGGGCTTCTGCAGAAGAAACGGCCAGGGGAGACGAGCCATGTGCCCGCCAGCGGACGACAAGTCGAAAGGTGCGAACGGCGCCGACGACACGCTGGCCCCGGATTTCGACCAGCTCGCCCAGAACATGGGCCGCCTGATGGAAGAGGCCGGCAAGGTCACCGCCGCCTATCTCAAGCCGCTTGAGCGTGGCGAAGCCAAGACCGGAGCGGCCGACGAGGTCAGCGAGATGGTCAAGACCATCGGCCGCGTCGCCGAGCGCTGGGTCAGCGATCCGCGCAGGATCATCGAGGCACAGGCCTCGCTGACCACCGACTTCATGACGCTCTGGAGCAACACGCTGAAGCGCGCCGGCGGCGAGGATGCGCCCGCCGTGGCCGAGCCGGACAAGCGCGACGCGCGCTTCGCCGATCCGGACTGGTCGGCCCATCCGATGTTCGACTTCATCAAGCAGGCCTATCTGATCGGCTCGCGCTGGGCCGAGACGATGGTCGACAAGGCCGAGGATCTCGATCCGCATACGCGCGAGAAGGCGCGCTTCTACGTCAAGCAGATCGCGAGCGCGCTCTCGCCCTCGAATTTCGTCGCGACCAATCCGGAGCTGCTGCGCGAGACCCTGCGCCAGAATGGCGAGAACCTGGTGCGCGGCATGAAGATGCTCGCCGAGGATATCGAGGCCGGCAAGGGCGAGTTGAAGATCCGCCAGTCGGACGCGCGCGCCTTCGAGGTCGGTGTCAATATCGCGACCACGCCGGGCAAGGTGGTCTACCGCAACGAGATCATGGAGCTGATCCAGTACGCGCCCGCGACCGAAAAGGTCTTCAAGCGGCCGCTGCTGATCGTGCCGCCCTGGATCAACAAGTTCTACATCCTCGACCTCAATGCCGAGAAGAGCTTCATCCGCTGGTGCGTGGCGCAGGGGCTGACGGTCTTCTGCATCTCCTGGGTCAATCCCGACGAGCGCCATGCGGCCAAGGATTTCGAGAGCTATATGCGCGAGGGCATCTTCGCGGCGCTCGACGCGATCGAACAGGCGACCGGCGAGAAGAAGGTGACGACGATCGGCTATTGCGTCGGCGGCACCCTGCTCGGCGTCACCCTCGCCTATATGGCCGCGACCAGGGACAAGCGCATCGAGAGCGCGACCTTCTTCACCACGCAGGTCGATTTCTCCAAGGCGGGCGAGCTCTCGGTCTTCGTCGACGAGGACCAGATCAAGTCGGTCGAGGAGCAGATGGCCCAGCGCGGCTATCTCGACGGCTCGCGCATGGCCGGCGCCTTCAACATGCTCAGGCCGAACGACCTGATCTGGTCCTATGCGGTCAACAACTACCTCAAGGGCAAGCTGCCGACGGCCTTCGACCTGCTCTACTGGAACTCCGATTCGACCCGGATGCCGGCCGCGAACCACTCCTTCTACCTGCGCAGCTGCTATCTGGAGAACAGGCTCTCCAGGGGCGAGATGCGGATCGCCGGCAAGCCGCTCGACCTCAAGGCGGTGACGATCCCGATCTACAATCTCGCCGCCAGGGAGGACCATATCGCGCCGGCGCAATCGGTCTTCATCGGCTCGCAGCGCTTCGGCGGACCGGTCGACTACGTCATGGCCGGCTCAGGCCATATCGCCGGCGTGATCAACCCGCCGAGCAAGATGAAATACCAGTACTGGACCGGCGGTCCGCTCAGCGGCTCGTTCGAAGAGTGGACGAAGAGCGCGACCGAGCATCCCGGCTCCTGGTGGCCGCACTGGATCGAATGGATCAAGGCGCAGGCGCCGAAGCAGGTGCCGGCGCGCGAGCCGGGCAGCGGCAAGCTGACGCCGCTCGAGGATGCGCCGGGCAGCTATGTGAAGATCCGGGTGTAGCGCCCTCCAGGACAGGCGCCGTTCCGTCGGGAGATGCCAGGGTCACGTCCGGGCATGATGTACAAAACAAAAAGCCGGCCCGAGGGCCGGCTTTTTTATGCCGAACGGCGTTCGCTCAGTACTTGCGCACGACCGGGGGCGCGGGGATCGTTTCCGTCGGGTCGTCCCAGCGATAGGTGATGCCGGCCGCGACGACATGGACATGCGGCTTGGCCTCGGCCGTATAGAGCACGGCGCCCTGCTGCGGATGCGTGCCGGAATAGTTCACGCTCGCATTCTGGACGTGGAGATAGGTGTAGCCGACATCGAGCTTGATCTTGTTGGTGACCTGATAGCTCAGGCCGGCGGACAGCCAGAGGCGGTCGTTATCAGAGATGAAGACCGTGCGGTTCTCGTCGTTCACGGCCGAGAGCTCGTAGCCGACACCGGCGCGCAGGGTCAGATCGCGGTTGTACTTGTATTCGAGGCCGGCCGAGAAGAACCAGCTGTCGTCATACTGGAAGTTCAGGCTGGTGAAGGGCACGCCGAAATTGCTGGCGACGATCGGAATGCGGCGGAAGCGGCTCCAGTTCGTCCATTCGACGCCGAGATGGGCCTGCCACTGCTCGTTGATGACCTGGGAGAGACCGAACACGACGGAGTCGGGCAGGTTCAGGTTCGCCTCGATCGGGTTGGAGCCGGCTGCCAGGATCGGCGCCACCGCGACCGGCGTCTTGAAGGTGCCGTCCAGCGTATGATGGATCATCGAGCGGTAGGCGAGGCCGATATTGGTTCCCTGCCATGGCGTCAGCGTCACGCCGAACTTGTAGCCGAAATCGACCGAGTCGCCTTCGAGGATGGTGTTTGGCGCCGTCGCGGTGATGCCGGCGGCCTGCTTCAGGTTGGTCTTGATGTACTGGACCTGGAAGGCCGCGCCGACGGCGAGCCAGTCATTGACCTGATAGCCGATCGTCGGAGAGACGTTGATCGTGGCGACGCGGGCCGAGCGGCCATAGATCTGGGCCGCCTGGAAATTATTCTCCGGCTTCGAGCGCAGGCCGTAGGGAGCGCCCGTATGCATGCCGATCCAGAGGCGATCGGTGAGCTGCCAGGCCGAATAGGACGCCGGGACGAAGCCGCCATCGCCGCCGATCTCGCCCGTGCCGAGCGCGCTGCCGCCGGCGGCGGTGATCGGAACGGTCGCTCCGCTCGGCAGCCGCACGCGGGTGATCGAGGTCGGCTCATAGCTGGCGCTGGGAGCGATATAGGTGAAGCTCCAGTAGCTGGTGCGCCCCGGGAACATGGTGATGGTCGCCGGGTTCCAGGCCATCGCGCCCATGCCGATGCCGCCGGACGCGGCACCCGCGAAGGCCATGCCGAGACCTTCCGCGCTCGCGCCGCTGCGCAGCGAGAAGGAGCTGGCTGAGGCGGCGCCGGCAACGAGAAGAGCAGCGACCGAAACGGTCGCAGCGGCAGTGTAGCGAGCGAAGCTCTTCATCGAAGATCCCATCCCAGGCATCGGTTGGCGTTTCTTTCAGGCAAATCACCTGCTTCGATCCGGAGCATGCCGCGCCCGGTTTCTTGCCGCAATCCCGCCTTGAATGCCGCAAAATTGCCGTCCCCCTTCTCGTTAACGCTTCGTCAGCCCTAAAAAACGCGCAAAATGCGCGGTTTTTCGCTGGTGGCGGGAGAAAGCGACTCGAAAAGGATCGTTTACATACGAACTATCATGGGTTTTTGAGTATGATGCTCCCGAACCAGGCAGCAGCGCTGCTTTGTTGATCTGGGCGCTTTCGGGGCAGTCGTTGCATTCGCGCAACAATCTTGCGGTCTGCGCGATGCAGCCGGGCCATGCAGCGGAACGGGCTTGCCTCGCCGGGCCTGGCCGCACAGGATCGCGCCACCTCACCGGAGCCTCCGCTGGACGCTCTTTATATCGATTGAAACGGGGGAAACGACGTGAAACTGGTTCGTTATGGCGCATTCGGCGAAGAGAAGCCGGGGCTGCTGGATTCCACTGGAACGCTGCGCGACCTGTCGGGACAGGTTCCCGACCTCGCCGGCAAGGCCCTGGGCTCGGCCTCGCTGGCGAAGCTCAAGGCGCTCGATCCGGCCTCGCTGCCGGCCGTGGCGGGCACGCCGCGCATCGGCGCCTGCGTCGGTGACGTGCGCAACTTCATCGCCGTCGGCCTGAACTTCGCCGATCACGCAGCCGAGACCGGCGCCGCCATCCCGGCGGAGCCGATCCTGTTCAACAAGGCGCCGAACTGCATCGTCGGCCCGAATGACGACGTGATCATCCCGAAGGGCTCGGTGAAGACCGACTGGGAGGTCGAGCTCGCGATCGTCATCGGCGATGGCGGTTCCTATATCGCCGAGAAGGACGCCATGGCGGCGATTGCCGGCTTCTGCGTCTGCAACGACGTCTCCGAGCGCGAATTCCAGATCGAGCGCGGGGGCCAATGGGCCAAGGGCAAGGGCTGCCCGACCTTCGGTCCGCTCGGCCCCTGGCTGGTGACCACCGACGAGATCGCCGATGTACAGGATCTCGGCATGTGGCTCGAGATCGACGGCGAGCGCGTCCAGAACGGCTCGACCAAGACCATGATCTTCGGCGCCGCCTATCTCGTCCACTATATCAGCCAGTTCATGCGGCTCGATGCGGGCGACGTCATCACCACCGGCACGCCTCCCGGCGTCGGCCTGGGCTTCAAGCCGCCGCGCTTCCTCAAGGGCGGCGAGACCGTGTCCCTCGGCATCGACGGGCTCGGCACGCAGAAGCAGAAATTCGTGCCCTACAAGGGCTGAGGCTTCCGACGCGACGGGTTCGAGCGGGCGACGAGGCCCGCTGGGACCACGATATCAGGCCCGCGGTCGCGACGACCGTGGGCCTTTTTCATGATTCGACCTGGTCGGGTGGTTGCGCCGTCGCGCAGGGTGCAGATCTCAAAAAGACGCCGCCATGGCTGCTTGACCCAGCCATGACGGCGTTGTGTCCACGTCGCGAATCATGTCGCTCAAGCCTGCCGCAAGTGCTGCACATGCAACGTAGACGAGTCCGCTGCCCCTAGGAGGCCCGCAGGCGCCCTCGAAGGCTACTCCCATTTGGGGGTGTATCGCTGGCGCAAATGGGGTCAACTGAGTGGTGTGAACCACGGTTCACGACACCCTGAGCCGGCTCGTCACGCTCTTGCGGCCAGCAAAAAGGCCCGGCCTTTCGACCGGGCCTCGTCTGGATGGCCGCAATCAGAGCTCAGCCTTCAGCGAGGCCGAGCATCAGCCGGATGTTCTGGACCGCCGCGCCCGAGGCGCCCTTGCCGAGATTGTCGAGCTTGGCGACGAGCACGGCCTGGCCGAGTTCGTCATTGCCGAACACCCGCAGCTCGAGCTGGTTGGTGTCATTGAGCGATTCCGGCTCGAGCTTGCCGTTCGCCTCGGCCGGCATGACCTTGACATAGGTCGAGCCGTCATAGCGCTCGGCGAGCGCGGCATGGAGATCGGCCACCTTGGGCTTGGCCGGCAGCGCGTCGAGATGCAGCGGCACCGAGACCAGCATGCCCTGCCGGAAATTGCCGACGGAAGGCACGAAGATCGGCCGCCGCTCCAGCCGCGAATAGAGCTGCAGCTCCGGCAGGTGCTTGTGCTTGAGGCCGAGGCCGTAAAGCTCGAAATCCGGCGCCGTGCCGGCCTCATAGGACTCGATCATGCTCTTGCCGCCGCCGGAATAGCCGGAGACGGCGTTGACCGTGATCGGATGGTCCTTGGCGAGCAGGCCGGCATCGACGAGCGGGCGCAGCAACGCGATGCCGCCGGTGGGATAGCAGCCGGGATTGGCGACGCGGCTGGCATTGGCGACGGCCTCGGCATGGCCGGGCGCCAGCTCGGCAAAGCCGTAGGTCCAGTCCGCCGCGACGCGATGGGCGGTCGAGGCATCGACGATCTTGGGGGCGTCCGAGCCGAGCTCGTCGGCGAGCGCGACGGATTCCTTGGCGGCATCGTCCGGCAGACAGAGCACGACGAGGTCGACGCCGGCCATCATCTCCTTGCGGGCGGCCGGGTCCTTGCGCTTCTCGGGGGCGATGCTCTTGACCACCACTTCCGGCACGGCCGCGAGGCGGTCGCGGATGCCGAGGCCGGTGGTGCCGGCTTCGCCGTCGATGAAGATGGATTTCAGGTTCTGGCTCATCATGGCCCCCGAAGCGCTCTGGCGCGGAATGGTTGGTTGGCTTCAGACATAAAAAAACCGCGCTCTCGGCGCGGTCGCGGACGTGTCGGACTTCAGCCGAGCGTCATCGCGGGCGCGCCGGGGCGGCCTGTTCATCGCGACGTCGGGTCGGGTTCGTGGTCATGGCAGCGTATATGTTCCGAGCTTGACCGGCTGTCAATGCGAGGGCCTTGCGCCAACGTCATTCTCGGACGGAGCGAATCGCAGACCCGAGAAAGCCGGGAAGAACAAGGCGCCGGTCGCCGGCGCCCCGCCGTTCACGCGCCGCCCGGGCCGAGCCCGGGCCTGACGCGCCAGATCAACCCGCCTTCTTCAGCGCCAGCGCCTGGATGTAGTGCTGCGCCACGGCAGCGCCCGCGATAGCGGTCGCATCGGCATGATCATAGGGCGGCGAGACCTCGACGATGTCCATGCCGCGGAAATCGAGGTCGCGGATGGCCCAGACCGTGCGCAGCGCCTCGGCCGCCGTGAAGCCGCCGGCGACGGGCGTGCCGGTGCCCGGCGCGAAGGCGGGATCGAGCGCGTCGATATCGAAGGTGATATAGGCCGGCCCCTGCCCCACCCGCCGCTTGATCCGCTCGACCACGCCGGCATGGCCGAGCTCATGCGCCTCATAGGCGCCGAGCACCTCGATGCCGCAATCGCGCGGCGCGACCGTGCGGATGCCGACCTGGATCGAGCGCTCGACATCGATCAGGTCCTCGCGCACCGCCTCGAGCATGAAGGTGCCGTGCGAGATCGCGCCGACGCCGTCATCCCAGGTGTCCTGATGCGCGTCGAACTGGACTATCGCGAGCTTGCCGTGGCGGGCGACATGGGCGCGCAGCAGCGGCAAGGTGATGAAATGGTCGCCGCCGAGCGTCACCAGATGCGCACCGCCCGCGATGATCGCCGCAGCCTCGTGCTCGATGGCCTTCGCGCAGCCCTGGAGGTCGCTGCGCGGCAGCAGGCAATCGCCATAATCGACCGCTGCGAGATGCTCGAACGGGTCGATGCGCGAGGGATATTGCGCGTCGCCATCGAAGATTGCGCTGACGCGGCGCAGGGCCTGCGGCCCGAAGCGGGTGCCCGGCCGGTTCGAGACGGCAAGATCGAAGGGCACGCCCCAGATCACCAGGTCGCAGCCGGCGACATCCTTGCTGTAGCGGCGGCGCATGAAGGAGAGCGCGCCGGCATAGGTCGGGTCATGGGCCGGGCCGCGCCTGTCTCCGGTGAAGGCGTGGTCGATGGACGGGGTGTCGGCAGGTTCGGTCATTCCAAAATCCGTCGAGATGTCAGCGTTTGCCCGCCGCGAGCCAGACATAGAGGCACCAGGGCAGGATCAGGGCGAGCCCTGTCAGCACCAGGCGCAGCGTGGTCCATGCGACGGGATAGTTGAGGGCGCGGCCGTCGAGCTCGGGCACGCCATGGATCAGGCCGAGCGCGAAGGCAGGCGCCAGGAAGATCAGCAGCGCCCGGCTGATCCGCCAATGACGCGTTTCCCCGGTGCGTGCCAATGCGAGCAGCGCGGGGACGGCGATCATGCCGAAGGCGATGAGGATGAGCAGGATTCGCATGGCGGGCCGGGCGTGAGCGGGAGCCCGCATGTAGCATGAAGCGCTGCGTGCATCAGCCATTGGGAAGCCATGCCACAGCCGATTCTGTCGTTTCATCCAGCCGCATGTGCAGCGCGGACGCCGCCGCCTTCCGACACAGGCCAATGGCGCTGCCCGCGTCGGTGCAATGACCGCGCTCGCGACCAGGGTTGGGCGAGCGGTGAAGCCGCGTCGCGTTGGATGCTTCGGCCCATCAGATCAAGACCTCCCGCACGCCTTCGTTAGTCCTCACACGGCTTCGTGACCCCGGCCCAAGCCACTGCCAATAAAAGCCACAAGTTTGTCGATTTGCGTCTCGCATGCTGGCTCAGCCCTGCCCATCCGAGCAGGGCCGATACCTACGATCGCGGCCCCGGAGGCTGATATGAAGAAGAGATTGTTTGCAGCGGCGTTCGCCCTGACCCTGGCCGGCGGCAGCGCCGCCCTCCACTCCCCGGCTTTGGCCAGCCCGGCCTGGCTGGACCCGGCACTGACCGGCTCGGGCGCTGGTGCGCAGATCATCACCGTCGCCACCACCGCGGCGCCGCACAAGACCCAGACCCTGGTCACCCCGCAGCCCCAGGAGCCGCAGGAATATCCGAAATATCATGACCAGCAGACGGCGACCTATATGAACCCGGGCGCCAAGCCCAATCCGTGCCGCTTCACCCAGGCCATGGTGGAAGGCGTGATGCGGCAAGTCGAGGTTTGCGACTGAGTTCCGCGCCGGGCTCCTGGAGCCCGCAGACCAGGCGAAGCCGGCTTTTGCCGACTTCGCAACCCAAGCCTGCCGTCAGACCGGCCAATGCCGAAGGCCGTCTCGCAGCTCAGCGCCCGCCGCCGACCTTGATGATCGAGCCGACCATGTAGGAGGCGGCCGCCGAGAGCGCGAAGAGCACGGCCTCGGCGATCTCCTCAGGCTGAGCTGCCCGCCGCAACGGGATCGTCGGCGCGATGCGCGCGACGCGGCCGGGCTCGCCGGACGAGAGAGCGTGGATATCCGTCTCCGTCATCCCAGGCGCCACCGCATTGACGCGGATTCCGGCCGGGGCCAGTTCCTTGGCGAGGCCGATCGTCAGCGAATCGATCGCGCCCTTCGAGGCCGCATACCAGACGAACTCGTCGGGCGAGCCGAGGCCGGCGGCGATCGAGGAGATGTTGACGATCGTCCGGTTCTTCGCTCCGTCATTGGCGAGCAGCGCGCGGGCGGCCTCGCGCGCCACGAGGATGGCGCCGGTGACGTTGACATCGATGCAGGTGCGGATGACCTGCGGATCGGCATCGGCCAGCTTGCTGCCGGGGCCGGTGATGCCGGCATTGTTGACGACATGGCTCAGCGGCCCGAGCGCCGCTTTCGCCTCGGCGAAGACATGGGTGATATCGGCCTCGCTCGCCATGTCGCCCTTGAGCGCGACGGCCCTGGCGCCGGCCGCCTCGCAGGCCGCGACCACCTTCGCCGCCGCACCCGCATCGTTCTGATAGTTCACGGCGACATCGTAGCCGCGCCCGGCGGCCATGGTGCAGATCGCAGCGCCGATGCCGCGGCTGCCGCCGGTGACGAGGAGAACGGGACGCGTAGCGGTCATCTGGCCTGGCTCCTGAATTGATTGGCCGGCCATCCAATACGAAAAGGGCGGCTCTTGCGAGCCGCCCTCTTGCATAGCGCAAAGGCTGAAACGATCAGCGCTTCGAGAACTGGAAGCTGCGGCGAGCCTTGGCGCGGCCGAACTTCTTGCGCTCGACGACACGCGAGTCGCGGGTCAGGAAGCCTTCCTTCTTGAGCGGGCCGCGCAGCTCGGGCTCGTAATGGGTCAGAGCCTTGGAGATGCCGTGGCGCACCGCGCCGGCCTGGCCGGAGAGACCGCCGCCCTTGACCGTGACGACGACGTCGTACTGGGTGGCGCGGTCGACCAGCAGCAGCGGCTGCTGCAGGATCAGGCGCAGCACCGGGCGGGCGAAGTAGACTTCCTGGTCACGGGTGTTGACCGTGATCTTGCCGGTGCCGGGCTTGATCCAGACGCGGGCGATGGCGTTCTTGCGCTTGCCGGTGGCATAGGCGCGGCCCTGCGCATCGACCTTCTTGACGTGAACGGGAGCCTCGGGGGCGGCGGCCTTCGCCACCTGGCCGAGCTGCTCGAGCGAGTTGAGAACCTCGGCCATTGTCAGACCCTCGCGTTCTTGCTGTTGAGCTTGGCGACGTCGAGCGTCTCCGGCGACTGGGCAGCGTGCGGATGCTCGGAGCCCTTGTAGACGCGCAGGTTGCCAAGGATCTGGCGGAAGAGCGGGCCGCGCGGCAGCATGCGCTCGACGGCCTTCTCGACGATGCGCTCAGGGAAGCGGCCGTCCAGGATGAACTTGGCGGAACGCTCCTTGATGCCACCGATATAGCCGGTGTGGTGGTAGTAGACCTTCTGGTCGCGCTTGCGACCGGTCAGCACCACCTTCTCGGCGTTGATGACGATGATGTTGTCGCCGCAATCGACATGAGGGGTATAGGCGGCCTTGTGCTTGCCGCGCAGACGCATCGCCACAACGGAGGCGAGACGGCCGACGACGAGCCCGGAGGCATCGATCACAACCCACTTCTTCTCGACATCGGCGGGCTTGAGCGAGATGGTCTTCATCGCGGTACCCCTTCGGTTCGGTTGAGAAAAACGACAAGCCGCCGGAGGCCGGCGGCGATGTGGGGCGGTGGATAGGGATGTGACGGGGAGATGTCAAGCGCGCCGTGATGGCGCCGAGCCAGAAAATCGCATTGTTTTCAGAGAAATGGAAGAAACGGTACCCTGATACCTCATCCCCCTGATTTCTACCGCAACTCGCCGCCGAACGACCGCGTGGACAAGCGATAGCGGCCTCGGCGGCAAGGTCCCCTCGCCGCCGGACGCATCCCTGTCCGCAGTGAATGACCTAGGCGCCAAGCGTCGCCAGGGCCTGGCGCGAGAGCGTCTCGATCGCAGTCCAGTCCTCGGCCTCGATCCGGTCGCGCGGCGCCAGGAAGCCGCCGCCGACGGCGAAGACATTCGGACAGGCGAGGAAATCCTTGGCGTTGCCCGCGTTGATGCCGGCCGTCGGGCAGAATTTCAGATCGGGATAGATCGGCTCGATATGCTTGAGCCAGCCGATGCCGCCGGCGAACTCGGCCGGGAAGAGCTTCAGCTCGTAGAAGCCAGCCTCGCGCGCCCAGAGCGCCTCGCTGGCAGTGCCGATGCCCGGCACGAAGGGCAGGCCCGTCTTGCGCGCCGCCTCGAACAGGGACGGGCTGAAGGCCGGGCCGACGCCGAATTTCGCGCCGGCATCGACGGACGCCGCGAACTGCTCGGGCCTGGTGATGGTGCCGGCGCCGATGATCGCCGGGCTGCCCATCTTCACCATGCGGCGGATGACCTCGATCGCCGCCTGGGTCCGCAGGGTCACCTCGACGAGGCGGATGCCGGCCTTCACCAGTGCCTCAAGCACCGGCTCGGCATGATCCGCGTTCTCGACATGGATGACCGGGATCAGCGGCGGCTGGCCGGCGGCCAGGGCTTCGAAGGGATAGTGCGACATCGGTGTTTCAGCCTCTCGGGGTGGGGAATGCGTGTCTCGCCTCAGCCGCGGCGCATGCGGCGCTTGGGATCGAGCGTCTCCTGCAGCCCGTCGGCAAGCAGCGTCAGGCAGAGGATCAGCACGGCGATGGTGGCGATCGGGACGAGCGCGCCGTAGATCGAGCGCGAGAGATAGAGCAGCGCGTTGCTGACCATGGCGCCGAGCGAGGGATCGGGCGGCTGCGTGCCGAGCCCGAGGAAGCTGAGCGAGGCCTCGGCGATCACCGCCTGCGGCGCGGCGATGGCGAATTGCACGATCAGCGGCGGGATGGCGAAGGGCAGGATGTGGCGGAGCATGATCCGCGGCGTCGAGGCGCCGATCGAGACCGCGGCCTCGACATGGAGCAGGCCGGTATTGGCGAGCGTGACCGCCCGCGCCACCCGCGCGAAGACCGGCAGCTCGGCGAGGCCGATGGCGATGACGATGCCGGTCGGCCCGGGGCCGAGCAGCAATACGAGCGCGAGCGCGATGAAGATCGCCGGCCAGGCGATCAGCAGGTCGAGCACGCGGCCGATCAGCGCGTCGGGAACGCCACGGAAATAGCCGGCGACGACACCGATGGCCGTGCCGAACACGCCGGCGAGCATCACGGCGGCAAGGCCGGAGAGCAGGGAGGGCCGCAGGCCATAGAGCAGGCGGCTGAGCAGGTCGCGGCCGAGATGGTCGGTGCCCAGAGGATATTGCGGCGAAGGCGGCCGCAGCCGCGCCGCGAGATGCTGGGCGTTGGGGTCATAGGGCGCGAGCAGCGGCGCCAGCAGGGCGAGCAGCACGATCAGGCCGACGCCGGTCGCGCCGATCAGCAGGCGGGTATCCGGCAGCTTGATGCGCGTCCTTGCCGGCGGCGCGAGGGCGGCCTCGCCCTGGAGGTCGGTCTGCGTCATCAGCCACCTGCCGTGCGGATGCGCGGATCGATCAGCCCATAGGCGAGATCGACCAGGAAGGTGCAGAGCAGGAACACGGTGGCGGTGAAGAGCAGCGCGCCCTGGACCAGCGGATAGTCCAGGCTCGTCACCGCCTCGATGATCAGCCGGCCGAGGCCGGGATAGGAGAAGACCGTCTCGGTGACGGTCGCGCCGGCGAGCAGGTTGCCGATCTGCAGGCCGGCAATGGTCACCGTCGGGATCAGCGCGTTGCGCAGCGCGTGGGTGATGACGATCGTCCGGCGCGACAGGCCCTTGGCCCTGGCGGTGGTGACATAGTCCTGCTGCAGGGCCTCGATCAGCGATGTCCGGACATAGCGCGCCAGCACGACGATGAAGGGCATCGCCAGCGTCACGGCCGGCATGATCAGAAAACGCAAGGTGTCGAGCGCCGTGTTGCTGGAATTGCCGAGGCCCGAGGGCGGCAGCCAGCGCAGCGTCACCGCGAAGACGATGACGAGCAAGGTGCCGAGCGCGAAGCTCGGCAGCGAGAAGGCGACCGCGGTCAGGGCCGCGATCGTGTTGTCGAGCCATCTGCCGCGGTTGAGCGCGGCGGTGATGCCGAGCGCGGTACCGAAGACGAGGCCGATCAGCGCCGCAAGGCTCGCGAGCTTCAGCGTCTGCGCGAAGGCGTCGGCGATGGTCTCGGAGACCGGCAGGCCGGTCGAGAAGGACTTGCCGAAATCGAGCCGGGCGGCATCGCCGAGCCAGATCGCATAGCGTTCCGGCAAGGTGCGATGGAGCCCGAGGCGGACGCGCTCCATCTCGACCTGCTCGGGCGTCGCCTCGGTGCCCAGCCTGATCAAGGCCGGGTCGCCGGGCGTGTTCTGGATCACGGCGAAGATGACCACCGATGCCAGGAACAGCATCAGGATCAACTGGCCGAGCCGCGAGAGGCAATAGTTCAGCATCGGGTTTAAAGTCGGCTACGCCTTGATCGCGGCGCTTCCCATGGCGAGGTTGGCGACGAGATCCGTCGTCGGCCCCGTGACCTTCTGCGACCAGACGAATTTGTGCGAGGAGGTCATGATCGAGATATTGGCGCAATCCTCGACCGTGATGCGGTTGAGTTCCTGGTAGATCTTCCTGCGCTTGGCCGGGTCGATCTCGACAGCGCCTTCCTTGAGCAAGGTCTCGATCGTCGGGTTGACATAGCCGAAGCGCTGGTTGGCGCCGCGATAGAGGCTGTTGGCGCCGAAGAAGATGGCGCTGTCCATCAGGCAGCGGCCGACGACCCAGGGAACGACGTCGCAGCTCTTGTCCTTGCCGGCGCCGAGATCGCGCCAGCGCCCGTCATCGACGCGCTGGATGCGCAGGGTGACGCCGATCTTGGCGAGATCGGCCTGCCAGATCTCGGCATAGGTCGCGAGGTTCGGGTTCGCGGCGGGCGTCGGATAGGTGATCGTCAGCTTGTCGACCCCCGCCTCCTTGAGCAGCGCCCTCGCCTTCTCCAGGTCGAAGGCCTGGGCATCCACCAGCTCGGCGACGTAGCCGGTCGCGACCGGATCGTAGAACGGGCTCGCCACCGGCTTCTCGAAGCCGAAATGCGCGGCCTCGGCGAAGGCCTTGCGGTTCATCGAATAGGACAGCGCCTGGCGCACCGCGAGCTTGTCGAAGGGCGGCTTGGAGACGTTGACCATGAGCAGCCAGATGCTGTTCGGCACCTGGTCGATGCGGAAATTCTTGTCCGAGCGCAGGGATTCGAGATCCGCGTCGTTGCTGCTCAGCACGCCGTTGACCTGGCCGGAGACGACGTTGTTGAGGACGCTCGAGCCCTGGGCATAGAGGTTGAAGCGGAAGGTGCCGACCTTCGGCGCGCTCGGCAGGTGGTATTTGGGATTGGCGACGAAGGTGGCGTAGCGCCCCTGCACATGCTCGGTCATCCGGAACGGTCCAGTGCCGATCGGCAGGCTGCGCATGAAGATCGTGTCCTCCGGGTTCTCCAGGCGCACGGCATAGAAATAGTTCAGGAGGTCGATGCCGTAGGGAACCGGGCTGGAGAAGCTGACGAGCACGGTCGATGCGTCCGGCGCGGTGATCGACTTCACCGGGGCGAAGACCGCCTTGATCTTCTGCACGCCCTGGTCGCCGGCGAGCGCCGGGTTCGAGAGATAGCCGAACATGTCGACGAAGTTCTGCGCCGTCAGCGGCTTGCCGTCATGCCAGGTGACGTTCGGGCGCAGCTTGAACTCGATCGAGGTGTTGTCCGGCGCGATCTTCCAGGATTCCGCCAGGTCGGCGACGAGTTCGCCCTTGGCATCCTTGTAGACCAGGCGCGAGAACATCTGGTTGGCGGTCGAGAACTGGGTGAAGACCTGCGCCCAGGGATTGAAGGTCGAGAAGGCGCCGGCCTCGCCATATTCGATCGTGCCGGCAACCTGCGCGGCCGCCCCGCCCGGCAGACCGAACGCGGCGGCGCCGAGCGCAGCGCCGGTGCCGGCGAGCATGTGGCGGCGCGTCAGGCCACGCGTAATGAATTCTTTCGAGATGAATTCCTGGGTCTCGGACATCGGTTCCTCCTGCGCTGCGAGCGGATCGTTTCGTGTCCGCCGATCATGTCGCCGCGCATGCCATGGCCGCGCTCACCCCGCAGGCGGGGCGGCGCGCCGGCAGGAACGGCGCTATTTCTCATACGATATTACTGAAATGGGATTCCGGGATTGTCAACGCCCATGAGCGGGAGTCGCCGGCTTGGTGCCGCGGCCCGCGTCAGTCGTCGAGCCCGAGACCGCGGATATGCACGACGTCGGAGGTCGCGTTGCCGATCAGCGTCGTCGCGGCGGCATGGGCCAGGCTCGGCTTCCGCTCCAGGATGGCGCGCAGCACGTCGCCATGCTCGACGATGGCGCGCGGCCGGTGGTCGCCCCGCGCCGCGATCTCGAACATCTGGCGCAGGCCGAAGCTGAAGAGCTGGCCGATCGGCCAGAAGAACTCGTTATGGGTGGCGAAATAGATCGAGCGGTGGAAGGCGAGATCGGCCTCGACCCAGCGGGCATTGTCGGCCCCGGCATCGATCATGGCCTGGAAATCGGCCTGGAGCTGCCTGCGGTCCTCTTCGGTCGCCGCAAGCGCCGCCAGCGCCGCGGCTGCCGGCTCTGTCGCGCGGCGCAGCTCGAACATCTTCTTGAGATAGGTGTCGGTATCGGTGACCTCGACACGCCAGCGCAGGATATCGGGGTCGAGATGGCTCCAATGCCGGGGATCGCGCACCCGCGTGCCGCGCTTCGGGCTCGAGACCAGCAGGCCCTTGGCGATCAGCGAACGCAGGGCCTCGCGCATCGCGGTCCGGCTGATACCGAGCATCTCGCAGAGCTGCGCTTCGGCCGGCAGCGTGTCGCCGGCCTTGTAGTCGCCCCGGACGATGGCGAGGCCGAGCTGGTCGGCGACACGGTGGTGGAGCTTCAGGCTGGCGGCTGCGAGGGGGCGGGTCGGGGCGTCCATCGGGAACGTGGATCCTTGATTCTGCGACGCGGATCTTGCCGGCGACGCTCGCATGCGATTTCGCACGAGTGGCGCCGGGTTGACAATCTCTGTCATATTGTATGAGAAATTGATCACGCGATCGAGTGCCGTCTCGGCCATGTGTCGCGCTCACGCATCGCCCCCACCCCTCGGTTCCGCCGAATGGCCCGGGCGATCTCAAGACAATCGGAACGGCGAGGAAGCGACATGTACGACGTGGCAGGGAAAGTCGCGGTGATCACGGGCGGGACGCGTGGCATCGGCCTCGCGATCGCGGAACACCTGCTCGCCGCCGGCAGCAGCGTCGTTCTCAACGGCCGCAACGAAACGCCCGAAGCCACCGAACTCATGACGCGCTTCGGGCCGGACAAGGTCGCGGTCGAGCTCGGCGACATCGCCGATCCGGCTGCCGCCGCGGCATTGATCGACGCCGCCGCCAGGCGCTTCGGCCGGCTCGACATCCTCGTCCATTCGGCCGGTGGCCCGGCGCCCGGCAAGATCGGCGATCTGACTTCCGAGGCGTGGATGAATGCCTTCGCCGTGCATGTCCACCCGGTGTTCCACCTGTTCCGGGCGGCGCATCCGCATCTCGCCAGGGAGGGCGGTGCGGTGCTGCTGATCTCGTCGGTCGCGGGCCTGCGCGGCTGCCCCGGCACGGTCGCCTACCAGACGGTCAAGGGCGCGCTGATTCCCTTGGCCAAGGCGCTGGCCTTCGACCACGGCCACGAGAATATCCGGGTCAACCTGCTGACGCCGGGCATCATCCGCACCCGCTTCCACGCCGCGATGACGCCGGAGGCCAAGGCGCATAATCTCGAGAAGCGCATCCCCCTGCGCCGCGAGGGCTCGGTCGACGATGTCGCCCAGGCAGCCCTGCAAATGATCCAGAACGAGTTCATCACCGGCGAGTACCTGACCATCGACGGCGGCATGTCGATGCGCGTGACCGGCTAGCCGCGCGGCCGACCGCAGAGATCGCGCTGCCATCTGCCCGACCCCGCGCAGCCGGCATTCCGCTCCCTCCCGCGCCAATTGACGCCGCCGCATTTCCGCCTTACCCGTGAATGCGACGGTTCCCTCACGGGATCAAAAGGGAACGCAGTGCGGGTGAGCAATCACCCCATGCTGCGGCTGCCCCCGCAACTGTAAGCGGCGAGCCTTTCGCCATACGCCACTGGGACCTCGGCCCTGGGAAGGCGGCGTGAAGGCAACGACCCGCGAGCCAGGAGACCTGCCGTCAGCCGTGGTCACACGCGAACACATCGGCCGGGGTGCGCTGGTGGGTGATAGACCTTTGCGCACCCGTTTTCGGGGGCGGAGCGGGACATCTCGTTCGCGGTGACGTGCCACTGACGTTGCCCGCCGAGGTTTCATCGTGATCCGTTCCCCCAGACCCGCAGGTTGCGGGCTTTTCTCGTTCGCCCTTTCCCTCCTCGCCATCTCGACAGCATTGCGCCCCCTCCCCGCTCTCGCGCAGCCTGCCGATCAGCCGATCGCACTCGACGAGATCGTGGTCAGCCCGACCGGCGTGCCGACCCCGGCCAGAGAGATCGCCAGCTCCGTCACCGTCATCACCGCAAGGGAGATCGAGCAGCAGCAGCGCCGGACCTTGCCGCAGGCGCTCGCCACGGTGCCCGGGCTCAATATCGTCCAGATCGGCGGCCCGGGCGGACAGACCTCCGTCTTCATGCGCGGTACCAATTCGAACCATGTCAAGGTGCTGATCGATGGCATCGAGGCGAACGATCCCTCGACCCCGAACCGCTCCTTCGACTTCGGCTCGATGCTGACGGACGATATTGAGCGTATCGAAGTGCTGCGCGGCCCGCAGAGCGGCCTTTACGGCGCCAATGCGCTCGGCGGCGTCATCTCGATCACAACCAGGCGCGGTGAGGGACCGCCGAGGATGACCGGACGCGTCGAGGCCGGCTCGCATGGCACCTTCAACCAGGCGGCCGGCTTCGGCGGCGGCGACGACCGTTTCAACTACGCCTTCAACGTCGCCCATATGCGGACGGAAGCGACGGATTCCGTGCCGTCGAACCTGATCCCGCCCGGCGTCCGGGTGACGCCGAACGCCTATGACAACTACACCTATTCCGGGCGGGTCGGCTTCGCCCTGACCGACACGCTTAGCCTCAACTGGGCTGGGCGCTATACGGACGGGCAGTTCCAGTCGACCTACGATAGTGGCTTCCCCGGCCGCCCGACGCCTTATCGCGCGCTCCAGAACTACGCGCAGACCTTCACGCGCGGCGAAGTGGTCTGGGATCCGCTCGGCGGGCGCTTTGTCAACCGCTTCGGCGTCTCCTATTCTAACCAGGACCGCTCCAACCGCTCGCCCAACGCCTTCGGTATCCTCGGTCGTCCGACGGAGAATCTCGGTGAGCGCAGCAAGGTCGACTGGCGCGGCGACCTCGAACTCGCCAAGGGGCATATGCTCGTCATGGGCCTGCAATATGAGCGCGAGCGGCTCGACACGGCCGCGCTGACCGGCTCCAACGGCAATAAAGCGGCCTTCCTCGAGTACCAGGGCAATATCGCCGACCGCTTCTTCCTGGCCGCGAATATCCGCCGCGACGACGACGACAGCTATGGCGGCCATACCACCTATCGGGTCGCGCCGGCCTTCCTCGTGCCGGGCAGCGAGACCAAGCTGAAGGCGAGCTATGGCACCGGCTTCAAGGCGCCGACCCTGAGCGAGCTCTTCAGCGACAGCCGGCCGGCCTTCAATTTCTTCGGCAATCCCAATCTCAAGCCGGAGGAGAGCCGCGGCTGGGATATCGGCTTCGAGCAGCCGCTGTTCGACAGGCGCCTCCAGTTCGGCGCGACCTGGTTCGAGAACGACATCGAGAACCTGATCGTCACCAACGCGGCGCGCAATTCCTACGCCAATGTCGGCAAGGCCCAGACGAAGGGCGTCGAGGCCTTCGCCGCACTGGAGCTGTCGCCCGAGTTCAAGATCCGGGCGGACTACACCTTCACGCTGGCGAAGGATGAGATCGCGCGGCAGGAGCTGTTGCGCCGGCCGCGGCACAAGGCCAGCTTGACCGCGACCTGGATGCCGATGGAAAAGCTCACCCTCTCCGCGACCTTGCTCTATGTCGGCCCCTGGGTCGATGGAAACCGCGACTTCTCGGTCCCGCGCCTGCGCGCCAAGGACGCGACGCTGGTCAACCTCGCCGCGGAGTACAAGGCGACCGAGCGGGTCACGATCTTCGGGCGGATCGACAATCTCTTCGACAAAAGCTGGGAGAACCCGGTCGGCTTCCTGGTGCCCGGCTTCGGCGCCTTCGGCGGTGTGAAGGTGGCACTGGGCGGATGAAGCGGCGCGGCATCTCGACCATCATGCGCGCGGCGGCGCTGGCATGGATCATCATCGGTGCGGCGCAGGCGGGCGAGCAGCCGCAACGCATCGTCTCTCTCAACATGTGCACGGACGAACTCGTGCTGCGGCTGGCCTCGCCGGGGCATATCGCCTCGGTGACCTGGCTGGCGCAGGACCCTGCCAACGCCAACATGGCGGAGCTCGCCCGCGCCATCCCGGCCAATCACGGGCTGGTCGAGGAGGTCCTGGCGCTGAAGCCCGACCTTGTCGTCGTCGGCGCCTATACGACCCGCAGCACCGTCGCGCTGTTGCAGCGCGTCGGCGCGCCGGTCCGCGAATTCGGCGTGCCGCGCAATCTCGCGGAGATGCGGGCCCAGATCATCGAGATGGCCGCCCTGCTCGGCGAGCCCGAGCGCGGACAGGCGCTCGTCGCCGAGATCGACAGGAGGCTCGCGGCGCTGGCCGGGCGACGCGGCGCCACGCAGCCAAAGGCGATCGTGCTGCGGCCGAACGGCTTCACCACCGGGCGGGGCTCGCTGGTCGACGAAATCCTGTCCACCGCCGGCTTCGTCAATCTGGCCGCCGAGCTGGGCATCGACAATTACGGTCAGATCGCACTGGAGACCGTCGCGCTCGGACGGGCGGATATCCTCATCCTCAACACGACGCCGGACGGCCCGCCCTCGCTGGCGCATGAAATCCTGCATCATCCCGTGCTGACGCGCCTCGGCGATCGGCTGAAGATCGTCGCGCTGCCCGCAAAGCTCTGGACCTGCGCCGGCCCCGCCGTGGTCGATGCGATCGAGCTGTTGATGGACGCGGTGCCTCCGGCAAGGAACACACCATGAGCAGCCTTCCTGCACCGGCCGTCCGGTCCGGCCGCGCCGGCTACTGGCGCCTGGTCGGGCTGTTGGCCCTGGCGACCCTCGCCATGACCTTCGTCTCGCTCGCCATCGGCTATGCCCGGCTCGACCTCGGCATGGCCCTGGCCGATTGGCTCGCCGGACGCCAGACTCTGGAAGCGCTCGTGCTGGTCGAGCTGAGGCTGCCGCGCGCCGTGCTCGGCGCCCTGGTCGGGTTCAGCCTCGGCATGGCCGGCGCGGCGATGCAGGGGCTGCTGCGCAACCCGCTGGCCGAGCCCGGAATCGTGGGGATTTCGAGCGCGGCCGCCTTCGGTGCGGTCGTGGTGTTCTATTCCGGCTTTGCCGGAGCCTTTGCACTCGCGCTGCCGCTCGGCGGCATTGCCGGCGCCATCCTCGCGGTGCTGCTGCTTTACGCCTTCGTCGGTCGCGGCGCCGGGACGATGACGCTGATCCTTGCAGGCGTGGCGATCAACAGCTTTGCAGGCGCCATGACCGCGCTCGCGCTCAATCTCGCCCCCAACCCCTATGCGGCGCTGGAGATCGTGTTCTGGCTGATGGGGTCGCTGGCCGATCGGAGCCTCGCCCATGTCTGGCTGGTGTTGCCGCTGATGCTGCTGGGCTGGGCCCTGCTGCTCTCCTGCGCCCCTGCGCTCGACGGGCTCACGCTCGGGGAAGACACCGCGCGCAGCCTCGGCTTCGACCTCAATTGGCTGCGCGCCCGGCTGATCGGCGGCGCGGCGCTCAGCGTCGGCAGCGCCGTCGCCGTCACCGGCGCGATCGGTTTCGTCGGCCTCGTCGTGCCGCACCTGCTGCGCCCCTTCGTCGGGCACCGGCCGGGCCGGCTGCTGCTGGCGAGCGGCTTTGGCGGCGCCATCCTGCTGCTCGCGGCCGACACGGCCTTGCGCCTGCTGCCGATCCGCCCGGAATTGAAGCTCGGCGTCGTCACCGCGCTGATCGGTGCGCCGTTCCTGTTCAGCTTGATCTATCGCCTGAGGCGGGAAGCGTGATGCTGATCGAAGCCAAGGACATCGCCATCGCGCTTGCCGGCAGGCCGATCCTGCGCGGCATCGATCTCACGCTGAGGACGGGGCAGATCGTCGGCCTGATCGGAGCCAACGGCGCCGGCAAGACCACTTTGCTGCGCATCCTGGCGAACCTCCTCCCGCACGCGGGCAGCGTGCTCTACGATCGCGAGCCCGCCCAAGCCATCGGCCGCAAGGCCCTGGCGCGGCGGATCGCCTTCCTCAGCCAGGGCGGCGCCGTGCATTGGCAAATGCGGGCCGAGGCCGTCGTCGCACTCGGGCGCCTGCCGCATCGCCACCCCTTTGCCGATCTGAGCGAAGCGGATCATGCCGCAATCGAGCGCGCCATGGCGGCAACCGATACGACGGCGTTCCGCGACCGCACGCTCGACTCGCTCTCCGGGGGCGAGCGCATGCGCGTGCTATTGGCGCGCGCACTCGCGGTCGAAGCCGAGATGCTGCTCGCCGACGAGCCTCTGGCCGGGCTCGATCCCCGCCACGAGCTCGAGGCGATGGCGCTGCTCAGGCGGACTGCCCTTGCCGGAACCGGCGTCGTCGTCGTTCTGCACGACCTCACCCTCGCCAGCAGGTTCTGCGACGAGATCATCCTGCTTCACGACGGCCGCATCCTCGCCAATGGCGCGCCGGACGAGGTGCTCGGCGACGAGCAGCTCGGCCTCGCCTTCGGCATCGACGTCACCCGTGGCAGCCGCGACGGCGAGAGCTTCGTGCTGCCCTGGCAACCGCTCGATCAGGGAAAGGTCGCCCGATGACCGCCGGGGATGTGCGGGCGCTGCTCCGCGACCAGCTTCTCACCGAGACCACGCAATGGTCTCTCGGCACATTCGGCGCCATCGCCGAGTTCATGCGCGATCCGGGCGAGCCGGTCGCTCTCATCGACCAGCCCGGCCGCCTCGCTGCCGTGACGGATCGCGGCGGCATCGTCTTCGCTGATCTCACGCAGGTCCGGCCGTTCGCCTCGGAGACGGCCGTGGGCCAGAGCTGGAGCCATCGCGTCGCATTATGCCTGCCCGGCGAAAGCTGCGCGATGAGCCAGCGCACCGTCCTCAGCGAGCTCGGCCCCGATCGCGAAGCGCTCCGGATCCAGGATCGTGACGGCATCCTGTTCGACATGGGGCTTGGCACGTTGCAGGTCGATATCTGCATCCGCGCCAGCGATCCCGGCCTGATCGGGACGTTGCGCGCGGCCGAAGGCAGATCATTGTTCGAAGCCGGCAACCCCGCGATCGGCGCGATCCTCGCGGCAGGTCCGCACCGCGTCTTCATCGCTCGCGCCGGGCGCTGCGAAGTCTTCCAGCCGATACCACCCGCCGACGGCAAGAGCCCGGAGGGGCCGCATACTCATCTCCTGCCGAAATTGCTGGCCGGCGGGCGCACACATGCCGCAACCGAGCCCATGCCGGATGACCTTGTCCCCTTCGCGCATGTCGTGCCCGCGCATCCGCTCAAGGATGCGATGGGGCGACGGAGGGCTTGGGACGACGGAGCCCATCGGCGGTTTCAGGATTTGCTGGCGCGTTACGGCGATGCTGGCCTGGCCGACCTCAAATCACGCTTCGCCGCCTGGGTCCAGGATGGCCGGGAGCCGGACGCGTTCCCGATCCCAGCCGACAAATTTGCCCGGCATGCGCTCAAGGTCGCTCGCTGCCAGCTGGCGGAAGCAAGAACCGCGCTCCCCGTGGTCGGTAACGCCGCGGATAACGAACCGTCCAGAGAATAGAGCGGATCACACGCGTCGAGACGCCTGCCAAGCGCTTCCCGGATCAGCCCCGCCGAAAGCTCTTGCAATCGATCAGCGGCAGCGTTAAACGTTTTACTGTAAAACGTTTAACGGGATGGCGATGCACGGTGCACGCGTAACGATCCGGGATGTCGCAGCGCGCGCCGGCGTGTCCACCGCGACCGTCTCGAACGTTTTCAGCGGCAACAAGCCGGTGAATGCCGAGCTGCGCGAGCGCGTCCTGAAAGCTGCGGAAGAGCTCGCCTATCAGGTGGACCGGGCGGCTTCGCAGCTGCGTTCGGGCCAGGCGCGGGTTGTCGGCGTGCTGGTCCCCGATCTCGACGACGTCTTCTTCACCTCGCTCGTCTCGCAGCTCGAGGTGCTGGCGCAAAAGGACGGCTACGACATCCTCGTCGCCAGCTCGCGCGACGATCTCGGGCTGGAGCAGTCGCGGCTGCGCACATTGCTCGCCTGGCGCCCATCGGGGCTGATCGCCGTCCCCTGCTCCGATGCGGTTCCGGACGTGCTGCGCGGCGAGGTCGGGCGGCTGCCGATCGTCTTCGCCGACCGCGTTCCGCCGGAGGGATCGGTCGTCGACACGGTGGCGATCGACAACCGCGAGGCGGGCGAGATCGCGGCGCGCCACCTGCTCTCCAAGGGGCATCGTGACATCGTCGTCACCGCCTCCAGCCTCGGCATCTCCCCGATCCGCGAACGTATCCGCGGTGCCTGCGAGCTGATCAAGGCTGCGAGCGGCAAGGAGCCGACCGTCGTCGAGCTCGGCTCGAATGCCGACCGCGGCGCTGCGACCTTCCTGCACTGGCTCGAACGGCACCCTCAACCGAGCGCCGTGATCGCGCTCACCAACGTCACGACCCTGAGCACGCTGTCGGCGCTGGCGCGGCTGCGGATCGACATTCCCGATCCGGTCTCGGTGGTCGGCTTCGACGACTATCCCTGGATGAGCGCCCGCAAGACCGGCCTCACCGCGATCCGCCAGCCGATTGCCGAGATCGCCGACGTGGCCTGGCGCCGCCTGCGCGCCCGCATGTCCGGGGACCAGGCGCCGCCCGACCGTTCCGTGCTGCAGACGAGCCTGCAGGTTCGCGACTCCGTGCGCGATCTCGCCGCGCCCGCGGCTGATGGCAGCGAGGCTCGCAACCCCGACCCGCTTCCCAACCCGGAGAGACCGACCGCCTCGCCCAAGGCGGTGCACTGACGAACACCGACTGCGGACGCGCTGCGTCCGAGCCACCGGGCCGTCAGAGCCCGGAGCGAATGAGGTTCTGGAGGAAAGAGTGCAACTAGGAAGAACGGCACGGATATTGCCGCTGCTGGCGCCGGTCCATCTGCTCGTCCTGAGCGTGATCGTGCTGCCGTCGCTCTATGTCGTCTGGCTGAGCCTGAACAGCTCGAGCTTCGGCCAGGCGCCGAGCTTCGTCGGCCTGCAGAACTATTGGCGCGTCCTCACCGATCCGGCTTTCCACAGCGCGCTGCTGAACACGGTCGTCCTCGTCGTCGTGGCCGTGCATCTCGAGCTCGCCATCGGTCTCGGCATGGCCCTGCTCTTCGCCAGCGGCCTGCCCTTCCGGCGCTTCCTGCTCGTCGCCGTGCTCGCACCCTACGCCGTCAGCGAGGTCACGGCCGTGGTGATGTGGCGCTTCCTGTTCGATCCCGATGCCGGGCCGGTCACGCTGGCTCTCCGCGCGCTCAGCCTGCCGACGCTCGACTGGACCTTCGAGCCGTCGCACGCGATGGTCCTGATCGGCCTGCTGACGATCTGGCTGCACCTGCCCTTCACCTTCATCATCGTCTATGCAGCGCGCCTCGCCATTCCCGCCGAGCTGTTCGAGGCCGCGCGGATCGACGGCGCGACGCGCTGGCAGGCGTTTCGGCGCGTGACTCTGCCGCTGCTCGGCCCGGCGATGCTGATCGCCCTGCTCTTCCGCTACATCTTCGCCTTCCGCCTGTTCTCGGAAGCCTGGCTGCTGACCAAGGGCGGCCCGGCGCGCTCGACCGAGGTGGTGGCGATCTACCTCTATCAGGAGGCCTTCAGCTTCAACGCCTTCGGATCGGCGGCCGCGACCGCCTGGATCATGGTGGTGATCTCGCTGCTGCTCGCAGGCGCCTATGTCTACCTGCTCAGGCGCGGAGGGCTTGCCCATGCGCACTGAACGCCTCCTCGTCGGGGCCGGCAAGACACTCGCCGTCGCCGCAATCCTGTTCTGGTCGCTGTTCCCGATCCTGTTCATCGCGCTGTCGTCGCTGAAGCCGGGGCAGGACATTTTCGCCGTGCCGGCGAAATGGCTCTTCACCCCGACGCTGAAGCACTATGTCGAGCTCTGGCGCTCCTGGGGCGTCTTCTTCGAAGGGCTCCTGAACAGCCTGCTGATCACCGTCGGCGCCACATTGCTCGCCATCATCGCCAGCGCCTGCGCCGGCTATGTCTACTCGCGCAATTCCGGGCGCTGGCTCGGGACGAGTATGCTCGGGCTCATCATCGTGCGGCTGATCCCGCCGATCGTGGTGACGCTGCCGCTGTTCCCGATCGTCAATGCGCTCGGGCTCAGCGACACGCATCTCGTGCTGATCCTGCTCTATGCGACCTTCTTCGTCTCGCTGGGCACGGTGCTGATGCGCACCTTCATCGACCAGATCCCGCGCGAGCTCGACGAAGCCGCGTCGATCGACGGGGCCAGCCGCATGACCATCCTGCGCAAGGTCATCGTCCCGCTGGCGATGCCCGGCGTGCTCGCGGTCGCGGTCTTCGTCATCGTCTTCTCCTGGAACGAGTTCCTCTTCGCCTTCATCTTCACCGCGACGAAGGCCAAGACCGCGCCCCTCGTGATCTCCGAGATGATCGGCTCCATCGACGGCGTCGACTGGGGGATCCTCTTCGCCGCCGCGACGGTGCAAC
Source organism: Allobosea sp. BK604 (assembly GCF_004341515.1). Classification (GTDB taxonomy): domain Bacteria; phylum Pseudomonadota; class Alphaproteobacteria; order Rhizobiales; family Beijerinckiaceae; genus Allobosea. The sequence continues at coordinate 48,746 of NZ_SLZF01000005.1, forward strand.
TCGTGCCCGTTCTCGTCTTCGTCGTCTTCATGAACCGCTACCTCGTGGCCGGCCTCACCGCCGGTTCAACGAAGGGGTAGCCAACCACAAAGAGGGAGGAAGCCATGTCGAAATATCCGGAAACCAGGCTTACCCGGCGCGGATTCGTCGCCGGTTCCGCGGGGATCGCCGCAGCGCTTGCGGTCAGGCCGGCTTTCGCCGCCGGCAAGACGCTGAACGTGCTCAGCCACAAGGTCCACCAGACCGTGCTCGGCAGCGGCGACGGCGACCTGATGGCGGGTTGGCGCAAGGCCAACGATGCCGAGATCGCCTTCACCACCTTCGACTCGAACCCGCTGCAGGACCGGCTCTTCCGCGAGGCGAGCCTGAAGGAGACCGAGTACGGTGTCGGCTATCTCATCGACAACCGGCCGACCTCGCAGATCGCGGCATTGTTCGAGCCGCTCGACGCTTATCAGAAGCAGGACGCGATCGAGGATTTCGGCGATATCGCCCCCGGCCTCGTCCAGGGCATGACCGTCGACGGCAAGCTGATCGGAATCCCCGTCCGCCACGCGACGCAGGGCCTGTTCTACAACGAGGCGCTGCTGGAGGAGGCCGGCATCCCGGCGCCGCCAGCGACGCTGGAGGAGCTGATCGAGCAGGCGAAGAAGACGACCTTCACCTCGAAGGCCGGCACGCCCGTCACCGGCATGGTGCTGGCGAGCGACCTCGCGGTCTTCCCGGTGATGTTCGCACGCGCCTATGGCGGCGACTTCATCAGCCCCGATCTCAAGCTGGTGCCGAACCGCGAGGCGCTGGAACAGGGGCTAGCGGCCCTGCACGGCATGTTCGAGGCCGGCAGCCTGCCGCGCAGCTACGCGACGACCAAGAACGACGACCAGGTCACCTGGCTGCAGCAGGGCCGCGCCGCCTTCACCGTCCTGCCCTTCGCCCGCGGCGCGCAGCTCAACAATGCTGACCAGAGCAAGTTCCCGGGCAAGATCAAGGCTGTCGAGTTCCCCGGCTCCGCCGCGATCAAGGGCAAGGTGCCGATGGCCTCCGTCGTCGAGGCCTGGGCGATGTCGATCCCCAAGAACGCCAAGGACAAGGCGCTGGCCTGGAGCTTCATCAGGGAGGTGTCGAGCAAGCGCGTGACGCTCGGCATGGCGATCAACGGCAACGGCCCGGTGCGCGTCTCCTCCTATGCCGACGAGGGGCTGAAGGCGAAGAACCCGCTCGCCGCGGTCGAGGCCAAGGTGCTGGCGACGGCGCGCGGCGCCTTCCCGCCCTTCCCCGAGGCCGCCCGCGCCCAGGCGACCTTCCTCGAGGAGGTCCAGCTCGCCGTGCTCGGCCGCAAGCCGGTCAAGGACGCCGTCTCCGCCATCATCGAGCGCGTCAAGCCGATGATGCCGGCCTGATCGCTGTTTCGCTCTGCGGGGCGCCCTGCCCCGCAGACATTCCTGTCTCATCGCATTCCAAGGGAACTTCGCCATGTCGACCGCTGCGACCCGCTTCATCGAGGAGCCGGCACGCTCCATCCCCGTCTCGGCCGAATACGACGTGCTCGTCGTCGGCGGCGGTCCATCGGGCCTCACGGCCGCGCTCGCTGCCGCCGAGGACGGCCTGCGCGTCGGGCTGATCGAGAGCCGCAGCTTCGTCGGCGGCAATATGACGATCGGCCTGCCGGTGCTCGGCTTCCTCGGCCAGAAGGGCAACCAGATCATCGACGGGCTGCCGCAGAAATTCATCGAGCGGCTGCGCAAGGAGCGCGACGGGGCGAGCGAGCACCGGCCCTGCCCGCTGCATATGGGCATCACGCTCGTCGAGCCCGAGGCGGTGAAGACCGTGGCGCTGGAAATGCTGACCGAAGCCGGCGTCGACGTCCTGTTCTACACCTTCTTCGCCGGCGCGCTGGTCGAGAACGACACGATCCGCGGCGTCATCACCGAGAGCAAGAGCGGCCGCACGGCCCTCCTCGCCAAGGTCGTGATCGACTGCAGCGGCGATGCCGACGTCGCCTATAGCGCCGGCGTGCCGACCGAGAAGGGCAATGCCGATGGCGGCATGCAGCCGCCGACCCTGATGTTCTGCCTGGCCGGCGTCGATACCGATGCGCTCAGGCTCTCCATCGCCAACGCGCCGCCGGCCGCACGCACCTATCTCACCGATTTCATCCCGGCCGAGTATTTCGGCCAGAACCACCAGTTCATCGTCGTCGGCCTGCGCGAATTGATGGCCAAGGCCAAGGCCGAGCGCGGCCTGCAGATCCCGAACGAGCGCACCATCATCATCACCGGCCTGAAGAAGGGCGAGGTCTGGATCAACATGACCCGCGTCAAGGGCACGGATGGGACCGATGCCCGCAGCCTGACCAAGGGCGAGATCGAGGGTCGCGCCCAGATCGACGACATCGTCACCTATCTCGTGAACTACGTGCCGGGCTTCGAGAAGGCCTATTTCACCAAGACGGCTCCCTTCCTCGGCATCCGCGAGACGCGCCGTATCATCGGCCAATACGTGATGACGCAGGAGGACGTGCTCGCCTGCAAGCATTTCGACGACGCCGTCGCTGTCGCAAGCTACCCGATCGACATCCACCGCCCCTCCGATGATGGCTGCACGCTGATCTGGTGCGGCGACTGCTACGACATCCCCTACCGCTCGCTGGTGCCGCAGAAGATCGGCAATCTGCTGGTCGCCGGGCGCAGCATCTCCGCCACCCATGAGGCGATGGGCGCGATCCGCGTCATGGCGACCTGCATGGCGATGGGTGAGGCCGCCGGCCGTGCCGCCAAGATCTCGGTCCGCGGCAACCGCCCGCCGGCCGATATCGACATCGAAGAGCTCCGCCGCCAGCAGCTCGAGCGCGGCGTCTATCTGCGCAACCCGGACGGCAGCCGCGCCGGCCCGCCGAACCGTGCCGCGGCCTGACATGGCCGAGCATGTCATCGGGATCGATGTCGGCACCGGCAGTGCCCGGGCCGGCATCTTCGACCGGCAAGGCCGCATGGTCGCGACCGCCAGGCGTGACATCGCGCTCTACCGGGACGGCCCGGATATCGCCGAGCAGTCGAGCGCGGATATCTGGCAGGCGGTCTGCGCCAGCGTGCGCGAGGCGATGGCGCTGGCCGCGCTGGCGCCGGATGCCATTGCCGGCATCGGCTTCGACGCGACCTGTTCGCTCGTCGTGCTCGGGCCCAATGGGACGCCGCTGCCGGTCGGCCGCCATGGCGATTCCAGCCGGGACATCATCGTCTGGATGGACCACCGGGCGACCGAGCAGGCCGAGCGCATCAACAGCACGGGCCATCCGGTGCTGGCCTATGTCGGCGGCACGATCTCGCCGGAGATGGAGACGCCGAAACTGCTCTGGCTCAAGGAGAACCTGCCGGCGAGCTACGATGCGGCCTGGCAGTTCTTCGATCTCGCGGATTTCCTGACCTGGCGGGCCAGCGGCTCGCTGGCGCGCTCGACCTGCACCGTGACCTGCAAATGGACCTATCTCGCCCATGAAGGGCGCTGGGATGCCGGCTATTTCCGCCAGATCGGCCTTGCGGACCTCGCCGATGACGGCTTCGCCCGGATCGGCACGGAGATCGTTCCGGGTGGCACCGCGCTCGGCCGCGGGCTGACCGAACAGGCCGCGGTCGAGCTCGGCCTGAGAGCCGGCACCGCTGTTGCCGCCGGATTGATCGACGCCCATGCCGGAGGCGTCGGCTCGGTCGGCGTGCACTCGCCGCACGGCACGGCCCTGACCCGCATGGCCTATGTCTTCGGCACCTCGGCCTGCACCATGGCGAGCAGCCGCGAGCCGATCTTCATCCCCGGAATCTGGGGACCCTACTTTGCGGCGATGGCTCCCGGTCTCTGGCTCAATGAGGGCGGACAGTCCGGCGCCGGCGCGGCGATCGAGCAATTGATCGGCTTCCATCCCGCGACGCCCGAGGCGCGGCGCCTGGCCGAAGCCGAGGGTCTCTCCCTGCCCGACTGGCTCGCCGCGCAGGCAGCCCGGCATGAAGCCGAACCCTCGCAGGCCGCCCGCCTCGCCGGCGAGGTGATCGTCGTGCCCGACTTCCTCGGCAATCGCTCGCCCCATGCCGACCCGCATGCGCGCGCCGTGATCGCGGGGCTCGGCATGGGGCACGGTCTCGACGATCTCGTCGCGCTCTATGTCGCCGGCCTGACCGGAATCGGCTACGGCTTGCGGCAGATCATCGTGGCGAGCCGCGCCAAGAGCGCGACGATCGAGGCGATCGTGCTCAGCGGCGGCGCCGGGCGGCAGCCGCTGATCCGGCAATTGCTGGCGGATTGTTCCGGACTGCCGGTGCTGGTGCCCGGCGAGGTCGACCCCGTGCTTCTCGGCTCGGCCATGCTCGCTGCGAGCGCGGCAGGGAGCTTTTCTGATCTGGCCGAGGCGATGGCCGCGATGGCGCCGAGCGCCACCGTCTTCACCCCGACCGGCGGTGAGATCGCACAACTGCACGCCGCGCGCCTTGCCGCTTTCGAAACGCTGCAGGCTGCCGCACGCCAGGCGCGCGAGCAGATGCGCCTCCCGCGGCTCGACGCCCCATCGGAGACCACGACGTGACCCAGGACCTGACCGGAAAAACCGCTGCGATCACCGGTGCAGCCTCGGGAATCGGCCTTGCCTGTGCAAAACGGCTGCTCGCCGCCGGCGCGCGCGTCGTCCTCGTCGACCGCGACGGCGAAGCCCTCGCTAGCGCCTGCGCAAAGCTCGGCCCCGAGGCGATCCCGCTCGTCGTCGACCTGACCGATCCGGCCTCCGTCGCCGGAATGATGCCGCAGATCCAGGACAAGGCAGGTCCGCTCGACATCTTTCACGCCAATGCCGGCTCCTATGTCGGCGGGCCCGTGAGCGAGGGCGATCCCGACGCCTGGGACCGGATGCTGAACCTCAATGTCAACGCGGTCTTCCGCAGCATCCATGCCGTGCTGCCGCAGATGATCGAACGCAGGACTGGGGACATCCTGGTCACCAGTTCGGTGGCCGGTGTCGTTCCCGTGGTCTGGGAGCCGGTCTACACGGCTTCGAAACACGCCGTGCAGGCCTTCGTGCATACGCTGCGCCGTCAGGTCATCCCGCACGGCCTGCGCGTCGGGGCGGTCCTGCCCGGCCCCGTCGTGACGGCTCTGATCAGCGATTGGCCCAAGGAGAAACTCGAGGCGGAGCGGGCTCGCGGCGGCCTGATCGAGCCGGAAGAGGTGGCCGAGGCCGTGCATTTCATGTTGACGAGGCCCCGCAACGTCACGATCCGCGACCTCGTGATCCTGCCGCAGAGCACTGACCTTTAGAGGCATATCCGATCTGACCGCCCTCCGATCAGATCGGCGCATTCCCGAGCCGGCAAATCAACCCTCAGGGGCGGTCCGGCGCCGCGCTCGCCAGCACGGCCGCCGCCGTGTCCTCGTCGGTGATGAGGACCGAGGCCAGCCTGGAACGCATGCTGGCTGCGATGACCGCGGCCTTGTTCAGCCCGCCGGACGCAAGAATCACGGTCGGTATCTGGCTGAGCTCGGCGAGCGGCAGGGCGATGGCGCGGCGATTGATCGGGTGCGCGATGGAATGGCCGTCCCGATCGATGAACTGGCCGAGCACGTCGCCGACCGCGCCGGCCTCGACCAGTTCGGCGGCGCCGACATCTCCCGGCAGCCCGTAGCGCATCAGGAGCGAACGTTCGCTGAGATCGCCCGCGCTGAGGATCGCGACATCGGTCGCCCGGATGCGGGCGAAGGCCGCCTCGAACACGTCCTGTGCCAGGATCGTATCGCGCGATTGCGGCGTGCCCGCATAGATCGGCGCCGCGAGATAGTGGCATTCGGCCTCCCAGAGCCCCGCGAAACGGCTGGCGATCTCGAAGGTGTTGATCTCGATGCCGTAGGTCAGCCCGCCCATCATCGAGGTGACCGCGAGAGCGCGATGCTGTCCGGCCCGGACATGTCGGACGGTTTCCCGCAAGGTGCCGCCCCAACCGACCCCGAAGATGCCGGACGGCTTCTCCTCGACGATCCCCGAGACGAATTCGCCGGCTGCCTTGCCGATCTGGGCCGCGATCTGGCCGGGGTCGGCCGGGCTCGGCACGACGATCGCATGCTTGAGGCCGAAGGCGGCGACGAGCGCATGTTCCAGCCGGACACAGCTCTCCAGCGCCGAATTGATCGTGATGTTCACCAGCCCGCTGCCGCGCGCCTCGACGAGGAGCCGGTTGACGCGCAGTCGCGTCAGTTTCAGCCGCTCCGCGATCTCGGCCTGGGTCAGCCCCTCCCTGTAGTAGAGCCAGGCGGCCCGAACCTGTGTCTGCGGATCCTCCGCCATGATGTGCATCCTGATGCGATGGGCGGCCGCCTGCGCCACGGCGCGGTCAGCTCGGTGTTCGACGGGACATCGCGTGGCTTCACGCTTGACGTGAACCAATGTAAACTAGAAAATACATCTGTTAAAAGCCCTTTCGCGAACCGAGTGCCGGCGCCCCATGTCCCATGCCGTCTTCCTTCACGCCGCAGGCGACGCACGCGTCGCGCCATTCAACCTGCGCGAGGGAGTGCCGGGAGAAACCCTGCTCGATGTCGCCGCCGTCGGTCTCTGCGGCAGCGACCTGCACTATTACAAGGACGGCGGCATCGGCTCGGCCGTCATCGCGTCGCCCTTCGTTCCCGGCCATGAATTCAGCGGCTGGCTGACCGAGGACCTGCCCGAACTCGGCCTCGGCAAGGGCGCCCTCGTCGCGGTCGACCCCAACCAGTCCTGCGGCCATTGCGAGCATTGCCGGAGCGGGCATCCCAATCTCTGCCCCGACGTCGTCTTTATCGGCGCCCCCCCGCATGACGGAGCGATGACCGAGCGGATCTGGGTGCCGAAATCGCAGATCGTCGCCGTGCCCCAGAGCTTCTCGCCAAGCGATGCCGTGATGCTCGAGCCGCTCGGCGTCGCGATCCATGCGGTGGATCTGGCCAAGCCGCGCCTGCTCGAACGGGTGGCACTGATCGGGTGCGGCCCGATCGGCCTGCTGATTCTGCAGGTGCTGCGGACAGCCGGCGTCGGAGACATCCTCGCCTGCGATCCACAGGCGCATCGCCGTGACCTTGCGCTCAGGCTGGGCGCCAGCAAGGCCGGCGCGAGCGTCGCCGATATCGCCGAATGGACGAAGGGCGAAGGCCTGCCGCTGGTGATCGAGGCGACCAATGCCCCCGAGGGCTTTCGCGACGCGATCCGCGCCGCCCGCATCGGCGGCCGCGTCGTGCTGGTCGGCATCCCCGATGGCGACAGCTACGTGATCCCGGCCGCGGAAGCCCGCCGGCGCGCGCTCAACATCAAGTTCTCGCGCCGGATGGGCCATGTCTATCCGCGCGCGATCGACCTGGTGGCGCAGGGCAAGGTCGATGTCGAGGCGGTGGTCAGCCATCGCTTTCCGCTTGCCGAGGGGCCGGCGGCCTTCCGTCGGCACGCCGCCAACGAGGCCGGCATGGTCAAGAGCATGATCTATCCGGGCGGTCTGCCCGACCAACAGCGTTGAACCCGCCGGCAGGGCCCTGATGACCTATATCGGCATCGATCTCGGAACGTCGTCGGTCAAGGCCGTGCTGGTCGACGACCGGCAGCGCCTGCTCGCCAATGCCGCGCGGGACCTTGCCGTCGATCGCCCTGCCCCGCTCTGGTCCGAGCAGGATCCGGCGAGCTGGGTCGCCGCCGCGCTGGCTGCCCTGCACAGCCTGAAGGACATCGCCCCAGAGGCCTTCCGTCGCTGCGCCGGCATCGGCCTGTCCGGGCAGATGCATGGCGCGGTTCTGCTGGATGCGCGCGATCGGCCGCTGCGCCCCTGCATCCTCTGGAACGATGGCCGCGCGGCCGGGGAATGCGCGGAGATCGAGGCGGCGGAGCCGGATTCCCTGGTGATCACCGGCAATATCGCCATGCCCGGTTTCACCGCGCCCAAGCTCCTGTGGGTGCGCAAGCACCAGCCCGAGATCTTCGCGCGCATCCGCAGGATCCTGTTGCCAAAGGCCTATCTGCGGCTCGTGCTGACCGGCGAGGCGATCGAGGAGATGTCCGACGCCTCCGGAACGCTCTGGCTCGATACCCGCCAGCGCGACTGGTCGGACCGGATGCTGGCAGCGACAGGCCTCGAGCGCAGCCGGATGCCCGAGCTCGTCGAAGGGTCGCAGCCGGCAGGCCGCATGCGCCCCGAACTCAGCCGCGAGCTCGGCTTCGATACCCCGCCCCTTTTCGCCGCCGGCGCAGGCGACAATGCCGCCGGGGCGATCGGGCTAGGCGCGGTCACGCCCGGCAGCAGCTTCCTGTCCCTCGGCACGTCCGGCGTGCTCTGGCGCACGACGGAGGGTTTCGAGCCGCGTACCGGCAGCGCCGTTCATGCCTTCTGCCATGCGTTGCCGGAGCGCTGGCACCAGATGTCGGTCCATCTCTCGGCCGCCGCGAGCCTGAGCTGGTGGGCCCTGGTCTCCGGACGGTCCGAAGCGTCGCTGATGGACGAACTTGGCCCGAGCCCCAGACGCCCTTCGCCGGTGCTGTTCACGCCCTATCTCTCGGGCGAGCGCACGCCCCACAACGATCCGCAGCTGCGCGGCAGCTTCGTCGGTCTCGGCCACGAAACGGATCGCGACGCCATGACCCTGGCCGTGCTGGAGGGAGTCGCCTTCGCCTTCAGGGACGGCAAGGATGCGCTGGAAGCTGGAGCCTCGCCGATCGGGGACGCCATGGTGATCGGTGGCGGCGCGCGATCGGACCTGTGGCTGTCGATCCTCGCGGATGTGCTGAACCTGCCGCTCAAGCGCTCCCGCCAGGCCGAAACCGGCGCCGCTTTCGGGGCTGCCCGCCTCGCCCGCCTGGCCTGCACCGGCGAAAGCCCGGAGAGCGTCTGCACGCCGCCATCCGGCGAGGCCGACAGCTTCCTGCCCGACCCGGCAAGGGCTGAGGCCTATGCGGAGCGCTACACGGCCTGGCGCCGCGCCGCCGAGATCGGCCGCATGCTGCGCTGAGCGGCGGGAGGTTTGACATAAGTTCGGGTGAATGCTCTTCATGTGAGCATTCGCTCAAATGAACTGTTGTCCGATGACCTCTCCTCGCCAGCCCTTCGACCTCGTCATCCTCGATTGCGACGGCGTGCTCGTCGATAGCGAGATCATCAGCTGCCGGACCCTCGTCGATATTCTCTCGCCTTTCGACCCGGGCTATGATCTGGAGACGGTCATGCGCCGCTATCTCGGGCGACCGTCCAGCGCCGTGACCGAGGATTACGAGAGAATGACCGGCCGCCCGGCTTCGGCTGGCTTCACGCGGGATTGGCGGGCCCAGCTCTTCGCCGCTTTCAGGAGCGACCTCCAGCCCGTCCAAGGCGTTCGCGACGCCGTCGAAGCCTTCGGCAGCGACTATTGCGTCGCCTCATCCAGCGACGAGGAGCGCATTGAGATCTGCCTGCGCAAGGCCGAGCTCTGGGACCTGTTCGAGGGCAGGATCTTCAGCACGACGCGCGTGCGGCGCGGCAAGCCGGCGCCCGATCTCTTCCTGCTCGCCGCCCGCGAACGCGGCGTGGCGCCCGGGCGCTGCCTGGTGATTGAGGACAGCATCAGCGGCGTGACGGCGGCGAAGGCGGCGGGCATGACGGCCTATGGCCTCGCGGCCGGCAGCCATTTCGCCGTCCTCGACCAGCGCCAGGCGCTGCTCGCAGCCGGAGCCGACCGCCTCTTCGAATCCTGGCACGAGATCGCGCTCGAGATCGCGCCGGCACCGGCGCCCCATTGAGGATTCGATGGCCGATAACGACAGCACCCGCCTCGATGACGCAGCCCGGGCCGGCTGGCTCTACTATATCGCCGGCCGCACGCAGGACGATATCGCGCAGATCCTGAACATCTCGCGCCCGGCGGCGCAGCGCCTCGTCTCGCTCTGCCGCAGCGAGGGGCTGATCAGCTTCCGGATGAACCATCCGATCAGCGCCTGCATGGACCTCGCCGCGCAGCTGCGCGACCGCTTCGAGCTGCTGCATTGCGACGTCGCTCCGTCCGACGGCGCCGCCGAGACGGGTGCGGCCGGCGTCGCCGCACTCGGCGGCGTCCTGATCGAGCGCTGGCTGCGCTCGCGCAAATCGCTCGTCATGGCGCTCGGCACCGGCCGCTCGATGCGGGCCAGTATCGAGCGCGTGCCATCGATGTCCTGCCCATTGCACCGGCTGGTCTCGCTGGTCGGCACCATCTCCCCGGACGGTTCCGCCAGCCGCTTCGACACATTGGTCAAGCTGGCCGAGATCACCAAGGCGCAGCATTTTCCGATGCCGCTGCCGCTTTACGTCTCGAGCCCCCAGGAGCGTGCCCAGCTCATCGAGATCGAGCCGATCAGGCGCATCCGCGCCGTCGCCGGCGAGGCCGATCTCTGGATCATGGGCATCAGCCAGATCGGCGAGGATGCCGTGCTTTACCGCGACGGCTTCATGACGCGCGGCGAGCTGCTCGAAATGGTCCGCCATGGCGCCGTCGGCGAGGTGACCGGCTGGGTCTTCGATGCGGAAGGCCGCTTCCTCGATCGCGGCACCAACCTGCGCGTGACCAGCGTGCCGCCGGAACCCGGCAGCACCCGGCTGCGCATCTGCATCGCGCAGGGGCCCGCCAAGGTCGCGCCCCTGCGCGCCGCCCTGAGCGGCAAGATCGTCAATGGCCTCGTCACAGACGAGGACACCGCCCGCGCCGTGCTCGCGGACTGAGCCCTACCCAACACATCCCGCCGTCGATGCCCGCGCGCGAACCATCGCGCGCGGCTGTCATGCCGTTGTCGCCAACGGTTGACATCACATGCTGATGTGCGAGCATATGCTTCAATAAAGAGCAGATGCTCGCAAAAGAACTGACGAGGGAGGCTTACATGCGACCTTTCTATGGTGCGTTGGCGGGTGCCGGCGCTCTGCTGCTGGCGGGGATGTCGACCGTGCAGGCGGCGACGGAAATCGAGTTCTGGCACGCGATGAGCGGCGCTCTCGGCGAGCGCGTCGACGAGCTCGTCAAGAAGTTCAACGACTCGCAGAAGGATTACGTCGTCAAGGCGATCGGCAAGGGCACTTACGACGAGGTCCTGAATGGCACGATCGCGGCCTACCGCGCCAAGCGCCAGCCCGAGATCGTCCAGTCGAACGAGCGCTCCTTTTTGACGATGGTCAATTCCGGCGCCATCGTCTCGACCACGGAACTGATGGCGCAGCAAGGCCACCCGGTCGAGGTCTCGAAATTCATCGCCCCGGTCGTCAGCTATTATGCGATCGACGGCAAGCTCCAGGCGATGCCGTTCAACTCCTCGACGCCGATCCTGTTCTACAATCGCGACCACTTCAAAGCCGCCGGCTTCGACAAGCCCGGCGCGACCTGGCAGGAACTGGAACCGCAGCTCGATGCCATCAAGGCCAAGGGCGTCTCGAAATGCGCGATGGTGCTCCCCGGCGACTATGAGTGGAGCTTTCTCGAGAATTACAGCGCCGTGAACGACATTCCGTATGCGACCAAGCGCAACGGCATGGACGGGCTCGATACCAACTTCGTCTTCAACAAGGGCAAGCTCGTCGGCCAGGTGGAGCGCATGAAGCGCCTCGTCTCGTCCGGCGTGATGCAGCTCGCCGGCCAGGGCATCATCCCGATCCAGCTCTTCACCTCCGGCGAGTGCTCGACCATCATCGCCTCGACCGCCTCGCATGCCGCCGTCGTCGCCGCCGCGAAATTCGACTGGAGCGCGGCCGAACTGCCCTATGAGCAGGGCGTCACCCCCAGGAACAGCGTCATCGGCGGTGCCGCGCTCTGGACCCTGAAGGGTCACACGCCGGAGAAATACAAGGCGGTCGCCGCCTTCTACGACTTCCTCGCGAAGACCGACACCCAGGTCTGGTGGCATCAGGCGACCGGCTATGTCCCGGTCACGACCGCCGCCTATGACGCCGCCAAGGCGCAGGGCTATTATCAGAAGAACCCGACCCGCGAGATCGCCGTGGTGCAGCTGATGCGCGGCACGCCCAGCGACAACTCGCTCGGCTTCCGCATCGGCAACAGCAACCAGATCAATGTCGCGATCATGGAAGAGGTCTCGGCCGCCTTCCTCGGCAAGAAGCCGGTCCAGCAGGCGCTCGATGACGCGGTGTCTCGCGGCAACGAGGCGCTGCGCCGCTACGAACAGCTCAATGCCGGCAAGAAATAATGCGGCGGGCCTAGAGCATTTTCGAGCGAAGTGGACACCGGTTCGCGTGAAGAAAATGCGTCAAAACAAAGAGACAGAGAATTTCCGCGTTTCAGAGAAACGCGGAAATGCTCTCGCGGTGGCGGCTGGCGGGGCCGGCTTTCGCCTCCGCCCGCCGCTGCGGCGTCTCTTGCCCATGCGTCTCTTGCCCAAGAGCGCCGGCGACGGCCGGGCGGAAAGCGGGCTGAAGCGTGCGCATTTCCAGGAATGGCGCCTGCCCTTCTGGCTGCTGGCGCCGCAGCTCTTCATCCTGCTGCTGTTCTTCTTCATCCCCTCGATCAGGGCGCTGATCCAGGCTTTCCAACTGACCGACCCTTTCGGCGCCACGACGCAATGGGTCGGCTTCCAGAATTTCGAGCGGCTGTTCCGCAGCAATGTCTATTGGTCCTCGGCGCAGGTGACGTTGATCTTCACCCTCGCGCAGAACCTGCTGACCCTGTCCGTGGCACTGCTTCTCGCCTTCGCCTCGAACCACATCCTGCGCGGCCGCGGCGCCTATCGCACGGTCCTGCTCCTGCCCTATGCCATCGCGCCCGCGATCGCCGGCATCATGCTCGCCTTCCTGTTCAATCCCCGCGTCGGCCCCGTCGCCCATATGCTGCAGGGGATCGGGCTCGACTGGGACCCGAACCGCAATTCCTGGCATGCGCTCGCCCTGATCGTGATGGCCGCCTCCTGGAAGCACATCTGCTACAACTACATCTTCCTGGTCGCGGCGCTGCTCTCGGTGCCCCAGTCGATCCTCGAATCCGCCTATCTCGATGGCGCGGGGCCGATCCAGCGCTTCCTGCGCATCTCGCTGCCGATGATCGCGCCGACGCTGTTCTTCCTGATCGTCATCAACTTCGTCTACGGGCTGTTCGAGACCTTCGCGATCGTCGACGCCACGACACGCGGCGGACCGGCCGGCGCCACCTCCATCCTCGTCTACAAGGTCTACCAGGACGGTTTCGTCACGCTCGATCTCGGTTCCTCCGCGGCGCAATCCGTCGTGCTGATGGCGCTCGCGCTCTTCCTGACCTTCGCGCAATTCCGCTTCGTGGAGCGGCGCGTGAACTACAGCGTCTAGATGAACGAGCGCACCCCGATCATCGACGCTCTCAGCCACCTCATCCTGCTGGTGGGCGCTGCGCTCGTCTGCCTGCCGATCTATTTCGTCTTCGTCACCGGCTCGCTCTCGCAGGCGGAGATCATGCGCGTGCCGATGTCCTGGCTGCCCGGCAATCAGTTCTTCGCGAACATGCAGACCGTGCTGAGCAACGCCGATTTCGGGCGATTGCTGCTCAATTCCCTGATCATCGCCACCGGAATCACCGTGGGGAAGCTCGCGGTGTCGGTGATCGCGGCCTTCGCCGTCACCTATTTCCGCTTTCCCTTCCGCATGACCGCCTTCTGGCTGATCTTCATGTCGCTGATGCTGCCGATCGAGGTGCGCATCGTGCCGACCTACGAATCCGCCGCGAACGTCGCCCTGCCGCTCAATATCCTCGGCTCCTGGCTCGGCATCGGCGTGCTGGCCGATCTCGACTGGAATCTGGTCAACACCTATTCGGGCCTGATCCTGCCGCTGATCGCTTCGGCCACCGCGACCTTCCTCTTCCGCCAGTTCTTCCTCACGATCCCGGACGAGCTCTGCGAGGCGGCCCGCATCGACGGCGCAACCCCATGGCAGTTCTTCCGGCTGATCCTGCTGCCTTTGTCGCGCTCGAACATGGTGGCGCTGGCGATCATCCTCTTCCTGATGGGCTGGAACCAGTATCTCTGGCCGCTGCTGCTCACCACAGAGCCCGCCATGGCCAATGCCGTGATCGGGCTGAAGAAACTGATGCCGCAGAGCGACTCCCTGCCAACCTGGCATCTCCTGATGAACGCGGCCCTCCTGACGATGCTGCCGCCCACCCTCGTCATCCTCATCCTCCAGCGCTGGTTCGTGAAGGGGCTGGTGGACAGCGGCAAATAACCCGCCAAGCAGCAAGTAAACCCGCCAACAGGCAAGCAGGGCACATCGACATGCGGATCATCGGTCATCGCGGCGCGCGCAACATCTGGGCGGAGAACAGCCTGAGCGGCTTCCGCAATGTCTGCGGGCTCAAGGTCGACGCCGTCGAGCTCGACGTGCATCTGTCCGATGACGGCGAGATCATGGTGATCCATGACCCGCTGCTCGAGCGCACGACCGACCAGAAGGGGCCGGTCGGGCAACTGGGCCGGGAGGCCCTGCGCAAGGTCAAGCTGCGCGATACGCTGAACGAGACGATCCCGACGCTGCCCGCCGTCCTCGACGTCTTCGCGCCGACGCGTATCGAGCTCGAGATCGAGATGAAGATGGATGCTTTCGGCAATCTCTACCCCGGCCTGCTCGACAAGGTGATCGCGCTCGTCAGGGAGCGCGGGCTCGCCGCACGTGTCGTGCTGACCTGCTTCGTCCCCGAGGTCATCGAGGAGATCAGGGCCAAGGCGCCCGAGATGCGCCGGCTTGCCTCGGTCGACCGCCGCTCCTGCGAAGCTTTCGGCGGTGTCGACCGGACCTTGAAGCGCTTCGTCGACCTTGGCTGCATCATCGCCGTCGAGCAGTCGCTGCTCCGGCTGTCGATCGACCGCGCCGTCGCGATCGTCGGGCGCGACAAGCTCGGGGTCTGGGTGCCCAATACGGTGGGCGATCTCGACTACTGGCTCGGCCAGCCCGTGTCCCAGATCACCAGCGACCGCCCGGACCTCGCGCTGCAGCTCCTCGGCGCACGGGCAAGGTGACGCCGATGGCCGTGGTCCTGTCGCGCGCGACGCTTGCCGGGATCGGGGGAGCGGTCGCGACCCCGAGCTATGGTCCCGAACACCTGAGCCCGGGCATCGTCCATATCGGCGTCGGCAATTTCCACCGCGCCCATCAGGCGGCCTATCTCGACGAGCTGTTCGAGCGCGGGCTCGACCGCGACTGGGCGATCGTCGGCACCGGCGTGCGCGCGGGTGACGCCGAGATGGCGCGCGATCTCGCCGCGCAGGATTTCCTGACCACGGTGGTGACGCAGGAGGCCGAGCGCTCGCAGGCGCGCGTCACCGGGGCCATGATCGATTTCGTCCGGCCGGGCGATAGCCGGGCGATCCTGCGGCGCCTCGTCGATCCCCGCACGCGGATCGTGTCGCTGACCGTCACCGAGGGTGGCTATTACGTCGACCCGGCGACCCAGACCTTCGATCCCGCCCATCCCGATATAATCGCGGACGCCGCGGATCGCCTCTCCGATCCGAAAACCGCCTTCGGCCTGATCGCCGCCGCGCTGCTGCAGCGGCGCGCGGCGGCGCTGCCACCCTTCACGGTGATGTGCTGCGATAACCTGCCGGGCAACGGCCATGTCACGGCGGATGCCGTCGCCGGGCTCGTCGCCCTGATCGACAAGGCCGATGCGCGCTGGATCCGCGAGAGCGTCGCCTTTCCCAACGGCATGGTCGACCGGATCACGCCCGCGACGTCGGATCGCGAACGCCGGATGCTGCGCGAGGATTTCGGCATCGACGACGCCCGCCCGGTCTTCTGCGAGGATTTCCGGCAATGGGTGCTGGAGGATCATTTCCCGGCCGGGCGCCCGCGGCTGGAGCAGGTCGGCGTGCAGTTCGTGGGGGATGTCGCGCCCTTCGAGCTGATGAAGATCCGCATCCTCAATGGCGGCCATGCGGCGATCGCCTACCCCGCCGGCCTGCTCGACATCCAGTTCGTCCACGAGGCGATGGAGGATGCCCAGATCGCCCGCTTCCTCTCGGCCCTCCTGGAGGATGAGGTCATCCCCGTCGTCCCGCCAGTGCCCGACACCGATCTGGCAGCGTACAAGCGCACGATCGAGCGGCGCTTCGCCAATCCGAAGATCGGCGACACCATCCGCCGGCTCTGCCTCGATGGCTCGAACCGCCAGCCGAAATTCATCCTGCCCACGCTGCGCGATGCCTTGCGGGCCGGCCGGCCGATCGGCGGCCTCGCGCTCGTCAGCGCCCTCTGGTGCCGCTACTGCCATGGCGAAACCGAAAGCGGGCAGCCGATCGCACCGAATGATCCGAACTGGGAGCGGCTGACGAGCCAAGCCCGCCAAGCCAGGGGCGCGCCGGAGGCCTGGCTCGCCATGCGGGATGTCTATGGCGATCTGGGCGAGGACACGCGTTTCCGAGAGGCCTTCAGTGGGGCATTGCAGGGGATCTGGCAGTCGGGAACCCGCGCGAGCATCGACGCGTACCTCGCCGCGCGCAGGGCGTGACAGTCCCCTGAGAGATCCGCGGCGCCGCACAACACGCGTTCTCTATCAATAGCTTAGAGGCGGATTCGATCAGATTGATTCAACCTGATCGTATCCGTCTAGATGATTGGACCGGATTTCATATCCGGTTCGTTGATCCAGCTTCGTGTCTTTCGCATCGGCTTTTCCGAAAGCCGCAAGCCGCATTTCAGGCCGATGCGACAGGGGCTGCCCTCTTATTTGAGGGGATCGCTGGCCCTTCTGAGACGGTCCACAGCAGTGCCCGGATCGCGAGCAGGCGGATGCGATCAGTTGCGCCTTTTTTCGAGCCGGCCGCGCTCAAACGCAGTTCCCCGCCAGTGCATCGGGGTATTGATCGCAGATCGGAGCGAGATATCGTGGTTCGAAGCTTCGAAAATTCAGTTTCCACTGAGCTGAGAGGCGTCCACTTCAGCTTAGTTTCCCAGAAATGAACGCATAACGTGCACTTGACATAGTGCTTAGACGCACCGCTGTATGCAGCACTCCCTATTTCGAAGGCTGCCATGACCAAGATCATAAATCCGGTTGATCGTCACGTTGGTAGCCGCGTCCGAATGCGGCGGATGCTGGCGGGTATAAGCCAGGAAAAGCTTGGCGAGGCGCTGGGCCTCACCTTTCAGCAGATCCAGAAATACGAAAAAGGCTCGAACCGGATCAGCGCAAGCCGCTTGCAGCAGATTTCCAGGAAGTTGGAGGTTCCGGTCTCATTCTTCTTCGATGGCGCACCCGGCGAGGATGCTCCGCCGAACCCGGGTTTCTCGGATTCGGCGACGCATTCCGAACTCTCCGATTTCCTCGCAACCAGCGAGGGCGTGCAACTCACCAAGGCCTTCGTCCGGATCAAGAGCGGCCGCGTTCGGCGTCGCATCCTCGATCTGGTCGAAGCCATGGCTGACGAAAGCAGGTAAGACCGCCCGTTCTCAATTGACCCGGCGCAGGCTTTCGGGATCTGGAGGAAGCTCTTTTCCCTTTCCCGCCAGGAGCATGACCGACGGACTGAAGCGGAGCGTGCGAACGCCGCCGTCGGATCGCAGAAAGAACTGGACCAGAGCCTCCCGATCGTCCCGCGGCAGGGCCAGCACGCGCGCTGCCAGCCAGACTTCGTCGGTCGTGTCCTTGCCTGCACCCTGGTCAAGCAGGCAAGGGCAATCGGGAAATCGCTCCATCAGCCCTGCGAGGAGCGTCAGGGCATGTTCGAACTGCTCGCGGTCGCGTTCGGTCGCCTGGATTTTGGCGGTGCTCTCAACCATGGAGAATCCCCCTTTGACCCTGGGGGACCGTCGATGCCGCCTGGTGCAGCACCGGCGCGGTGAGCCCCTTGAAGGCGAGCGTGTTCCGCCAGGCCGCCTCGGTGACGCGGATCATGGCGCCCACGCAGCTCATGCCGTCGATCATTGCCGGCAAGCCGAGCGGGACGACATCCCAGCCGAGCTCGAGGAAGCGTGGCATCCACCAGGTCTCCATCACGACGGTGATGGCTGTGATCTCGTTCTGCAGGCAATATTCCAGCATGCCGGCCAGGACGCTGTGGAGCACGGTGTGCGAGGCGCCGCGGCGTTCCGGGATCGCAAAGATCCGCGTCCATTCGACGATATCGGGGCCGCGCTGCAGCCCTCTTACATTGGCGAGGTAGGGAAAGACCTCGCTCATCAGATGCGGCCGCAATGTCGGCACGAGCCGCGTGCCGCCCACGACGCGGCTGCCCTCGAGCGCCAGAAGATAGATCGCATCTTCGTTGTCGAATTGATCGATCTCGCGGCCGTCCGGCCGTTCGAGCGCCTGCCATTTTCGCTCGCCGACATAGATCCGATGCCGGATGAAGAAGTGCTCTTGCAGTTGCGCCTCGTAGCGTGGCGCGTTCGACGCGTCGATTACATGAATCATGATCCTGTCCCCCGACCGATCACGGCAGAGGAAGGATGAGGTGAGGCAAGAATTCCGGGAATCCCGGAATTCCGGGATGTCGCGCACTTTGTTGGAGCTAGCGCATCGGCGCGAAAAGTGGATTGCGGTCTTCGGAAAAGCCGATGCGAACTAGAGCGATATTTCGCCGCGAAGATAGGCCTCGACGACGGCGCGCGTCCTTCCCCTGACGCCGAGCTTGCGGGCGGCGTTTTCGTAATGCGCCTCGACCGTTCCCGCGCTGATCCCGAGGGCATCGGCAACGCCATCGGTCGAACGGCCGACCGCCATCCAGGTCAGCACCTCCCGTTCTCGCACGGTCAAGCTTCGCCGCGGCGCGGGCTTGCTCATGACCGCGCCAGCCTTGGCATGGGCGTAGATCGACATCAGGTGAATGGCCGACCGGGTCGCTTTGGACAGGTCCGGGTGCTGGCCGGCCATGGTGACCACGGCCTTGAAGCCGGCATCATCATGGATCGGGACGCAGAATCCATGCACCATCCGGAAATCGGTTGCGCGCTGCATGACCTCCCGTTGCCTTGGTCCAGCGTCATCGGCGCGATAGACTTCGGACCAGGCGAATGGATTGACCGTCGTCTTGCAATGCGCGGCGATCGGATCGTGATCGGCGAAGCCGCGCTTCACATAAAGCTCGAACCAGCCCTCGGGCCACCCGTTCAACAGGACGAGCGGATCGATACGGTCGCCCTGCTCGGGAAGGCCGGTGATGAGAAAGGCATGGAAGCCGAAGCTCGCCAGCTTGTCCCGAAGCGCAGAGATGACGTCCTGGGGCGCGGCAAGTTGCGTAAGTGAATCGATGAAGTCGAGAGCATCCCGACCGGTATCGAAATGTTGTCCTGACATGAACTCACCCACTCGATACGATCGAGCTCGGCACGCCCCGCACGCGCCGCCTTGATATGATCCAGGGTCTGCCGGTGAACCGCCCTCAAGCCAGCTCGCCCCATGTCTCGCGCGCCAATGCCGTCGAGCGACCGATCGATGTCCCGCGGCTTCGCGTAGGCTCCAGCCTGCAGCCGCCCGACGATCTCGCGCGGCTGCTCCAAAACTCCTGATGCATCGGCGAAAAGCCCATCGGGCGCTTTGGAATCATGGTCCAAGAAAACTTGGTTCAAGAAATCATGATCCAAGCGGAGCTCCGTGCGCGCCGTCCGCAGATGCCAAACCAGGCCCGATCAATTCATAGTTGATCAAAAAAATCAATGGATAAGGGCAATTCCAGCGAAGGCCGACATGGAATTGCTACCCTTACTCAGCGTAGGGTTGTGCTGACCCCTGCATGGTCGATGCAATTCATCGCCGGGGACCGACCGCGGCGGTCTCGGCTATCGGCGGTCTTCGATATCGGCGGTCTTGGCTATCGATCGACGCCGAGTTGCGCCTCGATGATCGCGCAACGCGCTTTCGCCACCGCGGCGATCTCCCGTGCGAGCTCGATCGACAGCTTCGAGCGCGGCTGCCAGGCCGGGAAGATGAAGCCGTAGCGCAGCTCGACGGTCGGCCGGAAGCGCCGGAAGACCAGTCCCGCCGTTCCGCTGGAATGGGCCACGAACGGGTCCGCGACGCAGCAGCCGAGGCCGCGCTCGGCGAGCTGGCAGGCGATCATCCCGTTCGAGGTCTCGAAATTCGAGCGCAGCGCCAGCCCCGCTTCCTCCGCCTGCCGCTCGATCTGCTGCTGCACCAGCGAGCGCCGATGCGTTCCGATGAAGTTCGTCCCGGCGAGATCGGCGACCGTGACGACCTGTTTCCGAGCCAGCGGATGATCGGGGCCCATCGCCGCGACGGCCTCGATCTTCAGGAATTCCTCGGTCTCGAAGCCGGGATGGCGCAGGGGCAGCACGGTGATGCCGAGATCGAAATGCTCCTGCCCGAGCCAGGTCTCGATATCGACGCGCACGCGGGAATCGATCGTGGCGCTGAAGGCGGGCCTGTCCCGCGACAGGGCCGCGATCGCATCGACGACGATGGCGTGGGTGACATGGGGCGCCGTCAGGACGCGGATATGATCGCGCCCGCCCTGGCGCAGCTGCGTGGCGACGCGGTCGAGCCCGTCATGGCCGAGCAGCACGCGCTCGACATGCTGGTAGTAGTCGCGCCCCTCCGCGGTCAGGGTGAGGCGGCGGCTATGCCGGTCGAACAGCGCAAAGCCCAGCTCCTGCTCGAGCGCGCTGAGAAGCCGGCCGACCTGCGGCTGCGTCCGGCCGAGCCGGGCCGCGGCCTGCGATACCGACCCGGTCTCGACGAAGGCTCTCAGCGCTTCGAGGCTGCGAACATTGGGCATGGACAGGGAGATCCTACCATATGCGGATTCCGCATATTTCGTGATATATTACGCATTTGACGCATATATCGGTGCATGTCAACGTCGCGCCCGCAGCCTCTCCCGCTGCGGAAAACGGCAAGTATCGGTCTGTAATGTCTGCGAATTCCGGCGCCTGGCGTGTGACTCCCCAAGCCTATCTCGATGGGCGCGAGCGGCCGTTCGGCGTCTCGAAGACGCCGGTCTCGCGCTATGTGACGATGCCCGATGGCTGCCGCCTCGCGGTCGATGTCTACCTGCCGCAGCGACCCGAGGGCGGCGACGCCGCAGGGCCCTTCCCGGCGATCACGATCTTCACGCCCTATTACCGCCGCTTCGCGCTCGCCGATGCCGCGCGCGGCGACGAGGTCACGCCAGGCTCATTCCGCTATCGCGATCTCTTCGTCCCGGCCGGCTATGCGCTCGTCGTCATCGATGTCCGTGGCACCGGCGCGAGCTTCGGCACGCGCGACAGCTTCCGCTCGCCGCGCGAGCGCGACGACTGCAAGGCGATCGCGGACTGGATCGTGGCGCAGCCCTGGTCGAACGGAACGATCGGCGCGACCGGCGTCTCCTATCTCGGCGCGGCCTCCGATTTCCTCGCCAGCACCGGCCACAAGGCGGTCAAGGCGATCGCGCCGCTCTTCGCGGTCTGGGACACCTATTCCGACCATTACTATCCGGGAGGCATCCTGCTGAAGGAGCTGGCGCGGGTCTATGACGACCTGATGATCGCGATGGACCATGACCGCCGCGACCTGCTGAAGAACATCTCCTATTACGCCAACCCGAATTTCGCCGGGCCGCAGCCGGTCGACGAGGACGGGGACGGCAGCCTGTGCAGGGCGGCGATCGCCGAGCATATCGGCAATTTCCACATGCCGGACTTCATCACCGAGTTCAAATTCAAGGGCGACGCCCTGCCCTATGATCCGAATTTCACCTCGGCCTGCTTCAGCCCCTATGGCTATTGCGAGGGCATCGACCCGGACGTCGCGGTCTATTCGGTCTCGGGCTGGATGGATGGCGCCGGCTATGCCAACGGCTCGCTCAGCCGCTTCCTGACCCTGCCGAACCCGAAGCGCCACCTGCTGCTCGGCCCCTGGGACCATGGCGCACGCATCGACTGCTCGCCCTGGCGCCCCAAGGTCGAGCCCGACTTCCCGATCGTCGGCGAGGTCCTGCGCTTCTTCGACGAATACCTGATGGGGCGCGATACTGGCCTGCGCCAGGAAGCGCCGATCCATTATTACACCATGCATGAGGAGGCCTGGCAGGCCGCGACCTCCTGGCCGCCGGTCGAGACCGAGGAGACGCTCCATCTCGGCGCCGAGGGCACGCTCTCGCCGCAGGCCGGCGTCGATGGCAGCGACGCCTACCAGGTCGATTTCAGCAAGGGTACCGGCGGCCAGACCCGCTACGAGCGCATCGCCGCGATCGACAGCCGCGACTACTACTTCGACTGGCAGGGCCGCGACGAGGCGATGCTGAGCTATACCTCGCAGCCGATCGCGCGCGACTGGCAGGTCTCGGGCCATGTCCTGGCCGATCTCCAGGTCGCCTCGAGCGAGCCGGACGCGGCGGTCTTCGCCTATCTCTCGGAGGTTGAGGCCGACGGCACGGTCCGCTACGTCACCGAAGGCCTGCTGCGGGCGCTCCATCGCAAGCTCGGCGAATGCACGCCGGTCCACAGGACGACCTGGCCCTATCGCAGCTTCACCCGTGTCGACGCCGCGCCGATGCCGATCGGCGAGCCGCAGCGCCTGTATTTCGCGCTGCTGCCGACATCGTGGACCTTCAAGGCCGGCAGCCGGATCAGGCTCTCGATCGCCGGCGCCGATGCCGATCATTGCGGCCAGGTACCGCATGGTCGCCCGCCCATGCTGACCGTGTATCGTGGCGCCGCGCTCGCATCGTCGATCCGGCTCCCGGTCAAGCCGGCAAGCTAGCGCATTTTCGAGCGAGAACTGGATTGCGGCTTTCGGACATGCCGAAGCGAAGAGTGAGAGGCTAGATCATGGCGCCGGATACGATCCGGTCCGATGATCCAGGCGAGAAACAGGCGGCGGCGACGCGGACGGATTGCGTAAAACCGACAAGAAACGCGGTCACAGTGCGGATGCCGCCGGCCGGTTCGAGATCAACGGTCCAAAGGACCACCAGCGGAGGGGAATGATGATGAAGATGTCTCGCGGACTCCTGT
Organism: Allobosea sp. BK604; assembly: GCF_004341515.1. Classification (GTDB taxonomy): domain Bacteria; phylum Pseudomonadota; class Alphaproteobacteria; order Rhizobiales; family Beijerinckiaceae; genus Allobosea. Next base: position 71,656 of record NZ_SLZF01000005.1, read on the forward strand.
CGGCATGCGCGGTCGCCGCCGCCTTGAGCCTGTCCCATACCGGCGCGCGGGCCGACAAGGCCAACGACACGCTGACTTTCGCTACGGCAAGCGAGGTCGACACGGTCGACCTCTACTACCAGAACCTGCGCGAGGTCGTGATCATCGCCCAGCAGATGTGCGATACCTTGATGTATCGCGATCCGCGCTCGAACGAGTACAAGCCGCTGCTCGGCACGAGCTATCGCTGGATCGACGACAAGACGCTCGAGTTCAAGCTGCGCAAGGGCGTCAAGTTCAGCAACGGCAAGGAGCTGACCGCCGCCGACGTCGCCTATACCTTCAACCATACCCGCCAGCCCGATAGCGGCGTCGTCACCCGCCTGCTCGTCGACTGGATCGACAATGTCGAGGCGCCCGATGCCGAGACGGTGATCTTCAAGGCCAAGGCGCCGACGCCGGCCGCGATCGAGTATCTCTCGGGCATCACGCCGATCTATCCGGCAGGCCATTACGACAAGGCGCCGACCGTCCAGACCGGCGGCAAGCCGCGACGCGACTGGGGCGCGGTCGCGCCCGTTTGCGTCGGCCCCTATAATCTCAAGGATTTCAAGTCCGGCCAGTCGGCGACGCTGGTCAAGAACCCCGATTATTTCGCCGAGAGCCCGAAGGGCAAGCCGCAGATCGGCACGCTCGTCTTCAAGACCGTCCCCGACACCGACACCCAGCTCGCCGAGCTCGTCACCGGCGGCCTCGACTGGATCTGGGGTGTGCCCTCCGAGAACGCCAAGCAGCTCTCGGCCATGCCGAATGTCACGGTCAAGGCGGCGCCGACGACGCGCATGTCCTTCCTCTCGCTCGATGCGGTCGGCCGCTCCGGCGACAACCCGATGAAGAACGTGCTGGTGCGCCGGGCCATCTTCCACGCCATCGACCGGCAGGCGATCGCGCGCGATCTCGTCGGCGAGGGCGCCGAGGTGCTGCGCCTGATGTGCGACGCGCGCCAGTTCGGCTGCGCCGCCGACATCAAGGACTATGCCTATGATCCCGCCAAGGCCAAGGCTCTCCTGGCCGAGGCCGGCTATCCGAAGGGCTTCAAGATCCCGATCTATTCCTATCGCGACCGGCCCTATACCGAAGCGGTGATGAACTACCTGCGCGCCGTCGGCATCGATACCGACCTGCGCTTCCTGCAATGGAAGGCGCTGCGGCCGGCGCTGCAGGAGGGCAAGACCGAGCTCGCGCATCTGAGCTGGGGCTCGCAGGGCGTGCTCGACGCCTCCGCCTCGGTGAGCAACTACTTCAAGTTCAGCATCGACGACTATGCCCGCGACCAGCAGGTCAAGGACTGGCTCGACGAGGCCGACAGCGCCATCGACCCGGCCAAGCGCAAGGAGCTCTACGGCAAGGCGCTCGCCCGCATCAACGACCAGGCCTATATGGTGCCGCTGTTCAGCTACGGCCGCACCTACGCCTTCAACAGCGATCTCGACCTGCCGGTGACGCCGGACGAGCTGGCGCATTTCTACCTGGCGCGCTGGAAGAAGTGAGTCTTCCGGAGCAGCCGCCGCAGGATCGTTGAAGCATGTTACGTTTTCTGGCGCGGCGGCTGCTCGTGACCGCCCTGGTCATCGCCTGCACCTCGGTGCTGGCCTTCTCCCTCGTCCATCTCTCCGGCGACCCCGCCGCGGCGATGGCGGGGGAAGGAGCCACGGCCGCCGATGTCGAGGCGGTGCGCCGGATCTACGGCTTCGACCGACCGCTCTACGTCCAATATGGCGACTGGCTCGGCAAGATCGCCTCCGGCGAGTTCGGCCGCTCCTTCTACCTGCGTGAGAGCGTCGTCAACGTGCTGGCCGAACATGCCCCGGTCACCGCAAGGCTCGGCCTGATGGCGCTCGGCTTCGCGCTCTGCCTGTCCATCCCGCTCGGCATCCTGGCCGGGCTCTACCGCAACACCATGATCGACCGGCTGGCGCTCGCGCTTGCCGTGGCCGGCCAGGCGCTGCCCTCCTTCCTGTTCGCCCTGCTGCTGATCTACGTCTTCGGCGTGCAACTGCGCTGGCTGCCGATCTCGGGAGCCGCGACCTGGCTGCATTTCATCCTGCCCGCGATCACGCTCGGCTATTACGCCGCCCCGGCGCTGATGCGGCTGACGCGCTCGGGCATGATCGAGGTGATGCAGTCCGACCATGTCCGCACCGCCCGCGCCTATGGCCTTGCCGCCTGGCGGGTCGTGATCCGCCATGCGCTGCGCAGCGCCATCATCCCCGTCGTCTCGCTCGCCGCGGTCCAGCTCGGCTTCATGCTCGGCGGCTCGATCGTGGTCGAGACCGTGTTCTCGCTGAAGGGGCTCGGCCTGCTCGCCTGGCAGTCGATCCAGCGCTCCGATATCGAGGTCATTCAGGCGATCCTGCTGCTGATCGCGCTGGTCTATGCGGTGCTGACGCTGCTCGCCGACATGCTGAATGCCCTGCTCGACCCGCGGATCAGGATCATATGACCGCCGCCGCTCCCATCGCCGCTTCTGCCATCGCGCTGGCGCCGAGCCCGCGCCAGCTCGCGATGCGCCGCCTGCTGCGCCATGGCAGCTTCTGGATCGGCGGCGGCGCGCTCGCGCTGATCATCCTCGTCGCGCTCCTCGGCCCGCTCGTGCTCGGCCAGGATCCGACGGTCCAGGATCTTGGCAATCGTCTCGCCGCGCCGGTCTGGGCGCCGAAGGGCAGCTGGCTGCATCCGCTCGGCACTGACCATCTCGGCCGCGACCTGCTGGCGCGCCTGATCGACGGGGCGCGGGTCTCGCTCTTCATCGGCTTCGCCACGGTGCTGGTCTCAGGCGTCATCGGCACGGCGCTCGGCATGGCCGCCGGCTATTTCGGCGGGCGGGTCGATCTCGTCATCAATTTCCTGATCACCATCCGGCTGACGCTGCCGGTCGTGCTGGTCGCGCTCGTCGTCGTCGCCGTCGTCGGCAGCTCGCTGACGATCCTGATCCTGGTCATCGGCCTCCTGCTCTGGGACCGGTTCGCGGTCGTCACCCGCAGCGCCACGCAACGCCTCGCCCATAGCGATTTCGTGGTCGCGGCGCGGACCATCGGCTCGTCGACTCCGCGCATCCTGCTGGTCGAGATCCTGCCGAATATCGTCGGCCCGCTGATCGTTGTCGCCACGGTCGAGATCGCCCATGCCGTGCTGCTCGAGGCGGCGCTCTCCTTCCTCGGCCTCGGCGTCAAGCCTCCCCTCGCCTCCTGGGGCCTCATGGTGGCCGAGGCCAAGAACCAGCTGCTGTTCCGCCCCTGGCTGATCGCCATCCCCGGCGCGGCGCTGGTCACGCTCGTGCTGGCGATCAACCTGCTGGGCGATGCGCTGCGCGACGTCGTCGCTCCGGAGGGCCGGGCATGACGCGGCTGATCGAGATCGCCGGGCTCAGGATCACGATCCCGACGGCGCAGGGGCAGCTCTTCCCGGTGCGCGGCATCGACCTGCATGTCGAGAAGGGCGAGACGCTGGCGATCGTCGGCGAATCCGGTTGCGGCAAGAGCCTGACGGCGCTGTCGCTGATGGGGCTCGTGCCGCAGCCCGGCCGGGTCGAGGCGGACAAGCTCGCCTTCCAGGGCTCGTCCCTGCTCGGCATCGGCGAGTCGGCCTGGCGGCGGCTGCGCGGCCCGCGCATCGCGATGATCTTCCAGGATCCGATGACCTCGCTCGACCCCTGCTACACGATCGGCAGCCAGATGACCGAGGTCATGCGCAGCCATATGCGCCTGAGCGCGCGCGAGGCGCATGAGCGGGCGCTGACCCTGCTCACCCGCGTCGGAATCCCATCGCCGGCGGCGCGGCTCGCGCAATACCCGCACCAGCTCTCGGGCGGCCTGCGCCAGCGCGTCATGATCGCGATGGCGCTGTCCTGCGAGCCCGACCTCATCATCGCCGACGAGCCGACGACCGCGCTCGACGTCACCACCCAGGCCCAGATCCTCGGCCTGCTGGCGAAGCTGCAGGACGAGACCGGCATCGGCATCGTGCTGATCACGCATGATCTCGGCGTCGTCGCCAGCGTCGCCCACCGCGTCGCCGTGATGTATGCCGGCCAGGTCGTCGAGACCGGCACCGCCAGCGAGATCCTCACCAGCCCGAGCCACCCCTATACGGAGGGCCTGCTGCGCGCGATTCCCGTTCCCGGCCGCACGGCCCGCGGCGCCCAGCTCGGCTCGATCCCCGGGATCGTGCCGCCGCCGAAAGGCGCCGTGGAGTCCTGCCTGTTCATGAAGCGCTGCCCCTATGCGAAGCCGCATTGCGCCGATGGCCCCGTCCCGCTCTGGGCGACGAAGGGCGCTCACCAGATGCGCTGCGTGCGCCCCGTCGCCGAACGGGCGGCCGAGCCGGGCTATGCCGCCCTGACGGATGCCATGTCATGAGCGACGTTCCTGGTCTCAGCCAAGTGCCTGCCCTCAGCATCGTCGGAGCCACCCGCGACTATGCGGTCAACCTGCCCGGCGGCCGGCGCACGCTGCGGGCGCTGCGCGGCATCGATCTCTCGGTCGGGCAAGGCGAGGTCGTCGCGATCGTCGGCGAATCCGGCTGCGGCAAGACAACCCTGTCGCGACTCTGCCTCGGCATCGAGCCACCGACCTCCGGCAGCGTCGCGCTCGCCGGCAAGCCGATGAACGCCTTCGGCCGGCTGGAGCGGGCGAGCCTGATCCAGCCCGTCTTCCAGGACCCCTATTCCTCGCTCAACCCACGCCAGACGCTGGGCACGATCATCGCGGCGCCGCTCGTCGTCCGCGGCGAAGGCTCGGCGCGCAGCCGGCGGCAGGCGGTGACGGAGATGATGCAGGCCGTCGGCCTGCCGCCGCACCTGCTCAACGCCTATCCGAGCCAGATCTCCGGCGGCCAGCGCCAGCGCGTCGCGATCGCCCGCGCCCTGATCGGCACGCCGCGCATCCTGCTCTGCGACGAGCCGACCTCGGCGCTCGACGTCTCCGTGCAGTCGCAGATCATCAACCTGATCGGGGAGATGCAGTGCCGGCTCGGCCTGACCGTGCTGCTGATCAGCCATAATCTCGCGGTGGTCTACCACCTCGCCGACCGGGTGGCGGTGATGTATCTCGGCACGATCGTCGAGACGGGCGCGACCGAAGAGCTCTACGCCCGCCCGCGCCACCCCTATACGCGCGCGCTGCTCGACGCCGTCCTGCCGCCCGTGCCGGGCGAGCGGCCGCGCTATGCCGATATCGGCGCGGAGGCGCCCAATCCGGTGGATCCGCCATCGGGATGCCCGTTCCATCCGCGCTGCGCCCATGCGACGGATCTCTGCAAGGCCGAGATGCCGGCGCGCTCGGGCAACGACGCCAGCTATGTCCGCTGTCACCACCCCCTGCAGGGTTGAGAGGCCGATCCGGCAGCACGCGAGCGGCAACGTTTCGTCCGGTTTCGCCCCGAGGAGCCCGCCGCACCAGGGTGGGTTGCCTCGCCGGCTCGATATTGTGTCGCGGAAGACACGGTTGCCTAAGAAGCGAGCAGAGTTGGGCGAAGCTGCGCACCCGGCCTTTCGGAGGGGATTCCATCCATCCTAACCTCGGCGAGGCTACGACGGGATTCGGCTATGCGTAACGGCGACGTGAAGGCTTCTGGAGCGGGGAAGCGCGAGGATCGGACGGTTCGTCGGAGACTCTCTTACCGGTCACATTTCGGACGCTCGGTGTCGGTGCTGGCCCTGCTCTGTGGCTTTTCAGCTGCCGGCACATACGATGCGCAGGCGGCATGTTTCGCTGCGGGTGGCACCATCACCTGCAACGGCGCGGCCAATCCGCTGGCGCCGTCCTACGCAAACGGCGGCAATAATCTAACCGTCAATATCAATGCGGGTGCCGGCGTCGGCGTGCTGCTCGGCGTCGGCGGCACCGCGATGACGTTCAGCGGTAACAATGTGTCGTTGAACAATGCCGGCACCATCGATCCGATGCTTCTGGGCCAGGGCTCGATTCTGTCCTCGGGCCTGGTGATCGGCAACGCGAATGCGAGCACCGTGACCGTGAACAATAGCGGCGTGCTGCGCGGCACCAGCGGTCTTCTTGGCGCCAACTTGCCCGGCCTGACCGGAATGGCGCTCGCGCTCCAGAACGGAACCGGCGGCGTTTCGACCGTCACGAACACTGGGACGATCGCGGTATCGCCGCTCGCGGGACTCAGCGTGGCGACGGGCGACATGCCGGCCGTTGCCATCTATGGCGGCGGGCAGGTCAATTTCACCAATTCCAGCACCGGCATCATCAACGGCCGCGTTGCCTTCCAGGCGCCGGGCACGCCCGGAGTGGGCAACAGCTTCATCAACGCGGGCACCATAACCGGCAGCGTCTCGCTCGGCGCCGGGACCACCAACACCTTCACGGCCAGGACCGGATCGAGCGTCACGGCCGGTCTCGGGACGTCCGGCAATACGCTCGGCGTCACCGGCCTCAGCCTGAGCTTCGCCGCGGCAGGTGTCGTCGATGGCGGAGCCGGGGGGAACAACACGCTCCAGCTCAATCAGGCCGTGGGCGGTCCGGCGTCGGGCGCGCTCAGCCTGGCGAACTACATCAATTTCAACACGCTCGACGTTCAAAGCGGCGACTGGACGCTGAGCGGCATCTCGACCGCGTCTTCCGTCACCCTCGGCGGCGGCTCGGTGACAATCGACAATGCCGGGGCGTTCGGCTCGTCAACCATTCAAGCGAGCGGTACGGGCATCGGCTCCTCGGTCGCCGGGCTCGACCTGACCAACGCCATCGTGATCGGCTCAGGTGGCCTGACCGTGCAGGGGGCGCAGGACTTCACCTTGTCAGGCGTGCTCTCCGGCACGGGCGGCCTCACCAAGACCGGCATCGGCACGGTGACCCTGGCCGGCGCGAATACCTATACCGGCAGCACCACGATCGATGCCGGTACGCTGGCGCTCGCGGCCGGCGGCAGCATCGCCGGAACGGGAGCGTTGAACCTCTCCGGTGTCGGCGCGGTCCTGGATATCAGTGCGTCAGGCGCGAACCAGACCATCGGCGCGCTGTCGGGCGTTGCCGGGAGCGCGGTCTCGCTTGGCGTCAATGCGCTGACGATCGATAGCGCGGCCAACGCGACCTTCGCCGGCACGATCGGCGGCACCGGCGGCCTCGTCAAGCAGGGCTCCGGCACGCAGGTCCTGAGCGGCGCGAACACCTATACCGGCGGCACCACGATCGACGCGGGCACGCTCGCTCTCGGAGCCGGCGGCAGCCTCGCCGCGGCTGGCTCCGTCAACGTCGCTGCCGGTGCGACCCTCGACATCAGCGGCTCCGGCACGAACCAGACCATCGGCGCGCTGATCGGCGGTAATGGCAGCAGCGTCGCGCTCGGCGTCCATACATTGACCTTCGGCGATGCGACCAACCAGAGCTTCGGCGGCAGCATCGGCGGCACCGGCAGCCTCACCAAGGCCGGCTCGGGCACGCAGACGCTGACCGGCGCGAACACCTATACTGGCGGCACGACGGTGAGCGGCGGCGCGCTGGCGCTGGGTGCCGGCGGCAGCCTCGCCGCGACGGGCGCGGTCACGCTCAGCAGCGGCGCTTTCGACATCAGCGCCTCCGGCGCGAACCAGACCATCGGCGCCCTGTCCGGCGCTGCCGGCACCGCCGTCACGCTCGGCGCCAACACGCTGACCTTTGGCGATGCGACGAACCAGAGCTTCGACGGCGTGATCTCGGGTACGGGCGGCCTCGTCAAGCAGGGCGCAGGCTCGCAGGTGCTGACCGGCGCGCAGGCCTATGGCGGCAGCACCACGATCAATGGCGGCCTGCTTCGCGTCGAGGGCTCGCTTGCCAGTGCGGCGGTGACAGTCGCGGCCGGCGGCACACTAGGCGGCTCCGGCAGCATCGCCGGCGCGGTCACGGTCGCCGATGGCGGCATCCTGGCGCCGGGCTCGAGCCCGGGGACGCTGACGGTCGGCTCGCTCGTGCTCAACAACCAGTCGCGGCTCGGCTACGAACTCGGCACGCCCGGCGTGGTCGGCGGCAATCTCAATGATCTCGTCGTGGTCAACGGCGCCCTCACGCTCGACGGCGTACTCGACATCACGCCGCAGGCCGGCTTCGGCGCCGGCAGCTACCGGCTGTTCAACTATGCCGGTGCGCTGACCGATGGCGGCCTGCTCTTCGGCATCGTGCCGGCCGGCTACGAATTCAGCGTCGACACCACGCATGCCGGCGAGATCAACCTCCTCGCCAGCGTCGCCACGCTGCAATTCTGGAACGGTGCGCGGACGACGGCCGACGGCAGCGTCCATGGCGGCAGCGGCACGTGGGATGCGGCGAGCACGAACTGGACAGGTTCCTCGGGCAATGTCGCCTCGGCCTGGTCGAACCTGACCGCGGTCTTCGCCGGCCCAGCCGGCGGCTCCGTGACGCTCGCCGGCAATCAGCAGGTCGCGGGCCTGCAATTCGCCACAGACGGCTACGTCCTGAACGGCCCCGGCGCTCTGCAGGTCGCCGGAGCGACCGAGCTGCGCATCGATCCCGGCCTCACCGCGACGATCAACGCCGTGATCGAAGGCACGGGCGGCCTGACCAAGACGGGCGCCGGCACGATCGTGCTCGCCGGCAGCAACACCTATGCCGGCGGCACCACGATCAATGCCGGTACGCTGCAGGTCGCGTCCAACGCCAATCTCGGCGACGCAGCCGGCGGCCTGACCTTCAATGGCGGCACGCTCGCGACCACGGCGGATTTCGCCATGTTCCGGTCGGTCACGCTGGCCGGCACCGGCAGCGTCGATGTCGCGGCCGGCACCCAGTTCGAGCTCGGCGGGGCTGTGGCGGGCATCGGCGGCCTGACCAAGCGCGGCGCCGGCACGCTGGTACTTTCCGGCGTCAACACCTCTTCCGGCGGCACCACGGTGTCGGCCGGCGTGCTGCAGGCCGGCAGCGCTGACGCGCTCGGCTCGGGCGCGCTGGTGCTGGACGGCGGCACGTTCAGGGCCGGCACCAGCTTCATCAACAGTTTCGCCAATGCGATCAAGGTCAACGCCAGCGGCGGCGCGGTCGATGTCAACGGCCAGGTGATGACGCTCTCGGGCGGCATCAGCGACGGCAACGGCGCCGGCGGGGCGCTCGCTTTCGTCAATAGCGATAGCCATATCGGTGCAGTCGAGCTCGGAGGCGCCAACAGCTATAGCGGGCCGACCTCGATCGGTGCGGGCGTGAAGCTGACCGCGCTGACCGACGCCGCCTTCTCGCCGAACTCGGACGTGACGCTCGCGGCAACCGGCGCGCTGATGGTCAATGGCCACAGCACGACCGTGCGCTCGCTCGCGGGCTCGGGCCTCGTCGTGAACGGCCACGACACGCAGCTCGGCACGCTCACCGTCGCGCTGCCCTCGGGCGCCGCCACCTTCGCCGGCACTCTCAGCGACGGCGAGCCGGGCGACGCGGCGCTGACGCTGGTCAAGGCCGGCGCCGGCACGCAGATCCTGAGCGGCCGGAACAGCTATACCGGCGGCACGACGATCAGCGGCGGCACCTTGCAGCTTGGCGACGGCGGCACCTCCGGCTCGATCCTGGGCGACGTCGCCAATAACGGCACGCTCGCCTTCAACCGCTCGGGCGCCATCGTCTTCTCCGGCGCGATCACGGGCAGCGGCGCGCTGCGCCAGGACGGAACCGGGACGGTGGTCCTGACCGGGACGAACAGCTATGCCGGCGGCACCACGATCGCGGCCGGCACTTTGCAGATCGGCAATCGCGGCACCACGGGCTCGATCACCGGCGACGTGGTGAATAACGGCACGCTCGCCTTCAAGCGCGCGGATAATGTCAGCTTCTCCGGCGCGATCTCGGGCAGCGGCGCGGTCGAGCAACTCGGCCCCGGCACCGTCACGCTGACCGGCACCAACACCTATACCGGCGGCACGACGATCACGGCCAGCTTGTTCTCGCTTGCCGACGATGCCGCCAATAGCGGCACGCTTGCCTTCAACGGCTCGGAAGCGCTGAGCTTCACCAGCTCGAACACCTATACCAGCGGCACCACGGTCTTGGGCAGCGGCACGCTCACCCATACGGGGATCCCGGCCGGCACCTTGCAGATCGGCGATGGCGGGACGACCGGCTCGATCCTGGGCGATGTCGCCAATGATGGCACGCTCGCCTTCAACCGCTCGGATGCGGTCAGTTTCGGCGGTGTGATCTCGGGCCGCGGCCAGGTCGCGCAGCTCGGTGCGGGCACGCTCACGCTCACAGGTGCGAATACCTATAGCGGCGGCACGCTGATCTCGGCCGGCACGCTGGTCGGCTCGGCCACGAGCTTCGGCAGTGGCACGATCCTGAACAAGGCCGCGCTGGTGATCGACCAGCCCGGCAACGCGGTCCTCGCCAATGCGATCGACGGCACCGGCTCCTTCACCAAGCGTGGCGCCGGCAGCCTCAACCTGACCGGGATCAGCGGGCTCACCGGTCCGACCACGGTCGCGGCCGGGCGGCTCGCGGTCAACGGCTCGCTCGCCCACTCCACCGTCACGGTCCAGGACGGCGCCATCCTCGGCGGCAACGGCACGCTGGGCGGGGCCATCATCCAGGCCGGCGGCACGATCGCTCCCGGCAACTCGATCGGCACGCTCACTATCAACGGCGACCTCGTGCTGGCGCCGGGCTCGATCTATGATGTCGAGATCGCCGGCAATGGCAGCGCCGACCGGATCATCGTCTCCGGTTCGGCGACGGTGACCGGCAGCGAGGTGACGTTCACCGCACTCGATCCGCAGACGAGTTACCAGCGGGGCCAGCGCTACACGCTGATCAGCGCGACAGGTGGCGTCAATGGCGCCTTCGCCCAGGTCACCACCACATCCGCCTTCCTGGATGTCGGGCTCGACCCGAAGACCGGCGAGGTCGATCTCACCATCAACGTCAAGAACGATCCTGGTGCTCCGACCGGTCCCGGCGCGGCGCCGGCCGTGTTCCAGATTGTGGCGGCGACGCCGAACCAATACGCCACGGCGGTCGGGCTCAACAGCCTGCCGCAGGTCGGCGGGACGCTGGCGCTCTATAACAGCCTGCTGATGCTCGATGCGGCCACGGCGCGGAGCGCCTTCGACCTGCTCTCCGGCGAGATCCATGCCTCGGCCAGGACGGCGCTGGTCGAGGAGAGCTCGACCCTGCGCAACACGATGAACGACCGGCTGCGCTCGGCCTTCGGCTCTGTCGGCGCGGCGCCAATGGCGACCATGAACTATGGCTTCACCGCCGATCTTGCGCCCGCCGTGAAGGGGCCGCTGCCCCGGCTCGCCACCGAACGCTTCGCCGTCTGGGGCCAGGGCTACGGCTCATGGGGAAGGACCGATGGTGACCGCAACGCACAGAAGCTGACGCGCTCGACCGGCGGCTTCCTCATCGGCGCCGATGTCGCCGTGTTCGACACGATGCGGGTCGGCCTGCTCGCCGGCTACAGCCGCTCGGAGTTCGACGCCAAGGGAAGGCTCTCTTCGGGCGAGAGCGACAATTACCATATCGGCCTCTACGGCGGCGGACAGTGGGGCGCGCTCGGGCTCCGAGCCGGTGCGAGCTACACCTGGCATGATGTCGAGACCAGCCGCACGGTCGCCTTCGCCGGCTTCGGCAACAGCCTGAAGAGCGACTACAATGCCGGCACGGCCCAGGTCTTCGGCGAGCTCGGCTACCGCTTCGATGTCGGGCAGGTCGCGCTCGAGCCCTTCGCCGGCCTCGCTTACGTCAACCTCCACACCGACGGCTTCAACGAGACCGGCGGCATCGCCGGTCTCTCGGGCCGTAGCGACGACACCAGCCTCGGCTATTCGACGCTGGGCCTGCGCGCCTCGACCTCCTTCGCGCTCTCGGGCATGGACCTGACCCTGCGCGGCGGCCTCGCCTGGCGCCATGCCTTCGGCGATGTCGACCCGCAGGCGACGCTCGCCTTCGCCGGCGCGAACCCGTTCACGGTCTCGGGCCTGCCGATCGCCAGGAACGCGGCGCTGATCGAGGCCGGGCTGGATGTCGCGATCAGCAAGAGCGCGACGCTCGGTGTGTCCTATACCGGGCAGCTCGCCCAGGACGCGCAGGACCATGCGTTCAAGGCGAATTTAGCCGTCAGGTTCTGACGGCAAGAACGACCGGAGGCGCATGCCGGGCTCCGGTCGGCAAGCCAGTCTTGACGCCGCCCGCGCCGGGCCGTGATACAGCGGCGCATGGCCGAGCGCTTTACCCTCATCGAGCCCATCACCGTGCGGCAGGAGATCAGGAAGAGCCGCTTCATCGGAACGGCCGGCCCGGTCGCCGACGAGGCCGGCGCCCGGGATTTCATCGCGACCTGGTCCGATCCGGCGGCCAATCACAATTGCTGGGCCTGGCGTCTCGGGCAGGGCTATCGCTTCAACGACGACGGGGAACCGAGCGGCACTGCCGGCAAGCCGATCCTCGCTGCGATCGATGGGCAGGCTCTCGATGGCGTCGCCATTCTCGTGACCCGCTGGTTCGGCGGCGTTCTGCTCGGCAGCGGCGGGCTGATGCGGGCCTATGGCGGCACGGCCGCCCTTGGCCTGCGCGAGGGCAAGAAGGTCGCGCTGGTCGAAACCGCCACGGCGACGATCACCTGCCCGTTCGGCGATCTGGCGCGGGTCCAGGCGCGTCTCGAAGCGCTGCCCGGCGTGCAGTTGCGCGATCAGGCCTTCACCAGCACCGGCGCCGTGCTCTCGATCTCGGTTCCAAAGGAGGAAACCGATCTGGTGACCCGGTTGGCGACGGATCTCAGCAGCGGCCGCGCGTTCGTGCGATGGGACGAATGATGGCGCCGACACCGGCCCAAGCCTTCAGCGGTCGATAGCTGCCGGCCAGCTTGTCGGCGCAGGATGCTTGCTTCCAGGCCCAGGTCGAACATGGCGCAAGTCGACCGCGATCGAGCAGATCATCGAAGGCCGAGACTCAGCCGGGCATAGCTTCGCGTTATCAAGCCATGCAGCATTTCGATTTGACCCTCGGCCTCCATCCGCAGCCAATATCCTCGTAGAATTCGAGGAGTTGAAAGCGGTGCTGAGAATTGGCGTCGACGTCGGCGGGACCTTTACCGACTTTGCGGCATGGCGCGACGATCCGGCGAGCCTGACCACCTATAAGGTCTCATCGACCCCGCCGAACTTCATCGACGGCTTCAAGGCCGGCTTCGAGGAGATCGTCACGCGTCTCGTTCCGCGTCCGGGCGAGACGGTCGTCGTCATGCACGGCACCACCGTCAGCACCAATACGGTGATCGAGCGCAACGGCTCGGTGCTGGCGCTCCTGGTCACGCGCGGCTTCCGCGACATCCTCGATCTGCAGCGCTTCCGCCTGAACGACCCGATCCGCATCGATGCGGGCCGGACCGAGCCGCTGGTGCCGCGTCATCTCGTCTTCGAGGTCGACGAGCGGCTGGAGCCGGACGGCTCCGTGCACGCCCCGATCGCGATCGAGCAGGTCAGGCAGGCCGTGCTGGCGGCGAAGGCCGAGGGCGCGACCAGCATCGCCATCGCCTTCCTTCACAGCTATGCCAATCCGGACCACGAACGCGCCGCGGCCGCCGCAGTGGCAGAGGTGGCGCCGGAATTCGACGTCAGCATCTCGAGCGAAATCCTGCCGCGCATCGGCGAATACGAGCGCTCGATCGCCTGCGTGCTCAACGCCTATGTCCGCAAGCGGCTCGGCACCTATGTCGGCCAGGTCGAGGCCTATCTCGCCGAGCGGCTGGCCGGGACGCGGCTGTTCATCACCCGCTCCAATGGCGGGGCGCTCGCGGCGCAGGAGGCCCGCAGCTTCCCGATCCACACGCTGCTCTCGGGCCCTGCCTCGGGTGTGACGGCGGCGCGCTTCTTCGCCGCGGCCGAGCCCGAGCGGCGCTTCCTGACCATGGATATGGGCGGCACCAGCACCGACATGTCGCTGATCCTCGACGGCAGGCCGACCGTGACCAACGAGGCCAAGGTCGGCGATTTCCCGCTGACCATGACCGTCACCGGCATCGAGGCGGTCGGCGCCGGCGGCGGCTCGATCGCCTGGCTCGACGGCACGGTGCTGCGCGTCGGCCCGCGCAGCGCCGGGGCCTGGCCGGGCCCGGCCTGTTTCGGGCGCGGCGGCACGCAGCCGACCGTGACCGACGCCTATCTGCTCTGCGGCTATATCGACCCCGACAATTTCCTCGGCGGCCGGATGAAACTCGACATCGTGGCGGCGCGCCACGCTTTCGAACCGCTGGCGGCGAAGCTCGGCATCCCGGTCGAGGACGCTGCCGAGGCCTGCATCACGGTCGCGAGCTCGAACATGGTGGCGAAGGCCCTGCCCTATTTCGCCCGCCACGGTGTCGACCAGGAGGAGCTGACGCTCGTGCTGTTCGGCGGGGCGGGCTCGCTGCACGGTCCGCTGCTGGCGCATGAGCTCGGGATCAACCGCCTGCTGGTGCCGCGCACGCCTTCGGTCTTCTGCGCCTTCGGCGGACTGGTTTCCGAGCTCGTGCAGGACATGGTCGCCACCGTCTACGGTAGCGATTTCGACGGTCCGGCCCTGGCGCGGCGCTTCGGCGAGCTGGAACAGGGCGCGCAAACCTGGCTCGCGGCACAGGCCGGCAAGAGCGACCTCGTCGCCACCCGCACGGAGCATTGGGCCGAGATGCGCTATCTCGGCCAGTTCTTCTCGCTCAACGTGCTGCTGCCGGCCGAGGCGGTGGCGAAGGGCGACCTGACCGCGATCCACGAGGCCTATCACGCCGAGCACGAGCGGCTCTACAGCCACGCCGACCGCGAGGCGCAGATCGAGATCCTGGAGCTGCGCGTACGCATCGCCGGCGCCCTGCCGATGCCGGCGATGGATGCGATCGCGCTGGCCTCGCAGGAGCCCGGCCAGTCGCAGACGGCGCGCTCGCTGCGCTTCGACGGGACGCTCTATGAAGGCGCCCCCGTGCATGACCGCGACACGCTCGGCGTCGGCACGCGGGTCATAGGCCCCGCGATCATCGAGCAGAGCGACACGACGATCTTCGTGATCCCCGGCTTCGTCGCCGAGACGCAGGCCTCCGGCGACCTCCTGATGACGCGGGCGAACTGACGATGGATCCGATCCGCACTGCGATGATGAACAACCGCTTCACGGCGATCGTCGAGGAAGCCTCCGCCACGCTCTACCGCACCGCCTTCACCACCTATGTGAAGCTGGCGCAGGACTTCCAGTGCGCGCTGGCGACGCCGGAGGGCGAGCTGTTCTCGCATCCCGAACAGTCCGGCGTGAACATCTTCATGGGCCTGCCGCTGCACTCGACGCTCGATTTCATCGGCCGCGAGACGATGCAGCCTGGCGACGTCTACATCACCAACGACCCGTTCACGACGAACGGCATGGTCACGCATCTGATGGACGTGACGATGCTGCGGCCGGTCTTCCACGAGGGCAAGCTGATCGCCGTCGGCTGGACCTTCATCCACGCCTCCGACATCGGCGGCGGCGTGCCGGGCAGCATCTCGCCCTCCTTCACCGAGGTCTTCCAGGAAGGGGTGCGCGTCAGGCCGATGCGGCTCTGCCGCAACGACGAGATCGTGCCCGAGGTGCGCGACATCTTCCTCTACAACAGCCGCATCCCCGACGACATGTGGGGCGACTTCAAGGCCATGCTCTCGGCCTTGAAGGGCATGGAGCGGCGCCTCGTCGAGCTGTGCAAGCGCTACGGCGCCGAGCAGGTCTCGAGCGGCATGCGCGACGTGCTCGACTTCGCCGAGGCGAAGGCGCGCACGGTCATCGCCGCGATCCCGGACGGGACCTACTCGTTCTCCGACTATGTCGAGCTGCTGAAGCCCGGCCACTACGCCCATATCATGACCACGCTGCGGATCGAGGGCGACGGCATCGAGGTCGATTTCACCGGCTCCGACCCGCAGGTGCCGGCGGCGTATAACTACACGACGGGCGACCGCACCCATCCCTATCTCGTGCAGGCGCTGCTCAACTTCATCCTGACGCAGCAGCCCGACACGCCCCGCAATGGCGGCCTGCTCCGGCCGATCAAGACGATCGCGCCGCGCGGCACCATCGTGAATGCGGAGCTGCCGGCCGCGGGCGGCGCACGCGTCGCCTCGAGCGCCCGCGTGTTCGACTCGATCATGGCCTGCCTCAACCAGGCGGTGCCCGGCGGCGTGCTGGCGAGCGGCCCCGGCCAGATCGGCATCATGGCGCTGAGTGCGCCGCATCCGCGCACGGGCAAGACGACGGTCGGCGTCGTCAACCCGCTGATCGGCGGCAGCGGCGGGCGCGCCACCTGCGACGGCGTCAACGCGGTTGACCCGCGCTTCGGGCAGGTCAAGAGCGTGCCGACCGAACTGATCGAGGCCGACACCGTGCTGCGCGTGCGCCGCTTCGCGCTGGTGCCGGACAGCCAGTCGCCCGGCGAGCGCCAGGGCGGCGCGGCGCTCATGATCGAGCTGGAGAATACCGGCTTCGAGGCACTGACCACGGTGCGCGGCATGAACCGCTTCCATTTCCGCCCCTGGGGCTTCAAAGGCGGCGCCCATGGCCGGCTCGGCCAGGCGATCCTCAATCCCGGCCGCGCCGACGAGCGCAATCTCGGCAAGATCGACGTGCTCAAGCTTGCCGCCGGCGACGTGCTGCGCATCACGACCTCGGCCGGAGGCGGCTTCGGGGATCCGCTGGACCGCGCGCTCGACGCGATCGCGCGCGATTTGCGCTCCGGTCTCGTCACCGCAGCCCATGCCGAGCGCGTCTACGGGCTCGTCTTCGGCGCGGACGGCACGATCGATGCCGACGCCACGGCGGCGCGCCGGGCGGTGCTGCGGAAGGCGGCGCCGGAGCTTTTCGACTACGGCCCCGAGAAGGAAGCCTACAACAGGATCTGGCCGGCGCAGATGCGCTCGAGCCTCGCCATCAAGGTGCTCGCCCAGAAGCCGGCGCTGCGCCAGAACCTGCTCGTGCTGGTCGAGCAGGCACTGACCCGGCGGGGCGCCACCGTCGACGAGACGAGCCTCGACGCTGCGCTGGCCGAAGCGCTCGACGAGCTGAGCGGGCGGGCAAGGCGGCGCGAACCTGCCCCGCGCATGGCGGCGCAGTGACCATGACGGCAGCCGCGGACATCACGGTGATCGGCGGCGGGCTCGTCGGAGCCGCGATCGCCTTCGGCCTCGCGCAGCAGCCCGGCATGCGGGTCGCGGTGCTCGACGAGGGCGATATCGCGCGCCGGGCCTCGCGGGCGAATTTCGCGCTGGTCTGGGTCTCGTCCAAGGGCGTCGGCATGCCCGAATACGCGACGTGGTCGATGGACTCCGCCGATGGCTGGGCCGGGCTCGCCGCATCGGTGCGCGAGATATCCGGCATCGACGTCGCCTATGAGCGGCCCGGCGGCTTCCTGATGTGCTTGTCGGATGCCGAGATGGATGCGCGCATCCGCACCATGAAGGTGATGCAGGCGCAGACCGGCGCGCCGCAATATGCCTACGAAATCCTCGACCATGCAGGCGTCAGGAAGCGCCTGCCCGCGATCGGCCCCGACGTGGTCGGGGCGATCTATTGCGATCTCGACGGCCATGTGAACTCGCTGCGCCTGTTCCGCGCGCTGCATGTCGCCATGGCGCGGCTCGGCGTCTCCTACCGGCCCGAGCACCCGGTCGACACCATCGTGCCCGGGCAGGACGGCTTTCGCATTCGCGGTCCCTGGGGCGAGTTCACGACTGGACGCGTCGTCCTGGCGGCCGGGCTCGACAATGCGCGGCTCGCCGCCATGGTCGGCCTGTCGGCGCCGGTCGTGCCCAGCAAGGGGCAGATCATCATCACCGAGAAGGCGGCGCCCTTCCTGAACTACCCGGTCCAGACCGTGCGCCAGACCGACGAGGGCGGCGTCATGGTCGGCGACAGCCAGGAGGACCTGGGTTTCGACACGCAGGTGACCTACCCGGTGATCTCGGTGATGGCGCAGCGTGCGGTGCGCATGTTCCCGCTGCTCGCCGGGCTCAACGTGGTGCGCACCTGGTCGGCCTCGCGCGTGATGAGCCCGGACGGCTTCCCGATCTACGAGCAGTCGCGCGAATGGCCCGGCGCCTTCGTCGCCACCTGCCATTCCGGCGTCACGCTGGCGGCGGCGCATGCGCAGATCCTGGCCCCCGCGATCCGCGCTGGACGCCTGCCCGACGACCTGGCCTGTTTCTCGGCGAGGAGGCTGAATGTTCCGAAGGCTGCCTGAGAGCGAAGAGGTGACGGTCCGCTTCTCCATCGACGGCCGATCCGTCACGGCGCGGGCCGGCGAAACGGTCGCGGCCGCCCTTCTCGCGACGGGCGTCGTCTCCTGCCGGACGACGCCCGTCGGCGGGCAGAAGCGCGCGCCCTATTGCATGATGGGCGTCTGCTTCGAATGCCTCGTCACGATCGACGGCATCGGCAACCGCCAGGCCTGCCTCGTCCCGGTGAGCGAGGGCATGGCGGTCCGCAGCCAGCACGGCGCCCGCGCCATCGCCGACGAGCCTCTCGCGGAGGGCGCGCGATGAAGCAGCCGGGCACTGTCGGCGCGCTGGACGAGCGCTACGATCTTGCGGTCATCGGCGCCGGGCCGGCCGGGCTGTCCGCGGCGGCGGAGGCGGCAGAGGCCGGTCTTTCCGTGTTGCTGCTCGACGAGAACGGCGCCCCGGGCGGCCAGATCTATCGCGGTATCTCGGGCATGCCGGCGAAGCGCCGCGCCATCCTGGGCGCGGATTTCGTGCGAGGCGACGCCGTCGTCGAGCGCTTCGAGCGCAGCGCGGCGAGCTATGCCCGCCACGCCACGGTCTGGAGCCTGGCGCCCGACGGGCCGAAGGGCTTCGAGATCGGCGTCTCGCTCGCGGGGGCCGCCCGCCACATCCACGCGCGCGAGGTCGTGGCCGCGACGGGCGCGCATGAGCGGCCCTTCCCGATCCCGGGCTGGACCTTGCCGGGCGTCATGACGGCCGGTGCCGCCCAGATCGCGCTCAAGGCGAGCGCGCTCGTGCCGGCCGGGCGCGTCATCGTCGCCGGCTGCGGGCCGCTGCTCTTCCTCGTCACCGCCCAGCTCCTTGCCGCCGGCGCGGACATCGTCGCGGTGCTCGACACCGCCGAGCGCGGCAACTGGCGCCGGGCGCTGCCGCATCTGCCGGACTTCCTGCGTTCGCCCTATCTCGCCAAGGGCCTGCGCCTGATGCTGAAGGCCCGGCGGGCCCATTTCGCCGCCGGCGTGACCACGCTGAGGGCGGAAGCCGATGCGGACGGCAATCTCTCCCGCATCGTCTATGGCCAGGACGGCCGCGAGACGACGCTCTCCTGCGAGACGCTGCTGCTGCATCAGGGCGTCGTTCCCAACATCAACCTCGCCAATGCGGTGGGCTGCGAGCAGGACTGGGACGAGGCCGGGCTCTGCTTCGTTCCGCGCACCGATGCCTGGATGCAGACCAGCATTCCCGGCCTCAGCATCCCCGGCGACGGCGCGGGCATCCGCGGCGCGGAGGCCGCGACGCTTGGCGGCACGCTTGCTGCGCTCGGCGCACTCTGCCGGCTCGGCCGGCTGACCGCTGAGGAGCGCGACCGGCGCGCGACGCCGATCAGGGCGGAATTCGAGCGCTACTCGGCCGGCCGCGCCTTTCTGGACGCGCTCTATCGTCCGCCCAAGGCCTTCCGGGTGCCGGAGGTGGCCGAGACCATCGTCTGCCGCTGCGAGGAGGTCACGGCTGGCGAGATCCGCGAGGCCGTCGCCGGCGGCGTCACCGGCCCGAACCAGCTCAAGATCTTCCTGCGCTGCGGCATGGGTCCCTGCCAAGGCCGGCAATGCAGCCTCACGGTCACCGAGTTGATCGCCGATGCGCGCGGCAGCGATGCCGCGACGGTCGGCTCCTATCACCAGCGCCCGCCCTTCAAGCCGGTCACGCTCGGCGAGCTCGCCGCGCTGCCGACGACCCCGGCGGCGGTCAAGGCGGTGGTGCGATGACGCACGCGCCCGCCCTGTCCAGAGCATTTCCGTGTTTCCTCGAAGCGCGAAAATTCGCTGGTTCGCTGTTTCAACGCATTTTCTTCACGCAAACCGGCATCCACTTCGCTCGAAGGCGCTCCAGCTCAGCCGAGCTTGCGCGCCAGCGCGGCGAATTCGCGCCTGAGATGCGCGATGAACTCGTCGCGGACGGCGGATGGCGGCCGGGCGCTCGGGGTGAGCAGCGTCAGCTCGAACTGCACGGGATGGTCAAAGGGCCTGGCGACGAGATCGGCATTGGTCGGCGCCGCGGCGGTCAGCGGGTCGACGAGCGTCACGCCGGCGCCGACGCGCACGAATTCGCAAGCCGCCATGGAAAGCTGGGTGCTGGTGCGCAGGATGCGCGCGACGCCCTCCATCGCGAAGATATCGTCGATGAGATGGCGCATCCGGTCCTCGTCGCCGAGCGAGATGAAGGGCTCGCCGGCGAGATCGGCAGGGAGGATCACATCCTTCCGGGCGAGGCGATGGCCGGGCGGCAGGACGCAGGCCCAGCGCCCACGGAACAGGTTCTCGCTGCTCACGGCCGGGTCGTCGACCGGCAGCACCGAGACGGCGGCATCGATCTGCTGGGAGATGGCGAGATCGATCAGCTTCGGCGTGTTCTGGACCTGCAGCGACACCGAGACGTCCTGCCTTTCGGCCTGGAACTGGCTGATCATCGCCGGCAGGACGCTGAGGCCCGCCGTCGGCACGCCGGCGACGACGAGATGGCCGAAGCCCGCTCGCTTGAGATTGCTCGCGAGATGCTCGAGCCGGTTGAACTGGCCGAACACGCTCTTCGTCGCCTCGTAGAAGACGCGGGCCTCCGCCGTCGGCACCAGGCGTTGATGCTCGCGCCGGAACAGCACGAAGCCGAGCCGCGCTTCGAGCATGGTGATCAGCTTGCTCACGGCCGGTTGGGAGAGATTCATGCTCGCCGCTGCCCGTGAAATCCCTCCCGCTTCCATGACGCATCTGAAGGCGTCGAGCTGGCGCGTATTCAGCACGTGTGAAACCCCGGCATTCGTTCCCCGTTCTTCGGTGCCCCGTTTTCGGCCAGCCTACAGGCAGCTCCCGTGCTTGGGGAGCCGGCCGGCTGCCCGGCATGCAGCCTTCATGCCGTCAAACCGGGCGCGCCCTGGCGCGATGATGACCTTCCCCGCGATTGCCGGCGCTCACCTGCCGACCCTACCCTCACCCCGGCGGTACCGCCGCGCCATGAAAGGAGCTGCCAGATGACGTCTGCGATCCATCGGTCCAAGCCTGCATCTCGTCTGTGGAAGCCGACCCGGCGCTCACTGCTCGCCATGGGCGGCGCGGCCATCTGCGCGCCCTATCTCGGCTCCACCTCGCTGCGCGCCCAGGGCAAGGAGCTCGTCGTGCCGATGAGCGGCGGCTCGTTCATGACGATCTGGGGCAGCGAGGTCGCCGATACCTTCAAGAAGAAGACCGGCATCAGCGTGAAGATGGTGCCGGGCAACATGAAGACCCACGCCATGTCCTCGCTGGCGGCGAAGGGCAACCCGCCCTTCGATCTTGCCTTCGGCAATGGCGACGATTTCATCCAGCTTCTCGACTCCGGCAAGCTGCTGCCGCTCTCGCCGGACAAGGTGCCGAATATCGACGACATCCACGTCAAGTTCAAAGAGCAATGGCAGGGCCACGGCTCGATGTTCGACTATTTCAGCATCGGGCTCGCCTACGCGACCGACCAGGTGAAGAACCCGCCGGCCTCGTGGAAGGAGTTCGTCGAGCGCACGGTGAAGGGCGATTTCGGCGCCAACGTCTTCTTCAACGGGCTGAATGCCGGCGTGCGCGGGCCGGAGGTTCTGGTCAACCTTGCCCGCGCCCTCTCCGGCAGCGAGCAGAACGTCGACGCCGCCTTCGACGCGCTGAAGCGCATGAAGCCGAACGTCTTCAAGTTCTTCGGCTCGATCAACGACCCGATCCTGATGCTCCTAAACGGCGAGGGCATCATCGGGCCGAGCTGGGACGGGCGCACCTTCGTCGCGCAGGACGAATCGAACGGCAAGGTCGCCTTCGTGAAGCCGAGCGACGGCCTTGCCTCGAACGGCCCGGCGATCGGCGTGATCAAGGGCGGCAACGAGGACGCCGCCTATCAGCTCGTGAACCACGCGCTCAGTGTCGAGGTGCAGAAGCCCTTCTGCGAGAAGATGTTCTACGGCGCGGTCAACACCAAGGTCAGCTATAGCGGCTCGCTGGCCCAGCGCATCCCGAAGCCCGACGAGGTCAACGTCCCGAGCGAGCGCTTCATGGCCACCAACATGGGCGCCTGGATCAAGCGCTGGAACCAGGAGATCGCAAGCTGAGCGCGCTCGCCCAACCAGCCGCGGCGGCGCTGCCGGCGCGCGAGGCCGCACCACGCAAGGATCGCTCGCCGGTCTTCGCCGCGGTCGGCCCCGCCTGCCTCTATGTCGCCGTCCTGCTCGTCCTGCCCTTCGCCTATCTCGTCTATCTCAGCCTGCATTCGGGCGAGTCCGACGGGCTCACGCTCGCGAACTATGTCGAGATCTTCACCGGCCGGATCTATCTGGAAAGCCTGTGGGGCACGTTGCAGCTCGGCGTCAGCGTGACGCTGCTGACCTTGCTGCTCGGCTATCCCGTCGCCTATTACATCGCCCAGTCCGGCTCACGCTTCGCCATGTTCACCATGGCGGTGATCATCCTGCCGCTCTTCGTCAGCGTCGTGGTGCGCAGCTTCGGCTGGATGATCCTGTTCGGACGGCAGGGCAACGTGAACCGCCTGCTGATCTCGCTCGGCATCACCGACAAGCCGCTGCAGCTGCTCTACACCCCCGGCGCCGTCACGGTCGGCCTCGTGCATATCCTCGCGCCGCTGATGATCCTGCCGATCGCCTCGGTGCTGCGCGGGCAGGATCCCGCCCTGCGCGAGGCGGCGAGCAGCCTCGGCGCCTCGCGCGCCAAGGTGTTCTGGACCGTCACCCTGCCGCTCAGCCTGCCCGGCATCGCCGCCGGCTGCGTGCTGGTGCTGGCGCATGTGATCGCGGCCTTCGTGCTGCCGGCCCTGATCGGCTCCGACCGTGTCCGCCTGATGGCGACGATGATCTACCAGCAGGTCATGACCGCCAATAATCTGGCGCTCGGCGCGGCGCTTGCCGTGGTCATGGTCGTCGCGACCTTCGCCCTCCTGGCGCTTGCCGGCTTCGTCACGCGGAGGTCCCGTGACTGACAGCGCAACCGCCTCGACCCCGACGATGCCGCGCCGCACGACCCGGCGCTTCGACCTCGCGCGCACCGCCCTCTTCGCCTATGTCGTGCTCTTCCTGCTGTTCATCCTCGCGCCGCTCATCGTGGTGATCGGCTCCTCCTTCGAGCCGCGCGAGCTCCTGCGCTTCCCGCCGCAGGGCCTGTCGCTGCGCTGGTACCATCAGGCGCTGAACAGCGACCTCTTCGTCGGCGCGGCCTGGAACAGCCTCATCATCGCC
Organism: Allobosea sp. BK604; assembly: GCF_004341515.1. GTDB lineage: Bacteria > Pseudomonadota > Alphaproteobacteria > Rhizobiales > Beijerinckiaceae > Allobosea. The sequence continues at coordinate 95,091 of NZ_SLZF01000005.1, forward strand.
GTGCTGGCGACGCTGGGCGCGCTGCTGCTCGGCGTGCCTGCCGCCTACGGGCTGGCGCGCTTCGATTTCAGGGGCCGCGAGGCCGTCTCCGGCCTGCTGAACTCGCCGCTGCTCGTGCCGGAACTGGTCATGGGCCTGGCGCTGCTGCAGATCCTGGCCGGGCTGCACATCGCCTCCTCGCTCGTCACCCTGACTTTCGGCCACATCCTGATCTGCCTGCCCTATGTCGTGCGCACCATCCATTCGGCCGTGCTCGGCGTCGACCGCTCGATCGAGGAGGCCGCCGCCAATCTCGGCGCCGCGCGCTGGCGGATCTATCTGACGATCCTGCTGCCGATCATCCGCCCGGCGCTCTACGCGGCGATCCTGTTCTCCTTCCTGATGAGCTTCGACAACGCGGTGCTCTCGCTCTTCCTCGTCTCGGCGCGGACCTCGACCCTGCCGATCTCGGTCTACAACTACGTCCAGTACAGCCTCGACCCGGCCATCGCCGCGGTCTCGACCCTCCTGATGGCGGTTTCCGTCGTCGCCCTCTTCACGGCGAGCCGTCTGGTTCCCCTCGATCGGATCAAGCAATGAGACTGGAGCAGGCCCCTCGTCCCGCCCCTGCCGGCGCATCGGTGCGCGTCGAGGGGCTGCGCATCGGCTATGGCACGCTCGAAGTGGTCAAGGGCATCGATCTGGACGTCGCGCCGGGCGAGATCATCACCCTGCTCGGCCCGAGCGGCTGCGGCAAGACGACGACCCTGCGCGCCATCGCGGGCTTCGTCTCGCCGAGCCACGGCGCCATCCGCCTGAACGGCCGCGACGTCACCGAGGTGCCGCCGAACAAGCGCAATATCGGCCTCGTCTTCCAGGGCTACGCCCTGTTCCCGCATATGAGCGTGTTCGACAACGTCGCCTATGGCCTGCGCATGCGGAAGGTGCCGGCGCCGGAGATCCGCGAGCGCGTCGGGCGCGCGCTCGCGCTGGTCAAGCTCGAACGCTTCGCCGAGCGCAAGCCGCGCCAGCTCTCGGGCGGGCAGCAGCAGCGCGTCGCCATCGCGCGGGCGCTGGTGATCGAGCCGGACGTGCTGCTGCTCGACGAGCCGCTCTCCAATCTCGACGCCAAGCTGCGCCACGAGATGCGCGTCGAGCTGCGCCGCCTGCTCAAGGACATGGGCATCGCCTCGATCTTCGTCACGCACGACCAGGAGGAGGCGATCGTGCTCTCCGACCGCGTCGTGCTGATGAACGAGGGCCGGATCGAGCAGGAAGGCACGCCGGAGACCATGTACAACCGCCCCGGCAGCCTGTTCGCGGCTGCCTTCCTCGGCCAGGCCAATTTCCTCAAGGGCACCGTCCACGAGCTCGGGACCGACGGCATGGCCACGATCGACGTCGAGGGAGAACGCTTCCGTGCGCCGACGAGTGGGCCGCTCGCGCGCGGCGCTGCCGCGACGCTCGTCGTCAAATGCGAACGGCTCGAGCTCGCAGCCGCGCCGCGGCCCGGCTGGAGCCAGGCGCAATGCAGCTTCGAGGCCGCGAATTTCCTCGGGCCCGCGGTCCAGTTGCAATGCAGCTTCAGGGGCCAGCGCCTGGTCGGCCTGCTCTCGGCGACAACGGGCAGCGACATCGCACTCGCGCCCGGCGCGCCGATCACGCTGTCATGGAACGAGGCCGACGGGCTGATCTTTCCGCGCAGCGAATGAGACCTGCTCCAGCCCCTGTGCAGCCGATCGGGAGCACGACATGAGTGCCGAACACGCTTTGCCCGAGGTCCGCGTCGAGACGGAGTGCGGCGGCTTCACCATCCGCGTGAACACGGACAAGGCGCCGGTCAGCTCGGCGACGTTCCTCGCGCATGTGCGCGGCGGCCATCTCGACGGCAGCTCCGTCTTCCGCATCCTCAACGAGCGCAACCAGCCCGACGACCTTCACAAGGTCAGCACCGTGCAATGGGGCTGGTACGAGCAGAAGGACAACACCCTGCCCTTCGAGCGGCCGCCGATCGAGCCGACCAGCGTCACCGGCCTGCGCCATGTGCGCGGCACGATGTCGATGGCGCGGCGCGGCACCGGCACGCCGGGCTCGGAATATTTCATCATCCTGCGCGACGAGCCGGAGCTCGATTTCGGCGGCAGGCGCAATCCGGACGGACAGGGCTTCTCCGCCTTCGCCCGGGTGATCGAGGGTTTCGATACGCTGGAGCGCCTGCACGCGCGCGGCGAGGACGGGCAGTTCGTGAAGCGACCAATCCCGGTGCTGTCCGTCCGAGAGCTTTAGCGCATTTTCGAGCGAAGTGGATACCGGTTCGCGTGAAGAAAATGCGTCAAAACAAATAGATAGAGCATTTTCGCGGTTCGAAGAAACGCCGAAATGCTCTGGCGCATCGGCCCGAAACGTCGCTCGCGGCTTTCGGAGAAAGCCGATGCGAGCTAAGCGGGCTTGCCCGACTGCTCCTCCTCGAACGTGACGGCGACTGCCGCATTGGCCGAGAGGCGCACTTTCTGCCCCTCGACATCCGCGACCAATCCCAGGTCGATGAAATGATGGTGGCCCTTGTGCCGGCCCTCGCCGCTATCGGCCTTGGTCAGCTTGATCCTGCCGTTCTCGACGCGATCGACGGTGCCGACATGGACGCCGTCCGCCCCGATCACATCCATATGCTCCTTGATGCGCGTGTCGTTCATTTGCGGACCCCTTGCTCCTGGATGGTGGGTGTGACGCCAGCGATCGGCGGTCACCGCGTTGAACGCGCAAGCTCGTGATGTTGTTTCGTCAGGCGGGCAAGCTCCGCCTCGTGATCGGCAATCCCCCGCTGCGCTGGCATGACATGCCCCCTGCCCGCGTAGCGCCTCAGGCCACCCTTTGGCCGCTGGCTGAAAAGAATTTGAGCTTCGGACGATCGAAATTGAGCCATAGCGTCTCGCCTGGCTGCCAGTCTCGCCCGCCGCGCTGCTCGACCGTGACGATATCGCCGCTTGCCAGCGCGCAATGCAGATATCTGGTGCTGCCGAGGTACTCGGCGAATTCCAGTCGCGCCGGCAGGGAGGCGTCCTGGCGATCCTGGACGATCCAATGTTCCGGGCGAATTCCGAGTTTGACGCTCTCGCCCTCGCCGGCCGGCACGGGATCCCCGAGCGCGATCTCCGACTGGGCGATCCTGACCCGATCGCCGGCGAGGCGCACGCCGTCGATGATGTTCATTCGCGGTGAGCCGATGAAGCCCGCGACGAAGAGATTGGCCGGGTTCTCATAGACGTCCCGGGGCGATCCGACCTGCTCGATCCTGCCGTCGCGCAGGACGACGATCCGATCCGCCAGCGTCATCGCCTCGGTCTGATCATGCGTGACATAGATCATCGTGTTGCCGAGCTCGCGATGCAGCCTCGCGATCTCGACGCGCATGCTGACGCGCAGCTCGGCATCGAGATTGCTCAGGGGCTCGTCGAACAGGAAGACCAAGGGCTTGCGCACGATGGCTCGACCAATCGCGACGCGCTGCCGCTGCCCGCCGGAGAGCTGGCCAGGGCGCCGATCGAGCAGCGGGCCGATCTTCAGGATCTCCGCCGCGATGTCGACCTGCCGCGCGATCTCGGCCGCCGGCGTCCTGGCGATCTCCAGCCCGAAGGCGAGGTTCTCGCGCACGCTCATATGCGGGTAGAGCGCATAGGACTGGAACACCATGGCAATGCCGCGCTTGGCGGGATCGAGATCGGTGACGTCCTTGCCGGCGATCAGGATGTCGCCATTGCTGACATCCTCCAGCCCCGCGATCATGCGCAGGAGGGTCGACTTGCCACAGCCCGAGGGCCCCACGAAGACGACGAACTCGCCGCCCTCCACCTTCAGGTCGAGATTGTGGATGACGTCGACGGAGCCGAAGCTCTTGCGGACGCCCTTGAGCTCGATCGTTGCCTTGTCTCGGGGGTTCGTGTCGTGCGGGCTCATTGTCCGGTCCTGAGCCAGACCAGCATCTCGCCGGGCTCGCGGTTGTCCCAGAGGTGATAGGGCACCAGCCGTGCCGTGGTCCGCGCGAGTTCCGGAGGCCTGGAATCATAAAGCTTGCCGGCACGCTGCGGCCATTGCTCACGCTGTACCGGTATCTCGATCGCCACCGTGCCGGCGAGGCCTGGCAGTTCCGCGGTTCGCGCCTGCGAAAGGTCAGCCGGCACGATCAGCGCGTTGAGATCGGCATCGTTGTCGACCTCCTCGGCGCAGTAGATCAGCGGACCGCGCGCGATCGCGACACGGCCGAGATCGGCCTTCACGGCCGGATGCGCTCGCAGAGCGCGCACCTGCATGGGCAGGTCGAGCTCGAGCCTGTCGCCGTCGCGCCATTCGCGCGTGAGATGAATATAGCCGCCGCGCATCTCGCCCGGTTCGACGCCCTGCCCGTTCAGCGAGAGCCCGGCCGTCTCGCACCAGCCGGGTACGCGCAGGGCCAGGTTGAAGCTCGCCGGGCTGTCGAGGCGGATGGCGATGGCGACACGGCCATCGGCCGGGTAGCGCGTCTCCTGCGTCAAGGTCACCGCCGTCGCGCCGACGTTGAGCCGCGCCGTATTGGCGCCGTAGAGATGCACTGCGATACCGTCGCCCGAGACGCCGTACATGTAGCTGCCGATCGCGGCGACGGTGCGCGCGATATTCGGCGGGCAGCACGGGCAGCGATGCCAGGTCCAGCGATGATGGCCGCCGCGGCTTTCGAGCGGATTGTCGTAGAAGAAGCGCGAACCGTCGATCGAGAGCCCCGACAGGGCGCCGTTATAGAGCGCCTGCTCCATGATGTCGGCATAATGCCGGTCCGGCCCGCGCCCGAGCATGCGGCTCGCCCACATCATCAGGCCGACGGCGGCACAGGTCTCGGCATAGGCGCTCTCGTTGGGCAGGTCGTAATAGTCGGTGAAGCCCTCGTTGCTCGCCGCCGGGCCGATGCCGCCGGTGACGTACATCTGCCTGGAGGTCAGGTCCTCCCACAGAACTTTCAGCGCATCGGTGAGCGTGTCGTCGCCGAATTCGGTCGCGACATCGGCCATGCCCGAATAGAGATACATCGCACGCACGGCATGGCCGATGACCTTGGTCTGCCCGCGCACCGGCAGATGCGACTGGTTGTACTGATAGGTCTTGTGGCGGAACTGCGCCGGGTCGGCGCCGCGCGCCGCCGCCTCGACGTCGAAATAATGCGGCTGCTGGCCGCGCGCATCGATGAAATAGCGGGCGAGGTCGAGATAGCGCTGCTCGCCGGTCGTCCGGCCGAGGCGGATCAGCGCGAGCTCGATCTCCTCATGCCCGCAATAGCCCGGCTTCTGGCCGGGTCGCGGCCCGAACATCGCGTCGATATGGTCGGCATAGCGGCACATCACGTCGAGCAGCTTGCGCTTGCCGGTCGCGTGGAAATAGGCGACCGCGCCCTCGACCAGGTGCCCGGCGCAGTAGAGTTCGTGGCAGTCCCGCAGATTGGTCCAGCGCTGTCCCGGCTGCATGCGGATGAACCAGGAATTCATGTAGCCGTCCGGCAGCTGCAGCCCGGCGAACATGTCGATGATCGCATCGACCTTCGCCTCGAGATCGGGATTCGGCTTGCGGTAGAGCGCATAGGCCGCCGTCTCGATCACCTTGGCGACGTCGGAATCCCAGAACATCTGGACATTGACCGTGTCGGGCGAGCCGTCGGCGCGCGCGTGCCACGGCATCCTCACCGGCGGCACCGGCCGCGCCGGGTCGATCTGGTCGAACATGCCGGCTGCGACGCAGCGCTCGTAGAGGATCATCGCAGTCCTGTCGGCGACCGCGTCGATGCGCTCGCCCCAGAATCCGCGAACGTCGACATCGGGCACGGCCGGAGGCCGGTATCCGCTGGCTTTGGGCTGGTCGAGAGAGGTCATGGCTTCACCCGTCGATGTCGTGGAAAGGTTCACTTGACTGCGCCCGCGGTGAGTCCGCGGATGTAGTAGCGCTGCAGCAGCAGGAAGAGGGCGAGGCACGGCGCCATCATCAGCATCACGCCGGATTGCACCGCCCCCCAGTCGATGGTGCCGAACTGGCCCGAGCGGACGGCGGCCATCATCACCGGCAGCGTGTATTTCTTCTGGTCGGTCAGCAGGATCAGCGCCGCCAGGAACTCGTTCCAGGAGGCCAGGAAAGCGAAGATCGCGACCGTTGCGACGCCCGGAAGCACCAGCGGCAGCATGACCCTGCGCAGCATCAGCAAGACCGATGCGCCATCGACGCGCGCCGCGTCCTCGATCTCCTTCGGCACGGCGTCGAAGGCGTTGCGCATCATGAAGATCGAGAAGGGCAGATGCAGCGTGACATAGATCAGGACGATGCCCGGCAGGGTGTTCTGCAGGCCGAGCCAGGTCAGGATCAGGAAGAGCGGCGTCAGGATCGATTGGAACGGGATCATCACGGTCGAGATGATCAGCACGAACAGCACGTTCTTGAGCGGGAACTGGAAGCGCGAGAAGCCGTAGCCCGCGAGCAGGCTGATGATCACGGTGACGACCACGGTCGCGGCGGCGACGGTCAGGCTGTTGCCGGCATAGGTCCAGATGCCGACCCCGTATTTCGCGAGGTTCTCGTAGCTCTGCGTGCTGAAGCCCTCGACCGGCCAGGGCGGCAGCGGCGGACGCGCGGCCTCGGAAGAGGGCTTGAAGCTGACCAATGCGCTCCAGGCGATCGGCGCGACGAAGAGCAACGAGATGAACAGCCCGGCGGCGTGGTAGCGCGTGGCTTGCCAGGCCTTGCGGCGGGCGGTGGCGGCCTTGCGGGACATCACGCGCCCTCCGGCGTGCGCAGCAACCGCAGCTGCACGACGCTGATCGTGACCAGGATCGCCAGCAGCACCATTGACATCGCGGCGCCATAGCCCAGCCGGAACGAGACGAAGGACTGGCTGAAGATCCAGTAGACGGCGGTGACCGTGCTGTTCTGCGGCCCGCCATCGGCGATGATGTAGAACTGGTCGAAGGCCAGGACCGAGCCGGCGACCGAGAGGATCAGCGCCAGCGCGATGGTCCGCCGCATCAGCGGCAGCGTGATGCGGCGGAAGCGCTGCCAGGACGAGGCGCCGTCCATTCGCGCCGCCTCCTGCACCTCCGAGGAGATGCCCTGCAGGCCGGTGAGCAGGATGATCATGTTGAAGCCGGCCGTCTTCCAGACCACCATGACGATGATCGACCAGAAGGTCGTGTCGAAGCTGGCGAGCAGATTGACCGGTTTCTCCGTCAGTCCGAGCCGATAGGCCAGCGGCGAGAACAGCCCGACATCGACATTCATCAGCCAGGCCCAGAGCAGGCTGGCCGAGCCGAAGCCCACGACCACCGGCAGGAAGATGGCGGTGCGGTAGAGTTTCGTCAGCGGCCGCGCCTTCTCGACGAAGAGCGCCAGCGGAAAGGCGACCGCGAAGATCGCGATGGTGACGATCACCGTGTAGTAGCCGGTGAAGCGCATCGCGCCCCAGAAGCGCTGGTCGTTCATCAGGTTGAGGTAGTTGGTGAAGCCGATGAAGCGGGACCGGCCGAGCAGTGGCCAGTTGTGCAGCGACATCCAGAACGCCATCCCCAACGGAAGCAGGAAGAAGACGATCACCAGCAGCACCGCCGGAGCCACGAACAGGAGGCCGGCGAGTTGCTTGCGACGCAGGCGCGCGCTTGTGCGCCGCGACGATCGTCCCTGTATCATCTGCTGCTGGGTCATCGGGCTCATCCGGCGAGGCTGTGGCCGGTCCGGGCGGCGAGCCGCCCGGACGCTTGCGTCAGATCATCGGTCCGATGATCCGAGTTCTTGTTTCAGCATCGGCGCTTCCGAAAACCGCAATCCACGTTTCGGGCCGATGCATTAGAGAGGAGCGCCCGGCTATTTTCCGGAGGAGTCGATGATCGACTGCATCGTCTTCTCGGCCTTGACCAGCGAGCCCTCGACATCGTTGCCGAAGAAGACCTCGTTCAGCATCTGCTTCCACGGGCCGGTGCTGCTGTTGATCATGTCATTGTAGACGGGCGAGGACGGGGTCCTGCCGATCTTCATCGCTTCGGTCGCCGTGAGATAGCGCTGGTCGAGCGGCTTCACCGCCTCCGCGGCGACATCGGCCCGCGTCGGCAGGCTGCCCAGCCGGGCGAGCAGGGTCTGGCCTTCCAGCGAATAGACGAAGGTCAGAAATTCGCGCACGGCCGGCAGGTTCTTGCGCCCTGCCGTGACGACGAAATTGTCGCCGCCGGCGAAGGAGGCCTTGCCGCCCGCCTTCCCGGGCAGGAAGGTGACGCCGAATTCGACATTGGGGTAGTTCTTGACGAGGTTGCCGATCGCGAAGGCGCCGATTGGCGACATGCCGATCCGGTCGGTGGCGAAGCCGCCGAAGAAATTGGCGCCCGGATCCGTCCTGGCGCTTTCCGGCACGTAGCCCTTGGCGACGAGGCCGCGATAGAGCGCCACGGCATCGCGCATCTGCGGCGTGTTCAACGTCGCGCGCTTTGCGCCGTCGACGAGGATCTCGCCGCCGGAGGCCCAGACCAGCGGCATGAAGGTGAAGGCGTTGCAGCCGCCGCAGGCGCCGGAGAAGTAGAAGCCGCGGATGTCGCCGCCGAGCGCGTTGACCTTGCCGGCATAGTCCTCGATCTCGGCCCAGTTGGTCGGCCCCTTCTCGGGGTCGAGCCCGGCCTGGCGGAACAGCTTCTTGTTCCACAGCATGACCGAGGCGTCGGCCGACATCGGCACGCCGTAGATGCGTCCCTCATAGGTGCCGGCGCCGAGATGGGCCTTGGACAGGTTCTCGAAGAACGGGAAGCCCTTGACCAGATCGGTCAGGTCCTCGAGCTGCCCCGAGGCGGCGAAGGCCGGCGTATAGACGAGATCGAGCGAGAGCAGGTCCGGAGCGGAGCCACCGGCGGCCGAGATGGCGTATTTCTGCACCATCTCGCTGTTGGGCACGATCTGCAGCTCGATCTGCGTCTTGTGCGCGGCGTTGAACGCCTTCACCAGCGCCGGCATGAAGGCCTCGCTGCTGGAGCGTGACCACATCGTCAGCTTCTGCTGAGCGAGCGCCACGCCCGCCGATGCCTGCATCGCGACGAGGGCGAGCAAGGCTGCCTTGAATCCCTTCATTTGCGTCTCCTCCGGATGCGGCCGCGTTCTTGGCGGCCATTCTTGATGGTTAGGATGAGCGTACGATCAGGCTGCAGGGCAGCCGCCAGATTCCCTTGTCCACGGGCTCGCCCGTCACGAGACGGACGAGCGCGAGCCCCGCCTGTCGACCCAGTTCCTTGAGGTTCATGTCGACCGTCGTCAGCGGCGGGCGCGTCTCCTTGGCGACGATCTCCCAATTGTCGAAGCCGACCACGGAGACATCGCCGGGCACGCTGACGCCGCGCTCGCGCAACGCGTCGACGACGCCGCGCGCGATCTGGTCGTTGCCGCAAAAGATGCCATCCGGCCGCTGCGCCTGCGACCACAGCTCGGCGACGGCCTCGTGCCCCCAATGCTCGGACCAGGAGCCGTAGAGAGCTCCCGCATCGCTTGCGCCCGCGGTCTCCGCCAGGACCTGCGCGCAGGCGAGCGCGCGCTCGTGGACGACCTCGAAATCCCTGGGTCCGGTGATATGGGCGATGCGCCGGCGCCCCTGCGCGAGCAGGTGCCGGACGGCCTCCCCCGCCCCCTGCCGATCATCAGGGAGGATCGTGAGCCCCTCCTCCGGGCCAGCGGTGAGCGCATAGACGACCGGGACCGGCATCCTGGAGAGATCTACGGGCAACGGCCTGTCGACGCGTTTCCCGGTCGCGATGATGCCGTCCACCCGCTTGTCGAGCATGGCCTCGACATGGACCTGCGCCAGCTCGGGTTTGTCCCCGACCGCACAGAGAAAGACCGAGACGCCATGGTCGATCAGGCCTTCGGAGATGCCGGCCATGACCGGAAGGGTGAAGCGGCCGTAACTGTCATTGGTCAACAGCCCGACCGTGAAGCTCCGCTTGCGGGTCAGGCTCTGCGCCAGCGAATTGGGGCGAAAGCCGAGCTCCTGCGCCACGCGCTTGATGCGCGCCCGCGTCTCGACCGCCATCCGCCCGGAATCGTTGAGCGCCTTCGACGCCGTCGCCGTGCTGACGCGCGCGGCCTCAGCCACGTCGTAGATCGTCACACGTTCGCCCGGCACCATAACCGACACGGCCAACCTCGATTGAGAAAACGGTTTCTCATACCAAGATCGCGCAAGCCACGCAATGAGAAAACGGTTTCTCACAATGAGGGCCATGCGGAAGGCAGCTTTCGCAGTCGGGCGCTCAGCCGCCTCAGCTCGTGGCGACTGAAGACTGCTCGAAACACTCGATCAGCATTTCGGTGAGGACACGGACTTTCCGTGCCGGCTGCTGGCCTGGCGGGCGGATGACATACACACCAGCCGGAGGCGGCGGGTAGGATGTCATGATCGGGACGAGCGCGCCGGACGCGACATGATCCCGGGTGATGCCATCGGGTATCCAGGCAATGCCAAGCCCGGCCAATGCGGCGGCACAGAGAGCGACCGCATTATCCGCCTTGAACCGCCCCCGCGGATGAACCGTGACGACTTTGTCGCCATCGAGGAACTGCCAGGTTTCCGTGCCCTGCATCAGGGCCTGATGGCCGGCGAGCTCTTCAGGTTTCTCGGGGCAGCCATGGGCTTCGATATAATCCGGGCTCGCGAGCAGCTTTCCATAGATCGGCCCGACACGTCGTGCGACCAGCGTCGAATCCTGGAGATAGCCGACCCGGATCGCGCAATCGAAACCCTCGGCGATGAGGTCGACGAAGCGATCGCTGTAGACGGTATGGACGTGGAGCAGCGGATGGCGCCTGGCCATCTCCGCCAGAACGGGAGCAAGGTGGGTCGGCCCGAAGGATAGCGGCACCGCGACTCGCAGGCGCCCGCGAAGATCACCCGCCGGCAGGATCGTTTCCCTGGCCGCATCGATTTCGGCGCAAGCCCTGGCCGCATGGTCCCGAAACGTGATCCCGGCCTCCGTGAGCGCGGCGCCGCGGGTGGATCGTGCCAGAAGTTGAACGCCCAGTTCCGCTTCGAGCCGGATGAGCCGCCGGCTGACGATCGATTTGGAGACGCCGAGCCGACGCGCGGCGGGCGAAACGCCGCCTGAGTCAGCGACCTCCACGAATGTCCGGAGTTCCTCGATTTCCAATTCGGCGTTCCCCTTTGCGCGACACAGCGTGCAGGAGGACAGCGCTATCGTATCCCGAATCGCAATGACAGTGTCCGCGTCCTGGCAGCGCCGCAGTCGGCGCAGGCCTACCGGCGACCCGGCTCGATCCAAGCCGGCAACAGAGGATGCATCGATGACATTTCGTAACGGGCTCACTTCACTCCTTCGTCCCGAGGAGTCGGTACTCGTTCTGATCGACCACCAGCCCTACCAGCTCGCGAATTTGAACAGCCACGACCCGCAGATGGTGGTCAATAATGCCGCGGCTCTGGCAAAGGCCGCCAAAGCCTTCGGCGTCCCCACCATCCTGACGAGCGTGGTCGCCGATCGAGGCGGCCTCATCTTCCCGCAGATCACCGACGTGTTCCCCGGCCAGGAGGTTATCGACCGGACATTCATCAACACCTGGGAGGATCCGAAGGTGGTGGATGCAGCCAAGGCGACAGGCCGCAAGCAGTTGATCATTGCCGGCCTGTGGACCGAAATCTGTGTCGCAATGCCGGTGATCCAGGCCCTCGGCGAAGGCTGGGATGTGACGGTGATCACCGACGCTTCGGGCGCCGTCTCCGTCGAGGCGCACCAGGTCGCGATCCAGCGCATGATCGCTGCTGGGGCAAACATGATGACCTGGCTGGCGCTGGCCGCTGAATGGCAGCGCGATTGGGCCCGCACCGAAACGGCAGGCGCGCTGACCGAAGTGATCAAGCAGCATGCAGCCGGAAGCGGCATCGCCTATCTGTGGGAGCAGCAGCTGCTCAACACGCCGGTGCCGCGCGCCGAAACGGCCCGCTGACCTCAGCAGGGAATGACGCGTTGCGGAACGGGGCGGCGCCGAAACGCCGATCGTTCATCGCGCCTCGTCATCCCCCGTTGGAGCATCTCCGCATGTCTCCGAAACGCGGAGATGCTCCAACGATTTGTGCCGATGTATTTCCTTCGCGCGAACCGGTGTCCGCTTCGCTCGAAAATGCTCCAGCCGCTGTCACGCCGCGGGAGCCGGCGCTGTCACTCGGCCGGGGTCAGCAGGGGCTCGTCGAGCGGGTCCGGCACGTTGCCGCTGAGGGCCGCGCGAAGCTGCTCCTGGTCGAGCTCGCCCTCCCAGCGCGCCACCACGATCGTCGCGACGGCATTGCCGATGAAGTTGGTCACCGCCCGGCACTCCGACATGAACCGGTCGATGCCGAGGATCAGCGCCATGCCCGCGACAGGCACGGCCGGAACGACCGACAGCGTCGCCGCGAGCGTGATGAAGCCTGCTCCGGTGATGCCGGCCGCGCCCTTCGAGCTCAGCATGGCGACGAGCAGCAGCAGGATCTGGTCGCCGAGCGGCAGGTGGATGTCCATCGCCTGGGCGATGAACAGCGCCGCCAGCGTCATGTAGATATTGGTGCCGTCGAGATTGAAGGAATAGCCGGTCGGCACCACCAGGCCGACGACGGAGCGCTTGCAGCCCGCGGCTTCCAGCTTCTCCATCAGCGTCGGCAGCGCCGCCTCGGAGGAGGAGGTGCCGATCACCAGCAGGATCTCCTCCTTGATGTAGCGGATCAGCGCCAGGATCGAGAAGCCGTTATAGCGGGCGACCGCGCCGAGCACGATGAGCACGAAGATCGCGGAGGTCAGGTAGAAGGTGCCGATCAGCATTGCGAGATTCGCGACTGAGCCGATGCCGTAGCGGCCGATGGTGAAGGCCATCGCACCGAAAGCGCCGAGCGGGGCGGCCTTCATCAGGATCGCGACCAGCTTGAAGATCGGCGCCGACAGCGCCTGCAGGAAGTCGAGCACCGGCTTGCCGCGCTCGCCGACCAGCGAGAGCGACAGGCCGAACAGCACGGAGAAGAACAGCACCTGCAGGATGTCGCCGGAGGCGAAGGCGCCGACGATCGTGTTCGGGATGATGTTCTGCAGGAAGCCGACGACGCTGGCGTCATGGGCCTGGGTCGCGTAGCCCTGCACCGACTTCATGTCGAGGCTGGCGGGATTGATGTGCAGGCCGCTGCCCGGCTGCACGACATTGCCGACCACGAGGCCGACGACCAGCGCCAGCGTCGAGAAGGTCAGGAAGTAGATCATCGCCTTGCCGGCGACGCGCCCGACCTTCTGCATGTCGCTCATCCCGGCGATGCCGGTCGAGACCGTCAGGAAGATCACCGGCGCGATGATCATCTTCACTAGCTTGATGAAGGCGTCGCCGAGCGGCTTGAGGGCCGCGCCCTGCTCGGGCCAGAAATGGCCGAGCAGGATGCCGGCCGCGATGGCCGCGAGCACCTGCACATAGAGATGCTGATAGAATTTTCTGGGTCGGGCCGGCTGGGCCGGCGCCTGGTCGATGGTGATCGCCATGGCTTCCTCCTTGGGGCTGGCTCGCGGTGTTCTTGCTGTTCTGGACGCCGCTGGGCCACGCCTTGGCAATCGCCATGCCAGGTGAGCGATAACTGATTAAGCAAATAAATTCAGATACTTGGTTCTCATCGACCCACTTCCGGATTCACATTCTGGCGACTGGCCGCACAAGACCTGCTTGCTTTGTGCGGAATCTCGCACATCATGGGGCATGGCCAGATCCTTGCCGGAGGAGCGCGATCGACGAGATGCGAGGCGCCATTGGATCGCCTTCGCGCTCCTGATCGCCGTCATCGCCATCACCGCCTTGGTGATCGCCGGCGATATCGGCCGAAACCGTGCCATAGCGACGACGCGCGCCCGCGCCGAGGATGCCGGCACGCTGGCGCTCGCCATCCTGCGCGGCGAGCTGGAGAAGCAGCGCGCGCTGCCGGTGATCCTGGCGCGCGATCCCGATGTGCGCTCGGCCCTGGTCGATGGAGACCGGCACGCGCTCGACCTCAAGCTGGAGGCGATCGCGCGGGAGACGCGGGCGGCGGTGATCTACGCCCTCGGCAAGGATGGCGTCGCCATCGCCGCCAGCAACTGGCGGGAGCCGACCAGCTTCGTCGGCAACGACTATGCGTTCCGCGACTATTTCAGCGGCGCAGTCGCGGGCGGCACGGCCGAGCAGTTCGCGCTCGGCACCGTCAGCAAGCGCCCTGGCCTCTATATTACCAGTCGTTTGGATGACGAGGGCGGGAATGCGCTCGGCGTCATCGTGGTCAAGGTCGAGTTCGACCAGGTCGAGGCCGATTGGCGGGCGCTGGGCGGCGAGACCTATATCGTCGACAGCCGCGGCGTCGTGCTGCTCTCCACCGTGGCGGACTGGCGATTCCAGGTCGAGAACGCGCTCGCGCCGAATGTCGCGGCGGAAATCCGGCAATCCCTGCAATTCGGAGCCGCTCCCCTCACGCCGCTGCCTTTGCGGAGCGACAGCGAAGTCGTGCGCGGCACGGACGCGGCGGCCGGCACGCATGTCGCCGCGCGCCTCCCCGTCCCGACCACGGACTGGCAGCTCGAAGTGCTCATGCCGGTGGACCGGGCGATCCGTGACGACCGGGCCAGGCTGCAGACGCTGGTCGCGCTCCTGCTCATGCCCGGCGCGGCTCTCGGCGCACTTGCATTGCGCCGCCGGCAGGTCAATCTCGCCCGGCTCAGCGCCGAGGCGCAGGTCAAGGCCGAGCTGGAACGCCGTGTCGCCGAGCGCACATCGGCACTGGCCGGTGCGAATAAGCGGCTCGTCGAGGAGATGGCGGAGCACACCCGGGCGCAGGAGCGCCTCTCCGACGCGCGCGAGGAACTGGCCAAGGCCAATCGGCTCGCGACCCTGGGCCAGGTCACGGCCGGCGTCGCCCATGAGATCAACCAACCTCTCGCCGCGATGCGCACCTATGCCGAGAACGCCCGGACCTTTCTCGGCCGGGCCGATCCGGCCAGTGCGGACGGCGCGCTCGCCAGGATCGTCGGGCTGACCGAGCGCATCGGCGCCATCACCGACACGCTGCGCGGCTTTGCCCGGCGGGGCGGCGGGCCGCTCGGGCCGGTCGACCTCAAGGAGGCGATCGACGGCGCGCTGATGATCCTCGACGCCGCGCTGCGCCAGGCCGGAATCGTGCCGGTGATACCCGCGCTGATTAGCCCGGTTTCGGTGCTGGCCCGCCCGGTCGAGCTGGAGCAGATCCTCGTCAACCTGATGCGCAATGCGATCGAGGCCATGGCGCAGGAGAACGGCGCGCGGGCGCCCCGGCTCGCTATCGACATCGCGCTCCAGGGTGAGGTGGTCGACATCGCCATCACCGATAATGGGCCGGGCCTCGACGACGAGGCACTGGCTGCGCTGTTCACGCCATTTCGCACGACCAAGCCACGTGGACTCGGCCTCGGGCTGGTGATCTCGCACGACATCGTCTCCGCCTTCGGCGGCACGCTTTCGGCCACGAGCACCCCGGGCCAGGGCAGCAGTTTCACGATCAGCCTCAAGAGAGCGGCATGACCGATCCCGATAGCGCCAAGGCCATGATCGAGGTCGCCTTCGTCGACGACGATCCGGATCTGCGCGACGCCAACGCCCAGGCGCTGCGCCTCGCGGGCTTCGCAGCGGTCCCGCTTGCCTCCGCCCAGGCGGCGCTCGAGCGCATCGGCGAGGACTATGCCGGCGTCGTCGTCACCGACGTGCGCATGCCCGGCATGGACGGCATCGCGCTGTTCAGGCGCCTGCGCGCGCTCGACGCCGATATCCCGGTGGTGGTGATCTCCGGCCACGCCGATATCGCCATGGCGGTCGGTGCGATGACCGAGGGCGCCTATGATTTCATTGCCAAGCCCTATTCGACCGATCGTCTGGTCGAGACCCTGCGCCGGGCGGTCGAGAAACGCGCGCTCGTCATCGAGAACCGGCGGCTGCGCGCGCTCGCCGCCGCACCGGGCGACGACACCGCTCTGCTCGGCGAAGCGCCTGCGATCATCCGCCTGCGCCAGACCATCCGCGATCTCGCCGATATCGATGTCGACGTGCTGGTCCTGGGCGAGACCGGCACCGGCAAGGAGGTCGTCGCCAACCTGCTGCACCGGCAGGGCCGGCGCCGCGACAAGCCCTTCGTCGCCCTGAACTGCGGCGCGCTGCCCGAAAGCGTCATCGAGAGCGAGTTGTTCGGCTACGAGGCCGGCGCCTTCACCGGCGCGCAGAAGAAGCGCATCGGCCGCATCGAGCATTCCAGCGGCGGCACGCTCTTCCTCGACGAGCTGGAAAGCATGCCACCGGCGGCGCAGGTCAAGCTGCTGCGGGTTCTGGAGGGGCGCGAGATCACGCCGCTCGGCTCGAACGATCTGCGCCGCGTCGATCTGCGCGTCGTCGCGGCGACGAAGCTCGATCTCGGAGACCCCGCGCAGCGCGGCGATTTCCGCGAGGACCTCTATTACCGCCTCAATGTCGTGACCCTGCGCATTCCTCCGCTGCGCGAGCGCCGCCGCGACGTGCCGCTGCTCTTCGCCCAGTTCCTCGCCCGCGCCGCCCGGAAATATGGGCGCGAGGTGCCGATGCTGGATCGCAGCGTCGAGCGCCATCTCGTCGAGAATGCATGGACGGGCAATGTCCGCGAACTCGTCCATTTCGCGGAGCGGGTGGCGCTCGGCGTCACCGCCGATACACCGGCAGCCCCGGTGCAGGACGATGTCGCCGCGGCGAGCCTGCCCGAGCGTCTGAATGCGATCGAGGCCAACCTGATCCGGGAGGCGCTGGAGGCCAATCGTGGCGATGTCCGCGCGACCCTCGAGATGTTGGGCATCCCGCGCAAGACGTTCTACGACAAGCTCGTCCGCCACGGCATCGACCGGGCCTCCTATGTGGTGACTGAATAAGGCTTCCAGGCGCAAAGACCGTCTTCCGATTGTATTCCCCGGGAGGCGCTTCGGCCCTGGGCCAGGCCTTGGCTCGTTTCCATCCTTGACGCCGCGCGTCTTATGAGTCCGCATTCTGGCAGGGAGCCAGAGCTTGACCTGCCGCTACGCCCGGAGACGCCGATGCCCGACTATCTGATCGACCCGATGCCGCCGCAGCTTTCCGCGGCGTTGGTGGCCAAACTCCAGCGCGTCGAGACCGCGACAGTCGGGCATTCACGGCATTGGGGCTTCATGGATCGCGGCATCCAGCCCTTGCTTCGCGGCAAGCGGATCGCGGGCGCGGCCGTGACGCTCGCGATCCCAGGGCAGGATTCGACCCTGCTCCATCACGCGCTCGGCCTGCTGCGCCCCGGCGACATCCTCGTCGTCGACAGGCTCGGCGATGACAAGCACGCCTGCTGGGGCGGCGGCGTCACGATTGCCGCGAAGGCGGCGGGCGCCATCGGCGGCATCGTCGACGGGCCCTGCACGGACCTCGCCGAGATCGAGGATTCGGATTTTCCGATGTGGTGCCGCGGCATGACGCCGATCACCACCCGGCTCTACAATCTCGGCGGCACGATGAACCGGCCGATTTCCTGCGGCAATGTCCCGGTCAGTGCCGGGGACGTCATCCTGGCCGATGAATCCGGCGTGCTCGTCCTGCCCGTGGCGGAAGCCGAGGCCATCGCCGATGCGGCCATCGCCCGCCAGGAGCGCGGCGAACGCAATCAGGAGCGGGTCAAGGCCGGCGAGAAGCTCGGAGATATTTCCGGCGCCACCAAAATGGTGCTCGAGGCCATGAAGGCCGGGACCTGACCGTCGGAACGGCCGCGCCCGCTCAGCTGCGTGGCCTGTCGACGAGTCGTGAGGGGATCATAAGGGGGACCACGTCATGTCGCTGATGCGCTTTCTGAAAATCACGTCGCTGGCCGCTGGCCTGATCGGCGCCAGTGCCGTATCGGCCCAGACTCTCAACATGGGCGTCCGGGCCGGGCCGGAATCGATGGACCCGCATTACAGCGCGCTCGGCGTCCATGTGGAGGCGCTCAAGCATGTCTTCGACACGCTGGTCCGCTCGAACGAGAAGCTGCAGGTCGAGCCGAGCCTGGCCGAATCCTGGAAGCCGATCGACACGACGACCTGGGAGTTCAAGCTGCGCAAGGGTGTGAAGTTCCACGACGGTTCGGAGTTCACCGCCGAGGACGTGAAATTCTCGATCGAGCGTATTCCGAACGTCACCGGCCCCAATCCGGCGACGCTCTACACCCGCCGCATCAAGGAGGTGCGGATCATCGACAGCCATACGGTGCATCTCGTCACCGACAGCGCCGCGCCGACCCTTCCCAGCGATCTCGTGCGCCTGTTCATCGTCTCCTCGAAGGCGGCCGCCGGCCTGACGCGGGAGACCGCGAACGAGGCCTTCAACTCCGGCAAGGCCGCGATCGGCACCGGCCCCTACAAGTTCGTCTCCTGGACGCCGAAGGCCGATCTGACGCTCGACCGTTTCGACGGCTACTGGGCCGGGCCCCAGCCTTGGCAGCGCGTCGTCCGCAAGGAAATCTCCAACGACGCCGCCCGCGTCGCGCAGTTGCGCGCCCGCCAGGTCGACATGATCGCACGCGTCTCCGCGACTGATGTCGCGGCGCTGGCGAAGGACAGCAAGCTCAGTGTCCCGACCCAGGACACCATCTTCGTCTTCCTGCTCGATCTCGACCTCCGCGAGAAGACGCCGCAGGTCAGCGCCAAGGACGGCTCGCCGCTCGCCGCCAATCCGTTCCGCGATCCGCGCGTGCGCGAGGCTCTGGATCTGGCCATCGACCGCCGCCAGCTCGTCGAGATCGCCATGGACGGTATGGGCTCGCCCGCGACGCAATTGGTCTCGCAGGGCATCTTCGGCTTTAATCCGGAGATTCCGGAAGTGAAGGCCGATCTGGCGCGCTCGCGGCAATTGCTCGCGGAAGCCGGCTATCCCAACGGGTTCAAGTTCACCCTCAGCTTCACCGTCGATCGTCTGCCGGGGGATCGCGAGATCGGCACGACGCTGGTGCAGATGCTGGCACGGGTCGGCGTCGAGGTGCAGGCCAACGGCGTTCCGGTCAGCATCCTGTTCTCGGCGCGGCCGCGCGGCGAGCTCTCGGCGACGATGGCCGGTTGGGGCACGATCACCGGCGAGGCCTATTACACCCTGTCCGCGATCGCCCATTCCGCCGATGCGGAGCGCAAGCTCGGACAGTTCAACTGGCGCGGCTATGCCAATCCCGCCGTCGACAAGCTGATCGACAGCGCCGGCAGCGAACTCGACGATACCAAGCGCCGGGCTCAGCTCAGCGAGGCGGGGGCGCTGTTCGTGAAGGACCGTGCCACCTTCCCCTTGACCGTCATCAAATACGGCTGGGCACTCTGGCGGGATCGCGCCCAGACGGTGCGTCTGCGCAGCGACGAGGAGACGCTGGCGATGGACGTCGTGCCGGCGAAACCGAACTGAGGCGAAGCCGCCCGACTGGAGTATTTCCGCGCGTCCCCGAAGCGTGGAAATACTCTATCCCTCTGTTTTAGCGCACTTTCTTCACGCGAACCGGTATCCACTTCGTTCGAAAATGCTCTTGCCGAGGGCCGGCCCGTTCGGGCGGAGCCACTCAATCGAGGCGCGCGACGATTCCCTTCGCCTCGGCCGTGGAGGGCGGGAAGCGGGTCATGATCTGCGGATCATGACCCGGTATGACCAATGCCTCGGCAGCGGCGAGCTCGCGCAGGCGCCGGAAGCCCTCGAGCGTCGCCCCGACGTGATAGACCCAGGGAAAGGGGATGTTGCGCTCGAAATTCTCGAAGAAATGGGTCGCGTCCGAGGCCAGCACCAGCCAGCCCTTGCGCGTCATCACGCGCACGACCTGCTGGCCGTCGGTGTGCCCGCCGACACGGTGGAGCGTGATGCCGGGCGCGACCACACCCTCGCCCTGGTGATAGACGACGCGCCCCTCGAACAGCTTGCGGACGGTCTCCGCGATGTCGTGCGGATCATAGCCGCCGCGCAGCATGCCGTGGCACATGCAGGGCCCGGTCGCATAGGCCATCTCGGCTGCCTGCAGATGGAAGCGCGCCTTCGGGAACAGGTCCTGGTTGCCCGAATGGTCGTAATGCAGATGCGTCAGCACGACGTCTGCGACGGTCTGCGGATCGATGCCGAGCAAGCGCAGGCCGTCGCTGGGGCAGCGCAGGAATTCGCGGCCGCGCTTGCGGGCGACCTCCGCATTGAAGCCGGTGTCGACGATGACGGCGCCGGCCGGGCCCTTGATGACGAAGACGAAATAGTCGAACGGCATCGGCCCGTCATGGGCATCGCCGCCGAGGAAATTCTCGACCCGGCGGCGCGGCGCGTGATGCGCGAAACGGATCGCATGGACCTCGTGGACCGGATGGTCGCCGGCAGGGAGCGTGGTCATCGCAGCAGCTTTCGTTCAGGTGATGGTCAGGCCGCCATCCACGACGATCGTGGCGCCAGTGACGTAGGAGGCGGCCTCGCTGGCGAGATAGGTCACGGCGCCGGCGACGTCCTCGGGCAGGCCGGCGCGGCGCAGCGGCACGGGCGCGAGCTTGCGGGCCCGGAATTCGGGGTCGGCCAGCATGTGCCGGTTGATGTCGGTCTCGATGGTGCCGGGAGCCACGAGGTTGACGGTGATGCCGTACGGCGCCAGTTCCAGCGCCATCGCCCGGCCCAGCATCATCACGCCGCCCTTGGTGGCGACGTAATGGGCGATATCCGGGTTGGCATGGGCCTGGTTCACCGAGGAGACCATGACGATTCGGCCGGGCTCGCCCTGCGCGACCATGATCCGCGCCGCCTCCTGCGCGCAGGCGAAATAGCCGTGCAGGTTGACGGCATGGATGCCGGCCCAGTCCTCGTCCGTGATCTCGAGGAAGGCCTTGCGCTGGATCCTCGCCGCGTTGCAGACGAGGATGCCGAGACCACCGAGCGCGTCGCGCGCGTCGCGGACGGCGGCGCGGGCCGCCGCCGCATCGCCCATGTCGGCATGGACCAGCGCCGCACGGCGCCCCATGCCCCTGATCGTGGCGGCGAGTTCGTCCGCCAGCTCGCGGCTGCGATACCAGTGCAGGGCGACGTCGGCGCCGGCCGCCGCGAGGGCGAGCGCGACGGCCCGGCCGATGCCCTGGCTGTCCGCGCCGGTTACGAGCGCGGTCGATGATGCAAGCGTCACGGCGCAAGTCCTGTGATGGCAGACCGGCTGGCCGGTCGTTGCGGGGGCCTGATCGACCCGTCGACTCTGTCCCGCACTGTCGCCCGACGACGCCCCGGCATGCAAGACGCCCGCGCTTCGGGGGTGCGTGCTCCGCCTGTTGGCAGCATGCGGACTGGGCATTGCGAAGCGCGCCGATTTAGACCCAAATGGCACGATCCCTGCCTGGTGCAGGCACCGCTCGCTGGCCTTGAGAGATGATGGACAAGCACAGGATTTTCCTCACCTCGCCGATCGAGCCGGAGCATGTGGAGAGCATCCGTGCCGCCGCGACGGACGCGGTCGAGGTGATCTACGAGCCCGACCTGCTGCCGCCTGTCCGCTACATCGCCGACCACAAGGGCGATCCGGCTTTCCGGCGCGATGCCGGGCAGGAGACGCGCTGGCGCGAGCATCTCGCGCGCGCCACCATTCTCTGGGATTTCCCGGGCGGGCCTGTGGGGAATGGCGGCGCGCTTTCGCTCGCTCCTCATGTCCGCTGGGTCCAGACGACGAGTTCAGGCGTCGGCCAGATGGTCAGGGATTTCGGCCTCGCCGACAGCGATCTCATCGTCACGACGGCACGCGGCGTCCATGCCAGGCCGCTGGCGGAGTTCGCGGTGATGGCGCTGCTGCTCCAGGCCAAGCGCTATCCTTTCCTGAAGAGCGAGCAGGCCGGGCACCGCTGGGAGCGTTATTGCGGCATCTCGCTCGCAGGGCAGACCCTGCTGGTGGTCGGCGCCGGCAAGGTCGGCGCCGAGGTCGGTCGTTTCGCGAAGGCCTTCGGCATGACCGTGCTGGCGCTGGTGCGGCGGCCCTCGCAGGATCGACGGACGGAACTCCATGCCGACGAGGTCCACGGGCTCGGTGAGCTGGAGCGGCTGGTCGCCCGCGCGGATGCGGTCGTGCTCGCGGCGCCGCATACGCCCGCGACGGACGGCATGATCAGCCGCGCCGTCATCGCGCGCATGAAGCCCGGCGTCGTCTTCGTCAATATCGGGCGCGGCCAGCTCGTCGACGAGGAGGCGCTGATCGAAGCGCTGCGCTCGGGCGCGATCGGCCTGGCGGCGCTGGATGTCGCGCGGGTCGAGCCGCTGCCGGACGGCTCGCCGCTCTGGGACCTGCCGAATGTTCTGGTCTCGCCGCATTCCGCCAGCACCGTCGCCGGCGAGAACGCGGCGATCACCGACATCTTCTGCCGCAATATCCCGCTGTTCCTGGCGGGACGAACCTCCGAAATGACCAATATCCTCGACAAGGCGCAAATGTACTGAACGCGGCTCGCGGTCGCCCGTGGCGCCCGCGGACCGGCAACCATGGAAGGGACAGATCATGCTGCCGAAACTGACTGCATGGCTTGCGGCGCTCGCCATCTCCGGCGGCCTCGCTTCAGGCGCCGCCTTCATTCCGAACGCCGCCTTGGCCCAGGATGCCGGAAAGCCTCAATATGGCGGCCAGCTGATCTATGCGCAGTCGGGCGAGAAGTTCACCCTCTTCATGGGCCGCAGCACCGACCAGTCGGGGCAGGATGTCTGGCTGCATGCCTGCGAGACGCTGGTCGACCTGAACGCGAGCAACGAGATCAAGCCGCTGCTCGCCAAGAGCTGGACGGTCTCGCCGGACGGCAAGACGGTGACGTTCAAGCTGCAGGAGGGCGTCAAGTTCCACGACGGAAGCCCGTTCAACGCCGAGGCCGCGGCCTTCGTCTTCAATGAGGCGAAGGCGAAGAAGTTCATCTACCTGCCGCTGCTCGAGGGCTTCGAGCGCGCCACCGCCGATTCCGAATACGAGATGTCGTTCCATCTCTCGGCGCCGTTCCCTGCCCTGCTGCCGACGCTGGCCTATCGCCCGCTCTGCATCTTCAGCCCGACGACCTACAAGGCCGTCGGCGAGGCCGGGATGGCGACCAAGGTCGTCGGCACCGGCCCCTTCGTCCACACGCAGTTCGTCAAGGGCGAGTACACGATCTTCGAGAAGAACAAGGACTATTGGCAGGCCGGAAAGCCCTATTTCGACAGCGTCAAGATCGTGATCGTCCCCGACGCCGCGACGCGCACCGCCATGTTGGAGCGCGGCGAGATCGACCGCACGGTGCAGCTCGGCGATCTCGAGCTGGCCAGGCTGGAGCGCAACAAGAACGTGCTGGTGCGCACCGTGCCGAGCACGCGGCAGTTCTATGTCGTGCTGAACCACAAGATCCCGATGCTCGCCAATCCGACCGTCCGCAAGGCGCTGAACTACGCCATCGACAAGGCCGGTATCGTGGAGAGCGTGTTCGCCGGACGCGGCGCGTCGCTGATGACGGCACCGACGCTGATGCAAGGCGTCGTCCACTATACCGACATGCGTGCGCCGGGCGAGGACACGATCTTCCCCTATGATCCCGACAAGGCGATCGCGCTGATGAAGGAGGCCGGCTACACCTTCGCCGGTGGGGTGCTTAAGGACCCGCAGGGCCAGGCCGTGAAGCTGAAGCTGTTCACGCCGCGCGGTGCCACCAAGGGCGATTATCAGATTGCCCAGCTGCTCCAGACCTTCCTCAAGCAGATCGGCATCACGGTCGAGCTCACGGTGATGGAGAGTGCCGCGTTCAGCGCGGCGACGAACCAGGGGCCCGACGACGCGAAATACGACATGGCGCTCCTGTCCTGGGGCATTCCGACGGCCGATCCCGACCAGCCGATGATGTATTTCACGCATACCAATGCCTGGAAGCCCTACGGCGCCAACCGGATGTTCTTCTCGGATGCCGAGATCGACCGTATCGCCAACGCCGCGCATATCGAGACCGACCCGGCCAAGCGTGGCGAGCTGGTCAAGCAGTGGATGGCGCGGCTCCTGGTGACGGCGCCCGTGATCTACCTGCCGACGCTCAATCTCGGCCTCGCCGGTCGCACCTATCTCAAGGGCGACGAAATCCTGGCGGTCGACAATTATCCGGCTCATTTCGCCTGGTTCGACAAGGCCGAGATGGAGCGCCAGGGGGTGAAACGCTGAGCCGGTCGCCCCAAAACGAGGGTGCCGGCCGGCTCCTTGCCGGTGCCCTCATGGCTTCGTCTTTCCGCTCGCCCGCCTCGTTGCTGGCCTACCAGGACGTCACGCCGTGCTGAGAATGATCATCGGACGGATGGGCTTCATCATCCTCGCGGGCTTCCTGCTCCTGACCTTCCTGTTCACGCTCTTTCACATGATCCCGGGCGACCCCGCCGTCCTGCTGGCCGGCGACAATGCGCCGAAGGATGTCGTCGACGGAATCCGCAAGGCCTATGGTTTCGACCGGCCGCTGCACGTCCAGTACGGCACCTATATGGGCCATGTCCTGCTCGGCGATTTCGGCGTCTCGAACTACAACCGCCAGCCCGTCCTGGGCATCGTGCTGGGACGGGTTCTGAACACGGCTCAGCTCGCCACGCTCGCCATGATCTTCGCCGTCGCCGTCAGCCTGACGCTCGGCTGCCTGTCGGCGACGCTCTGGGGCAGCTCCCTCGACAAGATGGTGACCATCGGCTCGCTCGTCGGCATCTGCCTGCCGGTCTTCGTCACCGGAATCGCCGGCATCTACTTCTTCGGTGTCCATCTCGAATGGCTGCCGATCGCCGGCAAGGAGAGCTGGGCCAATTACGTCCTCCCGGTGGTGACGCTGGGCTCCTATCAGGCGGCGATCTTCGCGCATGGTGCGCTCCTGCATGATCGACGCGCTCGGCAAGGAGTTCGTGGTCACCGCGCGGGCCAAGGGCGTGGCGGAATGGCGGATCGTGATGACGCATGCCCTGCCCAACGCCTTCCTGCCGATCATCACGCTGTTCGGCCTGGGCTTCGGGCACACGCTCGGCGGCTCGGTGGTGATCGAGTCGATCTTCAACTGGCCCGGTCTCGGCCGCCTGATGGTCGAATCCGTGCTGACGCGCGATCTGCCGATCATCCAGGCGTCGATCTTCTTCTTCGCGATGATCTTCATCACGCTCAACCTGATCGTCGACATTCTCTACACGTGGTTCGATCCGAGGATTTCACTGTGAACCTGGCCTGCCTGCAAGGCGCGGTGCGCTGATGGAGTTTCTGCGCAGCTTCGCCCGGGACCGTGTCGGTCTGTTCTTCGCCTTTGTGCTGCTGGCGCTCCTGATCGTGGCGCTGACGGCGCAGTGGATCACGCCGAGCGACCCGTTCCGGATCAACCTGCGCCAGGGGATGCGGCCGCCATCCTGGGCGAACTGGCTCGGCACCGACCAGTTCGGGCGCGACGTGCTGTCCCGGGTCATTCTGGCGACGCAGGTGACGACCAAGATCGCCATCTCGTCGATCCTCTTCGCCGTCGTGCTCGGCGTGCCACTCGGCATGTTCGTCGGCTATCGCGGCGGAGTCTGGGACGCCGTCGTGATGCGCGCCACCGACATCATGCTGATCTTCCCGATCATCCTGCTGGCGATCGTCATCGTCGTCGTCGCCGGCCCGTCCGAGCAGGGCGTCGTCATTGCGCTCGGCCTATCGCAGATGCCGCAATTCATCCGTGTCGCACGCGGTGTCACGCTGTCGGCTCGGGAGGAGCTCTATGTCGAGGCGGCGATCGCCGCCGGCGCGACCTGGCCCCGCATCCTCCGGCGCCATATCTGGCCCAATATTTCGACCCCCATCATCGTCCAGGCGACGCTCACCCTGCCGGTCTTCGTGCTGAATACGGCGGCACTGAGCTATCTCGGCCTCGGCGTCCAGCCACCGACGCCCGAATGGGGCCAGATGCTGAACGAGGCCAAGGAGGTGCTGACCAGCGCGCCCTACCTGATCATCGGCCCATCGGTCGCGCTGTTCCTTTTCGTGCTCTCGGCCAATCTCGTCGGCGATACGCTGCAGGAGACGCTGAACCCGAAGCTGAAGGGCCGGCGCCAGGCACTGATGGGGCTCCCACGCTTCGGAGCCAAGAAGAGCGGCTGACGCTCGCCACCCGAACGAAAGTGACGTCATGACCAACCGCGAGGCCATCCACGACCATATCGACGCCCATCTCGACGCGCATGTCGCCAATATCCAGCGCCTCGTCCGGCAACCGAGCGTCAGCCTGGAGAAGTCCGGCCTGCGCGAATGCGCCGAATTGCTGGTCGCCAACATGGCGGCGGCCGGGTTCACGGAAGCCGAGGTGGTCGATGTCGGCGACGATTACCCCGGCGTCTGGGGCGCGGTCGATTGCGGCAAGCCGGCGACCCTGCTGATCTACGGCCATTACGATGTCCGCCCCGTCGGCACCGAGCCCTGGACGCATCCGGCCTTCTCCGGCGAGGCGATCCCGTTCGGCGGCTTTCCCAAGGTCGTTCTCGGCCGCGGCGCCGCGGCGCAGAAGGGGCCGTTGCAAGCCTGGATCAACGCCGTCTCCTCGATCCTCGCCGTCGACGGCGAATTGCCGGTGAACCTGCTCTTCCTGATCGAGGGGGCCGAACTCCTCGGCAGCCCCAACTACGGCAAGCTCGTCGAACGCTATCGCGACCGGCTGGCCAGGGCCACGGCGCTCTACGGTCCCAAGACGGCGCAGGATGCGGGCGGCGGCGTCAGCATGACACTGGGCTACAAGGGCCTGATCTATCTGGAGTTCACGGCCTCCACGCAGAATTCTGGTCTCGGCCCGCAGGGCGGCGCCGTCCACAGCGCCACCAGCATCATCGTCGACAATCCCGCCTGGCGCCTGCTCCACGCCATGGCCTCCATGACCGACGCGACCGGCCGGACCATCGCCATTCCCGAGCTCGCCGCCATCATGGCGCAGGAGAAGCCGATCGCCGACTGGGAGCGCCCGCTGCTGGACACGATGCGCGCCAGCGTCGACGGCAAGGACCCCAACGGCTTCATCCCCGGCCTCGCACCGCAATTCCCGGTGAAGACCTTCAAGGAGGAGATGTCGCCCGCCGATCTGCTGCAGCGCTACATGTATGGCGCCTCCTTCAACATCAGCGGGTTGCGCAGCGGCTATACCGGACCCGGCACCAAATCCTTCCTGCTGCCGGATACGGCGACCGCGACCTGCGACCTGCGGGTGATCAGCGAGACCGGCGCGCATGACATCATCGCGATCATCCGCCGCCATCTCGATTCAGCCGGCTTTCCCGATATCGGGATCAAGGTCATGGCCGCCTATGACTGGTATCAGACCTCGGTCGAATCCAGCCTGATCCGGGCCACGCTGGCAACGCTCGATGCCTACAGCTGCAAGCATACGATCTGGCCGGTGCAGGGCTTCGGCGGCCCCTGGGCGCATTTCGCCA
This sequence comes from Allobosea sp. BK604, assembly GCF_004341515.1. Lineage (GTDB taxonomy): Bacteria > Pseudomonadota > Alphaproteobacteria > Rhizobiales > Beijerinckiaceae > Allobosea. The sequence continues at coordinate 122,508 of NZ_SLZF01000005.1, forward strand.
AGGTCCTCGGCATTCCCTCGCTACAGGGCGGCTCGCCGGGCCACGGCGCGCGCATGGCGACCAGCGACGAGTTCCTGGTGGTCGAGGGCGACGGCAAGGTCGCGGGCCTGGCAACGATCGAGCGCTACTATGTCGACCTCATCCACGCTTTCGCAGCCGAAGCGTAGCTGATGACACAATAATGCTCGTGCAAGCCGGCCGCGGTCCAGACATGGAGACCGGACGCTGCCGGATCTGATCCCGGCGCGCCCTGCTCAAGTTCGATATTCGAACAGGTCGGCGTGCTCGGCCTCAATCCTGGGGAGCGTCCGCAGGATTTCCGTCAGATGCTTTCGTATCTCGGCGGCTGCCGCCTCGGCATCGCGGGCATCGATCGCCGTCATGATGGCATGGTGCTGCTCGATCAGCGGCAGCATCGCAGTGCGATCCGCGATCGTGAGCTGACAGAGACGGTCCATGTGGGACTTGATGTCCCGCAAAGCCTCCCAGGCGAGCGGGCAGCCGGCGCCTTCGCACAGGGCGGCATGGAACATCTCGTCGTAGCGCTGGAAGCTCGCGTGGTCGTCGGCCAGGGCAAACTGCTCCTGCATGGCGATGAGTCCGGAAATGCGCTCGCGCACGCTGCTGTCGAACGAGGCGCAGGCGCGCTGCACCACGGCCGTCTCGACCGCCTCGCGAACGAAGCGGGCCTGCATCATCTGGCTCACCGAGATCTTGGCCACGACTGTGCCGCGCTGCGGCAGGACATGGACGAGCTTCGTCCGCGCCAGGCTGATCAACGCCTCGCGCGCCGGCTGCCGCGAGACGCCGTGGCGCTCCGCGATATCGGCCTCCGACAGCCGCGTCCCCGGCCGCAATTCCATGGCGACGATGGCGCGTTTCAGCTCGGCTTCCAATTGCAGCGCGGTCGATCCCTTGTCGTTGCCTGTGCCGAGCACATGATCCTCCTTGACAGCTGGTGTCGCGTTGTCCACACTACCATACAATGCCATGGCGCTGAATGCCACGGCGAATCCGAGGTCAGGAAACACCAAACACCAATCAGTTGAAAGTAGGCCCGTCGGCATGGCCTGGTTGTTTCGCTCCAGCGGGCGAATACGGCAGGGCTTATCGGCCGAACAGGCGCGGGCCGTATCCGGGCGTGCTCCCCGGCGTATTCACGCCGATGAGGAAAGATTTCGCCTGGCAACACCACACGGGATCATTGGCGCCGCGGCGTGATCTCCAGGCCGAAGACTTGTGTAAGCGCGATACGGCAATACGCGCATTGGAATTGGGAGGAAGACATGGAAACGCGTTCTCGGACAATCGTGAGTGCCCTGGCGGGCAGCCTCGCCCTCTCCCTCCTGTGCGGCGCGCCGAGCGCAAGCCTGGCGAAGACGCCCGCCGATCAGATCGTCCTCGGCTTCAGCATGCTCAACATCCTGACGATGGACCCCGGCGCCATGAACGGCGCCGAGATGGAATACATCGCCAACATGTACGACTACCTGATCGAGACCGACCCGACCGACAAGAGCAAGATCCTGCCCGGCCTGGCGACGAGCTGGACCGTGAGCGACGACCGCCAGACCCTCACCTTCAAGCTGCGCGACGGGATCAAGTTCCAGTCCGGCAACCCTTTGACGGCCGAGGACGTGGTCTGGTCGTTCCGCCGTATCCTCCAGCTCAATCTCGGCCAGGCGACCTTCTGGAAGAGCTTCGGCTTCACCGCCGACAACGTCACCCAGCTGGTCACCGCGCCCGATCCGCTCACCGTCGAGATCAAGCTGCCGGCGCCGACCGATCCGCAGCTGATGCTCTACAACCTCACGATGGGCGGCGCAGTCGCCGTCGATCGCAAGCTCGTCGCCCAGCACGAGAAGGACGGCGATCGCGGCGCCGCCTGGCTCAAGACCAACAGCGCCGGCTCCGGCGCCTTCAAGCTGCAGAACTGGCAGCCCAACAACACGCTCGTCCTGGAGCGCAACGCCGATTACTGGCGCGGCGCGCCCAAGATGCGTCGTGTGATCTACCGCCACCTGCCGGAATCACAGGCGCAGCGCCTGGCCATCGAGCGCGGCGACATCGACATCGCGATGACGATGAACGCCACCGATATCGGCGCGCTCAAGGACAACAAGAATGTCCAGATCGAGAGCACGGTGATGGGCACCGTCTACTATCTCGGCGCCAGCATGAAGGACCCCAAATTCGCCGACAAGCGCGTGCGTCTCGCGCTGCGCCATCTCGTCGACTATGACGGCATCAACAACACGCTGATGCCCTATTACGGCATCAAGCACCTGCGCCCGATCCAGAAGAAGGCGATGGGCTCCCTGCCCGACCCGGACTACAAGCTCGACGTCCCCAAGGCCAAGCAGCTCCTCGCCGAGGCCGGCTATCCGAACGGCTTCAAGACGACGCTGCGCGTCCTCTCCGACGCGCCTTTCCCGAGCGTCGCCGCCGCGATGCAGAGCACGATGGCCCAGGCCGGGATCGACGCCCAGATCCTGATGGGCAATGGCGAGCAGGTCTACGGCGCCATGCGCAAGCGCGAGTTCGAGCTGATCATCGGGCTGGGCGGCGGCGGCAGCGACCCGCATCCGCATTCCAACCTGCGCAGCCAGATCTTCAACCCCGACAACAGCGACGAGGCCAAGATGTCGGCGTTCCAGGGCTGGCGGGCGGCCTTCCACAGCCCTGAGCTCAACAAGGACATCGAGACGGCGCTGCTCGAGCGCGATCCCGAGAAGCAGAAGAGCATGTACGAGGACATCCAGCGCAAGGTCGAGGATGTCGTGCCCGCGCTGCAGCCCTTCTCGCAGGTGGTCATCACCAACGTCGTCGCCAAGGACGTCCAGGGCTACCGCTTCCACCCCGGCTACACGACCCGCTTCAGGGACGTCGCCAAAGCGCGCTGAGACGCGTCCAAGGACGCAGACAGCCCGCAGCATCTAGTCGGACGCTGATCATGACTGAGGCCACCAAGTCGCTGCGCGCGGGAACCGGGACGATGCGCCCCGGCCCCGCGTCCCTGCCGGCCGTTTCCCTGAAGCTCTGGCAGGCGGCGAAGTTCGTCGGCGGCATCGCCCTGACGATCCTGTGCCTGATGGCGCTGACCTTCTTCATCGGCCGCGTCATGCCCGCGGACCCGGCCCTGCACATTGTCGGCCAGGACGCGGACCAGGAAACCTACCGCATGGTCTATGAGCGGCTGGGCCTCGACCAGCCGATCATCGTGCAGTTCTGGCGCTATCTGGTGCAGCTCGCGAGCGGCGATTTCGGCGTCGCGCTGCTGACCGGCCGGCCGGTCATCGACGACATCGCCCGCGTCTTCCCCGCCACGATCGAGCTCGCCACGTTCAGCATCATCTTCGGCGCCGGGATCGGGATCCCGCTCGGCGTCGTCGCGGCCGTGAACAAGGGCAAGTGGATCGACCATCTCGTCCGGCTGATCAGCCTGACCGGACACTCGATCCCGATCTTCTGGCTGGGGATGATGGGGCTCGTGGTCTTCTACGGCTGGCTCGGCTGGCTCGGCGGCCCGGGCGAGGTCGACGTGTTCTACAACGACATGGTCGAGAGCCGCACCGGCATGCTGCTGATCGACTCCCTGATCGCCGGCGAGATGGACGTCTTCTGGAATGCGGTCAGCCACATCATCCTGCCCGCCTCGGTGCTCGGCTATTCCTCGATGGCCTATATCAGCCGGATGACGCGCAGCTTCATGCTGGCGCAGCTCAACCAGGAATACCTGATCACCGCCCGCGTCAAAGGCCTTTCCGAGAGCAACGTCATCTGGCGCCATGTCTTCCGCAACATCCGCGTCCAGCTCGTCACCATCGTCGCGCTGACCTATGGCAGCCTGCTCGAAGGCGCAGTGCTGGTCGAGAAGGTCTTCGCCTGGCCGGGCTTCGGCCAGTACCTGACCAACAACCTGCTTTTCGGCGACATGAACGCGATCATGCTCTGCGTCACGCTGGTCGGAATCATCTTCATCGGACTGAACATCCTGTCCGACGCGCTCTATCGCGTCTTCGATCCGAGGACCCGGACATGACGCATGGTGTCTCCCAGGGATCGGGTACGATGACGCGCGCGCGCGGCGGCAAGGGGGCGGTCATGCTCGGGCGCCTCGGCGCGGCGCTGCGGCACTTCCTCGGCAATCCCCTCGCGACGCTCGGGCTCGCGGTCATCCTGCTGCTGGTGCTGGTCGCGATCTTCGCGCCCTGGATCGCGACGCACGACCCGATCACGCAGAATCTCGCCAACGCGCTGAAGCCGCCATCGGCCGCCAATTGGTTCGGCACCGACGAGCTCGGCCGCGACATCTACAGCCGCATCATCTACGGCTCCCGCGTCACGCTTTATATCGTCGCGCTGGTCACCGTCGTGGTCGGCCCGATCGGGCTCGCCGTAGGCGTGGTCGCCGGCTATTTCGGCGGCCTGACCGATGGCATCCTCATGCGCATCACCGACATCTTCCTGTCGGTGCCCGGCCTCGTCCTGACGCTGGCCTTCGTCGCGGCGCTCGGCCCGGGCCTGGGCAACGCGGTCATCGCGATCGCCCTCACCTCCTGGCCGCCGATCGCGCGCCTGGCGCGGGCCGAGACGCTGATGATCCGCTCGGCCGACTATATCGCGGCGGTGCAGCTCCAGGGCGCCTCCTCGCTCCGCGTCATCACGCGCCATGTCGTGCCGATGTGCATCCTCTCCGTCATCGTCCGGCTCACGCTGAACATGGCGACGATCATCCTGACCGCGGCCGGTCTCGGCTTCCTCGGGCTCGGCGCCCAGCCGCCGACACCGGAATGGGGCGTCATGACCTCGACCGGGCGCGAATACATGCTCGACCATTGGTGGCTCGTCACCATGCCCGGCCTGGCGATCCTTTTGGTCAGCCTCTCGTTCAACCTGTTCGGCGACGGGCTGCGCGACATCCTGGACCCCCGCAATGAGTGATCAACAGGCTCCCGAGGCAGCGCCGCTGCTCGACATCAAGGACCTCTCGGTCCGCTTCGGCGCGCGCGGCGGCGGCGTCCACGCGGTACGCGGCGTCTCCTTCGATGTCGGACGCGAGCGCGTGGCCATTGTCGGCGAATCCGGCTCCGGCAAGTCGACCGTCGGCCGCTCGATCCTGCGGTTGCACTCAGCCAAGACCGAGGTGACCGCGACCGCCCTGCGCTTCGCCGGCACCGACCTGCTGAGCCTCTCCGAGAAGCAGATGCGCGCGATCCGCGGGCGCCGCATCTCGATGATCATGCAGGACCCGAAATATGCGCTGAATCCGGTCATGACCGTCGGCGAGCAACTCGCGGAGGCCTTCGTCGCCCATGGCGAGATCAGCCGGCGCGAGGCGCGCGAGCGCTCGCTCGAGATGTTAGAGGCCGTGCGCATCCGCGATCCCCGCCGCGTCTTCGACCAATATCCGCACCAGATCTCGGGCGGCATGGGCCAGCGCGTCATGATCGCGATGATGCTCGCGCCCGAGCCCGACCTGATCATCGCCGACGAGCCGACCTCGGCGCTCGACGTCACCGTGCGGCTGCAGGTGCTGGCGGTGCTCGACGATCTCGTGGCGAAGCGCGGCCTCGGCCTGCTCTTCATCAGCCATGACCTGAACCTGGTCGCCACGTTCTGCGACCGCATCCTGGTGATGTTCGCCGGCCAGATCGTCGAGTCGATCGCCTCCGCCGATCTCGCGAACGCGGCCCATCCCTATACGCGGGGCCTGCTCGACGCCGTGCCGAAGCTCGAGGCACCGCGCGAGCGCCTGCCCGTGCTGCGGCGCGATCCCGCCTGGTTCCAGTCGGGGGCGCAAGCGTCATGAATGCGATCAGCGTCGACGAACTGAGCCTGCATTTCGGCCACGGAGCGGCCGCGACCCAGGTGCTGCACGATGTCAGCTTCACCGTTGCGCCGGGCGAGGCCTTCGGCCTGGTCGGCGAGTCCGGCTCCGGCAAGTCGACCATCCTGCGCTGCATCGCCAATCTCTACGGCCATTGGTCCGGCACGATCACGCTGGATGGCCGGCCGGTCGACCGGCGTCCGTCGCGGGAACAGGGCCGCCGCGTGCAGATGGTGTTTCAGGACCCCTATGGCTCGCTGCATCCAAGGCACACGGTGAACACCGCCCTGTCCGAGCCGCTGCGCATCCACGGCATCGGCAAGGTGCAGGACCGGGTCGAGCGCATGCTCGTCGATGTCGGCCTCAGCCCCGATTTCGGCCCGCGCTATCCGCATCAGCTCTCCGGCGGGCAGCGCCAGCGCGTCGCCATTGCCCGCGCCCTGATCACCGAACCGGGCATCCTCCTGCTCGACGAGCCGACCTCGGCGCTCGACGTCTCCGTCCAGGCCGAGATCCTCAACCTGCTCGCCGACCTGAGGGCGCAGCGCGACCTGACCTACATCCTGGTCAGCCATGACCTCGGCGTCGTCGCCCATCTCTGCTCGCGGCTCGCCGTGATGCAGTCGGGGCGGATCGTCGAGACCATGACCACGGCGGCGCTGATGTCCGGGATCGCGACCGAGCCCTATACGCGGACCCTGATCCAGGCGAGCAAGGGCTATGACCGGGCCCTCGTCGACGAACTGGCGCGGGGCGCGGCATGAACCCGAACGACCTCCTGGCGCCACGCCTGCCCTATGCCGACGAAAACGCGCCGGAGGTGGCCGCGCTCGCCGACCGTATCCGCGCCGAACGCGGCGGGCGCCTGCCGAACCTCTACCGCATGCTGCTGCACAGCCCGGCCCTGGCGCAGGGCTGGCTCGGATTCCTGACCGCGGTCAGGCAGCAATCCAGCCTCGACCCGGCCCTGCGCGAGCTCGCGATCCTGCGTGTCGCGATCCTCAACCGCTCCCAGCCCGAATACGACGCGCATGTGACCTTCGCCCTCAAGGTCGGGCTGTCGCAGGACAAGATCGACGCATTGCCGCACTGGACCGGCGCGACCGCCTTCGACGAGCGGGCGCGCGCGGCGCTGGCGCTGGCCGATGCGATGACCCTCGACGTCCAGGTCTCCGACGAGGCGGTCGCGGAGGTCGTGGCGCGCTTCGGCGAGCAGCAGGCAACCGAGCTCATCATCACCATCGCCGCCTATAACATGACGACGCGCTTCCTCGAGGTGCTACAGATTGACCAGGAGGCGGGCCGCCAGGTGCCAAGCGCCGGTTGAACCGGCTCCCCTCCCCGCGTGACCCGGAAAGTTCAGGATATCAGGATGATACGCACAGCCGTCATCACCGGCGCGGCGGGCACCATCGGACGGGCCGCGGCGGCGGCGCTGCTCGGAGCCGGCCGGCGCGTCGTGCTCGTCGATCGCGACGAGGCGACGCTTCAGCAGGCGCTCGCCTCTCTCGGCTCGGACGAGGTCGAGGCGCTCGCGCTCGACATCGCCAGCCCGGCCGCCGGCGCGGCGATCCACGAGGCGGTGCTCCGGCGCGGCTGGGAACCGGTCACGATCCTGATCAACAATGCCGGCATCGCGCCCCGTCCCAACGGCGTGACCGCCTCGGTGATCGAGATCACCCGCGAGACCTGGCAAACGACCTTCGACGTCAACGTCACCGCGCCGCTGTTCCTCGCCCAGCAATTCCTGCCCGGCATGCGCGAGGCGGGCTGGGGCCGCATCGTCAACATCTCCTCGGCGGCGGCCCGCTTCAAGCCGATCAATGCCGGCCCAGCCTATGTCGCGAGCAAGGCGGCGCTGCTCGGCCTGACCCGCTCGATCGCCTCCGCCTACGGCCCCGACGGCATCACCTGCAACGCCATCGCGCCCGGGCTGATCCCGACCGCGCTCTCCGGGGAAATCCCGGCCGAGCGCAAGGAGCAGATCCTGGCTGGAACAGCTGTGCGCCGGCTCGGCAAGCCCGAGGAGGTCGGCGAGACGATCGCCTTCCTGGCCTCGGATGCCGCCGGCTATATCACCGGCGCCTGCCTCGACGTGAATGGCGGCGCGGGCATGGCCTGAAGCCGCGCCTCAGGGCATCACACTACGGCGCGGGCGCCGTTGCGACACTGGCTATGGAAGGATCGAGCCATGAAGATCACCGCCGTCACCCTCGAGGAATATCGCTGGCCGCGGGTGAAGCCGATCACCAACGGCAAGCACACCTACACCCATGTCGACTATGCCATCGTCCGCATCGCGACGGATGAGGGCCTGGAGGGCATCGGGCTCGGCAAGGGCGGCATCGTCGAGCGGGCGATCGTCGAATCGCTGACGCCGTTGCTGATCGGCCAGAATCCGCTGAACGTCGAGCGGCTCTGGAGCACGATGTGGGTGCCCAAGCTGGTCGGGCGCCGCGGCCAGTCGACGCGCGCGATCTCGGCCATCGATATCGGCCTGTGGGACCTGCGCGGCAAGGCCGCGGGGATGCCGCTGCACACGCTGCTCGGCGGCTATCGTGACCGCGTCCCGACCTATGTCGCCGGCGGCTATTACGAAGAGGGCAAGGGTCTGCGCGAACTCGCCGCCGAGATGGAGCAATATGTCTCGCTCGGCGCACGCGCCGTGAAGATGAAGGTCGGCGGCGTCGCGATCGGCGAGGATGTCGCGCGCGTGAAGGCCGTGCGCGAGGCGATCGGGCCCGAGATCAAGCTGATGGTCGACGCCAACTGCGCCTATCGCCATTACGAGGCGATCCAGCTGGCGCGGCGGATCGAGCCGTTCGACATCTTCTGGTTCGAGGAGCCGGTGGCGCCCGACGATTATGACGGGCACCGCAAGGTCGTGACCTCGACGGTGATCCCGATCGCGACCGGCGAGAACGAATATACCCGCTACGGCTTCCGCGACCTGATCCGCGCCGACGCGGCCGCCATCCTCAACGCCGACGCCAAGATCGTCGGCGGCATCACAGAGTTCATGAAGGTCGCGGCGCTGGCCCAGGCCCACGATCTCGACATCTCCCCGCACGGCTCGCAGGACGTCCATGTCCATCTCGTGGCGGCGATCCCGAACGGCCTGATCCTCGAATTCTACGGGCCGAGCTTCGACCCGATGTGGGGGCAGATCTACGAGGATACGATGGCGCTGAACGATGACGGCACCGTCACCGCGCCGTCCGGCCCGGGATTGGGACTGACGCCGAACTGGAAGCATCTGGCGCCGTACAGGATCGGCTAGGACGTTCGGGCGCGACGCGGCGGGGCGGCACGCCCGCGCCGAGGGAGGGCAGCGCCCCCTGCGTCGACGAGAAGATCGTAAGCGCTGCGTTACCAGTGCAGCCGCACGCCATTCGGCCCCGGCGGCAGCCTGACGACGACGAAGCCCTCGCGATCCCACCACCAGGTCGGGGCGCTCGCCCCCTCCCCCTGCGGGACCGTCCCGCCCGCTTCGAGCTCGACGCGGCGCGGTTCGCTCGCGGCACGGATCCGGAAGACGTAGCGCCGGGCCTCCGGTATGACCGCGGCACCGCCGCGTTGCGGCGAGACGCGGCAGCTGACGGTGGCCGCGTCGGCCTCGCAGCTCAGCTCGGTCAGCGCGTAGCGGCCGCCGAGATAATCGTTCGTCTCGCCATCGTCCTCGTAGAGCACGAAGCCCGAGCGCCCTTCCGGGTAAACGAGCACGGTCAGTTCGGTAAGCGGCTGTTCGCCGGCATATTGCATGACCGGTCCCATCGGCAGGATGGCGCCGCCGCGGACGAAGAGCGGCAGGCGCTCGAGCGGCGCCGCAACGGTCACGCCAGCGGGGCCTTCATAGACCTCGCCCGTCCAGAAATCGTGCCAGCGCCCTTCCGGCAGGTAGACGGTCCAGCTGGTCGCGCCTTGCCGCGTGACCGGGGCGACGAGCAAATCGTCGCCCCAGAGATATTGCGTGCCGAGGTCCCAGACGCGGGCGTCGTCGGGGTAATTCAGCACGAGCGGGCGCATGGTCGGCAGGCCGTTCTGCCGGGCCTGCCAGGCCAGCGTATAGGTGTAGGGCATCAGCCGGCTGCGCAGCTCGATGTAACGGCGGCAGATGGCCTCGATCTCGCCGCCATAGGCCCAGGGCAAATGGCGCCGCCAGAGATGCCCATGCGCGCGAAACAGCGAGCAGAAGGCGCCGAACTGAAGCCAGCGGACGAACAGTTCGCCCTCGTCGGTGATGACGTTGAAGAAGCCGCCAATATCGGTGCCCCAATGCGGCACGCCGGACAGGGCCAGGTTCAGCCCGGTGCGGATCTGCGTCTCGAAGGTCTCGAAGGTGGTGTTGATATCGCCTGACCAGGGCACGGCGCCAAAGCGCTGCATGCCCGGCCCGCCGGAGCGGCAGAGCAGGAAGGGACGCGTCTTCGGGCGGTCGCGCGCCTCGCCCTCGGCGAAGGCCTGCTGGCGCAGAAGGTCAAAGCGGTTATGCAGCACCGTGGCCGGGCCGGCATGGAGCGAGACATCGGCGGGCGGGCCTTCGCCCCCGTCCAGCCACCAGCCCTCGATGCCGCACTCGCGCAGCTCCTGATGGTGCTTCCACCACCAGGAGCGCACCTCGGGCCGGGAGAAATCGAGATAGAGCTGCCCCTCCTTGTAGGCCACGGCGTTCTGGCCGCTGGTCGCCTTTTCAGGATAGCCGTAGTCGAGCAGAAAGCCCTCGCGCTCGGCTTCCGGAAACAGGGGCGAGAGCCGGTGCAGCACCGGATATTCGTGGCTGAACACCCGGAAATGCGCGTCGCGCAATTCGCCCAGGGTCGCGGCGGGATCGGCGAAGAGCGCCGGGTGAAACGCGAGATGGCCGACGCCGCTATTCAGGCCCTGGGCCTGGCCGTAGGTGGAGAGGAAGATGATCGCGTCGCAGGGGATGCGCTTGTCGCGGAAGCTGCGGGCAAGGCCGAGCACCTCCTCGGTGCTCTCGAAATGGCGGGTGGATTGCAGATAGCCGAGGGCCCAGCGCGGCGGCATGGTGGCACGGCCGATCAGCGCGGCGAAATCCTCCAGGACGCCGCGCAGCCCGCCGCCCCCGAACAGATAGAGGTCGAAGCCACCGCCCTCGCCACTATAGTCCAGCCACATCCCGTCATTGGAATCGCCCGGCGCCAGCGTCGCCTGGGCGGAATTGTCGATGAACAGCCCATAGCCGGCGTTGGAAAGCAGCAGCGGAATCGCGATATCCGCCCCCTGCGCGCGGCTCGACTGGAAGTTCCACAGCCGGCGGACCGTGCCGAGGCGATCGAATTGCGGCCCGCCCTCGCCCAGGCCGTAGAAATGCTGCAGGCCCGCGATCTCGAGGCGCAGCCGCACCCGCGGCTCGAGCTGCAGGGATTCGAGCGAGAGGCGAAGCCAGTCGCGGCCATCCGGCGCGCCGATCGTCACGGTCGTCCCGTAGGCGGCAACACGGATGCCGCCCGCCTCCGCCCGAGCCGGTCCCGACTCGTCTGCCGGGCCAGCGCCGACATAGGAGGATGCTGCGTCGGCGGGACGCGTGCCCAGGCTTATCCGCAGCACGCGCGGCGAATGGCGCCGGATCCGCACGGGGATCTTGCCGGCAGCCAACAGGCTGATCTCACCTGGCACTGTTTCAGCAGCCATTCCCACTCTCCCGCATATCGCTCGTCGGACAGGCGGTCGGAGCGACCAATGTCCGCTTGCGTGCGGGCAGGATGGCAGAACACGCTTCGAATGCCAACGGAAAACGCTTTCCGCGACATCATCCGCTGGAATCAGCCCCGATTTTGGCTCATCTGGCCACCGCAGGATTCCCTCACCACGAGCGAGCACGGCAGCCGCTGGACGCCCCGCACCTCGCCGCCATCGATCATGGTGAGGAGCTGAAGGCCGGCCTGACGCCCCAGTTCGTGCAGGTTCATATCCACGGTCGTGAGCGGCGGACGCGTCGCCGCAGCGATGATCTCCCAATTGTCGAAGCCGACCACCGCGATATCGGCCGGCACGCGCACGCCCCGGGCGCGCAGCGCATCGACGACGCCGCGGGCGATCTGGTCGTTGCCGCAGAAGATCGCATCGGTCGACGGCCATGCGGCGAGGATCCGGTCCACGGCCTCGTGGCCCCAGGCCTCGCTCCAGCTGCCGGTCAGCACGCGTTCGGGAGGCAGGGCGAGCCCATGTTCGGCCAACGCGTGCTCGAGCCCCTGCCGACGGTGCTGCACCGCCTCGACATGAGCGGGACCGGTGACATGGACGACATGCGAGCGGCCGAGGCGGCAGAGATGCTCGCCGGCAAGCTGGCCGCCACCGCGGTCGTCAGGCAGCAGGCACGGGTAATCCGGATCGACGACGCGAGAGAACGCGTAGAAGACCGGCAAGTGCTCGCCCTCCAGGTTCAGCGGATGGCGCGGCGTGGCGCGGGTTCCGGTGACGATGATGCCGTCGACCCGGTTCGCCAGCAGAGAGTGGATGTGCTGCCGTTCGCGTTCGGGATCACCCGCGGCATTGCACAGGAACACCGAGATGCTTTCCGCATCCAGCGTATCCTGGATGCCCTCCAGGACGGGCAGGCTGAAGCGGCCATGGTGATCGGAGGAGATCAGCCCGATGGTGCGACGCTGCCGGCCCGACAGCGAGCGCGCGATCTCGCTCGGCCGGAAGCGCAGCTCCTCGGCCACGCGCCGCACCATGTCGCGCGTCTCCTCGCGCAGCTGCCCGGTGCCGTTCAGTGCCTTGGAGACAGTGCTGAGGCTGACCTGCGCCGCCTTGGCGACGTCATGGATCGTGACAGGCCCCGAAGGCCGCACCGGTCGTCTACCAAGCATCGCCATCTTTCGCGGTGGAACCCTGCCGGATCGGAAGGCCCTCGTTATACACCATTGCCCGCAGGAGGAGCGAAATACCGGCTAAAAATCGGCCCCGCAGTCACGGAAAGCGTTTTCCGTTGTGAGTTGCGGGCAATTCTGCCATCGTGACCTCAAGCAAGCGGGCGGTGGCCGTTCCGACGGCATGCCCGGATAAAACATGCGGGAGGGTGAGGATGGCTGCTGAAACGTTGCCAGGCGACCTGCTGGCTGCCCGGCAGAAGCGCGCCGCGCTGCTTTTCATGCTGCCTGCGATGATCTTGCTCGTTGCCGTCTACGCCGCGCCGCTGGGCTATGCGCTCAAGGCGAGCTTCACGGGCTGGCTTCTGACCCGTCCCGCCACCGCCAATATCTTCGTCGGCCTCGACAATTACACCGAGCTGCTCTCGAGCCCGGAGATGTGGTCGGCGATCCGCGTCACGCTCATCTACGCGGTGGCCGCCGTCTCCCTCGGGCTGGTCTTCGGCACGCTCCTCGCCCTGATGCTCGATGCGGATTTCTACGCCCGCTCCTTCTTCCGCTCGATCATGATCATCCCGATGGTGATCACGCCCTCGGTGATCGGCATCTTCTGGAAGCTGCTCTACGAGGAGGATAGCGGCGTGTTCAACGCCGTGCTCCAGGCGGTCGGACTCTGGAAGGTTGCCTGGCTCAATCTCGACATGGCCCTGCCCGCCATCATCATCATGGATGTCTGGCAGACGACGCCCTTCTTCATGCTGATCATGCTCGCCGGGTTGCAGGCGATCGACCGCAACACCGTCGAGGCTGCCAGGGTCGACGGCGCAACCTCGCTGCAGCTCTTTCGCTACGTCATGCTGCCGCATCTCGTGCCGTATATGCTGATCGCGACCTCCTTCCGCACCATCGCGGCGATGGGCGACTTCGACAAGATCTGGCTCCTGACCAGCGGCGGCCCCGGCAACCGGACGACGACGGTCACGATCTTCGCCTACAAGAACGGCTTCTCGGCCTTCGATATCGGGCGCACGACCGCGATCGCCTGGATCCTCGTCGCCATCGTGCTGACCGCGAGCGCGCCGCTGCTGGTGCGGCTGTTCCGCTCGGCAGTGGAGGAGCGCTGATGCAGTCCTCGCGCCGGCGCAGGATCCTGGTGACGCTGCTGTGGATCGCGGTCGCGTTCGTCTATCTGTTTCCCTATACGTGGATGGTGATGACGGCATTCCGCTTGCCGATCGACACGCTCTCGATGCGCTTCGTGTTCACGCCGACGCTCGATGGCTTCCGCGAAATCCTCGTGAACGCGAACTTCCTGCGCTATGTCGGCAACAGCATCCTCACGGCTGTGCCGACGACGCTGCTCGTCGTGGCGATTGCCGCGCCCGCTGCCTACGCGCTCGCCCATCTCGACCGGCGCAACCGCACCTTCCTCGGCGCCGTGCTGATCGTGCGCATGGTGCCCGGCATCGCCATCGTGGTTCCGCTCTATCTCGTGGCCTCGGGTCTGGGGCTGCTCGATCAGCGGCCGACCCTGATCTTCGTCTACAGCGCCTTCAACCTCCCCTTCGCGATCTGGCTCCTGCGCGGCTTCCTGCGCGAGGTTCCGGTCGAGCTGAGGGAGGCGGCGATCATCGATGGCTGCTCGGAGCTGCAGGTCTTCACCAAGGTGGTGCTGCCGCTCGTGACCGGCGGGCTCGTTGCGACAGGCGTCTTCGTCTTCATCGCCGCCTGGAACGAATTCCTGTTCGCACTCGCCCTCACCCAGTCGCGCGCCGCCACGGCGCCGCTCGCGATTACGGGCTTTCGCAATGAATACGGCACCCAATGGGGCGCAATCGGCGCTGCTGCGCTGATGATCTCGACACCCGTCGTGATCTTCGCGGTCGCAATGCAGCGCTACCTGGTGCGCGGCCTGACCATGGGAGCAGTCAAGGGCTGAACCAAACGCGGCAGCAAGCCGCTCGCAAGGGAGGACGACCAATGACACGGATCGATCGCAGAGGTTTCACCTTCGGCGCCGCCGCGGCCGCGCTCGCAGGCGCTGGCATGCCGGCCCGCGCGGCCGATGGCCTGCACAAGCGCTTTGCCGGCACGACGCTCAACATCCTGTCCCGCACCAGTCCCGCCTTCGATGTCACGGTGCGGATCGGCGAGGCCTTCACCGAGGCCACCGGCATCAATCTCCAGATCACACGGGTCGCTCCGAGCGATCACTACACCAAGCTGATGCTGGACTGGACGAGCGGCACGAACGCCTATGACGTCAGCCTGTTCATCTACCAGTGGAAGCCCGATCTCGCACAATTCCTCGCCGATCCGACGCCATCAGGCGAGGCGCCGCCGCTCGATCTCGACGACTATCCGACCAAGGTCCTCGACGTCTACGGCCGCTACGAGAACCGGCTGGTGGGCCTGCCCCTGCTCGGCGATGTCGCCTTCCTTCTGTCCAACAACGCCATCTTCGAGGCGCGCGGCCTGCGCGATGTCGGCGCGGCAAAGAGCTGGGAGGAGGTCGTCGATCGCGGCCGGCGCGCGGCCGGCAACGATGTCTACGGCTACGCCCTCCCCGCCGGCAAGACACCGCAATGCTACGTGACCTGGTCGATCCTCTACCACGCCATGGGCGGGCGCTATTTCGACGCCGCGGGCCGCATCGATCTCGGTGGCGAGGCAGGAATCAAGGCGACCCGGCTGATGGCGGGCGATCTCCAGTCGATTGCCCCGCCCGGAAACCTGACCTGGGATTACAATGAGGTTCTCAACAGCTTCTCGACGGGCAAGTCGGCGCAGGCCGTGATGTGGGCCGGCGGGCTCGGCGCGCTGTCCAATCCGGCGAGCTCGGCCGTCGCGGGCAAGTTCATGGTCAATTCGACGCCGGGAAGCTCGTTGCTTGGCGGAACCTCGATCGGGATCAACGCGAAGTCGCGCAATCTCGAGGCGGCGCGGCTCTATCTCGCCTGGCTCACCTCCCGCGACGTCGCGCGGCGGACCGCGGCCGGAGGCCTCTCGCCGGCCCGGCTGTCGCTCCTCGGCGATCCGGAATTGTCAGCCCGCTTCGTGCATTACGCCGCGGTCAAGGCGGCCTTTTCCGGCGATACGTTCGGCTATGTGCCGATCATGGAAGCCGAGCAGATCCTGCAGATGATCGCCGACGAGGCGAATTCCGCCTGTGCCAGGACGAAGTCCGCCGAACAGGCCGCGGCAGACCTGCAGCGCCGGTCCGAACAGTTCATGCGACGTCGGGGATACTCGAAATAACGGCATCCGCCGTCGGGCCCTGGATCTTCGGGCCGGATATCGTATCCGGTCCGATGATTCAGCGAGACCTGCCACGATGATGGCCGGACAAATCCCGACGACGCCGAGCGCTTCACAGGTCGATCGCGACATCGCCCTTCGGCCGCGAGCAGCAGATCAGGACATTGCCGCTTGCCGGTGCTTCGAGCGGATCGGGCCGATAGGCGACTGCGCCAGTCACGAGCCCGGTTTCGCAGCTGTGACAGACCCCTGTCCGGCACGACCATCGCGTGGGGACGTCGCAGGCTTCGGCAAGCTCGAGAAGGCTCTGAAACGCTGGATCCCAATGGACGTTCAGGCCACTCCGGACGAACGAAACCAGCGGCCCCGTCTCGGAAACCTCGCGAGGCGGATGCGGCGGCGGCAGCGGAGATGCCGCGATGCCCGGGGTGCTGGCTGCGCCTGCGCCGAACAGTTCGGTATGGATATGGCTGGCGGCGATGCCCCAGGCCGCAAGGCCAGCGCTCAGGTTTTCCATGAAGGCCGGCGGGCCGCAGATCAGGAAATCGGCATCACGCGGCACGCCCAAGCGCCGAAGCAGCGCGATATCCAGTCGACCACGGGTGTCGAAGTCCACACCCGGCCTGTCCTGCGGATCGGGCGAGGTGTAGCAGATGTGGTGATGGCCATGGGCCAGCGCCTTGAGCAGGGTTCGGGCCTCCCGGGCAAAAGGGTGCTCACGGCCATTGCGGGCGCCGTAGAGCCACCAGACCTCCCGCCGCGAGGCCGTGCCGCCCAGGGCGTGGAGCATCGCCATGACAGGTGTCGCCCCCACGCCCGCGCTGAGGAGGACAACGGGACCATCGTTCAGCGGGAGGGTGAAGCTGCCTCGTGGCGCGCTCACGTCCAGCACGTCGCCGACCTGGACGGTGGTGTCGATATAGGCGCCCGCCGCGCCATGCGGCTCGCGCTTGACACTGACGCGATAGCAGCGGTCGCTGGGTTCGGCCGACAGGGAATAGCTGCGCAGCAGCGCCGGCGTATCAGGCGCCGCCTGCAGGCGCAGCACGACAAACTGGCCGGGAAGCGCCGCGACCAGGGGGCGTTCATCCGCGGGCTCGAGGACCAGCGAGATCACGCTGCCGCTTTCGCGGATCTTTTGCAAAACGCGCAGCGGGCGGAACCCCGCCCAGGCCGGAGGTGGTCCGGACGACGCGACGAGGCCGGCATTTCCCGCCCCACCGCCCGCCTGCTCTTGCGTGAGCAGCGCCTGAAACGACGATCGCCAGCCCGAGCTCAGCGCGGGGATGCGCAATGCACGCTCGATCTGCTGCTGGGAGCGACCGGGCAGGTAGAGCAGCGCGTCGATCTCGGCGACGGTCATCCGTTCAGGCCCTGCCCCGACCTGGACGATCTCGTCTCCTGCCTCGATCTGGCCTTCCTCGAGAACGCGCAGATAGAAGCCGGGCCTGCCGCGCGCGACCAGCAGCGCGGCCATTCGCGGCTCGTTCATGTGGATGCCGACCCGGTAGCAGGTGACGCGCGGCTGCGTCACTTCGAACAGAGCCGTGCCGATCAGATAGCGATCGCCAATGCAGACATCCCGGTCCGACAAACCATCGACCGTGAAGTTCTCGCCAAAGTTTCCGTAGGTGAGGTCGCTGCGTTCGAGCTCCTGTTGCCAGAAGCGGTAGGAGTCCAGCTGATAGACCATGACCGCCCGGTTCTCGCCGCCATGCCCGGCCAGGTCGCCCTGCCCGTCGCCGTCGATGTTGAGCCGACGAACCGTATGCGGGCCTTGGACCGGCGTTTTCCAGATTCCGGTGTGAACGGTCCTTCCCTGCCAGGGAATGTCGCGCGGCAGGCCGATATTGACCGAAAGCAAGCGAGCCATCAGCCCCTCCTCCCGCTCTGAGCAAATCGTCAGGAGCGTACCGTCCGCGACATCGCTTATCGTGCGGTCGCGCGGCGCGCTTTCGCCTCCAGATGGCGGCCTACGCAATTCAGCACGTAGCACATCAGGAAATAGACCGCTCCCGCGAAGAAGTACCCCTCCCAGAGAACGTTGCCCCAGGCAACGTCGCCGATGGCCAACTGCGTCGAACCGAGAAGATCATGGACGCCCACGATGATCACCAGAGACGTGTCCTTCACGAGGGCGACCATGGTGTTGATCAATCCCGGCAGGGAAATCGTCAGCGCCTGCGGGAAGACGACGAGCTTCTGGGTGTTCCAGTTCGATAGTCCAAGGGCATAAGCGGCCTCGCGACTCCCGGTCGGCACCGCATCGAGCCCGGCCCGGATCGCCTCGGCCATATAAGACGAGGTGTAGAGGCAAATCCCGATCACGATGCGCAGAAACAGGTTGGCATCTGCCCCAGACGGCAGGAACAGCGGCAGGAGGATGACGGCGACGAAGAGGATCGCGATGAGCGGGACGCCGCGCATGAACTCGACATAAACCGAGGCGATCGAACGAATGACCGGCCGTTCGGATCGGCGGCCCATCGCCAGCAGGCCGCCGAGGAGGAAGGAGACGCCCACTCCGATGCTGAACAGCAGCAGCGTAAGCGTGAGCCCTCCCCATTTCTCCACCGCGACCTGGGTCAGACCCGGCAGCCTGCCGCCGAAAATATCGAAGCTCAACACGACCGAGACGGCATAGACGGCAGCGGCCAGTGCGACCTGGTAGCGACGGGCCGCGGCGAAGGCGCCAACGAGGCCCAGTGCCGAAACCGCCATGGAGATGTTGACCTGCCATCTCAGGTCTTGCGGGTAGAAGCCATAGCCGAGTTGCCCGGCCTTCTGCGCTATGAAGACCCAGCAGGCCCCGACGCGCCGGCAATCGGCGGGGCCATTCCCGACGAAATCGGCGTTGAAGAGCGCCCATTCCAGGAATGGGACGCCGCCGCCCACCAGGATGATCAGCGCCAGAACCGTCACGATGCCCGTGCGACGATCCGAAAAGCTGCGCCGGATGAAATCCGAGACAGCATTGCGCCCTGGAGTCCGATCCTGGTTCGCGGTGCCGGCTTGAGCGGTCATCAGCGTTGCCCTACCGCCTTCAGCTTCGCGGCGTAGAGATGCATGAGCCCTGCCGCCGTAAGGCTGATGATGAGGTAGACCGAGGTGACGATCATCAGTGACTCGATCGCCTGCCCTGTCTGGGTCAACACCGTCTTGCCCATGATCAGCATGAGATCAGGAAAAGCGATCGCCGCCACGATCGCCGTCTGCTTGATCATATTGACGTACTGGTTGGTCAGGGGCGGAATCACCACCCGAATGGCCTGAGGGAAAACGATCAACCTCGAAATGGCTCCAGCGTGCAGTCCCAGAGCCTGCCCCGCCTCCGTCTGTCCCCGATCGATCCCCTGGATGGCACCGCGCAGAAGCTCGGCAATGAATGCCGACGAATAGGTGCACATGGCCACGATGACAGCCATGAGTTCGGGAATGACGAGAGCACCGCCTCGCATGCCCAGGCCGGCACGAACCGGAACCTCCCAGCTCGTTGCGGCGATGACGACGACAGCCACGAACAGCACCAGCCCCAGGAGCAGCGACAGATCGATCCGCGCGAAAGCCGATGTTGGGTGCTGCCTGCGCATCCATCTGGAGGCGGCAATCGGCAGCAAGGCAAGGACACAAGCGATCAGCCAGCCCCACCCGGATAATTGAGGCCAGGGAACGAACAGCCCGCGATTGTTCAGGAAGATCGCGTCCTCGAGCACCAGGCCGTTGCGAATGTTCGGCATCGCGGCGAAGACCGCGAAGTACCAGAACAGCAGGTGCAGCAGGATCGGGGTGTTGCGAAAGAGGCCGATATAGCCGGCGGCGAGGCCCGAGGCCAATGGGCTCTTCGACAGGCGGAAGGACACCACCGCGAAGGCGAGGAGCGTCCCGAGTACCATGCCGGTGACCGCAAGGAAGAGCGTGTTCGTGATGCCGACGAGCAGTGCCATCCAAAGCGGGCTGGCGGATGTAAAGGGCAGAAGCGAGAAGGCGACGTCGAAGCCGGCGGGCCGCGACAGGAAGGCGAAACCGGTGGTTATGCCCCGGGAGCTGAGATTGGCCATCGTCGAAGAGACGATGTACCAGGCGCCGCCGGCCAGAGCGGCGACGAGGGCGATCTGGACGAGAGAGCCGACCAGATCGCCCCTCGCGAGGACACGGCGCATCCAGCTCGCCTTCGGTGCCGTGGCCTCAAGATGCGCGAGCATGTGTGTCGCCCACCGCTCTCGGTGATTACTGGAACGATGGCGCGATCAGCGCGCCGCCATTCTTCCACAGGGCGTTCAGGGTCTTCTCGCGGGGAATGCTGACCTTGCTGCCGGAACCAATGTTCCGATCGTAGACCTCGCCGTAATTGCCGACGCTCTTGATGATGCGATAGCCCCAGTCATCGGACAGGCCGAGCATCTGGCCGAAACCGCCTTCGGCGCCAAGCATGCGACGAACCTCGGCCGGCGCATTGGCATCCGCCTTCATGGCGTCGACATTCGTGGAGGTGACGCCGAACTCTTCGGCCGCGATCAGGACGTATCCGGTCCAACGAACGATGTCGGCCCAGTTATTGTCGCCATGGCGGACGGTCGGTCCGTTCAGGGATTTCGAGATGGTCTCGTCGAGCACGGTGAAGCCGTCCGGATTGGAGAGCGCCGACCTGTAGGCGAACAGGGTCGAGCGGTCGGACGAAAACACGTCGCAACGCCCCTTCTCGAAGGCGGCGAGCGCCTGATCGCGGGAGTCGAACACGACCGGCTTGTAGGTCAGGTTGTTCGACTTGAAGTAGTCGGCGATGATGACCTCGGTCGAAAGCCCGGTCTGCGTGCAGACATTCGCTCCGTTGAGGTCCTTGGCCGTTTTCGCTCCGAGCGATTTGGCGACCATCAGCGCATGGCCGTCGTAGAAAGTGATGATCGGAAAATCCAGGCCGAGGCTGGTGTCGCGAGAGAAGGTATCCGTCACTTCTCGCGAAAGAATATCGACCTGCCCCGATTGCAGCTGCGGAAAGCGGGCCGAAGGCGTGGCGGAGAGGAACTTGACCTTCTGGGCATCGCCAAGTGTCGCGGCAGCGACGGCGTGACAGAAGTCGATGTCGAAGCCCGTATACTTGCCGGTCGCATCGGGTGAGAAGAATCCGGCGAAATTCTCGCCGACACCGCAAAGCAGTTCGCCGCGCGCCTTCACGGCAGCAAGTGTCGCCTGCGCCTGGGCTCCGCAATTCCATGAAACGAGCACGCCGACGACGGCAGCGAAAAGACCATAACGCATGAGCACTTCCCCTCTCCCAAAGGCACGTATCTCAGCTGCGCGCCTGATCCCGTACCACAGCATTTCCGGAGGTTTTGGTCACGATCGAAAACTGTGACGCTCTATGTCATGACAACATGAATTGCGTCTGCCGGGCTGCTGACATTGCCGACGCAACCTATGGGAGTGCTTCCGATTTCACGGACACTCATAGCCTGATGACAACTCGTACAACCAAATTGGAATTCGCTGACCAGCATCGCGCGCTGCACAGTCGCGATGCGTCACGCCGCGCGCTCCCACCTCTGGAGCGCGGCGAAATCAGAGGTCAGCATGAGCGCGGCGACATCACAATTCGAATGCGACGTGGCTATTCTGGGCGCAGGGTCGGCCGGCGTCGCAGCCGCGATCGGAGCGTCGAAAGCCGGCGCCAGGACGATCCTGATCGAACGCTATGGTTTCGCCGGCGGTGCGGCGACGAACTCCTCGGTGCTCGCCTATTGCGGGCTCTTTGCGAACACGATTGAGGCCAGGCGGGTGGTCGGCGGCGCTGCCACGGAGGTTCTGTCCAGCCTGGAAACCCTGGGCATGGACGTTTCTCCCCGGCGCATCAGATCGACGGGCAACTGGATCATTCCCTTGAACCCGGAGGCGCTGAAGGTCGCCCTGGACCGCGCGGCGGCCGGAAGCGGGATCGAGATTCTCTATCGCGCTGCGCTTTGCGGCGTCGCGACGGTCGACGGCGCCATGCGCTCCATCGACATTTGCGGCGATTTCGGGGTGGCGCGGATCAGCGCGCGCACGTTCATCGATGCGTCGGGAGATGGCAACCTGTGGCATCTCGCCGGAGATCGGACGCTCACCGGCCCGCATAAATCCCAGCCTGCGTCACTCCCGATCCGGGTGGGCGGCATCGAGGCTGGATGGCAGGAATCTCGAAGCGCGTTCCAGGCGGCCTCAGCCATCTACAACGCGCAGGCCCCGCTGATCCGCGCCCGCGGGAATGGCGGAGTCGTTCTGGAGATCCCCGGCAGCTCCGAACTCTGGTGGATGACGCTGGACCTCGAGGCCGACCCGACGGACGCCATTGGGTTCGGGCAAAAGGAAATCGCGGCTCGTGACGCCGCGTGGCATCTCGTTTCCGCGCTGAAGAGCACTGGCCCCGCATTCCGCAACGCCAATGTCGCCTCCACCGGCCCGCAGATCGGCGTGCGTGAATCGCGCAGACCCGCGACCGTCAGGCGTATCCTGGCCGAGGAGATCATCACGGGCAGCATCCCCGAGGACACGATTGCGCTGGGGGGCTGGCCCATGGAAATCCATCACGCGCCGGGCGTGCAGGAATACATCCCGGTCGGAGGCGACGGCGTCTTCGGAATTCCGCTCGACGCGCTGCGGGTCGCAGGCATCGCCAACCTGCTGGTGGCGGGACGCCTGATCGGAGCCGATAGCCGGGCTTTCGGTTCCATTCGCGTGATGGGCACGGCGTTTGCCACGGGACAGGCGGCGGGCGTCTATGCGGCCCATATCGCCTCGTCCGCGGCAGATATCCGCTTCCAGGACATCACAAGGTCGCTTTCGGCTCAGGGCGCCATCCTCGCCGCTTAAATGTCCTGAGCGCCCAAGTTTTCTGGTCGTTTAAGTGCTTTCGTTGGCGACCGACGACCTTCACCGAACCGGGCCAGCTCGCCATCGACTTCGGCGCGAACCGCCTCCTTGAGGATACGACCGAAGGATGACAGGCCGCGCTCGACATGAACATGCACGAAGACGTTCATCTTCGGCGCGTCAGGCAGCCTGATGATCGTGAAGCCGGCACTCTGGAAGCTGGCAGCCGTGAAGCTGTCGACGAAGGCGAAGCCCAAGCCGACCTGCACCATTTGACAGGCCGCTTCGGCGAAGCGGACGATGGTGGTGGGCTCGTAACGGATGCCGCGCGCATTCAGATATTCGGATATCGCTCGCCCGTGCGGCGTGGTCGCTTCAAAGCCGATCAGGTTCCCGTGCATCAGCTCGGCCACATCGGAGATCGCGCCCGAGGGATGGTCCGCCGCATCGGCATCGGGCAATACCGCGACGATCTCGCCGGCACCCAGCAACTGCGTCGAGAGCGAAGGGTGATCCTGCTGGAACACGCCGATCACCATCTCCCCCTCGCCGAAGAGCAGGTAATCGTTCACCTGGGCGACTGACAGCGTGTCCAGCCGCATGACGAGCTTGGGGTAACGTTTGCGGAGCTTGAGCATCGCCTTGGGCACGATGCGAGCGGCGAGGCTCGGAGATGATCCGATACGAAGAGTCATATCGTCGCCGGACGACATCCTCTCCATGGACTGCTGCAAGTTCAGGATATTTTTGAATATCGAGGCGACTTCACCGTAAATCAGTGTCGAATTATAGGTCGGCTGAAGTCTTCCCTTGGATCTCTCGAAAAGCGGAATCTTGGCCTGGTCCTCGAGATGCCGCAGAATTCGGCTCACGACGGGCTGAGACACGTTCAGCATTTTCGCGGCGCCAATGACGGATCCGGTCTGCATGACCGCGTTGAAGACTTCGATTTGTCGAAGCGTGAACATGATCGCCGGTCTCGAAATGTCTTAAAGGCATACGGTAGAGAGCAGATGGTCGTTGTCAACGCGACAGGTGACACCTAGGGATTCCCTGTTCCGAAATCGGAGTTTGCCCGTGGCTACCGCGCAATTCACCGCCATCAGCCAAGAATTCGCCCTGGATGCCGCCGCATTGAGCGAGCTTGCGCGCGGTGCCGTGGCAGAAGCGCGTTTCTGCATGGAACGCTCCGCCGGCGGCGGCTCCGAACCCGAATTCACCTATTTCGGCCTGGACGTCGAAGCGCTCAGTCACGAGGCCGCCTCGCGCCATGTCGACGGCACATGTGATCTGCCGGGACTGCCCGACGGCGTTCCGTTTGCCGGCGGCATATTCGCCTATTTTCCCTATGATTTCGACAGCAGGGAGCCCGACGAATCCGACGCCATTTTCTGGCTGGTCAGGACGCTTTTGATCATCGACCACGGGGCGAGCAAAGCGATCCTCGTCCGCCTGGCCACTGGTGCGCCTGACGAGATCGTCGAGCGCCAGAATCTCATCGATCGGCTCAGGACTGTTTCGGCTCGGCTCGGCCGCACCGGCTCTCGTTCGGCGCTCCCGGCTGAACGGGATTGGCGGGTCGATATCTCGACCGCCGACTATTTCATCGCCGTGGGCAAGGTTCAGGATGCGATCGAGCGGAACGAGATTTCGCAGGCGATCCTCTCGATCGGCTTCTCGAAGTCCACCTCCGCCACCATCGAGACTGTTTTCGAGGCTCTTCGAGAGCGCCGGCCCTCCCCGCATGTCTTCATGGTCAAATCCGGGCAACTCGCCCTCGTCGGCGCCTCGCCGGCCATGCACCTGCTGAAGCAGGGACAGGTCCTGACCATCGAGACGGATGCCGGCACGCGTCAAATCGGTGGGAGCGCCGAGGAGACGGAAGCGATCAAGCATGAGCTTCTCAACTCGGCCAAGGACCGGGAGGAGCAGAAGATGCTCGTCGACGAGACGTGCATGGATCTTCGGGCGGTTGCGGTCGACGCGAAGGTGTCGATGCCCGTCGAGCTGGAAGTCCGGCAACTCGGCAACGTGATGCATCTGTTCACGGTCCTCGAAGCGACGTGCCCCGCAGAGCTTGGCGCCATCGAAGCCATCACCGCGTGCCTGCCGGCGGCGGCGGTCACCGGCACACCCAAGAAGGCGGCGATGGCCACGATCCGAGCCGTCGAAGGTATCGAACGGGGACCATATGGCGGCGTCGTCGGCTTGATCGGCTTCGATGGGTCGGTCGATTCCGCCATCATCCTCCGGTCGGCCTGGCTGAAAGGCGGTTCGATAGCGATGCGCTGCGGCGGTGGCATCACCCATGCCTCGGTTGCGATCGACGAGTACAACGAGTGCCTCAACAAGGCGCGCGCGATCATGGACGCCGTCAAGGAAGCCGAAGGCGCCTGAGGTCCTGCCATGCGGCGAGACCTGAGCGCCGGAACGTGCAACCCTGGAGCCGCGCATGCATGATATCAGGATTTCCGGCGCGACCCGATTGAACCTGATCATCGGCGATCCCATTGCCCAGGTTAAGTCGCCTTCCGGCCTGTCGAAGGCCTTCGCGGCCGCCGGCATCGACGCGATCGTCGCCCCGGCGCAGATCGGCGCGGACCGGTTGAGCGCTTTTCTGGACGCTCTCGGCGCGGTCGGGAATCTCGACGGGATCGTCGTGACGCTACCGCACAAATTCGCGTGCCTGGCTCATTGCAGCAGCATCAGCGAGCGGGCGCGCCGCTTGCAGGCGGTCAATGTCATGCGGCGCAATCCGGACAGGAGCTGGCACGGTGACATGCTGGACGGTATCGGCTTCGTCGAGGCGGCACATCGCAAGGGCTGCGATTTTCTCGGTCGACGGGCCCTCGTCACCGGAGCGGGCGGTGCGGGCTCCGCCATCGCCGAGGCCCTGCTGGAAGCGGGTGTCCATTCCCTCCGCGTGCATGACGAGGATCCCGGCAGGCGAGACGCGCTGATTTCGAAATTGCGGCCGATCTCGCCGAATGTCACTGCCGGCAGCGCGGATGCAACCGGGCTCGATGTTATCGTGAATGCTTCGCCGGCTGGAATGAGAGGCTTCGCCGAATCCGCGATCGACCTTGGAAGCCTGTCTGCGCAGGCATTCGTCGGCTGCGCGGTCACCGAGCCAGCAATCACGCCTCTGATCGCCCATGCCCGCGAGCTCGGCTGCATGACAGTGTCGGGCAGCGAGATGTACGAGGCCCTCGAAGGGCGCATGCTTCGGTTTCTCACCGGCGGCTAGTGCGCGGGGCACGACAACGCGGCCCCGCGCAAGGTCGTGCGTCAGCTCATCGCCGCTTTCCGCTTTGCCAGGTTCTTGATCACGTTCTCCACAATCGACTGACCAGCCCCCTGCCCGAATGTCATGAGGGATTCCGGGTGGAACTGGACAGCCGCGACCGGCTCCGTCTCATGCTCGATCGCCATCACGACCCCGTCCTCGGACAGCGCCGTCACGATCAGTTGGGGCGGCAGCGCGTCCCTGTCGGCATGAAGGGAGTGATAGCGGCCGACGGTGATGGGATCGGAAAGCCCTTCGAAAAGGCGGCCCTGCTTCAGGATCGCGATCCGTGACGGCTTTCCGTGGACCGGGACGGAAAGCTCCGCAAGCGTGCCGCCATAGGCTTCCGCCAGGGCCTGCAGACCCAGGCATACGCCGAAAATCGGGATGCCGCGGCCTCGCGCCTTTTCGATGGTCGCCTGGCAGTCGAAATCCCCCGGTCGGCCCGGGCCCGGCGAGAGAACGATCAGATCCGGGGCGATCGCGTCGAGCTGGCTTTCGGGAACAGGGCTTCGCAATGTCGCGACGCTGGCCCCGGTCTGGCGAAAGTAATCGGCGAGCGTGTGGACGAAGGAGTCCTCATGGTCGACCAGAAGCACCGACAGGCCATCGCCCCGTCGAGGAATGGACGCCGCCGCCTCCGGGCGGCCCGCCGCATTGGCTTGCCTGATGGCGGCGATCATCGCGGACGCTTTCAGCTCGGTCTCGGCCTCCTCTTCGGCCGGGTCGGAATCGAAGAGCAGCGTCGCGCCGGCGCGCACCTCCGCAACGCCGTCCCTGATCCGGATGGTGCGCAATGTCAGGCCGGTGTTCATGTCGCCGTTGAAGAACATCATTCCGACCGCGCCGCCATACCAGGCACGCGGGCTCTTCTCGTTTTCCTCGATGAAGCGCATCGCCCATAGCTTGGGCGCTCCGGTGACCGTCACGGCCCAGGCATGGCTCAGGAAGCCGTCAAAGGCGTCCATGCCATCCCGAAGCCTGCCCTCGATATGATCGACGGTGTGGATGAGCCGGGAATACATTTCGATCTGACGCCGGCCGATGACACGAACGGAGCCCGGTTCGCAGACGCGGCTCTTGTCGTTCCGGTCGACATCCGAGCACATCGTGAGCTCGGCCTCGTCCTTTTTCGAATTGAGCAGCTTGATGATCTGCTCGGAGTCGGACATGGCGTCCTGGCTGCGCTTGATTGTTCCCGCGATCGGACAGGTTTCGATGCGACGGCCGCTCACCCTCACGAACATTTCGGGCGAAGCGCCAACCAGATACTCCGCCTCCCCGAGATTGATGAAGAACGAGTAGGGCGACGGATTCGTCGCGGCCAGATGGCGGAAGATCGCCGAAGGCGCGGCGCCGCAGCGCTCGTAGAAAATCTGCCCGGGAACGACCTCGAACAGATCGCCGCGCTGAAAGCTGCCTTTGGCGCGCTCCACCAGGCGGGCATATTCGCCCGGCTGATGATCGCCCCTCGGCACTGGCTGGTTCGAGGGCGCGAATTCGAGGGCGGACGTCCCGCGCGCCAATCCGCCAGTGTTCTGGTCGCCATAGCTGAATTCGTACCGGTCGACCCAGGCTTTGGCGGTGTAGTGATCCACCACGCAAATCTCGTCCGGCAGGAAGAGCACGAGGTCACGCTGCCCGGCCGAGCGCGCGAGCTTGAGGTCGATCGGATCGAACTGGAACGCGAGGTCATAGCCGAAGGCCCCGTAAAGGCCGAGATTGGGATCCTCCTTCGAGGAAAACACGGCGACGATGGCCCTGAGCACGGTGAACACCGAGGGGACGCGAGACCGCTCCTCCTCTGCGAAGGCCTGCGTGGGAAGCTCGACCGAAAGCTCCAGGAGAGCGGCGTCGCAGCGCGAAAAATGAATCTCGGGCAAGGCGCGCAGCGCCTCGACGATGGGGTGAAGCAGAATCTCACCGCGTGGGTTGAGCGCCTCGATGCGCATCTCACGCTGGCGCGCGGTGATCGCAAGCGGGGGATCGACGATTGCGGTGTCCCAGCGGCGATAGCGGCCGGGAAACTCGTAATTCGACGAGAACAGGGCACCGCGCCGGGAATCGAGGGCGTCAATATAACTGCTGAGCGCGGTCGCGTAGGGGATATCATGTCGGCTTCGTTCGACCTGTAAGCCGCCACCGGTTCTGTAAGTCAGGGCTTCGCCCTCGTTAAGCTTCTGATCCATTGTAGATTTCCTGGCGGGTTGCGGTGGCTGAGCATTTCGCAGGCTTCACGCGCCACATGGATCACCGAACAAAAAAGGCCGCCCGGTCATCCCGGCGGCCCAACTCTTCGACGCAAGACAAACTATGCGCGAGGCCGCCCTTCAGGGCCGCCACCAAACTCCGTCGAAGATCGTGTTCGAAATGTTCATCACGCATAGGGTTAGCCCCGAGCTCGGGGCTGCGCAACTCGAATGTCGCTCATCTCATCCATTCAGCGCCTGCGGTCATGGCTCGACGGGATAGTCCCGCGACCAACGCAACAGACCCGGCCACGCCTAGCCCCGCGACTTGAGCCAGATCGCCTTCAACGTCGTGTAGAAAGCCTGCGCGGCGGGCGAGAGCGCGGAGTTGCGCTTTCTCAGGATTCCAACGCCACGGAACAGCGTCGGGTCGACGATCGGTCTGAAGACGATGTTGGGGTTGTGGTTGATCAGCCGCAGCAATGTCGAGACCACGCTGATCCCGAGCCCGGCCTCGACCAGCGGCAGCGAGGAGTTCAGGTGCTGGACCTCGTAGAGCCAGTTCGAGGGCGAGCGGTCCTGCAGCAGGTTGAGATCGATCAGCAGTCGGTTGCCGTTCTTGCTGCCCGGCACGATCAGCGGATAGGGGCGCAGTTCCGACCAGGCGACCCGCTCCTTGGCGGCGAGAGCGTGGTCCGGACGGCAGGCGACGACATAGGGATCGTCCATCAGCATCTCGAAATCGATGTCGTCGCCGAGATTGCGGCCGAACGCCAGGCCGATATCGGCATCGCCCGCCAGGACCTGGGTCAGCACCACATTGGCCGGCTCGTCGACGATCCTGACCCGCATCCGCGGATACTGGGTCGCATAGGTCGCAAGCACCCGCGGCAGGAAATAATGCGCGGCGGTCGGCACGGCGGCGACCGTGATCTGGCCGGCCGTCTTTTCGGCCATGGCCGAGATCGACAGCAGGGAACTGTCGAATTCCTCGAGCAGCGCCTGCGCCTTCGGCAGGAACTCGCGCCCGACCTGCGACAGCGCGACATTGCGCGTGTCACGGTCGAAGAGCTGGACGCCGAGCGTCTGCTCCAGCTTCTGGATCCGGCGCGTCAGAGTGGGCTGCGATACGGCCAGCGCCAGCGCCGCGTGATGATAATTGCCGCTATGGGCGAGCACGACGAAGCTGCGCAGGTCGGGGAACGAGATATTCATGTCGCGGCTGATGCGTAATCTGCATCAAATTTGCAAATAAATTCATTTCACAAGAATGCCGCGGCGAGCCCACATTGCCGCGATCGCTTCGTCGAGCGAGGCCACCCGCGGATCGTGCGAATGCCGTCCGAACCGCGGGAGCGGCTCCCTCCGCATCCGACGCGACGAGAATAACAGACGCCCACGAGCTGGCGCGATCCAGGAGAGGAACATCATGGCTGTGCTGAAGAGATTGGCGGGCGCCATGCTCGCGCTATGTGCAGGCTTGGGCGCGGCTCATGCCGAGGACTGGACGCCGCGGCGCACCGTCAACGTCGTCGTCCATACCGGCCCCGGCGCCGGCGGCGATGCCTTCGCGCGCGCGGTCATCAACGTGATCGAGAAAGAGAAGCTGAGCCCGGCCCGCTTCGTCGTCGTCAACAAGACCGGCGGCGGCAGCACCAACGCGATCAACTTCGTCGCGAGCAAGGAAGGCGACGACACCACGCTCGCCGTCTATGCCAGCAACTGGACGACGGATTATCTGGTCCAGAAGGATGCGACGACCTCGCTGCAATCACTGACGCCGCTCGCCAACCTGATCTTCGAGCCGGCACTGCTCGTGGTGCGGGCCGACTCGCCCTTCAAGACGCTGAAGGATTTCATCGACGCCGCGAAGGCCGCGCCGAACAAGTACAAGCAGGCCGGCGGCACCCCGCTCGGCCGCGACGCGATGCTGCGCCATATCCTCGTCGCCAATACCGGCGCCCAGTGGCCGCTGATCTCCTTCCCGAGCGGCGGCGAGCGGCTCTCGGCGATCCTCGGCGGCCATGTCGAGACGCTCGTGCTGGATGGCTCCGAGGTCGGCGACTTCATCGAATCCGGCAAGCTGCGGGCGCTGGCCCAGGTCTCGGACGAGCGCATCCCGACCTTCCCGAAGGACGTCCCGACGATCAAGGAGGCGGGCTACGACATCCGCATCCCGCTGCAGCCGCGCGGCATCGTCGGCCCGCCCAAGATGTCGCCCGCCGCGGCCGAGTATTATCGCAAGCTCTTCGCGAAGGTCGTGGAGACGCCGAGCTGGAAGAAGTACGTCGAGGAGACGCGCGTCCAGACCTCCTATATCGCCGCCAACGATCTCGCCGACTTCCTCGCGAAAATCGCCGATGGCACCCGCAGCGCGCTGAAGAGCGCGAATATCGAAGTCATCCGCTAGGTCATCTTTCTCGCATCGGCTTCTCCGAAAACCGCAATCCGGTTTTCATGCCGATGCGCGAGCGCCCCGCTTCCAGCCAAGACCGGGCCGCGCCTCTCCTCGGGGGAAGCCGGCCCGGATCCTGCGCCAGCCCGCCATCTCGGAACGACACCATGCTGAGCCAGAAGCTCGCACTCGGGGACGTGATCTCCGGCCTCATCCTGGCGCTGCTCAGCGTCTACATCATCTCGGCCTCGCTGCACTGGAGCGTGCTCGGCGAGATGGGGCCGGGTCCCGGCTTCTTCCCGATCATCTACGCGGCCGTGATGCTGCCGGCGGCGCTCTGGCTCTTCCTGCGCGGCATGCGCGGGCCGCGGCCCGTGGCCGCCCCGCCCGAGGCGGCCGAGGACGATGCCGAAGCGGATGGTGAAGGCGGCGGCACGCAGGCGGCGCTCGCGACCTGGCTGGCGCTTGCCGTGACCGTCCCGGTCATGTCGCTCGCCGGCTTCGCGGCCGGCTGCTTCGGCCTGTCCTTCTTCGTGGCCAAGATCGTCTTCCGCCGGCCGCTGCTGGCGAGCCTGATCTCGTCGGCGAGCATCGCGCTCGGCCTCTATGTCCTGTTCCAGGTCCTGCTCGACATCGACCTGCCGGCCGGCCTGATCGGAGGTCGCTGAGCCATGGACGTCCTCTCCGGTCTCGCCCACGGCTTCGGGGTTGCGCTGGCGCCCGCGAACCTGATGTGGTGCTTCGTCGGCTGCTTCCTCGGCACCGTCATCGGCATCATTCCCGGCCTCGGCCCCGCCGCGACCATCGCGATCCTGCTGCCCGTCACCTACAACATGGATCCGACCGGCGGCATCATCATGCTGTGCGGCATCTATTACGGCGCGAAATATGGCGGCTCGACCACCTCGATCCTGCTGAAGATGCCAGGCGAAGCCTCCTCGGTCATCTCCTGCATGGATGGCTACGAGATGGCCCGCAAGGGACGCGCCGGCCCGGCGCTCGGCATCGCCGCGATCTCGTCCTTCGTCGCCGGCACCGTGGGCGTGGTGCTGCTGAGCTTCCTCGCCCCGCCCATCGCCGATTTCGCGCTCTCCTTCAGCTCGCCCGAATATTTCGCGCTGATGCTGATGGGCCTGTCGCTCGTCGTGCTGCTCGCGGGCGACGACCTCGTCAAGACCATGCTCTCGCTGCTGCTCGGCCTCTGGCTGACCAGCATCGGCACCGACCTTTTCACCGCACAGACGCGATTCACCTTCGGCCAGACCTCGCTGCTCGACGGCATCGACTTCATGTCGCTCGCGATCGGCGTCTTCGCGATCTCCGAGATCATGCTCAGCATCGAGGCGCGCGAACGCGTCCGCCTGCTGACGATCCCGAAAGGCTTCAGGAACCTCCTGCCCAGCCTCGAAGAGCTGAAAGCCTGCCGCTTCGCCTTCTTCAACGGCTCGGTAACCGGCTTCATCATCGGCGTCCTGCCCGGGGCCGGCTCGACGATCTCGTCCTTCGTCGCCTATGGCGTCGAGAAGGCGGTCTCGCGCCATCCGGAGAAATTCGGGACCGGCGTGCCGGAGGGCCTCGCCGCGCCGGAGGGCGCGAACAATGCCGATACGGGCGGCGCCCTGCTGCCGGTGCTGACGCTCGGCATCCCCGGCGGCTCGTCGACGGCGATCCTGATGTCGGCGCTCGTGCTCTGGGGCGTGAAGCCCGGCCCGCTGCTGATGACGCAGCAGCCGGACATCTTCTGGGGGCTCGTCGCCAGCATGTATGTCGGCAATGTCGTGCTGCTGATCATGAACCTGCCGCTCATCGGGCTGTTCACGCAGATCCTGCGCATTCCGCTCTATGTGCTGTTCCCGATCATCATGGGCGTCGCCATCGCCGGTGCCTATAGCGTCT
Source organism: Allobosea sp. BK604 (assembly GCF_004341515.1). Taxonomy (GTDB): domain Bacteria; phylum Pseudomonadota; class Alphaproteobacteria; order Rhizobiales; family Beijerinckiaceae; genus Allobosea. Next base: position 155,041 of record NZ_SLZF01000005.1, read on the forward strand.
CCGGCAACATGTTCGGCGTCGGCCTGCTCGCCGCATTCGGCCTGCTCGGCTACGGCATGCAGAAGCTCGGCTTCCCGGCCGCACCGCTGATCCTCGGCTTCGTGCTGGGCGACGCCATGGAGCGCGCCCTGCGCCAGTCGCTGACCATGTCGAACGGCGACCCGTCGATCCTCGTCACCCGGCCGATCTCTGCCGTTCTGCTCGTGCTCGCAGCGCTGATCCTGCTGTCGCCGCTGCTGCGCCGGTTGCGAAACCGGCGGCGCGCGGCGCCTGGGCTGCCGGCGGCCTGATCGCGCGCCCTCACATTTTCCCTGCCTCAGCTCATCGCCTTCCGGAGACCTTGATGTCGTCGCTCAGCCTGACTCTCGCGCAATTCGCCGTGGACCTCCGTTACGAGGATATCCCCGAGAGCATCGTGGCGGTGACGCGCAACGCCCTGATCGACTCCGTCGGCGTCATGGTCTTCGGCTCGACCCTGCCCTGGAGCCAGATCGTCATCGACTACGCGACAGCCTATGGCGCCGCCGGCACCAGCACGATCATGGGCACGCAGGCCAAGGTCGCCACGCCCTTCGCGGCGCTGGCCAACGGGACGCTGGCGCACGCCTTCGAGATGGACAATCTCAGGCAGCCGAGCGCAGGCGTGCACCACGGCTCGACGATCGCACCGGCGCTGCTCGCCATGGCGGAGGAACGGGGCTCCAGCGGGCGGGAGGTGATCACGGCCTTCGTCGCCGCCTCCGAAGTGATGTCCCGGATCGGGCTCGCCGCCGACAACACCGCCGAGAAGCTCGGCTTCCACTCGCCCGGCCTGACCGGGACCTTCGGCTCGGCGATCGCGGCCGGACGCCTGATCGGCCTCTCCGCCGAGCAGATGGCGCAGGCCTTCGGCATCGCGGGCTCGCTCTGCTCGGGCCTCCTCGCCTTTTCCAAGGCCGGCAATGGCGGCATGGTCAAGCGGCTCCATACCGGCCGCGCCTCCGAAGGCGGCGTGCTCGCCGCCCGGCTCGCGGCAGGCGGGTTCCAGGGGCCTTCCGTCGTGTTCGAGGGCAAGTTCGGCTTCTTCGAGGCCTTCACGCGCAGCCCCAAGATGGAGGCGCTCTTCGCCGGGCTGGGCGAGACCTGGGAGACTGCGCGCATCTGCACCAAGCGCTATCCCTGCCATATCACCGCTCACACTCCCGTCCGCGCCCTCGACGAGCTCAAGACGGCGCATGGCTTCGGCGGCGACGACATCGCCGAGATCCATGTCGCCAGCAGCGAGAAGGTGCTGAGCCATCACAACCTGACCAAGGCGAGCGACATCACGACGGTGCAGTACAGCCTGCCCTTCTGCCTGGCGACGACGGCCTATCGCGATCCGGGCGATCCCAACTCGTTCCTCAACAACCCGCATGAGGATGCCGGCATCGTCGCGCTGGCGCAGAAGGTCCATGTCACGCTGAACGAGGAGAGCCTCCAGCCCGGCTTCGCCTGGGCGACGCGCATGCGCATCGTGCTGAAGGACGGGCGCGAGCTCAGCAATGCCCGCCGCGACTTCAGGGGCGCGCCGAGCGACCCGATGTCGGACGAGGAATTCGACCAGAAGTTCCTGGCGACGACCGGCAGCCTCGGCGAGCGCGCACCGGCCCTGCTGTCGCGCCTGCGCCGGCTGGAGCAGCTGACGGATCTGCGGGAGCTTTGTGCCGCATAGAGCATTTTCGCGCGAAGCGGATGCCGGTTCGCGTGAAGGAACTGCGATAAGACAAGTGGCCAGAGCATTTTCGCGATTTGGAGAAACGCGGAAATGCTCTAGGACACGGCATGCACGACTACATCCGCAAGATCCTCGGCGCGCGTGTCTACGACGTCGCGATCGAAAGCCCGCTCGACCGCATGCCGCGGCTGTCCTCCCGGCTCGGAGCGCGTGTCAGCCTGAAGCGCGAAGATCTTCAGCCCGTCTTCTCGTTCAAGCTGCGCGGCGCCTATAACAAGATGGTCCAGCTCTCGCCGGAGCTGGGCGAGCGCGGCGTGATCTGCGCCTCTGCCGGCAATCATGCGCAGGGCGTCGCGCTCGCGGCCCGCAAGCTGGGCCTGCGGGCGACGGTCGTCATGCCGCGCACCACGCCCGATATCAAGGTCCAGGCCGTGCGCGCGCTCGGCGGCCATGTGCTCCTGCATGGCGAGAGCTTCGACGACGCCTATGCGCATGCCCGCGATGTCGAGGCCGAGAAGGGCCAGACCTTCATCCACCCCTATGACGATCCCGATGTCATCGCCGGCCAGGGCACGGTCGGCATGGAGATCCTGCGCCAGCATCCGGACCCGCTCGAAGCGATCTTCGTTCCCGTCGGTGGCGGAGGTCTTGCTGCGGGCGTCGCAGTTTACGCGAAATTCCTGAGACCCGACATCAAGGTGATCGGCGTCGAGCCCGACGAAGCCGCCTCGATGGCCGGCGCCATCGCCGCGGGCAGGCGCGTGGTGCTCGATCAGGTCGGCCTTTTTGCCGATGGCGTTGCGGTGCGCCAGGCCGGGGAAGAAACCTTCCGGCTCTGCCGCGACCTGCTGGACGAGGTGATCACGGTTTCGACCGACGAGATCTGCGCCGCGATCAAGGACATTTTCGAGGATACGCGCGCCGTGGCCGAGCCCGCGGGCGCGGTCAGCCTGGCCGGGCTCAAGGCCTATGCCGCACGCGGCGCGGTGGGGGGGCATTCGCTCGTCGCGATCAATAGCGGCGCCAACATGAATTTCGATCGGCTGCGCCACATCGCCGAACGCGCCGAGATCGGCGAACAGCGCGAGGCGCTGCTCGCCGTCACCATTCCCGAGCGGCCGGGCAGCTATCGCAACTTCATCCGGCTGCTGGGCAAGCGCGCCATCACCGAATTCAATTACCGCTACAGCGACCCGCAGGAGGCGCGGATCTTCGTCGGCGTGCAGTTGAACGAAGGTGACGAGGAGAAGCGCCGGATCATCGCCATGCTCGTCGAGCAAGGCTATGCGGTGCTCGACATGAGCGACAACGAGCTCGCCAAGCTGCATGTCCGCTACATGGTCGGCGGCCGCTCCGGCGGGCTCGACGACGAGATGATCTATCGCTTCCAGTTTCCCGAGCGCCCGGGCGCGCTGCTGAAATTCCTGAACTCCCTCTCCAGCAGCTGGAACATCTCGCTGTTCCACTATCGCAATCATGGCGCCGATTATGGGCGGGTGCTCGCAGGCATCCAGATCCCCGCAAAGGAGCGGGCGAAGCTGACCCATAACCTGGACGCGCTCGGCTATCCCTATTGGGACGAGACGGCCAACCCCGCCTATCGATCCTTCCTGTCGAGCATGCCTGCGCGCGTTAGGTGACATCGAAGACGCAGACATCAACGTCGCGCCGGGCAAGATAAGCCGCGATCGAGCCGTCGATGGTGCCGGTCCGGACGCTGGCGACGCGAGGGTTCGTCGTTAGCGCTGGAGGTTTCTGCGTGACCTCAGGATTTCCAGAAGGGCTTGGCGAGCTCGGCTTCGGCCAAACTCCGGGTCAAGCCGAAATCGGCGAGGGTCTCGTCCGGCATCGCATGCAGCTCGTGTCCGAAGTCCCGCCGCTCCCGATGGCGCCGAAGCCAGATCCGGACCAGCGTGACGAGGCCCGTCCACAGGCCTGCCCGCGATGAGGCAATGGCAGCGCGCGCAGGTGTTGGCTGTGAGTAAAGCTCACGCAGCAGCGGCAGCCTCATGACCCGAGGCGTTCGAGGATCATTCCCCGACGCGAACCGCATATGATCCATGCGAGCCTCCCCTGTCGCCACGAGCATCATTGCCTGCGTCGCGCTGGAGACCTATGCACTTGCCGAAGCGAATCGCGCCATCGACAAATTCGCAGCTCTTGGTGAGAATCGCTGACGAAGGAAGCCTCGCAGATGGCCCGCTCTCTACCGCCTCTATCGGCCTTGAAGGCGTTCGAAGCCACGGCTCGGCTCGGCTCCGTCGGCCGTGCCGCCCGCGAGATCGGCAGGACGCATGGAGCGGTCAGCCGCCAGTTGAGCGCCTTGCAGCAGCATGCCGGCGTCGCCATGTTCGAGAAGAAGGGCACGGGCCTGCAATTGACGCCCCTGGGGCAAGCCTTCCAGCGCACGGTCGCGGAGGCGTTCGATACGTTGGAGCGCGGCTACCGAAAGCTGAGGGACGATGCCAGGGGCGCCAGCATCCACGTGGCCTGTTCGGCGACCTTCGCAATGCGCTGGCTGGTGCCGCGTCTCGGCAACTTCTATCGCGCGCATCCCGATATCCTGATCCGCCTGTCGATGTCGTCTCCCCGCGACACGCGGGAGGACGACGCCGATATCATGCTGACCTGGGACCGCCTGGCGTCCCCCATCCGCGATCCGGACCGGGCGGTGAGCCTGGCGGACGTCGCCTTCGGACCGGTCTGCGCGCCCGGCTGCGCCGTCGCGATCGAGCCCGGCAGCTTTGCCATGCCCTCTCGCATCGCGCATGACTACAATCCGCTTGCGTGGAAGAACTGGGAGGCGCTATCCGGCTTGCGCGTCACGGCAGCAAGCGAGCGCACTTTCCCGCACACTTATCTCTGCATCGAAGCGGCATTGGCCGGTATCGGTGTCGCGTTGGTCGAGCGCCACCTGGTCCTGTCCGAGATCGAGCAAGGCAAGCTCCTGGCGCCTTGCGGCTGGGCCTCCTTCCCCGGCGGATTCGCCGCGATCCGGCTCTCCGACCGGGCCGCTCAGGAGCCGGCCCGGGCATTCATCGGCTGGCTCAAGGCAGAGCTGGAGCAAGTCGACGGTGATGGTGAGCGCGGGCGAGAGGCGACCTGAGAACGCCGCGCCGCGCGCCACCGTTTTGGCACGTCGAAGCTGTCAGCGGGCGTCCACCCCATCGCCTTGCTTTGAGGAGCCGATGCCGCTTCCGGGATGAGCCCAAATCCGCACCTGGCGCCCCCGCAGACGTCAGGAGCGTCTGCAGAGGGCGGTAGGATCGGCCTCGCAAAAGGAGGCGTTGTACGCTGCCGCCCGGCCTCAGAAGCTGACTTTGAGCTGTGCTGATCCGCCGTATCGGTTCGTCGTTCCGGAGAGCTCGCCGTCGAAGCGGGCGCCGAGCGTGACGTTCGGGGTCAGCCTGACGTCGAAGCCGGTGGTGATCAGGGCGGCGTTGCGCGCCGGCTTGGCGCCCTGGACGGCGAAGCTGGCGCCGGGCAGGCCGATCAAGCTCGCCGAGAGGTCGGCGTCGCGCTGGAAGTAGTGCGCCCAGCTCGCCCGGACATAGCCGGAGACCGGGGTCGCGCCGAGCATGGCCTGGACGTCGAGCTGCAGGCCGAGCTCGGAGCGCGAGGTCACCTCGTTGCGCCGGGCGAGGCTGAGCGCGCCGGCGCTGGCGCCGGACCAGCTCGCCTCGGCGACGCCGGGGCTGCGCACCTGGATTGCCTGCAGCGCCGCCAGCGGCGACAGGGTCAGGCCGTTCCAGCTCGCGACCGCGGCGCTGGCCTGGAATCGGCCGCTCCAGGCGGTGGTGACATAGGACGAGGACAGCGCGCTGCCGAGCGCCGGGGCCGAGCGGTTCACGTCATTCTCGAGCCTTGCATAGCCGAGCGCGGCGGCGAGGTTGATCGGGCCGAGCCGGGTCATTCCGTAGAGGCCGGCCTGGAAGGCCTCCGCATCGGCCTTGCCGAGACCGCCCGCCAGCGAGGTCCGCGCGCTGCCGCCGGCGACGGCGAAGCCCGCGACGGTGCCGGGCGCCAGCCTGACATCGGCGCCGACCGCGAGATGCGCGTCGTCGAGGTCGCGCCTCGCCGAGCCGGCGCGTACGTCACCATCGGTGCGGCCGACCGAGCCGAAGGCCGCGCCCCAGACCGAGTAGCGCGGCGGGTTGAGAACGACCGGAACGTCATGGCCCTTGGTGACGCTGCCGGAGAACGTGGCGGCGCCCGGTGCCGGGCTGGCCTCGCCGAGCCGCCCGGCCGCGGACGGATCGAGCATGGCGCGCAGGAACTGGTCGGCGGCGGAGACCGCCATGGCGGGCGCTGCGGTGTGGACCTCGCCGGAGAGCTGGTTGACCGCGGCGGGGATGGCGGCGGCAGGCAGGTTGTAGAGGCCGAACAGCGCCGACGGGTTGGCGCCGGCCGCCACCGCCCGGTCGATGCCGGCCGCGACCGCATAGGCGTTCGCAGGGCGGCCGACACCGAGGCGCGAGCCCGGCTCGGCCGGCGTCACGCCAGGCGTAGCCGGCGGCTCCGTCGGCGGGACGACGGGATCGACGATGGGCGCCAGCGGCTTCGGCGCAAGGGTGAGCTGCACGTCGCTCGCGGTATAGGCGACCGTGGTCGCGACGCCGTCGCCGAAGCTGCCGGTCGTGTCGACGGTGCCGAAGGTGCCGCTGCGGCCGCCCTGGGCCGAGAGCAGCGTGTAGGGCGTCGAGAACACGTAGGAGCCGCCGAGCGGCACGATCCGGAGCGTGCCGGCGAGTGAGGCCGTGCCGGTGACGTTGACCCGGTCCGAGACCGCGCCCTGAATCTCGGCGAGATACAGCGAGCCGGCACCGAGCGTGAGGTTGCCGTTCACGGTCAGCGTGCCGGGCGAGTTGCCGGGCGAGATCGTGCCGTTGACCACTGTCGACGGCAATTGACCCGAACCGGCGATGGTCCCGCCGGCATCGACCGTCAGGCCGGAGGAGGAGGCGATCGAGCCGTTCACCACCAGCGTGCCGCGCGTCACGAAGGTGGCGCCGGTATAGCTGCTCGTGCCGGAGACCGTGGTCTTGCCGACGAAATCCTGCTTGAAATCGCCCGCGCCGGCGATCGCGCCGGCGAAGCTCGCGCCGCTATTGTCGCTGGTCGTCAGGGTCTGGCCCGCGGCGAGCGTGACGATCGATCCGGCATCGCCGACGAGCGAGCCGATCGTCTCGCTCTGGGCGACGTCGAGCGTCGCGCCGCTGGCGATCGTGACCCGGCCCTGATCGCTGATCGCGCTGCCGCCCATCACGGTCAACGTGCCGGCGTCGATTTTCGTCGTGCCGGTATAGGTGTTGACGCCGGACAGGGTGAAGGCGCCGGTGCCGGTCTTGGTGAGCCCGCCCGTGCCGGAGATCGCGCCCGAGAAGGTGGTCGAGGCGTTGCTCGAACCCGTGGTCAGCGTGGCCGCGCCGAGCGTGACCGAACCGGCGCCGGCGAGCGAGCCGATCCCCTGGTTGAACCCGGCGAGGTCGAGCGTGGCGCCTGCGCTGACGCTGAAGGCCGAGCCGGAAGCAAAAGCCTCGGCCGCACCGGCCCGCAAGGTGCCGGCCTGGACCGACGTCGCGCCGGCATAGCCGTTGCTGCCGGAGAGGCTGAGGCTGCCGCCGCCGGTCTTGGTCAGGCCGCCGCTGCCGGTGATCGCGCCGGAGAAGGCGGTGTCCTGGCCGTTCGAGCCGAGCGACAGCGTAGCAGCCCCCAGCGTGACGGCGCCGGCGCCCTCGAGCGAGGCGATGCTGTGGTCGAATCCGGCGAGGTCGAGCGTGGCGCCTGCGCTGACGCTGAAGGCCGAGGCCGATGCGAGGGTGCCGGCCGCGCCGGCCCGCAAGGTACCGGCCTGGACCAGTGTCGCGCCGGTGTAGTTGCTCGCACCGGAGAGCACGAGCGTGCCTGCCCCGAGCTTGGCCAGGCTGCCTGGGCCGGAGACAGGGCCGCCCAGCCCCAGCTGGGTGCCGGTCGACACATCGACGCCGCCCGCTCCGGTGAGCGTGACGGAACGGGTCGTGTCGAAGCTCGCCGTGGTCGCGAGCGTGCCGCCGTTGAAGGTCACTGCGCCGGCTGCGTCGCCCAGATTGGCGTCGGACGAGACCGAGAGGGTGCCGCCGGCGATCGTCGTCCCGCCCGTATAGCTGTTGCTGCCGGAGAGCACGAGCGTGCCGGCTCCGACCTTGGTCAGGCCGCTGCCGGTGCCGTCGACCAGGCTGGAGGCGATCGTGGTGGTGACGCCGGCCGAGATGTTGATCGTACCGCCACCGGCGACGCCGAAGCTCAGCGAACCGCCGCTGAGCGCATAGCCGTCGCTGTTGAACTGCAGCGTGTCGAAGCTCTGCGTGCCCGCGACCGTGACCGCGCCGGCCGTGCCCTGGAAGACGCCGACCGAGCCCGCCCAGGGCGCGTTGAAATCGGCCTGGCCCGGCGCGCCGGTCCAGTTCGCGTTGCCGGCGCTCCAGGTCCCGGCGCCGCCATCGACGGTGCCGTTGCCGAGCTGGTCGCCGCCATCCCAGAACTGAATCGTCTGGCCGGTGCCGAGCACCGAGAGGTTGACCTGCGTCGGCGCGCCCGAAGGCGCGTTGTAGACCGTGCCGACGGCGCCCGCGACCGAGGGTGCCGTCAATGCCAGCGTGTCGAAGCTGCCGCTGACCGTGCCGCCGCCGGTGACGTCGAACAGGCGGTAGTAACCGGCCGAGCCGACATTGGCCGTCAGCGTGCCGCCGAGCGCGAGGTTGCCGGCTGCGCCGACCCCGTTGACGATGACGTAGTCATTGCCGGGGCCGCCGATCGCACCGGGATTGTTCAGCTCGAACACGGTGTTCGAGCCGCTGTCCAGCACCAGCGAGCCGACGGTCAGTGTGCCGGGCGAGCTACCCGCCGACAGCGTGCCGCCCGAGGCGACCGTCACGGCTCCGCCGATCGCGCCCGAGCCCGACAGCGTCGCGCCGCTGGCGACACCGACCGCGCCCTGGATCGAGCCGTTGACCCGCAGCTCGCCGCCATTGACCTGCGTCGCGCCGGTATAGGTATTGGTGCCGGACAGCGTCATGGTACCGCTGCCGGCCTTCACCAGGCTGATCGCGCCCGAACCGGCCATCGCGCCGGAATAGGTGGTGCTGGTGTTGTCGCCGCCGACCGTCAACTGGCGCGCGCCCACGGTCACGTTGCCGGCCCCGGCCAGGGAGCCGATCGTCTCGTCATGATTGGCGATGCGGAATGTCGCTCCCGACGCCACCGTCACCGCGCTCAGATCACCGATGCCTGCGCCCGCGCCGCTGACGAGCAGCTCGCCGGCCATCACGTTGGTGGCGCCGCTATAAGTGCTCAGCCCGGTGAGGGTGAGCGTGGTCGAGCCCATCTTGGTCACCGAGCCGGTACCGCTGATGACGCCCGACAGCGTGGCATCGGCCCCCTGGTTGAAGACCAGGGCCCCGTCATTGGTCACATTGGTGGCCGTGGGAAGCGAGCCCGATATGCCGTCGCCGACCTGGATCGTGCCCCGGGTGATCACCGTCGAGCCGCCATAGGTGTTGGCTCCGGTCAGCAGCAGCGTGCCGGTGCCGCGCTGCTCGAGGCCGCCGGTGCCGAAAATGGCTCCCGGGAACGTCACGAGATCGGAGCGGTTGAACGCCACGGTGCCGGCGGGGTTCGACGGGAAGCTGGTCTGGATATCGCCCACCACCGAACCGGAGGTGGCGCCATCGCCGATGATCAAGGTGGCGCCGGTGATGAAGGTGCCGCCCGTATAGGTATTCTCGCCCGTGAGGGTCAGGCTGCCGCCGCCGCCAACGCCCACTTGCCCGGTGCCGGAGATCACGCCGCCATAGGTGCTCGCATTGGTGCGGAAGAACGCGACGCCCTTGCCACTGTTCACGCCGCCGACGATGACGGGTGCATTGTTGACGATATCGCCAGCGATTGCGCCGGTGGTGGTGCCAAAGCCGACATACAGCACGCCGTCAGTCACGGTCGTCAGGCCGGTATAGGTATTGTCGGCCGTGAGCTTGAGGGCGCCTGTGCCGTTCTTCGTCAGCGTGCCCGGGCCGGAGATCACGCCGCTGATGGTCAATCCGCTGGGGGTGACCGTGTTCGCGTTGACGATCAGGGCACCGGAATTCGCCACGGCGCCGCTCAGGACCGGGTTGCCGCCCACATCCATCTGCAGCGTGCCGGCGGAGATGGTCGTGGTGCCGGAATAGGTGTTGAGGCCGGATAGGGTCAGCTTGCCGGCGCCGCTCTTGGTCAGCGAACCGGCGCCGGTGATGTTGCCCGCAAAGGTCAGGTCGCTCGAGGGACTGAAGACCAGCGTGCCGCTATTGGCGACATTGCCGAGGATCGAACCCGTACCGTCGATCTGCAGGGTGCCGGCGCTGATGGTGGTGTTGCCGGTATAGGTGTTGGTGCCGCTGAGGACCAGCGTGCCGGCCCCGGTCTTGTCGAGGCCTGCCGTGCCCTCGATCACCGACTGGATGGTGGCGGTCGCGCCCGAGGTCACCTCGACGATGGGCTTGGCGGCGCTGACACTGGCGAGTGTGAGCGGATCAAGGTTCACCACGTAGCCGTCTGTCAGGAAATGCAGCAGATAGGCAGTGACACCGCCATTGTCGATGCTGACCGTGCCGGCGTCACCCTGGAAATAGGCTTCGTATCCGCCCCATGTCTTCGAGACGATGCCGGTGGCGTTGGTCCAGTTGTTCAGGGAGTTCTTCCAGACGCCCGAGCCGCCGTTGACTATGCCGTTCGCCACGCTGTGCGCACCGTTCCAGTAGCCGACATTGGGCTCGACCACGAGGTTGACCTGCGTGCTGGTGCTCGTGTCGATCTGATAAGCGAACTGGATCGGCGCGGTGCCGATGACGATCGTATTGTCCGTCAAGACGGACGTGTTGAACAGGCGATAAGTGCCCGCCGCCAGCGAGTTGGCACTGTTGGTGATATTGAGGGTGCCGTCGAGCGTCAGGCTGGTCGCCGTTGCCAGCGGCGTGGTGTTGCCGGCCCGTGTCACCGTCATGTTGAGGTTTGACGTGCCGTTCAGCGCCAGCCCGCTCAGCTGGGTATTGGGATTGGCGGTCGTCGCTGCCAAAGCCGCGCCATTAGCGATGGTCACGGTGCCGGCGACACTGTTCGCCACCGACGTCGCCCCAAAGGACAAGGTTGCGCCGGATGCGACATCGATATTGCCAGTCCACTGGGCACCGTTATTCAGCGCCAGCGTGCCTTGCTGCACGTTCCAATCGCCGACGGCGACATTGGCGTTGTTCAGCGACCAGGTGGAGGTGCCGGTCTTCGTGTAGGCGGAGAATCCGGTGAAGCCGTTGCTGCTGGAGCCGATGCGGCTCGCATCCAGCACAGCATTGGTCGTCCCGCCGAGGGCGAGCGTACCGCCCGTTCCGTTCACCTTGGCGCCCCCATTGAGGGCGTAGCCGGCGCGCAATTCCAGCGTGTTGTTGTTGCCGTCGAACTGGACGGACGGGACGCCTGTGGCGCCACGGTTGATCGTGCCGCTGGTGACGATGAGATTGTTGCTGCCGGTGACGAGAACGCCCGCCACGCCTGATATGCCCGCGCTGCCGCCGTTGATCGTTCCGGCGTTGTACAGGGAGTTGTAATCCCCGGTGATGGAGACGCCCGCGGCGCCATTGTCCGACCCGAATGCCGCGGTGCTCAGATTCCGGCTCGCGCCGGTGATGACGCCCGTAACACTATTGGTCAGGACAGTGCCGGTGGCGAGCGATGTGCCGCTGCCGCTCAGCCTCACGCCGACGCCGCTGGCTCCGCCCTGTGTGACATTCGAGTCGACATCGTAGCCGCCTGCGCCGCCCAGGATCGTCCCGCTGTTGTTGACGATCCCGCCCGCCCCCGCGATGACCAGGCCCGCGCCGCCGTCACCACCCACACCGCTGCCGGTGAAGGAATTGATCGTGTTCAATAGGCCGCCGGCGCCGCCGCGCACCGTGCTGGTGTTGGTGAATGTCACGGAATCCCCCGACAGGGAGACGCCGGCACCGCCCGCACCGCCCACGCCGTTGATGGCGCCGGATCCCAGAAAGCCGAGGAAACCGGCATCGCCACCGGCGCCGCCGGTGATCGTTCCGCTGTTCGAGACCTGCAAACCGGTGCTCGCCGAGGCGATGCCCGCGCCGCCCGCGCCGCCATTGCCCAGATAGCCGCTGAAGGAAGAATTCGCGCCGCCGCCGGCGCCGCCGGCACCGCCGGTCACGGCGCCGCTGCTCGTGATGACCAACGACGCGCCGTTGATGACGAGGCCTGCGCCGCCGCCGCCGCCACCGCCCAGGCCGCCGTCGATCCCGTTATCTGCCGCCCCGGCCCCGCCGCTGGCGCCGCCGCCGCCGGTGCCACCCGATCCGCCCACGGTACCGCCGCCCGCGCCGCCAATGCCGCCGGCCGTGCCGCTCCCGCTGCCTCCCGCGGAACCGGACAAACCTTCACCGCCGCCCGCACCACCGGCGCCGCCTGTCACGGTGACGCTGAGGCCGTTGGAGGTGGTGAGCTGCAACCCGGCACCGCCGCCACCGCCACCGCCGCCGCCGTTGCTGAAGCCGCCCCCACTGTGCCCGCCCCCAGATCCATCCGGCGGCAGCGTCTGGGCCCGGGCCGGCGAGATCGTCAGGACGCCTGCGGCCGCCACCATCGCGAGCAGCAGGACCGGCGCGAGGCATGATGTCCCAAGCAGGTCACGGCGACGCTTCGCGAGGCAGAGCCGCGACTTGCTCGAAACCGCCGGGCGGCCCACGGACGACTTGCCACGGACGGCCGCCTGATCAACTTGCGCGCGCTTCACCGAAATCCCCCCAGACATCGGATTCAACCAACCGACGCCATGCCGCGGGAGAATCAGCGGCAGTCTAGCGGTGCGTGCGCCCGGACAGCTTTGAACGGCCGTTCGCAATCCTCTGGTTTTCCGCTTTGGGGGCTAGTGTTGCCGTTGGGTAACGGAAGGACCGGCTCAACCGCATCCGTGCCAAGCCATCGAGGCTTTCGCGCGCGGCGACGGCGCCGTCCAATCGAAGCGCTGCGGCCCTCCCGCTCTCTGCCGAGCGACTTTGCCGCCGGTCCAGCTTGGCGTTCAGGCATAGGCTACAGCGCAACGCAGCTTGCGCGCCTCTTGACCGACTCGCGCACCGGGCTCCAAGTCCTATGGGCGGCGATCGACGACGTTGGGGAATACGATGAAGAGTGTGATCGCGGTCTTGGGGCTCACAATAGCGGCAATCTCGGTCGCCGGCCCTGCCGGAGCTGCACAGGTGACACGGCAAGGCACCACGGTCACGGTGCGCGGCCTTATCGGGCCAGGCGATGATATCGCCTTTGAACAGGCGGCTCCGCAGGGCAGTTACCGAACGGTGGTTTTGTCGAGCCCGGGCGCAGGCGAAGGTGGGCTTCCCGCGGCGATCGCGATGGCCCGGTCTATCAGGGCGGCCGGCGCATCGACAGTGGTGAACGCCTCTGGAAGCAATTGCGGAAGTGCGTGCACCCTGCTCTTTGCCGCCGGTGCGCAACGCTACTACGTCGGTGGTGAGCGGATCGCTGAAGGCGTCCGCCCCAAAGGCCAATCCGGGCTAGGCTTTCATCAGGCGCGGTCGCCTCGCGGCACGGCTCAGATGGCTTCCGTGTATTCCGAGATGGGCGCATCAGCCGGCGCCGACTTGTCGAGCAAGTCGCCCTTCGAGACGCTCTATTACGTATCTGGTGCCACCGCACTCTCGACGGGGATCGCCACAAGCCTGAAGCGGCCTTAGGCGAGCAGGCTGGGAATGCTCTGGCGGGTCGATGGCTGTCGCTCCAGGCATGGATCGAGAGTTGCCATGCCAATGAGCGCGAAGTGTCCGCTTCCGGGCCGTGACTTAATATCCGCAAATGGAGCGTTTCGGTATGAGCGCTCGCCGTCGCACCGGTGCCACCACGCGATATCGCCCCGCCTCAACTGCGATCGACCTTGAGATAGTCGATCGCGTCCAGCACCTTCTGGATCGACTTGAGCATCGCATCGACGGGAGAGGTCAGCCCGCCTTCCGGATAGCTCGCATAGACCCGGCCATGGATCAGGTCGGGCACCGGCCGGAGGATCTGGACGCGGCCGGCGGCGACGTCCGGCTCCATCATCCGGACGGGCAGGACGCCGAGCGCCGCGCCCGAGGAGACCAGATGGCCGATGACGGCGACGCTGCTGCAGATGTCGTGGCGCAGCGGCTCGATCCCGGCGGTCGCGAACCAGTCCTTGATCTGGCGGAACATGGCGGAGCGCGGCGGATTGCTGACGATCGGCAGGCGGTGCAGTTCGGCGGGGGCGACGTTGTCGCGAAGGCCCCAGTTGACGCCGGCGACCCAGGCCGTGTCCTGGATGCCGAGCGGCACGAGGCGCATGCCGGGCCGCCCGGTCGGATTGACCAGCACGGCGAGATCGAGCCGGCGGTCGCTCAGCTCGCGTTCGAGCTCATAGCTGATCGAGACGACGAATTCGGCCTTGAGCAGCGGATAGTCGGTCCGCACAGTCTCCAGCAACCTGGGCAGGCAGGTCATCGCGAAGCCCTCGGCGAAGCCGACCCGGATGCTGCCGGTCACGGTCGCCGGATCGGTCTGCAGCATGATCCGGTCAGCCTCCTCCAGCAGCGCCGAGGCGCGCGGCAGGAGCGCAAGCGCGTCGGCCGTCGGCGCCAGTCCGCGACCGTTGCGCTGGAACAGCTTGACATTGAGGGCCTGCTCGAGATCGCGCAGCCGCAGCGAGATGGTCGGCTGCGACATGTGGAGATGGCCGGCGGCCTTGCCGAGCGAGCCCAGGCGCACGGTCCAGAAGAAGGCTTCGAGCTGCGCGATCGTGAAGCGCATAATTTGAGAATCCAAATCAGTTAGCCTCAAATAATCAAATTAGATTGGCTTTGCAAAAGCCCTTAGCGTCCCGTCGCGTTACGTCACCGCCGCGCAGGACAGCCCTTGGACACCGTCGTCGACCGCATCGAACTCTTCCATCTCGGCTATGAGCTCCCCGAGCGCATCGGCAACGCTGCCCGCTTCTTCCAGCGCCGCGAGACGCTGCTGGTGAAGCTCACCACCCGCGGCGGCGCGGTCGGATGGGGCGAGACCTGGGCCCTACCCGCCCCGGCCGCGGCCTTGATCCAGGCCACGCTCGGGCCGGCCCTGCTCGGCGAGGATGTGCAGGCGCCGCAGCGGATCTGGCGCAAGCTCGCCCGCTTCATCGTCAACGACCGGCGCGGCCTGTCGAACATGGCGATCGCCGCGCTCGACATGGCGGTCTGGGATGCCCGCGCGCGCTCAGAGGGCGTGCCGCTCGCCACAGCCCTGGGCGGCGCGCTGCGCGACCGGGTGACGAGCTATGCCAGCGGCCCCTTCGTCAAGCCGGGCGAAGAGCCCTATGGCCACTATCTCGACGAGGTCGGCTTCTATCTCGAACGCGGCTTCCGCAACGTGAAGATCCGGGCCGGGATCGGCGCCCGCGAGGACGCCGCGATCGTGAAAGCCGTCCGCCACGCGATCGGCGACGATATCGGCCTGATGGTCGACATGAACGAGGCCGGCGATATAGCGCAGACGCTCGATTTCGCCGGCAAGGTCGAGGATTGCGACCTGATCTGGCTCGAGGAGCCGGTCCTGCACGACGACCTGCCGTCCTGGAGCCGTGTCGCCGGCAAGACGCGCCTGGCGCTGGCGGGCGGCGAATCCCTCTACAGCATGGCCGGCTTCCGCGACTTCCTCGCGGCCGGGGTCTTCGCCATCGCCCAGCCCGATCTGGCGCTGTGCGGCGGGCTGACCGAGGGCCTGCGTATCGCCGCACTGGCGGAGGCGTTCAATGTCCCGGTCGCGCCGCATGTCTGGGGCAGCGCCGTCAATTTCGCCGCCTCGCTGCATTTCGCTGCCGTGCTGCCGGATCGCACGCGGCCCGGCCAGCGCTTCCCCTTCTTCGAGTTCGACGCCTCCGACAACCGGCTGCGCGACGCCTTCATCGACTGTCCCGTGCTGGCGGACGGAACGATGCCGGTGCCGCAAGGCCCGGGCCTCGGCTTCGAGATCGCGGAGCGCGAGCTGCAGCCCTTCCTGATGACGCGCGGCGAGCTCGGCCGCGCACAGCCAGCAGACATCAAACAATACCGAGCGATGGGAGAGAGACCATGAGGACGATATTTGGAACATTGGGGTTGGGCGCAGCGCTCATGGCGGCGAGCCCGGCCCTGGCGCAGACCGAGATCCAGTTCTGGCACGCGATGGCGGGCGAGATGGGCCAGCGCGTCGAGAAGCTCGCCAACGACTTCAACGCGACGCAGAAGGACTTCAAGATCGTCCCGGTCTACAAGGGCACCTATCCTGAGGTCATGACCGGCGGCATCGCGGCCTTCCGCGCCAAGCAGCCGCCGCACATCCTGCAGATCTTCGAGGTCGGCACGGCGACGATGATGGCGGCGAAGGGCGCGATCTATCCGGTCTACGAGCTGATGAAGGAGAACAACGTTCCCTTCGAGCCGAAGAGCTACCTGCCGGCCGTCTCCGGCTATTTCTCCGATGTGAAGGGCAACATGCTGTCCTTCCCGTTCAACTCGTCGACGCCGATCCTCTATTACAACAAGGACCTGTTCAAGAAGGCCGGGCTCGACCCGAACTCGCCGCCGAAAACCTTCGCGGATGTCGAGAGCTACGCCAAGAAGCTGCAGGCGGCCGGCGTCTCCTGCGGGTTCACGACGGAATGGCCGTCCTTCATGCAGTTCGAGAATTTCTCGGCCTATCACAACCAGCCGATCGCGACGAAGGCGAACGGGCTCGACGGCCTCGATGCCGAGCTGAAGCTGAACGGGCCGGTGCAGGTCAAGCACCTGCAGAACCTGGTCGACTGGCAGAAGACCAAGGTGTTCGACTATGGTGGCCGCGGCGACAATTCGAAGACCAAGTTCTTCTCGGGCGAATGCGCCATGACCGTCTCGTCGGCGGCGGCGCGTCTCGGCATCGTCACCAACATGAAGGCCGATGTCGGCATGGCGCTGCTGCCCTATTACGCCGACGTGCAGGGCGCGCCGCAGAACTCGATCATCGGCGGCGCCAGCCTGTGGGTGATGCGCGGCCAGAAGCCGGCCGACTACAAGGGCGTCGCCCAGTTCTTCGCCTATCTGTCGCAGCCCGAGGTCCAGGCCTGGTGGCACCAGCAGACCGGCTATCTGCCGATCACCACCGCCGCCTATGAGCTTTCGCGCCAGCAGGGCTTCTACGACAAGAACCCCGGCACCGATGTCGCGGTGAAGGAGATCAACCTCAACCCGCCGACCGATAATTCCAAGGGCCTGCGGCTGGGCAATTTCGTGCAGATCCGCGCGATCGTCGAGGAGGAGATCGAGAACGCGCTGCAGGGCAAGAAGACGCCGCAGCAGGCGCTCGACTCAGCGGTCTCGCGCGGCAACGAGCTGCTGCGGCAGTTCCAGAAGTCGAACTCCTGATCGGGACTTACCAGAGAATTTCCGCGCTTCTCTGAATCGCGGAAATTCTCTATCTCTTTGTATTGACGCATTTTCTTCACGCGAACCGGTCTCCACTTCGCTCGAAAATGCTCCAGGGGGCCGCGGGTTCATCCGCCGCCCTTTTCAAGCGAGGTCACGGTTCATGCGCGGCAAGCGCGTCACTTTCCCGGGCATGGCTGTGCCGGCGCTGCTGCTCGCGCCGCAGCTCGCCATCACCATCGTCTTCTTCGTCTGGCCGGCCTTCCAGTCGCTGCGCAGCGCCCTGTTCCGGCAGGATGCCTTCGGCCTCGGCGAGGAATTCGTCGGGCTCGACAATTTCACGAGGCTGTTCGGCGACCCGGCCTATGCGACCGCGTTCGGCTTGACGCTGGTCTTCGCGCTGGCGACGACCGTGCTCTGCATGGCGCTCGCGCTGCTCTTCGCGGCGCTGGCCGATAGCGTGGTCAAGGGCGCCACCATCTACAAGTCGCTGCTGACCTGGCCCTATGCCGTCGCGCCCGCCATTGCCGGCGTGCTCTGGTGGTTCCTGTTCAACCCGACGATCGGCCTGTTCGCGCGCGGGCTCAATGCGCTCGGCATCGAGTGGAACCATTATCTCAATGGCGGCCAGGCGCTGACCCTGGTGATCATCGCCTCGGCCTGGAAACAGGTGGCCTACAGCTTCCTGTTCTTCCTGGCCGGGCTGCAGACCATCCCGAAATCGCTGCTTGAAGCAGCCTCGCTCGACGGCGCGGGCAGCTTCACCCGCTTCCGCGTGATCGTGCTGCCCCTGCTGATGCCGACGACCTTCTTCCTCGCCGTCACCAATCTCGTCTACGCCTTCTGCGACACGTTCGGCGTGATCCACGCGACGACCGCGGGCGGGCCGGGCACGGCGACGACGACGCTGATCTACAAGATCTACCAGGACGGGTTCGAGGCGCTCGACCTCGGCAGCTCGGCGGCGCAGTCGGTCGTGCTGATGGCGCTGGTCGGCACACTGACCCTGATCCAGTTCCGCTACATCGAACGCAACATCCATTACTGACATGACCGTAACGCGTCTCCGCCCGGGTAAGGTCGCCAGTCACGCAGTGCTGATCATCGGCTCCGCGCTGATGGTCCTGCCGGTCTACATGGCCTTCGTCGCCTCGACCCATGACCTGTCGCGCAGCCTGACCGGCCTGCCGCTCTGGCCCGGCCCCCAGATCATCGACAATTACAAGCTCCTGCTCGGCGAGGGCATGCGCTCCTATGGCCTGCCGCCGATCGGGCCGATGCTGTTCAACAGCCTCGTGGTCGCGCTGGCGATCACCTTCGGCAAGATCGCGATCTCGCTGCTCTCGGCCTTCGCGATCACCTATTTCCAGTTCCCGTTCCGGGTGCTCGCCTTCTGGATCATCTTCGCCACGTTGATGCTGCCGGTCGAGGTCCGCATCCTGCCGACCTATGAGGTGGTGGCGAGCTTCGGCCTGCTCGACAGCTATACCGGCCTGTCGCTGCCGCTGATCGCCAGCGCGACCGCGACCTTCCTGTTCCGGCAGGTGTTCATGACGGTGCCGGACGAGCTGACGGAAGCGGCCCGCATCGACGGCGCCGGGCCGCTGCGCTTCCTCTGGTGGGTGCTGATCCCGATGTCGCGGACCAATATCGCCGCGCTCTTCGTCATCACCTTCGTCTATGGCTGGAACCAGTATCTCTGGCCGCTGCTGATGACCAAGGATACCGGCTATTACACGGTGATCATGGGCATCCAGCGCCTCGCCCGCGCCTCGGACTTCCAGCCGCAATGGCACCTCGTCATGGGCACCGTGATCCTGGCGCTGCTGCCCCCGGTCATCGTCGTCGCGGTCATGCAGAAGCAGTTCGTCAAGGGACTGTTCGAGACCGAGAAATAGCGCATCGGCCGTGGTTTCGTGCATGGACTGCACGCTTTTCCGGCCCTTAGCCGCAACTCAAGGACCTGCCGATGTCGTTCTATGGTGCTCCCCCGGTCATCGAGGCCGAGATCTACGCGACCTTGCCCCCTGCCCTGCGCGAGCCGTCGCGCATCGCGACCGGCTTCGCCGAGGGCCAGCCGCCGGGCTCGTCGATGACCTGCGTCCTCGAAGGCCCCTCCTTCGACCGGGACGGCAATCTCTGGTGCGTCGACATCCCGAACGGGCGCATCCTCAAGCTCGATGCCGAGCGCCGCTTCCATGTCGTCTGCGAATATGACGGCTGGCCGAACGGGCTGAAGATCCATCGCGACGGGCGCATCTTCGTCGCCGACCACAAGCACGGCATCATGCTGCTCGACCCGGCGAGTGGGCGTATCGAGCCCTATCTCGTGCGGGCCGGGATCGAGCGCTTCCGCGCCGTCAACGACCTGTTCTTCGCGGGCAATGGCGATCTCTACTTCACCGACCAGGGCCTCAGCGGCCTGCAGGATCCGAACGGCCGGGTCTACCGGCTGACGCCGGAGGGTCGGCTCACCTGCCTGATCGACAATGTCCCGAGCCCGAACGGGCTGGTGATGAACGCCGACGAGAGCGCGCTCTATGTCGCGGCGACACGCGGCAACAGCGTCTGGCGGATGCCGTTCCTCAAGGACGGCTCGACGGCGAAGGTCGGCATCTCCATCCAGCTTTCGGGCGGCATGGGGCCGGACGGGCTGGCGCTCACCGCCGATGACGGGCTGGTCGTGGCCCATATCGGCATCGGCGCGGTCTGGATCTTCGACCGGACCGGGCAGCCGCTCTATCGCGTCCAGTCACCGCACGGCCTGCATACCACCAACATGGCCTTCGGCGGCCCGGACGGGCGCGAGCTCTTCATCACCGAGGGCGAGACGGGCAGCATCCTGCGCGCCAGGCTGCCCGTCGCCGGCCAGCCAATGTTCTCGCATCGAGGCATGTGAGCTTAAGCGGCGCCTTCGTCGCGCACTCGTAGAGCCTTTAGCCGGCTGATCAGCTGGCGAGCCCCCATCAGGATGTGCTGCTCCAGGTGATCCTTGGCGCGCTCGATATCCCCCTGCCGGCACAGGTCGAGCAGGAGCTGATGCTCGCGGTGCATACGCTCCCGTCCGCCGGTCAACCGGATCGGCAGCGGGAAATGGCGGTAGGCATTGAGATAGAGCTTGCGAATGAGCTCCAGGGTCTGCGGCCGATTCGCCGGGGCATAGAGCGCCGCGTGGAAACGCCAGTTCAGGCTCGACCAGTGCTCGTCCTGCTGGTTGGCCTCCATCTCGGCGAGCAGTTCCTCGGCCCTGGCATAGTGCTGCTGCGTCAGCAGCGGCATCGACAGCTCCAGCAGCCAGGTCTCGAGGCGCGCCCGGATCTCGTAGGCCTCCTCGAGATCGTCGATCGACAATCCGGAAACGACCGCACCCTTGTGCGATTCCTGCGTGACGAGCCCCTCGGCCTCGAGCTGGCAGAGAGCCTCGCGGATCGGAACCCGACTGACGCCGAGCTCGCTTGCCAGCTTCTCCTGACGCAGTTGCATCCCCTCCGGCAAAGCGCCGGACAGGATCTGATCCCGCAACAGCGCTACGACGCGCGCCGTCGTCGTCTGGCGCTGAAGTCCGGATATTCTGTTCGAAAGAATGGTATCGGTCATGGTCCGAGCAGGTTCATTGCGATTGGCGCCTGAGGCGATCGCTGCCCCGGCCCACCGCCAAATTCGATTTTCAGAGGCGACGAGGCTAGCACGCAGATTGGATTGCATCCAGTCGCGGCACGCCGATATTGCGGATTGCCAAGCATAATCCTGAGATATCCGGGCCTCACGCCACTGTCTTGCGCTCCCGAAAGAGTCGCCGTAATGAGGATTGAATTCAATATTCAATCGCGACGGACAACGAACCTGTGATCGCCATCAGCAATAACGAGGGGGCCTGCGGCATCGCGGCCACGGCCGCGGCGCTCGCGGGCGGTGCGGCGGCCCTGGATGCGATCGAGGCCGGCATCCGGCTCGTCGAGGCGAGCGAGACGGTGCGCACGGTCGGGCGCGGCGGCTGGCCCAATCTCCTGGGCGAGGTCGAGCTCGACGCCTCCATGATGGACGGCACCAGCCTGCGCACCGGCGCGGTCGGCGCCCTCACCGGCTATCTCCACCCGGTCAGCATCGCGCGCCAGGTCATGGAAAGGCTGCCACATGAATTGCTGGTCGGCGCCGGCGCGCAGCGTTTCGCCGCCGAGATCGGGGCCGAGGCCGGCGAGTTGCTGATGCCGCATGCGCGCAGCGCCTGGCAGCGCTGGTTCCGCGACGAGGTCGGCAAGGCCGAGCAGGCCGCATGGCCGGATGTGCCGATGGCGGAGCTCTGCAAGCAGGCGATCGACCCCGAGATCGGCCGCGACACCACCGTCTTCCTCGCCCGGGACGCGCAGGGCCACATCGGCGCCGGCACGAGCACTTCGGGCTGGGGCTGGAAATATCCGGGCCGGCTCGGCGACAGCCCGATCATCGGTGCGGGCTCCTATGCGGATAGCAGCTACGGCGCCTGCGCCTGCACCGGCGTCGGCGAGATGAGCATCCGCGCCGGCACCTCGCGGGCGGTCGTCCTCTACATGAAGATGGGCATGAGCGTCGAAGCGGCGGTGCACGAAGCCGTCGAGGACATGCGCGCGCTCAAGGGCGGCCTGATCGGACGCGTGACGATCCACGCGATCGACGCTGCCGGCGGCCACAAGGTCGTGGCCGTCAACGGCCTGCCCGAGAATCATTACTGGCTCTGGCGCGAGGGCGAGGCCGCCCCGTCGAGCCATCCCTGCGAGATCATCGCGATCAGCGAAGACCCCGCCCCCAAGCCGACCGCCCATCGCCGCTACGAGCAGATGGGCCTTTGACCCAGCGCTCCCCTTCGAGGACACCGATCATGTTCACGCCAAGCAGGCTTCTCCTGACCGCTTTCGCCGGGTCCCTCCTGATGGGCACGGCCGCGCGCGCCGAAACCACGCTGGAGCGCGTCAAGCAGCGCGGCCAGCTGGTGTGCGGCACGAGCACCGGCATTGCCGGCTTCAGCCTGGCGGACGGACAGGGCAACTGGACGGGGCTCGACGTCGACGTCTGCCGGGCGCTGGCTGCGGCGATCTTCGACGACCCCAACAAGATCAAGTTCGTCCCGCTCGCGAGCAAGGACCGGCTCACGGCACTGCAGACGGGCGAGATCGACGTTCTCCCGCGCACGACGACCTGGACGCTCAGCCGAGATGCCGGCCAGGGGCTGAACTTCACGGCGGTGAACTATTATGACGGCCAGGGCTTCCAGGTCCGCGCCAAAAGCGGAATCAAGTCGGTGAAGGAGCTGGACGGCGCGTCGATCTGCACCGTGCAGGGAACGACCAACGAGCTGAACCTCGCCGACTATTTCCGCGTCAACAAGATGAAATATGAGGTCGTGGCGTTCCAGGGAATCGACGAGACCGTCAAGGCCTATGAGAGCGGGCGCTGCGATGCGATCTCGACCGATATCTCCCAGCTCGTCTCATATCGGCTGAAGATGGCCGACGCGGCCGAGCACGTCCTCCTGCCCGAAATCATCTCCAAGGAGCCGATCGGCCCCTATGTCCGCCAGGGCGACGACGAGTGGTTCGACATCGTGCGCTGGACCGTCTTCGCCATGATCAATGCCGAGGAACTCGGCGTCACCCAGGCGAATCTGGCGGAGATGCTGAAGTCGGAGAATCCCGAGGTGCGCCGGCTGCTCGGTGTCGAGGGCAATTTCGGCACGGGGCTCGGCCTGACCCAGGACTGGATCGCCCGGATCGTCCGGCATGTCGGCAATTACGGCGAGTCCTATGAGCGCAATCTCGGGTCAAAGAGCCGGATCAACCTGCCGCGCGGGCTGAACAACCTCTGGTCCAAGGGCGGCATCCAGTTCGCCCCGCCGGTGCGCTGATCGCGGCCGGACCCTCGAGCGGCTCGGCGATGACCTGTCGAGCCGTTCCGGCGACGAATTCGCAAGGCCCCAAACGCTCGGCCGTCATTGCGAGCACCCGGGTCTTGCATTCGGCAAGCCCGAGTGCAGGCTCCGCGAAGCAATCCAAGGGCGACAGCGCGCTACGTCCCCCTGGATTGCTTCGGAGCTTGCGCTCCTCAGTGACAGGGGAGCGCCCGAGCATCAGCCAGAAACCTGGATTGCGGAACCCCAGCCTCCTACGGCCGGGCAAAGCCCTGGACGCTCAGCCCCATCGCCTCGACATAGGCGATCCCAGCAGCATCGGCCTGACGCGGCTGGCTCAGAGCTGTGCATCGCGTTCCGCCAGGATCTCCCTCATCCGCGCGCAATAGCCGGCGAGATCAGGCCAGGCGGCCTCGACCGCATCGAGCGCCGCGAGGCGTTGCGCCGTGTCCGCCTGAGCGGCCCCAGCGTGGAGACGCCCTTGGGCCTCCATCAGCGCACGGCCGCCATCGCCCGCACGCCCGGCGGCCGGGCCGAGCACCGTGAAGATCGGCGTCGCCTGGCTGCGACCGCGAACCGCTATCCGGTCGAGTTCGAAGACGAAGAAACTGTCCTCGATCGCGCGGGCGGTGCCTTCGCCGATGATGATCGTAACGGCATAGTCCTTGGTCATTCCTTCGAGGCGCGAGGCCAGGTTCACGGCGTCGCCCAGGACGGAATAGTCGTAGCGCCAGCGTGACCCGATATTGCCGACGACGCAGCTGCCTGTGTTGACGCCGACGCCGACAGCCAGAGGCGGCAGATCGAGGCCCTCGGCCTGAAGCTCGGCATTCAGGCGTTCGACCGCCCGTGCCATCTGCATGGCCGCCGCCACCGCCGCCTTTGCATGGGCCGGTTCCGGCAGCGGCGCGTTCCAGAAGGCCATGACGCAATCGCCCATGTATTTGTCGATCGTACCGCGCGCCTCGAGCACCTGCTCGGACAGCGCATCGAGCAGCCGGTTGATGATACCGGTCAACTGGACGGGATCGTCCTTGAGCCGTTCGGAGAGGCTGGTGAAGCCGCGCACGTCGCAGAACAGGATGCTGAGCTCACGCCGCTCGCCGCCGAGCTTGAGTGAATCCGGGTTGCGGGCAAGCTCCGCGACGAGCGCGGGCGTGACATAGCGCGAGAACGCCTCGGACACCGCGGCGCGAAGCCGGCGCTCGCGCGCATAGTCCAGGCCGAAGCGCGCCCCAAAGCCGGTGACGGCTGCGAGTGCCGGCGTCACCGGCGGCAGCCAGACCCGGCCGAAGCGCAGCAGCAGCCAGCTCGCGCCGATGATCGCGACAAGCCCGGCCGCCGCGACGACGCCGGTCCGCCAGGTGATCGCGCCCGAGCCGGTGCCGCAGCCGAGCAAGGCACAGGCGAGGACCGCCAGGCCGATCGCGCTGAGCGGCGCCGGCGTGATCCAGAGGCCGTGGCGCAGGTTGTCGAGGATCGTGGCATGGATTTCGACGCCGGCCGTGAGCGTGCCCGACTTCATCGAGAACGGCGTCTCGAAGGCGTCATTGCCACCGCTCTCGACCGTCGGCGCCGCCTTGAGACTCAGCCCGACCAGGACCGTCTTGTCCTTGAAGATGCCGGGCGGCAGGAAGGCGGCCGGATCGAGCGCCTGATAGTAGGACACGGTCGGGTAGGTCCTGGCGCCGCCGAGATACTGGATCAACGGGCGTGCCGGGGTCGCGGGCACCGCCTCGCCATTGGCGCGCAGGATTGCCGCGGCAAAACTGTCTTCGATCGACGGCATGCGCCGCAGGACGCCGTCGCTGTCGAGATCGACCGAGGTCACGCCCGAGCCCGCGCCGTTGGCGGTCAAGGCCGCCAGGGGCCCGATGCGGGAGACCTGGGTGCCCTGCTCCATCGCGATCACCTCGCGATCGGCGGCGAGCACCTGCCCGGGGCCGAGCGCGGCGGCGAGCGCCCCGTCGGCGGCAGGCGTCGAGGGTTCGGCGAAGACGATGTCGATGCCGATCGTCCGGGCGCCCGCGTGCTTCAGGCTTTCGACGAGCCTGGCATGAAGGTCCCGCGGCCAGGGCCAGCGCTCCGAGAGCTCGGTGAAGGAGGGTTCGTCGATGGCGACGATGATCGCGCCGGGCGCGGCCGGCTGCGGTGGTGCGATCGTCGCCAGGATGTCGAAGACCCGTGCCTCGACGATGCGGATGCCGGCGCGCCCATGCAGCCCGATCGCAAGAACCGAAACCAGGGCGGCGAGCAGCAGGTTGCGCAGCCGAGGCCGGTCGCGCAGCCCCTTTTGCAAGGCCCGATAGCGCTGATGGAGCGCCGCGGCGGCCCTGCCCCGGACAGACGCGGCGCCGGTCATCAGAGCCCTTCCGCTTTTCTCCGAATTGCGGAAGGGCTCTATCTCTTTGTCTTGACGCATTTCCTTCACGCGAACCGGTGTCCACTTCGCTCGAAAATGCTCTAGAAGCGGACCTTGATCGAGCCGGCGATCGTGCGGCTTGCGCCCGGGATCGCCTCGCTGGTGGCGGTTGCCGCGACCTGCTCGTAGCGCTTGTCGAAGACGTTGAGCAGGGACAGGCCGAACAGGAAGCGCCGGTCCGGCGTCTCGTAGCTCGCCGTCAGATCGGTGGTCCAGAACGGGTCGAGCTTGAGCCCGCTGACGCCGTCATAGCGCTCGCCGATATAGTTCTCGATCACCGAGAAGGTGATCCGGCTGGGATGGACGAAGGTGACGCCCGCCCGGGCGAAGCGGCGCGGCACGAAGGGCACGTCGACCTTGGCGCCGCTGCCGTCGAGCGTGCTGGAATCGGCCATGCCGACCGTGCCGAAGACGCCGATGCCATGGGTCAGCCAGATATTGGCGGTCGCAGTGAGATAGTCGATCCGGGCCTTGCGCAGGTCGATGCCTTCGAGCGTATCGGAGAAATCGAGGCGCAGGTTGCCGGCGCGCTGGCTCTGGTACTCAACCGCGGTGAAGATGTGCTTCGTCCACTCGGCATCCCAGCGCAGCGCCATCGTCTCCTTGCTGCCGCCGAGCTGGACCGGCAATGCGTTGGGGATGAGCCCGACTGTGGTGATCGGCGACAGGGTGAAGCCGCTGAACGCCTCGGTATCGCGCCGCCAGGCCGCGCGGAGCCATTGCCCATCGACCGGCGAGACGGCGACGCCGATGCGCGGATCGACATAGGTCTTGGAGGCCGAGGTGCTCAGGTCGAGCCCGAGGACCTGGATGCCGCCCTCGACCTGGAACCTGTCCGAGGGCTGCCATTGCAGGTTGGTATAGGCGCGCCCGGCGCGGAAGCTGGAACGGGTGCCGTCGAAGGTCTCGTCGCTTTCGGAATAGCCGGTGTCGGGGATGGTGCCTGTCAGGCTAGCCCGGCTGAAATTCCGAATGCGCCCGCTCGAGCCCTCGAGGCCGCTGCGCAAGGTGAAATCGCCGAAGCCGTAGGTATGGCCCAGCGCCGCGGTCAGCGCATCGACCTTTGCGTCCCTGCGCTGCCGGCCATCGAGCAGGTAGAACAGCGGAACGACGGTGTTGGTGAACCCGCCATCGATGGCGAACCGGCGCTCCGACTGGTCGGCGCGGCTCGCCACCACCGCTCCCGTCAGGACGTTGCGGTAGCCGAAGGTGTGGCTCCAGCCCGCGCCGGCCTGATAGGCCTTCACGCTCTTGCTGTCGGCGTCGAACAGGGTGATCGCCGGGGCGATGATGTCCGGCTTCGCCGAACTCGCCGTACCCCAGAGCAGGAAGCGGTCGGCGGCGCTCGGCGCGATGCCGACGAAGGCGGCTGCCGTCTGGGCGTCCTCGCCGCCGGCCCGGCCACGGCGATTGCTGCTGTCGATCCGGTTATAGGACAGCGACACCGAGGTCGGCACGGGCTCGTTGCTGAAGGCCGAGACCGTCGCATCGCTTTGCCAGCCATTGCGGCCGTTGCGGCGGATCAGGGAGCCGCCGATCTCGGCATCGATGAAGGGCCGGCGCAGCAGGTCGATGCGGCCGAGGCGCCCGGCGACGGCCAGCGGATCGAAGAAGAGGCCCTGAAGCACCAGGTTCCCGGCGCCGTCGGCGGCGCTGCCCTGGATCTGCTCGAGTGTCGGGCGTGTGAAGAACGGGCGTCCCTGGCGCGCCAGCGACTGGTCGAAATAGCTGGTGGCGCTGAACGGATCGGCGACGCGGTCGGTATAGAAGCGGCCCCATTCCTCGAGGTTGAGCAGACGATAGGCCTGGCCGAGATAGGAGCCGCCGGTCTTGGTGGTGGCGATGCCGGCGAAGAAGCCGCCACGGTTGCGGTAACGCCGCACCGCCTCGCGCGCATTGATGATCGCGGCATCGGCCTCGAGCTGATCGACCGCGATCGCGGTCCGCACGATCGAGGTGACCGGATCGCTCTTGTCGAGCCGGTCGGCATTGTCGAGCGCCTGACCGGCAAGCTCGAGATCGCCGCTTTGATATTGGGTGATCGCCACCGCCAGCAGGCCCTGCGCACTGGCGGGGTTCGCCGCGCTGCCGGCGAGCACGAATTCCATGGCTTTCGCCATGTCGCCCTTCTGCAGGTAGTAGCGCCCCTTGGCCGTGTAGGCGGCGTCGAGCGAGGGATCGAGCGCGAGCGCCTTGTCGATCAGCTTGCCCGCCTCGTCGACGCGGCTCTGGTCGAGCAGCAGGATCGCCAGATTGGCATAGGGGACCGGGTTCTGCGGATCGACGGCGATGGCCTGCCGGAACGCGCGTTCGGCTTCGAGTGCTGCGTCGCGGGCGGATTCGGCGAGGCCGAGCCCGTTCCACAATTCGGAATCGCCCGGCGCCACCGCGACGCCGCGCGTGAAATCGGCGACGGCCCCGTCGACGTCGCTGTCGATGGCGCTCTTCAGATAGCCCGAAGCCAGCAGGGTTTCCGGGGCGTCCGGGTCGGTCGCACGCATGCGCTCGACCGTGCTCCTCATCTCGTCCCGCCGGTTCAGCAGCAGCGAGACCTGGGCGGAGAGCATCGAGGAGAGCAGATGCCGGGGCGCGCTCTTCTCCGTCTGCCGCAGCACCTTCTCGGCATCGTCGAGCCCCTTGCCGAAGCCTATGACATAGGCCGCGCAGACATTCTGATCGGCGCCGCCGACGCGCGGCATCGGCAGGACATGCTTGGGATTGGCCATGGTCGCGGCTGCGTAATAGCCGCATTGCGCCGTCAGGCGCTGACGGCCGGAGGTCCCCTTCTCCGCGCGGGCGAACAGGGCAGCGGCCTCCTTGTAGCGCTTGGCCGAGCCCGCGAGCATCGCCTCGACCAGATCGAGGCGCGCGCTCAGGCTGGCGCGGTTGCCCGCCGGGCGCCGGGCGCCGGTTCCGCCCGCCGTCCAGTCGTCATCGGGGCCGGGCTCGAAGGCGGGGCGCTGGCCCAGGCGGCGGCGAGCCTCGGCCACTGCCTGCAGCACCACATCGCGCGGGTCCTGCCCGAAACCGTTCTCGGCGATCGCCACCCAGTCCTCGGTTGTCCGGGCTGAGACCGGGATGGCCGCGAGCCTTGCCCGCTCGTTGCGCCGCGCCGCGCCGTCGAGCCGCGTCGCCGGAAGCCCGCGGAACAGGCCGCGCAGCTCCATGTAGAACAGCATCTGCTCGCGGTCGTCCGGCCGCACCAGAATCGTCTTGGTCGGGCGCTCGCCGATACGCGCGCTCGCGCCCTCGCCCTGGTAGACGGTGACCGAGCCCTGGGGGTTGCTGAACTCGACGACGCCTTCGAGCACGACCAGCGAGGTCCGGTCGCCCTGGACAGAGAGCGACCAGTCGGTGCCACGGATCGCGGCCGAGGCCGCCGGCGTCTTCACCGTCACGCCTGTGCCGCCGCGCGAGGCGCGGGCCCAGACATTTCCGGTCGGGAGCGTCAGCTCCGTATTTCCCGTCGCCGTGGCGATCTGGTTGACGACGAGCGTCGACTGGCGGCCGACGCGGATGGTCGTCTGGTCCTGGAAGGTGATGCCGAGCGTGCCGATCTCGCCCGTCCGCAGCGTGTCGCCGCCGATGACGTCCTGCCGCACGACGGCAGGATGCCAAAGCGCCTCGCGCGGCAGCTGAAGCTCCTCGCCGCCCTTGGCGGACACGATCGCGCCGGCGCGAGCCGTGGACCGTGGCAGCGGCTCCTGCGCAAGCGCCTGCGGAGCAATGGTCACGAGGAGGAGGCCGGTCAATCCCCGGCTGACAACGCTACGAAACATGAGGCCCCCCAAACCGCCCTGTAACCGTCTAAATGATTTATGCCAGTTACAGCCTATAAGACGCAGCACGGCGTCCCGCTGTATCGTCCAGGCAACACCTGCCCGGCGATCGCGTCGCCTGCTGCCCTAAAGTGATTTCGCCAGTGATATCGCCCAGGCCCACGGGATCGCCGTCAGCAACAAGCTGATCAGGCCTCGCTTCAAGCAACGAAACTTCGAGCGAAGAATTCGCGCGTTGACGTAGCACTGGCTCAGGAGGTCATCGAGGTATTCTTCCTCGGTCATCGCAACGAACCGGCTGCGAAACTCGTCCTGCGGCATCGCCGCCACGGTCCCAAAGAAGGACAGCGACGGTTTTCCTGCCCGCATGCGGGGAATCTGGCCGCGCATCAATTGGTAGAGAACCATCGCAAAACCACAGGCCGTTACAATCAAGGCGAAGGTGAAGAGGTTGCTCCACTGCTTGATTGCCGGTGTTGCCGCCGACAACGCCCCCATCATCGCCACGGTGATACCCATGAGACCGGCGCTGCGACTATCATGCCGGCCGATCCAATCGATCATCTGCGAGAGCGATTTCTCAGCCCGCTCCCTGGCCCAGTCTTCAGCCATTCTAGCCCGCCCCTTTTATACGCGGCATTTGCGTCAGCCCGCGCCCGCTTGCAAGTTATTTTTGGGATACATCAACAACGCGCCACGCCTTTCGGCAGGTTGGCGCGCAATGTCAGCCTCTGTTCTTTCGATAACTTGAGGTGCCGTCAGGTTGCTTCGAGCTTGCGCGCCCTGAAGGCCCGTATTTTGGCGCGATTGCCGCAAACCTCCATCTCGCACCAGCGCCGCCGCCTGTTCTTGGTGGTGTCGAAGATCAGCCAGCCACAATGCTCACCCTCGCAGCGCTTGACCCGGGCGAGATCCTGCTGCGTGAGCATGCTCAGGGCAGAGAGCGCGATCGGTCCGAGCACGGCCTCGATGAGCGCTGTGCGCGGCTCCCAGGTCCAGGCGAAGCTGTCATTGCTGGCGGAGAGCCTTGCCTTGCCGAGACAACGGGCGTGGAACGCCGTCAGCGCGGCCCGGTCTTCCTCCCGTGGCGTCTCGCGTCGGGCCAGCGCAGCTCCGATCTCATAGATCGTCTCCCGCAAGGCATGCGCTTCGGCGAGCAGCAGGGAGCCCAGCGCCTCGTCGGCGCCGACAAGCGCCAGGGCTCCATCCCTGTCGTCGTCGCTCAGCAGCTGGGCGTGGTGGGCCCACAGGATGATGTCGCTGCCGCTATGCAGGTATTCGGCATGCTGCGGCCCGCCCCGGTCGGCCACCGAATTGGTGAAATCCAGCGCCAGCTCGCTCGCGATCAGCGGCAGGCTCGCAGCGCGGCTGGCAGGGAGAGGTGCTTCGGACATGAAGTAACCGCCTATATATATTTAAGTGGTTTTTCAAGCAGGTTGTGACGCCTGCGAGCCCGGCAGCCTGGAGCGATCTCCGGACCGCTCCGGACTTATTGCCGGCGATCGCGAAGCGGCGCTCGCCAGGCGCTGCTCATGCGTGCCCGCCATTGCGGCTCGAGCCGGGGCTGAGCGCCAGCGCGATCGCGTCGAAAAGGGCCGCATTTCGCAAGGGCTTCGAGAGCACCGCGACGATATCCGACGGCTGGGACATGTCCCGAACGCGGGCATCCTCATAGGCCGTGATCACGATCGTCGGGATATGGACGCCCGTCCGCGCCAGGTGATGGTGAAGCTCAAGGCCGGTCATTCTCGGCATCTGCACGTCGACGATCAGGCAGGATGGGAGCTCCGTGGCCAGGGCGGCCAGGAAGTCGCGCGCCGAGCTGAAGGTCCTGGCCTCGAACGCGCGAATGCGCAGCGCCCGGCTCAGCGATTTCAGCACGGACGGATCGTCGTCCACGATAGCGATCCATGAGGAACCGTGGGCCATGGCCAACCCTGTGGCTGTTCCCATCGGTTGTCGAGCTGACCGTTGGACTAGGGTCTGTCCTCATAGGGGAGGACAGCCCCCAGGGGCCGACGCTCATTTGGAAATGCCGGCCTTCTCGGCCAGCCGCACGAGGTCGGCGACCATGCGGACGCCGAGCTTCTTCATGATCGAGCCGCGGTGAAACTTGATGGTCTTCTCGACAGTGCCGAGCTCATAGGCGATCTGCTTGTTCAGCCGTCCCGCGACGACATGGGTGAGGACCTCGCGCTCGCGCGGCGTCAGCTTCGCAATCCTGCTTTCGGCCAGGTCGAGCTCGGCCTGGGCTTGCCGGGCCCGTGAATCCACGTCCTGCGCACGCTCGATCGCGGCCATGAGATCATCGACACTGACCGGCTTGGTCAGGAAATCGACGGCGCCCGCCTTCATCGCGCGCACGGTCATCGGGATATCGCCATTCCCGGTGAGGAATATGATCGGACGGGCGATACCCCTGGCCGTCAGCGCCTGCTGAAGCTCGAGCCCGTCGAGATCGGGCATGGCGACGTCGAGGATGGCGCAGCCGGGGACGGCGGCATCGTGATCGTCGAGAAATGCCCTGGCGCAGGTATAGGGTGCCGCGCTGTATCCCCGGACCTGGACGAGGCGCGACAGCGCCTTGATCACACCGGCATCGTCATCGACAAGAAAGACCGTGAACATCGGCACTCACTCGGCTGCTATCAGCGCTTTTCGCGCGGGCAGGACAAGTCTCGCCACCGCCCCGCCTGCTTCATCATTCGAAAGCACCATCTCGCCGCCATGGGCCTCGACGATCGTCGAGCAGATGGCGAGCCCCAGGCCCAGGCCGTTCGGCTTGGTCGTGTAGAAGGGTTCGAAAATCCGGCTCTCCACGTCCGGCTGGATGCCGGAGCCATTATCCTTCACACGGATCTCGACCCTGCCCCCCGCTGCCATGAGCGTCGATACGGCGATATGCCGGCCGGCGCTCATCGGGGTGGACGCCATCGCGTCCATGGCGTTCATCAGCAGGTTGAGCAGAACCTGCTGCAATTGAACGGCGTCCGCCATCGTGGCGGGCAATCCGGCTCCCAGCACGAGATCGACGCTGATCTTGCGGCCGATCAGTTCATGGTTGAGCAAGGCCAGCGTCGAGGTGACGAGCTCGTTGATGTCGATGGCGACCGGCGTGGTCTCGCCCTTCCTGAGCAGGTTGCGCAGGCGCTGGATCACTGCGCTGGCCCGGCGGTTGTCGTCCACGATATCCTGCAGGACATCGCGGAGCTCGGCGAGGTCCGGCGCGCTGACCGCAAGCAGGCACAGGCCGGTTTCCGCATTCGACTGGATTGCCGTCAGCGGCTGGTTGATCTCATGGGCGATAGCGCCCGAAAGCTCGCCGAGCACGGAGACCCGCATGAGATGCGCGACCTCCTGGCGCTGCAGCGCAGTCTCCATTTCGGCGGTCTTCTGCTCGGTGATGTCGATGAAGATGCCGCTGAGCTGTTTCGGAGCGCCTTTCTCGTCCGCGTGCGCGTGAGCCCGGATGCGGATCCAGCGCGGCTCGCCCTCGCGCGCGACACGAACATCCGCGACGGCCGACCGGTCGGCGCCGGCCGCCCGGCTGAGCGAGGCCAAGGCCGGCCCGCGATCCTCGGGATGGATCGCGGCCAGGAGCGCATCACGGGTGAGCGGAACATCATCGGCGAGCCCGAAGAGAGCCCGGGAATGCCCGGTCGCCCAGAGCTCGTTGGTCTTGCGATCGAACTGCCAGAGCCCGAGATTGACGGAGGCGGCCGTGACGGTCATGCGCTCCTCGCTCTCCTTGAGCAGGGTCTCGGCGCGTTGCCGGCGGCGCCTCTGGATCAGCAGGGCGCCGGCAACGGTCATCTGCAACGCGGAGACGCCGAAGGCCGCGAGCACGAGGTCACGGTGCTGATCCCAGATGCTCTGATGCTTGAACAGGATGGCGGTATCGGCCGGGAGATCGCGCTCGCGCAGGTTCCAGCGCGCCATCGCCCTGGAATCAACCCGGTAGGCCTGCCCGGGATTGACCCGTGGCGGCAGCGTCGCCGGATCCTTGCCGCCGATGATCTCGAGGGCGAGGTCGGCCGCGGCGACGCCGACGGATTCGAAGGTCTCGATGAAGCCGCCGACGGTGCCATGGCCGAGATAGGTGTCATAGGGCGAATAGACCGGAGCCGGCGAGAGCGCAGAGAGCGCAGCGGCCACTTCCGCCGGAACGAAGGTCTTGCCGGTTGCGTCGGCGAAGACCGTCAGCACGATCACGATCGCGTCGCGCGGAACCTGCGCCAAGGCGGCGACAAGCGCGTCATAGGACAGGTCGAACAGATAGGTCGGCTCGAATTTTCCGTTCCGGCCGGCCATGGTCTTGCGCGCCTCTGCCTGCCAGCGGCGGTCGACGACGCCGCTGCCCGCTATCACCACGACCTGGCGCGCCTTGGGCTGGAGCGCCTCTGCCAGGGCCAGCGTCTTGTCGAGATTGAACTCGGTGACGATTCCGGTGACGTCGGCGGGGGCGTTCGAGGCCGAATAGGTCGCTGGCGAGATGCTGGTGAAGACGACCGGGGCCGCGGGCGCGATCGCAGGGCGATGCTTGACGATGAACGGCAGGGCCAGGCTACCCAATGTCATCACGACATCGGGGGGCGAACGGGCATATTTCTCGCGCAGGAAGGAGGCCACGCGCTCTTCATGCCCGGCATCCGACGGGCGCGCGAGATCGAGGAACTCGGCGTCGATCTCGATCTTGCGGGGGGCTCGTTCGAGCAGCCGCTTGCGCGCGGCTTCGCTGATCGCGCTCGTGGCGGGGAAGGTATAGTTGAACGCGTGCAGGAACAGGATCCGCGATGGGCTCTGCTGCGACCGGGCCGGCCCAGCCAATCCGAGCACCAGCAGGGCCAGGCCGCCCGCCGCAAGGAGAGACGCGATAGTCCAGGCTCGAGGCTGCAGCCGAACTTCCATCTTTCCCATCGCAGCGCCATGTGGAAGGTTTCGAAGCCCAAAGCAGCGCCATTATTCAGCGCTGCTTTCATCTTGTCGAGTTGCTTTCGAATAGCGCTCGGATTCAATCGACCCCGCTCTTCCTTGCTAGCCGGCGCAGATCAGCCGTCGCGTGCGAACCGTCATTCGCATCGACCCGGACAGCCCGGGGCCGCGATGACGGGCCGATACTGGGCCATGGTCCAGTAGAGAGCCGCCCGCTTTACCGGTAGAGCCTGACTGATCGCTCTCGCACATCGTCGTCAGGCGCCACGGATGCCGTGCGCGTCGACGGGAGAGACATGGCCAAATCGAGCGCAGAGGGAAGCCCGACATGAAGATCTGTCGACGCAACTGGCTCGGTCTGTCTGCCGGTATCGCCCTGATCACGGGTTTGAGCCTGCCGGCGCTGGCGCAGCAGCCACAGCCCCAGCCGCAGCAGCAACGGCCGAACATCGTCGTCGTCATGGGAGACGATATCGGCATCTGGAATATCGGCGCCTACCATCGCGGCATGATGGCGGGGCGCACGCCCAATCTCGACAAGCTCGCCGCCGAAGGCATGCTCTTCACCGATTACTATGCCGAGGCGAGCTGCACGGCTGGCCGCGCCAATTTCATCACCGGCGAGCTGCCGATCCGCACGGGCATGACGACGGTCGGCCAGGCGGGCGCGCCCACCGGCCTGCCGGCCCAGGCGGTCACGATCGCGACCGCGCTCAAGGGCATGGGCTACGCTACCGGCCAGTTCGGCAAGAACCATCTCGGCGACAGGAACGAGTTCCTGCCGACCGTGCATGGCTTCGACGAGTTCTTCGGCTATCTCTACCATCTCGACGCGATGGAAGACCCCTGCCATCCCAATTACCCGCAGGATCTGCGGGCGCAGGTCGGACCGCGCAACATGCTCCACTCCTTTGCGTCGGTAACCGACGATGCGACGGTCGATCCGCGCTGGGGCAAGGTCGGCAAGCAGACGATCGCGGATGCCGGCGAGCTCTGCCCGAAGCGCATGGAGACCGTGGACGACGAGATCCGCGACCTGTCCTTCAAGTTCCTGGACAAGGCCAAGGCGGACAACAAGCCGTTCTTCCTCTGGCTCAATCCGACCCGGATGCACATCGTCACGCATCTCTCGCCGAAATATGAGGCGATGCGCAATTCCAGGAACGGCTGGTCCATCCACGAAGCCGGCATGGCGCAGCTCGATGACGATGTCGGCCTGCTGATGCAGAAGCTGAAGGATATGGGCGTCGACGACAACACCATCGTCGTCTTCACCACCGACAATGGCACCGAGGTCTTCACCTGGCCCGATGGCGGACAGACCCCCTTCGCGCAGAGCAAGGGCACGATCATGGAAGGCGGCTTCCGCGCGCCGGCGATGATCCGCTGGCCCGGCCGGGTGCCGGCCGGCAAGATCGAGAACGGCGTCATCTCAGGGCTCGACTGGTTCCCGACATTCCTGGCCGCCGCCGGCAATCCGAACATCACCGAGGAGCTGAAGAACGGCAAGCAGATCGGCGACCGCACCTACAAGGTCTATCTCGACGGCTACAACCAGATGGACATGATCACCGGCAAGGGTCCGTCGAACCGGAACGAGATCTGGTATTTCGGCGAGAGCGAGCTCGGAGCCGTGCGTATCGGCGACTACAAATACCGCTTCATCGACCAGCCCGGCGGCTGGCTCGGCGACAAGACCAAGGTGGACGTGCCCTACCTGACCAATCTTCGCCTCGACCCGTTCGAGCGCACGGGCTGGCCGGAGAACGGGACCAAGTCCGGGTCGCAGGAATACTTCCAGTGGTTCAAATATGAATTCTGGCGCTTCGTCTTCGTCCAGAGCGAAGTCGAGAAGCTGGCAATGACCGCGATCCAGTTCCCGCCGATGCAGCGGGGCGCGAGCTTCAACCTCGATGCCGTCAAGGCAAAGATCGAGGCGGCCAGAGCGGCGATGGCCAAATAGGCGGCCATGTTCGAGATGGAGTGGCGGGCGCCGAGTCGTCCGCCGCCCCAGGACGCCAGGACGTCCCGGCGCAGGCGCTGAAGGCCCCCTGGCATTTTCCAGCCTGAATCAAGGGAGGCGGTCATGAAGGCATATTTCGTCGTCGGCTGCGTGCTCGCTATCGGACTGGCCCTGCCAGCCTGCCAGACGCCGCAATCAAGGCAGGCCGAACTCGCCCAGATCTGCGCCAATCCCGTCAATCGGCAGCCTGGCAATCTCTACTTCAGCGAATGCCAGTCGCTCTATCCCTCGTCGAACCGGCAATTGAGGCGGGACTTCCAGCTCAATGCGCCGACCGGCGGCGACGATTGAGGCCAGCCAAGCCTTTGTTTCATCGCATTTTCCTCATGCGAACCGGTGCCCGCGAAAATGCTCCGGACGCGACCATCCGCGCCGCGTGCGCGCAACCTAACTGTGGAGGCGATTCATGACCAGGCATGCCGTCATCGGGCTTGCTGTCGCGATCGGGCTGGTCCTGGCCGGATGCCAGACCGCATCGGTCGAGCAGAAGGAAAACCTGCTCTCGGCAGCCGGGTTCGTCCCGCAGCCCGCCAACACGCCGGAGCGAATCGCCGCGATGAAAAAGCTGCCGCCGAACAAGTTCGTTCAGCAGGCGCAGAACTCGCAGATCGTCTATCTCTATGCCGATCCGATCGTCTGCCAGTGCGTCTATTTCGGCAACCAGGCGGCCTATGCCCAGTACCGCCAGATGGTGTTCCAGAAGAACCTCGCCGACGAGCGGCAGATGACGGCGATGATGGCCCAGAATTCATTCGAATTCGGGCCTTGGAACGCGCCCTTCATGTATTGAACGACATCCCGACCGAGGAGGAATATTGCAATGTCGAGGACACTTGCTGCGGTGAGCGCCGCGTTGATCCTTGCCGGCTCCGGCATGATGGCGAAGGCCCAGGTGCCGCTCACGAGCTATGTCGACGCCAAGGGCTTCATCGACGTCCAGGCCTTGACCTGCGCCCAGTTGGCCGGCACCTTCCAGGAAGACGCCGACGCCCTCTCTGCCTGGTATAGTGGTTGGTATAACGGCCTTGCCAAGAAACATTTCATCGATCTGAAGCGCGGCAAGGTCGTGGAGCATGAGGTCATCATGTACTGCAAGG
The DNA here is from genome assembly GCF_004341515.1 of Allobosea sp. BK604. Taxonomy (GTDB): domain Bacteria; phylum Pseudomonadota; class Alphaproteobacteria; order Rhizobiales; family Beijerinckiaceae; genus Allobosea. The sequence goes on from NZ_SLZF01000005.1 coordinate 192,332, forward strand.
CCAACCCCGAGAAGAAGATCATCGAAGCGCTCGCCGTCATCTTCAAGGACGAGCGCATCAAGGATGGCGTCCAGATGAAGTGAGGGGCGGCTTGGTTTCGGCGGCGCGGGGAATTCCGCTCCCGCGCCATCGCGTAGCTGCTGGAGGAAGAATGCGAGCGAAGATCGGCAAGCCTTGTCGAAACCAGTTGCCTCGTCGAACCTGGTTGTCTCGCCGAACCTGGCTGTCCTGCCTGGTCGCACCGCTCGCGCTTGCGGCGACGGCGGCCGCCGGCGCGGATCTGCCGCCTGTGCCGGTCATGGTGCAGCAGCCGCTGCCATCGGCGTGGCAGTTCCAGCTCACCGGCTATGGCTGGGCCACGGCGATCAATGGTCAGGTCGGGGTGCGCAACCTGCCGCCGGTCAATGTCAACGTCACCTTCGCCGACATCCTGCAGAACCTCAACGGCGCCGTGATGGGCTCGTTCCTCGCCAAGAAGGACGACTGGCTGATCCTGACCGATCTGGTCTGGGCTGCCCTCTCCGACGATGCCACCGTCCGGCTCCCCGGCACGCGCCACCCGACCCTCGCCGCGATCTCGCCGGGGACGAAGGTCGACTTCAAGCTGCGGCAGTTGATCGGCTCGGCGCTCGTCGGCTATCGCCTGCCCTTCGGCACTCCCGACCTCGACATCTACGCCACGGCCGGGGTGCGCTATCAGCGCCTGACAGCCGAGCTCGATGTTTTCCCGGGGCTGATCCCGGTCGGCCTTAGCCGGCGAAGCATAGAGCAATGGGTCGACCCGACGGTCGGGGTTTCCATGACATGGCGGATCAACGATCGCTGGTTCGTCAATGCCCTCGCCGATGTCGGCGGCTTCGGCGTCGGGTCGCGCTTCACCACCCAGGGTTTCGCCTCGGTCGGCTATCGCTGGAGCGAGTCGCTCTCCACCGCCCTCGGCTACCGGGCGATCTATACCGACTACCGCAATGACGGCTTCACCTATCGCGCCACCGAGCACGGCGTGTTCTCGAGCATCGCCTATCATTTCTGAGTCGCCGCAAGGCGGAGCGCAGGCGAAGGGCTCGACCACGCGATGGAGGTTGAGATGAACCAGGCCCTCGCTCTCGCCGGAACGACTATCAGCCGCCGTGTCCTGCTCTCGGCGCTGGCCGGGCTGCCCGTCCTGATCGGGCAGGCCCGGTCCGGCCTGGCGCAGGCCCAGGGCGATCAGCTGCCATCCTGGAACGATGGCCAGACCAAGCGGTCGATCGTCGAATTCGTCACCCGCGTCACCACCCAGGGCGGGCCGGATTATGTCGCGCCGGCGGAGCGCGTCGCCGCGTTCGACAATGACGGGACGCTCTGGGTCGAGCAGCCGATGTATGTCCAGCTCGCCTTCGTGCTCGACCGCGTCAAGGCGCTCGCCCCGGCCAATCCCGGCTGGACGACACAGCAGCCGTTCAAGGCCGTGCTCGACGGCGACCTGCGTGCGCTGGCTGAATCCGGCGAGAAGGGGCTGATGCAGCTGGTCGCGGTCACCCATGCCGGGATGACCTCTGAGGAGTTCGCGACGATCGCCACCGACTGGCTGGCGAGCGCGCGCCATCCCCGCTTCAAGCGCCCCTATACCGAGCTGGTCTACCAGCCGATGCTGGAGCTGCTCGCCTATCTCAGGGCCAATGGCTTCAAGACCTTCATCGTCTCCGGCGGAGGCGTCGAGTTCATGCGCCCCTGGACGGACCGGGTCTACGGCATCCCGCCCGAGCAGGTCGTCGGCTCCTCGATCAAGACACAGTACGAGATGCGCAGGGGCCTGCCGATCATCTTCCGCCTGCCGGAGATCAACTTCATCGACGACGGCGCCGGCAAGCCCGTCGGCATCAACCAGCAGATCGGCCGCCGGCCGATCGCCGCTTTCGGCAACTCGGACGGCGATCTGGAAATGCTGCAATGGACGACCATGTCCGGCGGCGTGCGCTTCGGCCTGATCGTCCACCATACCGATGGCGAGCGCGAATATGCCTATGACCGCCAGTCCCATTTCGGCAAGCTCGACAAGGCGCTCGATGCGGCGGCCGTCGACCGATGGACCGTCGTCGACATGAAGCGCGACTGGAAGAAGATCTTCGCCTTCGAGGGGTGAAAGCCTGGCGGGACCATGGCTCGACATACTCCGAAGCCCGGCTTCGGAGTATGTCGTCTACCTCCGCTCCCGGCGCAGTCAGGCCTGCGCGGTCACTTCGACCGGTGCCTTTTGCCGATCGAAGAAGATCTCGCAGGCCTCACTGACCCGCTCGACCGAGGCATCGTCCACATCCAGATGGGTCACCCAGCGCAGCGTCCCGTAGCGCCCGCTCACGGCGATGCCGCGGCCGCGCAGGAACGCGGCGAAGGCGCTGGTGTCGAGCCCCTTGGGCGCCATGAACACCATGTTCGTGCGTGACGGTGCCGCGCCAAGATCGGGAAAGCGCGCCAGCACCTGCGCAAGCGCCGCGGCGCGACGATGATCTTCGCCGAGCCGCGTGACATTGTGCTCCAGGGCGTAGATGGCAGCCGCGGCGAGCACGCCAGTCTGGCGCATGCCGCCGCCCAGCATCTTCCTGATCCGGCGCGCCTTCGCGATGAAATCGACCGGGCCGACGAGCACCGATCCGACCGGCGCTCCAAGTCCCTTGGAGAGGCACATGGAAACGCTGTCGAATTGCGCCGCGATCCAGGCCGCCTCCCGGCCGCTGGCCGATGCGGCGTTCATCAGCCGGGCGCCGTCGAGATGGGTCGCAAGCCCGTGGGAGCGGGCAAGCCGGGTCGCCGCCTGCAGATAGGCGTCGGGCAGAACCAAGCCGTTGAAGGTGTTTTCCAGCGCGAGCAGCTTGGTGACGGCGAAATGGAAGTCGTTCGGCTTGATCGCCTTCTCGATGGCATCCAGCGCGATCGTCCCGTCGGGCTCGTTGGGCAGGGGCTGCGGCTGGATCGATCCCAGGACCGCGGCGCCGCCGCCCTCGAGCCGATAGGTATGCGCCATCTGGCCAACCAGATATTCCTCGCCACGGCCGCAATGCGCCATGAGCCCGGCCAGGTTCGCCTGCGTGCCGGTGGGAAAGAACAGGGCCGCTTCCTTGCCGAGCCGCTCGGCGACCATCGCTTCCAGGCGCCTGGTGGTCGGGCAGTCATCATAGACGGCGTCGCCGACCTCAGCCGCCGCCATGGCGGCACGCATCCCCGCGTCGGGGCGGGTGACCGTATCGGAACGGAAATCATCCACTATCATTCGATCCAATCCTCGTTGGCCGCATCCGATCGAGCCACGATCCCGCCGGCACCGCCTGCTCGATCTTTCCCGCGTACCATTTTCACATTGCCGTTTCCGCCGGAAGCCTGTCGCAACGGATGACGGTGGTGGTCGAGCTGCAGAGCAGTCTCAACGCCCGGCCGGGATCGAATAGGTTCCGGTGGCGTGGCAGACGAGATCGCTCTCGCCCTGCGAGGTCAGCAGCACCTCGCCGACCGCCAGCCTCTTGCCGAGCTTCAGGAGCCTCGCCTCGGCGATCAGCGCGCACTGGCCGGGCTTGCGCAGGAAATTATAGTTGAGGCTCGTCGTCACCGCGAGCTCGACCGGGCCGATCTGGGCGAGGATCGCCACATAGAGCGCAAGATCGGCCAGCGCCATCATGGTCGGGCCGGAAATGGTGCCGCCCGGGCGCAGATGCCGCTCATGGTAGTCGCAGCGCATCCGCGCCGTCAGCGGCCCGACCTCCTCGATGAAATAGGTGCGCCCGCCATAATGGATCTGCGGGAAGACCTTATCGAGAAAGGCCTCCAGCTCGGAGACGCTCATGCGGGTGGTCATCGTGCGGAAAACCGGAGGCTTTGTGACAATCCCTCCCCTTGCAGCATGCCGGCCCGGCTCCGACAATAGGCAGCGATGCGAAAGGCCATGCCATGAACCTGCACCACAAGCCCGAGGCGGCGCCCTTCCTGCTGCGCGAGGATGCCGAGGGCATCGCGGTCCTGACGCTCAATCGCGGCCAGGCCCGCAACCCGCTGAGCGAGGGCATGCTGGCGGCGCTGAGCGAGGCCTTTGCCGGGATCGCGCCGGACCGCGCGGTCAAGGCCGTCATCCTCGCCGCCGACGGCCCGGTCTATTCGGCCGGGCATGATCTCAAGGAGATGAGCCCGCGCCGCGCCGATCCCGACCGCGGCCGCGCCTATTTCACGGAGATCATGGGCCGCTGCTCGGCGTTGATGCAGCAGATCACCGCCCTGCCCCAGCCGGTCATCGCCGCGGTCGAGGGCACCGCGACCGCCGCCGGCTGCCAGCTCGTCGCGACCTGCGATCTCGCCGTCGCTGGCGCGAACGCGAAATTCTGCACGCCCGGCGTCCATATCGGGCTGTTCTGTTCGACGCCGATGGTCGCACTCTCGCGCAACCTTTCGGCCAAGCATGCGATGGAGATGCTGCTGCTCGGCGAGATGGTGCCGGCAGAGGAAGCGGCCCGGATGGGGCTGGTCAACCGCGTCGTCGCGGCCGGCGGCGCGCTCAGCGAAGCGCGCCGCCTCGCGGCGGTGATCGCCTCGAAATCGCCGGCGACGATCAAGATCGGCAAGCGCACGTTCTACCAGCAGCGCGAATTGGGACTCGCGGCCGCCTACGACCATGCCTCGGCCGTGATGGTCGAGAATATGCTGGCGCGGGACGCCGAGGAGGGTATCGACGCCTTCATGCAGAAACGCCAGCCGGTCTGGCAAGGCGAGTAGCGTTCGCGCTGTTGGCAGGTGCCGCACGCGGCTCGGATCCAGTTTCCGCGTGCGACAGGCTTCGATGCGATCGGCATCCGCCGCGTGTCCGGCCTTTCGGCCGACGGAACGCGCGTCAGATGATCGTCGCCGGGTGGTGATGCGGCGCCTCTTCGGGAACCGCCCTCGCCTCGCCGTGATGATGATGATCGTGCGGCTCCGGATGGGCCGGAAGCTGCAGCACGGTCACCGTCTGTCCCTCGGACAGGTTCGTCACCATGATGACCTGCCCATCGGGCAGCTCGAGCGCATCGTGATGCGCATAGGGCTTATCCAGATCGACCTGCCTGAAGCGGGCGACCCGGGCTGCGATCTTGCGATGCGGCAGGAAGCCGACCACACGGTCGCATTCGATGTCGTGTTCGAATGCCAACTCCGTGCCGGGCATCACGCACACTGCGACATCCGGTTGCCCGGCAGCGCAGAATCCGCGTGTGCTCGAGTTGGCGAAGCTTGTGCTCTTCAGCACATCGCCAACCTTCGCGGGAGTGGACATCACATGGTGCAGACTATAATCGCACATGACAGACCCTCCTTTCACGATGAACGCCAGGGGTGTCCCCGAGCGTTCCCCGATTGGACCAAAAAAGCGTGGCGAACCTGTGTTCGGGCGGGCGCAATCGCGCCTTGTTCGGCGGGCAGCCGTTCACGATTTCAGGATTCCGGCCTTGAATCACGATTCCTATAATGATGCGCTCATCCGCCGCATCCTGCGCGAGGTGAAGACGATCGCGCTGGTCGGCGCCTCCGCCAACGAGGCGCGGCCGAGCTGGATCGTGACGAAATACCTGCTCGATCGCGGCTATGACGTCATCCCGGTCAATCCCGGGCTCGCCGGCCAGACCCTGCTCGGCAAGACCGTCTATGGCTCGCTGAAGGACATCCCCAAGCCGCTCGACATGGTCGAGATCTTCCGCAATTCCGAGGCGGCCGGGCCGATCACCGACGAGGCGCTGGCGCTCGACCCGCTGCCGAAGGTCATCTGGATGCAGCTTTCGGTGCGCAATGACGAGGCTGCGGCGCGCGCCGAGGCCAGGGGCGTCACCGTGATCATGAACCGCTGCCCGAAGATCGAGTACGGCAGGCTGTCCGGCGAGATCGGCTGGCAAGGCATCAATTCGCGGATTCTTTCGGCCAAGAAGCCGGCCCTCGCCGGCAAGGGCTTCCAGAAGCTGACGATCAACCGACCGGGGACCTGACCCGGCAGCACAAGGGGCGGCGATGCGCGAGGAGTCCACGACCTGTTGCATCGCCGGCGGCGGCCCGGCTGGGATGATGCTCGGCTTCCTGCTGGCACGGGCCGGGGTCGACGTCATCGTGCTCGAGAAGCACGCCGATTTCCTGCGCGATTTCCGCGGCGACACGATCCATCCCTCGACCTTGCAGCTGATGTACGAGCTCGGCCTGCTCGATGAGTTCCTCAAGCTGCCGCACAACAAGGAGAGCGAGGTCGCGGTCCGCTTCGGCGACGAGGAGATCACGGCCGCGGATTTCAGCCACCTCAAGGTGAAGGCGCCCTATATCGCCTTCATGCCGCAATGGGATTTCCTCGATTTCCTGGCGGACCACGGCAAGGCCGAGCCGCATTTCAGGCTGCTGGTCAATGCCAGGGCCGACGGGCTGATCGAGGAGCACGGCCGCGTGACCGGCGTCAATGTCGCGACGCCCGACGGCCCGCTCGCGATCAAGGCCGATCTCGTCGTCGCGGCCGATGGGCGCCGCTCCGATCTGCGTGCGGCCTCCGGTCTCTCGGTCGAGGTGCTCGGCGCCCCGATGGACGTGCTCTGGTTCCGGCTCTCGCGCAAGCAGGGCGACCACAACCACACATTCGGGCAGATTGCCGGCGGACGCTTCTTCATCATGCTGAACCGCGGCGACTATTGGCAATGCGCCTTCGTCATTCCGAAGGGCTCGCTCGAAAGCCTGCAGGCGAAAGGCCTCGATGCGTTCAAGGACGGGCTCGTGGCGCTGTCGCCCGCCCTCGCCGACCGGGTGCCGGAGCTCACGAACTGGGACGAGATCAAGCTGCTTTCGGTCGCGGTCGAGCGCATGCAGCGCTGGTGGAAGCCAGGCTTCATCTGCATCGGCGATGCCGCCCATACGATGTCGCCGATCGGCGGCGTCGGCGTGAATCTCGCGGTACAGGATGCGGTCGCGGCGGCCAATCTGCTGGCGAGGCCCCTGCGCGAGAAGCGGCTGGCCGATTCCGATCTCGCCGCTGTGCAGAAGCGGCGTGAATTCCCCGCGAAGATGACGCAGATGATGCAGATCGCGATCCAGAACCGGATCATCACACCCCTGCTCGCCAGCCAGGGGCCGATCGCGCCGCCCTTTGCCCTGCGGCTGGTCCAGCGCTTCCCGATCCTGCGACGGATTCCGGCGCGGCTCATCGGGATGGGCGTCAGGCCCGAGCATATCGGGCCTGAGCTCAGGCCGGTGCAGCGCTAGGTTATCGATGCTGGCGCACCCTACTTGAAGCCGCGTCCGTAGGGCTTCAGCCAGCCCGGCGCGGCCTGCGGCGACTGCGCCGGGATCTCGTAGACCCAGGGGCCGGGCTCGCGCCAGGTGATGCGGACAATGTAGTTCTTCGGCCGCGGCTGACCGAGCGCGCGCGCCATGTTGCGCGACATCCGCTCGAAGCTCAGGTCGCTGGCATAGCTGTAGTTCGGGTCGACCTTGTCGTTGAAGACCAGCACATTGTTGCTGAACTTGACGAAGAGCTTGCCGCTGTCGTTGCGGCTGGGCTCGATCGAGACGGTGCCGGTCATCTGGAAATCACCGGCATCGCGGTTGCTGCCGTGCAGCACGAGATAGCCGGTGGCATAGCCGCCGGTGGCGGCGCCGACCTCGGCATGGAACTGCGTCTGATACGGCCGGAACGCCAGGCTGGCCCGGCCGTCCGGCGCCGTCTTGCCCTCGCGCAGGACCTCGTCGCGCAGGAAGGCGGCATAACGGACGAGATGCTCGTCGATCTGCCGTTCCAGGTTCTTGTCGGCCTTCATGTAGGCCGCCCATTTCGGATCGTCGATCACCTCGACATCCCCGGCCCGGCCGCTGAACCAGAGATCGAACAGCTCCTGCGCATACTCGTCCATGACGATGCGAACGCCGGTGAGCAGCAATTGCGCGGCGATCGGTTCGAAAGTCTTCTTGAGATCGATGGACGAGCGCGGCAATGATCATCTCCAATTCAATTCAGAGGCTATCGAATACAAGAAAAAATTCACGCAGCATGCTGTAATGCCGCGCGCAGAGCGTTATCGGACATTCCCGCAAGCTCAAATTGGACCAATTTCCACTCCGGCAGCCCCTCGTTCCTCCTTCGAACGAAGGTTGACAGGGTGGGGTCGTTCGATAAAAAGAACACTCCGATCGCCAAGGCTGCACAGGAGCCGCTTCATGACCGACCGCGCCCCGGGTTTCCACACGCTCGCCATCCATGCGGGCGCTGCCCCTGACGCAGCCACCGGCGCGCGTGCGACGCCGATCTACCAGACGACCTCCTTCGTCTTCGACGATGTCGACCATGCCGCCTCGCTGTTCGGGCTGCAGGCCTTCGGAAACATCTATACGCGCATCGGAAACCCGACCAACGCGGTGCTGGAGGAGCGTGTCGCGGCGCTCGAAGGCGGCACGGCGGCGCTGGCGGTCGCTTCCGGCCATGCGGCCGAGTTCCTGACCTTCCACGCCCTGCTGCAGCCGGGCGACGAGTTCGTCGCCGCGCGCAAGCTGTATGGCGGCTCGATCAATCAGTTCAACCACTCGTACAAGAACTTCGGCTGGAACGTGATCTGGGCCGATTCCGACGATCTCGAGGCCTTCGCCGCCGCGGTGACGCCGCGCACCAAGGCGATCTTCGTCGAGTCGATCGCCAATCCCGGCGGCGTCATTGTCGACATCGCCGGCATCTCGGCCATCGCCAAGAGGCACAACATCCCGCTCATCGTCGACAACACGATGGCGAGCCCCTACCTGATCCGCCCGTTCGAGCACGGCGCCGACATCATCGTGCATTCGGCCACGAAATTCCTCGGCGGCCATGGCAACTCGATCGGCGGGCTGATCGTCGATGGCGGCTCGTTCAACTGGCTCGGCGACGAGCGCTACCCGATGCTGTCCAAGCCGCGGCCGGAATATAACGGCATGGTGCTGGGCGAGACCTTCGGCAATTTCGCCTTCGCCATCGCGACCCGCGTGCTCGGCCTGCGCGACATGGGCCCGGCGCTGTCGCCCTTCAACGCCTTCATGATCCTGACCGGCATCGAGACGCTGCCGCTGCGGATGCAGCGCCATTGCGAGAGCGCGCTCGCCGTCGCGACGCATCTCTCCAAGCATCCGGCGGTGAGCTGGGTCAGCTATCCCGGCCTGCCCGGCGACAAGTATCACGAGCTCGCCAAGCGCTATTCGCCGAAGGGCGCCGGCGCGGTCTTCACCCTCGGCCTGAAGGGCGGCTACGATGCCGGCGTCCAGCTGGTCTCGAAGCTCGGCCTGTTCTCGCATCTCGCCAATATCGGCGACACGCGCTCGCTGGTGATCCACCCGGCCTCGACCACCCATCGCCAGCTTTCGGACGCGCAGAAGACGGCGTCCGGCGCCGGGCCGGAAGTGGTCAGGCTCTCGATCGGCCTCGAGGATGTCGCCGACCTGATCGACGATCTCGACCAGGCTCTGGCATAGGCGTCGCCGTCACACTCGGGCGACGGACAGCACCTTCTGCGTCATGGTCGGGCTTGTCCCGACCATCCACGTCTTCGCCGGTCGAAGGCGGTGTTCAAGACGTGGATGCTCGGCACAGGGCCGAGCATGAGGGCGTGGTTCAGGCGCTCGCGCTGTTCCGCGTCAGATGCACCACGACCATCGCCAGCACCATGAAGGCGAGCGCCTGATGCGCCAGGCCGGCCCAGAGCGGCACGACCAGCACGAGCGTGACGATGCCGAGCGCGGCCTGCGAGAGCGTCAGCCCCGCAATCGCGGTGGCGCGCCTGGCCGTGCCTGACCCCGGCGCGGCGCCGCGCATCGAAAACGCGTGCCAGAGCGCAGCGGCGAGCAGCAGGTAGGCGCCGAGGCGGTGGTTGAACTGCACCAGCGCGACATTGTCGACGAAGTTCTCCCAGAAGGAGGGCTGCGCGAACAGGGTCGCGCCCGACGGAACCAGGGCTCCGTCCATCAGCGGCCAGGTGTTGAAGGTGAAGCCCGCCTTCGAGCCGGCGACGAGGCCGCCAAGCGCGATCTGGATAAAGGTCAGCGCCAGCAGCAGCCAGGAGAACGCCTGCCCCCTCGCCTGCTCGACCCGCCGCGGCGGCGTCAGCGAGGTGGCGAAGGCGATGACCGAGGCGAAGAACAGCCCGGCAAAGGTGAGATGCAAGGTCAGCTTCACCGGCGCGACCGCGATCATGCCGGGCTCCAGGCCGGAGGCGACCATGATCCAGCCGATCGCGCCCTGCAGACCGAGCAGCAGGCCCATGCCGAACAGGATCGCGGTCTGGCGCCAGGGCAGCAGCCGGCGCAGCGCCACCACAAGGAAGCCGGCGAGATAGACCAGGCCGATGAAGCGGCCGAGCTGGCGATGGCCCCATTCCCACCAGTAGATGAACTGGAACTCGCCAAGGCTCATGCCAGTGTTGAGCAGCTGGTATTGCGGGCTGGCGCGGTATTTCTCGAACTCGGCCACCCAGCTCGCGCTGGAGAGCGGCGGCAGCGCGCCGGTGATCGGTTTCCACTCGGTGATCGAGAGGCCGGAGCCGGTGAGTCGCGTCGCGCCGCCGACCACGACCATGGCGAAGACGAGCGCCGCGACCACCCAGAGCCAGCGGCGGATGCCGGCATGGTTCGCGGTGCCCGAGACGGTTTCGAGCGGTTGTTTCAGGGCAATCGTCACGGAACCGAGGCCTCTGGTCGCAGGAAGCGCGCTTCACAAGCGCGGTCGGCGGTGACAGATAGACCCGCATCATCCGCCGAACAACGCTCGCGATGCCGCAGCCGGAGCAGACATGACCCAGAGCCACCGCAAGCTGATCGGCACGGTCGCGATCCTGATCTTCGTTTGCGTCTATGCGCTCGTCGCCATGGCGCTGGCGCAGGGGCGGATCACCGAGGCGTCGAAGACCGTGCAGGCGATCGCCTATATCGCGCTCGGCCTCGCCTGGATCCTGCCGCTGCTGCCGCTGATCAAGTGGATGGAGCGGAAGGACAAGGACCACGGCGGAGCGTGATCGCTTTCACAGCGGCCCTGGTTCAGAGATACGAGACGGCGAACACGGTGCCGATGATCGCAATAACACCGAATACCCTGTGCTTCTCGAGCAGGTAGCCCCCCAGGAACCCCAACACATTCGCAATCACGGCGCCGACGGCGAACTTGAAGCCGTTCTGAAGAGCAGCCAGGACGATCATGACGGCTATAGCTATCATCATTCCGATGTCGGACCGCTCGACGCCTAGATGTCGCGACACTCTGAAGCCAAGAATGATCGGCCATATGCCGAACATCAGGAAATAGAAAAGTACCATCCAGCCCTTCCCCTACCCGACATTCACCTTCCGCCCCTTGTTCCACACGAGGAACGGCAGCCCCGACAGCAGCGCCCGCAGGGCCTCCTCGCTCTGGTGATAGCCGTTGAGCGAGACGCGCGGCAGGGCGTGGAGATGGCTCGCATGCGGCTCGAAGAGCTGGCCCGGACGCGTCGTCACGGCGCTGACGAAGCCCGCCTCGCGCGCCAGGGCGAATTCGCGCGGCCCGGCCGAGCCGGGATCACCGACCGGATAGGCGAGATGGCGGATGGGCAAGCCGAGCTCCGCCTCCAGCCGCGCCTTGCTCTCGGCGATCTCACGACTGGCGACCTCCGGCGGATGCTTGGCCAGCATCGGGTGGCTCATGGTATGGGCGCCGATCGTCACGTCCGGTGCGCCGGCGAGCGAGCGCAGCGTCTCCCAGGGCACGCATTCGCGCTCCACCAGGGCGGCGCTGGCGATGCCCGCCTGCCCCGCGAGATCGGAAATCGCAGCAAGCAGAGTCGCTTCCGGGCCTTTGCGCAGACGCCAGTAGAGCCTGGAGAAGGCGAGCCGCTTCTCCCCATCGCTTTCGGTGCGGGCCGAGAAGCCGCCATCCGGCAGGTCGAGCGAGACGCGCGGCAGTGCCCGGATCGCCTCCTCCAGCTCCAGCCACCAGAGCCGCGCCGTGCGCTCGGCGAAGCCGGGCGTGACGAACAGGGTCCAGGGCGCGCCATGCCTGGCCAGCACCGGCCAGGCATGATCGAGATTGTCGCGATAGCCGTCGTCGAAGGTCAGCGCGACGAAAAAGCGGCCCGGCTTGGACTCGCTCAGCCGCACCAGCGCCTCGTCGAGCGAGACGATGTCGTAGCCCTCGCCCCGGATCAGGCCGAGCGTCCGGTCGAGGAAATCCGGCGTGACCTCCAGCAGCCGGTTCGGCGCGAAGCCGCGCTCGCGCCAGGGCCGGACATTATGCATCGTCAGGATCACGCCGCGCCCCTGGGCGACGCCCCTGCCCCAGCGATCGGCGCCGGTCAGGGCGATAGCCTTGAAGGCGGCAGAGAACATGTGGTGGCGCAGGCTCATCAGGCTCGTCATATCCGCTGCATCTTTGAGCATTTCCAGAGGTGAGGCCAAAACCGCCTCGCTTGGAAAACCTTAACGCTGTTCGCCGATGCTTCGGCTGCTCACGATCATCTTGGCAGGTCCGTTCACAATGCCGGGTTAAGGGAGGCTGATGGAAGTGCCGAAGGATCCGTCACCGATGTCCGCCCTTGCCGAACGCCCTGCGGGTTTGCCTCTGGCCGAGAGCCGGAGCCTATCCGGTGCGCGGCCCTGGCGCAGCATCGCGATCGCGTCCGACATGGCCGCGATCGAGGCGGAGTGGCGCGCGCTCGAAGCCCGCGCGCTGGTGACGCCCTATCAGTCCTATGGCTGGGTCCAGGCCTTCGTGGCGACCGTCGGCGCAGCACATGACATGGCCTTCCGTCATGTCGTGCTGCGCGATGCGGCCGGCATCGCGCAGGCGATCCTGCCGCTGACGATCACACACCGTCGCGGCATCCGCTTCGCCGAGTTCGTCGGCGGCAAGCACGCCAATTATCATATGGGCCTCTATGCCCCGGATTTCGCCGCTTCTGTCGATGCCGACGCGGCGCGCGCCATGCTCGCCGAGATCGGCGCCGCCATTGGCGGGCTCGACGGACTGATCTTCGTCAACCAGCCGACCATGTGGCAGGGCGTGCCCAATCCGACCGCCCTCATCGCCGCCGGGCCGAGCCCGAGCGGCGCCTACAAGCTCGCGCTCGACCAGGGCGATTGCGACGGCACTCTGAAGCGCTCGATGAGCGCGCATGCGCGCAAGAAGCTGAAGAACAAGCGCAACCGCTTCGCCGGCTTCGGCAAGTCCACCCTGGTCCGGGCCGAGGAGCCGGCCGAGATCGAACGCGTCATCGACGCCTTCCTGGCGCAGAAGGCGGTGCGCTTCCAGGCGATGGGCGTGCCGGATCCCTTTGCCGAGCCAGCGGTGCGTGAATTCCTGCGCCAGGCGGCGACGCCGGGCCTCAGCGTCTCGCCGCCGCTCGAACTCTATTCGCTCGATGTCGATGGCCGCTCGGTCGCGACCTATGTCGGCGCCGTGCAGGGCAGCCGCTTCTCGGGCATGGCGACCTCCTTCGACATGGAAAGCGAGATCGCCAAGACCAGCCCGGGCGAGATCCTGCTGGTCGACCTGATCAAGCTGAAATGTCATGCCGGCATCACGGTCTTCGATCTCGGCGTCGGCGAGGCGCGCTACAAGACAACGATCTGCGATGATCGCGACGAGTTGGTCGACACCTTCCTGCCGCTGACGGCCAAGGGCCGGGCCTTCGCCCTGTTCAGCCGGGCGAAGCGCGTGGCGAAACGCCGGATCAAGAGCTCGCCGCTGGCACTGAAGATCGCGCAGCGCGCCTCGGGCTGGCTCAACCGGCGCCGCGGCACTGAGGCGGAAGACTAGAGCATTTCCGCGTTTCCTCGAATCGCGAAAATGCTCCATCTATTTGTTCTGACGCATTTTCTTCACGCGAACCGGTATTCACTTCGCGCGAAAATGCTCTAACCGTCATTGCGAGCGAAGCGAGGCAATCCAGGGGCGGCAGTGCTCTACGCCCCCTGGATTGCTTCGTCGCTCTGCTCCTCGCAATGACGGCTCCAGGACCTGTCCTCACATGGAAGGACTGACCCTACGCCATCGCCTCGTCGGCCTCGCGCTCCGAGAAGGGCAGCGGCACGGACGGGGCATCCAGAACCAGCGCGACCGGGGCCTTGGTCAGATCGGCGACCCGATAGGCAGCCTCGACGGCATGGCCGTTGCCGACCTGGCCGGCCATGACCAGCACGCCCTGGGAACGGCTGACGAGCGGGGTGAGCTCGGCATTGTCGTCGCCGGTGGCGGCCACGACCAGAACCCAGTCATAGGTCTCGCAGAGCGCATCAAGCGCGACCTCGATCAATCCCGGCGCGGCGAAGACCGCCGCACGCCCGGCCCGGCCGGCGCTGATGCTGTGCAGGCGCGAGCCCGGCTCGCGCATGATGATGTCGGAGAACAGCGCCTCGCCGGCGAGTAGCTCCGAGAAGCCGGGGCGGGTGCGGTCCTCGTCCTTGCCGAGATCGATGACGATGCAGCGGCAGCGCTGCGCCAGCAGCTCGGCAAGGTCGCGCGCGGAGGTGGCGCCCGGACCGCCGCCATCGAGGATCGCGACAAGCGGCGCCATGCCGCGCGGCGGCTCGGCGATGCGCTCGGCGAGATCGCCGAGGGTGCCGTCGGGATCGGCGCGATCGAGCGTGATCTGGCCGAGGCGGCCGGTATGGGTCAGGAGCCCGGCGACGCGCTCGCGGCGCTGCTCGCCCTTGCTCGGGCGGGTCGCGCCGGCGGCACCGCCGCCGACCCAGCCCGGCGCGCGGCGCGGCTCGGTCGGCGTCGGGGCGCCGGCCTGCCCGTTCAGCAATTCACGCGAGGCGACCGTCGCGAGCGCGACCAGGAAGGTCGCCAGCGTCGAGACGATCATGATCGGGACTTTCTTCGGGAAGGACGGCTCGGTCGGCTCGATGGCGCGCGAGATGATGCGTGCATCGGCCGGCGTCGCATTCTGGGCGTCGCGCGCGATCGCCTCGCGATAGCGGCCCATATATTGCTCGAGCTGGTCGCGCAGCGTGCGCGCCTCGCGCTCCAGGGCGCGCAGCTGGACCTCGCTGTCATTGGCGCTGGAGACGTTCTTCTTCTGGCCGTCGAGCGCGGCGGTGAAGCTCTCGACCCGCTGAGAGGCGATCTTGGCCTCATTCTCGAGCGTGCGCACGGCGCGCTCGGCGGCGCCGCGGATCTGGCCTTCGAGATCGGCGAGCTGGGCGTTGAGCTCCTTGATGCGCGGATGCTCCGGCAGGAGCGTGCGCGATTCGAGCGCGATCTGGGCGCGCAGGTTGACGCGCTGCTCGATCAGCCGGCGGACCAGGTCGTTATTGGCGACATCCGGGATCTCGAAGGTGCGGCCCTGCTTGATCGCGTCGCGGATCAGCCCGGCCTTGGCCTGCGCCTCGGCCTGCTGGCTGCGGGCGTTGGAGAGCTGGGTCGAGAGATCGGCGAGCTGCTGCGAGGTGATGGTCGTGTTGTTGGAGCCGACGAGCAGGCCATTGCGCGAACGGAAATCCTCGACCTTGGCCTCGGCCTCGGCAAGGCGCTTGCGCAGCGGCTCGATCGTGGTGGACAGCCAGGAGGAGGCGCTGCGGGCGGTGTCCTGCTTCGCCGCCTCCTGCATCTCAAGATAGAGCGCGGCGATCTCATTGGCGCCCTTGGCGGCGAGCGCCGGGTCCTGCGAGGTGAACTCGACGGCGACGATGCGCGAGCGGCCGACCGGATAGACCAGCAGCCGGTCGTAGAATTTCTCCAGCACGCGTTCTTCCGGCGAACGGTCGGCCGGATGGGCGCCGAGCCCGACGAGGACGCCGATCTTCCTGAGCGCATTGAGCGCCCCGGCGCCGGAATCGAATTCGGAATTGCCGACGAGCCCGATCCGCTTGATCGCCTCGCGCGCCAGGTCACGCGACATGATGACCTGGACCTGGCTCTGCACGCCCTCGGCGTCGAATTGCTGGCTGGAGGATTCGCCGCCCAACTGCCCCGGCCGCGTGAAATAACTGTCGCGGTTCTCGAGCAGGATGCGCGCCTCGCCAGTATAGCGCGGCGTCACCATGTTGACGGCGACAAAGGAGAGGCCCAGCGCCAGCAGGCTGGGCCCGATGATCCAGAGCTTGCGGCGCTTGATGGCGGCCCAAAGCGCGCCGAGGTCGAGCATGTCGCCGCGACCTTCGCCGGCATCCCGCACTTCGCTGTCGGTTCGAGCGGTCATGACCCATCCATTCACGCAAAACACGTGCGCCCAGGACAGGGCGCGATTGGGATGAAAGCTGATTAAGGTTAGTGGCGGGTTAAGATGAACCGCGAAGCAGAAGGTCGCGACATCGCGGGCAATCAGTCTTTGTTAACCATATCGCCCTACCCATGACCGTAGGTTATGCATGGGTTTCGCACGTAATGAGTCGACCACTCGCCTCTCTTGCACTGGCCGCCGCGCTGGCGGTGAGCGCCTGCGCGCCACGCTATGTCGTGTCCGAATTCGCGGTCGCCGATGTCCATGCGCCCTATGTGCTGGCGAGCGGCGACAGGCTGCGCATCATCGTCTTCGGCCAGGATAATCTCTCGAACATCTATGCGGTCGATGGCTCCGGCCGGATCTCGATGCCGCTGATCGGCGCGGTCGAGGCGCAGGGGCGCACCACCCAGCAGCTCGAGCGCGCCATCGAAGGCCGCCTGCGCGCCGGCTTCCTGCGCGAGCCCAAGGTCTCGGTCGAGGTCGATGCCTACCGGCCCTTCTTCGTGCTCGGCGAGGTCACCAGTTCCGGACAGTTCCCCTTCGTCAACGGCATGACCGTGCAGACCGCGGTCGCGATAGCCGGCGGCTTCACCCCGCGCGGCCAGCGCGACTGGGCCGAGGTCACCCGCCAGATCGACGGGCAGCTCATCACCAGCGCCGTGCCGATCACCTTCCCGGTGCAGCCCGGCGACACGATCGTCATCAAGGAACGCTGGTTCTGAGCCGGGCGAGGAAACGGTCATGACCGACGGCTCCGAGTACCGGCCGCTACGCATCCTGCATGTCTTCCGCGCCCCGCTCGGCGGCTTGTTCCGGCATGTGCTCGACCTTGCACGCGGCCAGGTCGAGCGCGGGCACGAGGTCGGCATCTTCTGCGATTCGACAACAGGCGGAACGCGCGCCGACGAGGTCTTCGCCGAGCTCTCCGGCAAGCTCGCGCTCGGTGTCACGCGCGTGCCGATGTCGCGCTATCCGAGCCTGACCGACGCCAAGGCGCAGCTCAGCGCCATCTCGACGCGGGCGAAGCTCGATCCCGATATCGTGCACGCCCATGGCTCGAAAGGCGGCGTCTATGCGCGGCTGCCGGCCCTGCTCTCGCCCGGGCGGCGCTATGCCACCGCCTATACCCCGCATGGCGGCAGCTTCAACTACAAGCCGGGCAGCACCGAGCACCGCATCTACATGGCGGTCGAGCGGCTGCTCGAACGCGCCACCGACATGTTCCTGTTCGAGAGCGCCTTCATCGCCGGGCGGTTCGAGGCACATATCGGCCATCTGCCGCGCACCGACCACCGCATCGTGCTGAACGGCATCTCGGAGGCCGAGTTCGAACCGATCGACCATGACGAGGCGAATTTCGACCTGCTCTATCTCGGCGAATTGCGCCAGGCCAAGGGCGTCGACACGCTGATCGATGCGCTCGCGCTCCTCAGGCAAAGGGACAAGCTCGAGCCGCGTGTGCTCATCGTCGGCTCCGGCCCAGACGAGCAGAGCCTGCGCCGGATGACGGTCGAGCGCGGCATTGACGGTCAATGCGTGTTCGAGCCGCCGGGACCGATCCGCCGGGCGCTGTCCAAGGCCCATGTCATGGTCATCCCGTCGCGGGCGGAATCGCTGCCTTATGTCATCCTCGAAGCGGCCGCGGCCGCGCAGCCGCTGATCTCGACCGATGTCGGCGGCATCAAGGAGATCTACGGCCCGCAGCATTCGCACCGGCTGATCCCGGCCAACGAGCCTAAGATCCTGGCCGAGGAGATCGCGATCATGCTGGCGACGCCGGCCGGGGAAAGACGGGCGCAGGCCGCCGATCTCGCCAGCCATGTCCGGCGGCATTTCTCGCTCGACTCGATGATCGACGGCGTGCTGGCGGCCTATCGCATCGCGCTGCTGACGCGCGGCAGCTAGATCGCCGCGCGTCCTTCCGGACGCACACTGGCGATCCAGCTCCTCGTTCCGGCATCCGCTCTATCCGAAAGGTGCGTCCCACTTCTCGGGCCGATGCCAGGCTGCACTTACATCAGCTTGAGCGCCAGCACGCCCGACAGCACCAGGGCGATGCCGAGCCAGCCGGTGAGGTAGATGCGCTGGCCGAAGGCGAGCGCGCCGATGATCGCGGTCAGCACGAGGCCGGCCCCGCCCCAGACGGCATAGGCGACCGACAGGTCCATACCGCGAATGGCCTGGGCCAGCGCCGCGAAGGCGCCGATGACCAGCGCGGTGCCGAGCAGGCCGGACAAGCGGCGCTTGAAGCCATCGGACAGCTTCAGCAGATAGGTGCCGCCGAGTTCGAGCACGACCGCGAGCGCCAGCCAGAGCAGCGCCAGCGATTGCGGCAGGAGAGCGCTGGTCACGCCAGCCTCCCCTCGTCGTCATCCGGACCATGGCCGACGCCACGTTCGAGCAGGACGATGCCGGCGATGATCGCCGCCAGCGCCAGGATGCGCTCGGGCGAGAGATGTTCGCCGAACAGGAGGTAGCCGGCCGCGGCGATGCCGACGATGCCGAGCCCTTCCCAGACCGCATAGGCCACGGCCATCGGAATGACGCGCAGCGCGATGCTGAGCAGGGCGAAGGAGAGTCCGATCAGCACCAGGGGCAGAAGCCCCAGGAGCCAGGGCGCGGAGACGACCGATTTCAGCGCGGCCGTCGCGACGATCTCGACGGCGATGGCCGCGAGCAGAATCAACCAATGAAAAGACATGTTGCACACGGGCGAAGCCGGCGCTGGACGTCGCGGGTGCGACTCTAGGCAGCTAGGCAAAGTTCGAGTTTGAAAGACGATGTCCGGACCAGATAACCGGGGCGGCCATGAACCGCGACGGCAGCACGAGGGGTTTTCCCTGGGTCAAACAAAACCCAAAAGAGCTTCCGCTCAAAAATGTGCTTCTCAGACACTCATCGTAGCCAGATATGGCCGCATTTATGCTTTCTGTCAACTCGAAACGACTTTTTCAGCGGAAACACGCAGGCAAAAGCACCGAAAAACACTTCGCAACACCTGCGCTAATACCTTGACCGACCGAGGAAAAATCGACCTTTCCGGAGAACGGCGTTTTCAGCGCCCCTGACGGGGCTCCGCTCAGGCCGATCTTCCCTAGAGTCGTGGCGATTCCTGCGAAACAACGAAGCTTCCGATTAAGTCTTCCGAGAGCTTTTTCCGCTACTCGCAACGGTCAGGCTTGGGGCACGCATCAATCCGGCCTGGCGTAAGGGTGAGTAGTATGGGTGCTTTCGATGTCCGCGACCTGATCAAGGTCGATGCGGCGGCGGCCGCGACCTCCGACATGATGGGCAGGAGTCCGGTCGGCACGACGCGTGCCTTCCATCCGCTGGCCGAGCGCATCGCCGCGATGCCGGTCAAGCCGACCCTGTCTCCGGTGATGATCGAGGGGCTGGTCCGGCTGTTCGACGTGCTCGCGATCGCGGGCGTCGGCGGGCTGGTCTACTGGCTCTATGTCTCCGGCAATGTCGAGAACACCCTGCCCTACCAGCTCACCATCCCGCTCATGGCGGTCGGCGCGCTCACGGTGTTCCAGGCGCTGCATCTCTACCATGTCGGCGCGCTCCGCCATTTCATCTCGACCGCCGTGCGGCTGACCGCCGGCTGGACGGTGCTCTTCCTCGTCGCGCTGGCGGCCTTCTTCTTCCTCAAGATCGGCGACCAGGTCTCGCGCGTCTGGCTCGCAGGCTTCTATGCCGGCGGTCTCGCCACGCTGCTCGGCGAGCGGCTCGTGGTCACCTTTGGCGTGCGCCACCTCACCCGCATGGGCCGGCTCGAGCGGCGCACCGCCATTGTCGGCGGCGGCGAAGCGGGCGAGGCGCTGATCCGCGCGCTCGAAGCCCAGCGCGATACCGGCCTGCGCGTCTGCGGCGTCTTCGACGACCGCAACGACGACCGCTCGCCCGATCTCGTCGCCGGCTATCCCAAGCTCGGCACGATCGACGATCTCGTCGAATTCGCGCGTCGCACCAAGCTCGACCTCGTGATCTTCACCTTGCCGATCTCGGCCGAGGCGCGCCTGCTCACCATGCTGCGCAAGCTCTGGGTGCTGCCGATCGATATCCGGCTCTCGGCGCATATGTCGAAGCTGCGCTTCCGGCCGCGCTCCTATTCCTATATCGGCGCCGTGCCCGTGCTCGACGTGTTCGACCGGCCGATCGCCGATTGGGACATCGTGGTGAAGTGGCTGTTCGACAAGATCGTCGGCACCGCCGCGCTGATCCTGCTCTCGCCGCTGATGATCGCGACCGCGATCGCGATCAAGCTCGACTCCAAGGGGCCGATCTTCTTCAAGCAGAAGCGCTATGGCTTCAACAACGAGCTGATCGAGGTCTTCAAGTTCCGCTCGCTCTACCACGAGATGACCGACTATGCCGCCGCCAAGCAGGTGACCAAGGACGATCCGCGCGTCACCCGCGTCGGCCGCTTCATCCGCAAGACCTCGATCGACGAATTGCCGCAGCTGCTCAACGTGGTGTTCAAGGGCAACCTCTCGCTGGTCGGCCCGCGTCCGCATGCGATCCACGCCACCGCGCAGAACCGCGCCTATGAGCAGGTGGTCGACGGCTATTTCGCCCGTCACAAGGTCAAGCCCGGCATCACCGGCTGGGCCCAGGTCAATGGCTGGCGCGGCGAGACCGACACCGAGGACAAGATCCAGCGCCGTGTCGAGCACGACCTTTATTACATCGAGAACTGGTCGGTGCTGCTCGACATCTACATCCTTTTCAAGACGCCGCTCTCGCTGGTGACCAAGAACGAGAACGCCTATTGAGCGCGCTCGCCGACCGGCAGGGCTATAGCGAAGGCCGCCGCCGGGGCGGCCTCCGGATTTCGTATGCCGACCTCAAGCGCGGCACGCTCTGGCTGCTGACGGCCTGCAGCGGCATCGCGCTGATCGAGCCCTCGCCCTATGAATTCGTCTTCCTGATCACGCTCTTCGTCTTCGCGCTGACCGGGATCCGCTTCTCGCAGAAGCTGGTGCCGATGGCGCTGCTGCTGCTGCTCTACAATATCGGCGGCGTGATCTCGCTGATCCCCTGGATGGCGGAAGAGGAATCGGTCCGCTTCACCGCGGTCTCGGTCTATCTGATGATCACCGCGATCTTCCTCGCCGCGATCATGGCGGAAGACCCGCTCGCCCGGCTCGAGATCCTGCGCAAGGGCTATCTCTTCGCGGCCTGGTATGCCGGGCTCGCCGCCCTCCTCGGCTATTTCGACGTCGGCGGTCTCGCCAGCGTCTTCACCCGCAGCGCGCGCGCCGCCGGCACCTTCAAGGATCCGAACGTGCTCGGCCCCTTCCTGGTGGTGCCGATCGTCTATACCTTGCAGCATGTGCTGACCGGGCGGCTCGGGCTGGTGCGCGGCTTCCTGGTGATGAGCGTGCCGCTGATGGCAGTGTTCCTGTCCTTCTCGCGCGGCGCCTGGGGCAATCTCGCCGGCTCGGCGCTGCTGATGGTCGGGCTGATGTTCCTGACCGCGCCCAACGCCCCGCGCCGGGCGCGCATCGTCGTGCTGACCCTCAGCGCGCTCGTGCTCGTCGTCGCCGCGCTGCTGATCGCGCTGTCCTTCGAGAACATCCGCAGCATCTTCGAGGTCCGCGCCAGCCTCGACCAGAGTTACGACCAGGGCGTGACCGGCCGTTTCGGCAGCCAGCTCCGCTCGATCCCGCTCTTGCTGGAGGCGCCGAACGGCTTCGGGCCGCTCCGCTTCCGCTGGTACTTCCCGGAAGACCCGCACAATGTCTATGTCAACGCCTTCGCGTCCTATGGCTGGCTCGGCGGCCTGTCCTATCTCGCGCTGATCGCCATCACCTGCTACGCCGGCTGGAAGCTGGTCTTCACCCGCTCGCCCTGGCAGAACCACGCGATCGCGCTCTGGTCGGTGCTGTTCGTCACCATCCTGCAGGGCGTCCAGATCGACACCGACCACTGGCGCCATTTCTACCTGATGTTCGGGCTGATCTGGGGCCTGGCCGTGCTGAGGCCGCCTGCCCCCTCCGCGCGTTGAACTGCGGTATGATTTTATGCTACCGTCACTGGCGTTTCGCGTCAGGGAGAGGCCGATGGCGGAAGCAGCTGAAAAGATCAGCATTACGATGACCCCGGACATGATCCGGGAGCTCCGCGCGAGCGTCGAATCCGGCGAGTATGCCTCGACGAGCGAGGCGCTTCGCGATGCGGTGCGGCTCTGGCGGCGCGAGCGGACCGAGCATGCCGAGCGCCTGGCCGCGATTCGCGCGCGCATCGCACGTTCCGTCTCGGACGAGCGTCCCAGCCTTAGCCTTGCGGACGCTCGCAAGCGGCTGAGCGATCACCACGAGCGCATTCTCACCGCGCATGATGATGAGGCCTCTTAGCGTCGTCCTTCGGGAAGAGGCAGCAAGCGATCTTTCCGAGATCTACGACTACGTCTACCGCGCCAGCCTCGACCCATTGACGGCAGAGCGCTTCACGACGCGGATCCTCGATTTCTGCGAGACAATCGGGACGATGCCGCGGGGCGGACGGCCGCGCGATGATCTCCTGGCGGGATTGCGCACGTTTCCGTTCGAGCGGCGGACGGTGATCGCCTACCGCGTCGTCGACGACGTTGTCGAGATCACGAATATCTTCCATGGCGGCAGGGATTTTGAAGCCCTCTACCGCCAGGCCCCTGGAAAGGCCGACTAGCGGATTTTCAAGCGGATACCGGTTGGCGTGAAGAAAATGCGTTAAATCAATGAGCTCCAGAAGCGGGAATGCTCGATAGATCAGCCCCGCGCCTTCCGCACCACGACATAGGCATGCGTGGTCACGAAATGCCAATGGGTCTTCGCCGCCAGCGCGTTGAAGGCGTGATCGGCCTCGCGGATGCCCGGCATGCGCTTGAAATATTCGTGGCCCCAGAACGGCTGGACGTGGATGTCGCTGAAGCCGGCGCGCTGCAGCATCGGCCCAAGCAGGGCCGGGTTGCCGCGGCACCAGTCGTAGAAGGCCGGGAATTTCGGGTCGCCGCCGCCGTCGCGCCGGGCCGGATAGAGCGCATGCACGATGGCGCGCGAGGCCTTCTCGGGCAGGATATGGTTCAGCGTGAAGACCGGCGCCCAGAGCGTCGGGAAGAAGGCAAGCGCGACGCCCCCCGGCGCCAGCAGCTCGTGGATGTTGTGCCAGGCCTGCGCGACGTCATGGACATGCTCGAAGACCATGCGCGAGACCATCAGGTCATAGGCGCCGCGGGCGGCATCGGGCTCGGAGAGATCGCCGGCGATATCGAAGCGGGCGGTCTCGAGACCGGCCGGCGTGAGCGCGAGCTCGCCGGCATCGATATCGTTGACGATGAGCTCGACACCGTGCCCTGAGGCCTGCTCGGCCGTGAAGAGCGGATCACGCCCGCCGCCGATCTCGCAGATGCGGCGCAGGCCGAACTGGCGCGAGAGGGCGAGGATGGTCGGCTCGTAATTCTCCCAGGCCCAGCGCGCATGCCAATCCGGGCGCAGACCCTGGAAGAAAGGCGTGAGCGAGCCCTGCCCTTGCGCGCTCGCAGCCGGAATCTGCGCGGCCCGCCGCGGCGTCGTCGCAATCACCAATGACATGGCGCTTCTCCGGTTGCTGATGTCGATCCAGCCGGAACCATGCGGACAAGGCCGTGCCGCAGCAACAAGAGCCTTAAGAGACAGTTAATGAACGGGAGGCGCCGCTGTGTCGCTTCGGGGCAAAAGGCGGAGCAGTGGATAGTTCGGCGGATCGACCACCAAAGCGCGTTGCATCCCGGCGCGCCCGCCTCTATAAGCCGGCCAGTCGGAGCGTAGCGCAGCCCGGTTAGCGCACTAGTCTGGGGGACTAGGGGTCGGAGGTTCGAATCCTCTCGCTCCGACCATTTTTCTCAAAGAGTCGGATATCGTTCGGAAGCTTGGCTAATAACCTCGTAGCCAGACTATAGCCGCATCCCCTCTCGGGACGAGAACCAGCCCCCTCTTCGTCGCGCCAGTCCGGCAAAGCGATTCGCTCCAAGCGGAACGCAACGCGCCCAAACCCGTTCCTCTGATCGCGAGATATCAGGAGGACCGGACAAAGATGCTGCGATTCGTCTTAGGCCAGGCGTTAGGCGCCTATTTCACCAAGGTTGCCGCCAGTGGTCGCTACCCGCGGATTGTTTCGGCCGCCCTGAGCCTGGCCGCAACACGGATGGGCGGGCCGAGCAAACTGCTCGGCATCTGGGGACTGCTTTCAGCTTTGGCGCGCCGCGGGCGATAGGGAGCGGCTCCCCTTCCCTCACGCCGCCCGGATCTCGCGGATAGTCGAGGGAATGGCTTGACGCTCGCCGACGCCAGGGTACCGCAGGTCCATGTTCAGCGTTGGCGGAACGGTTGGCGTCCGTGGCATGGGACGCGCATTTGACTCGCCCACAAACCAGAACAATAAGAGAACATGCAGATCACGGGGCGAGTCGCGCGATGAACGTCGATACCTTCATCATCCAGGAGTTCGTTACGCGCCGGAAGCGGCTCGTCCCGGGCCAGAAGGCTCCGGCCAGGACAAGGCACCACGCGTTGAACGATGCCGAACGCCTGGCCAAGCGCGCCGAGGGCGTCGCCGTGATCCATGTCGTCGCAGATGACGAGACGGGCGAGGTCAGCTCCATCGACGTGCTGGCGAGGCACGGCGCGATTCCAGAGGAATTCGAGGAACAGATCCGGGCGGCGTGAGCATAGCGACTGCGCCGCTCCTGGCCGGGTTGGCGCCCGGACCATGATGAGGCGTCAGTGGATCGTCGGCTCCGCCGGTTTCCAAAACCGCAAATCGAAAAGCGGATCGGCTTCCGCGACCCTCCATGGCTCGATCTTGTCCCCCGACGGCGAGATCAAATGATCCAGATAGCCGAAAGAGCCGCCCTGTTCATAGAAACAGCATACCTTCCAGCCGCCCCGGCCGGCGAATTCGACCATGCGGGCCCGCCTCCCGTATCGGGCAGGGGGACCGGCGCTCGCGACGATTTCCGAGTAATAATGCTGCATGTTCTCACCTGATGCGAAGCAATTAGCATTAAACAACACGCCCGGCATCAGCTTTTGAAGTTATCACTCACCGCCGAATGAGTAATTTTACGCAGAACATCACCCCGATTTCCGTTGACATGGCGGCTCTCAAGGCGACTGCTCACGTGAGCCAGTTCCCCCAATATGGGTTGCTTACGCCCCTCGATCGTCGCCGCCATGCCGCGACTGACCGGATTGGCACCAAATACGTCCCCAGGACGAGACGTACGCAGTCGCGATGCCGTGGTACGAAGAATCGGAATTCGCCGAATTATGGGCGCTTGCCCATGATCGAGACCAGATGCCGAAGCACTATTCGGTCTGGCTCTCTCACGCGACCCAGGCCCTGCATGAAATGCTCAGCAGCGGACGTGCCGTCGAAATCATTACGGTGCGGCTGGCACCCTACCGCGCCTGGCTAGCCGAACGCTCACTCGAGAATACCGCCATGACCCGGCGGCGCTATGTCGAAGAACTCGCGACACGCGGCGGCGAAATCCGTCAGGGTGGAGCGCCTGGTCTGTCGGACTCGATCGCCGCCAAGCGGGACGACTAGCGCATCGGCCCGAGAAGTCGATTGCGGCTTTCGGAAATGCCCATGATCGAGCCGGCTACCTTAGTGCGGCATTCAGTCGAGCAGTTGAACAGAGCCGCACGGACCGGCCTCGTTCTTAACGAGGCGACAAGAACTTGACCTGCGCCAAGCTCGATTGGCCTGAAGCATCGCTGTAGAACAAATCCGCGCAGTTCGCCTTACCCGATATTCCAGCCCGCCTCCCCTTGCCCCAAGCGAGTGCCGATGGAGGCCGCGGTGGAACGAGCGCAGCCATGAGCCGTTGAATCGCCATGGCGAAGACACCGCTCACGATCCGCAATGACGACGAGCTGGCGAAAGCGCTCGATCGCGCCGCGGGAGCGAGCGCTCGCCGAGATCTGCGCGGCCATCGAGACCTATACCGAGAGCATGCGGGTCCTGCGGATGGTCAACCGCAACCCCAACCAGACGGACGAACTCGCCTCAGACGATTGAGGCCCAATGGACAGGAACAGCTGACGATGAAGACCCGGATTGAGCACGACTCTCACAATGGCGGCAGCGGCAAGCCGGACTTCTCGATCGAAACCGCGGAGGACCATCATGTCGCCAAGGAGCGGATCGAGGCCCTGCAAAAGAGCACGCTCGACGAGGAGGCCGAGCAGGAGCTTGAAGCGCTGAAACAGGCCGTCGCGCGCTGGCACGAGAAGCGCGCGACGATCTGAGGCGCGGCGGCCGGTGGGCGTTTACCGCGGCAGCTAGAGGATGAGAATATCTGCGACTGTGAAGGCCGTGCTCTGCAAGCCGATGAAGGTGATTGTGTTACCACCCGTGAGGTCGAGCGTTGCGACGCCGCCAACATCGTGGAATGCGGCCAGGATGTCAGCCTCCGTCATCCAGCCGGTGCCATTCACGTCGGCGAAAATTGCGAGGTGATCACTCCCTGGCCTGAAGTCGAGGATGGTGTCGCGCCCGCTACCGGAGCGGAATACAAACCAATCGCTGGCAGGAGAGTACTCTGTCCCGGCGGCGAGCGTGTCATCGCCTGTGCCGCCGTCGATATAGTCCGCACCGACCCCGCCCCCGATCCGATCGTTGCCGGCGTCACCCATCAGGATGTTGGAGCTGCTACCGCCGAACTGGTCTTCGATGATGACGTCGTCGCCATCGCCGCCATAGACGGTGTCAGTCCCCTGACCGCACGTGATCTGATCGTTGCCTCCCCCCGCATAGACCGTATTATCCCCCTGCCCCGTATCAATGAGGTCGTCGCCGGAACCTCCTGACTGGCCGTCTGGGAGCACGTCGTCACCATAGATCGTGTCGGGCCCGATACCGCCGACGATCACGTCGTTTCCTGAGCCGCCAGCGATGAACGTGTTGGACGAATAGGGGTGAGCCGTGATCTGGTCGTTGCCGGCTCCTCCGAACAACATATCCCGGCCAATTCCGTAGCCGTCACCTTCGTAGAGAATATCGTCGCCAGCACCGCCATAGAGCGTATCGGAGCCGTTCCCACCGGCCAGGTGATCATTTCCGTCGGAGCCGATGAGGATATCGTCGCCGTCCAGGCCGGCAAAAAAGTCGTCGCCAGCGCCGCCAATCAGCAGGTCGGCGAAATTCGAGCCGCGGACACGTTCGATCGAGACAAACGTGTCGCCGTCGGCATCGGTGCCGGCTTCGATGCCGAGATCAAAGCGCACCACAGCCCCCACCGAAGCGGTCTCATAGCTGACCGTATCGACGCCGTCCCCACCGTCCAGCCAATCGATACCCGTCCCACCGATCAGGATGTCATCGCCCTGCCAGCCGAAAATCTGGTCATCTCCGGCGCCACCCTCGAGAATATTGGCCGCGTCATCGCCGCCGATCAAATCGGCGAAAGCCGAACCGACCGCGCCCTCTATTTCGATGAAACGGTCGATCATGCCGCCCCAATCGAAGGCGTACCCGGATGCCAGCGACACGCTGACGCCAGCGGCTGCATCCGCATAGGAGATTCGATCAAGACCCGGGCCGCCATGGACCAAATCCGAACCCAGGCCCGGCGCAATCAGGTCATTGCCGGCATAGCCCGGAATGTAATCGTCGAAACTGGTACCGATTACGGCATCGTCCCCAAGCATGAGCTGGGAGATGGCAGGATAAGTGGAGGGATATGGCAGTGCGCTGATCGAGATAGCAATACTGAGTGAATACAAGGTCGTCGTGTCATAGGATGCGCCGATCGAGTGGATGGTTTCGAACGGAGCTCCTCCACGTGGATTGGACACCCTGGTCCAACCTGTTTCGGTAAAGACTCCGTCGGGCGCGAACAGTCTGCTGCTATTATTGGTAATTTGTGAGAACCGATCAAAGAACGATATCGTTGACCCGGACGAAATCGCATTGGCGGCGCGTGAAATCACATCGTCCAGCCAGGCCTGATCAAGCGACAGGGGGGCGTCGGGGCGTCCTTTGATCTGAACCATCGCCAGTGCCTGCTCTCGCTGGAAGTAGCTTCACAGTAGACTGCTGGCGACCAGCGCGAAAGCAGCAGACGCTCGACGCATTTCGTCCGAAGCTGATCGTCGGCCGGATGGCGCTTTTTGCAGGCCTCGACGATCTTCTGCTCGCCATTGCAGCCCGCCAAGGTGCGCCCGTCACCACGAGCAACAGGGTCAGGCGGTGGGCTGATTCGAGCCTCGCTGGCGTCACCGACGACAGCTTCTATCGGGCGTGCCAACCAGGCCAAGCATGATCTGGGCGGGGGACCTACCCATACCTGCATCAGGCGGAAGAGCGTCTCGCCCCAGATCCCGGGCCAGCGCTCCGCCATTCAACCCGTCCTCGGGCCATTCGCGCGCGCCTCGATGATCCGGTCGAGCCGGTCGGCGAGGCGGTCGATCGCGCCGACGACGCGCTCCTCGAGCTTCGACATCATCTCGACCGTGACGAAGCGCTGCGCCGCCGCTTCCCTGAAGGTCGAGAGCTCGCGGCCGAGCGCGTCGCAGCGCTCGTCGAGCCGGGCGATGCGCCTGTCGTGCTGCGCCGCCTGGAAGCGCACCACGCCCCAGCTGGCGGCGACGGCGCAGATCGCGGTCACGACCGAGACCACGACCGGCAGAGAAAGCTCCTGCCCGAACATCATGGCGCCGCCCCTTCGCTTGCGGAGACCGCGGCGGCGCGCCGCTGCTCGCAGATCCGCAGGCCGGCGCGATCGCGCGACCAGAGGCTCGTCACCTCCTGCGCCTTCAGGGCGCGATCGGGCAGCGAGACCGGATCGGCGCAGTGCTGGCGCGCCTCGGCCGGGATGGCGGGGCGGATGAACTCGGTCCGCACGATCGGCTTATCGGGCGTCGAGCAAGCGGACACGGTCACGGTCGAGGCCGCAAGCATCAGCATTCGGCAGGGTCGCATTGCGGCGCTCCAGGTCGGCAAGATCATCGGAAAGGCTGGAAATTTCGGCGCGGGCCCGGCTTTCGGCCGCCGCGGTCTGCTGGAGCTGCTCGGCCCGCTCGCGCTCAGCCACGGCGTTGCTGGCAGCGATCTCGGCGCGCCAATGCGCGTCGCGCTCGGCCCTGGCCGCTTCGGCCGCGCGGCTTTCCATCCGGTCGAGCGCGGCCATGCCGGCCCAGAAGGCGAGCCCGGCCAGGACGAGCCCGATGATGACGGCACTGATGCGCAGGAGCGTCTTGTCGAGGCCGAACATCACAGACCCTCCAGGCACATGGCGCGTTCCTGCTGGCGCCGGCGCGTCAGCCCGGGCAGGACCACGCCGGCGGCCCTGTTCCATTTCAGGAAGGCGTCGCAGCTCGCCCGGGTCTGCCGGGCGTTCTGCAGCCGCGCCACGGACGACTTGCAGTAGGCGCCTGTGCCGATGTTGTAGGAGAGGCTGAGATGGGCGACGTAGCGCTTCGCCGGCATCTCCTTGGCCGAGGGCACGCAGCGCTCGAGCGCATCGGCGAACTCGTCGGCCCGCTCGACCAGCATCTGCTTGCACTGGTCGAGCGTGAACTTCATACCGGGCCGCACGGGCGAGCCGTCCTCGAGGCGGGTCTCGCCATAGCAGACGGTCCAGGGATAGGCCTTGGTCGCGGGATCGGGATAGGCGGCAAGCCGCAGCCCTTCGAACCCGCCGAGCACGGTCGCGGCCAGCGCCGCGGCCGCGGCACTCTTCTTCAGGCGGCTCATGCCTCACCTCCGGAGACCGATTGCTGGGCCACGATGCGCGAGACGAAGGCGCCGGCCGTGGCGAGAAAGGAGAGCGCGGCGAAGACGCCCTCGGGGATGTCGAGCACGCCGTCGAGCAGCGGCAGCGCGACCTCGGCGCCGCTCAGGACACCGGCGACGACGAGCAGGCGAATGCTCCAGGCATGGCGGAGTACGGCCTGCCAGTTCCAGACGAGGCGCATCAACAGCTCCCGTTCTGTTTGCAGACCAGGACCTTGAACAGATTGCCGGCACCCTCATCGGGCGGGCGGGCGCAGGCCGACAGACAGGCGAGCGCGAGCGCCGCCAGGACGAGGCGTTTCATCGTGGTCTCCGAGGTGGGAGTGTCAGAAGGTCGGGCGCGGCACGAACAGGCAGACGCCCGCGCCGGGGCTCCGAACGCGGTAATACCCGCAGAAGCGGACGAAAAAAGCCGCCATGCGGCGGCTTGCAAGAACGACGAGAGCGTTAGCCGATCGGCCGGGTCAGGCGCCGCTCGGCACCAGGCCTTCAGGTGGAGCGGGGCTCTTGGTTCGACGAGCCCAGCGCCTGACCGGCATCTCGAAGTATTGATGCGAGAGCAACGCGACAATCGCTGTCAGTGCGAGCACCAGCACCGGAACGTACGCTTGTGCCAAGCCCATCGACTTGGGTTCGTGGCCATAAAGCCACCCCCAAAGCGCATAGTTGAACACCTGATGATACATGTACGCGCCGTAGGAGATCATGCCGGCGGTCATGAGTATTTTTGTTTTCAAGAGCCAGCGAAACGGCCCGGCCTCACGGGTGAAGACGTTCAGCAGCAGGCACGCCATCGCAAGATTTATCAGCGGGTACTGAGCGCAGATGAGGATCAGCGCGACCTTCGAATTGCCGCCCCGCTCCCAGATTTGGCCGACCGTGCCCCAGAAGTCACCGAGTTGCAGCGCGATGAGGACTAGCGCGAGCCAGTTCAGCCCCCGCTGCGCACGTCTTGCAATCTCCAGCGCCCGCTCGCTCCGGACGATGCATGCGATCAGAAAGCCCATCATCAGCGCGTCCAGCCGGCACACCGTGAAGATGTAGCCGGCGTTCCAGCTGACGTTCTGGACAACCCAGCCTCGAATGACGGGTGTCGCGACGATGATACCAATGGCCAGAGCCACAAGCGCCTGCCGTCGCAAGAGGAACACCAGGAACGGCAGCACCAGGTAGAACTGCTCCTCGATCGCCAGCGACCAGGTGACTCCCAGGGAGGCGCGCCCTCCCGGCAAGAGCGCCAGGGCAAAGTTCTGCACGAACCCGACATAATACCAGACCGACAACGTCGCATGGCCGACGAGATGAGCCGTTACGGAGGGGTAGTTTGCATTGACCCAGTTCATGACGATCGAGAACACGATCATCAGGTAGTAAACCGGAAAAATCCTCGAGGTTCGTGCGAGCCAGAATGACCTGAAGTAGCTCGGCGACGTGCGACTATCCATCAGGATGCCGGAAATCAGGAACCCCGACAGGATGAAAAACAGATCGACGCCGCCGTTCAAAAACGGCTGCACGCGAAATCGAGCTAAATCAAACCAACTCCCGGGAAACAGCGGAAGCGGCGCGACCACGACGTGAAGAAAGATGACCAAGAGGCAGGCAAGACCGCGCACGCCATCCAATTCCGGGATGTGACCCCGCCGCATCATGTCCCCTCGGTTGCACGATCCGCATTACATGGCTCAACCACTTGATGGCCAGTGGGCTGGCTGGCGCCAAGCTAAAAATACGCCAGGTGTTGCGTGAAATCCGGGTGAGCGGTGGCCAGGATCGAACGTGGCTGCCTCGGCTAGACGTCGGCCCCGTAGGGGTCGTTCATCAGGTAGCAGTGCTTGCAGACGTCCGCGACGGGGCCTGGGCGTCTTTTAGACCAGCGCAGAAGGCGTCAGGCGGATGCGGCCGAGATAAAGAGCTGATCGACCTGCTCTGACGACAAGCCGAAGGCGAATGCGCCCCACGTGATAAACTCGCTGTGGCGCTGCCATGTCGGCTGCTCCAGCCGAATCCGCGTCAGTTCGCGGTCGGTGAGACCCTCGATCTCCTCCATTTTGTCGCGGATCATTCGCTCGGTAATGCCCTGCTCAAGGAGAAGTGCAATCAGCCCTTGGTGGCGTTGGATTTCCAGCGGAACAGCCGGGGCCGGCGGCTCAAAGGGTTCGATCTCAAGCCCGAGACGCTGCATTTCCGCGAAATGCGCGTTCTCCGGGAGGGCCGGGATCGAAAGCACAACCGGTCCCTGTGACGATGCGAGGCTTTCGCCTTCGTCGATGGTGGCGCAAATCTCGGTTCCGCTGGATAGATAGACGAAGCGCATGGCGGGCTCACATTCTGGCGTTGTGAAAGCGAACGCGATCAGCGACAAAGCCATTTGCTGCGGTCGCGGTCACTTGGAACGTGGTGCCGCGAGCGGTTACGTTCCCTGCTTCGGTCGCGACCGACGCGTTCGTCGCCGTGCCGGTGGTCGTGACCGTCGTCGTCGGTGCGGCTCGCATTTCGACCGGGAAAGGGATGCGAGCGAGCAACGAACCGATGGCCGGCACCTGCAAGCCAACTTCGGTGAAGCAGGCGTAGCGCTTGCAGCGAACCAGCTCGGCGATCTCGTCCGGCATCTCATAGGTAGGGAAGATGCCGAGATTGTCCTGATCGACGTGCAAGCTGCAATCGAACAGCTCGAACGTGTTGCTCGTCGAGGCCATGAAATTGACCTGCGTGGCCAGCGTGACGAAGCTGCCGCTCTGCCACCCGCCACCGCCGTGGAAGGTCGATCCAACCGCGAGCGCGACGGACACATACATCCCCACCACGTTGCCCATGATCCAAGTCCCGCTCGTATCGCCGGGAATCGTGAAGGTGAACGAGAGATCGGTATTCACCTGCCCGGAGAGGATTTCGAATGTGCCCGTCCATGACCGATTGAGGCCGTTATTCCTCAGCGCTACGCCATAGAGGCCGGCCAGGTTCGCCCGAACGCCGATGCGAAGCAGAATCGAGTTCGCCGCGACAGTCCCGAACAGCGCATCCGAAATCTCGATGCCTTCAATCGGTTGCTGGATCAGGTAGATGTCGCCGGCAGCGATGGATGTATCAGCTGCTTGAACCGACGCACGCAGACGATAGGTGTTGCCTTGGGGTGTGATGCTGGCCACACGCTGACCGCGCAGGATGCCGCCCGGAGTAGATGCCGCCGCGATCAACCACTGATCGACGGGATAGGCCACTCCGTTGGTGACATCGACTGCGGTCGAGCCGTTTTCAATGCTGCACTGCATGCCGCCGTTGATCAGACGGTCACGCAGGCGATCATTCTTGCTGGCGGCCACAACATTGGTCCGCGCCTGGGCTGCTTCGCTGGCCGAAAGCAACTGCGAGGCGCTATACCGAACCGCGCCGATGACGGCGGCGGCTTGCGTCGCCGTCAGGTCTTCAGGATCGCCAGTGCCTGCAGCCGTGCGCCCCTTGATCGTCTGCGTCGCGACATTGGCGAGCTTGGCGTTGGTCACGGCATCGTTAGTGATGCCGGCGGTATCGGTGGTACCGAACCCGAGCGTCGTGCCCGACCGCCGAAGCACAAAGCCGTCCGTGCCGGCCGCGATATCAGCCGGATCGCCTGGGCTATTCGCCGAGCGGCCGATAACTGAGAGCCCCGCCGAATCGCGCAGATTGGCGTTCGCGACCGCATTGTTGGCTGAGGACAGGGCCGCGATATTGTCGCGAGCCTGCTGCTGCTCGGCTCCACTGAGGCTCTGCGCTACGTCCCAGCGTACGGCCTGCGTGACAGTGCCGCCGATGAGGTTGGCCGCTTCTTCCGCGCTATCTTCCGCCGATGCAGCGCTAGCCGCCGCATTCGTCTCGCTGGTGGCGGCATTGCCGGCGCTTGTCGTCGCGGCCGATGCGCTCCCGCTCGCGGAACTCGCGTAGCCCGCTGCCGCCGTGGCGCTGCCCGCCGCAACGGTTTGGCTCGCGAGGGCGGCTGCCGCGGCGGCCTCCGCATCGGCGAGCGCTTGCAGCGCCGCGGGTGTCACATCGCCGGTATCGCCCTTGTCGCCTTTCAGGCCGGGCGTGTAGCGAAACTTGAAGGTCGGCGTCCCTTTCAGCCGAAACGTGACGTTCATCGCAGATTGCCCTCGCTCACTGTCACGGTCCCGTCGAAATGCTGCGTCGTCACGCCCGAGCTGATATGCGTCATGGCGAAGCCGTGCCTGTAATGCCCCGGCCGCAGCCGGTAGCTCCGATCTGACGGGCCGATGGTCAGCGCAGCCGTCGCCTCGTCGATCTCGATCCCGTCAGCTTCCGTGAGCGTCAGGCAGACGCCGCAACCGACGAGCGAATAGGCGTAGGAGAAATTGGCCCAGGTCGGCGCGTTGCCGCCCGCGTCCCGCGGCAGGATGCTGAACAGGAATGTCTCGTCGTCAGTGGTTTCGAGGGTGCACTCATATGCTGCGCCCATAGGCGGCTCCTTATAGAAATGCCGCCGGGCAAGGGGCGGCTGGCATGGCGGGGAATGCCTGGGATCCGGTCCCAAATGGCGTGGACTTAGCGCTTAGGTTGCGGCACGATCGGCGCGGGTCGGACCGGGCTGGGAGTTTCGGGTTTCATGCGGGACGAGGAGAATGCAGGACAGGACGTTCCCCCGATGATGAAAGACATCACGCCGCCACCCATCTTCGACCATGACCCGCATGCGCCCATGCGGCCGAAGCCGAGTTCGCCGCTGCGGCGCGTGGCCTGCGGCGTCGTTGGCGTTGCGCTCGTCCCGCTGGCGCTGGAATTCCTGAGCATGGCCATCAATGGCCACAAGATCTTCTTGCCGCTCTCTGCGGCCGGCGTAACCGCCTTCTGTGCCCTGGTCCTGCTCGGATCGGCGCTATTCCCGAGTTTCACGCTCGCCAGGGAGCATCTCGACCGCCGCGGGAATCGCTAGACGCGAGGTGGCGATCTATCCCTTTGATCTGGCATCGGATTTATCCGAAAAGTGGATTCCACTTTTCGGTCCGATGCTCTAGGCGCCACCCTGTTCCAACCACAGACGCCACCGCTCTTGCGAGTCAGGGGCCGGCAGTGCCGGCCCCTGACCAAGCGCCGCAAGGCTGCCCGCCCGGCCGACATTCAAGGCGATCGGGAAGTTCGGCCGCAATTCCATAGCAGGGCGGCCGAGCATATCCAGATACAGCGGCGAGCGCGCGCGGGTAGCCGCATCCAGAGAGCCTAGTTCGGCTAGCGAGATTCGGTTCGCGGCGCCCCTGGCAGCCATGCCGGCAAGGGGAGCGGCGGCTCCGCTCGCTATTCCTACGGGACCACCAACAGCGCCGCCGGCCGCGCCGCCGATGGCGCCGGACACTGCCGCGCCCAGGCCGCCGCGGCCGCCCATCAGGTTGCCAGCTGACCGGAGAGTATTTCGAACGGTGCCGCCCTTGATGATCGCCTTCAGGGCTTCTCGTTCGTCCTTGCTGAAACCGGCAACTTCCCGGGGGTTGCTGAGAATGGAGTCTGCGCGTTCCCGAACGGCAGTGTCGGCGTCGAAGCCTGAGTTAGTTCGCGCGGCTTTAAGCCTGGCCCCCTCCTCGACTCCCTGGAACTTTTCAGAGCGCTCCGCAGCGGCGCGATTTCCTCGCGCGGCGGTAAGGGTTTCTGCCGCGGCGGCAGCGGGACCAGCCACAACACTTCTCGGATCAGCTCGCCCCACGAACTCAGCCAACCCATCAACGAGTCGCTGAGCGGCTTCCTGCTCGGTTTCGTTGGTGAAGTCCTTTGCGACTTTCTGGGCTGCTCTACGGGCAGCTTCGAGCCCGGCGCTGGTGACGACGCTGTTGGCAGGCGGGTTGTCGAATTTGCTGAGGATTTCGAATGTCTTAGGGGCAAGTACATCAAGAATGCCATCCTGTTCGAGCGCTGCGCGCAAGCCGCCAACATGGCGCGTCACAGCGTCAGGTGAGTACTGAACGCCCATGTCGCGAAGCGCATCAAAGCCCTTGCTGGCGGCTTGCTTCAATGCCTCTGCGGTAGGCGGCACCACCTTGGCTTCCCGAAGCCCGTTGATGACGCCGGGTATGGCGTGGTCACCGGCCCGGATCGCCGGATTCATCGGTGAGAACGTGGCCGCCATTTCCATCGCGCGTTTACGGCCCTCTTCAGAAAGAGGGTCAAGCTTGCCCGAATATACGTCTCCAGGGGCCGTAAACGTGCGTATGAAATCGCCCAGGATACCGGCATCGCTATCGAACTGAAGCTTTCCGTCGGCTCGTTTACTGAGAGGCAGTACAGAGCCCTGCCACCGCTTCGCTGGCGGCTTCTCAGGCTGTACCGGCGCATATACCGACCATTGGTCAGTCTCCGGCTTGGCGGCGGGCTGCTTGACTACGGGGAAACGGTCCCAGGGGCTGGTCATGGAATTCGCCTTTGCACGCCGTTCGGATCAATGAAGATGGTGCCGCTCGGCAGGCCTTTGAGCTGCTCCGGAGAGGACACCTTTCGGGGGCCCTCATCTGCCTTATGAGCCTCCGGGAAGAGCGGGTTCTTCTCGGAAAACTCGGCGAGCTTGTCGAAGAAGCCTTCGTCGAGCCGCTTGTTGGTCCGGACGTAGTCGCGGCGCATGCGCTCGACTTCGACACTGCGCTGATTGATGCGGCGCATATAATCGATGAGAAGGCGGTTGCCTTCCGGGTCGCGCTCCAGCCCCGGCGTGCTCGACATCAGGAAGTCGCGGTCTCTGCCCGCCAGCGCGCCAGGCATGCCGGCTCCGCCGGAGGGATTGCGCAGTTCAAGGGCAAACTGGTTTGCAATGGCGTTGATGGCTTCCGAGGGGCCTAGCCCTTCCGTCTCGATGCCGAATACCGACTTGCCGAGGCGGGCGGCCTGCAACGCCATCTGAGCGCCGGCGCCTGTATGCACTGAGGGGCTGGTCAGCAGCGTTTCCAGCCGGTTGAGCGTTGCGATCTTCTGGTTTGCAAACTGCGCGCCCTTGATGAGGTCGCGGTTCATTTCCGCGAAATCCTTGGCCGCCTGCTTGTCGTATTCCGTCTCGCCTTCCGGCATCCTGCTGGTGGTGCGCGGGCCGGTCGACCTGCGGAATTCCTGAAAGCCCATCGGCTTGCGGCCGGCGGCCTGCTCCTCCTGCCGGTAGAAGCGATAGTTGCGGACGGCGTCGGTCGGGGCGTTCGCAGCCTGACGCTGCTTGGCGTCGGCAATCTCAAGATCCAACTTCGCCTTGATGGCATCGCGCGCCGTT
The DNA here is from genome assembly GCF_004341515.1 of Allobosea sp. BK604. GTDB lineage: Bacteria > Pseudomonadota > Alphaproteobacteria > Rhizobiales > Beijerinckiaceae > Allobosea. The sequence continues at coordinate 229,496 of NZ_SLZF01000005.1, forward strand.
TCAGTCTTCGCCAGCGCCAGACCCCGCGTCAGGTTCAGGATTTTCGGGTTGTTCGATAGCGTCTCCTGGTCGACGACGGTGTTCGTGCCGGGGATGACGAACTGAGCCGGCGCTCCCTGCGCGGGGACATCAGCGATTGGTCCTGCTGGCGCTGCCGGCGCCTGCGTCACCTGCACCGGCTGTTGCCCGCCGGCGCGCTTTGAAAGCTCGCCCTGCATCATCTGACGCAAGTTGTCGGGCACGTTCGGGTTGTCGATATAGGCCTGGAGCTGGTCGGAGTGGAGATCGGAGTACGAGCCCTGCCCATTGCCGAACTGCGGTGCAGTCTGCGCGACCTGTGCGCCAGGGGCCGAAAACGGCGAGCCGCGCTGCACCGGCGCGACGGGCGCCGCAACCTGTGTCTGGCCGTCATTTCCCTGATGGCGCGCCAGATAGTCCATCAGCGAAGTACCATTGCGATCCGTGGGATTGTACCGGCCACCACTGGCGATGAACTTGGCCAGCCCCTCCTTTCCGCCGAGATGCGCAACGGCGCGCATTCCCTCCAGCGTGACGGGGACGCCGTTCACCGTGCTGCCGACAGCCTGATCAAGGCCATTCTGCGCAATGAAGTTGTCGATGTCGCCGAAGTGCCAGCGCTCGGCTCTCTGCTGCAACTCGGGCGACCCCATGAACTGCTGCGGCGTCGTGCCCTGCGGGATCGCGCCGGCCGCTGCCGCCTCCTGCAAGCGAGCCTGCCCGAACTGAGCCCGGCCGAAGTGCCCGACCTGGCCGCCAGCCCCTACCGCGTTGTTCTGAGCGCGATAGTTGCCGCCGCTCTCGAAGTTGATCAGCGAGGATGGAGACGAGCCTGCCGGTGATGTTGGTGCGGCCATGGCAGCCTGTGAGCCGCCGCCGAACAGACCGTTCAGGAGGTTGGCGTCCGAGCGCTGATCAAGACGGGACTGCCCAAGCTTCGCGAGGCTGATACCCGTATCGAGATCGCCTGCGGCAAAGGCCTTCTGCGCAGCGCCGGCATAGTTCCCGGCCTGGATATCTTCGCCGAGCTCAGCATAGCGCTCGCGCCTGCGATTGAGCTCAAGTTGCTTGCCGAGGTTGCCGAGAGCCGAGTTGATGCCGGTGAAGCTGCTGGAATAGTCAAAGGCCATCGTTGCGCCCCTCTATCGCTTCGCAGCGGCTGCCGTCCCGCCCGCCATCAGCCCGGCCGCGAGCGGGCTGCCCATGCCGAGCGTCAGCAGGCTGAGGCCGGAGCCGATGATGTTCGTGGTCATGCTGTTCCGGCTCGCGACGGCGTCGGCGGCGTTCTTCTGGCCGGTCTGGACGGCGCTCAGGCCGGCATTGGCCGCGTTCCAGATGTTGTTGGCGCCGAGGCCGGCGAGGTTCTGGTAGAGGCCGGATTCCTGCCCGGCCGTCGTGCCCCAGACATTGCTGACGTCGCGGCCCTGCTGCGCCAGGAGGTTGCCGAGATTCTGCTGGATGCCGGACTGCGTCGCTGCCGTCTGCTGGCCCATGCCGGCAAGGCCCTGAACCTGCCCCTGCCAGCGGCCGTAATCCTCGTCGGCCAGGGCGTTCGCCCGGTCGCTGATCGCCTGCATGGTGTTGCCGGAGCCGAGCGCCCCGAGCGCGGAAGCCTTGCGCGCGACCGCATCCGTCGCCTCATCGACGCGGCGCTGATAGCCGGGGCTGGCGCGATAGGCGTTGACGGTGCTGTCATAGCCCGCCTGGCCGTTGAGGCCGAGGCTGTCCTCGTAAGTGCCGAGCGCGCGCAGGCCTGATTGCGCATAGGGGTCGAGCCGCTCGATCGCCGCCTGGTATTGCGGCGCCGCCGCGGCATAGCCCTGCTCGAGCGCGGCGAGACTGTTCGTCCGCCCGGTGCCGAGCGCGTTGAGCGCGTTCGTCTGCGTATTGCCCAGAAGCTCAGCGACGCGATTGCTCGCATCCTGTGCCTGGTCATAGCCCCAGATGCCGATATTTCGGCTCGCGGTGCCAGCTGCCATGTCGTTGGATCCCTGATGAGAGGCGATGCATCGGCCCGAAAACTGGATTGCGGTTGTCGGGAAAGCCGATGCGAAAGCGAGGAGCTAGTAGCCGGTGACGTCGATGACGGCGTATTCGCCGACATTGCCGTAGGCGCCCGAGGCACCGAAGGCCCCGAGGCTCTTGACGGCCGAAGTGATGCTATTGCCGGAGGAACGCAGGCAGTGCGCGAACAGGCGGTTGCCGGCGGGAAGACCGAGATTCACGCCGAAGAACGGAGCCCGCATGATCAGCGGGGCATAGGTTCTCCCCGGCGCCCCGGTGAAGCCGGTATCGCAGCCGAGGAAGCGGACGGCCTTGATGATCGGGGCGCTGGAGTCGAAGACGAGACGGCTCGACGCGTCGTAGACCTTCAGGCCGAAATCGGAATATGAGCCGGTCAGGATGTCGAAGACGTAGAAATCGACCGTCTCCGTCACGGCCTCACCGACGAGATTGGTGATGAACATCCAATTGAATGTCCAGGTGCCGCCGTCAAAGTAGGAATGCAGCATGACCGGGTGCAGCGCGGAGGCGCGGCACGCGACCAGCACCTCCTCGCCACCGGAGACGGTGATCGCCATGGGCTGCCCGCCATATCCGGCCGGGACAGGCGGCGACGTGGCCGCGACCGAGACCGAAACCGATCTCTTCTCGCGGAAGCCCATGTTCCGCCAGGTCTCGTCGATCTGGACGGTGTTGAATTCGTTATAGACGATGAGCCCGTCCGCCATCAGTAGACCACGTATTGCAGCCGGGTCGTCGGGTGGGCGGCTGTCAGCGTGTAGACCATCACGTTGCCGACAAAGCTGATGCTGGGCGCGAGCATCCCTTCGCCCGGCCAGAATGACAGCGCGTTGTTCGAATGCATCGTGCAGAAGCAATGCGGCTCGCCGGTCAGGAACCCGTCATTGGTGATCGTGCCTGACACCGGGCCGGGACCGACAATGGCCGTCCCGAGAAAGCGCAGCAGCCGATCGGCGCTGTCGAGGACGAGGTTGCCGCTTGCGTCCCAGACCTTGAGACCGGCGGCCATCAGATGTTGACCCCGATGGCGACGCGCAGGACGTTGCTCGCGTCGTAGATCCTGGTGTTCTCGTTGGTGATTTCCTGCCGCGCCCCGCTCGTGCCGGAGCGGAGCACAATCGGCACGCCGAACACGAAGGCGCTGCCATTGTAGGTGAGAACCTGCTGCGCCGTGCCACTGTCGGTGAAGTACATGGCGGAAGCAGTGAACCCGATCGCGGAGCCGCCGCCAGAGAGCGCAATCGCCTCCATGCCGGCGTAGGAACTGCCGGCCGCGATATGCCAGCCATAGGCCGCGGAGGCGCCGCTCGGGGCCGCCTTGGCAGCGAGGTAGACCGCGCCGCTTGCCGTAGCGTTGTTGGCCCCGGTCCGAGCGCTGTTTGCCGTCGCCTCAACCGTGGTGACGGCGGATGCAATCGCCGTGTCAGCAGCAATACGAGCGTTCGTCTCGGTGACGATCGATGCGGCGTTCGTGGCCGATGAGGCTTCAACCGTATCGATCTGCGAGGCCAGAATGCCGTCGTCAGTCTCGCGGATCGTGGCCTCTGTGGTGATCTGCGCCTGAAGGTCTCCAGCCGTGAACTCAAGCGTCGTGACCTTCGTCGTCAGGTCGACGACGGATTGCTTCATCCAGCCCCAGAGGCTCTGGACCCAGTCCTGCCAGGCCTGCGTCGGGCGCCCGTCTTCCCTGACGACCGGCTGAAGGCTGGTCAGGATGAACGGGATATTGTCGGGCTTCACATCGGCCATCTCACCACCCTCGCCTGGAGCGCTTCCTCGACATGCGCAAGTGCTCTATCTCTCTGATTTGACGCATTTCTCTGACGCGAACCGGCACCCGTTTCGCTCGAGCATGTGCTAGGTGCCGCGCGCCGCCAGGCGCTCGGCCGTGGCGCCGCTGAAGGAGAAATCCGCCGTGCCCTCGCCGCGGAAGCGGACGATCAGGCCGTGCTGCGTGCCGAGCCCGAGACTGGCGACGCTGAGCGGCCATCTCCCCGCATCGGCGAGCGAGCGCGTCAGCTCGTCCGACCAGGTCTTGCCGCCATCATGCGACCAGGACACGAGCACCTGCTCGGCCGCCTCGGTGAAGTCCGCCGAGAGCCTGCAGGCGATACGCGCCGGAAAATCCTTGAGCGGGCCGGACTGGATGAGCCAGGGCAGCGGCTGCCCGTTCTCGCTCAGCGTTGCCGTGAGAGCCTGAAGGTTGCCGCCCAACGTGTCGCCAAAGACCCATAGGCCGTTCGAATAGATCGAGCGCGAGGCGCGCCAGCGCGCCGGCGTTGTGAGTTTGCTGGTCTTCTCGTGCCAGGCATTGGCGGAGACGTCATAGACCCAGGTGCCGGCATCGCTGGACACCGCGACGAAGCCGCGCCCGTTCCAGACGAAGACGCAGAGCTCGAGCGAGGCGATGGTCGAGGCGGCGATGAACCGGTCGACATCGGCCGTCGACACCGTCGCCGTCTCGTAGCCCTGCAGCGTCCTGACCGTCCTGTCGGAGGCGACGAAGAAGACCGGGTTGTTCCAGGCCTCCTCATGGCCGGCGACCGCCATGGTGGTGAGGATGCCGATCGGCGGCACGGTCGCGGCGCGCTGCAGCGGGAACGGTGCCGTGCCGACATTGACATAGGGCTCGATCGTGCTGGAGCCGAAGGCATAGGCGATGTTGCCGGAGACGGCGATGCGGCGCAGCCCGTCCGCCCGGTTCTCAGCCGTCGCGAAGCTCAGCGCATTGATCGCCGTGCTGTTCAGATCTGAGGCGAAGATCCGGCCGTCGGGCAGCGAGAACAGGAAATAGCCGCCGAGGAAGTCGACGCTGTTGACCGATGCCGGCAGGTCGGCATCGGGATAGGCGGAGACCGCGCTCGCGCTCAGCAGATAGGCGCCGCCACTCTCGCGCACCGCCACGATATCGGGCGTCGAGACGCCGCCTGTGACCTTGTTGTTGCGCGCCAGCGTGACGCCGTCGCTGCCCGGGATCGCGCCGGTCAGCGTGGTGACGGCGCCTCCGGCCGAGACCGTGACGACGGCTCCGTTGAACACGGCATATTTGACGCCGTTGACATCGAGCATGCCGCGAAGCGGCGCGCTCTTGCCGGTCGCCGAGAGGGTCACCAGCCCGGGATCGCGCCGGACATAGGTTCGCCCGCCCTCCTGCACGGCATGGCAGTTCAGATAGCGCCCCTCGCCCTCCCCCGGCCTGGCGCCTGGGGTCGAGCTCCTGGGGAAGGGAAAGGCCGTGCCCGCCATCAGACGCCATCCGTGATCGACCAGGGGCGACGCCGCAGCAGCGCCTTGTCGACCCTGAGCATGGCGCCGGTGCCGCGTCCGATGCGCTGGATCGTACGCAGCTCGTCCTCGGCCGCCTGCTTGGCGCCATAGTCACGCGGGCGGCCGAATTTCGGGCCGCAGATCTCGGTCAGATAGGCGGTGAGCGCGTTGAACACCGCGTCCTCGATGCTCTCGGCATCGGGGATATAGATGATGTTGCGCCGCGCGAGCTCGGCCAGCGTCGTGTCGAGGCGCTGCTCGACCCAGGCCGTGTCGTCGGCATTCGGCGTCTGCCCGGAGGCGAGGGAAAACAACTCCCCCAGCACCTCGCGGACCAAGGCTGCCTTGTCCTGGCTCATGGCGTGCCCTCGATGAAAAAGGGCGGCCCGAGGGCCGCCCGTCTGGTTTTCGTTTCGTCCTGGATCACGCCGTGCCGTTGATGCGCGTCGCGAGGTTCGGGCGCACCGGCGTCACGCCGTAGAGCACGTCGAAGCGCCAGGTGCTGACATCGTTGCTGATGTCGTAGCCGGAGGTAACGCGCACCGAGAGCCCGTCCTCGTTGATGCGGGCCTTGAAGGCGGCGCCCTCCGGCAGCTCCATCGGGACCACGGCCAGGTGGAAGGCGTCCTTGTGGAAGATCATCGGCTGGCGGTAGCCGGTGCCGCCGGTGCCGAGCACGGTGATCGGCGCGTTGTCCGCCGGCACGGCGCTGACCGTCCGGTAGGGGCCCGACGCGATGATCGGCGGCGAGATCGTCAGCGCCGCCGGGCCGGTCGAGGCGCCGGAATTGGCGTCGGCCAGCACGACGAACTGGCGCAGGAACGGCAAGGTGCTGCCGTCGATCGGGTTCACCGCATAGACATTGGCGATGGTGACGATATCGCCGGCCCTGAGGATGCCGGCGGTGGAATTGGTCCAGCCATCGGTGTTCAGGGTCTGCGAATAGCTCTGCTTCGAAGCCGCATAGCTGACGCCCTGGTCGGCGCCCTGGACCAGCGGCGTGCCGGTGGCGACGCCGACGGTGTGGGTCTTGACGTTCTGGGACATGTAGACATCCGAGCCGTCGAGCATGGGCAGCCGCGCCTTCTGCAGCGCGTTCCGCGACACGCCGGTGTCGTAGTAGTTGTTGAACGCGCCCTTCAGCCCGGCATCATCGGCCGGCGACAGCAGGCCGTTGCGGCCATCCTGCGGAATGGCGAACTCGTTCAGCCGCTCCGTGCCCTTCAGGTAATCGGGATAGGAATCGATGACCTGGCCGGGCGTGCCGACATGGTTCGGCACGAAGCGGTAGAGCCCGGCCAGATCGGCATCGATGCGGTTGGCGAAGGCGTGCATCAGCGGGCGGATCTTCTCCTCGCCGATGCGCCGCGCCCCCTTCGGCCCCGACAGGAACATGGTGAGTTCCTTGGAGGTGAAGGACAGGCCCTTGTTGAGCTGGGTGTTGACGGTGACGTTCATCGTCGCTTCCTCGGCCTCGGCGACCGAGAGGGTCGCGCCTTCGCCGGGGATGAAATTCTCCGGGCGCTTGACGCGCACGGTGTCGCCGACCTTCCAGCCCTTCACGTCATCGGCGAACTCGCCCTCATGGACGCGCGAGACCAGATTGCCGAGCACCAGCGCATTCTTGAGCTGGTACTGCGCTTCCCGGACAATGATGTCCTGGACCTTCATGTCATTTGCCATTGCGGCTGTTCCCTAGGAGTTTCGCCAGCGCTCGTAGTCGCTCATCGACTTGCCGAGGCTGCGTGTTGGGGAGGCGCCACCCTTCAGCGGGCTGATGGGAGGGCTGGCGCCGGTGATGGTCCTCGGCTTGGGAGCCGAGACCTTGCCCTCGATGCGGCCGATCTCGCGCGCCGCCTCCAGCGGAGACAGCGCATTGAGGCCGGCGGCCATGCGCGGGTTCTTGGCGAGGAAATAGGCGACGAGAGGGGCTTTCTCGCCCGCCTCGAGGATCAGGCTTTCGATGAGCGGCGTCGGCTGATAGCTCGCCTTGCCGAGGACCTCGACCAGGTCGGGCACGTCCCTGGTGAGGGCGGCCATATTGTCCTGGTAATCGTCGGCCAGATCGCGGATGCGCTCCGAGCGGGCGGCTTGCGCCTGCTCGGCCCCCTCCCGGATCTGGCGGGAGACCTGGCGCCTGTCCAGGTCATAGGCCGTCTTCGCCGTCTGGTAGTCGAACCAGTCGGAGAAATCGGCCTCCCTTGGGGCTTCGCCGATACGAGCCGTGACCGCCGCCTCGATCGCCGCGCCATCCTGCACGGTGCTGGGCACCGACCCGGATTTCAGCTGGGCAAGCTCGGCTCTCAGCCGCTCGTTCTGCTGGCGCAGGCGCTCGGATTTGGATTTCTTCCGCGGCCTGTCGCTCTCGCCCCTGTCCTCGTCATCGCCCTCGGCCGCGCCGGGATTGTCCGGCTCGGCCTCGGGCCAGGTCTCGGCCAGTTCCGCTTCAGCCCGAACCTCGCCGGTCCCGACCTCGGTGGTCCTGATCGCCTGATCCTGTGTCGTCTGGCTTCCCGAAGGCTCGTTCGTGACGGCTTCCGGGGTGGCCCTGTTATCCTCACTCATGCTGCATCCAATAAAAAAGCCGCCCGGATGAGGGGCGGCACGGTCATCGTGGCGGAGTCCGCCTCATGCGAACCCCTGCCCGAAGCGGTTAGAGCTGCGGGAGCTGTCCCGGCTGCTCGTGGATTGAAAAAGCCGCCTCGGAGGGCGGCTGATCGATCGGCATCGGTCCTGCTGCGGTCGGTATCTCGGGCGGCGGCCCTTGCAGCGCCCGCACGATCTGACCGACGACGCCCTGCAACTCGATGATGGCACCGGCCATGCGTTCCAGCGCCGGATCGGGCGCATTCTCGACGGGCTGAAGCTGCGGCGGCACGGCGGGCGCGACCAGCGCGGCCCGCAGCTCGAGCTCCGCCCGTTCGGCCTCGGCCTGCTTGCGGCGCGCATCGGCCTGCTTGCCGGCGGCCTCCGCCTCCTTCGCGGCGAGCTCCAGCGCCGCCATCTGCTGCTGCGCGGGGTCGACGGGGGGCGGCTGCATCGCCTGCTGCATGGCTTGCGGCAGGGGCTTGCCTTCCTTCTGCGCCTTCAGCGCCCTGATCTCGGGCGGCAGCAGCACTTCCAGGCGCTCGCCGATCTCCTCGGCCAGCGGCCATTCCTGGCTCCTGGCGTAGAGATCGCCGATCAGCGGCGCGACCTGCGGGTTGCCCTGCATGAAGGCCTGCATGCCCGCCCTCGCCTCTTCGCGTCTGGTCGAAAAGCTCGGCCCCATCTGCAGCGTCACGTCATAGGAGCCGGTCGTGACATCATTGACCAGGCGCGGCGTCAGCCCATCCGCCTCCAGCCCGCCGACCTGGTTGATCGGGATCTGCTCGATCTTTCCGTCCTCGCCGATGATCCTGAGGATGCGGGCGGTGTCGTAGACGTAAGGGATCAGGTCGTTGAGGATCTTGCCGGTGTGGCGGATCGCGCGGGACCAGTTGTCGAGATAGACGAAGGTGCCGGTATCGGCCTGCCGGTCGCGGGCATTGACCGCGACGCCGCTGGTCTCGTTCGAGCGCGCCCCGAGCGAGGCATTGTAGATGCCGATGACCGACTGGATATGCCGCTCGGCCCGCATGATGCCATCCGAGAAGCCCTGCGAGGACACGGCCGGCTGGACCCGCTGTGGCGGGATATTCCCGTTGGCCGGGTCGGGCGTATAGGGCAGATAGGGGTGGTTCTTGCGGTTCGCCGTCTCCCAGACGTCCTGGTATTTCTCAAAGTTCTTCTCGGTGCCGGTGAAGGGCGCCTTGGGCTGGAGCGCGACGGCCTCGGTCTCGGCCGAGACATTGTAGTTGAGCGAGCGCTGCGGATCCTTGGCGAAGCGGATCAGGCCATGGCGCACGGTGCGCGGGCCGATGCGGATCTCCTCGCCGACGACCGGGATGATCGGGATATAGGCGCCCGGCCATTCCTCCGGACCTTCGACGACCTCCATGGCGGTGACGACGCAGCGATAGACCTTGTAGGCCTCGCGCTGCTCGACACGGGCGCCGGCGGCCCGGAGCTGCGCGGCAAGAGCGGGATCATCGCTGACATCGACGACCGCGCCGTCCTCGCCCAGCGCCAGCATCTTCCTGGCCGGCTTCTTGTACCAGTATTCGGCAATGCGGATCGTGTCGGCCGTGGCCCAGTCGGAATGAGCCTGGCTGCTGCGCTCGCCCGTCGACGAGAAATCGACCGGGGTCGCGTCGGGATAGTGCTTCTCGAACCTCGACCTGGAGATATCGACCGGGATCAGGCATTTGACCGCGTCTTCCCTGGTTTGCGCGGTCGCGTCGAGATCGAACATGACGCCGAGCGCGTCGTCGATCGGGGCGACGCGCAGCTCGGTGTTGAAGGTCGTCCCCTCCGCATATTCCTTCAGGACGCGCCAGGCGCCGATCCCGCAGGTGACCTGGCTGTCGCCGCCCTGGTAATAGATGCTCGGCGCATCCGAGCGGTTCTCGATATAGCGGATGACGCCGGCGCGGGCCTCGGCCTTCTCCTCGTCGCCGACATCGTCGACCGGGACGACCTTGATCGCCGGCCGCATCTGCCGCATGTCGCCGGTGACCTGCCGGATATATTGCGGCATCACATTGACGGTCTGGACCGGGCGGCCCTCGCTCAGGCGCTCGGCCTCGACCGTGCCGGGCCATTGGTTGCCGGCCTTGAACTCGAGATCGTCATAGGCGGCATCGATATTGTGCTGCTCGCGCTCGGTCCAATCATCATAGAGCTTGAGCGCGTCGCGGACGATCCCGGCGCTGTCGTCGTCGCCGAACCTCTCGCGGCCATGGGTCTCGTCGAGAGGCATCTCGTCGGCTTTTGCGGGGGTTTTCATGCGGCCATCCAGTCACTGGGCCGGCCGCCGATGCGCAGCCGGCGCCCGGCCGTTTCCGGCTCGGCGAAGCGCAGCATCATCAGGCCGTAGCGTGTCGCGGAGAGAAGGTCGTCGCGTTCTTTCACGATCTTGCCGTCCTTGCGGTGGTAGAGGCGGAACTCGTCGAACCATTCGCCGAGATGGCGGGCGACCTTCAGCCGCCCGGTCTGCATGCGCTCGAGCATGTCGAGCACGCCGGCCTCGACGCCGAAGGAGCCATCCGCGAAGGTCGCGCGCTCGGGCAGCAGGTTCAGCCCCTGCCGGCGATAGAGCTCGGCGAGCTGCTCGCCCGAGCCCTTGTCATGCTGCAACCCGTCATGCGGCCAGGCCCAGGGCAGCTTCTCGCCCCAGGCCTTCAGCGCCGCGGCGTGGATGACCGGTGTCTGTTCGCGCTGGCGATAGGCGGCGATGACATGGACGCAATCGGCGTCGCGGTCCCAGGCCAGCTTGACCGCCGCGGTCGGGTGGTCCCAGCCGAAATCGAGCCCGCCGATCAGGGCCCAGGCGCGCTGGACCTCCGGCGCGGCGCAGGCGATCTCATCATCGGCGAGCGGGAAGACGCGCCCGGAGCCGAGCGTCGGGATGCCCTTCGTCCTGGCCTCGCGCTCATGCGCCGGGTAGCTGGCGATGATCGCGGCGCGCTGCTCGGGCGTGTAATGCTCGGCATCCTCGATCGTCATCCGCGTGATATGGCGTGTCATGCGAGCCCGCATTCCCCGATGAACTGGTGGACGACATCGCTCATGCCCTTGAGGGGCGTGAAGGTGAGATAGACCATGCCGTTGGTGGCGTTGGTGCGGGTCAGCCCCTCGAAATAGATCTCGGCGGGCGGCTCCTCGTCGAACCAGACGCAATCGAGCGTCTCGCCCTGCCATTTCGTGCGGCCCATATCGTAGGACTTGAAGCCGAGGATGCTGGTGCCGCCGGAGACATGGCGCACCCTCACCCCGTCCAGCGCATCCGGCACGCTCTGCCGGCGCTTCCAGTCGAGCAGCGCGGCTTTCGGGATCAGCCCGGTGCCCCATTGCGCCTCGTCCTTGGGCTCGCCGATGAGCAGCCTTTGCGCAGCGTCGCGCGTGACCTCGTTGGTCTCGGATCCCGCCCAGAAGCGGACCGGCCTGTCGAACCTGCGGCCCTGCCACCAGTCCGGATAGGCCCCGGTGAGGTGGATGGCCGCCTCGGCCGCGCCGGAATAGGTCTTGCCGAGCTGGTTGCCGGCCATGAACAGGCGCTCGCGATGCTCGGCCCCGGCCGCGTGAAAGGCGCGCTGCCTGGCATAGGGCCGGTAGCGCTGGAGCCGCGTTTCAGCCTGGCGGCGCTGCTTCTCCGCCAGCAGCCGCACCAGCTCGCGCTTCGCTTCCAAGCGGGAGATCGAGGGCGGCGGCAAGCTGGCGGATGCGCTGATCAAGCTGCTCATCGCTCAACTCGATATCCGTGGTGACCTTCAGCTCATTGGGCAGGAGCGAGGCGACAAGCTTCAGATAATGCTCCGGCTTTTCGGAGCGGATGGTCTCGATGACCTGCGGCCCATGCTCCTGGAAATCATCCTGGAGCGCCTGGACGAAAGCCTGCCCGAGCCGGTTGCGCGAACCTTTTGGGCGGGTGGTGGGTGGTGAGGGTGGGAGGTGGGGGCTCTTGCCATGTTGATTCATCGGAGGACTCTATGTTGCTGGCAGGGCAAGCTTTCTCATTGGTGAGGCAGGCCCTTCGCCCGCCCTGCTCGCTCATTGCTCACTGCGAGGACCGCTCCCTTCGCCCTGTTCTGCGTTGCTCATCGCGCCGGTCGCGCCTGCCTCGCCATCAAGGCGGGGCGTGGCGATGACGCGCTCATTGAGCTCGACAAGCACCGTTGAGGTGACGAGCGACGAGACTTCCTTGATGCGAGAATCGACAAGACCGTGCCAGACACGAGCCGAGCCCTACTGTATGTCGCGCATTCGCTCGGAAGGCTTGGCTGGGCCGGTCGTCAGCACCCGCGACGCATATCAGCGGGCCAGCCTCGCATCACGCCCGGCCTCAAGAGGTCTTCGCCCTCCTCTGCCGGTACGCCTCAAGGTGCTGAGATCTTGCCCTGCCAGCGGGATATCGCCCCGGAATCAAAAACGCCCGACCTCTCGACCGGGCGCAAATAACCATGTTGCATATTGGGATAGCAGCCACCGGAATCGCCTGCAAGCAGCTCGTTCGGGTTGTGGATCAGTGTGAATTCCGGCGACCTAAACGCTGTACGGGATATGAAATCTCCCCTTTTGGCGCTTGATCGGCCCGTTCTGATAGAGACGTTATCCCTTTGCCGTCTCGGTCTCTAGAAAGCCGCATCCGCTGAGGACACAGTCAGGCTACCGGCATCAATGTACTTGTGCATCCCAGCATTGCGCTGGAATTGAGAGTCCCCTAAGGGCAATCGCTTGTATCCACGTCGCAATTTGGCTCTTTCCAGACTCTGGGGGCGTCGGCCTAGGGGACGGCGTCGCTAGTAGTCGAAATACTGTTTTTCCTTGATCCCTGCTCGCTCCGAAATCAGAATCTTCTGGGGGCTCGATTGCGATTCGGCTGGGGATTTGTCACTGCAGAGCGGTGATCGTCAGTCGATTAAGAGATATGCCTCCCTTGGAGGCGATTGAAATGGGTGATCTTTGGTGTTCGGAGCGACTGGACGAGTGGCTCGGACTGAAGCCTCGCCTCGAGAATGCGCCTGCTAAGGATGCCGACGCGGACGAGCCGGATCCCGAAGGCTGGCGCTCGCGGTTCCAGCAGGACTACGACCGGCTGCTATTCAGTACGCCCGTGCGCAGACTTTCGGACAAGACTCAAGTTTGGCCAATGGACGAGAACGATGGCGTCAGGACGCGCCTGACACACTCGCACGAAGTGGCTAACTTGGCTCGTTCAATAGGGTCGCGGGTCGCCGCAATCTCGCCGGGTATCTTCGGTGACGCCGACCTGCACGAAGTCATCCAACCGATTTTGTCGGCCATCGGCTTGGCGCACGATCTTGGAAACCCGCCATTCGGACATCAGGGGGAGACCGCGATGTCCAACTGGTTCCGTAAGCGCGACCCATGGATTTTCGCGAATGCGCGCGAGAACGGTTCGGGGTTGCCCATTTCCGTTCCGGTTGCACTGCGGAACGAGTTCCTGTCTTTCGACGGCAATCCCCAGTCGCTACGCCTTATCACCAAACTGCAGACCTCAGTGTCGAATGTTGGATTGAACCTGACGGCGGCGACACTAGCCGCATCCCTTAAGTACCCAGTGTCGGCCTCCGGCCGCGACAAGTCGCGCCCGATCCGGAAGAAGGTTGGTTACTTCCACTCCGAGATTGAGATCGTGAACTGGGTTCGCGGCGCGACGGGCCTCGCTGAGGGGCAGCGTCATCCGCTGACATGGATCATGGAAGCGTGCGACGACATCGCCTATTCCGTCCTCGACGTGGACGACGTGATGAAGAAGGGGATCGTTTCCCCGGACGACGTCCATGCCATCCTGAAGTCCGACCCGAAGCTCGGTGGCATTTCCGCGATCGGTCGGATCCAGATGTCGTTCGACAAGGTCAATGCCAGCGCCCGAAGGACCGAAGTCGTCCGCGATATCAAAATCGGCTACCTCAGGGCGATCCTGATCGAGGCTCTGATCAAGGAAGCGAGTTCAGCCTACGTGGCGAACTGCGAAGCGATCAACGCATTGAGCCACGAGCAGCCGTTAATGGATCACAGCGTGCTCTGCAAAGCCCTAAAACGCATCGCCAACCAGTATGCGTTCTCGAACTCCTCCGTGCTGCGGATGGAGGCTTTCGGCGCTGCCGCGATCGATGAACTGATGACCTTTTTCTGGGGCGCTATATCCGATCGGGAGGATCCGGACGACATGATGTCGGCTCCGATTTCGGCTAGAGGGAAGTACGGGCGGTCCCTGATCAGCCCCAACTACGTCGAGGATGCCGTGCTTGCGGCAAAGCCGCTTGGTGAGGAGGGAGGGTTGCGATACCGGGAACTGAGACTACTGACCGATATGGTCTCGGGCATGACCGATACCTTCGCTATCAAGTTATGGGAGAAGATCCAACAGGTGCCCGATGTCCGTAGCGACTGACAAGAGCGTCCTGAAGAAGCGGCTCGACCGCTTTATCTGGGACAGCCCGCGGCCTCGCTCGATAGCTCTGAGGCGATCGTTGCGTGAGGACTTCATGACGCTTGGCCGGACGGCAGTGATCGGCGGAATGGTTCGAGATTTCGCCCGGCGGGGCCGTGGCGGTTTCGGCTCTGACGTGGATCTCGTGATCGACGCTACACCCGAAGCGGTAGATTCATTCGCGCGCGAAAGGCAGGCGGAGCGAAATCGTTTCGGCGGCTATTCCCTCACTACCGGCTCTTGGAAAATCGATTTCTGGGCGTTGCGGTCGACCTGGGGATCGCGGCATGGGCACGCGTCCGTCGACAGCCTTGAGGACGTAACGAAGTGCACCTTCTTCGACTGCGACGCCGTCATTTACGATCTTGATGCGCGCCGTGTGTTCTGCCGGGATGACTACCTCGATCAGATACGCTGCAAGGTCATTGAGATCAATCTACTTCCGAACCCCTCAATCAACGGCAACCTCATTCGGGCAATCCGACGAATGCTGCTTTGGGATTTCGAAGCTGGCCCGCGCCTGACTACTTTTATTACGGATCACCTAGACGAAGAGCGTTTCGAGCAGATTGCACTCGTAGACCGCGAACTCTATTCGGATGCGCTGATCGCGAGATCCGCAACGGCCAGTAACCTCAAGCGACTTCTACTTGGGCGGGAAGAGCGCCGCGGTTTGGCTACTTTCTACGCGACGCAGCTCCCTCTGCCCGGTGTGTGGGAGCCCGATAACGCCCGGGACTTAAAGCGAAAGAAGCCGCACCAACGCTACTTCGGCTATACAGCACCGATAGCTCCGGCATTGGATTGAAAGGCGACAACATAAGCCGGTTGAAAGACAGTCGCTCTCACTGCACGACACACGCGGTTCGAGTACTCTTCGAGGTGGTTGTTCCTTCGAAAGATGCGGTTCGGCTGTGAAGAAGCTGCACAAAAACCAACTGCTCGGCGATGCGGGGGTCAGTCGTTTCGCTGCTCGCGTGGCCGACAGCGGATTGGTATTTCACCCCATTTCGGGAACGATGGACACCGGCATTGATGGCTTCATCGAGCTCCGTGATCCCGAGACCGGCGAGGTACGGGCGCAATTCGTCGCGGCGCAGCTCAAGACGGTGAGCACATTGGCGGAGGACAATGGCGAAACTTTCACATATCGCCCCGAAGCACGAGATCTCGAACATTGGTACAATGCGTCTGTTCCCGTGATCCTAGTCGTCGTGCAACCGACGACCGAACTGATCTGCTGGAAGTCCATCCAAACCTATTTCCAGGATCCCGAACGCAAGCGCGCACGCAAGGTAACCTTCGTGCGCGGCGAGGACGAGCTCACGTCGGGCTCGGCCTCGAAGCTCGCGGACTTGGTGGCCCGCTTCGCCCGACCGGGAGCGGTCACCCCGTCGATGCGGGTAGAGGAGGAGTTGGAGATCAACCTGCTGCGAGCGAGTTACCCGTACCGCCTCAACATCGCCAGCACCGAACTGGTTCCGGCGCAAATAAGCCCCGCGCTAAAGGAGGTTCGCGATCGGCCGCCGATCGACTGGGTCTATCACGATGGTCGCATCGTGGCGTTTCGGGACTTAGACGACCCGCTGTTCGCAAGGGCTTGTGATCGCGGCAGTATCGACCAGATCGAGACTCACGATTGGGTCACCTCGGAAAACGAGGTGACGAAACGCCTGTTCGTGAGGCTTCTTTCGCTATGCCTGGGTGAACGGCTTCGCGAGCGGCTGATGTTCGATCAAGGTCGGAGGTATCACTATTTCAAAAGCAACCCGCAGAAGCGAGGCAAGCGCGTCTACACGTTCAAGGATGGCCGTGGGGAAGGGAAGAAGACGGTGGTTTCCCTCCATGGCTTGAACAAGACCAAGGACGGCGCTTCATACGTGAGGCACGCCGCGTTCGTCCCCCGCTTCCTGGAGCTAGACGGTGAATGGTTCCTCGCCGTGGAGCCGACCTACCACTTCACGCGCGATGGCTTCAACGAGAGCCCGTACGGGTCTGACTATCTAAAGCGTATCAAGGAGATCGAGCGCAATTCCAATGTTCGCGGCCACGTCAGGATGTGGCGGGCCTTGCTGACGGAGAGCGGAGACCTCCTTCACGACGAGTACCCGTTCCTGAGCTTCGAGGCGCTCGCGCCACTTCCCCATGCGTACGGCGTGCCAGACGAGCTTTGGTCCAATCGCGAGGATCCCGAGATGAGCAAAGCAAGGAGGGCCGGTCAGAGTGAGCTCGACCTTTAGCCTTCGTCACATCCACGAGCCGCTTCTCGAGTTCGGCGGAGACGGTCGCCATCCCGACGTGCGGTTCGGGCTGATGGAGCACGGGCCCGTCGACTTCACAATGGATCGCACCAAGACTGTGCGCATCGGCCTCATCGGTTCGTCCGAGACGGTCGATGGCTTCCGCGAGTGGTGCGAACGATGCAGGTCGGAGGTACCAGCCAAGCAGAGTAGGCAGCCAAACCTCTTTCCGGCGTTTCCGGGTAACGGCCTCACGGGACCGTTCCGATGCTGGTTCGAGATAGACCGGCAGCACCAACGCGTCCTGCGACAGGCGGACATTTCCAAGGTGACAGGGGAACTCGATGATGGCGACGCCATTGGCCTCGCCGTCGCGCTTTTCGAGCAGGAGGTCCGAGACCTCGCCGAACTGGATCGGCCGCCCGAGGTCATCGTTTGCGCGCTTCCGATCGAGATCATAGAGCGCGTTAAGAACCTGCGGCCCACTGTCCTGGAAACGGAGGCCGAGAAGGATCAGGACGCCCTTGGCGAAGACGAGGACGATCCGGACGATAGGCTTTACAAGGATTTCAGAGGTGCGTTGAAGGCGGCGACGCTAACGAACAAGATCCCTATACAAATCGTCTGGCCGACGACTTTCGACGATCGTGCGGTCATAAGGCGGAAGCTGGCCAAGCTCTCGGAGAGACGCGTGCAGGACGAGGCCACCAGAGCCTGGAATTTCTTCTGCGCGCTCTACTACAAGGCCGGTGGCACGCCTTGGCGGATGATCCGTGACCGGGCTCCCTTGCTGACAACCTATCTCGGGATCTCTTTTTTCGAGGATCTAGGTCGGACCGCGCTGCGGACGAGCTCGGCGCAACTCTTCGACGAACGGGGCGAAGGGCTAATCCTCAAGGGCGGCCGGGCGCTTCGAGACAAGACGGATCGACACCCCTACTTGTCAGAAGAGGATGCCTACACCCTAACCAAGACGTCCTTAACCACTTACAAGAAGGAGTGGCGGACTTATCCCGCCAGGCTCGTGATCCACAAGAGCTCCCCTTACCACCCGGAGGAGCTTGCTGGGTTCAACGCGGCGCTGGACGAGCTTGGCATCGAACAAGCTGATCTACTTTGGCTGCCTCGCAAATCGAACGTGCGCCTGCTTCGGGACGGTGACTACCCGCCTCTGAGGGGCACCTCCATGCGGCTCGATAAGTCTTCAGCGCTTCTCTACACTCGTGGCAGTGTCGATTTCTTCGCCACGTATCCCGGCCTCTATGTCCCTAATCCTCTGTTGCTGAAGGCGCATCGACGGGACGAGACGGAGTGGGAAGAGTTGCTAAGAGAAACGCTGGCCCTTACAAAGATGAACTGGAATAATACCCAGTTCGATGGCGGCTTGCCCATCACGATGCGGGCCGCCCGACAGGTTGGTGAAATCCTTCGACACATGCCCGAAGGTATTACTCCAGACCCGAGATATCGCTTCTACATGTAACAGGACCACTGTGGTCGTGCATCGGATAGGGGCGTGATATTGAATCACCTTGTATCGCGGCGATCGAATTCCCTACCCCCAGCCGATGCAGGCGAGCGCCTTCGTGCGGATCAGATCCCGGATCTTCTCCAGCAGCTCGGTCCGCTCGGCCCGGGCCGCCTTGGCGCGGGTCTCGACTTCGACCCGCTGGGCCTCGGCATGGGCCGCGGAAGCCTCTCGCTCTGCCCTTGCTCTCTCCAATCTGGCCTGCCGCCGGTCGCGCTTGTCATCGCCAACGCAGTTTTCGCCGCGACCGGAAAGCGCACTTGCCAATTAGGGATCAGCTCAGCGCTTGAACCGGCTTGGCGCCTGACCGTCGTGGCTCTCCGGACTTGCGCGCCTCCGCCGCCAGCAGCCGCTCCGCCATGCCCCTCGCCTGCGCCACGGGCTCGCTCGTGCGGGTCATCTGGGCAACCGCGAGCGCGCCCTCGTGCAGCAGGTTGAGCTCGGCGGCGACGCGCTTCGGCTCGGCGAGCCGGGCCGCATGGGCGAGTTCCTCGAAATAGGCGAGCACGAGGCGCTTGTGCAGGAAGGCGGCGCGGAAGATCGGATCGGCCTCGTCCTTGTGCTCGCCCGCCGCGCTCACGAAGAAACAGCCGCGAAAGCGCTCCTCGCGAACCAGGACCTCGAGGAAATCGAAGGTCGCCAGCAGGCGTGCCGCCGGATCGCTGCTGCGCTGCTCGACGAATTCCCGCATCGCCGCGCGCTCGTCCTCGTCGCGCCGCGCGAGCGCGGCCAGGATCAGATCCTCCTTGGTCTGGAAATACCGGTAGAGCGTCGTCTTGGCCACCCCGGCCTCGGCGATGATCAGGTCGACGCCGGTCGCGTGATAGCCGCTCTCGTTAAAGAGCCGGAGCGCGGTCTCGATCAGGTGAAGCCGGATGTCAGCGCGGCGCATCGGCGCCTCCAGGACAGATACAGATTTGTATCGTCATGTAGCATGCCTTGAATCGACCGCAAGGCGCGCCGCCCACCGGCATTCCTGCAAATGGCGCGTTTCCCGAATGCATAGCGGCCACCCTCCCACTCTCAGGCCGGCCACCCCATATCCCGGCGACGCTACAGATCAGTATCGATTCTACGGAGTGCCCCAGCGGGGTCACGGCCATCCCGGAGCGGAGCCACATTGCCGCCGCGCGGATGCGCCCTATTTTCACTGGAGGGAACCGATGACCAAGACCTATCGCAAGAACCCCGACGCCCTGTCCCAGCTGACGCCGGAGCAGTACCGGGTGACGCAGACGGACGGGACGGAGCGGCCCTTCGGCAATGAATATTGGGACAACAAGGAGCCCGGGCTCTATGTCGATCTCGTCTCGGGCGAGCCGCTTTTCGCCTCGGTCGACAAGTTCGACAGCGGCAGCGGCTGGCCCAGCTTCACCAGGCCTGTCGATGCCGACAATGTCGTGGAGAACCGCGACATCAGTCATGGCATGGTCCGGACCGAGGTCCGCTCGACGCATGGCGACAGCCATCTTGGGCATGTCTTCCCGGATGGGCCGCGCGAGGCAGGCGGGTTACGCTACTGCATCAACTCGGCCTCGCTGCGCTTCGTCCGTCGTGACGACCTGGCGAGCGAGGGCTATGGCGAGTTCGAGAGGCTTTTCGCAAGGGAAGGAGAAGACGCATGACTGCTGCAACTGAGCGCGCCGTCCTGGCTGGTGGCTGCTTCTGGGGAATGCAGGATCTGATCCGGCGCCACCCCGGGGTCGTTTCCACGCGTGTCGGCTATTCCGGCGGCGACGTGCCGAATGCGACCTATCGCAACCACGGCACGCATGCCGAGGCGATCGAGATCGTCTTCGATCCGGCGAAGACGAGCTTCCGCGAGCTGCTGGAGCTGTTCTTCCAGATCCACGATCCGACGACGAAGAACCGGCAGGGCAATGATATCGGCCTGAGCTATCGCTCGATGATCTTCTACGGCTCGGAGGAGCAGCGGAAGGTGGCCGAGGACACGATCGCCGATGTCAATGCGTCGGGCCTGTGGCCGGGCAAGGTCGTCACCGAGCTCGTGCCGATCTCGGATTTCTGGGAGGCCGAGCCGGAGCACCAGGATTATCTGGAGCGCATCCCGAACGGCTATACCTGCCACTTCGCCCGGCCGAACTGGAAGCTGCCGCGCCGCAGCGACGCAGCCGCCTAGGGCATTTGCCGATGTGACAACGAGGAGCGCGAACGTCGTTCGCGCTTCTCTGAAACAGAATCGAGAAAACTCTCCATCCCTTTGTTTCCAGGCATGTTCTTCATGCGAACCGGTACCCGCTTCGCTCGAAAATGCTCTGGCAAACACTGGAACGGTGGACGGACCGATGGGAAGGGGTCGGGGCAGCCCGGCCCCTTCCCTGTCCTTGTCCATGATGCAGGCGCGCGAGGGATGGCGTTGCCCCGTGATGCCGGCCGATCTCGGCGGGCGCGTCCTGGCGGGCGCCCGCTTGCAGCCGCGGCCACACCGGACCGTGCTGCGCGATCGATTGACAACTTCCCCACGCAGACTGACAATATTCGCCGACTATGGGCTGCAGGCCCGCATATCCTGCAGTCCGGCTGAGAGTTGTCTGCGCGAGGCGTGATCGTCGAGGCGAACCAAAGGTTCGGCAATGGCGAACAGGACGCAAGACTTGCAGCCCCAAGGTGCGCTCACCCGAGCCCGCGCCGCGCGCGAGCCGCGTGCCGTCAGCGACATCGTCAGCCTCGCGTATTTCCGCGCTTCTCCGAAACGCGAAAATTCGCGATCCCTTTGTTTTATCGCATTTTCTTCACGCGAACCGGTGTCCACTTCGCTTGAAAATGCTCTGGATCGTTTTAAGCAACGGGCCCGTGCCGTTTCGGGCCCCCGCACAGTCATCATGGTGAAAGTGAGCATGTTGACGTAGCGCCGCGGCGCGCTGATTGCGCCGTGACATGGCCTGGCTCCCGTTCGTTGCCGCCCCCGGCGAGGATGAAAGGGATGGGTATCGCAGTCGTCCTGGCTTTGATCGTGATCGGCTCGGTGGTGTTCCACTTCCTGAGCCCGTGGTGGTGGACGCCGATCGCGTCCAACTGGCGCTATATCGACGACACCATCATCGTCACCTTCTGGATCACCGGCGCGGTCTTCGCGGCCGTCGTGCTGTTCATGGCCTATTGCGCCTTCCGCTTCCGTCATCGCGACGGCAACCGCGCCGCCTACGAGCCCGAGAACAAGCGGCTCGAATGGTGGCTCGCCATCGGCACCGGCATCGGCGTCGCCGCCATGCTCGCGCCCGGCCTCGTCGTCTGGCACCGGTTCGTCACGGTGCCGAAGGACGCCGGCACGGTCGAGGTCATCGGCCAGCAATGGCAATGGGCCTACCGGCTGCCTGGCGCGGACGGAAAGCTCGGAGCGTCCGATGTTGCCCATATCTCCGCGGAGAACCCGCTGGGCGTCGATCCGAAGGATCCGCACGGGCAGGACGATGTCGTCATCCAGGGCGACAACCTGCACCTCCAGCTCGGCAAGCCCGTGAAGATGCTGCTGCGCGCGGTCGACACCGTGCATGATTTTTACGTGCCGGAATTCCGCGCCAAGATGGACATGATCCCCGGCAGCGTCACCTATTACTGGTTCACGCCGACCCTGGCCGGCACGTTCGACGTGCTCTGCGCCGAGCTCTGCGGCACCGGCCACACCTTCATGCGCGGCAATGTCGTGGTCGAGCCGGAGGGGGCGTACCAGGCCTGGCTGCAGCAACAGAAGACTTTCGCCCAGCTCCAGGCACCCGCGAGGGCGGAGGCGAAGAATTAGGGACAGATATCGGGCACGCCCCGGAGCCTGGGGCATCGCCCTGCGGGAGTGGGAGATGGTCCAATGGTCGACGTGACGCACGGCGCCGCCGGACCGCTATCGGCGGCCGAAGTCGAGGATGTCGAGCTCTATCATCCGAAGAGCTGGATCACGAAATATGTCTTCTCCCAGGACGCCAAGATCATCGCCATCCAGTATTCCACGGTGGCGCTGTCGATCGGGCTGGTCGCCCTGGTCCTGTCCTGGCTGATGCGGCTGCAGCTCGGCTTTCCCGGGACGTTCTCCTTCATCGACCCGGAGCGCTACTACCAGTTCATCACCATGCACGGGATGATCATGGTGATCTACCTGCTGACCGCGCTCTTCCTCGGCGGTTTCGGCAACTACCTGATCCCGCTGATGCTCGGCGCGCGCGACATGGTGTTCCCCTATGTCAACATGCTGAGCTTCTGGATCTACCTGCTCGCGGTGCTGGTCCTCGTCGCCGGCTTCTTCCTGCCGGGCGGCCCGACGGGCGCGGGCTGGACGCTCTATCCGCCGCAATCCATCCTCGCCAATACGCCCGGCCAGCAACGGGGCATCGTCGTGATGCTCGTCTCGCTGATCCTCTTCATCATCGGCTTCACCATGGGCGGGCTGAACTACGTGGTGACGGTGCTGCAAGGGCGCACCAGGGGCATGACGCTGATGCGCATGCCCCTGACGGTCTGGGGCATCTTCACGGCGACGGTGATGGCGCTGCTCGCCTTCCCGGCGCTCTTCGTCGGCGCGGTGATGATGCTGCTCGACCGGCTGATCGGCACGAGCTTCTTCATGCCGGCCATCGTCGCGATGGGCGAGCAGCTGGCCTACAAGGGCGGCAGCCCGATCCTGTTCCAGCACCTGTTCTGGTTCTTCGGCCACCCGGAAGTCTACATCGTCGCGCTGCCGGCCTTCGGCATCGTCTCCGACCTGATCAGCACCCATGCGCGCAAGAACATCTTCGGCTACCGGATGATGGTCTGGGCGCTGGTGGCGATCGGCGCGCTCAGCTTCGTCGTCTGGGCGCACCACATGTATGTCAGCGGCATGCACCCGGCCTTCGGATTCTTCTTCGCCACCACCACGCTGATCATCGCCATCCCGACCGCGATCAAGGTCTATAACTGGGTGCTGACGCTCTGGCGCGGCGACATCCACTTCACCGTGCCGATGCTGTTCGCGCTCGGCTTCATCGTCACCTTCGTCAATGGCGGGCTCACCGGCCTGTTCCTCGGCAATGTCGTCGTCGACGTGCCGCTCTCCGACACGATGTTCGTCGTCGCCCATTTCCACATGGTGATGGGCGTCGCGCCGATCCTCGTGGTCTTCGGGGCGATCTATCACTGGTATCCGAAGGTCACCGGCCGGATGCTCGACGACACGCTCGGCAAGCTGCATTTCTGGGTCACCTTCCTCGGCGCCTACCTGATCTTCTTCCCGATGCACTATATCGGGCTGATGGGGGTGCCCCGCCGCTATCACGAGATCGGCGGGATGGCCTTCGTCCCGTCCTCGGTGGTGACGCTGAACGAGTTCATCACCATCGTCGCCCTGGTCGTCGGCGCCGCCCAGCTCGCCTTCCTGTTCAACCTCGTCTGGAGCGTCAGGCATGGCCGCCCGGCCGGCGGCAATCCCTGGCGCGCGACCACGCTGGAATGGCAGACGCCGCAGACCCCGCCCGCCCATGGCAACTGGGGCAAGACCCTGCCGGTGGTCTATCGCTGGGCCTATGATTACAGCGTGCCCGGCGCGGCGGAGGATTTCCTGCCGCAGAACCAGCCGCCGCTTCCGCGGGCCGCCTGAGGAGAGGCCGTGATGGGCGTGGTCCTCGTCTTCATGGTCATCGTCGCAGCCTTCGCCGGCTGGTGGCTCTCGCGCCAGGGGCTGGCGGCCAAGCCCTGGCTCGAAGTCGGGGTGATCGGCGAGGCGGTGGAGCCCTCCTCCCCGGCGACGGCGAAGCTCGGCCTCGGCACCTTCCTCGTCGTCGCCAGCTCGCTCTTCGCCCTGCTCGTCAGCGCCTATTCGATGCGCATGGGCATGGCGGATTGGCGCGCGCTGCCGATGCCGACCGTGCTCTGGTTCAGCACCGGGCTGCTGGTCCTCGCCAGCATCGCGCTGCACATGGCGGTGATCGCCGCGCGCTGCGACGAGCCCGGCCATCTCCGCTCCAGCCTGCTTGCCGCCGGTGTGTGCTCACTCGCCTTTCTGAGCACCCAGGCGCTGGCATGGCGCGAGCTTGCCGCCGCCGGCTATTTCACCGCGGCCAATCCGGCCAGCGCCTTCTTCTACCTGGTCACGGCGATCCACGGCGCGCATCTGCTGGGCGGTCTCGTGGCGCTCGGCCGCACCGGCGCCAGGGCCTTCGCCGCCCCCCGGGAGATTAGCCCCAAGGCAATGGGCGGGCTGACCCTGAGCGTCGAGCTCTGCGCCACCTACTGGCACTTCCTGCTGCTGGTCTGGCTCGTCCTGTTCAGCCTGCTGATGCGCTGGACGGATGATCTGATCGAGATCTGCCGGGGGTTACTGAGCGCGTGAGGAGAGACCGATGAACGAGGCCGCGCCGAGCACCCTGAACGCCAAGGTCGGACATGCGCCCGGCTGGCGCGGCATCGTCGCGGATTGGTCGTCCGATCAGCGGGCCTTCAAGAACGTCTCCTGGGGGAAGGCCATGATGTGGATCTTCCTGCTCAGCGACACCTTCATCTTCGGCAGCTTCCTGATCTCCTACATGACGGTGAGGATGTCGACGACCGTGCCCTGGCCCAATCCGAGCGAGGTCTTCGCGCTCGAGATCGCCGGCCACCACCTGCCGCTGATCCTGATCGCGATCATGACCTTCGTGCTGATCAGCAGCAGCGGCACGATGGCGATGGCGGTCAATTTCGGCTACCGCCGCGAGCGCCGGACGACGGCGGTCCTGATGCTCGTCACCGCCCTGCTCGGCGCGACCTTCGTCGGCATGCAGGCCTTCGAATGGTCGAAGCTGATCGGCGAAGGCGTCCGGCCCTGGGGCAATCCCTGGGGCGCGGAGCAGTTCGGCTCCAGCTTCTTCATGATCACCGGCTTCCACGGCACCCATGTCACGATCGGGGTGATCGTCCTGATCATCATCGCCCGCAAGGTCTGGCGCGGCGATTTCGACGACGGGCGGCGCGGCTTCTTCACCAGCCGCAAGGGCCGCTACGAGATCGTCGAGATCACCGGGCTCTACTGGCATTTCGTCGATCTCGTCTGGGTCTTCATCTTCGCGCTGTTCTATCTCTGGTGAGAGGGCGCCATGGCACAGGCCGAAACCCATACCGACGCGCAGCAGCATCCGATCAGGCTCTACCTCGTGGTCTGGGGCTGGCTGTTCATCCTCAGCGCCTGCTCCTACCTGGTCGATTATTTCGGCCTCGTCGGCTACCTGCGCTGGTCGCTGATCCTGCTGTTCATGATGCTCAAGGCGGGCCTGATCGTCGCGGTCTTCATGCACATGGCCTGGGAACGCCTGGCCATGGCCTATGCGATCCTGACCCCGCCGCTCGCGCTGCTGGTCTTCGTCGGCATCATGGTCTTCGAGGCGAACTACACGCTCTTCACCCGGCTGGCCTATTTCGTGACCGGCTCATGACGCTGCGGATGCCGCATGCCAGGCCGTGCTCCGGCAAAGGGAGGCGCCCATGAGGACCTACCGCCTGTTCCAGGCTGCGAACTCGCCCGACCTGCGCGGCTTCACCGACGAGCCGACCGGCGCCCGCCTGCCCGTGGATCTCGGGCCGTGGACCCTCGTGCAGGAGATCCAGCCCGACGGGACATGGACCCCCGCGATCAGCAGGGCGGTCGTGGCGGCCGGCATCATCGAGAACGGCTTCTATCTCTGGGGCCCGGTCGAGCGGGCGGCCTCCCACCTGATCATCGCAAGCGATCGCGTCGAAGGCACCGCCGTCTACGACCGCAAGTTCGAGCAGATCGGCACGATCAAGCGCCTGCTGATCGAGAAGGTGAGCGGCCGCGTCCTGTTCGTCGACGTGATCTTCGGCGGATTCCTCGGCATCGGCAGCCACCACGTCACGATCCCCTGGGACAAGCTCGCCTATGACAAGGAGATCGAGGGCTATCGCACCGACATCACCGAGGCGCAGGTCAGGGGCGCTGCGGCCCTCTACGGCGACAAGGGCGCCTTGCCGGACCCGAAACACCAGCAGGACATGAGCGATTACTGGAACGACGCGCCCGAATGATCGATCCGGAGATGCTCCGAGGCCGCGGGGAACGACAGGCCTGCTGCGGGCGCAGTCCTTGAACCAGGGTCGCGCACTTGGCGCGAAGCGTCCGGCCATATCCGCAACGGCACCGCAAATGAGCAATCTTAGAATTGCTTATAAATTGTGCGAATGACCATCAATTGTATGCATGTCATTTTTGCGCAGGCGCCAAAACCCGCTTTTCCTTGGCCTTCGCGCCAGTTTCCGACCGGCACGTTAACTGCATTGGCCTTCCCCAGGACAGGTCCGGACACGCCGTCAGGCGCCGGCAATCTTGGGAGAATTTCATGGCCATCACGCGTCGCACGGCTCTCGTCGGGGGCCTGGCTGCTCCGTTCCTGATGACGCAGCGCGCGAGCGCGCAAGCTCCCAGCCGCAGCGAAACGCTGCTGCTGGTCCAGGAATACGGCCCCAACAGCCTGGACATGCAGGGCATCGGCGCCTCGCAGCCGGTCAATGGCGTGGCGCTGAACTGCTATGACCGCCTGCTGCGCTTCAAGCCGGTGCCGATCCCGGGCGGCGGCGGGCATCAGGTCGCGATGGGCCAGCTGGAGGGCGAGCTCGCCGAGAGCTGGCAGGTGGCCTCCGACGGGATGAGCTGCACCTTCAAGCTGCGCGACGCCAAGTTCCATTCCGGACGGCCGGTCACGGCCAAGGACGTGAAATGGTCGCTCGACCGCGCCTGCACCATCGGCGGCTTCGCGACCACGCAGATGAATGCCGGCTCGCTGGAGAAGCCCGAGCAGTTCGTCGTGGTCGACGACAAGACCTTCCGCGTCGATTTCGTCCGCAAGGACAAGATGACGTTGCCCAATCTTGCGGTGACCATCCCCTTCATCTTCGATTCCGAGCTCGCCATCAAGAATTCCGGCGGCGATCCCCATGCCAAGGAATGGCTGAAGAACAATATCGCCGGCTCGGGCGCCTACAAGGTCGAGAGCTGGAAGCCGGGCGTCGAGACGATCTATGTCCGCAATGACGAATGGGCCTGCGGCCCGCTGCCGAAGCTGCGCCGCATCATCGCCCGCGACATCGCCTCGCCCTCGACACGGCGCGCGCTGATCGAGCGCGGCGATGCCGACATCTCCTACGGGCTGCCGCCCAAGGACTTCAAGGACCTGGCCGACGCCGGCAAGATCAACGTCGTCGGCGTGCCGATCCCGAACGGCGTCTGGGGCCTCTATCTCAACAGCCAGGTCGGGCCCTTCAAGGATGTGCGCCTGCGCCAGGCCGTCGCCTGGGTGCTGCCCTATGACAAGATGCTCCAGGCCTCGCTCTTCGGCCGCGGCGTCGACATGTCCGGCGGACCGGAGACGCCCAAGGTCGCCTGGCCGCAGCCCTTCTCCTACAAGACCAATCTCGAGAAGGCGAAGGCCCTGGTCGATGCGGCCGGCGGCGGCTTCGCGACGACGCTGCAATTCGATGCCGGCAACGCCACCGTGGCCGAGCCGATGTCGGTGCTGATCAAGGAGGCGCTCGGCGCCATCGGCATCAATGTCGAGATCTCGAAGGTGCCGGGCGCGAATTTCCGCACCGAGATCGCCAAGAAGACCAACCCGATGACGTTGAACCGCTTCGCGGGCTGGCTCGACTATCCGGATTACTACCTGTTCTGGACGATGCACGGCAATAATTCGATCTTCAACATCGCCAATTACCAGAACCCGGCGCTGGACAAGCTGATCGACGCCGCCCGCTTCACCGCCGACAAGGCCGACTACGACAAGCTCGTCGTCGACTTCGTCAAGCTGGTCGAGAGCGAGGTGCCGATGGTCCCGATCGCGCAGCCGACGCATGACGTCGCGATGCAGAAATCGATCGGCGGCTACCAGTTCCAGCCCTGCCGCGAGCCGGACTTCCGCTACCTGACGAAGGGCTGAGCGGCCGATGGCCTCCTTCGAAAACATGCCGTCATCCCGGACGCAGCGCAGCGGAGCTCCGGGATCCATCACAGGGCGCCGGAGCCTTCCGATGTATCCCGGAGCGGCCCGGCTGCGCCGCTTGTCCGGGATGACGGCGCGTTTCTCGGCTCGGCCTGCAAGCACTGACAATCCCGCCCGGAAAGGAAGAGCATCATGCTCCGCATGATCGGCGCGCGGCTGATGACGACGGTGCCGTCGGTGATCGGCGTCATCATCGTCACCTTCCTGCTGACGCGGGTGCTGCCGGGTGACACGGCGGCCTATTTCGCGGGCCCCGCGGCGACGCCGCAGGCCATCGCCGAGATCCGCAGCAAGCTCGGGCTCGACCAGCCGCTGCCGGTGCAGTTCGTCTCCTATGTCACGGCGCTGGTGAAGGGCGATCTCGGCCAGTCGCTGACGACGGGGCAGCCGGTCACCGCCGATCTCGCCCAGCGCCTGCCGGCCTCGGCCGAGCTGACGCTGGTCGGATTGCTGCTCTCGATGGCGATCGCGCTGCCGCTCGGCGTGCTCGCCGCCGTCAGGCAGGGCTCGTGGATCGACCATCTCTGCCGCGTCGTCGCCACCGCGGGCGTCTCGCTGCCGGTGTTCTTCACCGGGCTGCTGCTGGTCTATGTCTTCTACTTCATCCTCGGCTGGTCGCCTGCCCCGCTCGGGCGGCTCGACGTGTTCTTCTCCGAGCCGCCGCGCGTCACCGGCCTCCTGCTGATCGACAGCCTGATCGCCCGCGACCTCGAGACGTTCAGGGCCGCCGCCGCCCAGCTCATCCTGCCGGCGGTGACGCTGGCGATCTTCTCGCTGGCGCCGATCACGCGCATGACGCGCGCTTCGATGCTCGCCGTGCTCGGCGCCGATTTCGTGCGCACGGCCCGCGCCAGCGGCCTGTCCAGCGGCAAGGTGATCGGCACCTATGCCTTCCGCAACGCGATGCTGCCGGTCGTGACCACGCTCGGCATGGTCTTCTCCTTCCTGCTCGGCGCCAATGTGCTGGTCGAGAAGGTCTTCGCCTGGCCGGGCATCGGCTCCTACGCGGTCGAGGCGCTGATCGCCTCCGACTACGCGCCGATCCAGGGCTTCGTGCTGACCATGGCGGTGATGTATGTCGTGCTGAACCTGCTCATCGACATTCTCTACGGCGTCATCGATCCCCGCGTCAGGCTGGAGGGCTGATGTCCATGAACGACATGAGCAAGCCCCCGGCGACACCGGCCCTGCGCTTCGAGGCGCCGCCCTCGACCAGCCTGTGGAGCCATGCCCGCCATATCGTCTCCGAGAACCCGGTCACCGGCTTCGCCTTCGGCCTGTTCGCGCTGATCGTGCTCGCGGCCCTGTTCGGCCCGCTCGTCGCGCCCTACGATCCGCTCGCCTCCAACACCAATTCGGCCCTGCAGGGGCCGAGCGCGGCGCATTGGTTCGGCACCGACCAGCTCGGCCGCGACATCTTCAGCCGCGTGCTGGTCGCGACACGGCTCGATTTCGCGATCGCGGTCTTCTCGGTGGCGCTGGTCTTCCTGCTCGGCGGGCTCGCCGGCGTGATGGCCGGCTTCTTCGGCGGCTGGGTCGACAAGCTCGTCGGGCGCGTCGCCGACACGATCATGGCCTTCCCGCTCTTCGTGCTGGCGATGGGCATCGTGGCGGCGCTCGGCAACAGCGTGACCAACATCGTCATCGCGACCGCGATCATCAATTTCCCGCTCTATGCCCGCGTCGCCCGGGCCGAGGCGAATGTGCGGCGCGAGGCCGGCTTCGTCCAGGCGGCCAGGCTCTCCGGCAATTCCGACTGGCGGCTGCTGCTGACGCAGATCGTGCCCAATATCATGCCGATCATGGCGGTGCAGATGTCGCTGACCATGGGCTACGCCATCCTCAACGCCGCCGGCCTGTCCTTCATCGGGCTCGGCGTGCGCCCGCCGACGCCGGAATGGGGCATCATGGTCGCCGAAGGCGCGAGCTTCATCGTCTCCGGCGAATGGTGGATCGCCTTCTTCCCCGGCCTGGCGCTGATGATCGCGGTGTTCTGCTTCAACCTGCTCGGCGACGGCGTGCGCGACCTCGTCGACCCGCAGCGTCGCAACTGAGGAACAAGGCATGACCGCCCTGCCCCTGCTCGACATCAGCAACCTCACGGTCGAGTTCGCCACGCGCCGCGGCAAGGTGCAGGCGGTGAAGTCGATCGACATCCAGGTCGGCAAGGGCGAGACCGTCGCCATTGTCGGTGAATCCGGCTCGGGCAAGTCGGTCACCTCCTATGCCGTGGTGCGCATCCTCGACCGCGCCGGCAAGGTGGCGGAAGGCTCGATCAGCTTCTCCGGCGTCGACCTCGTCGCCGCCGACGAGGCGCAGATGCGCGACCTGCGCGGGCGCGAGATCTCGATGATCTTCCAGAACCCGCGCGCCGCGCTGAACCCGATCCGCAAGGTCGGCAGGCAGATCGAGGACGTGCTGCTCCAGCATGTCCAGGCGACGTCCGCGACCGCGAAGGAGAAGGCGATCGAGGCCCTGGAGAAGGTCAGGATCGCGCGCCCGGAAGAGCGTTACGACGCCTATCCGTTCGAGCTCTCCGGCGGCATGTGCCAGCGCGTCGTTATCGCGCTCGCCCTCGCCTGCCAGCCGCAATTGCTGATCGCCGACGAGCCGACGACCGGGCTCGACGTCACCACGCAGAAGGCGGTGATGGACCTGATCGTCGAGCTGACGCGCGAGCGCGGCATGTCGACGATCCTGATCACCCATGATCTCGGCCTCGCCGCCGCCTATTGCGACCGGGTCGTGGTGATGGAGAAGGGCAAGGTCGTGGAGACGGCCGAGGCCGCCGCGATCTTCCATGCGCCGCAGCATCCCTATACGCGCAAGCTGATGCAGGCGACGCCGCGCCTCGGCATGGCGCTGGCCGACCTGCTGCCGGAGGGCACGCCGAAGCCGCCCGCGCAGGCGAGAGCGCCGGCCACGCTGGCGGGCGCCGCGCCGCTGATGCAGGTCGAGAACCTCGTCAAGGAATACCCGCGCCCGGCCGGCGGCGCCCTGCTCGCGAAGCTGCGCGGCAAGGCCGAGCCGGAGAAACCCGCCTTCCGCGCCGTCGACGGCATCAGCTTCTCGGTTGCGCGCGGCGAGACGCTCGGCCTCGTCGGCGAATCCGGCTGCGGCAAATCGACGACCTCGATGATGATCACGCGCCTGCTCGATCCGACGAGCGGGCGCATCGTCTTCGACGGGCAGGATATCGGCGCGATGCCGGCAAGGACCTTCGCGGCGTCGCCGTTCCGGCGGCGCATCCAGATGGTCTTCCAGGACCCGACCGACAGCCTCAACCCGCGCTTCACGGCGCAGCGCGCCATCCTCGATCCGATCCTGCGCATGGGTACGGTCGAGGGCCGCGCCGCACTGCGGGAGCGCTGCGAGGAGCTGGCGCGGCTCGTCGGGCTGCCGGTCGAGCTGCTCGACCGTTTTCCGCACCAGCTCTCGGGCGGGCAGAAGGCGCGCGTCGGCATTGCGCGGGCGATCGCGCTCGAGCCCGATCTCGTCATCCTCGACGAGCCGACGGCCGCGCTCGACGTCTCCGTCCAGGCCGTGGTGCTCAACCTGCTCGACGAGCTGAAGCAGCGGCTCGGGATGAGCTATATCTTCGTCTCGCACGACCTCAACGTGGTCAGGCTGCTCTGCGACCGCGTGGTGGTGATGCGCAGCGGCCGGATCGTCGAGGAGGGCACGGCGGAAGAGGTGCTCGGCGCGCCCAAGGCCGAGTACACCAAGGAATTGCTGACCGCGATCCCCCACCCGCCGGCCTGAAGCCGCCGGCTGCCACGGACCTGCCGATGACCGTCAACGATCCCGCAATCCTCGCCGAAGTCGAGGCCGCCTTCGCCGCCTACGAGAAGGCGCTGACCAGCAACGATGTCGCGACGCTCGGCGCGCTGTTCTGGGACAGCGCCCATACGATCCGCTACGGCATCGCCGAAAATCTCTATGGCTACGGCGAGATCGCCGCCTTCCGCTCGGCACGCTCGCCGGTCGGGCTCGAGCGCAAGCTCGACCGCACGGTGATCACCACCTATGGCAGCGACCTCGCGACCGCCAACACGCTGTTCCGGCGCGAGAGCGCGCCCGGCAAGGTCGGCCGCCAGAGCCAGACCTGGATGCGCTTCCCCGATGGCTGGAAGGTGGTCTCGGCGCATGTCAGCCTCATCGCGGAGTGACGCTTCTTGCAGCGCGGCATGACCGGACCCGCGGCGCCTGCTATGGATCGGGCAGATCCGCCCGCCCCCTCGCCCAGGACCATGCCGAGCAGCGCCCCCAGTTCCGCATCGCCGAGAGCGCCCAGGCCGAAGGCCGTGCCGCGGACCCGCACCGAGGCCCTGCGCCTCCAGCTCGCCGACGAGATCGTCTCCGGCGCCCTGGAGCCCGGCACGCCGCTCGACGAGCAGGAACTCGCCAGCCGCTTCGGCGTCTCGCGCACCCCGGTGCGCGAGGCGATCCGGCAGCTCTCGGCCTCCGGCCTCGTCAGCGTCAGGCCGCATCGCGGCGCCGTGGTGGCGCTGCCGACGCCGCGCCAGCTCGACGACATGTTCGAGGCGATGGCCGAGCTCGAGGGGCTGTGCGCCGGCATGGCCGCCCGCAACATGACCATTGGAGAGCGCAGGGCGCTGGAGGCCCTGCACGAGGAGCTGCGCGTGCTGGTGCAGCAGGGCGATCCGCTGCGCTATCACGAGCGGAACGAAGCCTTCCATACCGCGATCTATGCCGGCTCGCATAACAGCTACCTCGCCGACATCACGCTGATGACGCGCACCCGCGTCGCGCCCTTCCGCCGGGCCCAGTTCCGCGCCGCCGGCCGGCTCGGCGGCTCCTACCAGGAGCACGACCTCGTCGTGCAGGCGATCCTGCGCGGCGACCGCGACGCGGCCGCGGAGGCGATGCGCGCCCATATCGGCATCGTGCGCGACGCCTTCCATACCTACGCCGAGACGCGCTGAAGCGATCAGGCCGCGCTCGACCTCAGGCTCGCGCAATAGGCGCGCCAGCCGCCATGATGCGTGACGTCGCGGGCCTCGGCCACGGCGGCGGCCTCGACGATGAAGCCCTTGCTCCTGGTTCCGTCGGCCAATGCCAGGGTCGTGACGCCGAGCGGGCTCGGGATGCCGGCGACGAAGCGGCCGAACCCCTCGACCGGCAGTGCCCAGATCTCGACGCTGATCGAGGCGCCGTCGCCCTCGTGCACGCGCAGCAGGCCGGGCCGTGTCGGCGAGCTGCCCGGCAAGGCGAAGAGCCGATAATCGGCCGTCGTCGTCACCGCCCGCACGAAGACGCCGCCGAGCCCGGTCAGCTCGCCATTGAGCGGCATGCCGGAAAGATGCGCGCCGACGACCGCGATCTCGATCATCCCGTCCGGAGCCTTCGCCGGCAGCTGGGCGAGCGGCGGCTGCGGCTCCCCGGTCGCGCCGAGCGACAGGCCGGAAGCGGCGTGGAAGACGCGGCCGATGCCTGCGAGCGCCGCGTCCCGGCCGGCCGGCGCGATGAAGGTGACGCCCGAGGCCTGTCCGTCTGCCGCGAGCGTGGCCGGGACGGCGAGCGCGCAAAGATCTAGCAGGTTCACGAAATTGGTGTAGCGCCCGAGCATGCTGTTCGCGCCGATCGGGTCGGCCGCCATCTCGGCGAAACTGGCCGCGCGCGGGACGCTCGGCACCATCAGCGCGTCGAGCCCCTGGAGCGCTGCCTTGGCGATGACCGCCAGCTCCGCCAGGCGGTAGCGGGCCGCGAAGGCGTCGGCGGCGCCGGGCAAGGGCTTGCCGGCAATGACCTGACGGGTCACGGGCAGGATCGCCTCCGGATCGCGCTCCAGCAGCTCGCGGATCGCCAGCCAGCGCTCGGCGACCCAGGGCCCGTCATAGAGGAGGCGGGCCACCTCGTGGAACGGCGTCATGTCGAGCGTCACGACATCCCCGCCCAGCGCCCGCACGCGCTCGATTGCGCCGGCGAAGCTTTGCGCAGCGTAGGCGTCGCCGGCGAAATCGCGGTCCTCCGGGCGCGGCACGCCGATCCGCAGATGCGGCGGTGCCGCGCCGAGGCGGCCGGTGGGCATCATCCGCGAGAATGGGTCCTGCGCATCCGGCCCGGCTATCGCCTCCAGCGCCAGCCAGGCATCCTCGACGGTGAGCGCGAAGACCGAGACGCAATCCAGGGTCCGGCAGGCCGGCACGACGCCCGCCGTCGAAACCAGGCCGAGGCTGGGCTTCAGCCCGACGAGGTTCTGCAGCGCCGCCGGCACGCGGCCGGAACCTGCCGTATCCGTTCCCAGGGCGATCGGCACGATTCCCGCCGCCACGGCGCAGGCCGAGCCGGAGCTCGAGCCGCCCGGCACCAGATCGGGGCGGAGCGCATTGCGCGGCACGCCATAGGGCGAGCGCGTGCCGTTCAACCCGGTGGCGAACTGGTCGAGATTGGTCTTGCCGATGACGATCGCGCCCGCCGCGCGCAGCCGCGCGACAGCCGTCGCATCCCGCTGCGGCTCATAGGCGAAGGCCGGGCAAGCGGCCGTGGTCGGCAGGCCGGCGACATCGATATTGTCCTTCACCGCGACCGGCACGCCCCAGAGCGGACGCTCGCACGGCCCCTCGTCCTGGAGCCGTATCGCCTCAGCCAGCGCTTCCGCCTCGGGCTTGAGGCTGATGAAGATGGCCTCGTCGCCATGCTCGCGCAGCCGGGCGTAGCTCGCCGCGATGGTCTCGGCGATGGTCCTCGTGCCCCGGCGATGAGCGGTGATGATCTCGGTCAGCTGAGGCACGGCGAATTCCAGACTGGATCGGCCCAGATAATAGGCATCTGCCTCCAATTGTATGCATAGATTATGCAATAGGCAGGAAGCCCTGCCCAGAACCGGCTCGGCACCACCGCCTCCGGGCCGGACCCTGAGATGCGCGGCCGCCGACCGCTCATGAATTCCTGCGTTTTATCAGCCTGTTGCATGGCTCTTGCCGCGAAGCTCCCGGTTCGCTTGCCTGCTCGATGGGCACAGGCAAGCTCTAGGCACACCCCTTGCAAGCCTCGTTCCGTCGCCACTGACGGAGCGCTCCCGTGGCCCGAGCCGAGATCGCAGCCCAGCCATTCCCACTCGCCGTTGATTTCGCGCGCACCGCGCTGGTCATCATCGACATGCAGCGCGATTTCCTGGAGCCCGGCGGCTTCGGGGCGGCGCTCGGCAACGACGTCTCGCTGCTGATGGGCGTGGTCGGACCTTGCCTGCGCATCCTGACCGCTGCGCGCGAGGCCGGGCTGCTCGTCGTCCATACGCGCGAGGGCCACCGGCCCGATCTCTCCGACGCTCCGCCGGCCAAGGTCGCGCGCGGGACCCCGGACAAGCGCATCGGCGCACCTGGCCCGATGGGCCGTATCCTGATCCGCGGCGAGCCCGGTCACGACATCATCCCCGAGCTCGCGCCGCTGCCGGACGAGCCGGTGATCGACAAACCCGGCAAGGGCGCCTTCTACCAGACCGATCTCGAGCTGATGCTGCGCAATAACGGCATCGAGACGCTGCTCGTCTGCGGCGTCACCACCGAGGTCTGCGTCCACACCACGATCCGCGAGGCGAATGACCGCGGCTATCGCTGCATCGCCCTGGCCGATGCCTGCGGCTCCTATTTCCCGGAATTCCACGAGGTCGGGCTGCGCATGATCGCCGCCCAGGGTGGGATCTTCGGCTGGGTTTCGACCACCGGCGACGTGCTCGCGGCGCTCGCCGCCCATGAGCGCGCGGCCTAACGTCAAGGAGGATGGCATGGCGACAACGGCAGCGTCACCGAAGCTCTGGACCCCGGGCGACTGGAACGCCCTGTTCGGCTTCGGCACCAATATCCTGGTCAACCTGCTGGTCCTGACCGGGCTCCTGCAATTCGTGCTGAAGATGCCGTCCGACATCGTCTTCGGCCGCATCCTGCCTGCGCTCGGGCTGATGATGTTCCTCTCGACCGGCTATTATGCCTGGCTAGCCTATCGGCTGGCGAAAGAGACGGGGCGCGACGATGTCTGCGCCCTGCCCTCGGGCATCAGCGTGCCGCATATGTTCGTCGTCACCTTCGTCATCATGCTGCCGATCGCGAGCATGACCGGCGATCCGGTCAAGGGCTGGGAGGCCGGCCTCGTCTGGGTCTTCTTCCAGAGCTTCATCCTCATGGCCGGCGGCTTCATCGCGCCCTATATCCGCAAGATCACGCCGCGCGCCGCGCTGCTCGGAACCCTGGCCGGCGTCTCCATCGCCTTCATCTCGATGCGCCCGGCGCTGGAGATCTTCCTGACCCCGGCGATCGGGTTGACCTGCCTCGCCATCATTCTCGTCAGCTGGTTCGGCGGGGTCCGCTATCCGCGCGGCATCCCGGCCGGCCTCGTCGCCATCGCCTTCGGCATGGTCGTCGCCTGGGGCTCGGCACTGCTCGGCCTCGATGTCGGTGGCCTGAGCCTCGCCAAACTGGGAGCGGCCTTCTCGAATTTCGGCTTCTCGCTGCCGCTGCCGGCCATCGACCACGTCTTCTCCGGCTTCAGCTACCTCGGCATCATCCTGGTCACGGCCATTCCCTTCGGCATCTACGACCTCGTCGAGGCGATGGACAATGTCGAGAGCGCCGAGGCGGCGGGCGACCATTACCCGACGACGCGCGTTCTGACCGCCGACGGCGTCGTCTCGCTGATCGGCTGCCTGATGGGCAATCCCTTCATCAACGCCGTCTATATCGGCCATCCCGGCTGGAAGGCGATGGGCGGTCGCATCGGCTATTCGGCCGCGACCGGACTGATCGTGATCGCGCTCTGCTGGTTCGGCATCGTCGCCCTGCTGCTGGCGCTGATCCCGATCGTCGCGATCTCGCCGATCCTGCTCTATATCGGCATGCTGATCGGCGCGCAGGCCTTCCAGACCACGCCGGCAAGCCATGCGCCCGCCATCGTGCTGGCGCTGACGCCGCATCTCGCCGCCTGGGCCAAGGTGCTGATCGACGGCGCGCTCGGCGCGGCCGGCACCAATGCGGCGGCGGTCGGCCTCGACAAGATGGCCAATATGGGCGTGCTCTATCACGGGCTCGAGTTGATGGGCGGCGGCGCCATCCTCTCCGGCCTCGTCCTCGGCGCCATCGCCGTCTTCGTCATCGAGAAGCAGTTCCTCAATGCCGCGGCCTTCGCTGCCGCCGGCGCGGTGCTCACCTATTTCGGCCTGATGCATGGCGAGGCGGTCGGCATCGGCAAGGGGCTCGGCGTGACGCCCTCGATCAGCCTCGCCTACGCACTGGTCGCCGCCCTGCTCTATGGCTGCTCGCGCTCGCTGGTCGGCGCGGTCCAGCCCAAGACGATGACGACCGAGCCGCATGCCAAGCTGGAGCCGGCGGAATGAACGAGATCAAGTCCGACGGCGCAAAGGCCTTCGACGCCGCGCGCCATCTCGACGCGATGGCGCCGACGCTCGGCCTGACGATCACGCCCGAGCAGCGTCCCGGCGTGCTGCAATTCCTCGCCACCGCCGAGCGAATGGCTGAGGTCGTCCAGGCGGCGCCGCTCGCCGACGCCTCCTTCGAGCTCGCGCCCGCCTTCCGGCCCGGCCTGCCCGGAGCAGGCGCGTGAGCTTCGACGCCTTCGCGCCCGCCCATCGCACGGCGGCGATGATCAGCCAGGGCGAGATCAGCGCCGAGGCGGTGGTCTCAAGCTATCTCGCCCGGATCGCCCGGGTGAACCCGCTGGTCAACGCCTATACCGACGTCACGGCCGAACGGGCGCTCGCACAGGCGCGCGACGTCGACGTCGCGCGCGCGAAGGGGGACGCGCTCGGCCCGCTCGCCGGCGTGCCCTTCGCCGCCAAGAACCTGTTCGACATTGCCGGCCTGCCGACGCGCGCCGGTTCGAAGATCAATCGCGAACGGGTACCAGCGCCGCGCGACGCGGTGCTGATCGAGCGGCTGAGCGCCGCCGGTGCGATCCTGCTCGGCGGGCTCAACATGGGCGAATACGCCTATGACTTCACCGGCGAGAATGCCCATGACGGCGCCTGCCGCAACCCGCATGACCTCGACCGGATGGCCGGGGGCTCGTCCTCAGGCTCGGGCGCCGCGACGGCGGCAGGGCTCGCGCCGCTCTCGCTCGGCTCCGACACCAATGGCTCGATCCGGGTGCCGAGCTCGCTCTGCGGCATCTTCGGGCTGAAACCGACCTATGGACGGCTTCCGCGCACGCGCAGCTTCCCGTTCTGCGACTCGCTCGACCATCTCGGCCCCTTCGCTCGCGACGTCACCGATCTCACATTGGCCTATGATGCGATGCAGGGACCGGACGCGCATGATCCAGCCTGCGCGCAACGCCCGCCCGAGCCGGTGCTGCCGAGCCTGCATGAGGGGATCGCCGGCCTGCGCATCGCCGTGGCCACCGGCCATTTCGCCACCGACGGAATGCCGGAGGCCGCCGGGGCGGTGAAGCGCGTCGCCGAAGCGCTCGGCGCAACCCGGACAATCGAGATCGAGGGGGCCGCGATCGGCCGCGCAGCCGCCTTCCTGATCACCAATGCCGAGAGCGCGAATTTCCATCTCGACCGGTTGCGCATGCGCGCCGGTGATTTCGACCCCGACACGCGCGACCGCTTCCTGGCCGGCGCCATGCTGCCCGCCGCCTGGTACATCCAGGCGCAACGAGCCCGGCGCTGGTACCATGACCGGCTCGTGCAGCTCTTCGACGGCGTCGATCTGATCATCGCGCCGGCGACCCCCTGCCCCGCCCCCGAAATCGGTCAGCAGACGCTGGTGCTGCGCGGCGAGACGCTGCCGCTCCGGCCCAATCTCGGCCTCTTCACCCAGCCGATCTCATGCGCCGGCCTGCCGGTCGTGGCGGCGCCGGTCGCCGGCGGCACGCTGCCGATCGGCGTCCAGATCATTGCTGCGCCCTGGCGGGAAGATCTCTGCCTGCGCGCCGCCTACACGCTGCAGCGCGCGCAGGTCTGCACGGCGGAGCCGCCGGAACGCCTGGCCGCTCACATGTGACGAGCGGCAGGCGCACGTCTTCAGCCCAGCGCAGCGGCTTCCGCCGGCGTGAGCGAGACCTTGAGCGCGCCGACATTCTCCTCGAGATGCGCGATCGAGCGCGTGCCGGGTATCGGCACGATGACCGGGCTCAGCGCCAGCAGCCAGGCCAGCGCCATCTGTGAGGCGCTGCAGCCGCGCTTCGCGGCCTCCGCCGCGAGAACGCCCTTGGGATCGGCGAGCGGCGCCCCGATCACCGCCGGGTTGCCGTCGAGCGGACCATAGGGGAAGAAGGTGATGTCCTCGCTCTCGCAATAGCGGACGATCTCAAGATCCGCGCGATGGGCGAAGCTGAAGCGGTTCTGCACCGAGGCGATCGGCGCGACGCTGCGGGCGCGCTTCAGCTCGTCGAGCGTCACGTTGGAGACGCCGATATGACGGACCTTGCCCTCCTTCACCAGTTCGGCGAGCGCGGCGACGCTCTCCTCAATCGGCGTGTCCTCGTCGATCCAGTGCAGTTGAAGGAGATCGAGCCGCTCCACCCTCAGATGCTTGAGGCTCGCCTCGCAGCCGGTGCGGATCCCTTTGCGCCGGCCATCCCGGTAGGCGAATCCTGGGCCCATCTTCGCCAGCCCGCATTTGGTGGCGATGACGAGCCCCTCGGGATAGGGGTGCAGCGACTGGGCGACCAGGACCTCGTTGAGCCCGGCCCCGTAGGCATGGGCGGTATCGATCAGGTTCACGCCGATCTCGAGCGCGCGCCGCAGCACCTTTGCGGCTCCCTCGGGGTCCGGATAAGGCCCCCAATTGCCCGGCTGGCCGGAGAGCCGCATCGCTCCATAGCCGAGGCGCGACACCGGAAGGTCGCCGCCGATTTTGCGGATCGTCTCGAAGCTCGGCTCGGCCATGTCGTCTCTCCTGTCCCGGCTGTATCGCCCGCTCGTGCTGGGGCGGCCCCTCCCGCTTTAGAGCAAGCTGGTTTTTGGCGGAATCGGGATTCGCAAATCAGGTGGCAATCGTGTGGCCGGCGATGGCCTCCTTCGGGATGCCTGCCGATATCGGCTACGGTCGTGTCCTGTCCGGGGACTCGTCCATGATCCGGCGAAGTCCCCCGCAAGGCCCGAGACGGATGGAAATTCCATGGCACCTGGCATGAGCACGCCTCCCCGCCGCGGCACGACCGGCCTGCGCCAGTTCCTGGATCCCGAGCAGCAGCGCGATTGGATCGAGGGCAAGGCCGGCTTGCGCGACGCCGACGAGCGCTCGGAATCGCTTGAACTGCGCTTCAAATACCTCGCGCGCTTTCAAAAGCTGCTTCGTCGCCCGCAGGCCCAGGACGTCCTGGAGATTCTCGGGCTCTACGGCCAGAGCTGCATCCCCATCCCGCGAAAGAGCGAGCGCCATTACTGGTCGGTGTCCTGCCTGCCGTCGACGTCGGACAAGCCGCTCACCCGCGTCAATGCGAGCTGGATGGAGCTTTTCACGCTCTACGCGGATGGCGACGGCATCCGTGCGCGTGTCCTGGTGCATCTTTCGGATTTCACCCGGGATCACTCACCCCTGCAGGACCAGTTGGACACCTCTTGCCTTGAGCAGAGCGTGACGGCGCCGGAAGACCTCAGCTATTTCTTCCCGCCCGGCGCGGACATGTTCGGCATCAACGTGCGGGGCTCCGCCTCCATCCGTACTCTCCTTGCGGATCGCCGCGTCCTTTCTGCCATCCGGACCTTCAATCTGACGCATATGAACCGGGGCCGGAACGCCTATCAGGCGAGCCATTGCTACAGCCTGGCGGATTGCATGCTGACGGATTGAGCTGCCCCTGGAGGGCCGTCCGCATCGCGAGGCGATCGGATGCTTCGACGTCGCCGTCGCGATCGGGAACGAAGGACTGGCTGGGTGCAGGCCGAGCCGTCGCACCTATCGGGCGCCTGGTCACCTCCTCGCGAATAAGGGCAGGATTGCAGCGTTCAACTGTGCTAGAAGATCGGCGTTGCGCGAGCCACACCTTGGGGTGCGGCACTCCTGGCGGAGGCGAGCATGTCCGGGCTGGATCCCTCACATATCCTGCAGATCGGGATGGGGTTCTTTGCGTCGAAGACATTGCTTTCGGCCGTCGAGCTGGAGCTCTTCACCAAGCTCGCCAGGCAGCCGATGACCGGCAAGGAGATCGCCGCGGCGCTGCAGCTCCATCCACGCGCCATTCCGGACCTCCCCGACGCGTTGGTGGCTCTCAAGCTTCTCCAACGTGAAGGAGACGGGCCCGATGCGCACTACTCGAATACGCCCGAGAGCGCCCTTTTCCTGAACCGGGACAGCCCCGGTTACATCGGCGGCATCCTCGAGATGGCAAATGCTCGCCTGTACCGGTTCTGGGCTGATCTCACCGAGGCTCTCAGGACCGGGATGCCGCAGAACGAAACCAAGCACTCCGGCGAGCCGATGTTCGCGAAGCTCTACGCCGACCCGGCACGCCTTGAGCAGTTCATGAACGCCATGTCGGGCATCTCGGCCGGGAACTTCAAGGAGTTCGCCCGGACATTCGATTTCTCGACCTTCAGGACCCTTTGCGATGTGGGTGGCGCGACCGGGCAGCTTTCCTGCATGGTCGCCGCAGCGCATCCGCATATGCGTTGCACCAGCTTCGACCTCCTCGAAGTGGTGCCGATAGCCACACGCAAGATTCAGCAGGCTGGCCTGACCGACAGGGTCACGGCTGTCGGTGGCGACTTCTTCGCCGATGCATTGCCCAAGGCGGACGTCATCACCATGGGGATGATCCTGCACGACTGGAACCTCGAGAAGAAGAAGTTGCTCATCCGTAAGGCGTATGACGCCCTGCCCCCGGGCGGGGCCTTCGTGGTGATCGAGGCCCTCATCGACGATGCAAGGCGCGAGAATGCCTTCGGCCTTATGATGTCTCTGAACATGCTGATCGAATTCGGCGACGCCTTCGATTACTCGGGATCGGACTTCATGGGCTGGTGCCGCGAGGTCGGCTTCCGGGACTTCACGGTCATCCCGCTGACGGGCCCGTCGAGCGCCGCCGTCGCCTACAAGTAGCCTGATTGCTCTTTGCGTCCTTGGCCCGATGCTTGCGCCTGGCGCTTGATAGCGGCCGCGTCGACACCGGTTCGCTCAAAAATGCTCGCGTGCCGAGCAGCGCCGCTAGAGCAATTCCGCGTTTCTTCGAATCGCGAAAATGCTCTATCTATTTGTTCTGACGCATTTTCTTCACGCGAACCGGTATCCGCTTCGCTCGAAAACGCTCTAGATCGCCGCGTGTCTTTTCGGACGCGAAGTTGCGATCTATCCGTTTGATCTGGCATCGGATTTACCCGAAAAGTGGGTTCCACTTTTCTGTCCGATGCTCCAAGGCTGCGGCGCTCTTGCCGAGGCCACCAGCCAGTTCCAGACCACGCTGCATGGCTCGGGCTGCCGGGCTTTCCGGGGGCGGACGACGTAGAAGCCGAGCTCTCCGAGAAGCGATCCCTCGATTGCTTTGACAAGTCGACCGCTCGCGAGGTCTGGGTCGACGAGGAAACGGCTGGCCAATCCCACGCCCTGCCCCGAGATGGCAGCCTCGATCGACAATGCTGTCTGGTTGAAGCTGATCCGTTTCAGGTCACGAACCGAGCTCTTCGATCCCGCCATTTCAAGGAATTGCTGCCAGAGACCGTGCCCATCCTCGAGCAAGGTCAGCCGCTCGAGTTCGGGCAGCGTCAGGAAACTCCGTTCCGGTGGGAGCAATCGCGGGCTGCAGACGGGAACGAGGTCCTGTTGAAACAGCAGCTCGGCGACGAGCCCTGGTCCGAAGGGCGCTCGACCTTGCCTTACGGCGACGTCGACGCCATCGGACTGGAAATTGGCCAGGGCGTCCGAGGCTACGATGCGCAACTCGATGTCGGGATGAGCCTGGCTGAACTCCGGCAGCCGCGGGATGAGCCATTTCGCTGCGAATGTCGGCGTCACGCTGATGGTCAGCCGCTCCGGCTCCGGCCGGATCGATGCGGTCGCGTCCGTGATGAGCGCGAAGGCGCGCGCCAACTGGCCGGAATATCGGCGCCCCTGATCCGTCAGCGCCAACGTTCTGGGCAACCGGTCGAAGAGCTTGATCTTGAGATCGGCCTCAAGCCCACGCACCTGCTGCGCGACGGCGCCCTGGGTCACGCCGAGCTCCTGGGCCGCAAGACGGAAGTTGCAATGCCTCGCCGCTGCTTCGAAGGCGCGGAGGGCGTTGAGCGGTGGTAAGCGCGCGGTGGCCATGCAGTAGTTTTTCTACATCAACTTTTCCGGAAAACTCCATAGTCGTCTGGCCGGAGCGCTCTCATAGTCCGGTGGAACGGAGATCGAGATCATGAGCGATAAAGTTGCCATCATCACCGCCGCCGGCAGCGGCATGGGCGCAGCGGCCGCGCGCCGCCTCGCGCAGGACGGATTCAAGGTCGCCATCCTCTCCTCTTCCGGCAAGGGTGAGGCGCTCGCTGAGGAATTGGGCGGCCTTGGCGTCACCGGGTCCAACCAATCGAACGACGACCTCAAGAAGCTCGTCGACGGCACGATGTCGCGCTGGGGCCGTGTCGACGTGCTGGTGAACAGCGGGGGCCACGGGCCGCGCGCGCCGATCCTCGAGATCACCGACGAACAATGGCATACGGGGATGGACGTCTACCTGATGAACGTCATCCGCCCGACCCGGCTGGTCACGCCCATCATGCAGAAGCAGAAGGGCGGCGCGATCATCAACATCTCGACGGCCTGGGTCTTCGAGCCGAGCGCAATGTTCCCGACCTCGGCGGTATTCCGCTCGGGCCTGGCGGCCTTCACCAAGATCTTCACCGACACCTATGCGGCGGACAATATCCGCATGAACAATGTGCTGCCGGGCTGGATCGACAGTCTGCCCGCGACCGACGAGCGCCGGGACAGCGTGCC
The DNA here is from genome assembly GCF_004341515.1 of Allobosea sp. BK604. Taxonomy (GTDB): domain Bacteria; phylum Pseudomonadota; class Alphaproteobacteria; order Rhizobiales; family Beijerinckiaceae; genus Allobosea. The sequence goes on from NZ_SLZF01000005.1 coordinate 273,475, forward strand.
GCTCGGCCGTTACGGCAAGGCCGAGGAGATCGCGGGGACGATCGCGTTCCTCGCGTCGGCAGACGCGGCCTTCATCACAGGGCAAAGCCTGCGTGTCGATGGCGGCATGACGAGAGCGGTTTGACCGCCTGCAGATCGGCAACGGTCCGGGACGTGGCGCCCGGCGCAGTGCTCCAGAACGCTTGGGCCTTGAGTAGACCAGCAGCGCCCGCGGCGGCGGTGCTGCGGCGGAGAGCCCGGTCCAGCGTCACCTGGCCATCATCAGCCGCGCGCCGTTCCATATTCCCACATCGCTCTCTTTTCCGCGATGTGCTTGACCACGAGAGGGCCGTCCATGCCGCCTTCACCAAGACCAGGAAGCAGCTCCTCCTGCCGCCAGTGAGCAAGAGCTGGCAATCGCGCATTTTCGGGCGAAGCCGATACCGATTCGTGGCAAGAACATTCGCAAAAACAAAGGGATAGAGAATTTCCGCGCTTCAGGGAAGCGCGGAAAATGCTCCAGCGGAAGGGAGCCCCGGCCCTGCTTGCGCGGCCTTTCGACAGGTCCGGTCAGGCGCGCAACGCGATGAGACGCCGCGTAAGCTCCGACGCCCGTGCGGCATCGGTGGCCGTGGCGCGAAATGGCAATTCGCCGGCGAGCGCGATCGCTAAGCATCGCTCTCGCGACTCGCTACCGACAAGGCCTGCCGATGCTTCATCTCGCGAACACCCGAGCATTTTCGAGCGAAGTGGGCACCGGTTCGCGTGAAGACAATGCGTTAAAACAAAGGGATAGATCATTTTCGCGTTTCGGGGAAACGCGGACATGCTCCGTGCGGCGCCGCTCATTTCGGAGGCCGTCGGTCGCGTCCTGGTCATCGCCCGCATGCGAGCCCTCCGTCGCCCGAGCGGTTCCGGTTCCGGGCCCGAGAGACGCGCGGTTCCTGGAACGACGGCACCGCGCCAGCAGCCGTAACGGCTGCTCCATCTGAAGGTCTCCAGCGATGACGAAGCTTTCCGCCCGGCGCCATCTTGCGGCCGCCGCCCTGTCCATCGCGGCTCTTTGCGGCGGAACCGCCGCGCCCGCAGCCGATATCCCGTCTGCACGGCAGGAGCCCGCGCCGCCGCTGCCGCTCGCGCCGCGCCTGACCTTCACCGCGGCCGCCTATCTCTGGGCGACCGGCATCGACGGCAGATTGCGGACCTTGCCGCCGCTGCCGGCGGCGCAGGTCTCGATCGGCTTCGACCAGGTGATCAAGAATTTCGACGGCGGCATCATGGGGGCGGGCGAGCTCGCCTATGATCGCTATCTGCTGTTCTTCGACGTCATCGCCTCGAAGATCTCGCCGAACAGGATCGTCTATCCCGCCGGCTATCCGGCCGGCGTCAAGATCGACAGCGGCTCCTTCATCGGGCTCGCAGCCGCCGGCTACCGCCTGATCGACGATCCCGCCTATAGCGTCGACGCCTTTGCCGGCATCCGCGGCTTCGCCATGAACAACACGCTGCGGGTTCAGCTCATGCCGGCGACCCTCAAGCTCAGCGACAGCGAGCAATGGGTCGACGGCGTCGTCGGCGCGCGTCTCAAGCTGCAGCTGACCAAGTCGCTCTACGCGACGACGATCGGCTTCGTCGGCGCCGGCGGCTCCCGCTACGAATGGGACGTCTTCGGCGGGCTCGGCTACCAATTCGACGAGAGATGGTCCGCCTTCGCCGGCTACAGGGCCATGAAGGTCGACTACCGCAACGGCTCCTTCATCTACGACGCGCTGCAGCAGGGCCCCGTGCTCGGCGTGAGCGCGCGTTTCTGACCTCAAGACCGCTCTACAGGAGACCCAAGATGATATCGCGCTCGCTTCGCTCAGCCTGCGTCGCCCTCAGTCTTCTGGCCCCGGCCGCTGCCATGGCCCAAGGCGAGGCGAAGCCGAATATCCTCTACATCGTCGCGGACGATCTGGGCTGGGGCGATGTCGGCTTCCACGGCTCCGACATCAGCACGCCGACGCTCGACCGGCTCGCCAGGGAGGGCGCCGCGCTCGACCAGTTCTACGTCCAGCCGATGTGCACGCCGACGCGCGCCGCGCTGCTGACCGGGCGTTACCCGATGCGCTACGGGTTGCAGAGCTTCGTCATCATTCCCGAGCAGAGCTACGGCATCCCGCTCGACGAGAAGCTGCTGCCGCAAATCCTGAAGGAAGCCGGCTACAGCACTGCGATCATTGGCAAATGGCATCTCGGCCATGGCGACACCAAGCTCTGGCCGAGGCAGCGCGGCTTCGACTATCAATATGGCGGCCTGATCGGCGAGATCGACTACAACACGCACAAAATCCAGGGCGTCACCGACTGGTACCGCAACGACAAGAAGCTCGAAGAGCCCGGCTATGTCACCATCCTGCTCGGCAAGGATGCGGTGCGCTATATCGCGGCGCATGACCCGGCCAAGCCGATGTTCATGTATCTCGCCTTCACCGCGCCGCACACGCCCTTCCAGGCGCCGCAAGAGTATCTCGACCGCTTCAAGTCGATCTCCGATCCGAACCGGCGCACCTATGCCGCCATGGTCAACGCAATGGACGACCAGATCGCGGCGGTCCTCGCGGAACTGCAGAAGAAGGGCATGCGCGACAACACGCTCGTCGTGTTCCACAGCGACAATGGCGGCACGAGATCGGCGGCCTTCGCCGGCCAGATCGAGACCAAGGGCACCTTGCCCGCGAGCAACGGCCCGTTCCGCGACGGCAAGGGCTCGCTCTACGAGGGCGGCACGCGTGCGGTCGCGCTCGCCAACTGGCCAGGCCATATCAAGCCGGCGAAGGTCGACCAGCCCCTGCATGTCGTCGATATGCTGCCGACGCTCGCCGCCCGCGCCGGTGCCAGCACCGCCGGAACCAAGCCGCTCGACGGCAGCGATGTCTGGCAGACGATCAGCCAGGGCGCGCCGTCGCCGCGCAAGGAGGTCGTCTACAATGTCGAGATGTTCCGCGGCGCCGTGCGCCAGGGCGACTGGAAGCTGTTCTGGCGGGCGACGCTGCCGGCCAAGCTCGAGCTCTACAATATCCCGAAGGATCCGGGCGAGACGACGAACCTCGCCGCCGAGAACCCGCAGATCGTCGCCGAATTGCAGAAGCGCATCGATGATCTCGCCAAGGAGATGAAGCCGTCCCTGTTCTTCCAGGCGACCTTCAAGTCCTATCTCGGCCGCAAGGCGCCGGCTCCGGTCTTCCCGAACGACGACGCCTTCTTCGCAGGCGGAGACTGAGCGGAAAGGCACGACACGCAGAAAGCCGTTGCAACCGGGCGTGGCTGGGGCATGATCGCGCGGCATGCCCCGGCCACCTTCCGCCGGATGTCATTGCAGCGGCAAAGGCGGGAGCCCGATGTCACATGCTGCGGCCCGGGCGGCCCTGCTTCACATGTTGCCGGCCTATCTGGCCTCGGCCGATGTCGAGGCCGAGACGGTGTTTCGCCGCGCCGGCATGACGGTGGAGGACGTCCGCTCCGGCAAGATCGTACGCCGCTCGCAGATCAACGCCGCCCTGGCCTTCGCCGCCGACTATGTCGGCACGGCGGAAATCGGGCTGGCCCTCGGCGACACGGCCGAGCCCGGCCGGCTTGGCCCGATCGGGATGGCGATGCGAGCCGGGGCCACCGTCGAAAGCTGCATGCGTGCGCAGGCGGCGGAAATGCCGAGCATGCAGTCCCATGTCGATATCCGCTTGCACAAGCGCGGCGACGACGCGGTCTGGACGCACCGCCTTGTCGGCGACGACGAAAGCGCCTGGCTGCTTTACGAAGGGGTCGCCGCCTTCAACGTCAAGATGCTGAAATGCCTGCTCGGAGACGGCTGGGCGCCTGAGCGCGTCACCTTTCCCCATGCCTGCAAGGGCCGCCGCCAGGTCTATGAGGAGTTCTTCCAGGCGCCGGTGGTCTTCGCCCGGGATGAGGAACTGGGCATTCACTTCCGCCGCGACGCCCTGTCCAGACCCTTGTTCGGCGGGCACGGCCGTTACCCCGATGACGGCGTGGCGGCGTTCGCGGCCGAGGGCCTCGAACGCTTCCGACTCGGGCCATCTGAGATCGAGCTCGCGGTCGGACGCATGATCGACGCGACCATGCCGCATAAGCCGATCACGCTGCACGAGGCGGCGACGGTCCTGGGCTTGTCGCCCCGGACCTTGCAGCGCAAGCTCGATGAACACGGCGCCGTCTTCGAGCAGATCCTCGACTCAAGGCGCCATGGTCAGGCCGTCCGCCTGCTCACAGAGCCCGGCATGAGCGTGACGACTGTCGCGATGCTGCTCGGCTATTCCGATACCGCTCATTTCCATCGCGCCTTCCGCCGCTGGGAGGGGCAATCGCCGACGGACTACCGGCGCTTTGGCGCGATACTGCTCCCTGGAGCGGGCACGCGCGGCTACTGACCCGCAGCTACTCCCGCCGATCGGCCAGTGCCGGCCAGACCGCCCGAAAGCAATCGTTCCTGACGCCGGGACGGGCCGACTCAGCGCGGACATGAGCGCCTGGCTCTTGTCGAGACGGCCGAAGGCTGGCTTCACATTCCCTCGGGAACGTCCGGTTCCGGCTTTTCGCCTGACCCCGATCCGGGACAGGCAGAGGCGTGCGGGTTTGCCTATTGTCCTTAGGGACAAGTGACTCGCGCCGCCAGAATGCCAAAAACACAGCATGGCCGTTCAGTGGACGGACATCCTTGGTTCCCGGCCAAATCCAGCGCATCGCTGACAAGGCATTCACGACCGCCAAATGCCTGCGCGGGCGCAAACGAAGATGATGCCGACCAAAGACGTCTTGCTGATCGTGCCGACAACAGGGAGATGATTGTGAGGCTACGTAAAATCCTGGCCGCAGCCAGTCTGCTGGTCCCTATGGCGATCCCGCTGGCCGCTTCGGCGCAGACGCTCACCTTCGCCGAAGCCTATGATCGCCTGGCGAAATCATGCGGCCCGGACATTGAGAAGCTTTGCTCGAAGGTTTCGCTTGGTGGAGGCGCCGTCAAAGCTTGCCTGGATCGCAATCAGGCGCGGCTTTCGGCGACCTGCAAGAGCACGTCGGCGGAGGTGTTCCAGTCGCTGGCGAAACGGGCCAGCGCACAGGCCACCGCGGTGAAGGTCTGTGAGCGCGACATCGGACAGTACTGCAATGGCGTGCAGCCCCATGACGGCTACAGGCTGCAATGCCTGCTGACCGCCACGAAGGTTGTCAGCAGCGGCTGCAAGCAGGTCATCGTCGATGCCGGCTGGAACTGACAGGACAATGCATCCCATGAAAGCCATCGCCCTCGTCTTTTCCGCCGCAATCGCCCTGATACCCGCAACCGCAGCCGTCCAGGCCCAGGAGCGTCTCAGCGACACTCAGCTGATCGAGACGCTGAATGTTCTCGACCAGTCGAAAACCATCGACATCGTGGCGCTCCGGCGCCAGGCGGTCGACAGCGTCGCCGCCAATCGGGGCCCCGACGCCTCGCTGCGCGAGCCTCTCTCGCAGGAACTGGACAATCTCTCCCAGTTCACCGTCGAGATCCAGTTCCGCACCGGCTCCGCCGTGATCCGCCCTGCGTCGTTCCGCACCATCGGCGTCATCGCCGATTCCCTGCTCCATCCGACCTTGCTGGAATACAAGTTCCTCATCGTCGGCCATACCGACGCCGTCGGCGACCGCAAGTCGAACCTGACGCTCAGCCAGAAGCGGGCCGATGCGGTTCGCGACGCGCTGGTTACCACATTCGGCATCGTCCCCTCGAGGATCGTCGCGGTCGGCCTTGGCGAAGAGCAATTGCAGAACCGCAAGAATCCGGACGCGGCGGCCAATCGGCGCGTCCAGATCGTGAATGTGGGCCGCTTCAGATAGCCCGCTCAACGGCTCCCGTTCCGGCGGGACGGGAGCCGGCCGCCTGTCGAAGGTCCCGGACGAGGCCGCTTCGACGCGCTGCGGCGGCAACGGCTTCGTGGTGTTCTTCGGAATGGCGAAACCAGTGCGGACACCGGTCATCGGCAGCCAGGTCAGGCGCTGGTGAGTGGCGATGGCAACGTGGGTTTTTGAGATCCAGCCCGCGCACAGGATGGCAAGGTCATGAAAACAACGCTGCTTGCCATACTCGGAAGCATCGCCAGCGCCGCGCTGACCTTCGCTCAGGTCCAGGCCCAGCAGGTCACCGGCACGCCGGGCTCGCCGGGCGCCACGACCACCATCAACGGCCAGCAGCTGCCGCCGCCGGACCCGGCCTTCGGCGGCGTGATCCAGAACGATGCGCTGAAATCGACGCCCTGATGGGCGCGACGATGCCGGCTTCGGCGTGCCGAGCACGTTCGGCGGCGTGATCCCGACGCCGACGATGGACCGCCTCGCCCAGGACGGCTTGCGCTACAACCGGACCTTCTCGACCGCGCTATGCTCGCCGACGCGCGCCGCCCTGCTCACCGGCCGCAACCATCATTCGGCCGGGTTCGGCGTCATCTCTGAGCAGTCGACCGGCTTCCCCGGCTATAACAGCGTCATCGAGCGCGACAAGGCGACGGTCGGCCGGATCCTGCAGGACAATGGCTACAGCCCCGCCTGGTTCGGCAAGGACCACAATATCCCCGCTCTCCCTGGCGCCGAGCCGTCTCTCCGCTCTGCAACGCTCACTGGCGCGCAACCCTCACTGACCGGCGCTCAGGGCGACATGGGCCGCTGCCTCGTCGCGAATCCATCTCCGGAACCCGGCAATCGCCGGCCGCTGCGCCGAATTCTCCGGGCAAACCAGGTAATATTGGTGCGGTCCCCTGACCTTATGCGCGAATGGCCGGACCAGACGTCCGGCATCGAGATAGTCCCCGATCAACACATTGGTGGCGAGCGCCACCCCCTGCCCCGATGCGGCCGCCTGCAGGGCCATGAAAGTGTGGGAGAATCTCGGTCCCCGGGTCGCATCGATCTCATGCTCTCCCACCGCCGCGAGCCAGCGCGGCCAGGTAACGAAATCGGGGATGCCTTCCGGAATCTCGTGCAACAAGGTGTGATGGCGCAGATCCGACGGCTCGCGCAGGGGACGTGCGGGATCGCCAAGCAGGCTGGCGCTGCAAACCGGAAAGAAATTCTCCTCCATCAGAAGATCCGTTTGCATGCCGGGATAGCCGCCGTGGCCGGATCGTATCGCCACATCGACATTCTCGCGTGCGAAATCGGTCAAGCTCACCGAGATCTCGACCCGCACTTCCAGATTGGGCTGGCGCTCCCTGAGCGAGCCCAGCCTGGGGATCAGCCAATTCAGCGCGAAGCTTGGCAAGGTGCTGACGGTGAGGACATTCGGGGTCTCCGGCCGCAACGCCCACGCCGTCGCTTCGTTGAGCTGGTCGAGCACCTGCGAGATGGTCGCAGCGTAGCGCTCGCCGGCCTCGGTCAAGGCAACGCCCTTGCTCGGCAGCCGGGTGAAGAGCGGGCGCCGCAGCCAGGCCTCCAGTGACCGCACATGCTGGCCGATGGCACTGGCGGTAACGGCCAGTTCATCGCCTGCCTTCTCGAAATTCCGATGCCGGGCAGCGGCTTCGAAAGCGCGCAGGAACGTCAGCGGAGGGAGATGGCGACGGCTCATGGCAGGCCAAGCTTAACTTGGGCAATGCGAAGAACTTCGCATTTGCTTCGGCCCCGTGCAAGGACCATGTTTTCATGACGTTAGCTTATCTGAGGAACGCGTCATGTTCGCTAGTCCAGCCCTAGCTCACTTTTCCTTCTCGGCCGTTCTCCCGTCACGCGGCGCCTTGGTGAGGACGTTGCTGCGTCTCGAGGCATGGCTCGATGACAGGCGCAGTGCGCGCGCACTCTACTTTATGGACGAACGCGCGTTGTCCGATCTCGGCCTGTCGCGCAGCGATGTGGAACGCGTCAATGCAGACGCCCACCAGCCGGCTGGACGAATCTGAGACGAGCAGCCAGGTCGGTGATGGATCGCGGAGCGGCGCTTCCGGTCAGTGATTGCTTCGGCGTCTTCAGCCGCGACCTGATGCAGATTTGGCATCGGGTCTGCGCGCCGTAACGCAGCACGGCCGCGCCGTTTGATGTGGACAGAAAACGGCTCCGCCGGCGCAAGCAGACGGGGCCATTTGCACAATTCAGAGGAATCCGCGGGCTGCCGGCGAGCCAACTGGGTGGGGTTGTGGACGCCACGCCGGCAGCCACCGCGCCTCAACGGGAGTGGATGGCGCGGCGGCTGGAACGTGGATCGCCCGAGGTTCGACCGCGTCATTCGTTTAAATGGCAGTTCTGCGCGTGTCGCCCGCCGATGGCGCCGTGTGGCGTGAATGCCTCCGGTCAGGAAGCCCGTTGCTGGATCATCGGACCGGAGACAGGAAGAGGCGTGGCGCGCTTCTCGAAGGGCGATCATTCGGCAAAGGCTCAGGATTTCAGTCGATCCGTTCCGTGCCAAAGAACTCTTGCCTTGGTGCGATAGCGAGCGGCAGTTCCAAGCTAATGTAACGCGCGAGCCTTGCCCGCGTGCATGACGCTGGCGCTGTCAGGGAGGACAAGGACCGTATGGATCGATGGCAGGCGATGAAGGTTTTCGTGAAGGTCGGTGAAACCGGCAGCTTCGCCGGCGCCGGACGTCAGCTCAACATGAGCCCTCCGGCCGTGACGCGGATCGTTTCATCGCTCGAAGAGGCGATCGGCGCGCGACTCCTCACCCGGACGACGCGCTCGCTCAAGCTGACGGATGCCGGAAGTCGCTACCTGAAGGACTGTCAGAGGCTGCTTTTCGAAATGAGCGAGGCGGAGGCTGCGGCAGCCGCGACTTTCGGCAAGCCAACGGGGACGCTCAGCGTCACAGCATCGTCGATGTTCGGCTCGCTTTTCATCATGCCGCTCTTCACGGAATTCCTCGAGGGTCATCCCGATGTCATCGGCCGAGCCCTGTTCGTCGATCGGATCGTCAACCTGGTGGAAGAAGAAGTCGATGTCGCTATCCGCATCGGGCATCTGCCGGACTCCGGCTTCGCGGCCACGCGGGTCGGCGAAGTCCGGCGCGTCATCTGTGGATCGCCCGCCTATTTCGAGCGACATGGCCGACCGTCGACGCCTTCGGATCTGACGCGCCATCGCATCATCGCAACCACGAGCGCATGGTCTTCGCTGGATTGGCGGTTCGGCGTCGATGAAAAGACCAGTGTACGGATCGCGCCTCGCCTCTTCTGCAGCACGAATGACGGCGCGATCCTCGCCGCGGCGCGGGGATGGGGCCTCACCCGCGTTCTCTCCTACCAGATCGCTCCGCGACTGGATCTCGGTGAGTTGCAGGTCGTCCTCTCCGAGTTTGAAGAGGAGACGCTGCCGATCCACGTGGTTCACCCCGACGGCCGTCACGCATCGGCCAAGGTCCGCAGCTTCGTCGACTTCGCGGTGGCCAGATTGCGCGCAAGCAGGCAGATCAACTGAAGGCCACGCAGCGACGGAGGCCGCGAATCAAAGAGCGAGTTGCAGGTCGCCCTCTCCTGGATCGTCGTCCTTGGCCGGATAGGCGCTGCAGATCAGCGCGTGGCCATCGGGAATGTCGGCTGTCGGCATATCCGCGTAGCCCACCGCCCCTTTGACGATCCTCGTCGCACAGGTTCCGCATGAGCCGCTTCGGCAGCCGAACTCGGGCGACAGGCCGCTGGCTTCGGCGAACTCGAGCAAGGTCCCACTTTCCGGAGACCAGCGGCTCTCCCTGCCCGACTTGGCGAAGACGACCCGAACAGGTTCTGTTGCCGGAGGTCTGCTCTCGGCCTGCGATGATGGGCCTTCCGGAGTCCGGCGGATCGAGGCCGGACCGAAGCTCTCCGCGAAAATCCGGCTGTCGGGGACATTGAGGGAGCGAAGCCCGAAATAGGTATCCTGCATGAATGCACCCGGCCCGCAGAGATAGAAATCGTAATCGTCGAATGGCAGCGTCCGCTTCAGCAGATCGATATCGAGACGCCCGACCGCATCGACATGTTTGCGTGACTCCGCACCTGCGGCGTCACTCAACAGACGGTAGATTCGAAGATTGCCGCCGGATGCGACCGCCAGTTCGTCCAGTTCATCGCCGAAAGCCTGGTCCGTTTTCGAGCGTGCCGCGTAGAACAGCCAGGTTTTGCGGACACGCTGCTTGCGCACGCCTTCGTAGACGATGTTGCGAAGCATCGCGATCATCGGCGTGATGCCGACTCCGGCGCCGAGCAGCACCGCAGGCCTCGACGCCGTCGGATCCACAATGAAGGAGCCGGCCGGTGCGCGCGCCTCGATCTCCGCGCCCTCAGCGAGCGCATGCAGGAACTGCGATACCTTTCCGTCGCGCTTCACGCTGATGCGGTACATGGCATCGGACGGCGCCGCGGAAATCGTATAGGTGCGGACCGCCGGGGCTTCAGCGCCAGGAAGCCGGACCCGGATCGGCAGATGCTGCCCCGCCTTGTGGGCGATCATGCCTGCGCCGTCCGCCGGCTTCAGGTAAAGCGAGCGAATGCTCCCGCTTTCCTGGATCGCATGTTCGATGCGGAAGGGGCGCCACTGCATCGCGAGGTCTCTTGCGCGCCTGCGCTCGGCGACCTGGTCCCAGTCGCCGGTCATGACCGCATAGGGACTCTTGCCGTCTTCCCGTGCCGTCCAGCGAACGGCCAGCACGCCGCGGCGGCGTACCAGCTTTTCCGCCTTGAACGTCCAGAAGCGCTCCGCGCCCTGAAAGGAATCGACATCCGGAGAGTCGAGGATGACCTCGGCACGCCCGGTCATCTGCAACATGTCGCCGGAGGCAAAATCGACGAAGGTCAGGCCCGCACGCCCGTTCAACAGGATGTTGCCGAGCGTGTTGAAGAAGGTGTTGCCGTTGAAATCCGGGATGGTCAGCGTGTCGTCATCGCCTATCCGGACAAAGCCGGGCTTGCCGCCGCGGCTCGATCCGTCGGCTTGCCGGATGCCCCCTTGTTCCGAGTATGACGCCACGAAGAAGGCATCGGCCGCCCCGATCATTTCGCGCGCATCGCCGTCCAGCTGGGAAAGGGTTTCAACCTCTCCCGAGAATGGCAGGCCGGGGTCGCGAACGAAGCGGAAATCACGGAGCTGGATGTAGCGCGGGCAATTGCCGTAGCTATGGACGACCTGGAGGTCGAACCCTGCGGCATTCGCATGGGCGATCGTGCCGTTGAGGCGATTGCGGCGCCGCGTGTGCAACTCGATGCCGAGGACGCCGATGGCACCACCATCGTTGAAGCCCTGATCGGCCGGATCGGAGGGATCCCGACGGAACGCGGCGCGGAGCGTCCGGTCGTCCGGCGCGCTCAGGAAACCTGGCCGGCCTTCGATCACCGTGGCCCATGGCTCCCCCGCTTCGTCGACGGCGCCGACGACGAGGAAAGGGAGCTGGGGATAGAACAGGCGATGCTGCTCGATCAGGTGATCGCGGACAAAACGCCGCCCGAGATCGGCCGCCGTCTTCTCGACGCCAGCGCTCCGTTGGATCGCGAGCTCGCCGCTGTGCCACGGCAATGGCTTGATGTCGCCGACATGACTGTTCATCGCCGTGACCTCCTCATTCAAGCGCGCGTACCTATGCGGCCAGGCCGACCGGCGTCTTCACAAAGGGGACGAACCCGGGAAGCTGCTCGATCCGGGCCAGCCAGGCGCCGACCTTCGGGTAGGGAGACAGGTCGACATTGCCCTCGGGAGCACGGGCGATGTAGCTGTAGAGAGCGATATCGGCGATGGTGGCGCGCTCGGCGGCCAGCCAATCACGCTCGGCAAGCTCCCGCTCGACCACTTTGAGCAGGTCATGGGCGCGACCAATGACCTCTTCAGGATTGAACTTCGCGCCGAAGACGGTGACGAGTCGCGCGGCGGCGGGGCCGTAGGCGATCTGGCCGGCTGCGATCGACAGCCAGCGTCCGACCTTGGCCGCACCGATCGGATCGTCCGGCAGCCAATCCTTCTGTCCCAGCTTCTTGGCGAGATAGATCAGGATGGCGATCGAATCCTGGACGACCGTTTCGCCATCGACCAGAACCGGTACCTGGCCAAGACTGTTGAGCTTAAGGAACGCCGGCTGCTTGTGCTCGCCCTTGGCGAGGTCGACCTCGATCAAGTCGGCGTCCTGACCTATCAGCGACAGGAACAACTGCGCCCGGTGAGCGTGCCCGGAAAGAGGATGATAGTAGAGCTTCATTTTTAATCTCCGCTGGAACAGTCGCACCGTCAGGCACTGTCGGGGGGAAACCTGCATGAGCTCCGGGCGAGGATGAACCCGGTTTCGGCGGAAGGGACTCTTCCGCGAAACAACCGGAATTGGTCGGCCCAGGCCGCCTGCTCATCACATATGAAGTCATTTCACTCCGTAATGTTCGGAAAAGCGGCCTGTTTATCGGCCATTCGCCCTCCTTTAGTCACGGCTCCATCGCTCCCCACAGTTGCGACCGTGATGAAGGAGACCACATGCGGACGCTTTTCGAACCCGTCGCGCTTGGCGCGCTGACCGCCCCAAATCGCGTCATCATGGCGCCGATGACCCGGGGTCGCGCGACCCGCGACCACATCCCGACCGCGATAATGGCCGGGTATTACGCACAGCGCGCCTCGGCCGGACTGATCATCAGCGAAGCCATCGGAATCTCGCGCCAGGGACTTGGCTGGCCCTATGCGCCCGGCCTCTGGTCCGACGAGCAGGTGGAAGCATGGACACCCGTCACGCGGGCCGTTCACGATCGGGGCGGACGGATCGTCGCGCAGCTCTGGCACATGGGCCGCATGGCGCATTCCGCCCTGACCGGCGAGCAGCCGGTATCCTCGAGCGCGACCACGACGCCGGGCGATGCGCATACCTATGATGGCAGGAAGCCCTACGAGGTCGCGCGTCCGCTGGCGGCGGAGGAGCTTCTCGATATCGCGGGGGATTACGTCAGCGCGGCGCGCAATGCGATCGCGGCTGGCTTCGACGGCGTCCAGATCCATCCCGCGAACGGTCAGCTGATCGACCAGTTCCTGCGCAACAACAGCAATCTGCGCAGCGACGACTACGGCGGAAGTATCAAGAACCGGCTGCGCCTGCTGAAGCTCGTCACGCGCGCCGTAGCAAGCGCCATCGGAGCGGGCCGTACCTCGGTGCGCCTGTCTCCCAATGGCGAAACCTATGGCGTGGACGACAGTGATCCCACCCCCTTGTTCACGGCGGCGGCGGATCTGCTGAACACGATCGGCATCGCGTTCCTGGAATTGAAGGAGGCCAGCCCGGCCGGAACCTTCGTCTCGACCGAGGTTCCGCGCCAATCACCGATGATGCGCAAGTATTTCAAGGGGCCGCTGGTGCTCAACAGCGACTATGACCTTGCGCGTGCCCAGGCGGATCTCGACTCCGGGCTCGCCGATGCGATCAGCTTCGGGCGGCCCTTCCTCGCCAATCCCGATCTGGTTCGGCGGCTGCAGGACCGCGCCCCGCTGAACCCGGCCGAAGAGAGCACGCTCTATAGCCAGGGAGCGGAGGGCTATACCGACTACCCGACGCTGCCGGACATCAGGGCCGTTGCGTGATCGGCTTCTGATCGGCCGGCCATCGGGCCGGATGCCGAGCCTCTTCCCGACACTTCAGCTTCCCCGCCATGCCGGCGGATAATCAACGGAGTTCGACATGGACTGGAATGCCAATCGCGATCATTTGCTGGCTAATGTCGGCAAGCTGCAGCAGCTTTCACCCGATACCGTGAAGGGCTACCTGACCTCGTCCGGAGCTGGCCGCAAGACGGCTCATCTGGATGAGAAGATGCGCCAGCTGATTGCGCTCGCCGTGGCCGTGACCACGCGCTGCGACGGCTGCATCTCGATCCACGGCAACGAAGCCGTGAAAGCCGGCGCTACGCGCGAGCAAGTGGCCGAAGCTCTCGGCGTCGCGGTGGCGATGAATGCGGGCGCTGCCCTCGTCTACTCGACGCGGGCGCTGGAGGCCTTCGACGACGCGACCGGGACATAGGCGTTGCCAATGGCGGACAAGCCCGATTCCCATGGGCGCAATCTTTGCGTCGACGGCGACCGGCTCTGCGCCAGCCAGCGCCGCCGCCAAAGACGTCGGGACGAACAGGACTATCTCTCGCGCCACAACCCGAATTGCTCGCTCCTTGAGATCGGGCTGCTGATCATGCTGGCCATCCTGCTCGTCGGTGCGATCGGGACCAGCATGGCCCGGCCGAACCCGCCGCCTGGCCAGGCTGCCGCGGAGGTGGCCGAAGCGAACGTTCCCTCCGACGATCGGCAGGATTTCGGCGACGCGTTCGATCGGCGTCGCTGAGCCCGCCCACCGCTCGCGCTCCCTCGTTCGCACGCGTCCCACGCGAGGGTGCGGGTCGGCGGCGCCGCCTCGAGGCGGTGCCGCCGGTCTCGTTTCCTGGGTGAGGCTTTGGATACCTCGGCCCTACTCCGCGGTTTCGTGCAGGGCACTCCTCACCGATTCCGTCATGAATTTCACGAATGCGGATATTTTCGGCAGCGGAGCCTTGCTGCGGGGCCATAACAGCCGCATGGCGCGGCTATTCTTTTCTGCGGCTGGAAGCACCTCGCGCAGAGTTCCGGCCCGGATTCGATCGGCGACCGCGAAGCAGGGCAGCGAAGCGATCCCGCACCCCGACTCCGCCAGGCGGATGAGCGGTTCCAGCGAGGTGGCTGCAAGCGCCACCGGCAAGACCATGCCTCCGGGGACGGCCGGGCCCCAGTCCCTGAGCTTGCCGGTTTCGTAAAAGCGGTGATGCAGCAAGCGGTGGCTTGTCAGATCGGACGCGGTACGCGGTTCGCCTGCCCGGGCCAGGTAGCTCGGGGCAGCGACCAGGCGCGTCGAGAAGTCGCCGAGCTTCGCATGCATGAGGCGGCTGTCGCTGACCTCGCCCGAGCGTATGACCGCGTCGAAACCGTCCTCGATGACGTCGACGAGGCGATCATTATAGTCGAGGTCGAGCTCGATCTCCGGATAGCGCGTCAGGAATTCGCCGAAGAGCGGCGTGAGCAATTCGCCGACAAATGGAACGCCGACGCGAAGCCGGCCGCGCGGAGATGCCGTGGCGTAGGCGAGCTCCGCCTCCGCCGCCTCCAGCTCGCACAAAACCCGGCGGCAGCGATCGAGAAAGATCTCGCCTTCATGGGTCAAGCGGATGGCGCGGGTCGAGCGATGGAAGAGCCGGACACCCAGCTGATCCTCGAGTTTCGCTATGGTCTTGCCGATCGCCGAGGACGACAGCCCGAATTGCTGGCCCGCGAGCTTGAAGCTCCGCAAATCCGCTGCCTGCACGAATGCCGACATGGCGCTCAAGCTGTCGATCCGAGTGCCCATGAAGTCATCCTGGTCCGCAATGTTCGGAAAAGCGGCCTGTTTATCGGTTGTACGGCCTCCATTAGTCAACGGGCATCGCCTTGAACGTCGCGCCCCTGACGAAGGAGATCTTATGCCGACGCTTTTCGACCCTATCGCGCTTGGCGCGCTGACCGCCCCAAATCGCATCATCATGGCGCCTCTGACCCGCGCCCGATCGACCCACGACCATGTGCCGACCGCGATCATGGTCGATTATTATGCGCAGCGCGCCTCGGCCGGGCTCATCACCAGCGAAGCGATCGGCATCTCCCGGCAGGGCAACGGCTTTCCCTATGCGCCGGGAATCTGGTCCGCCGAGCAGGTGGCTGCGTGGAAGCCCGTGACGCAGGCCGTGCATCACAAGGGCGGGCGGATCGTTGCCCAGCTTGGGCATACGGGCCGTGCCGGCCATTCCGCCGTCATCGGCGAGCAGCCGGTCTCGTCCAGCGCGACGGCCGCACCGGTCGATGCCTGGACCTATGACGGCCCGAAATCGCCCGAAACCGCGCGCCCACTGGCAGCCGACGAAATTCCCGGTCTCGTCGCCGATTATGCCCACGCGGCCCGCAACGCGGTCGCGGCCGGCTTCGACGGCGTCCAGATCCACGCCGCCAACGGCATGCTGATCGACCAGTTCCTGCGCAATAACAGCAATCTGCGCGGCGATGACTATGGCGGCAGCATCGCGAACCGCATGCGGCTGCTGGAGCAGGTGGCAAGGGCGGTCGCCGGGGTCGTCGGCGCGGACCGCACCTCGGTTCGCCTGTCTCCCAATGGCGAGACCTGGGGGGTGGACGACAGCGATCCGACGCCGCTGTTCACGGCCGTTGCGGACATGCTCGCCACCATCGACATCGCGTTCCTGGAGCTGCGCGAACCCGCTCCGGGCGATGTCTTCGGTGGCACCGACGTGCCGCGCCAGTCGCCGATGATCCGCCAGCACTTCAAGGGCAAGCTGATCCTCAACAGCGATTACGATCTGGTGCGCGCACAGGCGGATATCGATAGCGGGCTCGCCGATGCGATCAGCTTCGGGCGCCCCTTCCTGGCCAATCCCGATCTGGTGCAGCGTCTGCAGGACGGCGCGCCACTAAATCCGGCGAAGCGGGAGACTTCTATAGCCAGGGGCCGGAAGGCTACACCGACTATCCGGCGCTGACGGACAGGAGAGCCTTCGCCTGATTGGCGAGAGCGCCCGGCAAGCCCTGCCCCGTCCGAGCGCTGTTCGTCACCCTTCACCCATCAGCCAAGCAGACCCGTTCGAGCATCTCCCATGCTCCGGGCTTTCAGGAGCGACACATGACCGACCCTTCCAAGAACCAGCCTTCGGGCTACGTGCCCGCGAAAGTCTGGAACAAGAAAGAGGCTTATGGTGGCCAGTTCGGCAGCATGAACCAGCCGGTATCGGGCGCCAGGTTCGAGCGGGACCTGCCGGTGGGCAAGCATCCTCTCCAGCTCTATTCACAAGGCACGCCGAACGGGCAGAAAGTCACGATCCTGCTCGAGGAATTGCTGGCCGCAGGGCATGCCGGCGCCGAGTATGATGCCTGGCTGATCGACATCTTCAAAGGCGACCAGTTCGGCAGCGGCTTCGTCGGGGTGAACCCAAACTCGAAAATCCCTGCACTGGTGGACCATTCGACCGATCCGATCACGAAGGTCTTCGAAAGCGGCTCGATCCTGGTCTACCTCGCCGAGCGGTTCGGCGCCTTCCTGCCGACCGAGCCGCGCGCACGGACCGCGACCTTCAACTGGCTGATGTGGCAAATGGGGACGGCACCGTTCGTCGGCGGCGGCCTGGGTCACTTCTACGCCTACGCGCCGTTCAAGATCGAGTATGCGATCGACCGTTACGCGATGGAGACAAAGCGCCAGCTCCACGTCCTGGATACCCATCTGGCGTCGCACGAATACCTTGCCGGCGACCAGTATACGATCGCCGACATGGCGGTCTGGCCGTGGCAGCCCGGCAGCCTCTATGGCGTCTACAACGCGCATGAGTTCCTCGCCGTCGAGCAGTACACGCATCTCCTGCGCTGGTACAAAGCGATCGGATCACGCCCTGCGGTCGCTCGCGGACGGATCGTCAACCGCACGTCAGGAGCGCCCGGCGAGTTCCTGCGCGAACGCCATGATGCGGCCGATTTCGACACCTTGCGGCGATAGCTCGGCGCGGCCCTCGATCCAGTCCTTCGCCCAACTTTCCAAGCTCATTCCCCCAGCCGCCGTGTCGAGGCGTGGACCCTGACCGACCTGCTTGCGCGGGCGGGTCCTCGTCAGGCGCCGCTGCGCTTAAACCATGGAGATACCCATGAAACTGTACTTTGCCACCGGCTCCTGCGGGCTTGCTTCGCAAATCACCTTGCGCGAGGCCGGGCAGGACTTCGAGCTGATCAAGGTCGACTTCAAGACGAAGACGACCGTCGAGGGCGACTATTACCAGGTCACTTCGAAAGGCCTCGTTCCGGCGTTGAAACTGGATGACGGCGACGTCATCACCGAGGGGGTCGTGATCCTCCAGTGGATCGCGGACAAGAATCCCGAGCGCGGCCTTCTCCCGGCATTCGGAACGAAGGACCGCTACAAGGCTCTGGAATGGCTGAACTTCGTCGCGACCGACCTGCACCGGGGCTTCGCGACATTGTTCTCGCCGTTCCTCGACGCGGAGTCGAAGGCGAGGTTCGCCACAGGCAGCCTGGGGAGCCGGTTCGGATATGTCAACGACCACCTGTCCAGGAGCGACTACCTTCTGGGCAACCAATTCTCGGCCGCGGATGCCTATCTGTACAATGTCCTGACATGGGCCGGGCGGGTGAAGGTCGACCTCTCCGGTTACACGTCGATCCAGGCCTTCATGGCACGGATGGACGGCCGGCCGAGCGTTCGCGCCTCCCTGGAGGCCGAAGGCCTGTCGCCGAGCTGAGCTTTGCCGCAACCGGTCAAGATCGTGAGCCGCGCCTGGAACAGCGTGCCCTGGAACAGCGAACCTGGGACCGCGCGGCCGGTTCCCGTGGAGAATGCGATCCTCAGCCGTCTTGCTCAAACCCGCCCGGCAGGCCCGGGACGGGAGGCGAGGTCCCGAGGCGCGCGACATGGTCGGGCCAGATCGCGGGATTCACGAGATTGGACGGCTTGCGACCGCTCAAGGCGTCCAGCACGTCTGCCGCGGCCTGCATCCCGGTCCGGACGAGGCTCTCTTCCGTACCGCCGGCCGTATGCGGCGTCAGGAAGAGGCGCGGCGCGCTTCTCAACGGGTGTTCGTCCGGCAAGGGCTCGGGATCGAACACGTCCAGCGCCGCGCCCGCCAGCCCGCCGCTCTCGAGGGCTGCGATCAGGGCCGCGTCCTCGATCAATTCGCCACGCGCGACATTGACGAGGAACGAGCCCGGCTTCATCAGCCCGAGCCTGCGCGCATCGACGATGCCGCGCGTCTCGGCGGTGGCGGCGATCGCGAGGCAGACCACATCGGCCTGGGCGAACACCTCGTCGAGCGCCGCCTGGGCGATGACGCCCTCCCCGATCGGGCTGCGATTATAGCCGATCACGCGCATCCCGAAGGCCGCATGCAGCGCCTCTGCGACACCGCGGCCGATCCGCCCGCAGCCGACGATGCCGAGCGTCTTGCCGGCAAGTTCGGTCGAGGGATGGCGGTCTCGCGCCGGCCAGCCGTTGCGCGCGAAATCCAGCGCCAGCCCGTGGAAATCCCGCGCCAGCAGGATGACGCTGCCGACGGCGTGCTCGATCACCGCCTGGGTATTGGCCGAGACCAGGTTGCCGACGACGATGCCCTTCTTCGTCGCGGCCTCGACCGGGATGAAATCGAGCCCGACGCCATGCCTGATGCAGACTTTCAGGCGCGGCGCATGCTCGAAAATATCGTCCGGCAGGCGCACGCGCACGATCAGGGCGTCGGCCCCGGCGATCTCGCGCTTCAGCGTCTGCGCCGAATTGTCCGGCGACACGGCAAAGTCGCAGCGCTCGCTCAGGAAGGCCTCCGCGGCCGGATGCAAGGACGAGGTTGCGAGAACCCGGAAGCGCTGCACTGAATCGTCTCCAATCGCCGGCGATCAGTCGTTGCGACTGCGCGTCGGGTCCAGCAAGGCCCTCAGCGACTCGCCGAGCGCGTTGAAGGCAAGCGCGGTGAACAGGATGGCGAGGCCGGGCGCATACATCTGCTCGGGCGCGATCTCCATGTAGGTATAGGCCCGCGCCAGCATCTGGCCCCAGCTCGGCTGGGGCGGCTGCACGCCGAGGCCGAGGAAGCTCAGGCTCGCTTCGGCCAGCAGCGCGGTGGCGAGCAGCAGCGTGACTTGCACGATCACCGGCTGGATGGCGTTGGGCAGGATGTGCCTGAAGATGACGCGCCAGGTGCTCGAGCCGAAGGTGCGGGCCGCATCGACGAAGAGATCGCCCTTGACGATCATGGTCTGCACCCGGATCAGCCGCGCAATGCCCGGCGAAAACACGATGCCGACCGCGATCATGCTGTTGGTCAGGCCGATGCCGAGCGCGCCGGTGACCGCGATGGCGAGCACGATGCTGGGGAAGGACAGCATGGTGTCGATGATGCGTCCGACGCCGGTATCGACCCAGCCGCCGAGATAGCCGGCCAGAACGCCGATCGGCAGGCCGATCGCGAGGCCGACGGAGACGGCGAGGAAGCTGGCATAGAGCGTCATCGGCCCGCCATGGAGCAGCCGGCTGAACACGTCGCGGCCGAGATCGTCGGTGCCGAGCCAATGCGCCGCGCTGGGCGGCGCGAGGATGTCCATGCTCTGCGCGACCGGCGAATAGGGCGCGATCACGCCGGCCAGCAGCGAGAGCGAGCCGAGCAGCAGCAGGAAGCTCAGGCTGATGGCGGCGCGCCTGTCGCCCGCGAGCCAGGTGCGGAGGCGCGAGCGGCGCTTCCGGCGTGACGCTTGCTGGACGGTAGCGCTCATCGGCGGCTCATCCGCGGGTCGAGCGCCGCATAGAGCAGGTCGATCAGCAAATTGCAGGCGATCACGATCAGCACGAGCACGAAGACGACGCCCTGCACGACCGGAAAATCCTTGTTGGTGGCCGAGGCGACCACCAGCGAGCCGGTGCCGGGAATGGCGAAGACCGCCTCGATCGCCACGGTCGCGCCCAGCGTGCGGTTGAAGACCAGGCCGACCACGGTGAGCAGCGTCAGCGAGACGTTCTTCAGCCCGTGCCGCCAGAGGATCTTCGACTGCGGCAGCCCCTTCGCATGCAAGGTCCGGACATATTGCGAGGACAGCACGTCGATCAGCGCGCTGCGCAGCTGGCGCGTGATCTCGGCGATGCCGCTCAGCGCCAGCGCGCAAGCGGGCAGCGTCGCGTGGTGAAGCGCACGCAGCGGTTCCTGTGTCAGGGACGCGGCGCCGGTGGTCGGAAACCAGCCGAGGCCGAGCGCGAAAAAGCCGACGAGGATCATGCCCATCCAGAAATTCGGGACCGCGACGCCGAGAGAGGCGGTGCTGGTGACCAGCCGGTCGATCCGGCCATCGACATTGGTCGCGGCCAGGATGCCGAGCGGCACGCCGATCGCGACCGAAAGCGCCAGCGCCATGAAGACGATCAGCAGCGTGTTGGGCAGGCGCCGCAGCACTTCCTCCAGCACGGGCACGCCGGTGATCAGGGAGGTGGAGAGATCGCCGCGCACCGCTCCCGAGAGCCAGTGCAGATATTGCTGCCAAACCGGCAGGTCGAGGCCAAGCATCTGGCGGATCTGGGCAATGCGCTCGGCCGTCGCGGTCTCGCCGGCAATGACCGCCGCCGGATCGCCCGGCACCAGTTGCAGCAGGCCGAAGATCGCGAGCGTCGCCAGGACGAGCACGGGAACGACCTGCACCAGCCGGGAGCCGACGAGAAGAAGCGTCCGCATGCTCATGGCTGCCGCTCCGCGACGTTGCGGTGCGGGTGCAGCTCCGCATTCGACATCAAGTGCAGCTCCCCGGCGAAATGGCAGGCGCTCCAATGGCCGGCGCCGCTCTCACGCCAGGGCGGCTCCTGCTCGGCGCAGAGCGGCTGGACGAAGCGGCAGCGCGTGCGGAAGCGGCAGCCGGAGGGCGGCGAAACCGGGCTCGGCAATTCGCCTTCGAGCACGATGCGCTTGTTCGGGCGCAGATCGGCGGGCAGAGCCACCGGCTCGGCCGAAAGCAGCGCTTCGGTATAGGGGTGAACGGGTCGCTCGATCACGTCCTCGGTGCGGCCGAGCTCGACGATGCGGCCGAGATACATCACCGCGATCCGGTCGCTGACATGGGCGACGACGCCGAGATTATGGGTGATGAAGACATAGGTCAGGCCGAATTCCTGCTGCAGCTCGGCGAGCAGGTTGAGGATGTCGGCCTGGATCGAGACATCCAGCGCCGAGACCGCCTCGTCGCAGACGATGACCGATGGGCGCAGCGTCAGCACGCGGGCGATGCAGACGCGCTGCTTCTGGCCGCCGGAGAGCTCGTGCGGGTAGCGCCGGGCGAAATCCGGGCTGAGACCGACGCGCTCCATCAGCGCGCGCGCCCGTTCCTCGCGCTCGGCGCGCGGCAGCTCGGCCGCGACATCCATCGGCTCGCGGATGGAATCGATGATCGACATGCGCGGGTTGAGCGCGGCGTTGGGGTCCTGGAAGACGATCTGGTACTGGCGCCGATGTCGCCTGAGCTCGCGCGACGAGAGGGCGTAAGGATCGGTGCCGGCGTGGCGGATGCGCCCTGCCGACGGCTTCTCCAGGCAGACCATGGCCCGGCCCAGGGTCGTCTTGCCCGAGCCGGATTCGCCGATGACGCCGAAGGTCTCGCCCTTCATCACAGCGAGCGAAACGCCGTCGACCGCCTTCAGCACGCGGCCGCGCCCCACGGGGAAGTGGATGCCGACCTCCTCGGCCGCGATCATCGGCTGGGGCGCGGGCCCGGTCACGAGAGCACCCCCGCCAGTGCGATCTGGTCATGGCGGCAGCAGCGGACCTGCCCCGCCGGAGGGATGGCGTGCAGCGGCTGCTCGGCCTCGCATGGCGGCTCGGCAAAGCCGCAACGCGGCCGGAAGCGGCAGCCGGGCGGGATCTCGCCGCGCGCCGGCACGCGCCCGGCGATCGCCGGCAGGCGCGACTTGCGCTCCGCCAGGGCCGGCAAGGAACGCAGCAGGCCGGAGGTATAGGGGTGGCGCGGCCGGCGCAGCACGTCGTCGATCGCGCCCTGCTCGATGACCTCGCCGGCATACATGGTGACGAGGCGCGAGCAGGTCTCGGCGACGAGCCCGAGATCGTGGGTGATGAACAGCATCGCCATGCCCAGCCGCGAACAGAGATCGCCGAGCACGTCGACGATCTGGGCCTGTACGGTGACGTCGAGCGCCGTCGTCGGCTCGTCGGCGATCAGCAGGCGCGGCTCGCAGACGATGGCGATGGCGATCATCGCGCGCTGGCGCATGCCGCCGGACAGCTGGTGCGGATAGGAATCGTAGCGCAGCGTCGGCTCGGGAATGCCGACCTTGGCCAGCGCCTCGATGCCGCGCTCGCGCGCCTCCTTGCGGCTGACGGGATGGTGCGTCCGCAGCGTCTCGCTGATCTGTTCGCCGATGGTGAAGACCGGGTCGAGCGCGCTCATCGGCTCCTGGAAGATCATGCTGATCTTCGAGCCGCGCCGGCGCCTGAAATCGCGCGGCGCCATGCCGACGAGGTTCTCGCCGTCGAGCAGCACCTGTCCCGAGACCGTGCTGGTGGCGCGTGGCAGCAGGCCCATCAGGGCGAGGCCCGTGACGGTCTTGCCGCAGCCGCTCTCCCCGACCAGGCCGACGGCCTCGCCCGGCGCGATCGAGAAGGAGACCTCGCGCGTGACCTGCACCATGCCGCCGCCGGTGCGGAAGGCGATGCCGAGGTCGCGGACGTCGAGAAGGGGCTCAGCCGCAGCCATCGCGATCTCAGCGCGGCGGATGGCGGCGCACGGCGGCCTCATCGACATCGGTCCCCCAGCCGGCACGCGTCGGCACCAGCATCTCGCCGTTCTCGATGACCGGCTGGTGCGTGACGAATTCGCCCTTCCAGGGCACGTCGTCGATGTCGATCTCCATGATCCGCAGATTGGGCACGAGAGCCGCAAAATGCGCGCTGATATGGTCGGCGAGATGGCCGTAGAAATTATGCGGCGCGACGTTGACCTCATAGGCATCGGCCATCGCCGCGACCTTCACCGCCTCGAGGAAGCCGTTCCAGAGCACGTCGACGATGGCGACGTCCATCGCATAGCCTTCGAGGAAGGGCCGGTAGCTGCGGCGGGTATAGAGGGATTCGCCGCTGGCGATCGGGAACGAGGCCTCCCGGCGCAGGAGCGCCAGGCTCGGCGCATCGTAGATGTCGAGCTCCAGCCAGGCCGGCTGGAAGGGCTGAAGCGCGCGCACGAGCTGCAGATAGCCCTCGGTGCGGAAATGGAAATTGGCGTCGAGCATGATCTCGGCATCGTCGCCGGCGCCGGCCCGCAAGGCCTCCATCTGGCGGGCGAGGTCCTTGAGGACCGCCGGCTGCGGATTGAGCGCCGGGAAGCCGGGCATCGAGCCGAAGCCGGGCCGGAAATTCGCCAGCTTGCCGCCTTCCATGAACATGATGTTGGTTTTCATGGCGCGGAAGCCGCGCCGCCGCGCCTCCTCGCCCAGCTTCATCACGTCGTCGAAATCGCGCAGCGGCGGCAGGTCGTACTGCCCGCCGAAGCGCACGCGATAGCTGCCGAAATGCGACCAGTAGACCGGCAGCCGGTCACGCACCGCCCCGCCGAACAGGGCGTGCACGGGCACGCCGAGCGCCTTGCCGGCGATATCCAGCAAGGCGTTGCAGATCGCGGCCATGGCGTGCTGGTTGATGCCGGACCAGGCCGGCACCGTCTGCGTATAGAGCACCGACATGATCCATTCGGGCCGGCGCGGATCGAGACCGATGATCCGCTCGCCAAGCGCGGCGATCGTCGCGGTGAGGCCGCGCGTGCCGACATCCTCGCTGTATTCCGACCAGCCGACGATGCCCTCGTCGGTCATGATCTTCAGGAAGGAGGTCGTGCGCCAGCCGGCGGCGGCGTGAAGGCTTTCGAGGCCAGTGATCTTCATCGTGATGCTCGGCCTCAGGCCTTCAGGGAGAGAGTGTTGAGTTTCGGCTTGCCGAGCAGGTTCGGGACATAGCCGACCACATTGGGCGAATAGGCCTCGATGCCCGGGACGAAGGCGAGCTCGCCCGAGAGCGCATGCTCGAGCGAGAGCCGTTCCAGCTTCGCGAAGGCCTTCTTGCGCGTCTCGGCATCGACGGCCGATTGCGAGTCGATCTGGGCCTGCGCCATTTCGGGCGGCGGCGGCACCTTGCCGACATTGTTGAAGCCGTTCTCGCCATAGACCAGCGCGAAGGGCTGGCTCGGGTCGGGGCGGCCCGACCAGAGCGCGAGCAGCATGTCGCCCTCCCCCTGCACCGTGAAGCGCTGATACATGTCGGCGCTGGAGCCGACGGTCATGGCGCAGCGGATGCCGGACTGGCGCAGCTGCTCGATGATGATCTCGTGGCGCTGCTGCGAGGCCTGGTCGGAATAGCCGTAGAAGCGCAGATCGACGCCGTTGGCGAAGCCTGCCTCCTTGAGGAGCGCGCGCGCCTTGTCCGGATCATGCTTGTAGAAGCCGTCGACCGACGGGTCATGGGCCCAATAGCCGGGCGGCAGCATCGTCTGGGCCGGCACGCCCAGCCCCATCAGGGCGGCGCGGTTGAACCCGTCCCGATCCAGCGCCCAGTTCACCGCCTGGCGCACCCTGACGTCGTTCAGCGGCGTGCGCTTGTAGTTGAACAGCAGATGGTAGTCCGCGATCGTCGGGGTCGAGCTGACGACGACCTTGCCGGCCATCCGGTCGGCGACGAGCTTCTGCTGCGGGTTGAGGCGGAAGACGAAATGGTTCTCGCCGGCGATGACCGAGCGCAGCGCCGTGTTGACGTCGGTGATGATGCGGAAGGTCAGCCCGTCCAGATGCGGCAGGCCCTTGTTCCAGTAATCCGGATTCCTGACCATCACGACGGTGTCGTTGTCGTTCCAGCGCTCCAGCTTGAACGGGCCGGTGCCGACCGATTCCCGATCGAACTGGCGGCCCCGTTCCGCGACCGCCTTCGGCGAGGTGATCATGCCGGCGCGGTCGGCCATGATCAGCGGCAGGGCGGTGTCGGGCCGGCTGAGCTTCAGCGCGACCTTGTTCGGCGCCAGCACCTCCACCGCCTCGATCGACTGCAGCTCGCCGCGCACGGCCGAGCGCGGATCGGTGCGGGCGCGGTCGATATGGGCCTTGACCGCCTGCGCATCCATCGGCTCGCCGTCATGGAAACGCACGCCCTCACGCAGCGTGAAGGTCAGCGTCTTCGGGTCGGGAAAATCCCAGGAGGTCGCCAGGCCGGGCTTCGGCGCAAGGGTCTGCGGCTCGAAATCGACCAATGTGTCGAAGAGCGGATAGAGCAGCATGTGGTCGGAGCCGAGCCCGCCCGTGATCGGATCGAGCGTCGAGGGGTTGAACGGCGCGGCGACCCGCAGCACCCCGCCCTTGGCTGGCGCCTGGGCCAGGGCTTCGCCGGCCATAGGCAAGCGCGAGAAGCCAACAATGGCGGCCCCACCGAGCCCGGCGAGCGCCTGACGGCGTGTCAGCATGGTCGTCTCCTCGTTCCTGACGCCGCGGATCTGTGTCCGCTGGTGCTCTCGATATAATATATAATCCAGGGCTGCAAGGATAATATATAATATCGAATTCCCATCGGGCTTGTGCTAGGGATGGGTCAGGCGATGGGAGGAGATGTGTTTGACGGAGCTCATCGAGCACGAAACGATGGCGGCGCGGGTTGAACGCGCGATCAAGCGCGACATTCTCGACGGCCTGCTCTCGCCGGGAGATCGCTTGCGCGTCGCGGAGCTGAGCACCCGTTACGGTGTCAGCCATATCCCGGTCCGGGAGGCGCTGCGCCAGCTCGAAGGCGACCGCCTCGTCGTCATAGACCCGCATAAGGGCGCCGTCCTGCGCGGCGTCACGCCAAAATTCGTGCGGGACATGCATGACACCCGCGCCGCCCTGGAACTGCTTCTCGTGCGGCAGGCGGCCGAGAACGTCACCGAACAGGCAGCCGCCCGGCTGAGCGAGCTCGCCCAGGCCTATGAGGCAGCCGCCGCCCGCAACGACGCCGCGGCCATGGTGATGGGCAATATCGAGTTGCACCGCGCCATCGCGGTGCTGGCCGACAACCCCGTCGCAGCCGATATCATGGAGCAAGGCTGGGAACTGGTCGTCAGCATCCGGCGTCGCTACGGCTTCGGCCCGTCACGCGTCGCCACCATCATCGAGCAGCACAGGGCGCTCGTCGCGGCCATCGGCGCGGGCGATGCGGCAGCCGCTGTCGAGATCGCAATGAAGCATTGCTGCGATGCGCGCGACGACCTGCTGATGCGAATGAGCGAAGAGATTGCCGGCAGCGAAGATCGCGGTGTCTAGAGCGTTTCCGCGTTTCTTCGAATCGCGAAAATGCTCTACTATTTGTCTTGACGCATTTTCTTTACCCGAACCGGTATCCACTTCGCTCGAAAATGCTCTAGCGCAGCCCGCGCGTTCCTCGAGCGGCGGCCGGGACCCAAGGAACTGTCTTTGAACCGTCCCCGGGAATCTCAGCCCTGACGAAGCCTCTGACGATCTCGGCGAAATCCTCGGCATTTCCCGATAGGGGTTCGCCGCGCCTGCGGATGATGCCGTAAGGCTCGAGCGGATTGTCGAGCACGAAGGGCAGCTGGACAAGTTCGCCCCGGTCGATCGCCTCGGCGATGATCGTATGCGGCAGGACGGAAATCATGCCGGCGCGGCGCACGAGTTGCAGGGTCGCGAAGATCGACGTCGTCTCGACGAGATTGTCGAGCGATGGCAGCCCGGCCTGGGCGAAGGACCGGTCGATCACCTGGCGCATCGGGCTGGTCTGTTGCTGCAGAACCCAGGGATAGGCCTCCATCTCCGCCAGGGACACCTCGGCGCGCCCGGCAAGCGGGTGGTCGAAGGCGGCGAAGACCCAGAGATTCTCGTTCGAAAGCGGCTCGACATCGAAGATCGCGTGATGGCGCGCTTCGGTCAGCCGCCCGATCACGAGGTCGATCTCGTTCTTTTCCAGGCCGCGCAGCAACTCGTCGCTGGTCGTGGTCGACAGCCGGATCGTCATCAGCGGCCGCCTGCGCTTGAGCTCGGCGATCGCGGCGGGAAGGATGTCGGGAGCGGTCGCCATGATCGCGCCGATCGAGAGCGCGCCATAGCCGCCACGCTTGAGATTGCTCAGGCCGCGCAGGAAGCGCTCCTGGTCGGCCAGGACCTGGCCGGCATAGCTCACCACGAAATCCCCGAGCTCGGTCGGCACCAGGCCGCGCGGCTGACGGTCGAAGATGCGCACGCCGAGCATGTCCTCGACATCCTGCAGCATCTTGCTCACCGCCGGCTGCGTGACATTCATCTCCTCCGCCGCCCGGTGCAGCGTGCCGACCCGGGCAACCGTCGAGACCAGAAGCAGATGGCGGACCCGCAGGCGCCAGAACATCTGCTGCGGAAGGGAGGCAATGAAACTCATTGCGATAACTTTCTGGAACTGATCCTGTCCAATTTTTCATTATTTGATTATCGCAGCCCCAGCTAGCGTCACGACCAAGACAAGGTTCCGGCCAGGCGACCCTCGATGGTCGAAGTCCGGCACGGAAACCTGTCAGGAGGACGCCGGGGCCACCGCAAGCGCGGCATCCACGTCTCATGTTGCAACGGATGGAGCCGGTTCGCGCCGGCCCGAACGAAGGATTGTCTTCGCGTGAACCGTCTCGACCTTCAGGATCGTATCGCAGTGATCACCGGCGGCGCCCGCGGAATAGGCTTCGCCGCCGCCGAACGCATGCCCCGGTCGGGAGCAGGCGTCGTTCTCTGGGACATCGACGAGAAGCGGTTGACCGAGGCGGCGGAGAGGCTTGCCCCCCTGGGCACGGTGTCGACCTCGGTCGTCGAGCTGACCGATGAGGAATCCGTCGCGAAGGCTGCGGCCGCGGCCATCGCTGCGCATGGCAAGGTCGATATCCTCGTCAACAACGCCGGCATCACCGGCGGAAACGGCAAGCTATGGGAGCTTGATCCCGCAACCTGGCGCCGCGTTCTCGACGTCAATCTCGTCGGCCCGTACCTGACCTGCCGCGCGCTCGTGCCCGGGATGATCGAGCGCGGCTATGGCCGCATCGTCAACATCGCCTCGATCGCGGGCAAGGACGGCAATCCCAACGCCTCGCATTATTCGGCCTCGAAAGCCGGTCTGATCGGGATGACCAAGTCCCTGGCCAAGGAACTCGCCCAGGCCGGCATCCTGGTGAACTGCGTCACGCCGGCCGCGGCGAAGACCGAGATCTTCGACCAGATGAAGCAGGAGCATATCGACTTCATGCTCTCGAAAATCCCGATGAACCGGTTCCTCGGGGTCGAGGAAGCAGCGGCGATGATCGGCTGGCTGGCCTCCGAGGACTGCGCCTTCTCGACCGGGGCGGTCTTCGACCTCTCCGGCGGCCGCGCGGTCTATTGAGGATGGCCACAATGACCATGCCGACGATCAAGCATATCCGCGCCTTCACCGTGCGCGGTGGCGGGGCCGATTATCACGACCAGAAGGGCGGGCACTGGATCGACGGGCAGATCGCCACGCCGATGTCGCGCTACCCGCAATATCGTCAGACGCGCTCGTCCTTCGGCCTCAACGTGCTCGGCACCCTCGTCATCGAGGCCGAGGCCAGCGACGGCACGATCGGCTTTGCCGTCACGACGGCGGGCGAAATCGGCGCCTTCATCGTCGAGAAGCATCTGGCCCGCTTCATCGAGGGGCGAAAGGTCACCGATATCGAGGTGATCTGGGACCAGATGTATTTCGCCACCCAATATTACGGCCGCAAGGGCGTGGTGCTGAACACGATCTCGGGCGTCGACCTGGCGCTCTGGGACCTGCTGGCAAAGGTCCGTGGCGAGCCGGTCTGCGCTCTGATCGGCGGACCGGTCCGGGACGAGCTCACCTTCTATGCCACGGGCCCTCGGCCCGATCTGGCCAAGGGGCTGGGGTTCATCGGCGGGAAGATGCCGCTGAAGCACGGGCCGGCGGAGCGGGACGAGGGGCTAAAAGCCAATATCGCTGCGTTCGCGGCGATGCGGGACAAGGTCGGCCCCGATTTCTGGCTGATGCTCGACTGCTGGATGGCGCTCGACCTCAACTACGCGACGAAGCTCGCCCAGGGCACGGCCGAGCACGGCCTGAAATGGATCGAAGAGGCGCTCTCGCCCGATGATTACTGGGGTTATGCGGCGCTCAGGAAAGCAGTGCCGCAGGGTATGCTGGTGACCACCGGCGAGCACGAAGCGACCCGCTGGGGCTTCCGCATGCTGCTGGAAATGGGCTGCTGCGACATCATCCAGCCGGATGTCGGCTGGTGCGGCGGGCTGACCGAGCTCCTGAAGATCACCGCGCTCGCCGATGCGCATGGCGTGATGACCATTCCCCACGGCTCCAGCGTCTACAGCTACCATTTCGTGGCGACCCGGCAGAACAGCCCCTTCGCCGAATTCCTGATGATGGCGCCCGAGGCCGATCGGGTCGTGCCGATGTTCTACCCGCTGCTGCTCGACGAACCGCTGCCGGAGAACGGCCGGATCAGGACCTCCGCCTTGGACAAGCCTGGCTTCGGTGTCCGTCTCAACCCGGACTGCGCGCTGCACCGCCCCTATCCGCGGCCTTGAATCCGACCTGAAGGAGTGCCCGGCGATGCGGGACCTCGAGAACAAGATTGCGTTGGTGACCGGCTCATCCTCGGGCATCGGCGAAGCCGTGGCCCTGGCCTTTGCCGATTACGGCGCCCATGTCGCCGTTCACTACCGCTCGCGCCGCGACGAGGCGGAAGCGGTGGCCGCACGCATCCGCGACAAGGGTTGCAAGAGCGCGGTCTTCCAGGCCGATGTCGCCGATACCGCCCAGCTGGCGCGGCTCGCGGCGGATGTCCTCGCCGAATTCGGGCGTATCGACGTCCTCGTGAACAATGCCGGCGGCTTCGTCCGGCGCGCCCGCCTGTCCGAGGCCTCCGACGCGCTCATCGACGAAATCTTCCATGTGAACGGCCGATCGATGCTCGCCCTCAGCCGCGAGGTCGTGCCGGCGATGCGGCGCCAGGGCGGCGGCGCGATCATCAACATGACCTCGCAGGCGGCGCGGACCGGCGCCAGCCCCGGTGCCGGCCTTTACGCGTCCACCAAGGCCTATGTCTCGACCTTTACCAGGGCGCTGGCGAAGGAGCTGGTTCCTGACGGCATCAGGGTCAACGCGGTCGCGCCCGGCGTGATCGCGACGCCCATCCATGACGGGCACACCTCCCCCGAACTGCTGAAAACGCTCGAGGCGGGCATCCCGATGAAGCGCCTCGGGCGCGCCGAGGAGTGCGCCGGGGCAGTGCTGTTCCTCGCGAGCGAGGAACTCGCCAGCTACGTCACCGGCCAGGTCATCGAAGTCAACGGCGGCAGCGTCATGCCGTGACCCGGCAGCGAGCCGGCCAAAATCGACAGAAGCAAGATCGACAAGAAGAAGCCGTTTCAGGGAGGTGGACCATGACAGCGATCGTCGATGATATCGGGACGGTGCCGGCCACTCGAACGCGCGCCATCGGCGCATCGGTCGGCGGCACTGCCCTGGAATGGTTCGAGGGCTGCGCGAAACCGCTCATGAGGACTTGCGCTAGCCGCTCGGGCCAGCCGCAGAACGACCAATGGCGCAGCCATAGCGTCAAGAACCGGAGGAAACCATCGTGAACGACACCTGCATGACCAATCGGCGCCGGCTGGTCGCATCCATCGGCGCCACCGCCGTGATGAGCGTGGCTGCACCCTCGCTCCTGCGGGCGCAGAGCAAGCGCACGATCCGCCTGGCGCATCATTTGCCGATCCAGTCGGAGCAGCACGCGGCCGCCGAGAACTTCGCCCGCAAGGTGGCCGGGGCCTCCAAGGGCGCGATCACGATCCAGATCCTGCCCGCCTCGCAAATGGGCGGTCAGCGCGAGATCATCGAGTCCGTTTCGATCGGCACGCTCGACATGGGCTTTGGCGAGTCAGGTCTCTACGCCAATTACGTCCCGGAATTCGGCGTCGTCGCCCTGCCCTATCTCTATCGCGATTTCGACCACTGGAAGAAGACGGTCGACGGCGAGGTCGGGGCTTCGCTCGCGGCCTCCCTGGAGAAGACGGCCAATATCAAGATCGTCAACTGGATGGTCACGGGCTATCGCTACACCTACCTGCGCGGCAAGCCCATCACCCAGCCCGGAGATTTCAAGGGCCTCAAGGTCAGGCTTCCGGAGGCGCCGGTCTTCGTGAAGACGTTCGCGGCCTTGGGCGCGATTCCCACGCCGATCCCCGCCCCCGAAATGTATGCCGCGCTCCAGACCGGGGTCGTCGATGCCATGGAGGGCACGGCCGAGGCGGCCTATACCTTCAAGATCTACGACGTCACCAAGTATCTTTCGATGACGCGCCACATCCTGCTCGACGGCTCGTTCGCGATCAGCAATTCGCTGTTCGCGAAGCTGACCAAGCCCGAGCAGGAACTGATCCTGAAGGCGGCCCAGGACGCGGCGGTCGAGCAGCGGGCCCAGCATTTCGAGCGCGAGAAGGCCGCGCTCGCGAAGCTGACCGGCGAAGGCAAGATGCAGGTCAACGAGCCGGATCTGAAGCCCTTCGTCGACGCGCTCGCCAGCGTGCAGAACGACTTCGCCACGGCCTCGAAGGGCATGGATGTGCTTGGGCGCATCCGGAAGCTGTGACGGAGCTGCCATGATCCGCAGCGTGGTCGGCGGGCTGATCGCCGTCGTCAAGGTCGTCGCGGCCGGGAGCTTCGCCGCGATGATCCTCCTGACCCTCGTCCAGGTCGTCAACCGCTATGCGCTCGGCCTGCCGATGTTCTGGACGGAGGAGCTGATCGTCCTGCTCCTGGTCTGGTCGATGCTGCTGGGACTGCCGGTGCAGCTCTGGCAGCACGAGGAGATCGTCGTCGACGTCCTGCCGACGCCGGACCCGCGTGCCCAGCGGCTCAAGGATGGCGCCAACCTCGTCTGTTCCGTCGCCTTCTGCGCGATCCTGGCCTGGGCCGGCTACGCCTTCATGCTGCGGGGCGCGAATGTGACATCGCCGGCGCTGGGCCTCTCGCGGCTGTGGTTCTTCCTGCCCATTCCGCTCTCCGCCGCCCTCTCCGTCATCGTGCTGCTCGTTCGCCCCAGAGGCCAGAGCGTCGGAGGATTCGACTGATGCTCTGGACGCTCGTCCTCAGCTTGATGCTGTTCATCGCCATCGGCATGCCGATCGCGTTCTCCATGGGGCTTGCCGCCGTCGCCGCCCTCCTGATCGACGGCTCCGTCCCTCTGATCGTCCTGCCGCAGAAGATGTATTCGTCGCTGGATTCGTTTCCGCTGCTGGCGATTCCGCTCTTCATCCTGGCGGGTTCGGTCATGAATGTCGGCGGCATCACCGGCAGCCTGATCGGGCTGGCGCGAGGGTTGGTCGGCCATCTGCGCGGCGGTCTCGGTCACGTCACCATCGTGACGAACGTGCTGTTCTCGACGATTTCGGGATCGGCCGCGGCATCCGCCGCCGCCGTCGGCTCGATGCTGATCCCGGAGATGAAGAAGGACGGGTACCGGCCCGAGGACGCAGCGGTGATCAACGCCGCAGGCGCGATCCTGGGCCCCGTCATCCCGCCCAGCGTCGTCATGGTGATCTATGGGGCGATGACCGGCCTGTCGATCGGCACCTTGCTGCTCGCCGGAATCGGGCCGGGCATCCTGATTGCGCTGATCATGATGGCGGCCGTCTATGTCATGGCAGGCCGCAGCACGCTGAAGAGCCATAAGCGGGCCTCGCTCGGCGAAATCGCCCGTGCCGCCCGTGATGCCATCCCTGCCCTGGTGATGCCTGCGATCATCGTCGGCGGCATCATGTCCGGCCTGTTCACGGCGACGGAAGCCGGCGTCATCGCGGTGGCCTACGGCATCGCCTATGCCCTGCTGACCCGCCGCAGCACCATCGGCCAGTTGATCAGCAACCTGACCGAGGCGACGATCGTGTCGTCGAGCATCATGGTCATCCTCGGCGGCGCCGCCCTGTTCGGCTGGATCGTCGCACGCGAGGGCGTGCCGGTGATGATCGCCGACTGGCTCCAGGCCATGACGAGCCAGCCCTGGATCGTCATGGTGCTGATCCTGGGCGTGCTGCTCGTCGTCGGCATCTTCATCGAGCCGATCCCGGCCATGGTGATGCTAGTGCCGGTGCTTCAGCCGATCGCGGAAAGCTACGGCTTCGACCCCTATCACTTCGCGATGGTGGTGGTGTTCGGCGTGCTGCTGGGTTCGCTCACGCCACCTGTCGCGGTCCTCGTGCTGATCACCTGCAAGATCGCCAAGGTCGATGTGAACAAGGCCAATGGCCCGCTCCTGCCGATGTTCCTGCTGCTGGTGCTGGCGCTATTCGTCATCGCCTTCGTGCCCTGGATTTCGCTGATAGCCCCAAGGCTGCTCGGGTGAAGCGTATGTCACGGGCGTCCGGGAAACGACCTGAGTGGAGACCGGTCGATCGCGCTCTACCCATGTCCGCTTCCCGGCAAGGGGCGCCGGCTGCTCGAAATCCGAACGGCGCTCTCTCCGACCTGTCGCGGATTTAATCGACGCTCAACCGGCTCGTATCCCTCCCCTCGCTAAACGCCACGCACTTGCGCGCCCGGTCCAGTTGCCAGGCGGCGAGTGCGGGTCGCAGCAACGTCTCCCCGCGCGGCGTCTGCTTCGTACCGTCAAACCCGGACGAGCGGATACCGGGAGCGGGCGTTGTGATTGGGAGGTCGCGACGCCCGCTCTGCCGCTCCTGCGGGATGCACTCGACCCCAAGGGCACAGTTCGGGCTGCGGCGGGATTCGCCGATGAACGCCATCAACGGCGATCGAGATAATACGGCATATAGTTGCCATCAGGCCCATAGATCGTCATCGCGACGTCGCAGAGGCGATCTCCGGTCTGTTCCATCTCCTGCCGCACCCGCGACATGGCCGCGGTGACGCCGCGCTTGATCTCGTCCGGCGACAGCCCGGCAGCCTTCGGCATCTCCTCTCGCGCCCATCCGGGCTTGAGGTCGGGGCAACGCTCGAGTGCGAGCTGGGTGCGGGCGAGGCTCAGGATGACCGCCTGTGCCAACGATGAGTCCTCCGCCCTCGCGCAGGGCACCGAACCGATCAGCAGCCACGCTCCCAGCGCGACGTAAAGCCGTTTCATGGTCGCCCGGACAGCAGCTTCGTCATGCTCGGGCGTGAGCCGCCACTGCCGGTTCGTGCGGCATCGGCCGGCTGCGCCCGGCGGTCAGGAAGGAGTGGATCTGTGCGATGACGGCGGCACCTTCGCCGACGGCGGCGGCGACCCGCTTGGTCGAGCCGGCACGGACGTCCCCGACGGCAAAGACACCAGGGCAGTTGGTTTCGAGCGGCAGGCGCTCGCCCTCGCCGGCGCGCTCGCCCGTGAGGACAAAGCCGTTTCCGTCGAGCGCCACACAATCATCGAGCCAGCGCGTATGAGGATCGGCACCGATGAACAGGAAAAGGTGGCGCGACGAGCACTCCCGGAGCGCACCGGTCCGGCTGTCCCGAAACGTCGCCCCGGTCAGGCCTGTCGTCCGGTCGCCGTGCAAACCGGCGATCTCGCTGCCCATATGCAATTCGACATTGGGCAACGCGGCGATCCGGTCGATCAGGTAGCGGGACATCGTCTGCTCGAGCGGCCGGCGCACCACCAGGTGCAACTGCCGGACCTGCGGCGCGAGATAGGCCACGGCCTGGCCGGCCGAGTTTCCGCCGCCGACGAGCACGACGTCCTGGCCGGCGCAAAGCCGCGCCTCGACGGGCGATGCCCAGTAGGACACGCCGGCCCCTTCCAGATCTGCAATGTTGGGAATGGCGGGCTGCCGGTAGCGCGCTCCCGAAGCGATGACGATGGTGCGCGAGCGCGCCGTGCCACCGTTGCTGAGTTCGAGGGTGAACGGGGCTTCCGCCTCCGCGCCGTTGCAGCGGAGCAATTCGACGGTCAGCGGAATGGCGAGCTCGGCGCCGAACTTGGCCGCCTGGTTGAAGGCCCGCCCTGCGAGTGCCTGTCCGGAGATGCCGGTCGGAAAGCCGAGATAGTTTTCGATCCGGGCGGATGCGCCGGCCTGGCCGCCGAAGGCTCGGCTGTCCAGGACCAGGACGGACAACCCTTCGGACGCGCCATACACGGCAGTGGCGAGCCCGGCCGGCCCGGCCCCGATGACCGCCACGTCATAGATCGTCTTCGCGTCGAGATCCGGTGTGATGCCGAGGCAGGAGGCGGCATCCGCATTGCTCGGGCTCCTCAGCACCGTGCCGTTCGGACAGATCATCAGGGGAAGATCTTCGTGGGCGACGCCGAGCCGCTCGACCAGTTCGCGCCCCTCGTCCTCGCAGGCGGCGATGACGGTGTGGGGGTAGCCGTTGCGGGTGAGGAATCCCGACAAGCCGACGATGGCCGGATCATCCCGGCGTCCGACCAGGATGGACCCGGCGCCGCCGGTCTGCCCCGCCTCGATCAGCATGACGCGCCGGAGGATGAAGGCGCGCATGATCGTTTCCCCGACATCGGCCGATCCGATGACGAGCGCGCGCAGATGCGGCGCATCGAAGGGGACCGCGGTCGCACCGTCGTCACCCGCCACGACCGACATGAGCGCTGGACGGCCGGAAAGCTGATTGGTCTCGCCGGTGAATTGGCCGGGACCGTAGGTGGTGACCACGGCCGCCTGGCCGGCTGCGCTGCGCCTGATCGCGTCGGCCGAGCCATCGAGGATCAACCAGGACGGCGCGTTGCGGTCGCCGATCTCGTAGAGGGTTTCGCGCGGGCCGAAGCTGCGCGGCGCAGCGCTCGCGAAGCGACGCGCCGTCGCGACCTGAAGGGCGGAGAGTGTCGGAAAAACCTGCTCTCGCCGAGCATCGCCGATTGGCATGTGGTGACCTCCGCGTCGACTATGCCACGTCTCGTGCATGCTATTCTGGTGCGTGCGCCATTCGATCAGATGGGGAGCCCGATCGCAATCACGCAGGCGCGAGCTGGGACGCCTTCGGCAAGGTCAGCGCGAAGATGAAAAGGCCCAGGAGCGTGAGCCCGAAGCCCGCCCATACGGCGGATAGCAGGCCATAGCCGGCTGCGATCGTCACGCTGCCCGCCCAGGCTCCGATGGCGTTGGCGACGTTGAGCGCCGCAAGGTTCATGGCGCCCATGAGCGTGGGCGCCTCCGGCGCGAGGCCGGTCAGGCGAACCTGGATCGTCGGGATAGCGACCATCATCGTCAGGCCGACGCCGAACAGCGCCGGCATCAGGATCCAGATCTGGCCGCCGCCGGCGGCCAGCACCGCGAGCACGATCAGGGCGCTGCCGAAGCCGACGACCAATCCGCGGGCGGGATAAGCGTCCGCCAGCCTTCCGCCGATCAGGTTGCCGGCGGTCATGCCGACCCCGAACAGCGCGAGCGCGATCGGAATCCAGACCTGATCGAGCCCGGCCGTATCGGTGACGAAGGGGCCGATGAAGGTGTAGACGGCGAAGATGCTGGCGACGCCGAGCGCCGCGACGAGCATCGTGGCCCAGACGGCCGGCTTGCGCAGCGACGCGAGCTCCTGCACCACGGGCCCGCCATGCAGCGCCTCGGTTCGCGGCACCCAGGCCCAAAGGGCAAGGAAGGCCAGCGCGCCAACCCCGGCGATGGTGACATAGGTGTTTCGCCATCCCACGCTCTGGCCGAGGAACGTCGCCAGCGGCGAGCCGATGATCGTCGCGACCGTCAACCCGGTCATGACCAGGGCAAACGCCTTTCCACCATGACCGGGCCCGACGATATAGGACGCGACCACGGCGCCGGCGCCGAAATACGCCCCTTGCGGCATGCCGCTGACGAAGCGCGCCAGTGCGAACATGCCAAGATCCGAGGCGACGGCCGACAGGACGTTGCCGATGATGAACAGACCCATCAGGCAGAGCAGAAGCGTCCGCCGGTTCAGCCGTGCCGCCACCAGCGTCACCAGGGGAGCGCCGACCACCACGCCAAAGGCATAGGCCGCGATCGCGTTCGTCGCCGTGGGGATATCGATGCCGAGGCTGGCCGAGAACAGCTGGAGGATGCCCATGCTCGCGAACTCGGACGTGCCGATGCAGAAGCTGCCGAGCGCGAGGGCAAACAGCGTGAAGCCGCGCCTGTGCCGCTCCGCTTCATCCGTGCAATGCACGGTCACGGCGGCACATTGGCCGCGATAGGCCTTGTCGAGCATCAGTGCCTCCATTCGCAGTGGCTATGCGGATCGTGCCGATCGATGCGGAGCAATCCGCGCAAGCATCCTGTCGGCGGACGGAGGCACCCTCGCCTTTGGTGCGTCCTCAGCCCGGACAGGGCTGCCCGGCAGCTCCCCACTGAGCCATGTCCCTGACATGATCCTCGAAGGTTCCGGGTGGCGTTGAGCGGCCTGCCCCGGGCTCCCATGCCCTCGGGATGAATCCGCTCAGAGATGCATCATGTCTCAGATGCTCGAGCAGGCCGACGGCGTTGCGGCCGCCGTTGCGCTTGGGATCCTTGAGCTGGGCACAGATTTCGGCGCCACTCTTGCCGTACCAGATGAAGTCGACCGGTGCGAGCTGCCAGTCGATGCCTGCCTGCAGGGGCGCCGGTGCGGGGGGATTGGGCAATGTCGACGTGATATGGCATGTCGAGCACGGAACGGTCTCGGCTCCGATGCGGCTTTGT
The DNA here is from genome assembly GCF_004341515.1 of Allobosea sp. BK604. Lineage (GTDB taxonomy): Bacteria > Pseudomonadota > Alphaproteobacteria > Rhizobiales > Beijerinckiaceae > Allobosea. The sequence continues at coordinate 311,639 of NZ_SLZF01000005.1, forward strand.
CCGCCATGGATGTTCATGCCATGCACCCGCGATTTGCTTTCGCCGGCTGGCGTCCAGATCGGAACGGCCTTCGCATCGACATGGCAATTGGCGCAGCGCGGATGCGTCACCACCGCCTCGATTCTCGTCCAGGCCTGCAGCCCGTCGGCCCGGCTGACGCTGCCCGGCGGCAACGCATCCTTCGACTCCTCCTTGGCCAGGACGAAGCCCGTCAGGGCGACGATTGACGAACTGGCCAAGGTGAGCGCGATCAGAGTTGTCCTTCTCATGGTCCGCCCTCACACGAAATCGATGAACTTGTTGAAAGGCATTTCGCGGATGCGCTTGCCGGTCGCGGCGAAGATGGCATTGGCCAGCGCCGGTGCCGCAGGTGGGACGGGCGGCTCGCCGATGCCCCTGACCGTGTAGTCGTTCTCCAGGCCGCGCACCTCGATCGCCGGGCACTGGTACATGCGCATGGCCTCGTGGTGATTGTAGTTGGTCTGCTGCACGGCCCCCTTGGAATAGGTGAGCTCGCAGTTCATGGCGTGGCCGAGGCCCCAGACGACGCCGCCCTGGACGAGATTCTCGAAATTGACGGGATCGACGATCTTGCCGACATCAGCCGCCACCCAGACCTTGTCGATCCTGATGCCCGCGTCGGTCATCGTCACCTCGACGATCTCGGCGACCGCCGTTCCGAACGACTCGACAAATGCGACCCCGCGGCCTTTTCCGTTCCCCAGCGGCCCCTTCCAGTCCGCCATCTCGCCGACGGTTTCGAGCAGCTTCCGGTAGATCGGAATCTTGCACATCCGGATGCGCGCCATGAGCGGGTCGAGCCCCGCGGCATGGATCAGCTCGTCGATGAAACTCTCGGTAAAAAACCCGTTGGCGGAGGCCCCGACGGATCGCCAGGTCGTGGACGGCGACAGCCCCTGGATTTCGAAGCTCGTCGCGCGATAGTTGGGAATATCGTAGTAGACGTTCCAGATGCCGACCGCGAGCTGGCCATCGGGGTCCTTGGTGGGCGCGCCCATCCGCTCCTGGAGTTCCTTGAACGGCGCCGTCGCGGCCACCTGCAAATCGGCCGCAACGATCTTTCCATCCTTGACACTGCCGCGATACTTGCCCATCGCGATCTGCCTGGGAATATCCTGCCGGAAATCCTCTTCCCGCGAGAAGATCAGCTTGACCGGTGTCCCGCGCATCTGGTTGGCGATCTCGGCCAGGACCCGGATATTCTCGAATTCGAGGCGATGCCCGAAGCTCCCGCCCATCCATTCGTTGTGAAAGGTCACCTGTTCCGGTTTCAGGCCGATGGCCGTCGCAGCGATATACTGCACGGATTGCGGCGTCTGATGGCCGACCCAGATCTCCATGCCCTTGTCGGTCACGATACCGATGCCGTTGAGCGGCTCCAGCGGCTGATGACCGACATAGGGCGCGCGATATTCCGCCTCGATCAGCGTCCCGTCCTTCAAGCCGGCGTCGATATTGCCGTCATTGCGCCATTGCTTGGCGAGGAATTGCGGCGTGAAGGACGCGGCCGCGGTTTTCCAGTGGTCGGCCTGCTCGGCCGGGTACTTGCTCGGCTCCCATACGCAGTCGACAGCTTCGGCGGCCTGCATCGCGTACCAGCTATTCGTCGCGATGACCGCTATACCATTCGATATCCTGAGGATCGTCTTGACCCCCGGCATCGTCCGGGCCTTGCTCGCGTCGTAGGACTTGATCGGCTGACCCTTGTTGGGGTTCAGCTTGACGGCCGCGAAGACCATGCCGTCCATCGCCCGGTCGATCCCGAACTTCATCTCGCCGGTGACTTTCGGGCGGATGTCGAGCCGCTCCATCGGCTTGCCGAGAATTCGCCATTGCGATGGATCGCGGAGCTTGTCGACTGAAACCGGCGTGATCTTCGCCGCATCCGCGGACAGCGCGACATAGGGAATTTTCGTCCCGTCCGGCAGGATCACGCTTCCGGATTGCGTGCGCAGGTTGGCGGCGGGGATGCCGGTGCGCCTGGCTGCAGCCGCCTTGAGCGTTTCGCGCGCGATCGCGCCGGCCATGCGCAGCTTGTCATAGGTATCGGGAATCGTACTGGAGCCGCCGGTCATCTGCAGACCGGCCTTTCTCAGCCATTCCAGCGCGGCCGCGCGAGCCTTCTCGGCTTCGGGACTCTGGTCCGGCGCCATGAACGGCGCAAGCTCGTGGGCAAAGCCGGTATTGAAATAGGCGGGGCTCGGTCCGGCGAAGCGAATCTCGAACTGGTGGGGTTCGAGGTCCAGCTCCTCGGCGATCATGAGAGGCTGGATGGAACCGACGCCCTGGCCCTTGTCGGCATGCTGGGCAATCAGCGTGATCTTGTCCGGGCTGATCTCGACCCAGGGATTGAAGGTGACCGATTGCGGCCCGAGATGCGCCGCCAGCGGGTTCGCCGCGGCAGCAGCTGCCGGCACCTGCTGCGCCCCGGCATATTGCCCGAAAGCCACGCCTCCGGCGACCGCGACCGACCCGAAAACGAAGCTACGGCGGGACAGGTTTGACATCTCGCCCATGTCATTTCCTCCCCATTTTCTCGGCTGCCGCATGGATCGCGACACGAATGCGCTCATAGGTTCCGCACCGACAGAGGTTTCCGGACATGACCTGGTCGATGTCCTCGTCGGTCGGCTTCGGAATGGTCTTGAGAAGCGAAATGGCCTGGATGATCTGGCCGGTCTGGCAGTAGCCGCATTGCGGCACCTGATGCTCGATCCAGGCTTCCTGCACAGGGTGCAGCTTTCCGCCTCCGACCGCCTCGATGGTGGTGATCGCCTTGCCTGCGACGTCAGCGATGCGCGCCTGGCACGAGCGAACGGCCTTTCCGTCGATCTGCACCGTACAGGCGCCGCATTGCGCTATGCCGCAGCCATATTTGGGGCTGGTGATGCCAAGTTCGTCGCGCAGAACCCAGAGCAAGGGCATCTCCGGGACGACGTCTACTTGATGCTTGATCCCATTGACGGTGAGTTCGAACATGACAACGCTTTCCCTCGGGAGACGTTACTGGGCGTGACCACGAACGGAGGCCTTCTGCGGAGCCGTGCTCTGGCTGATGGCCGCGGCTGCCGCCTCGGCGACGGCAATGTCCTGTTCGACCGACCCGGCGCTGGTGCCGACCGCGCCGACGATCTGGTCGTCGACCGTCACCGGCAGGCCGCCGCCGAAGATCACGACATTGCCGCCGTTGCTTTGCTCGATCCCGAACAGCGGCGCGCCGGGCTGCGCCAGCTCGGCGAGATAATCCGTCGCCTTGTCGAACATGCGCGCAGTCTTGGCCTTGCCGATCGCGAGCTCGATGCTTCCCGCGAGCGCCCCGTCCTGGCGCGTGAAGGCGATCAGCGCGCCGCCGGCATCGACCACCGCGATATTGTAGGGGATTCCAAGGCTGATTGCCTTGGCCTCGCCGGCCGCGAGCATCTGCTTTGCGTCTGCCAGCGTCAGTGTATCGAGCGTGCGAGGCATGCGTCCGCTTTCCCTCGATGCGATTTCCAGCCCGCAACCCGACGTGAACGCACCGAGAGGCAGTCACATATTGCCCTCAGCAACCGGGTCCGAACTGCACGAATAGTGTCGTGGCGGCCGACCTATGTCCGGGCCGAGCGGCCCCGGCCTTTCCGTCTCGCCTGGCAGCAGAGTTAGCACCGAGGCGCTCGGGGCTGCGGTTAAAAGATGTAAAATTAAAAACTACCGCGGTGACCGCCCGGGCATTTTGACCTGTGAATGGGGGCGGCGTGGACGGCAGCGGCGCCCGAGGGCTAGGATCGTAGGGCGAGCGGATGCTGGTCAGAGGCGGTGGTTTGGTGACGAACAGCAGCTCAAGCGGCGCCCGGACGGTCGCAGCCCTGGCCAAAGCTTTCCGGGCAGGGCGCTAGACCTATGACAATGACCGGGAGATCAGACGAGGTTCTGTCGTTCGGCTCTTTCGAGCTCATACCGTCGCGGCGAATCCTGCTCGAGAACGACAAGCCCGTCGGCATTCGCAGCCGCGCCTTCGACATCCTCTGTCTGCTCGTCGAATCCTCCGGGCAGATCCTGAGCAAGGACGAGCTTCTCGCGCGTGCCTGGCCGAGCACTTTCGTGGCCGAAGCGAATGTTCGCGTCCAGATCAACGAGTTGCGCCGCGTCCTCGGCGATGGACGCCATGGCCGCAGATACATCGTCAACCTGCCCAATCGTGGCTACAGCTTCATCGAGACGGTGCACCGCAGGCCGTCTCCCTCGTCCGGGGCCCCTGCTCCCGCCGTCTATCGGGGCGGCCTCGGCCCTCCTCCGGCATGGCCGGGCAGGATCATCGGGCGGGATCGATCGATCCATGCGCTCGCGAAGCTGATCCAGCAGCGGCGGATCGTGACCGTCGTCGGCACGGGGGGCGTCGGCAAGACGACGCTGGTCCTCTCCGTGATCGCGCAGATGCGCGAGGGTGCAGACAGGCCTCCCTGGCAGAAGATCATCTTCGTCGATCTCGCCTCACTCTCCGAGGGGCACGCCGTTCCCGGTGCATTCGCCTCGGCGCTCGGTGTGGTCCTGGCCGGCGGCGATCCGCTGTCGAGCATCGTGCACTACCTGCGCGAGGAGGCGTGCCTCCTCGTCATCGACAATTGCGAGCACGTGATCGACCCGGTGGTCGACATCGTCGAGGCCATTTTGCTCCAGGCGCCCAATGTTTTCATCCTGGCGACGAGCCGGGAGCCGCTGCGCGTCGCCGACGAGTGGGTCTATCGACTGCAGCCTCTCGCCGCGCCGCCGGTCACGCCGACACTCAGCCTGGATGAGGCGCTGGCCTACCCCGCTGCCGCACTGTTCGTCGAACGCGTCTGCGCCCGGAGCGGCAGCATGGCCCTCGGCGATAGGGACGGCCGCTTCGTGGCCGAGATCTGCAGGCGCCTGGACGGAATACCCCTTGCGCTGGAACTTGCGGCCGGACGGTTCGAGGCGTTCGGTGCCCGCGGGCTTGCCGTCGTGCTGGACAATGTTTTCGCGGTGCTGAGCCGCGGCGAGCGCAAGGCTCTGCCGCGGCAGCAGACTCTCCATGCGACGCTCGACTGGAGCTTCAACTTGCTCACGGCGCGCGAGCGGACGCTCCTGCGCCGGCTCGCCATCTTTTCCAACCGGTTTACCTTGGCTTTCGCCCTGGCAGTCGCAGCCTGGGACGAGCTGAGCGCCGCGGATGTGACGGAGGGCATCGCCGATCTCGTCTCGCAATCGCTGATCAGCACGGCTCCGGCCACGGAAGACCCCTGCTTCATCCTGCTGGAGACCACCCGCGCCTATGCCCGCGAGAAGCTCGCAGCCGCGCCCTGCGCGGTCGAGGTCGCCGGAAGGCACGCAAGATTGTGCCTGGACCTGCTGGCCGAGGTCGATCGGCCAGCCGACGCGGGGCGGGCCGCCGATGAGCAAAGCCTGCTGCCTGACGTACGAGCGGCCTTGAACTGGGCCTTTTCGCCGAATGGCGACCCGGAATGCGGCGTCTCGCTGACGGTCGCCGCGATTCCTCTCTGGCTGCGCCTTTCGCTGGTCAGCGAATGCCGCGAGCGCGTCGAGGAAGCGCTCGCACGACATGGCGGCGACGAGGATTCCGGCGACGAAATCGTGCTGAAGCTGCAGACCGCCCGAGGCTGGTCGCTGATGTACAATGCCGGCACGGCGCGGGAGACGGGCGACGTGTGGAAGGCCGCTCACGGTCTCGCGGAAGAGCTGGACGACAACGACTATCGGCTGCGGTCTCTGTGGGGGCTCTGGGCAGGCCATATGAAGAGCGCCGCCTTCGAGATGGCGCTCGACAGTGCGTTCCAGTTCAAGAGCGCCGCGAGGCAATCGGCGGATCCGGACGATGTCGCGATCGGTGACAGGTTGATTGGAACCTCCCTGCATTTCCTCGGCGACCAGCCCGGCGCGCGCCATCACATCGAGCAGATGCTCGACCGCTACCCGGCGCCAGGCCATCGCTCCCACATCGCCCGCTACCAGGTCGCCCCACGCATCGCCGCCCTGATGACGCTGTCCCGCGTGCTGTGGCTGCAAGGCTATGCCGGCGCGGCCACGGACACGGCCGATGCCAGCCTCGCCGAGGCGCGATCCCTCGATCACCGCCTGTCGCTCTGCTACACGCTGGCCCAGTCCGCCTGCCCGATCGCGCTGCTGAACGGCGATTTCGAGCGGGCGGAACGCCTGATCGAAGAACTGTTCGAGGAAACGGCGCGGCACCGCCTCGATATCTGGCATATCTATGCACAGGCCTATCGCGGCCATCTGCAGTTCCTGCAGGGCGAGCCCGAGCGCGGCTTGCCGCTCATGCAGCACGCGGTGGACGAGCTCCGCAGCGCGCGCTTCATGCAGCACCACGCGGCGTTCGCTCTCGGCCTGGTCGAGGCGCTCATGTCCACCGGTCAATCAAATGCAGCCAATGCGCTGCTCGACGAGCAGCTTTCGTATCTCGCGCCCGGCAGCAGCCTGTGGGTGGCGCCTGAGATCCTGCGCCTCAAGGGCGAAATGGCATTACGCCTCGGCGACCAGGTTTCGGGCGAGACGCTCCTGGATGAATCGCTGATTCTGGCCAGGGAAACTGGCCAGGTGGGGTGGCATATCCGCTCCTGCCTGCAGTCATCCGCTGCCCCGGACGACCGGCTGCGGGCGGTCCGGCAGATCGTTCCAAGAGCGCTGCTCGGCCAATTCGAAGGCGAGTTGGCGGAGGCGAAACGCCACCCGTGACCTCATCTGCTCGACTGCGGCGAGGACGGCAGAATGTCGAGACCTCGCGCATCGCTGCCTTCGCCGGCTTCGGCAACAGCCTGAAGTGCGACTACAATGCCGGCACCCGGCGAGGCCGATCCGACCGCGACGCTCGCCTTCGCCGGCGCGAACCCGTTCACGGTCTCGGGCCTGCCGATCGCCAGGAACGCGGCGCTGATCGAGGCCGGACTTGATGTCGCGATCAGCAAGAGCGCGACGCTCGGGGTGTCCTATACCGGACAGCTAGCCAAGGATGCCCAGGACCATGCCTTCAAGGCTAATCTCGCCGTCAGGTTCTGATCGCGCAGGGGCGCGGTCCGAAAGGCGGAGCGCGCAATAGCCGCGCGATAGGCGAGGCGATGGAGGATTTGAGGGAGCGGTACGAGCGGGCCGTCCTCGCGCTGCGCGACCGAGCAGCTGAGATGCATCGGTCCGGAGCTTCGGCAGAGACGGTTGCCCGCGCTCTGCATGAGGAGAGACGCCGCCTGGCCGGCATCTTCAAGGAGATGACGCCCGAGCCGTTGCGAAGCCGGATCATTGAACGAACGATCCGCGTCTACGGCGACGCCCTGGGGCCGACAATCGACTTCCTGCGAGCCAGGGGAAAAACCTGGGAGGAGATCGCAGATGGCGCCACGCGACCGGGTTCTCCGATTTCCTAGCCCGGGGGAGCCGCGATGAGAAAGCAGTCGAGAACCTGTCCCTAACCCGCTGTCATTCCAGGGCATTGCCACGCGTCAGCCGCGCAATCAACGCAGACAAATGCGCTCCGCCCGCCGCCCCGCCCGACAGGCGCCTTGGAGTATTGACGCATTGTCTTCACGCGGACCGGCTTCCACTTCGCTCGAACATGCTCTGGCCGACGCGATCAGGCGACGGCAGGCTCGCCGATCGTAACCGTCAGCTGGCCCAGCCCTTCGATCGAACCGACCAGGACATTGCCGGGCAGGACCGCGCCGACGCCATGGGGCGTTCCGGTCATGATCAGGTCGCCAGGCTCGAGCGAGAAATAGCGCGACAGCGTCGCGATGATCTCGGGCGTGCGCCAGATCATCAGCGAGAGCACCGAATCCTGGCGCGCCACGCCGTCGACCTCGAGCTTGATCGCGCCCGAGGCGGGGTGCCCCACCTGCTCGACCGGGTAGACCGGCCCGCAGGGCGAGGAATGGTCGAAGGACTTCTTCAGCTCCCAGGGAATGCGCGGGCCCTCCGGCGTATCCAGCAGTTTCCGCCGGGTCATGTCGAGGCAGATGCCGTAGCCGAAGACATGCGAGAGCGCCTCTTCCTGCGGGATGTTGTAGCCGCCTGATTTCATCGCCACCATGAGCTCGAGCTCGAAATGGAAATCGTTGGTCATCGGCGGATAGGGCACCGTTCCCCCGTCCTGTACGATCGAATCCGTAGGCTTCTGGAAGATCAGCGGAAAGTCGCGCGTCTCGTCGCCGCCCATCTCGCGGACATGGGCGACATAGTTGCGGCCCACGCAATAGATCCGCCGCACCGGAAACCGCGCCGATGAGCCGATGATCGGCAGACTGGACTGAACAGGTGCGGGCACGGCGAATTCTGCGAGCGTGGACATCGAGCGACCATGGCTGATTGACGACAATCGCCGAGCATAGGGCGAGCGCGTGGCCTGTCCAGAGGATTATGCAGATTTTCTCAAAACATCGGCCAATCTGAATTTAATTGACACGCTCCCGTGATGATGCATCGTTTCGCCAAGGCAAGAAACAAGGGGAATGGCATGAAGCGTAGGCAGTTCATGACGGGGGCTGCGGCGCTGCCCCTCGCGCTCGCGGCACCCAGGGCGCTCGCGCAGGCAACGGACGAGCTCACCATCGTCTATCCGAGCCCGGGCGGGCTGGGCTATTTCGCGGTTTATTCTGCGATCGGCGAAGGCTATTTCGCCGAGGAGAAGATCAAGATCACCCCGCGCAGCGTCAACGGCTCGGCCGCGGCGATCCAGGCCTTGCTCGCCGGCCAGGCGCAGCTCGCCCATCCGGGCCCGGGGCCGCTGATGGCGGCGCGCGAGCGCGGCCAGGACCTCGTCTACATCTATAATTACTTCACGCGCAGCCAGTTCAACCTGGTCGTGCCCGAGACCTCGTCCTTCCAGAAGCCGACCGACCTCAAGGGCAAGATCATCGGCGTCGGCACGGCTGATGGCGCCGAAGTCGCCTTCGTGCGCTCGATCTTCGACGCGGAAGGCATGAAGGAGGGGCAGGACTACAAGTTCATCACGGTCGGCGAAGGCGGCATGGCGGTGGCCGGCTTCATGCAGAAGGCGATCGACGCCTATGCCTCGGATACCGCGGGAGCGGCGACGCTGAGCCTGCGCGGCATCAAGCTGCGCTCGCTGACGCCGCCGCGCTTCCAGTCCTTCTTCGGCAACGGCTATGTCGTGACCCGCAAATACCTGGACGAGAACCGCGGCATCCTCGAGCGCTTCGGGCGCGCGCTGGTGCGCGGCAGCAAGTTCGGCCTCGACCCGGCGAACAAGGCGGCCGTCCTGAAACATGCGCGCATGGGCAATCCGCAGCAGCTCGAGAACCTGCCCTTCGCGGAAGCGCTCATGGACGTCTATTACCGCCTGACGGCGCCGCTCGATCCCGCCAAAGGCTTCGGCTACAACAATCCCGAAGCCTGGGAGATGTGGCAGAAGACCCTCCTCGCCTCGGGCGATCTCAAGAAGCCGCTCGACGATCTCGGCAGAGCCTATTCCAACGATCTCGTGGCGGCCTGGAACGTGCCGAAATGACGTTGGCCTCCGTCGCAACGGCCGGGCCTGTCGCCCGGCCGGTCTATGAGCTCAGCCGGGTCTCGAAAGTCTATGGCGAGCGGGTCGTCGCGCTGGAGAGCGTCGACCTGAGCTTGCGCGAGGGCGAATTCCATTCGGTGATCGGCTCGAGCGGTTGCGGCAAGTCCACCCTGCTCAAGATCATGGCCGGGCTGACGCCTCCGTCCAAGGGCAGGGTCATGCTGGCTGGAACGCCGGTCCTGGGCGCGCGCCCCGATATCGGCATGATGTTCCAGCAGGCGACATTGTTCCCATGGCGCACGACGCTGCAGAACATCCTGCTGCCGATCGAGGTGCGCGAAGGGCGTGCCGCGGCAGAGGCCGCGGCGGCACGCGCCAGGGGCCTGCTCGAGCTCGTCGGCCTCAAGGGTTTCGAAGCGACCTATCCCTCGCAGCTCTCCGGCGGCATGGCCCAGCGCGCCGCGATCTGCCGGATGCTGATCTCCGAGCCGAACGTGCTCCTGCTCGACGAGCCTTTCAGCGCGCTCGACGAGATCACGCGCGATTTCATGAACATGGAGCTGCAGCGCATCTGCCGCGAGCGCAACGCCTCGGCCTTCCTGGTGACGCATTCGATCGCGGAGGCGGTGATCCTGTCCGACATCGTGCATGTGATGTCGGCCCGGCCCGGCCGGATCGTCCGCAGCATCGCGATCGACCTGCCCCGCCCGCGCACGCTCGAGATGGGCACGCTGCCGCGCTTCGGAGCCTATGTCAGCGAGATCCGCGCGCTGCTCGACAAGGGAGCCTTCCTGTGAGCCAAAACCCTGTGCGGCAAGCCTCGGTGGGGCAAGTAGCCGAAACACCGTCTGCCGGGCCCGACACCGTCTGGGTGGAGAAGGTCTCGCTCACCTCCAGGGTCCCGCGCTGGATCCTGATGCTCGGGCTGCTCGCCCTGTTCCTCGGTCTGTGGCAGGGCGTCACCGCCTCAGGAATCGTCTCGCCGCTGATCCTGCCCTCACCCGCGGACACGATCCGCGACATCGGCTTCGTCGGACGCAACCTCAGCTCCGGCGACTATATGCTGCCGGCCCTGTGGGTCACGGCCAGCGAGGTCGTCTGGGGCTTCGTCCTGGCGCTCGCGATCGGCGTCTCGCTCGGCGTCCTCGTCGGCGAGACCAGCTTCGGCGAGCGAGCCGTGATGCCCTATATCGTCGCGATCGACACCATGCCGAAGCTCGCCTTCGCGCCGCTCTTCGTCGCCTGGCTCGGCTTCGGTATCATGTCGAAAGTGGCGCTCGCCGCCTTCATCTCGGTCTTCCCGATCATCGTCGGCACGGCCGCCGGCCTGCATGCGGCGGACGAGAATGCCCGCATGCTGTTCAGGAGCATCGGCGCCTCGCGGCTGCAGACGCTGGTCAAGCTCAAGATCCCCACCGGCCTGCCGCAATTCTTCACCGGCCTGAAGATCGCGGCGATCAGCGTGGTCTCGGGCGCGATCGCCGGCGAGTTCCTCGGCGGTGGGGCAGGCTTCGGCGAGCTGATCCGGGTCGCGGCGTCGCAGCTCGATACGCCCCGGGTCTTCTCGCTTATCATCTATCTCAGCCTGCTCGGGCTCGCCATGTTCGGCCTGGTTTCCTGGCTGCAATATCGGTTCGTGTTCTGGCAGCGATCGAGTAACAGCATCTCCGCGAAGACATCGCGCACGGCAGCTTGAACCAGAGAACATGTATGGCGAAGGCCGGCGAGAAAACCACGCTGTCGACGACAGTTTACCAGAAGCTGCGCGGTGACATCATCAAGGGCGAATTCCGCCCGGGCGAGAAGCTGCGGATCGAGCCGCTGGCCGGGATCTATGGCGTCGGCAGCAACGCGGTGCGCGAGGCCCTGTCGCGCCTGTCGGCGGAACGGCTGGTCGAGCGCTACGAGCAGCGCGGCTTCGCCGTGCCGGCGATTGCGCTCGACGACTGGCGGATCCTGGTGCGCACGCGCTGCTGGCTCGAGACCAAGGCGCTCGAAGAGGCCATGGCCAATCGCACGGAGAGCTGGGAAGAGGCCATTGTCCTGTCGCTCCACCGGCTGTCCCGGTTCCGCTCCGACAAGGCGGATGAGAGGGGCGGCTGGGAGGATGCGCACCGCAATTTCCATCGCGCCTTGCTGGCGAATTGCGGTTCGCCCTGGCTCCTCGAATTCTGTGACGTCCTTGCCGACCACGCGACGCGCTATGTTTTCGTTTCGCACGCTTATGGCAACAGGAAGCGGCAGGGGTTCAGCGAGCACGAAGCCCTGATGAAGGCAGTCCTGCATGGCACCGCGGAGCAGGCCTGCGCCCTGCTCACCGCTCACTACATGAAGACATTCGAGAACGTTGAGGCTCTGTTCAAGGAAGGGTTGCTCGAAGAGTTTTCCGACTCAGGCAATTGAGCAGGAACGCGCGATAGCCGTTGCCAACGGAGAGCCGTCCAGGTAGCGCGCAGCATGCGCCTAGAGTTTTCCGCGTTTCTCCGAAACGCGAGAATTCCTTCTTTATTCGACGCATTTTCTTCACGCGAACCGGTGTCACTCCGCCCGCACATGCTCCCGGGCTTCTCCCGCTCCCCATTGCGGGGAGAGCAGACGCCGCCCCAATCGGCGCAGCGCACCGCATAGCTGGACCTTGGTCCAGTATCATCGAAACTCCACTCCGGGCTCGAATACCATCGAGTACTTGCGCGTAAAGATCATGACATCAGGGGAGCTCGCATGAAGCCCTGCCGCATGACGTGCTCGATCCCTGCTTTGACGAGCCTCTGCTTGTCGGGCCGTTCAGTTGCGCGGGCGCCGTCCTCGCCACGGCACCGCGCAACACGGACGGCTATTGGGCGGGCCTGAGCCAACATCATCCCAGCTCTCATCCAGGCGGAGAGGACTGCGTTGCCATTGTCCGCACGACATGATCGCTGGATCGGGGATTGATCCGCCATGGCCCTGCCCGCGGTTCGCGCCGATCGTCCGCTCTCGCTCTACGATGTGACCGCGACATCGCGCGACCGGCGCCTGGTCTTCTGCGTCATGGCAGTCATGCTTGCAGCCTTTGCCGTGACGGCGCCCTTCGCGAGCGTGCCACTGCCGCAATTCGTCAGTTTCAACCCTTCCGTAGAGGCAATCGTTTTCGCCAACGACCTCGTCACTGCCATCCTGCTGTTCGCGCAATACCTGATCACACGGACCCGTGCCATTCTGGCCCTCGCGATCGGCTATCTCTATACTGCGGCGATCGTCATCCCCCATATCCTGACCATACCAGGGGCCTTTACCGGACTGCTCGACGCCGACCCCCAGAGCAGCGCGTGGCTCTATTACGTCTGGAATGTCGGACTGCCGCTGGCCGTGATCGCCTATACGCTCCTCGGCGATAGCGCCGCCGCGACGGGCGCCAGCAGGCGTTCGACACTGGAGCATTTCCGCGCTTTTCCGAAGCGCGAAACTTTTCCATCTATTAGTGGCGACGCATTGTCCTCGCGCGAACCGGCCTCCGCTTCGCTCGAAAATGCGCGAGCCATCATTGCCTGGAGCGTCGTGCTGGTGATCGCCGTCGTCGGCGGGCTGACCTGGTTCGCGACGGCGGGCGTGCAGCACCTTCCGCCTCTCGTCATCGACGGCAGATACACGGCAACCACCATCTACATCGCCAATCCCACGGCCATTCTGATCACGATCATCGCACTGACAATACTCTGGCTCCGCAGTCGATCAGTGCTCGATTACTGGCTCCTGCTCGTGCTGGTTTCGCTGATCCTGAACTTCATGATTGCCGCTTTCTTCGCCTCGGAACGCTACAGCCTTGGATTCTACGCCTCGCGCGGGTTCACGGTGATCACCTCCACGTCCGTGCTGGCGCTGCTGCTGAAGGAGATGACGACCCTTTACACGCGCCTCGCCCGCGCCAACGCAACGCTGGAACGCGAGCGCAACAGCAAGCTCATGACCGTGGAAGCGGCGACGGCAGCCATCGCTCATGAAGTAGCCCAGCCTCTCCTGGCGATCATGACCAATGCCGGAACCTCGCTGGCGCTGCTCGACAGGGCGCCGCCCGATCTTCCGGAAGCGAGGGAAGCGCTGGAGGACATCGTCGCGGACGCAGAACGTGCCGGCGCAGTGCTCGACGGCATTCGTGCCGTCTTCAGGCGGGTCAACCAGGATCGTGAACTGGTCGACATCAACGAGATCGCTCTGGACGCACTGCGCTCACTGCGCGGCGAGTTGACCGATCACAGCGTCGTTGCCCGGCCCGAGCTTGCGACCGAAATGCCGCTCGTCGAAGGCAACAAGGCGCAATTGCAGCTGGTCATCTTCAATCTGGTCCATAATGCGGTCGAAGCGATGCTCGACGGGGCCGATCGCATCAGAATGCTGACACTGACCACCGAGCACCGGAAGAAGCCGAACGCCATCGTGGTGGAAGTCCAGGATTCGGGCTCCGGAATCGAGCCAGGCCGAATGGAAGGGATATTCGATGCATTCGTGACGACGAAATCGCACGGCATGGGAATGGGCCTGGCCATCTGCCGCATGATCATCGAACAGCATGGCGGCAGGCTGACCGCGTTCTCGGACGGCAAGAGCGGCGCGCTCTTCCAGTTCACGGTTCCCCTCAGGGCGACCTGCGAGAACGATTTTCGTCGCTAGAGCATTTCCGTGTTTCTCCGAATCGCGAAAACTCTCTAACCTTTTGTTTTGACGTATTTTCTTCACGCGAACCGGTATCCACTTCGCTCAAAAATGCTCTAGGACCTTATCTGGTGACCCGGTACGGCTACATTACTGTTCGTTCCGCACGATGTTTGGTCCTTTGTCAGTGAGGGAGCCTGTGGCGATGAAGGTGCTTGCTTTGGTGTTGCCCTTGCTGGTCGCGGCATCCCCTGCCCTTCCTCAATCGCGCCTGGATTCCCTGACGTCGAGCTGCCAGACCGCGAGACGAGCCGTCCAGGACGGGGGCGCGGTCATTATCGGCACAGGCCGGTTCGTCTACGACCGGTTCGTCCGCGACCAAAGCTATTGCCCCTTGTCGCAAATCACTGAACCGGCCTGGCTCCCGACCGCCAACGATCCGCAATGCTTCGTCGGTTATCGCTGTCGCGATCGCGGGCCTCGCGGCGGTTCCTAGAGCATTTTCGAGCGAAGTGGATACCGGTTCGCATGAAGAAAATGCGTCAAAACAAAAGGTTAGAGAATTTTCGCGATTCGTAGAAGCGCGAAAATACTCTAGAGCATTTTCGAGCGAAGTGCGGAAGTGCTCCAAAGCACGCGCCCGAGGCAGGATTTCTGTCAGCCCAGCTCTTCCCGTCGTTTCAGCAGTTCGTCGAGCTGGTCCTGCTTCTCGTTGATCGCGCTGGCGAGATTTTCCTCTTGCGCCGAGCCCGATGCTGCTGTGGCCAGCTCGGTCAGATCTGCAACCTGCCTGCGCAAAAGCGCAATCTGATCGTCCAGCGCTTCGTGATTTCCGTTGGCCATGAAGGTCCACCTTGTCGTCGTCGCAATGTCGCCCGGTAGAGGACGCCAAACCCCCCTTGGTTGTTCCGCGAATGTGGTCCCGAAGCGCGCTGCCCGATCGCGCCGTCGAGGCCGTGCGGCCGCGATCTGCGACCTTCGTCACGATGTCCGCGCCGCCATCGGTGCATCATTGGCGATCTTCGCGGGTCTGGAGGCGACATGATCGCGATGCTTGCCGTCATGATGTTCGCAGCCGGTTTCGTCGCGGGTGACGCGTTTGGCTCCCGTCGCTGGAAGCGGGCTGCGGACGAAGCGCTCGCGCTCGCAGCGGATGCAGTCTTACGAAGGCGCCCCAGGGAAACAGCCTGAGCGCCATGCCAGGCGGGGCAGAACGCGTGCCTTCCGGGCGAAGGGCTGGGAGGCGGTTCGGTCCTTACGACCCGATGCTGGCGCGAAGCGGCTGCAGTTCGTCGAGCAGCGCCCGCGCCTCCAGAAGGTCAGGCGTATCGAAGCCCTCGCCCATCGAGGCATAGGGTGCTGCGAGGATCTCCTGCGCCTGCGCATATTGCCCCTCCGCACGCAGATGCCGCGCGAGCCGCGTGGACGCCCGGAGCGTGAGGGCGAGAGCTCCTTGCGCCCTGGCGATCTCCACAGCCTGCCGAAAGCAAAGCGCCGCGGCGGGCCGATCCGTTGCGAGCAAGAGCTCGCCCTGGAGGAGACGCAGCCGCGTGTCGGCCCAGGTTTCCGCTAGGTCCTTGGCGACGGCATCGGCCTCTGCAAGGGCGGCGCTCGCCTCGTCCTCCCGGTGGGCCTTGACGCAGAGCTCGCCGAGGATCGCAAGATAATGCGGCAGCCTCAGTCCCGCGCCGGTCGCGCGCAGATCCCGCATGCCGTCACGCAGCTGCGCGATGCCACGATCGAGATCCCCCTCCTCGGCGGAGGCCCAACCCGCCATGATCGTGGCCCAGGCAAGGTAGTAGCCGAAACCATGCTCGGCGCAGAGTGCGAAGGCGGCATCGGCATGCACGCGCACCAGCGCCGGCTCGCGGCGGAACTGGTGCAGCATCGCGGCATAGGACAGGGCGGCAACGAGACTGAACGGGTGGTCGATCCGCCGGGATAGCTCGATCGCTTCACCGACAGCCAGCAGGGCGCGGTCCGCGAAGCCGAGATGCCAATTGACATGGGACGCGTAGGCGCGGCCTTGGACATGGATGTTGACGCCCAACGCGAAAGCGTGACCGGGGTCGCCGGCACGCTCTATCTTGCCGCGCGCCGCCTCCAATTGGCTCAGGGCCAGGCCGTGCCGGCCCAGATGGAACAGGGGGAAGCCCAGCGCATGATGGGCGTCGGCCTGGCGCACGAGGTCGTCGCCCCGTTCGACCAGCGCGAGCAGCTCGGCGCCGAGCTCGCTCGAGCGGGTCAAATGACCGCGCACATGGTGGACATGGCACAGGCCGCGCAGTGCGCGGGCGCGATAGCTGTCGTGCCGGTGCCGGCGTGCGAGCTCTTCGGCCCTGGCATAGGCCGTCTCGACCTGGGGCGCCCCGAAGCCCTCGGTTGCGATCAATGGCGGTCCGAGAGCAACCTGGGCCTCGAGTTCCTGGCGCTCGCGCCTCTCGCCCGGCGGCGCGTCCCCGAGCATGGCGAGCGCTCGCGTCAGGTGTCCGATCGCCTCCTTGTTGGCCGAGCGCTGCCGCGCCAGCTGGCCGGCACGCAGCCACCAATCGACGGCCCGGTCGTGAATCCCGGCCTCCGAGAGATGACGGGCGAGGAGTTCGGGCTGGCGCTCGACGACGGCTGGAAACCGCGCTTCGAGCGCGCTGGCGATGCGCGCATGCAGCAGCACCCGCCGGCTCTTGAGGAGGGTCGCATAGGCGACATCCTGGATCAGCGCATGCTTGAAGGCATAGGTCGCGTTCGGCGGCTGGCCGCGCCGGAAGACCAGATCGGAGCCGACCAGCCTGGCGAGCGCTTCGCTGAAGGTCGGCTCCTGCAACGAGGACACCGCGGCCAGAAGATCGTGCTCGAACTCGCGGCCGATGCAGGCGCCTGTCTGGGCCAGCTCCTTGGCCGGTTCGAGCCGGTCGAGCCGGGCGAGGAGCGAGTCCTGCAAGGTCGAGGGAATGGCGAGCGCGGTCGGCGCGCCGATAAGCTCGAGGTGGTCGCCGCGGTCTCGCAACAGGCCGGATTCCAGGACCGTCCTGGTCAGCTCCTCGACAAAGAGCGGGATACCGTCCGTCTTGCTGGTGATCTGCGTCAGCACATCCGCCGGCAATGCCTTTCCGCCGACGACCCGGCCGGCGATCATCGCCACGTCGCCACGAACGAGCCGCGAGAGCGAAAAGGACGTGACGTGGGCATGACCGGTCCAGGGCGGACTGAACTCGGGCCGGAAGGTGATCACCACGAGCGCCCTCAGGCCCTGCACGCGTTCGGTCAGAAGATCCAGGAGTTCCATCGTCGAGGGATCGATCCAGTGCAGGTCCTCGAAGACGGCGAGCACCGGCTGCCGGCAAGACAGGGCTTCGAACTGCCGAAGCAGGATCTCGAAGGTGCGCTGTTTCTGGCGGCCGGGCGTCGGGTCCAGGGTGGCGCGGGGGTCCGCGACCGGCAGCGACAACAGGGCGGCCATGAGCGCCTGTGCGTCTTCGTCGAGGCGCCTTGCATAAGGGGCGAGGAAGCTCTCCAGCTTGCCGAGCTTCTCCTGCGCCCCGTCCTCGCGCGTGAAGCCCGCGGCCCTCTCGAGCTGCCCGATCACCGGGAAGAGCGCACTGTTGATGTGATAGGGCGAACAGAAATGGTTCAGCACGGCGACGGGCTCCCCGGCGAGCGCTTCGCGCAGCGCCAGGATGATCCGCGACTTGCCGATTCCAGGTTCGCCGGACAGCAGCACCACCTGCCCCTCGCCGGCCTTGGCCCAGCGCCAGCGCTCGAGAAGCAGCGTCAGTTCCGCCTCGCGCCCGACGATCGGCGCCAGCTCGCGGACATGCAGCGCCTCGAAGCGGCTCGCCGCGCGACCGGGGCCGAGCACGCGAAACGCCCGGGTCCGCGCCGCCAGTCCCTTGAGCGACGGGAACCCGAGATCCTCGACCTCGAACAACGCCCCCAGCAGCTCTCGCGTGCCCTCGCCGATCACCACCTCATTGGGCCGCGCGAGCGTTTGCAGGCGGGCGGCGAGATTCGGCGTCTCGCCGACGACCGCCTCCTCCCGGGCCGCCCCCTCGCCGACCAGGTCGCCCACGACGACCAGGCCCGTGGCGATGCCGACCCGGGCTGCGAGCGGTTCGCCGGCCGGGCTCGCCAGGCGCCCGACCGCCTCGACGGCCGCCAGGCTGGCTCGCACGGCGCGCTCGGCCTCGTCCTCGTGCGCCCTCGGCCACCCGAAATAGGCGAGCACCCCGTCGCCCATCAATTTGGCGACATGGCCTTCGAAGCGCGTGAATCCAGCGGTCACCGCGTCCTGGTAGGCGCGCAGGAGCTTGCTCATGTCCTCGGGATCGAGCCGGGTCGAGAGAGCTGTCGAGCCGACCAGGTCGACGAAGACGACCGTCAGCTGCCGCCGCTCGGCTCCGCTTCGCGCTGGCTCCGCCGGCCGGAGCGCGGCCGGCGCCAACCCGGCGGCCGGATCATGGGCCGGGCCGTCGCCGCGCAGGCTTGCGATGGCCGCCAGGAGCTTGCGGCGATGGCCGATCGAGGTGATGCCGAGGCCGAGCAGGTCCTCCGCCGTCAGCTCGGGCAGGATGTCGATGCCGATGTCGTTGTCGCGGAACGCCTGCTCGTAATGCGAGAGCTGCAAGCCGCGCAGCCAGGTACCGATGTCCCAAGTACCGATGTCCACATCGATCCTCCACCAGTCGCCCCCGGCACGTCGCGACGCATGTAGCTCGACACCGAGGGCAAGCGGCCTGGATCAGGGCTCTGAAGGCGGCGCCGCGGCCGGCGGATCACGGCCTCGGCATCAACGTCACCCTTGCACCGGTCGGGCATTCCGGGCGGAATAGGCAGCCCGGATCATACCGGCGATGGACAGCGCCGCCAATCGGCGATGAGCCATGGCCGCCCGCAACCTGTCATGCAGCCGATCCCGTCAAGCGGTGGCAGGCCGGAGCCCGCATCCGGCACGAGATTGTCCTCGGACGATGACGGCGAAAATCTCAACGTTCCGCCCCCGCAAGGACTTGCTCCCAGGCGATCTGGGCCGTCGCGCCCAAGCGCCTGAACGGCTCTGGAGGAAGCCAATTGGGGCCGCTCAGCGCGAGGCGGTCGCTCAGGAGCCGGGACTGCGACCCGCAGGCGAGTTCGGCCAGCAACCTGCCATGGATCGTGCCGCGCGTGACACCGGCGCCGCCACAGCCGACGGACGCGAATATTCCCGGTCGGACGCGCCCGAAATAGAAGGCGCCATTATGGGTCACGGCGGTCAGGCCGCCCCAGACATGCTCGAATTCGTGGCTTTTCATCTTCGGGAAGCGGTTCCGGTAGAGCCGCGCCAGCATGGCCCGGACCTCAGCGGGATCGAGCTCGCTCTCATAGGAATCGCCGCTCCTGATGAGCAGGCGTCCCATGGTCTTCCTCATCGTCGTGCCCATGCGGTGCGCCGGCAGCGCGCCCCATTCCGGCTCTTCGCCCAGGAGGTTCAGCTGGGTCTCATCGAGCTCGGGCGTGAATGCGCCGTAGGTGTAGATGCCGATCATCCGGTTGCGGACGATCCCCAGCGAGCGGGCATGCAGGTTGTTGGTGATGAAGAGCCGGTCCGCGACGAACTCGCCGCGGCTGGTCTGCACCCGGACCGGCGCATCGCCGCTGAACGCGTTCACGATGGTGTTCTCGATCAGGACGACGCCATCGGGCAGGCTGTCGGCGAGGCCCCGATGAAGCGCCGCCGGCTGGACGAGGGCCCGCGTCAGGGACTGGATGCCGTAGCGATAATAGTCGGTCCCCAGAATTCGCCGCAGTTCGTCGGATCGGTAGTCCCGCGAGGCGATGTTCCAGGCCTCGTAGCGATCGCGGGTCGCCCGAGCCGATGTCTCGCCAAGGGATGTGGCGGCGGCGGTGATCGCCGGCACGGTCTCCTGCCAGTTGCAGTCGATCGCGTGGGTCGCGACCAGCTGGCGCAGCCAGTCGAGCCCCGCCTGGACCAGCGCGATCTGCCGCGCGGCCCAATCCTCGGTGAATCCGGCGGCATTGGCGCTCGGCTCGCCGGGATTGACCAGCAGGAAGCCGGAATTGCGGCCCGAGGCCCCTTCCCCGATGGACGAGGCATCGAGCAGGAGCACCTCTTCGCCCGGAACGAGCTCGGCCAGCCGGCGCGCAGCGGCGAGGCCGGTATAGCCCGCGCCGACGATGATGGTGCGGAAGCGCCGGTCCTTCGGGACCTGTTCCCGGGCGATGCGGTGCGGGAGCAAGGCGTTCCAGCCCGAGCGTGACCTGTAGGCGGGGGCTGCGTTCGAGCTTTTCATCTCACATCACGGCGCGGTGCCGTCCCGGCTTCAGTCTGCGATCATGCGTTCGCTCGCTAGGCCCGGCACGGCCGCCAGCAGTTCGCGGGTGTAGCTCGCTTCGGGCTCCTGGAAGACGCGCTGCGCCGGACCGAGCTCGACGATCCTGCCACGCTGCATCACCGCGATCCGATCGCAGATATTGGAAGCGACGCGCAGGTCATGCGTCACGAAGATCATGGCGAAGCCGATGCGGCGCTGCAGGTCCTCGAACAGGCGCAGCACCTGGGCCTGCACGGAGACGTCGAGAGCCGAAACCGCCTCGTCCGCGACGATGATCGCAGGCTCCATGGCAAGCGCGCGGGCAATGCAGATCCGCTGGCGCTGGCCGCCGGAGAACTCGTGCGGGAAACGGTCGAGCGCGTCGCGCCTGAGCCCGACGAGCTCCATCAGATCCTCGGCGCGCGCGATGGCATCACCACGCGAAAGCCCGTGCTGGACCGGGCCTTCGATCAGGGATTGCCCGATGCGCCGGCGCGGATTGAGCGACTTGTAGGGGTCCTGGAAGACCATCTGGATATGGCGGCGCATGTCGCGCAGGGCCGCACCGGCGAGCCCCGCGATATCCTGCCCCTTGAACAGGATGCGCCCGGAATCCGGCGTCTCGAACCGCAGCAGCGTCTTCGCGAGGCTGGTCTTGCCCGAGCCGGATTCGCCGACCACGCCGAGCGTCTCGCCCGCCGCGAGCGTGAAGGACACGGCATCGAGCGCCCGCGTCTCCCGCCTGGCGCCGAAGAAGCTGGTATTCCGATAGGTCAGGGACAGTGCCTCGACCGCGATGACCGGCGTATCCGCCGCATCCGGCCGGGAGCGGTAGCGGAAACGTGGTACGGCCTCGATCAGGGCACGCGTATAGGGATGTTCCGGCGCCTTCAGCACCTTCTCGGGCGCGCCATGCTCGACGATGTCGCCCTGGCGCATCACCACGACATGATCCGCGACATCGGCCACCACGCCGAAATCATGGGTGATCATCAGGACGCCGCTATCGTGCTTGGTGAGCAATTCGCGGAAGAGCCTGAGGATCTGGGCCTGGGTGGTGACATCGAGCGCCGTCGTCGGCTCGTCGGCGATGATCAGCGCCGGCTCCAGCGCCAGCGCCATGGCGATCATGACGCGCTGGCGTTGCCCGCCGGAGAGCTGATGCGGATAGGCCCGCGCGAGCCGCTCCGGCTCCGGGAGCTGGACGTCGGCCATCAGCTCGCGCACGCGCGCCTGCCTCTGCTCCGCGCTCGTGCCGGGCCGGTGAATCTGCAGCACTTCGGCGATCTGGTCGCCGACGCGCATGACCGGGTTCAGCGCGGTCAGCGGCTCCTGGAAGATCATCGCCATTCGGCTGCCGCGCAGCTGGCAAAGCCGCTCCGGCGAGGCGACGGCGATGTCCTCGCCCTCAAGCCTGATCGTGCCTCCGGAGATGCGCAGCACCTTCTCGGGCAAGAGCCGCATCACCGCCGCGGCGGTGACCGACTTGCCGGAACCGGATTCACCGACCACGCACAGGATCTGCCGACGATGCACGTCGAACGAGACGTTGCGCACCGCATGGCTCCGGTCGAGGCCCTCCGGCAGCGCGACGCTCAGGTTCTCGATCCGCAGGATCGGTTCGCAGGTGGTCATGACGACACCTTCGCGGCGCGGGACAGCCTGGGGTCGAGCCGGTCACGCAGCCCGTCGCCGAGCAGGTTCACCGCCATCACCGTCACGGCGAGGAACAGGCCGGGCGCGATGATCGTCCATGGCGCGCGCTGGAACACCGCACGTCCCTCGGCGAGCACATTGCCCCAGCTCGGGATATCCGGCGGGAAGCCGACGCCGAGGAAGCCGAGCACGGCCTCGGCCAGGATCGCCGCGGCGAACATGTAGGTCGTCTGCACGATCAGCGGCGCGATGCAGCTCGGCAGGATATGGCGCAGCAGCACCAGCAGCGGCGGGATGCCGAGCCCTTCCGCCGCACGCACATAGGATTCCTCGCGCACGCTGAGCACGACGCTGCGCACCAGCCGCGTGACGCGCGGGATCTCGGAGAAGGTGATCGCGGCGACGATGGTGACGACGCTCGGGCCGACAAGCGAGACGAGCGCCACGGCGAAGAGGATGCCGGGGATCGCCATGATGCCATCCATGATCCGCATCACGATCGGGTCGAGCCAACGGAAATAGCCCGTCAGCAGGCCGATCGCGGTGCCGACGGCCGCGCCCGCGAGCGCCGCGAGCAGACCGACGAGCAGGGAGATGCGGCCGCCATGCAGGACCAGCGCGAAGACATCCCGGCCGAGCGCATCCGTGCCGAACCAGAACTCCTCGCCCGGTGGTCGCAGCCGCTGCCGCGGCCGGATGAGGAAGGCGTCGTCGCCGGTGATCAGCGGTGCGAACACGGCGAGCAGGACGATCGCCAGCAGCAGGATGCCGCTCAGCAGCGCGACCCGGTTCGTCAGCAGCGCCTCGACGAGGACGTTGCGCCGCGCGATGGAGGAAGCCTGTCCGGTTGCCGACATCACCGGCCTCAATAGCGAATGCGCGGATCGACGATCACATAGGCGATGTCGATCAACAGGTTCACGCCGACATAGATCAGCGCGAAGAACAGCATCAGCCCCTGCACGACCGGATAGTCGCGGGCGAGGATCGCATCGATCGTCAGTCGGCCGACGCCGGGCAGGTTGAAGACGCTTTCGGTCACCACCACGCCGCTGATCAGGAGCGCGATGCCCAGGCCGATCACGGTGATGATCGGCACAGCGGCGTTCGGCAGCGCATGGCGCCAGAGCACGCGGCGCTCGACATTGCCCTTGGCGCGGGCCGTGCGGACGAAATCCTCGCCGAGCACTTCCAGCAGGCTCGAGCGCGTGACACGCGAGATCAGCGCCATGAAGACCAGCGCCAGCGTCAGCGACGGCAGGGCGAGATGGCGCAGCGCGGCGAGCGGATCCTCGAACGGGCTGACATAGCCCTGGACCGGAAAGAGATCGGCCTTCACCGAGAGCAGCAGGATCAGGATATAGCCGATCACGAAGGCCGGCACGGAGAAGCCGACGACCGAGAGCATCATCACGGCCCGGTCGATCCAGCTGTTATGGCGCCAGGCGGCGACGGCGCCGAGCGGCACCGCGATCACCACCGTGATCAGGATCGCGCTCAGGGCCAGGACGAGCGTCGGCTCCAGCCTGTCGAAGATCAGGCTGAGCACCGGGACCTTGGAGAGAATCGAGAAGCCGAGGTCGCCGCGGGCGATGGCGGCGAGCCAGGTGAAATATTGCACGACCAGCGGCTGGTCGAGCCCCATCTGCGAGCGGATGCGCGCGAGCGCCTCCGGCCCGGCGCTCTCGCCGGCGATGATCAGCGCGGGATCGCCGGGGCTCAATCGCAAGAGCAGGAAGACGATGGTGGCGACGACGAGCATCACCGGCACCGCCATCGCGATCCTGAGTGCGATCAACCGCAGCATCAGGCTTTGCTCACGTCCCAGGCGACCATCACCGCCGATGGCACATAGTCGGAGACGGTGGCGCGGAACGCCTCATAGTCGAAATAGGTGCCGAGCGGGATGTAGAAGACCTGCTGATAGGCGCGCTTCTGCATCTCCTCGACGATCGCCTTCTGCTTGGCCGGATCGGTCTCGCGCTGGTAGCGCCCCTTGAGCGCCTCGGTCTCGGGATCGTCGACGAAGCCGGTATAGGCCGCCTTGCCGCGCGCATCGAAATTCAGGTTGCCGAGCGGCGAGATCAGGTCGATCCGGTCGAAGACCGCGTGCGCGAGGTTCCAGCCGCCCTCGGCGACGGGCTCGGGCTTGGCACGGCGTGCCAGGAAGGCGCTCCATTCCATGGTCTGGATCTCGGAGGGGATGCCGATCTGGCGGAGCAGCTGCTGGGTCAGCGGCGCGAGAGGCGCGAAGGAGGCGACATCGCCGGGCGTGATGATGACGACCTTCTCGCCCTTGTAGCCAGCCTCCTGCAGCAGCGCCTTGGCCTTGGCGAGATTGGGCTTGCCGGTATCGGGAAAGCCGATAGCGGTCTCCAGCGGCGTGCCGCAGCCGAAGAAGGCCGGGCAGATCTGATAGGATTCGGGATCGCCGATCGAGGCGTCCATGTAGTCCTGCTGGGTGACGACCGCCTGAACGGCCTGCCGGACCTTGAGATTGTCGAAGGGCGGCTGGGCCCAGTTGAAGCGGATGGTCGAGGCGCTCGGCCCGGCCTTGCGCCGGACCACGACATCCTTGTTGCCCTGGAGCAGGGAGCGCTGGTCGGCGTTCAGGCTTTCCAGCAGGTCGATCTCGCCCTTGGCCAGCGCGTTGATCGCGGTCTGGCGGCTCGGGAACCAGACCACTTCGACACGGTCGACCTTGACGACCTTGCCGCCGGCCAGGCCACTCGCCGGCTCGCTGCGCGGGACGTATTTCTCGTTGCGCTCATAGGCCCAGCTGACGCCGGGGCGGAACTCGGCGGGCAGGAAGCGGAACGGCCCGGAGCCGACCACCTCCTCCAGCACCTTGTCGGCCGGGAGGTCGGCGATGCGCTTGGGCATGACGTAGAGCGGGATCGAGCTCGGCCGCGCGAAGGCCTCGAACATCGGGCCGAACGGCTCCTTCAGCGAGATGCGGAACGACTTGTCGTCGAGCGCCTCCATCCCCGTCGTGACGGCGGCGAGGCGCAGGCCGATGACATCCTTCTTCGCCCAGCGCGCGATCGAGGCGATGCAGTCGGCCGCGGTGACCGGCTGCCCGTCATGGAAAGCCAGGCCGTCACGCAAAGTGAAGGTGTAGGCCAGCTTGTCGGGGCTGATCGACCATTCCTTCACCATCTGCGGTTGCGGCCGGTACTGCGCATCGACCGCGAACAGCGTGTCATAGACCATGAAGGCATGGTTGCGGGTGATGTAGGCGTTGGTGACGACCGGGTCGAGCACGCGCAGGGCCGCGTGCGGCGCCAGCCGCAACGTCTTCTTTCCCTGCGCCCGCGCGGGATTCATCGTGGCGAAAAGTGCGCCGGCGGACAGCGCCAGGGCCTCGCGTCGGTTGATCAGCATTGGTTCCGTTCCCTTTGTCGAGCGGGTTGCGTGCCCGCTTCGTCGATGAATTGCGTTTTCGTCAGTAGATCCGGCCCCTGCGGGGGTCTGGCCAGAAGGAGGTGCCCGCCCGCGCGGCGCCGCCGCCGGCCCCCATCGGCACGCCATCGGCGCGCCAGCAGGCCGCGCCCGTCATGGCGCCGTCCGGCCCGAAGCCGATGATCCCCATGCCGCCGGCGACATGGTCGACCGGCGCGACCTTGTGGCCGAGCCCGACCAGCGCCGTGCGTACCGCCTCCGGCACGCCGCGCTCGATCTCGGCTTCCTGCCCCCAGGTGAAGACGCGGGGCGCCTCCGCCGCCTCCTGCGGGCTCATGCCGTGATCGACGAGATTGAGGACCGCCTGCATCGCCGAGGCCGGGATGCGGTGCGCGCCGGGCAGGCCGAGCGCGAAGAGCGGGTTGCCGTCGCGCTTGCCGATCAGCGCGGTGATGCCGCTGGTGATGCGCTTGCCGGGCTGGAGCGAGAGCGCCTTCCCCGGGTGAGGATCGAACAGGTACATGTAGTTGTTCGGGATGATCCCGGTGCCGGGCACCATGATCCGCGCCCCGAACAGGCTGTTGATCGTCTGGGTCGAGGTGACGATATTGCCCTCGCCATCGGCGATCGTGACATGGGTGGTGTTGGCCGATTCATTGGAGAGGATGCGGGCCTCGAAGGCGCCGGCGCGGCCGCGGTCGATCTCCGGCCGGCGTAGCGCGGCATAGTCCCTGGAGATCAGCCGGGCGGTCGGCACATCCACGAAATCGGGATCGGCCGTGACGGCGCGCCGGTCGGCGGCGGCGATCTTCAGCGCCTCCAGCACGAGATGCAGCGTCTCGGCCGTGCCGAAGCCGAGCTGCCCGATATCATAGGCCTCGAGCAGGTTGAGGATCTGCAGCGTCTGGACGCCGCCCGAGCAGGGCGGCGGCGGCCCGACGATCTCGACGCCGCGATAAAGGCCGCGCACGGGCTCGCGCTCGATCGTCCTGTAGGCGGCGAGGTCCTCGAGCCGCAGGAAGGAGCCGGCCTCTTCAAGGTAGCTGGCGATGCGCCTGCCGAGCGCGCCGCCATAGACGGCTCCCGGGCCCTCGGCCGCGATCTGCCCGAGCGTTCCGGCATAGTCCTTCTGGACCAGCAGATCGCCGGCCGCCAGCGGCTCGCCGCCCGGCAGGAACACCGCCGCGATCGCCGCATCGAGCGCGAGATCGGGCGCGATCTCGCGAATGCAGGTCGCGAGATAGGGCGAGAGCCGGAAGCCGCGCTCGGCATGGCGGATCGCCGGCTCGATCAGGTCGCGCAGCGGCAGGCGGCCGAAGCGCTCCGCCGCCTCGCACCAGGCCTTGAGCGTGCCGGGCACCGCGATGGCTTTGGGGCCGACGCGGTTGGCCCGGCCCCTGGTCTCCATATAGTCGGGCCATTCGTCCGAGATCGGCGTGTAGCTGTCCGGGCGTGCCGCCGCCGGCGCAGTCGAGAGCCCGTCCAGCACGAGCTCGCGGCCATCGGCCAGACGGATCAGCGCCGCGCCGCCGCCGAGGATGCCGACCATCATCGGCTCGACCACGGTCAGCGTGAACAGGGCCGAGACTGCCGCGTCGACGGCATTGCCGCCGGCGGCCAGCATTTCGACGGCAGCAGCGGAGGCCAGGGGGTGGTTCGTCACCGCCATGCCACGATGCGCGGCGACTGCCGTCTTCTCGCAGGTGAAAGGGCTTCCCGCCCGGTCGCGCCAATTCATCGCTGCCAACCCGATTTCGCTGGTCAGTGATTATCGGCCCGGACAGTCAAATCAGTCCAATACGCGGTCTGCGCATTTTTGATAATTTGAGATTATTAGACGGGGTTGGCGGCGGAGGCGCTCCTGCGGGCATGGGCGGCGAAGGCGCGCGCCACCGGCGAGGGCTCGTTGCGGCGATAGGCGACGGCGAGCTCGGCCAGCACGGGCGAGCCCGCGATAGCGCGATAGCGCAGCCCGGGGACCTGGATGCTCTGCAGCGACTGGGGCACCAGCGCCACGCCGAGGCCGACGGCGACCATGCTGGCGATGGTGACGAAATCACGCCCCTGCGGGCCGAGCCGCGGGAAGAAGCCGGCGGCCCGGCAGGCGGAGGTCGTGTGCTCGTGGAAGCTGACACCGGCGGGATGACGCGGCGTGATGAAGATATCGCCGTTGAGGGCCGAGAGCGGCACGCGTTCCTGCCCCGCGAGCGCATGGCTTTCCGGCAGGGCCAGCATGATCTCCTCGAAGAGGATCGGCGTCGAGACGATGCCGAGCGGCAGCGGCACCGGCGGCCGGATGAAGCCGATATCGAGCTTGCCCTGGTCGAGCTGGTCGAGCTGCGGCAGCATCTCCATCTCGGAAATATGGAGCTCGACCTCGGGATAGGCCGTACGGAACTGGCCGATCATCGTCGTCAGCGCGCCGGTATAGGCAGCCGAGCCGACATAGCCGATTGCGATGCGGCCGAGCTCGCCGCGCCCGGCGCGGCGCGCCACGAGGAGCGCCGTCTCGGTCTGCTGCAGGGCCTTGCGGGCCTCCTCGACGAAGAGCTCCCCGGCCAGGGTCAGCTTCACCGAGCGGCGCGTGCGGTCGAAGAGCTGCGTGCCGACGATCTCCTCGAGATTGCGGATCTGCTGGCTCAGCCCGGGCTGGGCGATCCGCAGCCTCTCGGCCGCGCGGCCGTAGTTCAGCTCCTCGGCGGTCGCCAGGAAATAGCGCAGATGCCGCAATTCGAGCATCGCGCTGCTGGGGCGGCGGCCTGGCACCATGATGTCCTCCACCTCTTAAGAAGTCTGAATTCTTGAAATCTCCGGATTGGCATATTGGACTGATCTAACGAGGCTCAGCAATATCGGTGCGACCGACCGGCCCTTCGCCTACACTGCCGGTCCTGCTCGCGAGTTGCGCATGAACGCCTCCTCACCGCCGCCGCGCGGTCTCCCTCACAGCGCCCATTGGGGCAGCTTCTTCGCGCATCGCGACGGCGAGCGCCTGGTGGTGACGCCGCATCCGGACGATCCCTCGCCCTCCCCGATCCTGGGCAACCTCACCGACGTGCTCGACCACAAGGCCCGCATCCGGCGCCCGATGGTCCGTCGCGGCTGGCTCGAGGCAGGCCCCTGCCCGCGCGAGCGCGACTTCCGGGACGATCTCGTCGCGGTCGGCTGGGACGAGGTGCTGGACCGGCTCGCCGCCGAGATCGGCCGCGTCCACGAGAGCTTCGGCCCGCAGGCGATCTATGGCGGCTCCTATGGCTGGGCGAGCGCCGGGCGCTTCCATCACGCCCAGAGCCAGATCCACCGCTTCCTGAACCTGGCCTGCGGCGGCTATGTCCGTTCGGTCAACAGCTACAGCGCGGGCGCCTCCTCGGTCATCCTCCCGCATGTCGTGGGGCCGTTCGAAGCCCTGTCGCGGCGCAACGTCACCTGGGAACAGGTCGCCGAGCACAGCGACTTCGTGCTCGCCTTCGGCGGCATGCCCCTGAAGAATTCGATGGTCGCCAGCGGCGGCGTCACCCGGCATGTCGAACCTGACGCGATGACGCGCGCCGCCGCCCGCGGCTGCGAGTTCTGGTCGGTCAGCCCGCTGCGCGACGACATGCCGGCGGAAGCGCGCCCGCATTGGCTGCCGATCCGGCCCGGCACTGATGTCGCGCTGATGCTCGCGCTCGCGCACACGCTTGTCGCGGAAGGGTTGCACGACCGCGCTTTCCTGGATCGCTACTGCGTCGGCTTTGACGCCTTCGCCGGCTATCTGGCGGGCACGTCCGATGGTACCGTCAAGGATGCCGGCTGGGCGGCCGCGCTCACCGGCATCGATGCCGCCACGATCCGCGCCATCGCCCGCAAGCTGACCGCCGGGCGCAGCCTGATCACCGTCGCCCATGCCCTCCAGCGCGCGCAATATGGCGAGCAGCCGGTCTGGATGGCCGCGGTCCTGGCCGCGATGGTCGGCCAGATCGGCCTGCCCGGCGGCGGCTATAATTACGCGCTCGGCGCGATGGGGCACACCGGGCGCCGCGTCAATGCGGTGCCGATCCCAACCATGCCGCAGGGTCGCAACGGCGTGAGGACCTTCATTCCGGTGGCACGCATCGCCGACATGCTGCTGAACCCGGGAGCGCCCTTCGACTATAATGGCGAGACGCTGGCCTATCCGGAGATCCGCCTGGTCTACTGGGCCGGCGGCAATCCCTTCCATCACCACCAGGACCTGAACCGCCTGCGCCGCGCCTTCTCGCGGGTCGACACGATCATCTGCCAGGACAGCGCCTGGACGCCGATGGCGCGCTTCGCCGATATCGTGCTGCCCGCCACCATGTCGCTGGAGCGCGACGATATCGGCGCCGCCGCCACCGACCCGCGGCTGATCGCGATGAAGCGGATCGCGGAGCCCGTCGGCGAGGCACGCGACGATTTCGAGATCTTCCGGGGCTTGGCGCAGCGCATGGGCTGCGAGCCGAGCTTCACGGAGGGACGCATGCCGGCGGAATGGCTGGAGCATCTCTACGAGCCGACCCGCAGCGCGCTCGCGGCGCAGGGCCTGCCGGCGCCGTCCTTCGGCGAGTTCTGGGAGCGTGGCGAGATTCCGCTGCCCTCGGCGCCGGATGATGGCGGCCTGCTGCGCGCCTTCCGCGAGGATCCCGACCGCACGCCCCTGCCGACCCCGAGCGGCCGGATCGAGATCGTCTCGGCGACGATCGGCAGCTTCGGCTACGACGACTGCCCGGAGCATCCGGCCTGGCTGCCGGCGACCGAGCAGCCGGATGCCGACGCGCCGCTGACCCTGATCGCCAACCAGCCGGCGACGAGGCTGCACAGCCAGCTCGATTTCGGCTCCTACAGCCAATCGGCCAAGCGGCGCGGCCGCGAGGTGGTGCGGCTCAATCCGCAGGATGCCGCGGCGCGCGGAATCGCCGATGGCGACCTGGTCCGGCTGTTCAATGCCCGCGGCGCCTGCCTGGCCGCCGCCCGGACCAGCGAGGGCGTGATGCCCGGCGTCGTGAATCTCTCGACCGGCGCCTGGTATGATCCGCTGGAGGACGGCAGCGGCCAGCCGCTCTGCGGCCATGGCAATCCCAATGTCGTGACGCGCGATGTCGGCACCTCAAGGCTGGCGCAGGGTTGCTGCGGGCAGGTCACCACGGTTCAGTGCGCGCGCTTCGACGGCGAGCCGCCTCCAATACGCGCCTATGATCCGCCCGGCGATGCGGATCGCACCCGATGACGGGACCGCTGACCGGCATCCGGGTGCTCGATATGACCTCGGTCCTCATGGGCCCCTATGCGACCTCGATCCTCGGCGACATGGGCGCCGACATCATCAAGCTGGAAGCGCCGGAGGGCGACCTCATCCGTCAGGTCGGGCCTAGCCGCAGCGGGACCATGGGCGGCATGTTCATGCATGCCAACCGTTCCAAGCGCAGCATCGCGGTCGATCTCAAGAAGCCGGCGGGCCGGGACATCGCGCTGAAGCTCGCCGCGACGGCAGATGTGCTCGTCTACAATCTGCGGCCGCAGGCGATGGAGCGGCTCGGGCTGGGCTACGAGGCCGTGGCGAAGGCGCGCGCCGACATCATCTATGTCGGCACCTTCGGCTTCGGGCAGGATGGCCCCTATGCGGCCAAGCCCGCCTATGACGACCTCGTCCAGGGCCTGTGCGCCGTGCCTTCCCTCGTCGCCGAGGCCGGCGACGGGACGCCCCGCTATGCGCCGATCAACATCGCCGACCGCGTGGTCGGGCTGCACGCGCTCGCCGCCATCCTCGCTGCCTTGCGCCATCGCGACCGGACCGGCGCGGGGCAGCGCATCGACGTTCCGATGTTCGAGACGATGGCCAGCTTCGTGCTCGGCGATCATCTCGGCGGCCTGAGCTACGAGCCGCCGCTCGACGATGGCGGCTATGCGCGCCTGCTGGCGCCGGAGCGCCGGCCCTTCCGGACCTCCGACGGGTTCCTCTGCGCGGTGATCTATACCGACCGCCACTGGCAGCGCTTCATCGAGATCTCCGGGCGCGAGGCGTGGCGCGGCGATCCACGCTTCGCCAGCCATGCCAGCCGCACGCGCCATATGGCGGGCATCATGGAAAGCGTCGCCGAAATCTTCCTCGGCCGTTCGACGGCGGAATGGGAGAGCCTGCTCGGCGCGGCCGATATTCCGCATGCGCGGATGCACACGCTCGCCTCGCTGCTGGAAGACCCGCATCTGGCCGAGGTCGGCTTCTTTCCGGTGTCCTCGCATCCTTCGGAAGGAGAGATCCGGACGATGCGGGTGCCCTCGCGCTGGAGCGCCAGCCAGCCCGAGCCGGCAAGGCCTGCGCCTCGCCTCGGCGCGGATAGCCGCGAGGTGCTGGGCGAAGCGGGCTATTCCCGCGACGAGATCCGCCGATTGATCGCGGCCGGTGCCGTGACCGCCGCCGACTGCCAGGACTGACCGGCAGAGGTTCAGCCTCCAGGGCTGACCATGGCGCAAGCCATCGCCGGCGAAGCGCCGTCGTCAGGCCATAAACAGCAGCGATGGCCCGGTCACCCGGCACCGCTCTCCCCGGCTGCGAACGTCTGCTTCGGGAAAAGCGCCAACGTCGCATGTGATGCGCGGCGAAATGGCGGTTGACTCAAAAACTGAACCGTGTTCCAAAAAGAACAAGGTTCAGGAAAATCGCATGGCTGCATCGCTTCTCGATCGCGCGTTGAACACGCTGGAACTGATGTCGACCAGGCTCGGCGGCGTCAGCGTCACCCTGGTCGCCGAGGAAGTCGGGCTCCCCAAGAGCGGCGCCCATCGGTTGCTCGCCGACCTGATCCGCCTGGGCTATGTCAGGCAGGATCCGGAAAGCGAGCGCTACCACCTCACCACGCGCCTGATCTCGATCGGCCTCGCCTATCTCTCCGCGAGCGGCATCACCGATATCTCCCAGCCGATCCTCGATCGCCTCGCCAATGAGAGCGGCGAGCTCGTCCGCATGACCGTAGTCGACGGCGACCACCTGACCTGGGTCGCGAAGGCGCAGGGCGCCCGCTCCGGCCTGCGCTACGATCCCGAGATGGGTGGGCATCCCGTCCTGTTCTGCACCGCGACCGGACAAGCCTGGCTCGCGAGCTTCAATGACGACGAGGCCATCGCCCGCGTCGTGAAGCAGGGTTTCGGCAAGCTCGACGAGCACGGGCCGAACGCGCCGCGCACGATCTCTGCCCTGGCCGAGGCTCTCGGACGAGCCCGCGCCAAGGGCTATGCCCATGTCGACCAGGCCGCCGAAGCGGGCACCTCGGCGCTCTCGGCGGCCATTCTCCATCCGCGGACAGGCGTGGCCATCGGCACCGTCAGCATCGCCGGCCCCTCCTCCCGGTTGACGCCGGACCACGCGGCACGGCTCGCCACGCCGCTGCTCGCAGCCGCCAGGGAACTGTCGGCGGCGAGTGCCGGCTCCGAGCTTTTCACCGACAAGGCCGCCGCTCACGCGGCCGGCTGAACGAAGCCCTCAAGAGGACGATTGCGATGACCGTTCTGACGGCGCCGACGCGCGCGCCCGCTCCGCTCCGAAAAGCCGTGCTGGCACGCCCCTTCAAGGGTGTGATCTCGGCCCCGTTCATGCCGATGCACGGCGATGGCGAGATCGACTGGGCCTCGCTGCGCCGCTACATGGACTGGATCGCCGGCCAGTACCCGAGCGCGATCGCCGTCAACATGGATGCGGCCGAGGCGCCGGCGCTGAGCAATGCCGAGCGCGTCGAGGTCATGCGGGTCTGCGCCGAGGTCGTTGCGGGGCGCGTCCCGCTGATCTGCGGCCTGATCGGCGGCTCGACCGACCAGATGATCGCGCATGGCCGCGATCTCGTCGCGGCCGGGGCCGAGGGCTTCTGCGTCTTCCCGCCCTTCCCCGTCTTCATGGGCGCGCCGATCCCGCCCGAGATGATCCGGCGCTTCCACGCCGACATCGCCGATGCGCTCGGCCTGCCACTGATCGCCTTCCAGTTCCCGCGTGGCTGGGGGCCGGATTATTCCGGCGAGATGCTCGATGCGCTCGCCTCGATCCCGCAGGTGATCGCCATCAAGGAATCCTCCTTCGATGCCAACCAGACCATCCAGTCGGTGCAGAGCGTCAAGGCCCTGCCCGATCCGATCGGCATCCTCACCGGCAGCGATACCTTCATCTACGAGGCGATCCTGATGGGCTGCGACGGCGCGCTGATCGGCTTTGCCGGCACGGCCGTGGCCGAGCTCATGGCGATGAACGAGGCGGCGCAAAACGGCGACGCGCAGAGGGGCCGCGAGATCTGGGAGCGGCTGGCGCCGATCGCCCGCTATTGCTGGCGAGCGCCGATCCGCGATTTCCGTCCGCGCATGAAGGAGATCCTGAGATTGCAGGGGCTGATCGCCGACGGCGCCGTCCGCCGGCCCCAGCTCGGCATTTCCGAGGCCGAAAAGCGCGAGCTCGCGCGCCTGGCGCAAGCGGCCGGCCTCATCTGACGACACGGCCGATCTGAACGAAAAAGCGTCCGGACGCCGATCCGGACCGGAGGGAGGACATCATGTTCGAGACGCATATCACCCGACGCGGGCTGGTCGGCGGCGCAGCGACGCTCGCTGCCGCCTCGACCCTGCCGGCGCCGTTCGTTCGCGCCCAGGCGCAGCGCCGCCTCGTCTTCTGGCACAGCTATTCCCAGAAGGAGCGCTCCGACGCGATGCGGCAGATCGCCGATCGCTTCGAGAAGGCCAATCCGGGCGTCAAGGTCGATATCGAGATCGTGCCCTGGCCGGCCTTCCCGCAGAAATGGCCGGCGGCGATGGCGGCCGGCACCTTGCCGGATGTCACGATCCTGCTGGCCGAGAATGCCGTGCCGATGGCGCTCGCCGGCGCGCTCAACCCGATGGACGACGTGGTCAAGGCGCTGGGCGGGGCCGAGGCCTTCAAGGGCGATATCGCCAGGACGACCGGCCTGTTCCGCGGCCAGCATGTCTCCGTCCCCCACTACGTCCATAACCGGTTGCTCGTCTATCGGAAGGACCGCCTGGCCGAAGCCGGCATGCAGCCGCCGGTGACCTGGGACGATGCGCTGAAGGTCGCGATCGCGACCACCAAGGCCCCCGACCATTTCGGCTGGATCCCGAAGCTGGCCAAGGGCGACACGGGCGGGGGCTTCCTGCTCTGGATGATGGCGCGCTCGGCCAACGGCTCCTTCTTCGACAAGGACGGCAAGGTCAGCTTCGACAGCGCGCCGGTGAAGGACGCGACCGCCTTCATCGTCGAGCTGGCGCGCAAGGCCGGCGGCCCGGGCGTCACCGACTACAAGATCAACGACAATTTCAGCCTGGTGAACAGCGGCAAGACCAGCCTGGCGGAGGATTCCGCCGCGATCGTCGCCGGCGCCGCCAAGGATGCGCCAGCCGTCGCCGAGCAGCTCGACGCGACCTTCATGCCGAGGCGCAAGCGTGTCGGGAACCTGCTCGGCGGCATCTCGGTCGCACTGCCGAAAGGCAAGAACCCAGCCGATGGCAAGGAATTCGCCAGGTTCCTCTTCGCGGAAGAGAACTATACGCCCTTCCTCCTGACGATCCCGCTCTTCATGTTCCCGAGCCTGAAGCGTGCGGAAGGACCGTCCTTCTTCGACAATCCGACGATCAAGCGCTTCCGCAACGTCGTCGACGTCACCTTGAAAGGGCTCGAAGACACCAGCCTCGCCGGCATGGAGCACGGGCTCAATCCCTATGCCGGGCCGGTGATGAACAGCTACGCGGTCGAGGACATGTTCCAGCGCATCCTGCTGCGCAACGAGCCGATCGACCAGGCTGTCGGCACGACGGCGAAGCAGATCGAGAAGGTCGTCGGCGACGTGCGCACCCGCTTCGACAGGGGCTGATCGGGTATGTCGGCTCTGGCGGCCAAGGCCGATCCGCATCAACCGGCGCGCGCACCGGGCCGCCGGCTCGTCGCCTGGCTCGACGAGCGGCTCGCGATCCTGTTCCTGATCCCGGGCCTCGCCTGTCTCTCGGCCGTCATCCTCTATCCCGTCGCCTATAACGCGGTCGTCGGCTTCACCAATGCCAGCCTGATGTTTCCAGGCTGGCGCTTCGTCGGCACCGCCAATTTCGAGGCGACGCTGGCCGATCCGCTGTTCTGGCGCGCGACGCTGAACACCCTGGTCTGGACCGCCTGCTCCGTCGCCGGGCAGCTGCTGCTCGGCCTCGTCGCCGCGCTCGCGCTGGAACAGGTCACGGTCGGGCGTACCACACTTCGGCTCGCGCTGATCGTGCCCTGGGCCTTCCCCTCGATCGTGATGGCCTTTGCCTGGCGCTACATGCTCGACCCGCTCTACGGCGTGCTGAACTTCCTGCTGATGCAGGTCGGACTGATCGACGCGCCCCAGCAATGGCTGGGGTCCCCCGATCTGGCGATGCCGACCGTGATCGTCATGAACATCTGGTTCGGCTTTCCCTTCATGATGGTCGCGATCGTCGCGGGCTTGCAGACCATCCCGCAGGAACTCTACGAGGCCGCCGATATCGACGGCGCCGGCGCCTGGCAGAAATTCTGGTATGTCACCTTGCCGGCGCTCTGGCAGGTCATTGCCACCGTCGTGATCCTGCGCACGATCTGGGTCTTCAACAATTTCGACTTCGTCTTCCTGACCACCGGCGGCGGACCGATCGACGCCACCACGACCCTGCCTGTCTACGCCTACAATGCCGGCTGGCAGCAATATGACCTCGGCCGCATGGCGGCGGTGGCGCTGGTCATGATGGTGATCCTCGGCTTCATCCTCGCCGTCTATTTCCGCCTGCTCCGCCTGCAGAAGAAGACCGGGGAGGCATGAGCATGCGCAGCCGGAACTGGACCCTCGCCGCCTATGCCGCCTGCGCGCTCTTCGCCGTCTTCGCGCTGGCGCCGCTGCTCTGGATGATCTTCTCGTCGCTGAAGCCCTATGAAGAGCTCTACAACTTCCCACCCACCTTCGGCATTTCGAGTCTCGGGCTGCATTATTACGAGAAGGTGCTGCTCTCCTCGCCCTTCCCGCAATTCCTCGCCAACAGCCTGATCGTCTCCATCGTCTCGACGCTGATCAGCGTGCTGTTCGCGGCGATGGCCGGCTGGTCGCTGGCGCGGGCGCGCTTCCGCGGCCAGTGGCTGATCCTCAATACGGTGCTGCTGGCCTATCTCTTCCCGCAGGCCCTGATCGTGCTGCCGCTGTTCACCGCGATCGCCAAGATCGGCCTCGCCAACACCTATCTCGGCCTGATCCTGGCCTATGTCACCTTCACCTTCCCGTTCTCGACCTGGATGTTGACCGCCTATTTCGCCAAGGTGCCGATCGAGATCGAGGAAGCCGGGCGCATGGACGGCGCCAGCAACCTGACGATCTTCTGCCGTCTCGTGCTGCCTCTGGCGGCGCCCGGCATCGTCACGGTCGCGATCTTCTCCTTCATCAACGCCTGGAACGAATTCCTCTACGGGCTCGTCATCCTCGGCGGCGGAGAAAAGCGCACGCTGCCGGTCGGCCTCTATAATTTCGTCGGTGGCGAGTTCGCCCAATGGGGTGAGATGATGGCTGCGACCAGCCTGACCATGCTGCCCACGCTGCTGCTGTTCCTCTTCATCCAGCGTCGCCTCGTCGGAGGCCTGACCGCCGGTGCCGTCAAGAGCTGAGCCAGATGCCCAAGAGCCCGACGTCCAAGAGCCAGATGCCTAAGCCGAACCTCGTCTTCGCGATGAACCCGGACGTGACGCCGGACCTGATCACGCCGGAATTGCGGGAGCGTCTCTCCTGCTCCTGTACGCTCGCCAACCGGGAGCCGCTGCGCGACTACGAGACGGCGGAGGCGCGGCGCCTGCTGGTTGAGGCCGAGATTCTCTTCACTGGCTGGGGCGCGGCGCGGATCGATGCACCGGTTCTGGCGATCGCGCCGCGACTGCGCCTGATCGCCCATGCCGGCAGCGCGGTGAAGCCGGTCGCGGGCCGGGAGGTCTGGCAGGCGGGCATCGCCGTCACGGCCGCCGCCATGGCGAACGCCCTGCCGGTTGCCGAATACGCCCTGGCGATGATCCTGCTCGCCAACAAGCGGGCCTTTCCCGTGCGCGAGCGCTTCCGTGCCGAGCGGAAGCTCTGGCAACCGCAATGGCTCGCTCCCGGCGAGCCCGGCAATTACGGCGCTGTCGTCGGCATCGTCGGCGCGTCGCGCATCGGGCGGCGGCTGCTCGCGCTGCTCAAGCCGTTCGACCTGACCATCCTGGTCTGCGATCCCTACCTGACGGAGGATGAGGCGCGCGCGCTCGGAGTCGAGAAGGCCACCCTGGCGGAGCTGATGGCCCGCTCGGACGTCGCCAGCCTGCACGCGCCCTCGCTGCCCGAAACCACCGGAATGATCGGCCGCGCCGAGCTCGCCGCGATGCGCGACGGGGCGACGCTGATCAACACGGCGCGCGGCGCACTGGTCGACCACCTCGCGCTGACGGAGGAGCTCGTTTCGGGCCGCCTCAATGCGATCCTCGACGTAACCGAGCCGGAGCCGCTGCCGCCTGATTCACCGCTCTACGCCTTGCCCAATGTCGTGCTCACCCCGCATATCGCCGGCGCGGCCGGCTACGAGACACGGCGCATGGCCGAGCTGCTGGCTGACGAGATCGAGCGGTTCGTCGCCGGCCAGCCGCTGCTGCATGTGGTGACGGCCGAGATGTTGCCGCGGGTCGCCTGAGCCATGCGCCTGCTGCTCCACACCATGGCGACGCCCGAGCTCGATCCGATCGAGGCGCTCGACCTCGCCAAGGACCTGACGCTCGATGGGCTCGATCTCATCTGCCAGGCCGGCTATCGCTGCGCGATCGCACCCGATGCCCCGCTCGAAACCGCGCGAGAGCTGCGCACCGAGGCGGAGAGGCGCGGCCTCGTCATCGCTGCGCTCACGCCCTATGAGAAACGCTTCAACAGCCTGCTCGCCAGCGAACGCGAAGCGGCCGTCGCGAGCCTGATCCACGCGGTCGATCTGGCGGAAGCGCTGGGTGCGGCCAGCGTGCGCGTCTTCGGCGGCGCGGAGGTGCCCGATGATGAATGGGGCAGCGCGACCGGCCGGCTCGTCGAGAGCCTGAAGCGCGTTGCGCCCTATGCCGCGGAGCGCCGGATCGGCCTGAACATCGAGAACCATGACGGCACCATGGCCGACACGGCGACCCGAACCTACGAGATCCGGCGGCGTGTCGGGGAGAGCAATGTCGGGATCGTCTACGACCCCGCAAACCTGATCCGCGACGGGAAAGAGGGTTTTCCGGAGAGCTTTGACATCCAGGCCGACGCGATCCGGCTCGTCCACGTCAAGGACTACAGCTTCGTGCCCGGATCGCTGCGCCGCGGCGTCGACGAGAACAGCCGCCGGTCCGTGCCGGTGGGGCGCGGCGACGTGCCGTGGAGGGAGATCTTCAAGGCGCTCGGGGCGCAGGGCTACGATGGCGATATCACGTTCGAATACGAGATGCGCTGGGTGCCGGAGCAATTGCCGCCGACCCGCATCGGCGTCGCCGAATCGCGCGACTTTGTGCGCCGTGCTCTGCTCGACGCTGCAAAGGGCAGTGTCCGTCGGGAGATTTAGCGGGGTCGACAGTCGCGGATGCCGCAGCCGATATCCGGTTTCGGGCAGCCGCCCGATCTCCGCATCTGGCGCTTCCCGCCAGCACGCTCAACTCATCAGACAAAGCAAACCTCAGGCCGTGTGAGCTGGCGCACAGTGTTGGTGCGACATGCGTCCTAGTCTCTTGCCGGGGTGGCTCGATTGCTGACCTGGGTCGAGCATTCGCAGGATTTTTACTGATCATTTTGACGACAAGTCATCGTCTTGTTTGTATTCTGGCAGCCGGCTGCCATGATCTGTGGACCAAGATCTGAGGACAGTGTGCGTAGAGGTCGAGGCCTCCCGTGACGCGCTTGATCAAACTCGCGGATTGGACCGGCGACAAGCGCGGCAATGTCGTGTTCATTCACGGCCTTGGCGGCCATCCCTATGAGACATGGCGACATGCCGATCCCGATTCCGCGTTCTGGCCGAACTGGCTGGCGGAAGACGTCAAAGGCCTGGCCGTCTATTCCCTCGGCTATGTCTCGCCGCCGACCAATTGGGTCGGGACAGCGATGCCGCTGCTCGACGAAGCCGCTCACGCCCTGCGGGTGCTGCTGAGCAGCGCAGAGCTGAAGACAGGCCCGATCACCTTCGTCTGCCACAGCCTCGGCGGGCTGATCGCCAAGAACATCATCCGCTCCGCGCGGGAACAAAGCGACAGCCCCGAGATCGCGGATTTCTATGCCCGTGTCCGGCAGGTCGTGTTCATCGCCACGCCCCATACCGGCGCCGGCAAGGCGACGCTTCTTGAATGGCTGAGCTGGTTGACCTGGCCGACCGCATCGGCTCGCAATCTGGTCGCGAACAATCCGGGACTGCGGGACCTCAATTTCGGCTATCGCAAGCTGGCCGAGCTGCGGGCGCACGAGTTGGTCCATCTCGTCTATTACGAGATGCTGGACACGCTCGTCGGCGGCATCGTCGCGCCGGCATCGGCCGATCCGGGGCTGCCGAACTGCCGCCCGACCCCGATCCGCGAGGACCACATCACGATCGCCAAGCCCGGGCATCGCGACGACCTCGTCTATGCGGAAACCAGGGCCCTGGTCGCCAAGCTCGCCCCGGAACCGGCCGATCCGGGAACGCTGCGGACATATGCGCCCGAGCCATTCCGGATGGAATGGTCCTGGAAACACCTTGTTCCCAAGGCTCTCCGCCTGGCGGTGCTCGCGCTTCTCGTGGCGGGAGCGTGGATCGGCGTGCCCTGGCTGCGTTCCACCTATGCCGGCATTCAGGACAGCCAGCGCAAGATCGCGGACACGCAGGCTGCGACCAAGGATATCAGCGAGAAGATCGGCGCGCATTTGCAGGCGGTGGCCGCGGACACGGCGGCGAGGGAGCGCGTCCCGGTCGAGACCTTGCAGGCAATCCTGGCCGAAATGGGCGATGGCGCCAGGACGAGCGATACAGCCGAGATCACCCGGAAGCTGACGGCGAAGGCCGTCGAGTTCAAGGGTCTGAATGAACGGCTGAAGCAGCTCACCGACGCCGATCCGGAGGTGTCCCGCCTGAGGGCCTCCGCTGCCGACGAGTTGGCCAGGGGGCGTTTCGCCAAAGCCGATGCCGACCTTGCGGCAGCCGAAGCGCGCGATCTGACGGTCACCGAGAATCTGGAGGCGCTGACCCGGAAGAAACGTCTTTCCGCGGCCGAGAGCCGGGCGGAGCGAGGCTCCGCGGCCAAGCTTCGCGCCAACCCGGATGCCTATCGCGAAGCGGCGGACCATTATGCCGAGGCCGCGCGGATCGCCGGGACGGCCGATGCCGGCGCCGCGCGTGACTATACGCAGCGACAGGCGATGACGCTGTACGATCTTGGCTCCGAATTCGGCCTGAACGCGGCGCTGCTCGAAGCCATCGCGCTTTACCGCACGCTGCTGAAGAGCGTCAGTCGCAGCCAGGAGCCGCTCGACTGGGCGATGACGCAGAGCAGTCTCGGCAACGCCCTCTGGGCGCTCGGGCAGCGTGAAGGCGATACGGCACGGCTCGAGGAGGCGGTGACGGCCTATCGCGCGGCGCTCGTGGAGCGCAGGCGCGAGCGCGTGCCGCTCGAGTGGGCGATCACGCAGAACAATCTCGGCAACGCCCTCCAGGCGCTCGGGCAGCGCGAGAGCGGGACGGCGCGGCTCGATGAGGCCGTGGCGGCCTACCGCGCGGCGCTGGAGGAGCGGACGCGCGACCGCGCGCCGCTCGATTGGGCGATGACCCAGAGCAATCTCGGCAACGCCCTATGGACGCGGGGGCAGCGCGAGAGCGGGACGGCGCGGCTCGAGGAGGCCGTGCTGGCCTACCGCGCCGCGCTCGAGGAGCGGACACGCGAGCGCGTGCCGCTCGACTGGGCGCTGACGCAGAACAATCTCGGCCTCGTGCTCTGGACGCTCGGGGAGCGCGAGGGCGGGACGGCGCGGCTCCAGGAAGCGCTGAGCGCCTATCACGCGGCGTTCGAGGAAATGCCGCGTGAGCGCATGCCGCTGATCTGGTCCGGTGCCCAGGCCAATCTCGGCTTCGTGCTGATGACGCTCGGGCAGCGCGAGGGCGGGACCGCGCGGCTCGAGGCTGCGGCAGCTGCTTTCCGTGCGGCGCTCGAGGAACGGACGCGCGAGCGCGTGCCGCTGCTCTGGGCGGGCACCCACGCCACGCTCGGCAGCGTGCTCTGGATGCTCGGGCAGCGTGAGAGCGGGACGGCGCGGCTCGAGGAAGCGGTGAGCGCCTACCGCACCGCGCTTCAGGAAGTGACGCGTGAGCGCGTGCCGCTCGACTGGGCCACGCTGCAGACCAATCTCGGCAGCGCCCTGATGACGCTCGGGCAACGCGAGAGCGGGACGGCGCGGCTCGAGGAGGCGGTGACGGCCTGTCGCGCGGCGCTCGAGGAATTGACGCGCGAGCGCGCGCCTCTCCTCTGGGCGACGACACAGAACAACCTGGCCAACGCGCTGCTGTCGCTCGGACAGCGTGAAAGCGGGACGGCGCGGCTCGCAGAGGCGGTGGCGGCCTACCGTGCCGCACTCGAGGAGTGGACGCGCGCGAGCGTGCCGCTCGACTGGGCGAAGACGCAGACCAATCTTGGCAACGCGCTGATCGCACTCGGGCAGCGTGAGAGCGGATCGGCACGGCTCGATGAGGCGGCAACGGCCTATCGCGCGGCGCTCGAGGAATTGACGCGCGAGCGCGTGCCGCTGCTCTGGGCTGCCGCGCAGCACAACCTTGGCAATGCCCTGCAGGGGCTCGGGGACCGTGAGAGTGGGACGGCACGGCTCGAGGAGGCGGCGGCGGCCTATCGCTCGGCGCTCGAGGAACGGACGCGCGAGCGCGTGCCGCTGGAATGGGCGATGACACGGAACAACCTGGGCAATGCGCTGTCACGGCTCGCGCAGCGCGAGCGGGGGACGGCGCGGCTCGCGGAAGCGGTGGCGAGCTATCGGGCGGCGCTGGAGGAATGGACGCGCGAGCGCGTGCCACTCGACTGGGCGACGACACAAAACAACCTGGGCAATGCGCTTTCAAGGCTCGGGCAACGCGAGGGCGGGACGGCGCGCTTCGAGGAGGCCGTGGCGGTCTATCGCGCGGCACTCGAGGAGCGGATGCGCGAGCGCGTGCCGCTCGACTGGGCGATGACGCAGAATAATCTCGGCTTCACGCTCTCCCTGCTCGGGGAACGTGAGAGCGGGACGGCGCGGCTCGAGGAGGCGGTGGCGACGCAGCGCGCGGCGCTCGAGGAGCGGACGCGCGAGCGCACGCCGCTCGGCTGGGCGACGACGCAGGACAGCCTCGGCTACGCGCTCTCGGCGCTCGGACAGCGTGAGGTCGGGACGGAGCGGCTGGAGGAAGCGGTGACGGCCTACCGCGCGGCGCTCGAGGAACTGACGCGCGAGCGCGCGCCGCTCGGATGGGCGACCAGCTTCGGCAATCTGGGCGTCGCGCTGCGGCATATCGCGGAACGCCGCAACGACCCCGTCCTGGCGAAGCAGGCCGTCAGCCAGCTCGAGGCTGCCGTCGAGGTGCTCAGGCAATCAGGGGATGGCCCTGACATCGACATCTACGGGGGTGAGCTTGTCGGAGCCCGCGCTGTCGTGACGAGGCTGGACGGACGTCCCTAGCTGCCATGCATGATCTTTGTCTGTCGTCACGGCTTTCGGTGCTTCTCCACTTCCCGCTTGACCATGTCGTAGAGGGGCCTCGGTCCGAACTCCGCCAGTGGCTGACCGTTCACGAAGAATGTCGGCGTCTGCTTCACCTCCAGCGTCTTCACATCGGCCATGTCCTTCTGAAGCAGTTCGTCGAGCTCGGGCAGTGCCGCGTCACGCTTGCCCTGCCCGATATCCAGTCCGGCTTCCCCGGCACGGCGCCAGGCGATCTCCAGATCGGGCTTGTCGTGGTCGGCCCATTCCGGCTGGAACTGCAGCAGCGCGTTCAGGACCGGCTCGAGCTTGCCCTGCCGCCGGGCGGCCTCGAGGATCTTGACCGCCATGTTCGAGCCCTCGTGAAACGCCGTGTAGCGAATGACGAGCCGGACATCGTTCGGAAAGAGCCCGAGGATCTGCTTCAGCGGCGGATAGAAGGCCCGGCAGGCCTCGCATGACGGATCGAAGAACTCGACGATCGTCACGGGCGCGTCGGGTGGCCCGATCATCGGTGAATGATCGCGCACCAGCGCTTCGGCCGTGGTCGCGGCGAGGGCCTGGGCGCGCCGGACCTGTTCGTTCCGGTAGTAGACCGTCGAGCCGGAAAACAGCGTCAAGGCCAGGATCGCCGTCAGGATGACGGTGGCGCGGCGGTTCATGGCGCGTTCCTCTTGATCGAGACGACGAGCAGGACCGCGATGGCGGAGAAGGCAGCCAGCGACAGATAGGGCAGCGGCAGCCCGCCGAGGATGGTCATCTCCGCGCTGGCGCAGGAAGGCCCCTGCGCACAGGGCTGGATGTCCTCCGGAATGAAACCGGCATAGAGCAGGCTATGAAACCCGGCGACCAGCCAGCCGCCGGCGGCCAACGGAACGGCATAGACCCAGGCCCTGCTGTCGCTCCTGAAGCAGGCAATCGCGAGCATGATCGCGAGGGGGAACATGAAGGCGCGCTGGTGCCAGCACAGGCCGCAAGGCGCCTGGCCCACGACCTCGCCGATGAAGAGCGCTCCCAGGCTCGCCCCGAGGGCAACGAGCCAGGCCAGGAAGAGGTAGCGCCAGCCATCGCTGTCGCCGGTCTCGGTTGTGAGGGTTGCCATGGTCTGACCGCTCCTTTCATTCAGACGAGCGAAGGGGTTGAAAAGCGCGATGCCGGCGCGAGCGGGGGACGATGCGCCGATGATGGGTGGAGCTCCGCGCGATCGTCCTCATTTGAGAACCATCCTGATCTTGGCGAGCGCCGGCGCTTCGTCCTCGTGATAGTCGATCATCGTGCGGAAGCTGCCATCGGCTGCCATCACGTAGACCGAGGACGAATGGTCCATGGTGTAACCGGACTCCGTCGGGACCTTCTTGGCGTAGGCCTTGTAGGCCTTGACGGCGGCCTC
The DNA here is from genome assembly GCF_004341515.1 of Allobosea sp. BK604. GTDB lineage: Bacteria > Pseudomonadota > Alphaproteobacteria > Rhizobiales > Beijerinckiaceae > Allobosea. Next base: position 356,249 of record NZ_SLZF01000005.1, read on the forward strand.
GACCTGCTCGGTCGAACCGGTCAGCCCGACGATCCGCCTGTCGAATGACTGGAGATAGAGGGCGAGCTGCCGGGGCGTGTCCCGCTCCGGATCGACGCTGATGAACAGCACCTGCAGCTTGTCGGCGTCCCTGCCCAGCTTCGCCAGACGGTTGCTGGCTTCGAACAGGGTTGTCGGGCAGACTTCGGGACAATGGGTGAAGCCGAAGAAGACCAGCATCGGCTTGCCACGGAAGTCGGCATCGGTGACCGCCTGGCCGCGATGGTCGACGAGGCCAAAGGATCTGCCGATCGGCGCTCCGGCAGCCTGCCCCATGCCCTTCAGGGCACGCGCGCCATCGACCTGCCACCAGCCGAGAAGCAACGCCGCAGCAAGGAAGCCGACGAGAGCGACAGCGCCCCAGGCGGCATGGCGAATGAGCTTGAGAACCCGCATCGGCCCCTCAACGCCCTTCATGCCGTGGATCGGCGCCCGACGGCGCAATGACGAGCGCGGCGGCAAGCGCGCGCGCAAATTTCGGTTTCATGGACACTGGACCCTGGAGACGTGGACATCTGCCGCGAAGCCGCGGCGTTTGCGGGACCGTCAGCCCAGGGAGGGAGGTGCGCGTGACCCATGCGCCCGGCCGGGGCGTGCGCTCGGCGCATCCGGACAGGCGTCATCGTAGCTTACGGCGATGAAGCGCGCCGGATACCGGACCTGCTGCGGGTCCGCCGGGGGCGCTGCAAGGAGCGTCGTCGCAGCCGACATCCCCCAGACGCAGCAGGTATTGGTGCCCTCGACATGGGACGGCACTGTGTCACCGGCGGCTCCGCCCCCGCACATCACGGCGGTCCCGAAGGTGCCCGAACCGAGCCCCGTGGCAGCATGGGCTGCACCGGAAACGCCGGCGGCGACGAGTTGGAGCAGCAGCACATAGGCGAATGTCACGGCTATGAGGCCGCGCCAGATTCCGCTGCTGAACCGTCCCGGGATCATGCGACATCAGTAGTTCAGCCGGAGCCTGGGGCGCAATGCTCGGAGATCTCCCGGTACCTGAGCAGTTTTGTCGCAAGCGCGTTTTGCTCTTGAACCTCCAGTCACTTCAGCTTGTATCGAAGAGCGCGTGCCCGGGCGTTGGTCCGGGCCCATCCCTCTCGCCGACATGCGACAGGTCCCCTGGCGGACCGGGTCGCGCAGTCTCGAACCGGAAGCGCCTGATGCAAGATCGAGCCCGCCGCCTGGTCGCCGTCATCGCGATCGCCGCCGCGACCCTGGCAATCGATCAGGCAAGCAAATGGCTGATCCTCGAGGTGGTGATGGATCCGCCTCGGACGATTTTCATAGCGCCGTTCTTCAATCTGCGCCTCGGTTTCAATACGGGCATCAGCTTCGGCATGTTCGGCGACCTGCTGCAGCGCTGGCCCGAGCTGCTCGCCCTCTTCAAGCTCACCGTCGCCGCGGCATTCCTGCTCTGGGCGAGCGTCACGCCAGATCATTCCGAGAGGCTCGGCCTCGCGCTGATCGCCGGCGGCGCGCTGGGCAATGCGCTTGACCGCTGGCGCCAGGGCGCCGTCACCGACTTTCTCGACATCCATTGGGGCGATTGGCATTGGCCGACCTTCAATGGCGCCGATATCGCGATCAGCCTCGGCGTCGCCGCCATGCTGTTTGCCAGCCTGCCCCGACGCCGCGACGAGCGAGCGTCGCCCGCGAAGCAACCCTGCCCGGAGCAGGCCGAATGATCAGCCCCTGGCTCGGACGATGTGTCGAGGCCCTGAGCAATGCGCAGCGCGTCGAATTTTCCTCGGCAAGCGCGGCCGGACCGGTATGTGGAAGGCCGTTAACGCCATGTCAGGCCCGTTCGCGCACCCTCTCCTTCATGCAAATCCGTCCGACCCGTTCCTTTGTTAGATTGGCTGCCGCGCTCGCGCTCGGCGCCTCCGTCCTGTCCGGCTGCGTCGTCGGCGAGGGCGACACGCGCCACCTGCAGCCGCTGCCAGCCAAGCTGGTCGCGCAGATGTCCGCCAAGGGCATGACCCAGGCCGACCCGATCTTCGTGCGGATCTACAAGAAGGAGAGCGAGCTCGAAGTCTGGAAACGCGATCGCAGCGGCAGCTACGCCCTGCTGAAGACCTATCCGATGTGCCGCTGGTCCGGACAGCTCGGCCCGAAGAAGCAGGAGGGCGACCGGCAGGCGCCCGAAGGCTTCTATACCGTCACGGCGGATCTGATGAATCCGCGCTCCCAGTTCTATCTCTCGTTCAATCTCGGCTATCCGAACACGCTCGAGCGCTCCCTGGGCTATTCCGGCTCCGCGCTGATGGTCCATGGCGCCTGCACCTCGGCCGGCTGCTTCGCCATGACCGATGACGGCGTCACCGAAATCTTCGGCCTGGCGCGCGAGGCCTTCGCATCCGGACAGGCCAGCTTCCAGGTCCAGGCCCTGCCCTTCCGCATGACGCCCGAAAACATGGCGCGCTATCGCGGCAACGCGAATATCGCCTATTGGCGCAATCTGAAGGAAGGCGTCGACCATTTCGACGCGACGCGGCAGCCGCCCAGGCTCGCCGCCTGTGGCGGGCGTTACGTCTTCAACGTCAATGGCGACACCAGTTCCTTCGATCCGGCCGGTCCCTGTCCGGCCTATGAGGTCGAGCCGGCGGTCCAGAGCCTGGTGAGTGCGCGGAACGCCCGCGACGAGGCGCGCGTGGCCGAATTCGTCTCCGCCGGCGTCCCCGCCACCAGCTTCGCCTATGCCGATGGCGGCATGCATCCGCGCTTCCGCAATCTCCTCAGGACGATGGGGCCCGAGCGCATGCAGGCCATGGTCTCCGGAAAGATCGCGATCAGTCGGCCTGAAGCGGCCTTGAAGGACCCGTTCGATGGCGATGCCCCTGCCGAGCCGGCGACCACCGGCTCGCTCGGCACCGACTGAATCCGGCTAAAGAACCGAGTCGGCGCTTGCCGTCGATCCGGGATGCCCCGTTCTACCACCTGCCCGAGAGCCTTACCCAGGGTTTGGACCGGATTGCCCTGCAGGGGACAACGCGATCTCCAGCCGGGTGAGGCCCGCCCGCTAAAGCACGCGCCAACCTGATGGCGCGGCGATCAGGTCGGATCACGCGTTCTCTATCAATCGTTTAGCGCCGGATCCGATCAGATTGATTCAACCCGATCGGATCCCGCTCTGTAGCCGCTGCCCCACCAGAACACCCTTCGTGACGGCTCGTGGGCTGGAATGCCTCTTGCTTCCAGCACGCCGGCTTGACTCCCGCAAACGCCTATTTCAATAAGGTGATTGAATAGGTCGTATGAACGGGATCGGCATGACTGAGAGCCAGCCGGCTGCCACGGCAGATCGCATTCTCGATGTGGCTGAGGAGATGTTCGCCGAGCAGGGCTATCGCGCCGTCTCGGTGCGCTCGATCACCCGCGCCTGCGACGCGAATATCGCCGCCGTGCATTATCATTTCGGCTCGAAGCAGATCCTGCTCGAGGAGATCTTCGCCCGGCGCTCGGGCGCCATCAACGCGGCACGCCTGAAGCTGCTGGACGATTGCGCCGAGCAGCCCGGCCGCGCGCCGGTGCTGGAGCAGGTGCTCGAGGCCTACCTGCGCCCGTCCTTCGCCCAACCCTCGGATGACGAGGGCGCGCGCCGCTTCATGCGGCTGCGCTCCGTGGTCGCGCATGAGCAGGCCGAGCTGTCGAAGAACCTGATCGCCAAGCACTTCAACGCCACGAGCCAGCGCTTCATCGCGGCAATCGCGGCCGCAACGCCGCATCTCTCGGCCAACGACGTCTTCTGGCGCTTCCACTTCCTGCTCGGCGCGCATTACTACACGCTGTCGAACCCGGGCCGCATCCAGGCGCTTTCGGGTGATCAGTGCGATCCGGCCGATCTCGAAGCCGCGCTGGCCGAGATGGTCACCTTCGCCGCCGCCGGCTTCCGCGCCCCGCCCTGCGACCGGTCGCAGCTCAGCTTTACCCCCATCACCAGCCAATCCGCCTGAGCGACCCAGCTCGCGAGGAGCCTGTTTCCATGCCTCTATCTCTCGTCGATCGCGTCACCTCCCTGAAGCCGTCAGCCACGGTCGAGATGACCGAGCGGGTGCGCGCAGCGCGCGCGTCCGGCCGGCGTATCCTGGCGCTCTCGAGCGGCGATCCGAGCATCGACACCGATCCGCGCATCATCGACGCGGCCGAGCGCGCGATGCGCGGAGGCGCGACGCATTACGGTCCGGCGGCTGGCCTGCCAGCCCTGCGGGAAGCCATCGCCCAACGCGAACAGGCGCGCTCCGGCACCGCCTACGACCCTGCCGACATCATCGTCACGCCCGGCGGCAAGTTCGCGCTGCTCACCGCCCTGATGGCGACGGTCGAGGCCGGCGACGAGGTGCTCGTCCCCGAGCCGGGCTGGGTCAGCTACGGCCCCTGCGTGCGGCTCTGCGGCGGCACGCCCGTGCCGCTGGCGTTGCTCGATCGGCTCGATCTGGAGACGCTGGAGCGCGCGGTCACGCCGCGTACCAAGGCCGTCATCATCAACTCGCCGGTGAACCCGACCGGCCGCGTGCTGAGCGCCGAGGAGATTTCCGGCCTGGTCGATCTCGCCGTCCGGCACGACATCTGGATCATCTTCGACCAGGTCTATTGCGACCTGCTGCATGATGGCCGCTTCCCGAGCCCGCAGGCGCTGCCGGGCGGCCGCGAGCGCACCTTCGTCGTCGACAGCTTCTCCAAGACCTTCGGCATGACCGGCTGGCGGCTCGGCGCGCTGATGATGCCCGCCGGACTCTCCAAGGCCGTGCTCAAGTTCATGCAGCATTCGGTCTATTGCGTGCCGGACTTCATCCAGCTCGCCGGCATCACCGCGCTCTCGCTCTATGACGAGGTCGTGCCGCAATACCGGGCGACCTTCCGCCGTCGTCTGGAGACCGCCGTGGCCGGCCTTTCGAAGATCGAGGGCATCACCACGAGCATGCCGTCCGCGACCTTCTATCTCTTCCCGTCGATCGCGGCCGACGATGTCGCCGTCGCCAAGCGCTGGCTCGACGAGATCGACGTCTCGTCCCTGCCCGGCTCCTTCTTCGGCGCGCCCGGCAAGGGCCATCTGCGCCTGTCTCTGACCTGCCCCGACGCCGATCTCGAGGAAGCCCTCGAGCGCATCGCCCGCGTCGGCCTGGCGGCTTGACCACAGCAAACAACCAAAACCAGGGGAACCAAAGGCCATGATCAATCGCAGGGAATTCAGCCTCGCCGCGGCCGTCGTCGCGGCGGCGGCGCTAGCGCCGCTCGGCGTCGCGCAGGCGCAGACCGACAGCATGAGCAAGATCAAGGAGCGCGGCACGATCAGGGCCGGCGTGAAATACGACACCCCGCCCTTCGGCTTCCTCGACGACAAGAACGAGCCGGCCGGGTTCGACCTCGATATCGTCCGCAAGATCGGCGAGAAGCTCGGCGTCAAGGTCGAGTTCGTGAAGGTGACCTCCCCGACCCGCGTGCCGCTGCTGGTCAGCGGCAATGTCGATATCGTCGCGGCGTCGATGACCCATACCCGCGAGCGCGACAAGGCGATCGATTTCAGCATCACCTACTATACCGGCGGCCAGTCGCTGATGGTCGCGAGCGACAGCAAGGTCACCGGCCTGAAGGATCTCGACGGCAAGGAGGTCGCGGTCCAGCAGGGCACGACGCTGGAGAAGAACATCGCCGCCGCGGCGCCCAAGGCCAAGATCACCGCCTTCAAGGACTATAACAGCGCCTGGCTGGCGCTGGCCCAGGGCCGCGTCGAGGCGCTGACCGGCAGCCTCAACATCCTGCAGGGCTTCCTGAAGGACAATCCGAAGTTCAAGATCGTCGGCGAATTGTTCAGCGTCGAGCCCTTCGGCATCGGCATCCGCCAGGGCGACGCCGAACTGCGCGACGCCGTGAACTTCGCCCTCCAGGACCTGTGGACCTCCGGCGAATACGCCGCGCTCTACCGCAAATGGTTCAACGCGGACCCGACCTATCCCATCGAAACCTGGCCGTGAAAGCGGAATTCGGCGGGCCGAAAGGCCCGCCGGCACAAAAGGTCTGACCGGTGAATTACACCCTGCAGTTCGGCCCGATCTGGGACAACCGGGCGCTCATCCTGGACGGGTTCGTGACCACGATCCTGCTCTCGGCGGCCGCGCTCGTGCTCGCCATCGTCATCGGCACCCTGGTCGGCACGGCCGCGACGGCGCAGGCCCGGTCGCTGCGCGTGCTCTCCATCGCCTATGTCGAGTCGATGCGGAACATCCCGCTGCTGATCCATATGTATTTCTGGTATAACGGCCTGTCTTTCCTGAAGATTCCGGCGTTCTGGTGCGGCGTCCTCGGCCTCGCGCTCTATTCGGGCGCCTATGTCGCCGAGATCGTCCGCTCCGGCATCGGCAGCGTGCCGCGCGGCCAGCGCCAGGCGGCGCTCGCCAGCGGCCTCACCAACGCGCAGGCCATGCTCTTCGTGGTCTATCCGCAGGCGCTCCGCGCCATCATCCCCTCGCTCGCCAGCGTGTTCTCGCAGCTGATCAAGGATTCCTCGCTCGCTTCGGTGATCGCGGTCGCCGACATCACCTACCAGGCGAGCGCGATCGAGGGGCAGACCTTCCGTACCTTCGAGATCTACATCACCGTCTGCCTGCTCTATCTCGCGCTGGTGACCGTGGTCAGCCAGACGCTGACCATCCTGTCCGGCACGCGCGACGGCCTCGCCCGGAGGGTCGCCGATGCCTGAGGTCATCCTCAAGAACCTGCCCTTCATGCTGCAGGGGCTGGCGACCAGCCTGCAGATCTCGGCGATGGTCGCGCTCGGCGGCACGCTGCTCGGGCTGATCGTCGCGGTGATCCTCTACAGCCGCGTGCCGGTGCTCTCAGTCGTCTCGCGCGTCTATATCGAGTTCATCCGCGGCACGCCGCTGCTGGTCGTGCTCTTCATCGCCTTCTTCGGCCTGCCGGCCCTGTTCGGCTACCAGACCACCGCCTACAAGGCGACGGTCGTCGCCTTCATCCTGTTCATCGGCGCCTATCTCGCCGAGGACATCCGCAGCGGCCTGATGACGGTGAAGCCGACGCTGACGCAGGCCGCGCTCGCGACCGGGCTGACGCAGGGCCAGGCGCTGCGCTTCGTCGTCGTGCCGCTCGCCGTGCGCCGCATCATCCCGACGCTGTTCAACCAATATGTCCGGCTCTTCAAGTTCACCTCGGTGGCCTCGGTCATCGGCGTCGCGGAGTTCACCGGCAACGCCATGCTCGTCAACGCCCGCGAGTTCCAGCCGGTGACGATCCTCGCCTTCGTCGCCCTCACCTATCTGGTGATCTGCCTGATCCTCTCCGGGATCGGCCGCTGGCTCTATGCGCGGCTGGCGGTGAGCTGATGGCGGCTTCTCTCAAGGTCAACGCAATGGACAAGCCCACCATCGTCATCGACGACGTCTCCAAGGCCTATGGTGCGACGCAGGTGCTGCGCCATTGCAGCACGAGGATCGCCAAGGGCGAGGTCGTGGTCGTCTGCGGGCCCTCGGGCTCGGGCAAGAGCACGCTGATCAAATGCATCAACGGGCTGGAGCCGTTCCAGTCCGGCAGCATCACGGTCGAGGGCGTCGAGGTCGGCTCGCCCCGGACCAACCTGCCGAAGCTGCGCATGCGGATTGGCATGGTCTTCCAGCATTTCGAGCTCTACCCGCACATGACGGCGCTGGAGAACATCATGCTGGCGCAGGTCCGCGCCCTGAAGCGTTCGCGCGCCGAGGCGGAAGCCCGCGCCCGCAGCCTGCTCAAGCGTGTCGGGCTCGAGGCCAAGGCCAATGCGAAGCCGGCGAACCTGTCCGGCGGCCAGCAGCAGCGCGTCGCCATCGCCCGCGCGCTCGCACTCGACCCGCAGGTCATGCTGTTCGACGAGCCGACCTCCGCGCTCGATCCCGAGATGATCAGCGAGGTGCTCGACGTGATGATCGAGCTCGCCGGCGAGGGCATGACGATGGCGGTGGTGACGCATGAGATGGGCTTCGCCAGGCGCGTCGCCGACCGTGTCATCTTCATGGACCAGGGCTGCATCGTCGAGGACGCGGCCAAGGAGCAGTTCTTCGCGGCCCCGGCGAGCGAGCGCGCCCGCGAATTCCTGTCGAAGATCCTGGCGCATTGAGTTCCTGGCGCACTGAGTTCCTGGCGCACTGAGAATTCGGCCCACAGAGAAGAGTTCGGCGCCGGGTGGCGACCGCAACGCAAGGGAGGTTCACGATGCAAATCCCCGTCAGATGCATGCTGATGCGCGGCGGCACGTCCAAGGGCGCCTATTTCCTGGCTGAGGACCTGCCCTCCGACCCGGCCGCCCGTGACCGGTTGCTGCTCAGCATCTTCGGCTCGCCCGATGCGCGCCAGGTGGACGGCGTCGGCGGCGCCCATCCGCTGACCAGCAAGACCGCGATCGTCTCGCGCTCCGCCCTGCCCGATTGCGACATCGACTTCCTGTTCGGCCAGGTCGGCATCGCCCAGCCGGTCGTCGACACCACGCCGAATTGCGGCAACATCCTTTCCGGCGTCGGCCCCTTCGCGATCGAGCGCGGCCTGATCAAGCCGACGGGCGACCAGACCCGCGTCCGCGTCCGCACCATCAACACCGGCACCATCGCCGAGCTGCTGATCGAGACGCCGAACGGCAAGGTCAACTATGCCGGCGACGCCCGCATCGACGGCGTGCCCGGCACCGCCGCGCCGGTGACCATCGACTTCCTCGATGCCGCCGGCTCCGTCTGCGGCTCGCTGCTGCCGACCGGCAATGTCGTCGACCATGTCGCGGGCGTCGACGTCACCCTGATCGACAACGGCATGCCGGTCATCGTGCTCGCCGCCTCGGCAGTCGGTCGCACCGGCTATGAAAGCCGCGAGGCACTCGACGCCGACAAGGAGCTGAAGGCGCGGCTGGAGGAAATCCGCCTCGCCTGCGGCCCGCTGATGAATCTCGGCGATGTCAGCAAGAAGGTCGTGCCGAAGCTCTCGCTGGTCGCGCCGCCACAGCAGCCGGGCGGCCATGTCTCGACCCGCAACTTCATCCCGCATGAATGCCACGCCTCGATCGGCGTCTTCGCGGCGGTGACGGTCGCCACCGCCTGCGTGCTGCCGGGCTCGCCCGCGGCCGCCGTCGCCAAGGTGCCGGAGGGCCGGATCAAGACGCTCTCGGTCGAGCATCCGACCGGCGAGTTCAGCGTCCGCATCGAGGTCGGCGGCACGGCTGAAAAGCCGGTCGTCGAGCGCGCCGGGCTGCTGCGCACCGCCCGCGTCCTCTTCGACGGCACGACCTACGCCAAGGCCGACGCCGCCTGATCCCTTCCAAGCTTCAACATCGAAAGTCCAAGTTATGACTGCTTCTCAAAAGACCGGACTCGTGGTCACCGCCCATCCGGGGGATTTCGTCTGGCGAGCCGGCGGCGCCATCGCGCTGCACACCGCCAAGGGCTATCGCATCAAGATCGCCTGCCTCTCCTATGGCGAGCGCGGCGAGAGCCAGTTCGCCTGGAAGAAGGCCGGTGTCAGCATGGCCGAGGTCAAGGAGCAGCGCCGCGACGAGGCGCAGCGCGCCGCCGAACTGCTCGGCGCCGAGATCGAGTTCTTCGACGCGGGTGACTATCCGCTGCGCGGCACCGAAGAGATCCTCGACCGGCTGGTCGACATCAATCACGAGCTGAAGCCGTCCTTCGTGCTGACGCACGCCCTGGCCGACCCCTATAATATCGACCATCCCGAGGCGACGCGGCTCGCCCAGGAGGCGCGCATCATCGCCCAGGCCATGGGCCACAAGCCCGATCCGAACCGCGCCTATTCGGCCCCGCCGGTCTTCCTGTTCGAGCCGCACCAGCCCGAGCAGTGCGATTATAAACCTAACGTCATCCTCAACATCGACGATGTCTGGGAGAAGAAGCGCGCCGCCTTCGAGATCCTGGCCGCGCAGAAGCATCTCTGGGAATACTACACCCGCGTCGCGTTGAACCGCGGCATGCAGGGCGGCCGCAACTCCGGCCGATCGATGACCTATGGCGAGGCCTATCAGCGCCTCTTCCCGATGGTTCTGGAGGAACTCGCGTGAAAAACATCGTCGTCCGCAACATTCCCCGCGCCGAGGCCGGGGTCATCGCAGACCTCGCCGATTGCGGCGTCTCGGCCAGCCATGAAGCGATGGGCCGCTTCGGCCTGCTGAAGCCCTACATGCGCCCGGCCTGGGCCGGCGCCGCCATTGCCGGCAGCGCCGTGACCGTGCTCGCGCAGCCCGGCGACAACTGGATGCTGCATGTCGCGGTCGAGCAGTGCCAGCCCGGCGACGTGCTCGTCGTCGCCGTCACCACCGACAATACCGACGGCATGTTCGGCGACCTGCTCGCGACCTCGCTGATGGCGCGCGGCGTCGTCGGCATCGTCATCGATGCCGGCGTGCGCGACGTGAAGGCGCTGCACGAGATGGGCTTCCCGGCCTGGTCGCGCGCGATCTCGTCGAAGGGCACGGTCAAGGCGACGCTGGGCGCGGTCAACGTCCCGGTTGTCTGTGCCGGCGCGGCGGTCAGCCCGGGCGACGTCATCGTCGCCGATGATGACGGCGTGCTGGTCGTGCCGCGGCGCGAGGCCGCCGATGTCGCGGCCAAGGCCAAGGCGCGCAAGGCCAACGAGGACGAGAAGCGCCAGCGCCTCGCCTCCGGCGAGCTTGGCCTCGACATGTACAAGATGCGCGAGGAACTGGCGCGGCAGGGGCTGGTCTATGTCGACCACGCCGATGAGGCGGGCTAGCCTGTTCGACAGGCGCGACTTGGGGGAACGCTTGACCGCCCAGAAGCCGACATTGGCGAGGTCGGCTATGGGCGGCCCGCTGCTCCAGCTCTGCCGCCTCTCGTCCTGAGCTAGAGCATTTTCGAGCGAAGTGGATGCCGGTTCGCGTGAAGAAAATGCGTCAAAACAAATAGATAGAGCATTTTCGCGATTCGAAGAAACGCGGAAATGCTCTAGCCGGCCGCGGCCTCGCGTGCCGCGGCCCGGACCGCCTCGAGGGTCCGGTCGACGACCTCGGCATCATGTTCCGAGGAGACGAACCAGGCGCCGCGCTCCAGCACGCGCACGCCGCGCTTGAGCAGCTCATGGGCGAAGCGGGCGTAAGCCGCCTTGTCGGAGCGCGCCACGTCGCGATAGTTCCGCGCAGGGGCGTCGAGCCCGAAGGCGACGTGGAAGACCAGCGGGAAGCCGGCAACCTGCGCCGTGATGCCGGCCTCCGACAGGATGGCGCGGATGCCGTCCTGCAGGCGCTGGCCCTGGGCCGAACTGCGCTCGTAATGCTCTGCTGTCAGCGCTGTCTGCGTCGCGACCATCGCGGCCATCGCGACCGGCTGGGCGTTGAAAGTGCCGCCATGCAGGACGCCATCGGCAAAGAGGTCGAGGAGCTCCGCACGCCCGGCGATGGCAGCGACCGGAAAGCCGTTCGCGATCGCCTTCGCCATGATGGTGAGGTCCGGCGTCACCCCGAAGAGCTCCTGCGCCCCGCCCCGTGCCAGGCGAAACCCGGTGATGACCTCGTCGAAGATCAGCAAGGCGCCGTGCTTGCGGCAGGCCGCGAGCGCGCCCTCGAGATAGCCGGGAGCGGGCGCGATCGCACCCTGGTTGCACATGGCCGGTTCCATCAGAACCGCCGCGACATCGCCCCTGGCGAGCCGCGCTTCCAGCGCCGCGAGATCGTTCCAGCCGAGGATCGAGAGCCCCTCGCCCGCCGCCGGATCCTGGCCCCGGCTGCCGATCACGGGCGTCGGCGCGTCCTCGGGCCCGGCCGCGTTCAGCCCCGGTGCGGTCGACCACAGGATGTTGTCGAACCAGCCGTGATAATGCCCCTCGAACTTGACGATGATGCGCCGGCCGGTGGCGGCGCGCGCCAGCCGCATCGCCGCCTGCGCCACCTCCGACCCGGACGAGCCGAAGCGCAGCCGTTCCGCCGAGGGAATGCGCTCGCAGATCAGCCGCGCGGCCTCGTACTCGATCGGCGCCTGGCCGGCGAAGAGGATGCCTTTCTGCACCTGCTGCTGCACCGCCGCGATCACCGGCGCCGGCGAATGGCCGAGCACGGTCGCCCCCATTCCGCAGTAGTAGTCGATGATCCGGTTGCCATCGGCATCGATGAGATAGGCGCCTTCGCCGCGCTCGAAGACGAGCGGCCCGGGCGCCATGCCGAGGCGGAAATTGCTGTTCACGCCGCCGGCGACGAAGCGCGCATTCTCCGCGACCTGCCGGGCCGATTCCTCGAAGCGCAGCGTCCCCGCCTGCTGGATGCCATCGTCTGCCACTTGCGTCGCCTCCGCTGCTGTTTCCCCGGACCTCACCAGAGCGACCTCACCGTGTAAAGGAACGCGAGTTTCGCCTTGCGGAATTTGGCTGCGCTCGCTATCGGCCTGACTATCGTGTCCGACCAGGGGAGCGGCCGTGCCGAAGACACCAGACAATCCCTATGTCGTGCAGCCGGTGATGAAGGCGCTGAAGGTGCTGGAATTCGTCGCGCGCCGCGGCCACGAGGTCGCGCTCACCGCGGTCAGCAAGGAGCTGCGGATTCCGAAGACGACGACGTTCCGCTATCTGCAGACCCTGACGGCAGCCGGCTTCCTCGACCATAACCGCGCCAGCGACCGCTATAATCTCGGGCCGCAGTTGCGCGCCATCGCCCGGGCCGATGCCAGCGTCAGCAAGATCCGCGAGCTCGCCCGGCCGGCGATGATCGAGCTGATGCACGAGTTCAACGAGACGGTGAACCTGGCCGTGAAGGGCAACGGCACCATCATCTATATCGACCTGGTCGAGGCCAACCGCTCGCTCCGGATGCAGGCCCGGATTGGCGACAGCCATCCGATGCACTCGACGGCGCTCGGCAAGGCGATCCTCGCCTTCCTGCCCGAGGCGGAACGCCAGCGCCAGCTCGACCTGCCGCTGACCGAGCGCACCGGCCGCACGCTGCTCGAGCGCGAGGAGATCGAGCGCCAGCTGCGACAGGTCGCCCGCGCCGGCTATGCCACGGAGATGGGCGAGAACGAGGATGGCGCCATGTGCGTCGGCGTGCCGATCCTGGACGAGGACGGCCATCCGGTCGCGGCGCTCTCGATTTCGGCGCCGCTGATGCGCATGCCGCATTCCCTGGCGGCCAAGGCCGGCACGCGGCTGCGCGAGATCGCGGCCGGCATCTCGGCGCAGCTCGGCTCGCAGCCGCCGCCCGGCGCGGGCTGAGGCGGCGCTCACCGGTATTCGATCCGCGGGTCGATCCAGGCATAGAGCAGGTCGACCGCGAGGTTGATCAGCATATACGCGACGAGGATCACCAGGATGCAGCCCTGGATCAGCGGGTAGTCGCGGGTGCTGATCGCCTGGATCAGCAGGCGTCCGAGGCCCGGATAGGTGAAGACCGCCTCGGTCACGACGGCGCCGCCGATGAAATTCGCCATCATCAGCCCGACGATGGTGACGAAGGGCAGCAGCGCGTTGCGCATGATGTGCAGGCCGACGATGCGCTTCTCCGGCACGCCCTTGGCGCGGGCGGTGCGGACATAGTCGGCCCGCGCCTCGCCGATCAGCGACGCCCGCAGGAAGCGCCCGAGCACGCCGGAGACATAGACCCCGAGCGTGATCGCCGGCAGGGCGAGGCTGCGCAGCGCCTCGAGTGGCGCCTCCCAGAGCGGGACATAGCGCGAGGCCGAGGGCAGCCAGCGCAGCTCGACCGCGAAGAGCAGGATCAGCAGGATGCCGAGCCAGAAGGTCGGCACGCCGAGCGCCAGCGCGCTCCAGCCGCTGAGCAGCCGGTCGAGCCAGGATTGCGGCCTGACCGCGCTGGCGACCGCGACCGGGATGCCGATGGCGAGCGCGACCAGGATGGCCGCGAGGGCGAGCTGCAGCGTCGCCGGCAACCGCTCGCCGATCAGTTGCACGACCGACTGGCGGCTATGCAGCGACAGGCCGAAATCGCCGGTGACGGCGCGGCCGAGCCAGTCGGCATATTGCACGACCATGGGCCGGTCGAGCCCGTAGCGCTGGACCGCCGCCGCGATCTCCTCCGGCGAGGCATTCTCGCCGGCGATCACGGCCACCGGCCCGCCGGGCACGGCATAGACCATGGCGAAGATGGCGAAGGAGGCGATCAGCAGCACGGGCAGCATCTGGGCGAGCCGGCGCAGGGCATAGCCGGTCATCGCCTGTCCCCTGCCGTCTCGCCGGGCGTGGCCGCCTCGTCATGGTCGAGCAGCGCGGTCAGGGCCCGCCCGATCGTGTCGAGCGAGAGGATGGTCAGCGTCAGCACCAGGCCGGGCAGTACCGCATAGCTCGGCGCCTCGTAGAGATAGGATTTGCCGGTGCGCAGCATCTCGCCCCAGCTCGGCGTCGGCGGCGGCACGCCGACCCCGAGGAAGGCGAGCGCCGCCTCGAGCAGGATGGCGATCGAGGCGAGTACGATCGCCTGGACGACGAGCGGGCTCATGATGTTGGGCAGGAGCGTCCGGAACATGATGTAGCCCGGGCCACCGCCGAAGCTGCGCACCGCCATGACGAAATCGAGCTGGCGCCGCGCCATGACCTGGGCCCGGGCGATGCGGGCGAAGCCGGGGATGCCGGCGATGCCGACGGCGATCAGGGCCGCGCCCTGGCTGCGCCCGAGCACGGCGATCAGGGCCATGGCAAACAGGATGTTCGGCAGCGCGAGCAGCACGTCGATGCAGCGCATCAGCAGCGAGTCGCGCCAGTCGCCGTAGAAGCCGGCGACGAGTCCGATCGGCACACCGACGAGCGCCGCGATGCAGACCGCGCCGAGCGCCGTGACCAGCGAGGTCCGCGCGCCGTAGACCACCCGCGCCAGGATGTCCCGCCCGAGCTCGTCGGTGCCGAACCAGCTCTCGGCCGAAGGCGGCATCAGCGCATCCGCGACACTCTGCGTCAGCGGGTCGAGCGGCAGGAAATCGGCGATGGCCGCGACCAGCGCGACCAGCGCGAGGAAGGCGAGGCTCAGCGCGGCGCCGCGCCGGGCGAGCAGCCGGCGCAGCAGGTGGAGGAACGAGACCAGGCCGTCCCGCATCAGCCGGCGCTGGACCGGGGCCGCGGCGTCGGACCAGAGCATTTCCGCGCTTCTCTGAATCGCGAAAATTCTCTATCTACTTGCGTTGACGCATTTTCTTCACGCGAACCGGTATCCACTTCGCTCGAAAATGCTCCGGGCCGCATCACTTGAACCCGATCGTGCGCGCGACGAAGAGGTTGTCGATGTCGAGCGTCACGCCGCCGATTTTCTGGGAGGCGACGATCAGCCCGACATCGTAGGAATTGGTCGCGATGGCGAAGGCCTCGTCGACGAGCACGCGGTTGAGATTGTCATAGGTCGCCTTGACCTCAGCCTCGCCGCCTGCCGCTCCATCCACTCTCGCGATGGCGGCGACATAGTCGGGATGCGGATGCGGATCCTTGAGGACCGGGTTCTGCGAGGTGCGGTAGATCGAGTTGGTGGCGACGCGCGACGGGAATTTCTGGACGTTGCCGACCGCACCGAAGGTCGCGGCGAAATCGCCGCCGAGCAGCGCCGTGACGTATTCGGCGCCCTGGCGCATATCGAGCTCGATCGGGATGCCGGCCTTGGCGAGAGAACCCTGCAGGATCTGGCTGATCGCGACCGAGGGCTCGTCGCTACCGTTCACCAGCAGCTTCCAGCCCTTCACTTCGTCGGCGGAGAGGCCGGAGGCGGCGATCAGCTTCTTCGCCTTGTCGGGGTCGAAGGCATAGGTCTTGGTGTAGGCGGCGTCGAAAGCCGGGCTCGCCGGCGCCCAGGGCAGCGCCACCACCTGCCCCATCCCGGCATAGCCGACGCGCAGGATGGCGGCACGGTCCATCAGGTAGTTGAAGGCCTGGCGGAAGGACTTGTTGCGGAACGGTCCGCGCGTCGAGTTGATGCGGAAGACCTGCACGAGTTGGCCGGGGCCGGCGAAGACCTGATAGCCGGCGGCCTTGAGCCTGACCGCGCTGCGCGAGGAGCCGTTATAGACGATATCGACGGCGCCCGATTCCAGCGCCGCGGTCGCCGCCGCATCCTCGCTGAACACGGTGAAGACGAGGTCCTGCGCGATCGGCTGCTTCTCGCGCCAATATTTCGGGTTGGCCTTGAGCGTGAGGCTCTGGCCCACGGCCCGGTTGACCAGCGTATAGGGGCCGGTGCCGGCCGGAACGGTCTCGACCGTGTCGATGCCCTTCGGATCGATCGGGATCAGGAATTGCAGCAGGTCGAGGATCTGCCGGTCCGGCACCGGCGCCTTGAAGTTGATCGTGACCGTGCGCTCGTCCGGCGCCGACCAGTCCTTGACGACCGACATGGTCGAGAACACGTTCTTGCCGCGCTTGGGATCGGCGCCCTTCTGCAGGGTCGCGAGCACGGAATCGGCCTTGAACGGCGTGCCGCTATGGAAGGTCACGCCGTCGCGCAGCTTCAGCGTGACCGAGCTCTTGTCGGGTGCGATCGCCCATTCCGTCGCCAGGCTCGGCTCCGGCTTCCCCTCCGGCGTGTATTCGATCAGGCTGTCATAGAGGTTCTTGATGACGTGGAAATTGACCGTGGAGAGCTGCTGCGGATCGTAATTCGCCAGCTCGCTCAGCACGGCGACGCGCAGCGTCCCGCCCTTGAGCTGCTGGGCCGCGGCCGGCAGCGCCGCCGCCAGGGGGGCCGCTGCCGCGAGGGCAAGGCCGGTCATGCAGAAGTGACGTCGCGACAGCGTGGTCATGGCTTTCCCCTCTCGTTTTAGTTCTAACTGGCTCTCAACCCGTCCCCGCTCCCGGCTGGGACGAATGCGCCCGCCAGTCGCTTATTGTCTCCAGAGGATAGACCGGGCGCGGAATCCGCCGCCACGGTAAGGTGAACACGTCAGACTGCCCCGGCCCGCGCGTATCGGCGCGGATGACCTGCGAGGTGATCGGCGCGAAATACTGGAAGTTCGAAGCGGTCTTGAGCACGGCCATCTTATAGCCCGCAAGATCGATGCCGAAGGCTTCGTAGACGCCCGGCACATTGCCGGCGACGCCGCGCAGCTCGCTGATCAGCAGGGTCACCGGTCCGACATCGAAGACCACGACCCGGCCCATATCGACCTCGGCCTGGTGGTTGAAGGCGAGCGGGATGGCGCCGCCGCCAATGCGCCGCACGGTCCCCGTCACCGTCAGCGGCGCGAAGAAGGCCGGGGCGGCATCACCGCCGAGCGGCAGCGTGACCTCGGTCCCCTCGCCCGCCGCGATCAGCACCTGCACCGCCTGCGGCGAGATCAGCGGAATCAGCGCGCGGCCCTTGGTGCCGAGCCGCAGGATCGCTTCCAGGATCAGGTTGCTGTCGCCGGCCGCCCCGCCGAAGACGGTGTCGCCGGTATCGCTCAGCACCACCATCCCGCGCGCGGCCGCATCGGCCTTGTGCACGGCCTCGTCGACCGTGACCGCCTCGCGGACCTGGAAATCGTCGCGCATCGACCAGGCGAGATCGGCGAGCTCGTCCGCCAGAGCCTCGGCCAGCGCCTGGTCGCCATCGGTGACGACGATCGTCGACCAGCCGCCCTCGGCGACGTCGAGCCAGGGCTGCATCGGATAGTTCGAGGCCTGCAGCACACGCCGGTCGGCCTCCAGCGCCCGGGCCCGGTCGAACCAGCGCTTCATCGGCCCTTTCGAGGTCAGGAACTGCTCCTGATGCGACAGCAGCGGAATCTTGCGCCAGGCCATCACCGGCCGCGCCTTCTCCGTGAGGATGCGCAGCAGCACCTCGGTGCCGATCTTGCCGGTGTCGAACACGTCATGCGGCTGGGTGCGGTGGCCGACGATGGCCGTGCAATTGGCCATGATCTTCTGCGTGACATTGGCGTGGTGATCGAGCCCGAGCAGGATCGGCACGTCCGGCCCGAGGATCTGCCGGCAGAGTTCCGCCTGCTCGCCCTCGACATCGTCGATGCCCTCGGCGGCGCAGGCGCCGTGCAGTTGCAGCACGAGCCCATCGATCGGCCCGATAGTCTCCAGTCCGGCCCGGATCTTGACCTGGAAATAGTCGAAGGCCTCGCGCGAGATGCGCCCGCCCGCCACCGCCCAGGCCCGGATGATCGGGATGGTCTCGATATCCAGGCCGGATTCGCGGATCGCCGCGTAATGCCCGCCGATCTGGCCGATCTCGCCGAAATGGCGGGCGATCTCCGCACCCTCGTGGATGCCGAAGGCTTCGAAATCGGCGAGCGTCGTCAGCACCGGATTGAAGTCGTTCGTCTCCTGGGCGATGTGGATCAGAGCCAGACGCAAGGCGACCTCCCCCAAAGCGGCTCCGCCCGGCTTCGGGCGAAGCGAATTCTAGCCTCGCGCAGGCGGCGACCGCCTCGGTTCCCGGCGCAGCCGGAACAGCAGCCCGCAATCGTCACCAGCGTGGTTCGGTCAAAAGCGTAGTTGTCGCAATGATTTCACGTCAAGGATTGAACGTTCCGCCAGAAGGAACCGATGTCGAATGACGGGTGGTCGCGTCGAGCGGAGAGTCCGTCACCAGCAGGTGCATTCTGTCAGCGCGGGCGAGAGCCAGGCGACCGGCCTCCTCGCCTTGCCTATCTCGGGGTCTTCGCGATTGGACCAAAGCTCGTCCGGCACGTCGTAAGCGTGAGGAAGGGCAGCAAGACCGCGACGCGTGCCTGAACGAGGTCGGCTTCCGGACCGAGGTCCACGACAAGGCTTTCGGGATGAGGTTGCCGTGCCATTTTTCCGTGCAGACAATGCCGGGCGATTCGTTGAGACCAAACCTATGCCGACACTCGATCTTCGTTTTCCTGGCGTATTGAACTCCAGGGAGATGCTCGTCGCCGAAGCGATCCACGCTCGTGCCTGGCACGCCATCGGCGACGATCTTGGCCTCGTCGGAGACGAAGCCGAGCAAGCGAAAGCGAGACTGGGTGGCATCGTTGTCCGGCTGCTGGCCAATGGCCCCCGGTCAATGGGGGATCTCACCACCGCCGCCATCCAAACCTTCCGGGAGGCGAACCCGACTGGCGTGACGGGTCGCTAGAGCATTTCCGCGTTTCTTCGAATCGCGAAAATTCTCTATCTACTTGTTTTGACGCATTTTCTTCACGCGAACCGGTATCCACTTCGCTCGAAAATGCTCTAGCGCATCCGCCCGAAAAGTGGAGAGCGCGCGCCGCGGCATCCACTAAAAAGGATTACCCCGCTCTGCATGGAAGCGACGCGGAACCATGTCTGGTCTCGCGCATTTTCGGCTTGCGCGAAGGCGCCCGAGACCATCGCGCGGCTGGCCCCCATCCCGGATCAGGCCAGCCTCCCGTCTCAACTCAAGCAAGCCGACGCTCGCCGCGGGCGGATCGCCCGTGATCGCGACGTTGGAGGGAAATTTGCGCGCCAGCATAACCCAGGCGAAGGACCAACGGAGGCAGTGATGTCTGCGAGAAAGCTACCCGTCATCAATCTTACGTCGGACGCTGAACTCCGCCTGGCGCTCATGCGCGCTCGCGAGCTCGAGAAGGCCCGGATCGGTTCCTCGGAATGGCTGGAATGGGTGAGCTTGCAGCGGGCAATCGCCGAATTCATGGGTCAGCGACGCGCTCCTGGCACGGGCGAGCCTGATTGATCGGATATCGCATCCGGTCCGATGATCCAGCTTCTTGTTTTCGCATGGGCTTCTCCGAAAACCGCAATCCACTTTTCGGGCCGATGCGTTAAGGCCGCCGGAATGTCTGCTCATGGGCAAGCTTCCGGCCGTGACACGACCGTCCCATCTGCCGGCCAGTAGCGGCAGGAGACGCCGTGCCCCGCCGCCACCTCGTGCCATTCGGGCGCCCCTCCGTGGTCGATGCCGTGGATACAGGAGCCGCCATCGCCGTCGAGGAAGCGCAGATCCGGCGGGGGCTGGCGCAGCCGCTCGCGCTGCAGCGCGGGGTCGGGCGTCGGCACGGCATCGAGCAGCAGCCGCGTATAGGGATGGGCGGGGCTGTCATAGACCTGCGCGGCGCTGCCCATCTCGACGATGCGGCCGCGGAACATGACGGCGACGCGATGCGCCACCTCACGCACGATGGCGAGGTCATGCGCGATGAAGAGATAGGACAGGCCGAGCCGCTCCTGCAGCGATTGCAGCAGCGCGACGATCTGCGCCTGGGTGCGCACGTCCAGCGCCGAGACCGGCTCGTCGCAGACGACGAAATCGGGATTGACCGCGAGCGCCCGGGCGATGACGACGCGCTGGCGCTGGCCGCCGGAGAATTCATGCGGGTAGCGACGCAGCATCGCCGGATCGAGATTGACCAGCTCCAGCAGTTCCGCGACCCGCTCGCCGATGCGATTGGCCGGCACGGCGTGGTGGACCAGCAGCGGCTCGGAGAGGATCTGGCCGATCGTCATGCGCGGATGCAGGCTGGAATAGGGATTCTGCAGCACGAACTGCATGTGCCGCCGCATCCGGCGCAACTGGCTGGGGCGCATCGTCGTCAGCTCCTGCCCGAGCAGCCGGACCGAGCCCTCATGCGCCTTCTGAAGCTGCAGGATGGCGCGCCCCGCCGTCGTCTTGCCGGAGCCCGACTGACCGACGAGACCGAGCGTCTGTCCGGGCGCGATATCGAAGGAGAGACGCTCCACCGCCCTGACCGCGGCGCCGCCGCGCCGCCCCGGAAACAGCACGGAGAGATCGCGCACCTGCAGCAGCGGTGTCGTGCCATCGGCCTTGCCGCGCGGCGCGCTCATCGCACCGTCCCGGCGCCATGCAGGCGCGGCACCGCGTCGAGCAGGGCCCGCGTATAGGCATGACGCGGCTGCGCGAAGACCTCGTCGACCGGCCCGCTCTCGACGATCTCGCCGCGATACATCACGTTGACCCGGTCGACCATGCCGGCGACCACGCCGAAATCATGGGTGATCAGCATCAGCGCCATGCCGCGCTCTTCCCGGAGCCGCAGCAGCAGCCGCAGGATCTGGGCCTGCACGGTCACGTCGAGCGCCGTGGTCGGCTCGTCGGCGATCAGCAGGTCCGGTTCGCAGGAGATCGCGATGGCGATCAGGATGCGCTGACGCTGGCCGCCCGAGAACTGGTGCGGATGATCGTCGATGCGCCCTGCCGGGTCGGGAATGCCGACGAGGTCGAGCAGCGCGATGCTGCGCTCGCGCGCCGCCCGCCCCGAGAGCCCGAAATGATGGCGCAGCATGTCGCCCATCTGGGCGCCGATGCTCATCACCGGGTTGAGCGAGGTCATCGGATCCTGGAAGACCATGGCGATGCGCCGGCCGCGCAGGTCCCGCATCCGCTCCTCCTCAAGCGTCAGCAGATCCAGCCCCCGATAGGCAACTGAGCCGCCGAGCGCGATCGCGGCCCCTTCCGGCGCCAGCCGCATCAGCGCCTTGGCGGTGACGCTCTTGCCGCAGCCGGATTCGCCGACGAAGCCGACCGCCTCGTCCACGCCGATGTCGAAGGAGATGCCGCGCACGGCCTCGATCACATCGCGGCGCGTCGTCACCGTCGCGGTCAGGTCGCGTACCTCCAGCAAGCGGCCAGTCATCGCACGCTCCCGACGTCGAGAACCTCGCGCAAGCCGTTGGCGATGATGATGAAGGTCAGCGTCGCGTAGACGATCGCGGCGGCCGGGCCGATCACCGTCAGCGGCGCGAGCTCCATGAACTGGCGCGCTTCCGAGAGCATGCCGCCCCAGTTCGGATCGGGCGGCGGCGGCCCCAGCCCGAGGAAGGACAGCGCCGTCACCGTGAAGATGGTCTGCGACAGCGTCAGGCTGGTCGCGACGAGGATCGGCGAGATCACGATCGGCAGGATGTGGCGCAGCACCAGCCGCAGCTCGCTCATGCCGACGCTGCGCGCCGCCTCGACATGGTCCCATTGCTTGACGCTGAGCACCGGCGCCCGCACCACCCGCGCCATGGCCGGCGTGTAGACGATGGCGATGGTCAGGATCAGGTTCGGCACGGTCGGCCCGAGCGCCGCGACAACCGCGATCGCGAGCAGCAGCACCGGGAAGGCGAAGACGACATCGAGCAGGCGCATGATGACCTCGTCGACGAGCCCGCCGAGATAGCCCGCCGCCAGGCCGAGGACGAGCCCGGCCACCAGCGCGGCGAAGACGGCGCTCACCGTGATCAGCAGGGTCGTGCGCCCGCCGACGATCAGGCGGCTCAGCACGTCGCGGCCGATCGAATCCGTGCCGAGCCAATGGGCCGCGCTCGCCGGCGCGAGCGAATCCGGCGAGGTCAGCGAGGCATCATAGGGCGCGACCAGCGGCGCGAAGACGGTGACGATCAGCAGCGCCGCCAGCATGGCGAGCCCCAGGCCGAGCAGCAGCCAGCCCTGGCCGAGCCCTGCCCCCATGCGCGCGCTGCGCGGAGCCAGCGCCGCGCCCGCCACGCTGTCCGGCGCGGCGCCGCTCACATCTGCACCCGCGCATCGATCCGCGCATAGGCGATGTCGATGGCCGTGTTGACCAGGACGACGATGCCGGCGGCGACGAGCACGATCGCCTGGATAACCGGATAGTCGCGGCTGTTGATCGACTCGAAGAGATATTGCCCCATGCCCGGAATGGCGAAGATGGTCTCGACCAGGATGCTGCCGCCGAGGAGCGCCGCGATCTTGAGCCCGGCCGCGGTGATCACCGGCGTCAGCGCGTTGCGCATCAGGTAGTCGCGCAGGATCGCGCTGGGCTTCAGCCCCTTGGCGCGGGCGACCATGACGAAATCCTGGCTGGCGACCTCGAGCACCGCGGCGCGCGTGTTCTCGGCGATCGTCACGGAGACGGCGAGCGCCAGCGCGAAGGCCGGCAGCAGCAGGCTGCCGAGACAGGCGAGCGGGTCCTCGAGGAAGGGCGTGTAGCCCAGCACCGTGATCCCGGGGAAATAGAGCCCGAACAGCAGCACGATCAGCGTCGCGACGACATAGTTCGGCACCGCCAGCATCAGCCCGTTCCAGAGCCGGACCAGCCAGTCGGTCGCGCCGCGCAGCCGGGCCGCGGCAAGCCCGGTCGCGCCCCCCATCACCGCGGCGATGAGCGCGGCGAGGAGGGTGAGCTGGACCGTGACGGCAAGCCGGTTCAGCAGCTCGCCGAGCACCGGCCGGCGGGTGACGAAGGAGGTGCCGAGATCGCCGGTCAGCGCGTGCCCGAGCCAGGCCAGGTACTGCGCCAGCAGCGGCTGGTCGAGGCCGAGATCGCGGCGGATCGTGGCCAGCACCTCCGGCGCCACGCTCTGCGAGCCGGCAGCCGCGATGGCGAAATCACCGGGGATGGCGCGCATCAGCAGGAAGGCGACGAGCGAGACGCCGAGCAGGATCGCCGCCATCCAGGCGAGGCGCCCGAGGACGAAGCGCATCATCGGCGCGGCTCCGCCATCAGGCGGCCGGCCCGGCCTACTTCTTCAGCCATGTGGTGCGCACGAAGGAGCGGATATTCGCGGCCAGCGGCACATAGCCCTGGACATAGTTCCACCAGATCTCCCAGCGCAGCGGATACTGGTAGATCTGGATGACATAGGCGTTCTCGGCGATGCGCTTCTGGATCTCGAGGTTCTTCGCCGCGCGCCTGGAGGTGTCGAGCTCGGCCCGCGCCTCCAGGATCATCCGGTCGAGCTCGGGATCGTTCGAGCCCATCGCCTTGCCGAAGCCGCTATCCGACTTGACGTATTGGAAGATCGCGTCGGAATCCGGCGTCCAGGACAGCGCGACCGAGAGCAGGGTCGGCCAGGTGCCGTTCGCCCACATGCTGAGCAGGGGCGCGGTCTCCATCGGCACCAGCTTCACGGTGATGCCCGCCGCCTGCCATTGCTGCTGCAGGATCTGGGCGCAGGCGACGTCGAGCGGGTTGGCCGCGACGATGATGTAGTCGCCGAGATCGATGCCGTTGGGATAGCCGGCCTCGGCGAGCAGGGCCTTCGCCGCCGCGACATCATGCTTGTAATAGGGCAGCTCGCCGCTGCCGTCATAGCCGCCGACCTGGCTTTCCGGGATCATCGCGCCGATCTTGCCGGAGCCGCCCAGCACCGTGTCGAGGCAGGCCTTGCGGTCGCTGGCGAGGCTGAGCGCGCGACGCACCTTCACGTCGTTCAGCGGCTTCGCCTTCATGTTCAGCCAGATCGGGAAGGTGCGCGAGGTCTGGCCGGGCGCGGAGACCAGGTTGGGCGCCGTGCGCGCGATCGCGGCCGCCACCTTGGGGTCCTTCAGCCAAGTCATGTCGATGGCGCGCGAGCGCAGCGCCGAGGTCAGCGTCGCCTGGTCCTTGTAGAACTTGAAAACCACCTTTGCGAGATGAGGCTCGCTCTTCTCGTAATAGCCGGCATGGCGCGTCAGCGAGAATTGCTGGTTCGGCTGGTAGCTCTCGAAGGCGAAGGGGCCGGTGCCGACCGGCTGCGTGTTCAGGTTGTCGACCCCGGCCGGCACGATGGCGCCGTTGGGATTGGTCGCGAGATTGCTCAGGAAGGCGGCGTCGGTGGTGCCGAGCTGGAACCGGACGGTGAAGGGATCGACCACGCTGACCGACTCGACGCTGGAATAGAGCGCCCTCAGCCGGCTGCCCGTCGCCGGGTTCATGATCCGGTCAAAGGTGTGCTTGACGTCCTCGGCGCTGAAATCCTTGCCGTTGTGGAACTTCACGCCCTGCCTGAGCTTGAAGACATAAGTCTTTGGATCGGGCTGCTCGTAGCCTGTCGCCAGATCGGGCTCGACCTGCATCTGCGCGGTCCAGCGCAGCAGGCCTGTATAGAGCAGGCTGGTGAAATCGAAGGAGGAGAAGGCGTTCACCGTGACCGGGTCGAGCCCGATCGGGTCGGCATCGGCGCCGATGGTCAGCGTCCCGCCCGCCACCGGGGTCTGGGCCTGCGCCTGTGCCAGCGTGCTCCACAGGCCCGGCGTCGCCAGGGCCGCGCCGCCCGCCGTCAGCAGCTGCAACAGGCCGCGCCGCGACGGCTCGTACGGGGCGCCGTCCTCCTCGCCCGCCATCGGGACTGATGGTGTTGTCACGAACGATCCTCCCACCGTAACGCGTGCCGGCCTGATCCTCGCAGCGGGCGGTCCCCCTGCGCCAAGCCTCATGTGTCAAGCCTCGTGTGCCAAAGCCTCGTGTGCCCCAGCGGCCGATGGCGCCGGCCTGCCCGTCTCGTCGGCCTGAGCCGATGGCGGGCTTTCCCTCTCTGGAATTCAGGCTAGGAACGGCCGGAATTCACGTCAAGGATCAGAGGTTCCGTTGGAAGAAACAGCGGCTGGCTGAGACCGTCAGAAGAAGGTCCTGATCGCCCCGGTCACCCGATAATCGTCATCGACCAGCATCAGCACGGCCCATTTGTCGAAGGTCGTGCAGGGATGGCCGATGCCGAAGGCGACCATGTCACCGACCTGCAGCGGGCTGGCCTCCGGCGTGCCGAGATGGCAGTGCTGGTCATTGAGCGCCAGCACGGCATGCCCCGCCGGCATCGGCTCCGGCCGCGCCATCGCGCCGCCCGGCCGGAACCAGCGCAGCGGCACCGGCAGCCCCGAATCGAAGCTGATATCGCGCTTGCCGACGGTGAGCAGGCTGCGGCCGCGCTCGGGCCGCGACTGGACGAAGGCCCAGACCTCGAGCGCCGGCGCGAGCCCGCCCGGCGGCAGGCTGAGGCTGCTCTCCAGCCGGATCCGCTGGAACGCCTCGGCATAGACGGTGGAATCATGGGTCAGGTAACAACCCGAGCGGAGCACCTTGATCACCGGCCGGGTGAAGGCGGCGGCGTTGAACGCCTCGCCGGCCCGGTCGAACAGCGAGGTCCCGCCCGCGCTCAGCACCATCGGCTCCGGCCCGAGCAGGCCTTCGCCCTCCGCAGCCGTCGCGGTGGCCACGACCTCGCCCAGCAGCCTGTCCGCGCCGGCGGTATCGCTGAACAGCCCCTCGAAACACTCGAAGCCAGCGAGCTGCAGCCCCGGCGCGGCGGCGACGGCGCGGGCGACGGCCAGCGCCTCCTCCCGGCTGCGCGCGCCGGTGCGCCCGCCCATGAAGCCGATCTCGACCAGGATGCGCAGCGGATTATTCTTGCCGCCATGCCCCTTCGCGGCCTCCGCCAGCAACGCGACCCCGGCCAGGCTGTCGGCGAGGCAGTAGAGCTCGAAGCCGGGTTCCTGCAGCGCCGCGAAACAGGCGGCGATCTCCTGCCGCCCGACCGGCTGGTTGGCGAGGACGACGCGCTTCACGCCGAAGCGCCTGGCGACGGCGAGCTGCTGCATCGTCGCGACCGTGATCGCCCAGGCGCCGTCGGCGATCTGCAGGTCGAAGAGCTGCGGCGCCATCGTCGTCTTGCCATGCGGCGCAATCAGCAGGCCGTTGGCGGCGGTGAAGGCGCTCATCCAGGCGCTGTTGGCCTCGAGCACGCTCTGGCGGATGACTGCGAGCGGCAGCGGCATGTCGCCGCCGAGCACGTTCCAGCCCTGGCGGCCGACATCGCCCAGCCGCAGCGCCGCATCCGGCGGCAGGCCCTTGGTCAGGCCGTCGAGGCGCTGATCCTCGATCGCGCCAAGTGAGAGGCGCGGCAGGAGGGTGGCGGAAGCAGCTACAGCCATGGATTCGGATCCAGCGGGGAAAAGGGGCGCCTGACCTTCGTATAGGGGATCTTGCGCGCATCCGGCAGATAGGGCCCGCCGCTATCGAGATAGAGCACGCTCGCGGCGATCGGCGCGAAGGCGGCGTGGAAATGGTTCGAGGACTTCACCACGACCAGCGTCTTGGCAGAAAGATCGATGCCGAGATCGGTGAAGACCGGCGGGCTGAAGGTCTGCGCCCGTGTCGAGGCCAGCACGATGTCGAGCAGGCCGATCCGGATCGCCGCGGCCGGGCCGAGCGAGACCCAGCTCTGCTCGAACGGGATCAGCAGGTCCCCGGTCGTTCCGACGATCCGGACCAGCGCGTCGATCGGCGTGCCGGAGGACGGCGCCGCCTTGCCGGCGAAGCGCAGCGGAATCTCGGCGCCGATTCCGGCGGCACGGCAGAGGCCGACCGCGACCGGATCCCAGATCGCGCCGATCGCCGCCGGCACTTCGGGGTGGCGCAGCAGCGCCTCGACCATCACCGAGGAATCGCCGGCGACGCCGCCGCCCGGATTGTCCCAGCGATCGGCAAGCACCACCGGCTTTCCCGGCTCGGCCAGTGCGAGCGCCGCGGCGATGCCCTCCTCCGGCTTGTAATGCTTCGGGGAGGCGCCCTGCCCCCAGCGCAGTATCTCGAGCCCGAGCTCCCTCGCCAGCGCGGCAGCCTTCTCCCCGTCGCCATCGCCGATGACCAGCACCTTCGTCCCGACATCGGCGACATCCGCCGCCTGGAACCCGTGCGCGATGGAGATGCTGAGGATGCCGTCGCGCCCCTCCAGCGCCTTGATGCGGTCGACGAAGCTGCGGCCCGGCTCGCGGCTGGTCATGAAGGCGGCAAGCCCGCGACAGTCGAAGACGGCGCTGACCGGCTTGACCTGCCGGCGCGCGGTCATGAGGCAAAGCTCGAGCAGATCCTCGGCGCGCGCCAGGAAATCCGTGTGCGGGAATTCCTTGAAGGCGACGATGATGTCAGCATTCTCGACCATCTCCGCGCTGAGATGGCAGTGCATGTCGAGCTCGGCGCCGACGACGCAATCCGGCCCGGCGAGCGTGCGGACGCGCGCGATCAGGTCGCCCTCGCAATCGTCATAGCCGCGCGCCACCATCGCCCCGTGCAGGCCGAGCAGCACGATGTCGACCGGCAGCGCCGCCGCGAGCTGCCCGAGGATCTCGTCGCGGAGGCTCTCATAGCCGTCTTGCGAGACGAGCCCCGCCGGTTCGGCCCAGGTCGCCGTGCCTTCGATCAGCTCGTAGCCCTCGCTGGCCGCCCGGCGCCGCGCCGCGACGGTCGGCGCCGAGCACAGGGTCGGCGTCTCCGGATGGGTGCCCGGCGGGCAGTAGAAGCCGCTCTCGAAGGCGCTGCGATCGACGAAGAGCGGCGCGAAGGTGTTGGTTTCCGTCGCCAGCGACGCAGTGAAGATGCGCATCCGCATGCAGTCCCGACCAGCGGCGGCAGCGCAGGGGCGTGCCGACCAGCGCCATGAAACCGGGAGTTGGCCGGGGCTGTCAAAGCGCCCGCGTTTCTTCCGGCGGAACAATGCCGGCTTGCCTCGGAACGACGCAACGGCCGAGATGCAGACGCTTCATGATTGGGGAGCTTTCAAGTCCATGCCGCAGCCCCGCCGGATCCTGCTGGGATCGCTGTTCCACGAGACGCATAGCTTCGTCGACGAGATCACGCGGCTGGCCGACTTCACGATCCGCCGCGACGAGGCGCTCCTGGGCCGGCGCGGCGACGGCTCGACCATCGACGGCTTCCTCGAGGTGGCGGAGGCGGAATTCTGGCAGGTCGTCCCGACGGTCGACTACACGGCCTTGCCAGCGGGAACGGTCGATCACGCCGTCTTCGCGCAGTTCCTGTCCGAATTCGATGCCGGGCTGCGGGCGGCGCTCGCCGCAGGCGGCCTCGACGGCATCTGGCTTGCCCTGCACGGCGCCATGGTCACGACCGAATGCCCCGACCCGGAAGGCGCCCTGCTTGCCCGGATCCGCGCGGTGCCCGGCTGCGAGACGCTGCCGGTCTTCGGCGTGTTCGACCTGCATGCCAATTTCACCGCGGCGATGGCCGGGCATGCCAACGCCCTCGTCGCCTATCGCGAGAACCCGCACACTGATGCCCGCGAAGCCGCGGTGCGGTCCGCCCGGCTGCTGGCGCGGAGCCTGAAGGACGGCGTGCTGCCGCGGATGCTCTCGGCCAACGCACCGGTGATCTGGCCGCCGACCGGCACCGGCACGGCCGACCGGCCGATGCGCGATCTCGAGGCGCTGGCCCGCCGGATCGAGCAGGACAACCCCGCGATCTGGGCCGCGAATGTCGTCGGCGGCTATTCCTTCTCGGACGTGGCCGAGGCCGGCGTCGCCTTCGCCGTCGCCTTCACCGGGCCGGAGGCCGAGGCGCAGGACGCGCTGGCCCGCCTGGTCGAGACCGCCGTCGCGCAGCGCCAGCTCGGCCTTCCCGCCGAATGGGACATCGACGACGCCGTCACCGAGATCCTGCGTTCGCCGGGCGGCCCTTATCTCATCGTCGAGCCGGCCGATAATATTGGCGGCGGCGCGCCGGGAGACGGCACCTCGGTGCTGCGGGCCTTCCTGCGCCATGGCGTCACGAATTGCGCGGTCGCCATTGCCGATGCCACTGCCGTCGCCGCCATGGCCGGCGCGCGGCCGGGCGAGGCTCGCACGCTCTCGATCGGCGGCAAGGGCAGCGCCATCGCCGAGGGGCCGGTCGAGATCGAGGCGAGCTTCGTCGCCGCCAGCGATGGTGAGTTCGCGCTGGAGGATCTCAACAGCCACCTCGCCGCCTCGCAGGGCTCGCGCTTCAGCATGGGGCCGAGCGTCGTGGTCGAGGCCGCCGGCGTCACGATCCTGCTGACCAGCCGCAAGACCCCGCCCTTCGACCTCGGCCAGTTCCGCTCGCAGGGCATCCACCCGGAGAGGCTGAAGGCGATCGGCGTCAAGGCCGCGGTCGCGCATCGGCGCGCCTATGACAAGATCGCCAAGGGCAGCTACACGGTCGCGACGCCCGGCCCCTGCACCAGCATGATCGCCGGGCTGCCCTATACGCGGTTACGCAGGCCGGTCTTTCCGATCGATGTCGAGCGGTAGGGACGGCGCCCGGAAACTCACGCTCCAACAAGAGCTTGGCTGCCAGGCCTCATAGTCCGATTCAGGCTGGCTGCACCGTCCGTGCCCGCCGCGCGAGCGGTTCGGTCGCCGTCGCGCCGTTTCGTCAGCCGTTCCACGGCGCCCACCGCCGTTCGCGCCGAGCTGCCCGCGACGCTCTGGTTCCGGCTGGTGCGTGAGGCCCGGCTCATGGCCGTGTGTGACCAGGAATCCGCGACAACACCACTTCAGGGCTTCCAGTGCTCGTCCGAGGGCGGAGGGTCGTTCAGGACGCAGCTATAGACGGCGCTCTCGTCGAAGGGGTAGCGCGCCTCCATATCGGGCGTCAGCGTCAGGCCCAGGCCGGGCGCGGTGGGGCGCAGCAGGCGGCCGTGTTCGATGCGCCCCTGATCGCCGATCATCTCGCGGCCGAGCGGGAAGTCGAGCATCGGGAACTCGACCAATGCGCCGCCGCCGGCAAAGGCGGCGTGGTAATTCGCCAGGATCGCCGCCGCTCCGCCCCAGGCATGGACCACGACGTCGATAGTGAGCTCGTCGGCGGCGGCGAAGATCTCCATCACCGCACTGATGCCACCGATCACGGAGGCGTCGGGCTGGACGAAGGCATAGGCGCCGGCGCGCATGCGCTCGATCATCTCCTTCGGTGTCGTGATGATCTCGCCGCCGCAGACGGGCACGTCGATGCGCCGGCGCAGCTCGCGGAACGCCTCGGGACTGTCGGGGCCAACAGCCTCTTCGACGAACAGCATGCGCTGGTCCGTCCTGGCGTGCACGGCCTCGACGAAGGCGACGACATCGTCCACGGGCTGCGGCGGATCGGCCAGGTTCTGGCACATGTCGACGCCGACGCGAATGCCGCGCCTGGCTGCTTCCTCCAGCACCCAGACGGTGCGCCAGACATCATGCTTGAGCGAGCGGATCTTGTAGATGCCGATGCCCTTCCCGCTCAGGAGATCGAGCTCCCGGTCGAACTGGTGCCTGGCATCGCAGCAGCCGCCACTGCCATAGATCTGGATCGACTCGCACTTCGCGCCGCCGAGCAGCTCATGGACCGGCACGCCGAGGCTCTTGCCCTTGGCGTCCTGGAGGGCGGCCTCGAACGCGCTGATGACATGGCGCGCCGCGCCCTGGAGCGACCAGTAATCGCAGAGGGAGCGCAGATCCCTGACCCGCCGCGCAATGTCGAAGCCATCCTTGCCCAGCATCAGCGGCGTGCAGAGATCGACGATCGATTTAAAGACCAGTGGCGCGAAGACGGCGAGATAGCCCTCTCCGAGGCCGGTCACGCCATTGTCCAGCGTCACCTCGACCATGCCGATCGTGCGCTTCGGTCCGTTCGGGAAGCAGCACCTGATCTCGCGCTCATCGGCATCGGCATAGGGCGAGCTCAGCAGGACGCAGCGAACTCCGGTGATCTCAGGCATCGAACTCCCTCGCTTCGGCGGTGGCCAGGGCATGGCCGGGTTCAGCGCGCATCCATGATCTCGGGCATCATGCGCCGGGCGATCGGCCTCAGCCGCTCGGCCTCGGCGCCGTCGATCCAGCGATAGGGCCGGCGCAGGCGTGGGCCGACGGGCGCCCAGTCGCCGATGGCGGCGAGCAGCTTGTCGAGCGCAGCGTTGGAGTAGCCCTGGTCGCGTCGGAACGGCAGGATGTGCTCGTCCATGAAAGCGCAGATGCGCCGCTCGATCTCGCGGGCCCCGGCGAGATCGGTCCGCATCATGTCGGTCCATGACTGCGCGCCGCGAGGGTTGAGGCAGGCGACGTTGGAGAAGGCCCCGGCCGCGACGCCGGCCTGGACCCCGGTCGCGAGATGGTGCCCCGGCAGGTAGAGCGCCCAATCATCGAGATGCGCCCTGGCCTGCGCATACCAATCCGCATCGCCATCGGCGAGCTTGATGCCGACGACCTGCGGCACCTGCTTCAGCACGGCGGCCAGCGTCGCCGGCGACAGGACACGCTTCGCATGCGGCGGATTGTAGAGCACGAGCGGGATGTCGCCCGTGAGCTCGGCGGCCATTTGCAGGAAGTCCACGGCCTCGGGATCGGTGACCGGCCACCAATCCGGCAGGATCACCTGGATGCCATCAGGCGCATGCGCGACGGCGCGGCGCAGGCGATCGAGCGCCACGCTAGGATCGGGCTGGCAGGCGCCGATGACGAAGGGCGTCTTCGCACGGCTGCAGCGCTCGGCCAGGACGCGCTGGATCGCGTCGAACTCGGCCTCGGTCTGGTTGTGGCACTCGCCGGCCGTGCCGTTCGAATAGATGCCGTCGACCCTGGCGGCGATCAGGATGTCGATCTCGTCGGCCAGCCGGGACAGGTCGATCGCCCCATCGGGCTCGATCGGCAGCAGCAGGGTCGCCCAGTTGCCGCGCAGCTTGCCCCATCGGCCTGCCCGGCCGAGCTTCCCGCCCATGGTCGTTTCCCCGTGTCGCCGTCTTGTTGACTTCAGGGATATCCTACAAGTAAATATCATTCAACAGACGAAGGGCATCGGCCGGCGCTCCCTGGCGCATCACCCATGCCAATGACGAGGTCGAAGGCCGTGAACCGGACGATCAGGCCCCTGGTGAAGCCGCAATCGCTGCACGTCTCCGTGCTCGAAAGCGTCAAGGCCTATATCGACGAGAGCGGCTTGCCGCCGGGCAGCCAGCTTCCGCCGGAGAACGACCTCGCCCAGCAACTCGGCGTCAGCCGCAACTCGGTGCGCGAGGCGGTCAAGGCGCTGGAATCGGTCGGCATCCTCGAGACCAGGCGCGGCATCGGCATCTTCGTCAGCGACTTCTCCTTCGCGCCGCTGCTCGACAACCTCGCCTTCGGCCTGCGCGGCCGGCTCGATGATTTCGAGGAGCTGCTGACCATTCGCCGTGCGCTCGAAGGGGCGCTGATCGGCCGGACGGTGGAGGTGATCGGCGCGGACGACATCGCCGAACTGCGCGCCATCACCGGCGAGATGAAGGCCCGGGTCGATGCCGGCGAAAGCTTCCTGGAGGAGGATCGGCGCTTCCACCGCACGCTGTTCCGCTGCCAGAACAACCAACTCCTGCTGAAGCTGCTCGACATCTTCTGGCAGGCCTTCGTCAAGGCCTCGGATTTCATCAATCTCGACAATCGCGACCCCGTCGCGACCTGGCGCGATCACCACGAGATCGTCGAAGCGGTCGCGAAACGCGACGCCGAGACGGCGCGCCAGCGCCTCGACCACCACTATCACGGCATCTCGAAAATAATCGCAGCCAACAAGGCGGCGAGCTGATGGGAGGTTACCATGGCCATGAGGACGTATCGTAAGGCGCTGATCTGCGCAGCTTTTCTGGCCGGCACGATGATGACGCCGGCCTTCGCCCAGACCAAGACGATCACCGGCGGCTTCGATGTCGGCCCGGGCGGCCTGCAGGGCAATTTCAACCCGATGACGGCGCCCGCCGGCTACACCTGGCTCAGCACCTATTTCGAGCCGCTCGTCACCTATGATGCCGGCCTGACCAAGCTCGTGCCGGCGCTGGCGGCGAGCTGGGAGATCAGCGACGACAAGCTGAGCTATACCTTCAAGCTGGCGGACGAGACCTGGCATGACGGCCAGAAATTCAGCGCGGCCGACGTCAAGTTCACCATCGAGCTCAACAAGAACCCGAAGACCGCGAGCCTGCTCTCCGCGCGCCTGGCGGCCGTCGACAGCGTCGAGGTCAAGGACCCGCGCACCGTCGTCGTCAAGCTCTCCAGGCCCGACAACGCCCTGATCGTCAGCCTGACCAAGATGATGATCCTGCCGGCGCATGCGCTCGCGGGGATCGCACCGGAGGACATGGCGAAGAACGCGATGTGGTCGACCAAGCCGATCGGCACCGGCCCGTTCAAATTCGTGCGCTACGAGACCGACCGCTTCGTCGAGCTCGCCGCCAACGAGAGCTATCGCGGCGGCAGGCCCAAGGTCGACCGGCTGATCAACCGCTACTTCGCCAACGCGGCCGCGGCGATCTCGGCGCTGCGGGCCGGCGAGATCCAGTTCACCTATATCGAGTCCGACGACGTCCCGACCTTCAAGGGCAACAAGGACTACACGATCATCGAGGGCGCTTCCTACGTCGCCAACTATATCGGCTTCAACAACCAGGTGCCGCTCTGGAACGACATCCGGGTCCGCCAGGCGGTGATGCATGCGATCGACCGCAACGCGATCATCGACAGCCTCTACAAGGGCTCGGCCAAGAAGGCCGATTGCGGCTATGTCGAAGGCAGCCTGATCCCGAAGGGTCTCGACGAATACGCCTACGATCCGGCCAAGGCGACGAAGCTGCTCAAGGATGCCGGCTGGGACAAGATCAACGGCGCCAAGCCGATCTCCTGGATCACCTATTACAACAACCCGCTGACCGCCAATGTCATGGCCGCGATCCAGTCCATGCTCGCCCAGGTCGGCATCAACGTCGTGCCGCGCGCGCTCGATCCCGCGGGCTATAACGGCATCGTCATGTCCCGGACCTCGAATCCGGCCGATTTCCCGCTGGTCTATGCCGGCCTGCAGAACGGGCCCGATCCGGGAACGCTGAATCTCGGGCTGAACGAGAGCCAGATCCCGCCGGTCGGGCAGAACTTCCTGCAGATCAAGATCCCCGAGCTCAACGCCGCGCTGAACGCGGCCGTCGCCGAGACCGACCAGGCCAAGGCGACGACGAAATACCAGGACGTTTGCGCCGTCATGAACAAGACCCTGCCCTGGGGCACGATGTGGGTCGCCAATCGCTACGGCGTCGCCTCGGTCAAGCTCAAGGACTTCGTCTGGACGCCGGCGCCGGGCGGAGGCCCGTTCGCGGCGACGCCGGAGAAATGGTCGATCGCGCCCTGAGCCGGCGGGAGGGCGCCGGACGCCCTCCCCGTCCCCTCGACGACGGACGGACCCATGCTTGGCTTCTATGTGAAACGGCTCGCCGCCGGACTGATGATGCTGATTGCGCTCAGCATCATGGTGTTCGTGCTGCTGCGTCTGACACCCGGCGACCCGGTCGACGCCTATCTCAATCCGCTGGCACCGCTGAGCCAGGTCGAGATGGACGCGCTGCGCCAGCGGCTCGGCCTCGACCAGCCCTGGCCGGTGCAATATCTCGCCTGGCTCAGCGCGGCGCTGAGCGGCGATCTCGGCTATTCGATCGATCGGGCCGGCGTGCGTGTGCTGCCGCTGCTGATCGAGCGCACCGGACCGACGCTGCTGCTGATGCTGACCGGCCTTGCCATGGCGATCGTGCTGGGCATCACGGCCGGCGTCGCCGGTGCGGTGAAGCGCAACTCCGCCATCGACGTCGGGCTCGGCGTGCTCGCCTTCATCGCGATCTCGACCCCCGCCTTCCTCAGCGCCCTGCTCGGCCTCTACGTCTTTGCGGTGGTGTTGCGCTGGGCCCCTTCGGGCGGGATGCTGACGCCGGGCGCAGCTTTCTCGCTCTCCGATCTGCTGGCCCACCTCATCCTGCCTGCTTCGCTGCTCGCCATCGGCTATTCCGCGCTCTTCATGCGCTACATGCGCTCCTCGATGATCGAGGTGCTGAACCAGGACTATCTGCGCACGGCGCGGGCGAAGGGCGTCGACGAGTTTGCGGTGGTCGTCAGTCACGCCCTGCGCAACGCCATCCTGCCGGTGATCACCCTGATCGGCTCGACCATCGGCGTCGCGATCGGCGGCGCGATCTTCATCGAAAGCGTCTTCGACTGGCCGGGCATGGGGCTCCTGATGGTCAAGGCGGTCGAGACCCGCGACTACCCGGTCATCATGGGCGCGACGCTGCTGGTCGGCACCGGCGTCATTCTGGTCAACCTCCTGACCGACCTGGCCTATTCGGTGGTCGATCCGCGTATCCGGGTGGACGGATGATAGTGGATGCTCCCATCGCCGCGAGCGCTCCGCCCTTGCGAGGCCAGGGCCGAAGCCCGCTGCAGCGCGCGCTTGGGCGGTTTTTCCGCAATGGCGCGGCGATCGCAGGACTGCTCATCCTGGTCCCCGTGCTGCTCGCCGTGCTGACCTACCCGCTCTGGTGGCGCTATGCCCCCAACAGCATCGATCTGCGGGCGCTGAACTCCGGGCCGACGGCGGCCCATTGGCTCGGCACCGATGGTGTCGGCCGCGACACGCTGGCCCGCCTGCTGCAGGGCGGGCGGATTTCGCTGCTGATCGCGTCGGTCTCGGTCGCGATCTCGCTTTTCGTCGGTTTCGTCGTCGGCGCGCTCGCCGCCTTCGGCGGGCGCGCCGTCGATGGCGTGATCATGCGCTTCGTCGATCTCGCCATGACGCTGCCCCCGGTCATCCTGCTGCTGGTGCTCGCCTCAATCACCGGGACCGGCATCCTGCCGACGATCTTCGTGATCTCGCTGCTGTCCTGGCCGGTGCTGTCGCGCATGGTGCGGGCGCGCCTCCTGGAGTTGCGCGAACGCGATTTCGTCGTCGCCTCGCGCGGCTTCGGCGCCGGGCTCGGGCACCTGCTCTTCCGCCATGCGCTGCCGAACTCGCTCGATATCCTGGTGGTCTACGCTTCCCTGCAATTCGCCAATGCGATCCTGCTCGAGGCCGGCCTGTCCTTCCTCGGCATGGGCATCGTCCCGCCCGAGGCGAGCTGGGGCAACATGCTGAGGGCGGCGCGCTCGACCGTCGTGCTGGAACTGCACCCGATGCAGTGGATGCCGGCGGGCGCCGCGCTCGTGGCGACCGTGCTCGCCATCAACTTCATCGGAGACGGCCTGCGCGACGCCTTCGATCCCCGCACAGACCTCAAGTGATCCAAGCAGAGGAAGTCTCGTTTCATGACACGTTTCCACGGAGTGGTCCCCCCGGTCGTCACCCCTCTCACAACGGATTTCCGGGTCGACTACCCGTCCTTCACCCGCGTCATCGAGCATCTGCTCGCTGGTGGCGTCGACGGGCTCTTCGTGCTCGGGTCGACCAGCGAAGTCGTCTTCCACGGCGATGACGAGCGCCGGAAGATCATCGAGCACGCGGTCAAGATCAACAATGGGCGCGTGCCCATCTTCGCCGGCGTGATCGACCCGACGACCGACCGCGTCATCCGGCACGCCAAGGTCGCCCAATCGGCCGGCGCCGACGCGCTGGTGGTGACCGCGCCCTTCTACACCCGCACCAACCAGGCCGAGACCATCGACCATTTCCGCTATGTGCGCGAGGCGGTCGACCGCCCTGTGATCGCCTATGACATCCCCGTTTGCGTCCACATCAAGCTGGAGCGCAAGACGACCGTCACGCTGGCCCGGGAAGGTACCGTGGCGGGCCTGAAGGATTCCAGCGGTGACGACGGCAATTTCCGCTTCGTCAGGCAGGATTTGGCCGACAGGCCGGATTTCTTCGCGATGACCGGGTCCGAGATCGTGGTCGACAACGCCGCGCTGATGGGCGCCCAAGGCGTCGTTCCCGGCCTCGCCAATGTCGATCCCGCGGGCTACGTCAATCTCTGGCGGCTGACCCAGGCCGGGAAGTGGGACGAGGCGCGCAAGGAGCAGGAACGGCTTTGCCGCCTGTTCGAGATGGTCTGGATCTCGCTCGGCCGCACCAGCGCAGGCTCCGCCGGCGTCGGTGCCTTCAAGACGGCGATGCAGCTTCTCGGCATCATCGACAGCAACACGATGGCCCGCCCGCAACGCTCCCTCAACGCCGAAGAAGCGGGGGCGATCAAGGTGATTCTCAAGGATACCGGGCTTCTCGGTTGATCCAGGACACGCGCGACCATTGCAATCGCCAGCGGCACGGGTGCTGGAGAATTTTCGCGATTCGGAGACACGCGGAAGTGCTCCAGCCGCCGAGCGCGGGTAGCCGTCATGGACCGGTTGGCCGGGATTTACGCCGGGTTGCGGCGAGCGCGGCGAAGCTCGGTGGCGGTGTGCCAGACGACGGCTCCGAAGATGATCGCGCCACCCACCATGGTCGCGAGTGGCGGTTGTTCTGAAAACAGCAGCCAGACCCATAGCGGCGTCATGACGATTTCAACCGTGCCGATCAGGGCTGCCTCGGCTGGCGGGAGATGCCTCGCCCCGATGATGAACAGCACCAGCGCGACCGAGAAATTGGTACCGCCGAAGGCCGCCAGGACGATCCAGTTATGGGCATCGAGCGAACCCGGCGAGCTGAACGGCACGAACAGCACGAAGGTCAGCAGCGCGCTGATCATGATCGACGGCATGGTCGGAAGCTTCGGATCCAGCCTCGGAAGGACGATGACGCCCGCGAAGGTCGCGGTCATCAAAAGCGCCAGCAGATCGCCGAGGACGGTCCCGCCTCCGATCGACGCGGAGATGATGATCGCCACGCCGATCAGGCAGACGAGCCCCGTCAGCATCGTGCGCGGCACGATCGGCTCCTTCAGGAGCAGCCGGCCGAGCACGGCTGCGATGAAGGGGGCCGTCGCGTAGATGACCGCGACATTGGCCACGCTTGTCGTGAAATAGGCGCCGAGGAAGGCAGCCTGGCTGATCGTCTGGCAGGCGATCATGGCCAGGCCGGCCGGAGCGAATGCGGCCCGCCATTCGCGCGTGGTCCTTGCCGCGCCGAACATGAGCATCGGCACGATCAGGAACAGCGCGGCAAAGAGCGAGCGCCAGGCGATCGCAGTCCAGGCATCCGTCGTCAGCAGGCGGGAATAGATGCCGCTCGCACTCCAGGCGACGGTGGCGGCCAGCACGAAGAGTGCGCCGCGGGCATGTTGGTCAGGCTGGGTGGTCAAGTCACGCTCGAACGGGCTTTGCAGTGGGCACTTAGATCGATTCCCCGGTCGCAGGCCAACGGGATAACCTGCGCAGAACCTAAGAGCGGACATTGTCAGGCCCCGTCAGGGGCCGCGGACCTCACCCGTCCGCAAACGGGATTGCCCGCCAGAGCTACCTCGATGCGCTTCTGACCCCTGATACACCCAAAGCCGCGGTTCCGCTTGCGGGCGCCAAAGCGGCGGGAGATGGGGGCCTAACGTCCGCTACCCGCCCCCGGGCGAGGCAGTGGTCGATGGGCTCTGAGAGGCCATAGGCATTACCGCGCGCGCGGCCAACACCTTGCGGCGGTTGGCCGATCGGCCGAATGGTGAAGGCGTTGCGCAGGGAGTGACGATCACGTGCCGAAGCTACTCTATTGCCGGCGATGCCGGCAGGACATCCCCATGCTCGACGAAGACGAATGGGAGGACATCCATCCGCTGCTCACGAGGTGGGTTGAAGACGTCAAGGAATACCGCAGTCGGCACCCCGACGCCGATCTTCAGGAAGCTCGGCGGCACGTTCATGACCCTGGCGTCTTGCAGCGATATTTCGAGCTTACGGGCTTCCGGGAAACAAATATCAACGCAATCTGGCATCATCGGGCGAGCTACTTTGGTCCCCCATGCCCTTCCTGCGGAAAGCCCTTTCGTACCCCGATGGCCCGATTTTGCGCGGAATGCCCGGATTGATCACCGTGCTTCCGCAGGTTCAACATGCGCCGCCTTCTGCCGGCATGCGCAGCGCTCCGTAGGCCCGCTTCCGGCCAAGGCGCCGGAGCCCGTTCCGTATCCCCGCCCCGGCCGCCTTGTCCGGCCGGGTGACCAACAGGTTTGGGGGGCACAAGTCTGGTGTGCCTCTCTGGCCGGCTTGCCGCTGCGCCAGGAGCGGAATTTGAATTGCGGCCCGGAACCGGACCTCCCGGGCAAAGCAAACGGAAGTCAGTCCAACCGCCATATCGGCGATCTGCAGAGCGGCGTGTCCGAACCGGATCTCTTTGGGGCTGCGGCCCCGCGCGATCAGAACCTCACCGCGAGGTTGGCCTTGAAGGCGTGGTCCTGGGCGTCCTGGGCGAGCTGTCCGGTATAGGACACGCCCAAGGTCGCGCTCTTGCTGATCGCGACATCCAAGCCGGCCTCGATCAGCGCGGCGTTCCTGGCGATCGGCAGGCCCGAGACCGTGAACGGGTTCGCGCCGGCGAAGGCGAGCGTCGCCTGCGGGTCGACATCGCCGAAGGCATGGCGCCAGGCGAGGCCGCCGCGCAGGGTCAGGTCCATGCCCGAGAGCGCGAAGGAGGTCGAGGCCCTCAGTCCGAGCGTCGAATAGCCCACGCTGGTATCGTCGCTGCGGCCCGACAGCGCCGCGATGCCACCGGTCTCGTTGAAACCGTCGGTGTGGAGGTTGACATAGGCCAGCCCGGCGAAGGGCTCGAGCGCGACCTGCCCGACATCGAAGCGATAGCCGAGCTCGCCGAAGACCTGGGCCGTGCCGGCATTGTAGTCGCTCTTCAGGCTGTTGCCGAAGCCGGCGAAGGCGACCGTGCGGCTGGTCTCGACATCATGCCAGGTGTAGCTCGCACCGGCTCGGAGCCCGAGCGCGCCCCACTGTCCGCCGCCGTAGAGGCCGATATGGTAATTGTCGCTCTCGCCCGAAGAGAGCCTTCCCTTGGCGTCGAACTCCGAGCGGCTATAGCCGGCGAGCAGGCCGAAGCGCATCGTGTCGAACGCGGCGACATCGGCGCCGATGAGGAAACCGCCGGTCGAGCGCGTCAGCTTCTGGGCATTGCGATCGCTGTCGGTCCGACCCCATGAGCCGTAGCCCTGGCCCCAGACGGCGAAGCGTTCGGTGGCGAGCCGGGGCAGCGGCCCCTTCACGGCGGGCGCAAGATCGGCGGTGAAGCCATAGTTCATGGTCGCCATCGGCGCCGCGCCGACCGAGCCGAAGGCCGAGCGCAACCGGTCGATCGCGGCCGAGCGCAGCAGCGAGCTTTCCTCGACGAGCGCCGTCCTGGCCGAGGCATGGATCTCGCCGGAGAGCAGGTCGAAGGCGCTCCGGGCCGAGGCCGCATCGAGCATCAGCAGGCTGTTATAGAGCGCCAGCGTCCCGCCGACCTGCGGCAAGCTGTTGAGCCCGACCGCCGTGGCGTATTGGTTCGGCGTCTGCGCCACCGTCTGGAACACCGCGGGCGGCGTGACAGGCGGAGCGACGGGAGGCGTGCCCGGATCGGTCGGGGTGCCGGGATTGCTGCCCTTGACCTGAATGCTCAGGCCAACCTCGCCCGAGCTCGTGTCGAGCGCGAGATCGAGGAAAGCCGAATTGGTCGTCACGCCGGCGAAGCTGCCGACGACCCCGCCGGCCGCGGTCAGGATCGTATAGTGCTGGCCGTTGGTATAGCTCGTCTGCGGATCGAGCGCGGCGATCGTGACATTGCTGCCCGTCACCGTCGCCGATCCGGTGACGATGATACGGTCCGAGCTGCCATCGCCGGCGATCTCGACCGCATAGGTCGAGCCCGGGGCCAGCAGGAGGTTGCCGTTGATCGTGATCGTGCCGATCGAATTGCCCGGCGCGATCGTGCCGCCGGCAAGCACGGTGGTCGCGCCGAGCGCGCCATTGCCGCCGAGCGAAGCGCCGGAGAGCACCGTGATGGCCGAGCCGGCGAGCGAGCCATTGACCGAGAGCTTGCCCGCCGCAACCGTGGTCTGGCCGGTGAGGCCACTGGTGCCGGTCAGGTTGAGGTTGCCGGCGCCGGTCTTGGTGAAGCTGCCGCTTCCGTTGATCGCGTTGGCGAAGCCGGCGTCGACGGGCTGGTCGATGATGAGCGCCGCATTGTCCAGGATCGCGCCGCTGCCGAAGCTCGTCGCGGAGCCGATCAGCGTGCCGGCAGCGATCGTGGTCCCGCCGGCATAGCTGTTGGCGCCTGTCAGGGTCAGCGTGCCCGCGCCGAGCTTGGCGAGCGAGCCGGCGCCCGAGATCGCACCGGCGAAGCTGACCGCATCCGAGCGGTTGAAGGCGAGCGTGCCGTTATTGACGACATCGCCGGTGATCGAGCCGGTCGTGCCGCCGGCGCCGAGCTGCAGCGTGCCGGCGCTGATCGTGGTGCCGCCGCCATAGCTGTTCGTCCCGGTCAGCACGAGCGTGCCCGTGCCCTGCTTGTCGAGGCTGCCTGTCCCCGAGACGGCGCCGTCCAGCCGCAGTTGCGTGCCACCGGCCACGTCGAAGCCGCCGGCCGCGGCCAGCGTCACGGCGCGAGCCGTCGTGAAACTCGCCGTCGTCGCCAGCGTGCCGCCGTTGAAGGTCAGCCCGCCGGCGAGTGCGCCGAGATTGGCATCGGCCGAGACCTGGAGCGTGCCGGCATTGATCGCGGTGCCGCCGGCATAGGTGTTGACCGCGCCCAGCACGATCGTGCCGGCGCCGGTCTTGGTCACGCCGCCCGCGCCCGCGATCACGGCATCGATCGTCGCGCTCAGGCCGGGATCGATGCGCAGCTCCGCGCCGGCACCCCCGACCAGCAGGGCGCCCGGCCCGCTCAGCACGTAACCGTCCGTGGCGAATTGCAGGCCGGCGATCTGCTGGTCGCTCGCGATCGTCACTGTGCCGCCAGCCGGGCCGGCGAAGACGGCCGTCAGGCTGTTCCAGCTGTCGCGCGCCGTGCCCGTCGCGTTGGTCCAGTTCGTATCCGCCGCGTTCCAGGTGCCGCTGCCGCCATGGACCGTGCCATCCGGCGTGGTGGTGGCGCCGTTCCAGAACTGCAGGCCGTCGCGGCTGGCGACGAGATTGACCTGGTTCAGCGTCGCCGTCTCGACGCTGAAACTATAGCCCGCCGGCACGATGCCCATGTCGAGGCCGTTATTGATCAGGGCCGCACCGTAATCGAACAGGCGGTAGGTTCCGGCGGAGAAGCCGGGCTGTGGCGCGATGTTGATGATGCCGTCGAGGGTCAGGTTGCCGTTGACCGAGACGAGATCGTTGACGCCGCCGCCGACCACGCCCGGTGTGCCGAGCTCGTAATCCAAATGGGAGGATGAGTTCAGGACCAGCGATCCGAGCGTCAGAGTGCCCGGGCTCGCGCCCGGCGCGAGGCGCGCGCCATCGGCGAGCGTCACCGCGCCCGCGATGCTGCCGGTACCGGCCAGCATGGCACCGGACGCCACGCTCACCGCCGTGTTGTCCAAGGTGCCGGTGACCCGAAGCGTGCCGCCCGACACCGTGGTCGCGCCGGTATAGCTGTTCGCGCCGGTCAGGATCGTCGTGCCGCTGCTGGTCGACAGCGAGGCGGTGCCCGACACATTCGAGATCGCGCCGCCGGCGGAACTGATCGCGCCGCTCAACGTGCCGTTGGTCAGCGTGCCGCCGGCGAGGCTGATGCTGTTGATCGTTTGCGCGAGGCCGCCGAGATCGAGCGTGCCGCCGGAGCCGATCGAGGTCGCGCTGCCCGGGCTGAAGGCGTTGCCGGCGCTGGCGAGCAGCGTGCCGCCGAGAATGGACGTGGTCCCGGTATAGGCGTTCGTTCCGGTCAGGGTCGTGGTGCCGGCGGTGACCGTGAGCGAGGCGGTTCCCGACAGATCCGATATGGCGCCGCCGGCGGAACTGACCGCGCCGCTCAGCACGCCATTGGTCAACGTGCCGCCAGCGAGACCGACGCTGGCGATCGTCTGCGCGAAACCGCCGAGGTCGAGCACGCCGCCGGCGCCAAC
This sequence comes from Allobosea sp. BK604, assembly GCF_004341515.1. Taxonomy (GTDB): domain Bacteria; phylum Pseudomonadota; class Alphaproteobacteria; order Rhizobiales; family Beijerinckiaceae; genus Allobosea. The sequence continues at coordinate 399,392 of NZ_SLZF01000005.1, forward strand.
CGACGTCGCGCTGGCAGCGCTCATGGCATTGGCGGCGCCGGCCAAGAGCGTGCCACCGGACACGGAGGTCGCCCCGGTATAGCCATTGGTCCCGCCGAGCGTCGTCGTGCCGGCGGTGATCGTGAGCGAGGCAGTGCCCGACAGGTCCGATATGGCGCCGCCCGTAGAGCTGATTGCACCCGTCAGCACGCCATTGGTCAGCGTGCCCCCGGCGAGGCTGACGGCGTTGATCGTTTGCGCGAGGCCGCCGAGGTCGAGCGTGCCGCCGCCAAGCGACGTCGCGCTGGCGGCACTCATGGCATTGGCGACGCCGGCCAGCAGCGTGCCGCCGGAAACGGAGGTCGCCCCGGTGTAGCCATTGGTCCCGCTGAGCGTCGTCGTGCCGGCGGTGATCGTGAGCGAGGCGGCGCCGGACAGGTTCGCTATCGCACCGCCCGTAGAGCTGATCGCACCGGTCAGCGCGCCGTCGGTGAGCGCGCCGCCGGAGAGGCTGACGGCGTTGATCGTTTGCGCGAGGCCGCCGAGATCGAGCGTCGCGCCAGGGCTGACCGATGTCGCGCTGGCGGCGCTCATGGCGTTGGCGGCGCCAGCCAGCAGCGCGCCGCCCAAAACGGACGTGGCTCCGGTATAGGCGTTGGTCCCGGTCAGGGTCGTCGTGCCGGCCGTGGTCGTGAGCAGGGCGGCGCCCGACAATCCCGATATCGCGCCGCCCGTGGAGCTGATCGCACCGGTCAGCGCGCCGTCGGTGAGCGTGCCGCCGGAGAGGCTGATGCTGTTGATCGTCTGCGCGAAGCCGCCGAGATCGAGCGTGCCGCCGAGGGCGATCGATGTGGCGCTGCCGGCACTGAAGGCATCGGCAGCGCCGCCGAGCAGCGTACCGCCGGACACGGATGTCGCCCCGGTATAGCTATTGGTGCCGCTGAGCGTCGTCGTGCCGGCGGTGGTCGTGAGCGCGGCGGGGCCGGACAGGCCCGATATCGCACCGCCCGCGGAGTTGATCGACCCCGTCAGCGTGCCATTGGTCAGGGTGCCGCCGGTAAGGGAGATGCTGCCGACCGTCTGCGCGAAGCCGCCGAGATTGAGCGTGCCGCCGGTCGAGATCGTGATCGGGCCGGCCGCGCCGAGCAGGTCATCGACGAGCGTGGTGACGGTGCCGCCGCTGATCAGGGTCTGGCTCGCGGCGAGCGCTCCGAGCAGCGAGAGCGTTCCGGTTCCCGTCTTGGTGAAGCTGCCCGATCCGGCGATGCCAGAGAGGGCGAGGCTTGCATCGGCCTGGATGGTTCCGCCGCTCGCCCCCAGCGTGATGAGACGCGCGGTGGTGATGGGAGACGTGGTGCGCAATGTCCCGCCGTTCAGCGTCAAGGCGTTGGCCACCAGGCCGAGGCTGGCGTCGGACGCGATCGAGAGCGTGCCGGCATTGATCGTCCAGGCGGGCGTCAGGAGCGACGAGCCCGTCAGGGTCCAGGTGCTGCTGCCCTCCTTGGTCAGGGAGGTGATGCCGGTAAAGCTGCCGCCGCCGGCATTGACGGTGGAGACGTCGAAAATCCCCGCGCTCGCCCCGCCGAGCGCAAGCGTGGTCGTGCCGGCGCCGACGACATTGCCGGTGATATCGTAACCGCCTTCGAGGGTGAGGCGGTTGCCCGTGCCGGAGAAGGTGATCGCGTTGGCGGGAACGCCGCCACCGCCGCCCAGCCCACCGCTGACAGTGCCAGCCACGGTGATCGTGGAGCTCGCGGCGGTGATGGCGGCGCCGCCCAGTCCGGCCGCGCCGGCAACACCGGACGCGACGGCCGCCCCGCCCACTCCGCCGTTGCCGCCGGCGCCACCCAGAACCGATGTTCCGGTCCCGACGGTCAGGGTCGCGCCTGCGGAGAGCTGGATGCCGACGCCGCCGGTGCCACCCGCACCGCCGGCCCCGCCGGTGGTCAAGGCAGCGCCGCCGGTGCCGCCCGCGCCGCCGGAGCCGCCACTAATGATCGAGCCGGCGTTCTGCAGCAGCATGCTCCCGCCGGCGATGGTCACGCCGATACCGCCCGCGGCGCCTGTGCCTCCGGCTCCGCCCGGCAGGCCGACCGCCTGCGCGGTGCCGCCGGTTCCGCCCGTTCCGCCGGCGCCGCCGATCACGCTGGACTGGATCGTCACCGTGCTGGACGAGGATACCAGCCCCGCCCCACCGCTGCCGCCGGCCGCGCCGAGACCGCCCGCCCCGCCGCTGGCGGAGGCTCCGCCGCTGCCACCGAAACCGCCCGCGCCGCCGGTGATGACGTTCAGGACCGTGAGGGAGCCGTTGGAGATTCCGACGCCGAAGGCGCCGCTGCCGCCGCCGCCACCGGACCCGCCGACGCCGACGGAGGAACCGCCGCCCACGCCGCCATTGCCGCCATTGCCGCCGGTCAGCGTCGCCGTCGTGCTGTAGATTTGGCCCGCGCCGCCGAGCACGGCAGCGGCACCGCCGCCGCCGCCACCACCACCGCCGCCGCCGGCAGCGACAGTCGCGTTGCCGGCCGCGCCGCCATTTCCGCCGCGGCCGCCGGCGAGCGTCGTGCCGATGGTTTGGCTCGTGAAGACGGAGAGCCCGAAGCCGCCACCGCCACCGCCGCCGCCGCCGAAGGCCCCGAGCGTGCCGGACCCGCCGGCGCCGCCATTGATGGTTCCGGCACCTCCGCTAGAGGTCGATCCGCCGCCACCGCCGCCGCCGCTACCGCTGCCGGAGGCGGTGACGCCGCCACCGCCGCCGCCCAGGCCGAGCGACGCACCGCCCGCACCGCCCGCGCCCGTGGCGCCGCATCCGGTGCCCGCGGTTTGTCCGGAGGCATTGTTGCCATCAGGGCAAACAGCCAAGGCCTGCGGCTGCGGGATCAGCAGAACAAGCGGGAGGGCGGTGCCGGCAAGCAGCAGCGCTCGGAAAGGATGCGAAGCGTATCCCATGTGAAACCTTATCCGGCGAAGGGGCATGCCCTCGTGGTGCGTCGTCACAACCTTGCCCCAAGATGGAACGCACGGGATCGGTCGCTGCAAAGCTAGATTGGATGAAAGACTTAACCTAACGCAATATCGCTTACGCCCGAGTCGAGCTGTTCGACCACGCCGACTCATCGTTCAAACAGCCCATAGTTGCGGCTGGCACAAAAAAGGCAAAGGCATAGCGACCGATTTCGGCCGCTGAATGCCTAGAGCATTTCCGCGTTTCTTCGAATCGCTAAAATGCTCTAAGCTTTTGTTTTATCACATTTTCTTTACGCGAACCGGTGTCCACTTCGCTCGAAAATGATCTAGGGTCTGTCCTCATATTGGAGCGTGTCGTGACGCGGGGCATTTTGCCCCGGGGGCAGGAGCGTGGCTGCCGCAAACCGCCCGGTTTGCAAGGCCGCGCGGCGCACCAGCCGGGCAAAAGGCCCGCGCACCTGCGGGGTCGGGCGAAAATGGCCGACTGCTGCGCCGGTTCAGACGAAGCCGCATCCCGCGCGCAGCCGGGCATGATGCTCCGAGGTCAGAAGGCCCAGCAATGACAAGGCCGCATCGCGCTGCGACGAGGACGCTATGATCCCGGCCGTATAAAGCGTCTTCAGATCGAAACCGCGTGGAAGCGTTGCCGCAACCATGACGCCCGGCGTCATCCTGATCTCGGTGACCTGCGTGCAACCGATCGCCCTCGCCTCGGCGGCGGCGGCCAGGGCGCGCATCGCGGTCGCGCCATTCGGGAAGGTTCGCAAGCGGGACGAAACCTCCGAAGCGATTCCGAGGCGCCTGAGGACATCGGCGAAATGAACGCCGGCCGTGGCCTGTTCCGGGTCGGGAAAATAGATCGCATCGGCGGCGAGCAAGGCCGCGCGCAGCGAGGCTTCGTCTGCCACGGCGGGCGCCGGAGTGTCGTCGCGCACCGCGATTGCGGTTTCGACGCCGCCGAGATCGACAATCGTCTGGGGCATCACGACGCCCTCCCCACCGAGCGCCCGCACGATCGCCGAGGTCAGGATCACCAGATCCGTCAGGTGGCCAGCGGCCAGCCTGGCGCGCATGGCGCCGACCGCTCCGAATACGCCGTCGATCTCGTAGCCGGAGGCTGCAGTGAATTCGGCTTCCAGCGCCTTGACGAGGCCCTGGGCCGCGCCACCGCTGAGAATACTGAGTTTTGGCACTTGGCTACTCCATTGCCGCAATGATGCGGTCGCGCGTGATCGGCATCTGCCTGACCCGGACACCGAGTGCGGCATGGACCGCGTTGGCGAGGGCAGCAGCCACCGGTCCCTGCGCCGCCTCGCCCGCGCCGAGCGGCGGCAGTTCCGGGCGTGGCACGATCTCGACCCTGGCCGCCGGGACCTCGCTGAAGCGCAGGATCGGATAGCTCTCCCAGGAGCCGCTCGTGACCTCGTCCCGGCTGAAGCCGACCGCCTCCTTCAGCGTCCAGCTCGTCGCCTGGATGGCGCCGCCCTCGATCTGGTTGACCACGCCATCGGGGTTGATCGCTTCGCCGACATCGACCGCGATCCAGAGCTGCGTCGCGCGCGGCTCCGCCTCGACATCGACCTCGGCGACGACGGCGCAATACGCACCGCTGTTCTTGTAGCGTGCCATCGCGAGCCCGCGGCCGCGCCCGTCCGGGATGGTGGCGCTGCCCCAGTCCGCCATGGCCGCCGCGCGCTCCAGCACGCAACGGGCGCGCTCGTCCGCGAGATGGCGCAGCCGGTAGGCGAGCGCATCCTCGCCGAGCTCATGGGCGATCTCGTCCATGAAGGATTCGATCGCGAAGACATTGCCGAAGGCGCCGAGCGCGCGCATCGAGGAGGTGCGCAGCGGCATGGTCAGCAGGCGGTTCTTGGCGATGTGCCAGCGCGGAAAATCGTAGATCGGCACCGCGTTGCGCTGGGCGCCGCCACCGGTCGCCAGTCCGGGATCCTGCGCGATATAGCGCGGGAACGGCTGCGCCAGGTCGAAGGCCGCAAGCAGGGCCGGCGTCTCCGCCCTCCCCGGCCGCGCGACATAGCCATTGCTCCAGATCTCGTGCCGCCAGCCGAGGATGTCGCCATTCGCCGAGAGATCGGCGGCGATCTCGATCGCCATCGCCGCACCGAAGGGCGCACAGGCCAGTTCGTCGGCCCGCGACCAGCGCACACGCACCCGCCTGCCCTCGACCGCCCGCGCCAGAAGCGCCGCGTCGAGCGCGACGTCGTCGGCGCCGTTATGGCCGTAGCAGCCCGCGCCTTCGGCATGGCCGACCTCGATCCGGTCGACCGGGACGCCGAAGACCAGCGCGAGGTCGGCCCGCAGATTGAAGACGCCCTGGCTGTGGCTGAGGACGTGCAGATCATCTCCCGTCCAGGTGGCGATGGCGCAGGACGGCGCGATCGAGGCATGGGCCAGATAGGGCTTCACATAAGACCGCGTCAGGCTGCGCGCTCCTGGTGGCGCCGCGCCCTCGCCGCGCAAGTCGACGACGGAGGCGTCCGCCGGCTGACGCTTGAGCCAGCCTGCCAGGTCATGCGCGTCCGGCAAGTCAAAGCCACCGGACCATTGCGCAGCGGCAGCGTGCCGGCTCAACGCCGCCTCCGCCTGCTCCTCCGTCTCGCAGACGACACCGACGAAGCTGCCGTCGCGCACCAGGGAAACCAGGCCGGGGATATCGGCCAGGCGGCCTTCGTCGAGCGCCGACAGGGACGCGCCCGGCCGCGGCGGCCGCAGGACGCGGCCATGCAGCATCCCCGGCAGCACGAGATCATGGATGAAGGGCCGTGTCCCGAAGACCTTGCCGGGAATGTCGATGCGTTCGACCGAATGTCCGGCAAGGGAACGCCGGGCCACGGCCTTGGCGCGCACCGCGGGATCGGCCTCGCGCGCCAGCGAGACCTGGTCCGCAAGCTCCCAATAGCTCGTGGCCAGGTTGCCGGGCCCGGAGATGACGCCGTCCTCGACCGCCAGCGCCGCTGCATCGAGCGAGAATTGCCGCGCCGCTTCGGCCAGGAACAGCGCCCTCGCCTGCGCCGCGACCTGGCGGACCGACATGCCGCAATCGGAGACGGAGAGGCTGCCCGAGGTCACGCCTTCGTTCGGGCTCAGCGCCGTGTGGGCCGGCACGAGCCGAACGCGATCGATCGCGATGTCGAGTTCATCGGCGCAGATCTGCGCGAGAACGGTCAGGATGCCCTGGCCGATCTCGACCTTGCCGGGCGAGAGCGTGACATGGCCCTCGGAGGAGATGCCGAGCCAGCGGTCGAGCCGGGGCGTCGCCCGCAGGCCGGCCGGGAGCGCGGGCGGCGCGGTGGCGCTCATGGCGCGCCTGCCCGCATCTCGACCGCTGCCCGCTGCACGGCCCGGACGATCCGGTTATGCGCCCCGCAGCGGCACAGATTCGGATCGAGCGCGGCGCGGATCGCGCTCTCGCTGGGGTCGTGGTCCCGCGCCAGCAGCGCCGCCGCGCTGATCATGATGCCGGAGATGCAATAGCCGCACTGCATCGCCTGCTCCGCGATCAGCGCCGATTGCAGCGGATGCGGCGCGGCGACCGTGCCGAGGCCTTCCACCGTCGTGATCGCACGGCCCGCGACCGACCAGAGCGGCGTGTCGCAGGAAGGCACCGGCTGACCGTCGACGAGAACCCGGCAGGCGCCGCACAGGCCCTCGCCGCAGCCGAAGCGCGCGGCCTTCAGGCCGAGCTCGGTCCGCAGCACGTCGAGTAGCATCGCCCCCGGTGCGGAGGCGATGCTGCGGGCCGTGCCATTCACCACTAGCGTGGTTTCGCCGCCCATGGCGTCAGTTGACCTTGATATTGGCCAGTTCGATGACCTTGGCCCATTTGGCGATGTCGGCCTTGATGAACTCGCCGAACTGCGCCGGGCTCATATCCATCGCGACCGTGCCCTGCTTGCCCCATTCCGCCTTCACCTCCGGGCGCGCCTGGGCCTTGCGGATCTCGGCATTGAGCAGGTCGATGACCGGCTGCGGCGTTCCGGCCGGGGCCATGAAGCCGAGCCAGATGGTCGCCTCGAAATCCTTCAGCCCGGCTTCCGCCGCCGTCGGTACGTCAGGCAGCAGGGCCGAGCGGGTGGCGCCGGTGGTCGCGAGCGCGCGGACCTGGCCGGCGGCGATGGTCGGGACCATGGTGGTGACGGAATCGATCATCATCTGGACATGGCCGCCGATCACGTTGGTGCGCGCCTCGCCGCTGCTGCGATGCGGCACATGGACGATATCGGTTCCGCTCAAGGCCTTGAAGCCTTCGCCGGCGAGATGATAGGGCGTGCCGACGCCCGAGGAGGCATAGTTCAACGCCTTCGGCTTGGCCTTTGCCAGCGCGATGAATTCCGGCAGCGTCGTCGCCTGGATGGTCGGATTGACGACGATCACCAAGTCGGCGGAATTGACCGGCGCGATCGGGACGAGATCCTTGGTCAGGCTATAGCCCTTGTTCGGGACCAGCGTCTCGTTGGCCGTATGCGTGTTCGACATCATCAGCAGCGTATAGCCGTCCGGCGTCGCCCGCGCCGCCTCCACCGTGCCGATGACGGCGCCGGCTCCCGGCTTGTTCTCGATCGTGAAGGGCTGCTTCAGCGCCTCCGACAATTGCTGGCCGATCGCACGCGCATAGATATCGGCCGGGCCGCCGGCGCCGAAGGGCACGATGACCCTGACGCCGTGGCTCGGATAGGACTGGGCCGCCGCTGTTGCGGCAAGACCCAGCGATGCCGCAAGGGCAACGCACAGAACTCCGATCGAACGCATCCTTTTCCTCCCCGAGATGAGCCGCTTTTCGCGGCGTTTTTCGCAATTGCGGCTTCAGGTGGCCTGTACCGCTTCAGGTGACTTGCGCGGCTTCAGGCGACCTGGTTTTCGAGCACTCCGATTCCGCCGATCTCGATGCGCACGACATCGCCCTTCCTCAGGAATTTCGGCGGGTTGAAGCCGAGGCCGACGCCGACCGGCGTCCCGGTCGCGATCAGGTCGCCCGGCTCGAGCGTGATATAGGCCGAGATCGTGCTGATCAGCGTCGGGATGTCGAAGATCAGGTCGGCGACCGAGACATCCTGGCGGAGATCGCCATTGACCCAGGTCCGCAGGTGCAGCTTGCGCGGGTCGGGCGCCTCGTCGGCGGTCATCACGGCCGGGCCCATCGGGCAGAAGCCGTCAATGCCCTTGCCGATCACCCATTGCCGATGCTTGTGCTGGAGATGACGCGAGGTCACGTCGTTGATGATCGTGTAGCCGAAGACGTGGTCGAGCGCGTCCTCCCTGGAAATGCCGCGGCCGCCCTTGCCGATCACGACCGTCAGCTCGCCCTCGTAATCGACCGAGGAGGTCGGATCGAGATAGCCCGGGATGGTGTCGCCCGGACCAATGACCGCGGAAGGCGGCTTGGTGAAGATCACCGGCGCCTCGGGCACGATCTCCTTGGCGCTGGCGTCGAAGCCGCTCTGCGCGAACTCGCGCGCGTGCTCGTGGTAGTTCTTGCCGACGCAGAAGATGTTGCGCGCCGGGCGCGGGAACGGTGCGTGCAGAGTCGCTTCCGCGAGCGCCAGCCGGGGCGCCTGCGCGACGAGATTGGTCAACCTATCCAGACCCTCGGAGTCGAGAGCGCAGCATGCGGCCATGCTCTCCGGAGCGCCCGGAACCTGCGAGAGATCGGCGATCAGATCGCCTTCAACGGCACCGAGCCTCTTATTTTTCGACGTATTATCAGTCTTTTGGCTGAAGATGACGAGTTGCATGACCCTTGCCCGCTCGAAGGCGCCAAAATGGCGCGGTCCGCAAGAGGTAGAACGCCGCGTTCAAAGCTGTCAACCAAATGCCGCGATCGCGACCTGTTTCGGCGATATTGGTCGACCAATTCAGATTGCAGCTCGTCCGTCAGCGGCCGAGCAGGTTATTGCGCACGCGCTCGAGATGCCCGAGCAGGGCCTTCTCGGCCCTCGCGACATTGCGCGCCCGCAGCGCAGCGACGATCTCGTGGTGCTCGCGGCGATAATGGTCGCGGCGCTCGGCGCTGAGGCTGCGGCGCTTCAGCTCGCCCCATTCGGTCAGGTCGCGAGCCCGCGTGATCATGGCGTAGAGCTCGATGACCAGCCGATTATGCGTCGACGTGGCGATGGCCTGGTGCAGGGCGGCGTCCCAATGCTCGAATTCCTCGAAGCCATCGGCCGCGTCGCCGTGACGGATGCATTCGTCGAAGCGGGCGAAATCGGCCTGGTCGGCATTGATGGCGGCGAGCTGGGCGAGCTGGGGCTCGAGCAGCAGCCGCGCCTCCATGATCTCGGCCGGGCTCGCGGCCGGCGGCGCCACCTCGGCCGGCGCCGGCGCAGGCTGCGGCTCCTGCTCGCGGACATAGGTGCCGCTGCCGATGATCCGCGTCACGGCGCCGCCGCTCTCCAGGACAGCGAGCGCATCGCGGACGGCCGAGCGCGGCACGCCGAGTTGCTCCGCCAGGGCGCGCTCGGTCGGCAGCTTGCCGTTGGCGCGGTAGGCGCCCGACTTGATGCTGCCGATGATATAGTCGCGGACCCTGAGATCGTGGCGTGTCGTTGTGTCCATGATCGCGTCTTGATTGCTTCGTTGCTCGCGCAGCTCTTGATTGGTCTACCAATTTCGCCGCGGGAAACAAGCGGTTTCGTAATGATCCCTGATCTGTCCCCGTCTTGCGCTCACGCTTTGGCGACCTCGCGACGAATTGGTTGACAGCCCGGAAACCAATCGTCAGGCTGCCCCAAAATCAGATCAAGAAATTCGCTCCGGGAAACGTCCGATGGTTGAGATACAGCGCCGCCCGCGCCGTGCGGGCGATGGAGCGCGGCTGTGAGTCAGGCGACGCTTGGACGCGTCAGCCTGGAGCGCGGCCGCCCGGCGAGCCTGTCGACGGCCAGGCCCCCCTCACGCCTCGCCCGCATCTTCAGCCTGGAGAACCTCGTCATGGGCGGGGCGATCGCAGCCCTGTTCGTGCTGGTGGTCTTCCCGCTCTGCTTCCTGCTGATCGGCAGCGTCTGGGGCGATGGCGGCTTCACGCTGGAGTATTTCTCGGAGGCGCTCTCCGGTCGGCTCTATCTCCAGGCGCTGCTCAACTCGCTGGTGCTGGGCGCCTGGACCGGGTTGTTCAGCCTGCTGCTCGGCCTGCCGCTGGCCTGGGCCGTGGCGCGCACCAATGTGCCGGGCAAGGGGCTGATCACCCTGACCGCGAACCTGTCCTACCTCTCGCCGCCGTTCCTGACCGCGATCGCCTTCGTCAACCTCTTCGGCCCCAATGCCGGCCTGATCAACGCCTTCTTCCGCGACGTGCTCGGCCTGCCCTGGCTCGGCTTCAACATCTTCTCGATGCCTGGCCTGGTGCTGGTCACGGTGCTGCACACCTTTCCTTACGTCTACCTGCTCGCCTCCAGCGCCCTGCAATCGGTGGATGCCTCCTATGAGGAAGCGGCCCAGATCCTCGGCGCGAGCAAATGGCGCACCGTGCTCTCGATCACCACGCCGCTGGTGATGCCGGCGATCCTGTCGGGGGTGCTGCTCGCCTTCGTCAATGCCATCGCGCTGTTCGGCTCGCAGGCCATCATCGGCCTGCCTGGCCGCATCGTCACCCTGCCGACGCGGATCTACTCGCTGTTCGACTACCCCGCGCAATACGGGCTGGCCTCGGCGCTCTCGCTGCTCTTCGTCGTGATCACGATCGCGGCGCTCTACCTGCAGCGCTCCTATCTGGCCAAGCGCTCCTTCGTGACGCTCGGCGGCAAGGGCGCGCGCCCGCAGCTCATGGATCTCGGCTGGGCCAAATGGCTGCTCTTCGGCTTCTGCCTGCTGGTCTTCTTCGTCTCGATCGTACTGCCCTACGCCACCCTGATCGCAGTCTCGCTCTCGAAATCCTGGGGACTCGCCTTCTGGAAGGGGCTGACGCTCGAGCATTACCGCTTCGTGCTCTTCGACTATGACGTGACCCAGCGCGCGATCCTCAACTCGCTCGGGCTGGCGACGGTCGCGGCCACTGTCGCGGTCTTCCTCGGCGCGATCATCGGCTGGATCGACATCCGCACCCATATCCCCGGCCGCAAGTTCCTCGACTATGCGGCGCTGGTGCCGCTTGGCCTGCCCGGCATCGTCATGGCCGTGGCGCTGATCCAGTTCTGGCTCTCGATGCCGATCGCGCTCTACGGCACGCTGGCGATCCTGCTGCTCGCCTATGTCGGCCGCTATATCCCGCTCGGCGTGCGCGCCGCCAACACCTCGCTGCGCCAGATCGACCCGACGCTGGAGGAGAGCGCCCGCATCCTCGGGGCAAGCTGGGTCCACACCCTGAAGGAGATCACCTTGCCGCTGATGCGGCCAGGTCTCTTCGCCGGCTGGCTGCTGGTCTTCGTGCCGGTCATCCAGGAGCTCAGCGCCTCGATCCTGCTGTTCTCGTCGAGCTCGATGACGCTCGCGGTCGCGATCTACAATCTCTACGAGACCGGCTACACCGAGCCCGTCGCCGCGCTCGCCATGATCAACATGGCCATCATCGCCGTGGCGATCACGCTCGCCCGCAAGATCGGCGGCGGCGGCATCGGCAAGGATCCCGACAAAGCACCCGCCGCCCAGGGAGGAACCGCCTGATGGCCAGCATCACCATCGCCGCGATGTCGAAGAGCTATGGCGGGCGCTATCTCCAGATGCCCGCCCTGCAGGATCTGGACCTCGCGATCCAGGACAACCAGTTCATCACCCTGCTCGGCCCCTCCGGCTGCGGCAAGACCACGACGCTGCGGCTGATCGCCGGCTACGTCACGCCCGATACCGGCACGATCCATGTCGGCGACCGGCTGGTCTCCTCGCCCGCCGGCGTCGTCTCGCCCGAGGCGCGCGGCATGGGCATGGTCTTCCAGAATTACGCGGTCTGGCCGCACAAGACCGTCTACGAGAACATCGCCTTCGGCCTGAAGCTGCGCAAGCTCTCCTCGGGCCAGGTCCGCGACAAGGTCGAGGAGGCGCTCGGCCTCGTCAACCTGAAGGGGCTCGAGGGCCGCTTCCCCAACGAGCTTTCCGGCGGCCAGCAGCAGCGGGTCGCGCTGGCACGATCGCTCGTGGTCGAGCCCGACATCCTGTTGCTGGACGAGCCGCTCTCCAATCTCGACGCCAAGTTGCGCGAGAGGATGCGGGGCGAGCTCAAGCAACTGCAGCGCCGCACCGGCATCACCTTCATCTATGTCACGCATGATCAGGCCGAGGCGCTGGCGCTGTCCGACCAGATCGCGGTGATGCATGCCGGGCGGCTGCAGCAATTCGGCTCGCCCTTCGAGGTCTACAACAAGCCGGCAAACCGCGTCGTCGCCGATTTCATGGGCCTGGTGAACCTGGTGCCCGGGCAGATCCGCTCGGTCAATGGCGACAGCGCCGAGATCGAGGCGGATGGCGGGCTGGTGCTGGCGGCCCCGCGTCCGGCCGGGATGGCAGCCGGCGCGCAGGTCGACATCGCCATCCGGCCCGAGAACGTCCGACTGACCGCCGAGCCCGGTGCACTCTCGGGCACGGTCAGCGAACTGACCTTCCTCGGCAATCTCTGCGAATACGTCGTCACCCTCCCCGGCGGCCGGAACCTGCGGGTCCAGACCCATCCCCTGCAGCAATTTGCGGTCGGCGAGAGCGTCGGCATCGTCATCGACCCCAGCCAATGCAGCCTGTTCCCGCGCGAGCCGTCAGCCGACGCCCTCGCCTCGGCCGCATGAAAACTGACTTTCTACGGAGACTGACATGAACCAGCACACCACCGCGCAGGGCCCGATCAAGGCCGAGGAGCACTGGACCAAGAAGGGCGAGGTCGACCTCTTCCTCTTCGAGAAATACCTGGGCACGCCCTCCGACGAGAAGGGCACGATCCTGTTCGTGCACGGCTCCTCCATGGCCTCGCAACCGACCTTCGACCTGCAGGTGCCGGGCCGGCCGGATTCCTCGGTGATGGAGTGGTTCGCCAAGCAGGGCTACGACACCTGGTGCGTCGACATGGAGGGCTATGGCCGCTCGACCAAGACGCGCGACATCACCAGCAACATCGCCGATGGCGCCGACGACCTGACGGCGGCCTCCGACTACATCATGAAGCTGCGCGGCAACCGCCCCTTCCTGGTCTATGGCATCTCATCGGGCGCGCTGCGCGCCGCCGCCTTCGCCGAGCGCCATCCCGAGCGCGTGCGCCGACTGGCGCTCGACGCCTTCGTCTGGACTGGCGAGGGCAGCCCGACGCTCGAAGAGCGCAAGAAGAAGCTGCCGCAGTTCCAGGCGATGAAGCGCCGGCCGATCGACCGCGCCTTCGTGCATTCGATCTTCAACCGCGACCACCCCGGCACCGCCGACCATGCCACGGTCGAGGCCTTCGCCGATGCGATCCTGGCGCTCGACGATTCCATGCCGACCGGCACCTATGTCGACATGTGCTCGCGCCTGCCGCTGACCGACCCCGCGAAGATCACCGTGCCGACGATCATCATGCGCGGCGAATATGACGGCATCGCCAGCTTCGAGGACCTGATCGCGTTCTACTCGCGGCTGCCGAATGCCGACAAGCAGTTCGTCGTCATGCCCGGCATCTCGCACGCCTCGTTCCAGCAGAAGAACTACAAGATGGTCTACCACATCCTGAAGAGCTTCTACGAACAGCCGGAGCCGCTCTATCGCGGCGAGTGACGACAACTTTCCGCGCGCGCCGCCGGACTTGACATCCGGCGGCGGGGCGAAAGAGGGCCGGCAGATGCCCTCGCGCCACAGCGCAGCCGAACCAACGAACCGGGAGGAATGACGATGAGCAGGACAGCTTACACGATCGCGCTCGGCGCCATGCTGTCGCTGGCGACGGCCGGCACGGCGCTCGCGCAGGACAAGGCGGATGTCGAGGCCGCCAAGAAGGAGGGCAAGGTCGTCTGGTACACCTCGACCCCCGTCGAGACCGGCCAGAAGATCGCCAAGATGTTCGAGGCCAAATACGGCGTGAAGGTCGAGGTCTTCCGCTCCGGCGGCTCGGCCATCCTGCGCCGCTTCCTGCAGGAGGCGCAGGCCAAGCGCATCAATGCCGACCTGCTGACCACCTCGGACCCGGCCGCGGCGGCCGAGCTCGGCGACCAGGGCATGTTCGTGCCGTTCAAGCCGGCGAATTTCGACAAGATCCCCGACGGCGCCAAGGATGCGAACGGCAACTTCATCGCCCAGCGGCTCAACATCATCACGATCTACGTGCGCAGCGACAAGATGCCGGCCGCCGAGGCGCCGCGCACCTGGGACGCCCTGCTCGACCCGAAATACAAGGGCAAGCAGGTGATGACCGACCCGTCCTTCACCTCGCTGCAGCTGACCGTGGTCGGCATGAACGCCAAGGAGAAGGGCTGGGGCTATTATGAGAAGCTGCGCCAGAACGACATCATGATCGTGCAGAGCAACCAGCAGGTCTCGGACATGATCAAGCGCGGCGAACGCGTCATCGCCGCCGGCGCGCTCGATTCCTATGCCGCCGAGGACCGCAAGGACGGCCATCCGATCGAGACGATCTACCCGACCGACGGCACCTATGTGATCCCCTCCCCGACGTCGGTGGTGAAGGGTTCGCCCAATCCCAATGCCGGCAAGCTGCTCGCCGAGTTCATGATCAGCGACGAGGTCCAGAAGCTCTTCCCCGAGGAGGGCTCCTATTCCGCCCGCATCGACATGCCGCCGCCGGCCAACAGCCCCGCGGTCAAGGACATCAAGCTGATCGGCGTCGACTACGAGTTCCTGCGCAAGCAGGGGCCGATCGTGAAGAAGAAATTCAACGAAATCTTCCAGTGAGCGGCCACGCTCAAACCGCAAGGAACAGGCTCATGCAGACCCGACGCCTCGGCATGCTCGACGTCTCCGCCATCGGGCTCGGCTGCATGAGCATGACGCCGATCTACGGCGAGCCCGACCCGACTGAGGCCGCCGCCACGATCCACCGCGCCGCCGAGCGCGGTGTGACCCTGGTCGACACCGCCGACGCCTATAATTTCGGCGCCAATGAGGAGCTGGTCGGGCGCGCGCTCAAGGGGATCCGCGACAAGGTCGTGCTCGCCACGAAATTCGGCAATATCCGGCTCCCGGACGGCACCGCCGAAGTCAACGGCAAGCCGGACTATGTCCCGCAGGCCTGCGACCTCAGCCTGAAGCGGCTGGGCGTCGACCATATCGACCTCTACTACGCCCACCGCATCGACCCGAGCGTGCCGATCGAGGAGACCGTCGGAGCGATGGCGAAGCTGGTCGCGGCAGGAAAGGTGCGCCATATCGGATTGTCGGAAGCGTCGCCGGCGACGCTGCGGCGCGCGCATGCCGTCCACCCGATCACCGCGCTGCAGACCGAATACTCGCTCTGGACGCGCGATCCCGAGACAGAGCTCCTGCCGCTCTGCGAGGAGCTCGGCATCGGCTTCGTCGCCTACAGCCCGCTCGGCCGCGGCTTCCTGACCGGCACCATCGCGGCGCTGGACGATCTCGCGCCGAAGGACCGGCGCCGCGACATGCCGCGCTTCCAGGGCGACAACATGGCCCATAACCTGGTCATGGTCGAAGCCCTGCGCGCCGCCGCAGCGCAGGAGGGCTGCACTCCGGCGCAGCTTGCGCTTGCCTGGCTGCTCAGCCGCCGTCCTTTCATCGTGCCCCTGCCCGGCTCGAAACAGCGCCGCTGGCTCGACGAGAACGCCGATGCCGCCGATCTCGCGCCGGCGGCCTCGACCCTGGCAAAGCTGGACGAGGCCTTCGCCCCCGGACGGGCTGCCGGAACACGCTATCCGCCCGCACAGATGAAGCGCGTCGGCATTTGAACGCCTGACGACGGCGGATGACGCTTCGGCTTGGCGCCGAGGCGAGTGCTGGCGCATGGCGCCTCGACTGTCCGCCGCAAGGTGGCTCTGGAAAGAAGCTGCGTGTCGGGTCCGCTTCCGGGCATGGAGCCAGAGCCCGCTCCCGGCGCATCCCCGCCCAAGCCGACTTGTCGAGCCGGATGACAGGGATGGATGGGACGGAGAACTCCGGCGGTACACCGGTTCATACCGATCCGCGCCAGGAGCGGACTCTGAAGATCGCGTCACGGCGGCTCGTCGAGCGAACCGCCATAGCCGGGAGCCGACCCGCGAACTCCTAGTTCGGCTTGCTACCGCCCCGGGGGGCCGGTGACGAGAGGAGCTCGTCGGTCAGGGTTCAATGTCCGGGTGCAGTGACGGGGGCCAAAATCGGACATTCCTGCTCGTGGAACGCCACAGCTCTGACCTCCGGATTGCAATCGTTCGCCGACGATCTGTCTGTTTGCGAAGGCTTTCTCACTAAATAAATAGAAATAAAATATGTAGTCGAGCTACTTGAAATTTGCATTTCTGGAGACCATCTCCGGTTTCAGCCTAATTTTCGTACTGAATTCAAAAGAATCTGCGCCCGCGCGCCCCGCTTAGGGCACCAAGAATTGGAGCCCGATCATGCGGTACTTTCCTGTTAACCATCGGATTTTCGTTGCAGCCGGATACCCGGACTGGTTGATGACATATGCGGTGAGCAGTGCCGCGTTTGCGTTTCTCTTTTTTCTTTTGTTGAATTGATGCGTTGATGGAAAGCCGGGAGGAGCAAGCCCGCTTAGCCGCGACCAATCATGCATCTACGCCAGAATCGTCGGCCATGATGTATGGGATCATCGGGGTGGCACTCTTCAGTGTCAGCGCTTGGGGCGCGGTCAAGTTTTACAACCAGCCCTTGCTCATCCACTGGCAACTTTTGGCCCTGGGCGCACTCGTGGCCTTTTGTTTGGGAGTCTGGCTGCGGAAGCATCGTAAGCAGCGTTATATCAATGCTTCTCAGTCCGAGCTCATTCGCAACGAGAGGCGGCTCGGATGACGAAACTCGCTTTTCCCAACCCGATCCGCCGTTACGAACCCAGACGGGGCTGCGTCAGTTTCTGGGGTTCCCAGGCATCCCTTGAAGTGATGTTTCAGATCGATCTGGACGTATTGCGGGCTTTGAGCCCCGCGACAGTTGATGGCAGCGAGGCTTCGTTCCTCGTTTCGTTCGATCTGAACCGTTCCGTTATATTGCAGGCCGCACGCACGGCTCACCTCAAGCAAGGCGGGGGATATCACCGGCTCTCAGCGGTCAACTTTCCTTAGCCCACGCAAGCGCCGACACGACAAATGTTTCACGTCGAATTTGGACGGGGCATAACCAGGGGAGCAGCCCGCTTCCCCAATAGCAGGAGCGGAAGATGGCAAAAGGCGGACAACGGGGCAATCGCGAAGCGAAGAAGCCCAAGAAGGAAAAGCCAAGAGTGATAGCCGCCGCCCCCTCAACGGTCGCGGCCGCTGCTGCTAAGGTAAAAGGACCAAAGATGAAATGATCCGCTTCCGAACGATCGACATCGACACGGTAGCACCACCTTCAACGGGACCATCCGCGACGGCTGCCCCGACTGCCGCAATACAGGATGCCCTTCAGACGGCATCCGAACTCTCGACCACGCGCAGGGGTCTCGCCGCCAAGCCGCCACAGCGGACTAAGAAGTCAGCACCCGCGGGGTCTTTCAGCGATAAGGCCGGTTGATCGGCGATGAAGGAGACCAGTTGAGGGGACGAATCACGGCCTAGTCATTGCGACGCTACCACCTCGTCGGTCCAGACCCTGAAGCCCTTCAGCGTGTTCGGCCCAAAGGTCGTGGCGATAGCAACATCGGCAGCATCGCGGCCCCGAGCGATCAGCACCCTGCCGATTCGCGGCTCGTTGTTGCGTGGATCGAACATTTGCCAGCCGCCCTCAAGATATGCCTCGAACGACGCTGCGAAATCGCCCGGTGGCCAGGGGGGTGTCGTACCGATATCGCCTAAATAACAGGTGCAGTACCGCGCCGGAATGTTTAGCGCCCGGCAGAAGGCGATGGCTAAATGGGCATAGTCGCGGCAGACGCCGCGTCCCTCGCGATAGGCGTCCGTGGCCGTGCGCGTCACACTGGCATCATTGTAGTCGAAGGCGATGCGCCGGTGCACGAAATCGCAGATTGCCTGGACACGTGCCGCGCCCGGCGGCGTATGTCCAAAAAGTTGCCAGGCCAGATCGAGGAGCCTGTCGCTGTCGCAGAACCGGCTCGCCAGCAAGAAGACGACGCATTCCTCAGGAAGGCGCTCGACGGGCACCTGACCAGCGTTACGATCGAACGCTTCGGGCACACCACTGTCCGATATCATGGTATCGGCGGTGATGCGCATTGGCCCCCGCGGCGCGAGCAGCCTGCTGCACCAATTGCCGAAACCATCGCGGTAGGCGCTGATCGGGACCGACGGCTCAATACGCATGTAGTCGGGCGTTTCGAGATCTGAGAACCGGCTGAAGTGAACATTCAGCATCAGGATCATAGGAGTCGGCTGCGGAAAGTCGTAGTCGAGCTCGTAACCGATTCTAAGTTTCACGCGGTGCTTTCTGCACGGTCGGCCGCGCCAGTGAGAGCGAATAGGCCATTCCACCTTGGGTGCAGTATGCGCCCAATCACGCCCACGCACCATCGCGGCAAGCGAAATAATGTGATCCCGCCGCTAGGCAGTGCAACGGGAGGGGATAAATATGGCAAAGTGACCTAACCGGTTGGCTGCAGGAACGAGCACGAAGGCATTAACCCACGGCGCCCGGATAATCTGAATTCTATTGGATGTTTGGCCTCTACGGTGGCAGCGCCACGCTCAAAGGCAGCAACTTCGAACTGAATGCCCTGCTGCCGCTAACGTCTGTGGCCCGAGGTCTATTGTTCGCCCTCGTTTCGCCGTAGGCGGTTAAATTCATTTGTAATGGGATTTTGGCCACTTCTGGATCGAGCGGGAGAACCTAACTTGCCTCCTTGTCCTATTTGGCCCTCACCGATCACGCGCTCCCGGTCATCGCTGCCACGAATTCGATATTGAGGTTCACCATCCGCACGCGTCGGCAAGAGCGCCGAGATCTCATAAGGCCCGACAGCCTCTTGGTCATAAAAGCCAAACGCGAGACGAACCCGATCCCCAACGTGATAGCGATGTTCCATTTCGACTCCTTTCGCTTGAAGCCCCAGAGCCAAGCTCACGGTAGCACTCTTATTTGAGCGAAAGGAAAGAATCGGCCGCAGCTTCTCGATGAGTCTTTTTGGAGACGTTGGCTGTGGGACCCTCGGCGTCGACATGGGCGCCCGAGGCAAGTTCCTGATCCTGCCGCCGAGTCACAAGGGCCGCTGCCGAGCGGCTCTATCGCGTTGCCGTCGGACAGCTTCAGCGGCTGCGCCCTGCTGCGCTCGTTCCTGAAGAGCCAGGCGAGGCCGATGCGGCAACAGCAGCCTACTGTTCCTCGCCTTGGAAGCGTGCATCAATGAGCCAAGGTTTCCGGGGGAACAGCAATGTCGGACAACCAGACACAGCAAGACTGGCTTGACCTGCCCAGCGTCGCCGGCAACCCGAATGCGCAAGGGACCGGCGCCTATCTCGATCAGAACGGCGTCAAGGACTACGTCACCGATATAACCTATGACGGGATGCTCGAGCGCGATCGGCAAAGCAATTTTCGCGCCTTCGCCTGGGTTCCGCATGCAGTCGCAACAGTGCAACAGGTCACGCAGACGAAGTGCGGCGGGCGTTGCGTGAAGACCTGCAAGACGCCAGGCTGCTTATGCGATCGCAGCATCGGCCAGTGCAAATGATCATCCTGGGATATCTGCTGTCGCTCTTCTTCCTGATTCTCGGCGGCGGGCTGCTTTATCTGTCGTGGGACCAGCTCGTTGCGCTATCGGGAACGCAAGGCGTCGCGCCGGAGCGATTGGCCCAGATGGTGCAGATCGCAATGGCCTTTGTCGGCGCGATCGCGGCTGCCATCCTGACCGCGACGATCGGCCGTTCAAACGAGTATCTTAAGTCGAAGCTCGCGCAGTCGGTCAACGACGCGACCGAGACACTCAGGCAGGAGCTGGCGCTCAGGACTGGCAAGGCGCTGGAGGACCACAAAGGCGATATCAACCGCGCGACAGCGGAATTCACCGAGAGGCTCAAGTCCGACCTTGCGAAGACCGGAGATACGTTCCGGGCCGAGCTCAGCCAGCTCGCGCCACGCCGCCACGCGGCCTATCACGCCATGTGGGCGGCACTCGCTCAATATTTCCGCGCCGTGCAGAAGTTCGAAGCAGGCGTCTTCGACGCGTCTGCGCTCGAAGCCGGTGAAAAGGCATGCTCGGACGCGACCGGCCAGACCCTGCTTGTCGACCAGGAGGATGACGCGACCTTCCACCAATTCTGGCAGGAACTGACCTATGTCTGCGAGACAGGCGAGCTGAAGAAGGATCTCCCGGACGGGCTCCGGACGCTTTGGCGCAACGAAGGCAGAAAGCTCGGCGAGCGCTACGACGAGGTTCGTACGGCGTTCGCCACCAAGCTGCGCAGTTGAAACCCGCCGCGCGTGTAGCGGCGGCCATCCTGATATTCGATTGCGGCCCGGAAGCGGTCATTCCCGGCTGAAAATGCTCTGGGCCATGGCCCCAGGCTGAGCCATGGCCCGATGCCGGCACCTGGCGCAAAGGCCCGCAGTGCCGGCCAGATCCCCTACCCGTGAAGCTTCAGCGCCGTCTGGGCGATGGTACGGCCCTGATAGCGGGCGCCGTCGAGCTCGTTCGCCGAAGGCTGGCGGCTGCCGTCGCCGCCGGCAATGGTAGTAGCGCCATAGGGCGAGCCGCCGGTCACCTCATCGAGCCTGGACTGCCCGGCAAAGCCGTAATTCAGGCCGACGACGACCATGCCGAAATGAAGCAGGTTGCCGATGATCGAGATCAGCGTCGTCTCCTGGCCGCCATGCTGCGTTCCAGTCGAGGTGAAGGCGCCACCGACCTTTCCGTGAAGCGCGCCCTTGGCCCAAAGACCACCGGCCTGGTCGAGGAAATTCGCCATCTGCGAGGTCATCCGGCCAAAGCGCGTCCCGGTGCCGATGATGATGGCGTCATAGTTGGCGAGATCCTCGATCTTCGCGATCGGCGCGGCCTGATCCAGCTTGTAGTTCGATTTCCGTGCGACCTCCTCCGGCACCAGTTCAGGCACGCGCTTGATATCGACCGATGCGCCGGCCTCGCGGACGCCTTCGGCGATGGCCTCGGCCATTTTTTCGATATGGCCGTAGGACGAGTAGTAGAGAACAAGCACATTCGCCATGACAGTCTCCTCAGGTGTGATCGATAGCGGAACGCTGCGCCAAGGGGGTTGATCCGAACTCTTTCACGGACACGGCAACTCGGCCGAAATCTCCGACAAATTCAAGTCGCCGCCGGCAGGAAAGAGAGGCTTGCGGCGGGTATGGCCAGCGCGAGGCCGCTCGCCCTGCACTGGTCATGGATGAGATCGATGATTTCGTTCTTCGCGGGCGTCGACATGGCGACGCTGGTGACGCGGAACTGCAGCTCCACCTCGATCGCGATCGCGTCGATGGCCTTGAGCGCGACCGCCGGCGGCGGGTCCTTGACGATGCGGGTGCTGGCCTGCAGCACCGAGCGCATGACCTCCTCGACCATGCGCGGTCTTTGCGTGGGAGCGAAGCGCACGCGCAAGGCGATCTGATGTGTCTCGTCGGGGCGGCTGAGGCTGGTCAGGCCCTGCCTTGCCAGCATGCTGTTCGGCAGCACGACGATGTTGTTCGCCGCGGTCAGCAGGTTGGTGGAGCGCCAGTTGGTCTCGGTGACACGGCCGGCCGTGCCGTCGCCCAACTGGACCCAGTCGCCGATCGCATAGGCCTTGCCGAGCGTCAGGGCGATGCCGGAAAAGACGTCGCCGAGCGTGTTCTGCAAGGCCAGGCCCAGGATGACGGCGACGACGCCCGAGGTCGTCACCAGGGTGGCGATGGGCATGTCGAAGACGAAGCCCATGACCGAGAGCGCCACGCCGAGATAGATGGCGGCAACGGCCATATCGAGGATGAGATGCGCTTCGCGCGGCTTGCGGTTGAGCCTGACATAGATGTGGACGAAGCCGATGACCGTCCACGCCAAATGGGTCCACCAGAGGATCAGCGCCGATTTGGCGAGCAGCGCGGCAAGACCTTCGGAGTAGATCGCGTCCGGCTGATGCGGGGCAATTCCGCCGAAACAGAGCACAAGGCTCATGGCGGCGAAGAACAGGATCTGGACGATGAGGCGGCCATTTGGCCGGCTGCTGCCCTGGACGTGCCACACGACGATGCCGGCGGTTCCCAGGATGTTGATCAGGACAAGCGCCAGGAAGTGGTCATCGCCGGACATGGGAGGCCTTCACCGCTAGCGGTTGGTCAAGTCGAGGCACGGATCGAAGCAACGGCCGAGGCCGGCAGCCCGAGCCGATCCGGAGGCACCGGGCCGCCGCAAAGACGGCCCGGTGCGTGGCGGTTTCGCGAAAAGGTCGCGAATGCGACTGACCCTATGATCGGTCAGTAATCCCAGAAGACCGGCACCCAGCGGAAGGTGTCGCCATCGACCGCGACCCGGCCGACGGAGGGGAATGGCAGGTGGGTGGCCACGAGCTGTTCGCCGGTCGCCGCCAGCTCCGTCAGCAGCCGCATCCGAACACGGGCCGCCTCCTCGGGGTCGTGCTCGAAACCATTGTGCCAGTCGGGATGGTCGAACCCGACAGCGAAGACGGCGTCGCCGGCAAAGGTCAGACGGTCGCCGCCGGATGCGAGGCGGACGACGCTGTGCCCGGGGGTATGGCCGCCGGTGCGATGGACGACCACGCCCGGCGCCACTTCATGCGTATCCTCGAACAGGCGCAGCTGGTCACGGTAATCCGCCGCGAATTTCTTGGCGGCCGCCCGCAGCGCATCCGGGAAGCCCTCGGGCATATTGACATGGGTGAAATCGGGCGCCTCCCAGAATTTGACTTCGGCAGCGGCGACATGGATGCGCAGGTCCGGACGCAGCCGCTCCTTCACGCCATCGACGAGGAGCCCGCCGACATGGTCCATATGCATATGGGTGAGCACCACGTCGGTCACCGAGCCGAGATCGATGCCGGCGGATTCCAGTCGCTTGATCAGCTGCCCGGCCCGCGGCAGGTTCAGGTCCGGGTCCAGGCCCAGCCCGGCGTCGATCAGGATGGTCTGGGCGCCGCTCCTGACCAGGACCACGTTCAGCGACCAGTCGAACGCGTCCTGCGGCAGATACATGTCCTTCAGCCAGGCGGCGCGATCGGCGGCCTCGGCATTGTGTCCGAGCATCTTGGTGGGGAGCGGCAGCACGCCGTCGCTGATCACCAGCACTTCGATCTCGCCGATCTGCACCGCGTAGCGCGACGGGACCAGCTCTTCGGGCTTCACGGTCGTCCCCTGCTGGGGCTTGCTGATCATCTGGTTCATCTTCGGTATCTCCTGGGTTTGCTTTGGGAGGGACCGCACGTCCCGGCCGGGGCGTGCGGTGAAAACGGGTCAAGTCTTCAGAGACCGGCGGCACGCTCGTTGCTGGCGTGTCCTGCAATGATCTACCGGGCCGGGCGTGCCGCTGCGCCAGACCGATTGCTCCCGCTGTAGAGCGATTGCTGCTTAGCGATCTGCCGCCCGGGCCCGCGCCAGTGCGTGATCAGAGCTTCGTCACCTGCTCCGGATCGGCGGAGGCGAGCGCAGCGGCGCGCTCCGGCATGGGCGGGTAGATCCAGACGGTGTTGATCTCCCGCTTGGTCGCCTTCGCCGTCTCGCCGACCATTTCCACCTTGCGGTCCCAGCCGCGGGTGAAGAGCGCTCCGGCCTCACCGAGATCGAGGCAGGTGACATAGGCCTCCTGGTGATAGGGCCGCATCGGTACATTCAACAATTCGGCGGCGGCGTTATTGCCGGCGAAGGCGCCCATGCGGGTAGCGTGCTGGCACGACATCAACGCGTAATTGCCGTTGCCGTCACAGGCGGCTCGTGCCGCATCCCCGGTGGCGAAGACCCCGGGCACGGTTGGCACGCGCAGGCAGGCGTCGACGAGCAGCCGGTCGGACTTGTCGCGCTCGCCGGGGATTGTCGTGGTCAGCGGATTGGCGCGCATGCCCGCCGCCCAGATCACGGTCATGGCTTCGATATGCTCGCCAGTGCTCAAGGTGACGCCGGATCGGTCGAGCGATGCGACCCCGGCCTCGACCCGGGTCTCGACGCCGAGCTCGCGCAGCGCCGCCTCGATGATCGGGCGGGCCTCCTCGCCCATATCGGGGGCGACGGCGCCGCCGCGCTCGACCATGATGACGCGGGTCCCGGCGTCCTCGCCGAACAGGGCCCGCAATCGCGACGGCATCTCGGTCGCCGCCTCGATGCCGGTGAAGCCGGCGCCGGCAACGACGACGGTGTCGCGGGCGGCCGAGGCGGGCAGCTTCGCCAGCTCCTTGAGGTGGCGATCGAGCGCCTTGGCATCGTCGATATTGTCGACGCTGAAGCCGTATTCGGCGAGGCCGGGAATATTCGGGCGGAACAGCCGGCTGCCGGTGGCGATCACCAGGCGGTGGTACTGAAAGGATTTCTGCTCGCCCTTGGCATCGCGGATGCCGACGGTACAGGCGTTGGTGTCGATCGCTTCGACGCTGCCCTGGACATAGGTGACGTTGACGGCGTCGAACACCTCCTGCAGAGGCGCCGTCAGCGTCTCCGGCTTCGGCTCATAAAGCCGTGGGCGGATCACCAGCACCGGCTCGGGAGAGACCAGCGCGATGTCGAGTTCTTCGGGCGAAACGCCTTCGATGTCGCGCAGGCGTGCTGCGGACAGGGCGGCATACATGCCGGCGAAGCCGGCGCCCACGATGACGAGTCTCATGAGATTCACTCCCTGGATCTGAGCTTTGGAGGGCGTGCGTCACCGTCGCCGCTCCGGCGGAGCGGCGGGGGTCATTGCTAAGCGATGACGCAGGGGCTGGTGGAGCGACGCGGACTATCTACTTGCGATGACGCATTTCTTCACGCGAGCCGGTGTCCACGCCGCTCGAAAATGCTCTACGCCGAGATGAAGCTCAGCATGTCCGCATTGGCGATATCGGGATGGGTCGTGCAGAGGCCGTGCGGCAGCTTCTTGTAGATTTTCAGCGTGCCGGCCTGCAGGAGCTTTGCCGACAAAGGAGCTGAATCGGCAATGGGAACGATCTGGTCGTCGTCGCCATGCAGCACCAGCGTCGGCACGGCGATGCTCTTCAGGTCTTCGGTGAAATCCGTCTCCGAGAACGCCTTGATGCCGTCGTAATGCGCCTTCGCGCCGCCCATCATGCCCTGGCGCCACCAATTCGCGACGACCGCTTCCGAAGCCTGGGCACCGGGCCGATTATAGCCGTAGAACGGGCCGCTCGGGAAATCGCGGTAGAACTGCGAACGGTTCGCCGCGAGTTGCTGGCGCAAGCCGTCGAAGGCTTCGATGGGCAGGCCGCCGGGATTGGCGGCGGTCTTCAGCATCAGCGGCGGCACGGCCCCGATCATGATCAGCTTGGCCACGCGGCCCTTGCCGTGGCGGGCGACATAGCGCGCGGCTTCGCCGCCGCCCGTGGAGTGGCCGACATGGACAGCGTTGCGCAGATCGAGTTGCTCGGTCAGGGCGGCGGCGTCGGCGGCGTAATGATCCATGTCATGGCCGTCGCTCACCTGGCTCGACCGGCCGTGGCCGCGGCGATCATGGGCGATCACACGGAAGCCCTTGCCGAGGAAGAAGAGCATCTGATTGTCCCAATCATCGGCGCTGAGCGGCCAGCCATGATGAAAGACGATCGGTTGCGCGGATTTCGGCCCCCAGTCCTTGTAGAAGATCTGAACGCCGTCCTTGGTCGTGATGGAGGTCATGGCACTGATCCCTTGCAATAGCTTGTTCGAATACTTGCGCCAGCGCGCGTAATCGAAGCGAAGCGGACATGTCCCAGGCCAGCCATTGTTTCCGCAGGTCATTGGCGTGAGCACAATCGTGGTTTAGCGAGGCAGGTCCGGGCTCGCGCCAGAGCGATTGACGCCGTTGCAGAGCAATTGCGCCTAACGGATGGGCGCCGCTGAGCGCGGCATGGCCCCCGCCTGCGCCGGAAGGGATCGACACTGTCGCTGGCCATGCGACAGCGATCGAGAAGCGGAAGGCGAATGGAGGGATTGCGGTCAGCCGTCGCGCCGGCGCCAATCGGACGGCGTTACCCCGGTCAGTTTCCGGAATGCGGCGGCAAAGGCGGTCTGCGAGGCATAGCCGAGCGAGGCCGCCACCAGGGCGACCGAGTTATTGGGATCGCGCAGCATGGTCATCGCCTGTTCGAGCCGATATTGCCGCAGCCAGTTATGAGGCGAGAGCCCCGTGCTTTCCTTGAAGGCGCGGCAGAAATGGAAGCGCGACAGCCCGGAATCGGCGGCAAGCGCAGCCAGCGAGACATCCGCATCGGCGTCCGAGCGCAATCGCTCGATGGCCCGGCGCAGGACGCCGGGCGCGAGACCGCCGACCGCCGGCTGATAGGACGGTGGCTTGCCGGTATGCGCAACCAGCAGGCGGGTGGCCAGAAGATCGGTCAATTGCTGCCGGAATAGCGCGTCCAGGGCACCATTGCCCTCCAGGGCATCGGCCGCGCTCAGGAGCAAGCGCGATGTAACGGCGTCCGGATGGGCCGTTCGCTCCTGGAGTTCGGCCGATGTGACGGTCCCGGTTTCGTCGGCAACGCGCTGCAGCGTCGCGCGCGGCAGATAGAGCTGCACGACATCGACAGGCTTTGGAATATCCCAGCGGGAACTCGATCCGGCCGGGATGATGATCACGACGCCGGGACGAAAGGTTCCGGCTTCGACGGATCGCCCCGTCCGCCGCTCCATGCGCTGGATCGAGCCGTTATAGGCCATGATCACGTGATCGACCATCGGCTCGACGACATCGTGCAGCGGGTCGTGATGCCAGTGAGCGATGGCACCGCCCGAGGCATCCGTCGCCAGGTGGAGCGGCGCGGTCCTCAGGACGCGCGACATCTCATGTGCGGGGTCCTGATCGGCGATCGGTGTCCCATCATGGCTCGGACCGGCCGTCTCGCGCGAGCAGTCGTCGGGGCGGCTGCAGGGGCTGGGCCGGGTCATGGACGCGCACTCGCTGGCTGGAGCGCGTCGTCCCCGGCTCCGGCAACGATCGGAGAATTACCATGAATTAGAATTTTTTGATCGATTTCATCAATCTTACTGGGCATGACGCCCCCATGTCGCGGATGGTTTTACGGGGTTGGGTGTCGGCGCATTGGCCGATGTCGAGGAACGGTCGGAACCTGCGGGGCAGAGCCATTCGCCCGGACGGGCTGCGCTCGCTATCGGGCGCAGGAAGGCGCCGATGGCGACGGCCCTGCCCCGTCCTGGCCGCCCGGTTCAGTCGTCGAACGGGGCATTCATCACGAAATCGACGGCGGACTGCGCCTGGTAGCGGGGGACGAAGCGCTCGCCGAAATCCCGCAGGAAGTTGTCATAGGTGGTCTCGGGCCTGGTCTTGGCGATGTGGCAGAAGCACTGCGTCATCCGCTGTTTCAGGCCGAGCCTTGGATATTCGGCGAGGATGCTCGCCATCTCCTGCGCCGGCAGCAGGCCATATTGGAGCCCGCCGACATCGAGACAGACGCCGGCAGTGCAGAGCGCCACCTCGGCCTGCTTGTAGAGACCGATCGAGGGCGTCGAGTTCAGGGCGACGCTGTCCCAGATCAGCTGGGCTCGGCGTTCGTCGAGACCGCCTTTCCGGGCGAAATCCCGTGCCAGGTCCGCCCCTTCCACCTCGAAACGACGTGGCCCATCGAAGCGGTCGTTGAGCGTGATGTCGTGCAGCAGCGTCCCCACGGCGACGACCTCCGCATCATGCTCGATGTCTTGAACTTGCCCCAGGCGAGCAGCGAACAACCAGGATCGAACGACATGGTTGAAAAGATAGGGCTCGCAGGCCCTGCGGGCATAGGCGATCGCCTGATCGATCAGCGCGCTCTCCGGCACCGCAATCCCGGCCAGCAATCGAAATGTCCCGTCACTCATGTCCTCGGTCTTTCCTGGTGCTGATGGGTTGCCCGACGCGCCGCTCACGGGGCCGAGGCGGCATCCTTGACGAGCGAGGCGATCTCGGCCGGATGCGAGACCATCAGCGCGTGGGATGCGTCCTTGATGAGCACGGCCTTCACCGCCCGGGCCCGCTGCGCCATGAAATCCATCGCCGCGACCGGGATGTTGCGGTCGCCGGAGCCGTAGATCATGTAGCTCGGCAGCCTCTTCCACGAGGGATCGCCGGACGGCTCCGCCAGGGCAGTCTCCGCCACCGGGCGCTGTGTCGCCGCCATGACCAGCGCCTGCTCCTGGGAGACGTCGGCGGCGAACTGGGTCCGGAACTTGTCGGGCTGGATGTAGAGATCGCGCCCGCCGCCGGGCAGAGCGACCGGAAGGAGCGCATCCCCCAGGGTGCTGCCGGGGAATTTTCCGGACAGGCTGAGGCTCGATTCACCGCTCTCCGGGGCAAACCCCGCCACATAGACCAGCGCTTTGACGTTGGGATTGCCGTTGGCGGCTTCGGTGATCACCGGCCCGCCATAGGAATGGCCGACGAGAACGACCGGCCCGGAAATCGACCTGACGATGCTGGCGACTGCGGCTGCGTCCTGCGCGACCCCGCGCAGCGGATTGGCGGCAGCGATCGTGCGATAGCCGTCCCGATTGAGCCTCGTGATCACCTCGCTCCAGCTCGACGATTCCGCAAAAGCGCCGTGCACCAGGATGATGGTGGGCTTGGCCTGCTGCGGCTCGGTGGCCTGGAGCACGCCTGTGCCAGGGCCCGCCAGCATCAGGGCGGCAGCCAGTATGAGGGCGCCAGCTCGCATTCGGTGTCTCCTTCGCGATGTGTCTCAGGGTGCGGGATCAAGAATGCCCCGCACCCGCCGCCGGGCCCATTGAGCGAGGGATCGCGTCAGCCAGTCCGGAAGCACAGGTTGGATACCCCCCTGGAACAGCACGACTGCCCGGGGGGATGAGGCATCGGCGGTCCGCTCAGGTCAGCCCCAGGCCGCCATCGACGGCGAGCACCTGGCCGGTGACCCAGGCCGAAGCCGGCTCGGCGAGCTGGACGATCCAGCGGGCGACCTCTTCCGGGTTGCCGCGCCGCTTGAGCGGGATCTGCTCGCGCTCCTGCGCCTTGATGGCGGCCGCCTGTTCCGGCGAGAGCCCCATCATCCCCGTCAGCGCGCCCGATTCAGTCGGGCCGGCGGCGACGGCGTTGACCCGGATGCCATGGGGGGCAAGCTCCAGCGCCCAGCAGCGGGTCAGGTGCTCCAGGGCCGCCTTGCTCGCAGCGTAATGCGAGAGACCGGCGCCCGGCTTGTGGCCGAAGGTGCTGGATATATTGACGATCGCTCCTTTCGTCGCGATCAGATGCGGCAGCGCTGCCGCCGCAAGCAGGCTGGGCCCGATCACGTTCACCGCGAAGATGCTCGCAATGCGCTCGGCCGTGACCTCCGCCAGCGGCAGAATGGCACCGGCACCGGCATTGTTGACGAGAACATCGAGGCGGCCCCAGGTCTCGATCGCCTTGCCGACGGTCCTTTCGGCATCCTCGGGCGAGGCCACATCCGCGACCAGCGCGGTGATGTTCGGGTGGATCGAGGCGGCCTCCTCGAGAGCCGCGGCCCGCCGGGCCGTGACGATCACCTTGGCGCCCAACTCGGCGAAATCCAGAGCTGCCGCCCGGCCGATGCCGGAACTGCCGCCGGTGACAATGACGACCTTGTCCTTCAGACCACTCATCATGCTTGCTCTCTTCGCTTGATGGCTGCGTTCACCGGTGCCTCCGGCAAAAACAGCCGACGCTCTCAACCAGTCCCCGAAGCGGGCCTGGCCAGTCGCGATCCAGTGAAGGGAACATGCCCGACGGTGTCGGCTAAGACCTTGCCGGCGGCTTGGACGATGCTCCAATTTCCCTTGGTTCTTCGTCCAAACAGCCACAGCTTCGCCCGAGCCAATGCCGAGCTCGCGGATCTACACTTCGCCGGCGAGCCCGGCCGTAGAGATCCCGGTCGCCGCCAAGGCTATCCGTTCGTTCGGACGCGCAGCTTTCTGCCATCCAGCCAGAGCGGGCTCGAGCAGGCCGGCTCGACAATGGGAGGCCGGGCAGCGCGGGACCCTGCCGGGCGGCGCGCCCCGAAGACCCCGATCGATCAGGCGGCGCGGTCCTGGTCCGCGCTCCCCGCAGGATTAGCAGCTTGCCGGGGAGTGGCTTCCGGATATGCGGGCCCCGAGTTCAGCCTCGCGCCAGGAGGCTCTCCGCCAATTCCTGCCACTCCTCGTCGAGCGTCAGGATCGACGGCGCGGCGCCGCTGCGCCGATACCAGTATTCGGCGTTCGATTGATCGCCTTCCTTGCGGTGGAGATAGGCATGGACGCGCGTGCCTGCCGCATCGTCGCGTTCCTGCGCGCGCTCATGCGCCCTGTGCCAATCGCCCTTCGCATCCCACCACAGCGCTTGCAAGGCAGGGCTCAAGCCGGCGGGCGGCTGCGGTTCCGCAAGCGAAACCCTGAAGCTCTTCAGGTCCAATGTCAGCCCCGTCATGTCATCCGAGGTGCCAATCATAGCCGCGCCGGCGGCCAAGCAGTAGTGCGCATCGCGCGGCAGGTCCGGTTTCCGTCTCGGGTGGAGCCGGGCCAAGGCGCTCAAGCCGCTCCCAGCGCGTCGGCCAGCGCGGTGAAGCTGTCGACATGGCAATCGAACCAGCTCTCGGGCGCGACATCAGGGTGGGCAGCGGGGCCGAACTCGAGCGGACGCGCCACGAAGGCCGTGCGCATGCCAAAGGCCCTGGCGGCCTTCAGATCGTATTTGTGGCAGGCGACCATAAGGATCTGGCCGGGCTCATAGCCGAGATAGTCAACGGCCAGTTGGTAGACCACGGGAGCCGGCTTGTAACTCCTTGCCAGCTCCGCAGTGAGGATCGCATCGAAGGGCAAATGCGCCTGCTTGACGATTGCGACGACCGCCGCCATCCCGGCGTTCGACAACGTCGAAATCGTGAAGCGGCGGCGCAGGCGGGTGAGCCCGTCCACGGCATCAGGCCAGGCTTCGAGCCGGGTCCAGATCGCGTTGAGTTCGTCGCGCTCGTGCAGGGCGAACAGGCCGTCGAGCCCGCGTTGCTCCAGCAGTCTGTCCAGGGCTTCGCGATAGATCCGGTCGACCCGCAGCCATGGCCGTTTCCCATCGATCACCGCATCGAGCGCCGTCCGGTAGAGATCGCGCCATTCGGCCGCCAGCTCCGCCCAGTCGAGCGCAAGTCCCTTGCTGCGATTGATCGTGGCGCCGGCGCGCAGCAGCGGTTGATAGTAGTCGGCGCAGGTGCCCTGGACGTCGAAGACGATGGCCCGCAGTTCGTCGCGCCAGTTCGGATGCTCAGAGCATGTCCGCCCTTCTCCAACGCGCGAACATTCGCTATCCCTTTGTCGTGACGCATTTTCTTCACGCGAAGCGGTAGCCACTTCGCTTGAAAACGCTCTCGGTGATGCATCGGGCATCTTTCTCTCCCGGGGTTTGGACTGACGATCGCGCCTGTCGAGACCGGCCAGCGTCATCAGTCCATGTCGGTTACATGCGCCTGGGGCGGCCTCAGCGCGGCTGATCGGCCCACAGGCCGCCGGCATCGGCCGGATAGCCGGCGGCGGCGCGCGCACGCGCCTTGGCCGCGAAATAGGCCTTGGCCCAGGCGAAGCGGCTGCCCGTCTTCGGGAGCCCGACGCTCTCGGCAATATTGGCCAGGCTGATCGTGCGCCCGGCCGCGGCCCAGTTGCCTTCGGGGATCTCGTTGACGATCACCTGAATGCTGTGGCCGGCCTGCGGCCCCGAGGCGGGCCTGACCGCGAGGATCGCCTCCGTCACCCAGGCATGAACCTCGCTCTTGTGAGCGGCGTTCATGTAGCCTTCGGGAATATCGACACGGACGAGGTAGCGCCCCGGCGGTGCGATGTATTCGTCCCCGGCCTCCCCTCCCGCCCACCAGGCGCCGGGCGCGGATTCCTCGAACAGCACCCAGGCGAAGGCGCGGCCGCCCGGCGTGTTCGCTCCGCCCTCCATGCGGATCATGATCTCGGTGAGCCGCTTCGCGAGATCGGCCCTGGCGGTCGCGTCGAGATCGCCGGCGCCGTAGCGGACAGTCATGATCGGCATCTCAGCCTCCCTTCCTGCTGCCCGGACAATCCGGGCTCGACCAGGCGCCGGTGCAGAGCGGCGATTTGCAGGTGGCGCGGAATGGACAGGGCGATGGCCCCGCCCCCGCTCCGGACAAGGGCCGCGCGGTCGGCTGCCGCACGCTCTTGCGGAGAACGACGACCGGCTCGGAGCGCTTAGTGACCGACATGTTCGCTCTCCCATGCCTTGATCTTGGCGTCGTCGATCATGATCGTCTCGACGATCAGCACGTCGCTGTCGTCTTCCAGGACCTCGATCTCGATCGACTCGGTGTTCCAGACGCCCTTGCTGTCGCGCGGGCCGAGCTCGGTGCCGCAGCAGCGGATCGAACCCTCGCGCACGAAGACATAGGCGCCGTGCGACAGCGTCCGCAGCTGGTAAGGGAAGCGATTGCCGGCATCGCCCATCAGGCGTGAGACGCTGAGATCCTGCTGGATGGGCAGCGCGCCATCCGCCTCGCCGACAAGCTGCACGACCTCGTTGCGGCGTTTGCGGAAGTCGAAATGGCCGCGATGATAGGTCGGCGGCATGTAGAGCTGCTCCGGCAGGAGCCAGAGATAGATCACGTGCATGTCCTCGGGCGTGACGCTGAGCTCGCAATGCTTGCCGCCCGAGCCGGCCGAGAAGACGTAATAGTCGCCCGCCTGGAGACGGTCGACCATGCCGGCGCCTGCCGTGTTGAGATGGGTGAGCTCGCCGGCGAAGACGAAGGCGCAGATCACGAAATTATGGTGCGGATGCATGTTGTAGCCGCATCCTGACCCGTGAAAGACCTCCTCGCCGAAGACCCTCACCGTACCGAAGCCGGGGCGGCCGCTCTGGTACTGGTTGAAGTTGAAGCTCGATGCGCGGGTGATGAACGCATCGGGGTGACCGGCAAGATAGGATGCGCGCGATCCGTCCGACTTGAGCATCTGATGTCCGCGCTCGGCGCTGCGGATGACGAATGTGCTGTTCATAGCTGTGTCGTTCATGGCTGCGTCGTTCATGGCCTTGGCCTCCTGGGGCTTGTTCAGGCTTTCTGGGCGAGCTCGGGACCGCCGGCGGCGTAGCCGATCACCACCATCTCGAACATGTGCTTGGGCGTGCCGCAGTCGGGGCAGACCCAGCTCTCGGGGATATCGGCCCAGCGCGTGCCGGGAGCCAGGCCGTGCTCGGGCAGCCCGAGCGCTTCGTCATAGGAAAAGCCGCAGCCGAGACACATCAGCCGCTTCAGGGGTTCTGTGGTCATGTCAGCCTCGTGGGTAGTAGTGTGTAACGCGCTACTTATAGCGTGTGACGCGCTACTATGCCATCACACATGAGCGCGCAAGCGCTTTTTTCAGCGCCGCCGACGTTTTTTTTCAGATTCGGGAATGGTGCGCGGCCGTCGCAGCAAAGCGTTTTCAAGCGAAGCGGATAGCGGCTCGCGCGAAGACAATACGATAAAACAAAAGCTTAGAGCATTCCTGCGATTCGCAGAAACGCGGACATGCGTTAGCGGCGCAGGCCCTTCGCCTTGGTCTCGCGGGTGACCTTGAGCAAGGCGTCGGTGAAGATGGGCTCCCAGGAGCGAATATGATGCTTCAGCACCTGCCGAAGCCCGTCGACATCGCCGATCTCGGCGAGTTCGATGATGCGGTAATGCTCCGCCACGGATTCGCGCTGGCGCTCCTTGCCCGGGTCCGACGCGATCCCATAGAGGCGCATCTTGCCGCGCAACGACATCACCATTTCCGTGAGGAGCTCGTTATCGGCCTGCTCGGTCAGCGCGTGGTGAAATGCACGATCCGCCTCGAGATAGTCGAGAATGCTGCCGCGCTCGACGGTCTCAGCGACGTGATCGGCGATACGGCGCAGCTCGCTGAGATCCTTCCGGCGCTTCAGCGCCACGATCTCGGCCGCGTTCAGCTCCAGGATCTCGCGAATATCGAACAGGTTGCGCAATTGCGCGAGCGTCGGCGTGACCACCTTGAAGCCGCGATTGCGCATCGGCTCGATCAAGCCGCCGCGCGCGAGCTCCAGCAGCGCCTCCCGAACCGGCGTGGTCGATATGCCCAATGTGGCGGCCAGGCTGGGCACCGAATACATCGTGCCGGGAGCGGCCTCCCCCGCGATGATTTCGGCGCGGACATGCCGAAGCACCTGCTCGCGAAGATTGCCGTCAGCCGGCCGTTCCAGAATCATCGTCATGGCGACATATGTAGCGCGCTACTTACGCATTGCAAGCGGCAGGTCGGACTGGGGTCCATTGTTCGAGGCGCCGCTGGCGGCTGCCACCACCCGGATGCCGGGGGCTGGTCGGCGGGAGACAGCTGAAGGTCACGCCAACTCCGCATTGGCACGGCCCGAAGCCGGCCTGCCCCGCGAACAACGCCGCGCAGGTGAGGACCATTGACGCGATGCAGCAACGGCACAACCCGCGAGCGAGGGGCTGCAGGCCTTCTCGACGACTTTCGCCGCCCCCCCGGCCGGAAAAGCAAAGCATGTCGTCCCGGTCCGCTTTCAGGCAGCACAACCGATGTCGGCAGTTGGCGCCAGACCAACGCCAAGCAAGACTCTCTGAAGGCCTTTGCGATCCGATCCTCGAGTGGCTTGATGATGTATTCGAGCGGGCACCACATCGGCACTATGTCTTTTGACATAATTCAGAGTGGCCGAATTTCTGTCATGGACGCGCTTTTAGTCAGCTACCGAAATAGGCACTATGAATGCCAGTGCACAAAAATTCGGATATGCCGAAAAACTCGTCACATACGTCAAAAAATGTCCATTTTCTACGCACTGTATCGAGTCTATCACGGCAATATTTCGTCTGAAACTTTTCGTAAACTTTAGAAAACTTTGCACTTATATCACTAATAACCCAGTCGAATATCGAATAAGCCAGATCATGCCACGCCTAAACTCCGAAAAGAGATACCTTCCCTATCTAAATCTCACTCGAATTGACCTTCAACAGTTCCCGACTCAATTGCCCCAACGGAAATTCACCAATTATTAACCGATAGCCTGCGCGCATCGCCGCCATGATTAATCAATTCATACTAGCACGCCTATATAGTGAAAAATCGAGCTTTCTAAATCGTAAAACCTCCCTATTCTCCGCCGCAGTGCAGCGTCACATGTAGACGAGTGCGTTCAGTGTAAGAGGGCGGCGTTATGGGTAAATTTGCGATCCGCGGATTGTGGGTATTGATTGCAACAATATTCACCGTTTTCGTCACCCAACCCATCGGAATCAAATTACACTTCATGCTGAGCCTGTCCGCATTGGCGGTCATGCTCGCAATTTCGACGTTACGACTGGCCGGAATCTGGCGACATATATTCCTCGCGCTCGCATCCATGTTGATCATCCGGTACATCTATTGGCGCGTTACGGAAACGATCCCGGATCCATCGCAACTTCTCGACTTCATTCCCGGCGTCATGCTGATCGCCGCGGAACTCTACTGCATCGGCATGCTGGGCCTCGGGCTCTTCGTCAACGCCCAGCCGGTCACGCGGCCTCAGGCGCCGCAGCTCAGCGACCAGGAGCTTCCGACGGTCGACGTCTTCGTGCCGTCCTATAATGAAGATCAGGATCTCGTCGCCGTCACGCTCGCGGCCGCCAAGGCGCTCGACTATCCCGGGGACAAGCTGACCGTCTATCTGCTCGACGATGGCGGCACGGACGAGAAGATCTATGCGGCCGACCCGGTGGCCGCAGCCAAGGCGGCCGCACGCCGCCGCTCCATGCAGACGCTCTGCGCGGAATTGGGCGTCCGCTACCTCACCCGCCAGCGCAACCTCCACGCCAAGGCTGGCAATCTGAATAACGGCCTCGCCAACTCGACCGGCGAGCTCGTGGTGGTCTTCGATGCGGACCATGTTCCGGCGCGGGAGTTCCTGCGCGAGACCATCGGCTTCTTCGGCCGCGAACCCAAGCTCTTCCTGGTCCAGACGCCGCATTTCTTCGTCAACCCCGATCCGCTCGAGCGGAACCTGTCGACCTTCGCGAAGATGCCGTCCGAGAACGAGATGTTCTACGGCGCGATCCAGAAGGGCCTCGACAGCTGGAACGCCGCGTTCTTCTGCGGCTCGGCCGCCGTCCTGCGCCGCACGGCGCTCGACGAGGTCGGTGGTTTCGCCGGCGTGACCATCACCGAGGATTGCGAGACCGCGCTCGAGCTGCATGCCCGCGGCTGGAAGAGCCTCTACGTGCAGAAGCCGCTGATCGCGGGCCTCCAGCCCGAGACCTTCGAAGCCTTCGTCGGCCAGCGCTCGCGCTGGGGCCAGGGCATGATGCAGATCTTCATGCTGAAGAATCCGCTGTTCAAGCGCGGGCTGAGCCTCGCCCAGAAGCTCTGCTACCTGTCGAGCAACCTGTTCTGGTGGTTCCCGTTCTCGCGGCTGATCTTCATGATCTCGCCGCTGTTCTTCATCCTGTTCAACCTGCAGATCTATGACGCGTCGCCGCAGGACTTCGTCGCCTATACGCTGACCTATATCGCCGCGGTGCTGCTCACCCAGAACTACCTCTACGGCCGGCTGCGCTGGCCCTGGATCTCCGAGCTCTACGAATACGTGCAGTCGGTCTATCTCGCCGGCGCGCTCGCCAGCGCATTCCTCAATCCGCGCGCGCCGAAATTCAACGTCACGCAAAAGGGGACTTCGCTCAGCGAAGACAACCTGTCCCGCCTGGCCCTGCCCTTCTACGTCATCTTCGGGGTACTGGTCGCGGCGACCATCTACACCGTTGCGCGCTATGTCGCGGAGCCGGCCTCGCGGGATCTGCTGTTCGTCGTCGGCATCTGGAACATCTTCAACACGGTCCTCGCCGGGCTTGCGCTCGGTGTCGTCTCCGAGCGGCGCGAGCGCCGCAGCGTCCAGCGCCTCGCCACCAATCGCCGTGGTGAGCTGCTGGTCCAGGGCCAGCCTGTCCCGGTGCTGCTCATGGATGCCTCGATCGGCGGCCTGAAGGTCAAGGTTGCGGATCTGGCCGGCCAGCCGCTCTCGCCGGGGCGCCACTCGGCCCTGATCCGCGTCCCCCGCAGCGATGGCGAGGGCGTGTTCGAAGCCCCGGTGACGATCTCCTCGGTCAGGACCGTCGAGGGCGCGCGCCTGCTCGGCCTGCGCTTCAGCGCGGTCGGCGGCGATCGCCACGGGCTCGTTGCGGATGTCGCCTATGGCGATCTCGCCGGGGTCCGGGCGATGCGGGCAGCGCGCCACCGGCAGCGCAACCTTGTCCTGGCGACGCTCGAGACCGCGATCTGGGGCATTCGGGAAACAGCGCGCGGCCTGTTCTTCGCGCTCTTCCGCCGCACGCCGACGCCGGCGGCCGTCGCCGATGTCGAGGCCCTGCCTCGCGTCCCGGCGCCCGTCAGTGCCGCCGAGCCAAGCGAAGACGCCGCGATCGCCAGCCCGCGCCACGAGCCCGGCCTACGTCTCGAGCCCAGGCTGCCGCAGGCCGGCGCGTTCAGCGCCGCCTGAGCCCTGCCTTCCCGCTCTCTGGAATCCACGGAGTCACACATGCGTACGATCAAACTGGCTCTGCTCGCCACAGTGGCGACGCTGAGCCTCGGAGCGGCTTGTCACGCCCAGAGCGATGCCAGCGCCAACCAGACCCGGACGCGGCTGTTCGCCGCCCCGCTCGGAAGCAAGCCCGCGGCCGACGCTCAGTTCCGCCCGCTCGCGGCCACCCCGGAAGTGCTGGTCCTGCGCGGCGAATATGCAAGCGACGAACGCGCCGTCTTCCTGTCCTCGGCCGAGGTCCTGCGGGCGACCGCCTTCCGCGTCGCCTTCTCGAACGCGGTCTCCAATCTGCCGGAGGGGTCACGCCTCGCCGTCCGGATCAACGATCAGACGATCGGCGAGGTCCCGCTCGATGCGAGCTGGCAGAAGGGCAACGCGGTGATCGCGATCCCGCCCGGGGTCCTGGCCGCGGGTTTCAACTCGGTTCGCTTCGTCGCGACGCAACGCCACCGCGTCGACTGCAGCGTCGCCGCGACCTATGAACTCTGGACCGAGATCGCGACGGCCCAGAGCGGCTTCGTCGGGCTCAGCCCCGCGGCGCAGGTTCGCCGCCTGGCCGATCTGCCGGCGCTGGTCGGGACGGCGTCGGAAATGACTGAGATCCGGCTGCGGCTCGGCCCGGACTCCGACACCGCTGCGCTCGACCGCGCGATGCGCGCTGCGAATGCGCTGATCCTGAACAGCTTCATGCAGCGCCCGAAGATCGAGGCTGCCTCCGAGCCGGGCGAAGGCCCGGGTCTCGACCTCGTCATCGGCGGCGCCGCGCCGGCGAACAGCGTGCAGCTCGAACCCGATCTGGGGCTGTTCCTCGGCCATGATCCGTCTTCCCTGCGCAACAGCCTGACGATCCAGAACCTGCCGGGCATCCCGGTCGAGACGACCCTGGCGCGGCT
Organism: Allobosea sp. BK604; assembly: GCF_004341515.1. GTDB lineage: Bacteria > Pseudomonadota > Alphaproteobacteria > Rhizobiales > Beijerinckiaceae > Allobosea. The sequence goes on from NZ_SLZF01000005.1 coordinate 437,861, forward strand.
CGAGGCCCGGGCCGCCGCGCGGATCCCGGTCGGCACCGCCGCCGGACGGCGCGCGCTCGCCAATACGATCGGCCGGCGCGCCGAGGGCGGCAGCACGCTGACCTTCGCCGATCTCGGACTGGACAGCCGCACGTTCGACGGGCGCTTCCTGCAGACCTCGGCGCGCTTCTCGCTGCCGCCGGACTTCTTCGCCGCGCCCTATGGCAACGCTTCGCTGACCCTCGACAGTTCGTTCATGGGCGAGGCCCGCGCCGGCAAACTGATCAATATCCGCGTCAACGACCAGATCGCGGCGGTCATCCCGATCAACCAGCGGGGCTCCGGCATCGCCGACCAGCGGCGCATCGACCTGCCGATCCAGATGTTCAAGCCGGGCTTCAACACGCTGACCTTCGAGGCGAATCTGGCCGGCAATACCAATGCCTGCGATGCCACGCTGCCGCGCAGCGACGCCTCGCGGCTCTTTGTCGGTGGCACCAGCAAGCTCAGCTTCGGGGCCCTGGCGCGGGTCGAGGTCTATCCCAACCTCTCGGCCACGCTCGGCCGCGGTTTCCCCTATAGCCGCGACGCGGCGCCGATCGCTGTCGCGGTCTCCGGCTCCGATGCGCGCTATCTCGACGGCGCCCTGACCTGGGTCGGACGCATGACCTCGGCCAGCGGCACGCCGGTCTCTGCGAGTTTCCACTTCGGCCAGCTCGACGATGCCGAGACGGCCGGCCTGTTCTTCGGCCCGCCGTCGGAGGCGTCGCAGACCCTGGCGCGGACCGTGCAGCGCAATGGCGGCTCCGCGACTGCGAGCAATGCCGCCTCCCGACAGGCCGACCTGCGCCTCGCGGCCGCGCCCGGCGACCGGACCGTCCAGTCGGACGCCGCTCCCGCCCCGATGGGCGCGGGGCGCCGCCTCGAGAAGCAGCCGGCTGAGACGGCTGTACCGGTCGCCGCGGACAGCAGCGCGCTCGACAGCGTGCTGTCGAAATTCGGCATCGCCCAGCGCCTCGTCCATGGCGATCTCGGGGCCGTCACCTCCTGGCTCCAGGATTTCGGCCTCCTCGACAAGATCGATGCGCTCGACGGGAGCAAGGTCTCGGCCGCCTCGGCCGACGGGCTGCTGATCCTCCAGGATGTCGGCTCGCCGGCCGGCCTGTCGCTCTGGCGCTCGCTGTTCGACCGGGCGCATGGCCCGACGGTCAAGACGATGGTGCTGGCGGCCGATCCGGCACAGGTCGGCGACCTGATCGACAAGGCGACCTCGACGCAGTTCTGGGGCCGAATCGCCGGCGAGGTCTCGGTCGTCAAGGCCGATGCCTGGGGACCGGTGAACGGCTTTTCGCGCCAACCGCTCTACCTCGCCTCCGAAGACGTCTCGCCGGCCAATATCCGGCTGTCGCTCGCCGGCTGGCTGTCCCTGAACCGGCACTACTATATCGGCGGCTTCGGCCTCCTGGCCGTGCTGCTGGCCCTGTCGACGGCAGCCGCCCTGAGGACGCGCCGGCCATGACTCCGCGTCGATCCATCGCACTCGCGCTGGCCGGCGGCATGGCCATGGCGAATGCTGCTGCCCTGGCCGCGCCGCAGGCGCCCCGCGAGGTCGTCGCGATGAGCGGAGCCGGCGCCACGTCGAAGCCTGCCGCCAGCCCGCGCGCCGCCGCCATGCTCGCGATGGCCTGGCCCGGCTACCGCCAGGCCTTCATCCAGCCGGAAGGCCGGGTGGTCGACACCGGCAATCACGGCATCTCCCATTCCGAGGGCCAGGGCTATGCCATGGTGCTGGCCGTCGCGGCGCAGGACCGCGAGACCTTCGCCCGCCTCTGGGACTGGACCTCGCGCGAACTCTATATCCGCCCCGACGGCCTCGCCGCCTGGCGCTGGGATCCGGCGCAGACACCGCGCGTCACCGACCGCAACAATGCGAGCGACGGCGATCTGCTGATTGCCTGGGCGCTGGGCGAGGCCGGCCTGCGCTGGGACGTGCCGGAATACACGCAGGCCATGCACAAGATCACCGCGGCGCTGTTCAGCACCGTCGTGATCGAGAGCCGCGTCGGCCCTGTCCTGCTGCCCGGCGTCGAGGGCTTCGACGCCAAGAGCCAGCCGGACGGCCCGGTCGTCAACCTGTCCTACTGGATCTTCCCGGCGATCGATCGCCTGGAGGTGCTGTCGCCGGCACAGGACTGGGCCGGGCTGAGGCGCTCGGGCCTGAGCCTGCTGCGCACGAGCCGCTTCGGCCCGTTGCGGATTCCGCCCGAATGGCTCGCGATCGGCGCCAGGCAGAGCCAGCCCGCCGCCAAGTTCGAACGGCGCTTCAGCTACAACGCCGTGCGCATTCCGCTCTATCTGGCCTGGTCGTCACGCGCGCCGGCCGATCAACTGCGGCCGTTCGTGACCATGTGGAACGCGGCGCAGGATATCGGGCCTTTCATCATCGACATCGATGACGGCAAGGCGAGCGGAAGTTTCGACGCGCCCGGTTACCGCATGATCTTCGCCCTGGCGCAGTGCATCTCCTCGGCAAAGCCCGTTCCCTACGCTTTGGCGACCGGAAAGAACGATCTCTACTACCCCGCAACACTGTCATTGCTGAGCATGCTCGCCATCAGCGAAAGGAGGCCGCTATGTCTTTGAAATCGACTCTCATGTTGACGGCCGTTGCCTTCGGCTATTTCGGCCTCGCCTCGGCCCAGAACGCGCCGATGAAGCTCGACCTGCCCCAGCAGCAAGAGCCCTCCTCCGCATCGGCGAGACCCGCCCTGGCCCCGCGCGAGACGACGCCGGCTGCCCCGCCGCGCAAGGAAGCCGGCCTGAAGCTGCAGCGTCCCGCGGCCGAAGCGCCGGCCGAGGCGATGGCGCCGGCGGGCAAGGCCGTCGACGAGAGCGCGCTGCGCTTCTACGCCTCGCAGGGCGACACGGCCCGCGTCGCGGCCGAGATCCGGCGGCTGAAGACCCTGCACGCCTCCTGGCAGCCACCGGAGGACCTGTTCACGGGGAGCACGGTCGCCATCGACGAGCAGCCGCTCTGGGCGCTCTTCGCCGCCGGCCGCTACGAGGACCTGCGCGAGCAGGTCGCGACGCTGCAGCTCGAGCATCCCGGCTACGTCCCGTCGGCCGACCTCTCCGGCAAGGTGCTGATCGCCGAGCAGCGCCAGCTGATCGTCGCCGCGTCCAACGCCCGTGACTGGGAGCAGGTCATCGCGCTCGCGACCGAGAACCAGGACCTGCTGGTCTGCCGCGAGATCGACGTGCTCTGGCGCGTCGCCGAGGCCTTCGCCTCCTCGGATGATGCCGACCGCGCGATCGAGGCCTACCGTTACATCCTGACCAATTGCGACAATCCCAAGGAGCGGCTCGCGACCGTGCAGAAGGCTTCGGTCGCCTTGCCGGTCAAGTCGGTCGGGGAGCTGATCGCCATGGGCAAGCGCCGCGTCGGCGGCGGCAGCGAGTTCGATGCGGTCAGGCTCGATCTCATCCGCCGCAGCATCGGCGAGGTCGCCAGCGGCAAGAGCGACGATCTGCCGGGTGACCGCGACGTCAAGCTCATCGAGGCCTCGGCGCGACGCGGCAACGCCGACGATGCCGGCCTCCTCGGCTGGTACGCCTATCAGCGCAAGGAGTTCGGCGCGGCACGCGATTGGTTCGCGCTGGCCTCGAAGGCGTCCAAGGATCCCAAGCATCTCGAGGGCATGATCCTCGCGACGCGCAACCTCGGCGAGATCGCCGAAGCGGAGAAGCTGGCCTATGACGGCCGCAATGCCGGCTCGCCGATCCGCAAGGCCTATATCGAGATCGTCGCCAGCGAGATAACCGGCCCCCGGGCGACCAAGCTCTTGCCGGACCGCCAGGCGCGCATCGAGGAGGTCACATCGGCGGAGCAATCCGCGCTCGGGGCGCAGGCTCTCGGCTGGTCCCTCTACAACAACGCCCAGTTCGCCCCGGCTCGTGCCTGGTTCGAGCGCTCGGTCGCCTGGGCTCCGAGCGAGGAGGCGGTGACAGGCCTGGCCGTTGCGGCGCAGCACCTCGGCGAGCGCAAGCTCGCGGCCGAGACGATCGCCAAATACCGCGAGCAATATCCGATGGTCGCCGCGCTGGCGAAGCTGCAGGACCACGCTCCGTCATCGCCGGGCGCCGGCCGCAAGATCGCCGGCCGCAGCAAGGGCGGCGGCCAGGCCGGCTACATCAAGCAGACGATCGCGCTCTACGAGGCCGGCAAATACCGCGAGGCGGCGGCCATCCTCGACAAGCATGAGGGCAGGATGCCGGTCGGCATGAACGAGCTGCGCGGCTGGGCTCACCTCAACGCGCAGGACTATCGCGAGGCCAGCCGGATCTTCTCCGAGATCCAGAAGAAGACCCCGACCAAGACCGCCTCGCACGGCCAGTTCCTGAGCGAGATCGGCACCAGGGGCAATCCGCACCGCTGGTGGGACGCCAACTGACCGCCGCGCGAGACTTACTGCGACCCAAGACTTGCCGCGGCAGGGACTTGCCGCGGCCAGGACCTGCCACGGCCAGACCTGCCGCGACCCGAGACCTGCCGCGGCCCAAGACCTATCGACAGCCCGAGAGCTCCTCATGTCCACGCCCTGGAAACTGACGCTTTCCCAAAAGAAGCGGATCAAGAACCTCGCCTCTGCCGCGCGGCCCCGGCCAGCGCTGCAGCAACTCCAGGCTCGGCGCGTCGAGAAGCTGGAAAAATCGCTGAAGCAGGCGGAGGCTGCGCTGCAGCGCATGCGCGCTCTCGCCTATCTCGACGATCTCTGCCAGATCCACAACCGGCGGGCCTTCAACGAGGAGCTGAACAAAGTGACCGATCTGGCGTGGCGCTATGGCCATGTCGCGAGCGTGGTCATCTTCGACGTCAATCGCTTCAAGGAGGTCAATGACAGCTATGGCCACGCAATCGGCGACCTGGCGCTGATCGCGGTGGCCCAGGCGATCAGGTCCAGCGTCCGCGCTTCGGATTTCTCCGCACGGATCGGCGGCGACGAATTCGCGATCATTCTCCATCACATCGACGAAGCCGACGCCCAGGCGAAGGCGGACGAGATCTGTTCGCTGATCGCAAGCACGCAGATCGACACCGGCGCCGGCATCATCGGCGTGACCGCCTCGGCGGGCCTCTCGAGAATCCGGCGAGCTGGCGCCGACCAGGCGTTCGCGGCGGCCGACAACGCGATGCTCCGGCAAAAGCGCGCGTCCAGGACGATCTATTGCTTCTCCTGATTTGTGGAGCGTCCCGAGATCCGGGCGTGCCTAGGGTCTGTTGCGTCGACCTGCCCAGCGCCATCCCAGCCACCCGCCGATGCAGCCGAAGATCAAGCCGCCAATCGGTCCGAGCTGGAAAACGGCGCCCATAGCGAAGGCACCTTCAAATTGGGAGACGCCCGTGAGTTCGCCGATCGTCAGAGCTGCCGCGGCGGTGAGCACCCAGCCCAGCACCAGTCCCAGCAAGGCGGCAAGAAAGCAGATCAGAACCTTCATCATCCGGCCCACTACCTGTCAGGATTCAGTCCGCAACAGTCATGCAGCACGGGCGACCCGGCGGGAAGTTCCGGCGAGTCGGCGCCGTTCCCGGGCCGGTCCTTCGACCGCGGCAACGTCCCCCGCCAGCAGGCCAGGCTCAAGGCCTCCTACGCGTTCCGACTGCCTCGGCCTGTCATTGTGCGAGGGCCTTGCGAGCGTCGTTCACGGCATCGATGCACTCATCATATTCGCCTTCCTGATCCTCGCGGCGTGCCACCCGCAAGGCCGCTTCCAGTTTTCTCAAGGTGGCCTGCGGCGGCTTCTTGGCGATCTCCGCCTGGATCATCGTGATGCCGCTCTTGCAGTCGGAGCGGTCATCGGCGTGAGCGGGGACCGTCCAGATGATGAAAGCGGCCAACAGCAGCAGAATCCGCATGTTTGCCTCCGTCATTTCACGATGAACCTGCCGGTCATGCCTTTGCTTTCGAGGCCCTGGATGAACCAGGGGTACTCGCCTGGGCGGATCGCAACAAACTCGACATGGATCGTGCCCTGATCATCAAATTCGAGATGATGAGGGGCGCCGAGCATGTGAATTTCGAGATGGTTGATGACGATCTGATTGATCCAGATATGGCGGAAGAGTTCCGGTGCGAAGAACTTGTATTCCTTGGAGCCTTTCGCCGTTATCGACAGGCGATAGGACTTGCCGGATTCGAGTTCGATCTCTTTCCGGGACACGGCGAAGTCGTCACCATCGTCATTGCCGAGCACGAGCTCGGGCAGGTCTGTTCGGCCCCTGACGAGGTCCATAGCCGCTGCCTGGCTTAAACCGGACAGGGCTGCCAGCAAGATCAAAAGGAGACGCATCTTACCCTCCTGGTTGCCAACTATGTCCTTCTATTGCCGACGTCCTGTCCGCGGCGACGGCCCTCTCCGGGCGCTCCCGCCGCCTATTGCTGGGACAAGATCCACTTGACCAAAGTCTCGGCATCCTCCGACGAAACGCTCGCTTGAGGAGGCATCGGTGTCGGCCCCCAGTTGCCGCCGCTGCCTTTCACGACCTTTTCGCTGAGGGTTTTGAGCGCCGTTTCATCCTTGGCGTAGCGCTCGGCGACAGCCTTGAAGGCCGGCCCGATCATCTTCCGCTCGATATGGTGACAGGCGACGCAGTTCTTGCTTCTGGCCAGTTCCGGGCTCGCTGAAGCGGCCGTCGATGCCAGGGGCAAGGCGAAGAGCATTGTCGCGACGTGTCGAAAACGGAGCATGGGCAGGATTCCCATCATGCGCGCGACCCCAGCCCGAACGGCATTGCGCGGTAGTGGCGGGCGCGGTCGGGCACAGCCCGGAAGGAGGCGGCAGCCGCGTCGCCGCTGCGGCGGCGCGGCTGCCATCGAGCTCAGTTCGGCTTGCGGGCTCAGTTCGGCTTGAGCTGGTAGACGTCGCCCTGGTCGGTGGCGACGTAGAGGTTGCCGTCCGGCGCCTGCACGGCGGAGCGGAAGCGTCCGGCCGGCATCGGCAGCGAGACCGTGCTGCGTTTGGCGGATGAGCCGTCGGGCGCGATGTCGAGCACGTCGAGGCGGTTGCCCACCGGCGTTCCGTGGATGCCGATCCCCATGAAGGTCACGAGCATCCGGCCGTTCCAGTCCTTCCATTGCGGGCCGTTCAGGAACGCGCATGACGACATGCCCTGCGACAGCGTCTCGTTGTTCCAGGCCGGCTTCATCGCGTTCGGATAGGTCTTGGTGTCGGTCATCGGCATGAAGGCCGCCCGTTCCTTCGGGTCGACCGCGCCCATCTGGTTGGGTGAGTAGCCGCAATACTGGCCGGGGCAGTCGCCGCGGCCGGCGATATTCGGGCGCGGATCCCAGCCGGCATTGCCACCGGCCGTGAGCGCCGTCACTTCGTCGCTATGCCAGGGGCCATTCTCCGCCGTGTAGGGCTGGTTGGAGCCGGGGCGGAAGCAGATGCCCTGCGGGTTGCGATGTCCGTAGGTGAAGACCCGGGCGTCGAAGCCCTGGGGCGGGTTGTTGCCCGGCGCGGCCTTGCCGTCCCGGTCGATGCGGAGCACCTTTCCGCCCATCCGGGTCGGGCTTTGCGGCACCTCGCCGTTATGGGTGTCGCCCGACGTCACGTAAAGGAAGCCATCGGCCGGGCCGAAGCGGAGGCGTCCGCCATTATGCGCACCGGGATCGCCGAAGGGGTGGTCGCTGGGCGCCGGCTTGTAGGCGATGTCGGTGACGATGTCCTGGCGGTTCGAGACCTTGGTCAGATCGGGACTGACCGTCAGCCGCAGCACCCGGTTGGTCCCCGGCGCCGTCGTGCTCGATGCCGAGTACACATAGATCTGGCGGTTGGTGGCGAAGTCGGGATCGACCGCCACGCCGTTCATGCCGGCCTGACCGCTACAGAACAGGTCGGCTGCGGTCTCGGCATAGCCCTTGGAATCCTTCATGCCGAGCAGGGCATTGACGGTGCCGGATGGCAGCCGGACCGACAACCCCTTGCATTTCTCGGTGAAGAACATCGTGCCGTCGGGCAGGAACGCCATGTCCCAGGTCAGGTCACGCCCGGACATCACGGCCGTCGCGGCAAGTCCGGGAGTTCCACTTGGGCTTTGGGCCGTCGCTGGTCCGGGCAGGAAGAACGAGGTCAGCAAGGCATAGGGCAACACGAAGTGAATACGTCGAGTCATCGATGTCTCCTCCGAGTTAGTTGGCCTCTCCCCAGAAAAAGCTCCGCCTTCGGCGGAGCATGGGCCGAAGCATTGTTCGGCGGAACAGATTGTTAGGCGACGACCCCCACAAGCGCAATATTGTTTCCAAGAGCGGCATGAGGCGGGGCTGGCCCGTAGGGCCAGCGCCGTCACCTGCATCGCTCGTGGTCGCCAAGCTGAGCCAGGAGCGGGACCGTATCGAGCTCATGCGGCACGAAGGCGCAATGGCCCCGGCCGATTTCCAGCGCCGCCTCAAGCAGGTAGTCGCAAAATCGCCGAATGTATACGCGCAGCGGAGCCATGCTTCCCCCTTCGCACCGTATTGACGCCAACCTGCGAGCGACCGGACTCCCGTGCAGTCGATGTTAGCCGACAAATATGCAGGTTTGCGAGCGCAAGTCGACCAGCCGGCCCGAGGCGCAGATCACAGGGTGCAAGCACCGCTACACCAGGCAAAGAGGTCGCTCACCGCTCCCTGGGGCCGGCCGCGCTCACTTGCCGGCGCGATAGCCGCTGACCTGGCGCCCGTCCTCATCCCGCAGCAGCAGGAATCCTGGAATGGCCAGGATCGGCAGAACGGACAGGGTCAGAAAGGCGTGGTGGAAATCGGCCGGTGTCAGCGGCCCGCCGTCCGGATTGAGCAGCGTCAGAAGCACGGCGCTGAGCGAGACACCGAGGCTGACGCTGAGCTGCTGCAGGATGCCGCCGAGGCTCGTGGCGCGGCTCAGCTTGCTGTCATGCAGGTCCGCATAGGCAAGCGTGTTCGAGCCCATGAACTGGGTCGCGCGCGCCAGTCCGAAGACGAAGATGTAGAGCAGGATCGCCCAGGCCGGCGTGCTCGGGCTGACGAGCGCGAAACCCGCCATCAGGACGGAGGACGCGACGGCACTGCCCACGAGCAGCCTGGCGAAACCGAAACGCCGGAGCAGGTACGACATCGTCCAACGCGAGAGCACCGCGCCGATGCTGACGACAAAGGTCAGCGAGCCCGAGGCAATGGCGCTCATGCCAAAGCCCAATTGCAACATCAGCGGCAGCAGGAAAGGCACGCCGTTGATGGCGATGCGGCACAGCCCGCCGGGCAGCGTGCCGACCATGAAGGAGCGCTCGCGGAACAGGGTGAGATCGACCACCGGAGCCGGGGCCGCGCGGGCATAGCGCGCGAACGCAAGCAAGAGCAGCGCGCCGACGACCAGCAGCGCGAGCGTCACCGGGGCCGGGACCACGGGATGGCTGACATTCTCCAGCGCGAATTGCAGCATCACCACGCCGCTGGCGACCATCAGGAAGCCGCGAAAGTCGAACCTGCTGCGGGTCTCGCTGGGGACGTCCTTGAGGTAACGCAGCGCCAGAACGATGCCTGCGAGCCCGAAGGGGATGTTGGCATAGAAGATCCAGCGCCATGACAGGTAGCTGGTGAGGAAGCCGCCGAGCAGCGGACCGATGACGGGTCCGATGACCGCGGGCAGCGTCATGTAGAGCATCGCCGTCACCAGCTCGCGGCGCGGGAAGCTGCGCAGCAGGATCAGCCGACCGACCGGGGTCATCATCGCCCCGCCAAGGCCCTGGAGGATGCGCATCGCCACCAGCATGCCATAGCTCTCGGCGAGGCCGCACAGCGCCGATGCGATGCTGAAGATGGCAAGGGCCGCGACGAAGACGCGCCGCGCGCCGAAGCGGTCGGCAAACCAGCCGCTGACCGGAATGAAGGCGGCGACGGTCAGCACATAGGCGGTCACCGCGGTGTTCAGGCGGACCGGGGAGGTGTCGAGGCTGCGCGCCATGTCGGGGATGGCGGTGACGATGATCGTCGAATCCAGCTGTTCCATGAGGAACGCCATGGCGACGAGCACCGGGATGAGGACGCGCAGCCGCGGATCGCGCTGCGTCACGAAGCTCGGTTCGTCCTGCGGTTCCCGGGGAGAGGCTGCGGAAGGCTGCCCTTGTTCGACGTCAGACACCCGCAAACCCATCGCCTCCATCTTCAGCGGGCGGAACACTCATCCGCCCCAGCCATCTGCCATCCGCCACCCCGGCCGACGCACAATCGCGACGAGCCGGGCGCCGATCCTGCGCGGACAGAAGGCCCGTTTCCGCAGTGTTACGCGAACTGAGCGCGGATCCAGTCCGCAAAGAGCAGATTGGCCGCGTTCTGACGCTCCCGCTGCGCGACGAGAAAGAAACCCTTCTGTGACGGAACGGTGGCATCGACGGCCTTGACCAGCTGACCCTGGGCGATCAGGTCGTCCGTGAGCAAGGACCAGCCGAGCGCTATGCCCTGCCCCTCGCAGGCGGCCTGCATGACCAGGTGATGGCTGTTGAAGCGAATGCCGGGCTGCAGGCTGCCCGCGCCGATGTCGAGCGCGGCGAACCATTGCTGCCAGCCGAACCGGCCATGGCGGGCATCCTCGTTCGACAGGAGCACGTCCTGCAGGAGCTCTTCCGGCCGCACCAGGTTCGGCCGGCTGCGCTTATACGCCGGGCTGCACACCGGAAACACATCGCTTCGCCGGAGCAGCGTCGCGTCGAAGCCCGACCAGGTGCCATCGCCATAGGCGAGCCCGATCTCGACCTGATCGGCGATCTTCTCGAAGCCGTCATCGGTCGCGACAATGTCGACGGCGATATCGGGGAAGCTGCTGCGAAACTGCGGCAGCCGGCGCAAGAGCCAGAACGTGCCGATCGAAAAGGTGACGCCGACGCTGATCGTCGCCGGCCGGCTGGCGGCGCGGATCTCGCCCGCGGTATCGGCGATCTGGTCGAAGGCGCTGACGACCGAGCGCAGCAGGCGGCGGGCCTCCGGCGTCAGCGCCAGGCCGCGGTGATGACGCTCGAAAAGGTTGACGCCGAGTTCGACTTCGAGGGCACGGACCTGCTGGCTGACCGCGGCCTGCGTCACGCCCAGTTCGGCTGCCGATTTGGTGAAGCTGAGATGCCGCGCTGCGGATTCGAACATGCGCAGGCGCGACATGCGCGGCAGCCTGCCCACATAACTGTCGGAATTCATATCATGTCCCCAAAGGATGCGCGGGCGCTCCCCGGACCGAGCAATAACCGTTCCAGGGACGGGCGGACCAAGCTGCGATTTGGCAAATGGCCCTTGGAAATCTTTCGTTGAAACACCGCTCCCCTCAATTATGATTCAGTTCCGGAGAAATTCTTGCGGAACCGAAATAAAATGATCGTCCTGAGCGCGTATTACGCAGGCACCGTCAAGCCTGAAGATCAATCGGTATTTGATGATTACGTCCGCCATGTTCACCTCCCCTTGGTTTCCGGTTGGCCCGGACTCCGTAAATTGAGACTACTCAAGAACGATGGCCAGCCTTATCTTGGTGAGGCCCCGCAATATTATCAGTCTTTCGAACTGACCTATGACAGCGCCGAGGCGCTCGCTCTCTCCCTGCAGTCAGAGCAGCGTAACGAAACGAAGAGTCGTTCCATAGAGGATCGTCCTAAATTTCGTGGGCTTTTCAATGGAGAGGTCCGGCACGTCGTCTATGACCAGACCGCATATACGCCGCCGCTTCCGGCCGGGCCGTCGCCGGCGCTGCTGCGCTGCGCCTATTACAAGGGCACGGTCGCGCCCGAGAACCGCGACCGCTTCGACAGCTATATCCATGACGTCCATTTGCCCGATGTCGCGAACTGGCCGCATCTGCGGCATCTGCGCCGCCTGAAGAACGATGGCAGCCCGTTCCTCGAAGAGAAGCCGCAATATTACCAGGCCTTCGAGCTCGCCTTCGACACGCAGGCCGAGATGGACGCGTGCATGGCCTCCGAGGAGCGCAAGGAAACCCGCCGCATCTCGGCGCAGGACCGCGACAGCTTCAAGGGCCTGTTCCTGGGCGATGTCCATCACGTGAACTACGCCTGCCACGACATTCCCGTCGCCGGCGCCTAATCCGCAGTTTCGGGCAGGAGATCAGAAGCGTGCTCAAACTCGGATACAAGGCGTCCGCGGAGCAGTTCGGCCCGCGCGAGCTGGTGGATTTCACGGTCGAGGCCGATCGGCTCGGCTTCGATTCCGCCTTCATCAGCGACCATTTCCAGCCCTGGCGCCACACGGGCGGGCACGCGCCCTCGGCGCTCGCCTGGATGGGCGCGGCGGGTGCGGCGACGCAGCGCATCCTGCTCGGCACCAGCGTGCTGACGCCGACCTTCCGCTATCATCCCTCGATCGTCGCGCAGATCTTCGCGACCCTCGGCGTGCTGTTCCCGGGCCGTATCGCGCTCGGCATCGGCACCGGCGAGGGGCTGAACGAAACGCCGGCGATCGGCGTCGAATGGCCCGAGGTCAGGGAACGCTTCGCCCGCCTGCGCGAGGCGGTGACGCTGATGCGCAAGCTCTGGACCGAGGAGCGCGTCTCGTTCACGGGCGAGTTCTACAAGACCGAGAACGCGACGCTCTATGACCGCCCGGCCGAGCCGGTGCCGATCTATGTCGCCGGCGCCGGCCCGATGATCGCCAAATATGCGGGTCGAGCGGCCGATGGCTTCATCTGCACCAGCGGCAAGCCGCGCGAGCTCTATCTCGAGACGCTGCTGCCGAATGTCGAGGCGGGCCTGGCGGCGCGCACCAAGCCGGCGACCGGCTTCGACCGGATGATCGAGATGAAGGTCTCGTTCGATCCCGACAGGGAGCGCGCGCTGGCAGATACGCGCTTCTGGTCGGCGCTCGCCCTGTCGGCCGAGGAGAAGATGACGGTCGAGGACCCGCTCGAGATGGAGCGCCTCGCCGATGCCCTGCCGATCGAGCGCGTGGCCAAGCGCTGGATCGTCTCGACCGATCCGGACGAGCATGTCGAGATGATCAAGCCCTATCTCGCCATGGGCTTCAACCACCTCGTCTTCCACGCGCCGGGCTCCGACCAGATCCGCTTCCTGCGGCTCTATGCCGAGCAGGTCATGCCCCGCCTGCGGGCTTTGGCATAGGGTCGGCTCGTGCGGGAGCGCCCGTTTTCCGCATTGCCTCGCGCGAAGGACGTCCGATGAGACAGACGACGCTGACAGCCCTTCCGGATTTCCCGCTCGTCGCAGCCGGAACCGATCTGGCGGAGCTGCTGGCGGGCGAACTGGTGCGGCACGGGCTCATCCCTGAGGATGGCGACATCCTCGTCCTCGCCCAGAAGATCGTGTCCAAGGCCGAGGGGCGCTTCGTCGATCTCGCCGAGGTGACGCCGTCGCCGGGGGCCGTCAAAGTCGCCGGCGAGGCCGGCAAGGACCCACGGCTGGTCGAGGCGATCCTCAGCGAATCCCGCCGTGTCGTGCGGGTGCGAAAGGACCTGATCATCGTCGAGCACAGGCTCGGCTTCGTCATGGCCAATGCCGGCGTCGACCAGTCGAATGTCGGAACCCGGCCCGACATCGCCCTGCTCCTGCCCGAGGATCCCGATGCGAGCGCGGATGCCTTGCGCCAGGCGCTCGGCAATCGCTTCGGCGTCCAACTCGGCGTGATCATCAACGACAGTTTCGGGCGGGCCTGGCGCAAAGGCGTCTGCGGTGTCGCGATCGGCGCGGCCGGCCTACCCTGCCTCATCGACAAGCGCGGCGATGTCGACCTGTTCGGGCGCGAGCTGAAGGTCACCGTGATCGGCTTTGCCGACGAGGTCGCCGCCGCCGCATCGCTCGTCATGGGCCAGGCGGATGAGGGCTGCCCGGTCGTGCTGGTGCGCGGCCTGTCCTGGCAGCCGCAGGAGGGACGCGCGACCGACCTGGTGCGCGCGGCGGCGGAGGATCTTTTCCGATGACGGGCAAGGTGGTGGCGCTGTCCGGCGGCGTCGGCGGCGCCAAGCTGGCGCTGGGCCTGGCGCGGCTGGTCGCGCCGGAGGATCTCCTGATCGTCGCCAATACCGGCGATGATTTCGAGCATCTCGGCCTCAGCATCTCGCCCGATATCGACACGCTGACCTATGTCCTGTCCGGCCTCGACGACACCGGACGTGGCTGGGGCCGCCGGGACGAGAGCTGGAACTTCATGGCCAGCCTGAAGGAGGTCGGCGGCGAGACCTGGTTCCTGCTCGGCGACCGCGACCTCGCGCTGCATGTCGAGCGCACGCGGCGGCTGCGGCAGGGCGAGAGCCTCGCGGCCGTCACCGATGCGATCACGCGCCAGCTCGGCATCGGCCCGGCCGTGATCCCGATGAGCGACGATCCCGTGCGGACCAAGCTCAGGACCGACCAGGGCTGGCTCGACTTCCAGCATTATTTCGTGCGCCTGCACTGCGAGCCCAGGGTCGAGGAGATCGTGTTCGAGGGCGCGGCCGATGCGGCCCCTCACCCCGCGCTGATGGAAGCGCTCGCCGAGCCGAACCTGCGGGCGATCGTGATCTGCCCGTCGAACCCGCTCATCAGCATCGAGCCCATTCTCGCCGTTCCCGGCATCCGCGCCGCCATCGCGCGAGCCGCCGCACCGGTCGTCGCGGTCTCGCCGATCGTCGCCGGCCAGGCACTGAAGGGGCCGACGGCCAAGATGCTGGCCGAGCTCGGCACGAAGCCGAGCGCCGAAGCGGTCTTCCAGCGCTATGCCGATCTTCTCGACGCCTATCTCGTCGAGGATGGCGAGGAACTGTCGTCAGCGGAGAGCCGCGCGCGGGCGCTGCCGGCCGCCACCATCATGCGGAGCCTCGACGACCGCGTCGCGCTGGCGCGCCGGGTGCTCGATGCGGCCGATTCCGGCACGGCCCGGGATTTCGCGAGCCTACGCCGCGCCCGCCCGGCGTAGGCGGCCTCGCCTTCGCCCGCACTCACCCTCTCCCGGACTCAACCCCTGGACCTCGCCATCGGATCGAGGATCTGCCGCAGGCCTTCGCCGAGCATGATGAAGCCGAGCACGGCGAGGAAGATCGCGGTCGCCGGCGCCAGCGCGAAGCTCGGCTGCAGCTCGAGATACTGGAAGCCGACCTGCACCATCGAGCCCCAGGTCGATTGCGGTGGCTGGGCGCCGAGGCCGATGAAGCTCAGGCTCGACTCGGTGATGACGGAGAAGCCGATCGCCAGCGAGGCCTGCACGATCACCGGGTTGATCGCGTTGGGCAGGATATGCCGGAACAGGATCACCCGGACCGGCGCGCCCATCGAATAGGCGGCCATGACGTAGTCGTTGTGCTTCAGCGACAGGACCTGGCCGCGCACCAGGCGCGCGAAGGCCGGGGCCGAGACGAGCGCGATCGCGATCGTGGTGTTGACCAGGCCGGTGCCGAGCACAGCCGCGATCGTCAGCGCCAGGACGAGCGGCGGCAGCGCAATGATGCTGTCGAGGATCCGCATGAAGACCTCGTCGAGGATGCCGCCGGCATAGCCGGCGACGAGCCCGAGCGGCACGCCGACCAGCGCCGCCAGCACGACCGAGGCGACGCCGACGGAGAGCGAGAGCTGGGCGCCCGCGACGAGGCGGCTCAGGATGTCGCGCCCGAGCTCGTCCGTGCCGAACGGATGCCTGAAGCTCGGGCCTGACAGCACGGAGGTGTAGTCCATGTCGTTGGGACCGTGCGGCAGCAGCATCGGCGCCACCAGCGCGATCAGGACCTGCGTGACGACGAGGATCGTCCCCACCGCCGCCAGCGGGTTGCGGAACAGCACGCGCAGGCCATGCCGGACACGATCGAAACGCATCCTGCGGTCCTCGGCGCGCATATCGCTCACCTCTTCCATCTAGCCCTGCCTGGTTCTGGGATCGAGCAGGCCGTAGGCGAGGTCGACGAGCAGGTTCGCGAAGACCACGGCCATGGTGATGAACAGGACGACCGCCTGGACGACCGCATAGTCGCGGCTGAGGATGGCGTTGACGAGCAGGCGGCCCATGCCAGGAATGGCGAAGACGGTCTCGGTGACGACCGCGCCGCTGAACATCGTGCCGAGCTGCAGGCCGAGGATGGTCGCGATCGGCAGCATCGCGTTGCGGAAGGCGTGCTTGACGACGACGCCGCGCTCGCTCAGCCCCTTGGCCCGGGCGGTGCGGATATAGGGATAGTTCAGGACCTCGGCGAAGCTCGACCTGGACTGGCGCGTCAGCACCGCGGTCAGGGCGAAGGTCAGCGTCAGGGCCGGCAGGATGGTGGTACGCAGGCTCTCGAGCGGATCGGTGAAGGGCGAGACATAGCCCGAGGCCGGCAACAGGCCCCAGCGCAGGGCGACGAGATAGATCAGCAGGCCGCCGGCGAGGAAATAGGGCATCGCCGCGCCAATCATCGAGAAGACCGTGCCGACCCAGTCGGTCCAGGAATTCAGCCGGACGGCCGAGTAGGCGCCGAGCGGCACCGAGATCAGCACCGCCAGGACCCAGGCCATCAGCCCGATCTGCAGCGTCGGCAGGATGCGCGGCAGCACGACGTCGAGGACCGGCTGGCGATTATAGACCGAATAGCCGAAATCGCCGGACAGGGCCCGCTCGACCCAGGCGACATACTGGACATAGAGCGGGCGATCGAGCCCGTATTGCTGGCGCAGCTGCGCGATGACCTCGGGCGAGGTGTCGCTCTGCGCCTCGCCGGCGATCATCATGATCGGGTCGCCGGGCAGGAGCCGCATCAGCAGGAAGATGATCACCGAGGTCATGATGATGACCGGGATCGCCGCCAGGACGCGCTTCAGGATGAACAGCACCGTTCGGCCTCCCTGTCACGGAGCCGGACAGGGCGGGCCCACATCACGTCTCCATGGCACATGATCACGTCGCCTCGCCAGCCTCCGCGGAGACGAGGGAGAGCGCGCGCGGGACGACCTCGTTGGCGAAGGCCGCGATGACGTCGCCGATCTTCTGTCCCGGCGCCGCATGCGGCCTCAGCGTGATCTGGGTGACGCGCGGCGTCAGCGCACGCGCCAGCTGCTCGGCGACGCGCTCGGGGCTGCCGACCAGCACCATGGCCTCGACCGCCTCGCGCGGCAGCAGCGCGGCGGCCTTCGCCGCGGCTTCCGGGCTGCGCTCCTGGGCCAGGGCCGCGAATTCGTCGGGCAGGGTCACGTTCAGCTCGGCGAGATAGTCCCAATGCGGATATTGGGAGAGGATGCGGCTCGCCACGCGCTTGCGCATCACCGTGAAGGCGGCAGCGTCATCGTCGTTGATGCAGGCCTCGACACGCAGCCCGACATCGACGGTGGCGGCATCGCGCCCGGCCTTGGCGATGCCCTCGTCGAGCTTGCCGGTATAGAAATCGAAGGCGCTCGGCTGAAGCACGTTGGCGATCAGCACGCCATCGGCGATCTGGCCGGCCAGGCGCGTCATCTGCGCGCCATGGGTCGCGAAATAGACGGGGATCTTGCTTCTGACGGGCTGGAAGGAGAGCTTCCCGCCATCGACCGCGAAGACCTTGCCCTGCGTCGTGACCTTCTCGCCGGCGATCAGGGCGTTGATCATCTCGACGGCCTCGCGCATCGCAGCGATCGGCAGCGTCTTCTCGATGCCGAGCTCCTTGAAGCCGGCGCCGCCAATGCCGATGCCGAGCACCGCCCGACCGCCGCTGAGCTCGTCGAGCGTCGCGATGGCGGCGGCGGTGATCGCCGGATGACGCGAATAGGGATCGGTGACGCCGGTCCCGATCCTGATCGTCTTCGTGCCAAGCGCCACGGCGGCGAGCGCGATATAGCACTCGCGCGCGAAGCGCACGTCGGTATACCAGAAATACTGGTAGCCGAGCCCCTCGCTCTGTTGCGCCAGGCTGACGAGTTCGGCGACGTCATAGTCAGAGAACAGCAGCAGGCCGAGCGACGGGGACATGGGTTTACCCGAGACGTCCACCGCTTATTCCTTCTGTTCCGCAGGCGGATTCGAATATTCGGGCGCGCCGCCGATGATGAAATCCTCGCGCGCCACATTGTCGAAGATCACGTTGACCGCATGCCGCTTCGAGCCGGCGATGCGGACGAGCGCGTCGGTGATCGCCTCGGCGATCTCCCGCTTCTTCTCGGGGGAGCGGCCTTCATGAAAGAAAACGCGAACGACAGGCATGGCTTTTTCCTGGGGTTGATGGACGTCTTTGCTTGGGTGGTCAGCCGAGATGGATCGTCTCGAAGGCCGTGATGCCGCTGGGGGTGTGGACGAAGCCCTTCACGCTCGGGTGCAGGCCCTTGAAGTCGGAGCTGTAATGCCAGGGCACGTAGACCGCGTCCTCGTTCATCAGCTCGGAGATCTTGCGGAAGATCGCCTTGCGCTCGGCTTCCGACTGCGCCTCGCGCTGCGCGCCGATGAGCTTGTCCATCTCGGGATTGGCGTAGCCGTGGAACTTGGCGTAGGAGCCGCCCGATTGCAGCAGGATCGCGAGATACTGGTCGGGATCGGGCCGGTAGCCCCACCAGCCCTGCAGGTCCATCGGCATCTGGCCGGATTGCAGCAAGGTCCGGTAGCCGGCTGAATCGACCTGCTCGATCTCGACCTTGACGCCGATCTCGGCGGCATTGGCCTGGAAGATCTGGGCGGCGCGCTGCTTCACAGGGTCGGGCTGGAGCGGGCCCTTGATCACGATCGGGGTCGAGATGCCGGATTCGCCGATCAGGCGCTTCGCCTTCTCGACATCGCGCTTGAACGGCTTGTAGTCGGCATCGAAGAACGGCGAGCCGGGCAGGATGCCGTCGAAGCCGATCGAGCCCGTGCCGAAATAGGCGATCTTGTGCAGCGCCTCGCGGTCGATGCCCCATTGGAAGGCCTGGCGGAACGCCTTGGACCGGCCGGGATGCTCGTCGCGCAGGTTGAAGCCGAAATATTCCCAGCGGAAGCCGGGCTGCTCGGAGACGACGAGGTTCTGCGTCTGCCTGAGGCGCGAAATATCCTGCAGCGGCAGGGCCTCCGCCATCTGCACGCCGCCCGAGCGCAGCTCCGCCAGGCGCGTGCTGTCGGTCGGGATCGGACGCAGGATGACCCTGTCGAGATAGGGCTGGCCGGACTGCCAGTAATCCGGGTTCTTCTCCAGGACGGTGCGCGTGTCCTTCTGGTATTCGACCAGCTTGAACGGGCCGGTGCCGACCGGGCGGAGCCCGTAATCCTTGCCCGATTTCTCCATCGCTGTCGGCGAGCCGATCGCGCCCGCGACATCGGTCAGCGGAAAGGCGAAGGCGGCGAAGGGATATTTCAGGACGAAGCGGAGCGTCGTCGCATCGACGACCTCGAGCCGGTCCAGGGCCCTGAGCTCACCCTCGCGGATCGAGCCCGTCTTGGGGTCGCGGATGCGGTCGATATTGTATTTGACCGCAGCCGCGTCGAAGACCGTGCCGTCATGGAACTTGATGCCGGAGCGCAGCTTGACCGTGAGGACCTTGCCGCCATCCGAGAATTCCCAGGACTCGGCCAGGCGCGGCGCGAGGCGGCCCTTGTCGTCGACGGTGAAAAGCGTGTCGTGGATGGCCTGCGAGGCGGTGCGGCCCTGGACGTTGCCGGTCAGGTGCGGATCGAAGGTGATCGGATCGGCGAAGATCGCGACCGTCAGCGTACCGCCACGCTTGATCGTTGCGGGAGCCTGGGCCCGCAGCGGCGAAGCGACCAGCCCGATGACCGGGCCCGCAGCCATGAAGCGAAGCAAGTTGCGCCTGTCCATCATGTCGCCGAACACCCCTCGTCGTCTCGTTGAATGAGATCAATTCAGGTCAGGTTATCGGCGCTCGAAAGGTGGTCAACGAAAGAGTTTGTCCCGGAACTTGCCCTAGTTTCGCTTCTATGGCGTGCCCTGCGGCAAAAGCTGGACTTGGGCAAATTCACCTGAAAAGTCTTGGGTTGCGCGCCTTCGCGCGGCGAATACCTTCCGACGGCGAGAGCCGGCCTGCGCACCCCCCTTGCGCCCGCCCTCTCGCTGGAGCCGGACCATGACTTTGACGCGCGACATCTGGGCGGTATTGCCGATCAAGGACCTGACGCAGGCCAAGCAGCGGCTGTCCTCCGCCCTGTCGCCCACCCTGCGGCGCGGCCTCGCCGCGGCAATGGCGGAGGACGTCCTCGCGGCCCTTGCCGCAACGCCCGAACTCGCCGGCATCCTCGTCATGACGGACGACCCGCAGGCCATCGTCCTCGCACAGACATACGGCTGTGCGATCTCGACGGAAAATGCGCGCTCCGGCCACACCGCCGTCGTCGCGGCGGCCGCCCGCAAGCTGCTGCAGGAAGGACGCGGCGGCATGCTGGTCGTGCCGGGCGACATCCCGCGGGTGACCCCGGCGGAGTTCTCCGCCCTGATCGCGGCCCATGCCGGAAGCAGCGGCTTCAGCATCTCGCCCGCCCGCGACGAATGCGGCTCGAACGCCATCATCTGCTCGCCGCCGACGCTGATGCCGCTGACCTACGGCAATGACAGCTATTGGCCCCATCTCGCGACGGCGCGGGCACGGGGCCTCGAACCGGTCATCTGCCCGCAGCCCGGCATCGGCCTCGATATCGACCATCCCGAGGACCTGGCGCTCTTCCTGGAGAGCCCGTCGCCGACGCGGGCATGGGCCTTCCTCGAGGCGCAGGGCCTGACCGACGGCGCCCCGCCGATGCCGACCGCAGGCCCTATCCTGCCGGCGGCCGAAGCGATGCCGGCTGCGCAGGCCCAGGGCGCCAAGCTGTGATGCAGCGCCAGGGCCAGGCTCGCGCCGCAGAAGTCGGTCAGGATACGCTGATCGGCCCGGTCGACGATGCGGCGGCTCTCCGGCTGGAGACGATGCCGCTCTCAGCGCTGATCGCCGCCGCCGCCCGCCTTCGCGACCATGGCCATGGCGATCTCGTCAGCTATTCGCGCAAGGTCTTCATCCCGCTGACACAGCTCTGCCGGGACGTCTGCCATTACTGCACCTTCGCCCACCCTCCCCGGCGCGGGCAGCGTTCGTTCATGACGCCGGAGGAGGTTCTCGCGGTCGCCCGCGACGGAGCGCGATTCGGCTGCAAGGAGGCGCTCTTCACGCTCGGCGACAAGCCGGAGCTGCGTTACCGCGCCGCGCGCGAGGAGCTCGCCGCCCTCGGGCATGAGACGACGCTGTCCTATCTCCTGGCGATGGCCCGGCTCGTGCGTGAGGCGACCGGGCTGCTGCCGCATATCAATGCCGGCCTGATGAGCCGGGCCGAGATCGAGCAGTTCAAGACGGTGAGCGTCTCGCAGGGCATCATGCTGGAGACGATCTCCGACCGGCTGTCGCAGCGCGGCGGCCCGCATTTCGGCTCTCCGGACAAGATCCCCGCGCGCCGGCTCGCCATGATCGAGGCGGCCGGGCAGGCACAGGTGCCGTTCACCACCGGCCTGCTGATCGGCATCGGCGAGACGCGGGCGGAGCGGATCGAGGCGCTGCTGGCGATCCGCGCCCTGCACGAGCGCTACGGGCATATCCAGGAGATCATCATCCAGAACTTCCGGGCCAAGCCCGGCACGCGCATGGCGCAGGCGCCCGAGCCGTCGCTCGACGAGCAGCTCTGGACCGTCGCGGTGGCGCGCCTGATCTTCGGCGCGACGATGAATATCCAGTCGCCGCCGAATCTCAGGCCCGAGGCGCTCGCCGCCATCATCGGCGCCGGCGCCAACGACTGGGGCGGCGTCTCCCCGGTGACGCCGGACCATGTCAATCCCGAGGCGCCCTGGCCGGAGATCGAGCGCCTCGCCGCGCAGACCGAGGCGGCCGGGAAGCTCCTGGTCGAGCGACTCGCGATCTATCCCTCGCATCTTCTTGATGGCAGCCGCTGGCTGGCGCAGCCGATGCTGAAGGCCGCGCTTGTTCATGCCGATGCCGAGGGTTTCGCCCGCGCCGATGCCTGGGTGGCGGGTGCCGGGATCGACCCGCCGCGGCTCGCAGCCCCGGCCGTCCAGCGCCCCGCCTCGCGGGAACTGGCGGCCATCCTCCGGAAGGGCGCGCGCGGCGAGGAACTGGCCGAGGCGGAGATCGTCAGCCTGTTCGCGGCGCGCGGGCCCGCCTTCGACGCCGTCTGCCGGGCGGCGGACGAGATCCGGGTCGAGGCTTGCGGCGACGCCGTCTCCTATGTCGTGACGCGCAACATCAACTACACCAATATCTGCTACTTCAAATGCAAGTTCTGCGCGTTCTCGAAGGGCAAGCTGAGCGAGAACCTGCGCGGGCGGCCCTATGATCTCGAATTGTCCGAGATCGGCCGCAGGGCGGCCGAGGCCTGGGAGCGCGGCGGCACCGAGGTCTGCCTGCAGGGCGGCATCCATCCCGATTATACCGGCCGGACCTATCTCGAGATCTGCCGGACGATCAGGGCCGTCGCACCCGATATCCATATCCATGCCTTCTCGCCGCTGGAGATCTGGCAGGGCGCGGCGACGCTCAAGCTCTCGGTCCGGGAGTTCCTGCTGGCGCTCAAGGAGGCCGGATTGTCCTCCCTGCCCGGCACCGCGGCCGAGATCCTCGACGACGAGGTCCGCGCCGTGATCTGCCCGGACAAGATCAGGACCGAGCAATGGCTGTCCGTGGTCGAGACTGCCCATGAGGTCGGCTTGCGCAGCACGGCGACGATCATGTTCGGCCATGTCGACCGCTACGAGCACTGGGCCCGCCATCTCCTGCGGATCAGGCGGCTGCAGGCCCGCACCGGCGGCTTCACCGAATTCGTCCCCCTGCCCTTCGTGCCGATGGAGACGCCGATCTTCCTGCGCGCCGCCTCGCGCAAGGGACCGACCTATCGCGAGGCGGTGCTGATGCATGCCGTCAGCCGGATCACGCTCAACCCACTCATCGACAACATCCAGGTCTCCTGGGTGAAGATGGGCGCGGACGGCATGCGCGACTGCCTGCGCGCCGGGGTCAACGATCTCGGCGGCACGCTGATGGAGGAGACGATCACGCGCTCGGCCGGCGCCCTTCACGGACAGGAAATGGCACCCTCCAGGTTCCTGGCACTGATCGCCGAGAGCGGCCGGCAGCCCCGCCCCCGCACGACGCTCTACGGCGATGCCGCCCCGACCCGCGTCGCGGCCGCGCTCGCCGCCAGGCCGCTGCTGCCTTCGCATAGCGCGGCGCCCCGGAAGCGCGAGCTTTCGGCGACCGCGTGACGACTGCTCCGAATCCGGGAGACCCGCCCTTGGCCGAGACCATCGTCCATTCCGATCCTGATGCCGTGGCGGCGGCCATGGCCGGGATCATCGCCGGCCTGTCGCAGGATGCAGGGCGCGAACGCATCGCCATAGCCCTCTCCGGCGGCTCGACGCCACAGCGGCTCTACCGGCTCCTGGCCTCCGACGCCTATCGCGACAGCGTGCGCTGGCAGCGGCTGCATCTGTTCTGGGGCGACGAGCGCGTGGTGCCGCATGACCACCCCGACAGCAATACGCGGATGGTGAGCGAGGCGCTGCTGCAGCATGTCGCGATCCCGCCGGAGAACGTCCATCTCGTGCCGACGCAGGCCGGCGATTGCGAGCGCGTGGCCAGCCTCTACGACGAGGAGATCCGGCGCTTCTACGGCGGCTCCGGGCCTGAACCGGGCCGGCCGCTCTTCGACCTCGTCCTGCTCGGCCTGGGCGGTGACGGGCATACGGCCTCGCTGTTCCCGGCGAGCCCCGCCCTGGCGGATCGGGCGCATTGGGTCGCGCCCGTCCCGGAGGCCGGCATGAAGCCCTTCGTGCCGCGGGTTACGCTCACCTTCGGCGCAATCGCCTCGAGCCGCGAGATCGCGTTCCTGGTGACCGGCGAGGACAAGCGAGACCGGCTTGGTGACATCAGGGCAGGCCGCGATTTGCCGGCGGGCCAGGTCAGATCGGACGGCCGGATCACCTGGCACATCGATACGGCCGCCGCGGGGAGCTGAGGGCTCGCCGGGCTGCTGCCGAACCGATCTGATCGCGAGGCGGTCAGATCGGACAGGCGTTCTCTATCAATCGTTTAGAGCCGGTTTCGACCAGATTGATTCAACCTGATCGGATCCGGCTCGAGCGCATCGGCCCGAAGTGGATTGCGGTTTTCGGAAAAGCCGATGCGCGCGCTTCTCACCCCCACAGGGGCACGGTCACCGCGAACCCCACCACGATGACGACGGCCATCCGTAGCCAGATGGCCTGCATGCCGCGACCAACCGTCATGGCCCCCCACTCCGCACAAACCGAGAAAAAGGCGTAGTCATCCTGCCGGTTATTGCCTGCCAGTTCTGATCTGGCCTGGCCGCTTTTCTTGCCGGCCCGATCCTATCCCGGCGCCTTGCGCGGGAATTGGATCACGTTCGAAGCAGTTGCGCGCACCTGCGTCCCGGCCAGGTCGACCAGCACGGTTTCGATAGCCTTGCGGATGCGAGCGTCCTGCGCGGTCTTCCCGGTTGCGCAGAAGAAGGCGCTTAGTAGATGGACGGCGCACTCATCGTAATTCGAAATGGAACGTCCCTGACTGCTCTTCAACGACATGTTGGCCCCACGCGATACATGATGTTTCAGATTGGATCGGCACAGGCGCATTGAAAGCGGATGGCGCAAGGTTCGGGCCGTGGGGACGGGACGGAACCACGACGGCCTGGCGCATCGGCCCGAAAAGTGGATAGCGGTTTTCGGAAAACCCGATGCGAAAGCAAGAAGCTGGATCAGCGGACGGGATACGTCCGGTCCGATGATCCAGATGCATCACAGCCGGCCTTGAAACATGCCGGTGACGGCCTCGCGACGGAGCGCGCCCGCCTGGCGCATGGACGCGCTCGGACAACCGACCGGGGCGACGGCCGATGGCTGGTTGGATGATCACGGCTGTCGCAGAGAAGCGACGTTCCGACGGCCGGATTACTGCTTCGGCCCCACGGTTCCGACGGTCCTCAGCCGGGCCGACCTCACCCAGCCGCTGACGTCGCCGCCGGTCCTGGGGTTGAGGTACATCACCGATGACCAGCCGTCCTGCGTCTGCGCATAGGCGATGAGCCGATCATTGGGGATGACGAAGACGCCCTTCACGGCACATTGGCCGTTCGGCGCCGAATAGAATTGCAGCCGGCCGGCGCCGGTCACGACCTGGGCGAGCGGCGGCGAGAAGGCCGGAGCCGCCTGCGCCCCTGCTTGCGGTTCCACGCAGGCCGCCTGCGCTGCGTGAGAGACTACGGCGCTCGCCAGCAGCGCCCCCAGCCAGATCGTCCTCATCAGCCCCCCTTCGCGCCAGCTGCCCGTTTCCAGGGAGACGCTCCTGCGCCAGCGCGCATGCTCTTCCCGATCGATCCGGACCAAGTCGCCACCTGTCACGGGATCTGCCGGAAGCCAACAGCCATCATGGCGGCAATGCAACCAAAGGAGGTACCCCGAAATATAATCTGCTAAACGACCAACTTTATCGACACTATCGTCGGCGCCACCGGCCAGTCGAACAGCAAGAATATCGGATCGGTTGAGGCTATCCGGGACGTTACACCGGTTTTGATGCGCTTATAAGGTGGCTTAAAAGCAGCTTACGGCCTCCGCCTACTTCGCCTCGAACATGTCTGGCCTCGCTCGAAGGCCTGCCTCCTTCGCATTGCCGTCGCGATCCTGGCCGCTGCCGTAGCGGCATGCATCGCGGCGCGTCCGATGTTCGAGCCGGCCACGCATAATGCTCCAGCTCCTGGGAGGGGTGTGATGGGATTGGGATCAGCCGCAATCGCGCTGATGAGAGCGTCGCTTGTACTGGGCATTCTGCTATCCACGGCCGTCACGTCCGGCGCGATCGATACGGCCTATCTCGGAACCTGGTCCCGCAGCGCGGATAAATGTGAATTCGACGACGTCTTTCGCATTACGCGGCAGGGGATGTCGGGGCATGAATTCGCCTGCAAGACGACGCGATCCAGCCGGAGCGAGAATGGCTGGAGCCTCCGTCTCGCATGCAGCGAAGAGGGCAACACATACACGCTCGATGTGCGATGGCATCTGCTCGAAAACGGGCGTCTGCGGGAAACGCGCAAAGGCAAGAGTACTGAATACGCGCGTTGCTCGGGCAGCGCCACGCCGCGCTCGCAGCCCGCTCTGATGGACACCCCATTTGGACGGGTGACGCAGCAGGAATTCGCCCGCAAATGCGTGGGCTGTTTCAACGAAGCCCAGGGCATGGGTCGAAGCGTCGGCGGATATTGCCCGGTGGGTTGCGTCGACGTGTTCTCGACGATGGTGTGCGACAACCAAGGGCGTTGCCGCGTGGGGCCGTGACGCAGAACGAGATGCCTCAACGGGGGAGCTTGGGCGCATCGTCGGCCCATCGGCTCGTAAGCGGCAGCCGCAGAGCGGCCCGCTTCGAGAGCCTCACTCAGCCTCCTCGCGCCAGAGCCGCCGCGCGGGCCAGCGTGATCTGTCCGGCCAGGGGATCGGCATGGCGGTGCGCCAGCCGCCACTCGCTGCCATGGCGACGATAGACCAGGGTGACGCGGAGCGGCCAATCCTGCGCCGGCAGGCCACCGACCTCGCCATGCCCATGCTCGATGACGGCGAGGACGACCATGTCCGCCGAGCCATAGGCCTGAACCAGTTCCTGTCTCAGCCTGCCGTTCCTGAAGAACCGGCCGATGCTCGCCCAGGTCTCCTCGGTGATATCAGGTCCGCGCGACGGCTTGCCGCCAAAGGGCGACATCAAGGTGAAATCCTCGGTGAGCGTGATCAGGGCGCGATAGGCGTCGACCTCGCCGCGCAGGAGCGCGGCATTGGCCTCCTCCGATCGCCGTGTGAGCTCCGCCAGCGCCAGCTCGACAGCAGCGCCCTCCTCCGCTCGGGACGAGCCGGTCGTCACAAGAAGGCCGGCGGCGCCGGCCGAGCAGACAAGTCCACGACGGGTGCTTTGCATGGGATGCTCCTGCTTTCGGTTTCAGATCGGTGAAGCCGAGGATGCGCAGCTTGAGCATGCTGAAGCCAATGATATGATTTCAGCGATATGCTGAACCAGATTGACCTCTCTCGGATCGATCTCAACCTCCTCGTGCTGTTCGAGGCGGTGTTCGAGCAGCGCCATGTCGGCCGAACGGCCGAACGGCTCAACCTCTCCCCCTCCGCCGTAAGCCACGGGCTCGGCCGGCTGCGCCGCCTGTTCAACGACCCGCTGTTCATGCGGACGCCGAAGGGCGTCGTCCCCACCGACCGGGCAGTCGAGCTCTCGGCATCGATCGCGGATGCGTTGGCGCGGGTGCGCGATATCGTCTCGACGGCGGCGCCGTTCGATCCGGCAAGCTCGACCCGGCGCTTCACCATCGGCGCGCCGGACGGCGTCTCAGCGGTCTTCCTGCCGCCCTTGCTGGAGCGCCTGCGCGCATCCGCGCCCGGCATCGATATCAGCCTGCGCCAGCTCCTGCCCGCGCAGGGCGAGACCGCCCCGGACCGGGCCTGGCGAGAGGCCTTCGCCGAACTGGAGGCGCGCTCCCTGGATGTCGCCATCATGCCCAGCGACGAGATTCCGGCCCGCTTCCATCGGCAGCTCCTCTACGAGGAGGATTTCGTCATCGCGATGCGCTCCGGACATCCATTCGCGGCGGCCCCCACGCTGGACGGATATTGCCAGGCGCAGCACCTCGTGGTCTCGCTCGCCGGCGATCCGCACGGCTTCGTCGACGAGGCCCTGCTCAGGCTGGGGCGCTCCCGCCGGGTCGCGCTGACCGTCCCAAACTTCATGTTCGCCATTGCCGCCCTTGCCGAGAGCGACCTGATCTCGGCGATCCCACGGCGGTTCGCCGCCCTGCTTGGGCCGCGCTTCGGTGTCGTGTCCCTGGACCCGCCGCTGCCGCTACCCGGCTTCCGGCTCAATGCCGTGACGCCCCAAGCCGCCATGGCGGATGCCGGCCTGGCCTGGCTGCTGGATTGCCTGGACACGAAGGCGATGCGGCAGGCGGAGACCGGCGCATAGGAGGAAGAGCAAAATTCTGCTCCTGCCCTCGCGACACCTCCCCTCTTGCCCGGAAGCCTGCAAGCGCCGGGCTGCCGAGGATGTGGACGCAGGCTCCAGGCCATGCAACTCTGAGCTGCGGCTTGGGGAATCGACTATGCGTAACGTTGTAATGCTCGGCGGTGCCGTGCTGATCCTGCTTGGCTCATGGGGGACTGGATCGGCGCAGAGCGGGGGCATCCTGCCGGAATGTCGCAGCATGAGGGATCAGCGCTCCTGCTCATGCGCGCTCGCAAACGGCGGACGGATGATCGACGATCCGGCTCGTCCCGGCCGCAGGGCCTGGAGGTCGGCCAAACTCGGCACGGCCGCGCATATGGCTTTCATGAACTGCAGCAATGGCTCGGGGCGGTAGCTGGATCATCCGCGAGCGTGCCCAGCCTGAAGGCGATCCGGCCGCATCGTCGCCGCTCAGCCAGGCGGGGCGGTCGGAGGCGTTTCAACCCGCCTCGGTTTTCAAATGCCGGCTTGGATCATTTCCGCGCTTCTGCGAAAATTCTCTATCTGTCTGATTTGACGCATTTTCTTCACGCGAACCGGTGTCCACTTCGTCAAAAATTCTGTGGGGGTGCTGGCAGATCAGCCCTCCGCTCGAACACAATGGAAGCGCTGTTGAATGAGGGCCACGACCTCGTCGTCGTTTGTCTCGATTTCGAAGTATGAACTGTCAATCGCGCGCACGATCGTCCACGGCGTTGTCGCCGAACCCTTGAACGCCCTGAACTCCCCCCAGATAACTTGATGGATGTCTTCAGCCAGGGAACTCAGAATTTTGCCGGATACTCGCTCACCGGAAGCAACCAGCGCGCGAATTGGGCGGGTGTCTTTGCCCGTGGCCCAAAAATCCTCATCCGCATGATCGACTTCCCAATCTGCGTTCTCGGCATAAGGCCGCAAGACCGCGAGGATATCTCGCAGGTCGAACGCTAAGCAGCCGGTTGGGTCGGTATCGTGAATCGTGAGTGTCGGCATCGGGACAGGCTGGCATGGACCGTTACAGCTTGAAAGCGGCCCTTGCCTCTATAGCCGCTGCGTGCGCGAAACCTGGACCGCCTGAGATGAGCGTGCAGCGGAGGTTCGGCTTCGCGATCAGCGGCCAACGCATCTGCGCCCCTTCGAATTGACGCAATGTTGCGACGAGGATTGAGCCGGCATCATCCCGCAGGTTAAGTCCGACCATGACATTGTCCTCGCCTGTCCCTCAGGTTCTGTTCTCGAGCGCCGACAGGGGCTGGAATGGGCTCGAGGCTGCGCTCGTGCATGTTCCGCGCGGCCTGTCGCGCGCGCCGGGCGGAGAGCTCCACAGGCTGGGCATCCATTTCGGCCCGCCCGCGAACGCGGATTGTACCGTTGGCGGCAGGCGGATGCGGCGCTTGCAGAAGCAGGGCGACATCGATTTCGTTCCGGCGGGAACGGAGGGCTCCTGGGAGGACGACGCGGATTGCCGGATTCTGCGCCTGAGCCTTGGCCAGTCGCTCATGGACCAGGTTGCCGAGGAGCTTGGGCGGGACGCGGCTAGGCTCGAACTCATCCCGCGCCTGCAGCTGCGCGATGCCCGGATCGAAGCGATCGGCTGGGCCATCAAGGCGGATCTCGAGGCGGAGACGCCATCCGACCCGCTCTACATCGAGCTTCTGGCGAATGCCCTTGCGGTCCGGCTGATCGAGACCGCCACTGCCGGCAGCCCGTCCCCGAAACGCGCCGATGCGCCAGGATTGTCCACGCGCCAGTTGCGCGTGCTGACCGAATTCATCGAGACGAACCTTGAGCGGAAGCTTCATCTCGCCGATCTGGCGGCGGTCACGGGCGTCGGCGTGACCCGTCTCAAGACGCTGTTTCGCAACAGCACGGGCACGCCCGTGCATCAATATGTGATCCGTCGCCGCGCCGAATATGCACGTGCGCTGATCGCGACGACGACGACACCGGCCAGCGAGATCGCCCTTGCCGCCGGCTTTGCCAATCAAAGCCACATGGCCTCGACGATGCGGCGCATCCTCGGCCTGACGCCAGGCGAGATCACGCGTCCGCCCCGCGAAATCCGGCCGAACTTGCAAAGGCCCGCCTGAATCTGTGCGATGCGCCCAGCCCGCTTCCCTAGGTCTTGCGCATCGCAACCAGGGAATCTCGAACATGTTTGCAATCGTCGGAGCCGCCGGAAAGGTCGGCTATGCAACCTCATTGGCGCTGCGCCAGGCTGGCGCGCCGGTCAGGGCAGTGCTGCGCGATCCGGCAAAGGCGGCGCGGCTGAGGGAGATCGGCTGCGAGATCGCTCTGGCCGACCTCCGGGATTCAGCGGCGCTGGCCGGATCGCTCGCTGGCGCGGATGCCGTGCAGATCATCCTGCCGGCATCGCTGGAGACGACTGACACGGCGGCAGAGATGCGGCAGGCGATCGAAAGCCTGGCCGGGGCGCTGGAGCAGACCCGCCCGAAGCGCGTGCTGGCCATTTCCGATTACGGCGCGCATGTCACCAAGGATATCGGGATGCCCAGCATGTTCCGCCGCTTCGAGGAGCGGCTCGGCCAGCTGGATGCCCACGTGCTGATCCTGCGATCGGCGGAGCATATGGAAGGATGGGCGCGCGCCATCCCCGTCGCCATCGCCTCCGGTATCCTGCCAAGCTTTCACGCACCGCTCGACCGGGAATTTCCGATGATTTCGGCTGCGGATCTCGGCCCGATCGCCGCCGGCCTGCTGTCGCGGCCCGCCGATCGCAAGGGTGTGGAGGTCATCCACGCCGAAGGACCGCGTCGCTATAGCGCCAATGATGTGGCGGCGGCGCTGGGCGGGCTCCTGGGCCGAACCGTGCAGGCACGGGCCGTCCCGCCAGCGCAATGGCAGGAGACATTCGAGCGGATCGGGAATGCGGGACTCGCCGATCTCCTGGTCAAGCTCTACCACGCCCATGGCAAGGGTGGCCTGATCGATATCGAGCCCAATGCTGGCGAGCCACGCCATGGCACCACCGCACTGATCGATGCGCTTCGGCCTCTTGTTCCGCCCCGGTGAGGCCGCGCCCCACGCGATCGGACCGAGCTCCATCGGCTCCAGTCACGTCAGGGGCCAGATCTCGAGCCAGCCGCGGTAGATCATGTCCATGGCGACGTAGAGGATGACGGCGAGGCCCAAATAGGCGATCCAGCGGTGTCTTTGCAGGAGGCGGGCGATGAAGCTTGCGGCGATCCCCATCAGGGCGATCGACAGGCCGAGGCCGAAGATCAGGACGACGGGATGGTCCCGGGCGGCGCCCGCCACGGCCAGGACGTTGTCGAGCGACATCGACACGTCGGCGACGACGATCTGCCAGGCTGCCTGGCGAAAGGTCTTGCGCGGGCGGCCATCGCCGTCTTCCGCTTCCGTATCGACGTCGGAGTGGTCCGAGGCATGGCCGCTCCGCAGCTCCCGCCACATCTTCCAGCACACCCAGAGCAGGAGAATGCCGCCAGCCAGCAGAAGGCCGACGATCTCCAGGATCTGGGTCGTGAGGCCGGCGAAGGCGATGCGAAGGATCGTGGCCGCGATGACCCCGACCAGGATGGCCTTGTTGCGCTGCTCCTTGGGCAGCCCCGCCGCCGCCAGTCCGATCACGACGGCATTGTCGCCGGCCAGCGCCAGGTCGATCATGATGACCTGGAAGAAGGCCGACAGGGCTCCGGCCGATAGAAGCTCGCTCATTGCCGCTCCCACGCTGATCGCACCATCCGTCCCGGCGCACGGCGGAAAGCCCGCCCGGCACAGGTGCAGCGCTCGAAGACACGTCGTCGCCGGAGATTGCCTGTGTCGGCGGCCCGCGTCCACTTCCGGCGCGCTCCAATCTCGCTGGCTGGCACGTTTCAGTGCGTCGCCACAGCCGGCCGGATAGAGGCGGCTGCCCCAAGGGTCGCGCATTCTGTTTCCAGATCGCGCTTGCAAGGGCGCTTTAAGCGCGGCCTGTAACGGTCCGTTATGCTTTACGACCGGTTCGCGGTTGGATGGCCGGCCCGCGGCGGCTATGCCTGCAGCCATACCCGCATGGATTGAACATGATGGCCGCAGCCGCTCCCCTCCCGACCGTTGAGACCTACCTGCATATCCATGCGGAAAGCCCCGCGCTCGCACGGATGGACCGCGCCATCGAGCAGCTCGGGGCTCAGGCCAGGTTGGTTGCGGCGATGCGCGGGCGGGCTCGGGCGTCGCAGATGGCTCCATCCACTGGAGCCCTTCGCTCGGTCCTGGCCATCCGGCAGATCGTCGCCTCGGTTCTTGGCGCGCAGGCCATGACCCCGCTTGCCGTCGCGGGCGAGAGCGCCGTCCCACATTGATGTCCTGCTGACATCGTTATCGTGCCGGCATCGATTTCTTGCCGGCATCGTTTTCTTGCCGGCATAATTTTCTTGGAACCAACGTGAGCCGCGGACGTTTCCCTGCAGCTCTTGCGTTTAAGCCACGGTCCCTCAGCCCCCGTCAGCGCCTGCTGGCGGGGGCCTTTTGGTTTTCGCTGCGCAGTTGCTGGAGGCGCGCGATCTCCGCGACCAGCTGCGCCACGGCAGCATCACCACGATGGTGCTTGATGCCCCTCGCCTCATCGCCCTCGCCGCCGGTCACGCCGTAGAGCATCGCCTTGCGCTTCTCCGCGGACATGTCGAGCAGGTAGGCGATCTCGCATTCGTGCTGCCATTCCCACGACCAGGTCGAGACGTCGCGATTGGCGAGCAGGCTGAAAGCCATCGGTTCATTGGCGAGGTCGCGGGTCGTCATGGCTCCGGCTCGTCATGGCTCAGTGCGAGGAGTGATGCTTCGCCTGTTCCAGATTCGCGCGGGCGAGGAAAGCCTCGAGCCTGGCGAGGGCGTGACCCGAGAGATAAAGCTCGATCGGCTTGCCGTCGGCCCCGCGCCCGGCAATGACGGCGCCTTCCAGCGGGTCGGCGCTCAAGGCCATCTCCGAGAAGTCGACGATCTCCAGCCTTGTCGGGCTCTCCTTCATGCGGCGCCTCCTTGTCAGACGGTCGGGCAGCGCGTGATCAACCCGCCGGTGGCGACGATCTCGAACCAGCAATCGTCGACGAATTTGACCTCGCTGCCGTCTTCCAGCGTGTACATCACGCCGGCCATGCCGGGTATGGTCCGCCAGACGATGACGATGTGGGGATTGCCCTCCTCGTCTTCGCAGGCCTCGCGGTAGAGCTCCGTCGGCTCCAGCGGCAGCTGGTACTGATCCGGATGGTGCCGCCGCAGGCGCTGCACGACGAGCGCATCGTTCTTCGAGAGCTTTGGCCTGACCACCATGGCGACACCTACGCAACGCGACCGCTGCCACTCAACGGCGGCGAGACCTTCCGGTTCCGCCGCCAGAGCCGGGACCGATCAGGTCGCATCGACCTGATCGGCGAATCCGCCACTCAACGATCCGTATAGACTGCGTGATCCGATCTGATCGCCGCGTGCTCTAAGGCTTGGCGAGATTATGGCTTGGCGAGATCCCCGGGCTTTGCCTTGTTGAGGATGTTCGCACCATCGTCGGCGAGCATCAACTCTACTGCGCGGGCGATGTCGGTCGGCAGCGGCTCCGGTTGGCGAAGGTTCCATTCGACATAGTCGCGCGTATGGCGCGCCTGATCGGCCAGCAGGGAGACCCAGTCGCGGCCCTGGAACCTGCTCGCCATCTCGATCGCGACTTCCAGACCTGTCCGGGCCATGGTGGCTGAACTCCCAATGGTGTCGAAGGGCCAACGTCCCATTGCGAGAGCTGTTCCGGCTCAAGGGTTTATCCAAAATGCCCAGGGAGCGGGACGGAACGATTCCGCGCCAGCGTCGTTGCTCGTGTCGCTTTGCGCAGCGCGCTGATCGCGCCGAAGGTCAAGCCCGCCGGCCAATCCCAGGCCAAGATCCGAATGCGAGCGCCGGAAACGACCGGGATGGGTGGAGCGGGGTCATTCGCCGGCAGGGCTTGTGAGCTTGACCGTTAAACCCCCCGCCGCTCAATAATGCGCCGCCAAGTGCGAAAAACAGGGTCCGGGATGCTGCGCCTCCACTACTATCCGGGCTTCATCAGCCTCGCCACTCATATCGTCATCGAAGAAATCGGCGCCGAATACGAACTATCCTTCGTAAATCTGCATAAGGGCCCGAGTAAAAATCCGTCATACCTCGCCCTTCACCCTGACGGCCTGGTCCCTACGCTAGAGGACGGACGTCTGGTGATTTTCGAGAGCACTGCAATCATTCTGCATTTGCTCGAGATGAATCCGAGCGTGCCGCTGATGCCAGAACAGGGGAGCGCCCTGCGGCCACAGTTCTATAAGTGGCTTATGTGGCTCTCTACGGCGTTGCACGCCAATTTGTCGTTGTATCTTCACCCAGGCAAAGTCGCGGAGACGGCCGAGGCACAGGCAGAGATCAAGGCGGCCGCCGAACGCCGGATCGACGTTCAATTCGATCGCGTCGAAGCTGAGTTGGCGCGACATGGCGGCCCATGGCTGCTGGGCGATAGCTATAGCGCAGTCGATGCTTACCTCTTCACATTGGCGCGGTGGTCCCGTGGCATGGACCGACCTGCCGCGAGTCGACCGCTGCTGAGCGCCTACCTGCAGCGCATGATCGAGCGACCGGCCGTGCAGCGCGCGCATGCGCAAGAGCATATTCCGAAGCCCTGGGTTTGAAGCCGACGAGGGGCGGGAGCCGACTGGCGGCTTTCATCCTGCGTCAAGTTCAGCTTCAGCATAGAGCGAAGCCCTCAGGGCGGCCGTTAATGAATATGAGCTCAGGCGTGATGGAACGCCGGGCGTCCGAGACAGTTGAGCGCTTAGCAAGCTCTCGTCCGAAGGCCGCATGATGGACCAGCCCGACGATCGCCGCAGGCGCTCCATCGACCGGTTGCTCTGGCTCGTGATCGGAGTCGTGGTCCTCACCGGCACGCTCTACCAGGTGACGCGGATCTGGTGACATCGCGCTGCACACCATCCCCGCAGCTATCTACCCCCTCCTTGGAAGGTTGTCGTTCGCAGCGCTGCCGGCCGCCTTCTTCAGTGCATCATAGAGCGCGACGGCGTCGGCCAGGGCGATCAGCTCGCCCTTCTCCTCTGCGCTGACGATCGCGCCTGAAAGCTCCGCGATGCGCCTCAGCGCGATCAAGCGGTCGGTGTCGTCGCTGATAATCGGAAGGTCACGATCCATCAGCACGGCAGCTCTCCGTTCACTCCTCGCCGACCCCGGCAGCCGTGACATTGCTGGTTTCGTGCGGATTGTCCGAAACGCCCCGCAGCACCTTCATGCTGTCGGTATAGGCATCGATCGCCGCGACGATCTCGGAGAGCTCGCGCTCTTTCGTGTCATCGCCCTCGCGGTCGAGCAAGTCGTCGGCGCGTGCCAGCGCGGCGGCGAGTTCGGTATCATTGCGGATCGTCAGGGGTGTGTGAGCCATGGCCTCTAAACGGCTGATCGCCTCACTCGTTCCACCGCGGCATCACGGCGCTGCAGACAGGGCTGTGGGCAACTCGACAGGAAGCATGGACTCGGCGGCCGAGGCGTCGGAGCATAGGCGCGACGCCGATGGGCGGAAACGCGTCATTCCAAGCCGAAGGTGCCGTCGCAATCGCCTTCGGAACTGGCCAGGCCCCGTCAGCTCCAGAGCTGTCGGGGCCCTTTTTTTTGCGGTGCGCGACGATTCCGCTACCCCGTAATTCCGGCGCCGGTCGAGGGAACCAATTCGACCCACGCGCGTTATAGCCCTGGCCCGCGCCGGGCTGCCGACACGTCAAAGGCAGCATCCATGTTCAGCAACAAAGGTGAACTTGTCACTCGGGCGGGCATTCCCGTCCCCGTGACCATTGATATGGTCAGCCTCGATGGCCCCGGACGAACCGGTCATCTCCGCTGCGATACGTCCCGACTTGAAACGATCGACTTCCTCTACCCGATCCGGGTGACGTGCGAGGACGGGACGCTGCTCGACATCGCGGTGACCAGCTATAGCGACAAGCACATGTCCTTCATTGGCCGCGTGTCGCTCGAGGTTTCGCTGGTCTGACCAGGCGAAGCCGTTTCGTCCCATAGGCCTCGACCAATCCCGCCGCGGTGAGTGCCTGCCAGGTCGACTTGCGGGCCGACGAAACGCTCCCTCCGGCGAGCACTTGTCCGAACCTGGTCCAGACCGCATCGCCCCCGTTTGCCTGCAGCCAGTCATAGGCCGACTGCTGGGAGGGGCTCAGGCTCTGTCCGGTCTTGAAGGCAGATTTCATGGTCATGCCGCAATAACTGGGCACAAAGCCCCACGTTCCCGCAGAAAAACGTCGCAGGGCATTGGCGCGGGAGGGCGGCACCGGCGCAGTTGCTGAAATGCGTAGCGGAGCGCCGTTCGTACATGGAAAGATGAGGCCCCGCAGAGCGCTGCGCTTGACCACCCGATCATCGCTTCGACCAATGTCGGCCGGAACGATCCGTTATCCCACAGCGTTCCCAAGCTTGTCCCGGATCCGGCGCTGAGGCGGCGGCGCGGGCGGCGGCCCGCTCCTTGCACCAGTCGGGGCGGGGCGGCTCTCGCGACCCGCACCTTGCCTCGTCGCTTCGAATTGGAACGCATCCGAGCATGAAGAAGCCGCATTCCGAAAAGGCCCGCCTACAGGTCGCAGCGCTGCCTCTGCGCCACGGCGCCGACGGATCGGTCGAGGTCCTGCTCGTCACGACGCGGACGACGAAGCGCTGGACGGTTCCCAAGGGTTGGCCGATCAAGGGGCTGAAAGCACATGAGGCCGCAGCCCGCGAGGCTGCGGAAGAGGCTGGCGTGATCGGCAAGATCTGCAAGCGGCCGCTCGCCGAGTACCTCTACTGGAAGCAATGCGCGGACGGGCCCATCCTGTGCCGGGTGAAGCTCTTCAAGCTCCGTGTCGATCGCCGGCTGGACACCTGGCCGGAGAAGGCCGAGCGCCGGCAGCAATGGTTCAAGTTCAGCGACGCGGCGGATCTGGTCGGCGAGCCGGGTCTCGGCGCCATCATGCGCTCGCTGAAGGTGGAATTTGCGCGTGCGCCAGCTCCGGAGCCGCTGGCGGCGGAGTGAGTGGCCGGAGCGAGCCCCATCCCCATTTGCAGCCTGCTGACCAGTCCTGTCGCCGCCAGAATTCTAGAGCATTTCCGCGTTTCTTCGAATCGCGAAAATTCTCTATCTATTTGTTTTGACGCATTTTCTTCACGCGAACCGGTATCCACTTCGCTCGAAAATGCTCTAGATGAGCGAGCCCTGAACCGGCGGCTCCGGCGCTACGGGCTCTTCTGCCGGGGCCGGCGCGCATGTCGCCGGATCATCGTCGCCGACCCCTGCCCTGTTCATCCGCTTGTGGACGATCCATTCGCGCATCTCCGGCGGCGGCTGCATCAGCAGATCCTTGCCGCCATGGCCCTGCAGCCAGTGATCGAAATCGGCGGGGTGGAGCATCGCCGGCATGCGGTCATGGAGCTGGGACATCCATGTATTCGCCTCGCGGGTGATGATGCTGCAGCTGACGATCTCCTCACCGGTCTCGGGGTTGCGCCAGCGTTCCCAGATGCCGGCGAAGGCCATGAGCGTGCCGTTCGCATGGCTGATGAAATGCGGGATGCGGTCCTCTTTCGGCCCGGTCCACTCGTAGAAGCCGCTGGCCGGAATGATGCAGCGGTTTTTGACGAAAGCCCGGTTGAACAGCTTGTTGGTATCGATCGTCTCCAGGCGCGCATTGATATGGGGCACGACGCCCTTCAGCGGGCCCTTGTGCCAGGGCGGCACCAGGCCCCAGCGGGCCTTCTTCAGCGCGCGGCCCTGGCCGCTCCAGACGATGACGTCGACCTCGTTGGTCGGGCTGAGATTGTAATGGGCCTGCAGATTGGGCGCGGGCGCCGCCGGCACCGTCAGCGGCTGGCTGAACGCATAGACGTCCTCCCACGTATAGGCCTGGCTGAAACGTCCGCACATCGGCGCTTCCTCACCTCACTGCATCGGCACGTGCTTGGCCTGCTCGACATTGGCACGGGCGAGAAAGGCTTCCAACTTCGCGAGAGCATGCGGCGACAGGTGGATGTCGACGAGTTGCTCGCCGACGATCTCCACGGTGATGACGGCCCCTTCCGAGGGGTCGGCACTCACCATCATCTGCTTGACGTCGATCACCTCGAGATCGAGATTCGAAACCTTCGCCATTGTCGAACCCTGTTATTGCGTGCGCCTCCGGGTGCGCGAGTATCAACGCGCGAACCCGCCTCGTGTGCCCCGCGCTCGGCTGGAAAGCGCGTGGCGTCAGCGACACAGGAAGAGCTCGGCCGCAGCGAAGCTCCGCCGGTCATCAGCGATTTCGTTGCCAGCGATCAAAGATCTGCGATCTCAATTCGTCGTCATCGCTGATGACGCCGACGAGCGCGGCCGCGATATAGGCCAGTTCGTTCCGTTCGCGCTCGACCCGCTCCTCGGGAACGCTCCCGGGACTGGTCGCCTTGATCTTGTTCCAGACGGCCTCGATGGCCGCTTGCGCTCGCGCGAGGTCGTTTGGATCACTCAGCGATGAAAAGGGCATTGTCTCCTTCCTCCAGCCCAAGGTTGCGACGAAAAATCTAGGCGCCGATTCCGCGCGCGCAAGCCTCCGGCCGCGCCAACGCGATCGGAGAAAGACGGGTGTGGCGAAGAGGAAACAGTCCTGCCGCGGGGTGTCTCGTGATCAGTTCGCGGATACGCTTCCTGCGCTCTGCGCGTGCTCCCGGTCGCTCGCCTGGACGGGGTGGAGAGCAAGATTCGAAAGAGCATGATTCCGCAAGAAGCCAAGCAACTCTCCACATAAACTCGATCAGGTCACCGCATCACGCTGAGATCCGGCAGCGGACCTCCGCCTGCAATCTACAGTGATGTCTCAGCACCGGACGGCGTCATCCCGGACGCAGCGCAGCGGAGTTCCGGGATCCATCGTCGAGCGCGACGCCCTTCGACGGATCCCGGAGCGGCGCCGCTGAAGCGGCTTGCCCGGGATGACGGAGAAAAGCCTGCGGCCTTGTCGGCAAGAGCGCGACACTCGGTCTGTCCTATACGGGACAGCTCGCCGGGGATGCCCAGGATCATGCTTTCAAGGCCAACCTCGCGTCGAAATTCTGACGTGACAACAGCCTCTTGAGGCGGGCTCCTGCGACAATGATTCAAACGGAATGACGCCAGAGCTTTGGCCGAGGGACCCGGCCTGAAGGCGGCTCCCTCGGCCAAGTCCACAATCCAAGCTCGTTCCGTAACGACCCGTTGCCCTTGTCGTGCCATAGAGCTTGCGAGGCGGGGCGAATCACCTAAGCGCTCCGCTCTGGATATGCCTACCGGAGACGGACGATGCAGGCGGGCGCGGGCGAGCGTTCTACGGACTATGTGAAATTCACCAGAGAAGGCAGGAGAAGGGGCAGGCTGCTCGCTGACGTCAGCGCCGCCGCACTCGCCTGCTGGCTGCCCTCGGCGGTCTCGGCAGCGACCTATTTCGTCAGCGATGACGCCGGGTTGCGCAGCGCCATCACCACGGCGAATGGCGACGGCGATCCCAGCTCGACGATCGTGTTGACCCAGAGCTTCACCGTGGGCACGACGAGCCTGCCCGTAACGGTCAAGCCCATCACGATCGACACCCAGGGTTTCGTGCTGTCTCCTCAGACGGCCGCCACCGCGATCGCTCTGATCGGCAATACGACCCTGTATACATTGATGGGTTCGTATCGAGGCCTTGATGGTGCGACCGGGGGAACGGCCGTCGGGATCCGGCAAGGCGCTTCCGTCACCAATATGGGTCTTCTCCAGGGCGGCAATGGCTCAGCAGGCGCTGGGGGATTGGGTGTCGACCTTGGCGGCCCGGGAAACGTCCCCACGCTGACGAACCATGGCGTCATTCGTGGCGGGACAGGCACGACAACAGGCCATTCAGCCATCCTTGTGCGCCAGACCGGCAGCCTGATCACCAATACCGGGACGATCGAGGCAGGACCTGGAGTCGCCGCCATCAGAGGCAACAACGCGAGCACGAGCCTCGATATCGTCAATAGCGGAACGATCCGGGGCGGCGGCGCGGGCGCCAATGCGATCGAACTCGCGGCGGGAGCCACGACCGGCGCAATCCATCTGGAGCTCCAGGCCGGCTCGCAGATCTTCGGCAATGTGGTCGGAAACGCGAGCTTGGCCGCAGGCGACAGTTTCCGCCTTGGCGGCACCGCCGATGCCAGCTTCGACGCTTCGAGCATCGGCGCGACCGCGCAATACCGGAATTTCGACAATTTCCAGAAGGTCGGCAGCAGCACCTGGACGCTGACCGGCATCAACAACACGGCACTGCCCTGGACCGTCACTGCGGGCACCTTGCTGGTCAACGGCTCCATCAATGCCGCGGTCACGATCGATGCAGGGGCGACGCTGGGCGGTTCGGGGAGCATCACCGGCGTCGTCGTGGCACCTGTCGGCGGCACCCTGGCGCCGGGAGGAGCCGGATCGGCTCCCGGCTCGTTGACGATCAACGGCAATCTGCTGATGGACACGGCGGCCGTCCTGAATTTCGATCTCGGCCAGGCCGGCGTGGCCGGCGGGGCGCTCAACGACCTCCTCACCGTCAGCGGCGGCATCACGCTCAACGGGACCACCCTGAACGTGACGACGACCGCCGGCGGCAGCTTCGCGCCGGGTGTCTACCGGCTGATCGATTATGGCGGCGCGTTCATCGGCAGCATCACCACGGGCTCGCTGCCCTCGCCGGATTTCTTCCTGCAGACGGCCGTTCCCGGGCAGATCAACCTCATCAACACGGCCGGCATGGTGCTGCGCTTCTGGGACGGCCCGGATGCGCCGAACAACGGCGTCATCGGCGGCGGCAACGGCGTCTGGGAGAGCATCGGCAGTCCGGTCTGGACCAACCAGGCCGGCGCCCCGAACGGCTCCTTCGCGACCGGCGCCTTCGCGGTGTTCCAGGGCGCCGCCGGCACGGTCACGGTCGACACCAGCTCCGGCCCGGTCATTGCCGGGGGCATGCAGTTCCTCACCAATGGTTACATCATCCAGGGCGGCGAGATCACGCTGACCGGCGCGCAGGCCTTCATCCGCGTCGGCGACGGCGCGGGCGGTGGCGGCGTGACCGCGACGATCGCCTCCAACCTGACCGGCAGCGCGCAGCTGGTGAAGTCGGACCTGGGCAACCTCATCCTGACCGGCCAGAACAGCTATACCAGCGGCACCGTGATCTCCGAGGGCCGCCTGGTCCTCGGCAATGGCGGCACGAGCGGCTCCATCCAGGGCGATGTCGCGGTCAATGGCGCCGGCTTGCTCAGCTTCAACCGCTCGGATGCCGTGAGTTTCGGCGGCGCGATCTCGGGCACCGGCCGGGTTGCGCAGGAGGGCTCCGGCACGCTGACGCTGACCGGCGCCAATACCTATAGCGGCGGCACCACGATCTCGGCCGGAACGCTGATCGGCTCGGCGACCAGCTTCGGCAGCGCCGGGATCTTCAACAACGCCGCCCTGATCATCGACCAGCCTGTTGACGCCACCTTCGCCAACCAGATCGTCGGCACCGGCTCCTTCACCAAGCGCGGCGCGGGCACTCTCAACCTCACCGGCAGCAGCAGCGGGCTCGGCGGCGCGACCACGGTCGCGGCCGGCAAGCTCTCGGTCAACGGCTCGCTGGCGGGTTCGGCGGTGACCGTGCTCGCCGGCGCTTCGCTCGGCGGCAACGGCACGGTCGGCGCCACGACGATCCAGTCCGGCGCGACGATCGCGCCCGGCAACTCGATCGGCACCCTGACCGTCAACGGCAACCTGACGCTGGCGCCGGGCTCGACCTACGAGGCCGAGATCGCCGGCAATGGCACGTCCGACCGCATCGCTGTCACCGGCATCGCCACGGTCACCGGCAGCCAGGTCGGCGTCAGCGCGCTCGATCCGCAGACCAGCTATATCAACGGCCAGCGCTATACGATCCTGACCGCGACCGGCGGTGTCGCCGGCAGCGCGCCTGGCGCCGTCTCGCGCTCGGCCTTCCTCGATCTCAGCGTCGACCAGCGGCCGAACCAGGTCGACCTCGTCATCGCGGTCAAGGGCACGCCGCCCGTGACGCCTCCGGTCACGCCTCCGACCGATCCGGGCACGCCAACCGACCCGGTTACTCCGCCGGTCACCCCACCAGCGACGCCGCCGGTGACGCCCCCTGCCCCGCCGCCGGCCGTGTTCCAGACGGT
The DNA here is from genome assembly GCF_004341515.1 of Allobosea sp. BK604. GTDB lineage: Bacteria > Pseudomonadota > Alphaproteobacteria > Rhizobiales > Beijerinckiaceae > Allobosea. Next base: position 479,982 of record NZ_SLZF01000005.1, read on the forward strand.
GGCCCAGACGCCGAACCAATACGCGACTGCCCTGGGGCTCAACAGCCTGCCGCAGGTCGGCGGAACGCTGGCGCTCTATAATAGCCTGCTGGTGCTTGACGCGCCTTCGGCCCGCGCCGCCTTCGACGCGCTCTCGGGCGATGCGCATGCCTCGGCCAAGACCGCGCTGGTCGAGGAAAGCTGGCTGCTGCGCAACGCCGTGAACGACCGGTTGCGCTCGGCCTTCGGTGGCGTCGGCGCCGCGCCGATGGCGACGATGAGCTACGGCTTCACTGCCGACCTTGCGCCTGCCGTGAAAGGTCCGATGCCGAGGCTGGCGCCGACTGAGCGCTTCGCCGTCTGGGGCCAGGGCTATGGTTCATGGGGCAGGACCGATACCGATCGCAATGCCGCCAAGCTGACGCGCTCGACCGGCGGCTTCCTGCTCGGGGCCGATGTCGCTGCCTTCGACACGATGCGCTTCGGCGTCATTGCCGGCTACAGCCGCAGCGAGTTCGACGTGAAGGGCAGACTGTCGTCCGGCGAGAGCGACAACTACCATCTCGGCCTCTATGGCGGCGGGCAGTGGGGCGCGCTCAGCCTGCGCACCGGTGCAAGCTACACCTGGCATGAGATCGAGACCTCGCGCATCGTCGCCTTCCCGGGCTTCGGCAACAGCCTGCGGGCTGATTACAATGCCGGCACGGCCCAGGTCTTCGGCGAGCTCGGCTATCGCTTCGATGTCGGACAGGTCGCGCTCGAGCCCTTCGCCGGCCTCGCTTACGTCAACCTCCACACCGACGGCTTCAACGAGATCGGCGGCGCCGCGGCACTCAACGGCCGCAGCGACGATACCAGCCTCGGCTATTCGACGCTCGGCCTGCGCGCCTCGACCGCGTTCGCGCTCTCGGGCATGGACCTGACCCTGCGCGGTGGCCTCGCCTGGCGCCACGCCTTCGGCGATGTCGATCCGACTGCGACGCTGGCCTTCGCCGGCTCCAGCGCCTTCACCGTCGCCGGCCTGCCGATCGCCCGGGATGCCGCGCTCGTCGAAGCCGGGCTCGACCTTGCGATCAGCAAGAGTGCGACGCTCGGGGTGTCCTATACCGGACAGCTCGCCCAGGATGCGCAGGACCACGCCTTCAAGGCGAACCTCGCGGTAAGATTCTAAGCCGCAAGCAAGACGCGGAGATCCGGCAGCGGATCTCCGCCTGCAATCTACAGTGATGTCTCAGCACCGGACGGCGTCATCCCGGACGGAGCGCAGCGGAGCTCCGGGATCCATCGTAAAGCGCAACGCCCTTCGATGGATCCCGGAGCAGCGCCGCTAAAACGGCTTGTCCGGGATGACGGGGAAATGCCTGGGGCTTGCACGGCTCGGAGCGCTGTCTGGCAAGTAAATGCCTATGATCAGCATTGCGTTGAAAGCGGTCATTGCTGTCGAGGCACCATTTCAGGATGATCAGAAGATGCCAAACCGTCCCCACAACGCCGATCACGCGGTTATTCACCTGGATGGGGATCAAGCGGTCCTCTTGTTCGAGTATTTGTGGGAAAGCCTTTCCGGCGACGGGCGGCCTGTTGAGCAAACAGCGGAGGTTGCGGTTCTCAATCATGTGCTGTGCCAGCTGGAAGAGCAGTTGGTTGCCCCCTTCCGCGATGACTATGCGGATCTTCTGAGCTCCGCTCGTGCCCGCTTGAAGCCGGCGGGCTGAAACGCGTTCCCGTCCACGAGAGGTTGTTGGCGCACATGTGTTGCGAAGGCCAGCCAATGAGTAGCGAAGCCCGTATCGACATGGCGAGGTTGCGCGACATCGGTTGGAGGGAGTGGGACCCAATCGGCCTTCTGACCTACAAGGATGTCTGGGGGACCGAGGGCTATGTCGACGAGTATGACAGGTATTTGCTCGCGGTCGCTCGCCATCTGCGTCGAGGGGGCACTGTTCAGGATGCCGCCACATATCTGCTGACAGTCGAACGCAACTATATGGGACTGAGCCCTCACCCGCAGCAAGACGCTCGCGCCGTAACCGTGGCGCAATCGATCAAGAACTACGTTGCCGGACTGGATGACGAGCGCGAAGCTTCCGCCTAGAGCATTTCCGCGTTTCCCCGGATCGCGAAAATGCTCTATCTATTTGTTTTGACGCATTTTCTTCACGCGAACCGGTATCCACTTCGCTCGAAAATGCTCTAAATCTCCGAGATGGGTCGATAGCGCGCTCTCGCAGGCGATGCCAGGCCGCTACCGCTTGATGTCCCGGTTGAATGCGAGGGATTTGGCTTTCCACCGCGCGAGGCGCTCTGCCAACTTCCATAGAAAGTAAGTAGCCGTGAGAAGCCATCCCATGTAAGCAAATATCCCGATTACCACGGCATCATTCTTGATCTGGGTGGCCGATTTGGCATCTCCCTGAAAGCCCGAATAGCTGTGTATTTCCCAGGCCGCATATGAAATCATGATAATCATGATTAAGTTATAGATTTTATTTCGAACGAATATTCCCGTGAACAACGCGAGCGCCATCAACCCAATCCCGCCTAGATTTTTGAAACTCCATGCTTCGCCAGAGCCGAGGAACACCAGCACGGACAAAGAAAGAGCCAGGCTAAGAGCGTAGCACACCGATCCGAATATCATGGCTTCTGATCCTGAGCAGACGATCCGTGTCTTCTGAGTCTAAACGGCCGAACTCAAGCTATGGGGTGGATCTGAACGTTCGCACTGATTGCAACGAGGTCGCAGCCGTAGCTTGGCTCTACCGTCACGAGTGCCGCTTGTCCGTTCGCGATGCTAAGTTCCGGATCCCGTAGCCGCTGGCTATACCGTGATGAGGTGGGGCACGGCGACCGATGCCGCCGGCGCCACGCCGCGCAGATTGTCCTACCGCTCTTGCAGCGCCAATCGCACGCCGAGGGCGCAATAGATCCCTCCGACGGCCTTGCCCTGCCACTTCAAAACGGCTGGATGACGGCGGATGAAGTTACCCAATCCGCCGGCGCTCACGGCAAACACGACCGTGCTGAAGAAGCCGATAAAGGCGAACAGCACACCTAGAATGATCAACTGAAGTGAGACCGGCCCGTTCTCCGGGTGCACGAACTGGGGCAGGAAGGCGAGGAAGAACAGGGCCGTCTTGGGGTTGAGCACTTCAGCCAAAATGGCTTGCCGAAATGCCTCACGCGCAGAAATCTGGCTTTGGCCTCTGCCGAAAGCCGCTGGCGTCTTGTCGAGAATGGCCTTGATCCCGAGATACACGAGATAGGCAGCACCAAGATATTTGACGACGCTGAACAAAAGCGCCGATGTCGCAATGATCGCCGAAATGCCAATGGCAGCGAAGGTGGTGTGAATGATGTCACCCGCCGTGATGCCTGCTCCGGTCGCGATACCGACTCGTGTGCCCGAGGTGGTTGCTCGGGCCACGGTGAGCAGGGTGGCCGGTCCGGGGACAAACACAAATCCCAGCACAATGAGACAGTAAGTCAGCAAGGTGGTCTGGTCGATCATCGGCACCCCCTGAGGAGATCACGACCAAGCCATCGTTTCTTGCCGAATGGCAAGCGTCCGTTAGAGGTCGATTTGGTCGAAGAGCCCGGCTGGCGTGAATTCGGGGACGTCACCGCCGCTCAGCGGGGGAAGAACGTTCTTTTCAGCGGGGGAAGAACGTTCTCTGCGCGTCAAGAAAACACCCGTGGCGGCCAGCAATGCCGGCCGCAGACAGACGGAATTTCCACGCCACGCTTGACCGGGCTCGCCCCCGTATTGCCGCGGGGCTTTCAATGCAGTCGGTCGAAAGCAGTTGCCTCGCGTCAGAGCTTGAGGCTCTTCCGGAAGGTTCTGGTCTCGTCATCCGGTCGCTGCAGCGCCTAGTCGCAGAGTGCCTGCAGCCGGGCTCTGTAATCCGGCCTCTCTGCCCACATATCGTCTTCGGCTCTCACCAGGCTCACCAAGACGTCACCCGGATACAGGCCGCCGTCGAAGAGAGGGTCCGCTTCGAGCTTGGGCCACACGAGATCGAGCACATAAGGGTACCCCTGATACTGACTGACGAGGAGCCGGATGTCCCAGTCCGAAAGCTGATCGAGGGGCTTCTTGTATGCCTCGTAGATCGTTCTGATCATACCGGTGGGAGCATCCTTGGGGTCGCCTACGCGGTGGCCGGTCAGCTGCTCCAGGGTCAACGACAGGTTCGCGCGCTCATATGCCATTCGCTTGGGCGCCATCGCCTATCTGTCCGATCTCGCAAGGTCGGCCCAGCCTAGAAGCGCCAGGCAATTGATGAAGAGGGCGGCCCAGAAATTCGGGCAGGTCTGCGTCTCGATCACGCTCAGCAGGCTCCGGGGCGTCACCTGAGGGCTGCTCGCATAGGCCGCGATGACGAGCGCGTTTGCCGTCAGCGCGATCGTCGCGATGGTTAGCAGCAAACCATAACGCCGAAGTGACGCTGCAAGCTGGACGAGACCGGGACCGGGCTGGTGAGCCTTGGCGTCGGCTGGGCTTGCCCCGGGGACGGTTCCCTCGCCCCAATTCTGCGACAAGCCGACCACCGCGAAGGTCAGCACAACATATCCGGCGCCAGCAAGAACGGCTTCGATCTCAGGTAAAAGCAAGTCCATCCACGAGGACAGAGCGAGCAAGGCCGGGCCGAGCAGCAGCGCTGCGCCGAGCATCTGAAGATTTCCCTGCCGCCCAGCCCAAAATTGGAGCATCTCACATGCCTTGATGGCCATCGCATATCCAGGCAAAGCCTAGGCCCGACACATGGGATAGTCCACGTACCTTTGGAGTAGGTCCGGGTGATCCCAGCCTTTTGGCGGCCCCGCCCCTCCTGCATCCCGGTCCATGCGCCAAAGCTGAATTTGGGCCGGGAGCCAATGACTTATCGAGGCGGGCTCTCATTATGAATCAGATGGGCCTTGGCGGCATCCTTGGGAACGAAGCGCACCAGACCTAACTGACGTCAGAGCTGCGCCAGCGGCCGTTGCTGAAAACGAAGACGATTTGATGGGTGCCATCGACCGCTTCCGACAATCTGCCCTCGCATGACGGAAACCCGCTCGTTGGCACCGGTTGCGTTTCCAGGCGGTCATAGGCCTCGATCGCGCAGCGCAGAGCGGCGCGCTCGCAGGCCGCCTCCCGGTGCGTCCGGCCGGCCAGGACGGCCAGGCGCTCGGCCGCCGCCTGGCGTTCGCCCGCGCTGGCGATCCTGAACGCCCTGGCGGCGCTCACGGCCAGTCCCGCGGCGTCATGCCCGGCGGCGAGGAATGGCCCACGACAACGCGGTCCGGCTGCCCGATCGCCCGGTAGGTGTCGCCGCGCGCCGTGTGCAGCAGCAGCATGAGCGCGTTGCTATAGCCCATCAGCGCCACGTGGATCGGTGCTCCTATCGGCACCTTCGCATCCCAGGCGCCGATCTTGCCGCGGACCTCCTCGATATCCTTGACCATCTGCGCCGCAGAATATGGCGTGAAGACCCGTTCCGTGCGTCTTGCCATCAGACCACCCTCTTCCATGTCGTGAATCCGCGCAGATAGCCGTTGCTGACCTGGCGCTGCGCATCGGCGGCCAGGGCGGCGAGATCGTGCAGCAGCATGCGGATGGCCTCGCGCGCGTCGCCATTGGCCTCGGCCAGGACGGCGTCGACCTCGTCCTCGCTGATGGTGGTGACGGTCTGCTCGGCCTCGCCCATCGACTGCTCTCTCCTTCAGAACAAAAAGAGAACATTACCGAGGCAGGAGTCAACATACCCAGGGTCGTGCGGGACCTGGCTGCGGGCGCGCCCACCGGCGCGTGTGCGAGCGCTCCCCGCCATGCCAGCCGCGTCCATGCGATCCCTGCCATTCACGGAAAGCGGAATCTCCTTGAGCAAACTGTTGTTCCATCTCTGTTTTCTCGCGGGGGTTGCGGCATCCTCGCGGGAACGATCGAACTGGCCAAAAGCCGGTCACGGGCAAGGCAGCGGGCAAGCGAGACGCGGGGCCGTGCCCTGCGGAGCGTTCAAGGCCGGTTCATCCTCGGCCTCAATGATGTCCGTGACATCCGCTCCGTTAGCCGGGCCACGGTCGAGCTGTCGACCCGAGCCGGCAGGCAAATGGAGCCGGAACACACAAGGCGGGTTCGAGCGTTGATCAGCTCGAATCCCCGGTCGGAGCCGCGAGAGCGAGCGAAGGGAGATCGTTCGATGAAGACGCCAGGCGCAGGTGCCAAGGCAGGCATTCGGTTTCATCCGCCCGTCAAGGTCGTGACAGACCGCCCGGGCCGTTTCGCGACGGTCAGCTCGGTCGAGCTTGCCTCAGAGATCCTGCTCAGCTGGGGTGTTCGCAGCCATGCCTGGCAGAGAGCCGTGGATCGCTGCGAGGCGGCATCGGAAGGGCGCGCCTCTGCCATCGAGGCTCGCGAGGCCTTCAGCAGGGCGGCCGCCGAGGCGGGCATGTTGATGAGGAGTTGAGCAGGAGCGCTTCAGGTCGTTCCGCGAGCGGTCGCCGAGGGGAGGAGCGCATCACCGATCATGAGCTGGTCGCCGAGGCCTGAAGATCGGCCTCGGCGGAGCGGATTAGAGTACGGGCGGAAACGCCGGCCGCGGCTCTCGACGCTGCCGCCGACGTGAGCCGGCGGGGCTTTGCGATCGTGCCTTACCTTTTCGGATCTACCGGGTCGAACCGGCCCGCAGGTTCTCGTCGCGATGCTCGCCACCCAGACCGGCGGCCCAAACAGAGGCTGCTGCACCGACGAGAAGCGCCGCCGCGGTGAGAAACGCTGACAACACCGCAATCTTACGAGCCTTTTCCGCAGCGGCCTTGGCCGTCTCCTTGGCCTGGTTGAGACGGCTGTAGGCTTCGTCGATGCGCTTTTGAGCATCCTCCGCGGAGATATTTGATCGTGCAGAGAGACGCGAAGCGAGATAATCCCGATCGCCCTGCTCGATGCGGCCGTTCGAGAGAGCATTGACGAATATCCGCGAAGCCTCGTCGCGCTCTTCTGCGGTCGGGGGCTGCTGACCGTTGGATCGCATCACGCTATCGAGCGCTGTGGCGAGAGGGTCGATATTCTGCGAGATCAGCGACGCAGCGCCCGAACCCACGGAGGCGGCGCCGCTCGCCGCGGTTCGTGCCGTGCCGATCACGGACGACGTGGCGATAAGTCCGAGGAGCAGCGCACCAGTCGCCCAGACCAATAGCCCGTGCGTGCCGTCCCTGACCTTCCGCTCCTCGAGGTTCGCATCGCCCGCCGGCTGTCGCATACGGCCGGCGATGTAGCCGCCGGCGGCGCAGCTCGAAACCGTTATCCAGAGCGCCCACAATGCGCCGGCGACGGCAAAGGCGGTCGCGCTGGAGCTGCGCGCGAAATCTGCCGATACCATCGAGAGGCCAATCGCTGCGCCAAAGATGGTCATGATGGTGGAAATCGCCGCGGCGACAACCGCACCGCCCAGAACGGGCGCCCACTGCACGTAGGATTGCGCCGACTTGTCGACCGTCACTGGTGCGACGACGAGATCTGTTCGAGACATGGACATCGTGATCCTCCTACCGCAGGCCGAGGAATGAAAGAATGGCCATGACGACGACGACCAGCCCGACGAGATAAATGATGCTGTCCATTACCCGTTGCCCTCCGGCGCAGTGAGTTCCGCCGGAGCAACAGGCACAGTCCAAATTAGTTCCGGAGCGACCGGCTGGAGGGAACCGAGCGGCCTAGCTGGACTGAGAACGCGAAAAGCCCGGCAGCCGTTCGCTGCCGAGCCCTCCGATCGATCCCCGCCGCTCCGACGGCGCAAACTCAATCTTTGCAACCGAAATGCTCACGGCGCCGCCACCGGCTGCCGGGCAGTTCACCCGCGCCTGCGGCTTTGCACCGAACTCACCTCCGGCAAGTGCCTCGCACAGAAGCGCTCAGCCTGCTCGCGAAACAGCGTCCAATTCAAATCTGTCAGTGATGCCGGCGCTTGCTGCGGCTTTGCTCCGTCGATCCCCGCGTCAGGATCCAGCTTCGCGGCTCGGCACATCGCTCGGGCGATGTTCCTGATCCGATCCTCATCCATGCCAGCCCTCCAATAAGGTGCGAGCATCAGAACCTTTGGGGAGGTCCGAGGAGCTCCGTCAATGCCACGGCACAGCCGATCACAATAGCAATCTCGACAATCCCCATCGGAACCTCCTGCCGGTTCCCAGCCGAACCCTCAACGAGCGGCGCCGCATCTTGTTTCCGGGGGCGTTTTGCCATGGCTAGCAAAATCTTAGCACGATTGCAGAGCGAGGCGACCGTGGCCAACTCTTGACGCGCGCCCACCTGGTTTTAATCGGCGCGACCTTGGGCTTCATGGCCGAGATCCGACGCGTGTCGGTCGCCAGTTTCCGACGCCTACGAACCCAAGAGGCGCTTTGCCTGATCGACCGCGTCCATGCACTCGGCCTCTTTGCCGTCCCGATCCAAGCCCCTGGCTCGATCAAGCGCCGCCGATGCTCCGGCCTTGTCAGCCTGACCCGTCGGTTGGCCGCTCTGACCCTGCTGGGCGGTTGTGGGGCGCCATTCGGTCTGCCGGCGGACATCCTCCGGCGATGCCGCCTTGCCTTGTATCTCTTGGCCGACAATCGCGGTCGGCGCATGCTGCGCTGCGCCGCTGCTCGATTGGGCGGAGCCCGCGGCCGACGCGCCGCTCGTCGGTCCTGAGCCGGCATCGCTCGAAGTCATCATCTTCGTCAGATTCCCGATTTCAACCGTCCATATCTGCCTGAAGAATAGCCGAAGCGATGTTCAAGGAGCGTCTTCCAGCCACTTGGCGATCATCTCGTACTGGACTTTCGCTTGTTGGTATTCCCGATAGAAATTCAGTAGATCCCGCATGGGATTGGAAAGCCGCTCTAATCCCGAAATGAAAGCCACCACCGTTCCCAGGGTGGTCTGCCCATGGATAACCATCCAACCGCCAACAACGAGAACCATTAAGGGCCCAAGGGCGTTGACTACATTCAGCAGCGTCTTGAGACCATATTTCAGAAAGTAGAACCTAAGACGATTGTGAAATATCGCAATAATTGTTGGAAATGGGCCGCCAGTCCTTTCCGGACTGTCAACTGTCTGACCGACCGCTTCATCCCCGAGCTTGCGAACGAGCCCTACTTGCCGTTCCACCAACGTATTAAGCTGCTCTTGCATGAACAGCGCGAGAATGATCTGAGGAATGAGAAACAGCATACCGATAAGGGCAATGATCGGCTGAATGTAAAGCATGTAGGCCAAAATCACGATCAGGAATGTCAGATTTACAACGAATTCCGATATGCTTACTCCCACGAAGCCGCCGACGCCGTCTATTTCCCTGCCGATCACATTGACGACCTGCCCGCTCGTAACATCTTCCGAAGACCTATCGGCCGCAACGGTCGCCAACTGGTCGCGCGACAACTTTATCGCGCTCTCGCCAACCCACCCCTGGTAGATAAGCAGGACGTATTTGAGTGTAGCCTGGATCAAGATGACCGCGAGATAGACTACGCCCAGAAGAACCAGCGTCTTGACGTCCCTGTCGGCTATCGCGACGTCCACGATCCGCCGCTGGAGATCGATTGGCACAAAGTTGAGCAAGGCCACGGCCACTGCGATCAGCCCCACGTAGAACTGATGCGCCCCGCTGGCACGCCAGACAAAGTGGGTCAGTTGGTCGCCCGACCTGATGGCTGTGGCCGGCGCCTCGGTTGGTGTGATCCGTCGAAGAAGGTTAGCGAAGATGTTGCGCACTAGGAAAACCTCAAGCTCGCGTCGGAGCTGTTCGGCGCCATAGTTCCTTGGCTTCCCAAACCTCGAACTTGAAGACGAGGTCGATAAGCGCCCGCTCTTCCGCACTTTCCTCGAGGCACCCGGCAAGAGCCTCGATAAGCTTCAATGCCTTTCCGGCATCCGCTTCGTTTACAATCATCGCCGGGTGCGGACGTTTCTTCGCGCGTCTGACTGCCATTCTGACCTTCCGGTAGGGCGATTTGGGGGAACGCTGCGGGTTAGCCAAAATATCAAGAGCCGCCGAAGTCGTTGACCCGGTACTGGCCGCACTTCCATTCATCGGGATCCCGCCAGCTCGCGGTGGGCTCTGCCGAAATCCTCGCTCACATCGGCGCTGTCGCTGTCGTGCGGCGGGGCGCCGAACGCGCAGATCAGGTCGGGCATCGCGGCGAGATAGGTCTTCGCATTTCGCAATGACCAGCGCGCCATGGGATCGGTCGCGAACGCGAGGGCGATGGCCGCGGAAACGGCGCTCTCCTCGTCGCGGGACGCACGGTCATGGACGTCATGGATGTTCCGGAAGATTGCATGTGCTTTCCATGAGATCAGCGGCACCTGCTTGAAGGCAGAACGCGTCCCTCCCCGGCAACGGATGAAAGAGGCTGGCGTTCCCTCGGATGCCGCGTGGACGTCCCGGCCAACATGCTGACACCGTTGCTATCGCATCAGGCCCGCCGCTCGCAGCGCATCCTCGATCACCTTCCCAACACCTGAGACAGGCCCCAGCACCGGCTGGGACGCCGCGGCACGCTTGCCTCCGATCCGTTCAGAGCCGGCCTGGAACGTCGTCTGTTCCGCCTGGCGAGGCAGTGAGAGCTCCGATCCCGTCTCGGTCAATTGCCAGAACCGAGCGATATGGCGTGTCGAAGAGATCCTGGCGTCGAGCATGTAAGCGCCGGGGGCGCCGATATCGTCCGCTCCATTCAGCGGAGTGCCGTGCCCCATACCCGCAATGCTGAATGCTTCGATCTTTGCAGCGCCGGCCCCGTCGCGCCAAATCCATTGGGTATGCAGGTCGATGGCACGCTGCTCGGGCCGCATGTCCTGCAGCCCGTGCAGGCCGCGCCATTGTGCGACGATGGCCTCCATATTGCTGTGAGCGACCGTCTGGTCGGCGCTGCCATGCCATAGCGAGAGCGTCGGCCAAGGGCCTCGGTGGGGGGAAGCGCCGCGCACCCGCGCCTCAAGCTGCCGCCCCGCTGGGAGCCCATGCCCACGCATCCGATCAAATGCTTCGGGGATCGACGTCGCACAGCCATAGGGAAGGCCCGCAATGATCGCGCCGCCGGCGAAGAGTTCGGGATAGGTGGCGAGCATCACCGAGGTCATGGCGCCTCCCGCCGAGAGCCCGGTGATGAAGACCCGCCGCGGGTCGAGCCTGTGGAGGTCGATCATCCGGCGGACCATCTGTGCGATCGAAAGCGCCTCGCCGGAGTCTCGTCGGATGTCTTCAGGCACGAACCAGTTGAAACAGAGGTTCGGATTGTTGGCCCGCTGCTGCTCGGGATACAGCAGCGCGAAGCCATGTCGGTCCGCGAGTTGAGACCAGCCCGCGCCATGGTCATAGCCGCCGGCCGTCTGCGTACAGCCGTGGAGCACGACGACAAGCGGCGCGTGTTCCGGCAAGCGCTCGGGGATATAGCTGTAGGCGCGAAGCGCACCCGGATTGCCGCCGAATTCGCCGAGCGGCGACAGTCGCGAAGGCCGAGCAGCCGCTCCGGACAATGGGAATTTGCCCTTGGCTGCCTTCAGGCGGGCGATCGTGTCGGAGATATTGCGCATCGCGGCTTTCCTCTTGCGGGTCATGCCGAGATGGCTGACGAGAGCTAAACTGCTGCGCGCTGATTATGTTGCAATGCACAATGGAATGAGTCTACCGGGCTCGCTGCGGGCGACCGTGGCGGGCTTTGCGCCCGGAGTTTGTGCTCTGTGAAGCCAAGCGGCATCGCCCGTAGGGCCACTTCAATCCGCCACATTGCGTTGCTACACAGGTTGGTGACGACGAGGGTCGGCTCCTGCTTCCGCTCCGTAAGAGCATCGAAGCCACAAGGCCCCATCCATCAAAAGTCTGAGCGCCGTTGAAGGCAGCTATCGTCGCGGCATTCCGCCGGGCGAATTGAACCCGCGCACAAGACCGCGCGGCATATGGAACTCGATGCAAAACACCCAGAATTCGAAACGTAAGTCCCACCACCATTCCAACGCAGCCAAGCCTGCACCGGCACCAAAATCCGATCCCAACTGGAAGCCGCAACCTTGCGGCCTCACCCGCGAGGAACTGCGGAAGATCGTCGAGGAAATCTTGGGATGAGGAGGCCAGATATGAGCGCTTTCAACGTTCGCCCCGTAGCTTCTCACCACTTCAACCGGCGGAGAGCGCGGGACCCGCGAGGTCAAACCTCTCCCTGTCGCGACCCACGTCAAAGCTATGAGCACTATCTCGCCTTGGCCAAGGACCGGACCTTGGCCGGTGATCAGATCGAGGCCGAGCGCTATTACCAATACGCCGAGCACTATCTTCGCTCGATGGGCAGCAGCGCTGCTTAGGCCGCTTGCCTGCGGCATCATGCAGCGCAAACATGTGGTGATGTTGCTCGCGAGGAGGCTGCGATGGCGACCGGCACCGTTAAGTGGTTCAACTCAGCCAAGGGCTTTGGCTTTATCCAGCCCGATGATGGTGGGCAGGACGTTTTCGTCCATATCAGCGCCGTGGAGCGCGCTGGCATGCGCGAACTCAGAGATGGTCAGAAGATCTCCTATGAGGTCGTGCCGGACAAACGCTCCGGCAAATCGTCGGCTGAAAACCTCAAAGCGGAATAGGCCTCGGCCACGGTTGGCTTGCCGCCACTGGGCGGGTGTCGTGGCCGCTGGCGGGCTAATCGGCTAGCTCAACCGTGCCGGCCTCAGCGTTCAGTGGATGGGACGTCCATGTCGACTTGAGGCCGCAGTGTTTCGATCGCGGCTTTCGAAGCGCGCCAGGCGCGCGCTGCCGGGAGCGGAGATCTAGCTCGTGGGATCCGCCAGCATCGCCCGGATCTTGCGGGCCAGTTGCTCAAGGTCGAAGGGCTTGCTGATCATGTCCATGCCATCTGCCAGAAAAGCGCTCTTGTTGACCGCATTGGCCGCATAGCCGGTGATGAACAGCACCTTCAGATCGGGGATAAGATCGCGCGCGACCTCGGCCAATTGCCGCCCGTTCATCCCCGGCAGGCCGACATCCGAGATCATCAGATCGAAATGGATGTCCTGACGGAGCTTCGCGATGGCCATATCGGCGTTGACAGCCTCGACCGCGCTATAGCCCAGATCCTGCAGGACCTCGACGACGAGCAGCCGCACGGACGGATCGTCTTCGACAACGAGGACGCTCTCGCCAGCGCCCTGCGGCACCTGGGAAGTCCCGCGAATGTCGACGTCACGCTCCTCCAGACTGCGCGGCAGATAGAGCGTGATGGCCGTGCCCTGGCCGAGCTTGCTTTTGATCTCGACCCCGCCTCCGGATTGCTGCGCGAAGCCGTAGACCATCGACAATCCCAGGCCGGTCCCCTGACCAATGGGCTTTGTCGTGAAGAACGGTTCGAAGACCTTCTCGAGCACGTCCGCCGGCATCCCGCTCCCTGTATCCCGCACGGTGATCGCGATGAAGTCATGCTTTCCCTGAACGGTCAGGCCGGGAACGTCGCCTCCCACGAGCGCGACATTGTGGGTTTCGATGCTGAGCTGCCCGCCATCGGGCATGGCGTCGCGAGCATTGATCGCAAGGTTGAGCAGCGCATTTTCGAGCTGGTTCGCATCGGTGACCGCTGCCCAGCAATCCGGCGATGGCTGAACAAGCAGCTGAACCTGTTCGCCGAGGCTACGGTCGAGCAATTCCCGCATGTCCAGAATGAGCTGCCGGACATCGGTCGGCTTGCGGTCGAGCGGTTGCCGTCGCGAGAAGGCGAGCAATCTATGAGTGAGGCCCGCAGCCCGCTGCGCCGAAACCGTGGCCGCCTCCATGAACCGCTCCACGCCATCGAGCCTGCCTGATGCAAGCCTGCGCTTGATGATATCGAGCGCGCCCATGATGCCGGTGAGCATATTGTTGAAGTCATGGGCGATGCCGCCCGTCAGCTGGCCGACCGCCTCCATTTTCTGGCTCTGCCGCAGTTGCGCCTCAGCCTCGCGCAGAGCGGTCTCCTGCTCCTTCTCGACCGTGATATGCCGCCCATAGAGATAGACCGTCTCGCCCTCGCGCGATGCGGTCCAGGAGAGCCAGCGCGGCGACCCGTCCGCATGCTTCATCCGGCTCTCGAACGCAGCGCCGCCTTCGCGCAGCGCCTTGGCGTAGCCGGCTGCAACGAGATCGGCATCGTCCGGCCAGGCCAGCTCCGAAACAAGCTTGCCGACGAAGTCAGCAATCTCCACGCCGAAAATGGCTGCCCAGGCCGGATTGGCGTCGAGGATACGCCCCCGGGCATCGGTCACTGCGAGCATGTCACGGGAATTCAGCCAGACCCGGTCGCGGTCGCGCGTTCGTTCCCTGACGCTTTCCGAAAGCCCTTCGTTGAGGCGCTTCAGCCTCTCCTCGTTCGATTTCGAGGCCGTGATGTCGTAGGCGACGCCGATATAGCGTAGGCCCGGCCCGGAGAGATCGCGCACATATTCGCCGCGGCGAGCAAGCCAGCGGTGTTCGCCTGTGTCCGCGCGGGTGACGCGGAACTCGATATTGGAATCGGGCTTCGGCTGGTCGGGCAGGATCGGCTCGATGATCGGACGATCATCCGGGTGGACCAGCTGATTGACCGTGGCGACCGGCAGGATGCGGGTCGGATGCAGGCCGAGCAGCCGGCAGAACTGTTCCGAGACCGTCACCGTGCCAAAACCCTGCGCGTGCTCGAATGTCCCGATCGCGCCGGCGGACTGGGCGATGCGGAGCTGCTCCTGAACGCGTTTCTGCTCGGTGACGTCGACGAGGTCGCCAACGAATTTCAGGGGCTCGTCATCCGCGCCGAAGATCGCCCTGCCCTTGGCGTGGACCCAGCGCGTCGTCCCGTCGCCTTTGACCAGGCGATAGTCCTTCGAGAAGATCTCTGCCCCAGCCAAGATGCCGGCCACGGCCAGGCGGATGCGTTTCTGATCATCGGCGGCGATATTGGCGAAGAACCGGCTGGTCGGAACGCCTCGCGCCAGCTCGACCGGATCCTGCGAGGTCAGCGTGGCGAAGCGTGCATCGCCGGTCAGCCGCTTGCCGGGAATGTCCCATTCCCAACCTCCGGTCGCACCGGCGGCATCGAGCGTGAGATGAAGGCGGTGCTCCGCATCGCGGATATCCGATCTGAGGCGTGCGAGCTCGGCGGCAAGCTGGTTGCGCAAGTCGTCCGCGCCGTCCTCGTCGATGCGATCAGGTCCTTCAGCGTGAGACATCAGCCGGCATCTTCCGTCACTCGGTCAATGAAATCGGCGATCAGGATCTTGAGAGCTGCCATCGAGGGCAGATCCATCAGCATGGCGATGTAGCCGCGGATATTGCGATCCTGGACTGAGAAATTGATGTAGAGAAACAGGACGAGTGCACCCTCATCAGTATCTTCCGCATGGGCGAAGAGCTGCTCCCCGCTCCCGCGAATGATTTCCGGGAGAGACATCTTGAGCGACTGCTTGAGCATGTTGGCCATTGTGCCCAGGCAGTTGTTGAGGATGACATTGCCTGTCTCGGCGAGCGCCTCGCTTTCGAGTTCCAGAACATGCTCGGCGCTGGCTTCATCGCCCATCACGGCGCGCGCCAGTTCGAGGCTTTTGGTTTCAGGGAAGATCAGGAGGGCGCGTCCGGAAAATGCGCCTTCGAAATCCTGCTTCACCGCGACGAGATCTTCGCTCTCGCGCTGCCCGATCAGGGACGCCGCCGCGGCCTGCGTAACGATCTCGACCGAGGGCACAGATAATAGGACCTGACGGCCAACCATCTTGCGCAGGCTCGATGCAGCCCGGCTAACGCCGATATTGACGACCTCGGTCAGCGCATCGCGCTCAAGCTCGTCCAAGCTGATATTTACGCTCGTCATCCCCGCGCCTGCTTCAGGCGCAAAGCCGCCCCCTCGATAAACCCTGCCATGCCATCTTCGGTGACCGGCTTGTTCACAAATGTCGCGTTGACGGCCCGTGCGCGTGAAATGACCTCATCCTGAATGTTGGCGGTGATGATCGCGATCGGCATGTTGGGGTGCGATTTGCGCAGGTCGGCTGCCAGATCGAGCCCGTCGCGACCGGGCATGTTGAAATCGAGCACCGCAACATCGATCTGCTGCTCGGCGACCAGTTGGAGCGCCTCTTCTGCGTTGCTCGCCTCGACTTTGACCCAATCGGGTTTGAGGGCCGCTATGGTTTTTCCGGCGACGATACGTGCGAGCTTACTATCGTCGACAACCATTATTGTAACCGCCATTTGAAGATTCCACCTTGCAATCTTTGGGACGAAGAATTGTTCCGTATCGCGGAGCGAACTCCGAATTCCGATCAAGTCTTCATGGTGGCTCATCCTTATGCGCGATCAATGGCAGGATATGGTCAGCCGAAAACCGATCCGGCGCTTCGCCGATGACGGTGGGGCGCATGGCGACGAGCACCTGCCAAAGCGCCGTATGAATGCGCTCGGCGGCCAGAACGACCCGGCTCTGCGGAGATGCGGACAGAGCCGAGAGCAGCGCTTCCGCCTCGTCGACGCAGCAGCGGCCCGTCAGCCTGATCTCGCGTTCCTCGACTGTGACCGTCATGCCAGCAAGGCCTCCAGATCGAGCACCATGACGATCCGGCCATCACCGAGCACGGTGGTCCCAAGGATACCTTTCACCGCCTTCAACAGGCCCGCTGGCGGACGGAGCAATGTCTCGAAGCGTTCACCGATGCTGTCGACCACGAGGCCAAGCGCGGAGGCTCCGATTTCGAGGACGAGCAGCAGCTCTTCCGAGCGCGTCTGGACGGTGCTTCCGACAATATCGCCCAATCGCAGGATGGGAATCGTTCGGTCGCGCAACACGCAGACTTCGCTCGATCGGACCTGCGTTATAGCGCTCGCGGGGATTCTGACCGTCTCGGTGATTGAATCCATCGGCACACCGTACTGCTCTCCCGCAACAGTCACCAGGATCACGCGGCTCATGGCAAAGCTGGTGGGCAGAGAGAGACCGATCGTCGTGCCTGTTCCGACCGCGCTGACGATTGTGACCTTACCGCCCAGGCGGCGAACCGAGGCGCGCACCGCATCCATGCCGACGCCGCGACCGGAGAGATTCGACACGGTCTCAGAGGTCGAAAAGCCGGGCGTAAACAGGAGTTCGAGGCTCTCGCTTTCGCCGAGCGTTGCTGCCGTCTCGGCCGAGATCAACCCGCGCGCCAGCGCCGCGGCGCGAATATGCCCGGGCTCGATCCCGCGCCCGTCATCGCGGAGCTCGAGCTCGATGCGGTGGCCGACCTGCCGGGCGTCGACCGAGATCGTTCCTTTCGCAGGCTTGCCTGCGATCTGCCGCTGTTCCTCGGTCTCGATACCGTGGTCGACCGCGTTGCGGATGATGTGAAGCATGGGCTCGTAGAGACCATCGACGATCGTCTTGTCCGCCTCGATCTCGCCTCCGGTGACGTCGAGCTGCAACGGCTTGCCGGTCTGCCCGGAAATCTCCCTGACGAGGCGCGACAGGCGCCGGAGCGTGTCGCCCAGCGGCACCATCCGCACATCGGTCGCGGCCCGCTGAAGCTGGTTGACCAGGCGTCCGAGATCCTGCTGCGCAGCAGCGACATTGCGGGACAGGGCGAGGCCGCCCTCGAGCGCCTGCGCCTGTGCAACGAGAGCGGACATGCCGTTCTTGGCGGTCAGGAGCTCCCCGACGAGCGCGACGATGTCGTCGATGCGCGCGAGATCGACGCGGATCGTCCGCATCACCGTCTCTCCGCTCTCGGCCGGGAGTTCCTTCGGATCGGGCGAGGCATCCTGCGCAATCGCGATCTGATCGGGGATGAGCCGAAAGACCGCCTCGATCTCCGCGCGCTTCGCCGTCGATATCGCCTCGAAGATCAGATTGCTGCGAAACGGATCGAATTCGGTCGGATCAGGCCAATCCTCCCGCGTCGAGACCCGCGTAAAGACCAGGTCCGGTACAGCGGCCATGAGCGAGACCGGATCATCGCCATTGAAGAAGCATTCCGGCGCCGGTGAATAGCGAAGCGCGACCGCCTTGCCGCGTTGCAGCGCCGGATGGGCTTCGAACAATCCTGCGGCCCAATGCGGCACCGTAGCGCCGGCCAGCGACGACGCGACTGGCGCGGCGCGACCGGATGCGAGCGAAAGAACCAGCTTTGCCGCCTCGTCTGCAGCCTCAGGCGGAAGCGTTGCGGCCCGCTGCAGATGCTGAACGCAGCGATCAATCCATTCGATGACGGCGAGAATGGGATCGATCCGGGCCGGATCGAGCTCGACATTGTCCTTGATTGCGAGACCAAGCACGTCCTCCGCCGCGTGAAGCGCGCCTTGCATCGGGGCAAGGTCGAACAGCCCGACCGATCCTTTCAACGTGTGAATGGCGCGAAACGCGCTGTCGAGCTTGGCGCGGTTGCCCGGCTCACGGTCGAGCGCCAGCAGGTCCTCGGCCGCCTGTTGCGTGAGTTCGGCCGCCTCGATCACGAACTGGGCCAGCAGGTCGTCCACTCAGTTCTCCCGCGCGCGGCGATAGACGACGGCGTCGTCAAAGCGAGCGACCTCGAAGCGTGTCGAGATCCGGCTCATCGACTCGGTGTGGCCGAGACAGAGATAGCCTCCCGGAAGCAGCGCGCCGTGCAGGTTCTCGACGGTTCGCCGACGCGATTCGTCGTCGAAATAGATCAGGACGTTGCGACAGAAGATGATGTCGAACGCCCCTTCCGCTTCCGTCGCCTCCCGGTCGATCAGGTTGGCCGCCCGGAAGCTCACCGACTCGCGCAAGTCCTGGATGATTCGCCAGCGATCGTCACCAGACCGCTCGAAATAGCGCTGCCGCAACTCGGCCGACAGGCGCGAGACGGAGCGCTTGCCATACTCGCCGAAAGCGGCGTCGCGCAGGACCGTGCTGTCGATGTCCGAACCGACGATCTCGATATTGTAGGCATCGACGAGGTTCCAGTTCTCCAGCAGCCAGATCGCGATCGAATAGGGTTCCTCCCCGGTGGAGCAGGGAACGGACCATATCCGGACCCGGTCGCCCGGTCGCTTGCCAGCAATGCGGTCGGGCAGCAGGGCGCGGCTCAGGCAGCGCAGCTGATGCTCCTCGCGGTAGAAATAGGTCTCGTTGACCGTGAAGCTGTTGATCAGGTGCTCGGCCTCACCCGGATCGCTCAGAAGCAGGTTGAAATAGGAGCCGAAGGACATCGCGCCGGTCGCGGCGACGCGCTCCGCGACGCGGCGGTCGATATAGTAGCGCTTGGTCTCGCCGAAGAGCATCCCGGTACGCCGATATAGGAACTCGCAGAGGCGCAGCAGATCGCCGGCCGAAAGGTATCGCGGGACGTCGCCTATCGCCATTGGGCGAGCTCCAGCAGCCGCGCGCCGATATGGGCGAGCTCGACGACATCGGCGGCACCGCCGAGCTTGACCAGCTCGCCCGGCATGCCCCAGACCACGGCGCTCTGCCTGGCCTCGGCGATGGTATGCCCGCCCAAGGCCCGCAGCTCGGCCATCGCAGCCGCGCCGTCATAACCCATGCCCGTCATCAGGAGGCCGATCAGCCGCTCGGGCGGGATATGCTCAAGCGCACTGCGGACGAGCCGGTCGACGCTCGGATGCCAGCGATGGTCCGGATCGGCCGGGGCAGAGATCGCCATGAGCGCCCTGTTCCGGCGGGTCACAAGCACGTCCGCATCGCCTCTGCCGATATAGACGCAACCGGCTTCGAGCGCGGTCGGCCCGGTCACCTCGACGACCGAGAGCGCGCAGAGCTTGTCGAGGCGGCGGGAGAGCGGCCCGGTGAACGCGGCCGGCATGTGCTGGGCGACGACGATCGGCCAGCCAAAACCTTCCGGCAGCGCGGACAGCACCGCGTCCAAGGCGGGCGGTCCGCCCGTGGAGGCCCCGATCAGCAGCACGCAGTCATCGGGCAGTTGCGTCTCGGTTCGGGCCGGGCTTGTCGTGCTGCGGGCCGAGGCTGAGCGCGGCGCCTTGGCCGCGGTGCGAAAGCGAAGGCGCTCGGCCAATCGGCGGCTCGTTCGCACCTTGATCGAAGCGGCGGCGCGTATCCGCTCGACGATCAGCGGCGCCAATTCGTCGCCATGCAGAGAAATCGTGCCCTGCGGCTTCGGGATGAAGTCGACCGCGCCCATCTGGAGCGCGCGCAAGGTCTCTTCGGCTCCGTGCTCGGTCAGCGCGGACACCATCACGACCGGGCATGGCTGCTCCACCATGATGCGGTCGAGGCAGGCCAGGCCGTCCATGTTCGGCATGGCGATATCCATCGTCACGACATGGGGCCGAAAATCGCGCATGGCCTTCAGCGCTTCGGCGCCATCGCGCGCGGAGGCGACCTCGAAATCGGCCTCAGCCTCGAAGATCCGGCCGAGGAACCGGCGCATCAGCGCGGAATCGTCAACGATCAGGAGACGGATCACTGGGCCTGTGCCGCACCGGACGCTGGCTTGAAGCGCGCAAGCAGGTCACGCTCGGCCTTGTCCAGCAGCTCTCTTGGATTGACGAGGAGGATCATCGCACCGGCCTCTCCCCGGGCGGCGACCCTGTCGAAGACTTGGCCGCCGTCTCCCGGAAGCTGCGGCGCCGGCGCTATCTCGGAGGCTGGAATCGAGAGGATCTCGGAGACCGAGTCGACGATGAACCCGGCTTGCAGCGGCCCGATCGTCACCACGATGACCCTTGGCCGTTTCGCGGTTGGGCTTTGCCCTGCTTCGAAACGCAGGCGCTGGTCGATGACCGGCACCGCCTTACCTCTGACATTGATCACGCCGGCGACGAATTCGGGAGCGTTGGGGACGCGCGAGATCGACTCGGGAAGCTGGACGATCTCGTCGACCGAGCCGATGGGCAGCCCGAAGACATCATCTCCGAGGGTGAAAACAATGAACCGCTGGTCCGCCTCGGTCGCCACCACATCGGCCATGCTCTTGTCCTCCGTGCCTCCCTCGGCAAGCGCCGCGCTGATCGCCCGGTTTCGGAACAGCCGCGACGGCGACAGGATCGAGATCAGGGGCCGCCCCTCGCCGCCGCGGGCGATCGCGTCGATTTCAGCATCGCCAGCGCCACGCTGCAGGATCACAGGGACGGGTTCGATCGACGTTTCCGGAACCCGGGCAACGCCATACATCGTGTCCGCGACGAGGCCGATGCGCGCCTCCGCGAAGCGGATGATGACGATGTGACGTCGGCCCTCGGCATCACCCTGGAGGCCGAGCAGGGCCGCCAGCGAAACCAGCGGCAGGACCTCGTCCCGAACCGTGATCATTCCGACGGATACCGCCTCGGCTCTCGGCAGGACGGTCACATCGACCGGCAGCTTCAAGACCTCGACGACGCTGTCGAGCGGCAGGGCGAAATACTGTCCCGCGACCCGAAAGGCCAGCAATGCGCGCTCATTGACGGCGGCCGCTTTCCGCAGGGCCTGATCCGCCAGCCGCTGGACACGCCGTCCCGGCGTCGGTGCCGTCTCGACAAACCGATCCCCGAGCAAGCCGCCAATGTCGAGCGATTGAGCCGAAGCGCCCTGCCCCAAGGACAATTGCAGGACCTCGTCGATGAGCAGTGCGACCACCCCGCCTTCGCTGTACACGACGACCTTGGCTTCTCCCGATGATGGCGGCTGGGGACCGTCCGCCGGCGAGACCAGCGCCGACACGCGCACGACGGGGATGGCCGCTCCGTGGAAATTCATCAGCCCCGCCAGGGCCGCGGGGCTGTTGGGGACGCGGGTGATGGCCGGTCGGCGGCCAACCTCGAGGACATGCTCGGCAGGCAAGGAGAAGCCCTGGCCAGCGACGATGAAGGTCAGTTGCCGCGTAGCCTCGCTGCCTTTGCGAGCTTTGGCCATCGGGCTCAACCAAACGCCAGCTGGAGTTCGTCGGCGAGCGAGGCGATTTCCTCGATCGCGGCGGCGAGATCCTCCGCACTGCGTGACTGCTCCCGGGCTGCAGTCGCGGCAGCGGTCGCGGCCGAGCTCGCTTCCTGCGCGGCGGACGAGATCTGCTGTGTTCCCGACTGGACGTCGCGCACGGCCGAAAGCGCGGCTTGCGCGCTGCGGAGCATCGCGTCACTGCCACCGGCGATACCGGCGACATCGCTTTCGATGGCCTTCATGCGTTCAATGATGGCCGCATTCTTGCCGCGCTCAGCTTCGGCAAGGCTGAGGACAAGCTCGAGGTCGCGACGGACGGCCGCGATCTGCAATTGCATCAGGCGCACGACGTCCT
Source organism: Allobosea sp. BK604 (assembly GCF_004341515.1). GTDB lineage: Bacteria > Pseudomonadota > Alphaproteobacteria > Rhizobiales > Beijerinckiaceae > Allobosea. Next base: position 502,153 of record NZ_SLZF01000005.1, read on the forward strand.
TGACGCCTTCGATATACTCGCTGCTCTCCTGGGCGAGCTTGCGGATATCGCTGGAGACCTGCGCGAAGCCCCGCCCGGCCTCGCCGGCCCTAGCCGCCTCGACGGAGCCCGACACCGACAGCATGTTGGTCTGCACCGCGACCAGGAGGATGCGGTCGATGCTCTTCTCGATCTTGCGTGAAACGTCTTCGAGAGATTCGAGCGCGGCGAGCGAGCCGCGCATGTCGTCAGCCGCCTCTGCGAAGCTGCCGCCGATCACGTGCAGCCCGGCCTGCGTCTTCGTCAAAAGCCCTGCAATCGAGCGCGTACGCTCGGTCGCGAGCTGCGTGGCCTTCTGGGTCTGGTCCAGATTCTTCTCGATCTGGATCAAGGCGGCATTCGCCTGCTGGGTCGCGGCTGCCTGGGTCTGCGCGCCCCGGCTGATCTGGTCGATCGCGACGAGGATTTCTCCGGCTGCGCCGGCCAGTTCCTGCACCGTCGCCGAGAGCTCTTCCGCTGCCGCGCTCAATTGCTCGTTGCTGCCCGCAGCCGAGCCATCGCCTTGCAGGTCCTCCGCCAGACCGGCCAGCGCCTGGGCCGCCTCCTGGCTCTGATCGAGCGCCTGACTCTGCTGCTGCACGGAGCGCTGCGCCTGCGCCACGGCGGCAGACTGCTCTTCGGCTGCGCTCGCAACGAGCTCGGCGCCACGTCCTGCCTCGCGCACCGCGATATCCGCTTCGATGGCGGAGGTGAGGATCGCCTGGCTGCCTTCGGCCAGCGCCGACAGGTCGGCACGCACGGAAGACAGATCGGACGCGATAGCCTGGGTCGTTGCCGTCTGCTGCTGGGCGGCAGTTGCCGTCGTCCGGATCTGCTCGGCGAGAGTCTTGACCTCGCGCTCGATCATTCCGGATTGCTCCTCGATCTCGCGGGCTGTCCGCTCGGCCACTTCCGCCAGGGCTCGGACCTCGTCGGCCACGACGGCAAAGCCCTTGCCCACATCGCCGGCACGAGCGGCCTCGATCGCGGCATTGAGGGCAAGAAGGTTGGTGCGATCCGAAATATCGGCGACCATCTGGGTAGTGGCGCCAATGCCCGCGGCCTGCTTCTCCAACCTCACGGCGATTTCGACCGAAGCGAGCTGGCGCGCTGCGGCGTTCCTCAGCGACGCATTGGCATCGTCAATCTGCGTCGCGCTTTCGAGCACTGCCGCATGCAGCGCATCGGTCTTGCGGCGGGAAACCTCGGCCTGATCGCGCGCTTGCGAAAAGGTCGCGCCCAACATCTCCACCGCGCCCTGCGATTGCTGGGCCGCTCCCGCCGCTTCCTCGGCACCGGTCGCGATCTGTTCAAGCGATTGACGAAGCTGCTGCGCCGCCGCAGCAGCCTCCAACATTCCACTTGCCAGCTCTTCGGTCGCGGCCCCGATCCTCTCTGCGACTTTTTGCTGACGGACCCGAGCCCGCTCCTGAGTGCGACGTGCCGCAGCGACCTTGTTCACGGGGGCAGCAACGTCCTGCTTCGAGGTCGAGGAGGAGGCGCGGCGTTTCGCAAGCTCCGTCGTCTTCACCAGCGCCATTTAATCCCCCAGTCAGCGCGAGCTAAAAAATGCTCACCGACGCGCCAGCCAATGTGAGCGATGCGGTCCGAGCAACAAGTTGAGATTAGACGTTCTCGTCGAGAGGAAATCTCGTCCCCAGGACGAGCTTCAGACTCTTGACGAGGTCGGGATAGTGAAATGGCTTGTTGAGCACCGTTCGTCCGCGATGCTCCTCCGGCAAGAAATTGCTCCCGAAACCCGAAGCAAATACGAAGGGTATTCCGCGGCTCGCGAGAACATCCGCCACGGAGAAGGACAATTTCGAACCCAAACTCATATCGAGAATGGCCAGGTCCAGGTCCGTCGTCTCGGCAAGCGCAAGCGCCTTTTCCAGGTTCTGGGCGGTGGCGGCAACTTCGCAGCCTGCATCGAGGAGGTACTCCTCGAGCATCATAGAAATCATCGGCTCATCTTCGACGATGAGCACCCTTGGCTTCACAGCTGACACGAATTCCCCCGGCTACACTTCCCGCCATCGCTCCAAACGCGCCGACTGCAAATCGGTTCCGCCAGTCCTGACTTTTCTTCGCGTCGAACAGACAAGCTCATCAACCGCGCCGCCGAGCACGGATGGACCAGCAAACGGGCAATGCGAGGCAGGTGTGTACCCAGGTATGGCACTCGTTGAAACGCTCAAGCGGGCAGCGCCCGCGGAGACGGCCGATGCAGGTCGCGTTGCAACTTGCACCGCACATACCCTCGCCCCGGCGCCGGAGTTAGCGGCGTAGCCGCCGAGATCAAGCCAGCGCCCGACCCCGAGGCGCTGCCGTTGTTCCACGGTCCCTCATCTGCTGAGTTGGACCGCAAATGGCCATGGATTTGGGCTTGAGGCGAGCGCGCCGAAGGTAGCTGGCGTTTCGCCGGAACCGCTGCGAAACCGCCGCGTTGGCCCCTCCAGCAACGCCACACATTGCGTAGGAGATTTAGCCATGCAGACGCTCGCCAACGGTACAGGTGAAGCCTCTCGCGAGGATGGTTTCAAGCAGATGTCTCGGGCAGCCGATGCGATGTCCTCAATGGACCCCAAAGAGGGTTCGGAATTGGAAGGGAGAGGAGTAGACAGCTCCGAGGCCGGCGAGATCGATACGGATCGGATCATCGAGGCTGCGGACGCAGGTATTTCGGGCTTGCAACAGCTTCTCTTCGACAAGGTACGCGAAAGTCCGATGCGGGCGTTGGGTTGGGCAGCGGCGGCAGGCCTATTCGTGGGCATAATGGCCGCGAGATGAGCCATGTTTGGCGCCGTTGCCACATACCTCTCTTTGCGGATTTCGTCGGTCGTCAAACATTATTCGGTTGTCTACGGCCTCATGGCGCTCGCCGCAGTCCTCGTCATCGCCGCGGGCGCTTGGGCGGTGCATAGCATCTACCTCCTCCTGACGTTCCGGTTTGGGACGATTGCAGCAAGCCTGATGGTGGCCGGTGGATTGCTTGCCATTTCCGGAGCGCTCGTCGTTCTAGTAACTTGGCTTCAGAAACGACGACCGACAGCTCTCGCTGATCGGCTCGGACCCGCGCCATTCGTCGCTTACCCCCGGCGTAGAGTTCGCAGCGGCACACTTGTGGCCGGCGCGGGCGTCGCACTTATCTCTGCCTTGGGAGCGCTCGTCGCCAGCGCTCTCCGAGGCAGCCCAAACAATGGCGACCCAAACCACACGCTGCGACGCCGATGATGACGTTAACTGCAGCTTCTATTCCCATAAAGCCGGGCGACCCGCAGTGCCGGCCGCGCCGCAATTTCAATTGGAATTGATCGGAACGGCAGGCGCCAAGTCGAGTTGAGAGAGCGCAGGTCAGATGAGAGTCGTCTCTCCGATCGGTGACAAGCGACACTGGGCATGAGGACACCGACATGGCGACTTCCAAACGGCGTGGCTCGAGCGCATCGACCTCTCGGCTCGGCTCCGGGGGCGAACTGCATCAATCGTCCAGCGCTCCCGAGACGCGGATCACGACCAATCATGGCGTTCCCATCAGCGACAATCAGAATTCGCTCAAAGGTGGCCAGCGCGGGCCGACCTTGCTCGAAGACTTTGTGCTGCGCGAGAAAATCCAGCACTTTGATCATGAACGTATCCCCGAGCGCATTGTCCACGCACGCGGCTCGGCAGCGCATGGTTTCTTCGAGCTGACCGACTCCCTTGCCGACGTGACCCGCGCGAAGGTGCTGACCGAGGTCGGCGCCAAGACCGAGGTGTTCGTCCGCTTTTCGACCGTCGCAGGCGGCGCGGGGTCGGTCGATACGCCGCGCGATGTGCGCGGCTTCGCCGTCAAGTTCTACACCAAGGAAGGCAACTGGGATCTCGTCGGCAACAATATCCCGGTCTTCTTCATCCAGGATGCGATCAAGTTTCCGGACCTGATCCACGCGGTGAAGATGGAGGCCGATCGCGGCTATCCGCAGGCGGCGAGCGCGCACGACACCTTCTGGGATTTCATCGGGCTGATGCCCGAGTCGACCCACATGATCATGTGGGCGATGTCGGACCGGGCGATCCCGCGCTCCCTTCGGATGATCGAGGGCTTTGGGGTCAACACCTTCCGCCTGCTGAACGAGGAGGACGAACCGACTTTCGTCAAGTTCCATTGGCGGCCGAAGCTCGGCACCCAATCGACCTGCTGGGACGAAGCCGTGAAGATCGCCGGTGCGGACCCCGACTACCATCGCCGCGATCTGCATGAAGCCATTGCCGCCGGCAATTTTCCGGAATGGGAATTCGGCGTGCAATTGCTCAGCCAGGCCGAGGCCGACGCGCTGCCGTTCGACATTCTCGACGCGACGAAGCTTATCCCGGAAGAGATGGTGCCGATCCGGATGATCGGCCGCATGGTTCTCGACCGCAATCCGGATAATTTCTTCGCCGAGACCGAGCAGGCGGCGTTCCTGCCGACGAATATGCCGCCCGGGATCGACGTCTCCGAAGATCCACTGCTTCAGGGAAGGCTCTTCTCCTACCAGGACACCCAGTTGTCGCGACTGGGGACGGTGAACTTTCATCAGATTCCGATCAACCGGGCCAAGGGCTGCCCTTTCCAGAATCTCCAGCGCGACGGCCATATGCAGACGCAGGTCTTCAAGGGACGGGCCAACTACGAACCCAACAGCCTCGCGGAGGCGGGTGAAATCGGCGGCCCGCGAGCCGATCCGGACGGCGGTTTCCGCAGCGCCGGAATACCGCTCGGAGAAAGCAAGGTCAGGCTCCGCTCGGAGAGCTTTGCCGATCATTACAGCCACGCACGCCTGTTTTACCGCTCCCAGACCGAGATCGAGCAGGCTCATCTGGCGAGCGCCATCGTGTTCGAGCTGTCGAAGGTCACGCTCGACCACGTCCGCAATCGCGTGCTCGCCAATCTCGGCAACGTGGACGCCGATTTGGCAAAGCGCGTCGCTGCGGGCCTGAACGTCGAGCTGCCGCCACCCTCAAAACCAGCGGTCGCTCCCGAAGACATGGAGTTGTCACGCGCCCTCAGGATCGTGGGGAAATATCCAGAGACGCTGAAGGGCAGAGCGGTGGGCATCCTGGTCACTGACGGCGCCGACGGCGCGATCGTCGAGGCTGTCAGGAAAGCGGTTGAGGCCGAAGGCGGCGCAGTCAAGATCGTCGCACCGAAGATTGGCGGCGTGACCCTAAAGAACGGCAAGAAGCTCAAGGCAGACGGCCAACTTGCGGGCACGCCATCTGTGATCTTCGATGCTGTCGCGCTTGTCCTTTCCAAGGAAGGATGTGCGAAGCTCCTGAAGGAAGGCGCGGCCATCGAGTTCGCGATGGATGCCTTTGGGCATCTGAAAGCCATCGGCTTCGTGGCCGACGCCAAGCCGTTGCTCGATAAGGCGGGGGTTGCGGCAGACCCAGGCGTCGTCGATCTCGCCCGCAACGCCGCTGATTTCCTGGCAGCAGCGCGAACCCGGCAATGGGATCGAGAGCCGGCGGTTCGGATGTTGGCCTGACACCAGGTCAATCGCTGGAGTAGCGAGAGCGGCCATCGGGTTGGAGGCCCTCCTATTCCGACGGCTAGCCGAGGCCGCCTCGCGAACACGGGAATTCGGGGAGACGCGGGGAAGGATGCCCGGCCCCTCCGTATGATCCGCGGCTGAATATTGGAGTTCCTCATGAAGCTGACTGCGTCGGCCGAATTGGTCTACGAGTTCACTGCGCCGACGCAGGTCATTGGGCTTCTCCAAGCCGCCCACTCCACCGATCAAACGATCTTGTCGGAAGAGCTGGTGTTAAGCCCGCATGCGCCGCTGATCGAAGATGAAAGCCCGCAAGGGGACCGCCGTTTCCGAGCCTGCTTATCGCGTCAGACTTCGATCAAATATACCGCTACGGTCGACAATGGCATGCGAAGCCTGCTCCCCACAGCCGGCCGCCAGCATCTATGGAACGAGCTACCGGCCGATGCACTTCCCTATCTCCTGCCTAGCCGGTTCTGTCCGAGCGACAGTTTTCAGCGGTTTGCCCAGCGCGAGTTCGGAGGGGCGGGCGATGGCGTAGCCCGTGTCATGGCAATTCTCGACTGGATAGCCGCCCACGTCGATTATGTCGGAGGCGTCAGTACGCCGGAATCGACCGCCGCGCACACCTTCACCGTCAGGGCCGGCGTCTGCCGCGACTTCACGCATCTCGGCATCACATTCTGCCGGGCGCTCTCGATACCGGCGCGGGCCGTCAGTGCGTACTCCCTGGATGTCCAACCGCCCGACTTCCACGCCGTAATGGAAATCTATCTCGAGAACGCCTGGTGGCTCGTCGACCCGACGCGACTTGCGCCCATCGAGGGTATCATCCGCATCGCCCACGGCCGAGATGCGGCCGATACAGCCTTCCTGACAACGGACAATACCTGCACTGTCGTATCCCAGACGGTGACGGTGTCACGAAGCTAGGCGCATTAAGCTCGGTACGCGCAGCGCTGAGGGCGAGCGAGTGCATCGCAGTGCAGATCGGCTTCTGCCAGCCTCAACTGTCTCTACGCGTCGGCAGTAGCGACCCGAGCAACGAACGGGCCGTGTTCCTGACCACACCCGCCGCCTCGGGCTCCCCGCCGGCGAGCGCACCCACCAGCCCACGCGCCTGCGCGAAGGTGATATGCGGCGGCAGCGGCGGCACGTTGGGATCGGTCACCATGTCGAGGACGAAGGGACGGTCCGCCGCCAGCGCTTCGTCCCAGGCCGGCCCGACCTGTTCGGGATCGCTGACGCGGCGGCCGCCCAGGCCCATGAGCTTCGCGAATTCGGCATAGGGCAAGTCCGGCAGATCCTGACTCGCCGGCCATTTGGGATCACCGGCCTGGATACGCTCCTCCCAGGTCACATAGGCGAGCTCCCGATTGTTGAGGACCATGATCACGAGGCGCGGATCGGTCCAGCGCTTCCAGTATTTCGCGACGGTGATCAGCTCGCTGATGCCGTTCATCTGCATCGCGCCATCGCCGACCAGCGCAATGGCCGGGCGATCGGGATGGGCGAATTTCGCCGCGATCGCGTACGGAACGGCGCAGCCCATCGTCGCCAGGGTTCCCGAGACCGAGCCCATCATGCCGCGACGGAACCGGAGATGCCGTGCGTACCAGACGGTGGTGGTGCCGCTATCGGCGGTGACGATGCAGCGTTCCGGCAAACGCTCGGATAATTCGGACGCGACGAGCTGCGGATTGATCGGTGCCGCCTCGATCTGCGCGCTGTCCTGCGTCTCCTGCCAGCCCTCGCTGACATTGGCCTCGATCGCCGCCCGCCAATCATCCGCAACCTTGGGCTTCAGGAGCGGCAGCAATGCTTCGAGGGTCGCGGCGGCATCTCCGATGAGGTTGACCTCCATCGGGTAGCGCAGGCCGAGCATGCCGGCATCGATGTCGATCTGGACCCCGCGCGCCTGTCCCGGCTTCGGCAGGAATTCCGTATAGGGAAAGCCCGACCCGACCATCAGGAGCGTGTCGCAATCCTGCATCAGCTCCCAGCTTGCCTTCGTGCCGAGCAGGCCGATCGAGCCCGTGCAGAACGAGACGTCGTCTGGAACCGCCGCCTTGCCGAGCAGCGCCTTGGCGATGCCTGCCTTCAGTTTCTCGGCGGTGGCGAGAACGGCGTCGGTCGCGTTCAACGCACCGGCGCCGACGAGAATGGCGGCCTTCTCGCCCGCGTTCAGAACGTCCGCGGCGCGTTGCAGCGCAGCGCCGGCGGGCACCACGGGCGACAGCTCGATGCCGACGCCGGAATGGGTCATGCCGTGTTCGCGGCCTGGCTCCTCCATCGCTTCGAGCTGCAGATCGTTCGGCAGGATCACGCAGGTGACGCGCCGTTCCGCCTCGGCGATGCGAAAGGCGCGGTCGATCAGATGCGGCACCTGCGCCGGGACCGACGCGGTTTCGATATAGGCGCCCGCGACGTCCTTGAAGAGCGATTGCAGGTCGAGATCCTGCTGGTAATGCGAGCCCATCGCCGAGCGGGCCTGCTGGCCGACCAGGGCGACGACGGGGCGATGATCGAGCCTGGCGTCGTAGAGCCCGTTGAGGAGATGGACGGCGCCCGGCCCGGAGGTCGCGATGCAGACACCGACCCTGCCGGTGAAGCGCGTTTCGCCGGATGCCATCAGGCTGGCCATTTCCTCATGCCTGACCTGGACGAAATCGATATCGTCCTCGCGCCGCTGCAGCGCCGCCATGAGGCCGCCGATACCATCCCCCGGATAGCCGTAGACGCGCCTGACACCCCACTCATGCAGGCGCGACCAGATGAAATCCGAGACGGTATGGGCCATGTCGATCTCCAAAAATGGGATGCGGTGAGCCTGAAATCGACAGCGCGAGCTACTCGCTCTCTTCCGACCAGCGCTCCTTGGCTTCCGCGGCCGGAACGAGCAGCGTGATGGTCTCGCCATCGATGCCGGACACGAGCGCAAGGTCGAGATAGTGATGCGTTCCGCCCGCGGCCGGGTCGCTCTTCCTAAGCTTGAGCAACTGCCCGGTGAGCGCGTCGACCGTGCCGACATGGCCGCGGTCGGAGCCGACCACCTCGAGACCCTCGCGGATCTGATCCACGAACATCATGGCTGAATCCTCCAGTTTTCATGCTTGTCGAACCGAGTGGGCAACGGCTGCCGCGGCCGGTTAGTTCCCGACCGCGCTCAGTGCGGCGATATCGTCAGCAGAGCGCGGCTCTGCGAGCGGACAGCCCAGGCGCTCCGAGCGGAAGCGGGCGGACATCCGGTAGGCGGGCTTCCGCAGACGCATGATCGAGCCGAGCGGGCGATGCGCGGCGAGCCCGTGCCATGGACTGAAGGACAGGCCCGCATCGATCCCGGTTTCGTGCTCCGCGCTCCAGCTCTGCTGCGGCGGAGCAGTCAAATGGCCAACGGTGAGATAGGGGCTCCTCTCCTCCGGCCAGGCGATGCTCGCATCCTCGACCGGCATCGACTTGAGATCGGTGCAGAGCTGGACCCGCAGCTCCCAGCGGCCGCCATGGTCGGCGAAGAAGCGGACGAGCTCCTCGCGCAGAATGTCGGGATGTCCGGATGCGTCGAGCACGGCATCCTTGAGCGCCGTCAGCTTGGCCGCCGCGGGAAAGAGCCCGACCTTGGCGATATAGTCGCCGTAGAGGATCGGCGCCTGGCTGAAATAAGCGTCGCCGAGCGGGTTGGTCAGCGGCTGACCGCCCATGCGCTTGAGCGTGCCGCTCTCGCCGCCGACCGCCTCGAGTGTCGCCTCGACGGTACGAAGCGTCGCCGAAACGGCCTTCTTGAAGACCTGCGGCCGATCCGTGGTCGCAGCCAGCAGGCGCAGGCTGGCGAGGAAGGACTTGCCGTCGGGAGCGGCAAAGGTCGGGCCGGCGGCCAGCACGAAATCCTGCGTCGTATCGCCTTCCGAGCCAGGCAGGCGTTCGCCCTCGACGCCGATCAGCTTGAGCGCGAAGCCGCGCGGCACGGTGATGCTGTCCTCGAGCATGTCGCCGGGGATCGTCGAGATCCGCATCAGCGCCGGGTGGCGCCCCGGTTTCGCGAACAGGCCCTGGGCAAGCGCCGGCGGCAGATCGGCCCGGACCTCGAATTCACCGCGCAGGACCGCATGCCCCTTGGCATGGACGCTGCGCAAGGGCTGCCCGCCATTGGCGTAGGTCGTCTCGCTGATCTCCCGCATCGTGGCGACGAGCGCGTCCGCAGTCGCGGCTTCGTCCATTTCGGGTTGTTCGCAGCTCGGATCATATTTCAGCGGGGAGGATGGAAGCCTGGTTGTCGCGCTCACTTTGCGTGCCTTTCCTCAAGGGAGTGGCAGGCAAACACATGGCTTGCTCGAACTGTTCCGGTTCGAAGGAACACTTCTTCCCCGGGCTCCGTTGTCTTGCATGACGGGCCGCGTGCCCGCTCCCGCCAGACCGCCCTCGCCTTTCAACCCAGGAGGCCGCCCGTGACGCTCCGCACGCTCGCTCCCGACGACAAGATCGGGATCACGATCAGCCTGAACGGCCGCCCGGTTCAGGTCGAGGTCGACACCGCCACCACCCTGCTCGATCTGCTGCGCAACCATCTTGCCCTCACGGGGACCAAGAAGGGCTGCGATCACGGCCAGTGCGGTGCCTGTACCGTGCTGATCGACGGCGAGCGGATGAATTCCTGCCTGAAGCTCGCGGTGATGATGGATGGTCGCGAGATCACCACCATCGAGGGGCTGGCCGAGGGCGACGAACTCCATCCAATGCAGCGCGCCTTCATCGAGCGCGACGCCTTCCAGTGCGGCTACTGCACGCCCGGCCAGATCTGCTCGGCGGTGGCGCTCGTCGAGGAAGGCCATGCCCATAGCCGCGAGCAGATCCGCGAGCTGATGAGCGGGAACATCTGTCGCTGCGGCGCCTATCCCAACATCGTCGACGCCATCGAGGACGTGATGGCCGAGCGGCGCGGCCAGTTCCGGGAGGCCGCAGAATGAACCGCTTCTCCTATTTCAGGGCCGAGAGCGTCGAGGGCGCGCTTGCAGCGCTCGCAGCCGACCCCGGAGCGAAACTGATCGCCGGCGGCACCAACCTGCTCGACCTGATGAAATACGATGTCGAGCAACCGAGCCGCCTGATCGACATCACCCAGATCGAGGGGCTCGATACGATCGGCGAGACCACCACCGGCGGCATCATGATCGGCGCGCTCGTCTCGAACACGACGATCGCCTATCACCCCTTGATCAGCGCAGGCTTTCCGTTGCTGTCGAGCGCGATCCTGGCGGGCGCGACGCCGCAATTGCGCAACGCCGCAACAGCGGGCGGCAACCTCAACCAGCGCACACGCTGCTATTATTTCTACGACGCCGCCCTGCCCTGCAACAAACGCGAGCCCGGCAGCGGCTGCCCCGCGATGGAAGGCGTCAACCGCAACCACGCCATCCTCGGCGCGAGCGAGCAGTGCATCGCCACGCATCCCTCCGACATGTGCGTCGCGCTCGCAGCACTGGGCGCGAGCGTGCACGTCGCCGGACCAGAGGGACAACGGACGATCGCGATGGCGGATTATCACCGCCTGCCGAACGGCTCGCCGGAACGCGACACGACGCTCGTCGCGGGCGAGATGGTCACAGGCATCGAACTCCCGGCGGGGGCGAAGCGCTTCGCGGAGCATCACTCCTATCTCAAGCTGCGCGACCGGCTGTCCTACGCCTTCGCGCTCGTTTCCGTCGCGGCAAGCCTGCAGATGGACGGCAGGGCGATCGGCGACGCCCGGCTCGCGCTCGGTGGCGTCGCCCACAAGCCCTGGCGCCGCACGCAGGCCGAAGAAGTGCTGATCGGCCGTCCCGCCGACGACGAGACCTTCGCGACGGCGGCCGACGTGCTGCTGGAAGGCGCACATGGCCGCGAGCACAATGCGTTCAAGATCGAGCTCGCGCACCGCGCCATCGTTCGCGCGCTGTCCCAGGCCGCAGCCGGGACGCCCCAATCGCAATCCGACAAGCGCATCGCCTGAGGGAGCCGCACCATGCTCAGCAACGATCCCCATGTCGGCTCGCCGCGCAGCCGCGTCGATGGGCCGGCGAAAGTCACGGGCCGCGCCAGCTATGCCGCGGAGTTCAAGGCCACCGGCCTCACTCATGGCTATATCCTCAGCAGCGCCATTCCCCGCGGCAGGATCCGCGCTTTCGATCTGGCGGCGGCGCTCGCGGTACCGGGCGTGCTGCAGATCTTCACCCATGAGAACCGGCCGCAGACGGCGTGGTTCGCCAGCAGCTATCGCGACCAGGTGGCGCCGCCCGGCAAGCCGCTGCGCCCGCTCTACGACGCCGAGATTCAGCACAGCGACCAGCCGATCGCGCTGGTGGTCGCCTCGACCTTCGAGGCGGCCCGCGACGCGGCTTCGCTGATCGGCGTGACCTACGAACGCGCGCCGCACGAGACCGATCTCGAACGGGCCCGCCATGACAGCTACGAGCCGCCGAAGAAGCGCTCGGGCATTGCGCCGCCGCCCGACCCGAAGGGCGATGCGACGGCCGCCTTCGGCGGGGCGCCGATCAAGGTCAGCGCCGAGTACAGCCTCGCGACCGAGCACCACAATCCGATGGAGCTGCACGGGACGACCGTGGTCTGGGAAAGCGGCGGCAAGATCACCGTGCATGACAAGACGCAAGGGACGCTCAACACGCAGGGCTACGTGACGTCGGTCTTCGGCCTGTCCAGCGACGATGTCCGGGTGGTCTCGCCCTTTGTCGGCGGCGGCTTCGGCTCAGCCCTGCGTCCGCATCACCAGCTCTTCCTGGCGGTGATGGCCTCGCTCGTTCTCGAACGTTCCGTGCGCGTCGAGATGACCCGGACCCAGATGTTCAGCCATGTCCATCGCCCGCAGACGATCAACACGGTCGCGATCAGCGCCGATCCGGACGGGCATATCCTCTCGCTGCAGCACAATGCCGTCGCCGCGACCTCGCGCTACGAGGATTACCAGGAGAATGTCGTCAACTGGTCGGGCATGCTCTACCACAGCGAGGCGACGCAGCTCGGCTACGAGCTCGCCAAGCTCGATATCCCGACGCCCGGCGACATGCGGGCGCCCGGCGCGCCGACCGGCCTTTTCGCCCTCGAAAGCGCCATGGACGAACTGGCCCATGCGACCGGCATCGACCCGATCGAGCTCAGGCTGCGGAACTATACCGAGCGGGACGAGAACGACGACAAGCCGCTGACGTCCAAGGAGCTGCGCGCCTGCTACGCCGAAGGCGCCGCCCGCTTCGGCTGGAGCAGGCGCAAGATGACGCCGCGCTCGATGCGGGCCGGCAAGGAGCTGGTCGGCTGGGGCATGGCGAGCGGCGTCTGGGAGGCGATGATGATGAAATCGTCGGCCCGCGCCACGCTCGGACGCGACGGCAGGCTGGAGATCGCCTGCGCCGCCTCGGATATCGGGACCGGCACTTACACGATCCTCAGCCAGATCGGCGCCGACGCACTGGGCCTCGAGCTCGACGCCGTCACCGTGAAGCTCGGCGATTCATCGCTGCCGATGGCGCCGATCCAGGGCGGCTCCTGGACAGCCGCCTCCTCCGGCAGCGCGGTGACGCTGACCTGCCGGAGCCTGTGCGAGACCTTGCTGAAACACGCCAAGGCCGTCGAAGGCTCGCCGCTCACCGAGGCCGCGATCGAGGACGTCGCCTTCAATGGCGGGATGATCCGTCTGCGCAGGGAGCCCGATCGCGCCGTCTCGATCACGGATGCGCTCGCGGCGGCCGGCCTCGACCAGATCGAAGCCGAGGAGACGGCGAGCCCCGGCCTGATCGCGCCGATGCGCCGCGCCTCCTATACCCATTCGGCCGTGTTCGCCGAGGTCCATGTCGACGAGCAACTCGACATCGTGCGCGTGACGCGCGTCGTCAGCGCCATCGCGGCCGGCCGCATCCTCAACCCCAAGACGGCGCGCAGCCAGATCATCGGCGGCGTGGTCTGGGGCATCGGCATGGCGTTGCACGAGGAGACCATGACCGACCATCGCTTCGGCCGGTTCATGAACAGCAATCTCGGCGAGTATCATGTGCCGGTGAATGCCGATATCGACGGTATCGAGGTGATCTTCGTCGAAGAGCATGACGACAAGGTCAATCCGATCGGCGTGAAGGGACTCGGAGAGATCGGTGTGGTCGGCACCGCGGCCGCGATCGCCAACGCGATCCACCACGCGACCGGAAAGCGCATCCGCAGCCTGCCGATCACCGTCGACAAGCTGCTCGCCGCCTGAGGCATCGCTGTCCAGCGACCCGTCGCTGGACAGCTACTCCAGCAATTGCGGGAAACCGCGGGTCAGCACCAGACCCAGGCCGGCCTGACCGAGTGCGTAGCCCCATAGCAGGCCGAGATTGTCGAAGCAGACGCGACGCGTCCGGTCGACCTTGCCGGCAACGATGCGCGCAATCAGGAATGCCGCCATGACCAGCACCGCCGCGCCGATCTGAAATTGCAGGACGGCGTTCGCATAGACCAGCGCAGCGTGCCCGTGGGCCTGCGGGCGAAGGCCGGACTGCCAATGGGACCACAAATCCAGGCCGAGCGCAGCGATCAGGAAGAGCGATCCCAACCCGGCGGCCGAAGCGACTACGGTGAGATGCGGCCCCTCGCGGCGCAGGAAGCGGTGGCCGAGAAAAAGCGACAGCGCGCTGGCCGCCAAAGCCAACACCGGTAGCGATGAAGTGTCCGCGGCTGCCGCAGCGTTCCGTGACCAGTGCTGCGGGGCGACGGTCCAGAGATAGAGATAGGAAAACACATAGGAGAGATAGAGCGCGGCCGCGACCAGCAGCAGCACGACCATCGCCCACCACGAATGCGAGAGCGAGCCACTGGCATAGGTCGGCAGCCTGATGCCGCCGCCGATATCCGCGGCAGCGGCCGGGGCCGGATCCGTCTCCCAGAGCCATATGACGATGGCCACAAGCGCGAGGACGCCGCAGCAGGCCGCCAGCTCGACCTGCTTCACCGTGAGCAACAGGAAGAACGCGGCCGTGAACAGCGCCGCGAGCAGATGCGCCCAGCCGGGGCCGGTCAGCCGCATCACATATTGCGGCTCCGCCTCGACGGCGGAGGTGACGATCGTTTCGCGCCGGCCCGTCGCCGAGCCGGGCAGATAATGGCGTCCCGCCTCGACCTCACGGGCGAGATCGGGCTGGTCCCAGAGCGGCTCCCGGCTGTTGACGCGAGGGATGCTCCGGGTGGCGTAGGTGTGGTTGGGCAGCCATTCGAGCGTGCCGGCTCGCCAGACGTCGCCGGCCGCCTGGCCAAAAGGCCGTAGATTGCGGGCGAGATCGACGAGGAAGAGCAGGACGCCGGCCGCGACCAGGAAGGCCCCGGCCGTGGAGACGAGATTGAGGCCGTCCCAGCCCATGCCCGCCGGGTAGGTATAGACGCGTCGCGGCATGCCGATGAGGCCGGTGACGTGCATCGGCAGGAAGGCGACGTTGAAGCCGAGGACGAAAAACCCGCAGACCCATTTTCCGAGGCGTTCCGAAAGCGGGCGTCGGCTGAAGGCCGGAGCCCAGTAGTAGAAGGCGGCAAAGAGCGGAAAGACCATGCCGCCGAACAGCACGTAGTGCAGATGCGCGACGACGAAATAGGTATCGTGGGCCTGCCGGTCGAACGGCACGAGCGCGACCATGACGCCGGTCAGACCGCCGATCGTGAAGATCACCAGGAAGCCGAGCACGAAGAACGAGGCGGCGGTGAATCGCAGTCGCCCTGCGGCCATGGTGGCGATCCAGGCGAAGATCTGGATGCCGCTGGGTACGGCGACCGCCATGCTCGCAGCCGAGAAGAAGGCGAGCGAAAGCGGCGGGATGCCGGTCGTGAACATGTGGTGGACCCACAGCCCGAAGCTGAAAAAGCCGATTGCGATCAGCGCGACGACGATGAGCCGGTAGCTCACGAGCGGAACGCCGGTCATCGCGGGCACGATCATCGACACCACTCCGGCCGCCGGCAGGAAGATGATGTAGACCTCCGGATGACCGAAGAACCAGAACAGGTGCTGCCAGAGCAGCGGGTCGCCGCCGCGCTCGCCAATGAAGAACGGCCAGTCGAAGGCGCGTTCGAGCTCCAGCAGGATCGTCGCCAGGATTACAGCCGGGAAGGCGAAGACGATCATCCAGGCGAAGACCAGCATGGTCCAGGCGAAGACCGGCATGCGCGAGAGCGTCATGCCCGGCGCGCGGGTCCGGAGCACGCCGACGATGATCTCGATCGCGCCCGCGATCGCCGAGATCTCGATGAAGCCGATACCGAGCAGCCACCAGTCGGCGCCGATATCCGGCGAGTAACGCATCCCGGTCAAAGGCGGATACATGAACCAGCCGCCTGACGGGGCGGTGCCGAAGAAGAGCGTGCAGAAGAAGACGAGGCCGCCGACGAAATAGGCCCAGAAGGCAAAAGCTCCCAGCCGTGGAAATGGCAGGTCGCGGGCGCCGAGCATCTGCGGCAGCAGCATCACGCCGAGCGCTTCGACGGCCGGCACCGCGAACAGGAACATCATCACCGTGCCGTGCATGGTGAAGATCTGGTTGTAGGTCTCCTGGCTCAGGAAATCATTGCCGGGCACGGCGAGCTGCAGCCGCATCAGCAGCGCGAGAATGCCCGCCAGCACGAAGAACAGGAACGCCGTCGCGATGTAGAAATAGCCGACGACCGTGTTGTTGACGGCCGTGACGATGCGCCAGCCCTGCGCCAGCCGCCACGCCGCCTCGAGCCGCTCCAGCTCGCCGGCCGGGCGCGGCAGATCGTTCGGCAATGGCGCGTCCGGCCGGCTCATTTGAGGCTCGCGAGATAGGCGGAGAGCATGCGAAGCTCAGT
The DNA here is from genome assembly GCF_004341515.1 of Allobosea sp. BK604. GTDB lineage: Bacteria > Pseudomonadota > Alphaproteobacteria > Rhizobiales > Beijerinckiaceae > Allobosea. The sequence goes on from NZ_SLZF01000005.1 coordinate 518,517, forward strand.
TGCGGAGAAGATGCGGAACTCCGGCATCTGGTTGCCGGGCTTCAGCGACTGCCCGTCGTGTATGAAGCGGCCGATACTGTCCTCGTCGAGGCGCAGGCTCGCGGCGGCGAGAAAGCGGCGCCCGCCCAGCCGCGAGAGGTCCGGGCCAACAGCGCCGCGCGCCTCGGTTCCCCGGATCGCGTGGCAGGCGCCGCAGCCGGAGCGGTGGAACAGGTCGCGGCCGGCCCTCGCCGCCTCTGTCACCGGCTCCGGCGGCGAGGCCGCGGCAGCGAGCCAGCGTTCGAACGCCTCGGCGGGCATGGCGACGATCTCAAGCGCCATCAGCGCATGGGGGCCGCCGCAATATTCGGCGCATTGGCCGCGATAGATGCCCTCCCGCTGCGCCGTGAGCCGCAGCCGGTTGGTGCGACCTGGCACCATGTCGAGCTTGCCGCCCAGGCTTGGCACCCAGAAGCTGTGAATGACATCGGCGGCATTGAGGGCAAACTCGACCTCCTGGCCGACCGGAATGCGGATTTCATTGGCCTCGGCGATGCGGCTGCCATCCGGCTGGAGATAGGCCAGCCGCCACCACCATTGCTCGCCGGTGACCTCGATCCGGAGGGCTGGCGGCCTCACGGCCGCTGCGAGTTCCTCGCGCATCAGCCAGATGCCGTAACCGAGCAGGATCGTCAGCGTCACGATCGGAAACGCGAGGCCGCCGAGCTTGACGGCATTGGCGCTCGCCAGCCGGCGCCGCCAGCGGTCGCTGCCGTACAGCGCGAGCACGAGCGCGACCAGCACGATGAGCAGGATCGCGATCGCGCCGACCAGCAGGACCAGGCCCAGCGTGAGGATGCGTTCGGCGTCCGGTCCGCGCGGCGCGAGCGCAGACTGGATCTCGCTGCAGCCGGCCAGCGCCGGCAGTGATGCGACCAGCAAGGTCAGGCGCGCAACGCTCATCGCCGCGCCTCGTCGGCTGCCGGCTGGCTCGCCAGGAACGCAGCGACATCCGCGATCTGATCGGCGGAGAGGCGCCGTGCGATCGGCGCCATGATCGCGCCCAAAGCCGTGCGGTCGTTGAGGCCGGATTTCCAGACGTGGAGCTGGCCGGCGAGATAGCGCGCCGATTGTCCGGCGAGACGCGGGTAGAGTGGCGAGCGCCCCGGAGCATGGCAGCTCAAGCAGGCGGGAATTTCGCCGGAGACCTCACCCTCCTCGGCCAGTTTGCGGCCGCGCTCCATCCTGGCGGCATCGGGTTCGGTCGCGAGGGGCCGCTGCGCGACGGGGGGCAGGCCGGCATAATAACCGGCTAGCCGGTTGATGCTCTGCTCGGTCAGGCCGGCAGCCATGGTCTGCATGACCCCGCTCTGCCGCTCTCGCGAGGCGTAGGACTTCAGCGCCTCGGCCAGCATCTCGCGGGGCTGGCCGTGCAGGTTCGGCACGAGACGGCTCTTCGGTCCGGTCTGCGCGCCATGGCAGCGGGCGCAGGCGCCGATCGCGCCTTCCTCGCTCGCTTCGCCGGTGGCGATCTCCTGCCCGCTCTGCGGTTCCTCCTCGACTTCGCCGGCGGCCAGAGCGCGATAGCCGGCCTCGTCGAGAACCGGCAGGCGGCGCAGGAAGGCGACCACCGCCCAAACCTCGTCATCGCGCCCCAGAACCGGGAAGGCCGGCATGCCTGCGTATTTGATGCCGTGCTTGACGATCCGGAACAGGTCCTGATCGCGCCAATGGCCGACGCGTTGCTTGAGGTCCGGCGGCGATGGCATCATGCCGGCCGCGACCGGGCTGATCGGCGTTCCCGGCGCGCCATGGCAGAAGGCGCAGCCGGCATGGAAATGCCCGGCGCCAAGGCGGATCAGGTCGTCGTCGTCGAGAGACGGCGCCGGTTCGCCGGAGGCGCGAGCCTTGACGGAATTCTCCATGCCGAAGCGCAGGAAACGCTCGACGATCGGCCAATGGCCGGAGCTGGCAGCGACGTTATAGAGACCGAGCCAGGCCACCAGGAGCGCGCCGGCACCGGCCAGAACGACCAGACCGAGTAGCGCGGCGACGACCGTCTTTGTGCGCTCGCTAGCGCGTGACAACGGACCGCCCTTTGCGCAAGCCGACGGTCTCATCGGGATCCAGCATCCCGGCCGCCAGCACGACACCGGCCACGAGGTAGCTCAGCGGACAGGCCGTGATCATCAGCAGGCCCGCGAGATGCTGATCCGCCAGGGTCGAAGGGCCGGCGCTGCAAATCGCCAGGAAAAGCCCGTCGAGCCGGTAGAGGTCGCGCGGGGCAAAGACGAGCAGCGCCCCCAGCAGGCATGCGAGCTTCCCGGTCAGCAGCAAGGCGGCCAGGGCGGGCCAACGCGCCCTCGCGGCCTGGCACAGCACCAGCCGCCAGAACCAGAACGAGCAGACGGCCAGCACGACGAGCCCGATGGCGTGAAGTTGCCAGGAGGGAGCGGCTGCGCGCTGAACCGAGGGCTCATGCCAGACATAGAGAACGGCCAGTTGCAAGAAGGCGGCGAGCCACAGCGAACCACGCTCGGGCAAGGTCTTCCGGCTGGCCAGCGCGGCCAGCGGAGCAAGGACGTTCATCACGAAGAGATGCTGCGCCATCAGCAGCGAGAGCGGTCCGAGCTCGACCAGGCCGATGACGAGAGCGCCCGTGGCTGCGACGGCTGCAGCGCTCGCGAGCGCCGCGGAGGCGGCAAGGTCTCGCCGTGCGGCCGCAGGCAATGCAAATCCTCCCTCGCCCGGGCTGCATAGGGTGCCCGATCCGCAACGGCCGGAATGGCTGAAAGGTTCCGCCGCGCGCTGGCGAACGAAAGCGATGGCCGCGCGTTCAAATGCCATCCAAATCCAAGGAGGCATCAGTGATGGATATGAACCAGATCCGAGAGCACATGGAGGTCAAGTCCTCCGATGGTGAGCACGTCGGGACGGTCGACCGCTTGGAAGGCAGCGAGATCAAGCTGACGAAGAACGACCGCGCCGCTCATGGCGGGCACCATCACTTCATTCCGACCGACTGGATCGACCATATCGACGCGCACGTCCATCTCAGCAAGACCAGCCAGGACGTTAAGGCGCATTGGCAACACGGCACCGCCTGAGCCCGAACGGCGATGGACTTTGATATCTGGAGCGAGATCGACCTGACCCTGAGGCTGCTCGCCGGCACGGCTGCCGGCGTCGTCGTGGGTTGGGAGCGTACGCTGAAGCAAAGCGCGGCAGGCATCCGGACCTTCGGCCTGGTCGGCCTCGGCACGGCTGCGGCTGCGGGGATTTTTGGCGACCCCGGGCAGATCGATGCGGCCAGCCGCGTGGTGCAGGGCGTGCTGACCGGCATCGGCTTTCTGGGCGCGGGCGTCATCATCCTGCGCGAGAAGGACCAGACGCCGCGCGGCCTGACCACCGCAGCGGCGATCTGGATCACGGCCGCACTCGGCTGCGCTGCAGGGCTCGGCGACTGGCAGATCGTCCTGACAGCGACGACGCTGGCGCTCGTGCTGCTGGCGGTCAACCATTCGATCGAGCGCTGGGCCGGCCGGGACGAGGAGCCGACGGCGGCCGAGCCCGACGCGGCAGAGGCTGCGCATCCCCATGGCGGGACGCAGGCACGTCCCTCGTCCGTTGAGGAACCGGCCTGACGCAACCCATGCCATTCACGCCGCGTCCCTCGACACGGCGATCGCCACTTCAACCCGCCGGCTTCCGGGGCGCCTTGCTGCAGCCAGTCAGAGCGCTGCGGAGGAGAGCGCCGGTCACTGGAGCGGAGAAATCTCCGTCGGCAGATAGACCTCGGACACCATGGCCGGCGTCAGCGTGTGCGGCGCGCTTCGTGGCGGCCAGACGCTTTGCCGCAGGGCCTCCGCTCGAATATCCATGCGCTCGTTCCAGCCTGGATAAGCCCAGATATGCGTGAAGCGCGGCGCGCCATCGAGCGCGTACATGGCAATGACCAGGGGCGAGAGTTTGGTCCGCTTCGGCAGCATCTCGCTCCATGCCTCGAGCGTCTCGGGCAGGCCGGCCGTCTTCAGGATGTAGGAGCGGAACTCGTAGATCGGCCCGATCTGCCCGGCCGGCACCGGCGGCAGGTTGGGGAAAGGCGCGTGCGACTCCATCGAAAGCCCGAGAAGATATTGGCCGCAACCGAAGGGGTTGCTGCTCAGCAAGCCTCGCTGCCTCTCGCTGTCGAGATCCGCCCGCGTCGCGAATTCGCGCAGCACGATCAACCGGTTCTGCGGACCGAATTCCGAACGCCAGCAACCGACGAGCTTCCCGCGAGCATCACTGGTGGTGAGATAGGCTTCTACGCCCGGCACGGCCAGCAACGTGTGGCTGACGGAGGTGGTGAGGGTCGCGACTTCATAGAACATGCGCCATTCCTTCGCTGCTCGGATGATGCGCCTGCGTGAATTTGCGGATCACCCGGCGAAATGGGGTTCGGGACAGCCGGCGACGCCGGTCGCGATCGAAAACAGCGCTCCTGCCAGCGGTTGCCTTGCGAGCTCGTCCGCCGAGAGGCGCTGGAATGCCGAGGTGATGAACAGCGTATCAAGCGCCTCGCCGCCGAAGCCGCAGCTCGTCGGCTGGGAGACCGGAACCGGCACGACGCGATCGACGCTTCCGTCCGGCGCGTAGCGCGTGACGACGCCACCACCATATTGCGCGCTCCACAGGAAGCCTTCGGCATCGATATTCGCGCCATCCGGAATCCCGGTTCCCTGAGGCAGGCGAGCAAAAACCCGCCGCTCGCCCAGAACGCCCGATCGCGTGTCGAACGGAAAGGCCCAGATCACAGGCTCGATCCCATCAGCAAAATACATCGTGCCGCCATCGAGCGACCACGAGAGACTGTTGGGCACTGCGATGCCTTCGAGGACCGCGGTATAGCCGCCGGCTTCGAAACGGTAGAGCGTGCCGACCGGCCCGCGCCCGACATCATCCATCGAGCCGACCCAGAAGCGGCCCTGGCGATCGCATTTGGCATCGTTGAACCGCATCTGCGGCTTGTCCGCATGCGGAGCGGGCACCGGCTCCAGCCGCCCCGTCACCGTATCGAACAGTGCCACCGAACTGCGCAACGCGACGAGCAGGCCCTGCCCATCCCTGCACAGGGCGATGCTGCCGACGAGTTCGGGCATCGTCCAGCTTTCGGTCCGGCCCGTCCGCCAGTCGCGGCGGCGGATCAGCGGACCGCGCACATCGATCCAGTACAGCGCCTGTTCGGCGATCGACCACACCGGACATTCACCGAGAATATCCTGCGTTTCGCCGACCCTTTCGAGATTGCCAGCCAGCCGCTTGTCGGCACCGTCCATGCCCGTTTCCTCGCCACGTTCCCTCGAATTATATTATCTGGTAATATTATCAGCGGAGGATAGCGCGACAACGCCTAATGTGACGCGCAGCCGAAGTTTCGATGCTGCGTCGCGGGAGGTCGGGTTTTCGGCGGCAAAGGCCCGTGCTAACCCGCGCTACGCCGCCGCCTACCGGAATTTTCGCTCATCAGGACGGTTCTTTGCCTGTAAAATCCCGCCTGCCGCGCCCAACCATGTCGGATATCGCCCGCCTCGCCGGCGTGTCGCAATCATGCGTGTCGCTTGTTCTCAACGAAGTCGAAGGCGCCCGCCTGTCCGACGCGACGCGGGAACGGGTTCGCGCCGCCGCCGCCAGTATCGGCTACAAGCTGCAGGAACGTCGGGACAGCCAGCACGCCGCCGGCGCTTCCAATCGGCGCGGCGTCATTGCCTATATCGTCGACGAGATCTCGATCAGTCCCCATCCCGTGCTGCATGTCGATGGCGCCCGCGATGCCGCTTGGCAGGCAGGGCTGATGTTGCAGACCTATGTGACGCGGTCGAACAAGGACCTGGAAGCGGAGGTCCTCGCGACAATCGGGCATAATCCCGATTTGATCGGCGTCATCTACGCCGCGAGCTACACCAGGGAAGCCGATCTCCCGGCTGGGCTGGGACAGCATCCGGTCGTCCTGCTGAACTGCTACACGAGCGAGAAGCGATTTCCGACCATCCTTCCCGGCGAAGTCGCCGGCGGCTTCTCCGCGACCGAGCACCTGATCGCCCATGGTCATCGCCGGATCGGCCATATCGGCGGCGAGCCCTGGATGGATGCAGCACGTGACCGCCAGAAGGGCTATCGCGAGGCCCTTGCCACCCATGATATCGCCTTCGATCCGGCGCTGGTCGAGGATGGCGACTGGACGCTGACCACCGGATACGAACTCGGCCTCAGGCTGCTCAAGCTGCCGAACCGGCCGACCGCCATCTTCTGCGCCAATGACGTGATGGCGATCGGTTGCGCCAATGCCGCGCGAGACCTCGACCTGGCCATCCCCGCCGACCTCTCATTGATCGGCTACAACGATATCGAACTCAGCCGCCATACGCGCCCGCCACTCTCCAGCTGCAGGGTGCCGAACTACGACATGGGCCAGCGCGCGGTCGATCTGCTGGTGGACATGGCGCTGCACGCCAGGCCGCCCCGGTCGTTGCTGATCAAGATGGAATGCTCGGTCATCGGCCGCGGATCGGTGCAGGAACTCGAAACCGCCGGATGATGTCCTGGCTCATCGGACCGGATACGAGATCCGGTGCGATGATCGAGCCTATCGCTCGGCGATGACCGGGTTCCTGAGCAGACCGATGCCGGAAATCTCGACTTCGATCATGTCGCCGGGCTTCAGCCAGAGCGGCGGCTTGCGCGCAAAGCCGACACCCTCCGGTGTGCCCGTCGAGATGATGTCGCCCGGCACAAGCTCGGTGAAGCCCGAGATATAGGCGATGATGTGCGGGATATCGAAGATCAGGTCATCGGTCTTCGTGCGCTGGACTTCGACGCCGTTCAAGGTCGTGGTGAGCGTCAACGCCGTCGGGTCCGGGATTTCGTCGGCGGTGACGAACCACGGCCCGATGCTTCCCGTGCCGGAAAAATTCTTGCCCACGCTCAGGCCGTGATCGAACTGGTAGTCACGGATGCTGCCTTCCTGCAGGCAGGTATAGCCGGCAATATGGGCGTAGGCATCGCGCCGGTCGATATGACGTCCGGGCTTGCCGATCACCAGAGCCAGCTCTCCCTCGAAATCGAACTGATCGGAGAGCCTGGGGCGGATCAGCGGCTGCCCCGGATCGACGAAGGAGCGGTGCAGGCGCAGGAAGGTGCTCGGTGTCTTGGGAAGGACGCTGTTGCCCTCGGCGACATGCCCTTTGTAGTTGCGGCCGATGCAGATGATTTTTTCGCTGTCGGGCAGCGGCACCGTGAGCGCGATGTCGGACAGTCCGAGCGTCGGCTTCGCGTCCGCCAGATCGAGACCTGCCAGCGCATCATGCGCGATCGCGGCACGCAGCGTCGGAAATCCCAGGCGCGCCTTCAGGTCGACAATGCCGTCGCCGACGATGGCGCCATAGCTTGCTTCGCCATTGGCGACGTAGCTTGCGATTTTCACGATGACTCCTATTTCCGAAAGCGGGGATCGGCGCGCATGTCCTCAATGCGCCAGGCATCGCCGACCAGCACGCAGCGGCATTCGTAGAGGCCAATCGAGCGGGGCAAATCGAGCGGACTTGGCGTGCCGGCGACGACCGGCCCGTCATGGCGAAAGGCGACCATATAGAACTTCGCCGTCGCCGCGGTTTCGGTCACATCGGCCAACTGGAAATTCGTCACCAGATGCGCCGTTCTGACATCGTTTCCCCGGGCCGCCATGGCAGCGAGTATGGCTTGCCTGTCGGTCAGGATCTCGCCTTGCCGGTGCCATCGGCCACCGGGAGCCATGCGGTCAGCCAGGTCTTCGAAGGCCCCGGTGTCGAGATCCAGGAAGAAACCCAGGACCAGGCCTTCTATGGCGTCACGTGATGCCAGGGCGCTCACATCAATACCCCTCATTGTCAGGAATGGCTGTCAGGAAGAGCTGGGCGGCCGCAGCGGCGATCAGAGGGCTCCCGGAAGGGCAGTCCCCGATTTCTCACCGATCTCGGCCAGCTTCTGGTGCAGCGCCGGATCGAGCGGAACGCCGTTGCGCGCCGCGTCGGCACATTTTTCGGCCGCAAGCTGACCTGGATAGCGCGCGTCCCGAGCAGAACCCTCATAATGCTCCAGCCAGGCCGCGAGATCGCCATCGAACATCGTCTGGGCCAAGGCCGCTTCCGGATCGATCACGATCAGGAACCCGCCGAACAGGCCGCCGCCCCAGACCGGCCGGGTTGCCGTGAGGCTGCCGGCCAGGAGTTCGACCATCATCGCCAGGCCGATGCCCTTGAAGCCGCCCGAGGGCAGCAACATGCCCGCGATCGCCTCGCGGGCATCGGTCGTCGGCGCGCCGTTCTTGTCGACGGCCCAGCCTTCGGGGATCGGCTCTCCCCTCGCCGCCGGCCCGAACAGCTTGCCGAAGGCCGCCTCGCTGGTCGACACGTCGAATACGATCGGCGCCCTGCCGGATACAGGTGCGGCAAACGAAATCGGGTTGTTGCCGATCGCGCGCCGCTCGGCGCCGGGCAGCGACATCAGCGGCGGCCCGTTCTGCATCAGGATCGCGATCATGCCGCTTTGCGCAGCGATGCGTGTGAAATAGCCGAGCGCGCCGAGGTGCCCCGATTGCGAGATGGCCGCAGCTGCCAGGCCCTGCTGCTTCGCCCTCACTATCGCCGCATCGAGCGCCCGCATCGTCGCCACCTGTCCGAGCGCACGATCGGCGTCAACGCGCAAGAGAGCGCCCTGCCCTTCGATGGCAATGTTCGGCCGCGGATTGGTGACGCCGCGCTCGAGCATTCCGAGATAGAACGGCACCTGCGCAACGCCATGCGTGGAGATGCCGTGCATATCCGTATCGACCAGCGCCTCGGCGACGATCGCTGAATCGCTATCGGGCAATCCGGATTGGACGAAGACCGAGGCGACCCAGCGCTTCAGGTCGGCGGCTCCCAGCCTGATCCGATGCTCATTCGCCATATCGTATCGTCCTGACGCCTAGGTTGGAGCCTCGACCAGACCTGTCGCGCCGTGCGGATCCGGCGCCGGACACTATCATGGCAGCAGCTCGGCTGTAGTTGATAATATTATCACATTCTATGATCAAGAGCGGCGACCGAGACCGTTCTCACCCGCCATTCATCGACGCCTCAAACTAGAGGAAAATCGCATTATTTCAATGGGTTTTCACCGGAAGGATCGACACTCCCAGCTGAAGTGCGACCGGATCGAAACCCGATCAGCTCGCTTGCTGGCTGATAATTATTCTGCAAATATGATCGCATCGAAGCGCGCACAGAACGCGCTGCCACGGGAGGAAGGCGCAATGAGGAGGAAGGTCCCTGCACCGGGGCCGGCCGCGACCCGCCGGGCGCGCGCCGCCGGCCGATCGCCGTCACCAGCATTGCCGGCATCCGCCTGCGCTTTCGCACCGCAATCTGGGGCCGGGTCAGACCCAGCGCCCGCGCCTTGATCTATCGTTTCGACTTCAGCGCCGTCTGGCAGGCGTGGCCGGAGCTGCTGGAAGGCGTGCGGCAGACATTGCTCCTGTCCGGCTGCGCCATGGTGTTCGGCATGATCCTCGCCGTCCTGGGCGCGCTCGGAAAATCATGGGGACCGTGGCCCGTCCGGCTGCTGGTCAGTGCTTATGTCGAGGTCATCCGCAACACGCCGTTCCCGATCCAGCTCTTCATGATCTTCTTCGGCTTGCCGGTCCTCAATATCCGGCTCTCGCCGGATGTGACCGCCCTGCTGGCGCTGACGCTGAACTTCGCTGCCTATGGCGTCGAGATCGTGCGGGCGGGGCTGGAAAGCATTCCGAAGGGCCAGATCGAGGCGGGCCGTGCGCTCGGATTGAAGCGCCTGCAGATTTTCCGGCTTGTCGTGCTGAAGCCTGCGATCAAGGCGATCTACCCGGCGCTGACCAGCCAGTTCATCCTGCTGATGCTCTATTCCAGCGTCTGCTCGACCATCGCTGCGACCGAACTGACGGGCGCTGCGGGCGATATCGTGTCCCGGACGTTCCGCAGCTTCGAGGTCTATTTCGCGGTGACAGTGATCTATCTGGCAATGTCCGTATTCTTCTGGACATTGTTCGATGCGATCGAGCGCCGCTACCTCGCCTACCCTGGCCGGAGGTAGCCGGCCATGCGCGAACTCGGACCGGACGAGATCCTCTATATCGTCTTTGCGGTGCGCTGGACGTTCCTGCTGTCCCTCATCGCGCTGGTCGGCAGCTTCGCCGGCGGCTTGCCGATCGCGCTGGCGCGGACCAGCGAGTTCGCCAGCCTGCGCCTGATCACGAAGGGCTTCGTCCGGATATTCCAGGGCACGCCGCTGCTCATGCAGCTTTTCCTCGCCTTCTTCGTGCCGAGCCTGTTCGGCTGGAACGTCAGCGCGCTGACCGCGGCGGCCATCGGGCTTTCGCTCAATGGCAGCGCCTTTCTCGGCGAGATCTGGCGTGGCTGCATCGAGAATGTGCCGAAGGGCCAGTCGGAAGCCGCCACGGCCCTCGGCCTGAACTATCCGCAACGCATGTTTCTCGTCGTTCTGCCGCAGGCGGTCCGCATCGCCATACCGCCGACGATCGGCTTCCTCGTGCAGCTGATCAAAGGGACTTCGCTCGCCGCCATCATCGGCTTCATCGAAGTGACGCGGGCGGCACAGGAAATCAACAACATGACGTTCCGGCCCTTTGCCATCTTCGGGCTGGTCGGCGCGATCTATTTCGTCATCTGCTGGCCGCTGTCCCTGTACAGCGCCCATATGGAGAAAAGGCTGCTGGCCGGCGCATGACCGGGTTCCGGCCTGAGCCCAATAATCAACGGGAGGGAAGAGCAATGTCCAAGGTTAGAAATGCCATCTGCGGATCGTTTGCGGCGATCCTCGCCGCGTTCGCCATGTTCAGCTTCGCCGATACGGCCCAGGCGCTGACGCCGGCCGAGATCAAGGCCAAGGGCACGCTGGTCGTCGGCGTGCTGACGGATTTTCCACCCTATAACGGCCTCGACAAGGATCAGAAGCCGGCAGGCTACGACAATGACGTCGCCAAGCTGCTGGCGGACGAACTTGGCGTGAAGCTGGAAATGGTGCCGGTGACCGGGCCAAACCGCATCCCCTATCTGCTGACCAATCGCGTCGACGTCCTCGTCGCGGCGCTGGGCATCAACGCGGAACGCGCCAAGCAGGTCTCGTTCTCCAACCCCTATAGCGCGCTCGACATCATGGTGATGGGTCCGAAGGACAAGGCCGTGAAGGGGCCGGAAGACCTGCCCAAGTTCACGGTCGGCGTCACGCGGGCCGGCAGTCAGGACACGTTTCTGACGGCGGTCGCACCCAAGGCGACGACGATCCGCCGCTTCGATTCGGACGCCATCTCGATGCAGGCGCTGATTTCCGCCCAGGTCGAGCTCATCGGCGCGAGCAATATCCACCTCTGGATTCTCAACCGCGACCATCCGCAGCTCAATATCGAACGGAAATTTGCGCTGAGCAGCCAGGGCAACGGCATCGGCATCCGCAAGGACGATACGGAGCTGCTGGCCTTCGCCAATACGTTCGTCGCCAAGATCCTCGCCAACGGCCAGTTGAACGAGATCAACCAGCGCTGGTTCGGGACACCACTCGCGCCGCTGCCGGCCATGCCGAAGCTTTAACGCACCGGCTCGAGCCAGATCATCGGGTCCGATGACCTGGCGTGTCAGGCGGCCGGTTCGGCCGGCCGCCTTTTCATCTCATCGACGATTGCAGGGACGACATCATGATTGCCGCGCCGACAGACCAGATTCGCGGGATATATCATCGCAGGATCGGCGATATCGTCGTCACTGCGATCAGCGACGGCTTCGTCAACGGCAGCTACGCGATGCTCCGCGACATCGACGAGCAGAACGCCGAACGCCTGCTGACAGAGGCGTTCGTTCCCGCCCCGCCACGCATTTCCGTCAATTGCTTCGTGATCCATTCGGCAGGACGGGTCGGGCTGATCGATACGGGCTGCGGCGTCAGCATGGGGGATCAACTGGGCAAATTGCCCGAGAATCTGTCCCATTGCGGGATCGACAGTGCTGCGATCGACACGGTGATGCTGACGCATATGCATCCCGATCACTCGAACGGACTGACCGCGCCGGACGGAACCGCCCATTTTGCCAATGCCGAGCTCGTGGTCTCCGAGACCGACGTCAAGCACTGGCACGACGATTCGGCGATGAGCATCGCCAGCCCGCGCCATCAGGACCGGTTCTTCAAGGGTGCGCGCGAGCAGATCGTGCCCTATCTGAACCGCCGCCGCGATAGCCGCGGCGAGGTGTTTCCCGGCGTCACGGCCTTGCCGCTGCCGGGCCATACACCGGGCCATACCGGCTATATGATCCAGTCCGGGGGCGAGCAGCTGCTGGTCTGGGGTGACATTTTCCACATACCTGACATCCAGGTGCCGCACCCGGAGGTCCATGTCGAACCCGACAGCGATCATCGCCAGGCTGTCGAGACGCGCCGCCGCGCCTTCGACATGGCCGCCACCGACAGATTGCTGGTGGCCGGCATGCATATGCACTTCCCCGGCTTCCTGCACATCACCGGCAATGCGGCCAAGGGTTATCGCTTGCACAAGGAAGCCTGGGTCCAAGCCTTCTGACTTGGGTCCGGCAGGAGATCTCCATGACCAAATTGCGCTGCGCCGTGCTCGACGACTACCAGAATGTCGCGCTCTCCCTGGCGGACTGGCAGTCCTGCGGCGAGACGATCGAGCTGTCTGTTTTCAACCATGGGCTCGGCGACGCCGCAGAGGTGATCGAGGCGCTCAAAGATTTCGATATTGTCTGCCTGATGCGCGAGCGCACGCCCTTCCCCCGCGCCGTGATCGAGGCGCTGCCGAAACTGAAGCTGATCGTCACCACCGGGCTGCGCAATGCGGCCATCGACGTGGCGGCGGCGAAGGAGCGCGGCGTGCTCGTCTGCGGCACGCAATCGGCGGCGCATCCCACGGCGGAACTCGTCTTCGCCCATCTGCTCGAGCTCTGCCGCAAGGTCGGTCAGGAGAACGCACGGCTGAAGGCGGGAACAGCCTGGCAGTCGACGCTCGGGATCGATCTCAACGGCAAGACGCTCGGCATTATCGGCCTGGGCCGGCTCGGCCAGCAGGTCGCCCGCATCGGCGCGGCCTTCGGCATGAAGACCATCGCCTGGAGCCAGAACCTGACTCCGGACGCATGTGAAAAGCTCGGCGTGGCCTATGCGAGCAAGGAGGCGTTGTTCGAGGCCGCCGATGTCATCTCCATCCATGTCCAGCTCAGCGCCCGCACGGAAGGGCTGATCGGCGCTGGCGAACTGGCGCTGATGAAGCCGAGTGCCTTCCTGATCAACACCTCGCGCGGACCGATCATCGACGAGGCTGCACTCATCGAGGCCCTGCGCGAAGGCCGCATTGCCGGTGCCGGCCTCGACGTCTTCGATGTCGAGCCGCTGCCGCTCGATCACCCCTATCGCTCCCTCGATCGCGTGCAGATTTCGCCGCATCTCGGCTATGTCACCGAAGGCAATTATCGCCTGAGCTACGGTCAGATCGTCGAGGCTATCCGCGCTTTCGTAGCGGGCAGTCCCGTGAGAGTGATCGAGCCGTGATGGCAGCGCCCGGCGCCGCCGGATCGGCGAGGCCGGCGCCGCAATGGTCGTCAGCGGCTGCGCGACGTCAGCAGGTCACGCCACGAGCGCACCTGCTGGCGCTGCGTCGGGCCGGAGTTCTGAGGCAAGCTCCATTCGCAGTGCGGCGCATGCCCGGTCCGCATGCTTCGCGGACCTGGATGACAATCCCGTCCGGCTGTTGGGAGGGTACCGGCGGCATGGCCTGCGCCGACGACGCCAGGACGAGTCCGAAGGCAACCGCAAATAACCTGATCATTGTTGCTCTCCCGTTGAAGTCGCCGAAAGCAGAGTTGCTGTTTCAGGTCGCGCATCAGCCCAAATCCGGGCTCGGAGGTGCTTGATCCAGGCCGATGAGCGTAGTCCGTCGTGACGGGTTATACAAACGGCGTTTTGGCCGGATCAGCGCCGGCAGCACGAGCGCTTCATTGGACCGGCGGCGGCAGTGCGATGTTGACGTTGACCGTCTTCGTCACGGTGAAGCTGTCGAGCATGCCTTCGAGCGACATCTCGCGCCCGATCCCGCTTTGCTTGACGCCGCCATAGGGCTGGCCGAGCACCTGGCCACCGCCTTGATTGACCTGGACCCAGCCCGCCTCCACGGCGTGCGCGGTGCGCAGCGCCCGGGCGATCTCGCGCGACCAGACATAGGCGGCCAGGCCGTAATGGGTCGCATTCGCCATTCGGACCACCTCGGCTTCGTCGCGCCAGGGGATTGCGACCAGGACCGGGCCGAAGATCTCCTCGCGCGCCAGCCGCCAATCGTTCGACCCGGCCGCAAAGATCGTCGGGATCGCGAAATAGCCGGTCGCGAGCGGGCCCTCGCCCGGCGGCAGCCCTCCGGTCACAAGCCGAGCGTCGGGCCGGCGAAGCCCCTCCTCGATATAGCCGCAGACTTTCTTGAACTGGCGCTCGTTGATGATCGCGCCGATATCGGTCGCCTCGTCCAGCGGGTCTCCGATCTTGAGCGCCTCCAGCCTGGCGACGAGCTTGGCGAGGAACGTCTCGAAAATATCCGCATGCACGAACAGGCGCGATCCGGCCGTGCATGACTGGCTCTGGCGCGTGAAGCGCATCGCGGCGATGACGCCCTCGACGACCCAGTCCTCGTCGGCATCGGGAAAGACGATGGACGGGCTCTTGCCGCCGAGCTCGAGCGAGACGGGGACCACCCGGTCGGCCGCCGCGCGCATGATCGCCTTGCCCACCGCGGTCGAGCCGGTGAAGCTCAGCTTGCGGATCTGCGGATGAGCAGCGAGCGGCTCGCCGCATTCCACACCATAGCCGGTGAGGACGTTGACCACGCCCGGCGGCAGATGCGCCTGGCAGATCTCCGCGATCATCAGCACCGCCAAGGGGGCATCCTCGGCCGCCTTCAGGACGAACGTATTGCCAGCACAGATGGCGGGCGCGATCTTGAGCGAGGCGAGCTGGGCCGGGGCATTCCACGGCACGATCGCGCCGACGATGCCGATCGGCTCGCGTCTGGTGTAACTGAGCATCGCCTCGCCGAGGGGAAGGGTCATGCCCTTCAGCTCGCCGGCGAGGCCACCGAAATAGCGGAAGACATCGGCAACCCATTTCGCCTCGCCGCGCGCCTGCGTCCTGATCGCATTGCCGGTTTCGCTGGCGATGAGCCGCGCCAGCTCCTCCTGGCGCGCTTCGAGGACCTCGGCGATGGCCAGGCAGGCCCGCCCGCGCTCCCGCGGCGCAATCCGCGCCCAGGCCGCGCCCGCGGCGCCCGCCGCGGCGACTGCGCGATCGACGTCGACGGCCGCGCCACGCGGCACCTCCCCGAGCGCCTCCTTCCGGGCCGGGTTCTCGACCATGATGGTTTGGCCTGAAGCGGCGTCGCACCACTCTCCGCCGATCAGCATCCGGCGTCTGAGCAGGCGCGATCCTGACTGGGCCGAACCGTTTTCGCCGGAGGGACCCACTGCGCCGAACTGGTCTTTGCTCTGAAGCGTTGTCATCGGACGGGTCTCCGACGTCAGCCAAGGCGCTTTGATCATATTCTGCTTCCAGAGCCGAGGAAACAGGCACGGATCGACCTTTGGGGGGCGGTCGCCGCCGGGACAGAGAGTTCAGTCTGTCCCGTTCAGTCCGCGGAATGCCGGATCCTGCTCATTCAGGCATGCCGGCACGTCGCAGCGCGTCGTTCAGCCTGGCGGCGTAGTCGGAATTGCGCAATGGGCCACTGAATTCATCCATCATCGAAAGCCTGAGCGTCGGCGAAAGCCGGAGGAGCTCGGCCATCGCGCTCCTGGCCTCGTCGAGCCGCCCGGCCAGGGCGAGAGCTGCCGCGAAGTTGCGCTGGCTCAGAGCCCAGCCCGATTTCTCGCTGACCGAGCGGGAAGACCAGGCCACAGCCTCCTCATAGGCCCCGGCCTGCATGAGGGCAAAGGCCATCCCGTTGAGATCGATGTAGCGGAGCGGGTCCTGGGGACTGAGCCGAAAGGCTCGCTCGTAATTCCCGATCGCGACGGCGGCATTGCCCAGGTAATTCTGTGCGGCCCCGGCACGCGACCATGCCCGCGCGGAGTTCGGGTTGATCATGCAGGCGCGGTCCAGCAGGAGAATGCCGGCTTCCGGATTCATGCCGAGATAGGTGATAGTGATGCCCGCCGTCCAAAGGGCGGTGGCGTCATCCCTGCCGTAATTTGCCGCCTGGCGGGCCCAATGGAGGCCGTCCTCGACGTCCCGCGCATTCGCCTGCAACGATCCTTGCGTCTTCAGCATCATGACGGTCAGCGACGCCATGGCATAGGCGGCGGCGTAGCCCGGAGACGAGGCGACTGCTCCGATGAACAGGTCCCGGGCCTGCCGAAGCGCTTCCGGGGTGACGTCCTGTATCGCCATGCCGCGCAGGAAGAGATCGTAGGCGCTGAGGTTCTTCGGCGGCTTTCGTTGCGCGTGCTCGATCTCGGCACGCTGCAAGCGTGGCTCGATGGCGCCGGCAACGGCCTCGGTGATGCGATCCTGCAGGCCGAAGACGTCGTCGAGCGGGCCGTCGAAACGGTCTGCCCAGATCTGCGTGCCACTCGATGCATCGATCAGCTTGCTGGTGACGCGCAGGCGCTCGCCCGCCTTCCGCACGCTGCCCTCGAGGACGTACAGGACCCCGAGCTCACGTCCGATCTGGCGGACATCCACCGCCCGGCCCTTGTAGGTGAAGGCCGAATTGCGGGCGATGACGAAGAACGACCGGATACAGGACAGCGCCGTGGTGATGTCCTCGACCAGGCCATCGACAAAAACTCCTGATCCGGGTCGGAACTCAGGTTCAGGAAGGGCAGCACCACGAGCGAAGGCCTGTCCGTGGGCGGCATCAAGCGTGGGGCCGCGGCGATGGCGTCACTGGCAGGCGCTGGCCCCTGGGGATCAGCCGATACCTGGATATCGAGAAGGTAGCCGCGCTTGGGGACCGAGCGGAGAATCCGCCCATCCTCGTCGCCAATCGCGCGCATGACCTCACGGACGGCCTGAAAGAGGCTGTCCTCGGTCACATTGAGGCTCGACCAGACCACATCGAGCAATTCGGACTTGCTGATGGTGCGCCCCGGATTGCGCGCGAGGAAGAGCAGCAGATCAAAAGGCTTGGGTGCGATCGGGATGTCGAGGCCATTCGCCCCCCGCATTCGTCCCTGCGCTGCATCGATCACGATGTCAGCGATCTGCAGGATCGTTCCGGACTCAGTCTCGCCCATCGGAAGTTCCCGGCACTCGGAGATCCCTCAGAAAAGCATAGATCCGCGCTCAGCGCGATCTCAGACCTTGTTCAAGACGTTACGCGGCCGCTGCCGGAAGGTCCTGCGAGGGCGGTATCCAGTTTACCGCCGTCAAAGCGGGGGAGATCATGGACCTGCCATTTGGCGAGCAGACCTATTCTGCCAACGACACAAGGAACAGCCGGCGCATCGCCCGGCTTCTCGCTGCATTCCCAAGCTTTCGCGTAGGGCTTCGGCGACTCCTGGAAAGGCCGGCCATCGTCCCGAAACTGAATGCGGAGCTGCGCCACGATGTCGGATTGGGGCCCGACCAATATCCGAACGCACCGATCTGGGGGCACGGCCGGATCATGTGGTGGCCATGAGCCTTCCTATGTCGAGCGCCTAGAGCATTTTCGAGCGAAGTGGGCACCGGTTCGCGTAAAGAAAATGCGTCAAAACAAAGAGATAGAGCATTTCCGCGATTCGGAGAAACGCGGAAATGCTCTATCCAAGCTCCAGCGTCGTCACGCCGAACAGCTCGGGCGCGAGAGGAATGGGCTCGCCCAGATACATGCGCGTCGTCTCGAATCCGGGCCGAAGGCCTGAGCGCAGCAGAAGGTCCATGAAGCGCTCTCGCGCGGCCGGAACGTCGATGAAGACCTCGCCCTCGGCGGAGGCCGCCAGCTGCCGGACGAGCGCCGCGGCCGTGCCCTCGTCGACCGCCGACAGCCCGCCGATCTTCCAGCCCGCGCGGCACTTACGCATGACGCCGTATCCCGTCACCCTCCCCTCCGCGCGCGCCGCGCAGGCAACATGTGGCGGTCCAAGCCAGCGCGTCAGGAACCCGACCCGTGGCTCCGGAAAGCTCCTGCGATCGAAGGCCATGACCTCCGGCACGAGATCGGGAGTGACCATGCTCAGCCTCTCCCGATCGACCGCGCGACCGGCAAAGGCGCCGCCGAAGCGGATGGTTCGGTAAGCAGGAGCAAAACCCTTCCGGCGGTAGTTCTCGAACTGCTCGTCGACCCCGTCGAGCCCGATGGTACGCCCGGCGAGATAGGCCATGCCTGCGTCCCAGACGGCTTTCCCGTGGCCTCGGCCGCGCCTGTCCTCGCGGCTGATATAGAGCCCGATGAAGCCGTAGCCCGTTCCGTAGGCAACCGCCGCGATCCCGGCGACCATCTCGCCATCGACAAACGCGCCGATGAAGCCCTCGGGGTCCGTCGCATGGAACGCCGCGGCATCATCGAGCCCGGGATTCCAGCCCTCGGCGGCGGCCCAGCCGATGAGTTGCTCGACTTCGACCAGGTCGAGCTTACGGACGAGGCGCTCGCTCATGCTGCCAAATCCCATCTCGCAGTCGACCCGTCCCATTAGGCCGGGGCCGCCATCATGGCGGTTCCGACGTCTACCGCTCCGGCTCACCCCCGACAATCCGGGGGGCCATATCGAGGCCGACGACATGCCCCCCTCGTGCCTGGCCTGGCGCCATCCCGGACAGGCCGGATCGCAGGGCCGATCCTGTGATCTCGCAGAACCGGACGGCGTCATCCCGGACGCAGCGCAGCGGAGCTCCGGGATCCATCGTCGAGCGCAACGCCCTTCGATGGATCCCGGAGCGGCGCCGCTAAAGCGGCTTGTCCGGGATGACGGGAAATGCTTGCGACCTTGTCAGCAAGAGCGCGACGCTCGGAGTCTCCTATAACCGGGCAGATCGCCGAGGACGCTCAGGATGATGCGTTCGAGGCGAGCCTGGCGGTGGGGTTCTGAGCCAGTCGGGCATCACGTGGAGATCCGCTGCGCTGCCTTGGCGCTTCAGGCGCCGCGTTGCGCCCAAAGCCGACACGCGTGACGCCCGAAGCGAGCCCCGCGGCCGGAACCTTTTTTCGCCTTTTTAGTCGCCTAAATGTGGCGCGGTCTTCGGGATCAGAGGACGAGCCGTCGCTGCTGGCGCCTCGACGAGCGCCACGTCCGACGGAGTCGCTGTCGAGCCAGCCTTAGCGCGGGGGGCCTGAGCCATGGACAAGGCTATGCGCTGGCGTTCGGCCAGCTCGCTTCCGCAGGCTCGACCCAAGCGCGATTCCCATCTGCTTCCCCTGGGGGGCTGCGCGCTGATCGTCATGACGCTTGTCGGCCCACGCGCCTGGCCCCCGCCGGCCAGCGCCCATAGCTGGTACCCCAGCGATTGCTGCAGTGATCGGGACTGCTGGCCGATGGGCCATGATGACGACGCCCGCGAGCCCGACCCGACGATCGTGCCGGGCGGCTACTTGACCCATGACGGCTTCTTCGTCGATGCGCGCAACACGCGCCCCTCACTCGACGGGCGCTTCCATGTCTGCAGGTCGGGCGGTTATCCATCCGGCCCCGTGCTCGCGCCCCTGGAGCGGCCAGTCTGCCTGTTCGTGCCCAAGCTGGCGAGTTGACCGCGGCGCTGGCGAAGCCGGAGCAGCGAAGCGAGGCTGGCCGGCGCCCAACAGCCCATTATCGCAGCCACGAAGCCCACCGACCGCAAGCCGGTTTCGCGCCGTGGCCCGCTTATATGCCGCCCATGCGTGCGATCAGTTGCAGCAGCTCACTCTGGCGGTGTGTGTCGGTCTTCGCGAAGATCGTCTTGAGATAGCCTCGAACCGTTCCCGCACTGAGCCCGAGCGCCTCCGCCGCAAGCGATAGATCCTCTCCTGCAGCCAGGCGCATCGCAAGACGCGATTCCGCCGGGGTCAGCCCAAAGACGGCCCAGAGCATGTCGGGCGGTGGCAGCCGCTTGTGCTCGAGGTCGTTCACCGTCAGCACGACCCGGGCCCCGGTCAGGATATCCGCGAGCCCCCCCATGACCGGCAGGGCATTGACGATCAACGGCCTGCGCGCTGGCCGCTCGACGGCAATCCAGTGCGGCTCCGTTCGCGATGCCGAAATCCCGGCCGTGAGGGCGGTTGCGATGAGCTTCTGCAGGCGCTCGTTGCTCTGGGGATGCGCCGTCCGAAGCGCGCCGTGGCTCAGCGCGAAGTCGGTCTGCAGCAGGGGCTTCGCATGGGCGTTGAAGCGGATGACGCGCCCGCTTGCGTTTAGGAGGAAGGCGGGTTTCTCGACCAGGTCAAAGCCATCGAGCATCCCTTCGGCTTGCTTGATCGAGAGCAGATCGATCAGGGAGAGGACCCGGCCCAGGTCGGCTTGAAGGCCATGGAGCCGATGCATCTCCTCGTGGGTGAATGCGCCCTGCTTGGAGTTCCGGAGAAAAACGAGCCCGTAATGCTGCCCTTCCAGCGAGAAGCCCAGCGTACCCCACCAAGGCAGATCCCACGGGCGCAGCCACTCATTGTGATAGTCGCTGTGGCGCCGCTCGTCCTCGCTGGAGATGTCGTGCTCGACCAGCACTTTGCGCCCCTGCCTCAGCAGCGGCCAGGCCCGCTGTCCGCGCAGATCGCGCTTGTACCAGCCGCTGTTGAGGAAATCGTCGATCGGAGCCGTGAGGTCGGGCGAGACCGGCCGGGCGACCAGGGTCGCCCGTCCGTGGTCAGCCGCAAGACAAGTGCCGACAGCATTTGCCGATCGCGCGATATCATGAAGCAGATGCGGCCATGTTTCAGGTGACACGACCACATCGTAGAGTTTCTCGATGTCGATCTCGGCCGTTCTGCCGATCATGGCGACCTCCCGGCACGCAAGGATCTGCTCAACGAAGTAGGACTTACCTCTTAAACGCTATCGCGCACTCTCCTAACAGATTCTATTCAATTTATCTGAACGCGCCGCACAGGAATCCGCAGACGGCCCACAGATTCGCGAGCGCGCGTTTCCGCGTTTCTCAGACTTTCGGACACGCTCTGTCTATTCGTGTCGTCGCCTTGTCTTCACGCGGAAAGGTGTCCAAGGCCGATCACCGGCTCATCTTATCGCACCGCGTCGGCTCGACGGCGCCCGACAGCCAGCAGCGGTCGTCGACGCGCCCGTCCTCGATCTTGAAGCGGACGAGGATTTCCGAGGGGCGCTTCATGGCGCGGCCGCTCTCGAAACCGACGCTCCGGGCGATCTCGCCGATGGGAAGATCGGTCGCGACGAGGAGTTCGCGCGCTGCAGCGATCAGCGCCTCTTGCTGGAAATCGCCGACGGACATGCCGGTAAACGCGCGAAACAGCCGCGTGATATGGCGCCGCGGGACGCCAAACCGATCAAATCTTCGACCAGCATCGATCCGTGATCCCGGCTCGATATCGAGGTCACGGCTTCGCCGGCCATCACCTCGGCAATGCATTGAACCAGGAGGGCTGAAGCCAGCCCGTGACGGATGCGGGAGGTTCCGAACGCATCCCCTCGCCCCTCCACCAAGAGCTCACGCAAGGCGCGCAAGGCGGGCGTCGAATGACCGCAGCATGTCCGCGTCCGAAATGGAAGGGCCGAGCACTAGCAGCCCCCGGCCACAGGCGCAAAATGCAGGGCGGAATCCGCTTGGCGACAGGACATGCCCCGCGACCGGCCCCGGGCGAAGATCAAGTGGCGGCGCGCTATCGAGCCTTGGCGCAAAGAGCCAGCAAGCCGCCGCGGTTGAGAACTCTTATGCGGCTGTAGCTCACCTCGATCAGCCGTTGCTCCTGCATCGAAGCAAGCACTCGTTGCATTGTGGCTGGCGAGAGCGCGACCAGTTCCGCCAGCTTCTCGTGTGACAGTGAAATCTCGTTTGCGTCCGAGCCTCCGTTTGGCTCGTACATCAGTAATCTGACGGCGACACGCGCCTCGGCGGGAGACGTCGCAAGATTGGCCAGTAGATTGAGAGCGGTTTGTGTATTGATGTGGGATAGAGCGTAGAAATCCTTGTAGAGGAACGGATTTTCCTCAACGAGCTTCAACAGCGGCGCCCGTGGAAGAAAAACGGCCCGAACCTGAGCTGTGGCCACAATGGATATCACCCTGCTGTAGCCGGCAAACAGCGCCGAGTCGCCAATCCAGAACCCTGTCTCCGCCCGATGAATCGTAAATGCCAGTCCATCAAAGCGCGGTATCGAGATATCGATGCCACCGGAGGCAATGCCAAACACGCCGTTTGGCTCGTCCCCATGATTATAGAGAGATTGTCCCGCGGAATACTCGCGCAGCTGAAATAGCGGCGCGAGCAGTCTTTTTGTTTCTGGCGATCGATCGGCATACCAACCACGGGAGGAGAGCAACTCCAGAGCGATAGTCGGCATTTGGCGGAGGCTCCCTATGCAGAAAAGCGACCCAGAGACGATCATATGATCGAGTCGTTATCCACTTGCCATTCTAGCGTTGCCCGCAGCTACGGCGGGAGAGCGATATCATGTCGTCGGATCGGAGTGGCCTCAGCAGAACCGAATTTCTACGTGGTGCAGCGTCGGCGGGTCTTGCCGTTGGCATAATCGGGCAATCAAACCCGGCCAACGCGCAGGATGCCCCGCCAGTTCCCGCAAGCGGAGCTGCCGCCAAGCCTGCAACCCGAGCGACGATTGACTACAACTCCCAATACCGGAACGGATTGCCGTTCAGCGACGTCCAGGATTTCAAGGACGCCCGGCGCGGGCTCCTGGCAGCTCTGCCCGACCCGGCCATCATCAAGAACAGCGACGGTGCTCCGGTCTGGGACCTCAGCGTCTATTCCTTCCTCGGAACATCGGAAGCCGACGACGCGCCGGATACGGTGAATCCAAGCCTTTGGCGCATGGCCAAGCTCAACATGCTGCACGGCCTCTTCGAGGTGGTCGACGGCATCTATCAGGCGCGCGGCTACGATCTCTCGGTCATGAGCATCATCCGGACCGATAGCGGCTACATCGTCATCGATCCGCTCGTCAGCGCGGAGACCGCCGGAGCCGTCTGGAAGCAGCTCGTCAGCCCGAAGCTCGGCGACAAGCCGATTGTCGCCGTCATCTACACCCATAGCCATGTCGATCATTACGGTGGCGTACGTGGCCTAGTGCAGCAGTCCGACATCGACGCCGGCAAGGTCAAGATTCTGGCGCCGGCGGACTTCACCGAAGCGGCCGTGGGCGAGAACATCATCGCCGGCAACGCGATGAGCCGGCGCGCCAGCTACATGTACGGAAATCTGCTCCCCCGAGGAGCGACGGGCCAGGTGGATGGCGGTCTGGGCAAGTCGACATCGACCGGTACGGTGGGGCTGGCGCTTCCCACCGACTGGGCCACCGAGACAGGTCAGAAGATCAATATCGACGGCGTCGAATTGCAGGTCATCATGGCCCCGAATTCCGAGGCGCCCTCGGAATTCATGTTCTACCTGCCCAAGTTCAAAGCCTTCTGCGCCGCCGAGGACGCCTGTCACACGCTTCATAACCTCTACACGCTGCGTGGCGCCAAGGTCCGCGACGGCCTGCTCTGGTCCAAATATCTCCAGCAGACGCTGGATCTCTATGGCGATCAGATCGAGGTGCTCTTCACCTCGCACCATTGGCCGACCTGGGGCAATGGGCAGGTCGTCACTCATCTGAAGAAGCAGCGCGACATGTTCCGCTTCCTGCATGACCAGGTCATGCGGATGGCCAATAGCGGCATGACTCCGAAGGAAATCGGCGAGGTCATCCGCCTGCCGCAAGCCCTCGCGACGACATGGGCCTGTCGAAGCTATTACGGCACCGTGTACCATGACGCCGTCGCGCAATATAACCTGCGCCTCGGTTTCTTCGACGGCGTTCCGGCCACCCTCCATCAATTGCCGCCGACAGACGCCGGAGCGCGCTATGTCGACTTCATGGGAGGTGCCGACAACGTACTCCGGCGGGCCCGGGAGTCCTTCGCAAGAGGCGACTATCGTTGGGTCGCCGAGGTGGTGAACCATGTCGTCTTCGCCGACGCCAATAACGTCCCCGCGAAGCAGTTGCTCGCCGATACCTACGAGCAACTCGGCTACCAGGCGGAAAGCGGGCCCTGGCGCAACTTCTATCTCACCGGAGCGCGCGAGCTGCGCCAGGGCGTGCAGAAGCTGCCGACGCCGAACACGGCCAGCGCCGACACCATCAAGGCGATGCCGATCGAGATGTTCTTCGATTTCCTCGGCGTCCGGCTGAACGGCGATCGCGCGGCGGGCAAGACCGTCAGCATCAATCTCGAGCTGACCGACACCAGGCAGAAATACAATGTCGGCGTCGAGAATTCGGCGATCCACTATTCGAAGGACAGAACGCTGCCGGGCGCCGACGTCTCGATCGTCACCACCCGCGCGGATCTGAACGACGTGATGCTGGGCGCCTCGACGATGGAAAAGCAGGTGATCGAGGGCAAGGCCAAGCTCACCGGCGATCCGAAGAAAATGGCGGAGTTCGTCGGCATGCTGGATACGTTCGATTTCTGGTTCAACATCGTCACGGCCTAGGCTGGAGCAGGAGGAGCCATGTGCACCATCTGCTCGTTGACGATCGAATTCGATGTCGACCATCCGGAGACACTCTCTGTCGCAGTGGCGACGCGTCAGGCCATCGACGCGGGCCTTCTGACCTGCGATGCGGAACTCGACATGGCACGGTCGCGGCACCAGGCGATCCTGCTGCTGGGAGCGCTGCAGCAAAGGCTGGAAGCCGTGCTCTCTCCTTCGGCCCTGCTGGCGCTGCCGGATTTCTTCGTCCTGATGATCGAAAGCAGGACGTGGGGGTATTTCACCCCCACGCTCCGCGGCTTCGCCACCTCCGCGACGCCCTCCTCCCCGCGTGTGGAGCCCGATGAAAACGGCGATCGCGATTGCATCGTCCTGGTGTCGCAGGCGGCAGCCGCAACCATTGCCGAAGGCGGCTTGCCATTCGTAGAGGCGACCGACTTGGGCGTTGCGGTCGTTGACGCCCCGTCCGCGCCCGCAGCCCTCATTCGCGCGGCATTTACCGGCGCATACCCTGTCGGGTGCTTCAGCAAGTTCGTCTGCACCGAGGTCGCGTGAACGAGCGCGCAATCGACGGGACGGGCGGAAACCAAAGCATTTTCAAGCGAAGTGGCTACCGGTTCGCGTGGAGACAATGCGTCGAGACAAAGGGATAGACCTTCCGCAATTCGAAGTGCGGAAACGCTCCAGGTCCGGGAGGCAACGCTTCGCCAACTATTGGACCACCCACGCCTCGGACGGCGCTTGGACGATCATGGAGGGATCGGATGGATCTGATCAGGATCTGCTCGGTTGTAATGCTCGTCGGTCTGCTCGGGCCGCATCCCTCATCGGCTGCGATGATGGTCGTGCCCGCTGGACGGTTCGTCGTGCCTGGAATCATCGAACCGATCCAGTTTCGCCGCGGCATGGCCGTCCGTGGCGGAGCGATGGTTGGTCCCCGCGGCGGCGCGATCGCCGGACGAGGCTATGTCGCACGCGGACCTAGAGGCGGCGTCGCCGGTAGGGGCTATGTCGCCCGCGGCCCGCGAGGGAATGTCGTTGCAGGTCGCGGCGCCGTCGTGCGCCCCGGCTATCGGCCGGTGCCGGTTCGACCCTGGGTGCGCCCGGCCAATTACTGGTGGCATCCGGGCATGGCGATTGCCTCAGGTGCGGCGATCGGGTTCGTGACAGCGGCTGCCGCCACGACCTACGCGACCTCACAGCCGCCGGCGCCCGGCTATTGCTGGTACTATACCGACCCGCAGCGCAGTCAGGGCTTCTGGGACGTCTGCCCGCATTGAACCGGGCCCGAGAGCGAGAGGGGCTCGGCAACCCGGTGTAGGTGCCTTCCTGATTGTAGAATTCACGGCATCAGTTGCGACGCAGCATAAATCTCGCAATCGCGAAGCACGCGAATAGCATTCCAACTCAGTACCTTATCCATGATTCTTATCATACTTCGAAAATTGAACTAATTCTGTACCATTTGAATCGAATTCGCGTTTGACAGTTGTGAAAAGAAAAGCTTCTTTGCTTTTCGATACTCTACGATCTGCTATCGTTCCGTGGCCTACCTGATACTTCCGAGTCGTTGCACGAGGGGTAAGATTGGTGGACTGGTCGAAGAGATGGGCGGCGCCATCTCGGTCGGAACCGGTTTTCGAGCTGCTTGAAGACCGGTGCCTGTTCGCGGCGCAACCAGTGGTGGCGGTTGACGGCGGTGGTGACGCGCTTATCGGCGAGACCACGCAGATCACCGTCACGTTCACGAATACACCGGTCGGGCCTGGCAACAATGTCGGCTACTCGCCCTATATCGACGTCATTCTGCCGACCCGCGGCGCGGATGGCAGCGCGTCCGACGCGAACCCGGTCCAGACAAAGGACGGCGTCACCTTCGAGGGCGCCACGCTCTACGGCCAAGCCCTCCAGGCGACGCAGCTCGAGTTCGGCTCCAGCGGCTCCGTGACACACCCATTCGCGCGCGACGCGAGTGGAAATCTCCGCGTCGTCAACGCGAGCGACTACGGCGCCCAGCCCGGCGATACGCTGGTCGTGATGAGCCTGCCATTCGGCTCCTTTGTCCCTGACCAGCCGCCCGCGCCGGTGCAGATCTCGCTCGGCGTCTCGCAACTGGCGGACCTGAACGTTCCGCTCTCGGTCTCGGCCGTGGGCGGCTTCGCCTTCGGGCGCGACGCGCTGAACAATCCGACGGCGGATGCGCCCGTGCTCAGCGGCACCGCGAACAACTCGATCACGCCCGTTCTGTTCACCGTCAACAAGACCTCGAATCTGGCGGAGGGCGAAACGGCCACGGGCCCGAGCTTTCCCCATCAATACACCGTGACGCTGGACGTCGCGAACGGTCAGACGATGAACAATCTCGTGCTGAACGACACGCTGCCCAACGGCATCGTCGTCACCGGCGCGAGCGCGAACGGAGCGACGGTCGACATCCAGCAAGCCAACGGTCTCATCGTCGCAACCTTCAACGGGCCGGTGACGGGCACTGCGAGCGCAGCCGACGTGACCATGACGATCGACTTCCATGTCGGCCAGTTCATGTCGCCCGACTCGCCGGCCGAGCCCGTCCTCGATCCCGTCACGGGCGCGCCTCGCGTCCTGCCGAACAATGTCAGCGGCTCGGCGGACTGGACGCCCGTCGACAGCAGGGACGACCCGGTCTCGTTCGTCGAAGATCCGGCCGGCCCGGAAAACGTCATCGTCGCCAAGGCGCTCGCGACCCAGAAAACGGCGGCCAATCTGAGCGGCAACCAGACCGCGGTTCCAGGCGACGTCATCGAATGGACCATCCGGACCCAGGTCAGCGACTATTTCAGCCTCGACGATCTGGACCTGTCGGATTTCCTGTCCGACGGCCAGACTTTCGACGCCGGCTTCACGCCGACAATCTTCCTGCGCGAACAGGGAACCGACCAATTCTCCGGCAGCTTCAATATCGCGAATTACAGCGTCGCGCTGGAGGGCACCGGAACGAGGGTCATCTTCCATGTCGGCGACGAGATGGTCTCCCGCGGCCTCGACAGCGTACTCGACGGCGGCGGCGGCATCATTCCGCGTCCGACGGAGCTGGTGATCGTCTTTCGCTCCGTCGTCGACGCGAACTTTTCCGGCGGCGCGCCCGTCCTCCACGACGACGCGATCGCGAACAGCGTCGAGTCGCAGGCCATCATCAATAACGGCACCGGCAATCCGATCACGGATGCGTCGAGCATCACCGTGCCGATCACGCCCGGGCAGCTTGACGGCAAGTCGGTCTACGCGATCAACGGCAATACCAGCATCGGCCTGTCGCCGCTCGTGACCAACGGCGATGTCGTGACATTCCGCATCCAGTACACGATCCCGCCGCAGTCGGGGCAGGATTTCGTGCTGACGGATTTTCTCCCCCTGCCGATCTTCGCGGCAGGGAGCATCAGCTTCATCGACCAGGTCAGCTCCGCCGCGCCTGGGGTCGGCCAAGCCTGGTTTGGTCCGAGCGACACGTTCGATGCGGCCAATCCGACAGGCTATGCCGGGGTACCGAGCGTGATCGTCGGCGCCCTCTCGAACTCGATCTCCTTCCGCTACGGCAATTACGAGCTGGCGAGCGGCAGCGGCCCGCTGCGCGTCGACATCCTGTTCAGCGTCGTGGTTCAGGACCAGCCGTTCGGCGACGGCCTGGTCATGAACAATGTGGTGCAGGCGAGCGAGATCAACAGCACCGGATTGGTCACGGTCGGCGTGGACACGGCCGACGTCATCCTCAGCCAGCCCGAACTGACCTTGCAGAAGGGCATCGTCGCCAGCACCAA
Source organism: Allobosea sp. BK604 (assembly GCF_004341515.1). Classification (GTDB taxonomy): domain Bacteria; phylum Pseudomonadota; class Alphaproteobacteria; order Rhizobiales; family Beijerinckiaceae; genus Allobosea. The sequence goes on from NZ_SLZF01000005.1 coordinate 546,965, forward strand.
CCCCGATACCGTCTTCACCCCCTCCCCGGCGGCGCCTGTCGTCTTCACCGATCCCGGCAGCGGCGGCACGCGTTTTTCAGGCACCATCTCCTCGGGTCTGCTGGCCTCGAGCGATGTCGTCAGCGACGTCACCCGCGTCGATGGCGGCGACATCGTCACCTTCGCGATCATCGTCGAGAATACCGGCAGCGGCCGCAACGGCGCGTTCGACATCCTGATCCGCGATACGCTCGCGGCCGGCTTCGCCATTCCCGGCGGCGCGGCGGGCCTCAATCTGCGCGTAACGGATGGTGCCGGAAACCTGCTGGCCTTCACCGGCGACATTTTCGGCGCCGGCATCAGCCTCACCGATCAGCCCGGAACGGGCGCGCTGGCGCCGGCCGATCCGGCCTCGGGCCGCAACATCCTCGTCATCACCTACGACCTGCAACTGATCAACACGGTCGCGACGCCGAACCTCACCATCGCCAACGCGGCATCGCTCGACCATTACGCGGCCCAGGAAGGCGGCACCGATTTCGCGCCGAACCTGCTGCCCGAGGACCGGACAGCCTCCGCCTCGGCGACGACGGCCGGCCCGGGCATCATCAAGGAGGTCGCCCAGACCAGCCTGCCCGAGAGCGCGGGCTCGACGCTGCTGATCGGCGAAGAAGTCTGGTACGACGTCACGGTGACGCTTGCCGAGGGCACGCTCGGCAACTTCATCCTGACCGACACCTTGCCGAACACGGCCGGCGGCAAGCTCAGCCTTCTCGATGCCTCGCTCCTCTCGGTCGGCGGCAATATCAGCTTCGCCAACGGCACGCCGGTCTTCACGCAGACGGACAGCAACGGCGACGGCATCGTCGACCAGGTGAGCGTCAATTTCGGCAATACGCTCAACACGCCGGACAACATCGTCAATGCCAACGACCGGATCGTGCTGCGCGTCCATGCCGTGCTGCCGGATCTTCCGGAGAATAATTCGGGCGACCGCCTGACCAATACCGCCGTCGCCAGCTTCACCGACGGCAACGGCGCGCCACAGACTATCACCGCGACGGCCCCGATCACCGTGGGCGCGCCGGGCCCGACGATCACCAAGACCGCGATCGGCAGCACGACGGTCGATGCCGGCGACGTCGTCGAGTACGAGGTCGTCGTCAGCAATCCTGTCATCGGCGGCGTCGCGGCGCCGGTTTTCGACCTGCTCGTCGGTGATGCGCTGGTAGACGCCCATCTGTCGCTGGTTGTCGGGTCGGTGAGCGCCTCGAATGGCGCCGCCACGGTCCTCGAAGGCAATGCCAGCGGCGACACGTTCGTCCTGATCTCGCTGGCGGAACTCGGAGCGGGCCAATCGCTCACGATCCGCTACCGCGCGCTCGTCGCCAATGATGTCATCGCCGGCGACACGCTCATCAATACCGCAGTGCAGCGCTCCGACTCCGCCCCCGGCGACGTCGCCGATCAGCGCGTCTTCATCAGCAGCGACAACGAAACCCTGCTGGTGGCGACCCCCGCGCTCCTCAAGCAGGTCACCGATACGAGCCTGCCCGATACCGGCTCGTCGCAGGGCAATGCCGCGCTGCCGGATGTCGCCTTCGGCGAGACCGTGACCTTCACGCTGACCGCGACCATGCCGGAGGGCGTCACCCAGGCCGTCATCCTGCTCGACCAGTTGCCGCTCGGCCCCGGTGCGATGGAGGTGACGGCCGCCTCCATCGTCCTTGTCGGTGGCAATCTCGTGATCGGCAGCGGAGCCGGCGTCGGGACGGCCGGCATCCTGAGCGATCGCAACGGCGACGGCCGTCTCGACACCGTTACCTTCAATCTGGGCGATGTCAGCAATTCCCAGGATGGCGCGGTCAATGCCAGCGATCAGATCAGCTTCCAGATCAGCGCGCGTCTGGTCTCCACCTCGGGCGCGGCGCCCGGAGCGGTGACGACGAATATCGGGCAGTTGAGCTTCGTGACCCCGGGCGGTCCGTCAGCTGCGAACGCCTCGGCTTCGATCGAAATCGTCGCGCCGACGTTCGGCATCGCGAAGACGCCGGATGTGCAGAATGTCGATGGCGGCGACGAGATCACCTACACCGTGCGGATCACCAATACGGGCGGCGCGTTTTCCGCGCCCGGCTACGATCTGGCGATCGCCGACCTGCTGGACGATCCGAGCCTGAGCCTCATTGCCGGCAGCGTAACGCTGACCGGGCCGGCAGGCGCCACGGTCACGTCCGGCAACGGTGCCGGTGACACGGCGGTCGGAATCGCGGCGACCCGTCTCGCGCAGGGCGAGGTCATCATCGTGACCTACCGCGCCCTCGTCGACAATCTGGTGCCGACGGCGACGCAACTGCTCAACCGCGTCGACTACACCGCCGATTCCTATCCCGGCAACGTTCCCGGCGAGCGTGACTTTTCCGGCTCTGCCGCCGCTGTCGTGGACGTGGAGGGCCCGATCTCCGTCAAGGCGATCACGGCGACGTCGCTCACGGAGACCGGCTCGAACGCCTTCACGCCATTCAATCCCGACCTCGCGATCGGCGAGCGCGTGACCTATCGGATCGCGCAGGTCATCCCCGAAGGCAGCACGACGCTGCGGATCGTCGACTCCCTGCCGACGGCAGGGACCGCACTCGAATTCCTCGCCTTCCGGCTGGTGACCAAGGGCGGCAACATCACCTTGCCGCAGGCCCCGGTCGTGACCCAGATCGACACCGACGGCGACGGCCGCATCGACCAGGTCACGATCGATTTCGGGACGATCACGAATATCGTCGACAACCAGATCAGCGCGGACGACCTGCTGGCCATCGAGATCGATGCCCGGGTCGTCGACGATCCACGCAACGTGGCGGGAGACGTTGCGACCAACACCGCGCAGATCTTCGTCAACAACGTCCTGTTCGCGACCCGCACCGCAAGCGCCGACATCGTCGAGCCCGATTTCGAGATGTTCAAGACCGCGAGCATCGCGTCCGGAGATGCGGGTGACGAGGTCACCTTCACCGTCACCGGGGCGCCCAGCGCGACAATGACGGGTCCTGCTTACGATCTCGTCTTCGTCGACGCGCTTGCGCCCGGACTCCAGCTGATTGCGGGCAGCGTGACCGCCTCGCGCGGCACGATCGTCGAGGGCAACGGTGCCGGCGACACCCGGATTCAGATCACCGGCATCGTCCTGCTCCCGACCGACGGCGTCATCACGGTCACCTATCGCGCACGCCTGCTCGATAGTGTCGAGCACGGACAGGTGATCCAGAACACTGCGACGCTGGACTATTTCTCCGCGCCGGATGTGGAGGATCGGGACTACTCCACCGCGGCATCGAGCACGCTTTCGGTCGTGCTGAACCCGGACATCCATAAATCCGTAGCGCTGACAGACATTCCCGAGACCGGCGCGGCCCAGTTCGACCCGACCGTCCCCGACGTGAACAACGGCGAGACGATCGTCTACCGGATCACGATCCGCCTCGGCGAGGGCACGCAATCCGTCGTCCTGACGGATGCCATGCCGGCCGGCCTCACCTTCCTGCAGCTCGGAGCGATCCGCTTCGGCGCCAATATCAGCGGCCTGGTGGTCGACAACGGCGCGCCGTTCACCGTCATCAACAACGTCCTGACCTTCGATTTCGGGACATTGACCAATCACGGCGACAACCTGTCGAACGCCGCGGACGAGATCACAGTGGACGTGATCGCGCGAGCGGGCGGGACCAACGCCGCCGGCACGCAGCTGACTAACACGTCGACAGCCACCCTGGCTTCGCCGCTGCTTCCAGCGGTCCCGGCTTTGGTGCGGACCTCGTCGGCATCGGTCGAAATCGTCGCCCCCGATCCGGTCATCACCAAAACGGCGAGCATCGTGTCCGGCGATGCCGGCGACGAGGTTCTGTATACCGTCGTCGTCTCGCAGAGCGCGCTGGCGACCGGCCCACTGTTCCACGCGACGATCTCCGATCTGCTCGGTCCCGGCCTCGTGCTCATCCCGGGCAGCGTCACCACGACGCGCGGGACGGTCGATTTCGGCAACGGCGCCGGCAACGACCTCGTGATCGTCTCGCCCGGCCGCGTCATCAATGTCGGCGACGCGCCGATCACGATCACCTATCGCGCGCGCCTCGCGGACAGTGTCGAGCCAGGCCAGATCCTGATCAACACCGCCAATGTCAGCGGCGAGACGACCTTCGTTCCCAATCCGGACTCGCTGGTCTTCGACGCATCGGACGATGCGTCGCTGACGGTCGATATGCCCGTCGCGCTCACCAAATCCGTGGTCGCCAGCTCGATCGACCAGACACAGGCGTCGCAGTTCAACCCGGCCAACCCCGATGCGGCCGTCGGCGAGGTCGTCACCTACCGCGTGGCGGCGACCCTTTCGGAGGGCACCCAGCGGGTGATCGTCAGCGACACCCTGCCGCTCGGCGTCTCGATCGTGGCGGTGAGATCGAGCCTCCCCGGCTTCACCCCCATCATCAGCATCAGCCCCGACGGCCGCACGATCACGGCCGATTTCGGGATCGTGGTGAACCCGGGAAACAACATCCTCGAGCCGTTCAATCTCGGCATCGACATCGACGTGCTGGTTCAGGACGTGCCCGGCAACGTCGCCGGCACGGTTCTCGACAACGCGTCCGGCGTGACGATCTCCTCGCCGACGGCGCCCGGCGTGCCCGGCGGAACCGAGACGGCCAGCGCCTCGGCATCGATCGACATCGTCGAGCCGGAGCTCGTCCTGAGCAAGGCGACCAATGCCGGCTTCGTCGCCCCCGGCGAGGCGATCCCCTGGACGCTGACGCTGCAGCATGCCGCCGGCAGCACCTCCGCGGCTTTCGACATCCTGATCACCGACCTGCTCGCCGGAACCGGGCTCGACCTCATCGCCGGCACCGTCACCGTCAATCGCGGGCTCGTCGTTTCCGGCAACAATCCGGGCGACAACATGATCAGCATTGCGCTCGGCAGCCTCGCGCTCGGCGAGACGTTGACGATCGGTTTCCAGACGCGCCTGTCGGCGAGCACGCCGCCGGCAGCAGAGGTCGTGAACACGGCCAATGGCGATTTCGACAGCGCGCCCGGCCTTGGCGGGCGCCCCGATGACGTCGCCGCCCAGGCGTCGCTCCCGGTCGCGCCCGGCATCACCAAGGCCGTGGCCGCGACCGATATTCCGCAGACCGGCAACGCTGCCTTCAACCCGGCGCTGCCAGACCTCGCCATTGGCGAGACGGTCACCTACCGCATCGTCGCGACCCTGCCGCAGACGACGGTCAACGGCTTCGCGATCAACGACCTGCTGCCGGCAGGACTGGAAGCGCTCAGCGCGTCGGTGATCTCGGTGGGCTCGGCCCTCGGCGGCTCGCTGCTGCAGCCGGGCGATGCCGGCACGATCAACGGCCAGGGCATCTCCTTCGTCTTCGGCACGATCGTCAATGGCGGCAGCGCCGCGATCGGCGCCGAGGACATGATCGTGGTGGAAGTCGTCGCCCGCGTCCGGGATATCGCCGGCAACGCTGCCGGGAGCGTGCTCGTCAATGCGAGCGATGCGGTCTTCACCATCGGCGGGCGCTCGGGCGAACAGTCGGCCTTCGCTGCCACCGATATCGTCGAACCGCAGCTCGTCGTCATCAAGCAGGCGGACCACCCCACGGGCGACGCGGGCGATCCCTTCACCTACACGGTGACGATCGCGCATGCGCCCGCCTCCTCCGGCCCGGCCTTCGACGTGGTGCTGCAGGACATCTTGCCGAGCGTCCTGCAAGGTCTCTCGGTGACGTCCAGCACCGGCACCGCGACGTTGAGCGGCAACACCGTGCGCCTGACGCTTCCGCAGTTCCTGCCCGGCGATGCGCCGATCGTGCTGACCTACACCGTCCGCATGACCGACGCGATCGAGCCCGGCCAGCAGGTGCCGAATCTCGCGACGCTCAGTTTCGACAGCGCACCGGCGGGTGCCGGCCGCGACGGCTCGGGGCAGGCCAGCGCGACCGTGACAGGAGTGCTCGGCGTCGATCTCGCCAAGGAGATCGTCGCCACCTCCCTGCCGCAGACCGGGGCCGAGCAATTCGACCCGAACCGGCCGGATCTGGCGATCGGCGAGACGATAACCTACCGGCTGACCGCAACCCTCGCCGAGGGCACGCAGCGCCTCGTCATCCTCGACGAGATGCCGGCCGGGCTGGTGCCGATCTCGGCGAGCCTTATCGATATCGGCGCGCTGATCGGCAGCACGCAACCGCTCATCACCATCGCCGGGCAGGCCGTCAGCCTGGATTTCGGCGTGGTGGTCAATCCCGGCAACAATGTCGCGGGCGACGGCACCGTCGTGATCGAGATCGTCGCCCGTGTCGCGAATGCGGCGGCGAACCAGGCCGGCCGGCTGCTCGAGAATACGGCGGCCGCGATCATCGCCTCGCCGAGCAATCCGGGCGCGCCCGGCGGCACGGCGCAGGACATGGCCAGCGCCGCCGCCGAGGTGGTGACGCCCGCGATCCTTGTCGACAAGACGGCTGATGTGCCGTTCGCGACCATCGGCCAGCAGGTCTCCTATACGGTTGTCGTCGGCCATGCTCCAGGCTCGACTGCTCCCGTCTTCGAGCTTGTCATCGAGGACCTGCTGGTGCCGGGAATGATGGTCCTGACTCCGGGCAGCGTCACCAGCTCGCTCGGCACGATCGTGAGCGGCAACAATGCCGGCGACGGCACGATCCGCATCATCGTGCCGGAGCTGCTGCTCGGGCAGTCCATCACGATCCGCTACACGGTCGAGATCGTCGGCGTGCCAAGCCCGAACCCGGACCTCGTCAACACCGCCGCCGCGAGCGGCGCCTCGGTGCCGGGCGATGTGCCGCCCGGCTTCGTCCGGCCGGTCACCGGCGGCGACGACGCGGTGGTGACGATCTCCTCGGGCGGCGACTATCCGGCCGGCGCCGCGCTCGATCGCGGGCTGCTCGACGAGTACCAGATCACGCCGGTGCGGGCCCTGCCGGTCAACCCGATCTTCACCGGCAAGGCAAATCCGGGCTCGACCATCCAGCTCGCCGGTCTCGACCGCTCCGGCGGGCTCATGGCGGTGACGACGACCGTGACCGACTATGGCGGCGACTGGATCGCCTCGCTTCCCATCGCCACCGCCTCCCCCGCATCGGAGCCGGCGCTCGATGCTCTCGCGCAGTCCAGCCTGTTCCGTGACGGGCTGGACGGGTTCGTAACCTATGGCGCGTATCGCGCCGGCGCGCCGGGATCAGCCGTCAGCGCCCAGCCCTTCGCGCTGGAGGTGTCCTATAGCGACCCGACGCCGGTGGTGGCGCCGCACCTCGTCGAGGCGCCGCGCCTCAGCTTCGACGGCGCCTATATCGTGCGCACCCAATTCAAGCCCGTCCCCGAGCTGGTCTCGATCGACCTGATGCCCGCGGAGCTCAATTCGCTGGTCTGGAACAGCTTTGCGCGCGACTTCACGGCCGCGCTTCTCGACAGGAGGTGAGGAGCTTGACAGGCAACAGGCAGGATCACCTCATTCTCCGTCCCCTGGCCATGCTGGGCCTTCTCGGCGGCCTGTCCTTCGCGCCGACGCAGGCCACGGCCCAGGACTGGCTGGCCGACCGCTTCGACAACGCGATCGTCAACGCCGACTCGCTCAGCGCGCGCTACAAGAACGACGTCCAGGCACAGCTGCGCCGCATGAGGATGCGGGCGACGAAGCTGCCGCCGCCGACGCAGGCCGAGGTCGAGGCCATGCGCGATCCCGATACCTGGTGGACCAAGAAGGTTCCCGTGGCATTGGGGGGCGCAGGCAAGTCCCTCAAGATGAGCCTGCCCTATGCCTATGACAGCGCGATGCTGAACTCGGCTCAGATGCGTGTCTTCGGCAACCTGCCGGCCATCCGCGAGACCTATGAGAAAGAAGTCGAGGGGCGCTACGCGCTCCGGCTCTACGCCGACGCACGTGCCGAGGACATCAACGATCCGACCCGCAGCCTCGCCGTGACTGATGGCAACTCGCGTCTCCTGTCGCGGGACCGCTCGGTCGAGGTCGGCTTCCGCAAGCGGCTGATCACCGGCGCGGAGGTCGCCATCGGGCAGCGCTTCGCGAGCATCGCCACCAACAGCAACGACTTCATCCCCGGCGAGCAGTCGCGGTTGCGGACATTCGTCACCGTGGTCCAGCCTCTGCTGCGCGATTCCGGCGTCGAGTACACCCGCAGCCTGCACGAGGTCGCGCGGCTGGACGCCCTGATGGGCAAGTCGGAATTCCGCCGACAGGTCGAGAACCATCTGATGGAAGTGGCCCGGGCCTATTGGGCGCTCTATCTGGCGCGAGCGACCTATTACCAGCGCGCGCAGTCGACCACGGGAGCCAGCAAGATCGTCGACCAGCTCTCGGGGCGCGCCAGCCTCGACGCCGATGTGCTGCTGCTCAGCCGGGCGCGCAGCGCGCAGTCCCAGCGCGAGGCCGAGCAGTTGCGCTCGCGCGCCTCGGTCTCGAATGCCGAGGTGCGACTGCGCGCCTTGCTGAACGATCCGCGGCTCGACCAGAGCATCGGCGAAGTGGTGCCGGTCGGCACGCCGCTCACCCGCTACGAGCCGCTCGGGCTGCAGACGATCGTGCAGCGTGCCGTCGCCTTCCGGCCCGAGGTCCAGCAGGCTTTCCTGCAGCAGAAGGCGGCGGTCCTGCGCGAAGGCCAAGCGCAAATCGAGTCGCTGCCGCGCTTCGATGCCGTCCTCGAAGGCAATATCGGTGGCCGTGGCCTCGGCACCGGCCAATTCCCGGAGGCCTGGACCGACACGCGGGACAATGCCAACCGCCCGGGCTTCGTGGCTGGCCTGCGCCTCGAGATCCCCTTGCAGCAGGACGATTCCAAGGCTCGCCTGTCCCGGCGCAAGCTGGAGACGCGGCAAGCGGAAGATCAGGGCATCGCCACGGTGTCGACGATCGCCGCCGAGGCGGAACTCGCGCTCAACGAATACGAGGTCGCCTGGCGCGAGGTCGGCGCACGAGCCCTGGCGCTGAGAGCGGCGCGCAACGACCAGAGGCTCGAGCTCGAACGCTGGGACCAGGGCATCGGCGGCCAGCTCGGCGAGAATGCCGTGAACGGCCTCGAACGCCTGCTCTCCTCGCAGGATCGCGTTGCCGACGCGGAGGAGCGACTGGCGCTTGCGCAGACGACGTTCACGGTCGCCTTCCTCGCGCTCCAGCGGGTGCAGGGCACCTTCCTGTCGGTTCGCCGGATCGGCATCCAGCGCCTCGACGACGCCGCGCGGGGGCCGACCTTCGTCGCTCGCCGCGACGAGATCGCGGCCCCTCCGCCGAGCAGATGCCCGGTCGGCAAGGCGAAAGCCAAGGATACTGCCTGCGTGACGACGGTCGTGGAAAAGCCTGACTGAGACGCACCGGGGCTGCCGGCACGGCCTGCCCCTCGAACCGGATGGTCGATCGTGACGGTGATGGACCAGAAGCCCTTGGACGAGTGGCTCAAAGCCAGGCCGCGGCTGGCTTCGGACGTCGTCGCGCGGCGCGTGGTCCTGCGCGGCAAGCCTCTCTTCATCCTGCAGGATCCCGCCACCGGCCGGCACTGGCGCAGTTCGGTCGATCTGTTTCGGCTGGCTTATCGGCTGGATGGCAGCCGCACCATCGCCGAGGCCATGCAGGCCGGCGGCTTCGACGCGCAGGCGCCTGAGGGAGCAACCTTGCTCAAGGGCCTGGCGGACATGTCCATGGCGGGTCTGCTGCGGCTTCCCGGTCTGCGCCGCACCGCCAACGAGCCGCCGAGCTCGGTCTGGCTGCGCGGCCTGCTCCAGCGCATCGTCTTCATGCGCTTCCCGCTCGGCAATCTCCAACCAATCCTGCCGCTCGCGCTACGCCTGCTCGGCGGCCTCTATTCGATGGCAGGCAGCCTGATCGTACTGGCACTGCTCATCGCCGCGGGCTGGACGCTGCTCGGCGAGACCTCGGCCATCCTCGCCCAATTCGATCGCCTGTCGCAGCTCGATGCCGGTGGGCTCTTGATCGGCTGGCTGATCTTCGTCGCCGCCAAGATGCTGCACGAGACCGGCCATGCGGTCGCCGCGGCGCGTGCCGGCGACGCCGAAGGTCTCGAACTGAGAAGCTTTTGCTGGGGCATCTCCTTCATGTTCTTCTTCCCGGCGCCCTATGTCGATGTCTCCCCGGCCTGGCTGATCGCCAGTCGCTGGCGGCGCGCGCAGGTCGGGCTTGCCGGGATCCAGATGGATCTTTTGCTGGCCTCGGCCGCCGGGCTGATCTGGGCCAATATCGCCGGCGGCTTCCTGGCCGACCGGCTGTTCGAGCTGATGCTGCTCTGCGGGGTGTCGTCGCTGCTGTTCAACGCCAACCCGTTGGTCAGGCTGGACGGCTACTATGTCGTCTCCGACCTGCTGGAAATTCCGAACCTGCAATCGAAGGGCTGGATCGCGCTCCGCAACCTGACGCTTTGGCCGCTCGGGCTCGCCGACCGGCCGACACGCCCGTCCCAATTCGCCTATGCGCTCTATTCGGCCGCGTCCTGGGCCTGGCGCTGGAGCATCTTCATCGCGATTTTCTGGCTCGCCGGCAGCATCTCGGCCAACCTCGCCTATGCCTTCGCCATCACGATCGGCTGCATCTATGTGGTGATCCCGATGGCGCGCCTGCTCGCCGATCCGCGCGCGATCCTCTCGGCAGCGAAGCAGCGCGGCCGCCGCATCCTCGCCGCACCCGTGCTGGCAGCGGGCGTCGCTGCGCTGTTTTTCTGGTTGCCCATCCCCGTCCATACCGTCGCCGAAGGCGTGGCGTGGAACGAGGCGCTGTCCTGGGCCTATGCCCCGGCCAATGGCGTCGTCCGGTCGGTGGCCCCGGTCGGCGCGCGCGAGGGCACGTTGATCGAGGTCGACAATCCCGAGCTGCGCATGACACTGGCCCAGCTCCGGGCCGAGGAGGCGGCGATCGCCCTGCAGGCCCGGCGGGCCCGGGCCGAGACGGTGCAGAAGGCCGATTCCCTGGCCGAGCGCCAGCGCGCGGTGCGCGCGCAGATCGCGGCCTTCGAAGAGGAGATGGCGAAATGGCAGATGCCTTCTGTCGAGGGCGCCGTCTGGTACCCGCTACGCGCCGAGCATCTCGACGAGGCCTGGATCAGGCGGGACGACCAGCGCCCGCTCGGCGTCAGCATCGGCGAAGGCTCGGTCATCCTGAGGATCGTCTTCGACCAGTGGGATGGTCCGGCGGCGTTGAAAGCGATGGCCGCGCGGGGCGACAGCGAGATCCAGGTCCGCCGGCGCGGCGAGACGGCCGCCTCGATGCGGGCGATCGTCGTCCAGCTGCCCAATCAGGCGCGCGGCGAACTTCCCTCCCAGGCCCTGGCGCACGCGGCCGGCGGGCCGATTTCGGTCAAGGCCGATGAACGCGGACAGCTCAGGCCGAATGAAGCCGTCTTCGAGGCGCGCCTTGCCCTGACCGCTCCTCCTCCGGCGCCGTCCTTGCGCCATGGCGAGCGGATCGAGGCCCTGATCGCGCTCGATAGCTCCAGCCTGGCCGCACTGGGCTGGAAGCGTCTGAGGCAGTTGCTGCAACGCCGGCTGAGCGCGTGACCCATGCGAAACGCCGCCATCATCCTCCTCTCCATGCTATCCGGCGCCGCAATTGCGCAGGAGAGCGAGGTCGAACAGCTCGCACGCGGACCGACGCGCCCTGCCCAGGTCGCCACGCTCGGGCCGATCCAGGACGGCGTCGTGCGCGCCGTCAAGGTCGTCGAGGGCGACAGGGTCAAGCGCGGCGACCTTCTGCTCCAGTTGAACGACGACGTGCAGGAGGCACGGATCGGACTGACGCGCGCAGCCGCGGCATCGGACGGCGAGTTGCGCCAGGCCGAGGTGCAGGCGCAGGAAGCCGAAACCGTGCTCGGGCGCACGCAGGCGGCCGCAGCCCGCAATGCGGCAACGGAATGGGAAGTGCGTCACGCCAGGGCGCGCCTGGAATCCGCCCGCGCCGCGGTCCAGGCTGCCACCGATCGCCGCAAGGTCGAGCAGCAGCGGCTGGAACTGGAGATCGCGACGCGCGAGACGCTGATGATCCGCGCGCCCTTCGACGGCATCGTCACGCGCCTCGATACCGCAGCCGGCGCCACCCTCTCCCGCACCGACCGGCCGATCGTCGTCTCCGATCTCTCCGCGATCGAGGCGGTTCTCTACCTCCCCGGGCCGCTCTGGCCCCGGCTCAAGCTCGGCAACACCTATCCGCTCGGCCTATCCGCCCCTGTCGGCGGCAAGCGCGATGGACGCCTGCGCTATATCGAACCGGTGCTCGATGCCGCCTCCGGCCGCTTCCGGGCGATCTTCGTCATCGACAACCAGGACTTTGCCCTGCCGGCAGGCGTCGAGGCCACGCTCGATTTCTCCGAGGTGATGTGATGAGCCTCGCCCCTGCCGTTGCCCCCGTAGCGACCGATCCCCTGGCGGAACGGCTGCGGGAGCTGCGCCTGCAGCGCGGGCGCGACGATTGGCCCGAGCTCGTCCTGAGCGTCAGCCAGGACCTCACGCTGGCCACGCGCGGCGCTCTGGTCGCTGGCGATCCGCCGGTGCTGCTGGCGCCGAAAGCGCCGGATCGGGAACTGCCGGCTCCGTGGCTCGCCGCCGCGCAGCGCGCGCGGCTTGCTCGTGGCGTCTGGGCCGGGCCGGAGGGCGCCGGCTGGCTTTTCGCCGTGCCCGTCGGCAGCGTGGCTCCCGTGAACGCCGCCCCGGCGCCGGGCGTGTTGGTCCTGGAAATCGCAACGCGCCATCAGATCGATCTCGCGCTCACCCGCGAGCGACTCGTCGCAGTCGCGGCCCTGTGCGAGGCGGCGACCCAAGCAGCGGCTGGTGGGCTGGCCGCCCGGGCGGCGCTCGCGGCCTCCGCGGTCGAAGCCTATTTGCAGGCGCCCGACCGCTCTGCCGGGCTGACCGCGGCGGCCGGCGTCCTCGCGCATGCCACCGCCGGTGTCGAGCGGCTCGCTCTGGTCAGGATATCCGGAGCGAGCCCGACGACGATCGCCATCGCCGACCAGCCGGTCGTCGATCGCGCCGGCAATCTGGCACGCCTGCTCGTGGGATTGGTCGAGGATGTCCTGGATGGCCCGGAGCCCAGCCGCGCCTGCACGGGTGAACCGACCTCCCCCGCCCAGCAGGCCTATGTCGATCAGTTCGGCAAGCGCCCGCTGCTGGCGCAGCTCGGGCCGGCACGGCATCTCGGGCTCGCTGTCGCCTTCGCACCGGACCACGCTCCGGGTGACGGCGAGGCCCGCTTCGCGCCATCCCTCGCGCTGCTGGAGCGCGTGCTCCAGCCGCAGCCTCCCCGCCTCAGCATTGGCGCCCGCCGCCGCTGGCTGATCCGCGGCGGATTCCTGGCGGCGGCGGTGATCGGGCTCGCCGTCGCGCCACGCACCGACACCGTCGAAGCGCCGGCTTCACTTCAACCGGAATGGCAGCAGACGATCTCGGCGCCCTTCGACGGAATCGTCGCCTACTCGACCGCACAGCCGGGAGACCATGTCGAGGCCGGCACCACCGTGCTCGCGCGGCTGGACACACGGGAGATCGAGCTCGAGATCGCCGCTGCCCGCGCGCGCGCCGCAAACGAGCTGCGCGACGCCACCGTCGCACGGGCCGGCGGGCAGCCCGCCCAGGAGCAACTGGCGCTGCTGTCCGCCAGCCGGGCTGAATCGCAGCTCGCCCTGTTGCGGCATCGGCTGGCTTCGGCCGAGCTGCGCAGCCCCCGCTCCGGCGTCATCGTGTCCGGTGATCTGCGCAAGAGCCTCGGCCAGCCGGTGCTGCGCGGCCAGACCCTGTTCGAGATCGCGCCCGACATCTCCGTACGTGCCGATGCGCGCGTGCTGGACGAGGACATCAGGCGCGTCGAGCCCGGTCAGCCCGTCCGCATTCTCCCCGATGCCGAGCCGGACAGGCCCCGGCATGGCGTCGTCGAGCGGGTGCGGCCGATGGCGGAGGTCGTGCAGTCCCGCAATTCGTTTCTCGTGACCGTGCGTCTCGAACCAGGCGCCGAGCCGCTGCGCCCCGGTAGCGAGGGCATCGCCCATATCGAGACGGGCCGGACGACCTGGCTGATGTCGCTTCTGAAGCAGCCGATCAGATACATCCGGAAGAAACTTTGGATCTGACGCCCGGCTGGCGCGGCGAGCCTGGTCCTATCGCGCGTGACGGCCGGCGCCAATTGTCCCTGCGGGCATCTTGCGTGCGTCAGGCGAGCGCCTGATAGTTCGAAACGCCACGTGCACCAGGGCTGGGTTTCATCGTGTCATTCGTTGAACAACCCGTTGTCGCGCTCTTCATCTCGCTGGCCCTTGGCTATCTCATCGGCAAGATCAGGCTCGGCCCGTTTCAGATCGGCGGCGTCTGCGGCACCCTGTTCGTGGCGCTGGCGCTTGGGCAACTTGGCGTGACGATCAGCCCGGACCTGAAGAACGTCGCCTTCGCACTCTTCATCTTCGCGCTCGGATTTACGGCGGGGCCGCAATTCTTCAACAATATCCGCGGCGGCTGGCGCTATGGCATCCTGTCCTTTGTCGAGGTCGGCACCGTGTTGCTGCTGCTTGCGGCCGCGATCGCGCTGTTCGGGCTCGATCACGGGACGGCCTCCGGCCTGTTCGCCGGCTCTGCGACCGAGTCCGCCGTACTCGGCACGGCGTCGGAAGCGATTACCCGCCTCGCCTTGCCTCCGGCCGAGATCGCCCGTCTACAGGCCAACATGGCCACGGCCTATAGCGTCACCTACCTCTTCGGCCTCGTCGCCATCGTCGTCGTGGTCACGCAGATCGGCCCGCTATTGCTCGGGATCGATGTGCGCGACGCCTCCGCTGCGCTCGCCCGCGAGCTCGGGGCCGAGGACGAGGCCGGCAAGGAGAACGGCGTGCCCGAGATCGTCTCGCGCAGCTTCCGCGCCGGACCGATCGCCGGCAGCAGCGTCGGCGCCTTCGAGAACAGCGTCAACGGCGTCGTCACCATCGACCAGGTCGGGCGCGGCGACGGCTTCACCAAGGCGACGACCGAGACCATGCTGGAGACCGACGATGTCGTGCTGGTGATCGGCCGGCGGCGCTCCGTCATCGCGATCAGCGAGCGGCTCGGCACCGAGGTGCCGATGCCGGCCGGCGACAATGTCCCGCTGGTAGAGCGCGAGGTCGTGCTGGTGCGCCGCGAGGTCAGCGGCCGCCGGATCCGCGACTTGCGCCGGCTCGCCAGCGCCGAGCTGCGGCGCGGCGTCTTCATCTCGCGCATTCGCCGGCTTGGCCAGAACATCCCCGCCCTGCCCGGCTCGGTCCTGGAGCAAGGCGACATCCTCACCCTCTACGGTTCGGAAGACGCGATCATGCGCGCCGCGCCCGAGCTCGGCCATCTTCTGCCGGCGAGCACGGCGACGGATTTCGTCATGCTCGGCCTCGGCATCGTCGCCGGCCTCCTGCTCGGCGAACTCAGCCTCCAGATCGGCGCCCTCAACCTCACCCTCGGCACCGGCGGCGGCGCGCTGATCTCCGGTCTCATCTTCGGGTGGCTGCACATGCACCGACCGCAATACGGCGCGATCCCGCCCGATGCCGCGTCATTCATGAAGGATTTCGGGCTTGCGACCTTCATTGCGGCGACAGGGCTTTCGGTCGGCCCGGATGCCTTCATCTTGCTCAAGCAGTACGGGCTCGTCCTGCCGGTGCTGTCGGTCCTGGTCTCGGCCGTGCCGGCCCTCGCCTCGCTCTATATCGGACGCTACCTGCTCAGGATCGAGGCGCCGATCCTGCTCGGCGCGATCGCCGGCCAGCACTGCAGCACACCCGCGATCAGCGCGCTCGTTTCGCTCGCCGGCAATTCCACGCCGGTGATCGGCTATACCGTCACCTATGCGATCTCGAACGTGCTGCTGCCGCTCATGGGCCCGATCGTGGTCGGCATGACCGGGCTGATTGGATAATCGACCGCGCCGCGCGTTCGAATTCGATCGAGATCGGACATCAAAGCCCGGGATCGTTCGCAGTGCGATCCGGCGGAATCGACGGCTCCTTCGCCGGGTCGAGCATTTCGGGCGAAGTCGATACCGGTTCGCGTGAAGAGAATGCGCCCCTCAGGTCGTGTCGGGCCCTTCAGGGGGACGCGGCCGTGAGCCCCTTCTCGCCCAGCAACAGCGAGTAGGCCACGAAGTACTTGTAGATGTTGCTGACATACTGGACGGTCTCGCGCCCGACGACCTGCGCCGCAGCGTGCTCGACATTGCCGAACCAGAGATTGGGGTCGAGCCCCTTCTCCTTCGCGATGCGCCGGAACTTGCGCAGGTTGCCCGGGCCGGCATTGTAGGCGGCGAAGGCGAAGAGCACGCGGTTGCGCGCGTCGATGGCCGGATCCTTGGCGATATAGGTCTCGGTGATGTAGCGCATATAGGCGGCGCCGGCCTGGATGTTGCGGCCCGCATCCGTGTCGACCCCGGTGATCTCGATCGGCTTCGCCGCGGCGGTCTTCGGCAGCAATTGCATCACGCCGACCGCGCCGCGGTGGCTCCTGCGGTTCTGGTCGAGCTGCGATTCCTGATAGCCCTGGGCCATCAGCATCAGCCAGTCGAAGCGGTAGGCCTCGCCCTGGGCGCGGAACAGGGCGACGAGGTCGCGGAAGCGCTGCGCATCCTCGGGCGAATAAGCGTTCTTCACGATCCGGTCGCTGGCGAAATAGCGCCGCTTGACGTCATTGCCGAAGGCCGTGCCGAGCTTGTGCTCGTGGACGAAGGCGTCGATCTCCTGCTTGAGCAGGGGCGAGTTCTTGCGCATCGCCCAGGCGACCGAGCCGCCTTCATGCACTGCGAGATCGGCCCGCAGTTTCAGGCTCGTGAAGACCCGTGACCACAGCGCGGCCTTGTGGTCGTCGACGATGGCGAAGGGCAAGAGCCCGGCATTGACCATTTCGAGGATATCCTCGTCCTCGAGATTCTCGTCGGCGGGCTTGAGGATGATCGGCTTCAGGCCCTTGGCCTCGAAGCCCTTGCCGAGCTCGCGCAGATGCGAGGCATAGCTGCTGCCCTCGCGCACATAGACATCACGGCCGGCGAGATCCTCGATGCTGTTCAGCGCCGGCGCGGCGGGTCCGGTGACGACGACTTCCCTGACATTCGACATCCAGGGCTCGGCGAAATCCATGGTGGCCAGGCGCTCGGGCGTGATCGTCAGGTTGCCGGCGACGATATCGCCGCGCCCCTCGTTCAGCGCCCGTTCGAAATCCCCGCGCGGCACCGGGACGAAGGCGACCGTGATCGAGAGGGCCCTGGTCTTGTGGCGCGCGTTGATCCAGCTCTGGAAGCGCTGGCCGAGCTCGGCGATGACGCCGAGCTGCCGGCCGCGATCGATGAAGAACAGCGTCTTGCTATAGGGCACGAGGATGCGGATCACCCGGCGCTCGAGCATGCCGTCGAGATCGCCCGTCCAGGGCTTGAGCTGCGGCAGGCTGGCGACGATCGGCTTCGGGCGGGCGGACTGGCCGAGTGCAGGCGTTGCAAGCGAGGCACAGGCGAGGCAAAGCGCAACCAGCAAGCGCATCATCGATCGGCACTCCCCCAGCTCATCCGGGCGGACGTCCCAGCCCCCTGGGACACGCCGCGGATGGTCATCGTATCAGCATCGGCCGGGTCTCCCGACTGCGAATTCGAATAAGTCGGGAGCCCTCGCGAGGCCTCCTGCCGGGGTCGGCCGCGTTTCGGGCCGATGCGCTACCGCAGCGGGAAGAACAGCAGGATCGCGGGGACGGCGAGCAGGATCACCAGCAGGGATAAAGGCGCGCCCAGCCGGGCGTAATCGCTGAAGCGATAACCGCCGGGGCCCATCACCAGCGTGTTGCATTGGTGGCCGATCGGCGTGAGGAAGTCGCAGGCCGCACCGATCGCCACCGCCATCAGGAAGGCGTCGGGCCGATAGCCGAGCTGCGTCGCAAAGCCGGCGCCGATCGGCGCCATCACCAGGACGGTGGCGGCGTTGTTGAGGAACGGCGTCACGGCCATCGCGGCGACCAGCATCAGCCCGACCGCGGCCCAGCCCGGCAGCGAGGCGCCGATATGGGCGAGCCAGGCGGCGAAGACATCCGTCGCCCCCGTCGCGCGCAGTGAATCGCTGATCGGAATCAAGGCCGCGAGCATGAGCAGGATCGGCGCCTCGACATTGCCGTAGGCCTCGCGCAGCGGCAGGGCCCGGAACGCGATCAGCAGCACGGCGGCCGCGAAGAAGACGACCGGAACGGGCGCAAGGCTGAAGGCCAGGGCCGCGATCGTGCCGGCGAGGATCGTACCGGTGATCCAGGCGCGGCGCGTGCCGCCGAGCGCAACCGGCCGATCGGCCAGCGGCAGCAGGCCAAGCTCGGCGAGCGTCTCGGGCAGCAGCTCCTCCGCGCCCTGAACCACGACGACGTCGCCCGTGCGCAGGCGGATGTCGCGCAGGCGCTCGGTCAGCCTTTCGCCGGACCGGCTGATCGCCAGCACGTTGACGCCGTGCCGGGCATGGAGATCGAGATATCCTGCAGTATGGCCGACGAGAAGCGAGCCCGGCGCGATGACGGCTTCGGAGACCCGTTCCGCGGGATTGACGCCCGTCTCGGCGATCTTGCGCTCCTTGCGGTCCTTGCCGACGAGATCGAGCTGGCCCTCGGCGACGACGCGCTCCAGCCCGTCGCTCTCGCCACGCAGCAGCAGCACGTCGCCCGGCTTCAGGCTTGCATCCGGCAATGGCGCGGGCAGTTGCCGCTCGCGGCGCAGGATCGAGACGATGTCGACCTCGCCGCCGCCGATCGCGCGGAGATCGGCCACCGTCTTGCCGGCGAGCGCGGATTTCTCGGCGACCTTCGCCTCGGTCACGTAATCCTTGATGTCGAGCGCCGCTTCGAGCGAGGCCGCGCCGCGACGGTCCTTCGGCAGGAGACGATAGCCGACAGCGAGAAAGGCGCAGCCCGCGACCGCGATGACGAGCCCGACGGGCGTGAAGTCGAACATGCCGAACGGCTCGCCGGTCAATTCTTGGCGGACTCGCGCGACGATGACGTTCGGCGAGGTCCCGACCAGGGTGACGATGCCGCCGAGCAGGGATCCGAACGCCATCGGCATCAGGAAGACCGAGGGCGATTTGCCGCTCTTGCGTGCGAGCTGATAGGCGATGGGCAGCATCATCGCGAGCGCCCCGATATTCTTGATGAAGGCCGAGAGGACGGCGACGGCGGCGACGAGCACCGTCACCTGCAGCTGCGTCGAACCGAGCTTCGGGGATATCCGGGAGAGGGCCCGCTCGATCAGCTTGGAACGGGCCACGGCCGCGCTCATCACCAGCGCGCTGCCGACGATGATGACGATGTCGTCGGAAAAGCCCTTGAAAGCGTCCGCGACGGGCACGACGCCGATGGCAAGGCCGATCAGCAGGGCGAGCAGCGCGACGATGTCGTAGCGCAGCCGGCCCCATAGGAACGCCGCCATCATCACGGCGATCAGGGCGACTGAGAGCAATTGCGGCTGGGTCATTCCATAGGCCTAGGCGGTATTCCCGGTCCTGGAAACAGGCCACCCCGGTTATGGTTCCGGCCCACGAAATCTCCCAGCGATATCCGCAGGTCGAGCGCACCCGCCTGGAGACGTTTACGGCACGGCTGCGTTGGTCGATTATGCGCCGATGTGAGGGAGTCGTCGTGCAGGCCGTCGAGCGCGCGTTGCGCCAGAACTGGGAGCGTCTGTTTTCCTATGCGCGGCGCCTCGCCGGCAACCGCGACGTGGCGGCCGACCTGCTGCAATCCTGCGCCATGAAGGCGCTTTCGGCTCAGCCTCCGGCGGAGGAGGCGCAGATCCGCGCCTGGCTGTTCACGATCCTGCGCAATGCCTGGATCGACGAGCATCGCCGCGGGCAGGTCTCGGCCCGCGCCGAAGCGGGCGATGCCGAGGAGCGGCCCTGGCGCTATGACGACCGGCTGATCGCCACGATCACGGTGCGCCAGGCGCTCGATCGCCTCGAACCGCCGCACCGCGAAGTCCTCGAGCTCGTCGAGCTCGCCGGCTTCAAGTATGCGGAGGCGGCGGCGATCCTGGGCGTGCCCGTCGGCACGATCATGAGCCGTCTCAGCCGCGCGCGCCTGGCGCTGCTCGCGGCGATCGAGGGTGGAAATCTCCGCGCGCTCGCAACGCGGCGCCACCAGGCGAGTTAGCCAGAGGTGAGCGAGCGCGAAACCACCTCCTGGGCCATGCTGAACGCCTATGTCGATGGCGAGCTGACGCCGGACGCCGCGGCCGAGGTCGCGGCCAGGCTCGCGGTCGATCGCGAGGCCGCCGCACAGGTCGCGACGCTGACGCGGCTGCGCGCCGCCGTCAGGACGGTCGAGGCAGGCGAGCCGGCGCCGCCCTTCGTCTTGCCGCAAACATTGCCACGGGCCTGGCCGCGGGCCCGGCCGCGACGCCCGAGCCGGGCGGCGCTTGTCGCCGCGGCGCTCCTCGTGATCTCGGCCGGGCTCGCCGCGCTCGGCCTGACGCTGCTGCCGGCCTCGCCTGCGCCATTGTCGAACGCGATCGCCGCGCATCGGCTCTGGCTGTCCCAGCCCTCACAGGCCCGCATGCCAGCCGCCGAGGTGGCGCTCGCCGGCGCCGATCTCGGCAAGCTGCCGGACCTCTCGCTCGCCTCGCTGAGCCTCGCCCATCTAGCGCTCGATCTCGCGGGTCCTGGCGGCGGGGGCATGCTCGCCGGCTATGTCGGACCGAATGGCTGCCGCGTCGGCCTCTGGATCGCGCCGGTCGACCAGGCCCTGCCGACCCGGCCCGCCCTGCGCGACCGGGACGGGCTGGCGATCCGTGCCTGGCGCGGCCCGCACGCGAGCTACGCCCTGCTCGGACAGGGCATCGATACGGCGCGGCTCGACGGCATCGCCGCGCTGGTCGCCCGGCTGACCGGGGGCGAGCGCGCGCTCCCGGACGATCAGGTTGCGGCCCTGGCCGAGGCGCGCGGCAAGCGGCCGGCCTGCCTCGGCTGAAACAGCGCATCGGCCCAATGCCGTTGCGATAGGAGCTGGAATAAATCGAGGCCGTCGCGCGTCGTCTCCAACGAGGAACATGTCCTCGGGAGAAACGCCATGCTCACAGACGTCCAGCCGCGGGATGCCGCGGACGAAACCCTTGCCCTCTCCACAACCGAAGCCGACAAGCCTTCAAGCCTGAGCGGATCCAGGCGCCTCGTCCTGGGCAGCAGCCTCGCTGCGCTTGGCCTGGCAATCGGCGGCCGCCTCGCCGTCTCGCCGGCAGCCGCCCAGGGCGCCGCCCCGGCGGGCGCGCCGAAAGGGCCGCAGCCCTTCGACTATCCCGGCAAGGACAAGGGCCTGACCTTGCTCGGCGACCGCCCGCTCGTCGCCGAGACGCCGGAAAGCCTGCTCGACGACGACACCACGCCGATCAGCAAGTTCTTCATCCGCAATAACGGCCAGATCCCGGAGCCGGCCAAGGACGCCGAGGGCTGGCAGCTCTCGGTCGAAGGCGAGGTCGAGAAGCCGCTGACGCTGACCATTGCCGAGCTCAAGTCCCGGTTCGCCCCCCAGACCTTCCGGATGGTGCTGGAATGCGGCGGCAATGGCCGCTCCTTCTACCAGCCGGCCGCGCGCGGCAACCAGTGGACCAATGGCGGCGCCGGCTGCGCCGAATGGACGGGCGTGCGCCTCGCCGACGTGCTGAAGGCCGCCGGCCTCAAGGAGACCAGCAAGTTCACGGGCCATTACGGCGCCGACCCGCATCTCTCCGGCGACACCAACCGCGAGGCAATCTCGCGCGGCATGCCGATCGAGAAGGCGCTGGAGCCGCATTCCCTGATCGTCTGGGCCATGAACGGCGAGCCGCTGCCGCATATCCATGGCGGTCCGCTGCGCCTGGTCGTCCCGGGCTGGCCGGCCTCGCTCTCGTCGAAATGGCTCAATCGCATCCTGGTGCGGACGACACCGCATGACGGCCAGGGCATGGGCGGCACCTCCTATCGCATCCCGACCATCCCGCTCGTTCCCGGCTCGAATGTCGACGGCAAGTCGAACTTCACCGACATGACCTCGATGCCGCTGCGCGCGATCATCAGCTCGCCGGCCAACGGCACGCGGCTGCCGGCGGCGGCGCGCGAGGTCGCGCTGCGCGGCGCGGCCTGGGCCGGCGACCATGAGGTCGCGAAGGTCGAGGTCTCCCTCGACGCCGGCCAGCGCTGGCAGGCGATGACGCTGGCCAGGCCGAAGAACCGCTATGACTGGGTGCGCTGGACCGGGACGGCGGCCCTGCCGAGCGACGGCTATTTCGAGCTCTGGGTCCGCGCCACCGATTCCCGCGGCGTCGCCCAGCCGCATGTCGCGACGAACTGGAACCCGCAGGGCTACGGTTCCAACCCGCTGCACCGCATCGCGATCCTGGTCGGTTGATGATGCCGGACCTTCGCTTCCTCGGGATGGCCGCGCTCGCGGCCATCCTCATCGCCCCCTCGGCCGGCCTCGCCCAGGAGGAGACGCCCGAGTCGCTGCCGGATTTTGCCGGCCGCGACGAGACCTTCGGCTACTGCATCGGCTGCCATTCGATGAAGGTCGTCAGCCGCCAGGGCATGGAGCGCAGCCGCTGGGACGAGACCCTGAACTGGATGACCGAGAAGCACGGCATGCCGGCCCCCGATGCCGACATGCGCAAGACCCTGCTCGACTATCTCGCGCAGGCCTTCCCGCCGAAGGCTCCGAGCCAGGGCGGCGGCTGGGTCAACCCGTTCGCGCCCAAACCGTAGGCCCTCGAGAATGCTTGGCGCATCGGCCCGAAAAGTGGCTTGCGGTTTTCGCAAAGCCGATGCGAAAACAACGATCTAGAGCATTTCCGCGTTTCTCTGAAACACGAAAATGCTCTATCCCTTTGTTTTGACGCATTTTCTTCACGCGAACCGGTATCCACTTCGCTCGAAAATGCTCTAGCTGGCCGGTATCTCATCCAGGATGCGCATGAGCGTCGTGCCTTCGTCGGCCTCCCGGATCTTGCTGCGATCCACGACCCAGGAGCCGTCGAAGTCGAGTTGCGGGGGAAACGCCGGGGGGACATAGCGCTCGACGATGCGCGTGCCGAGCAGTGTGCGGCGACGACACCCGATAACGGCCTGGACCATGTCACGGATTTCCAGGCACAGGGCGGCGACGGTTCAGGAGCGTCGACACCATCTCGAATTTCGAAAGCTTCCTCGCCGCATCGAGCGATACGGCGGACGGCGTCTTCGTCAGCATCGATGGCGCCTCCAACGGAATCCTGCTGGAGGATGTCACGCTTGCCGAGCTGACAGACCACAATCTCGCCTTCAGCTAGGTCTGCGTCGCCATGCTCCATTGGCCGAGCGCAGCGTCGGCCTCGACCACGGGGTCGTTCAGGGTCCAGCGCGGAATGGTCCGCATCTTGTCGAGCCCGGCGAAAACGCCGACGAAGCCGCCATCTGGCGAGCTATCGCGGAGCGCCGCGTCGAATTCTCGGCCGAAGCCCTGAAAACCATCCGCCTCCACTTCGCTGAGGTGGATCTGGTTCCACGTCGTGCCCAGCGCCGGGTCCTGGACGAGAACCGCGGCGGTCTCCATTGTCCTGAATGTCCCGAGCTTGCCCATGGCCACAAGCTTCGACGCGGCCGGCCCAATATAGCGCCGCATGATCTCGCGATAATCACGAAGGCAGGACGGATCGACGTCGAGATACTCGAGCGACGGTTTGCGATCCGGGCGATGAGATGACCCCGCCCAACCACGCGGAAAGACGAAGGATCCCGGTGTCGTCACCAGGATTTCGGCGCGCAGCAGCCGCACACCCGGCGGCTGGGGAGCGCTGACGAGCTGAGCGACGACGTCGCCCGGGACGATGTCGCGAAAATAGACGAGTTCGGCATGGCTCCAGACGGGCGCGTCGGATTGGCTCTTGAAGATCGAGTGATGCCGATAGAGGGCGCGGCCAAGGCAGGTGCTGCCAAAATGCCGCCATGTGCCCGCGGCCCGTTCAAGCGCCTCCCGGGCTTCGGCCGAGCGCGTGTCCAGGGTCCGTGCGAGCACGACCAGGCGCTCCTCCTGCTCAATGGAGATGATCTCCGGCTCATTGAAGCTGCTCATCGCCTGCGGCGGCTTCGCCATGTGCTGTCCTGTCTGGCTCACAATCGGAGCTCGATGCCTGCCGCCGGTCGATCAGGCGATGATCCGCGCGGAGGGAGGCTGCAGAAACGCATCGAGCGTGTCGGGCCAGGCCCGCTGCTTGCTCCTGTAGAAATCCGCGAGGCGCTGCCGGGTTTTCGAATCGGAGGTGAGGCCGAGGAAGGATGCGGCATTCCTGAAGAAGAACGGCGAAAGATCCGTCGTGCCAAGCAGATCCGACAAGACAGGCTCGAACGACGTTCGGTATTTCTTGAAGTCGGGAAGCCGTGCCAGCAGGGGCCAGTCGGTCCCGTACATGAGCCTGTTCCTCGCCGCCTTCGGCATGGTGCGCATGTTTGCGATCAGATTTTTCGTATCCTCGTCGCTCACGCCTGTCAGGAAATTGGCGACGTCCCCGACATCCGCGTAGAGGTTGCGGTAGCGTCCGCAGGCGAGCATGTCGGCCACCTTATCCGTCCAGGCATGCTTGCGCGCCCCCTTGTACCAGAAGAACAGCCCGCCGGAATGAGCCAGGTTCAAGCGAAGGTCCTGGAACCCCTGCATGTCCAGGACATGCTGCCAATGTTCGGGGTGAGCCCGCTCCAGGTCCTCCGGCGGGCCGATCGTCGGGGCGCAATGGGCCATGATCGGGACATGGTGATCCCGGCAAAACGTATAGAGCGTCATGAGCGCTTCATCGAGGCGCGCCCCGAAACCTGGCACCTTTCTGCTCACGAAATCGGGAAATTTGCAGCCGTCATTGCCAATGGCGCGAAAGCCGATCGGGGGATAGAGCTTCACTCCGACAAGCCCCTGCTCCAGAATGGCTTTCTTGACCACCCGAAGCCCGTCGCTCCCGACGTTGCGGTCGTGCACCCATTGTGCGGGGTCGAAGCCGACAAAGCCGTGCAGCGCGACACCGGCCGGCTGGACCAGCGACAGCAGCTCCAGGATTCTTGCCTGTTCCGCGATCGGGGTGGCTGAGGGCGGCTCCTCGGAAGACCAGTCGCGCTTGATCCAGTTCGTCACGTCCAGGCACGCCGGCGTCACCAGACGAACGGGACGAGGCGGTCCGACGAAGTTCTCGAGATAGGACGCGGTTCGATAGCGATACATCGAACAGAGCGGCGCGAACTCCATGAAGAGGTTGGTGAACAACGCCCAGTAGGAGTCGAATTCCGCGCGCGGACCGATCGCGGCGGGGTCGTCCGCCGGGGCCTTGCCTTGCATGGCCCGGGCGACCTCGAGCGCATGGTTCTGATAGAAGAGGCTCTTCTCCGCAGCGGAGCGCGCCACGATCCCCTCCTGCTGCTTGCCCAGGAATGTCTCGTAGATGCGATCGAGCGCCTGCCGGTTCTCGTCCGCGATCCGCGGGCGGCGCTTCGCGCGAGGGCTGTCGATATGGTCTTCCACGAAACGATTCACGCCGCGCGCAAAGAGAAGCAGCGGATCGCGCGATGGATCGTCCTGGCCACTCGTCGCGCCGCTCGCCACCATCCACTTGAGTTCATCGATTTCGATCGCGCCGGTCGGCGACGGCTCCTTGGCAATGGCGACCACCAATTTGGCAAGCGGTCTCGCAAGCGGCTTCAGCAACCTGTTCTCGACCAGGACGTACATGATCATGTCAAAAGCCGGCAGGTCCCGGATATTGATGACATGGCAATGAATATCGATCTCCGGTTGCAAGAGCGGCTGTGACGAATAGGTCGGAAATGGCGGGGTCGCGCATCCGGTCAGTGCCCCAAACGCTCCGACAGGCAGTGATTTGAGAAACGCTCGACGCGACCAAGGCATGAAACCAGGCTTGGACAAGGAATCGCGGCGCATGCTTCGCTCCACCTGCCGTTGCAGAGTGGCAGGATGAGGCCGGTCCCTGGATGCGGTAAAGACCTATTTGGGTTGGATCACAGCAAAGCAGGCATCGTCCGGCCGGAGGTCGCGTCTGGCTCCATCGGGTCGCGGGCGGACATTCTGTGCCGGTCTGCCTGGTGAGGCCGAGATCTGACGAGAGCAAAGCGAACCGGTATCCATCTCGCTCGAAAATGCTCTGGGCCAGAGTCCGAAATGGCTGGACGACAGACGTCAGCACCTCGCGCAATGGCGGACCTCTTCGGCGGGGCCCTGGCTCAATCGATGATGTCGTCGCGCGCCCCTCATCCGTCTCGGTTGCGCCGAGCCACCTTCTCCCGCAAGGGGAAAAGGAGGGAGCCTCTGGGGCGTGTCGGTCAATCGAAGGGCGCCCCTTCTCCCCTTGCGGGAGAAGGTGCCCCGGAGGGGCGGATGAGGGGTCGCGCCGCCCTGAATCGTTGAGCTTGTTCGAAGGGTTGCGCGGCCATCGTCGCGCGACCCCTCATCCGTCTCGGCTTCGCCGGGCCACCTTCTCCCGCAGGGGGAGAAGGGAAGCGCTTGGCCGGCCGGCGCAGAAGCCGCAGTTCTGGAGTGTTTCGGTCAAGGGCGCCCCCCCTCCCACCCATCTCGGGCTTGCCCGAGTTGGGTAGAGAGGACCGAGCCTGGACCTTAGCCCTGCCGACGGGGAATGACCGGCTTTGGGGCCGAACGCCTGAACTGCGACGAAACGGGCGCGTGGTCGAAGACGTCGACCAGAGGCGTGGGGTGATCACAACCTCGGATCGACCGGCTCGGATTCGAGCGCGAGGACGCCGAACACGCATTCGTGGACGCGGCGCAACGGCTCGCGAGCGACGAAGCGTTCGAGGGCCTCGAGCCCCAGCGCAAACTCCCGGAACGCCATCGAGCGCTTCCCGCCGAGGCCACGCTGGCGCAGGCGGTCGAGATGCTCGGGCATGTCGTAATCGGGACCGTAGATGATGCGCAGGTATTCACGGCCCCGGCATTTGATCGCCGGCTGCGTGATCCCGCGCCGTCCGCGCGCCAGGAAATCGGCCGGCTTCACGACCATGCCCTCGCCGCCTTCAGCCGTGAGCGCGAGCCACCATTGCACGGCCCGCTCGATCTCCGCATCGCTCTCCAGGTCGATGCCAAGCACGCGTGTCGCCTTGAAGAGCGGATCGGCCTCGGCCAGCCGGGCGAGCTGCCGCATATGCCAGGGATGCGGCTTGTCGCTATGGACCTGGCCCTCGCTGGCAAGGAGATGGAAGGGCGCGATCTTCAGATCATCGACGCTCCCGACCGGCCAGGCATAGCCGCGCAGGACGGCGGCGAACGCCTCGGCCGACGCGAGACGCCGATCCGCTTTCGCGAGAAGCTCCTGCAGCGGCAGGCCGCTGGCGCTTGCGCGCCGCAGCGCGTCCCGGGTGGCGCCGAGCCCGATCCGCGCCGCGGCGCCGGTCGGGCCATATTGCGACGTGATCAGCGACTGCGCCTTGGCCGACCAGGGCATGATCTCGGCGTCGAGCAGCACCCAATCCGATCCAAGCTCGTCGAACAGGCCGGTCGCGGCCAGGGCATCCCGGGTCCGGGTCAGGACGATGTCGCGCTGCCCGGCATCGCTGAAGAAGGCCCGGCCGGAACGGGTAAAGACCGCCCCGATCTCGCCGCTCGTCACCCCGAAGCGGCTGCGCGCCGTATCCGCATCGCGGCAGACGACAAGCGCCGCGCGCGAGCCCATATGCTTTTCCTCGGCGACGACCTCGCGAATGCCCTCGCGGCGATAGAAGGCGAGCGCCTCGCGCGGATGCTCGAGATAGCCCTCCTCCTTCGAGGTCTCGGAGGGCGACATGGTCGGAGGCAGATAGATCAGCCATTTCGGGTCGATGGCGAAACGGCTCATCACCTCCAGGGCAGCGGCGGTGTTCTCCTCGCGGATGGTGACCGAGGGCTGAAGACGCGTCGTGATGATCCGCTTGCCGGACACATCCGCAAGATCGAGCAGGTCGTCGACATCCTGCTGCTGGCTGAGGCCCTCGGCAGCCGCGACCGCTCCGCCGAGCGGCCGAAGCGGCTCGGTATAGACCTGCCGGGCGGGCTCGGAGACGAGCTCCATCTCGGGATAGCGCAGCGCCGTCAGCTTGCCGCCGAATACGCAGCCCGTGTCGATGCAGAGCGTGTTGTTGAGCCACGCAGCCTCGACCACGGGTGTGTGGCCATGGACGACTTTCGTCTTGCCACGGTATTCGGCCGCCCAGTTCTGCCGGACAGGCAGTCCGAACTCGTCGATCTCGCCCGTCGTCTCGCCGAACAGGCAAAAGCCCCGGATCGTGCCGGAAGCCCGGCCCTGCATCTCCTCCTTGATCCCGGCATGGGCGACGGCCAGCCGGCCGCGGTCGAGCAGATAGTGGCTGACGAGCCCGCCAATGAACGCCTTCGCCCGTGCCCGGAATGCATCGCTTTGCCCGGCAAGGTCATCGATGCTGGCCTGGAGCCCGTGCGCAGCCTTGACCTCGCGCCCTGCGAGCCATTTCTCGAGCTTGGCCTCGTGGTTGCCGAGGACACAAAGCGCAACACCGTCCTCGACCATGTCCATGACCAGGCGAAGGCTGTCGGCAACGCGTGGCCCGCGGTCGACAAGGTCGCCGACGAAGACGGCCTTGCGGCCCGGCGGAGGCGACACGCGGTAGCGCGGCTCACCCGCTTCCTCGCTGCGTTCGACGGTGTAGCCGAGCTGGGCGAGGAGCGCCTCCAGTTCGTCGGCGCAGCCATGCACGTCGCCGATGAGGTCGAACGGGCCGGCCTCGTCGCGCCTGTCGGTCCAGAGCCGTTGACGCGCGATCTCCGCGGCGTCGATCTCCGCCGCCGATGCGAGGTGGTGGATCTGGCGGAAGCCTTCCCGCGCCAGGCCATGCAGCCCGCGCCGGAGCGCCGCCATCTGGTTCCTGACGACATGGGCTCCGAAGTCGCGGTCCGGCCGCTCGGCGTTCCGGGCCCGACAGACGCCCTCACCCGGATCGAGCACGATGGCGACGGAGAGCGCATGGAAACGGCGGGCGATCTCGACCAGCTTCTTCCGGTCCTCCGGGCGCACATTGGTGGCGTCCACGACGGCGAGACGGCGTCCCTTGAGCCGCAGCTCGAGGATGGTCTGAAGCAGCGCAAACGCGTCCGGCGTGGCCGTCTGATCATTCTCGTCGTCGGAGACGAGCCCGCGACAGGTGTCGGACGAGATGATCTCGGTCGGGCGGAAATGGCGGCGCGCGAAGCTGGACTTGCCCGACCCGGAGGCCCCGATGAGGACGATCATCGAGAATTCGGGAACGGCGATCTGGCGGGCGGGCAAGGCGGTGGTCTCGGCGCTCATCGGGTGAACACCGCGATCTGACCGGGCGCACCGAATTGCGGATGGTCGTCTCCGACACCCTCTAAGCGCACGGCATAACCGTGTTCCGTGGCCACGCGCTCGGCCCAGGCGCCGAACTCCTGGCGGCTCCATTCGAAGCGGTGATCGGGATGCCTGTACGCCCCGGCACGCAGGCTCTCGAACAGGACGTTATGATCGCGGTTCGGCGTGGTCACGATCAGGGTCTGCGGCCGGGCGTCGCCGAACAGCGCGCGTTCGAGATGGGGCAGCCGGTCCGGCTCGAAATGCTCGATCACCTCGACCAGGGCGGCGGCGTCGAAGCCGCGCAGGCGCAGATCCCGGTAGATGAGCGAGCCTTGCAGGAGCCTGAGCTTGCCCTTCCGCGGCTCGGGCAGGTCGGCGAAGCGGGCATCGGCCCGGCCGAGCTCCGCACTCGACACCTCGACGCCAACGATCTCGTCGATAGCCGGGTTCTGGATCAGCCGGGCGATCAGCTTGCCGTCGCCGCAACCCAGATCGAGCACGTGTTTCGCCCGGGCCTGCCGGATCAGTTCGGCCACGCGGTCGAGCCGGCGCTCATGGAGACGCAAGGGTCGCTCGATCACGGTCTCGGCCGCGTCCTCGCGGGCAGGATCGAGCCGCTGTTCCGGCTCCGCCTCATCCGGGACAAGCTGTGCGAGGGCGGACTTGATCAGGAATCGGCGGCGCTTGAGATAGCGCGAGATGATCAGATCGCGCTCCGGATGGGCGGCAAGCCAGCCCTCCCCGCGTGCCAGCAGCTTCTCCAGTTCATCGTCGCCGACGAAGTAGTGCTTGCGGTCGTCGAGCACCGGCATGAGCACGTAGAGATGGGTCAGGAGATCGGCCAATCGCGCCGTGCCGGATAGTCGCAGCGCGACATAGGGCGCGTCACCCCAGTCCGGCCGCTCCGGATCGAGCTGGTGCCGCGTGACCTCGACAGCATAGCCGAGCGGTCCGAACAGGCGCTCGACGAGTTCGGTCTTCCCGCGGACCGGCAAGGGCGCCACGTCCGCGACGAGCGGAATCGCCATGTCGGCGAGCGCCTGGCGCTCGCGGCTTCGCCCCGCCATGGCTTCGCGGATACCGCGCGCCAGCGCGACGCTGAGGAAGGACGAGGCCGCATAGGGCCTGTCGTTCACATATTGATCGAGCAGGCCGTCGCCCCCGCCCTCGCGGCCTCGCACCAGCGCGACCGGATCGATGTCGAGCGTGATCGCGAATTCGCAGCGCTCCGCCGTCGCTTCCGGATAGAACATGACAGCGCGACCGAAGCCGAGGTCGAGCTCATGCACGCGCGCCGGATTCTTGTGCAGCAAGAAGCCCAGATCGGTTGCGGGATGGTGCGTGGTAGCGACGGACAGGAACACGGGACGGCCATTCGAAAGCGCCCGTCTACCCGTTCGCGATCAGCGTGTCACATACGACTTAGTGGCTAGTGCATCGGCCGAAAACTGGATTGCGGTTTTCGGAAAAGCCGATGCCGCGACGAGCCCGTTCGCCAGGCACGGGCCTAGCTCGAGGCGTTGCAGGGGTTACACATCCGATCAAGCTTTCCGCCGGAATAGCTTATTGCGGGCCCAGGCGAAGAGTCCAACGAATGGAACGATGATGAGAGCTCCGGCCTTCTTGGCGAATACGGCAAGGAGCGCCAGGAAGCCGAGCTTCGAAGCCGCCTTCACGCCAAGAGCCGAGGCAACCAGGCCAGCCACGCCATATTCGGCGACCTTGTCGCCGGCGGCATAGTCTCCATAGCGCTTGCCGCTGGAGAACGCGAAGCTATCGAGGCCGACTTTCAGAGCATACCGGAGAATTGGTCCTTGGATCCGATCCAGACCAGACGCTCGTAGCCGTCCCGGCCGAGGACCAGCGCCACGCTGTTCACCAACGAGGACCCGTCCTCTTCGACGGCGTCCAGCGTCCAAAGCACCGAGTGGTTGCCGAGATCGAGCCTGGGCGGCTGCAGCCAGCCGACTACATGGATCGCGCCGATGCCGCGTTGCTTGCGGGTGGCGTTGTTGCGCTCGGTGTTCTCCTTGATCTCGGCCAGCATAGCGTCGGGATCGATCGACGGCCAGTCGTCGATCTTGATGTAGCCGCTACCGAGCTTCTGGTAATAAACGATTGTGCCGTCCTTTCCGTTGTAAATCATGGCCTCGGTGCCAACAGGTGCGTCGATGCCA
Source organism: Allobosea sp. BK604 (assembly GCF_004341515.1). Classification (GTDB taxonomy): domain Bacteria; phylum Pseudomonadota; class Alphaproteobacteria; order Rhizobiales; family Beijerinckiaceae; genus Allobosea. Next base: position 578,486 of record NZ_SLZF01000005.1, read on the forward strand.
TTGGTCACCTCATAGACGGTGGCCGCATCTTTTCCGAGGAGTTGGCGATAGCCGGAGGGCGCCTTCAAGACACCGCCGGATAGAGGTAAATTGAGCGTCTGGCCGTCGCGCCAGGTGAGCGATTCCATCGCGACGTCGCGTTCTGCGTCGGTGGTCGGCGGCTTCGCCTGAGCACTGCTCGCTACTCCAAGCGCCATCGCGCCCACGACGGCAAGCAGCCGGAACCCAAGCAGCATAATCGATTCCCGCGGCTACCAAGGAAATCTACAACCTTGCCGCGTACCGCTCAAGAATTTCCTGTCCGTCCGACACAGTCCATTAGTCTGCCTCGACACCTTCATCGAGAAGCCGCGCCCTCTACCGCGCTCGCCTGGCGGAGGGGCTGAAGTCTGTGAAGTTCGCAAAAGGGTCGGCCTCGCCCCGGCACGCCATTCAGACTGCCTCAAAGCAGACACCCCAGACTTCAGCAACGGGTCGCCAGTGGACGCCTATTGCTTCGGCCAAGACGGGCTTGCAGAGGCCGTTCGGCCAGCCTTACGGTTCGAACAGAACAATGCCGTGGCTTCAACCGACGGCTTGGTTGAAGGAATAGCCATGCTCGAAGCGGAACTGAAGTGGGCGGACGTGTTCGGCTATTTTCTGGAGGAGTTTGATTTCTCCTCTCATCACCATCAGGCCATAGGCATCGATATAGGAGTTGGACCGAAAGGCATTGATGGCAGCAATATATTCTACGCGTTCTTTGTAACTCCTGGTTACATGGCTGATCCCGCACGCGCTGATGACAACATGCCGGTTGAGTGGACCCAGGAAAGGATGATCGTTGTTTCCGACATTGCCTTAAAGCCGATCCAAGATGCATTGCATGCGATAGTTCAGCCGAGTTTGGCGCTTGGATGGCCTACATGCATCGACCGTCTGCGCGTAAATCTGCTTTGGGAATACGAGGAAATGGAGCCGGTTGAAACCGCCCGTACGATGCCAGACATAACGGGAGAGGCATAAAAAATGACCGTATTCCCGACATATAGCCAAAGAAATTTACTTAGGGTATTTCGTATATTTTTTAAGTTATTCAGATTATCTGATATTTTATTCTTGAGATCTGTATTTTTCTTTACGCAAAATGCACATTTTTGCATACGAGTCGCGGAAGAGGTTTGTGGGTACAAGCACCCTCAATCGAAAATCATGGTATTCGAGAATTGCAAAAAGCCGACATAGGTCGCCGCGGATCAATTTCGGCCGGATGATCGAGGCGGGATGCTGGGCGCATGCGCGCCGCAAGTTCTCCGAACCGGCCGACCTGCAGAATGCGCCCATTGTGGCCGGGATCGATGGGATCTTGGCGATCGAGCCGGACATCCACGGCCGCCAAACGCGGCCGTTAACACTCAGGGCCGTGAAATTGCGCTCCGGTTGCGATCAGCCGCTGCCAAGGAGATGGCCAACCTCGGCTCATCGACGGCCAATGCCCGACCTGGTCGCGCGAACAGCCTACGAGTCGAACGCGCTGTACAAATGATCCTTATCCTTCGCGAGCAGACGGACGTGATTGATGAATGCCCACACGAGGTCGTGGACGGCGTTGCCGCCCCCGAACGCCTCGAGGCGGTCCGAAACGTCCGCCAAGGTGTGCCAACCCTTATACATGTAGTCGTCGATTTGCCCCAGCGCGTCGGCCAATTTATTGGCATCCCAAGGCTTTCCGCAGAAATTATCGAATAGCTCCTGAACGGGATGGATCTGCCAAAAACCCCGGTGGCGTTCTTCGGGGCCTTGCTGACCGTAGAGGCCCGACTGCCCGGCAAACGGGTACGCTCCCTGTGTCGCCGCGGTCATTTCGCGCAATTTCGCTCCCGGAGTCTTAATATCGGCAAAAGTGCTGATATTCATGTCGTTGTAATACCAAAGATCTAAACAACGAGGGTGTTTCACACGCACAATGACGTCGACCAGTTTCTTGATCCTGCCACCGCGATTTCTGGTCCCGGGATTCTTCGCTAGTGCGTTCGCAACGATCCCAAGCTGCTTGATGAAGTCCTCGGTGTGGGACCGCGTCCACGAACACAGGGGCTGCTCGTCCTCGTAAGTGAATTGCTGGTCTTCCGCAGGCGGGATGTAAATGTACCCGGTATTGCTGAACATGTAGTTGTTCCCGCTCGGGCTGACTTTCGTGCAGTGCACATGATATTTCAGGTACCAATTCACCTCATCGGGATTGGTTGTCAGAAAGTTGAAATAGATCAGCTCGTTGACTCCGACGCCGAATTTGCGGGCTACGGTGTACCAATCCTCCTGTTCGGGCTTGTCCCTGGGCCTGTAGGGTATGCCGTAGTTGTTCCTCGCGTGCCACCCGGCCGGGAGGGTCACTTTCGGTTGCCGCTGGATCGGTTCTTTTCCCATCTCTAGCACCTCTGCAATCTTGATCTAAGCCATAGAATTTGCTCGGCTTTCGGCAGGGCGTAATTTTGCGCTCACGGGCGCTTGGGAGCATGGAACCCAGCGGGTTGCATCGGGCCTGTTGGGCACCTAGGCATCATGCTCGCAGCCATATCCCTTTTCCTGAAGAGATTGGATGCAAATCGACGCGACCGTCGCTTTGGCGACGCCGAGAATCTGGATCACAACGAGCCGCTCGGCGTCCTTCGTTCAAACGATGGCGCCGCATCCAAAGCATTCTCTCGTGCGGGAGCAGGTCTGGTTAGGGTCGATACCGTTGAAAAAGTCGTCGTTGCGACGGGTATGAAGTCCTGATTCAGTCGTCCTTGTGCGGAGGGCGGGGCGATGATGGGCGAACGG